>NZ_SSOA01000004.1 GCF_004801395.1 Gillisella terrae
AGTTCAATCTGGTGTTCTCATATCAAAACGTGACCGTCATTGTCTTCTATCAGCGAAAGCATCTCTGCTCCCACCAACGCAAAACCGCCGTCCACGTTTCTCTTTCTTCTCATCTTCAATTGTCAAAGAACCGACGATAAAAAACCGTCAAAAATCTCTTCACCCGAAAACCGAAATTTCCGAAAAGACAGACCGTTGAGGCCATTCTTTTTAGTGAAACACAGTCAACAAAACAACTCGTCGCTCTCGCGCCGCCGCCCCGTCTGCTGTGAAGCGGTTTCTAGGACCAACGCCCCACCAAGTCAACACACATCGTTATAAAAATATCATATTTCATATAAACTAATGGTTTTATAGGATAAAATAAGGACACTTTTTGCTAAAAGTGAATGCAGCGCCGCCACCTTGGTCGAGTACGGGCGCGACAAACTGCATAAATTAGGGGCAATCTGCTGAAAAAATGTTGAGCTCACTGCCTAATTAAGAGGATTTAAGGTCGCCTGCCACCGAATGTTCATATTCGCATGATCTGAGAAAGCTCACAGTAAGGGTATGAGAGTTGGGATTTGCCGGATAATCCCGTTTCCAATTCAATGCGGGTTTGACAGATGGCGCGCAAGCGGGCAGATGTTTATATATGGTAAAAATGACCTCTGAGATTGGAATAGAGCCGCAACAGCAGTATTGCGAAGGGCACAGACGGAGTTGGTGCGGCTGATATGACGTCTGACAACAACCCTACTCGCCTTCTCGGAACCGAGCCGCCTCTTTTGGCAGATGGTTGGCGCGTGCCTGATCGCCGTGAAATTTCCCTTCGCTGGCTGACCGGAACATTCCTGACCGGGATTACCTCTTCTGTGCTGATGGGGGTTGCGCTTTTTGCGGCTCTTGATGGTCGTCAGCAATTGGCCATTCCCGCCGAGGCTTACGCGCTGGGCGATATGAAATTGCGCGATACCGATAGTTCGCAAGGCGTTCAGCGCGGCGGCAGGCTTATTAATAACGTCATATCGTCGAAGGCCGCCAGCCGTTCAGTGTTGAATGTTTCCACAATGAGCCGGGTGGGTGACAAGGACGTCATCAAGCGCCAGCCCTTTACGCATCTGCGTATGCTGATATCCTCAGGCCTGCCCACCCAGGAAAGCTATCCTCCGTTCGATCCGCTGACGATTTTCGGCAGTGATGATGCGACCGTTAGCCCGCGGACCGGAACGATCTATGGGTCCAACGTGGATTCTGAGGTCAGTCTCAAAACGGTTCCCTTTCCAACATCGCAGTTGGGATTCAAGCTGGCACCGGGCATGAGCTCGGATGAAGTGGAAGAAAACGTCCGCTCCAATGGCTCTTTGCTGACAGAAGGAACATCCCAGGTTTCGGCGCTTTATTATGTTGATCCTCAGCGTTTTGCCGATACCGAAGGCGATCTCGATATGAATCCGGGATTGGAGGCGCGCGTTGTCGAGCAAAACCTCTCGGTTGCCGCCCCGGACCCCGTGACACCTGAAACAGAACAATATGCCGACGACATTATTCCGATCCGCCGTGAGCAATCAATCAACGCGGCATTGACAAGCTCCGGCTATCCTTCGGCCAAAGCACAAGCGATTGCGGACAGCCTGAGCGAAAAGCTCGACTCCCCTAATCTTAAAGCAGGCGATGTTTTGCGCATTGGCATTATTCAGCGCGGTGAACAGGCCCGTGTTGTCCGCTTCAGTGCTTATCGCGATGGTAAGCATCTTGTGACCATGGCGGTCGACGACAAGGGGCAGCTTGTGGAGGGCGATGCACCGCCGATGCTGGATGCGGTGACAACCGCATTTGATGAAAACAGCCCGGCGATAACCAGTGGCCGCGATACGCCAAGCATTTACGATGGTATTTACCGCGCAGCGCTGTCTTATGGCATGGGCAAGAGTTTGACAGCCCAAGTGGTGCGGCTGCTTGCCAGCGGGTTTGATTTGCAGTCTCCGCTCAAGCCCAGTGACGGTATTGAGGCGTTTTATTCTGCCGCAGATGAAAGCGGCAAGGCGGGGCCGGATTCCGAATTGCTGTTCCTGCGCGCCCGGTTTGGTGAAACGACAACGGCGCTGTACCGGTTTCAGGATCCCACCGACGGCTCGGTGGACTATTACGACAAAAACGGCAAAACCAATCGCCAGTTCCTGCTGCGCAATCCGGTGCCCAATGGCGTATTCCGCTCTGGTTTTGGTATGCGCCGTCACCCCATTCTTGGTTTTGCGCGCATGCACACCGGTGTCGATTGGGGCGCGCCGTCAGGATCGCCGATTGTTGCGGCTGGGAGTGGTGTGGTTGAAAAAGCTGGCTGGGATTCCGGTGGCTATGGCAATCAAACCATTATCCGCCATCCCAATGGCTACGAGAGCTCCTACAATCATCAAAGCGCGATTGCCAAGGGCGTTGTTGCGGGTGCAAAAATCAAACAAGGCCAGGTCATCGGCTGGGTCGGCAGCACCGGCGAGTCGACCGGACCCCATCTTCATTATGAAATTATCGTCAATGGCACCAAGGTGGACCCCATGAAAGTGCGTCTGCCAGATGGAAAGTCTCTTGATGGCAAATTGCTCGCCAGCTTTGAGGCCGAGCGCAAGCGCATTGATGATTTGCTGTCCAGCGATGAGAAAAATCGCCAGCTTGCTGCGAACAATTGAGCACGGCGGCGCGTGGTACTGTAACAAAAACGGCGGCTCTGGGCCGCCGTCAGACTGCTGACAAACCCTAAATTTATCCTCGACGTCATGCTCGGCCCTGTGCCGAGCATCTAACCACGCTAATTTCACAAGCAAAGTCAATTGCTTATCCAGCCACGGCAGACCCTCGGGACAGGCCCGAGGGTGACGAAACGTCGAGCGAGAGGTTTGTCAATAAGCTGACGGCGGCTCTGGGCCGCCGTTTTCATGCTTCGAATAAGCGCAGGCTTAGGCGGCCTGCTCCAAGGGTTTCGCCGCTGAAATCAACAGCCGGTCAGAACCTGCTGTGATTTTCACGGCTGCTCCATCCAGCACATGACCTGCCAAAATCTGCTCGGCCAGCGGGTCTTGCAGATATTTCTGGATCACGCGCTTCAATGGCCGTGCACCGTAAACCGGATCATACCCTTTATCGGCCAGCCAGTTGCGGGCATCGGGTGCCAGATCAATGGTGATCTTGCGCTCAGACAGAAGTGTGACGAGCCTGCGCATCTGAATGTCGACAATCGTGCCCATTTCGCTGCGGCGCAGACGATGGAACAGGATGATCTCATCCACACGGTTGAGGAATTCAGGCCGGAACGAGGCTTTCACAACATCCATCACCTGTTCGCGAACACTCTCAATGTCGTCATTTTCACCCACGCTGGTCAGGTAATCCGCACCCAGATTGGAGGTCATGATGATGATCGTGTTCTTGAAGTCCACCGTGCGGCCTTGGCCATCGGTCAGGCGGCCATCATCCAATACCTGCAAGAGCACATTGAACACATCGGGATGGGCCTTTTCGATCTCATCGAACAGGATGACCTGATAAGGCTTGCGCCGCACAGATTCCGTCAACGCGCCCCCTTCTTCATAGCCGACATAGCCGGGAGGTGCCCCGATCAGCCGTGCCACGGAGTGCTTTTCCATATATTCCGACATGTCCAGCCGAACCATGGCGCTCTCGTCGTCAAACAAGAAGCGGGCCAGCGATTTGGTCAGCTCGGTCTTACCCACACCGGTTGGGCCCAAGAAAATAAACGAGCCAATCGGTCGGTTTGGATCTTGCAGGCCCGCCCGCGAACGGCGCACGGCACGCGATACCGCCTGCACCGCATCACCCTGCCCGACCACCGATTTGGCCAACTCGTCTTCCATCCGCAACAGCTTGTCGCGCTCACCTTCCAGCATCCGATCCACCGGAATACCGGTCCAGCGGGAGACGATATGGGCGATATTGTCCGGCGACACCACTTCCTGCACCATGCTGGCATGGCCGGAACTATCGTTCGCTTCAGCTTCCACAATCTTCTTTTCCAGATCAGGAATGACACCATAGGCCAATTCACCAGCGCGCTGAAACTCGCCTTGACGCTGGGCAATCGCCAGCTCATTGCGGGCTTCATCCAATTGGCGTTTCAGGTCAGCGGCCAGACCAAGCTTTTGCTTTTCCGATTGCCAACGCGCCGTCAGAGCATCCGCTTCCTCTTCGATAGAGGTGAGTTCGGCCTCCAGCTTGGCCAGACGATCGATCGACGACGCGTCTGTTTCCCGTTTCAGGGCTTCGCGCTCGATTTTCAGCTGCATGATGCGGCGATCCAGCTCATCCAACTCTTCCGGCTTGGAATCCACCTGCATTCTCAGGCGCGATGCGGCCTCGTCCATCAGGTCAATTGCCTTATCGGGCAAGAAGCGGTCGGTGATATAGCGGTTGGAAAGGGTTGCAGCCGCCACCAGAGCCGAATCGGAGATCCGGACCTTATGGTGCTGCTCGTATTTTTCTTTCAAACCGCGCAGGATCGAGATCGTGTCTTCGACCGTTGGCTCGTCTACCATCACTGGTTGGAACCGCCGGGCAAGGGCCGGATCTTTTTCCACATGCTTGCGATATTCATCCAATGTTGTGGCACCAACGCAATGCAGCTCACCACGGGCAAGGGCTGGCTTGAGCAAATTCGACGCATCCATTGCGCCATCGGCTTTGCCCGCCCCCACAAGCGTGTGCATTTCATCGATAAAAAGAATGATATCGCCGTTCTCGGACTGAACTTCGTTCAAAACCGCCTTCAGGCGCTCTTCAAATTCGCCGCGATATTTGGCACCGGCAATCAGCGCACCCATATCCAGCGCCATCAGCTTCTTGTCTTTCAGGCTTTCCGGCACGTCACCATTGACGATACGCAGCGCCAGACCTTCGGCAATCGCGGTTTTACCCACGCCAGGCTCACCAATCAACACAGGGTTGTTCTTGGTGCGGCGCGACAGCACCTGGATGGTGCGACGAATTTCATCGTCACGGCCAATCACGGGGTCCAGTCGACCTTCACGGGCTTCCTCTGTCAGGTCGCGCGCATATTTTTTCAGCGCGTCAAAGCCCTGTTCCGCATTGGCACTATCAGCCGTGCGGCCTTTGCGAACGTCATTGATAACCTGATTGAGCGCATTCGCGGTCACACCACCCTTTTTCAGGCTGGCAGAGGTGGATGCAGATGTCTCAATGGCCAGAGCCAACAACAAGCGCTCGACCGTGACAAAGCTGTCGCCCGCCTTTTTGGCCGCATCTTCCGCCGTGGTGAACACTTTGGCGAGCGGCTGAGACAGATAGACCTGTCCATTGCCACCAGACACTTTTGGCAGCTTGGCCAGCGCTACATCATTGGCCAGACGCACTTCTTTCGGATCACCGCCTGCGCGCGTGATCAGAGAAGAGGCCATGCCCTGCTCGTCATCCAGCAGCACTTTCAGCACATGTTCAGGCGTAAATTGCTGATGCCCTTCAGACAGGGCATGGGTTTGGGCGGACTGCAAAAAGCCGCGCACGCGCTCGGAATATTTTTCGATGTTCATCGTCGCTCTCCGTTTTCCAGACTGCCCAAAGCGGCACAGTCCGGTTGTTGAGGATAGACCCCCTTATCAAGGCAGGCCCTTTGGTCGAAACCCTGGACTGAAACCAAGAGAATGGCGTTTCTTCAATCCGTTGGCCTTGATATGGGGAGGGAATTTTCCCCTTTAAAGAGCAGTCTAGCGTAAAAAATACGCGGCCGATTGACTACTGCATAATTCCTTAAATCGGAATCGATTTAAGGTGAAAATTATGCAGCAGATTTAAAAATGCTACAGCGTCCTTTGTGCGCCATATTTGGCGCACGGCGCTGTAAGCGCAAATCCAACACAATCGGCCCAAAAATCAGGACCACCAAAAGCAACGGCGCGGCCCATCAAAAGACAGGCCGCGCCGCTCAACACTATCATGCCTGCGCAAAAGCAGGCTTATTCAGAGGTCACTGTTGCCAATGCTGGTGCTTCACCGGCATCCGAACCGGCATCGCCAGCCTCACCTGAGGCATCACCATCGGTGCGGCGCGGACGACGTGGGCGCGCGGCGGCAGCGCGACGACGCGGTGCGGCGCGCTCCTTCTTGCCAGCTTCCGCCTGCTGCGCTACTTCTTCGGCAGCAACAGTTGCTTCAACGGGGGTATTTTCAATAATCGGCTGTGGACCGCTACCGGCAATTTCAACATCAGGCTGACGCTGGGGCCGTGGTTGACGTTCCGGCTGGGATTGACGTTCCGGCTGAGGCTGGCGCTCCAACGGAGGCTGCGCTTCGCCTTGGGCCTGCGCAGACGGCTGATGTCTTTGCCGTGAAGGATGCTGCGGGCGTGGCTGATGCTGAGGACGTTGCTGGCGAACCTGCTGCTCTGGCGCGTTGTGTGCGCTGCGCTCCATGATCATGTCCTGATCATCGCCGTCATTCTCGTTGTCATTGTCGATGTCGTTATCAGCGTTTTCGCGCTCATGATAATCGCGATCATCGCGCTGAACGCGCTCCTGCATCTGGGCCTGCGCCGATGCGATAATGCGATTATAATGTTCTGCGTGCTGCAAATAGTTTTCAGCCATAACCCGGTCACCGGAGCTTTGCGCATCACGGGCGAGGGTCATGTATTTCTCCGCAATATGCTGCGCGGTACCACGGATTTTAACGTCCGGACCAGAGCTGTCATAGCTGCGTGTCAGCGGGTTTCCGCCTTTACGATTAAAATTATTATTGTTGCCGTTGCTGCCACCGCCGCCACTGCTACGCCCCCGACTGCGCTTGTTTTGCTGTCCTGGCCTCATCGATTACTCACCTGATTTCTGTCTTGCTGATATGAGGGCGACACGGCCTGCTCGTGTAAAATTCGAGCTCAGGCTGCACGTGCCACGGTGCCTATTGCGCCATCGCACCATTCTGCCGCTGGTGAACATTAAATTATCTGATCCACGCACCGAGATCACTTCGCGCTGCAAACGTCTCCAAGGAGAATAATGTTTGAAGTCGACCCAGACCCAAACGAATCTTAGTTCGTTTCCTGCTGCCCAGTGTGTGCCCGCAACCTATCTCGCTTCTTTGCGAAAACCAAGCCTTTTCTTTGTTGAAAATAAACTTCCTTGAAGCTCTGCCCGTTGCAACGCAAAAACTGAGTATAACTCCCTCTTTTCAAAGGGCAATATGCCTGTTTCTTTCCGTTTGAAACTAGGACTTCGGGCGGAATATCAACACCCGATCCTGGCCGCCATGGTCACATTTTGCCTCCAGCAGCATAAACCCGTGGCTTAAAAACAACGCGCTCACACTGTCTTTTTGATCAAAGCCAATCTCCAGCCCAACAATGCCATCGGCCTCCAGATGAGCACTGGCACCTTCGGCAATGGCGCGATAAGCATCCAAACCATCGGCCCCGCCATCAAGGGCGGCCATGGGATCAAACAAGCGCACTTCCGGCTCCAGTTCCCCAACCACCCTACTGGTAATATAGGGTGGATTTGACACGATCATGTCAAATCTTGCCTGCACGGCCTCAAACCAATTGCTGTGGAGCGTGTGAAACCGCCCATCCAATCCGTGCAAAGCAGCGTTCCTCTCCGCCGTTTCAAGCGCTTGCTCGGATATATCCGTGGCGAGGGCAGCCGTGCCCGGACATTCGCGCAAGAGTGCAAGCGCAATCGCCCCCGTGCCGGTGCCCATATCCATAAAACGCGCCGTGCCTTTGGCAGCCACCATCGCCTGAAGATAGGGCAAAAGCCCCTCAACCAGAATTTCCGTATCCGGGCGCGGCTCCAGTGTGGCAGGCGACAGGGCAAGATCCAGCCCGTAAAATTCACGCTTGCCCAAAATGCGATGAACCGGCTCACGATTCAGACGCCTTTGCACCACCGCCTCAATCAGATCGCCCTCTTCCTCGGTAACACTTCGCTGATCATCGACCACAAGATCGGTCATCGACAGGCCGAGCAATCCGGCAATCAGCACCCGTGCGTCCGTTGCCGCAGTGTCGATACCAGCCTCAGAAAAACGCCTTCTGACGGAGACAAGCGCCTCGTGCAACGTCAACGGCGCGCTCATCCGACATTTTCACCAAGCTGGGCAAGTTGCCCTGCCTGATAATCATTGATCAGCGCATCAACCACTTCATCAATCTCACCCATCATCATCCGGTCAAGCTTATAAAGTGTCAGATTGATCCGATGATCGGTGACACGCCCTTGCGGAAAATTATAGGTGCGAATGCGCTCAGACCGATCACCGGAGCCGACCTGGCTTTTACGATCAGCAGAACGCTCGCTCTCGGCACGTTGCCGCTCAATATCGAACAGCCTTGAACGCAGCACCTGCATGGCCTTGGCGCGGTTTTGGTGCTGCGATTTTTCAGAGCTGGTCACCACCAGACCGGTGGGCAGATGGGTAATGCGCACCGCCGAATCGGTGGTGTTGACGTGCTGACCACCGGCACCGGAAGAGCGCATGGTATCGATGCGGATATCCTCGGGCCGAATTTCAATATCAATATCTTCCGCCTCCGGCAAAACCGCAACCGTTGCTGCCGAGGTGTGGATGCGCCCTTGCGTTTCAGTATCGGGAACGCGCTGAACACGATGGACACCGGATTCGAATTTCAGCTTGGAAAACACACCGCGGCCAGAAACCGTGGCAATGATTTCCTTGAAACCGCCCGCATCGCCCTCACTGGCCGACAGAACCTCGACTTTCCAGCCTTTGCCATTGGCAAAACGCTCGTACATGCGAAACAGATCACCGGCAAAAAGGGCGGCTTCCGAGCCGCCAGTGCCTGCTCGAATTTCCAGAATGGCGCTCTTTTCGTCGGCGGCATCCTTGGGCAGAAGCTGAATCTGGATTTCTTTTTCCAAAGCCTCCAGCCGTTCTTCCACCTCGGGAAGCTCCATTTCGGCCAGATCGCGCATCTCGCGGTCGGTCGTCTTGTCATTGAGAAGCGCTTTGAGATCGTCCACTTCGCGCTCAGCCAAAGCGTATTCACGAATGGCTTTGACCACCGGCTGCAACTCGGAATATTCCGAGGCCAGCTTCACGTAAACATCCGCCGCAGGCCCCGCAGACATGCGGGCCTCGATCTCACCAAACCGGCGCTCAAGTTCACGCATTTTATCGACAGGAAGCTTCGCCACCCTTTACCCCAATTCTAAAGCACGATGCGCAGCCCATCCGTTTTGCGGGCTGCATAAGCACCATCTGAAAACACAAGATTGGCCCAAGACCGCCAGATGCAGCTCGGGACGTTCGCATTTTAGAGCGGCACGCCGTTCTCTTCGGCAAACCGCTTCAAGAAGTCGCGAATCGGCTCGCTCGGATTAACCTCATCCAGCAAAGCGTTCAACTGGCTCGACAGTGCGCCAATATCCAGCTGCAACATCATGGCCTTCACTGGACCAATCGCTGTGGGCGACATGGAAACCGAGCGATAGCCAAGGCCAAACAGCGCCATGGAGGACAGCGGCTTGCCTGCCATTTCTCCGCACAAGGTTACTGGCGTGTCGTGACGGTCAGCGGCGCGGACAATATCACGCAGGATGCGCAAAAATGGCCGACCGAGAATATCAAACCGGTCAGACACCCGCGCATTGCCGCGATCCACCGCCATGGAAAACTGGAACAAATCGTTGGAGCCGACAGACACAAAATCCACCTGCTGCATCAACTCATCCAACTGCCACATCAGGGCTGGCACTTCCAGCATCACCCCGAATTGCAGACGGCGCGGAAGACCATGACCGAACTTGGAAAGATGCTGCACTTCCTTTTGCAACAGCTCTCGCGCCAGTCTGATTTCTGCCACTTCGGTGATCATCGGCAGCATCATTTTCAATTCGCCGCCGGATGCCGCCTTCAAAAGGGCGCGCATCTGGGTGCGCAGCAGGCCGGGGCGATCCAGCGACAAACGAATGGCCCGCCAGCCAAGCGCCGGGTTTTCCTCTTCATGATTGCGGAAATAGGGCAACACCTTATCACCGCCTATATCAAGCGTCCGAAATGTCACAGGCGCGCCCTTGGCCTGTTTCAAAACATTGCGATACAGGCCTTCCTGCTCTTCGGCCTTGGGCATGGTCGAGGCAATCATAAACTGCAATTCGGTGCGAAACAGGCCAATGCCTTCAGCCCCGGATTCCACCAGTTGCGGCAGGTCCACCATCAAGCCCGCATTCATTTGCAGCTTGATGCGCTGACCGTCCTTACTGAGCGGTTCAACATCGCGCAGTGCGCGGAACTGTTCTTGCCTGCGCGCCCGCAGCTTGACCTTTTCTTCATAGGCCGACACCAGATCAGCCATGGGGCGCAAATGCACCTGTCCGTCATCACCATCAATGATCACGGCATCGCCATTTTCGGCCAGAGCAACCACGCCAGCCGCCTGCCCCACAACCGCAATGCCCATCGCGCGCGCGACAATCACCACATGGCTGGTGACGGCTCCTTCTTCCAGCACCAGACCGCGAATGTTCTGACGTGGATAATCAAGCAGTTCAGCGGCCCCCATGGCGCGGGCAAAAATAATGGCATCGTTCGGGAATGATTCGGAGCCGCTGCCGGAAAAGCCTGTCAGTTGGCGCAACAGGCGATTGGCCAGATCATCAAAATCATGCATCCGTTCGCGGATGTAAGGATCGGTCAGGCGCATCATGCGCGCCTTGGTGTCGCTTTGCACTTTTTCAACGGCGGCCTCTGCCGTCAAACCGTTGCGAATCGCTTCTTCCATGCGCCGCACCCAGCCCTGATCATGGGCAAACATGCGATAGGTTTCCAGCACCTCGCGGTGCTCACCTTCCATGGCAATTTCCCGGCGCGACAGCATGTCATCAATGGAAATGCGCAAAGATCCCAGCGCTTCGGCCATGCGCTGAATTTCGGTATCCGTGTCTTCATTGAGCAGATTGGTCACCACAATGCGCGGCTCATGCAGCACAACATGGCCAAGGCCAATGCCTTCGCTGTAGCTGTCCCCATCAATGGTGACAGATCGCGTCAGGTCCAGCTCCAAACCGGGCCGTGTAATTTTTTTCAAATCGCCCGTGGCAATCATTTCAGCCAACACCATGGCTGTTGTTTCCAGCGCTTCAAGCTCGTCTTCCCGATAGTTCCTCTGTGCTTTGTTCTGCACAACAAGAACGCCAAGACTGCGGCCAGCGCGCAAAATAGGTACGCCCAGAAAAGAATTATAAACTTCTTCCCCAGTTTCCGGCAGATAACGAAAAGCAGGATGAGCCTGCGCATCAGAAAGATTAAGCGGTTGGGCGGAAGCTGCAATGGTGCCGACCAGACCCTGCCCCATTTTCAACTGGGCCAAGTGCACAGCGTCGGGGTTAAGGCCTTCGGTGGCGTACAATTCCAGCACGCCATCCGATCGCAACACATACACGGAACACACCTCGGCGACCATGTTGCTCGCAATCTGGCGAACGATACGGTCAAGACGTTCCTGAGGCTCAAGAGGCTCCGCCATAATTTCGCGAAGCCGTTTGAGTAGGACGCGTGGACCCGCAGAAAGGTCTCTCATCGCGTGGGTGCTCCCGATATAAACAATCCGCCGACGCAGTGCCGGCGGCCATGATCATTATAGGTGGCAAATTCTTCGCCGATGATCAACTCTTATCGAGACCGTAGCAGGAATGCAAAGTGCGAACCGCCAATTCGGCATAAGGACCATCAATCAGGATTGAAATCTTGATTTCAGACGTGGTGATCGCCTTGATGTTGATGCCTTTTTCAGCAAGCGCCCGGAAGGCTGTTGCCGCAACACCCGCATGGCTGCGCATGCCGATGCCGATCACCGACACTTTCACCAGACCCTTTTCGCTCTGAATAACGTCAAAGCCGATCTTTTCCTTGTTATCGCCCAGCACCGAAAGTGCCTTGTCGATATCGCCTGATGGCACGGTAAAGGTCATATCGGTCTTGGAACCGTCTTCAGAAATATTCTGAACGATCATGTCGACATTGATATGCGATTCGGCCAGAGGGCCAAAAATGGCGGCCGAAACACCCGGACGGTCGGCGAGACGACGCAGCGAAATCTGGGCTTCATCCTTGGCATAGGCAATGCCGGTTACAACTTCCTGTTCCACGATCTCATCCTCATCGCAAATCAACGTTCCGGGCGGGTTCAACAGATCGCCCATGCCCGGCGCATCGGGATCTTCAAAGCTTGAGCGCACAAATGTGCGCACCTTATGCACCATCGCCAGCTCAACCGAGCGCACCTGCAACACCTTGGCACCCAGCGATGCCATTTCCAGCATTTCTTCAAAAGCCACTTTTTTCAGGCGGCGTGCCTTTGGCTCAATGCGCGGGTCCGTGGTGTAAACACCATCCACATCGGTATAAATATCGCAACGATCGGCTTTTACGGCTGCGGCAATGGCAACGGCTGACGTGTCAGAGCCGCCGCGACCCAGCGTGGCAATGCGGTTATCAGGCCCAATGCCCTGAAAACCGGCAATAACAGCCACCTGACCTTCGCCCATGCGGCGCACGATGTCAGAGCCATCAATTTCCTGAATGCGGGCAGCGCCATGGGCATTGTCGGTCTTGATGGCGATCTGCCATCCCTGCCACGAGCGGGCATTGACGCCGAGCGATTGCAGCGCAATGGCCAGCAAACCAGAGGTAACCTGCTCACCGGAAGCAACAATGGCGTCATATTCACGTGCGTCGTAGAAGGGCGAATCAGCACCTGCCACTTTCGGCATGTTCTGCACCCAATCCACCAGCTCATTGGTTTTGCCGGACATGGCCGAAACCACAACAGCAACTTCATGACCTGCATCAACTTCACGTTTCACATGTCGCGCCACGTTGTGAATGCGTTCCAGATTGGCGACGGATGTTCCGCCGAATTTCATCACAATGCGTGCCATGGCCTTGACCGTCTCGACCTCATCAATACGCCGCAAATTTCGGCTAAATCATTTTTCTGCCGTTTTTATAAGACGGCTGGCGGGCTTTTATCCAATTCGGCGTTGCTGCGCAACGACAAGTTCACAAAGCCGGACAGACAGGACGACACAAACGCTTTTGTCATCTTTTTACGATAAGGCCTACAGCCACAATTTAGTAAGATGGCATGCGACATAATACTTTGCCTTGACGAGCGCATAAAAAAGCGCTTCTCGAAAGCAAATGGAATAAACAGGCCGAAGAGTGGGAGAGTTGCATGGCAGCCAAGACAAACACCGAGATCGAGGAGAGCGCAGAAGCGCCGTCCAGTTCGGGGTGGCGCGCTGCATTGTCGAATCTGGCTCGACCCTTGGCAGCCATCTTCACATTGATCGTCTTTGCGGCGGTGGCCTATGCCATCTATCGACTGACAGAAGAAGTCAGCTATGATGACGTCGTGGCGGCGATGGCTCATACCGGCTACGATCAGATCGCGCTGGCGATTCTGTTTACGGCGTTGAGTTTTGGCACACTCTGTATCTATGACTGGAACGCTCTGGAGTTCATTGGTCGCAAACGGCCTGCCGCCGAAGTGGCCCTCACCGCCTTCAGCGCCTATGCGGTTGGCAATGCGGCAGGCTTTGGCATGTTGTCTGGTGGTGCCATTCGTTACCGCGCCTACTCGCGTGCGGGGCTTGCGCCTGACGAAATCGGCCGCATTGTCGCCTTTGTGTCCTTGTCCTTCATGCTCGGCCTTGCCGTCATCACAGCGTTGTCGCTTATTCCGATGTCATCGGAAATTGCGCCGCTTCTGGATATCACCCCGTTCTGGCTGCGCACCATTGCCATTGCCATTCTGGTGGGCTTTGCCGTCCTCATCATCATCGGTCAGCGCCGCAGCCTCACCTTTGCCGGCGTGACGCTGAGCCTTGCTGACACACCAACACTGTCGCGTCAGTTCATCATCACGGTTGCCGATCTCGCCTTTTCCTGCTCGGTTGTTTACGCGCTTTTGCCCACGCAGGCGGCCATTTCTTGGCCCGCGTTTTTTGCGATCTACTCGATTGCAATCGGCATTGGCGTGGCCAGCCATGTGCCCGGCGGCATCGGCGTGTTTGAAACCATTATCATCGCAGCGCTTGGCCCAACCACCAATATCGACGCCGTGCTGGCATCTCTGGTGGTCTATCGCCTGATTTATTATGTGCTGCCGCTGATCCTTGCCATCATTCTGGTCACCATCACCGAGTTGAGGCATTTTTCCAAAACACCCGCGCTGGCTGGTGTGGGACGGACCGCCACCCGTATTTCGCCAGCGCTTTTGGGTGCACTCACCTTCATTCTCGGGGCCATGCTGATTTTTTCCAGTGTGACCCCAACACCTGAGAGCAATCTGGAAATGCTGGAGGGCATCGTGCCTCTTTCCATCATGGAGAGTGCGCATTTCCTGTCAAGCATTATCGGCCTGTTTCTGGTGATTGCGGCGCGCGGTCTGGTGCAACGGCTTGATGGCGCATGGTGGGCAGCGGTGGTGGGTGCATCCATTGGCCTGATCCTGTCTCTTCTCAAGGCATTTGCCGTTTTCGAGGCTTCCGCACTGGCCGTGCTGCTGATTGGCCTGTTTGGCAGCAAACGCCTGTTTGTGCGCCCGGCCTCGCTGTTTCGGCAGGTGCTGACCTCGCCCTGGCTGATGGCCATTGCGCTGATCTGCATCTGCGCCTTTTTCATCCTGTTTTTCGTCTACCGTGATGTGGATTACAGCCGCTCGCTGTGGTGGGAATTCGAGTTCTCGGAAGAAGCACCGCGCTCCTTGCGCGCCATGCTGGGCCTGACAATTTTCTCCTCAGCGCTCGCCGTTTTCAGCATGTTGCGGCCTGCGGCCCCGGCGGTGACCCCGTCCAGCCGCGAGGAAATTGACAAGGCCGCCGTGATCGTCAACAGCCACGACGTGGCCGATAGCAATCTGGTGCGCACTGGCGATAAAGCCATCATGTTTTCGCCCGATGGCAAGGCGTTTTTGATGTATGGCAAGCAGGGTCGCTCATGGATCGCCTTTCTCGATCCGGTTGGCCCCAAGAAAGCCCGCGATGAACTGGTCTGGCAGTTCGTGGAAGAAGCGCGAACCGCAGGCTGCCGGGCGGTATTCTATCAAGCCTCGCCTGCGCTTTTGCCCGCCATTGCCGATGCGGGCCTGCAAGCCTTCAAGCTGGGCGAACTGGCCGAGGTGGACCTGTCGCGCTTTGACCTCAAGGGTGGCAAATGGGCCAATCTGCGGCAATCGGCCACCAAGGCCGAGCGTGATGGTTTGAGCTTTGAAATCATTTCGACCGAGGGCGTGCCTGCCATTCTGGAAGATCTGCGCGAGGTATCAAACAGCTGGCTTGCCCAGCATCGCGCCAAGGAAAAAGGCTTCTCACTGGGTGCCTTTACCGATGATTATATCCTCAGCCAGCCCGTCATTGTCTTGCGGTTTGAGGGAAAAATCGTCGCCTTCGCCAATATCATGGTGACAGATACCAAGGCCGACGCCTCGATTGACCTGATGCGATTTTCGCCCGAGGCTCCCAAAGGGGCAATGGACTATCTGTTTGTCAGCCTGCTCACCCATCTGCGCGGAGAAGGCTACAGACACTTCAATCTCGGCATGGCACCGCTTTCCGGCCTTTCGCGCCGCGACGTGGCCCCGGTTTGGGATCGTATTGCCAACACATTTTACGAGCATGGAGAGCGCTTCTATAACTTCAAGGGTCTTCGTGCGTTCAAGTCCAAGTTTCACCCGGAGTGGCAACCACGCTATCTCGCCGTATCCGGCGGGTTAAGCCCGGTGATTGCTCTTCTGGATGCAACTCTTCTGATTGGTGGCGGATTGAAAGGCGTGGTAAAAAAATGAGAATAACAACAGCACTTCTCACCTTCGGTCTCGCAACCGTGTCCTTGCTGCAAACAGCGCAGGCACAAGAGGCAAAATATGAAACCGGCACAATCCCCGATCCGGTGATTTCCTTGCCGGATGGCAAGCCCAAATCCATCGTGTTTCTGCTGTCAGACAAGGACGGCTGGAGCGACAAGATGAAGGCAGAAGAAGAGCGGTTGCGCGGCAATGGCTCCATCGTTGTCGGCATCGATACGCCCAAATATCTGAAATCGCTGGAAGCTGATTACAAAGCCTCGACCGACGAGGACAATTGCATCTACACCGTCTCGGATATTGAAGACCTGTCGCACCAGATTCAGCGCCAGTCCGGCGCAAACGACTATGTCCTGCCGCTTGTTGCGGGCATTGGCGAAGGCGGCACGCTGGCATTGGCCATTTTGGCGCAAACGCCCAACGCCACCATTGGTGAAACGCTGGCCGTTGATCCCGGCGATGTCATTCCCTTGCCAGAGCAGTTTTGCACACCCGCCAACAAAGTGGTCAAAGATGGTGGCATCGTCTATGGCCTGACCGATGGCGATCTGCCCGATCCGGCATCGGTGCGCTTTTCCACCACAGCCGATCCAGCCGGGCGTGCCCACGTTGCAGAACTGTTGAAGGACCATCCGGATATTGATGTTGGCGATACCCAGAAAGATGCTTACACAAGCCTCTCAAACGGCATTGACGACATGATCGCCGCAACCACCAAAGAGGCAGAGCCCCTGGGCCTGCCACTGACGCTTTTGCCCGTCGACAAGCCGAAATTCGACACGTTGGCCATCATTTATTCCGGCGATGGTGGCTGGCGCGATATTGACAGCGAAATCGGCTCCAATTTTCAGGAGGAAGGCCTGCCGGTGGTGGGCATCGACTCGTTGCGCTATTTCTGGTCGGAGCGCAAACCCCAGGAAACCGCTGACGATCTGGTGCGCGTCATCAACACCTTCACCAAGCGCTGGAAGGTGAAGCACGTGATGCTGGTCGGCTTTTCTTTCGGCGCGGACATCACCCCGCCGGTCTACAATTTGCTGCCGGCGAATGTGAAATCCAAGATCAGCCTGGTTTCGCTGCTGTCCATGTCCCATGCTTCGGATTTTGAAATCTCGGTCACCGGCTGGCTAGGTGCAAAGGGTGCGGGCAAAGAGGGCGACCCCACCAAGCAGGTGTCGAAAATGCCTGCCGGTCTGGTGCAATGCGTCTATGGTATCGAAGACATTGACGATGACGGCTGCCACAATCTTGATCCAACCAAGGTGGATATCGTCAAGCTGGACGGCGGCCATCACTTCGACGGCGATTATGATGCATTGTCAAAGATTTTGATTGATCGTCTGAAGACAAAGAAACTCGATTGATCCAATGAGATAATCAAAAAAGGGCCGCGATCATGCGGCCCTTTTTCATTTTCCTGAGCGTTTGTCTGTGGAAAGTAGACCCCAGCTTTACAGACTCTAACGTTCAATGCACGATACATCTCCGGGGCCACACACCGGGATTGGTCCGCCGCCGCGCGGGCGTCCTTCCGGGCGGCCGTCAAACTGGCGATCCGGACGGCGATTAAAATCCTCTCGCGGATCGTCGCGACGATCCTGATCACGCCTCGCCCTGAAATCATCTCGCTCGCGATGGCGATCAAAATGAGGCCCTGGCCGGTTCATATCCGGGCCGCGATCATCCGAGAAGCGTGGTGGTGGCCCATCACGATGCCAGACTGGCGGCGGCGGTGGTGCACGGCGCCAGCGATCCCGGTCACGGTAAAAATCACGGCCACGGTAATTGCGATCCCAATATTGGTCGATGCGGAACGTCACCGTGGGAATGCCCAGACGACCGTAGTAATCGGGATCGACATAAATCCGACGGCTGGAATATTGCGTCTGCAAATAGCTGCCGGAAATCCAGCCGCGATAGCCAGAATAACCAACATCGCACCAATTGGCAGACGACAGGCAGCCGAAAATATTGACGCGATTACCGGCTGGCACCACCAGAACCGGCGGATATTGCGTGCTTGGTCCCGCACGCAGATTAACATTGGCGGTGGCAATTGCCTGAGCGGCCTCGGCGATTGCGGGTGCAGCAACAGCCATCAGTCCTGCCAATGCAGATAGATAAACTCGTTTCATTCCATTTACTCCCTGGCCGTCCCTGACTTCGATTTTTGTCTATATGTCTCACAGCCACGCAATAACGTGCAGGTGGGGCGCTTGTTCCCGAAACGGCACGCTTATACGCTATAAGGAAGATTTAAATAACACTCGCGGGCTTTTTTGAGGCCAGGATCAATCGAGAGCGGAATCCGTAAGGCCCTCTGCATTTATTTGGCAGACAGAACAGGCATGGGACAGATCGAAGCAGATGCGCGGAAATTGCACGATCATCCTCTCCAACCCTTGACTTTATGCCCACTTCGTCCGACCTCACGGTCTATTGCATAGGTCAATAAACCAAAACCGGCTTATTGGCGTATTCAAGACCAATAGAGCTACAGAGACCCGGTGTGGGCCATGGATGGCACACGGCGCTGTAGACAGTCAGGAGACCCGCGATGAGTGACGCCGCAAAAACCACAATTGATCAGGCAGAGGTTGACCGTTTTTCCGCCATGGCCGCCGAATGGTGGGACCCGACCGGCAAGTTCAAACCTTTGCACAAGATCAATCCGGTGCGCCTCGCTTATATCCGCGATAAGGTCTCGGAAAATTTCGGACGCGATCCTCGCGCCCACCAGCCTTTGGCGGGGCTTCGCGTGCTGGACATCGGCTGCGGCGGCGGACTTTTGTCCGAGCCGATTGCCCGTATGGGAGCCGATGTGCTGGGTGCCGATGCATCGCCCAAAAATATTGGCATTGCCAGCACCCACGCAGCCCAAACCGGCGTAGCGGTCGATTATCGCGCTGTGACGGCCGAACAATTGGCAGCAGATGGCGAAACCTTTGATGTGGTGCTCAACATGGAAGTGGTGGAGCATGTGGCCGACGTCAACTATTTCATCTCCACCTGCGCCTCCATGGTGCGGCCCGGCGGCGTGATGTTGATCTCCACCATCAACCGCACCTTGAAAGCCCGTGCGCTTGCCATTGGTGCCTGCGAGTATATTCTGCGTTGGCTGCCCCGCGGCACCCATCAATATGAAAAGCTGGTGCGGCCGGAAGAGCTGGAAACGCCCATTCTCGGCGCTGGCATGGAAGTTTCGGAAAAAATCGGCGTGTTTTTTAACCCCTTCCTGAACCAGTGGAACCTGTCGTCAGACACCGATGTCAATTACATGATGCTCACCCGCCGTCCAAACACCACGGAAGGTTAAACCATGACCCCAAGAGATGTTGTCGCCTTCTGGCAAGAGGCTGGCCCAGAAAAATGGTTCAACAAGGATGACGCTTTTGATGAGGAGGTTGCGCGCTTGCTGGGTGATCTGCATTTTGCCGCAGCAAAAGGCGATTTGAAGAATTGGCAAGACACAGCACAAGGCACACTGGCGCTGTTGATTTTGCTGGATCAGGCACCGCGCAACATCTTTCGCAACAGCGCCCATTCCCACGCCACCGACGGACTGGCACGCCGCATCGCACAGGATGCACTCTCAGCAGGTTTTGATCGCGCAACCGAACAAAGCCTGCGGCTGTTTTTCTACCTGCCCTTTGAGCATTCAGAAGATCTTGCCGATCAGGACACATCCTTGCGTCTCTTTCAGTCCCTTTTTGAGGAAACTGGCCAGCAGGAAACGCTCGATTTTGCCGTTCTGCACCGCGATCTGATCAAACGGTTTGGCCGTTTTCCCCATCGCAACCGAGCCCTTGGCCGCATCACCACCCCGGAAGAACAGGCCTATCTGGATGAAGATGGTTTCAAAGGCTGATAGACGCCAAAGCTCGCAATAAATCCTGCTGGTTTTGAAGATTTTGTGTCGTCAACGCTTTCACCCGTGCCCGATCAAGCGTGTAGGGGGCACCACAAGGATCGAAGGCCTGCTTGAAAGTGAAAGCAAAGGCACTCGGCCCGTTATCAGCCAGATGTTCCAGCCGCTCCACCCCATCGTGCCATTGCGGCAAATCCCCAGCCTTGACCCAAAACAGAACCAGCGGCGGCCATTGCTGTTTAACATTCCAATGGCGGGCGTTTTTCAACGCCTCGGCGTGCACACCTGCGTAGGAAAAAGCCATCAGGCTTTCCGGGTCCGCCCAAAGCGAAAGGGATGATGGACCAGAGGTAAACCCGCTGCTCTCTATAAAACGCGGAAAAACTTGCACACCCCAACTGGCGGGTCCAGGCTCACCATCATAGCCAGAACGAGCGATATAGCCTTCCGCTCGAACTGCCGCTTCAAAATTCAAAGATTCCCGCCGAACAAATCCATCAATCGCCGGGTCACCGTAGGGGGCCACGTGCAAACCAAAATTATAGAGTGCGAGATGGTGATCGGCTTTCATCAATCAATTCACATCATCCGGCAAAATCGGCAGCGGTGCCACCTCAATGCCTTCGTCAATCAATGCATGCACGTCATCAGGGCTGGCATTGCCGATAATGCCGCGGGCTTCGGTCTCACCATAATGAATTTTGCGGGCTTCCTCGGGAAAGCGATCACCAACGTCTTCGCTATTGGCCTTCACGGCCGCAACAGCCTCTTTCAGCTTGATAAACGCTTCTTTCTGCACCTGATCGAACACCAGTTTCTGGCTTTCCTCCTTCTTGCGGGCCGTTGCCACAGAGGGAGCCATCAGGGTTTTGGAAATCGCACCTGACGCGCAAACGGGGCATGTCAGAAAGCCACTTTCCTTTTGCCGGTCAAAATCGGCACTTTCAGAAAACCAGCCTTCAAATTCATGACCATGATCACAAATCAGCGAATAGCGGATCAAACCGTCATCCCCCCTTTGGCCAGTGCGGGCAGAATATCGAGGTTGAAATCACGGCCATTTTTCAGATTTGGAATTTTCGCCCGCGAGGCCTTCACCACAGCCAGATCAATCTCGGCCATCACCACAGCCTCGCCCACAGCTGGGCCTTCCGCCAGAACCCTGCCCCAGGGGTCAATGATCAGCGAATGACCATAGGTTTCGCGACCGTCCTCATGCAGGCCAGCTTGCGCGGCTGCAATGACGAAGGCACCATTTTCAATGGCGCGCGCCCGAAGCAGAACATGCCAATGGGCTTCGCCGGTCTGGCGGGTAAAGGCGGCAGGCACAGTCAGAATTTCAGCGCCCGCCATGGCCTCGGTGCGAAACAGCGAGGGAAAGCGCACATCATAGCAAATGGCAAAGCCCAGCTTGCCAAAGGGCAGATCCACAATGCGAGCATCCTTGCCTGGCTCATAGGCCGCACTTTCACGCCAGCTTTCGCCATTGTCGAGGTCCACATCAAACATGTGGATCTTGTCATAGGTGCAAATCCGCTGACCATTGGGGCCAAACACAAAGCCGCGATTGGCAATTTTGCCGTCCGGGCGGGCAATGGCCGTAGAGCCAACATGGACGTGAATGTTCAGCTCACGCGCCAGTTCCGACGCGGTTTTGGCGATGAGGTCTGCGTCTTCGTCGCGCAGAATGGCGCGCAAGGCATCGCGATCACGCATCAAAGCGCCGGTCATTTCCGGTGTCTGCACGTAAACAGCACCGTCTGCTGCGGCCTGCCTTGCAAGCTTTACCATGGTTGCGGCATTTTTCTCCGGGTCCATGCCGGAGCACATTTGCAGCGCTGCAACTTTGATGGTCATGATCAATCCTTAATTTGCCAACATCGGATCAAGCTTATTTGCCCGATCCAGCGCATGCAGATCATCACAGCCGCCAATATGCTGGCCGTTGATGAAAATCTGCGGAAAGGTTGTGCCGCCGGACTTGTCCATCATTTCCTGGCGCAATTCAGCATTGCCCGTGGCATCAATTTCGGTGAAGTCTACACCCTTGGATGTCAAAAGCGATTTGGCGCGGCTGCAATAGCCACATCCCTGTCGCGTATAAATAGTCACGGACGCCATGTCGTCTCCGGCTCATGTGTGTAAGAACATCGGTTTGTCATGTTGATATAGTACCAGCAATCGCCATTGCAAAGGTCAAAACAGTCACCTCGGTTGCTCCCGCCCGCTTCAGCGCGCGGGTGGCAGCCTTGACGGTGGCCCCCGTGGTGTAAACATCATCAATCAGCACCAGACGGCGGCCCATAACCTCGGCGCGCCTTCGCTCCAGCACCCTGAAAGCACCGCGCACATTGTCCGCCCGCCCTTTCGCGCTCAGCCCCACCTGCTTTTGCGTGCGCTTGACCCGCACCAACGCGCCAGACACCATCGGCTTGCCGGAAAGGCGGGCCAGCGCGCGCGCTAACTCTGCCGATTGATTATACTGGCGCGAAAACAGCCGCCAGCGATGCAGCGGCACCGGCACAATCGCATCGGCCTCAGCCAGCGCTTCACGGCCGGCGCGTAGCATCCAGCCGGCCATCATCGGGGCCAGATCGGTGCGATCACCATATTTCAGCCGATGGACCAGATCGCGCACCGCGCCATCATGGGCGGCCACGGCCCGCAGCCGATCAAAGGGCGGCGGATCAGCAATCGCCTGGGCGCTGATCATGCCAGCCCCCGGATCATAGTTGAACGGCAGGCCCAGAACTTCGCAAAAAGGACGTTCGATAAAACGCACACTGCGCCAGCAGCCGGAACAGAGCGCTCCTCCTTGCCCAATCGGCAATCCGCAGGTGGCGCAGCCCGGCGGATAGACAATATCCCTCACCCCATGGGCGAATTTTCGCGCATGGTGCCATCCGCCTTGGAAAAGGCCCCTCCATTGCGCTGGATTTCGCCATTCAATCATCATGGCTCTATAGAGCAAGACCATGGATTTTGCGCAACCAACTTTCTTTCTTTGAGCGAGTGGCCTATAGCCTCGCTTGCTGCATAATTCCTTAGATCGCTTCCGATTTAAGGAATTATGCAGCAGGGGCGAGCATTGCTGAAAACCGGACAAGGACATGGCCATGGAGCAAATTTTTGATCCCGCACTGATCAGCAAGAACCGCGCGCGGGCCGCGCAGCGTGCAACGGCGGATACCGGATTCCTGCTGGATATTGTCGCCACCGAATTGGCAGAGCGTGTTGCTGTCGTTGAGCGGCAGTTTGATCAGGCGGTCGAGTTGCATGGTGCCGATGGCCGCACAGCCACGGCCTGTCTCAAAACTGGCCGTATCAAAAGCCTGAGCCGGGTGGAAACCGGCGATGTTTTTGCCAAGCCCGATGAAAAGATTATCCATGCGCCGATTGAGCACCTGCCGCTTGAAGAGCAATCCACCAATCTGTTGCTCTCGCCGCTGGTTTTGCATCTGGCCAATGACATGCCGGGTCTTTTGATTCAGATGCGACGCGCGCTCAAGCCCGATGGCCTGCTGCTGGCCGCTCTGCCGGGGGCTGGCACGCTGGCAGAATTGCGCGATGTGTTGCTGGCAACCGAGGTGGAGATGAGCGGCGGTGCCAGCCCGCGTGTCATGCCCTTTGCCGATGTGCGCGATATGGGTAGCCTCATGCAACGCGCAGGCTTTGCCCTGCCAGTGGTGGACATGGAAGAATACACCGTCCGCTACGATTCGATTTTTCCCTTGATGCGCGATTTGAAAGCCATGGGCATGGCCAATCCGCTTCAGGCCCGCAGCCGCAAACCGCTCAACAGAGCGTTTTTCATGCGGGCCGCCGAGCTTTATGCAGAACGCCATAGCGATCCTGATGGCCGCATTCGTGCCACCTTCTCAATCATCTACATGTCTGGCTGGGCACCGCATGAAAACCAGCCCAAGCCGCTCAAACGTGGCTCGGCCCGCATCAGCCTTGCCGACGCGCTCAAAGAGACCATGGATTCGCTTGAGGATAAAAATTAAGGCTTCGAACTGAGGCGTGGGGCCGATTTTCGGCCCCAGTTCAGGCCAGCGCGTTGCTGACCGTGGTGACAATAAAGTCAAACAAATTGTTCATGCCTTTATAATACTCGCCCAGCGCCAGATAGAGCGACACCGCAATAATGGCGGCCAGCAGGCTATATTCCACGGCCGTTGCGCCGCTTTGGCTCTGAATGAAACCGCGCAGCAGCATTGCAACATGGCAACGTCCGAATTGGCATTTGAACAGCATAATTCCCCCGGCAAACAGCTGCTCCGCGCAACGTGAGAGAAACTGTAACCCACAGAGAGTTACAGGGACGTTTATGCCATAAAAAGAATGCAATCGTGCTTTTTTATCTGTTCACGATAAATTTAGCAGCCACCATCGGCCGCGCTGGCACCAACAATGCACACGGCACCGGGCGTATCTTGCAAAACGCTGCGGCGGATTGTGTAGCGCTTGCCAGGCTCACCGGATGAGGTGATGGAGCCTGTGCTCATGCTATCCACAGAAGACGATGTGGAGGCCATCTGTGCTGAGCCGCTGGGATCGGACACCATAGGAGTTACCACCAGTGTCACAGCAACCGCTGCCACGGCAAAAAGCAGGGCGACATTGACCACCCCGATCCGACCAGATCTGGAAGCCGCACGTCGCGACTGCCGAACGTCCTTTCCAAAATCCTTATTTGTCATAGCAAACCCCAACATGCCCTCTTGCGAATGACCCGGCTCCGAACCGTCGAACACCACGAGATAACAGTTTCAAATTTCAACACGTGACAGCACCGTTGGTTTTATCAAACCCACAAACGACGCTACATAGGCTTCCATGCGCTGCATGATTTTTGAAAACCACGTCGATTTCAAAAATCATGCAGCGGCGAATCAGTTCGATAGCCGAAGCTGACCAAGCCTATATCGCTAGAATGCCGCCGTGAAGCTTAACACTCTGTTAAACTTCGATCACAAGACACAAAATAGCCCCAAATTAACACGGGTTTTAACTGTTCATCCACAATTTCACAAAAGGTCTTGCAAAAACGGGATCAAGGGCTCGTCGGCGGGTGGCATAGGATAGCTGCGCAAATCCATAGGTTTCACCCATTTGATCGCCTGTCCTTCACATCCACGGGCAATGCCTTCATAGCGGCGGCAGACATAGAGCGGCATCAACAGATGAAAATTATCATAGGTGTGGCTGGCAAAGGTCAAAGGCGCAAGACACGCGACTTTGGTCACAATGCCAATTTCTTCTTGCAGCTCACGCACCACTGTTTCTTCTGGTGTTTCGCCTTTTTCAACCTTGCCGCCGGGAAATTCCCACAGGCCCGCCAGCGATTTTCCCTCTGGCCGCTGGGCCAGCAAGATGCGGCCATCACTATCGAGCAAGGCGCAGGCCGCCACCAGAAGAATGGGTCGATCCTGCTGGGTCATGGCTGCTCCTCCGGACGCCAATAGCAATAGCGATAGGCCTCTTGAAAACCAAGCTTGCGATAGAGCGACAGAGCCGCCCCATTATCGGCCTGCACCTGCAACCACGCCATTTTCGCGCCGCGCAATCTGGCCCAGCGCAAAGCGGCGTAGGACAGCTCAAACCCGACGCCCTGGCCTCTATGGCTCTCGCTGACAGCGAGCTGCAACAGGCCGGTCAAATCATTGTCGTGCACACAGATAACGCCAGCAACAGGCCCATTGCCAGGAACTTCGACCAGAAACAGGCCGGAGGGCGGCTTGATATTGGTGATCAGTTCCGCCAGCGCTGGCTTTAACGCCGGATCTTCATTTTGCAGCGTCAGGCTGGCATCCACAAAGCGGCCAATGTCCTGACTGGGCAGATGATCCATCACGTCATGCTCGCCCAGCTTGGCCAGATCCAGCACCATAACAATGCTTTCGTCAAACCGATACCATGCGTCTTCGCGCAATACATCTACCACCTGCGGCGGAGCCAGCGGCGTTTCGCGAAACACCATCTCGCGACCATAGGAGAGAAATTTGCGCTGGGCTTTCTCCAGGCGCAAGCGAATGTCGCGCGTGTCAGAACGATCCAGCGCCACAACGCAATTGACCCGTTTTGATGGATGTCCGCCGGTGAGCCGAACCTGCCAACTGCCGTCGTAGTGCACCGATGCGGCAGGCCACGCCCGAAAGCTCACCGCCTCCAGCCTGCGCACCTGCGGCAGGCTGGGCTGCGGAATGGATTGATCAGCCACCCCCATCAGCTCCGGTAATCTCCATTGATGGCGACATATTCCTTGGTCAGATCACAGGTGTAGACCGTGGCTGTGCCGGAGCCGAGACCAATATCCACCGTCACCGGAATGTCCTCTTTTTTCATGACGGCGGTTGCCGCGGCCTCGGAATAATCCGGGTCGCGCTCGCCATTGACCGCAACGCGCACATCACCAAACCAGATCGCCAGACGGTCGCGGTCGGCCACTTCACCGGACTTGCCAACCGCCATGACAATACGGCCCCAATTGGCATCTTCACCGGCCACCGCCGTTTTCACCAAAGGCGAATTGGCAATCGACAAGGCAATCACCTTGGCAGCCGCATTGGTTTGCGCACCCTTGACGGTGATTTCCACCATCTTGCGCGCACCTTCACCATCGCGAACAACCTGCAAGGCCAGATCCTTGAGAAGATCGTTCAGCGCCGCACGGAAGCTTTCAAGGCGCACGTCATCGGCGTTTTCCACCCGCGCCTGACCATCATCAGCCGCAGCACCGGTGGCAAACAGCATCAAGGTGTCAGAGGTCGATGTGTCGCTATCGACAGTCACCGAATTGAAGCTTGGGCCAACGCCTGCCGACAACAAAGACTGCAAGGCATGGGGGGCAATATCGGCATCCGTCACCACAAAGGACAGCATGGTGGCCATGTCCGGCGCAATCATGCCAGCACCCTTGGCAATGCCATTGATGGTCACGCGCACGCCACCGATGTCGGCGGTGCGAGTGGCAACTTTGGGATAGGTGTCGGTGGTCATGATGGCTTTTGCGGCTTCCAGCCAGAAATCGCCCTTGGCGTCTTTTGCCATCTGATCCAGCACGCCTGAGAATTTCGTCGCATCCAGCGGCTCGCCAATCACGCCGGTCGAGGCCAGATAAATTTCATTTTCACCACAGCCCAGCGCTGCCGCCGCTGATTTCGCGGTCAATTCGGTCGCAGCCTTGCCCTTGACGCCGGTAAACGCATTGGCATTGCCGGAATTGACCACCACGCCACGGGCAACGCCATGGCTGAGATTCTGCCGACAAAAATCCACCGGCGCGGAAGGGCATTTGGAACGGGTGAAGACACCGGCAACACTGGCTGGACGATCAAAGACCATCAACAGAACATCGGTGCGGTTTTTATATTTGATGCCGGCGGCGGCAGTGGCCATGGACACGCCCCGAACAGCAGGCATTTCAGCAAAGCTTTTGGGCGCAAGAGGAGAAACGGTCGCAGACATGAATGCAAAGCCCCCGGAAAATAAAATGGAAATGGGCCCGCCGGTAAACGGCGGACCCTGCATTAAAAACGAGTGACTTACTTCTTTGGTGCTGCTTCAGCAGGCTTTGCATCAGCAGGTGCTGCATCGGCTGGCGCTGTTGCATCACCGGCCTGCGCCTTTGAGATTTCCTCATAGCCCTTCTTCAGGTCCGCATCGAGAATATCAACTTTTTCCGAAGCCTTGGCTTTTTCCAAAAGCGCCAGATACTTGTCGCGCATCACCAGCTGGCGAACCTGCTGCTCAACATCTTCGAACTTCGGCGGAGCCGCATCGCGGATGTCTTCAACCTTGATGACGTGATAACCGAACTGGGTCTTCACCGGTGTCTTGGTGTAGGTGCCGGGCTTCAAAGCAAAAGCGGCTTCTTCAAACTCAGGCACCATGCGGCCCTTGGTGAAATAGCCCAGATCGCCACCTTCCGACTTGTTCGGATCGGTCGAATGCTCCTTGGCCAGTTCGGCAAAATCCTTGCCAGCATCGAGCTGCTTGATGATGTCCTTGGCTTCTGCCTCGGTCTTCACCAAAATGTGACGCGCGTGGACTTCCTGCTGCTTTGGCAGAGCGGCAATTTCTTTCTCGTAGCGCGCCTTCACCTCAGCTTCCGTGGTGGCATCCACCACGTATTTCTTGAAATAGGCATTGTGAAGCTCGCGGTCAGCAATGAATGCCATGCGCTGCTTGTAGGCCGGATCATTTTCCATGCCATCCTTGATGGCATTGCCAGCCAGAAGCTTGACATCAATGGCACCGGACAGGGCCGCAACCTTTTTCTGTTCTTCTGGCATCTGCGCAAATTGCGGGTCCAGATTGGCCATGGCCAGATCCAGCTCGGACTGGTGAATTTCCAGCTTACCCACCTTGGCGACGACAGCGTCATCGGCAAAAGCCTGGGTGGACACCGCCACCAAAGCAGCACAAGCAGCCAAAACGAGTTTATGAGAACGCAGCATGAAATAACCCTTCAGGTAAAAAAGAGGCCGAATGAGTCAGTCAATCAGCTCAAAACTACCTAAAGCACCAGATTGTGGCGCTTGTGGTGCATGCTGTGCCGTTGACATAATTCGACCCCCCTCTTATCTGTCACGCAACTCCACGTCCAGAGCAGTTTTCCGGGCGTGGCACGTCATTCTTTTCGCAAGGCAGCGACAAGTGACGCGAGAACCTCGTGACGGAATTCAGAAAGGACCACAGACATGGTCAGTCTTGGTGGAATAGCCCGCAAAATTTTCGGCTCCTCGAATGAACGCCGCATCCGGGGACACAAACCTCGCGTCGCTGCGATCAACGCGATGGAAGACAGCATCAAGGCGCTCAGCGACACTGAGCTTGCCGCCAAAACGCTTGAGTTTCGCGAGCAGCTCAAAAATGGCAAAACGCTGGATGACATTCTGGTGCCCGCTTTTGCGGTTGCGCGCGAGGCATCGCTGCGCGCCCTTGGCATGCGGCCCTTTGATGTGCAGCTGATTGGCGCGATGATCCTCAATGAAAACGCCATTGCCGAGATGAAAACCGGTGAAGGTAAAACGCTGGTGGCAACGCTTGCCGTTTATCTCAACGCCTTGTCCGGCAAGGGCGTACATGTGGTGACCGTCAACGATTATCTGGCATCGCGCGACGCCGGGATCATGTCCAAGCTCTACAGCTTTTTGGGCCTGACCACCGGCGTGATCGTGCATGGTCTGGATGATGACCAGCGCCGCGAAGCCTATGCCTGTGACATTACTTACGCCACCAACAACGAGCTTGGCTTCGATTATCTTCGTGACAACATGAAGTTTGAGCGCAGCCAGATGGTGCAGCGCGGTCACAATTTTGCGATCGTCGACGAAGTGGACTCGATCCTGATCGATGAAGCCCGCACACCGCTGATCATTTCGGGACCGCTGGACGACCGATCCGATCTCTATTCGACCATCGACGCTTTCATTCCTTTGCTCACATCGGATGATTATGAAATCGATGAAAAGCAGCGTTCGGCCAATTTCTCGGAAGTCGGCACCGAAAAGCTGGAAAACCTGCTGAAAGACGCAGGCCTTTTGAAGGGTGTTTCGCTCTACGACGTTGAAAACGTCGCGATCGTGCATCACATCAACAATGCGCTGAAGGCACACAAGCTTTTCCAGCGCGACAAGGACTATATCGTCCGCAATGACGAGATTGTGATCATCGACGAATTCACCGGCCGTATGATGCCGGGCCGTCGCTATTCCGAGGGCCAGCATCAGGCCCTCGAAGCCAAGGAAAAGGTAACGATCCAGCCGGAAAACCAAACGCTGGCCTCGATTACCTTCCAGAACTATTTCCGCATGTACGACAAGCTGGCTGGCATGACCGGCACAGCATCGACAGAAGCAGAAGAATTTCAGGACATCTATGGCCTGAGCGTGATTGAGGTTCCCACCAACCTGCCCATCCAGCGTATCGACGAGGATGACGAAGTTTACCGGACCTTTGAGGAAAAATTCAAAGCGATCATCGAGGATATTCGCGCCGCCCACGCCCGCAACCAGCCGGTTCTGGTGGGCACCACCTCGATTGAAAAATCGGAGCTTTTGGCCACCATGCTGCGCCAGACCGGCTTTACCGATTTCAACGTCTTGAACGCCCGCTACCACGAGCAGGAAGCCTATATCGTCTCGCAGGCTGGCGTGCCCGGCGGCGTCACCATCGCCACCAACATGGCCGGTCGCGGTACCGATATTCAGCTCGGCGGCAATATCGACATGCGCCTTGAGCGCGATCTGGAGGGCATGGAGCCCGGTCCTGAGCGCGACGCCAAGGAAGCGGCCATTCGCGCCGAGGTCAAACAGCTCAAGGAAAAGGCCCTTGCCGCAGGCGGCCTTTACGTCATCGCCACGGAGCGCCATGAGAGCCGCCGTATCGACAACCAGTTGCGCGGCCGTTCCGGCCGTCAGGGCGACCCGGGCCGTTCCAAATTCTACCTGTCGCTTCAGGACGATCTGATGCGCATCTTCGGCTCTGACCGCATGGACAGCATGTTGCAAAAGCTGGGCCTGAAAGAAGGCGAAGCCATTGTGCATCCGTGGATCAACAAGGCCCTGGAGCGCGCCCAGAAAAAGGTCGAAGCCCGCAACTTCGACATGCGTAAAAACGTGTTGAAATATGATGACGTGCTTAACGATCAGCGCAAGGTGATCTTTGAGCAGCGCGTTGAAATGATGGAATCGGAAGACCTGTCGGAAACCATCACCGACATGCGCCACGAGTTGATTGAAACCATCGTGCGCACCCATATTCCAGAGCGCGCCTATGCCGAACAATGGGATGTTGAAGGCTTGGCGAAGGCCGTAACAACCACTCTCAATCTCGATGTGCCGATTGCAGAATGGGCGCAGGAAGAAGGTATCGCCGAAGACGACATCGTTGAGCGCCTCAAGAAGATCACCGATGATCTGATTGCTGAAAAGACCGAGCGGTTTGGCCCTGAAATCATGGCCTATATTGAGCGTTCCGTGCTGCTTCAGACCATTGATAATCTGTGGCGCGAACATATCGTCAATCTCGACCACCTGCGCTCTGTTGTCGGCTTCCGTGGCTACGCCCAGCGCGATCCTTTGCAGGAATACAAGGCTGAAGCCTTTGAGCTGTTTCAGGCCCTGCTCGCCAATATGCGCGAAGGCGTGACGGCGCAAATGATGCGGGTTGAAATTGTGCGTGAAGCCGAAGGCGAGCCAACTTTGCCTGCCATGGAGGCACACCATATCGATCCGTTTACGGGGCAGGATGAGTTTGCGGCCAATGATGCCTATGTGGCACCGGAAAACCGTAACCCCAACGACCCATCAACATGGGGTCGCGTCAGCCGCAACGAGGCTTGCCCATGCGGCTCTGGCAAAAAATACAAGCATTGCCACGGCGCGCTGATCGCTTAATCGGCATAGACCCAAAATTGGTCGGGACACATCGCAAGATGTGTCCCGTTTCTGTATGCGCGACAGGATTTTATTAACCCTGAGCTGACAAGACGTGATATAGGTTTTTTTGTATCATTCTGTGAGTATTGCGTTTTGATCATGGCCCTTGTCCAGATGGTGGAGAGACGTCTGCCGGCTCGGCTGGCGGGGCCTGCTCGCAAACTGTTTCATGCCCTGATTGAAGATGATGACGTAGCGCGCGCCCAGCGCATGGCGCTTGTGGCGTTTGCCATCCGCATTGTCAGTGCGGCAATTGCCTTTTTTTCACAGATCATTCAGGCCCGCCTGATGGGCGATTTTGAATATGGCATTTTCGTTTTTGTCTGGGTGCTGGTGGTGCTGTTTGGCAATCTCTCCTGCCTCGGTTTTCACTCCACCATCATTCGCTTTTTGCCGCAATATCAGGTGCGCGGCGAAATAGAACCGATTCTGGGCCTTACCCTCACCGCACGGCTGGTTGCGATGGGCATTGCCAGTCTGCTGGCCATAGTTGGGCTGACCGTGCTGCATTTTGGCGGAGAGCGCATCGCCGCCTATTATATCATGCCGCTGTTTCTGGGCCTGTTTGCCCTGCCGATGATTGCCCTTGGCGACGTGCTGGATGGCACGGCCCGCGCCAATAGCTGGGCTGTGGTGGCGCTTAGCCCCACTTATATCATCCGGCCCTTGTTGATTTTGGGCCTGATGCTGGGCTTTATCGCCTTGGGCCAGCCGCGCGTGGCAACCACAGCCATGCAGGCGGCCTTGGTCGCCACCTATATCACCACCCTTGGGCAGTTCCTCACGGTCAGCTGGCGGATGCGAAGCAAATTTCCCAAATCGCCCAGAAAAATCGATTTCTGGGTGTGGTTTCGCGTCGCTGTGCCGATTTTCTTTATCGAAGGGTTTCTGTTTCTATTGACCAATTCCGATGTGGTTGTGGTCGGACTGTATTTGCCGCCCGACCAGGTGGGCATCTATTTTGCGGCTGCCAAAACCATGGCCATGGTGCAATTTGTCTATTTTGCCGTCAAAGCCGCCGCCGGGCCACGCTTTTCCGCCTTGATGAATGCCGACGACATGCGTCCATTGGCAGCGTTTTCTGGCAAGATGGCGCGTTGGTGCTTTTGGCCATCGCTGTGCATTGGTTTGATTGTGCTGGCAGCAGGCAAGCTGCTGCTGGGCCTGTTCGGGCACAATTTCACGGCGGGCTATCCGCTCATGGCCATCCTGTTTGCAGGCATCCTGACCAAGGCACTGATTGGCCCCGGCGAAGTGCTTCTGACCATGGCTGGGCGACAAAATTTGTGTGTCGTGCTGTATCTCATTGCACTTATAACAAATATAGGGCTGAATGTAACTCTGATCCCGCTCTATGGGTTAATTGGTGCCGCCATGGCCACTGCGCTTGCGACACTCATGGAAGCACTGCTGTTGCACATTACAGTCAGGCGCGCCTTGGGTATCGTTTTGTTTGCATTCGCCGATCCGCTCTCACGGCTCAAAGGACATGATCGTGGCTGAGATAAAATTGTCCGTGGATGGAAACGACGACAGACTTGATCCGGTTACCGTACCGCAAGGTCCGCAAACCGTGAGCAAGGCGACACTCGCTCCCCCCGCGGATGGGCAGATTGCTGTTGGCAGAGTGGGGCGCAAATTGTGGCTCTATCCTCGTCAGGCCAGTTATGACCTCGAAGAGGAAATGGATTTTCTCACCAATCGCGCCCTGGAGCCCAATGTGTTTTTCTCAGCGCGGTTTCTGGCCCCCGCCATTCCGCGCCTTGATGAGCGGCAGGTGCGGACGGCACTGATCCGCGATGATCGGAGTGGCCGCAGCCGTATCCGCCTGTTGATGCCGTTTTCCATCGAAAAGCCCGGTTTTTCCATGGGGCCAACAATTTTGCGGGTCTGGTCCAATCCGTTTGGTCCGCTGGGTACCCCCCTGGTCGATGCGGAGGACGCAACCGAGACCATTGATAATCTTTTGGAGGCCTTGGGTAATCCCGTCGCGAAATTGCCAAATGTGATTGTCTTTCCCGATCTGCGGATGGATGGTCCGGTGGCCCAATTGCTCCGTGCTGTCGCCATCAACCGCGACTTGCCGTTGACGGTGGCCAATACGGTCCAACGGCCCATGCTGGAAAGCCTTGAGGATGGCCCGACCTATCTGGCACAATCTGTCGGCAAATCTCACTTGCGCGACATGCGCAGGCAAATGCGTCTGCTGGAAAAGCAAGGACATCTGGCTTATTGCATTGCCCGTCAACCGCATGAGATTGGCGCGCGCATGGAAGAGTTTCTGGCGCTGGAAGCCAGCGGCTGGAAAGGCCGCAAACGCACGGCCATGGTCATGGACCGGCTTCATGCCGCCTTTGCGCGCGAAGCCGTTACCAATCTTGCCGCCATTGATGCCGTGCGGATTCACACGCTGGATCTCGATGACAGGGCCATTGCCTCAATGATTGTTTTCATCATGAACGGCGAGGCTTACACGTGGAAGACCGCCTATGATGAGCGCTATGCGCGCTTTTCGCCCGGCAAGCTGCTGACCAGCGAGTTGACAGAATGGCACCTGGATGATGCCAACATCATGCGCACCGACTCTTGCGCGGTTGCCGATCACCCGATCATGAGCAGGCTGTGGCGAGAGCGCGAGACCATGGGCACGCTGGTCATTGGCCTGAAACGCAACAGCGACAAAGATGTGCGTCAGGCAGCAACGCAATTGCACCTTTATCGCAACACCCGCAATCTTGCGCGCATTCTGCGCGACAAGGTATTGGGCAAGCGCAAGAAAGACGCTTAGAGTCTTTTGTTTTCGTTTGTCTGATCAGTAAAACCGGATTCCACTTTTCCCTGACAAACTCTAAACCGCACGCCGTTGAGGCTTGAAAGCAGCCTGCTGCGGCATATCACGCTCTCGCAGCAGCCTGCGAATGACCTTGCCGCTGGTGGTGAGCGGCATATCATCGATAAAGGTCACTTCGCGCGGATATTCATGCATGGACAAGCGCTGCTTGACCCAATCGGCAATCTCTGCGGCCAGAGCATCGCTTGGGCTAAAGCCATCGGCCAAAACAACATAGGCCTTGACGATTTCTGTGCGCAGCGCATCCGGCTTGCCAACCGCAGCAGCGAGCCGCACCGCAGGGTGCGCCACCAGACAATCCTCAATCTCGGCAGGCCCGATGCGATAGCCCGACGAGGTGATGACATCATCATCGCGGCCGAAAAACGCAATATAGCCTTCCGCATCCTGCCGCCCGAGATCGCCGGTCAACATCCAGTCTCCGACAAATTTTTGCGCGGTCGCATCTGGATCCTGCCAATAGTGCAAAAACATCACCGGATCGGGCCTTGCCACAGCCACCTGCCCAAGCTGCCCCACCGGCACCTCATGGCCTTGCGCATCCACAATCGCCACCCGATGCCCGGGCACCGGCTTGCCAATCGCGCCCGCCTTGCTGACCCCGAGATTGGCGGCCGACGACAGGACGAAATTGCACTCGGTCTGGCCGTAGAACTCGTTGGGCGTGATACCAAGGGCTGATTTTACCCATTCATAGGTCTCACGCCCCAAGGATTCGCCCGCAGAGCCGATGCTGCGCAACACCAGATCATACTGCGCGCGCGGGTTCTCGACCGTTTTCAGCAAGCGTAAGGCGGTTGGAGGAATAAAGGCATTGCGCACCTTCATCTCCGCCATGATGCGAAACGCCATATGCGGATCAAACTTTTGCGCAGGCGACGACACAACCGGCACACCCAGCATCAGGGCTGGCATCAACACATTCAAAAGCCCACCGGCCCAGGCCCAGTCAGATGGTGTCCAGATTTTGTCACCTGCCAGCGGCAGGCCTTCATGGGCCATTTGAAAGCCGGGAATGTGGCCTGCCAAAACGCGATGACCATGCAAGGCCCCCTTGGCAGCACCGGTGGTGCCGGAGGTGAAAATCATCAGCGCCGGATGATCGGGACCGGTTTCTGCCCCGTAAAAATCCGGTGATCCCTGTTGGCAAAGACCGCCGAAGGACAAAACCCCATTCTCTGCTGTCTCGGTTGAAATCACATGCTGCAACTGAGGCAAGGTGCTGCGCAGATCCGCCAAGCGAAGCAGACCAAAATCATTGGTCACAACTGCCACGGCACCGGAGGTTTTCAGCCGATGCTGCAAGGCGTCAGCGCCGAACAGCAGCGCCAATGGCAAGGCAATCGCCCCCAATTTGTAGATCGCCACATGGGCGATAACCGTGGCGAAGCCCTGCGGCAACAGCAGCGCGACCCGATCGCCAGCACCAATGCCAAGCCTGGACAAAGCATCGGCAAAAGCCGAAGACTGCGCCGCCAGGACACCATAGGTCATCGACTGGTGATGACCATCGCTGGAAAAATGCTCAAGGCAGATGCGATCGGGCTGTTGCGCCGCCCAAGCATCCGACACGACCCGCCCCATGTTGAAGTTATCGGGTATGTTCCAGCAGAAATCTTGAAGGAGCGCCTCATAGGAGGAGCCAGCGGGCAAAAACATCGGGCCTATCCATATTGATGGATAAGACTAGCACCGCCTTCGCAACCGCACAATACATCTGTGACAATGCTGCGCCGCCGCACCCTAACGGGATACGGCGGCACCAATACGTGTCATCTCAGGCATCAAGATAGCCGACAACGCCTTTGATCTCGGTAAATTCGTGCAGGCCGAACTTGCCATATTCACGGCCATTGCCGGATTGCTTATAACCACCAAAGGGTGCGAAGCCATCCCAGCTTGATGCATTGACGCGCACGGTGCCTGCACGCAGCTTGCGCGACAAAGCCTGCGCTTCGGCCAGATCGCCCTGAATATAGGCGGCCAGACCATAAGGCGTGTCGTTGGCAATCGCCACCGCCTCTTCCAGCGTGTCATAGCCCAAAATCGACAACACGGGGCCGAAGATTTCTTCGCGCGCAATGGTCATGTCATTGGTCACGCGGGCAAACACGGTCGGACGCACGTAATAGCCGGAGTTGAGGTGGGCAGGCCGTCCCGGACCGCCGACAATCAATTGCGCGCCCTCATCAATACCTGCCTTTATCAAGCCTTGAATCTTGTCAAACTGCGCCTCACTGACAACCGGACCAATCACGGTTGCTTCATTGTCGGGCGCGCCAACCGTGATGCTGTTGGCGGTTCGAATGGCAATATCAATGGCGGCGTCCATGCTTTCCATCGGTACCAGCATACGGGTGGGTGCATTGCATGATTGGCCGGAATTGTCGCAGCACCTGCGCACGCCTGCCGCAACAGCCTTTTCCAGATCCGCACTGCGCAACACGATATTGGGCGATTTGCCGCCCAGTTCCTGATGCACACGTTTCACCGTGGGTGCTGCCGCTTGTGCCACCGAAATGCCAGCGCGGGTAGAGCCGGTGAATGACACCATATCGATGTCAGGATGACTTGCCAGCACAGCGCCAACCGTTGGCCCATCGCCATTGACCAGATTGAAAACGCCCTTGGGAACGCCCGCCTCATCCAGCACTTCGGCAAACAGAATGGCATTGAGCGGGGCAATCTCCGATGGTTTCAGCACCATGGTGCAGCCGGTGGCCAGCGCTGGCGCAACCTTGCAGGCAATCTGGTTCATCGGCCAGTTCCACGGCGTGATCATGCCCACAACCCCGATCGGCTCATGAACAATCCGGGTGGTGCCTTGCATATACTCAAACGCGAAGCTCTTCATGGCCTCAATGGTGGCGCTGAAATGGGCAATGCCGATCCCCGCCTGCTCTGCACGCGCCATCGCGATCGGAGCGCCCATTTCACGGGAAATCATATCGCCAATCTCGTCATTTCGGCGCTTGAGAATGCTTAAGATTCGCTCCATCAAGGCCAGTCGCTCATCAAAAGAGGTCTCACTGAAACTGGTAAAGGCAGCTCTTGCCGCCTCAATCGCCCGCTCGGCATCGGCCTTGGAGCCCATGGCAATCGTGGCAAACGGCATTTCCGTGGCAGGATTGATGACCGACAGACGGGCGGTGCTGAGGGGATCAACCCACGCGCCATTGATATAAAATTTCTCAAAATTTTTCACTGCAATCTCCATCCTGCCAATTGAGCCTCTTTCGCATCTTATATGGAGCAGAAAGACCCGTTTTAACACGAGGGGTCGCATGATTTTTGATCATAGGCGAAAAACACCCACAAAACAAAAACACCCACAAAACATTGGGTGAAATGGCATAAAACTGTTTGGGAAGAGCGCAAATTTTATTGCGCTTGAAAGCCTGTGGTACCCCTTGCCGGAATCGAACCAGCACTCCTCTCGGAACCTGATTTTGAGTCAGGCGCGTCTACCAATTCCGCCAAAGGGGCCTAAAGGATGAGGAGCGAATACATGCAGAACGGGGTATCGGTCAACCCAAATTTTGCTTTTTTTTCAATTTTGCAGAAAAACCTCTCCCATTCACAGCAATGCTAATTCAGCCACATTTACACCCGACATGGCTTTGCCCATAAAGACACAGCATCGGCAGCCGGATAGAGGATTTTGTGTCTGTATGCTGGGTGTGTTTTTGCTGAAAACCATGAGGAATTAAAATGCTGCGACGCCTCTATGACTGGACCATGTCGCTGGCTTCGCGCAAATCGGCAGAAGTCTGGCTTGCCGTGATCTCTTTTGTCGAAAGCTCGGTGTTTCTGGTTCCGGCTGACGTTCTGTTTTTGCCCATGGCTTTGGCAAAACCTGAAAAAGTCTGGCGCTATGCCATTATTGCCACCGTCACATCGGTTCTGGGCGGCATTGCCGGTTGGTTTTTGGGCTATTATGCTTATGAGAGCATAGCACGACCGATATTGGAGTTTTACGGCAAGGCAGAGGCCTTTGATCAACTGCGTCAGTCCGTGAGCTATGAGACGATTGTCTTGCTGCTGGTTACATCCGGCCTCGCCCATCTGCCTCCCATCAAGATTGTCACGATTCTCTCTGGCGTTGTGCATGTCAACATCTGGCTGTTTATCGTCTCAGCCATTGTTGCCCGCGGCGCAAGGTTCTTCTTTCTGGCGTGGCTGTTGCAACGCTACGGGGCGCCAATTCGTCACTTTATCGAGAAGAGGCTCGGTTTGATTGCAGCCGGTGGTGCAGTTGTGCTTATTGTGCTGTATGCCGCTTTTCACGTCCTTGCAGCTTGAGGACAGGAGATATTGATGACGACGACACTTTCCCCTCAAACGGGCCGCACCACCGCATCCCTTCTTGTGCTTGGCATGGCCGCCGTGATTGGCTCCGCCCTCGCCTTTGAATATATCGGCGGCTATATTCCCTGTGAGCTTTGCCTGCTGCAACGCAAACCCTATTACATCGGCCTGGTGATTGGTATCATCACGCTTGTCTGTGCGGCCATGCATCTGCCAGCACGGATCACCAAAAGCCTTATTCTTCTGCTGGGTGTAATCATGCTTGTCAGCGCTGGCCTTGGCGTCTACCACGCAGGCGTTGAATGGCATTTCTGGGAAGGGCCAAGCGCCTGCTCTGCCACCGCTGGCGCTGGCTTTACCGGCACGGGCGACATTCTCGGCCAGCTCAACAGCTTCAAAGGCCCATCCTGCACCGAAGCAGCGCTGCGGATTTTTGGCATCTCGCTGGCCGGTTGGAATGTGGTCACCAGTCTTATTCTGGCAAGCATCGCCTTTTTGGGCGCAAAGCGGATCAAGGCTTAACCAAACGCACAACGCAACAGGCCGAGATAAAATTCGCGCCGATGAGGCGAAAATGGTGGTTTCGAGAACCAGCGCGGAGCGTACTTACTGCATAATTCCTTAAATCGGAATCGATTTAAGGTGAAAATTATGCAGCAGATTAAAAACGTTACAGCGTCCTTTGTGCGTTTTATAAAACGCACGGCGCTGTAAAAGTACGTGAGCACTGGAAGCGCAGAAAACGCCATTTGCAGCCCATTGGCGTGAATTTTAGACCGCCTGTCAGGGCTGAAGTTCAGAATCCCAATAAAGATAATCCACCCAGCTTTCATGCAGATAGTTGGGTGGGAAAAGCCTGCCATTGTTGTGCAAATCCTGCACGCTTGGCTGATAGGGTTTTTGCGCCGGAAACATCCCGGCCTGTTTTGGCAGTTTGGAGCCTTTGCGCAAATTGCAGGGTGAGCAGGCCGCGACCACGTTCATCCAGGTGGTTTCACCGCCATGGGCGCGTGGAATGACGTGATCAAAGGTCAGATCGTCGTGAGATCCGCAATATTGGCATTGAAACTTGTCACGCAGAAACACGTTAAAGCGGGTGAAGGCCGGGTTGCGCGTTGGCTGCACATAGGTTTTCAGGCTGACCACACTGGGCAGCCGCATGGAAAAGCTGGGTGAGCAGACCGAATGATCATATTCGGCAATGATGTTCACACGGTCAAGAAAGACCGCCTTGATCGCGTCCTGCCAGGACCAGAGCGATAAGGGATAATAACTCAGTGGCCTATAATCAGCGTTTAAAACCAACGCTGGCAAGGACTGTGGTGAAACTGCAATCGTCAAGGCGTTCTCCTGATCGATTAGGCATCTTCTTCCATCTATATTCGGCAGCCTGTTACAGGATTATGAAACCCAACATAGAAGTAAGCAGATGATTCTCCACAATGATTACAAAGGCAAGGCCTCACGTGAAAAATTTGCGGCATAAAAGGCCCAAAACAACCGCGCAGCAATAGAGCGGTAGGGCTGCCAATCCCGTGAAATCATTTGGGTTGTGGCAATATCGGGCCGATCTTTGAGGCCAAGCCCCTGCCCCACCGCCGTGCGCAGCGCCACATCGCCGGCCGGAAACACATCTGCGTGACCGCCGCAAAACATCAAATAAACCTCAGAGGTCCAAAGCCCAATGCCGCGAAGCCGAGAAAGCTCGGCAATCGCCACCTCGACCGGCTGATCCAGCACCGTGAGAAGATCAATCTCCCTGGCCAGCACCGCGTGCGACAAAGCCGTCAAACAGGCATGCTTGGCCCGTGACAAGCCCAAGGCCAAAGCGCGATCGCTCAGCGCCAGATAGGCTTGCGGCGAAGGCTCGACCATTGCCGCCGTCAAGCGTCCCCAAATGGCCTGGGCGCTGGCCCGCGACACCATTTGTGACACGATAATGGAGGCAAGCCCGGCAAAACCCGGTTCAGACAGGCGAAGCGGCAGGGGACCGGCGATTTGGGCAATCGGCACAAGCCTTGGGTCTTGTATCAAGAGATGCGTCAATCCATCGGCAATATCCGCATCCGATTGAATGCGACTGTGAGGCTTCATCTTTTACTCCTGCCGCAAATCATGGCAGAAGAAGCCATGCCCGATCCTGATCATCACACACCCGTTTTTCGCTTTGCGCCCAGCCCCAACGGGGTTTTGCATCTGGGGCATGCGCTGTCGGCATTGTTGAATGCCGAACGCGCAAAAGCAACGGGCGGTCGCCTGTTGTTGCGAATGGAAGATATTGACATTGGCCGCTGCACGCCAGCCTTTGAGCAAAGTATCAGGGATGATCTGAGCTGGCTTGGGCTGACTTGGGAAGAGCCGGTGCGCCGCCAATCGGAGCATATCGATGCCTATCGCGAAGCCCTTGATAAACTGACATCCCTGGGCTTGATTTATCCCGCCTTTCTTAGCCGTGGCGAGATCAAGGCACATGCAAAGCGCGCCGCTGACCGCGGCCACTCATGGCCGCGCGACCCGGATGGCGCGCCCCATTATCCCGAATTCGAGCGCGATCTGGACCCGGCAACCGCACAACAGCGCATTGCGAAGGGTGAACGCCACAGCCTGCGGCTCAATATGACCAAGGCATTGTCTTTGCTGAAAGCCCCGCTGAGCTGGACGGAAGGCACGGACAACACCACCATCGCCGCTGATCCTGCCGCCTGGGGGGATGTGATTTTATGGCGCTGGGATGCGCCCTCCAGCTATCACCTGTCGGTCGTGGTGGATGATGCCTTGCAGGGCATCACTCATGTGGTGCGGGGGCGCGATCTCTTTCACGCCACCTCGGTGCATCGGCTGCTACAAAACCTTCTCGATCTTCCAGCCCCCCATTATACCCATCATCGTCTGATTCTGGATAAGGATGGGCGAAAACTCTCCAAGAGCGAAGGCGCATCCGGGCTGGGGCATCTGCGGGCGCAAGGCCTATCACCCCTCGACATTCGCGGGTTGCTTAACCTCTGAGTGCGGATTGGCCTCCACCTGTTGCTTGGCCTCCAAATGATGTTTTCGCAAAAAGCGCGGCCCGTTAAATTTCATCAGCGATGCATTGAACTCTGCACCGATCAAAAACAACGCCCCCAGCATATAGAGAAAAATCAGCACCACCATGATCGAGGCAAGACCGGCGTAAGTGGCGGCATAATTGGCAAAGGTGGCGAGATAGGTGGCAAAGGCAAAAGCGCCAGCAAGCCAGAGCACCAGCGTGAGGCAAATGCCCGGCAACACTTCCCGCAGCCTGCGTTTGCCCGCGGGCAGCCACAGATGCGAAATCGTCAGGCCAATGGCCAGCAAAATCAACGTGCCAAGCACGCTCCAGCTTGAAATCATTGCCAGCACATCTTTCAGCAAGGGAAATTTCTGTTCGGCAAAGCGCAGGGCAATCGGCACCGCAATCAGCACCACACTGATCACCGCAAAGGCCATCACGCCCATCATCACAAAGCCAAGGCTGAGCAGACGGGTCAGATACCACGGCCGTGTCTCGCTCACCCGGTAAGCGCGGTTGAGCGCTGTGCGCAGCGCTTCTACGCCATTGGACGCAAAATAGGCCGCCGCCAGTACCGATATGGTCAAAAGCCCGCCGCGCGGCATGGTCAGCACCTGCACAATCTGCTCGGAAATCGGCTTGGCAATTTCCTCAGGCCAGGTGTCAAAAATGAAATGAATGGCAGTGGGTGCAAAGGTGTCGGCACCGAGCAAGCCAGCCAAAGCCGTGCCAAAAATCAAAAACGGAAAAACAGCGAGAAGAATGGAAAGGGCCACATGGCTGGCCATGGCCCAGCCATCATCCTCGGAAAAATGCCAGACCGTATCCGCCAGCACGCGATAAAGTCTCCCCAGAGAAATCCCCATTCCGTCTCCCGTTTATGCTGTCATTGTGTGTAAACATTGCCTGCGACTTCTGAATATGGGACATGGTAGCGCGTTTTGAAGAGGAAGACCGCCTTATGACACAGCAAAGAACCATTATCGTCACCGGCTGCTCCTCAGGAATTGGCGCTTATGCCGCGCGTGCCTTGAAAAACGACGGCTGGCGGGTTTTTGCAACGGTGCGCAATCCTGATGATCAAAAAGCGCTTGAAAATGACGGGCTGGAAGCGCTGATCATGGATTATCGCGATGAGGCCAGCATCGAAGCCTTGGTGAAAGAGGTGCTGGCGCGCACCGGCGGCACGCTGGATGCGCTGTTCAACAATGGCGCTTATGGGCAGGCGGGTGCGGTGGAGGACCTGCCAACGGCGGCTTTGCGCGAACAATTTGAAACCAATGTGATTGGCTGGCATGATCTGACCCGGCGCATTGTGCCGGTGATGCGCGCGCAAGGCCATGGCCGGATCGTGCAATGCTCATCCATTCTCGGGCTGTTGCCCTATCGCTGGCGGGGGGCTTATACGGCCTCAAAATACGCGCTTGAAGGATTATCGCTTACCCTGCGGATGGAGCTGGATGGCAGCGGTATTTTTGTTAGCCTGATTGAGCCGGGGCCAATCACCAGCCGTTTTCTGGCCAATTCGCTCGCCGCCGTTCAGCGCAATATCGATGTTGAAAACTCGGTGCATGCCAAAGATTACCAACGGCAACTGGCAAGGCTGACAGAAACCGGCGCGGTCAACCGCAACAAGCTCGGACCGGATGCGGTCTATAAAGTGCTGCAACACGCCTTGACCGCCAAGCGTCCGCGACCACATTATCTTGTGACCAAACCAGCCAAGCAGGGCGCGATTTTGAAACGGCTGATGCCATCAGATCTTTTCTATCGGCTCATGCGATCGCTGGATTAAAAAAACCACACAGAATTCACCGGACGTCGGGGGGACATCCATGTCAACATTCACCACCATTCTCGCCGTGATCGTCATGGGCCTTGTCGCCCTTGTTTTGATGCGCGGCCTTTTCAACATGCTCAAGGGTGGCGATGGCAACCGCTCCAACAAGCTGATGCAATTGCGCGTGGTGTTGCAAGCCATTGCCGTGGTGCTGATTATGTTGACCCTATGGATCACCGGCGGCGGGCGCTAGAGTCTGTCAGGTTCAAATTGAACCAGACAGACTCTAGCCTTCTTTATTTTCGTTTGTCTTCTCGGGAAAGCCGGATTCCACTTTTCCCTGACAAACTCTAAAAGCGCACTCTGACATTCAATCTCCAATTAACTGCATGGTTCAATGGTAAAGCTCAATAAAATCTACACCCGCACAGGCGACGATGGCACAACCGCGCTGGTGTGCGGCCCTCGCCGCCTCAAGCACGATCTGCGCGTCGAAGCCTATGGCACAATTGACGAGGCCAACAGCGCTATCGGCATGGCGCGGCTTTACACCCAGGATCAGCCGGTGCTTGATGCCATGTTGCTGCGCATTCAAAATGATCTGTTTGACCTTGGCTCAGACCTTGCCACGCCCGACACCGGCGAGACGCTGGAATGGGAACCTTTGCGCATCGTGCAGTCGCAGGTCGACCGGCTGGAAAGCGAAATTGATGCGCTGAACGCCGATCTTGAACCGCTGAAATCCTTCGTGCTGCCGGGCGGAACACCTGCTGCCGCCAATCTGCATCTGGCGCGCACCATTACTCGGCGAGCCGAGCGTATCATGGTTGATCTGATGCAGATCCCCGGTGAAGTTCTGGCAGCACCTGCTTTGAAATACGTCAATCGCCTGTCTGATTTTCTGTTTGTGGCCGCGCGCTACGCCAATGACATTGGCAAGGCCGATATTTTATGGGTGCCCGGCAAACACCGATAGACAAAATTCATCGAGCGGCATGCAAATAATTGACGTGAACGTAAAAGTTAGATAAATCTCTCCCGATACCGGGAGGAGTAGCCGGATGCCTGAGTGGATGAAACATCCGAAGGCCGGAACGAAGACCTGAAGGATTGTAACGCACCGTTGTAATTGCGGAAAAAATGCGTATCGATGTCGCCAACCGACAATCGAAGATGCGCAAAATGGCGCTAATTACAGCCGACCGAAGCAAGGAAGGACCCCATGAAGATTCTTGTGCCCGTAAAGCGCGTTGTTGACTACAACGTCAAAATTCGCGTGAAGCCCGATGGTTCTGGCGTCGAGCTTGCCAATGTGAAAATGTCGATGAACCCGTTCGACGAAATCTCCGTGGAAGAAGCCCTGCGCCTCAAGGAAGCAGGCAAGGCATCGGAAGTGGTGGTGGTGTCCATCGGTCCGGCCAAGGCTGAGGAAACGCTGCGCACGGCGCTGGCCATGGGTGCGGACCGCGCCATTCTGGTCGAAACGGATGCGACTGTCGAGCCGCTTGCTGTTGCCAAAATCCTCAAAGGCGTGGTCGAAGCAGAAGCACCGGGTCTGGTGATTGTTGGCAAACAGGCCATTGATGATGATAGCAACCAGACGGGTCAGATGCTCTCTGCCCTGCTCGGCTGGAGCCAGGCAACCTTTGCCTCCAAGCTGGAAATCGGCGATGGTTCGGCCAATGTCACCCGCGAAGTGGATGGCGGTTTGCAGACCATTTCGGTTAAGCTCCCAGCCATTGTCACCACCGATCTTCGCCTCAATGAGCCGCGCTATGCCTCGCTGCCCAACATCATGAAGGCCAAGAAAAAGCCATTGGACAAGAAGACGCCTGCCGATTTTGGCGTTGATACCGCACCACGCCTGACGGTTTTGAAAACCGAAGAGCCAAGTGGCCGCAAGGCCGGGATCAAGGTCGCCTCCGTTGCTGAGCTGGTTGACAAGCTCAAGAACGAAGCTGGCGTGCTTTAAGACAGAATCGGGAGATAAAATTATGGCCATTCTTCTTCTGGCAGAACATGACAACACAAGCGTGTCTGAGCAGACCGCAAAGACCCTGACCGCCGCCACCCAGATCGGTGGCGATGTGCATGTGCTGGTGGCAGGCTCTGGCGCGCAAGCGGCCGCCGATGCCACCGCCAAGCTCTCGGGTGTATCCAAGGTTCTGCTGGCCGACAGCGCGGATCTTGCCAACAATCTGGCCGAGCCTTTGGCGGCATTGATCGTGTCCCTGGCACCAAGCTATGACGTGATCATTTCACCAGCCACTTCGGTTGGCAAAAACGTGCTGCCGCGCGTGGCTGCCCTTCTGGATATCATGCAGATTTCGGAAATCACCGATGTGGTTTCAGCGGACACCTTCAAACGCCCGATCTACGCTGGCAATGCCATCCAGACCGTGCAATCAACCGATGCCAAAAAGGTCATCACCGTGCGCACCGCATCCTTTGCGGCTGCGGGTGAAGGCGGCTCAGCATCTGTTGAGGCGGTTGCAGCCGTTGCCAATCCCGGCCTGTCCAGCTTCGTGTCAGATGCCCTTTCCACCTCTGAGCGTCCAGAACTGACCTCGGCCAAGATCATCATTTCCGGTGGTCGCGCCCTTGGCTCGTCTGAGAAGTTCAAAGAGGTCATTCTGCCCGTTGCCGACAAGCTTGGTGCTGCCGTTGGTGCCTCGCGCGCAGCGGTTGATGCAGGCTACGCCCCCAATGACTGGCAGGTTGGCCAGACCGGCAAGGTGGTTGCGCCCCAGCTCTACATCGCTTGCGGCATTTCCGGTGCCATCCAGCATTTGGCTGGCATGAAGGACTCGAAAGTCATCGTTGCCATCAACAAGGATGAGGAAGCCCCGATTTTCCAGGTGGCCGATTACGGACTGGTGGCTGATTTGTTTGATGCCCTGCCGGAGCTTGAAAAGGCTCTTTGAGCGTTTTAACGACGTACATAGAAGAGGCCGCGCCGGATATATGGCGCGGCAGCAGCTTGCTGATAAACCTCTCGCCCGACGTTTCGTCATCATCGGGCCTGACCCGCAAATCTGTCGTGACCAACTAAGCAATCGACTTTTGTTGTGAAAGAAGCGTAGTTACACTAAGAGAGATTGAAATTTCACTTGGTATTCTTTTTGCAAATATCTCAAGCGCTTGGATAGCATTTGAGATATTTTCAATGTCTTCAAGACGAGGATGCGTCAGCAGTTTCTAATCTTGATATAAGAGATCTCTATATCCGAGGCCTAGCATGCTATTAGCTCAAATTAGCGACATTCATGCCAGCGATAAAAACGACAATCTTCATCGGCTTCGCGCTGTTGTTGAATGGCTTCTATCCATCCGGCCTGACGCCATTATTGTGACAGGGGACCTGATCGATGATGATTGGATAGATGGATATAGCGAAATCGAGGCTCTCCTCGCCCAACATCAATGCCCTCTTTCTATCATACCAGGAAATTCTGATAGTCCGCATATTATGCGACAGGTTCTAGGACAGCTTGATTGTTGGCATCATCCCTCCGCGCTCCACACTATACGAACACTCGGCAGCATCCGGGTTGTCGGAGTTGACACCCGAGTTGATGGCAAAACATACGGAGACATCATATGTCATTTAGATTGGCTGGGTGAGACGCTCGATATCGTGAAGTCCTCAGACGAAACCACAATACTATTCACGCACCACCATCTGTTTCCAACCGGTATCGATCCGATAGACAAAATCATGTGCCTCGGCGCTGTTCAATTCGAGCAATTTATTTCCGCCCGATTAAATAAGCCAATCGCAATTTGCAGCGGCCACGTTCATCGAGCTATGTTTAGCACGATTGCGAATGTGCCAAGTTATATCTGCGGTTCTGTTTGCGCTGCAAATCCACTCCTTCTGGACGATGTTCGCACTCCTCCAGTCACCGACCCACCAGCAATTATGCTACACGATTTTCGATCTGGGAGGCTCGTAAGCAGCAACGTGAGTATCTGAGACTACATTGACTACAAACGACATGATCTCGCCCAATATTGTAGCATGGCAAAATAAACGCAAAAACCGCCAAAAGCGAATTCGGGTAAATCCGATGCGTAAAAAAGAGAGAGCATCCTACTGATTCCATAGGATGCTCCCTACAGCGCTGTGCGCCATATATGGCGGACGGCGCTGTTGCTCTTTATAGATTCATTTAATTTCGTTTGTATGGTCAGAAAACTGGGTTCCACTTTTCCTTGACAACTCTAAAGCTCAGAATTCTTCCCAATCCGCCTTGGAGGATGTCGGTGCAGGCGTTGAACTGGTGTTATTCGAAAAGCCAGCGGCCAGCTTGCCCATCAGCGCACGCGCGGGCGATGCTGCCGGGCGGTTCTTTGCCACGTCAGCGGCCCGGACGGGCGCGCGCATGGGTGCAGGCCGCACTGGTGCTGACGGTGTCTGGCGCGGTGCTGGCGCAAAGCTGCTGGATGGCTGTGGTGCCGCCTGCCCTTCCTTCAGATGGAACTGAGAGACCAGATTGGACAAGGCCGAGGCATCTTCTGTGAGCTTGGCCATATCCGAATTGGTACGCTCTGCCATTTGCGAGTTCTGCTGCGTGACATCTTCCATGCTGCGGATGGCGGTGGAAATTTCGCGCACGCTTTCGGATTGCTCACCAACCGCCTCGGCAATCACCGAAATCTCATCGTTGATATGGGCGACCTGATCGGCGATTTCGCCCAGCGCATCACCCGTGTTGCGCACCAGACCAACGCCGCTTTTGACCGCATCGCCCGACTTGCTGATCAGTTCCTTGATTTCCTTGGCAGCCCCGGCCGAGCGCTGGGCCAGTTCGCGCACTTCCTGCGCAACCACCGCAAAACCCTTGCCGGCTTCGCCAGCGCGGGCCGCTTCAACACCCGCATTCAGGGCCAGAAGATTGGTCTGGAAGGCAATTTCATCAATCACATTGATGATCTGCGAGATCGCAGCCGATGCTTCCTCAATCCGTCCCATGGCATCAATGGCCGAACCAACAATGGCACCGGAGCGCTCGGTTGAGGTTTTGGCATCTGCCGCCATCCGGCGTGCATTTTCAGCCCGCTCGGTTGAGGTGCGAATGGCCTCCATGATCTGGCTGATGACAGCCGATGTCTCTTCAATAGCCGCCGCCTGCTGCTCGGAGCGACGCGACAGATCATGGGTGGCCGACACCATGCCGGTGGCCGTGCCATTAATCGATGCCGTATTGCTGGAAAGCTCACGAATGGTGTTGGCAAGCCGGAAGATCGATTCATTAAAGTCGGTTCTGAGCCGGTCGAGACCTTCCATGAAGGGTGTGTCAATTGTCGTGGTCAAATCGCCAGCCGCCAGACGCTGCAAACCGGCACCCAAAACTTCAACAGCCTGCTGAAGCCGTGCGGTCTCCTCGCGGCTGGCCTGCTCACGGGCCTGCCTTTCCGTCTCGGACATGGTGCGATCAGCAAGTGCCGCCGCTTCAATCCGGGTCTTTTCAATGGCGGCATCGCGGAACACCGCCACAGAGCGCACCATATCGCCAATTTCATCAGCTCGCTTATCACCCGACAGGGTAATTGTCGTATCACCATCGGCAAGGCGCTTCATGCTGTCGACCAAACGATTGATCGGCCCCGTCAGACTGCGGGAGAACAGGATGGCACCGGTCATGGCCAGAACCAGAAGTCCGGCTGCGATCAGCAGCACAGTGTTGCGCAGATACCCAATGCTGGCCATCGCTTCATTTTCGCCCATCAATGCCGCAACAGCCCATGTGTGGCCAGCAAAAGGCAAGGTAACAGCCGCCGCGTAGCTGTCCATATCGCGATAACCGTCGATTTTGCCGGTGGCCTTATTGCCTTTCAGGGCATCATCAACAATCGGAGATTCGATTTTTTGAGACAGCGATTCTTTGTCTTTGGCCAGCACCGAGTCATTGACCATGATATGCTGATCATTGATGAGAATCGTCTCACCCGTCTGGCCAAGGCCGGTGCGATTGCTGAAAATCGCATCCAGTCGATTGGCTGGAATGGTCACAACCAGCACACCCATTTTCAATTCGCCCATGAACAGCGGCGAGGACAAAAAGGCCGTGCTCTTGCCCGATGGACCATATTTGACGAAGTCAGAAAAGGCATAGAACTTCGGATCGTCGCTGGCCTCTACAGCGTTGAACGCCTTTGCCAAAGGCCCATCCTTCAACTCCGGATCGGCAATATTGGCACCATATTCATTATTTTTCTGAACCGTGTAGACAATATTTCCTTTTGGATCGATCAGGAAGACGTCAGCATAGCCATATTGCAGCAGGCCCTTTTTCAGGAGGGGATGATAAAGAGCATGGTTGCTGTCATAGGTATCAATACGGGCGGTTTCCATCTCCAGACGCTGTCCGGCCGGATTGGGATTGTTGGTGATATAGCGCTCCACCAGCGTCTCTTTGGGAGTCTTGCCCAAATAGCGCCAGTCGCGCTTGAATTTATAAAGCGCCTCGCCTGTGCTTGGAGCGGTCGAGAAAGCGCGCAGATTGGTAATGAGATTTTCGAAATAGAGCTGCGCTTCATTGCGGCGACCATCTGCCGTCGCTTCCAGTTTTTGCATCACTTCCTGACGCACCAGCGCCGAGCTTTGCAACAGCGCTGCCCAGCTTGCAGCGCCGATAGACAAAAGTGTGATAACACAAACAAACAACGGTAATTTTCGTGCAATACGCATGTCGTCTCCCCATCAGAACGTCAGCGCTTTTCGAAAGCAAGCCAGTCCTAAATTTCCCTCAATCAGAGGGATGGTAGCGGCAGCGCATTAAAATATGACTAAAGTTAGCGCCGTCATAGTCGGCGAAACCGGGATCGTGAGGAAGGAGGGACTGGAAAATTAAGGAACATCGCTTTATCAATTGATCAAAGGGCACACCGGGAGAGGCTCACATATCCGCTTCTTCGGGCCGATCAGCAGCAGCGTAACAGGCGCAAACAACTGCGCCGCAACATGGAATGAGCGTGATGATCAAGAATGTTGGAATTGTGGGTGCCGGGCAAATGGGATGCGGCATTGCCCATGTTTGCTCTCTCGCCGGGTATAAAGTCACGCTTTACGACCTGTCAAAAGAACGCATTGAAGCCAGCCTTGCCACGATTAACGGCAATATGGCCCGTCAAGTCACCAATGGCAAAATGGGGGATGACGAGCGCAAGACGGCCCTTTCCTACATCACCGGCTCCACCGATGTTCAGGATCTGGCCTCAATGGATCTCGTCATCGAGGCCGCAACCGAAGATGAAAACGTCAAGCGCAAGATTTTTGGCCAGATTTGTCCGGTTTTGAAACCGGAAGCCCTTTTGGCAACCAACACTTCTTCTCTGTCCATCACCCGCCTTGCTGCCGCAACGGACCGCCCTGAGCAATTCATGGGCATTCATTTCATGAATCCCGTGCCGGTGATGAAGCTGGTGGAGCTGGTGCGCGGCATTGCCACCGGCGAAAAAACCTTTGAAACCGCCAAGGATTTCGTGCGCTCGCTGGATAAAACCATCACCGTTGCAGAGGATTTCCCGGCCTTCATCGTCAACCGCATTCTGCTGCCGATGATCAATGAAGCGATCTATACGCTTTATGAAGGTGTTGGCTCGGTCGAAGCCATTGATACGGCGATGAAACTGGGCGCAAACCACCCGATGGGGCCGCTGCAACTGGCCGATTTCATTGGCCTCGACACCTGCCTGTCGATCATGCAGGTGCTGCATGATGGGCTGGCCGATAGCAAATATCGCCCCTGCCCGCTTTTGGTGAAATATGTCGAAGCCGGATGGCTTGGTCGCAAATCCGGCCGCGGTTTTTATGATTACCGTGGCGAAGTGCCCGTTCCGACACGCTAATCAAACCGAAGACGCCTCAGGTCAGAGGCGTCATCACAGCATGCTGATAGGCGCGACGACCTTTGAGCCGTCCATACCACGCCTCCAGATTGGGCAGGTCTGGCCGCTCGATCGGCATTTCAAACCAGGCATAGATAAAGCAGCCAAGCGGAATATCGCCAACGCCAAGATAATCACCAGACAGATAAGGCTGTTTGGCAAGCGCTGCATCGGGCATGGCAAGCAGCTTGCCCACCACGTCTCGCGCCGCATTGATCTTGGCCATATCGCGCTGGTCTTCCGGTGTGCGCACCATGCCCCAGAACAGATCACGGAACGGCAGGGCAAGCGATGACGTTGCCCAATCCATCCATTTTTCGGCTTGCGCCTGGGCAACAGCCCCCACCTGTTCAGCACCTTCATCGCCGTAGCGCGATGCAAGATAACGAACGATGGTGTTGGATTCCCACAAGACCACATCGCCATCTTCAAGAACGGGCACAAGCCCGTTGGGGTTCATGGCGCGATAGCCTGGATCATTAACAATGCCGAAAGCGCCGCCCGCATCAATCCGCTGATGCACAAGGTCGAGCTCCTCAACCATCCACAGCACTTTTTTAACATTGGTCGAGTTGGCCCGACCCCAGATTTTCAACATAAGACCTACCTTTTAAAGAGAAACAAGTTTATCAATCAAAGCCTTGGCGTCATTGCTGTCCCAGACGGCCGGACCGTTCATCGAGCCAAGCAGGCAGCCATTTTTGTCAATCACCAATGTGGCGGGCAAGCCAAAGGCAAGCCCCTCTTTCTTCACGGCGTTAAACACACCCATGGAGCTGTCACGGTAAAAACCAAGGTGGTCAATGCCGTTTTCGCTCAAAAACGCCTTGGGTTTTTCATCACTGCCACTGTCGATATTCACCGCCACAACATCAAACTTGTCGCTGCCCTTGGCGGCCTGCAAACCATTGAGAGCTGGCATCTCCTCGCGACATGGCACGCACCAGGTGGCCCAGAGATTGACCAGCAGCGCTTTTCCCTTGAAATCACTCAGGGTTTTATCGGCCCCGGTGGCATCCTTGAAGGTCAGGGTTTGCAACATACGCGGCGGATTGGCCGCCACGATGGCTGCGACCTGCCCCTTGATAAATGGCTCCAACGCCTTCAAACTTGCCGGTGTTGCCTCGCATCCTTTGGCTTGCGCCACTTCTGTGCCATTGCCATACCCCGCTTCCTTCACGTATACCGCAACCGCGCCGGCAAAAAGACCGGCAATCGCCGCAATTGCAACCAGCTTGGCGGAAGGAAGTCCCAATGGTCTTTTTTTCGTCATCGACGTCTCCAGGATCTATTGAGCATGGCTGAGGAAACCAAGGACACGAAATCCTCCAACCAGATGTGGGGTGGCCGCTTTGCTTCAGGCCCCGCTGCCATCATGGAGGAGATAAACGCATCAATCGGTTTCGACAAGAAACTCTATGCGCAAGATATTCGCGGGTCCATCGCCCATGCAACCATGCTGGCCCATCAAGGCATTATTTCGAACGAAGACAAAGATAAAATTATCGAAGGCCTGAACACGATCTTGTCAGAGATCGAATCCGGCCAGTTCGAATTTTCCCGCAAGCTGGAAGATATTCATATGAATATCGAAGCGCGGCTGGCCACCCTGATTGGCCCCGCCGCTGGCCGCTTGCACACGGCCCGCTCACGCAATGATCAGGTGGCGCTGGATTTTCGCCTTTGGGTCAAGGAAGAGCTGCAAAAAACTGAGACGCTGCTGACCAACCTGATCACCGTATTTTTGAAGCGTGCCGAAGAGCATGCCGATACCGTTATGCCCGGCTTTACCCATTTGCAAACCGCCCAGCCGGTCACCTTTGGCCATCATTGCATGGCCTATGTGGAAATGTTTGGCCGCGACCGTCAGCGTGTGCGCCACGCCATTGAGCATATGGATGAAAGCCCGATTGGCTCTGCCGCTCTGGCTGGCACCGGCTATAACATCGATCGCCACATGACCGCCAAGGCGCTTGGTTTTCGTGAGCCAACCCGCAACTCGATTGATACGGTCTCGGATCGCGATTTCGCACTGGAGTTTCTCTCGATTGCTGCTATTTGCGCCACCCATCTGTCGCGCCTGGCCGAAGAAATCGTCATCTGGTCCACGTCGCAATTCAGCTTTATCCGGCTGTCAGATGCGTTCTCCACCGGCTCGTCGATCATGCCACAGAAGAAAAACCCCGATGCCGCAGAACTGGTGCGCGCCAAAACCGGCCGTATCAATGGCTCGCTGATTGCGCTTTTGACCATCATGAAGGGCCTGCCCCTGGCCTATTCCAAGGACATGCAGGAAGACAAGGAACAGGTGTTTGACGCCGCCGAAAGTCTGGAGCTGTCGCTTGCCGCCATGACCGGCATGATTGGCGACCTTGAGGTGCGGGCTGACAAAATGAAGGCTGCGGCTGGTTCCGGCTATTCCACCGCCACGGACCTTGCCGATTGGCTGGTGCGCGAAGCAGGTCTTCCCTTCCGCGATGCCCACCATGTTACGGGCCGCGCCGTTGCCATGGCGGAAGAAAAATCATGTGATCTGGCCGATCTTTCACTTGAGGATTTGCAGTCCATTCATGCCGCCATCACCGCCGACATCTACAATGTCTTGACGGTCGAAGCCTCGGTTGCCAGCCGCAAAAGCTATGGCGGCACGGCACCGGATGAAGTGCGCAAGCAGATCAAATGGTGGCGCGCGCGCAATTGATCCTCGATGGATCACACGTTGAAATAACCAGATCACAAAAATCGGGGTGCACAAGCCCCCGGTTTTTCGCTATGGAAGCTTAGAAAAGTCGTCTTGCGCATCAGATCGTTGGCGCATCACCTCGTTGGAACAGGACACTATGGTCGTTTCATATCAAAAATTGATCATTTCAGCCCTCATTTTGGGCGCGACCAGCACCATGCTTGCCGCTTGCGGACGCAAAGGCGATCTGGACAAGCCCAGTGTTGCCGTGGTGGACCAGAACAAGATGGGCGTACCAGCCGCCAAAACGCCTGAAAAGAAGTTTTTCCTCGATCCACTGCTCTAAATTAGGTCAAGCCTGTGAACCATTTTCAATATCGTGACGGCGTGCTCTATGCCGAAGACGTTGCTGTGACCGAAATTGCCAATGCAGTCGGCACACCCTTCTATTGCTACTCCACCGCCACGCTGGAGCGTCATTACAAGGTGTTTTCCGAGGCATTCGCGGGCGTGGATGCCATGGTGTGCTACGCCATGAAGGCCAATTCCAATCAGGCGGTTTTGAAAACGCTGGGCAGCCTTGGCGCAGGCGTTGATGTGGTGTCGGAAGGCGAATTGCGCCGCGCATTGGCAGCCGGCATTCCCGCCAACCGCATTATGTTCTCAGGCGTTGGCAAGACCCCATCCGAGATGGATCTGGGGCTGGAAGCGGGCATTTACTGCTTCAACGTCGAGTCCGAGCCGGAACTGGAAGTGCTCAATCAACGGGCCATCAAGGCTGGCAAGAAGGCGCATGTGTCTTTCCGCATCAACCCGGATGTCGATGCAGGCACCCATGCCAAGATTTCGACCGGCAAGAAAGAAAACAAATTCGGCATTTCCTATGAGCGCGCTCGTGCGGTCTATGCCCGCGCCGCATCGCTGGACGGCATTCAGGTTACCGGCATTGATATGCATATCGGCAGCCAGATCACCGAGCTGCAACCCTTTTCCGATGCATTCAAGCTGTTGCGCGAGCTGGTCACCACCTTGCGCGCTGACGGCCATAGCATTGACCATGTTGATGTCGGCGGCGGCCTTGGCATTCCCTACAAGGACGACAACAACCCGCCACCAGAACCATCGGCTTACGCCAAGATCGTCAAAGAGCAATTGGCCGAGTTGAATTGCAAGATCGTCACCGAGCCGGGCCGCCTGATTGTTGGCAATGCCGGTATTCTGGTGACCGAAGTGATTTACGTCAAAGATGGCGGCGACAAGACCTTTGTGATTGTTGACGCTGCCATGAATGACCTGATCCGGCCAACACTCTATGAGGCCCATCACGAAATTCGCCCCGTGACCATCTCAGCCGCCAATGCCCCGCGCATTCGTGCCGATGTGGTTGGCCCCGTGTGCGAAACCGGCGATTACCTGGCGCTCGATCGGGAAATGGCCATGCCCAAGCCTGGCGATTTGATCGCGGTTGGCTCTGCCGGGGCCTATGGCGCTGTGCAGGCTGGCACCTACAACACCCGCCGGCTGGTGCCGGAAGTGCTGGTGAAGGGTGGCGAATTCCACGTGATTCGCAAACGCCCAAGCTATGAAGAGCTGATCGGTCTGGACAGTGTTCCAGCATGGCTTGCCTGAAAACCGTTCATAATTGTTGCAACAGCACCAAAAACTGATGCGATGAGGGGACATCCCCTCGTCTTCGCCACAAACAATGCTATCCTGCACCAAATATGTCAGGGAGCGTGATCCCGCTTTTCGCGAAAAGACAAACGGAGATCCATGTATGGCAGCATCGGACGGGCAGAAGGCCAAAAACACCTATCAAGGCGGCCCAGCATTGGCAAAGCGCGTTGCGATCAACCGCGGCCTTGCGCAGCTGGTGCTGTTTTGTGAGCGTGTTGCCCCGCTGCTGCTCCTTCCTGCATCGATCGCTGCGATTTTTCTATCCCTCAGCTGGTTCGGCCTGTTTCGCGACATGCCGTCGCTTTTGCGCTGGCCGCTGGTGTTTGTGCTGACATTTGGCTTTCTCGCCGCCCTTTTGCCATTGGCGCAGTTGCGCTGGCCAAAAACCCATGACGCCGACCGGCTGCTGGAGGAGCGCAACAACCTGCCCCATCAGCCGGTGCAGGTGCAGGAAGACGAACCGGCATTTGACACCCCCTTTGCCCGTGCGCTTTGGCAGGAACACCAAAGGCGGATGGCGGCGAAAATCGCAAGCCTTGATCCCGGCTTGCCAAGGCCGGACATTGCCCGGTTTGATCGCCATGGCTTACGCGCCATTCCGGCCTTGCTGCTGGTGGTGGCCTTTGCCTATTCTGGTGCCAACAATGCTGGCCGGATCAGCGATGCCTTCCGCATGACAGGCACACAAGACAACCAGCCGGGCGTTCGCGTTGACGCATGGATCACCCCGCCCGGCTATACCGGCCAAGCGCCAGTGTTTCTGACAAGCCGTAATGGTGAGCCTCCCCGAGATATTTCAGTGCCCGCCAAGTCGGTGGTCACAGTGCGTTTCACCGGCGGCGTTGACAATGCCAAAGCGACATTCAAACCGAGTGTTGGCAAACCGAGTGTTGGTGCTGACTCCATTGCCTTGCAAGATGCAGAAGCCCCCAAGGAGAGCGCAGCCAGTGCGGCGACGGATGCCAATGCGCGGACCATGACACTGACGCTTAGCCAAAGCGGCACATTGGATGTCGGTCAACAGCAATGGCCATTGACCGTGATCGCCGACAAGCCGCCGACAATTGCTTTTGAAGGTGTGCCAAAGCGCGCGGTCAATGGGGCGTTGGAAATTGGCTTTATCGCCAAGGATGATTATGGTGTGCAGGAAGCCCATGCCGATATTGTGCCAGTGAACAATGATCCCGCCGCCCAGCCGCTCTATCCCTTGCCCGAGTACAAACTGGATTTGCCGCGCCGCAATGCCAAGGAAGCAAAAGGCATTGCCAGCCATAACCTGACGGAACATCCTCTGGCAGGCAAAAAAGTTCGCATCACCCTGATCGTCAAGGATGGTGCGGGACAGGAAGGCAAAAGCGCGCCCTATGAGATGGTGCTGCCCCGCCGTCCCTTCAATGAACCTTTAGCCGCAGCCGTTGCGGAAGAGCGGCAGGTGTTTGCGCTTGATGCCCGCCAGATGCCGCGCGCCATTGCCCTCAATGATGCTTTGACGCTGCGGGCCGACGAGACAATTCCCAACCTCTCCCACTATCTGCTGATCAAATCTGCACGGGCGCGTATGGCTCTTGCCGATAATGCCGAGAAAATGAAGGACACAGCAGCCTATCTGTGGGAAATAGCACTTGGCATTGATGATGGTGATCTCTCGCTGGCGGAGCGCAAACTCTCCGAGGCCCAGCAAAAGCTGTCCGATGCGCTGGAGCGCAACGCGCCTGATGAGGAGATCAAAAAACTCACGGACGAGTTACGCCAAGCGATGCAGGACTATATGAAAGCCTTGGCGCAGCGCCAGCAGCCGCAAAATAGCCAGCCGCAGCAAAATGCCGCCAAGACGCTGACCCAGCGTGATCTGGAAAACATGATGAACCAGATCGAAAATCTGGCCCGCTCCGGCAACAAGGATGCGGCGCGCCAAATGTTGTCTGAGCTGCAACGCTTGATGAACAATCTTCAGACCGGGCGCATGCAACGCCCGAACCAGCAACAACAGCAGGAAAAAAGTGAGGCCCGCAAGCAGATCGATAAGCTGGGCGAAATCATGCAGGACCAGCAAAAATTGATGGATGAAACCTTCAAGCTGGATCAGGCTTTGCAAGATCGCATGGCACTCGGCGACCCCACCGATCCTGACATGGACCAACCCCAGGACGGCCAGCCTAAAAGCGAGGATGAGTTGACCCAGGAAAGGCCGAAACCCGCCCCCGGCCAAAATCCGCCGCCAACCGATCAAATGACCGAGCAGCAACTGCGCGATGCTTTGAAGGCCTTGCGTGAACGTCAGGATAATTTGGGCAAACAATTGAAACAATTGCAAGAAGGCCTCGGCAAAATGGGCATCAAGCCGGGCAAGGAATTTGGTCAGGCCGGTCAGGAGATGAAAGGTGCCGGTCAGGAGCTTGGCAAAGGTCAGGGCGACACGGCTGTCGAAGGGCAAGGCCGTGCGCTCGAAGCGCTGCGTCAGGGGGCGCGCGACATGATGAACCAGATGATGCAGGCCATGCGAAACCAGCAGGGTCAAGGACAGGGACAGAACCCCGGCATGGCGCAAGGCGGACAGAATGGCCGCGATCCTCTTGGTCGCTCGCGACCATCAAGCGGGCCGGATACGGATGACAGTGTGCGCATTCCAGACGAAATTGACGTGCAGCGCGCCCGCGAAATTCTCGATGCCATTCGTGAAAAACTGGGTGACAACGCCAGCCCGGAGATTGAGCGCCGCTACCTTGAGCGGCTGCTGGATATGCAATAGGCGCGACGCCTAACTCTTTGAGGTGAATCGCGGCTTTATGCCGCCATGTTCAGCGCCTGCGCCACAGCCTTGCGAATGTCGGGCAAGGCAAAGGGCTTTGGCACCACGTCAATCACCTTTTCCATCAGGTCATCGGCGCGCTCACGCTGATCGGCGTAGCCGGTCATCAGCAAAATTTTCAAACCAGGAAAATCGCCATGGGCGCGATGCGCAAGCTCAATGCCGTCCATCACCGGCATGCGGATATCGGACAGCAATAAATCAAAGCTGGCCATGCTCAGCTTTTCCAGCCCTTCGGCACCGTCTGCGGCTTCATGGGTCTCATGCCCATCCATCCGCAATGCACGGGCGACAAAAGAGCGCAAACCATCCTCGTCTTCGGTAATCAAAATCTTGGCCATGTTCGCAATCCCATTTAAAGCATGAGCCCTTACAGCATCGCACGTTTGATAAAACGAACTCATGATGCCGTTGCATGTTCCGCCGTCACATGATTTTCTTCCCCGGGCTCGATGGAAGAGATCATGCCGACGCATGCAAATGACCAGCTTTTCCTTTGCGATAGGTAAACATCGCAAAGGTCACGTTGCGTATGGTTAACAAGTCACCTAAAATTCGAAGGAAGTGTGCTGCAAAGATCAGTCCGCATCGCCGGTGACAACACCGACAAAAGGCAGCTCCCGGAAGGCATAGGCCGCATCCATGCCATAGCCGACCACGAAATAGTCGGGGCATTCAAAGCCAACATAATCGGCCTCAAGCTCTTCACTGCGCTTGACCTTTTTATCCAAAAGCACGGCAATGCTGACGTTGGCTGCACCGCGCTCATACATCAGATCGCGGGCAAATTGCAGCGTGCGACCTGATTCGAGGATATCATCAATCAACAGGACATTGCGGCCGGTGACGTCGCTATCAATGTCTTTGATAACGGTTACACCGCGCGAAACCGTACCTTTGCCGTAACTGGACAAGGTGATGAATTCCATCTCCGGGGCCAGACCCACGTGATGCATGGCACGAATGAGATCGGCTGCGAAAATAAACGAGCCTTTGAGAATGGAAATCACCAGCAGATTATCGGACGGACCTTCCGAAATGGCTTTGGCAATTTCAATATTCCGCGTCGCGATCTGCTCAGCGGTAAAATAAGGCTCAATCACTTTTCCGCGAACGATGGGCATAATCTCTCCAGAATTTGGCGCATAGCGCCCGACAATCTCGCCACCGCGATACCACAGTCACGGGTGAGAGACAGCATTTGTATCGAAAGAAAGCTTCAACTGCGGCGTTTTTCCACCGGGATGGCGCAATTTTGCCGAAATGCCGCGGCTGTGGCCCACATCAATCTCGCTGGCAGGCGGTGCAATCAATGTGGAGGCAATCAAGCGACCACCAGAGTAAAGATCGGCCCGCACCGGCGATAAAGTCTGTTTTGTATTGGCGCGGTTTTCAATAATCGCATTCACCACCAGCACATGCATGCCATCGGCATCCTGCGGCGTCAGCGTCACATGGGTGAAATCAAGAGCAGGCCCGGTAAACGGCGATGGGCCACGGCTGCCCAGCAGCGTGAAGCCACCCGCCAGAACAAACACCACCAGCACCAGCACTGACACCAGCGTGGTGAAAGAGCGCTCCGACAACCTGTTGAGCAAAAGGTCTGTCTTGATCAACACGGGAGAGAGATGCTGCCTCACAAGCATCACCAGAGGATGCGGCTGCCGCTTTGGTGCTGCATTCAACTCCGCCTGCAAGCGGCTTCGCATCGCGCCAACCGGATCGTGCACCGTGATGAAATCCGCATCCGCCACATCATCGGCCAGCGGAAAACCATTGCGCGGCACTGGGCGCGGCCGATACTCGGGCAACAGGACGTCAACATCTGGCTCGACCTGTTTTTGCCGGAAACGGAATGCGTTCATCAATCCCTCGCAAGGCCACATCTCCACGCGCAATTGCGATCACGCACGCAAATGGAATGAGCCATTGAAACCAATCTCTACAAGTCGTAAATTCGAATGGTTAATGATTTGCAAAATTACCGGATTCTCATTGCATGATCGCGATCTTTACCAAATGGTAACCGCAGACGTTAAGAAGTAGGCTTTCATCCACTGGCTCAAGACCGGGTTTCTCAATTGATTCACTTCGAAAATGTTGGTCTGCGTTACGGGATGGGGCCTGAGATCCTCCGCGACCTGACCTTCGACATCCCGAAGCGCTCTTTTCAATTTCTCACCGGCCCCTCGGGCGCTGGCAAGACCACCCTTTTGCGCCTGCTGTTCATGTCGCTCAAACCGACGCGGGGGCTGATCAGAAGCTTTGGTCGCGACATTACCCAGATCCCCCGTCAGGAATTGCCTCTGCTGCGGCGGCGCGTTGGCATTGTGTTCCAGGATTTTCAGCTTCTCGACCATTTGACCACCTATGAAAATGTTGCCCTGCCCTTGCGGGTGCGTGGCAAGGAAGAGGCCAGCTACAAGCAGGATGTGCTGGAACTGTTGAAGTGGGTGGGTCTTGGTGAGCGGATCAATGTTTTGCCCGCTATTCTATCGGGCGGTGAAAAGCAGCGCGCCGCCATTGCCCGCGCCTTGATTGATCGCCCGGAGATTCTGCTGGCCGATGAGCCGACCGGCAATGTCGATCCGCCGATGGCTCGCCGCCTGCTCAGCCTGTTTCTGGAGTTGAACCGGCTCGGCACTGCCGTGGTGATTGCCACCCATGATCTGGCTTTGATGGAGCAGGTCGATGCGCGCCGAATGATTCTCAGCGAAGGGCGGCTCGATATCTATGAATGATCGCAAACCCGCGCCACCTTCGGGCATGAGCAGCCAGAACCAGCCCGCCAAACAGCAGGCCAGACGGGTTTCCATGCAGGTGCGGCCAACCGGGCCGATTTTGCCGCCCTCCAATATTCAGGGCAATGCGCTGATGGTGGTGATTGCCATCATGGCTTTTCTGGCCTGCCTGACCCTCGGAGCCGTATCGATGATCCGGGCCACCGCTGCCAGCTGGCAAAGCCAGATTTCGCGCGAGGTAACCATTCAGATAAAGCCAGACGACAACGTGAACATGGATCAGGCGCTCACCCGCGCCAAAGATCTGGCTCTCAGTTTTGTTGGCACCAAGAGCGGCCAGATTGTCGATGAAGCGGCAACGGCCCGCTTGCTGGAGCCATGGCTTGGCACCGGGCTGGACATCAAGGATTTACCGGTTCCAAGGCTGGTGATCATCACCATTGATGAAAGCCACCCGCCCGATTTTGCCGCCATGCGCGATCTTTTATCGACGCAAATTCCCCAGGCCACGCTGGATGACCACCGCAACTGGGTGGACAAGCTGGTCTCCATGGCCCGCACCACGGTGCTGATCGGCTTTGGCGTCTTGATTCTGGTGTTTACCGCCATGATTCTGACGGTGATTTTTGCCACCCGTGGTGCCTTGTCGGGCAATCGGCACATTATCGAGGTTCTGCATTTTGTGGGGGCCGAAAGCCAGTTTGTGGCGCGAGAGTTTCAAAAACACTTTCTAAAAATCAGCCTCAAAGGGGCTGGAGCCGGTGGCTTTATGGCCGCGGCCTTCTTTGCCTTTGCCAGTTTTTTGCAAGACAACACGCTGGCAACCCCGCAAACCGATCAGGCAACAGCCCTGTTTGGCCGGTTTGAAATCGGCTTTTCCGGCTATTTGGGCATATTTGCCACGATGATTGTCATTGCACTGCTCACAACCCTCACGGCAAGATTGACCGTGATCCGCGCAATCTACGACATTGATCAAATCCGCTCGGATCCCAGCCGCAGCAGCGGCCTGCCGCTTGATTGAGGCGGCGTGACCATCAAATCGCCGACACAATCCCGACGCATGATCATGCAAAGCGTGGCAGCGCAGAAGCCCCCTTGTGCACGACCACGCACCATGTGTTTGCGAGATGGCAATGCTGGATAATGTCGGAAACGGATTCCTGTGGCAGTCATTATCCGATAGAGATGGCATGACGGTTTGGCTTTGCCATGAAATGATTGCAATATGGACGAGCAATGACGATGCCACCCAATGATCCTTCCACGGATCAACGCCCTCGCAGGAGCGAGCAATTGAGCCGGCTGTTTCGGCGGAGCGGCTGGCTGCGTCGTGTGTTGCGCTTTGGGGGCTATGCCACGATTCTGATGACTGCTTGCCTGATTGGCGGCTTCCTGTATTTCGCCGATACCGTTACCCTGATGCGAGCCCCTGAACATCCAAAGGCCGACGCGATCGTGGTGCTGACCGGCGGCTATCAACGCATTGATCAGGCGGTTGATCTGCTGCGAAAGGGTTCTGGACAGCGGCTGCTCATTTCAGGCGTGCATCCCACCACCACATCAAAACAGATCCGCACCATGACGCAAAGTTCTTACGATCTCTTCGCCTGCTGCGTCGATATGGGCTATCAGGCCATTGATACCATTGGCAATGCCAATGAAACGGCCCAATGGGTTCACGACAAGGGCTATTCCTCTGTGCTGGTCGTCACCAGCAATTATCACATGCAGCGCAGCTTGATGGAATTGCGCCGCACAGCGCCCAACACCCAATTCATCCCCTATCCGGTCGTCATCTCGGATCTGCGCACCAAAGCATGGTATGCCGATCCTAACGCGCTCCGCACGCTTTTGTCCGAATATGTCAAGATTCTACTCGCCTCCGCCCGTGATACGATCGGCTGGGGCACCTGGAGCGGGTTGCGCGCCATCAACAAGCCAGTCAGTTGAGAGGATTACGCTGCATTTATGAGAGAGCTTCCGCTTGACGTTGAATTCATATAGTCAAGGCATGACACATTTCGGAATCGATACATGCTTGCTCTGCGCTCTCATCTTTTTAACGTCATCTTTTACGCCAACCTGATCCTCTGGATGGTTGTTTGTCTGCCCATTTACTTCTTCTTGCCGCGGAAAACCGCCTATCGCATTCCAAAAGCCTGGGCATTATCCTGTCATTGGCTGATGAAAACCATTGTCGGCACCACCTTTGAGATTGAAGGGCTCGAGAATATCCCAAAGTCTGGATATATCCTTGCCCCCAAGCATCAATCCTTTTGGGATACCTATGCTTTGCTGCCCTGGCTGGATGATCCGGTCTATATTCTCAAGCGCGAATTGATGATGATTCCGGTGTTTGGCTGGTATGCCGCCAAACTGAAGATGATTCCGGTCAATCGCGGCGGCAAGGGCAAGGAAATGATGCTGGTGATGCAACGCGCCGCCGAAGAGATGGAAAATGGTCGCCAGCTGATTATCTTTCCCGAAGGCACACGCCGCCCGCCGGGCGCGGAACCCGTCTATAAATTCGGTATTGCCCGGCTTTATCGTGATTTAAAGGTGCCCGTTGTGCCGGTGGCGGTGCATGCAGGGCTGTTTTGGCCGCGCCGCAGCCTGATGCGCTATCCGGGCCATTATAAAATCCGCATTCTGCCGGCCGTAGAGCCGGGCCTGAAACCAAATGTGTTTTTTGAAAAACTGATTGAGGATCTGGAGGCAGAGAGCGACAAACTGCTGCTGGACGCGGCAACCACCAATCCGAAACTGCCCTTGCCGCCCACGGCTGTCGCGCGTCTTGATGTGATAAGAGGCAAAGCACCTGCTGCATAATTCCTTAAATCGGAGTGGATTTAAGGCGAAAATTATGCAGCAGCTTAAAAGTGCTACAGCGTCCTTTGTGCGCCATATTTGGTGAGAGGCGCTGTAAGTGAAAAACCGCGATCAGATCGGCCCTGACGAGCGCCTGGGAATTAACGTCGGGCTGGCAATGCGGATTCGGTTTTTGGCCGGAACTGTATCCGCTCTCAGCAGTTCGAGCGCGGCATTGGCGATCTGATCAAAGGGCACTTTGACGGAGGTGAGCGGTGTCGGCAGATGGCTGACAACCGGAATATCATTATATCCGACCAGCGAAACATCTTTGGGAACGGACAACCCCAGTTGCGTGAGAGCGGAAAGGGCACCAATGGCCGTATTATCATTGACTGCAAAAATCGCGGTTGGCCGAGCATCCAATGCCATTAGCTCTCTTGCCGCAACAAAGCCCGTTTCAATGCCAAAGGTCGATTCACGCACCCACCTTTGATCAACCTCGACGCCTGCCTCTGCCATGGCTTTGTAATAGCCCTTTACCCGACCGCGCGCGCTGGATGCATAGCCTGGCCCGGCAATCAACCCAATGCGCCGATGCCCAAGATCAAGCAGGTGACGGGTTGCCAGATACCCGCCAAGACAGTCATCTCCGACCGAAGAACGACAATTTCCGTCGGTTCGCAGTGCCAGAACAAAGGGCACACCGCGCCCATAAAGATCATCGGTCAGGGTTTCGCCATCACGGAAGGTTGACAGAATAAGCCCGTTGACACCCCGGCGCAGCAGCGCCTCGGCAGCTTCTCTGTCTGCGCCTGGCTCATCCTCGGTGGTCGCAACAATGGTAAACTGCCCTGCCCTTGCCGCTGCATGGGCCAATTCTTCATACAGCATTGCCATGACCGTATCGGTCAATCGTGGGACAATCACCCCTATCATGCTGGTCTTGCCGCGCCGCAAAGATGAGGCCGACACATCCCGCACATAACCGAGCTGATCGGCAATCTCGCGGACGCGCCGGGCCGTTTCACTATCCGATTTTGGCATGCGTTCATCGAGAAAGCGCGAGACGCTCGATTTCGAAACGCCAGCCGCCTTGGCGACATCAAGAATCGTTACCTTGGAAGGTGGACTTTGCCGGGGCCTGTCACTTTTCATCGAATCGCTTTCTACCATTCAAGCCGTATTTTTCTGTCTTGTACCACTTGACAGCCACAGCGATCAAATTAATACTGGGAACGTTCCCAATAACGTTCCCACATCAAAACGAATGATGTGAACTGCCTACCCAGGAGGAGATTTCAGATGAACCCCATGGACCTACGTGGCCTCAGCCCAGCCCCCGTCACTGCCTTTACCCGCGACGGCGAAGTGGACTTCGAGGCCAATGCGCGCATTGCCAAATGGCTGGTGTCGATCAAGGGCGTGAAAAGCCTGGTTATCCTCGGCCATGCCGGTGAAGGCACCTTCCTCACCGAGGATGAGCGCCTCGCCCTGATCCGAACCTATGTGGAAGCCGTTGATGGTGCCGTTCCAATCATTGCTGGCATCACCGGCGAGGGTACGCGCGTTGCCGCAGCCGAGGCCAAAAAGTGCAAGGCCGCCGGTGCCACCGGGGCGCTTGTCTATCCAAACCATGGCTGGCTGCGTTTTGGCTATCAGAAGGGCGCTCCACAGAGCCGCTATAAAGCCATCTGGGAAGAATCGGGCCTTCAATGCATCCTGTTCCAATACCCGGATGCAACCAAAGCCAGCTACGACCTCGACACCCAGCTTGATATTGCCACCCAGCCCGGCGTTGTTGCCACCAAGAACGGTGTGCGCAATATGAAGCGCTGGTACGTGGAGATTCCTGAGCTGAAAAAGGCCAATCCCAATCTCCAGATTCTCAGCTGCCATGATGAATGGCTGCTTCCGACCATGTTTGATGTCGATGGTCTGCTGGTTGGCTACGGCAATATTGCACCGGAACTGCTTGTCGACCTGATTGAGGCTGGCAAGGCGCAAAATTACACCGAAGCCCGTCAGGTGTTTGAGCGCCTGTTGCCGGTAACCCGCGCTGTTTATCATCGCGGCTCTCATATGGAAGGCACGGTTGCCCTCAAGCTTGGCCTCGTCCATCGCGGCGTGTTGGACCACGCAACCATCCGCGAACCCTTGAAAAATCTGGGCGAAAAAGCCGAGAAGGAAATCTTTGCCGCTTTTGACGCCGCTGGCATCGGCCGCGTTGAACAGCAGCTTCTTGCTGCCGAATAAGCGTCAGCCGCTCCGGTTCATCGCGCCGGAGCGGCTTTCTTTGCTGGATAATTCCTTAAAGCGGAGTGGATTTAAGGAGAAAATTATGCAGCAGATGAAAACTGTTACAGCACCGTGCGCCATATGTGGTGAGAGGTGCTGTAGGGGACGCAAGCCATTCCTCTCGAAGTCCGAGAACCATCGAGACATCCGCCCTCAGCGCGAGGACGTTACCGAGACGCACAACGGAACGACATAAAACAAGCAAGACAAAGGGAGCGCACGACCGACCGGGAGAGAGCACGGGTCGCGGGGCGCGATGGAGGAACCAATGAATATCATGCAACCCATACCGGCTGGGTCAGCAACCATTGCTGATCCACAAGGCGATATCGGTGCCCGCCTGGAGCGCCTGCCCATTACCCGTGAGGTTTTCTGGGCTCGAAATATTATCGGTGCCGCAACCTTTTTCGACGGCTACACCGTCATCGCCATTGCTTATGCCATGCCCGTTTTGGTGAAGGAATGGGGTCTCAACCCATCGCAGACAGGCATGATCCTGTCGATGGGCTATCTCGGCCAGTTGATCGGCGCGATTCTTTTTGGCTGGCTTGCAGAAAAAGTCGGCCGCCTCAAGGTTCTTTTGTTCACCATTCTCGTGTTTGTGAGCATGGATGTTGCCTGCCTGTTTGCTGCGGGAGCCGGAATAATGATGGCATTTCGCTTTGTACAAGGCATTGGAACGGGTGGTGAAGTGCCTGTTGCCAGCGCTTATGTGAACGAGATGATCGGATCAAAAGGACGCGGAAAGTTCTTTCTGCTGTACGAAGTCATGTTTTTGCTGGGGCTGGTTGGCGCGGGTCTGATCGGTTATTTCATGGTCCCCGCTTTCGGTTGGAAAGCCATGTTCATTGTCGGACTGGTTCCCGCGCTTTTGATGATACCATTGCGCTGGTTTCTGAAAGAGTCACCCCGGTGGCTGGCCGCCAATGGCCGCTATGCCGAAGCCAATGCGATTGTTACCAACCTTGAACGAAGCGCCATCGCCGCTGGTCATGTCCTGCCTGAGCCAAAAAATATCACCACATCCGTGAAGCGCACATCCGATTGGAAGGAGCTGTTTCAGGGCATTTATCTGAAGCGCACCCTTTCCATCTGGGCGATGTGGTTTACCGCTTATGTCGTTGCCAATGGCACAATTACCTGGTTGCCGACACTCTATCGCCAAACCTTCAATCTGCCCCTGCAAACCAGCATTCTCTATGGTTTTCTGACATCAGTCGCGGGTGTGATTGCCGCAATCATCTGCGCACTTCTGATTGACAAGGTTGGTCGAAAGCGTTGGTACGCCGGAGCATTGCTGCTTGCGCCCGTGCCGCTGGCTCTCCTTGCCTGGCTCGGCGCAACCTCTCCCCTTCAGGTGCTTGTTCTCGGGGGACTTGCCTATGCCATCGTTCAGACAGTCACCTTCTCACTCTACCTCTATTCGGCAGAAATCTACCCTACCCGTCTGCGGGCAATCGGGACTGGTGCAGGCAGCGCCTGGCTTCGTCTCGGCTCATCGGCTGGTCCGCTGCTGGTCGGCTTTCTCATGTCCAATCTGGGTATTCAATATGTCTTTGCGACCTTCGCCACCATTCTGGTTGTTGGTGCCTTGATCACCATCCTGTTTGCCGTCGAGACAAAGGACAAAGTGCTGGAAGAACTCTCTCCATGACATCACGCGACCGGTGCCCTTATCGGCACCGGTCAACATTGGAATGTATGGGCGAGGCAAAACAACCACTCATGGCTCTGTGTTCACCTTGCGCCTGACGGACGATCTGCTCCACCCAAAGTTTCCCGTTCAATGCCTTTGACAACCTTCTCAAGCCAAAGATCTCGAATGCCCATGCTGCGCAAATGTTCAACAGTGCCTTGAACATAGGCTGCATTGGCGCCGGATTGACCAACAGCGCTACGCACCACGCTGACCGCCTCTTCCACGGTGACGGCACCGGCATATTGTTCGTGCTGACGGTCGATGACATAGGTAAGCCCCGTTACTGTCTGCCCGTCGGCCAGATGCAACCGCAGATACTTTTCCAGATACACATGCGTCACCAGTTCGCGCTCACGCAGATAATGCAATGTTTGCGGCCAATGCTCTGGCGCAACCTTGAAAGCAACACCCTGACAAGAGCCGCCACGGTCCAACCCCATCACCAGCCCCGGCTGCTGCTGTGTGCCGCGATGAACCCATGAGCGGACGCAAAGAGCACGTCGAAAGCCATGAATGCGGGCATTTATTTGTTTCTCAAAGGGGAAACCCGGATTCCACATCAAAGAACCATAGCCAAACACCCAAAAATCGTCCATATCGCACATCAAACCTAATTGCTCCCGAACCGGCGACACAATTGGAGAAGCAAATGGCGACGTCAAGCAGCATGGTGACACGACGCAAAAGATCCATCGTTTTTCCTGCGGTTCTTTCCGTGATCATCCTTCTGGCCGTCTACACCGCTGGTTGGTTTGCGGCAGCCAATTATGCCACCACCAAGCTGGAGCGCGCCTTTGACGGCTCAAGCCCGCTGGCGTCGGTGCTGACCTGTGCCAACATGCATGTGGGTGGGTTTCCATTGCGGATCAGCCTCAAATGCTCAAAGATCACCGTCAATGATCGTAAAAACGGCATTACCGGCTCTGTCGGAGCCTTCCGCTCGGCTGCAAAAATATTCAAACCCGGCACGATCAACTGGCAGCTGAATGGTCCTGCCATTATGCAAACCTCCACAGGCATTGCCACATCCGTGCAATGGGACAGGCTTGATACAAGCATGTCAGTGGGCATTGTGGGCCTTGAGAATCAGGCAACCGTGATAAAGGCGCTTCGCACCAATATTTCCAATGCCGTTACGGGTACCACACTGACCATCAATGCCTCAGAAGGGCAGTTGAACATTCAGCGCGATAGCGATGATCTTCTCACCAGCTCGCGCTTTACCGACGTGAATTTTCAACAAAATGATGGTACGTCCAAAGTACCACCAATGACCGCCGATCTTGATCTGAAACTGATTGGTCAGGCCGATGCGCTGAACATTGAAAACCCCAAGCCCATTGATTTGAAAGGCTTGAATGGCGAGTTGCGCGCCCTTCAGCTGGATGTTGGTGAAGGCCGCACCATCACCGCCAGCGGCCCTTTGGCAATCGATCAGGATGGCTATCTCTCAGGCACGCTGAAATTGCAAATCAACAAGGTTGAAGGGTGGCGGGACATGGTGATCTCCGCCTATCCCGAAACCACAGACATTGCCAAGCTCGCAGCCAAAGGCCTGAAAATGGCATTCTTTGGCCAAAACCATGGGCAGGTGACCCTTCAGATCACCCATGGCACCGTTGTTCTGGGCTTTATTCCGCTCGGCAATATTCCACCGATCTGACGACAGCTCTTCTCACCATATATGGTGCCATAGTACACGACACAAACGCCCTTATGTGCCGTTTACCCCCCTCTGGCTTGCCAGCCATCTCCCCCACAAGGAGGGAGATCGGATAGGCCTTCCCGCTCGTTTCTCACAATGAACTCGTGATTTCCGACACATAGGACGTATGCTGTTGAGCAAGAGGGCTGCTTTTGTCGATCTCCCTCCTTGTGGGGGAGATGCCCGGCAGGGCAGAGGGGGGTGAGCTATACGGTAAAACCTATCGTCGTGTACTGTGATATGGTGCACAAAGGACGCTGTAACACGTTCAATCTACTGCATAATTTCTTCTTAAATCGATCAGGATTTCAGGAATTATGCAGTAGATCGAGATAGTCTCAGGCTTTTTTGTCCAGACTGTGACGGCCAAAGTCCGGTACATTCACATCCTGACCTGCATCGATAATCGAACGACGCACGGTGCGGGTGCGGCTGAACAGTTCAAACAGCTTGTCACCCTCGCCCCAGCGAATGGAGCGTTGCAGCGATGCCAGATCTTCGGAAAAGCGCGCCAGCATTTCCAAAATCGCATCCTTGTTGTGCAGGCAAATATCCCGCCACATGGTCGGATCGGACGCAGCAAGGCGGGTGAAGTCACGAAAACCGGAGGCCGAATATTTGATCACTTCCGATTCGGTGACAGCGGCCAGATCATCCGCCGTGCCGACAATATTGTAAGCAATGATATGCGGAAGATGCGACACAATCGCCAGCACCTTGTCGTGATGCTCGGGTTCCATCTGGTCGGTTTTAGAGCCCAGCGCCTCCCAAAACGCCACAAGACGAGCCAAGGCGTTCGGGTCGGTATCAGGCAAAGGCGTGAAAATGCACCAGCGGCCTTTGAACAGATCGGCAAAGCCAGCGTCCGGGCCGGAGTTTTCCGTACCCGCCAAAGGATGGCCCGGAATAAAATGCACATGGCTTGGCAAATGCGGAGCCATCTGCGCAATCACCGACGCCTTGGTGGAACCAACATCGGTGACAATCGCGCCCGGCTTCAAATGCGCGGCAATCTGCATGGCAACGCTTTCCGATGCGCCCACCGGCACCGAGACAATCACCAGATCGGCATCTTTGACCGCCTCGGCCGTCGAAGGCGTGTAGTGATCGCCGAGCTGTAGTTCTTCTGCCCGTTTCAGCGTGTCGAGCGAGCGGGTGGAAATGACAATCTCCCGCGCCAGCCCCTTCTCGCGCACCCCACGGGCAATAGACGAGCCAATCAGGCCGATACCAATCAGCGCGATACGATCAAATTGTGCAGTACCCATCACGCTTTGCCCATAAACTCTGTCAGAGCGGCAATCACGCCCTCATTGGCCTCAGGCGTCCCAACGGACATGCGCAGCGCATTGGCAAAGCCATAGCCCTTCACGGCCCGCAGAATGAAGCCACGGCTGGTCAGGAATTCATCGGCTTCCGGCGCGCGCTTGCCATCCTGATCGGGAAAATGAATGAGCAGGAAGTTGGTCACCGATGGTGTCACCTTCAAACCAAGCCCTTCAAAAGCAACCGTCAGCTTTTCCAGCCACTCAAGATTGAACTGCACGGCCTTATCGGCAAAGGCGCGGTCCAGAATGGCTGCCTCACCTGCGGCAATAGCCGGAGCATTCATATTGAACGGTCCACGAATGCGGTTCAGTGCATCCAGCACGGCAGAGGGTCCATACATCCAGCCAACGCGGAGTGCAGCCAGACCGTGGATTTTGGAAAAGGTGCGGGTCATCACCACATTGCGGTTCTCGGAGACAATCTCGATACCGGCTTCAAAATCATTGCGGCGCACATATTCCGCATAGGCTGCGTCCAGCACCAGCATCACATGCTTGGGCAGACCCGCCACCAGACGGCGAATATCAGCGCCCGGCACATAGGTGCCGGTTGGGTTGCCGGGATTGGCAATGAACACCATTTTGGTCTTGTCGGTCACGGCGGCCAGAATGGCATCAACATCCACCTGACAATCCTTTTCCTTCACGGTCACAGGCGTTGCTCCTGCCCCCATGATCTGAATTTTATACACCAGAAAGCCATGCTCGGTGATGATGGCTTCATCGCCTGCACCCAGATAAACGTGGCACAGCAGGCCCAGCAGCTCATCAGAGCCATTGCCGCAGATGATATTAGCCGGGTTGAGGCCATGGGCGCTGGCAATGGCCTCGCGCAGCTTCAGCGCCTGACCATCGGGATAGATTTCCAGATTATCGGCTGCTGCCTTGAACGCTTCAATTGCCTTGGGGCTTGGGCCAAGCGGTGTTTCGTTGGAGGACAGCTTGAAGACCTTGGCAACACCCGGCGCATGTTCCTTGCCCGGCACATAGGCGGCAATATCAAGAATTCCGGGACGTGGAACGGGCTGGTTCATGTCGCTGCTCATCAAACTGTTTCCTGATCACGAAATTGCCAGCCTGAGCCAGCACAAAAACAATCCCACGGCCATAGCGCGGCAGACTTATTTTGTCGAGGGAGGGTTGAGCTTCACCCGCGTTGTTGGCACGCCATGGGGCGAAAGAACCGGCGCAAACACCCGTCTCGATGCCTTGGCCGCCACCGGCAGGCCTTGATAGAGCCGCTTTTGCGCCTCCACCACAATCACGCCTGCAAAAGCGGGCGACAAAATCCGGCCAAACCGCTCAAACATGCCGCGCATGCGCAAAATCGTCTTCAACCGCGAGGGTGGAAAAAACAGCGCCTCGGCACTGGCTCCGGGCGTGAAATTGGCCTCGCGAAACAGCGCCGTCAATTGTCCGCGCGAATAAGGACGGCCTGCGCCAAACGGCGTGTGATCCATCCGTGCCCACACACCGCGCCGGTTGGGCACAACAATCACCAGCCGCCCGCCCGGTGCCAGAACCCGCCAGATCTCCGTCAAGGTTTCACGCGGATTTTCGGCAAATTCCAGCGAATGCACCATCAGCACCCGATCCACCGAGCTGTCTGGCAGGGGCAATTCCTCATCAAACACCAAAGCGGTGGCCGAAGGCTCGCCGGGCGGCCAGTTCACCGCGCCCTGCCCCGCTGGCATAAAGGCAAAGGTGCGCTCGGTGTCGGCACGAAAGCGATCCAGATAGGGAACGGAATAGCCAAGCCCCACCAGACGCTCTTCCGGCAGGCGTTGCCAGAGAGACGATAGCGCCATCGTGATCGACTGCTCGGCGACATGGCCAAGCTGGGAATGATAGAACTGGCGAAGATCAACAATATCCACATGCATGGCACGATTGTTAACATCCCGCTGTTGGACATCAAGGCCCTTGAGACTAGATTCAGGAATAAGATCGCACCCATGATAAAGAGGTCAGCCATGAAAAGCCTGGAAATTGAAACATTCCTTTGCCGCACGGATAATTTTGGCGTGCTGATTCATTGCCCGGAAAGCGGCCTGACCGCCACGATAGACGCGCCCGAATATGCGCCAATTGTCACCATGGCTGAAAAACGCGGCTGGACCATCACCCATATCCTCACCACCCATCATCACACCGATCACGTTGAGGCCAATCTGGCGCTCAAGAAAGAATATGGCTGCGAGATCATCGGACCAATCAATGAGGCGCTGGCCATTCCGGGTCTGGATCGCGCTGTGGGCGATGGCGACGAATTTCTGTTCGGCGAGCACCGTGTCCGGGTGATTGAGACCCCCGGCCACACTGCGGGCCACATCTGCTATAGCTTTCCCGATGACAAGCTGCTGTTTGCTGCAGACACGCTGTTTGCGCTGGGCTGCGGACGGTTGTTTGAGCGCACCGCCGCCGACATGTGGCATTCCTTGCAAAAGCTCTCGGTGCTGCCCGATGAAACCGCGATTTATTTTGGCCATGAATATACCCTGTCCAACGCCCGCTTTGCCCTGACAATCGATCCGAACAATCCACGGCTGGTGCAGCGCGCCAAGGACATCGAAGCCCTGCGCGCCAATGGCGGCTTCACCATTCCCACCACCATGTATCTGGAAAAAGAGACCAATCCGTTCCTGCGCGTGTCGGACCCGGCCATTCGTCGCAATCTTTTGATGGAGAGCAAAAGCAACGAAGAGGTGTTTGCTGAAATTCGCAAGCGCAAGGATAATTTCTGATGCAGGACGCAAAATCCATCATCAAAGCTCTCAATATGCGCCCCCACCCGGAAGGTGGCTGGTATACGGAAACTTTCCGTGACACGCTGGGTGGTGCGCGCGGCAATTCCACGGCGATTTACTACCTGTTGGAGGCCGACCAACGCTCCCACTGGCACCGGGTCAAGGATGCCGCCGAGACATGGCACTATTACGCAGGTGCACCACTGGCGCTGAGCTGCTCGGACGGTGGTGAAACCGTCGAAACGACGGTTTTGGGCATTGATCTGGCCAATGGCCAACGCCCTCAAGCGGTTATCCCGGCCAACTGCTGGCAATCGGCGATAAGCCTGGGTGCTTTCACGCTTGTGGGCTGCACGGTTGCGCCAGGCTTCACCTTCGAGCAATTTGAAATGGCAGCCCTTGGCTGGTCACCGGGGCAAAAACCTTAAAATCAAACTTTTGCTGGCCGGAGCAGCATGCCGCTCGCCGCCAGCACCGCACCGCCGGTGATCAGCACGCAAGCCGCAAGAATGCGAAGGCTAGGCTCGGCAAATCCAAAGGCAATGAGAATAAGCGTTGAGAGAAGCGGTGCCGCATAGCTGGCAGCACCGAGAATTTGAATATCGCCGTTTTTGACACCGAAATCCCAGGCATAAAAAGCCAGCCCCACCGGCAGCAGGCCAAGCCCGACCACCGCCAGCCACTGGCTTGCCATCTCCGGCCACAATGTCTGCTCAAGCACCAGATGGCACAGCAGCGACAAAAGCGCCGTGGCCAGGCAAAACCCCGTGACCACATCGGTGGAGACCGCCTCAAACCGGCGCGTTGCCAGCGAATAGGTGGACCACGTCAGCGCACACAGGCCCGCCGCACTATAACCCAAACTGTAGGCAGGATCAAAGGACAGGCCATTTTTGCCAATAATCAGCACCGTGCCGCACAGCCCGGCCAAAGCCCCCACGACGTGGTACCAGCGCAGCCGCTCGCCCGGCAAAAGCGCCGAGCCAAACACAATCAGCAGCGGCCACAGATAGGCAATCAGCCCTGCCTCCACCGCAGGCGCGTTACGCAGGGCGGTGAAATACAAAAAATGATAGCCGAACAGGCCGGCAATGCCGACAATCCAGACTTTGGGTGACTGTCTGAGAAGTTTAAGCCGCGCTGGCCGCAGCAAAAACGTGATCACGCCCGGCAGGCTGCCAATGGCAAAACAAATGGCCGAGAGCTGAAAGGGCGGCATGGAGCCCGAGGCCGCCGTCAACAAGGCCAGAAAAGACCACATGAGAATGGCCGAAAAACCGATCAACGTGGCACGCAGCTTCATGAGGCCCCCAAGGTGCAAAAGGCCACCGGAAAACTGCTATTTTCCAAATGCCGTGGCCGTGATGGACAGCGCCCCCAACCGGGTTGGCACGCGCGCGTAAACCGGAGCATATAAAGAGCCTGTGCGGGTTTTGGCAAACCAGATTTCCATGCCTTTTGCATTGCGCAGGTAATCGATATCGGACTGGTCCTTGTTGAAACCCGATTTTGGCACATAGCGCACCGAGCAGACGATAGCCTCTCCCGAGACATTGCCCGCATCAAACTTCGCCTTGCCTTTGGGGGCCAGCACCAGATCCATGCGGCTTTCACCATCATAGACCGGCAGGGTTCTGGAGCAGATTTTGCCATCATCGGGAATGATGAAAGCACCAATGGGATCAAGAACCGATTTGAAATCAATGCTTTTGACGGGAATCCAGCGGTTGCTGTCGCGGTTTGGCTGCGGCGTGATCGAAGTATCCACCACATTGCCGGATGCGTAGCGCACATCATAGGTCCGGGTTCTTTCTCCGCGCTTGTAGACCAGTTGATAGGATTTCGCCACCATGCGCTCACCCCGCGTCATGGTACCCGTCACAGTGCTTTTGGCATTCAGGCTGGTGAAAATATTGACAATGCCCGCCGAGGAAATATCGCCGGTGATCGAATAGGCGGGATCGGTAATCCGGGTGGTAAAGGTGGCCCGCGCCACCGGCAAACCAATCAAGGTTACGCGATAGTCTGTGCGATAGCTCTCTGCCGCATGCCCTGAAATGACACTGGCAAACAGACCCGTAAGAGCGGCAAACAACACACGTGCAGTCATCGAACCACCATTGAAAAAGAGACACGATCTGCATTTATCACCCTCACTGTGGCAAGACGATAGCGCAACAGCGCCCTGCATCCGATATTGCGCATGAAAGCGTGCTGGAGCCCTTTAAATGACGGCAGAGTCGAGAAATCCGCGGTTTTGCCAAGGTTTGTCTTGACGCGGGCGCCTCAGCTGACTATAGAACCGCAACTTTCCAATCAGACCGCGTTGGATTGCGCCCGGGTTTTTATGCTCGGACCGTAGATCCAATTGCCAATAAGAATAGGTGCATCATGTCCCGCAGTTGCGAATTGACCGGCAAGGGCGTCCAGTCGGGTAACAATGTAAGCCACGCAAACAACAAGACACGTCGCAAGTTCCTGCCGAACCTGTGCGATGTTACGCTGATTTCCGATGCCCTCGGCCAGCGTTACCGTCTTCGCGTTTCCGCAGCTGCTCTTCGTTCCGTAGAGCACCGCGGTGGCCTCGACGCTTTCCTTTTGAAGGCAAGCGAAACCGATCTGAGCATGCGCGCTCGTTTGCTGCGTCGCCAGATCGTTAAGAAGACCGCTGAAGCTGCATAAGCATCACAAAACTGGTCTATTATGGTTTAAAGGTCCCTATGGCAACATAAGGGCCTTTTTTCTATGTCCGCTTTTGCCTTCTCTGCGAGGCTCCTGTGCAATCACGCCCTTGTGAAAGTGCACCAGACCAGAGCGCGCCACAACTTGACACAGATCATATCTGAGACAGGCCGCCAGACCTTAAGCTTGCCCCATAAACCTAGTTATATTGTGAGGCAAAAAGCATGACTTATAGTGATCAAACCAACCACGCGGAACGTATTCTTCTGGCCACTTTGCGTATTGGCATCGGCTGGGTCTTCCTCTGGGCGTCTATCCATCATTACGGAAGTACCGGCTATGTTGCGGGCTTCCTCTCCTCCACCAAGACCTTCCACTTCATTTACGGCCCCCTCTCCCAATCGGCCCTGATGCCTGTCATCGCCTTTTTAGTGGAATATGGGCACATGCTGATTGGCATGTCTCTGATCTCGGGCCTTCTGGTGCGCGTCAGCTCCCCCTTCGCGATCCTGATCATGCTGACCTATTGGACCGCCCATCTGGATTTTCCCTATGTCCAGAGCATCAATAACTTCCTGATCGATGAGCACCTGATTTATGCAGCTTTGCTTGCACTGTTGTTCAACCGCAGGGCCGGTCATTATTTCGGCCTTGATGCGATCGTCGCACGCCTGCCCATTGTTGAAAACAATGCAACATTGCGGTGGGTTGCGTAGAGCAAGTCGAAAAAGCGCTCAGCCCTTTCTTGTCTTTATGAGGCAATGGAGGGGCTTTGCCCACAAAAACACTTGACCTGCGCGACCTCAGGCTATTTGAAGAGGCCTTCCAATCCTCAAGCTGGTGGCATCACCCAGGGTAAAAAAATGCGTCTGACACGACACATCTTCATCTACAGCATTCTCATGACCACTGTCGTGGTCGCCTCCAATATTCTCGTGCAATTTCCCTTAAGCGGGCAATTGGCGGGCATTCAGCTTGGCGATCTTCTGACCTATGGGGCCTTCACCTATCCGGTCGCTTTTCTGGTCACCGACCTGACCAATCGCCAGTTTGGGCCATCGACGGCGCGCAAAGTGGTGTTTGTCGGCTTTCTGGTCGGGGTCACGATCTCGCTGATCACCTCGCAGCCGCGCATCGCCGTGGCCTCTGGCTCTGCCTATCTGGTTGGTCAACTGCTGGACATCACCGTTTTCAACCGCCTGCGCCAGCAAAGCTGGTGGAAGGCACCGCTGGCAGGCTCGCTGTTCGGCTCTGTGCTGGATACTGTGATTTTCTTCTCGCTGTCGTTCGCACCCTTCTTTGGCTTTATCGGCCCGAATGATGATTTTGCGATTGGCTGGGCCCCCATGCTCGGTGCATTTTCGCCCGATATTCCACGCTGGATCTCCTGGGCGATGGGCGATTTCACCGTTAAGATGCTGGTTGGCATAGTCATGCTGCTGCCCTATGGGGCGATGATGACAGTGCTCAAGCCTTACCCGGCTGCTCGCACGTAGAAGACTGCCTTTTGCCACGCCTTACGGCATCAGGCGAAATTCCAGCATGATATTGCGTTGCAGGAAGGAATGGTTGTCGTCGGACACCAAAATCAGCCGCACATCGCCATTGCCGAGATCAACCACGTCCAGACCTTCCATATTGTCGATCTGGGCGCTGTAATTGGCTTCAAGCAGGGTGACGCCATCCAAAAGCGCGCCCGGCTTCACACGATCGCCCTTGATCCGCACAAGGCGCATGGCAACGCCGCCCAACAGCGTAAAGCGTCGCTCCAGCAACACAAGATCACCATCGGGCAAGAACGCCCCATCGGTGACATCAAAATCATCGCGGCGCACCACTTTGAAAGCACCGCGCATGGGGCCATCGACAATGCCGGCGTAAAGATTGCCGTCCTGATCAAGACTTTCCTCAGTGATGGTCACCAGACCGCCAGCCAGCGGCCCGTGCTCTGGTGCGGCAATCACCGTCTCAAGGCTTTTGTTGCCGCGCAAGACATTTTTCGGAAACGGCAGGGGCAGGCTGCGTTCAGGTTTTGAGAGTGAGAAATCTTTCAGCGGATATTGATCAATCCTGTGACGCTGCTCAAAGCCGACATAGATTTTGCCATCACGAATGGCCAGACTCTCCGCATCCATCCTGATCTTGGCACTGTTGTTGCGGCCCTGCGCATTGATCATCGGCGCAAGGGAGACAGAGTCAATGCCGGAAAGCCTGCCCTGATCATCGCGCTTGATCTCGCCCGAGATCCAGTCTCCCGTATCCAGCACCCCAATAAAATGCCGCCCATCGGGCAAAAAGCGCACCGACGACCAAGCCCCAAACAACGGGTTGGACGACGACATCACCAAACCACCGACAAACTCCAGCTTGCCGAATGTGGTTTGGTCAGACCCCGGTCTGAAATGAGTGATTTGGTGGCTCGTTACAGCGCTTGGCTCACTGACAGCAGGCCTGCCGCAGGCAAGCGCTGCGGACACGCAAAGTGCCGAGAGCCAAAAACGTCTCCGCAATAGCTTCAACCAGCCCGGCGCAACGAGCCGCCACGTGCGCTCTTGGATGGCTTATCCTCAAACAGGCTCGCCAATTGCTCGGTCATAGCACCTGCCAGTTCGTCGGCGTCCACAATGGTCACCGCGCGGCGATAATAGCGGGTGACATCATGGCCGATACCGATGGCAAGAAGCTCGACAGGTGAGCGGGTTTCGATCTGGTCAATAACGGCGCGCAAATGCCGCTCCAGATAATTGCCCGGATTGACCGACAATGTTGAATCATCCACCGGCGCACCGTCGGAAATCATCATCATGATCTTGCGCTGCTCACGCCGAACCATCAGGCGGTTATGCGCCCACATCAAGGCTTCACCGTCGATGTTTTCCTTGAGCAACCCTTCACGCATCATCAAGCCAAGATTGCGGCGTGAGCGACGCCATGGCGCATCGGCAGATTTATAGACGATATGGCGCAAATCATTGAGACGACCGGGTGCTGGCGGCTTGCCACTGGCCAGCCATTGCTCACGGCTCTGGCCACCCTTCCACGCCTTGGTGGTAAAGCCCAAAATCTCGACCTTCACGCCGCAACGCTCCAATGTGCGGGCCAGAATATCGGCGCAGGTTGCCGCAACCGTAATCGGCCGTCCGCGCATCGAGCCAGAATTGTCGATCACCAATGTCACCACGGTGTCGCGGAACTGCGTGTCCTTCTCGCGCTTGAACGAGAGCGGCTGCATTGGATCAATGATCAAACGGGTCAGACGCGCAGGATCGAGATAGCCCTCTTCGAGATCAAAATCCCAAGAACGGTTCTGCTGGGCCATCAGGCGGCGCTGCAAACGGTTGGCCAGGCGGCCGACAGCCCCTTGCAAATGCGCAAGCTGTTTGTCGAGGAAGGCGCGCAAACGGTCGAGCTCGGCTTCATCGCAAAGCTCTTCGGCGGTGATTTCCTCGTCAAAGGCCTCGGTAAAGACCTTGTAATCCACCTTTTCATTGAAATCATCAAACGGGCTGGCGGGGCGGCGCATTTCGCCGGGGGTCTCGCTATCCTCGTCGCCCTCGTCCGACATGTCGTCGTCGGAAATTTCCGCGCCGTCCATCTCGCCGTCTTCCATCTGCTCTTCCGCAGATTCACTCTCATCGGCAGGCGCACTCTCAGAGCCTGCTTCCTGCTCGGAATTTTCCTGTTCTTCCTCGCCGCTGCGCTGCTGATCTTCCTCGGAATTTTCCTCCTCGTTGGAGGATTCTTCCTGATCATCACCGACATCATCGGCCATTTCCATGGCTGACAACATATGGCGCACCACGCGGGCAAAGGCCTGCTGGTCTTCAACAACGCTTGCCAGATTGGCAAAATCGCCACCGGCCTTTTCTTCAATGAACGAGCGCCACAGATCCAGCACCTTGCCAGCGCTCTCCGGCGGCTTTTGGCCGGTTACCGATTCGCGCACCATCATGGCAACCGCTTCGGACAGCGGCGCATCTTCCCGGCTGGTAATACCGGCAAAATTGGCTTTGGCGTATTTTTCGGTGTTCATCGAGTGCAGATTGCTGGCCACACCCTTCATGCGCAGGGCACCGATGGATTCCACCCGCGCCTGCTCCACCGCATCAAACACCGCGCGCGCATCCTGCCCTTCCGGGGCCAGCGTCGCGTGGATTTTCTGATCATGGCAGGCAAGGCGCAGCGCCATGGAATCGCCAAGACCGCGCGTCACCGCCAGCTCATGGGCGGTCGGGCGCTTGGACAGTTCCGGCAAGCGCACCCGCTCACCGGCCAGCCCCGGCCGTTCATTGGCAAAGGCCACCTCGACATTGGCATTGCCTGCAATGGAGCGCACGCAGCCGGTTATGGCCCGACGCAAGGGCTCCATATCTGGACCCACGCCGGATTTTGCTCGTGAATTGTCGCCGGGACCTGCCATGATGATTGCCTTTCTCAGGCACCGAGTACGATGTTCGCGGCGCTTTCCTTGAGTTCCACGCCAAAGGAGCGCTGATATTGCTCAGCCACCAAGGTGCGTTCCAGCTCATCACATTTGTTGAGGAAGGTCACCCGGAAGGCAAAGCCGACATCACCAAAAATCTCGGCATTTTCTGCCCAGGTGATCACGGTACGCGGGCTCATGACGGTCGAAAGATCGCCATTGATAAAGGCCGAGCGGGTCATATCGGCCAGACGCACCATCTTGTTGACGTTGTCGCGACCATTTTCCGTCTCGGCAAAGCCCTTGACCTTGGCCAGAACGATATCGACCTCCTTCTCGTGCGGCAGATAGTTCAAGGTGGTCACGATCGACCAACGGTCCATCTGCGCCTGATTGATCTGCTGGGTGCCATGGTAAAGGCCGGTGGTGTCACCCAGACCGACCGTATTGGCCGTTGCAAACAGACGGAATGCGGGGTGAGGACGGATAACACGGCTCTGATCGAGCAGGGTCAGACGGCCAGAGGATTCCAAAACGCGCTGAATAACAAACATCACGTCTGGACGGCCAGCATCATATTCATCGAACACCAGCGCCACATTGTGCTGATAGGCCCAGGGCAGAATACCGTCCTTGAATTCGGTGATCTGCTTGCCGTCTTTCAAAACGATGGCGTCCTTGCCGACCAGATCGATACGGCTGACGTGGCTGTCGAGGTTTACACGCACGCAAGGCCAGTTCAGGCGGGCTGCAACCTGCTCGATGTGGGTGGATTTACCGGTACCGTGGAAGCCGGAAACCATGACGCGACGATTGTGAGCAAAGCCTGCCAGAATGGCCAGCGTGGTTTCGCGGTCAAACAGGTAATCAGGATCGAGATCCGGAACGTAAGGGTCACTATTGGAATAGGCCGGTACGCGAATGTCGCTGTCGATACCAAAGACCTCCCGAACAGACACAGTGGTATCGGGCAGGTTGGTTATATCAAGATCAATTTTGCTCATCGTCTCTCCACGCCCGGTGGCATCGACCGGCGCATCTCTCATGCAATCAGGTATAGTCTTTGATTAACAGAAACCTGCCTGCTTTAACAATTGGTAGGCCTGAATAACAGCACGAAAACGCTCTTCAGACCCTCTATCTCCGCCATTTGCATCTGGATGATGTTTTTTGACAAGCTCTTTATAGCGGGTTTTGATGTCTTGCGCGCTGGCACCACCCGCCAAACCCAAGGTATCGAAGGCTTTTGCCTCAAGCGTCTTCAATTTGCGCGCCTGGGGCGTTGCCCGCGACCCATTGCCGCGCCCTTGATTGACAAAGCCAAACGGATCTTTCAGGCGCGCCTGCGATGCAGCAGAGCCAGAACGGGCCGTGGAATGAATAGGCGAGGCCTTGGACGCAGACGTATTGACCCCAACCGACCACGTGGGGCGATGACCGGTAATGGCCTCTTTCTGGTAACGGGCAATCTCGCTGTCCGACAGGCCAGAGAAGTAATTATAGCCCTTGTTGTATTCCTGCACATGCTCGAAGCAGAACAGGAAAAACTTGCCCTCGGCGTTGCGACCCACGGGTGCGCGATGCACACCAGGGCGCTCACAGCCATCCCATTGACAGGTTGTGGCGGCAGGCTCCGGCTCCGGGCCTTTTTTACGGCGCGTGCGGATTTTGTCGAAATATTTTGAGTCGAGTTTCATCCGGGGATTATGGGCCGATACCCATCTCACAACAAGAATTGACAAATCAGAATGTTCTTGCCCTTTTAGAGGCTTTTGCAAAAGACCCTAAAAAAGCCACCAGCACAGGATGCCAAACCATGTCGATCCGCCAAACCATCGAGCAAAAGCTGACTGAGGCGTTTCAACCGGAACGGCTTATTGTGATGGACGAAAGCAGCCTGCATGCAGGCCACCAGCCCGACATCACCGGCACCGGCGAGACACATATGCGAGTTCGCATCGTTTCTGCAAGCTTTTCCGGCATGAGCCGCCTTGCCCGTCACCGCGCCGTCAACGACCTGTTAAAGCCCGAGCTGGACGCAGGCCTGCATGCGCTGGCCATTGAGCCCGCCGCCCCCGGAGAGGCGACGCGCTGGTAACTTTATTGTGTGAGCTTCTCGCGCAAGAAGCTCAGCACCTCCGATGACGGCACATCATCGGCCACAAAGGACTGGCCAATGCCATGGGTGAGAATGAAGGTCAGTTGACCGCTTTTCACCTTCTTGTCTTGCGCAATCGCCTGCATCAGCACATCAGCGGGCGGCAACTCGCCGGGAATTTCGCTCATGCTGGTGGGAAGGCCCACCTCTTTCAGGTGTTTTTCCACCCGCTTGGCATCGTCCGGGCTTGCCAGATTGAGCCGGGCTGAAAATTCATGGGCCAGCACCATGCCAATCGCCACACCTTCACCATGCACCAACCGGCTGCTGTCATACTGTGTTGCCGCTTCCAGCGCGTGGCCAAAGGTGTGGCCGAGATTGAGCAGGGCGCGGCGGCCGTTTTCACGCTCATCCACCACCACCACATCGGCCTTGGCCTGACACGAGAGCGCAATGGCCTCCGTGCGGGCCGCCCCACCGGCAAACACCGCGCGCCAATTGCGCTCCAGCCATTCGAAAAACTCCGGCTTGTCGATCAACCCGTATTTGGCAACTTCGGCATAGCCTGCGCGAAATTCACGTTCGCTCAACGTATTGAGCACGCTGGTATCGGCCAGCACCAGATCAGGCTGATTAAAAATGCCGACCAGATTTTTGCCCTGCCGCGCATTGATGCCAGTCTTGCCGCCCACAGACGAATCCACCTGCGACAGAAGCGAGGTGGGTATCTGCACAAACCGCACACCCCGGCGCACAATGCCCGCGGCAAAGCCGGTCAGATCGCCAATCACCCCGCCGCCCAGCGCAATCACGGTGTCATTGCGCTCAATACGCGCTTCCAAAAGCACATCACAGACCTTGGTGAGGTGATCAAAGCTCTTGGTCTTTTCGCCAGCAGGAAGCGTGAGCGACACAGCCTCGATGCCATCAACCTCAAGGCTATCCATCAAGGCTTCGAGATAAAGCGGCCCCACATGCTCATCGGTGATGATGGCAGCTTTGCGACCCTTGATGCGCGACGAAATCTCGCCGCCAGCCCGCGCCAGCAATCCATCACCAATCAAAATATCATAGGCGCGCTCGCCCAAAGGCACATGCACAAGACGCTCAGCCGATGACGTGTTGGAGGATGAAGATTCACTCATGATTTTTCCTGCCTTGAGTCAGATGGGCAATCACCGCTTCCATGACCTCTGCGGCAATGACGTCTTTGCGCACATCCCGCGATATCACGGTCACATTGGCGCGCTGGTAGATCGGATAACGCTCATTCATCAAATTTTCGAGGGTCTGCTTGGGATTTTCGGTTTTCAACAAGGGGCGATGATCGCGCTTGTTGACCCTCTCCCACAACACATCCAGATCGGCCTTCAACCAGACCGAAATACCGCCGCGCTCAATATGCTTTCGGGTTTTGTCGTTTATAAAGGCACCGCCGCCGGTGGACACCACTTTGGGCCCTGAGCGCAACAGACGCCGGATGACCCGGCCTTCCAACGCCCGAAATTCCGATTCGCCATAAGTGGCAAACAACTCGCTAATCGTCATGCGCGATACACGCTCGATCTCATTGTCGGTATCGACAAAAGGCAAGCCCAGTTGATTGGCCACAAGCCTGCCAATCGCCGACTTGCCCGCTCCCATCAATCCGACGAAAATCAGGTTGCGGCGCTTGAGCACTGCACGGGTCCGCTCAGCCAGCGGGGAAGCAACAAGTGAAATCGAGTGGGTCATCAGCCTTTTGTTACCGTTTTACCACCGTATTGACAAATGCTGCCGCGACGTCAAGCGCTACTGGCAAATGCGCGCAAGAAAGCAGGGTTTTACAGACAGGCAATCGACGCGCATGATAAAAAATGAAAAACACAATAAAAAATACAATAAAAAACACGAGGCAAAAGGATCGCTCCATGCCAACATTATTCCGCTTTTTGTTTACCATCGCCACATTGGCGGCAATGGCCTATGCTGTCTTGTGGACATTGGTGATTATGGTGGAGCCGCGCCCGCGTGAAATCAGCACAACGGTTTTCCCCATTCAGACAGCACCGCAAACCCCTTAAAAACCGTACGGCTTCAGGACAAAAGACACCCTATGATTGATCTGAGCAAAGCCCGCATTGAAGCTTTTCTGGAGATGATGAGCGCCGAGCGAGGGGCTGCGGGCAACACGCTGATATCCTATGAGCATGATCTGAATGATCTTCACGGCTTCCTCAAAGAGCGTCAGGTGAGCCTTATGGAGGCTGTCAGCGCCGATCTTTCGGCCTATCTGGGCGATCTTGCCCGGCGTGGGTTTGAGGCGTCTTCTCAGGCGCGCAGGCTTTCCACCATGCGGCAGTTTTATAAATTTCTCTACGCTGAGGGACTGCGCGGTGATGATCCGACATCGATCATTGATGCGCCGAAAAAAGGACAGTCTCTGCCGAAAATCCTCTCCATCGCGCAGGTCGATAAACTCTTGCTGCTGGCCGCCGAAGAAGCGGAGCTTGAAGGACCGGACCGGTTGAACCGGTTGCGCATGCTGGCCCTTTTGGAACTTCTCTATGCCACCGGCATGCGGGTCAGCGAGCTGGTATCGCTGCCTGCCAATGTGCTGGGCAAGCAGGAGCGCTTTTTGGTGATCCGCGGCAAGGGCAACAAGGAGCGACTTGTGCCTCTGTCGCGCTCGGCCATTGAGGCGTTGAAACGCTACGGCGAGGCAAGACGGCAACATCAGGAGGCAAAGGGCAAGGAAAGCGGCTTTCTTTTTCCCTCCATCAGCAAAGAAGGGTATTTGCCTCGGCAGGTTTTTGCCCGCGAATTGAAAGACCTTGCCATTCGCGCTGGCTTGAATGCGGATGCGGTCTCCCCACATGTGCTCAGACACGCTTTTGCAAGTCACCTGCTGGAAAACGGTGCTGATCTGCGCGTTGTGCAGGAATTACTGGGACATAGCGACATTTCGACGACACAAATTTATACCCATGTCCTCGAAGAAAGGCTCCAGATGCTGGTACAAACGCATCACCCCCTTGCAAAACGGGGCAAAAACCCCGATTAGAAGCCCCGGCAAAGAGGATGGTTCATCCTTGCAGTCATGGAACGAGCAATCGCGCCAGAAGATTATCGAGACAACGTGTTGAGCGGATTGTCCAAAACAGACCGGATGCATGACACATTTTTTGCGAAAAAATGAATTTCTTCAATCCCTTTTGCACCACAGCTGCGGTGCATCGCATCTGAATGACAGGCAGAGTAACGGATCGGAACGGATATCATGATCAATTATCTCGACTTCGAAAAACCCATTTCGGACCTCGAAGGCAAAATTCACGAGCTGAAAAAGCTGAAGGGTGAAGATGAAAGCATCGACACGTCTGAAGAAATCAGCCGTTTGGAAGTCCGTGTCCGCGAGGCTATGGAAGATATTTATTCCAAGCTGAACCCCTGGCAGAAAACGCAAGTGGCGCGCCATCCCCAGCGCCCGCATTTTGTCAATTATGCAGCGCGCCTGTTCACCGATTTCACGCCCCTGGCGGGCGATCGGAAATTCTCCGAGGATGCCGCCATTCAGGCCGGACTTGGCCGTTTTCGCGGGCAGCCCGTTGCGATCATCGGGCAGGAAAAGGGCAATGACACCAAGTCTCGCCTCAAGCACAATTTCGGCAGTCCTCGCCCTGAAGGCTACCGTAAGGCCATTCGCGTCATGGAACTGGCTGATCGTTTTGGTCTGCCGGTGATTTCGCTGGTGGATACGGCTGGTGCCTATCCGGGCGTTGGTGCCGAAGAACGCGGCCAGGCCGAAGCCATTGCTCGCTCAACCGAGATGTGCCTCAACCTCAAGACACCGCTGGTTTCCGTGGTGATCGGCGAAGGTGGCTCTGGTGGTGCCATTGCCATTGCCACCGGCAACCGGGTCTATATGCTCGAACACGCCATTTATTCGGTGATCTCTCCCGAAGGTGCTGCTTCTATTCTGTGGCGCGATTCCACCCGCGCCAAGGAAGCGGCCACCAATATGAAGATCACCGCCACCGATCTGAAGGGCTTTGGCATCATTGATGACATTATCCCGGAGCCGGTGGGCGGTGCCCATCGCAACCCGGAAACCGTGATTGATCGCACCGGCGAAACAATTGCAGCCGCCCTTGCCGACATGGCTGGCCAAAGTGGCGAGGCGCTTCGCAATGCGCGCCGCCAAAAATTCCTCGACATCGGACGGAATCTGTAAAAACGTGATCAATGAGCGGCCCCGTTTTGCAAAAATGTGCAGCGGGGCTGTTCAAAATTTGTGCGCTATGGCGTAGGTTGCAGCGCTTGCGCATTAGCCCTGAAAATGTTTACCATTTGGAAACTATGTTCTAGCAGTATTGGCTGGCAGAATGCGGCTCTTGCATGGGTCAGAACTGTAGCTTGCCGAATTTCGTAATGAGACCTGATTGAGCTCAATGATGCGTCTGCACACCGCCACTTTGCTGATTGCCACCACTGCCCTTCTGGCAGGCTGTAACGACACGCTTGACAGCGTGGGCGATAAAAAGCTGCCGAGCAACATTTCCAACAAGGTCGAGCAACCACTGCCCTCGTCCATTCTGGCCGAGATGAAAGCCAAGGGCATGGAGCGCAACTCGCCGATTGCCATTCGCATTTTCAAAGAAGAAGGCGTGTTGGAGATCTGGAAGGCCAAGACCGATGGCCGCTATGAAAAAATCGCCAGCTACGAGATTTGCGCCTGGTCTGGCAGGCTTGGACCAAAAGAAAAAGAAGGCGATCGGCAAGCGCCGGAAGGATTTTATAATCTCACCCCTGCCAATCTGAACCCCTATTCGAAATATTACCTCGCCATCAACACCGGCTTTCCCAATCGCTATGATGCGGTCAACAACCGCACCGGCAGCAATCTGATGATTCATGGGGCCTGCTCGTCATCCGGTTGCTATTCGATGACGGATGCGCAAATTCTGGAAATTTACGCCTTTGCGCGCGACGCCTTCCGCGGTGGTCAGCAAACGGTGCAGCTGGAAGCCTTTCCCTTCCGCATGACGGCCGACAATATGGCGCGTCACCGCTTCAGCCCGCATTATGGCTTCTGGCAAATGCTGAAGGCGGGATACGATCAGTTTGAGATTACCAAACAGCCGCCGCAGGTTGCGGTTTGCGACAAGAAATACGTGTTCAACAAGCAGGTTGACGGCGGAAAAGGCCTGAACCCGGCCGGGGCCTGCCCAGCCATGAGCACACCACCGCAATTGGTTGCGGCTGTCGCGTCCTACAATGCTGCTTATGATCGTGATTACGCCAAGGCGTTGAAGAAATACGCCGACAAGGTCTGGTATGATCCCACCGAGGCCGAGCGCAAGGCGCTGGTTGCCAAGCTGAAAGTGGGGCATGATCTGGCATTTGCGCCAACCGGATCAGCCTTGAAGGCCGGAAAATTGCTGGAACTTTCGCAGGTAGACGACCCTGCCAACCCGGTTATTGATCCGAACAAGGCCAAGACACCAGCCCTTTTTGCCTCGCTTGATAACTCCAGCAAGACGTCAAGACTGCCGCAAGATGCTGGCCCGACCGTTCAATCGGCCAATGCCGTCGATGCGTCGTCCACGGCGACTGTACCCTTGCCTGCCGTCGGGCCGGTTCCCACGGCCAACCCGATCTTGCCAGCGCTGCCGCAGCCAACCGCTGTGGCCATGGATGCGCCAGCAGAGCCAGCGGCCAAGCCATTCTGGAAATTCTGGGCATCAAAGTGAGGGATGCGCTTGAGCAAGCTTATGACCTCAAAGGGCTGAAATGCCCTTTGCCGGTGCTAAAAACCCGTAAGCGTCTGGCCACCATGCACAGTGGGGCTGTGCTGGTGGTGGAAACCACCGATCCACTGGCCGTGATCGACATTGCGCACCTATGTCAGGAAGATGGCCACACGCTGCGCTTGAGCGAGAAAACGCCCGACGGCCATCGATTTGAGATCATCAAGGCATAGACTGGTTCAGAACTTCATGCCCGGCACGGCCAAGGGATTATCTTCCAGCGCCTGCCTGTCTGGGCGATCCACCGCCACCTTGCCTGTGAAAGCATCAAACAGATCGCGAACATAACGCTCATCCAGCCCGTCGGTGATCATCACCAGACGGCTGCGGCGGTCTGACGGATCAGGCCAGGCCGCAAGACGATGGGGCGGATGAAAAATCGCCTGGACCCCATGCACCACCACAGGCCGCTCCGGCTGATCCTTCAGGCCAACAATGGCCTTCATGCGCAGCATTTTCTCGCCATGCGCCGAACGCATCAAATCGATAAACATATCAAAGGCGCGCGGATCGATCAGCTCATCATGGAGGATGGAGAAAGAGCGAATGGTATCGCCATGGCGGTTCACATCATGATGATGGTGGTGGTGTCCGTGATCTTCATCGTGATGGTGGTGATCATGGTGATCGTGCGCATCTGCATGCTCTTCATCATGCAGCCAGCGCGCAACATCCGGGGTTTTGCTGGCGGGGTCATAAAGCCCGTTTTCCAACATCGCCACGCTCCCTGCCTCATCACTGTCACCATTGGTGATGGTCGCGCGGGGATTAAGCGTTGAGAGCCGCTTCCTGATCTTGTTCAGGGTCGCACTGTCGGCAAGGCTTGCCTTGCTCAAAATAAGCCGATCCGCCACCGCCACCTGCCGAACTGCTTCCGGATAGGTGTCGAGTGTCGTCAATCCATTGACGGCATCCACCACTGTCACCACGCCTTCGAGCTGGAAAGACTGCGATAGCACGGGATGACCGAGCACAGATTGCAAGACCGGCGCAGGATCGGCAAGGCCGGTGGTTTCAATCACCACCCGCGACAGGGTTTTCACCCGGCCTGTCTGGAGAGCATCCAACAATTCGGCCAGCGTATCGATCAATTCGCCGCGCACGGTGCAGCACAGACAACCATCGGAAAGCTGCACAATCGAATCGCTCGATGATTCCACCAGCAGGTGGTCGATGCTGACCTCGCCAAACTCGTTGATAATCACGGCGGCATCGCGCATGGCCGGATCTTTCAACAGCCGGTTCAACAAGGTCGACTTCCCAGCGCCCAGAAAGCCCGTCAAAATCGAAACGGGAATACGATCCGCAACAACAGCCATTTCGCCAACCTTCTCAAGCTCAGGAGCACCGACAGGGAACCTGTTTCGCACACATCAAATGCGAAAACACATCTGTCCGTGCAACGCCTCCCATTGCGCGATGTAATACTATAACGCAGCTACAAATCAAGGCCACATTCTGCCAGGTTCAGACCAAACCTAAAGCTGTGGCCTTGGTGTTGGAATAGGAATATTGCCGCTGATCACACCGGGCGCTGGCTCTGGTGGTTCTGTGCCGGGGATAAGACCGGCGAATACGGCAACCGGCGGAGCCGCCATTTCATGGATATAAGGCGATTGCAGCTTCATCCGCCCCGCCTCGTCACGGGTTTCAGAGCGCCGTTTACGCGCCTCTGTCGAGCACATCTGAGCCGAGACATCGTTCACAGCATCAAGACCTTCGACACTATCGGGCCGAAGCGCCGAAAGCGGCTCGCCCGTGGCGCGTGGCATATTGAAATATTTTTGCAGCAAATCGGCGGACATATCCGCCCGCTCCGCCAGGCTGTCAGCCCCAAGAACCACCGAGAGCAAAGTGCGGCCATTGCGGGTGGCCGACGTGATCTGATTAAAGCCAGAAGCGCAGATATAGCCCGTTTTCATGCCATCTGCGCCGTCAAACCGGCCAATCAGCATATTGACGTTGGGGTAAATCTTCTTGCCGGTGTTGATCGCTTCGATCTTGAAATAGTTGGAATACTCTGGAAACTCACGGCGAATGGTCACGGCAAGAACCGCAAGATCACGTGCGGTGGAATATTGCCCTGGCGCTGGCAGACCATTGGGATTGACAAAATGGGTTGACGTCAAGCCAAGCCGGGCTGCCTCGGCATTCATACGGTTGACGAAAGCCTCTTCACTGCCACCGACATTTTCGGCAACCGCCATGGCAATATCATTGGCCGATTTCACCAGCATCATCCGCAAGGCGCTATCCAGCGTCATCTTTGAGCCGGGCTTGAAATACATCTTGCTGGGCGATTGCGATGCCGCAAGCGCACTGAGCGTCACAACGCTGTCCAGCTTCACTTCGCCGGCCTTCAAGGCTCGAAAAGTGGTGTAGGCCGTCATCAGCTTGGTCAGCGATGCCGGATACCACTTTTTGAAACTGTCACGATGCTCCAGCACCGTCATGGATCCTACATCGACCACCAGAACAGGATTGGCAAATGCCGCTACAGGCAGCAGGGCAATAAGCGTGGTGAGCGTGATCAAGACGCGCCTGAAGGCGCTAGGCTGGCCGGACAATGACATCTCCTTAACGTAAATCTGTAACGGGCCGCATCGAATTCATCTCGTAACGAGCGACTTTATGTCCTATATGTTGCAGCAATGGCAAAGCATACAAGCCACGTCAATCGCAACCGAGTGATAAAAGAGCCGGGAAGCACCCGGTTCAAACGCATGTGATCAGGAACTTCAATGCCTATCTTGAACCGCGCCGCCGAATTGCAAGCCGATGTCACCGAATGGCGACATCATCTGCATGAAAACCCGGAAATTCTTTATGAGGTCCACGAGACAGCGGCCTTCGTAGCAGAAAAGCTCAAGGAATTTGGCGTGGACGAGATTGTCACGGGCCTTGGGCGCACGGGCGTTGTCGGCCTGATCAAAGGCCGCGGCAACGGCAACAACGTGATTGGCCTTCGCGCCGACATGGACGCACTTCCGCTAAAAGAACTGACCGGCAAACCATGGGCGTCCAAAACCGATGGCCGCATGCATGCTTGTGGTCATGATGGCCACACCGCCATGTTGCTGGGTGCGTCAAAATATCTCGCCGAAACCCGCAATTTCAACGGCACTGTTGCCGTGATCTTCCAGCCCGCTGAAGAAGGTGGCGCGGGGGCCCTGGCGATGGTTGAAGACGGTTTGATGGATCGCTTCAACATCGCGGAAGTCTATGGCATGCACAATATGCCGGGCATGCCGGTGGGCACATTCGCTATCCGCAAGGGCGGCATCATGGCGGCCCCCGACAAGTTTTTCATCACGATTACCGGCCGCGGCGGCCATGCCGCAGAACCACACCGCGCCATTGATCCGATTGCCATTGGGGCGCAGATTGTCAGCAATTTGCAGCTGATCACCGCGCGGTCCGCCAATCCGGTGCGCTCGGTTGTGGTCTCCGTCACCCGCTTTCAGGCTGGCACCACCCATAACATCATCCCCGAGACGGCAGAACTGACCGGCACCGTGCGCACCCACGACGATGAGACCCAGGATCTGGCCGAGCGCCGCATCCGCGAAATCGTCGAGGGCATTGCATCTGCCCATGGCGCAAAGGCCGAGGTGATCTATGAGCGCCCCTGCCCGGTCACCAGCAATCATCCGCAGGAAACCGACAATGCAGCGCGTGCAGCCATGGCCATTGTTGGTGAAAACAATGTCAACACCAATGTGGACCCCTCCATGGCAGGCGAGGATTTTGCCTTCATGCTTAAAGCCCGCCCCGGCGCCTATATCATGATTGGCAACGGCGATACGGCAGGTCTGCATAATCCAGCCTATGACTTTAACGACGAAGCCATTGGCTATGGTATTTCCTATTGGGTAAAGCTGGCCGAGCAACGCCTCGCCGATTGATCATCACACTACAGCGCGCGCGCCAAATATGGCGCACGCGCTGTAGTTCTTTAAATCTGCTGCATAATTTTGCCCCTAAATCCACTCGGATTTAAGGAATTATGGAGTAACAAAACCCTTGGCGAACGCCCAAGGGTTTTGTATGTAACGGATGAGTGGTTCCGTAGCTCAGCAGGATAGAGCATCAGATTCCTAATCTGAGGGTCACGCGTTCGAATCGCGTCGGGATCACCATTTTCTTCCAGAGCGCTATCTCCTATGGAACCCCATTGCTGCTCCCTTAAACAGGAAAGAATTGGCAGCAGCATCGATGCCCAGCCCATGGCAAAACACGTGCGAAATTCGGTGTTTTCTCATCATGCCGACACAAAGAAGCTATAATTCAACGATTGGACAGATGCGGGGGAGTAAGCTAGCCAAATATTTTTTGGCGATTAAGGGTTTTGTTGAGATATTTTCACTCGCTTTTTGGAATTAGCAGCTACAGTCGTTGAAAGGGGGTAGCTCACCCCCTAAACTAATGCATCGGCGAGGACGTGAAAACGCACGTTCGGAAACGTTCGATGCGCAAACAAATATATAGCATCGTGCCGGTTCTGATTGTCTGCGCGATGCTATTGCATAATTCCTTAAATCGGAGTGGATTTAAGGAATTATGCAGCAGATTTAAAGTGTTACAGCGTCCTTTATGCGCCATATATGATGAGAGGCGCTGTAAGGGGCCGTGGCAATACGGGCTTTATCGCCAGCATTGAGAATTCGGAGTATGCAGGTGACTGTGAGAAGTGCAAAGACCGAGGCTGTCGCAAAACCTGCCTCTTCTCCCGTGGTACGCAGAGCGGCGTCGGACCGTCATGCGCTTGTCGCTCCAACCTCCGCAGCCCGCTGGTTGCTGGTGGCCGTTTTGCTGGCCAGCGCCTATTTCTTCTATGGCTTTCTGGTGCCGCTGCTGGCCGCAATGGTGATTGGCTTCGCCAGTTGGCCCTTGTATCGACGCCTGCTGAGCGCCGTCGGCTACAACAGAACCATCGCTGCCACCATCGCTATTATTCTGGTTGTTTCATTCATCGTTGTGCCCCTTTCACTGGCAGGCATCTACGCTGTGGCTGAAATCAAGACCTGGGGAGCCTGGGCGCTCAAAGCCAACGAACTTGGCGCACCTGTGCCGCTGTGGATTCAACAGGTTCCCTTTGCTGGTGCATGGCTTGCTGCCCATTGGGATCAATATGTCGGCCATCCGGGTGCACTTGGCGAATTGGTGCAACTGATAAGCGGTGCCAATATTGGTACCATCTATCGCGGCATTCTGGTCATTGGGGCTTCGGCCTTCCACGGCGTGTTAACCCTGCTTTTCATGCTGATCTCGCTGTTCTTTATCTATCGCGATGGCGAGCGGATCGTGGAACAAGTGGATATTGTTGGTGAACGTATTCTGCCCGGTCGTTGGGAGCGCGTTTCGCGCCTGGTGCCGCTCACCATCAGCTCAACTGTTACAGGCATGACCGTTATTGCCATTGGTGAAGGCATTGTGCTGGGCATCGCCTATTGGATTGCAGGCGTCCCCTCACCCGTTACGCTTGGCATTATAACCGGCTTTATGGCCCTGATTCCGGGCGGAGCACCGCTATCCTTTACATTGGTATCCATCTATCTCGCGGCTCGCGGTACCGTCGTTGCCGGCGTCGCTCTGCTGGTTTGGGGATGCGTGGAGCTTTTCATCGTCGATAAAACCCTCAGGCCGCGCCTGGTCGGGGGCCCGATCAAGCTTCCTTTCCTGCCGACCTTCTTTGGCCTGGTCGGCGGCGTCAAGACAATGGGATTGCTTGGCCTGTTTGTGGGACCGGTTCTGATGGCTATTCTTGTGGCAATCTGGCGCGAATGGCTGCTTGAGGCGCGCCAAGAAGCCTCCGAAATCAAGTAGAGAGCGTCAGCGGTTTGGAACAAGTCGTTACAGCGCCGTGCGTTTTATAAAACGCACAAAGCACTCTGTAACGCTTTAGTTGATATAACCCAGACGAATAGCCTTGGCGATGGCCTGAATTCGGTTCACCGAATCCAGCTTGATGGTTGCAGATCCCAGATATGCATTCACGGTATGAACCGACAGGCCGAGATTGTCGGCAATTTCTTCGCTAATTCGACCATCCCCTGCCAATTGCAGACATGCAATTTCTCTATCGCTGAGCGCCTCCGATTGCGTCATCTTGCGTTCGCTCATCGAGAGGATGTCCATCATCAGCTTGCAGCTGCGATTGTGGAGATCAATAATCACTTCGCTGCTCAAATCGTCAGAGCTGCTCATCCCAAACACAACAAAACCGTTACCCACAGCCCCCAGCCGAACCGGGAAAGCCAAGCCAGCGAAGGGGAGATTGGCTGTTGGGAGGCGTGACACAAAGGCACCAAAATCACTACTGGTGCAGCTTATGGCATCGTTCTTTGCATTCCACATCAATGGCAAAAGCAAATCATCGATATGACTGAGCAGCAAATCACCATAGCAGGCCACAAAGGCATCACTGTAACTACCACCCGCGCCACCCGCAGCCCAGCTCTCGCACTCACAAGACAGTACCCGTTTGCGCGGCAATCCAGATCCGGTGACACGAAATACGGCAAAGCTTCGTGCTTGAATAAGCTTTTGCATAGCAATCAACTTGGGGAAAATATCACCTCGGCTGGACATGATCCTGCTTTTCAGCTCGGCTCCCATGCCACTTCTGCCGCTCGACATTTCTCCATTGAACGCCATAAATCGCCTCTTAAACCAGGTTGTTCCGAACAGCGTAAGCGATTGCTTCGGATCGGGTTTTCGTCGCCGTCTTCCGCATCACACTGGTAATATAATTGTTAATTGTATTGCGCGAGATGCCCAAAATCGTGGCGATTTCATCGCTGGTCTTGCCTTCGGCAATCCAGAACAGGCATTCAAGCTCACGTTCTGTCAGCTCAAAATCCCGATCTGCTTTTTGAGAACGGCCTGCGGAAAGGCTTACACAATACGCGGCCAGCAAACCGACATCGCGCAATCGATCCGGGGAAATCACGAAGCCATCGGGCAAAAGCAGAACCAACGCGAGGCGTGTGCGACCAACATTGAACATCACGGAGCAATATTGACGGCTGGCGCCGGCTGGCACATCGATATTGGTCGGCAAAAGGACAAATTTGGCCTGGAGAAGGCCCATGCACTTTTCAAGTTCTGTTGCACGGGAACACGAACCGGCGAGTTCACTGGCGAGACTGCGGGCCAGATCAAATGGCCAATCCGCCGTCACAACAAAGTCCAGGCCCTGCTCCTGAATGAGATCATAACGCGCAAGCAAATAATGTGAAGCACCGGCATAATCTGCCAGAATTCGCATGGCAACGGGAAGATTTCCCAAGGACGCCGCGGCTGAAAGCTGCTTGATCATGTGATCTCGCAACCTTTGACCGTTGCTCCTGTCCGCCATGACAGGATTCCGGATCCCTAGATCACCCACCGGCGCCAGGAGTTCCACATTCATAACGCTCCCCTTTCAAGGGATGATACGGCACCTCTCGTTATGCTTTACCGCGGAAGCCGCCATTTCCGCAGTGACGCTCATCACAACACGGCACATTTCAAAAAATGCACAAAACATGCTGTAACACTTGAAATTTGTTTCATAACCCCCTCAAACCGAAGGATTCAGGGGCAATGCTGCGACCCGCGAAATGCGCGAATCACCTGAACCTATTCTAGGTAAAACTTCGTTAAACACCACTAGGGGAAACGCAGAAGGTGTGGCTTATGAGCATCATCCAAAAGGAAGCTGCGCGAACGAAGGTCCGCGCAGCAAAATTGAGACAGGATATGGGGGGCGTTTAGGCGGCCTGTTCCACAGACCATTTCCGAAGTATCTTGGCAGCACGCTCTTCAGAAATCTCAACCATGCGTGCCAGTCTGCGTTCGGGCCCTTCTCTAACCCGACGATTGAAGCCACCGTTTGGATCATTATCAAGGGCGAGAACATCATCGGCACTATCAAAGCCGAAGTCAGAACCAAACCCATCCATAAGGCCAGCACCACCGGCATCGAGATCAAGACCTGGCGAGAAGTCGGGAAGCTCCAGGCCTGCCGCGGCATCAGCACCACCCTCAAGCGCCAGACCACTACCACCACCCATCGAGCGGACCATTGGACGAATGCCCATCCAGACGACCAGGAAAGCAACGGCAAGGAAAGCAAGCGAGTTGATGATCCCTGCAAGGTTGCGGCTCAAGATTTCCATCACGGTTGGGCCAGTCGGTGCTTCATCCAACAGCTGGTTTTCCAGGAAGTCCATCGGTGTCACGGTGACAACGTCGCCACGCTTGGTATCGAGACCGGCTGCCGATGCGACAATTTTCTGCATCTCGGCCAGGTAGGCATCGACTTTGGCCTGATCGGCAGGTTCGCCAACCATAGCGGCGATACGCTGCCTGTTCACCACAACCGCCACCGACAATTTCTCAAGCTTATAGCCTGTTCTTACCGTCGCAGTGGTGGTCGAATTGATTTCGTAGTTGGTTTGCTCTTCTTTTTTGTCCTGCTGATCAGATGATTCAGGTCCGCCGCCACCGGCCTGCGGTGCGGCCTGCGGAATGTTCTGCTCAACGGTTGCCGCGGTATCAGATTGCTTCTGCTGCGACTTCTGCGCTTCTTTGGTGGTGCGAACCGAGCGCTCAACCTTCGAATCAGGGTCATAAACCGTCTGCTGGATTTGTTGCTGATCCGTATTCAGCTGCGCAGTAACGCTGGAGCGGAAGTTGTCCATGCCCAGGAATGGCGCAAGCGCTTTATCGATGTTCGATTCGATTTCCTGCTGAACAGATTGGGTAACACCCAAATTGCGGTTGGCAGCACCGCCCGTTTCATCGCCAGATGCCAACAATTGACCTGTCGAATCCAGGATGGTCACGTCGTCAACTTCAAGGCCGGGCACAGCCGAAGCCACCAGATGGCGGATCGAAGCGGCAACTTTGCGGCCCGTGGATGTGCTGGCGCGGATCATAACCGAAGCCGTCGGCTTCTGCGTGCCGCGCCTGAAATCGCCAACATCTGGCATAACGATATGCACACGAGCGGCAGCGACACCGTTGATCTGCTGAATCGTGCGTCCGATTTCGCCTTCAAGAGCCCGCACGCGGGTCACTTCCTGCATGAAGGATGTCAGGCCCAGAGAGCCAACATTATCGAACAGCTCATAGCCAGCATTGGTACTGTTGGGCAGGCCACGCTCGGCCAACATCAACCGGGCTTTCCCGGTCATGCCAGCTTCAACCTGAATGCTTTTGCCATCCGTCCCGGTCGCAAAATTGATACCGGACTCGGCCAAAGCCATGCTGATCTGGTTGATATCGTTCTTTTCCAAGCCAACATACAGCGTTTCATACGCCGGTTTGTTGACGAAAAAAGCGGCACCTATGATCAACGCCACAGAGACGACACCGACACCACCAAGCGTCCATAGCTTCGTCGGACCCAGGGATGATAGGTTTTTGAAGACTTGTAGTAATTGATTTAACAGATTCATTCTGTCTCGCACCGTCAATGAATGAGGTTACGGCATTTGCCTTATTCGAGACATTAGAATTTGAAACTTGCGCGAACGTTTCGCTTAAGCAGAAACTGAAAATAGATCTCGTCGGTCATTTGCATGCTGCCCGCAGGAGCGGCCATAAAGATACAACCCATGACGAGATCGCTTTTTTCAGATGAAGGTGCCACCGTGATAAGCATCAGAGATGATGAGGAGGCTGGTGTTTAAAGCGCCGTGCGCCGTACATGGCGCACAAAGGACGCTGTGACACTCTAAATCTACTGCATAATTCCTTACATCGATTCCGATTTAAGGAATTATGCAGTCGTGATCAGAATTAGAAGAAATCGAAGTCTCCAGCAACCTTGGTGAGTGGCTGGGAATGGCCATGGCGCAAGCCGTCGCCGAGCGCGCGTTTCATTTCGCTCAATTTCACCAGGCTCAAGGCTGTGGTCATATCCACTGTCCATTCATTGGAAACGTCAGCGGTAATTGTGTCAATAAATTCGGCAAGCCCTCTCGATTTCTGCACAGCGAGGTCAATGCCCTGCAAGACTTTAAGAGTGTCTGGATTTTCCATGGCTGCGGGGCCAGCAATATCAAGTAGCTGAGGCTCGATTCGCTCAATCAGATAGGCCACGTCGTGCAATTCCGTCACGACACGCATCAGAATTTCTGGCAGTGATTCTTGCATGCCCGTAACCTCCAGAGCCAAATACTTCCGAATGACATATTCTCGGACTGTTTCCTTCAACCCAAAACAGATCCGCGTACAATTTTCGTCGACAACGGGATCAATCTCCCTTTCGACACATCTCCTTCACCAAAACGCGACCCGGCAAAATCATGGGTCCCAATCCTGGCGCGGCCCAGACACAGGAAAACGAATCCTTTGCCTTGCCTTCTCACTCCTTGAGCGCGCCTGAAATCATTTTTCGGCGTCGGCTCACCCCCAAACCACCCCAAGCGCAAGACCGCGCAAGGCGATGCCCTTAAAAGAATTCGATTGAACTTTCGACCGGCTTCTGAACTGGCGCTGGACGCTGCTGCTCCTGAGCGACCGTCTTTTGCGTTTCTGCACCTGTGAGAGGATACTGACGAGCACGGCCGCTTACAGGCCAAAACTCCAGCTTTCTGCCATGTTCGCCGCCGGTTGAGGAACCAACAACTTTGATGCCTTCATCTCTCAAAAACTGCATCGCAAATGCCGCGTTCTGCTCGCCGACATTCGAGAATGTTGCAATCGTTTTGGCTCCGCCAAAAACTTTCGCTTCAATGCGTTCGCGCTTTGCGCCCTTTTTCAGGAGACCGTTGATCAACAACTCCATCAAATGAACGCCATAGCGGGTTGCATCGCCACCGCCCATGCCGGGGTTTGCAGACCCCGGCAAAAGGAAATGGTTCATACCTCCGACGCCAGCGACTGGATCACGCAAGCATGCAGCGACACAAGACCCCAGGATGGTTGACAGGACCACATTCGGGTCACTGATAACCTTATATTCTCCTTGAATAATATGAACCCTGCGCGCCGCAGCTTCGTTCGTCATTTTAATGCTCCGAAAACAGCTTCAATGGCCGCCTTCATCTTTTCGATGGTAAACGGCTTTGCCAGAACGTTATTGGCACCCAGTTGCGCGGCTTTCTGCACCAGCGCTCTGTCGCCCTGAGCCGTCAGAATGATAAACGCCGCCTTTTTGGTGGTGGGATTGCTTCGCACCGCCTGAAGGAGCCCAAGACCATCCATCTTCGGCATGTTGAAGTCAGAAATCACGAGATGATGAGGCTGCTGCGCCATGATCTTCATGCCCTGTTCGCCGTCACCGGCGGCAGTGATCTGTTTGAAACCAAGCTGCGTCAGCGCATCACTCAAGAGCAAGCGGCTGGTCACCTGGTCGTCCACAATGAGGACTTTGATTTTCTCTGCTATTGACATTATTCCGAACCTTCTTTCCGTGCGGCCGTAAGTTTTAGAATTTCTTCGCCGATTGAGCCAAGCGGCAATTGATGCTCTACAGCGCCCAGTTCATGGGCGACGCGCGGCATACCATAGACCACACAGGTCTTCTCGTTTTGCCCGATTGTTCGGGCACCTGCACTTCGCATTTTAAGTAATCCTGACGCCCCGTCTCGCCCCATACCCGTGAGTATGACACCAACGGCATTCCGTCCAGCCAGTTCTGCAACCGAGTCAAACAAAACATCAACTGAAGGGCGATGTCCGTTGACCGGTGCGGATTCGATCAGTCGGCAACTTGGGGCGGAGGGGTTAACCACCTGCAGATGCCGATCCCCACCGGGAGCAAGATAAATCCTGCCAATTTCCAGGCGGGCACCATCCGTTGCTTCCTGCACGATAGGGGCGCAGAGACGATTGAGCCGTTCCGCGAAGCTCTTGGTAAAGGTCGGCGGCATATGTTGCGTAATCACCGTCGGCGGGCAATTTTGTGGAAATTTCTGAAGCACAGAAATCAAGGCTTCCACCCCACCCGTCGATGAACCGATCGCAACAATCTTGCGCCCAACCCGAAAATCTGTTGCTGGCTTTGCCGCAATGGCCGCAGGACCGGCAACACGTCGCTGCGAGCGCGCCGCCGCTTTTACTTTTTCTGCCAGATCGCCAAAGGGGCGAGCATCGCCCGGCATGGGCTTGCCAACACAATCGAACGCGCCAATTTCCAAAGCGGCCAGCGTGGCTTCAGCACCGCGGTGGGTCATGGTCGAAACCATGATCACCGGCATCGGCCGCAACCGCATGATCTTTTCCAGAAATTCGAGGCCATTCATATTTGGCATCTCGATATCCAGCGTCACAACATCCGGATTCAACTTCTTGATGGCAGCGCGCGCTTCCATGGCGTCGCCAGCCTGACCGATGACACTGACATCTGGATCTGAATTGAGAACGGCAGTGATCAATCCACGCATTGTTGCGCTGTCATCGACCACCAGAACGCGCGCACGTGACATCATGTTTTGCGCCCTCCAGACTTGCCAATATATTTGTAGGTCGTAATGCCTGTGTTGTCGAAAAGGTTCTTCGGATCGCCCGAAACCCGCTCGGAATGACCGATATAAAGATGACCACCCTCGGGCAAAAGCCCGGCAAATCGCGACCAGATCTTCACTTGTGTTGGCTCGTCAAAATAAATCACCACGTTACGGCAAAAAATAACATCAAAAGGACCTTTGAATGGCCATTGCGCCATCAAATTCAACTCATTGAAGGTGATCAGGCGCTTAACCCGATCATCAATCTGAAATTTGCGACGACCACCAATGTCAACTTCCTTGAACCACTGCTTGCGCATGGCCGGATTGACCGTCTCCAATGCGGTTTCGTCATAAGCACCGGCCCGCGCCAGCGCAAGGATCTTCGGGTCGATATCTGTGGCAAGAATGCGGAAATCATAGTCCATCACGTTCTGCAACATCGACAGAACCGTCAGGGCGATTGAGTAAGGCTCCTGACCATCCGAACACGCTGCCGACCAGATCCGAACGCGCCCACCGGCCTTGGCACGGGCAATCAAGCCCGGCAGAACCTCGGTTCGCAGGTGATCGAAATGATGGTTTTCACGGAAAAACCGCGTGAAATTGGTGGTCAAATGCGACAACATTTCACGCCGCTCAGCCGCCCCTTCCGGAGACGCCACAAGGGCGCAATATTCGCGGAAGCCACGCAGACCCAAATTGCGAATGTGCTTGGACAGCCGCGAATACACCAAAGACGCCTTCGAGTCGTTCAATGCAATCCCGGCATCGGCATAAATCATCGCCGCAATTTCGTTCAGGTCACGGCGTGTCAGCGGATATTCACCACTTGCCATGACCTCATCATCCGACTGGCGGCTATTCGAAGAAAATGTCGGTGTCATGCCGCTTCGCTTTCAGATTGTGGTAGAACGCCTGTCCAGACGATGAAACAGAAAATCCATTTATCGATAGTCAGAACATCTCGACCATATTGACGTCCAGGAGAGGATGGAGCCTTGAGTAACCGCAGCACCAGAAGCCTTGAAACCAGGTGGAGGATCTCAAAAACCACATGACACAAATTCATAATTCCCATGATGTCCCCATCAGCTTGGGTGCAGGTGTGAGCAGGCTTTGCGCCCGCCTTCCCGCTTACCGACAGACTATTCACGCAGGAATCCCGGTCGCTTCTGCAAAGAGCGCTGCGCTTTATTGCCTTAGCACCAGAATTCTTGCGCACAAACACCATGATATTATCCCGCAACTGCCAGAGACATTTCCTGCCTGAGGGATTGGCCCCGAGACGCGGACACAACAGCATCCACATCCAGAATAAGAGCCACACGGCCATCACCCAGAATGGTTGCCGCAGCAATGCCAGGCACATGTGTATAGTTCGCTTCAAGAGACTTGATAACGACCTGACGCTGGCCTTGAATGGCATCAACCATCAGCGCGCGCTGACCGCCGCCTTCAGATTCGACCAGAAGAGCAACGCCATCCACCGGATTGGCCTGACTGGAGCGGAAATTCAGAATACGGCCGACATCAACCAATGGGCAGAAGCTGTTGCGGATCGAAATCAACCGCTGATTTGCACCAAACGAGTGAATATTGGCAGCTTCTGGCTGCAAGGTCTCAACGATCGCCGTCAACGGTACAACCAGCGTCTGACCAGCAACGGTCACCACCATGCCATCAAGAACAGCAAGTGTGAGCGGCAAGCTCATGGTGAAGGTTGAGCCATGGCCCGGACGAGAGCTGATGGAAATACGGCCGCCAAGAGCTTGAATGGAGCGCTTGACCACGTCCATGCCCACGCCGCGACCCGAAATATCCGAAATCTTGTCGGCGGTTGAAAAGCCCGGCATGAAGATCAGATTGTCGATTTCTTCATCCGACAAATTGGAATCAGCGGCAATCAGATCATTGTCGATTGCTTTTTGACGCACGCGCTCACGATTGATGCCCGCTCCATCATCGACAAGCTCAATCACAATACGGCCAGAACGATGTTTCGCCGTCAGCTTGACTGTGCCTTCGGGATTTTTCCCGGCAGCAACACGCTTTTCAGGCGTCTCAATGCCGTGGTCCACAGCATTTCTAATCATATGCGTCAGAGGTTCAGCGAGCTTGTCGATAACCGTTTTATCAACTTCGGTGTTTTCACCTTCTGTGACCAATCGAATGGTTTTTCCAACCATATCAGCCACTTCGCGAACAATACGTGACATGCGCTGGAAGACAGGCTTCACCGGCTGGGCGCGGATGGCCATAACCGAGTCCTGAATCTCGCGAGTCAGTTGCTGAAGCTCTTCCAGCCCCATGTTGATCGATGATGTGCCATTGGTGTCATTCTCGATCACGCTCTGCGACAGCATGGCCTGATTGATAACCAATTCGCCAACCAGATTGATCAGACGGTCAACACGGTCGAGATCAACGCGGATGGTCTGACCGGCCGCAGACGCAGCAGCCTGATTTTGGGCCGCAGCGGCGGCCGCAGCGGCAGCAGCAGCAGGCGATTCCTTTTTCGGCTTGGCAGCAGCGGCAACAGCATTGGCAACACTGGTCGCGGTTTCCGCCGCTTCAACAGCCTGTTCGGCCAGGCTCTGCGCTTCGCTTTCCTCAGAGGCTTCCCCATCATCCAGAATCGACAGGTCAAACGGAACAGGCACCATCGGACGCTCGTCTTCCGCTTCACCCTCAGGCAACTCTTCCAGAAGCTTTACCTCAAGTTCGCAATCCCATTCGGCAAATTCAAAAACCGTGCGAACACTTTCTTCGCCCTTGTCAGTCTTGACCACAACCCGCCAAGAAAAATAGGCGGATTCCGGGTCCAGCATGTCCAGCGTCGGAATAGTGTCGATATTGCAATACAGGCTGACTTCACCAACGCGAGACAGATCGCGCAGAAGCAGAGTTGCGTCATTGCCCTTGGAGTAGAGATCGGCGCGCGGCTTGAACAGCACTTCAAACGACATCGACGTATCAACCGGCGCTTCTTCGCCGAAACCTTCAAACGTGAAAGGAATTGGCTGGAAGCCACTGTCATCGCTTGGTGCAGGTGCGGGCGCAGCGGCTGGAGCGGCTGCCGGCTTTGCAGCCGCCTTGGGAGCAGGGGCTGGAGCAGCTGACGGAGCGGGCGTTTCGCCATTGGCAAGCGCTTCAAGCTCCTTGACCAGACCACTGGAGCGAGCCTCGTCCACGCTACCGCCGTCTCTGGCCGCATTGGTCAAATCCGCCAGCACGTCGGCCGATCGGAGCATCACTTTCATCAGTTCCTGATGTGGTTCGAGCCGATTGGACCGAACACCATCAAGCGTGGTTTCAAACACATGCGCGAAGGCAACGAGATCGTCGAGACCAAACGCACCAGCGCCCCCTTTGATGGAGTGAACGGCTCGGAAAACGGCGTTCACCGTTTCGGGGTCCCGGTCCCCATCATTCATTTTCAGAAGGCCCGATTCCAATTCCGCGAGCTGCTCCTCGCATTCCTGGAAAAAGATCTCTTTGATTTCGTTCATATCCATCGCGGGAAACCCTGTTTAAGCGGTTACACGTTCAATCGCATCAATCAGCTTGGTCGGATCGAATGGCTTGACAATCCACCCGGTCGCACCTGCCTGACGAGCACGATTCTTCTTTTCCGCATCACTTTCGGTGGTCAGAACAAGGATCGGCACTGCGCGGTATTTTTCATTCCGGCGCACACCCTCGATAAAACCGAAACCGTCAAGACGCGGCATATTGATGTCGGTCACGATGACATCAGGATTACATTCCTCAAGAACCTCAAGGCCCTCGACACCGTCTTCTGCCTGAATGGTCTCAAAACCCGCATTGTTGAGGGTCACGAGAAGCATGTTGCGGATGGTTCTGGAATCATCCACAGTTAGGACTTTTTTCTTCATTGCCGGATCTCCGTCGCGACCAGTTGGTCACTGTTCAAACCTAAGAGTTGCAGGGTTTTGGTGAAGGCATCAGATGCCTTCGTGATAGAAAAGGACTGTTTGTCAGCCTCCCAGGTTTTCACACCTGAGAAGAGTACCTGTACGCACAACGTGCCCATGCGCTCTACGCTGGACGCATCAATCTCAACGGAAGAGCCTCGCAAGGACAGAAGCTTGTCCTTAAGCTGAGATGCTTCATTCAAGTCTAGAACCGATGCCAGCTTCAATTGCTTCGATGCGCCTGTTTTGCTCGCCATAGGCTGTTTCCCTACTGTTTCTGTCTGCATTCCTATAAGGACACAGGGGTTAAAAACTTATCTTCTCCGGCACGGAAAATTGCTTTCCCCCTGGACCCGTATCCGTTGTATAAGGACTTAGTAAACAAACTTCTCACATCGACGCTCCGGCAGACCGAATTGGCAGCAGAAAGTCATTTTTTGTTGAAACATCCGCAAAAACCGACAATTGCCCCTCGTCGATATCCGTGTGGAGTGGGCGGACTGGAGGCGTAACAGTGGGTTCCGAGCGCTGTTTGCCCCGGCGTTCGATTGTAAATTGACGCACAGTTTGCCCCAATTCGAGAATGACCGTGTGGAGATCGCTGCTGTTTAATGCAGACTGGTGTGACATTTCTGCACTCATTCGCGATGCCGCACCGCAGGCATCCAGTACGCCGGCCATCACGTCCAAGGATCGCGCCTGCTCAGCGGTATCGCCAGCCAAAGTGGCCACCGACTGATTGATATCCACCACCTGGCCAACAATGCTGGAAATCGCATCCTGCGTTTTGTTGACCATTTGCACTCCGGCATCGACCTGGCTCTTTGTGGTCGCCACAAGCGCCTTGATTTCGCGCGCCGATTCAGCCGAACGCTGTGCAAGTGCACGAACCTCTTGCGCCACCACGGCAAAGCCACGACCGGAATCTCCAGCCCGCGCAGCCTCGATACCGGCATTGAGCGCAAGAAGATTGGTCTGGAAGGCTATTTCATCAATGGAGCCAATTATATGACCGATCTGCTCAGCAGATGCCTCGATATCGGCCATGGCCGAAATGGCCTTGCCCACCACTTCGCCACTTTGCTCAGCCGCCATAACGGTGCGCCCAACTGCCTCTTCGGTTGTTTTCGACTGGGCGGCACTGCGGCGCACATTATCTGTCACCACGCGGAGGTCAGCATTGGCCTGATCGAGATTGGCCGCCGCCTCTTCAGCACGCGCGCGTAGCTCTTCACCCTGACGTGCGAGGCTTTCGGTTGCGGCATCCGCCTTTTCCCGGTGGCCATTCATCGCCGAGATTGCCGAACAGATGCTGTCGAGGGCGTTGTTGAATGTCGTGGCAAGTTCCCGGTATTCTTCCGGCACGTCGGTTTTTAGCCGACAGGTCAGATCGCCTTCCGACAAGGCGTTAAATGTTTCTTGAAACAGCTCTTGAACGCTTGCGCGCTCACTGCGACGCAGTTCGCTCAACTCGCGATGATGCTTGAGGCGCAGCTCATTGAAGCGAAGAGAAACGGAAATTTCAACGTCGACCATCACAAGGCGTATCAGCGCGCGAACGAGTTCCTGTAGCTCTGCTGTGCGCTTGCGCGACGATGGAAGAAGGCCACGGCTGGCCAGATCCTGAAACACCGACACCACAAGATGCTCAAGAACCACACCGTGACCGGCAATCTGCCAGCGGGGGTCCAGCCCCATGCGGCTCTGGGTATCGGCCAGCACCTTCACCCGCTCGGCATACAGCGGATCAAAACGCGCATCGGTCATCACCTCCCAATGGGAGATGTAAAGGTCGTGCAATCGATCGATTTGCCGCTCGGACGAAAACTGTCTGGCCGCATCCGGCGCTGTTTGAAAGCGATGAAAGAGATCTCTGATCCCGGCCTCGACATCGGCTTCCAATCCTGGGCGATAGCGACGCAGCAAATCGCGTGTTTCAGCATCCAGCCCGGCAAAGTTCAGCCTGTCACGCAAGCTTCCCGCCTGCGATCCCCCCGAACGCTCTGCCTCACCCTGCTGAACCAATTGCCAATCCCCTTCAGATCACCCCTTTCAAAGGGCAGATCATATTGCTGCGCTCAGATTCTTTCGCGCACAGCGTAAGCCGTGCTTTGCTCAAAGAAACTCTGCATTGGAGATACCGGATCGAAACCGGCACGCGGGACTGGCATCATGCCCATGGGGACGTCAAGCGCCCATTTCCAACGTATCTTGCTAATCTTATGGTTAATTTATTGATTGAAGGTTAATAATTTTTACGGTTTATTATCATTTATTACCGCGATTTGCCGTCAGGGGCAATCTACCCAGCATCGCAAACACGTCATATTTGCCGCTCACCGGAGGGGCACTCCAGCTTGGCGCAAGATTAAGTTGTGCTATAGTGCTCATAGACGGCATGCATGTCGAAAGGTGGAGCAATGATTGTTCTTGGAGTGGTTGCCGCAGTGTTGGCGGCGTTTACAATTTTGACGGTTTCGGTGAGCGAATTGCGCAAACCCGTAAAACTGTCCAGACCGATATTTTAACCTTCGGCTTGAACAGCCGTTGTTGCGCGGCCCGTTTCTGCGCACGACCATGATCCGCATCGAAATGCGGTGGTATCCATTTAGGCACGTGGCGTTTGTTGTACGTCGCTTTCGTTGTGCACAGCATCCCAAAGACATGATGCAGCAGATTGCTGCATAACGCACTCTTTATGTTGTGTAATTTTATTATAAAGCCACACATGGTCTGAATAAGCTGGCGAAGGCGCACCGTGCATCCGGCAAAGCGGTGGTGTAAGTTGCTTGCTGCCCGCCGAATTCCGCTGTAGACGCTAGGGACCAAATAATCTGATGCGCAGCAGCACACAGCGTCGTGCATTTTGTCAAACGCGCCACGCCATACAGCCGTGAAAAGATTGACGCATCAGACATGAAGCAGTCACGCGCCGGATAAATTGATGAGCACCGTCACCACCTCACCACGCAGAATCACAATTTTGGGATCCACGGGTTCCATTGGCACAAACACGCTGGACGTGGTTGAGCAATTGGGTGGACCGGCCAATTTTGACATCATGGCCCTGACCGGCAATGGCAACATCGAGCTTCTGGCAAGCCAAGCCATTGCCGCGCGCGCCAAGCTGGCGGTCACTGCTGATGAAAGCCAATATATTGCCCTGAAAGATGCCCTCTCAGGCCATGGCATTGACGTGGCCGCCGGTGCCAGCGGCCTTCAGGAAGCAGCAAGCCTTGAAGCCGACTGGGTCATGGCCGCGATTGCGGGCACAGCTGGACTACAGCCCACATTGACGGCGGCGGCGCGGGGGGCGGATATCGCTCTCGCCAATAAGGAATGTCTTGTTTCTGCAGGCGATCTGTTTCTGGATACCGTCAAACAGGGTGGCGGCAGACTGATTCCTGTTGATAGCGAACACTCTGCTATTTTCCAATGTCTGGATGAAAACCACCGCGACACGCTGGAGCGCATTGTGCTGACCGCCTCAGGTGGGCCATTTCGCACCTTCAGTCGAGCCCAAATGGCCGATGTCAGCGTCCAGACGGCACGTGCCCACCCCAATTGGTCCATGGGCCTTAAGGTTTCGATCGGCAGCGCTTCGATGTTCAACAAGGCGCTGGAGATGATTGAGGCCAAGTATCTGTTTGATGTCCGCCCCGATCAGATTGAAGTGATTGTCCATCCGCAATCCATCATCCATTCCATGGTTGGCTACACCGACGGGTCCGTGATTGCACAGCTCGGCGTGCCGGATATGCGCACTGCCATAGGCTATGCCCTGACCTATCCCAAGCGTGGACCATTGAATGTGGATCGCCTTGATTTTGCCAAGCTGGCACGGCTGGATTTTGAGGCACCCGATGAAACCCGCTTTCCTGCCATCCGCTTGGCACGCACGGCATTGGAACGCGGCGGCCTGCAAGGTGCCGTGCTGAATGCTGCCGACGAGGCGGCCTTTGAAGCCTTTGTCGATGAGAAAATCCGCTTTCTCACCATGGCAGAAATTGTTGAAGAGGTGATGGACGCGCTCTCCGGGCTGGCACCGGCAAAATCCATTGCCGATGTCTTTGCCGCAGATGCCGAGGCGCGCAACCTTGCCCATACATTGATCAAGACGAAGACACGCGCAGCCTGACCTTTTGCATTTGACAGGATGCAAGGTATGGCAAACCTTTTCTTACAACGTCGTGCGCCCAATATGGCGCACGACGTTGTAGCACTTTTAAGCTGCTGGATAATTTTCTTCTTAAATCCACTCCGATTTAAGGACTTATGCAGTGGAGAAGGAAAAGGGTATCGCCACTCAGCAGAGGTCTTGGTAAATCACACGGCGCAACTGTTCCGGATATTCACCAATGCAGGCATTCATTGCGGTATTGGTAAAGCTTACGCCTGTGAGACCATGCGTGCGGTCGATGAACCAGGTGTGGCCATAAATCCCGCCCCATTGCAGCGCGCCCACCGACATAACCGTATTGGCCTCATCCGGGTTGGCAACAATGGCACCAAAAAAGCCAAATCGCATGCCCTTGTGCTGCACCGCCATCTCAAGATCACCAATCTGGTTGGAAAATCCGGCTTCAACCGTTGCCTTTGACAGGATTGGCCCACCATCATTGGCCAAAGCTTCGAGCAATTTCAACATGTCACCCGCCGTGCCGGCCATGCCTGCACCACCAGATTGATAGGCTTTTGGATTGTGGATTCGCGAAGGCGAAAAGATTGTCTGGCCGAAAGACTCGCTGCCAACCGGACAAGGGTCCGTCATCCGCCGCGGCCGCGGCGTGTCATCGGCATAGGGCACGGCAAGGCGGCTCTCGTCAGTGACGCTGAATCGGGCATCAACAATACCCAGCTTTGAATTGACATAGTGATCAATGGCGCTTTGCAGACTGCCTCCATGGGCCGCTGCAATCACCGCGCCCAACACATCCGTGCCGCAGGAATAAAGCCATTGCGTACCCGGCACAAAGGCAAGCGGAATAGCATTGAGGCGACTGAAATTTTCCTCAAAACTGAGATCCGTATTGCCAAGGCCAAGATTGACGGCCCGATCCGGCGGTAAGCGCTCAAGCTCTGGATCATAAGACAGACCAGAGGTGTGAGTCAGCAGATGGCGAATGGTGATCGCAGCGTCCTGACCATCCGGGGTTTTCGGATGAAACCACGGAATATAAGTCCTTGCGAGATCATCAAGGGCGAGCACGCCACGCTCCACCATGGCAAGGCAGGTGGTTGCCACAAACGGCTTGGTGCAGGATGCATAGCGAAAAATGCTGTCCAGGGTAACAGGCTTTTTCGCCTCTCGATCCGCCAGACCGGCGGCATGCTGCACCACTGGCTGCCCATTTTTGTGTACAAGCACAACAGTGCCGACAATCTCTTCACGGGCGACCGTATCATCGATAAAACGTGCTATATTTGCGATATTACTCATATTTTCCTCCTCCTAAACCTCGAAATCTAGGAGGAGAACAGGCACAATGGCAAGCGCCGCGTCAAAAAATCACGCAAATATGTACACATCAGCAGGACGGTGCGGAAAATGACTGGCGTTACAGCGTCTGTCACCCAATATGGTGCACAAAGGACGCTGTCACAGTTTCAGTCTACTGAATAATTTTCGACTTAAATCCACTCCGATTTAAGGAATTATGCAGTCGAGTCAGCCAGGTCCAGATTGAATCAGACAAACTTTCCAATGCTTCCATTTCGCTTGTCTGATCTGAAAAGCCGGATTCCAGTTTTCTTTCCAAAACTTTAGGCAACGGCCCTTGCCAGCGCACAGCGCGACCACAATTGGTGAAGTGCTCCGACCAGATGATCAAGATCTTCATCCGAATGCAGCGGAGTCGGCGTAATGCGCAAACGCTCGGTTTTCTTCGGCACCGTTGGATAGTTGATTGGCTGAACGTAAATATTGAAATTATCCAGCAGGATATCCGAAATCCATTTGCACTTGGCCGCATCACCCACAATCACCGGCACAATATGGCTTGGGTTTGGCAAATGCGGAATACCACGGGCATCCAGCATGGACCGCAGACGGCGCACCCGCTCCTGATGGGCAAAACGCTCGATCTGGCTGGATTTCAAATGCTGAATGGAAGCAACCGCCCCCGCAGCCAGAGATGGCGGCAGAGCGGTGGTGAAGATGAAGCCGGAGGCAAAAGAGCGAATAAAATCGCACAGAGCATGGGACGCGGCAATGTAACCACCCATCACGCCAAAGGCCTTGCCGAGCGTGCCTTCGATGATAGTCAGGCGATCCATGAGCCCTTCACGCTCGGCCACACCGCCGCCACGGGGACCATACATGCCCACGGCATGAACTTCATCCAGATAGGTCATGGCACCATATTCATCCGCCAGATCACAGATCTCCTTGATCGGCGCAATATCGCCGTCCATGGAATAGACGGATTCGAACGCAATCAGTTTGGGGGCCTTGGGATCGGCAGCCTTGAGCTTTGCTTCAAGATCTTTCAGATCATTATGCTTCCAGATAACCCGCTCGCATTTGGCATAGCGAATACCTTCGATCATCGAAGCATGGTTCAAGGCATCAGAAAAAATGATCAGGCCGGGAATTTTCTGGCCGAGTGTGCCAAGCGTTGCCCAGTTGGAAATATAGCCGGAGGTGAAGATCAGCGCCGATTCCTTGCCATGCAAGTCAGCAAGCTCTTGCTCCAGCCGCACGTGGTAGTGATTGGTGCCTGAAATATTCCGGGTGCCGCCAGCACCCGCGCCACAGTGATCAATGGCGTTCTTCATCGCATCGACAACAAGCTCGTTTTGGCCCATGCCGAGATAATCGTTCGAACACCAGACTGTCACGTCATGGGAGCCATTTTCCGTATATCGGGTCGCGCGGGGAAAGCTGCCACGCTGGCGCTCAAGATCGGCGAAAACACGGTAACGGCCCTCTTCATGCAGGCCACCCAGTTCGCTCTTGAAAAACGCTTCGAAATCCATTGCGCACGCTCCAATCTATCCATCTCTCTTTTGAGAGCCTTCGGGGCGGCGGTCAACCCCTTTTGTAAAGTGATTCTAAACTGCGACAAATCGCGCCGGAGATCAACCATTAAGTGCGTACGCAAATAAAGCACCCAAAGATAGTACCATCCTTGATCACAACCAAACAGGATTAAGCCCCCAACGCTCAAACGACTACCGGATCAGCACATCTTCTGACTTGATCTACGTCAAATTCGGCACCGTCTGACGCAAACATATTAAACGCCGCATGTTAAAATGCCGCTACCTCGGCAGGAAAAGCGAAGAATTTCAGCCAAGCCTTAAACATCATTCATCCCAGCGCGTATTGCCCTATTGCATCATTCCCTAAACCGGAGTGGATTTAAGGCGAAAATTACCCAACAGATTTAAAGCGTTACAGCGTCCATTTTGCACCATATCTGGTGAGAGGCGTTGCAGGTTAAAACCACCCAAAAAAAATCAAAGCCCATAGAAAAAATACCGTCTGTCGGCGTGGACTTCGCGCAAAGCCGCCATATCTTTTTACTGAAAGCGCAACAGATGGATTTCTATATATTGCGCTCGATCCAACAGCAGGACCTGAGTATGAAGCATGACGGTATCGTTCATCAGTGCATTATGGTGACACTCTGAAAAATTTATAACAACCCCATCACTTTACCTTAAATCCAACCCGATCTAGGTTAGAGTGTGGCAAAATGCTGTCATGCAGGGGCGAGCATTTCCGGGCGACCGGACCGATCAAATGTGGAGATGATCATGAAGAAGGCAATTATACTGTTACTTGCGGGGCTTTCGGTTGCGGGTTGCTCGCAAACTGAAAAGGGTGCAGGCATTGGTGCAGCATCCGGTGCCATCATCGGCGGCCTGGCAACCGGCAACGTGCGCGGTGCAGCGGTCGGTGCGGCCATTGGTGGTGTGGCTGGCGCGGTTATTGGCAAGGTGAGCGAACAGCCAGGCCAGTGCTACTATCGTGACCGTTACGGTCGTCGCTATGTGGATGCTTGCCCAAGCAACTATTAATCACACGACATGTTTCAAACCCGGCGCATCGCGTCGGGTTTGAAATTTTAAGACGCGATTTGCGCCAAAACGTTACACATCTGTAAATTTCCTATCTATAGTGTGGAGGAGGATGCTCCTACAGCATGTGCCGGTTTGGGTTTGCCGGGGCTGTGGGATTGGCAACACAATGTGAGGAATTCAAGCTCTGTTTACAGCAGGTGAGTCGATATTGCCGGATTTGCGTATTGGGTTTCGGAGATCAGCGCGTCTGTTGGTATGTGCCATAGGGGCGGCCGCATGTCTGCATCCGATGCAGGCCCATGCCTTCACCATTTTCGGCCTTACTCTATGGGGTGAAAACAAAGCTGTAACTGATGTCATTGACCCAGTGCGTTACGACGTCACCTTCCATACACCGCAGGCATCCAAAGATTTGAAGAATGCACTGGAGAACAGCTCCATGTTGCTTCAGGACAAATCAAAACCGGTTTCGGGCGATTTGGGCGTCGTCATAAAGGCCAACGAAGATCGTGAGCGCCTGCTGGCAACCCTTTATGAGAATTCCTACTATGGCGGTGTGATCACCATCACCATAAACGGCACCCCGCTGGACAGTTTGCCGCCCAATCCCACATTTTCCCGCAACACGCCGGTGGCCGTTGATGTCACTGTCGAGCCGGGGCCGCTGTTTACACTTCGAGACGTGCGCTTGACCGATGATGCGCAAAATCTGAACCCTGCGACATATGATCTTGTTGTCGGAAAACCGGCGGGTTCGTTAGCGATCATCAAGGCTGCCAACAAGATGCTCGATGACATCAAGGCCAACAGCCAGCCACTTGCCCAGATTGCCAAGCGCGATGTGGTGGCAGATCATGCCAACAATACGATTGATGTCACGATTGCCATCAAATCTGGTCCTGTTGCCCCGCTTGGCCCGGTCACGGTGTCGGGCAACAAAGCGGTGAATGCCGGATTTATTCAAAAATATTCACGCCTCAACGCAGGCCAGCCCTATAAGCCCGAAGACCTGCGCAAAGCCACGGATCGGCTGCGCAAACTTGGTGTTTTCTCGTCAATCACGGTCAATCAAGCCGATAAGCTCGATGCCAATGGCGCAATTCCGCTCGATATTCGAGTGTCGGAAGCCAAGTTCCGCTATTTCGGCGCGGGTGCCACCTATTCCACCATCGATGGAGCCGGGATTCAGGGCTATTGGGGCCATCGTAACCTGTTTGGCCGCGCCGAATCGCTGCGGGTGGATGGCTCTGTCAGCGGATTTGGCAAAAGTGCAGGCGGATCGGATCTGGATTATGCGGCGGGCATCAGCTTTGCCAAGCCCGGCTTTTTGCTGCCCTCTGGCACATTGGATGCCAGCATCAAAGCAGCGACCCTGAGCACAGATTCCTATAATACCGACACCATCACCGGTCGGCTTGGCTATTCCTATGAGCTGACCGATGTTGATACCGTATCGGTCGGCACGTCCTTGCAATTTGCGAGGGTCAACGATGCCTTTGGCCGCAACAATTACCTGACCTTTTCTGTTCCGCTCGATTATGCCCGCGACACGCGCGATGATAAATTGAACCCTACAGAAGGTTATCACGCCACGCTGAGTGCCGCACCCAGCTACGAATTCCGAAACGGAACGATTTTTTCAAACGCCGAAGGCTCCATCTCGGGCTATTATGGTCTGGGCATGGAAGATCACGTGGTTCTGGCTGGCAAGCTGGCGGCGGGCACCTTGTTCAGCAACGGCGATCTGGTGGATATTCCCGCCAACCGGCGCTTTTTCTCTGGCGGTGGCGGCTCCGTGCGCGGCTACGCCTATCAGGGCATTTCGCCCAGAAACAGCGCTGACAAGGCAACCGGCGGCCTATCCTATGTCACGGCATCTGTTGAAGCGCGTGTACACATCACCGACAGCATCGGCCTCGTGCCATTTCTGGATGTCGGCACTGTCTCAGACAGCCAGGTGCCCGATTTTTCCAATATCAAGGCGGGAGCGGGCCTCGGCCTTCGTTATGCCACACCCTTCGGCCCTATTCGACTGGATGTGGCTTTGCCGCTCAATCCCTACCCCAAAGGCGACAAATACGGCATTTATGTCGGCATTGGGCAAAGTTTCTAAAGCTTGTGCGGAAAATCCGATCTTCCGGACAAGAGAAAGCGACGTGCAGATATGAGCCAGCTCAAGATCTTCCTCTCAAGCCTCGGCCGATATTGCGTCTATGGCCTTTGCATCATCGCGGGCCTTTTTGCCATCGCGTTGACACTGGTTGGCACCACGCAATTTGGCACACGCTTTGTGAGTGATCTTGTCGCCTCGCTTGTTTCAAAACCCAACAGAATCGTGGCAATCGACAATGTCAGTGGTTTGCTGGACGGCCATTTGCGGGCTGGCCGCATCACGATCTCAGATGCCAACGGCACCTACGCGCAGGTGAATGATCTGGCGATCGACTGGTCGCCTCTTGCGCTGCTGTCCAAGCGTTTTGCGGCGTCAGACATCGAGGCAAGATCCGTTTCCGTCACCCGCGAACCGCTGCCAACAACGGAAGAGGCACAAACCAGCACAGAATCGCAGAATGGCTTTTCGCTGCCGCTGGCCATCAAGATTGACCAGGTGTCTCTGCCAGAAATCCGTCTGGGAAGCGCATTGCTCGGCCATGAACAGGTGCTGGCATTGAACGGCAATATCAACGCCAATGACCAGACCATTGACGGCAACATCAATCTCAACCGCCCTGACCAACCAGATGCAACACTCCGGGCAAGGCTGGCCTATGCGCCGGGAGAAAACCGGCTGGATATCAACGCCTTGCTGCGTGAACCAAAGGGCGGCATGCTGGTGAAACTTCTCCAGCTCGAAGACAGCCCGGCATTGGATATTACCCTGATCGGCGGTGGGCCGCTCAATGACTGGAAGGGAACCCTTCAGGCCGCCCTTGATGGCACGCCACGGCTTGAGGTGGACGCAACCCATCGTACGGACGCGGCTGGCCAACGTGTGACCGTGATTGGCTCTGGTGCGTTTGATAGCCTGTTGCCGCCGAATTTCCGTGGACTTTTTGCTGGCAAAACCCAAATCGACATTGCCGCCCACCGCGCCCAAGATGGCGCGATCACGGTGGAGCGCGGCAAGATCGACACCAACAGTCTGTTTTTCAATGCCCATGGCACCTATGATGCCAAGGGCAACAACACACTAAGCGCCACCCTCACCGCAAAAAATGGCTCAATTCCCTTCAACTGGCCACTGGAGCAAGGCCGCCTGACCGCACAGATTACCACCGTGGCCCTCAGCCTGACCGGGGCGGCTGAGGCTGCCAAGATCATCACCAAAGCCGAGGTGAAAAGCCTGTCCCTGCCGCAAGGCACGTTTGGCAATGTGACGCTTGATGCCACCTCCAATGCCTTCAACCTCACCAATGGCACCGGCACGCTGGCGAGCGTGTTGCGCATCGGACAAGCACAGTTGAGCGATGAAAATCTGGCGCGCGCGCTACAGGCACCCCTGACCATCAAAGCCCCCATTGCCATCACCCGACAGCAGATTTCAGCCGCACCGCTGACCATTGAGAGCCCCAGCATTGGCGGCACCATTGATGCCAGCTATCAACTGGCACAGCAGCAGGCCGATGCCCGCTTCACATTGTTTGCGGCACCAGGTGCCCTGCCCGCGCAATTTGCCAGCAAGTTGAAAGACATGGTCAGGCTGACGGGTGAAGCCAGCTATTCACCAACCAATGGCGTCGATATTTCGAGTTTTTCGATCGAGTCCAACCTGTTGGCGGCAAAGGGCAGCGTCAGCCTTGCCCGGCAGGTGCTGACAACTCAGATTTCCGGCACGCTCAACGATCTGGCCGCCTTGCAGGCCAACACCTCTGGCACAGCAGATTTTAGCGTCAATGCCAAAGGCCCGTTGGATGATTTGCAAGCCGATGCGAACATAAAAATTGCCTCCGCCAAGCTGGCTGGCCGCAACCTTGCTGACTTTTCAATGCAAGCCGATGCAACATTGGCAAAAAATTCGCCTGCGGCCACTCTATCGGCCAAGGGCACGCTGGATGGAAAGCCTGTCGATGCCAACCTGAAGCTGACCTCAAAGGACGGCACGACTGCGATACCGGAGATGGTGCTGACGGTGGGTGCCAACCATTTGCAGGGTGCCCTCACCTTTTCAAAGGCCTTTTTGCCGACGGGCAAGCTGGATTTCACCTTTCCTGATCTGGGCCTTCTCGCAGCCCTTGGCGGACAAACCGCTTCTGGTGATCTGAACGGAACCGTCACACTTGCAGAGCGGGGCGGCAAGATCAGTGCAAATATCGCGGCCAAAGGCAGCGCGCTTCGCACAGGTACGGTGACAATCAATGCCCCAGTTGTTGCACTCAAGAGCGAGGATCTGCAATCCTTGGCGGTTGAAGGCACAATCAAGGCCGAGCGCATTGATGCGGGCAGCGCACTTTTGGAAAGCCCTGCCCTGCAACTAAGCAGAAACGGAAACCGCACCGACATCGACCTCAGTGGACGATATGATAATGCCCCGCTCACGGGCAAAACCACGATTACGCAAGACGGTGGACGTATTGCCATCAGCCTGCAAAGCTTTGCAGCAGCACCAAGGGGCATCGCCGTTACACTCGCAAAGCCTGCGGCGATCCTTGTTCAAAACGGCAATGTCACCATCGATACGCTGACAATAAAAGCCGGCAGCGGCACGCTCTCGCTCAAGGGTCGCGCAGGCGACACACTCGATCTGGCCGGCGAGATTAAAGCCTTGCCAGCCTCTCTCGCCAACAGTTTCAAAGCCGATCTGGATGCGCGCGGCACACTTTCCGGCACCGTCAGCGCCTCGGGCAAAAGCTCGGATCCCAAAGTCACCTATGATCTGCGCTGGAGCGAAGGCACTGCCGCCCCGTTACAGGCCGCCGGTCTGCCGCTGTTAACCGCCACTGCATCCGGTACTTACGCCGCCAACCGCCTTTCATTGCAAAGCACCGTTACTGGCGGTGGGCTGGATGTCAAAGGTGGTGGCACGCTGGACCTCAGCGGCTCCCGACCGCTGGACATGCAGTTCAACGGCAGTCTGCCGCTCACCGCCGTGCAGGGGCTGGCAACAAAACAGGGGCTGGTCACAGAGGGAACCGTGCTTGCCAATGTTCGTGTTGGCGGCACGGTCTCAGCCCCATCCATCACTGGCAATATTACGTCCAAGGGTGTTCGGCTGATTGACATCAAGCGCAACATTGCCCTCGAAGGTGTGACGGTCGATATTGCCCTCACAGGTGATCAGGCCCGCATCAACACGCTTTCGGGCAAGATTTCGGCAGGCGGCACGTTAGCTGTCACAGGAACCGTTGATCTCAAATCCGCCGACTTGCCAACCGATCTCAGCGTCAAGCTTGATCGTGCGGTCTATGTCGATGGATCGCTGGTGACATCTACGGTGAATGGCACACTGGGTCTGAAAGGGCCGTTGCTGGCCAGCCCAACCCTTTCTGGTCGTCTGACACTTGATAAGACCTCCATCACCATCCCCTCGAAATTGCCCAGTTCGATCACCCAGCTCAATATCAAGCACATTCATGCGCCTGCCGATGTGAAACGCCAGTTGGCAATTTTGCAAACCGACGATGGCTCCTCAAACAAGGACTCGACCATCGCGCTGGATCTGGTCATCTCCGCACCATCGCAGATTTTTGTGCGCGGACGCGGTATTGACGCCGAGCTGAGCGGTGATGTGACCATCAAGGGAACGGCGGCAAACCCCATAGTGTCGGGCGGCTTCACCATGCGGCGGGGCCGTATTCTCATTCTCACCAAGCGCCTTGATTTCAGCTCAGGGCAAATCACCTTTGGCGGTGGGCTGGTGCCGGTGATCAATTTCGTGGCCACCACGACCTCAGGCAGCACCACGCTGAACTCCACCATTTCCGGGGTGGCCACAGACCCGGACATTGATTTTTCCTCCAGCCCCTCCTTGCCGCAGGATGAGATTTTGGCGCAGCTGATCTTTGGGCAATCCCTCTCCAAGCTTTCACCGCTGCAAATTGCCCAATTGGCAGATGCGGTCAGCCAATTGGCGGGCGGGCGCTCAACATCGCTGTTCAACAGCCTGCGCGGTGCCGTGGGCGTTGACGATCTCGACATCAGCACCGATGCAAAAGGCAATGCACAGGTGGGTGCGGGCAAATATCTCAATGACAAGACCTATCTGGAATTCCAGCAGAGCACCGAGGGCAGCAAGGCGATTATCAATCTTGATGTTGGCCGCGGCTTCAAGCTGAAGGGCGAGGCCGGATCGGGCGGCTCCAGCGGCGGCGGGATTTTCTACGAGAAGGAATATTGATCACGGATGGATTGCGGGCTTTCCGGGGCATGGGAACATCGGCCCTTCGAAGCAGGCAAACGAGAAAAGCCGTGCAGTGAACACGCAGGTGCAGAGCACAATTGATAAAAATCCCGCTTAAATAGTGCAAGCAATTTAGATTTGAGAAACATTCTTCCGCTATAGTCAGCCTCAACAGCTATGGAGCGCGGAAATTTTTCCAAGCGTCCTAGCGTTTGTCAGGGAAAAGTGGTCACCGGTTTTCCCAGAAAGACAAACAATGGATTGAATCCGGCAGGTTCAATATGAACATGCCGGATTCCAAATAAAATACGTGATTTTTGCGTCCGGCAATGCTGGCTACGCAAAGAGCAGATAAATGGCGAAAACCGCCCGAAGAACAGAGGTTGCAGATCCTCATTCGGGCACGGACAGGCGGGACAAAGACATGGCCACACCTATAAACCCCACCAATTTCGGCGGTGAAAACCTTGAAATCATTGCGTTTCGCCTGCACGATCAGGAATTCTGCGTGAAAACCACCACAATTCGCGAAATTCGCGGCTGGGCACCATCAACACCGATTCCACACGCTCCGGCCGATGTGATTGGCGTGATGAACCTGCGTGGTTCGGTTATTCCAATCATTGATCTGGCCTACAAGCTGGGCATGCGCAGCACGGTTGCCAATGAGCGCTCTGCGATTGTTGTGGCAGAAGTACACAATATGGTCATCGGCATGCTGGTGGATCGTGTATCTGATATTCTGACCATTCCAGCCATTCAGGTTCAGCCTGTGCCGGAAGTGTCTGCCTCGTTCGACAAATCCTTCTCTGAAGGCATTATCGCCAACGAACATGGCATGATCTGCTTCCTGAACCTCGCCAAGATGTTCAAGGGCAGCGATCTGGAAGAGCTGGCCGCTTAACCGCAGAAAACACCCTCCCATTTAAGCCGCCGGTTTAGAATTCCGGCGGCTTTTTCACGTCTCCGTTTTGCTTAATCCACGTCGTCCTTATGGCTTGAACGGCTTTGGCGCGCGGCCAGCGCCCTGACGCTCCAGCATCCAGCCGGGATATTCCGCAGGCAAGGCACTGACCTCATCCAGCCGCGCCATATCCTCAACCGTCAAATGCAAATCGACAGCCTTGAGATTTTCCTCCAGCTGCGCAAGGCGCTTGGCACCAATAATCACACTGGTCACAAAGGGCTTGGCCAAAATATAGGCCAGCGCCACTTCGGCAACACTTGCATCATGACGTGCCGCAATCTCGCGCATCACCGCCACGCAATCCCAGGCGCGATCCGTATTGACCGGGGGGAAATCAAAGCTGGCACGACGACCTTCACCATTGCCCGGAGCGCCCGGCCCATATTTGCCAGACAGCAAGCCACCCGCCAGCGGTGACCAGACCATCAAGCCCATTTTCTCCTCCTGCAAAAGCGGAACAATTTCCCGCTCCAGATCACGTCCAGCAATGGAATAATAAGCCTGAACCGTCTCAAACCGGGCATAGCCCTTGCGCTCCGAAATACCCAACGCCTTGGCAATGCGCCAGGCCGCCCAGTTTGACAGGCCAATGTAGCGCACCAGATCACGCGACACGAGATCATCCAGTGCCCGCAATGTTTCATCGATGGGTGTTACCGTATCCGTAGCATGGATCTGGTAGAGATCAATATAATCAAGCTGCATCCGCTCAAGGCTTGCTTCGACCTGATCGAGGATATGCCCGCGCGAGGCACCGCGATCATTGGGCTTGTCGCCCATAGCGCCGTAGAACTTGGTAGCAATCACCACGTCCTTGCGCGGCACATTCAGATTTCGAAGCGACTGGCCCAAAATCTGCTCCGACACGCCACCAGAATAAACATTGGCCGTATCGATGAAATTGATCCCTGCCGCCAGTGAGCGCTCGACAATGGTGTCAGCGGCGGCCTGATCAACATCGGCGATCGCACCCCACATGCTGGAGCCGGCAGCGCCGAAGGTCATGGTGCCAAGGCACAGTTCAGAGACGAACAGGCCGGTATTTCCAAGCTGGTTGTAGCGCATTGTCGGTCACTCCCTTTGAGGCTGGCTTTATGGTGAAAGGTTCGATTATCCTTTCACGACCTTTGGGAATGTGATGCTGTCACTTTGCTTATCAAGAACAAAAGCGCTTCAAAATTTCGTCATTGGTCAATTTCGTCATTGAGTAATGGCCGCATGTCAAAACCAATCGATTGAGCGCCGCGCCACCAAGGTGCGCGGCGCTCAAAATTTTACTTGCTATCCATATAATGCTTGTCCGACACAGGCCGCACCAGCGCATTGGCAATCAGACCAATCACCAGCAGACCCGCCATGGCATACATGGTGGTGTTATAGACACTCGGCGTCGGATCCACCGTGCCAGCCGGTGCAATTTCCATCAACCGGCCAATGGTGACCGACTTGGCAGCAACCAGCTGATCGAGCTGATCAATGGTTGCACCAAATTTTTGCTGGAAGGCGGCAGGGTCAACCTTGGCAGCAAGAGCATGAATGGATTTGCTGATGGAAAGATCACGCAGTTGGGTAATCGCCAGAGGGCCCAGCACACCGGCCGTGCTCCATGCGGTCAGCAAGCGTCCGTGAATACCACCGACATATTTGGTGCCGAAAATATCGGCCAGATAGGCCGGAATGGCCGCAAAACCACCGCCGTACATGGTGAAGATGATCATGGTTGCGCCATAGAACATCACCAGCCACAGCACTGCCGGATGAACACCAACCTGCGTTGCCGAGTAAGGCACAGACAGATAGAGCGCTATACCGAGAATGAAGAAGACGAAATAGGTGTTTTTTCGCCCGATATAATCGGAAATCGACGCCCAGAAGAAACGACCAACCATGTTGAACACGGAAATCATGAACACATAGGTCGCCGCAAAGGTGGAATTGACCACCATTGGCAAGGTCGTGCCGAAAATTTCGGTCATCATGGTTTTGGCAACGCCAAGAACACCAATGCCAGCGGTAACATTAAAGCACAAAACAATCCACAGCAGGTAGAATTGCGGTGTCTTGAGGGCCTGATCAATATCCACGTGACGCTGGGTAATCATCCGCTTGGATGCGGTATCGGCGGTTGGTGGTGTCCAACCGGCTGGCAACCAGCCCTCGCGCGGAACACGGTAAGAGAAAGATGCAATGATCATCACGATGAAATAGGCGATGCCCAAGGTGAAGAAGGTCATGGCAGCACCCGTATTGCCGGTGCCAACCACATAGACGCCGGGCTCCAGTGCCACAGGAGCAGATGCAAGCTGCTTGGCAGACGCCACAACAACTTCAACCATCTGGCCGTTGACTTCAGCCATACGGCGGCCGCCTTCGGTAACCAGTTTGACGGCCGATTCAGCACCCAGATATTGCGGTGCGTGATAATAGAGGCCCAGCAGCCATTCCTTGATCGGCGTGGCCACCATGGCACCACCGCCAAAGCCCATAATGGCAAGGCCGGTTGCCATGCCGCGACGGTCCGGGAACCAGCGGATCAGGGTCGAAACCGGCGAGACATAGCCAAGGCCAAGACCACAGCCGCCCAACACGCCGTAGCCAAAATACAAAAGCCAGAGTTGGTGGGTTAAAATACCAACACCACCAATCAAAAAGCCACCGCCCCACAGGAAGGCGGCGGTAACACCCACCATGCGTGGGCCAACCTCTTCCAGCCATTTGCCGCCAAATGCAGCAGCAAGCCCCAGAAAAACGATGGCGACCGAAAAAATCCAGACAACGGATGGCAAGGCCCAGTCCATGGACGAGGCTGCCACCACACCATATTCTTTGGTAAGCGCTGGGTTAAAAATACTCCAGGCATAAACAGAACCGATGCACAGGTGAATGGCGATGGATGCCGGTGGCACCTTCCATCGGTTAAACCCCTCATCCGCAATGATATGTTGTTTTTTTAGTCGATCAAACATAAGCCTTGAACCCTCCTTGGAGCAAATATTGCCCGACACCTGCACATGCTGCTTCAATCAAAGCGGCTACCCCCAGATGGCGCCAGTGTTCCCCTGCTCATCCATCTGACAAAGATCATTTTACGTCTATCGTTGAAAATTCATAATCCAATGACAACGGCACACATTCGAGCCGTTGTTTGATGATAGGTTCAACCTGTCAAGCCAACAGACTGGTCCGATGCTTCAGGCCTTCGGATCAATGCTGCCGCCTCAATGACCAGTGGATCAAAACCCTCTGCGCCAGCATCAATCAACTCGAAAAACTGCCGCCGCATGCGCGGTTCCCAGAATTTGTTGATGTGCATGGCAATTCCAGCCAGACGCTCACCCTCAGGCTGCGACTTGAAAAACGTTGCAATCTGATTGGCCATACGAATGAGTTTCTCAGTGATATGATCATGCGACATGGCTTGATGATCCCCCGTTCAAAGTATCCGTGTTCAATTGGTCTGTTCTGGTAAAAATTTCAAAATCCTGACCACGGGCAATGCCAATCAAGGTCATGCCAGCCGTCTCGGCAACCCGAATGGCCAAGGCGGTGGGTGCGGAAATGGCAACCAGAACCGGGCAGCCCAGTGCTGCTGCCTTTTGCACCATTTCAACAGAAAGGCGGCTGGTGACCACCACCATCCCCTCATTGCCACGCCGCCCGGCCTGCATCACAGCGCCAACCAGCTTGTCCAAAGCGTTATGGCGGCCAACATCCTCACGGATCGCCAGCAGCCCCTCGCCGGGAATGTAAAAGCCCGCCCCATGCACCGCATGAGTGCTGCGGTTTAAAACCTGCGCGCGGCCAAGCGCCTCCATGGCATCGTGAACGTCAGCGGCGGTGAAGGAAAGCGACGACGCACCAACATCCGGCACGTCGCGCGTTGCCTGCTCGATTGATTCAATGCCGCACAGGCCGCAGCCAACCGGGCCAGCCATGCGGCGGCGTCTGGCTGTCAGGGCTTCGGCGCTGGCATCTTTCAGCGTCACCTGCACATCAATGCCATCACCCGCCTCCTCGGGCTCAATCGCAAGAACATCGTCACGATGGGTGATAATGCCCTCGGCCAATGAAAAGCCAATGGCAAAATCCTCCAGATCGGCCGGTGTCGCCATCATCACGGCATGGGTTGAGCCGCGATAGGAAAACGCAATCGGCACTTCCTCCGGCACAACCCGGCTGGCATCAACGGCAATCCCTTGGCGATATTGCAATTGCGGGACTGTGCGGGTGGTCTCAATCTTGATCATTGCACCCCCCGCCTCTTGGCCATGCATCACTCTGCCGCTTCCATTTTGCCCGCAATCCGGCGCGACTTCAGCGACAGCTCTTCGTAATCCCTCTGCCATTCGGTTGGACCGTTGGAAGGCGACACCTGCACTGCCGTGACCTTATATTCCGGGCAATTGGTGGCCCAGTCGGAAAAGTCGGTGGTGATCACATTGGCCTGCGTATCAGGGTGGTGGAAGGTGGTGTAAACCACGCCCGGTGCTACCCGATCGGTGATCAAGGCCCGCAAGGTGGTGTCGCCAGAGCGGCTGGCCAGCTTGATCCAGTCACCTTCCTTGATACCGCGCTGCTCGGCATCATGTGGATGGATTTCCAGCCGGTCTTCACCATGCCAGACAACATTGTCCGTGCGCCGTGTCTGAGCGCCAACATTATATTGCGACAGGATACGGCCCGTGGTGAGCAACAGCGGAAAGCGCGGACCGGTGCGCTCATCTGTTGCCACATATTCGGTGCGGATAAACTTACCCTTGCCGCGCACAAAGCCATCGGTGTGCATGATCGGCGATCCATGCGGATGCTTTTCATTGCAAGGCCATTGCACCGAACCGTTCTTTTCCAGATAGTCATAGGAGACACCGGCAAAGCTCGGCGTGGTCGCAGCAATTTCATCCATGATCTGCGATGGATGGGTGTAGTTCCAGTCAAGCCCCATGGCTTGCGCCATTTTCTGAGTCACTTCCCAATCGGCATAACCGTTCTTCGGCGTCATCACCTTGCGCACGCGGTTGATGCGGCGCTCGGCATTGGTAAACGTGCCGTCCTTCTCCAGAAAGGTGGAGCCGGGCAGAAACACATGGGCGTAATTGGCCGTCTCATTGAGGAAGAGGTCGTGCACAACCACACATTCCATAGCGGCCAAACCAGCAGAAACATGCTTGGTATCGGGGTCAGACTGAAGAATATCTTCACCCTGAACGTAAAGCCCCTTGAACGTGCCTTCAACGGCGGCATCCAGCATGTTGGGAATGCGCAAGCCCGGCTCTTTGTTGAGCGTCACGCCCCAGAGCTTTTCAAAGGTGTCGCGGGTGGCATCATCAGAAATATGGCGGTAGCCCGGCAGTTCGTGCGGGAACGAGCCCATATCGCACGAGCCCTGCACATTGTTTTGCCCACGCAGCGGGTTCACACCCACGCCCGGCCGGCCAATATTGCCGGTGACCATGGCCAGATTGGCAATCGCCATCACCGTCGTAGAGCCCTGGCTGTGCTCGGTAACACCCAGACCGTAATAGATCGCACCATTGCCGCCGGTGGCGTAGAGCCGTGCCGCGCCACGCAGATCTTCAGCTGGAACGCCGGTGAATTTTTCTGTCTCTTCCGGGCTGTGCTGCGGATCGGCCACGAAAGATGCCCAATCCTCAAACTCCGACCAGTCGCAACGCTCACGAATGAAGGCTTCATTGGCCAGCCCTTCAGTGACAATCACATGGGCAATGGCGGTCAGCACGGCCACATTGGTGCCTGGCTTCAGCGGCAGGTGGAACGAGGCTTCCACATGCGGCGTCTTCACCAGATCAATCCGGCGCGGATCAATCACGATCAGCTTGGCCCCCTTACGCAACCGCTTCTTGAGACGTGAGCCAAACACGGGATGGCCATCGGTCGGATTGGCACCAATCACCAGAACAACGTCAGAATGCTCAACACTGTCAAAGTCCTGTGTGCCTGCCGACGTACCAAAGGCTTGGCCCAGACCATAGCCGGTCGGCGAATGGCAAACGCGGGCGCAGGTATCGACATTGTTATTGCCAAAGCCAGCGCGGATCAGCTTTTGCACCAGAAATGTCTCTTCATTGGTGCAGCGGGATGAGGTGATGCCACCAATCGAATCACGACCGTATTGATATTGCAGCCGCTTGAACTCGGAGGCCACATGGGCAAAGGCCTCTTCCCAGCTGACTTCGCGCCATGGATCGCTGATCTTTTCGCGGATCATCGGGTTGAGAATGCGATCCTTGTGGCTTGCGTAACCATAGGCGAACCGACCCTTAACGCAGGAATGGCCGCGATTGGCCTTGCCGTCTTTCCACGGTACCATGCGCACCAGCTCTTCGCCGCGCATTTCTGCCTTGAACGAACAACCAACGCCACAATAAGCGCAAGTTGTCACAGCCGAATGCTCTGGCTGGCCAATCTCAATCACCGATTTTTCGGTCAAGGTCGCGGTCGGACAGGCCTGTACGCAAGCGCCGCAAGACACGCATTCCGACTCCAAAAATGCTTCATGCGCACCCGGCGAAACCCGGCTATCAAATCCGCGGCCTTCAATGGTCAGCGCAAATGTGCCCTGCACTTCTTCACAGGCCCGCACACAGCGTGAGCAGACAATGCATTTCGACGGATCATAGGTGAAGTAAGGATTGCTCTCGTCTTTTGGCATGTAGCGGGCGTTCATATCGCCGCCGCTGCGCGCCTTGACGTGGTTATCACCCTCATAGCCATACCGCACATCGCGAAGGCCGACGGCCCCTGCCATATCCTGCAATTCACAATCGCCATTGGCAGCACAGGTCAGACAGTCCAGCGGATGGTCGGAGATATAAAGCTCCATCACCCCTTTGCGGATCTGTTTCAGCCGTTCCGTCTGGGTGTGAACCACAAGACCGGGCGCGCAAGGCGTGGTGCAGGAGGCGGGGGTGCCGTTGCGACCCTCGACCTCCACCAGACAGAGCCGACAGGAGCCGAAAGCATCGACCATATCGGTGGCACACAGTTTGGGCACCTGAATGCCCGCCTCCATCGAGGCCCGCATGATCGAGGTGCCGGCTGGCACTGTCACTTCCCGGCCATCAATGGTCAACGTCACCATTTCGGTCGATGTCGAGGCCGGTGTGCCGTAGTCAATTTCATGGATCAAAGACATGGTCTTACTCCGCAGCTTCAACAACAGGTGTGGGCGCAAAATCTTCGGGGAAATGCGTCATCGCACTCATCACCGGATAGGGCGTAAAGCCGCCCAGCGCGCACAGCGAGCCAAATTTCATGGTGTTGCACAGGTCTTCCAACAGAGCCTTGTTTTTCTCTGGCTCAATCCCCTTGGCAATCCGATCCACCGTCTCCACCCCACGGGTGGAGCCAATGCGGCAAGGCGTGCATTTGCCACAGCTTTCGACGGCGCAGAATTCCATGGCAAAGCGGGCCTGATTGAGCATATCGACGCTATCATCAAACACGACAATCCCGGCATGGCCAATCAGACCACCAGCGGCGGTAAAGGCCTCGTAATCAAACACCGTGTCAAACAGCGATTGCGGGAAATAGGCCCCCAAAGGCCCGCCCACCTGCACCGCCTTCACCGGACGGCCCGAGATGGTACCGCCGCCAATATCATTCACCAGCTCGCCCAAGGTAAGGCCGAAAGCCGTTTCATACAGCCCGCCGTGCTTGAGATTTCCTGCCAACTGGATCGGAATGGTGCCGTGTGAGCGACCAACACCGAAATCGCGATAGAAATGCGCACCCCGATCCATGATCACCGGAATGGACGCCAGCGACATCACATTGTTGACCACGGTTGGCTTACCAAACAGGCCTTCGAGGGCTGGAAGCGGCGGCTTGGCGCGCACCACGCCGCGCTTGCCTTCTAAGCTGTTGAGCAGCGAGGTTTCTTCGCCGCAGACATAAGCGCCAGCGCCAGCCCGCACTTCCATATCGAATGCGTAAGCCGATCCCAACACAGAAGCACCCAGAATGCCTTCACGCCGGGCAATCTCAATGGCCTCCTGCATCACGGCAATGGCGTGCGGATATTCTGAGCGGGTATAGATATAGCCTTTGGTGGCCCCCACCGCGATGGCCGCAATGGCCATGCCCTCGATCAAGACAAAGGGGTCGCCTTCCATGATCATCCGGTCGGCAAAGGTGCCGCTATCGCCTTCATCGGCGTTGCAGACGATATATTTTTGGTCGGCCTTGGCGTCCGCCACAGTCTTCCATTTGATACCGGTTGGAAAACCAGCCCCGCCGCGACCGCGCAAGCCGCTGTCTGTCACCTGCTTGACAATATCGGAAGACGTCATGGCGATGGCTTTGGTAAGCCCGGTCAAACCTTGGTAGCGCCTATAGTCGTCCAGCGATAGCGGATCGGTAATGCCGCACCGCGAAAATGTCAGGCGGGTCTGGTTCTTCAGATAGGGAATTTCCTTGGTCAGCCCATGACAGAGCGGATGATCTGCGCCACTCAGAAAGCCAGCATCAAACAGACCGGCAACATCAGAGGGTTTAACGGGTCCGTAAGCGATACGACCATGCTCGGTACGCACCTCAACCAGCACCTCCAGCCACAACAAGCCACGGGAGCCGTTTCGAACGATATGAACATCGAGGTTGCGCGCCTTGGCTTCACGCTCAATGCTGGCCGCCACTCTATCAGCACCCACGGCAAGGGCTGCCGCATCACGCGGCACAAAAACAGTCACGCTCATCGGCTTGCCTCCGCAACAATGTCGCTCAGACAGTCTTCATCCAACCGCCCATAAAGCGCACCATCCAGCATGGCGGCAGGCGCCGATGCACAAAGACCAAGACAGAAAACTGGCTCCAGGGTCACCGCGCCGTCCGGCGTCGTTTCATGCCAGTCAATGCCCAGTTTGGCTTTGATTTTGTCCGCAAGAGGCTCGCAACCCATGGATTGGCAAGCCTCGGCCCGACAGAGCTTTAAAACATGTCGCCCGGAGGGATGATCGCGAAAATCATGATAGAAGGTCACAACGCCATGCACCTCGGCCCGTGACAGATTCAGCGCCTTGGCAATAATCTGCTTGGCGCTCTCGGGCACATAGCCAAACGCGGCCTGAATATCATGAAGGATCGGCAAAAGTGGACCTTCATCACTGCTATGCGCCGCAATGATATGCGAAATTCTCGCTGCCTCCTGCTCGGCAACCACATGAATATTCATCTCGGACCCTCCCGATCAGACTATTCTATCGTCGCTAAAATCAAAAAGGAAACCATCTGTTAACCTCCTTCAGAACGACGCCAGAACGCTGAAAACGCAATTTATCTAGATAGATTCTACCATGCATGGTGGTCCGCGATTGGGTCAATAAGGCGTTTTCGTTACGCGATAGAAAAAAACTATCAAAAGATATTCGCATTCGCGAGAGTGGCGGCCTCGTGCAAGAGCGCAGAGACCAAAGGTGTGTAGGGCTCGCGATGGGTGGCCACGAGACCGACCAGATGCTGCGTTTGCGGCTCTGTAATCGGAACCATCTGAATTTCTTCAGGAAAACCAAAAGACAATGCCACATTGCGCGGCATGATCGAGGCCCATTTGCCGGTGCGGATATGGGAGAAAAGCACAATCATCGAGTTGGATTCGAGCGTCGGTTTGGTTTCCACCCCTGCTTCCAACAGATGCTGATTGATGATGCGCCGGTTTTGCATGTCGGGTGTCAAAAGACACAGACGCAGGTCTGACACCTCCCGCCATGTCACCGACTCGCGATCGGCCAGCGGCGTTCCTGACGCAGCAATCAGATGATATTGCTCTTCATAAAGAGGCACAGAGGTGACACGGCCCAGGGGTTCATTATCCAGATAGGTAATGCCTGCATCGATTTCGAGATTTTCCAGCAGGCTGAGAACCTGCAACGAGTTGCGCGATAAAATCTGAAAGGTCACCGCCGGATGGCGCGCCTGAAAAGGCTCTGTAATCTTCTGCACCATGGCAAGGGCGGTGGGAATAACCGCAATTCTGATATGCCCGGCCAGACCTTTGCGCGCTGCGCGCATTTCATCGCGCATCGTGCGCGTATCGCCCACAATGCGCCGCGCCCACTCCAGCACCCGCTGCCCTTCCGGTGTCAGGCCTTGATAGCGTGAGGCGCGCTGCACCAGCACAACACCCAATTGATCTTCGAGCTGGCGAATGGCCGCTGACAAGGTGGGTTGGGAAATGCCGCATTCCTCAGCCGCCCGGCCAAAATGCTCGGCCTGGGCCAGGGCTATAAAAAATTCCAGCTTGTCAATCATGGTCCTCACCGGTCCCGTTCAATAAGCCTTGCTTATAGCATCAACGAGACAACCGCCTTCCCCTTTTTGCGCGCGGCATAACGGTAAAAAGGAAGGGATCTTATCTGCCTGGCAGCTTCGCGCGCCCCATCACGGCGTTATTTGTGCCACTTTGGGGGCGCAATACATGCGATAGAGCAGAGCAACGACATCTTGAACCAAAGGATTGGCGATAGAATAATAAATCTGACGCCCCTCGCGCCGGCTCGAAACCAGCCCATCCGCCCTTAATCGGGCCAGTTGCTGCGACACAATCGCTTGTTGGAGATGCAGCATCTCCTCCAACTCCCCAACGGTTTTTTCTCCTTTGCACAGGATGCACAAAATCAGCAGCCTGTTTTCATGCGAAAGGGCTTTGAGCAAAGCAACGGCATCGGTTGCCTGCTGCATGAAATCTGCCAAGGGCAGTGGCGCTCTTTCAGGGTCAGGCAAAGAAGAAATCATCTGTTCCAACTGTTCAATTTAACAACGATTGCCATTGAGAGAAAATATCTTTGAAATGAGGATTGGCATAAACAGTCCTTATATTGGAACCGACGACGCGAGTGCCTTTAGCATGGCCGCACTGTGATGAAGTGCGGCACTTTCTTCGTCGTTTAACTCAGGAATCAGATCCGTTAGAATGCCCTCCGCCCCAATAACCCGAGGCACGGAGGCCGCAACCTTGCTGACCCCAGCAATATCCTCTGTAACGCTGGAGACAGAGAGAATATCGCGCTGGTCGCGGGCAATGGCCTTGGTAATCCTCGCCAGTCCGGCCCCAATGCCGTAATAGGTCGAGCCCTTGCCGCCGATGATGCGTGCAGCCGCCCGGCGCACACCGTCGTCAATCTCCGTCCGCACCGAATCCGTCAAGGGCTTGCCGATCTGTGCAGCAAACGACATCAGCGGAACCGAACCGACGCAGGCGCAGGACCATGCCAAAACCTCACTATCCCCATGCTCACCCAACACATAGCCGTGTACCGACTGCGGCGAAATTGCCAGATGGCGCGCAAGAAGACTACGAAAGCGAGCCGTATCCAAAATGGTGCCCGATCCAATCACCTTTGATGGCGGCAGGCCAGAAATCCGTGTTGCGATATCTGTCATGATATCGACCGGGTTTGAGGCGATCAATAAAATGACATCCGGTGCCACAGCGAGGATCTGGGATACCACACTCCTAAACACCTCTGCATTGCGCGAAAGCAAATCCAGTCGGCTTTCTCCGGGTTTTTGGCTTACGCCAGCGGCAATAATCACCACCCCAGCCCCAGAAAGCGCCTCGTAATCACCGGCACGCACCACAGTCGTCGACACAAAGGGGACAGCGTGGGAAATATCTTCGGCCTGTGCAACGGCAAGTTCGTTATTGTAATCAACAAGAACAAGCTCCCGTGCAATGCCCTGCAATGCGATCGCATAGGCTGCGGAGCTGCCAACCATTCCCACGCCAACGATACCGATTTTCAAAATAACTCCCCCAAAATCCCACCTTCCGGCGCCGCTCCCTCAATCGGAACGGATTTGTGCAATTATGCTGTAGGACACGCGCAATGTTTAATATCAGGGCGTTGCGGCCCAGCTCGGCGCATTCTCCATGCGCAAACCAAAATAAATAGAACCCCGGCCATTACAGCCAGATGGGGAACTCCCTGCTTTAACAACCACATTATGGCTGGAGATTGACCACACAATGCACCGCTGTCAATCCACCCCTTTTCACCAATTTTGGTGGCGAATTGTCGCTTGGACTTAATGCCTCGGCGAGCCCAAAGTATGATGCCAGAAGCGGCTTGGGGCTCCACGCTCTTTGATCATGGTTTAAGTCCCTTCCAATTTCGGGGACTATGCAGCAGAGCCTTATCCAGATGCCACTCAATGGCGTTAAAACAAAAAAAGCGGCCTCACAGGGCCGCTTTCAATCAAGAGAGTCAAACAAGGATCAAGCAGGAATCAACACACCACCGAGGTGGGTCAACTCAGACAAAAACTGCTCGAGCTTCGTTCTGTGCTCGTGATGCTCTGCGTCGTCAAGTTCGGCTTTTGCAGCTTCAATGCGCTTGGCGAGTGTTTCGCGGTTCAACTCAGACAGTTGCACAGCGCTTTCAGCCAGCAATGTGCAGCCATCCGGCGTAATATCGGCAAAACCGCCGAAAACGACATATTTTACCACGTCGCCCGCTGCGCGCTTCACACTGACAACGCCCGGCTTAATTGTCGTCATGGTCGGTGCATGACGCGCCATAACGGTCATTTCGCCTTCGGTCGCCGGAATGACAACCTCGCTCACCAATTCCGAGATCAGCAAGCGCTCGGGCGAAACGAGTTCAAAATTGAAATTGTCGGCCATGACACTTCACTTTTTTTCAGAGTTTGTCAGGGAAAAGTGGACGCCGGTTTTCCCGGAAAGACAAACTCAAACAAAACAATCTAGCGTTTCTCAGGCCAACTGAACCTGACACAGTCTAGAACGGAGAACGGGAACACGACGAACGCCGTGTTCCCTTTGATCCATGGATCAGGCGGCAGCCAGTTTCTTGGCCTTTTCGATGGCTTCGTCCATCGAACCAACCATGTAGAAGGCAGCTTCTGGCAAGTGGTCGTACTCGCCGTTTACCAAGCCCTTGAAGCCCTTGATCGTGTCTTCCAGCGAAACCAGCTTCCCCGGCGAACCGGTGAAGATTTCAGCAACGTGGAAAGGCTGCGACAGGAAGCGCTCAACCTTACGAGCGCGCGCAACGGTAACCTTGTCTTCTTCCGACAGTTCGTCCATGCCGAGGATGGCGATGATGTCCTGAAGGGACTTGTAGCGCTGCAAGGTCGACTGAACCTTACGAGCCACTTCGTAATGCTCTTCACCAACAATCATTGGGTCAAGCATACGCGATGTGGAATCGAGCGGGTCAACAGCAGGGTAGATACCCTTTTCAGCGATCGAGCGCGACAGAACGGTCGTTGCATCCAAGTGGGCAAACGAGGTTGCAGGAGCCGGGTCGGTCAAGTCGTCGGCGGGAACGTAAATGGCCTGAACAGAGGTAATCGAACCCTTGTTCGTGGTGGTGATGCGTTCCTGAAGAGCACCCATGTCGGTTGCAAGCGTTGGCTGATAACCAACAGCCGAAGGAATACGACCCAAGAGAGCCGACACTTCGGAACCAGCCTGCGTGAAGCGGAAGATGTTGTCCACGAAGAACAGAACGTCCTGGCCCTTGTCGCGGAAGTCTTCCGCAATGGTCAGACCGGTCAAGGCCACGCGGGCACGCGCACCTGGAGGCTCATTCATCTGGCCGTAAACAAGCGCGCACTTGGAACCGGCAGCAGAACCGCCGTTTTCATGCGGGTCTACGTTCACCTTGGATTCGATCATTTCGTGGTAAAGGTCGTTACCTTCGCGGGTACGCTCACCCACACCGGCAAACACCGAATAACCACCGTGAGCCTTGGCCACGTTGTTGATCAATTCCATGATCAAAACGGTCTTGCCAACGCCAGCGCCGCCGAACAGGCCGATCTTACCGCCCTTGGCGTAAGGAGCCAAAAGGTCAACAACCTTGATGCCAGTAACCAGAATTTCGGATTCTGTTGACTGCTCAACATAGTCCGGAGCGGGCTGGTGGATAGCGCGACGGGCTTCTGTGCCGACTGGGCCAAGCTCGTCAACCGGCTCACCGATGACGTTCAGGATACGGCCGAGCGTTTCGTCGCCAACGGGCACGGAAATCGGAGCGCCGGTATCGGACACCGACTGACCACGAACCAGACCTTCGGTCGAGTCCATAGCAATCGTGCGCACGACATTTTCGCCGAGGTGCTGAGCAACTTCAAGCACCAGGCGGTTGCCGCCGTTGTCTGTTTCCAGCGCATTCAGGATCGGAGGCAAAACGCCATCGAACTTCACGTCGACGACAGCGCCGATGACCTGCGTCACCTTGCCAGCTGCGGGAGATGTCTGGGTCGCTGCCCTAGCCATATTCATACCCTCTTTTTCTTCAAGCTCAGAGCGCTTCTGCGCCCGCAATGATTTCGATGAGTTCGGTGGTGATCTTCGCCTGACGCTGGCGGTTATAGCTCAGCGTCAATTTGTTGATCATGTCACCGGCGTTGCGCGTCGCATTATCCATCGCGCTCATCTTGGCACCCATTTCGCCCGCAACATTCTCAAGGAGAGCGCGGAAAATCTGGACCGAAATGTTGCGCGGAATGAGATCCGTCAGGATCGCACCGGCATCAGGCTCGTATTCATACACCGCAGAGCCTTCAACATTGGCAGAATTATCGCCAGCCGATGCCGGGATAAGCTGCTGTGCTGTTGGAACCTGGCTGATGACCGACTTGAATTCAGAGTAGAACAACGTGCAAACGTCGAACTCACCCTTGTCGAACATGGCAATGATCTTGCGACCAATTGTATCGGCATTTTCAAAGCCAACACGCTTGACGTCGCGCAGTTCGGTGCGCTCGACAATCAGCGATCCGAATTCACGGCGCAGGCTGTCGAAACCCTTTTTGCCAACGCAGTAGATTTTAACCGTCTTGCCTTTGGCAAGCAGGCTGCGTGCGTGGTCACGGGCAAAACGGGCGATCTGCGAGTTGAAACCACCGCAAAGACCGCGCTCAGCTGTGCAGACGACGAGCAGATGCACGTCGTCCTTGCCAGTGCCCGTCATCAGCTTCGGTGCGTCGCCATCGCTGCCAACCGCTTGCGCGATATTGGCGAGAACAACCCCCATCCGCTCCGAATAAGGCCGTGCGGCCTCTGCCGCCTCCTGGGCACGACGCAGCTTCGCCGCGGCGACCATTTTCATCGCTTTGGTGATTTTCTGCGTCGCCTTAACGGAGGCGATCCGGTTTTTCAGATCCTTAAGTGAAGGCATCCGTTAATCCGTCCTTGGCTCGAGTCCGATTAGGCAAAAGACTTGGCGAAGCTATCCAGTGCAGCTTTCAACTTGCCCTTGATGTCGTCGCTGATCGCCTTTTCTTTGCGGATCGCTTCGAGAATGGTGCCTTCTGCCCGCAGATTGGACAACAGACCCTGCTCGAATTTACCCACATCGCTGACAGCCAGCTTGTCGAGATAGCCATTCACACCTGCGAAGATCACAGCAACCTGCTCTTCGGTCTTCAAAGGCGAAAACTGTGGCTGCTTCAGAAGTTCCGTCAAGCGTGCACCACGGTTCAGCAAACGCTGGGTGGCGGCATCGAGGTCAGAACCGAACTGGGCAAACGCTGCCATTTCACGATACTGGGCAAGCTCACCCTTGATCGAACCAGCAACCTGCTTCATGGCCTTGATCTGAGCGGCAGAACCAACGCGCGAAACCGACAGACCAACGTTCACAGCCGGACGAATGCCCTGATAGAACAGGTCGGTTTCGAGGAAGATCTGGCCGTCGGTGATCGAGATCACGTTGGTCGGAATAAAGGCCGAAACGTCGTTACCTTGCGTTTCAATAACTGGCAGAGCGGTCAACGAACCAGCGCCACGCTCGTCAGAGAGCTTGGCAGCGCGCTCGAGAAGACGCGAATGCAGATAGAAAACGTCGCCAGGATAGGCTTCGCGGCCCGGAGGACGACGCAGCAACAGCGACATCTGACGGTAAGCAACAGCCTGCTTGGACAAGTCGTCGTAAGCGATCAGGGCGTGCTGGCCCTTGTCGCGGAAATATTCGCCCATCGCGCAACCGGCGAACGGTGCGAGATACTGCATTGGAGCAGGATCAGAAGCCGTTGCGGCGATAACGATCGAGTACTTCAGAGCGCCACGCTCTTCCAGAACCTTCACGAACTGGGCAACTGTCGAGCGCTTCTGGCCAATCGCCACGTAAACGCAGAACAGCTTGTCGTTATCAGCGCCAGCATCATGAGCAGGCTTCTGATTGAGGAAGGTGTCGAGAATGATCGCGGTCTTGCCGGTCTGGCGGTCACCGATGACCAATTCGCGCTGGCCGCGGCCAACCGGGATCAGAGCATCGATGGCCTTGAGGCCGGTCGACATAGGCTCATGAACGCCCTTACGTGGAATAATGCCAGGAGCCTTAACGTCAACGCGCGAACGCTGCGCAGCATTGATTGGGCCCTTGCCGTCGATTGGATTGCCAAGGGCGTCAACAACGCGACCGAGCAATTCAGGACCAACAGGAACTTCAACGATAGCGCCGGTCCGCTTGACGGTGTCGCCTTCCTTGATGTCGCGGTCGGAGCCGAAGATAACCACACCGACGTTGTCGGATTCGAGGTTCAGCGCCATGCCCCGGATGCCACCGGGGAACTCGACCATTTCACCAGCCTGAACATTGTCCAGACCGTAAACGCGAGCAATACCGTCACCGACGGAAAGCACCTGACCGACTTCGGAAACTTCAGCGTCTTGACCAAAGTTTTTGATTTGATTTTTCAGAATTGCGGAAATTTCCGCGGCGCGGATGTCCATCAGCCAACCTCTTTCAGTGCAAGCTTAAGGGTGGAAAGTTTGGTGCGAAGGGACGTATCAATCTGGCGGGAGCCGACCTTCACGATCAAACCACCCAAGAGAGAAGAATCAACCGTCACATTGAGTGTGACAGTCTTTCCGGTGACGCCCTTCAGCGCCTCCTTCAGTTCAGTTTCCTGCGCTGAGGACAGCGCATGAGCAGTTACAACCTCGGCAGTCAATTCGCCACGGTGGCGTGCAGCAATTTCACCAAAAGCGGCGATCATGCCCGGCACTGCAAACAACCGGCGATTTGAAGCAACAACCTTGAGAAAATTGCCAGCAAGCGTTCCGATTTTCGCCTGCGCGCAGAGGGCTTCAACAGCCGACGTCTGCTCGTCTGACGTAAAAATCGGGCTCGAAACGAGCCGCTTCAGATCATCGCTCTCTGCGATCATCGCCTTGAACCGGTCGAGATCGGCAGCGACGGCATCAACCGAACCAGCCTCAAGCGCCAGGTCAAAAAGAGACGAGGCGTAGCGCTCGGCAACTCCAGAAATCCGCTGGGATGTGTCTGCCACGGGCACAAATTTCCCTGATTAGGATCCCACCCGATCAAGCGCACAATTGCGGGCATGACCAAGTTGAAATCGTTTAAGTTTTCCCCCGGAAACACAGACCTTGCGGCCCGCGTTATCCAAAATTCGCGGTTCGTCTAGCATAGGATACCCAGACTCGCAACACGGGTATTAACGGAATACGCGCCAAGGGCAACCCGCTTTTGACGTTTTTGTGATCTGAAATGCGAAAATATCAGCATCCGCCTCTGAACGCTGACGCCAATTGCATCAAAACAGACCAAAGACATACGTAAGAGGCATGGCGACAAGGGCAAGAACAACAACCATGAAGAGTATGTTGCGAAATGTTGCACCATGGTCTTGAAGCATGGACAGGGCCAAGCCGAAAAAGCCGATGCCAAATGTTGCCCCAATCGCAATATAGACCCAGACCTGAGCCAGAAGAATGGCGCTGAGCCCAAGGCCCAGCATCATACCGCCCAGGAAGCGCAGCAGGCCCATGCCTTCAAAGCGATCCTCGCGCTGGACAAGGCCGAAAAAGCGCATGGTAAGCCCCGGCGCAAACATGATGACAAAGCCCAGAAGGGCAGCCAGGCTGGCCCCGGCGAAAGCCAATTGCTCGCCAAACTCGGCAGGAAAATAGAACTGCATATCGACCTCGGATCAGCGGAAATGATTCGGCGTGTTATGGCATGAAGTCGTGATGGATAAAATAAGCTGTACCGCAGTTCATCGGTGAAAGGGAAAGAGCCATGAAGTCCGTATTTCCCGCGTTATGGGGCATCAGCCTGCTGTTGTCTTGTCAGGCCAGCGCTGCGGAACAGGCCAAAGCACTGGCAAGTCCGTGGGATGGCTCCATAGCGCAGACCACGGTTTCCAACCGCCCATGTGCCGCCTTGCCTGCCCTTTCGCAAGGCGTGACGGCGTCAGGCTATTATACCGATAAAAACCATTCGATCATCGATCAGGAGCGTCTCCACCGCTATAAAGCAGCAACACAGTCAATCTATGATACAGCCACAATCATCACCCGGCTGGCAGATCGCTATCAGCAAGAGGGAGATCTTGGCGCTGCCGCTTGCGCTGCCGCAGACCTTGCCACTTTGGCCAAAGCCAACAGCCTGACCGGCACCATGCAGGGCAATCAGGCCAGTTACGTTCAGGGCTGGGTGCTGGGTGCCTTTTCCATCGCATGGCTGAAAATCAGGAGCGATTCGCAAATTGAACCGCGAAACCGCAGCACCATCACCCACTGGCTCGCCACAATGGCAATGCAGAACCGACGCTATTATGATCAACGTCCAAAGGCCGAGGATGCGCGCAACAATCATCGCTATTGGGCGGGCCTTGCCATGTCTGCGGCAGGCATTGCGGCCAATCGCCGCGATCTGTTTGATTGGGGTGTGGACAGTGCACGCATCGGCCTTCGTCAGGTTACCCCGGATGGCAGCCTGCCGCTGGAAATGGGCCGGCGGGCCAAAGCCCTGCACTATCATCTTTTTGCAGTCACTCCTCTGGTAATCACCGCCGAGCTGGCAAAGGCCAATGGCATTGATCTCTATCAGGACAATGATGGCGCTTTGAAGCGCCTTGCCAGATTTGCGCTCAATGGCATCACCGACCCAAGTCCGTTTGTGAAGGCGGCTGGCGTCGCGCAGGAACCCATCACCCTTGCGGGTGGCACAGTGGGCTGGCTGATACCCTACCAGCACCGTTTTCCGGCACCAGAGCAACAAGCCATGCTGGATAAAATGTCATCGAAAACCATGCTTTACTTTGGCGGATTGCCGCCGCGCTGAATGGTTTTACAGAAAACTCTGCGGATCAACATCCACCTGGACCTGAATAGACCGCACGGGCTTTGGCCCCCGCTCCAGCATGGTGCGCACAAAAGCCTGCATATCGCTGGTCTTTCGGCCATGAATCAGCAGCCGAAAACGATGCCGACCACGAATCAGCGCCAAGGGCGCTTCGGCTGGGCCTAAAATGGCAATGCCGGTGACAGAGGGAGCCGCCATGCGCAATTGCCGGGCATGGGTTTCGGCATCAATGCGGTTGTCTGCCGAGACAATCATCGACACCAACCGCCCATAGGGCGGCAGCACCGCCCGTTCACGCTCGGTGATTTCCCGCTCGTAAAAGGCGCTGGCATCGCCAGAGACAATGGCCATCATCACTGGATGTTGCGGCTGATAGGTCTGCAACAGGCCATGGCTTTTCAAACCGGTGCGCCCGGCCCGGCCCGTCACCTGACTGAGCAATTGAAAAGTCCGCTCGGCAGCGCGCGGATCGCCATTGGCCAGGCCAATATCGGCATCGACAATGCCCACCAGCGTCATCAGCGGAAAATTATGGCCCTTGGCCACCAATTGGGTGCCAATGATGATATCGGCCTCGCCCTTGGCAATGGCCTCGAGCTCCAGCCGTAGCCGCTTCACGCCCCCCATATCGGAGGAGAGCACCAGCGTGCGGGCCTCGGGAAAATGCTTTTCCACCTCTTCTGCAATGCGCTCCACGCCCGGCCCGCAAGCCACAAGATGATCAAGCGTGCCGCATTCCGGGCAGGCCTGCGGCGTCGGCTCATTATAGCCGCATTGATGGCACTGAATCTGACCACGAAAGCGGTGTTCAACCAACCAACTTGAACATTGCGGACATTGAAAGCGATGGCCACAAACCCGGCAAAGGGTCAACGGCGCATAACCGCGCCGATTGAGAAACAGCAAGGATTGCTCTTTCTTTTCAAGAGTCTTCGCCATGGCCCTGAGCATCAATGGCGAGAGAAAGCCGCCCTTTTCCGGCGGATGCCTGCGCATATCAATCAGGTGCAGATCGGGCATGGCCGCATCGGCAAAGCGGGTGGGCAGATGGATGCGCTTGTAGCGGCCCGAATAGCTGTTGACCTGACTTTCCACCGAGGGCGTGGCCGAGACCAGCACCACCGGAATTTTGGCGATATGGGCCCGCACCACGGCCATGTCGCGGGCATTGTAAAACACCCGGTCTTCCTGCTTGAAGGCCGGATCATGCTCTTCATCAACAATGATCAGCCCCAAATCTTCAAAGGGCAAAAACAGCGCTGAGCGCGCTCCCGCCACCACCCGAATGTCGCCAGTGGCTGTCTGTCGCCAGACTTTTTCGCGGGTTCTGGTGGCGAGATCCGAGTGCCACTCGCCGGGTTTTGCGCCAAAGCGATCCTGAAAACGCTCCAGAAAGGCGGTGGTCAGGGCAATTTCCGGCAAGAGAATCAGCACCTGACGCCCCTGTTTGAGCGTCTCGGCAATGGCTTCAAAATAGACTTCGGTTTTGCCAGAGCCGGTGACGCCATCAATCAAGGATACAGAAAAGCCTCCGGCTTTGATATCATCAACGATGACCTCGGCGGCATCTTCCTGCGGCCCCGCCAGCCGGTGTGCGGCATAGTCGGGGTCCGGCTTGGCCACCAAAGGCGGCGGCGGCAAAAACACCGTCTCAAACACGCCTTGCTTGACCAGACCATCGATAACCGAGCTGGACACGCCCGCCGCATGGGCTAGGCCGCTTTTGGTCCACGATAGTCCATCGCCCGCCAGTGCCAGCACTTTTTGGCGGGCGGGCGTTAATTTATCCGGCTCATGACCACTCACGCGCAGGCCTTCAATCATCGGCTCGGGATCAAAGGCGGCAGGCGTGCGCAACGCCATGCGGGCCACCAGCCCCGGCGGCGACAAGGTATAGGCCGCCACCCAATCAATAAAGCGGCGCATGGCCTCATCCAGCGGCGGGCAATCGAACAGCTTTTCAATCGGGCGCAGTTTGGAGGCCTCAACCTTGCCACCATCTTCGCCATCCCAAACAACACCAATGACTTTGCGCGGCCCCAACGGCACCTGCACGATCGAGCCGGGCACCACAGCCATGCCCGCTGGCACGCCATAGCTATACGGCCCGGGCGCGGGCATAGGCACCAGCACAGGCACGGTGCGGGTCGCGGGCTCCGCTTTGGAAAGCGGCCCAAACAGGTCAGACAATTCAGAGCTCATCGCGGCGGACAATGCCCCCAAAGGCCAAAAAATGAAACAGGAAATTGACAAATGCCGGACAGGGCAAGGACATAACAGGGAAAGGACATGGCCATCGCGCGTGAGAGAAGCCACGCCTGCATCTTTTGCACTCCTTCAGCATTTGGCAGCAAATGTTAAGCATTCCCTAACAGCTATCAGGCAATTTGACAGGATGACTGACCAAGCAAAGGGTTGCTTCCGTGAACGAGTTCTTGGTGATTGCCGCACCTGACCTGATGAGTGAGCGACAAAGCTGGCTTGCCAACCTCGCTCAGGAAAAGCGTTTTTCAGAAAACACCCTGACCGCTTATGAACGCGACACCCGGCAGTTCTTGAGTTTTCTCACCGGCTATTTTGGTGGCCCGCCGTCTATAAAGGATATTGAGGCGTTAAAGCCCTCTGATCTGCGCGCCTTTCTGGCATCGCGCCGCAAAGACGGCTCCGGTGCACGTTCGCTTGGCCGCCATCTGGCTGGCATTCGCTCACTGCTGCGGTTTCTGGAGCGCAAAGGGCTGGTCAACGCTGCGGGGGCTGGTGCCATTCGCTCGCCGAAGCAGCCCAAATCACTGCCCAAGCCGCTCAGCGCCAAGCAGGCGCTGGAAGTGGTCCATGCCGATACACAAATGAATGAAGAACCGTGGATCGCCGCCCGCGATGCCGCCGTGCTCTCGCTGCTTTATGGCTGCGGGTTGCGCATTTCTGAAGCGCTGAATCTGCTGCCCGGCGACTTTGGCAGTGACACCACCACGCTGCGTATCACCGGTAAAGGCAATAAAACCCGGCTGGTGCCGCTTTTGCCGGCTGTGCGCGAAGCCGTTGAGGCCTATCAAAAGCTCTGCCCCTATCACCTTGATCCCTCAGAGCCGCTGTTTCGCGGTGCGCGCGGTGGAAAATTGCAACAGGGGATTATTCAGCGCGAGATGCAACGCTTGCGCTCCGCCCTCGGCCTGCCGGAAACCGCCACCCCGCATGCGCTTCGCCACTCCTTTGCCACCCACCTCCTCAGCGGCGGCGGCGACTTGCGCACCATTCAGGAATTGCTGGGTCACGCCAGCCTCTCAACCACGCAAGTGTACACCGGCATTGATTCGGTCCGCCTGATGGATATCTATGATCGTGCCCATCCCCGGGCATAACTGGTCTGTTTGCCGATCTGGAAACTGTGCATGATGAAGCCCTTTAAACGCGCCTACCCCACAACACGCAAAGGTCAATGGATCGCAGCCATGCGCAATACCTTGAGCATGATCCTTGCGTTGGGACTGGCGTTGCTTTTCTCGTCTGCCACGACCCAGGCCCAGACGCCTTCCGATCACGCTTGCACTGGCAAAAACCTGCTGCCAGAGCTGCAACAGCGCGATCCACAGGCCTATGCGAAGGTTGCAGCAGAAGCTGCCAAGACGCCCAATGGTCAGGCGATTTTCTGGAAAATTGAAAAGCCCGGTCTCAAGCCGTCCTATCTGCTTGGCACCATGCATGTAACCGATCCGCGCGTGCTGACCATGCCCGATGGTGCGCAAACGGCTGCGAATGCGGCGGCGACAATCATCGTCGAATCGGATGAGGTGCTGGACGATAAAAAGGCGGCAATTGCGCTGATGGCCAAGCCTGAGCTTTCGATGTTTACCGATGGCTCAACCATCACAAGCCATCTGACGCCTGAACAGGTGAAGACCTTGGAAGCGGGGCTGAAAAAACGGGGACTGGCCTTAGCGGCCGTGAACCGCATGAAGCCGTGGATCATTGCCAGTTTTGTGGCCCTGCCAGCCTGCGAGCTGGCGCGAAAGGCCGAAGGGGTTTCTTTTCTCGATAAACGGATTGCCCAAGACGCCGCAAAGGCGGGCAAGCGCGTGATGGGGCTGGAAACCTATGCCGAGCAGCTTGCCGCCCTCAATGACCTGCCCATGGCTTTTCACCTCAAGTCATTGATCGAAACATTGCAGCTTGGCGACAGGATGAACGACGTCAATGAGACCATGATCGATCTTTACCTTAAGGGAGATATTGGTGCGATTGTGCCCATGCTTGAGGCTGTCTCTCCTGAACCGTCCTCCACCAAAGACCCGGACTACGCAGCGTTTGAGCAACGGATCGTTCTCGACCGCAACAAGATCATGGCAGCGCGCGCCGCGCCAACCCTCAATCAAGGCAACGTGTTTATGGCCGTAGGTGCCCTTCACCTGCCGGGAAAAGCTGGCCTTGTCGCGCTCTTGCGCCAGCAAGGCTTCACCGTCACCGCAATGCCGTAAACGGCGGGGCAAACCCTCTCGCCGAATATAAAGCAAGATAGGTTTACACCCCGCGCGTCATACGCGCCAAAACATTGGTTTTCCAATAAAACTGGTGCACCAGCGCGCCAAGAATATGCGCGACAATCAAGGCCCAGAGCAGGACTTTCAAAGGTCCGCCGTGCAGTTCACCAAGCGTGTCATTGCCAAAGTAATATTTGGCAATGCCGGTCACCGGCATCAGAATAAAAAGAGCATACAATGTCCAGTGCGCAATTTTTGCGCCCAGCTTCATAAGAGCTGGTTCTTCCGACGGTGCCTCGGGTGCGCCCTGCACCAGCCTGACGACCAGCCTGACCAGACAGAGCAGCAAAATGGCAATGCCGACATAGGCGTGGATATTGGCGGAGCTGACGTCATCGGGCGTAATCGTTTCGCCGCGGCGCATCAGCCGGTTCCAATGCTCCATGCCATCCGAAAAGATCAGATTGAAGAAAATCAACGCTGCCATCAGCCAATGCAAGGCTCGTTGCAGGATGGAATAGCTGGTTACCGAATTTGAAGCCATAATTCTTACCTTTTATCAAAAGCATACAGAAACACTGGCCTCATGATAAAAGCCGTGGCTTGAAGTACAAGCCACGGCTTTCAATGTTACGAAAATATAATACTTGTCGATTTCTCTCTTCTTTGCAGAAGAGAAAAGATCACATGTGTATTGGCTTTGCGAAAGTTGCCAGTGCCGCTTCCTTCACGGCTTCCGACATGGTCGGATGGGCGTGGCAGGTACGGCCCAGATCTTCGGAAGAGCCGCCAAATTCCATCAGAACGGCTGCTTCGTGGATCATTTCGCCAGCACCGAAGCCGATGATGTGAACGCCGAGAACGCGGTCTGTTTCCTTGTCAGCCAGAACCTTGACGAAACCGTCGGTGGCCTGCATGGCGCGGGCGCGGCCATTGGCGGTGAAGGGGAACTTGCCAGCCTTATAGGCAACGCCCGCGGCCTTCAGTTCTTCCTCGGTCTTGCCAACAGAGGCCACTTCCGGCTGGGTGTAAACCACACCCGGAATGACATCGTAATTCACATGGCCGTGCTGACCGGAGAGAATTTCGGCCAGAGCCACGCCTTCATCTTCAGCCTTATGGGCCAGCATTGGACCCTTGACCACATCGCCGATGGCATAAATGCCAGCCACATTGGTCTGGAAGTGGTTGTCGATTTCCACGCGGCCACGGTTGTCGAGGGCAACGCCAACAGCTTCAAGGCCAAGGCCTGTGGTGTATGGCTTGCGGCCTGTGGCCACCAGCACAACATCGGCTTCCAGAGTGGTGGCTTCGCCGCCCTTGGCAGGCTCGAATGTCACCTTGGCCCCAGTGCCAGACTTCTCAACGGCGGTAACCTTGGCACCGAGGTTGAATTCCATGCCCTGCTTGACCAGCATGCGCTGGAACTGCTTGGACACTTCGCCGTCCATGCCGCCCAAAATCGTATCAAGATATTCAACCACTGTGACCTTGGCACCCAGACGCGCCCAGACCGAGCCAAGCTCAAGGCCGATCACGCCGCCGCCAACCACGATCATCTTGCCCGGCACCTTGTCCAGCGCGATACCGCCGGTGGACGACACAATGATCTTCTCATCAATATCAACAGCAACGCCGGGAATGCCAGCCACATCCGAGCCAGTAGCGATCACGATGTTCTTGGTTTCCAGAACCTGCTCTTCGCCCTTGTCATTGGTGACAGAGACCTTGCCAGCAGCCACGATCTTGCCGGTGCCAATCACACCATCAATCTTGTTCTTCTTGAACAGGAAGGACACGCCTTCAACATTGGCCTTCACGGTGGCATCCTTATGGGCCATCATCTTGGGCAGGTTCAGCGTTGGCGCGCCAACATCCACACCCAGATCAGCCATGCCATGGGCGGCCTGATGGAACATTTCGGAGGCATGCAGCAGCGCCTTGGAGGGGATGCAGCCGACGTTGAGGCAAGTGCCGCCGTAAGTGGCGCGCTTTTCAACCACAGCCACCTTCATGCCAAGCTGAGCGGCCTTGATTGCACAGACATAACCGCCGGGGCCGCTACCAATGACAACAAGATCATACGCCATTTTTCATTCCTTTATATCAAACGTTATGCCACCCATCGCGGTGGGTTTCAGGCAAAGCACAAAACGAGGGGCGCAAAGCGCCCCGGATTAACTGGCCTTCTCGGTCGCAAGTTTCAGACCCAGCACGATGAAGACAGCGCCACTGACGCGGTCGATCCATTGGCTGGCCCTTGAGAAAGCCGCACGCATCTTTGGCGTCGTCATGAACAGGCTGACGCCAACAAACCACAGGATCAGGCAGCTTGCCATCACCAGACCATAGCCAAACTTAACGGAAATCGGCGTGTGAATGCTGACCACCGTGGAGAAGATCGACAGGAAGAAAAACACCGCCTTCGGGTTCAGCGCATTGGCAGCAAAGCCAAGAAAAAAGGCTTTCGACACGGATTGCTGCTTGCGATCGCGAACATCAGCGGTCGGCTGCGCAGTCAGGTCGGATTTCCCGGCCCGCAGCGCTTTCACGCCTATATAGAGCAGGTAAGCAACGCCACACCATTTGACGATGTTAAACAGATAGATCGATTGAGATATAATCAGACCAAGACCCAGAATGGTGTAGGTGACATGAAACATCAGCGCTGTGCCGATGCCAAAACTGGTGATGATTGCCTCGCGTCGGCCATGGATCAGCGATTGGCGCATCACCATAGCGAGATCCGCGCCTGGCGACACAATGGCAAAAACAAAAATTGCCATCAGGGATGCGAGTTCAAACAGATAGGGATGCATCGACGGTCCTCGTTCAGCTCAACCTGCGCGGATTAAAACAGCAACACCAACAGCATTGCAACCAAGCCAGCCAAAGAGCCCAGCCACACCAGCGAGCGGATGTAGGGGATGCCTGCCAGATAAAGCGGGATATAGATAATCCGACATGCCAACCACACCCATGCCCCGATCAGGCCAAAGCCATGGGGATCCCCGGCAAGGGTAAGGCTGAAGGCAAGAGCGATAAAGGCAGGATAGGTTTCGCGATAATTGGCCGATGCGCGTTCGGCACGACCGGCGATTTTACCGCTCGGCTTTCTATCACCATCACGGGGGCCGGCGTTCCAGTCCGTTCCCAATTCCTTTGTCGCTGTCATGCCTTGCAGCATGATATGGACAATCAAAAGAACAACACTCAGCCCAATGATGGGCAAAAAAGGCGACGCGGCAAGAAAAGTCGGCTGCATGATCAGGCTCCACTTTTTGGGATGAAACAATTCCAGCTGAAACGCCGCGGCACCCATCGTCTCCCGTCACCCGAAGACGACGGGAGAAAACGTCATGATCTTAGAGGTCGAGAACCAGACGCTCTGGATCTTCCAGGCTTTCCTTGACGCGCACGAGGAAGGTCACGGCTTCCTTACCGTCAACAATACGGTGGTCGTAGGACAGCGCCAGATACATCATCGGACGGATGACGATCTGACCGCCAACAACAACCGGACGATCCTGAATCTTGTGCATGCCCAGAATACCGGACTGCGGCGCGTTCAGGATCGGCGAGGACATCAGCGAACCATAGACACCACCATTGGTGATGGTAAACGTGCCGCCCTGCATGTCAGCCATGGAGAGCGAACCATCGCGGGCTGCCTTGGCCAAACGACCCAGTTCCTTTTCAACGCCCGAGATCGACAGCTGATCAGCATCGCGGATCACAGGAACCACGAGGCCCTTGTCGGTGCCAACAGCCATGCCGACGTGACAATAGTTCTTGTAGATGATGTCTGTGCCGTCGATTTCGGCGTTGACAGCAGGCAGTTCCTTCAGGGCGTGGGTCACGGCCTTGGTGAAGAAGCCCATGAAGCCCAGCTTGACGCCGTGCTTCTTCTCAAAAATGTCCTTGTACTTGTTGCGCAGGCTCATCACAGCCGACATGTCCACTTCATTGTAAGTGGTCAGCATGGCAGCGGTGTTCTGGGCATCCTTCAAACGCTTGGCAATGGTCTGGCGCAGGCGGGTCATCTTGACGCGCTCTTCGCGCGATGCATCGTCAGCGCTGGAAACCGGACGGGGTGCCGCAGGAGCAGCCGGTGCAGCAGCAACCGGACCCTTGGCAATGGCTGCAAGCACATCGCCCTTCAGCACCTGACCGCGCTTGCCAGAGCCGTCAACATCAGCGGTGTTGATGTTGTTGTCAGCAGCAAGCTTGGCAGCAGCAGGAGCGGCTGGCATGGAACCGGTTGCGGCAGGAGCAGCGGCGGCAGGAGCAGCGGCGGCAGGTGCCGCAGCAGGTGCAGGGGCAGCCGCTGGTGCAGAAGCAGCAGGGGCGCTGGCACCCGCAGAGGCACCCTCGGTAATGTTGCCCAGCAGCGCGCCGAGACCAACAGTGTCGCCGTTCTGGGCGACGATTTCGGACAGGACGCCGGAGACGGGCGAAGGAACTTCAACCGTCACCTTGTCAGTTTCAAGCTCGACAAGCGGTTCGTCAACCTTGACGACATCGCCGACCTTTTTGAACCAGGTGCCGATGGTGGCTTCGCTGACGGATTCACCCAGAGTGGGGACGCGGATTTCAGTGGCCATGATAAAACAATTCCGTTGATCTATGTGCGTTTCAAACAAGGTGTCTCGGGCGGCATCAGCCGCCCAGAGCGTCCTCAAGGAAGGCTTCAAGCTGGGCAATATGCTTGGACATCAGGCCCGTTGCAGGCGATGCTGCGGCCGGACGACCGGTGTAGCGAACCCGCTGGTACTTGGCATCAATATGCGCCAGCACCCATTCCAGATAAGGATCGATAAACGACCAGGCACCCATGTTCTTGGGCTCTTCCTGGCACCAGACCATCTCCGCATTGCGGAAGCGGCTCAGCTCATTGATCAGCGCCTTGGCCGGGAACGGATAAAGCTGTTCGATACGCAGCAGGTAGATGTCGTCGATGCCACGCTTTTCGCGCTCTTCCAGCAGATCATAGTAGACCTTACCGGTGCACATCACCACGCGACGGATCTTGGCATCCTTCTGCAGCTTGATCGGACCGTCCTTGATCATCTCGGCATCATCCCACAGCAGACGGTGGAAGGAGCTTTCACCCGCCATCTCCGCCAATGTCGAGGTGGCGCGCTTGTGACGCAGCAAGGATTTTGGTGTCATCAGGATCAGCGGCTTGCGGAAGTCGCGCTTTACCTGACGGCGCAGGATGTGGAAGTAGTTGCTTGGCGTGGTCACGTTGGCAACCTGCATATTGTCTTCGGCGCACATCTGCAACCAACGCTCGAGGCGGGCAGACGAGTGCTCTGGACCCTGACCTTCATAGCCATGCGGCAGAAGGCAAACCAGACCCGACATACGCAGCCACTTGCGCTCACCAGACGAGATGAACTGGTCAAACACCACCTGCGCGCCATTGGCGAAGTCACCAAACTGGGCTTCCCACAGTGTCAGGGCGTTCGGACGGGCCAGCGAATAGCCATATTCAAAACCAAGCACGGCTTCTTCAGACAGCATCGAGTTGATCACTTCGTAGCGTGCCTGATTGGGAGCCAGATTGGCCAGCGGGATGTAACGCTCTTCAGTTTCCTGATCGTAGAGAACCGAATGACGCTGCGAGAAGGTGCCGCGCTCGCAATCCTGACCGGAGAGGCGGATCTTGTGGCCATCCAGCACGGTCGAACCAAAAGCCAAAGCTTCGGCCATGGCCCAGTCAATCCCTTCACCCGTCTCAATCATCTGAGCGCGGTTGTCCATAAAGCGCTGAATGGTGCGGTGGGCGTTGAAGCCTTCTGGAATTGACGACAGCTTGCGGCCAATGTCCTTGAGGGTCTTCATGGGCACGGCGGTCTTGCCGCGGCGCTGCTCATCGGCGTTGTCAGCGGTGCGCATACCAGACCAGGCACCGTCCAGCCAGTCAGCCTTGTTGGGCTTGTAGGACTGACCGGCATCAAATTCCTGCTCCAGATTGGCGCGCCAATCGGCCTTCATCTTCTCAAGTTCGCCCTCAGTGATCAAACCTTCGTTGATCAGGCGTTCGCCATAGAGCTGAACAACCGTCTTGTGAGAACGAATTTCCTTGTACATCTTTGGCTGGGTGAAGGAAGGCTCATCGCCTTCGTTATGGCCAAAGCGGCGGTAGCAGAACATGTCTACAACCACAGGCTTGTGGAACTTCATGCGATATTCGGTGGCAACCTTGGCGGCATACACAACCGCTTCAGGATCATCACCATTGACGTGGAAAATCGGCGCTTCGATCATCTTGGCCACATCCGATGGATAAGGCGACGAGCGCGAATAGCCCGGATTGGTGGTAAAGCCGATCTGGTTGTTGACAATCACATGCATGGTGCCGGCGACGCGGTGACCGCGAAGACCGGACAGGCCGAGAATTTCAGCAACAACGCCCTGACCGGCAAAAGCCGCATCACCATGCAGCAGCAGCGGCAGCACCTTCGCGCGTTCCTTCAGCGGGATCACGTCGCCGTCCCAGACCTTGGCCAGCTGATCCTGCTTGGCACGGGCTTTACCCATGACCACCGGATTGACGATTTCCAGGTGCGATGGATTGGCGGTCAGCGACAGGTGAACCTTGTTGCCATCAAATTCGCGGTCAGACGATGCACCCAGATGGTACTTCACGTCGCCGGAGCCTTCGACTTCGTCAGGCTTGAACGAGCCGCCCTTGAACTCGTGGAACACAGCGCGATGGGGCTTGCCCATCACATTGGTCAGAACGTTGAGACGACCGCGGTGCGGCATCCCAAGCACAACCTCTTCGAGGCCTTCCTGACCACCACGCTTAATGATCTGCTCCAGCGCCGGGATCAGCGATTCACCGCCGTCGAGACCAAAACGCTTGGTGCCCTTGTATTTTACGTCGATAAACTGCTCAAAGCCTTCGGCTTCGATCAGCTTTTGCAAAATGGCCTTCTTGCCTTCCAGCGTGAAATCAACGCCTTTATCCGGGCCTTCGATGCGTTCCTGAATCCAGGCTTTCTCTTCTGGATTGGAGATATGCATGAACTCGACACCCAGCGTCGAGCAATAGGTGCGCTCCAGAATCTCGATCATCTCGCGGACGGTGGCGTATTCCAGCCCCAGCACGTTATCGATGAAGATCTTGCGATCAAGATCGGCCTCAGTGAAACCATAGGACGACGGCGACAATTCGTTGTAATCTTCAACGGGCGCGGCAATGCCGAGCGGGTCAAGCTTTGCATGCAAATGGCCGCGCATACGGTAGGCGCGAATCATCATGATGGCGCGAACGCTATCACGGGTCGCCTGCAACACTTCCGTTTCAGAAACCGGCTTGCCAGCGCTTGCCGCTGCTTCCGCCTTACCCTTGACCTTGGTTTCAATGGCCTTTTCAATCAGACCCCAATTGCCATCCAACGCCGAAACCAGATCGGTGCGTGGTGTCAAAGGCCAATTGCTCCGCTGCCAGGAGGCACCCTTGGCGGCCTTTTTCACGTCGCTTGGATTATCACCCAGCGCCTTGAAAAAAGCTTGCCACTCCGACGATACCGAATTGGGATCTTCTTCGTAACGCGCATAAAGCTGTTCGATGTAGATCGCATTCGATCCGTCGAGAAAAGACGTGATCTGAAATTGCTCGTTGGCTTCTTGCCTTGCCATGGTTTCTTGCGGGCCCCGCGCCCGCCTCCCGACTTGAGGTCATAACCGAATATTCGGCCGAATATTTGGCTTGTCGAATGTATGCCAGTCAGAAACGACGTTCAACTGGACTTTAAAGACAGAGTGGGCAGGCGCAACGTTGCGCGCCTACCCTTACCCTTATGTGGTTCAGCCCTTGAGAACTTCAACCAGCGTTGTACCAAGACGCGCTGGAGACGGCGAAACCTTGATGCCAGCCGCTTCCATGGCGGCGATCTTGGATTCTGCGTCGCCCTTGCCGCCAGACACCACAGCACCGGCATGGCCCATGGTGCGGCCCTTCGGCGCGGTACGGCCTGCGATGAAGCCAGCCATTGGCTTTTTACGGCCCTTCTTGGCTTCGTCGATCAGGAACTGGGCTGCATCTTCTTCAGCCGAACCACCGATTTCGCCGATCATGATGATCGATGTCGTGGCTTCGTCGGCCAGGAACATTTCCAGCACGTCGATGAATTCAGTACCCTTAACCGGGTCGCCGCCGATGCCGACAGCAGTCGTCTGACCAAGGCCTTCGTTCGAGGTCTGGAACACGGCTTCATAGGTCAGGGTGCCGGAGCGCGACACGATACCAACAGAACCCTTGCGGAAGATCGAGCCCGGCATAATGCCGATCTTGCACTCTTCCGGTGTCAGGATGCCGGGGCAGTTTGGACCCAGCAGGCGGGACTTGGACTTTTCCAGCTTCGCCTTGACACGTACCATGTCCATCACCGGAATGCCTTCGGTGATGCAGGTGATGAACGGAATTTCCGCGTCAATCGCCTCAATGATCGCATCCGCAGCACCGGCTGGCGGAACATAGATCACGCTTGCATCCGCGCCGGTCTTTTCCTTGGCTTCTGCAACCGTTGCGAAGATCGGCAGGGTTTCGCCCTTGGAGCCGGTCCAGTTTTCGCCGCCCTTCTTGGGGTGGATACCGCCGACCATCTGCGTGCCGTAGTAAGCCAGCGCCTGTTCGGTGTGGAACGTACCGGTCTTACCGGTCAGGCCCTGCACGAGGACCTTGGTATTCTTATTGATCAGAATCGACATTACTCGGCTTCCTCTTCCTCGAACTCGAGGGGTTCAAATGCTTCAAAAGCGTCATTGGAAAAACGATAGCCCATGCCACTCGCTGGCTTGTTTGCCAGATGCGCATCAAGGCTCTTGGACCACTGTGTGCGGAACCAATCGAAGTGACCATCAGACTTGGCCACCCCCAACTCGCCCTTCCAGACAAAGAGACTGCTATCCTTGCACTTCTCGGTGAAGTAAGCGGCAGCATCTTCCTGGTCGGTGAAATGCGCCCAACGATCAGCAACGCCGTCTTCCGGGCTATAATCGATATCCCAGCAGACGAAATAGCACAGGTTCAAATCCGTCTCATTCGGGCCAAACGCCTGACGCTTCACGGTTTTGGATGGAGCAGCCATCGACTCACGCACCCTTGATGGCAGCGACGATCTTCTTGGCAGCGTCGTCCAAATCATCAGCCGCCGTAATGGCAAGGCCGGATTCGTTCAAAAGCTTCTTGCCGAGATCGACATTGGTGCCTTCCAGACGCACAACCAAAGGAACCTTGAGGCCGACTTCCTTCACAGCGGCGATCACGCCTTCCGCAATCACGTCGCACTTCATGATACCGCCGAAGATGTTGACGAGGATGCCCTCAACCTTCGGGTCAGCGGTGATGATCTTGAAGGCCGCAGCAACCTTTTCCTTGCCAGCGCCACCGCCAACGTCGCAGAAGTTTGCAGGCTCTTTGCCGTACAGCTTGATGATGTCCATCGTCGCCATGGCGAGACCGGCACCATTGACCATGCAGCCGATGTTGCCATCAAGAGCCACGTAAGCCAGATCCCACTTGGAGGCTTCAATTTCCTTGGAGTCTTCTTCAGTTTCGTCGCGCAGCGCCCGCACGTCGTCGTGACGGAACAGCGCATTGCCGTCGAAAGAAACCTTGGCGTCGAGAACGCGCAAGTGACCATCAACCATCACGATCAGCGGGTTGATTTCCAAAAGCGCCATGTCCTTCTCGTTGAAGGCCTTGTAAAGCGCCGGGAACAACGACTTCGCGTCTTCAATGGCCACACCTTCCAGCGCCAGAGCAGCCGAAATCTTGGCCACATCCTCTGCCGTCACGCCGGTTTCCGGGTCGATGGCAATGGTGTGAATCTTTTCAGGCGTATCGTGAGCAACGGCTTCAATGTCCATGCCGCCTTCGGTGGACACAACGAAGGCCACGCGGCCAACCGAACGGTCAACCAGCAGCGAGCAATAGAGTTCGCGGGCAATATCTGCACCGTCTTCGATGTAGAGGCGGTTGACCTGCTTGCCAGCGTCGCCAGTCTGCGCCGTCACCAGCGTGTTGCCCAGCATGTCTTTGGCATGGGCCACAACTTCTTCAATGGACTTGGCAAGGCGAACACCGCCCTTGGCATCGGGGCCGAGTTCCTTGAACTTGCCCTTGCCGCGGCCACCCGCATGAATCTGGCTCTTGACCACATAGAGCGGGCCAGGAAGCTGCTTTGCAGCAGCTTCAGCTTCATCGGCGGAGAGAATGGCCACGCCCTGCGCAACCGGTGCACCATAGCCCTTGAGCAGAGCTTTGGCCTGATATTCATGAATATTCATCGTCTGGTCCTAATTTTTGAGCCGGGGCGATTACTTGAGAGCCGGAGCGATTGCGATGCACGCCTCGCACAGGCCAGCAACAGCACCAACAGACTTCTGGAAGGCGGTTTCTTCGTCCTTATCCAGCTGAATTTCGATGACGCGCTCAACGCCACCAGCGCCGATCACGGTCGGAACACCAACATACATGTCCTTGACGCCATACTGACCGGTGAGGTGAGCAGCGCATGGCAGAACGCGCTTCTTGTCCTTGAGGTAGGATTCGGCCATTTCGATTGCCGATGCAGCAGGTGCGTAGAAGGCAGAACCAGTCTTGAGCAGACCAACGATTTCAGCACCGCCATCGCGGGTGCGCTGAATGATCTGTTCCAGACGCTCGGCCGTGCACCAGCCCATCTTGACCAGATCAGTCAATGGAATACCGGCAACGGTGGAGTAACGGGCCAAAGGCACCATGGTGTCGCCGTGACCGCCGAGAACGAATGCGGTGACATCCTGAACCGACACGTTGAATTCTTCAGCCAAAAACAGGCGGAAGCGAGACGAGTCGAGAACGCCAGCCATGCCGACAACCTTGTTGGCTGGCAGACCGGAGAACTTCTGCAAAGCCCAGACCATCGCATCCAGCGGGTTGGTGATGCAGATGACAAAAGCGTTCGGGGCATATTTCTTGATGCCTGCGCCGACCTGCTCCATAACCTTGAGGTTGATGCCCAAAAGGTCATCGCGGCTCATGCCGGGCTTGCGAGGAACGCCAGCGGTGACGATGCAAACGTCCGCACCTTCGATGGCGGAATAGTCGCTGGCACCGGTCAGCTTGGCATTAAAACCTTCAACAGGAGAGGACTGCGCGATGTCCAGACCCTTGCCCTGCGGTACACCGTCAGCAATATCGAACAGGACGATGTCGCCCAGTTCCTTGAGGCCAGCCAGATGAGCCAGCGTGCCGCCGATCATTCCAGAACCAATAAGTGCGATTTTGTTGCGCGCCATTGAAATGCTTCCTTTTAGATCCAAAACCAAGGCGAGCACCAAGAGGTCAGGGCCAGCCATTGCGGATCATCGCATAGCCCGACACAGCAAAAAACGCAAACGATATTTATGTGATGTTATTTTTCAATCGTTTAGACTATAAAATTCTTACGTAAAGGTAAGTATTATAGTCACGAAATCTTCACATTTCAGAAAGATCTGATTTACCTTCGTTAAGATAGTCACTGCTCTGCATCTCAAACAGGCGCGACGCCGTGCGATCAAACTCGAAACCTTCTGTGCCTTTCTTCTCGGTCAAAAGGGCTTCGGGCTGGGCTGCGGCGGACGCATGCAAGCGCACTTTGTGGTCATAGAGTGCATCGATCAGAATAATAAAACGCTTGATTTCATTGCGCTTTTGCGGACCAAGAAAGGGGATGTGATCGATGAAAATCGTATCGAACCGATCCGCAATGGCAAGATAGTCAGTGGCACCCAAGGGCTGCTCGCACAATTGGGCAAAGGTGAAGCGCGCCGCCCGCTCCACTGCGCGCGGCACAGGCACCACGCGACCCTTCATCGGAATCTCAATGTGCTGCTCCGGCCGCCCATGGGTAACAGTGCGCCAGGCGCGGTCCATCTCCCGATCCGCGGCACTGTCTGCCGGGGTAAGATAGACCGGCAGATGATCAATCTTTTCCATCCGGTAATCGGTGGGTGAATCCAGCGAGCTTACCTCAACATATTGCTGCAACAGCCCGACAAAGGGCAGGAAGAGGCTTCTGTTCAAGCCGTCGGGGTAGAGATTGTTCGGCTCGACATTGGAGGTTGCCACCAGAATGCAGCCGCGCGCAAACAGCTCGGTAAACAAGCGCGACAAAATCATCGCATCAGCAATGTCGGTCACGGTAAATTCATCAAAGCACAGCAGTTCGGCCTGTGCTGCCAGCTGCTCTGCCACCGGCGGCACCGGGTCCGCCTGCTTGGTTTCGCCGTTTTTCAATTTCTGACGATGGGCGTAAATGCGATTGTGCACATCGGCCATGAATTCATGAAAATGAGCCCGACGCTTCTTTTCAATCGGAGCCATGGAGAAGAACAGGTCCATCAGCATGGTCTTGCCACGGCCAACACTGCCGTAAACATACAGCCCCTTGATCGGGTCTTTTGTCTTCTTGCGTTTGGCAAAAATCCAGCCCAGTGCCGAGGATTTGCTGGCGGGCTTGCGCTCTTTCAAATCGCCAAGAATGCGATCCAGCTTGCCAGCCACCTCCATCTGTGCGGCATCGGCCAGAAGTTCACCCGATTTTGTCCGCGCTTTCAGCGCCTCGCTGACGCTGAGGGTGTAATCGGGCATCGGCTGCATGGAGAACTCCGCAAAAGCGTATGCCTGCCCGATGAATTGGGCAGGCAAAAAAAGAAATGTCGATGGAAATGCCTGTTAGCGGCTCAGGCTAACCGGCTGACCGCTGCTGGTGGAGCCGCTGAACTGGTTGTCAGCCGTCTTATACAGCGTGCCAATCACGTTGCCGTCGCGGTCCTTGAGCAACAACTGCTTGTTGGCAACATCCCAGGCACCCATGGTGGTCAATGGACCGACGCAACGGCGCGTGCCGCCGCGCGAACCGCCACCGAGATTGGTCAAGGTCAGGAACATATCGCAGCTCGCTCCCGCGTTGGAAACGCGCCAATTGCCAACCATCTGTTCCTTGGTGAAATCCATGGCATTGCCTGGAGGTGGAGCGTTTGGCGTCAAGGCAGCCGTTTGGTTGGCTGGAGGAGCCGGAAATTGCGATCCTGCCGCACCCGGAGGTGGCAATTGACCCGATGTGACCGGCGATACCGGCTGCGCCTGCAAGGGCGGCAAGGAGGAAGAACCATAATCACTCGATGTGCGCTGACATCCGGCCAATGCAAGCACGACCGCAAAACCTGTCGCCGCAAATTTCAGATTCATCCTCATACTCCCGGTGGTTTTCTGTATTGAGCAATTGCCATTAGATTTGAGCAAAATAGCGTCAAGGCCAATCATAAATCAAGGCACAATCCCGATACCACGTTATCAAGCCAATGACGACGCCCGGCGACAACCGCTTCCGTTTTCAAAAAAATGCCGCCGGGATGATCCGGCGGCACCCATACATTACAGACGGCGCTCAACCATCATTTTCTTGATTTCGCCAATGGCCTTGGCAGGGTTCAAGCCCTTCGGACAGGCCTGCGCACAGTTCATGATTGTGTGGCAGCGATAAAGACGGAAAGGATCTTCCAGATTATCCAGGCGCTCGCCCTTGGCTTCGTCGCGGCTGTCGATCAGCCAGCGATAGGCCTGCAACAATACGGCTGGACCAAGGTAACGGTCGCCATTCCACCAGTAGCTTGGGCAGGAGGTTGAGCAGCAAGCGCACAAAATGCACTCGTACAGACCGTCGAGCTTCAAGCGATCTTCGTGGCTTTGCTTCCATTCCTTGGCAGGGGTCGGAGACACCGTCTTCAACCAAGGCTCAATCGAGCGATGCTGCGCATAGAAATGGCTCAGGTCCGGCACCAGATCCTTGACCACCGGCATATGCGGCAGCGGATAGATCTTCACCGTGCCATTCACCTCATCCATGCCCTTGGTGCAGGCCAGCGTGTTGGTACCATCAATGTTCATGGCGCAAGAGCCGCAAATGCCTTCGCGACAGGAGCGACGGAAGGTCAGGGTCGGGTCGATCTTGTTCTTGATATACAGCAGACCGTCGAGCACCATCGGGCCGCAATCATCCATATCGACATAATAGGTGTCGATATGGGGATTTTCGGCATCGTCCGGGCTCCAGCGATAGATGCGATATTCACGCACATTCTGGGCACCGGCGGGCTTTGGCCAGGTCTTGCCGGGCTTGACCTGAGAATTCTTAGGGAGAGTTAGTTCAACCATGTCGATATCCTCACATCAATATACGCGGGCCTTGGGCTCGATCTTCTTGGGATCGATCCCGTCCGCCAGAAGCTCGGTGTGAACCGGACGATAATCCAGCTTCACATCGCCAGCTTCGTTGACCCATGCCAGCGTGTGCTTGCGCCAGTTTTCGTCATCACGACCCGCAAATGGACCGTCCTTGTAATCTTCACGGGCGTGGGCACCGCGGCTTTCCTTGCGGGCTTCCGCGCCATAAACCGTGGTGATCGCATTGGCCATCAGGTTGTGCAGCTCAAGTGTTTCCACCAGATCGGAATTCCACACCAGCGAACGGTCGGTTACCTTGATATCCGGCATCTCTTTCCAGATTGCGGAGATACGGCGGCAGCCACTTTCCAGCGCTTCCTGGGTGCGGAACACGGCAGCGTCTTCCTGCATGGCGCGCTGCATCTTGTCACGCAGCACAGCCGTTGGCGTCGAGCCATTGGAGAAGCGGATGTTGTCAAAGCGCTCCATGATCTTGTTGCAGGCATCAATGTTGAGCGCCGGGATTGGCGACGCACGATCAATGACTTCGGCAGCGCGAATAGCGGCTGCACGGCCAAACACCACCAAGTCGATCAACGAGTTGGAGCCAAGGCGGTTTGCACCATGCACGGATGCGCAACCCGCCTCGCCCACAGCCATCAGGCCGGGTGCGATACGCTCTGGGTTGTTGGCATCGGCATTCAGCACTTCACCCCAATAGTTGGTCGGAATACCGCCCATATTGTAGTGAACCGTTGGCAGAACCGGAATCGGCTCGCGGGTCACATCAACGCCTGCGAAAATCTTGGCGCTTTCCGAGATACCGGGAAGACGCTCATGCAGAACGGCCGGATCAAGATGGTCAAGATGCAGGAAGATGTGGTCTTTGTTTTTACCAACGCCACGGCCTTCGCGGATTTCCATGGTCATGCAGCGAGACACAACGTCACGCGAGGCAAGATCCTTGGCCGATGGTGCATACCGCTCCATGAAGCGCTCACCCTCGGAATTGACCAGATAGCCGCCTTCACCGCGCGCACCCTCGGTAATCAGACAGCCAGCGCCGTAGATGCCGGTTGGGTGGAACTGCACAAACTCCATGTCCTGAAGCGGCAGGCCAGCGCGGGCAATCATGCCGCCGCCGTCGCCGGTGCAGGTGTGGGCCGAGGTTGCCGAGAAATAGGCACGGCCATAACCGCCGGTAGCCAGTACCACCATTTTCGCAGAGAAGCGATGGATAGTGCCGTCATCAAGATTCCAGGCGACAACGCCGGTGCAACGACCGTCTTCCGCCATGATCAGATCAAGCGCGAAATATTCGATGAAGAATTCAGCGTTGTGCTTGAGTGACTGGCCATAAAGCGTGTGCAAAATGGCGTGGCCGGTGCGGTCAGCAGCCGCACAGGTGCGCTGCACTGGCGGGCCTTCGCCATAGTTCTGCATGTGGCCGCCGAAGGGGCGCTGATAGATCTTGCCTTCTTCGTTACGCGAAAATGGAACGCCGTAATGTTCCAGCTCGTAAACCGCCTTGGGCGCTTCCATGGCCAGATATTGCATGGCGTCCACGTCGCCGAGCCAGTCAGAACCCTTGACGGTGTCATACAGGTGCCACTGCCAGCAATCCGGCGTCATATTGGTCAGGGACGCCGCAATACCGCCCTGAGCTGCAACCGTGTGCGAACGGGTTGGGAACACTTTGGTGATGCAGGCGGTTTTGAAACCCTGCTCGGCCATGCCAAGCGTTGCGCGCAGGCCAGCGCCGCCAGCGCCGACCACAACCACGTCATAGGCGTGGTCCACATAGGTATAAGACCGACCGTTGATGGTTGGCCCTGTGTCTTTGGAGGAATTTGTCGATGCCATGATGAATTATCCTACAAACGCGATCTTGAGGATGGCGAAAAGACAGAGCGCACCCGTGGTGATCACGAAAAATGTATTGAGCATCAGGAGTACAATCTTCACCCATTCGGTGTGGATGTAATCCTCGATGATGACCTGCATGCCAAGCTTCATATGAATAAGGCCCGACAGAACAACCAGACCCATGATCACCGCGACCACAGGATTGGAGAGGGCAGACACGACATCGGCATAAGGCGCGCCAGCGTGTGTGAGCATGAAGCCGATGAAGAACAGAAGAAGCGGCACATTGGCAACCGCCGTGATTCTTTGGCGCCAGAAATGTTCCGTGCCATCCTTGGCCGAACCGAGACCGCGAACCCTGCCGAGTGGCGTACGCATATCCATGATAAAACCCCTCAGCGAATGATCAAAGCGATGATCCAGACCAGAACGGTCAGGACAACGGAGGCGACGAGCGTGGCCTTGGCCAGCTTGGTGTTGAAATGCTTTTCATAGCCAAAACCAAGATCCCACATGAAGTGGCGAAGGCCGCCGAGCATGTGGTGAATCAGCGCCCAGCTGAAGCCGAACAGCACGATTTTGCCAATGAAGGTTCCCATGAACCAGGAGACCCAATCATAATAATCAGCACCGACTGAAGCGGCAATCAGCCACCAGGCAACCAGCGCGGTGCCAAAATACAGCGCGCCACCCGTGATACGATGCACAATCGACATCATCATGGTTGGAATTGGCTTGTAAATTTGCAGATGCGGCGACAAAGGCCGTTGTTTTGTCACGTTCGCCATCTCGTCCTCACGGCGTTCAATTGCATTCCATCCTTGGAATGAAGGGATATAGGGCGCTCCTTCATGGAGTGCAGTGCGTCAAATTGGACCTTTAATCCTCCGATTGATCAAGGACAAGGCGCTTTTGAACACGTCTTTCAATTTAATCGATTGACTAAGCCACACTCTGACGAACCACTGATGCGCTGCAAAGTAAAGGGAATTCCTTAAGAAACGGCTTCGCACGACCGCGTCCTCTTGATTCTGCGAAAAAACAAAGTAACGCTTTGTTAAGCATATTTTGTTTTGGGTCGGAGTACATCCCTTGCCACATCTGCGCGCTTTGATCCGCTTAAAACACCCATTTTGCGCAATCTTGGGATGTTTGGGGCTGATTTTATCAAGCTCGGTGCAGGCAGAAGGCTTGAATGAGCGCGTGTACCCTATCCAGCAGACTGTAAGCACCTCGCTGATCAGCATCAGGACCACGGCGGGAAACTATGTCATCGGCGCTTCAGCCTGGTACAGCGGATCAAGACAAAGTGCCGTCAAAGAACTGGCCCCCAAAGCCAAAATCATTGATGTCCAGACGACAGTGAAACATCCGGCCTGCACCTATCAAAATGGCGTGTGCATCCTGCGTCTTCATCGCGACGCGCTATAAAAACTGCCAGACGGTGGTTTTTTTCACCTCGCTGTCTTCCAGCACCCGCGTCACCGGCACCTGATAGACGCCCAAAGATTGCAGCCGGTCTTTTGGGCAATAGGCGCGGCCCGGATCACCAACAATCACCTGCACGCCATTTGCCGTCAGTTCGGAAAACCACGGTACAAGCTGGTCAGCAAAACCCTTGTCATAGAACACGTCACCGGCCAGCAGGACATCTGCTTCCAGCGCGGGTCCGACAATGTTGTCGGCAGAAAAGGCGATAGTCACGTCGTTTTCAGCGGCATTCAAGCGCAAGGCCGTCTCGACAAAAGGATCAATATCCGCCGCCAGCACATGGGCCGCGCCAGCTTTTGCCGCTGCAATCGCCACCAATCCCGAGCCGGTGGCAAAATCCACCACCCGCTTGCCTGCCACCAGATCGGGATAGTCCAGAATATGCCGGGCAAGCCCTTGCCCGCCCGCCCAGGCAAAAGCCCAGAACGGCGGCGGCAAGCCGATCTCGGCCAGATCTTCCTCGGTTTTCAGCCATAGATCATGCACTTCGCTGGCCAGATGCAGGCGAATTTCCGGCACGTGCGGCGGGGCCATGATCTCGGTATTGTCGAGAATGAAACGCTCTGGATCAATCTTCACGAGCGTTCTCAGCGCGGCGGGTTTTCAAGCCCACCCATACGGCAGACTTCGAGATATTCCTCTTCCGTCACCGGCTGTACCGATAGCCGCATGGAGGTCACCAGCGACATCTGCTGCAAGCCGGGATGGGCCTTCACATCTTTTAGCGTCACCGGCTTGGGCATGTCGCAGACGGCGCGAATATCCACGCATTCCCAGCGCGGATCATCACTGGTGGTGTCGGGGTGGGCAAGGGCGCAGACCTCGGCAACGCCCACCACTTCCAAGCCCTCGTTGGAGTGGTAGAAAAAGCCCTTATCGCCGATTTTCATCGCCCGCATATTGTTGCGGGCCTGATAATTGCGCACCCCATCCCATTGCTCACCCTCGGCCCCTTTGGCCTTGAGCATCTCCCACGAGAATTTGAAGGGTTCGGATTTAAACAGCCAGAATGCCATGCTCGTCTCACGCCTCGGGATTGTTGAACACCCAATTGTAGGGCTTGATCTCGACAGATTCGAACAGTCCGGCCTTGGCATAAGGGTCTTCAGCAGCAATGGCTTTGGCGGAGTCCAGATCATCAGCCTTGATCAGCAGCATCGAGCCGCAAGGCTTGCCAGCAACATCCAGAAACGGGCCGCCGATTTTCAAAACACCTGCTGCATTCAGGCCGTTCAGCCATTCCACATGCGGTGGACGGGTTTCCATGCGAAGATCAAGATGGTTTGGTTTATCGGCGCAAATTACGGCAAACAACATGGCAGGTCTCCTTTAGAGATTATTCAGTGGTGATCGGGCGGGTCATAAGTGCGTCCACCGCACGGTCAATATCAAGCGAACCTTCAATAATCGCGGCCACGGCCTCAGTAATCGGCATGGACAATTGATGGCCCTCGGCAAGGCGGGCAGAAACGGCGGCGGCAAAAGCACCTTCCACCAGATAGCCTCCAGCGGATTCGCCATTGGCCAGAGCGATACCATAGCGAAGATTGCGCGATTGGTGGCTGGTGGCGGTCAACACCAGATCGCCAAGACCAGAAAGACCGCGCACCGTATCGGCCTTGCCGCCCATGGCTGTGACCAGACGCGACATTTCAGCCAAGCCACGCGAAATCAAAGCCGCGCGGGCCGATTCGCCAAGGCCGCGCCCTTCAACAATGCCGCAGGCAATGGCCAGCACATTTTTCAGCGCGCCACCCAGTTGCACGCCAATGCGATCGTCAGAGGCATAGAGCCGGAAGGTCGGTGTCGACAGTGTCCGTGCCAGCACTTCAGCGAGTTCCACATGGGGGGCGGCGAGCGCCATGGCGGTGGGCAGACCACGGGCGATATCCATGGCAAAGCCCGGCCCTGACAGTACGGCCACCGGATGGTGCGGCAATTTCTCTTCCAGAATATCGCTCAACAGGCGCGCCGTTTGCCGATCAATGCCCTTGGCGCAGGTTACCACAACCGCATCAGCCGAAAGATAGGGGCCATAGGTTGCTGCCGCATCGGCCTGCGCCTGGGATGGCATGGCAAACAGCACAATATCAGCGTCACTCACCGCATCCGGCTCGGCGGAAAATGCCAACCCATCGGGCAGATAAATCCCCGGCAGGGCGGCATCATGCAGGTGATCTGCCTTCAAGTCAGCCATCAAGGCGGGATCACGACCAATCAGCGTGACCTTTGCGCGCCCGTCCAATGCCATCACAGTCGCTAAAGCCGTGCCAAAAGCGCCCGCACCAATCACCGCAATATGCTGTTGCTCGTTCATCGTGCCACCTTACGCCTTCACGCCGCGTTTGCCAGAACCAAGCATGGCTTGGGCATTGCTGTCCAGCGGCCAGCGCGAGCGCGGCGCAACCGTGAGATCATCAGCCGGCAGGCCCAGCGCCATGCGCTCAAGGCCAGCCCAGGCAATCATGGCGGCATTATCGGTGCACAAGTGATGGGGCGGTGCGACAAAGCGAAAACCATGCTTGTCGCACAGGGCCTGCAAAGCCCCCCGCAAAGCCCGGTTGGCCGCAACACCACCGGCGACGATCAAAGCGGGTTGTTCGACAGGGTTCGGGAATTCAGCATTAAATCGCTCCAGCCCGCGGCCAATGCGATCATCCATGGTGCGGGCAATGGCGCGCTGAAAGGAGGCGCAAATATCGGCAATGTCCTGCTCACTCACCGGCGCTGCCGCCTCTGCCGCTTGGCGCACCGCCGTTTTCAGACCAGAGAAGGAAAAATCCAGCCGTGCCTCACCCACCAGCGGACGCGGGAAATTAAAGCGCTTTTCATTGCCCTGAGCTGCCGCTTTTTCCACCGCCGGACCACCGGGATAAGGCAGGCCAAGCAGCTTTGCCGTTTTATCAAAAGCCTCGCCCAGCGCATCATCAATGGTCGTGCCCCAGCGTTCATAGTCATTAACACCGCGCACCAGAACCAATTGGGTATGGCCACCCGACACCAAAAGCATCAGGTAGGGAAATTGAATGCCGTCGGTGAGCCTTGCTGTCAGCGCATGGCCTTCCAGATGGTTGATGGCGTAGAGCGGCTTTTGGGCCGCTTTGGCAAGCGCTTTTGCGGTCATCAAGCCCACCAGCAAGCCGCCAATCAGGCCGGGGCCGGAGGTGGCGGCAATGGCATCGACATCATTCAGAGTGATCCCCGCTTTCAGCAGCGCTTCTTCAATCAACACATCCAGCGCCTCGACATGGGCGCGGGCAGCAATTTCGGGCACCACGCCGCCATAGGCGCTGTGCTCGTCCAGCTGGCTCAAAACCACATCGGAGATGATTTCGCCACGGCCATCGGCATGGCGCACAACAACGGAGGCTGCGGTTTCATCGCAACTGGTTTCAATACCAAGAATTTTGAGAGAATCTGCCATGGACTGTAAGTTGCGTCGATTTGGTTGATTGCGATAGAACCGAAAGATGGGTACGAGACCCTCCGGTAACAATGGATGACCTTGGATGCAAACGAAACCTTTCCGTATCGGCACACGCGGCAGCCCTTTGGCCTTGGCGCAAGCCCATGAAACCCGCGACCGGCTGGTGGCTGCCCATGGCCTTGACCCGGAAATGTTCGAAATTGTCGTGCTCTCCACCACCGGCGACCGTATTACGGATCGGGCCTTGGCTGAGATTGGCGGCAAGGGTCTTTTCACGCTGGAGCTGGAGCAACAGCTCAGCAGTGGCGAGCTGGACTTTGCCGTGCATTCCTCCAAGGACATGCCAACGGCCTTGCCCGATGGGCTGGAAATTGCCGCCTATCTGCCGCGCGAAGACATGCGCGACGCCTTTATTGGCCGCACAGCCCCCACATTGATGGAGATGCCTGATGGGGCTGTCATCGGCTCTGCCTCGCTCAGGCGTCAGGCGCTGATCCGCCGCCTTCGCCCCGATATTTCGGTCATCACCTATCGTGGCGCGGTTGAAAGCAGGCTTCGCAAGCTGGCGGAAGGTCAGGTCGATGCCACGCTGTTGGCCGTTGCTGGCTTGAAGCGGCTGGATAAAGAAAATGTGATCACCGAATATCTCGATATCGAGCGCTTTCCACCGGCACCTGCCCAAGGGGCCATCTGTATTGAAGCCCGCATTGGTGATGGCCGCGTGCAGGATCTGCTGGAGCCGCTCAATCATCGCCCGACTTTTGACGCGGTTTCATGCGAACGTGCCTTTCTGTCTGCACTGGATGGCTCCTGTCGTACACCGATTGCCGGTTATGCCCTGTCCGATGGCGAAAACATTCGCTTCACCGGCACCATCTTGACGCCGGATGGGCAGGTTTCCCATTCGGTGGAAGCAGAAGGCCGCTGCGAAGACGGCTTAAAGTTGGGCTGGGAGGCTGGCGAAAAGGTTCGCGCCAAGGCCGGACCGGGCTTTTTTGAGGGATGGACGTAAAACATGCGGGTTTTGGTGACGCGAGCAGAGAGGGCGGGGCAAAAAACGGCCAAACGCCTTCTTGGCTTGGGTTTTGAGGCAGCAATGCTGCCGCTTGCCAAACCTGTTCATGCCCCGGAAAATGCGCTCAAAGCGCTGAGCCAACCCCATTCGGCGCTGATTGTCACCAGCACTGAAGCCATCGCAGCGCTGGCGGCGATCAAAGACAAATTACACCCTCACTTTTCCACCCCCGTATTTGCGGTGGGATCAGCGACGGCAAAGGCGGCTGGCGTGTTGGGCTTTGAAAATGTGCGCGCAGCCAATGGTGATGGTGCGGCGCTAGCAAGCCTGCTTCATACGCAGCATCAGACGGATAACGCACCTCTCCTCTATCTGGCCGGTTATCCGCGCGCCAAAACGCTGGAGCGCGCGCTGGACGCACTCGGCATGGCCTATCGCATCTGCGAGATCTATCGCATGGGAACGATTGCCTACCAAGTGCATGATATTGCGAGACATCTGGACGATAAACCGGTTGATGCGGTGCTGCTTTACTCTGCCGAGACCGCAAAGCGGTTTTGTGCCCTGCCTTTCAATGCCAGCACACTGGAACTTTTTGCTTCCGCGCGCTTTTTATGTCTGAGCCAGAACGTTGCGGATCACATGACACCTCCTTTCAACACCCGGCTTTTTGCTGCCCTTCATCCAGACGAGGAAAGCTTGCTCTCTTTGATTTGAGCCAAAGGTATATCGGCAAAATCGCGCCTCCCCCTTCCCTTCCGGCTCATCCCTGACTAACTTCAACCCAATAGAGATTGAAAGCGAGGTTGCCATGGTTTCGGGAAAGCCCCCACGCCGTTCGAAAACGACCGAAGAGCCGGTTATCATCGACCTGAAGGCAACGGAGGTTGCGCCAGGCAAGCCGGATGAAAAGCCGCCTGAAGAGGTGCCTGAAGAGCTGGGGACCTCCGCAGAAACCACCAAGGAACCCGCAACAGAACCACCTGTGCCGCCATCCGAGCCACAAAAGATGGAGGCGGAACCAGCGGCCACGCCAGAACCGCCCACTTCAGAGCCAGAACCATCGGCCGAAAAACGCGCCACGGAGGACGAAGCCAAGTCCGTTTCAGACAATGAGGCACACCCCGCTGCCGAGACAAAAAGCTCTGAGACGGTGACCGAGGAAAGCACGGAGCGCAGCAACAGCACCTCCGCCTTTTCCGCCCATGCGCCAAAGCCAGAGGAAGAGCAAGCGACACCAGCCGCCCCTGCCGCCACCACCAACACATCCAGCCTGCTGGCCGCAGGCATTGCCGGGGGCTTGATTGCCCTCATTGCCGCTGGCAGCATTCAATATGCTGGCCTTCTGCCTGCAATGGGATCGGGCAACAGTGACAAGGTCGCGGCCCTGAGCGCAGAGGTGGAGAGCCTGAAACAGACAGTGGCCAAAGGCCAGCCTGCCGCTGATACATCGGCTTTGGAAGCACGTCTCGCCCAGTTGGAAAGTGCTCAGCAAAATCCTGCCGAGACCGTTGATCCGGCCGCGATAGCTGAACTTCAAACCAAGCTGGCCAGCACCGAGCAAACCATTGACCAGCTGAAATCAGATGTCACAGGCCGCATTCAGAGCCTGACCAGCGGCCAGACCGATCTCTCTGACAAGCTCACCGCCATTCAGACCAAGCTCGACAAGCCGCGCGACGATATAGAGGTTGCCCGCGCCATTGCCGCATCGGCGCTCAAAACGGCAGCGGATCGCGGTGGACCCTTCTTGGCCGAATTGCGCACGCTGGGCAGCATTGCGCCGGAAGATCCGGCCGTCAAAGCCCTTGAGCCGTATGCTGCCACCGGCACGGCATCACGGGCCGAGCTGTTGCAGCGTTTTGGCCCGGTGGCCGATAGCATTTTGTCTGCCATCAACCAACCGGCTGAAAGCGCCAATATTGGTGAGCGATTGATGGCCAGCGCCATGTCGATCATCAAGGTGCGCCCGGTGGGCAATGTTGCGGGTGATAGCCCATCGGCTATTGTCGCCCGCATTGAAGACAAGATTCGCAATGGCGATCTCAAGGGCGCGGCCGCCGAGTGGGAAACCCTGCCGGAGGTGGGCCGAAACGTTTCCGCCTCCTTCAAAAAGGCCCTTGATGCCCGCATTGCTGTAGAAGCTCAGGTGTCCGATGCGCTGGCGCGCTCGGTTGCCGGGCGGCAAGGCTGAGGAGAAACAGCATGATCCGTATTATTGTTTATGTTCTTCTGATCCTCGCCCTTGGTTTTGGTTTTTCGTGGCTGGCTGACCGGCCCGGTGAATTGCAGATCGTCTGGCAGGGCCAGTTGATCGAAATGAGCCTGACGGCGGCCGCCACCATCATCGTGGCGCTTGTTGCCGTGGTGATGATCGCATGGTGGCTGATCCGCACCATCTGGACCTCTCCCCATTCTGTTCGCCGCTATTTTCGGGCCCGCAAGCGCGATCGTGGCTATCAGGCCCTTTCAACCGGCCTCATTGCCGCCGGTGCTGGCAATGCGCAATTGGCCCATCGGATGAGTTCGCGCGCGCGCGGGCTGATTCGGGCCGATCAGGAGCCTTTGATCATGATGCTGGAAGCGCAAACAGCAATCATCGAAGGCAAGCACGACCATGCCCGGCGCATCTATGAGCAAATGGTTGCTGATCCGGAAACCCGCGAGCTTGGCCTTCGTGGTCTCTATCTCGAGGCAACCCGGCTTGGAGCCCATGAGGCGGCGCGGCAATATGCCGAAAGAGCCGCAGAAGAAGCCCCCTATCTGCCCTGGGCAGCCACAGCAACGCTGGAACACCGCTGTCAGACCAGCAATTGGGATGAGGCCATTTTGCTGCTCGACCGCCAGCGCGTGGCCGGTGTGAGCAGCCGCAGCGAGGCTGACCGCATGAAGGCCGTGCTGCTTACTGCCAAAGCCATGGATCTTTTGGATGGTGACCCGGCTCTTGCCCGCGAAAATGCCATGAACGCCTTGAAGCTTGCCAAGGATCTGGTGCCAGCAGCAACCACCGCCGCCCGCGCCCTGCTGCGCGAAGACAATTTGCGCAAAGCCGGTTCCGTGCTGGAAAGCGCATGGAAGCTTGAACCGCACCCCGACATTGCACGGGTCTACGTGCGCGCCCGCAGCGGCGACGGGGCCATGGACCGGCTGAAACGGGCCGAACGGCTTGAACATCTCAAGCCCAACAATGTCGAATCCCTGATGATTGTCGCAGAAATGGCGCTGGAAGCGCATGATTTCACCAAGGCGCGCGCCAAAGCCGAAGCTAGCGCCCGCATGCGCTCAAGCGAGCGGGTGTTTTTGCTGCTGGCGGACATTGAAGATGCTGAAACCGGCGATCAGGCCCGCATTCGCTACTGGATGGCGCAAGCCCTGAAAGCACCGCGCGATCCAGCCTGGGTGGCAGAGGGTCAGGTGTCGGAAAAATGGCTGCCCTATTCGCCGATCACCGGCAAGCTTGATGCGTTTGAGTGGAAAGTGCCCTACGCACAAGTGTCAGGATCGATTGAGGACGGCACCGTGGTGAGTGGAGCCGCAGCACTTGCCGAACTTCCGGCGTTAGCCAAAGCAGATCAGATGAAGCCAGATCAGGTAAAATCGCCGCCGGCTGCCGGACAAACCACGGAGAAGCAGGAAAGCGTGAAGGTTGTCACGCCAAAACCTCTGCCCACCACGCCTGCGACTAAAAATGCAAATGGGGCCAAAGATGTGCCTCCCGAGCCGTTCTTTGGTCGCCCGCCAGATGACCCCGGCGTGCGCAAGCCCGGCAACACTGCCGACGAAAAAGCCCGAATGAATATCTTGTGAAGGACATACCATGCTGGAAAGGCTGAACGCCTTTATTCAAACCCTTGTGAACACATCGCAAAGCGGTGAGTTTGCCATGGATGACACCAGGGTGCTGATTGTGGCGCTTTGCTTTCAGGTGATGGAAGCCGATGGCACCATCAGCGAGGCCGAACGCAAGGTTTTGCGCAAAAGTGTGAAAGACCATTACCCGCTGGATAACAGCAAGCTGGAGGCGCTTCTGGCGGCCGGAAAGCGGGCGGAAAATGAAGCGGTTGATTTTTACCACTTCACATCCGAGCTGAAACGCCGACTGGATAGTGACCAGCGGCTGGAACTGGTGGGTGTGCTGTGGGACATTGTTTATGCCGATGGCGTGCGCAATGAGATGGAAGACCACATCCTGTGGCGCATTGCCGATCTACTGGCGGTGTCCGATCGCGACCGCATCATCTCGCGGCAAAATGCGGCAGCACGGGCCGGGCAATCTGGCGATATGGCCGGAGATAGTGATGCCCCCTGATCCCGTTGGGCGGCTGTCAGGGCGGCGGCCTGTTCTGATCGTTCTGCATCAGGAGCGTTCCAGTGCGGGCCGCGTGGGGCAAATGCTGCTGGAAAAAGGGTTTCCGCTCGATATTCGCCGCCCGGCGCTTGGCGATCGCCTGCCCGAAACCCTGGATAACCACAGCGGCGTTGTGGTGTTTGGCGGACCAATGAGCGCCAATGATCCCGAACATTTCGTCAAGCATGAGATCGACTGGATTTCCGTGCCGCTCAAGGAAAACCGTCCCTATCTCGGCATCTGCCTTGGCGCGCAAATGCTGGTGCGCCATTTGGGTGGCAGAGTGCAGGCCCATGCGAAAGAACTGGTGGAGATTGGCTGGTATCCGATCGAGCCGACGCAGCACGGCAGGCTTTTGATGAAGTGGCCGAAGATGGTTTACCATTTTCACCGCGAGGGTTTTGATTTACCCCATGGCGCAACCTTGCTGGCCACGTCCGACACCTATCCCAATCAGGCCATTCGCTATGGCGAAAAGGCATTCGGGGTGCAGTTTCACGCCGAATTGACCCGCGCCATGATGCAGCGCTGGGTGGTGCATGGGGCATCGCGCTTTACCATGCCCAATGCCCAAAAAGGCCGGGACCATCTGGAGGGGCGGATGATGTTTGACGCGCCCCTGAAAGCATGGCTCTCCGACTTCCTTGATCTTGTTTTCAAGGATGAGGTGTTACAGCATCGGACCGAAAAGTGGGAACCGGTTTTCGGATAAATCCGATGCATAAACAAGAATCTCTATTTGAGGTCGGGATTTTCCAGCGTGTCAATGGTGCGCAATTTTGGAAATGCCAGCGCCCAAATCACGGATACCGCCAAAGTGCCAACACCGCCCACCACAACGGCGGCAACTGGCCCGATCAAATGGGCCATGGTGCCAGCGCGAAACTCGCCCAGCTCATTGGACGCTCCGACAAACACCGAATTCACGGCATTGACCCGGCCACGCACCGCGTCCGGAGTCCACAGCGCCAGCAGGGTTTCGCGGACATAAACCGAAATCATATCACCAGCGCCCATCACGGCCAGCGCAATCGCCGAAATCCACCAGACTTTCGAGACGCCAAAAACCACCGTGGCAATACCGAAAATGGCAACCCCCAAGAACATCAGCAGGCCGGCGCGGTGACGGATTGGAAAGGTTGCCAGCAAGGTTGCCATCAAAATGGCACCGACGCCGGGAGCCGAGCGCAAGATGCCAAGCCCAAACGGCCCCATGGTTAAAATATCCGAGGCATAGACCGGCATCAACGCCACAGCACCGCCCAGCAGCACCGCGAACAGATCAAGCGAGATCGCACCCAGTACCACTTTTTCGTGGCGGATGAACTTGAACCCCGCCAGCAGATAGGTCAGGGTCTTGGGCTCATTATTGGTTCTTTGGGCTGGCTTGGGCACCAGCAGAATAAACACAGTGCCAGCCGCCATAAACACCAGCGCGACACCATACGCAACATTGGCACCAACACCGTAGAGCAAGCCACCGGCAACCGGGCCCAGAATGGAGGCTGTCTGCCAGGACGATGCATTCCAGGCAAAGGAATTGGCCAGATCTTTCTCCGGCACCAGATTGGGGGCCAGAGATGACACCGCAGGCCCCATGAAGGCCCGCTCAATGCCAAAAATTGTCATGATCAACAGCACCGGAATCGGCGCAAACGCATTGTTGATGGTCAAAACCAGCAGTGCGCCGACGCAGACAGCGCTAACACCCAGGCATATCGCGACAATGACCCGGCGATTGAAATGATCCGCAACCGTGCCTGTGACCAGCACCAGCAAAAGGGCGGGCAAAAATTGCACCAGACCAATCAAGCCAAGATAGAGCGCGTTGCCGGTCACTTCATACATCTGCCAGCCAACAGAAACGCTGACAATTTGAATGGCGAAAGCCGCCAAAAACCGCGCCATGAAAAACTTCGCATAGGCAGCATGCCTGAATGCTGCGAAACGGTCAGCCTGTTGCAATACGGACATAGCAGTCAATTTCTCCGGCCACGGCATAATTCTTTAAACCGGACTCGGTCTAAAGAATTATGCCGTAGATATAAAGTGCTACAGCAAATCTTTGTGCGCCATACATGGCGCACAAAGATTTGCTGTCATGGGGATCTGGCGCGTCATCATACTTGCGTTAAACATGAATCAACGCAGCTGGCAAGGCAACACTTGCCCGATCCGGTCTCAATAGCTACATCTGCGGATAACACGCAAATGGAGACTGCCATGCTGGCCCTGCTGAAAACGATTGACCTGGCCCTTGACCTTTACACCTGGATTCTGATTGCCAGCGCGATCTATTCCTGGCTCTACGCTTTTAACGTCATCAATTCCAGCAACCGGTTTGTCAATCAGATAGGCCTGTTCCTCTACAATGTAACCGAACCAGCTCTGCGTCCTATCCGCCGCATCATGCCTGATCTTGGCGGCATTGATATTTCGCCAATCATTCTGCTGCTGATCATCTATTTTGTCCGTCAGCTGATGTGGAGCACGCTCGCCCCCATGCTGTTGATGTGACCCTGCCTTACCGCACTTTCGACGATCACATTCGCCTCGCCATTCGGCTCACGCCCAATGGCGGGCGCGACGATGTGGATGGCGTGGAACTGAACGGCAATGGGGAGGCGCATTTGAAAGTGCGCGTCAGCGATGTGCCGGAAAAGGGTAAAGCCAACAAGGCGTTGATTGCCTTTCTGGCCAAGCGGATCGGCATTGCCAAATCCACCATCACGCTTGTCTCTGGCGATACCGCCAGACAAAAAATCCTCCGGATCGATGGCGACCCGGAGGATTTGAAAGTCAGGCTCGAAAAGCTGACGGCCTGATATTATTTCTTGGCGCGCTCGATGGAATCAACGATCAGCTGCTTGGCCACGTCCACGTCCATCCAGTCACCAATCTTGACCCACTTGCCGGGTTCCAGATCCTTGTAATGCTCAAAGAAGTGCTGAATCTGCTTCAGCGTGATCTCTGGCAGGTCGGTGTAGTTGTGGACCTTGTCATAACGACGGGTGAGCTTCTGCACAGGCACAGCAATGATCTTTTCGTCCTTGCCGCCATCGTCTTCCATCAGCATAACGCCGATCGGGCGCACATTGATGACGCAGCCAGGAACCAGCGGGCGCGTGTTGCAGATCAACACGTCAATCGGGTCACCGTCTTCGCACAATGTGTGCGGCACAAAGCCATAATTGCCCGGATAATGCATTGGAGTGTAGAGAAAGCGGTCAACGATCAGCGTGCCGGCTTCCTTATCCATCTCATACTTGATCGGCTGGCCACCAACTGGCACCTCAACGATAACATTGATGTCATCAGGTGGGTTCTTGCCGATAGAGATTGCATCAATACGCATATCTAACCCCATGGGATTGTTAAAATCCCCGGTGTCGTAAAGGGTTTCTGGTGGCAAATCAACTGGCCGTGAGAAGCATAGCCAAGAAAGCATGCACCGAGGCAACCGAGAGCTGGATGCTGACGTCAGCGTTGCCAGACAAAACCAAGCTTCTTCAAGCTGACGTGGTCGAAATCCTCGGTCCCTTCCACCAGATCGACACCGCCATTGGAGCGAAAAAAGCTGACCGCAGAATCGCTGTCTTCCAGACACCAGGCCACCAATCCCTGATAACCAAAGGATTTTAGCGCGCGGCGGCTTTCGTTAAACAGCGCATAACCAAGGCCAACCCCCTGATATTCAGGCCGCATATAGATCTCGTAGATCTCGCCGTCATAGGGCAATGCCTGGGCTCGATTGAGGCCCAGCGTGGCGTAGCCTGCAATGGTATCGCCAATATCAACAACGAGAACAGTTGCGGGTCCATTGGTGGCTTTGCGCCACCAATTCGCATCCCGCCGCTCCATCATTCGAGACAGCGGCTTATGCGGTATCACACCGGAGTAGCAATATTGCCACGCCTGCCGATGCACATCGGAAAGTGCGACTGCATCGCCCGGAGCCGCCGGACGCACGTCAATGGACAACGTTTTCATAACGCCACTCTGGTTGAGCCGGTGCAATAAGGCCGCCGTAACAGGGAGACGGACACGCCATCCCCGATTTCAAATTTTCTGCATGAATTCCATTAAAGCGATTCGGCCAAAAAGAATCATCGCAGCCAGCTTGAGACGCTCTTACCCACAGACTTTCATTAACCCCGTTCGTCGAAATTAACAGGTCATTAATCATTGCCACAAGAGTGCTCAGGAGTGATACGCACAAAAAAATGCCCCGTCCAAATCGGACGGGGCATTCAATTTCAAATTAGCGAAGGAGCGGCTAATCAGCCTTGCGCAGCACGTGCCTTGCCAAAACGCTTGCGGTCGTTGGCGTCGAGATAGAACTTGCGCAGACGGATCGACTTTGGTGTCACTTCCATCAGCTCATCGTCCTGAATCCACGACAGGGCGCGGTCAAGCGTCATGCGGATTGGCGGGGTCAGCTTCACAGCTTCATCCTTACCAGCGGAGCGAATGTTGGTGAGCTGCTTGCCCTTCAACACGTTCACTTCCAGATCGTTGTCGCGCGAGTGAATGCCGACGATCATACCCATGTAAACCTTGTCGCCTGGCTCGATGATCATCGGGCCGCGGTCTTCGAGGTTGAACATGGCGTAAGCCACGGCTTCACCGGACTGGTTCGACAGCAGAACGCCGTTGGAGCGACCGCCGATTTCACCCTTGTACGGCTGATAATCGTGAAACAGACGGTTCATGATCGCGGTGCCACGGGTGTCGGTCAGCAGTTCAGACTGGTAACCGATCAGACCACGGGTCGGTGCGTAGAACACCAGACGCACACGATTGCCGCCAGAAGGACGCAGCTCGGTCATTTCAGCCTTGCGCTCAGACATCTTCTGAACGACCACGCCGGAATGCTCTTCATCCACGTCGATCACAACTTCTTCGATCGGCTCCATCAGGGTGCCGTTCTCGTCCTTGTGCATCACAACGCGCGGACGCGAGACAGCCAGCTCAAAGCCTTCGCGACGCATGGTTTCGATCAAAACGGCCAGCTGCAATTCGCCACGGCCAGATACGAAGAACGAGTCCTTGCCTTCCGATTCTTCAATCTTCAGGGCAACATTGCCTTCGGCTTCCTTGAACAGACGGTCACGAATCACGCGGCTGGTGACCTTGTCGCCTTCGGTGCCAGCCAGCGGGCTGTCGTTGACGAGGAAGGACATGGTAACAGTTGGCGGATCGATTGGCTGGGCAGCTAGAGCTTCTGTGACCGAAGGATCGCAGAAGGTATCAGCAACCGTGCCCTTGGACAGACCAGCAATCGCCACGATATCGCCCGCATGGGCTTCATCAATTGCAGTGCGCTCAATGCCACGGAACGCGAGAATCTTGGAAATACGGCCGGTTTCAACAACCTTGCCGTCCTGGCTGAGAACCTTGACGGACTGGTTTGGCTTGATCGAGCCGGAATGGATACGACCGGTGATAACGCGACCGAGGAAGGGGTTGGCTTCCAGAAGGGTGCCGATCATGCGGAACGCACCGTCTTCGTCGCCAACGCTTGGCTCAGGAACATGTTCCAGAACCAGATCGAGCAGAGGAGCAAGACCCTGATCCTTTGGACCTTCTGGCGATACGTTCATCCAGCCGTCGCGGCCAGAACCGTAAAGGATTGGGAAGTCGAGCTGCTCGTCGGTAGCGTCCAAGCTTGCGAACAGGTCGAAGACTTCGTTGATAACTTCTTCATGACGACCATCGGGACGGTCGATCTTGTTGATCGCAACGATTGGGCGAAGACCAACCTTCAGCGCCTTGCCAACCACAAACTTGGTCTGTGGCATTGGGCCTTCAGAGCTGTCCACCAGAACGATTGCGCCATCCACCATCGACAGAATACGCTCAACTTCGCCACCGAAGTCGGCGTGGCCGGGGGTGTCAACGATGTTAACACGAACGCCCTTCCACTCAACCGAGGTTGCCTTGGCGAGAATGGTAATACCGCGCTCTTTTTCCAGATCGTTACTATCCATCACGCGCTCTGCAACGCGCTGGTTTTCACGGAACGAGCCGGACTGCTTCAGGAGTTCGTCAACGAGGGTGGTTTTCCCATGGTCAACGTGCGCAATGATCGCAATATTGCGAATTTTCATAGTAAGGATCTCTGAGGCTTTGGCGTCAATGCCCAATGGCACGCCTGTTACTTTGAGGCGCTCATACCTTGTTTTTTGCAAATGCGAAAGGGGGGCAGGCGATTCGATTCGCTCCACCACCCTTTCAAACGCCAATCTTTGCGCGCCAGGCGAGCAAATTTCATCAAATCGTCACAGAATATGTGACGAAATCCTTATGCCGCAAGACCGCGCTTTTTCAGCATGGCGTCAGGGCTTGGCAGACGGCCACGGAAGGCTTTGTAGGTTTCTTCCGGGTCCACGGCACCGCCGATGGAATAGATATTATCCTTCAGCCGTTTTGCCATATCGGCGTTAAAGGCATCGCCGGTTTCTTCAAAGGCCTCAAATGCATCGGCGTCCAGCACTTCCGACCACATGTAGGAGTAATAGCCGGCCGAATAGCCATCACCGGAAAACACATGCTGGAAATGCGGTGTGGCATGGCGCATGACGATGGAGGCTGGCATGCCGATTTTTTGCAATACCTCGGCCTGCACCGCCATCGGATCTTCCACCGGCTTGTCCATGGTGTGGAAAGCCATATCCACCAGCGCCGACGAGGTGAACTCCACCGTGTTGAAACCGACATTGAAGGTTTGTGCGGCCAACACCTTATCCAGCAGCGCCTGCGGCATGGCCTCGCCCGTCTGGTAATGGACGGCATAGGTTTTCAAGATGTCCGGCACCGTCAACCAATGCTCATAAAGCTGCGAGGGCAGCTCGACAAAATCGCGAGAAACACCCGTGCCGGACACCGATGGATAGGTGACATCCGACAACATACCATGCAAGGCGTGGCCAAATTCATGAAACAGCGTGCGGGCATCATCCAAAGACAAAAGCGCAGGCTTGCCTTCGGCGGGCTTTGCGAAATTGCAGACATTATAGATGATCGGCAACTCGCCCTTTGCGCCGTTCTTCAAAGGCAGCTTGTGCTGGGACTGGAAAGAGCTCATCCATGCGCCGGAGCGCTTGGAGGAACGGGCAAAATAATCGCCAAGGAACAGCGCTTTCAGCGTGCCATCGGCTTCACGAATTTCAAACACCCGCACATCGGGGTGATAGCCCACCACGTCTTTCAGCGGCACCGCGGTGATGCCAAACAGCTTTTTGGCCACGGCAAAGCAGGCTTCAATGATTTTTTCGAGCTGAAGATAGGGTTTTAGCTCGCTTTCCGAGAAATTGAACCGCTCCGTGCGCAGCTTTTCGGCATAGAAGCGCCAATCCCACGGCGCAACCTCGTGGTTCTTACCATCCTTGGCAATCAGTGCTGCCAATTCCTGCTCTTCCACACCCGCCTGTTTCACGGCCTTTTCCCAGACCTGCATGAGCAGGCCGTTCACGGCTTCGGGCGTTTTCGCCATGGTGTTGTCCAGCTTGAAGGCGGCAAAATTCTTGTAGCCGAGCAGCTTGGCCTTTTCATCGCGCAGCGCCAGAATTTCCGTCACAATGGCACGGTTATCACGCTCGCCACCATTTTCACCGCGCGCCGCCCAGGCCTTGAACGCCTGTTCACGCAAATCGCGCCGCTCGGAAAATTCGAGGAAGGGCACAATTATCGAGCGCGACAGCGTGACCACATAGGCCTCGCCCTTGCCGCGCGCCGTTGCGGCAGAGGCCATGGCGTCTTTGAGGAAATCGGGAAGGCCAACCAGCTCTTCATCGCTGTTGAGCGGCAAAGCCCAATCGGTTTCATCGCCCAGCACGTTCTGGCCAAAATTGGCACCAAGGCTTGCCAGCCGTTCATTGATCGCGGCCAAACGCTCCTGCTGATCCTTGGCGAGTTTTGCGCCAGATTTCACAAAGCCTTTCCAGTGGCGTTCCAGCACGCGGACCTGCTCCAGCGTCAGGCCAAGGCTGTCGCGTTTTTCCCAAAGTGCATCAACGCGGGCAAACAGCGCCGCATTCATGCTGATTTTCGAATAATGACGTGACATTTTCGGCGCAATCTCGCGCTCCAGCGCCTGAATCACCTTGTTGGTATCGGCACCGGCCTTGTTCCAAAACAGGGCCGAAACGCGGGACAATCCATCGCCAGCAATTTCCAGCGCCACAATGGTGTTTTCAAATGTCGGCTCAGACTGATCACCTGCAATCGCATCAATCTCAGTGTTATGCTCATTCAGAGCCACGTCAAACGCCGGTGCAAAATCCTCATCCTTGATGTTTTCAAACCGCGGCAACCCGTGCGGGCCGCTCCATTCGGTGACGGTGGAATAGGATTTTTCACTCTGGCTCATGGCGCGATTCCTTCATCAAAACTCTTGCAAAGATATAGGCAGCCATTTTCCAATTGTCACGCCTCGCAGCACGATGAGCAATTTCAATTCGAGTGTGATTGCGTTAGCAAGAAACAACACACGCCGATTTTCTCCCCAACCATGATCGAACGATGACGCCTCCCGAAAAATCCCCGGCCCGTATGAGCGAAAACCGCACCTCGATGTTGGGTGCGCTGCTGACCATGATTGGCCCACTGTCGATGTCGATCTACACGCCCGCCATGCCGCGATTGGTGTTGGCCTTTGGCACCACCGATGCCGCCATCAAGCTGAGTCTGTCGCTGTATTTTGCCGGTTTTGCCTGTGCACAGCTGCTGTCTGGCCCCTGTTCCGATGCTTTTGGTCGGCGTCATGCCACACTGGCTTTTCTGGGAATCTATGTGATTGGTAGTTTTTTGGCAGCATTCGCTCCTTCCGTGGATATGCTGCTGGCGGGGCGAATCATTCAGGGCATTGGCGCGTCTGTGGGTGTCACCGTATCGCGTGCCATTGTCCGCGACCAGTTTGCAGGCACCGAAGCCGCCCGCATTCTCAATATGATCGGCATTATGCTGGCGGTTGGTCCCGCCATGGGGCCAACGGTCGGCGGACTGGCGCTGGCAGCGTTTGGCTGGCAATCGGTGTTTTTTCTGATGGTCGGCTTTGGCATAACCAGTTTTGGGGTCGTGGCTTTGTTGATGAAAGAGACCATCACGCCCGATCGCAACCTGATCCGGCCCACAAGGCTGATATCCGCCTATAGCACCTTAATTGCCGATCTGCGGGTGTTGTTTGCAGCGCTGGTTCTGGGGGGCTGCGTCGGTGCGCTCTATGCGCAATCCACCATGCTGCCCTTTGTGCTGATCAAGCGGGTCGGGCTGACACCCTCCCAATTCGGCATCGGCATGTTGATGCAAACCGGCTCTTACTTTTTCGGCTCCATTGCCCTGCGAATGGTGGCCAAACGACTGCCAGCCGGTGGCGCACTGATCTTTGGCCTGACCTTGGCAGGGTTTGGTGGCGCGTTGATTTTCCTCTCCACCCATCTGATCACCCCCACCTTTCTCTCGATCATGGGGCCGGTGGCGATCTGCTCTTTCGGCATGGCCTTTGTGATTCCCGATATCACCACGGCCGGCCTCACGCCCCACCCGAAACTGGCAGGCTCGGCCTCGGCCCTGCTTGGCTTTGTGCAAATGGGCTGCGGTTTTCTGGGCGGTGTGGGTGCGGCATGGCTTGGTGATCCGCTCACCGCCTTTGGCACAATTATTCCCGCCATGGAGCTTTTGGCGATTTTCGCCTATCTCGGCTTTCGACACGCTTGGAAACGGGCGGCATAAAAAAAACCGCCACCCGTTTACGGGCGGCGGTCCAGTTTGTTGATCACCCTCTAGCTCAACGCTTCGTCATCCTCGGGCTTGTCCCGAGGATCTGCCGTGGCTGAATAAGCAGTTGACTTCGCTTATGAAAGCAACGTGGTCAGATGCTCGGCACAAGGCCAAGCATGACGTTGAGGACAAAGCAGACCTCGTGGACCAGCAATTACTTGGACAGATTACGCTTGCCCAAAGTGCGCAGACGCAACGCATTGAGCTTGATAAAGCCAGCAGCATCCTTCTGATCATACGCGCCCTGATCGTCTTCAAAGGTCACGAGCTGATCGGAATAGAGCGACTTATCGCTTTCGCGGCCAATCACCATAACATTGCCCTTATAGAGCTTCAGCGTCACTTCGCCTTCGACATGTTCCTGGCTCTTGTCGATCAGCGCTTGCAACATTTCGCGCTCTGGCGAGAACCAGAAGCCGTAATAGATCAGCTCGGCGTAACGCGGCATCAGCTCATCTTTCAGGTGAGCAGCACCACGGTCCAGCGTGATGCTTTCAATGGCGCGGTGGGCTGCCAGCAGAATGGTGCCGCCGGGGGTTTCATACACGCCACGGCTCTTCATGCCGACGAAACGGTTTTCCACCAGATCGAGGCGGCCAATGCCGTTGTCGCGGCCATAGTTGTTCAACTCGGCCAGCAATGTCGCAGGCGACATTTCAACGCCATTGATCGAGCAGGCATCGCCCTTGCGGAAGCCAACCTTGATGATCGTGGCCTTATCGGGAGCAGCTTCCGGCGAAATGGTGCGCATATGCACATATTCCGGGGCTTCCTGCGCTGGATCTTCCAGAACCTTGCCCTCAGACGAGGAGTGCAGCAGGTTGGCATCCACCGAGAAAGGTGCCTCGCCCTTCTTGTCCTTGGCTACCGGAATCTGGTTCTGTTCAGCAAAGGCCAAAAGATCGGTGCGGCTCTTGAACGCCCAATCGCGCCAAGGAGCAATGATCTTGATATCGGGGTTCAGGGCATAGGCCGACAGCTCGAAACGAACCTGGTCATTGCCCTTGCCGGTTGCGCCATGGGCAATGGCGTCTGCGCCGGTTTTCTTGGCGATTTCGATGAGGTGCTTGGAAATCAGCGGGCGAGCAATAGAGGTGCCCAGCAGATAAACGCCTTCATACACCGCATTGGCGCGGAACATCGGGAACACGAAATCACGGACAAATTCTTCGCGCACGTCCTCGATGAAGATTTCCTTGATGCCGAGCATTTCCGCCTTCTTGCGGGCAGGCTCCAGCTCTTCGCCCTGACCAAGGTCAGCGGTGAAGGTGACGACTTCTGCGCCAAGCTCTGTTTGCAGCCATTTCAGGATAATCGAGGTGTCAAGACCGCCGGAATAGGCGAGAACAACCTTCTTTACGTCTTTGGGAAGTGCCATGATGTTCAAAGTCCGTGTGCTTTGGGCGAGACCACTCAACCGGGCCTCCTTGGGTTTGAGGCACTTTTAGCCGGATTGCCGGATCATGCAAGGGTGAAGCCGCACAACAGTGCAATAGCCGTGCCTGAATTGACTTGGCGATAAACTGCCCCATATCCTCGAGGTTAATCGCAACAGCGACAGAAGGAGCAAGACATGACAGACATTCAATCCGTCATTGCCAAAGGCAAAGTCGCAGTGGTAACGGGTGCAGCCTCAGGGATCGGGCTGGCCGTATGCAAAATATTGGCCGAAAAAGGCATGTGTGTTGTGCTGGTTGATCTGGGCGGCGATGCTCTGGCGCAAGCCCGTATCGATGTGGCCGCTCTCTCTGAAAATCCCGAAAGCGATATTGTTGCCATTGAAACAGATGTGAGCAAGCGCGACGAGCTGGAAGCGCTGGAACGCGCCGTCATCCAGCGCTTTGGCTATGTGCATCTGCTGATGAATAATGCCGGTATTCAGCCCGGCAGCAGCCTTTTTGGTCCGCAGGCAAATTGGGATAGGGTTCTGGACGTCAATCTCATGGGTGTCATCCATGGCACCCGCGTCTTTGCTCCCGGCATGATTGCCCATAGCGAGCCTGCCATCATCATCAACACCGGTTCCAAACAGGGCATCACCACGCCGCCCGGCGATCCGGCCTATAATGTGGCCAAGGCAGGCGTCAAAGCCTTTACCGAAGCGCTGCAACATGAATTGCGCAACACCGAAAACTGCAATGTCTCGGCCCATCTGCTCATTCCGGGCTTCGTGTTTACCGGCCTCACCGCCAATGGCCGCACCGAAAAGCCCCCTGCCGCGTGGACACCGGAACAAACGGCAGATTTCATGATGGAAAGCCTGCGAAACGGCGATTTCTACATTCTGTGCCCGGACAATGATGTGCCGCGCAGTCTGGATGAAAAGCGCATTGCCTGGGCGGCTGGCGACATCATCGAAAATCGCCCACCGCTGTCGCGTTGGCATCCCGATTATACCGAGGCCTTTCAGGCCCATCTTTCGAAATAAGGGCCTACTGCATAATTCCTTAAATCGGAATCGATTTAAGGTGAAAATTATGCAGTAGATTCGAAGTGTTACAGCGCCGTGCGTTTTTTAGAACGCACGGCGCTGTAAAAGAGTAGCGTATTGGCAAAATCAGTGAAGCCCGATAGGAATGAAGCCTTATCGGGCTTTTTTGCGAGCATTGCCATGAATTTCATACCCAGCCTGCCCACCCTCTTGGCCTTCACCGCAGCCTGCCTTTTGCTTGCGGCAACACCGGGACCAGATATGACGCTCTCCATCAGCCGCGCGCTGCGCGATGGCAAGGCGGCGGGGTTGGCGGTGCTGCTGGGCACCAATCTCGGCATTATGGTTCATACCATGCTGGTGGCGTTTGGTGTCTCGGCTCTGATTGTTGCCTCCCCCACCGCCTTTTTGATTTTGAAAAGCGGCGGCGCTGCTTATCTGGCGTGGCTGGCCTTTCAAGCGGTGCGCAAAGGCTCAAAATTTGTCGCCAAGGCCGAAACCGGAGCTAAAGGCTCGGTCAAAAGCGCGTTTTTCAACGGCATCTGGGTCAATCTGCTCAATCCCAAGGTCATCATCTTTTTCATGACCTTCCTGCCGCAGTTTGTCACCGCCCACGATCCGAACGTGACCGGAAAGCTGCTGTTTCTCGGCGGCTGGTTCATGCTGGTGTCCCTGCCCGTCACCATCGCCATCGTGCTGGCCGCCCACGAGCTGGCCAATTGGCTACAGGCAAACCCAAAAATTTTGCGCGGCATGGATTATACCTTTGCAGGCGTGTTTTCGGTGTTTGCCGCTAAAATTTTGATGACGCAGGCGCGGTAAAGGTCAGCATATTCAGCGGTGAATGCAAAACCCGCTCAGGAGAATGGTTCACCCTGCCTTACACGGAAATAAACCTAATTGCCAAATTAACCTAATAGGTTTATATTACTTGGTAACCCAATTGGTTTATTTTTTTGATGACTGAAAAGAAGATTGCGCACTACCACCTAGACAACGTTTTCGCATGCATCGAAGCCGACAATGTAAGGGCTACAAACTCAGCTTACGATGGAGCCGATGATCTCGGTATCGAAACACTTGATGCAATGTGCGCGGTGATAAAAAAGCTAACCATCAAAGACTTTTACAAGTCGATGACCACACACAATGATCGCACCATATGGCAAGATGTCTATCGCCCATTCATTGATGAACAAACGCAAGCATACATCAAACTGACCATCACCAATGGACTGTTGATCGTATCGTTTAAGGAGAAATAGCGATGAAATGCCCTGTCTGCGGGAGCACAGGTATGACCCATGAAACGCGAGACATTTCCTATACCTACAAAGGCAGAACCACAACAATCAAAGCCGTAGAAGGTGACTTCTGCGCAGCATGCGATGAGGTCATTCTGGATCGTCTCAATGGTGATCGTTTTGGTGCGGAAATTCGGGCATTCAAACGACAGGTCAATGAAGACATCGGCGTTGATCCTGCATTTATTGCCAAGGTGCGTAAAAAGCTTGATCTGGATCAGAGAGAGGCAGGCCGCATTTTTGGCGGTGGTGACAACGCTTTTTCACGCTATGAACGTGGACGGGCAAAACCGCCCGTCTCACTTATCAAGCTTCTGATGATTCTCGATAAACACCCGGAACTGATGTCTGAGGTTATGACGATACAAGCCGCTTGATGCGCAATTTTACCTTTGACGCACCACAAACAGGCGAGGATCAATCGTCCTCGCCGTGGCCCACAATCATCATCGCCTCAAACGCCAGACGCTCAGTCTTGCGCATCCGCTCCGATTCCGACTTCAACTGACCGCAAGCCGCCAGAATATCGCGGCCACGGGGCGTGCGAATCGGTGAGGCATAGCCAGCTGCATTGATGAAATCGGCAAATTTCATGATCTGATCCCAGTCCGAGCACTGATAATTGGTACCGGGCCAAGGGTTGAACGGAATGAGATTGATCTTGGCGGGAATGCCCTTGAGCAGTTTGATCAGGCCCTTGGCATCTTCCAGGCTGTCATTCACGTCTTTCAGCATCACATATTCAAAGGTAATACGCCGGGCGTTGGACAGGCCTGGATATTGCCGACAGGCTTCAATCAAATCCTTCAGCGGATATTTCTTGTTGATCGGCACCAGCAGATCGCGCAGCTCGTCGGTGACAGCATGGAGCGAAATCGCCAGCATCACGCCAATCTCGTCGCCGGTGCGGTAAATTTCCGGCACAACGCCAGAGGTGGAGAGCGTGATGCGACGCTTGGACAGCGACAGACCATCGCCGTCTGAGGCGATCAGCAGCGCCTTTTTCACGTTTTCAAAATTATAGAGCGGCTCGCCCATGCCCATCATCACCATATTGGTGATCTTGCGGCCTTCGTTCGGCACCATGGTGCCAACAGGCGCATCGCGATCCGGGAAGTCACCCAGCCGGTCACGGGCAAGCAACAATTGGCTTAACACTTCTTCAGCGGTGAGATTACGCACCAGTTTTTGCGTGCCGGTGTGGCAGAAGGTGCAGGTTAGCGTGCAGCCCACCTGACTGGAGACGCACAGCGTACCACGGCCTTCTTCGGGAATGTAAACGCATTCAACCTCGACAGGGCGACCCGCACCGCGCGGTGGATAGCGCAACAGCCATTTTCGGGTGCCGTCGTTGGAAACCTGCTCTTCGACAATTTCCGGGCGACCAATGGTGAAATGCGTTTTCAGCACTTCGCGCATGTCCTTGGAAACATTGGTCATCTGATCAAAATCAGAGACACCGCGCACATAGATCCAGTTCCAGATCTGCGATACCCGCATCTTGATCTGTTTTTCAGCCACGCCTTTCTCGCGCAGCATGTCGCCCATCTCTTCGCGGGTCACGCCGATCAGGCTTGGTTTGGCGTTGTCGGCCAACGTTGCGGTTCGGAGGGGCTTTTCCCGCTCAATCATCATGTCCGTGGCAGCCATTGCTTCACCTCATCAAAACCAGAGGCAACCGCCATCGCACACGCATGCGGGCTATCGCCGTCTTTGATTTCACATCTTGTGTTTCAAGAAATATGCGCTCGCCACACCATCCGCAAACGAGGGCGAAATGGCCATCAAGGCCATAGTTGACGCGCACTTATCATTAAAAAACCGCCACGTCATCCAAAATCAAAAAGGGCCGGAAAACCGGCCCTTGTCAAACCAACAATGAATGTCTCAACTTACTTGCACTTTTCAATGCGCTTGAAGGCATCAGAAATGCCCTGCAGGGAATAGGTGTAGCTGGTTGGCGTGCCACGGGCGGAAAATGCGCTGACCGACATGGTCTTGCCCGATTTCATCGCCGCCGCAAGTGCTGGCTCTTCCGCAGCATTTTCAACCCAGGCGGCGCTGTCCTTGGTGAACATGGTGAAGCTCTTATTGTCGATTTTCACCGTAACCTTGGAGCCAACCTTGAGCGGATAGCCCATCATCGCCTGTGGCTCATAGGAAATATTCTGGCCCGGGCGCTGCGAGACGATGAAGAAAATGTCACCATGATTGACGGAGGCTGGCTCCTTGGTGGTGGGCACCGACAAAACATAGCAAACTGTGTTTTTTCCCGACTTGTAGGAGTAAGCTCCCCAAGCCTTGAATTGTTCGATCCGCGTTGGGCTTGGCGCTTGTGCCATCGCCACGCCAGTAAAGCCGAGTACAAGAGCCAATGCCGTTGCGATTCTTTTTACAAACATTTTCTTACCGCCGCTTCTATTCGTCGAAGTTGAAATCCAGCCAATCTGTCGCACCAACCAAAACAGCCGTCGCGCCAGCCAATCGAGCCTCGAAATCGCATTCAATTTGACTTAATTTTGGTTACCAAATCGTCAACACTTGCGAAATTGACTCCTCGAAACCGGAGATATTCACGCATGAATGAGCCAATGACGACGAAATTGGCACAGAATGCCAATTTTGAGGGACGCAAAGGCCACCCAAAACAATCACGCACCAGATGGAACAACACAGAAAATCGGGCAGGATTTAGACTGAAAACCACATAAATCCTTTGCCTCTTCACAAATGAGAGAGCAGCGCGTCAAAACAGCATGGATGCGCACGCCCACTTAAAGCGCCTCTCACCATATATTGCGCACAAAGGACGCTGTAACACTTTTAATCTGCTGCATAATTTTCACCTTAAATCTATTCCGATTTAAAGAATTATTCAGTAGTCGGCCTCCACCTTATCCGCCAGCGCCAAATCGGCGGCCTCATAATGCTCGTCTTTGATATGACCGTTGATCAGCGCAAGCGCTGTAGTCAAAACAGCGATGTCATCGGTAAAACCCACAAAGGCCAGCATGTCGGGAATGGCGTCAATCGGCATGACAAAATAGCCCAGCGCTGCCAGCAAGATGCCACGCACTCTGAGCGGTGTATTGCGGTCCGTGGCACAATAAAATGCCGCCACCACATCCCGGCTGAACGGAACATGGCGGATCGCCTTCTTCATGGTCGGCCAGAATTTCTTCAACACCGTTTTTTCCTGACGCTCCTGCTTGGCCTCATCGCCGGGTAGCAGGATTTCGCCAATTTTCACGTCATCCATCGCAACCATCCTTGTCTCTTATCCCAAGGATATGGTGATGCCTGTCCATCAGGTCAAACCCGTCGCGCCGCAATCTTGTCCATGGTGGCCGCCAATTTGAAATCATGCGCCGTCAAACCGTTGACACTGTGGGAGGTCAGCCGAACATCGACACGGCGATACACATTGAACCATTCGGGATGATGGTCCATTTTCTCGGCCACCAGCGCACATTCTGTCATAAAGCCAAACGCTTGGGTAAAATCACCAAAGGCGAACTCCTTGGTGATTGCGGCCTGATCCTCGGACAGCATCCAATGATCAACTTCCGACAATGCCAGTGCCACCGCCTCATTGCTCAGCTTTTCATATCGCATCATCATTTCCTTGGTCTTGGCTGGCCATCATGGCCAACCGAAAGAAACCGCCCGGCAGAATGCTAGAGCGGGTACTCGGCGCTGAGGGTGGAACCAGCCGTTGAGCGCATGTCATTTTCATACAGCGGGAAATACTCCTCGCGAACATAAGGTCCGCCGCCAACCGAATCCTTGGACGACATCAACACAAAGCGTGGCACAAAAAAGGGCGCGGTCTGGAAATTGCCGCGCCCTGAAAGGTAGTGAATAACATCGTCCAGCCGCGCTGACTTCAACCGCGCCAGCGTCACATGGGGCGTGAATTTTCGAGGGTCCGGCGGCAGGCCAATGCGCTGGCAGATGCGCTCTATTTCGCCTTGCAGGGCGGTCATGTCCGGGTTCGCCGTTACACCAGCCCAGATCGAATGCGGCTTTTTGGATCCGAAAGAGCCAATACCGTTCAAGCTGATCTGAAATTCTGGCCGATCAATCCGATCCAGCCGATCGACAATCTCATCGGCTGTGCGGTTATCGACATCGCCAATGAAGCGGAGTGTGATGTGGTAATTTTCCACATCTATCCATCGAGCTCCTGGTAGCCCACCGCGCAGCAATGAAAGGCTCAATGCAACGTTGCGCGGAATTTCGAGGGCAGTGAACAATCTTGGCATAGAGAGCTCCTCGAATCTTTTGCAGATGCTAACAAAGAATCATGCTTGCAAATAGTTAGCAAGATCTTAATTCACCTTATCCTCCAAAGCTTTTGTGAAGCTCTGCATGATTGGCAACATATGTTGCACCATCACCGCAACCCCTTTGGCATTGGGGTGCATGCCATCGCTCAGCTTGAGGCTGGGGTCAGTGACAACGCCATCCAGAATGAAGGGATAAAGCGGCACTTTATACTGATCGGCCAAACGCTTATAGATGCCATTGAAGCGCTTGGCATAGTCGCCCCCCATGTTTGGCGGCGCAATCATGCCCACCAGCAACACCTTGATTTTGCGGGCCTGCAATTTTTCGATAATCGTGGCCAGATTTTTTTCAGTTGCCTCGGGTGCTATGCCGCGCAGCGCGTCATTGGCACCCAGCTCCAAAATCACCCCATCCGTGCCATCCGGCACCGACCAGTCCACCCGCGCCAGTCCGCCTTCGCTTGTGTCGCCAGAGACGCCAGCATTGCCAATGCTGACATTCAAGCCCTTGTCGTGCAGGGCTTTTTCAAGCTGGCTGGTCAGCGATTCATCGCCTTGAAGCTGGTAGCCCGCCATCAAACTGTCGCCGAGACCGATGATCTGCACCTGCTTGTCCGTCACCGGCGCATCGGGAACGACCTCCTCCATCGGGCCTTCCTGCTGCACCGGCGGCATTGGCGCTGCCTGCTGCGCCCACGCAGGCGCAACCATCGCACCCGTTGTTGCGATGAAACTCAGCATTAGTGCACCTAATCGAAGGCCAACCGCTTTAAAACCCATGATGGCTTTCCTAAATTCGCACAGGGACATGATTGCCAACCAAGCGTGTCCAACCGGCAGCTTTGCCTGTCAGATTTCATATAGGACGGAATGCGCGTGAAAAAAACCATCATTGAGCTGAAAAAAGCCGATCTGACGCTTGGCAATGCTGCTGCCACCGTTCACGTCCTCAAAGGCATTGATCTTTCGATCACAATGGGCGAATCCATTGGCATTGTTGGTCCCTCCGGCTCTGGAAAATCCACCTTGCTGATGGTGCTGGCGGGTCTGGAGCGTCTGGATAGCGGTGAGATCATCATCAATGACACCGCCCTTCACAATTTGCGAGAAGACGCGCTGGCCACGTTTCGCGGCCAAAACATCGGCATCGTCTTTCAATCCTTCCATCTGATTGCCAATATGACGGCGCTCGAAAATGTTGCCGTGCCGCTGGAACTGGCCAATATCAAAAACCCGTTCGACATTGCCGCCAAAGAATTGCAAGCCGTTGGGCTTGGCGATCGCCTCAACCATTATCCCGGCCAGCTTTCGGGCGGAGAGCAACAGCGCGTGGCCATTGCCCGTGCTTTAGCACCGTCACCCGATGTGCTGATTGCTGATGAACCCACCGGCAATCTCGACGGTGCCACCGGGCGGCAGATTGCCGATCTGCTGTTTGCCAAACAGGCCGAGCGGCAGATGACACTGGTGCTGGTAACCCACGATATCGCCCTAGCCAGCCGTTGCTCGCGCCAGATCAAGGTGCGCTCTGGCCGGATTGAGCCGGATGATACATCCGCTGAGGCACACTCTGCCGGGGCTACCCGGGCATGAGCGGGTTTTCACAACGCCTCAGAACCGCCTTTCGATTGGCTTTGCGCGAAATGCGCGGCGGCTTGAAAGGTTTTTATATTTTCCTCGCCTGCATTGCCCTTGGCACCGGCGCAATTGCCGCCGTCAATTCGATTTCAACCGCCATCACCCGCTCGATTGCAACGCAAGGCCAATCCCTGCTCGGCGCTGACATCCGTTTTGAGCTCAACAATCGCGAAGCCAATCAGCAAGAGGCTGATTTTTTGCGCGCTCTGGGCGTGGTATCCACCTCCACGGGCCTGCGCTCCATGGCCCGCCTGCCCGATGGCTCAGACCAGTCGCTGGTCGAGGTAAAAGCAGTTGATACCGCCTATCCGCTCTACGGCACGTTCAAGGCCAATCCGAACAAGCCTCTGCCCGAATTGCTGGCGAAAACCGGTGATTCCTTTGGGGCGGTGGTCGCACCGCTTTTGCTGGATCGGCTCCGCCTGAAAATTGGTGATACGCTGCTGATTGGCTCAGCAAAGCTGACAATCACCGGCACCATTGATAGCGAGCCGGATGCAGTATCGGAAGGCTTTGGCTTTGCCCCACGGCTGATCACCAGCAATGCGGCCCTGAACGCCTCCGGTCTTATTCAAACCGGCAGCCTTGTGGAACATGTCTATAAGATCAAGCTGAAGCCTGAAGCGCCACCGTTGAAAACCATTCAGGATCAGGCCAAGACCAGTTTTCCCGATGCCGGATGGTCGGTACGCACCAGTGACCGTGCCGCCCCCAACCTGACAGAAAACATCAATCGCTTTTCGCAGTTTCTGACCCTCGTCGGTTTAACTGCGCTGATTGTCGGCGGTGTGGGCGTCGCCAATGCCGTGCGCGCTTTTCTCGATAGCAAACGCAGCGTGATTGCCACGCTGAAATGCTTAGGTGCGCCCGCCTCTGTGGTGGTGATGGTCTATCTGTTTCAAATCATCATGATTGCCAGCGTCGGCATCGCCCTTGGCCTGATCATCGGCATTGTCTCGCCGTGGATTGCCAGCTCCTATCTGGCGCAGTTTCTGCCAATTCAGGCAGATATGATCATTTATCCTCGCGCGCTGGTGCTAGCGCTGGTGTTTGGCATTCTCACTACGCTGGCTTTTGCGGTCATGCCTTTGGGCCATGCCCGCGAAGTCCCCGCCACCGCCCTGTTTCGCGAACAGGGGTTCGAGACCCGCCGCCTGCCATCGTGGCCCTATGTGCTGGTGGCAGCGCTGGCCATTCTGGCGCTTGGCGGTTTGGCAATTATCACGGCCTATGATCGCCGCTTGGCACTGTTTTTCCTGATTGCCATGGCGGCCAGTTTTGTGGTGCTGCGGCTGGTGGCCTTTGGCGTGGCGGCTCTTGCGCGCAGGTCTCCTCGGCTTCCGTCGCCTGCGCTTCGCCTCGCTGTCGGCAACATCCATCGGCCAGGCGCACTCACGCCCTCCGTTATTCTATCCTTGGGTCTGGGGCTGGCGCTTTTGGTAACGCTTGCGATGATTGATGGCAATTTGCGACGCAATCTGACCGGCACTTTGTCGGAAAAAGCCCCGAATTTCTTCTTTGTCGATATCCAGCGCAGCCAATTGGATGATTTTCGCAAAATTCTGAAAGCTGAGGCACCGCAAGGCAAAGTCACCGAGGTGCCGATGCTGCGCGGTCGCATCCTTGCCTTCAATGGTCAGGATGTGGCCAAAATGAACGTGCCGCCGGAAGGTCGCTGGGTGCTGCGTGGCGATCGCGGCATTACTTATGAAACCGAATTGCCGAAAAACTCAACCCTCGTGGAAGGCTCGTGGTGGGCACCCGATTACAAGGGCGAGCCACTGGTGTCGTTTTCAGCGCAAGAGGCAAAGGAACTCGGCCTCAAACTCGGCGATACCGTCACCGTCAACGTGCTTGGCCGCAGCATCACCGCCAAAATTGCCAATTTCCGCAAAGTAGATTGGCAATCGCTGTCGATCAATTTCGTCATGGTGTTCTCTCCCAACACCTTTGCCGGGGCACCCCATGCATGGATTGCCACTCTGACCGAACCCAATGCCACAGCGGCGCAGGAGGCTGACATTTTGCGCTCCGTCACCAAGGCCTTCCCCACCATCACCAGTGTGCGGGTGAAGGATGCGCTGGATGTGGTCAATGATCTGGTTGGCCAATTGGCCACTGCGATTCGGGCGGCAGCGGCGATTGCGCTGATTTCATCCGTGCTGGTCCTGTCTGGCGCACTGGCCGCAGGCAATCGGGGCCGCACCCATGATGCGGTGATTTTAAAAACGCTTGGGGCCACCCGCTCCATGTTGATCAGGGCCTTTACTTACGAATATCTGCTGCTGGGGCTGGCAACCGCCATCTTTGCCCTTTTGGCTGGCAGCGTCGCCGGATGGTATGTGGTGTCGCAAATTATGAAATTGCCCGCCAGTTTCCTGCCCAGTGTGGCAGTGGCGACAGTGGTGCTGGCGCTGATCACCACCATCGGCATTGGCCTGATTGGCACGTGGCGGGTTCTGGGCCAAAAAGCCGCGCCGGTGTTGAGGGAGCTATAAAACGCGAAATTTGCGGCCCGATGACGCTTTCATTACCAGAGTTTAAGGCAAATGCTCTTGTATCATAGGCGCAATAGCCACATATTGATGTTACGCATGCTGGAGCTCCGCAGCGGCGCTTGGGATTTTACGCCCGCACCGTGACCAACCCGGAGCTTATATGAGAGGAAAAAATGTCTGATTTTCGCAATTATCAGGCTCAGACGGGCGCTCGTTCCACTGATCTGATCGATCAAGGCCTTCGCACCTACATGCTCAAGGTTTACAACCTGATGGGTCTGGGACTGGCGATCACCGGTGTTGCCGCTTATCTGGTTGCAATGCTGGCCACCACGACAGATCCGGCGCAGGCCGTCGGCCAGTTTGGCAATGGCGTAATGCTGACAAGCCTGGGTGTCGCGCTCTACGGTAGCGCGCTGAAATGGGTTGTCATGCTGGCCCCTGTTGCTCTGGTGTTTTTCCTGAGCTTTAAAATCCAGTCGATGAGCGTTTCCGCAGCCCGCACCACATTTCTGGTCTATGCCGGTCTTGTTGGTCTGTCGCTGTCGTCCATCCTGCTGATTTACACCGGCCAGAGCGTTGTGCAGACCTTCTTTGTCACAGCCGCTTCTTTTGGTGCCCTGTCGCTCTATGGCTACACCACCAAGCGCAGCCTGTCGGCCTTGGGGTCGTTCATGATCATGGGTCTGTTTGGCCTGATCATCGCATCACTGGTCAACATCTTCCTGCAATCTTCGGCCATGGCCTTCGTTATCTCGGCTCTTGGCGTGGTGATCTTCGCTGGCCTCACCGCTTACGACACCCAGAAGATCAAGGAAATGTATTTTGAGCGCGATGGAGCCGACACCGCTGGCCGCAAGGCCATCATGGGTGCACTGACGCTCTACCTCGACTTCATCAACCTGTTCCTGTTCCTGCTCCGCTTCATGGGCGACCGTCGCTAACAGGTTTGACACCAATACCAACAGAATCGGGCGGCTATTTAGCCGCCCTTTTTATGTTCAGCATACGGGTCCACTCGTTTCTATCTTGCGAGACAACAGCGCTTATGAAAAAGAAGCAAGACAACCAACATAAGCTGCTGTGCCATGACCTTTTCCCTTCGCCCTGCAACCGCTGCCGATATCCCTGCCATTACCGCGATTTATCGGCACTCCGTGCTGAACGGCACGGCCAGCTATGAGATTGCCCCGCCGAACGAGGCGGAAATGGCGCAACGCATGGCAGCAATTCTCAGCCAGTCCTATCCCTATATTGTCGCGCAAGCGCATGATGGTGCTTTGCTGGGCTATGCCTATGCCAGCGCCTTTCGCACCCGTCCGGCCTATCGCTGGCTGGTGGAAGATTCGATTTATCTGGCCGAAGATGCGCAAGGCAAAGGGGTTGGTAAAGCTCTGCTGAAAGCCCTGATCGAGCAATGCACCACATTGGGCTTTCGGCAAATGATTGCCGTCATCGGTGGCGCAAGTCCGGCCTCCATTGGTGTACACACAAGTCTTGGCTTTACCCATGCAGGTGGTATAGCCGGGTCAGGCTTTAAAATGGGTCAGTGGCTGGACACGGTGTTCATGCAGATCAGTCTTGGCGAGGGCAAAGACACGTTGCCCGATGAGAAAGCCTATCCAGGCAGTCTGTTCAAGGCGTAGTTTCACACCCTGTCGAGGCTACTGCATAATTCCTTAAATCGGAATCGATTTAAGGTGAAAATTATGCAGCAGGTTTAAAGTGTTACAGCGCCGTGCGCCATATATCGTGAGAGGCGCTGTAGAGCTATTCAACCAGCTTCAAAACCTTATCGAACACTTTCAACACCTGCCGCAAATCATGGCCGCGCTTGAGAATCATGCCATTGGTATTGATAACGGAGAAAGCACCCTGCTTGGCGGCAAGCTTCGGATTTTTCTCGATTCGGTAAAGCGGCAGTTCACCAGAGCGCTTGAAAACCGAAAACACCGCCTTGTCTTTGAGATGGTCCAAAGCGTAATCGCGCCATTCGCCCTCCCCCACCATACGCCCATAGACCCAGAGGATCGCATCCAGTTCTGTACGATGGAACGTCACAGGCAAGGGATCATCGGCTTTGCGGTATTCTCTGAGATCAATCACAGGCGCTGGGCTGCTTGCCTGCCGCTCGCGCCCCTCGTGGGGAAAATCCGGCTGATCAGTCATGCTGGCTCCTTCATACCTGGAGCATCGGCTGAAAAGTGGGAACCGGTTTTCAGATAAATCCGATGCGCAAACAAAACTTGGAGCATCGGGCTGATTCCAGTTTTCTGCACGATGCTCTATGATGACAAACCAATGACAGTTTGCCTGACCAACAACAAATTGCAAGTGCTGCGGTCATTTTGACAGGACGACAGCGCCTCTCACCACATATGGCGCACAAAAGACGCTCTAGAACTTTCAAGCTGCTGCATAATTTTCTCCTTAAACCGATTCCGACTTAAGAAATTATGCGCTAGAGTCTGTCAGGTTCAGACTGAACCAGACAGACTCTAACATTCTTTGTTTTCGTTTGTCTTATCGGGAAAACCGGATTCCACTTTTCCCTGACAAACTCTAGCCGCTCGAAATTCGGTCAGACCACTCGGTCTGGCGGCACATCCTATCCGGTTTCGGAACGAGCGGCAGGTCAACCTTACCATTTTTGGAAAGATTTTTTGGGTATGCCCCAATTTGGTCAAAACAGCGCCCCATTTTTAGAGCCATGTCTGCTTCTGGCGCAGACGCGTCAGGGTCCGGTCTGATGCATTGACCCCTTACCCCCAGCCCCAATGCATTGGCCGGACCCGCTCTTTCTTTTCACACCCCCAAATCACATCCATTGCCGCGCTTAACAAATCGCTTTGTGACAGCAATGGTGTGTTATCAAGGTTTGTAATCAGCCGGATTAACGGTCGGTGTTGGTGCCAGCACCATGGCGGCACCCAGAATTTTTCCTGGATCACCCGCAGGTGTCGATGATTGCAGCAAAACCGCAAATCCATCGCATCCATCGGTGCGCAGCACTTTGGCAGGCAGAGAGATATTGATCGCATCACCACGCCACATGCCCACGGATTGAATATCCGTGACACTGTTCAGATAGGTAATGCGCTGGCCTTTGTTTTCGCCTTTGAGAACATCGACATCTTTGCGCCGTTTGAAATAAACCACGACAACATCGGCCTGTCCTTGGCCACTGCCAATATTGACCGCAAGCTCATCACCGCGAATATCGGCATTGACCTTGACGGTCAGCCCGTCACCACTGGATTTCAAAGTGTCGATTTTGCCAGACAGGGCTTGCGAATCTGTGCCCTTCATTTGCACACGCCCGTTGAGCACCGCCTGTGGTGTATAGACACCGCTGCGGCCAAAGCTTCGGGCATAGGCATATTGCCGCGCCGTATTGTCGGCAGATCCCAGCGTATCGACCCAACCCCGGTAATTCCAATAGTCCACGTGATAGGCCAGCGCCACGACATCCGGCTGGTTGACAAGTTTCTCAAAAGCACGGTCCGCCGGAGGGCAGGAAACGCAGCCTTGCGAGGTGAAAAGTTCAACAACACCTTTCAGCGGCTTGCCATCCTGCGCCATTGCGACCGAAAAGCAGACCAAGCCCATGACCATCGTCATGAGCAGCCGTGCCGCAAGTTTCGCAATCTGTGTCAAAACCATCAAATCAAACCCATCATACCGCCGCACGAAGTGCACAGCGCCGTCTTTTTTCGATCTCGCAAAGATACGCATAGCATGGATCAATACCAAGTCACGTTGGGGTGAAACCTGCAAGTTCCTATCATAACTCACGAAAAAGCCGCCGGTTGTAACACCGGCGGCCGTTGTTTTTCAAGAATGTCGATATGGCTTAGGATGCCAGATCGCGCAGAACAGTCTGCAAGATGCCACCGTTGTTCATGTAGATCACTTCATCGAGGGTATCGATGCGGCAAATCAGAGGAACCTCCTTCACCGAGCCATCGGCATAGGTGATCTTGGCGATCTTGGTTTCGCGTGGCTTGATCTCGCCATCAAGGCCTTCGATCGTGACCGTTTCGTCGCCCTTCAGGTTGAGGCTGGCCCAGCTGGTGCCTTCCTGGAACACGAATGGAACAACACCCATGCCCACCAGGTTGGAGCGGTGAATACGCTCAAACGACTGAGCAATCACGGCGCGAACGCCGAGCAGGTTGGTGCCCTTGGCAGCCCAGTCACGCGAAGAGCCGTTGCCGTATTCCACGCCTGCGAAGATCACCAGCGGAACGCCAGCTTCCTTGTACTTCATGGCCGCATCGTAAATCGACATTTCTTCCTTGGATGGATAGGCGATGGTGTAGCCACCTTCCTTGCCGTTTGGTCCAAGCATGTGATTGCGAATACGGATGTTGGCGAACGTGCCGCGCATCATCACTTCGTGGTTACCACGACGGGTACCGTACTGGTTGAAATCGGCAACGCCAACGCCATGTTCCATCAGGTAAGCGCCCGCAGGCGAAGCCGCCTTGATGGAGCCAGCTGGCGAGATATGGTCGGTGGTGATCTTGTCGCCGAACAAGCCGAGAACGCGCGCACCCTCGATGTTGGTGAGACCCGAGCCGGTCTTGCCCATGCCCACGAAGTAAGGTGGGTTCTGAACGTAAGTGGAGTTATCGTCCCAGGCATAGGTCTGGCCTTCCGGCACCTGAACCGCCTGCCAGTTTTCGTCGCCCTTGAACACGTCCGCATATTTGGATTCGAACAATTCGCGGGTAACGTATTTCTGGATGAATTCCTGCACTTCGGCGGAGGTTGGCCAGACGTCCTTGAGGTAAACCGGGTTGCCGTTCTGGTCTTCGCCGAGCGGCTCGGTGGTCAGATCCTTCTGAACGGAACCCGCCAGCGCGTAAGCGACAACCAGTGGCGGAGATGCCAGATAGTTGGCCTGAACGTCAGGCGAGATACGGCCTTCAAAGTTACGGTTGCCCGACAACACGCCAGCAGTGATCAGGCCCTTGTCGTTGATGGTCTTGGAGATCGGTGCTGGCAGTGGGCCAGAGTTACCGATGCAGGTGGTGCAGCCGAAACCAACGAGGTTGAAGCCGAGCGCATCCAGAGACTCTTGCAGACCAGACTTGGACAGGTATTCACCAACAACCTGCGATCCCGGTGCCAGCGAAGTCTTGACCCATGGCTTGGACTTCAGACCCTTGGCAACGGCATTGCGGGCCAAAAGGCCAGCGGCAATCAACACGCTCGGGTTGGAGGTGTTGGTGCAAGAGGTGATGGCAGCGATGGCAACATCGCCATGGCCGAGGTCAAAGTCGGTGCCTTCAACCGCATAACGGTTTGTCAGCTGGCCGGGCTTCTTATAATCGGCTTCCAGCGCGGTGGCGAAGTTCGGCGCAATGGTTTCAAGCGGCAAGCGGCCTTCTGGACGCTTTGGACCGGCCATCGACGGCACAACGTCACCGAGGTCGAGTTCCAACGTGTCGGTGAAGACGAGCTGCGAGCCGTCATTGTCACGCCACATGCCCTGCGCCTTGGAATAGGCTTCAACCAGAGCAATACGATCCTTGGCGCGGCCAGACATGTTGAGATAACCAACCGTTGCGTTATCCACAGGGAAAAAGCCGCAGGTTGCGCCGTATTCCGGACCCATGTTGCCGATGGTTGCGCGGTCTGCAACCGGCAGCTTGTCGAGGCCGGGGCCGAAGAATTCAACGAATTTCGACACCACGCCCTTCTTGCGCAGCATCTGCACCACGGTCAGAACCAGATCGGTGGCGGTGACGCCTTCCTTGAGGGTGCCGGTCAGCTTGAAGCCGATGACTTCTGGCAACAGCATGGAAACCGGCTGGCCAAGCATGGCTGCTTCTGCCTCGATACCACCCACGCCCCAGCCAAGAACGCCGAGACCGTTGATCATGGTGGTGTGGCTGTCTGTGCCAACGCAGGTATCAGGATAAGCGACGGTTTCGCCGTCTTCTTCCTTGGTCCAGACGGTCTGACCCAGATATTCAAAGTTCACCTGATGACAGATGCCGGTGCCAGGAGGCACAACGCGGAAGTTTTTGAACGCCTGCTGGCCCCACTTGAGGAAGCGATAACGCTCGCCGTTGCGCTGATATTCCAGCTCAACGTTGCGGGCAAAAGCGGTTGGCGTGCCAAATTCGTCAACAATAACCGAGTGGTCGATAACCAGATCAACAGGAACCAGCGGGTTGATCTTTTCAGGATCACCACCAAGGTTCACCATAGCGTCGCGCATGGCAGCAAGGTCAACCACGGCAGGAACGCCGGTAAAGTCCTGCATCAGCACGCGGGCCGGACGGTAGGCGATTTCATTGCCAGCGGTGCCCTTGTCAACCAGCCAGGCCGCAACATTTTCAATGTCGGCCTTGGTGACGGAGCGACCGTCTTCGTTGCGCAGCAGGTTTTCCAGCAGCACCTTCATGGAATAAGGCAGTTTGGAAACGCCAGCCAGACCGTTTGCTTCGGCCTTCGGGATGCTGAAATAGACATAGTCCTTACCGTCGACGGTAAGCGTCGACCGGCAATTAAAGCTGTCAAGTGACTTGGACAAGGTAGAACCCCGCTGAATACTGATAGCCAACACAAACGTGCGGACGCCCATGCACTTCATGCACATCAGGATGCGGGTACGACCATTTCCGCTGTCCGCCCGTGAAAATCGCTTTACGCAAACTTCAAGTTCGGCTCTAGGATGATGAACACGCCGGTCGCTGGCGTGGTTGCAGGTCTTATAGATAATTTCTAAGAACTGTTCCAGAGTGTAGAACAGCCAAATGGCACAATTTTTTGAAGGCAATAGCGCTTTGCTAAACAAGACGGAAACATTGCGTTTGAAAGCCGAGAATTTGTCGGCAAAGCGGGGCGAAGACCTTTTGTTTCGCCACATCAATTTTTGTTTAAACAAAGGTGAAGCGCTGGTGCTGACGGGTCGAAATGGCTCTGGCAAGTCGACTTTGCTGCGCGTTGTTGCCGGATTTATCCGCCCGGAAAGTGGACGGGTGACGTTTCAAGCGCAGGATGGCGAATCACGCCCGGCACGCGAAGCTTGCCACTATCTCGGTCACCGAAACGGCATGAAGGCCGAGCTGAGTGTCTATGAAAACCTGCATTTCTGGAAAGACTTCCTTGGCGACTTTGAAGGGGGAAAAGGCTTGAGCATTGAAGAGGCCGCCGACGTTATTGGCCTGTCCAGCATCACCCACCTGCCTTACGGCTATCTCTCTGCGGGTCAGCAGCGCCGGTTTGCCATGGCTCGCCTGCTGGTGGCCTATCGTCCGGTCTGGATTCTCGACGAGCCAACGGCCGCGCTTGATGCCAAAGCCGAGGCGATGTTTTCCGATCTGGTGCGCGCCCATCTGAAAGCCGGCGGCATGGCCTTGGCCGCAACCCATCAGCCGCTTGGGCTGGACAATGTGCAGCATCTGGAAATGCGCGGGTTTGAATTTGATGAACTTGAGGAAATGGCGTGATGGTTGGTGGTTCGTTTTTCCCAAGAGCGTTGAGAGACCCCTCCCCAACCCCTCCCCACAAGGGGGAGGGGCTTAACCCGTTGCCCCCTCTGTTTTTACCAAAAAAGGCTTCTCCTCAGCGCCACCCCAAAAAGCGGATTCAAACGGCACGGCATCCTAGCCCCTCCCCCCTGTGGGGAGGGGTTGGGGAGGGGTTCTTTACAGGGTCTTGGGAGGGGTCTTCACTCCAGCATTCACGGCAAGCCACATGATCGCCCTCTTCCTGCGCGACCTCAAACTGTCCATGCGCGCCGGTGGCGGGGCATTGATTGGCGTTTTGTTCTTCCTCACCGTGGTTGCCGTCATTCCCTTTGGCGTTGGGCCCGATATGAACCTGCTGTCACGTATCGGTCCGGCGATTGTCTGGATTGGCGCGCTGCTGGCAGCACTTTTAGGGTTGGACCGGCTGTTTCAGGCCGATCGGGACGATGGCTCGCTCGATCTTTTGCTGATGCAAGAGACGCCGCTGGTGCTGGTCGTCTTCATCAAATGCCTTGCCCATTGGACCGCCACCAGCCTGCCGCTGGTGATTGCCTCGCCGCTGATGGGCCTGTTTATGAACATGAACGAAGTGTCGATTGGTGCGGTGATGCTGACGCTTCTGGTTGGCTCTCCTGCCATCACCTTCATTGGAGCCGCAGGGGCGGCGGTGGCCGTAGCACTACCGCGGGGTGGCTTGCTGGTATCAATCTTGGTTTTACCGCTTTCCATTCCCGTGCTGATTTTTGGCGTCAGCGCATCCTATGCGGCGGTGGAGGAGCCAGCACCCTTTTTGCCACCCTTTTTGTTTTTGCTGGCGCTGACCTTGTTTTTTGCAGTCATTGGCCCGCTTGCCGCCGCATTGGCATTGCGAAATACCGCCGATTGATCTGTGCCAAGAGGCGGTCATGAAAAGAGTGTAAGACCAACACCGAAGTCTGATGCGACACAACTACTCAAGATTGCAAATTTCAATTGCCGCAACGAAGATCTCACGATACAAGGCAACATGACCGAAACGAGCCTCGCCATCACCAAGTTTTCTGACCTCGCCAACCCGACCCGGTTTCTGGCGCTGGTGCGCATCGTGCTACCGTGGATGGCGGGCATCACTGCCGTCCTGTTTGCCATCGGGCTTTACCTGAGCTTCACCTCGGAGGGCGACTACCAGCAGGGGGCCACGGTGCGGATCATGTATATCCACGTGCCTGCTGCCTGGCTGTCCATGATGTGCTACAGCGTCATGGCGCTTTCGGCCATTGGCACACTGGTCTGGCGGCATCCGCTGGCCGATGTCTCGCACAAGGCCGCAGCCCCCATAGGCGCTGCCTTCACGCTGATTGCGCTGATCACCGGCTCTCTCTGGGGCAGGCCGATGTGGGGCACATGGTGGGTATGGGATGCGCGGCTGACCTCGGTTTTCGTGCTGTTTCTCATGTATCTCGGTCTGATTGCGCTCAACCGCGCTATGGATGATCCTTCCAAGGCGGCCCGCGTGAGTGCGGTTCTCATTCTTGTCGGCTTCGTCAATATTCCGATTATCAAATTCTCGGTGGAATGGTGGAACACGCTGCATCAACCCGCCAGTATCTTGCGCATGGGCGGATCGGCCATTGATCCGGCCTTTCTCAAGCCGCTTCTGGTGATGGCTTTGGCTTCAACGCTGTTGTTCTTCACCCTTCACATCACGGCCATGCGCAATGAAATCTGGCGGCGTCGCATTGCCGCCCAGCGCCGTATGGCCGCGCGCAAAGCCGGGCAGGATGACACATGAACCACTATGCATTTTACATCAACACGTCCTACGCGGCCGCTGGCCTGATTGTGCTCTGTCTGATCGCCTGGGTCTTTCTGGATGGCCGGGCTCGGCAAAAAGAGCTGAAAGCGCTGGAAGCATCGGGCATTCGTCGCCGTTCAGCCACGGATAAGGCCAAGCCATGAGTGAAGACAGCCTTTCTGAGCCGCGCAAAAGCGCAATTTCGCGCTATGGCATTGCCGCCATTCCACTTTTGGTATTTGCCGCCATTGTCGGCATTGCCGGTAAAATGCTCTATGATCAGGATGTCAACGGCAAGAATATCAGCGAAATCCCCTCGGCCCTGATTGGCACCAAGGCCCCGTCGCTGGATCTGCCACCGCTTGCGGGTGCCAACCTGCCTGCCCTGACCACATCCGCCATTTCCGGCAAGCTCACGCTGGTCAATGTCTTTGCCTCATGGTGCGTGCCCTGCCGCGATGAGCATCCGTTTTTGAAAGAATTGAGCAAAGACCCACGCTTGCAGATCGTTGCCATCAATTACAAAGACAAAAGCGACAACGCCCTGCGTTTTCTTGGTGAATTGGGCAATCCTTACAAAGCCATCGGCATTGACCCCAACGGCAAGGCTGCGATTGATTGGGGTGTCTACGGCATCCCGGAAAGCTATCTCGTGGCCCCGGATGGCACGATTGTTTACAAGCGGGTTGGGCCGTTTGATGCCCAGTCGATTGAACAGGGGTTGTTTCCGGCAATCGAGAAAGTGCTGGCGAAAAAGTAGCGCTTCCTTAAAGCGCCGCCTGCCAGGCCTTGATCGCATCCACCGGCCACACCAGCATCAGCACGTTGAGGGTGAGATTATCGCGGATCAAATAACCGGTTAACAGCTCAAAGAAGACGGCGATTGCAATGGTCAGCCAGATCGGTGCGCGCGAGGCAAACAAGAAACCAAGCGCCATAAACACCGTATCCATGGCCGAGTTGAGAATGCTGTCCCCTGCATACCCAACCGCCATGGTGCTATCGCGGTAGCGATTGATGATGATCGGCGAGTTTTCCAGCAATTCCCATGCCGCTTCGATCAGGGTTGCAAGACTCAGGCGCTGAGCAAGGGAACCCTTGCGCAACACCAACCAGCCGAGACCATAGAACAAAAAGCCATGAATGATGTGCGACGGCGTATACCAATCGGCCAGATGCTGGGAATTACCCGGCGTATTGACACCCGGCTCAAACAGCTTGACGTAGCCGCAGGAGCAAATCCAGATCCGACCCATGAAATGTTCAGCCACCGCTTGCACGGCCAGAATGATCAGCGGAATAACCAGCCAGAAAGAGGCAGCGTGATGGGTCTTTGTTGGGTTCACTGCGCGCTCTCGTCGGTCTTGTTTTCCAGCGAGTGCTTCATGATCAAAGGCATCTGCGCCAGCGTGAAGATGATGGTGATGGGCATGGTGCCCCAGACCTTGAAATTGACCCAGACAGCATCGGAGAAATTGCGCCAGACGGCTTCGTTCAAGATAGCGAGAAACAGAAAGAAAATACCCCAGCGCAAGGTGAGCTTTTTCCAGCCTTCTTCATCGAGCTGAAATGCGGCATTGAAAACATAGCCGAGCAAGGACCGGCCAAACAGCAGACCACCCAACAGCACAACGCCAAACAGCGCGTTCACAATGGTAGGCTTCATCTTGATAAAGGTTTCATCTTGAAGCCAGATGGAGAGTGAGCCGAAAATCAAAACCACAATGCCCGACACAAATGGCATGATCGGCAAATGTTTGAACACGATCTTCGAGACGATCAGCGATAAAACCGTGGCCGCCATAAACAATGCCGTTGCAATGAACAGCGGCCCGCCAATGGCGGTCAAGGCCGGAAATTGCTTGGCCAGCCACTCGCCACGCAAATTACCAAAGAAAAACACCAGCAATGGCCCAAGCTCCAACACCATTTTCAGCATGGGATTGTGCTTTTCTGCTTCATTCGGTTGCGGGCTTTGTTCAATCACGATCATCACACTCTTTGAGTTGTCGGCTTTAAATTGTCTGCTTGAAAATTGCGTCGATTTACGGGCTGGATTTTACGGATTCACACCGGCAATGGCGCGGGCAAAATCGTCAGCCTCAAACGGCTCCAGATCATCGACGCCTTCACCCACGCCAATGAAATAGACCGGCAACTTATGCTTGGCAGCAATGGCCACCAAAATACCGCCGCGGGCCGTGCCATCCAGCTTGGTCATCACCAAACCATTGACGCCAGCAACATTGCGGAAAATTTCCACCTGGTTCATGGCGTTCTGGCCCGTCGTGGCATCCAGCGTCTGCAACACGGTGTGCGGCGCATCGGGATCGAGCTTGCCCAGCACGCGGACAATCTTTTCCAGCTCGGCCATCAGCTCGGTCTTGTTTTGCAAGCGGCCAGCGGTGTCGATGATCAGCACATCAGATTTTTCCGCCTTGGCCTTCTCGAACGCATCATAGGCCAATCCCGCCGCATCCGCTCCCAATTTGGTGCCGATAAAGCCGGAGCCGGTGCGATCCGCCCAGATTTTCAGCTGCTCGATGGCAGCGGCGCGGAACGTATCGCCCGCCGCCAGCATCACTTTCAGGCCAGAGCCGGAAAGCTTGGCGGCCAGCTTGCCAATGGTGGTGGTTTTGCCGGTGCCATTGACGCCGACCACCAGAATAACATGGGGCTTGTGGTTCAAATCCAGTGCCAAGGGCTTGGCCACCGGCGTCAACACCTTGACGATTTCCGATGCCATGATGCGGGTCACGTCTTCGCCCGTCACATCCTTGCCGTAGCGCTCACTGGAAAGCGCACCCGTGACCCGCATCGCGGTTTCCACGCCAAGATCGGCCTGAATGAGCAGATCTTCCAGCTCTTCCAGCGTGTCATCATCCAGCTTGCGCTTGGTGAACAGGGCGGCAATCTGCCCGGTGAGTTGGGAGGATGTGCGGAACAGGCCCGCTTTCAGGCGCTGAAACCAGCTGAGTTTCTCCTGCGGCGCTTCCGGCTCCGGCTCGACAATTTTTGAGGTGGAAAAACCCTTTGGCAGGGCAATCTCTGCCGCAGGCACCTCAGCAGAGGCTGTTTCTTCTGCCTCCAGCAAAGAGAGCGGCACAAGGTCCAATTCATTCGAATCCGGCTCAACAGCCTGCTCGACCTCATCGCTTGCCTTTTCGTCGTCACGCACCTTAGCATCATCGCTGGCCGGACCACCTGCGGTGTCCATCTCTTCCGGCAACACCGGATCAGCCACCACCGGCAGATCAGGCGTGCGTGGCTTCGGCAGGCTGGCGGCGGCAACGGCTTCGCGCTCTTCCGCCGTCAACTCCTCAACCACAATCGCGTCGGTGGATTTTTCGGAGCTGAAGGTGAAGACTTTTTTGAAAAAACCGATAGCCATAGGGTCTTGCTTTTCTTTGGTCAGGCCGCAACAGGGTTGGCGGCATCAAATATCAGGTGACGGCCATTATGACCGGAAATGTTAGCCTCGATAAGCGTGCCCGGCTGATGACCCGGCACAGATACGAGGGTGAAGTCTTCGCTATGAGCCATTTCATTGCGCTCCACCAGCAGCTTTTGGCGTGTCCCTACCAAACGCTGCAAGTGGTTGCTGTGCAGCGTTTCCGCCACGGCCCGCAAGTCTGCTGCCCGCTGCTTGACCACAGCCCGATCAAGCTGCGGCATCCTCGCCGCTGGTGTGCCAGGACGCGGGCTATAGGGAAACACATGCAGATGGGCAATGCCAATCTCTTCGGCCAGACGGGCCGAATTTTGCGCCATCTCTTCGGTCTCGGTGGGAAAACCGGCGATCATATCGGCACCGAAACTGAAATGCGGGCGTAACGAGCGCACCTGTCTGGCAAATTGCAGCGCATCCGCGCTCGAATGCCGCCGCTTCATCCGCTTGAGGATCATATCATCGCCATGCTGCAAGGACAGATGCAGATGCGGCATGAAGCGCGGTTCATCGGCAATCAAATCCAACAGGTGCTGATCCACCTCAATACTGTCGATCGAGGATAACCTGAGCCGGCTAATTTCCGGCACTTGCTTTAACAGCGTCTTGGCCAAAAGCCCAAGGGTCGGGTTTCCCGGAAGGTCCGCACCATAGCTGGTGGCATCTACCCCGGTCAGCACCACTTCAATATAGCCGCTTTCCACCAGCTTGCGGGCCTGCTCCACCACCGCCCCCATGGGCACGGAGCGGGAATTGCCACGGCCAAAGGGAATGATGCAAAAGGTGCAACGATGATCACAACCATTTTGCACCTGCAAGAAACCACGCACATGGCCATCAATATGGGCCACCATCTGCGGTGCGGTTTCCGTCACACTCATGATGTCGTTGACGCGCAGTTTTTCTTCCGCTTCCACACCAAAATCCGGTAGCGCGCGATAGTGTTCGGCTTTCAGCTTTTCCTCATTGCCCAGCACCATATCCACCTCAGTCATGGCGGCAAAACCGGCAGCATCCGTCTGGGCGGCACAGCCGGTGACAATGATCCGTGCCTCTGGATTTTCACGCCGGGCACGGCGAATGGCTTGCCGCGCTTGCCGCACCGCCTCGCCCGTGACAGCGCAGGTGTTGACCAAAATGGCGTGGTTCAGCCCGGCTTTCGCAGCCTCGGCCTTCATCACTTCCGATTCATAGGTGTTCAGCCGACAGCCGAAGGTGATGACATCAATGCTGCTCACGAGCCAGTTGCCTCGCTCGCTTGATCCTGATTTCGCTGCCATGCGCCGGTTTCCGGGTCCAGTTGACCAGACCACTCCCATTCGGCAGCGCCGGTCATGATCACGTGGTTGTCGCGCTCGCGCCACTCGATGGTCAGCGCCTGCTGATTGGGGCTTGAGGCCACCGTGATCACCACCTTGCGCTCGGTGTGGCCGGTGCGGGCACCTGAAACACCGGCAGAACAGGCAGCCGAGCCACAGGCAAGCGTCAACCCTGCCCCACGCTCCCAGGTGCGGGTGGTCATGGTGGATTGCGATGTCACCTGCGCAAGCGTGATATTGGCCTTTTCAGGAAACAGCGGATGATTTTCCAGAAGTGGCCCAAAACGCTCCAGATCATAGCTCATCGGATCACGATCCACCCAGAAGATCGCGTGGGGATTGCCCATGGACATGACTGAGGGCGAATGCAAAATCGGCGCATCAATTGGCCCGATCTGCAATTCAATCCGGCTGGTGTCGTGAAATTCTTCCGAGAGCGGAATTTTGGCCCACTCAAACACCGGTGTGCCCATATCCACCGAGATCGACCCATCCTCATGCTCAACAGCATTAAGAATGCCCGCCAGCGTCTGGAAGATGAAAGCCTTCAGGCCTGTCTCTGCCGATAAGGCCTGCACCACGCAGCGCGTGCCATTGCCGCAGGCCTGCGCCCGCGTGCCATCGCAATTGATAATGTCGATATAGGCAAAGGTGCCATCCAGCTTCGGATCATGGATTGCCATGATCTGATCGAAATTGGTGGCAGGGTCTTGGGCAAGCGCAATGGCAGCCTCAGGCGTCACGGGTTTGGTTTGGCCGCGCATGTCAACAACCAGAATCTTGTTTCCAAGTCCGTTCATCTTTGCAAATTCGACCAACTTGCCCATAGGCGCACCTTCTTCAACGCATTTCAGCGCTATATGGCGGAATTCAACCGCAATTACCAGTCTTTGCCACTCTACCTTATAAACGGCACGTCGAAAACCTCGCCAGCCCGCAAAGGTCGAAAGCGCTCCTTTGCTATGCCAGCTTTCGAGAGCGCCTCTGCCAGATGCTCCACCGGCTCCATCATGGGCTCATCGGTGAGCTGAAAAGTTGCGAAATGGTGGCCCACGGCAAAGGCCGCCTTGCACAGTTGAAAGCCCTCAACCGCTTCTTCAGGATTCTGGTGCTGGCCTCGCATGAACCAGCGCGGTTCATAGGCCCCAATCGGCAAAATCGCGAGGCGAAAATCACCGTATTTTTCAGCGGCAGCGCGGTAATTGATGCCATCATGAAAGCCGGTATCGCCGATATGATAAATCCGGCCCACAGGCGTCGAGATAACAAACGCCGCCCACAGTGCCATGCAGCGATCATTCATGCCACGCGCCGACCAGTGATGGCTCGGCTCGGCGGTGATCCGTACCCCCTCGGCAATATCTACGTGATCACCCCAATCCACCGCCTTGATATTGGCCAGCGGCACCCCCTTATGAATAATCCGGTCATTGCCCAAGGGCGTGATAAACAGCGGGTGAAAGGCGTGATGCAGCCGGTCCAGCGTTTTGATGTCGAGATGGTCATAGTGATTGTGCGTGACCAGCACGAGATCAATCGGCGGCAGCTCCGCAAACCGCACCCCCGGCTCCACCACCCGCTTTGGCCCGGCAAAAGACACCGGGCTCACCCGCTCCGACCAGACCGGATCAACCAGAATATTAAGCCCGCACACCTGAATGAGTATGGAGGCGTGACCAATCATCGTCACCCGCAAGCCATTACCGTCAACGGTTTTTGCCGGAACAGCCACACCCGATGGCAAATCCACTCGCTTGGGCCAGCGGGATTTCTGCCCATTCAATTTCCAGCGCAACACGTCCGCGAAGCCCAGCGGTAAAATGCCGCCGGGATTATAAAAGCGCGTTCCGTCGAAATGATCCGAGATGGGGCCGGAAAAGTAAGGGTTTTTTATCATGAATCCTGATTACTCTTGGTGTGTGCCGAAAGAACCCCTCCCCAACCCTCCCCACAGGGGGGGGAGGGAGCGCGTTGCATTCCTTTGCCAAGGTCGCGTTTCTATTATTTCAAGATGAAAAACAGACGCTTACCAAATACACCAACAGACCCCCTCCCCCTTGTGGGGAGGGTTGGGGAGGGTTGGGGAGGGGCTTTGCTGATTTTTTGCTTTGGCCTTCTTTACGCATACATAATCAAATAAGATCAATCGCGCCCAGGAAAAGCTTTGCTGCTAAAAATCGGCATTTTCCTTGACTCTGCGGTCAAAATCCTGTTTACCCCAGCCAAATCTGCGAAGAGAGAAGACTCCGAGCCGCCGACCGGGACCCGAAAAGGTATAAAGAGATCCCGGAGGTCAACATCCGACAGCGCGATGCGCCCTCGGGTGTCGTTTGGCTTTGCGTCTTGTTTTTTTCAACGAAACACACAAAGTTTTAAAGGCACCCCAACGCTTTTGAAACAATGAGGAAGATGCGATGTTTGATAACCTGCAGGACCGCCTTGGCTCCATTTTGAATGGACTGACCGGCCGTGGCTCGCTCTCTGAGGCTGATGTCTCGGCGGCGCTGCGGGAGGTTCGCCGTGCCCTGCTGGAAGCTGACGTTGCCCTCGAAGTGGTGCGCAGCTTTACCGACAAGGTGCGCGAAAAGGCTGTGGGCGCGGCTGTGCTCAAGTCCATCAAGCCCGGGCAGATGGTCGTCAAGATCGTTCATGACGAGCTGGTCGAAATGCTTGGCTCGGAAGGCGTGGGCATTGATCTGCACGCCGCCGCACCCGTTGTGATCATGATGGTGGGTCTGCAAGGTTCGGGTAAAACCACAACCACCGGCAAGATTGCCAAGCGCCTCACCGATCGTGATCGCAAAAAGGTGCTGATGGCATCGCTGGACACTCGCCGTCCAGCGGCGCAGGAACAGCTGCGCCAATTGGGCGTACAGACCGGCATTGATACCCTGCCGATCATCGCAGGCCAATCGCCCACCGATATTGCCAGCCGCGCCGTGCAGGCCGCAAAGCTGGGTGGCCATGATGTCGTGATTCTCGACACCGCAGGCCGCACCCATATTGATGAGCCCTTGATGGTCGAAATGGCCGACATCAAGAAGAATGCCAAGCCGCACGAAATTCTGCTGGTCGCCGATGCGTTGACCGGTCAGGACGCCGTCAATCTGGCGCGTAATTTTGATGAGCGCGTCGGCATTACTGGCCTTGTGCTGACCCGTATGGATGGTGATGGCCGTGGCGGTGCAGCCCTTTCCATGCGTGCCGTGACCGGCAAGCCGATCAAGCTGATCGGTATTGGCGAGCGCATGAACGAGCTGGATGAGTTTCATCCACGCCGTATTGCCGACCGTATCTTGGGCATGGGCGACATTGTTTCGCTGGTGGAAAAAGCCGCCGAAAACATTGATGCCGAAAAAGCCAAGGCCATGGCCGAGAAAATGGCCAAGGGCAAATTTGACCTCAACGACCTTGCCGACCAGCTGCGCCAGATGCAGAAAATGGGCGGCATGGGCGGCATTATGGGTCTGATGCCCGGCATGGCAGGCATGAAGGACAAGGTTGCTGCTGCCGGTCTGGATGACAAGATGTTTGGCCGCCAGATCGCCATCATCTCGTCGATGACCAAGGCAGAGCGCTCGAACCCCGACATTCTCAAGCATTCGCGCAAGAAGCGTATTGCGGCAGGCTCCGGTACGGATGCCTCGGAAATCAACAAGCTTTTGAAAATGCATCGCCAGATGGCCGACATGATGAAAATGATGGGCGGCAAAAAAGGCGGCGGCATGATGAAGCAGCTGATGGGCGGTCTTGCGGGCAAGATGGGTCTTGGCGGTGGAATGGGCGGCATGCCTGATCTGTCCAACATGGACCCCAAGCAGCTTGAAGCGCTGGCAAAGCAGGCTGAAGCGGCAGGTATCAAGCCTCCTCCGGGTCTGGGTGGGGCTGGCCTTGGTGGCATGGGCGGTGGTCTTCCCGGTCTGGGTGGTGGAAAATTACCCGGTCTTGGTGGAGGGTTTCCGGGGCTTCCCGGCCTCCCAAAGAAAAAGTGAGGATAGACACTGATGATTGATCCCGCCATCAAACAGGAATTATCCGGCTACCGCCAGTCGATCGACAATATTGATGCGGCACTGGTTCATATGCTGGCCGAGCGCTTTCGCTGCACGCAGGCTGTCGGTGTTTTGAAAGCCAAATACGATTTACCGCCTGCCGATCCGGCACGCGAGGAATACCAGATTGAACGTTTGCGGCGCTTGGCCAAGGACGCGCAACTGGACCCGGATTTTGCTGAGAAGTTTTTGAACTTCATCATCAAGGAAGTTATCCGGCATCATGAAGCCATCGCTGCTGAACACAGCGGCAATACCCAACAGACCGCCTGACGGCGGCCTCAACAAACACCGGCCATCAAAGATGGTCGTATAAAAACCTAGGAGTACCTCATGTCCCTGAAAATTCGTCTCGCTCGCGGCGGTTCCAAGAAGCGTCCATACTACCAGATCGTTATTGCTGACGCTCGCTCGCCTCGCGACGGCCGTTTCCTTGAAAAGGTTGGTTCCTGGAACCCAATGCTCGGCAAGGATAACGAAAAGCGCGTTGAACTGAATGCCGACCGCATCAAGGAATGGCTTGCCAAGGGCGCACAGCCAACCGACCGCGTACTAAAATTCCTGGCTGAAGCTGGTCTGGCCGAGCGCGCTGCTCGCAACAACCCAGAAAAGGCAAAGCCAGGCAAGCGCGCTCTTGAGCGTCTGGCTGAAAAGAAGCAGAAGGCTGAAGATGCAGCCGCTGCTGCTGCCGCTGAATAATTTTGAGCACAATTTGAAAAAGCGGGCGGCATGGCGACATGACGCCCGTTTTTGCATTTATTTTTGCCTGCGACTTCCATAGTAATGAGCAAAACCTCGACCAAAGAAGGAAAAGCCGCCGCCATGACCAAGCTTGAAAATCCGGTGCTGATGGCCGTGATTGGTGCAGCGCAAGGGCTGCGGGGCGAAGTGCGTGTCAAATCCTTCACCGCCGATCCCATGGCGATTGGCGATTACGGCAAGCTGCACGCCAAGGACGGCCGCGAATTTGAAGTGCTGGATGTGCGCGATAACAAAACCGTGGTGATCGTGCGCTTTCGCGGCATCAACGACCGCAATGCCGCAGAAGCCCTGAACGGGTTGGAACTGTTTGTCGACCGCAGCGCGCTTTCCGATGATGATCTGGATGACGACGAATTCTTCTATGCCGATCTGGAAGGTTTGGAAGTGGTCGATACGGATGGCAAAAGCTATGGCTCTGTGAGCGCTGTTTTTGATTTTGGCGCGGGCGATCTTTTGGAAGTCAAAGGTCCGGGGAAGCGTCCGGTTCTTATTCCTTTTTCCGAAGCCGCAGTTCTCGAAATTGACCTAGAAGACGGCAAGCTGCTGATTGACCCCGAAGCCGCAGGCCTGATTGAAGATGGCAGCGAGCCGCCCTTTAGCCCCGATGGCAAGCCCGCGGGCAAATCCCCTGGCAAGGGCAAGCGCTGACCATGACGTTTAAAGCCACTGTTTTGACGCTCTACCCCGAAATGTTTCCGGGACATCTGGGTGTGTCTTTGGCCGGACGCGCCCTTGAGCGCGGCCAATGGGCGATTGACGCCGTGCAAATACGCGATTTTGCCAGTGACAAGCATAGAAGCGTTGACGATACCCCGGCGGGCGGCGGTGCTGGCATGGTGCTGAAGCCCGATGTGCTGGCCAATGCCATCGACAGCATTGCCGACGATAACCGTCCCAGACTGCTGATGAGCCCGCGCGGCAAACCACTCACCCAAAAGCGGGTGCGCGAGATCGCCAGTGGTGACGGTGTGGTGATTGTCTGTGGCCGGTTTGAAGGCGTTGACCAGCGGGTGATTGAGGCACGAAACCTCGAAGAAGTCTCGATTGGCGATTATATTCTCTCGGGCGGAGAGCCTGCGGCGCTGACGCTGCTGGATGCCGTGGTGCGAATCATCCCCGGTGTGATGGGCAATGATCTGTCTGGCCTGCATGAGAGCTTTGAAGGTGGGCTTTTGGAACATCCCCATTACACCCGCCCGCAAGTGTTTGAAGGTCGCGAGATTCCAGCCGTGCTGACATCAGGCAATCACGGAGCCATTGAAAAATGGCGCAATGAGCAAGCCTTGAAGCTGACGCGCGAGCGGCGGCCGGATTTATTGCCCAATTCGCAAAAAGGCGAAAAATAACGCCATATAAGGGTGACAAACCCCCGTGATTGGTATATGGGCAGCGTCGGAAATGGGCCTTGTCCCGTCTACCAGCAAACAAAGAACGTGACACCGCTCCCGCCGCAAGGCGTAAGCTTGAGGCAGTGACCAAAAGCAAACTGTTGAGCGCTCTGGCTGTTTTAGAAGAACTTGAAAAGGTTAGACCAATGAACATCATTCAACAGTTGGAAGCCGAACAGGCCGCCAAGATCGAAGCCAAGCGCACCCTGCCTGAGTTTTCTCCTGGCGATACCGTTCGCGTTAACGTGCGCGTGACAGAAGGTTCGCGTACCCGCGTACAGGCCTACGAAGGCGTTTGCATTGCCCGTTCGGGTGGCGGCCTCAACGAGAGCTTCACCGTTCGCAAGATTTCTTACGGCGAAGGCGTTGAGCGCGTATTCCCTGTTTACTCGCCAATGGTTGAAGGCGTTGAAATCGTTCGTCGTGGTAAGGTGCGTCGCGCCAAGCTGTACTACCTGCGCGACCGTCGCGGTAAGTCTGCTCGTATCGTTGAAAACACCGGTACCCGCGCTCGCAAGCTGAACGACGCTGAACGCGCCGCCGCTGCCGAAGAAAAGGCACGTCTGGAAGCTGAAAAGGTCGCCGCAGCACAGGCTCTGGCCGCTGAAAAGGCCGCAGCAGAAGCAGCTGCTGCCGCAGCCGCTGCCGAGGCTTCTGAATAAGCATTCTGCCCTTCGGGTTTTCAGAGAGGCGGCCTTCGGGTCGCCTTTTCTATTTTAGCTGAACCCCCATCTGTGCGGCCACGCGCCGCAGGCCATGCGCACCAATCACGCTTGAAGATTATCAAGGCCGCTGTTACCAATCCGATGTGGAACAGGGGATAACCATGCGCGCACAGCACATGACATGGCGAATGGCGATACATGCATTTTGCATGTTGGCGCTGATTGCTGTCGGCTTTGCCCATAAAATCCCGAATGCATCAGCATCCCCGCTAACACCAGCGGAAATTGCCGCCTATACGCTTCCTGACGGCACCTTGCCTGTTCTGTGCATCGCAGATTACGCAACAGCAGACCATGATCACAAGCATAAGGCCGATGGTGGTTGCGAAGCCTGCCGGATTTCCGCCTCGATCTTGCTGCCTGCTCCCGCTGATACCGGGGGTCTGCTTGTTAAGCTTGAACGCAAACTGACGTTCCAGCGTATAGACTCGCCAATTTTTGCGCGTATTTTCTCCCCCAATACATCACCACGAGCGCCGCCACGCGCCTGATTTCAGCGCAAAGCAAGTGCTGCCCAATCGACAGGATGAGCCTGATAAGGCCACCCTCAACAGGGCTCGGCAGTGACGCATCTAACACCACCCTGATTGGTGATAACTGCGTTATCTGGCACGAAACACAATCTTTGCGATAAAAATTCACATTATTACAGCCATCACTGACATGCCTCGACGCTCTGCCAAAGGAGCAAGGCATTGACGCGACACCAAAGAGCAACGCGTATGACCAAAACATTTTTCTCGTCCGCCCTCATGGGCATCACCCTGCTGTGCGCCGGATTGGTGGCAGGACAGGCCGCAGCCGAGATCACCGTAACCGACGTCAAAGGCCGCACCGTGACCCTGCCACAGCCTGCGAAACGGGTGCTATTAGGCTTCTACTATGAAGACTACCTCGCCGTCGCTGGTCCCGGTGCCATCGATAAGGTGGTTGCCCTTTCTCTCGGTCCTTGGAAAGATTGGCGGCCCAGCCAATTTGCCGCTTACGAAAAAGTCCTGCCCAAATTGAGCTCCATTCCCGATGTCGGCTCCACGGAAGATAGTAATTTCTCCATCGAAAAAGCCATTGCAGCAAAGCCCGATCTGGTGATTCTCGCATCGTGGTCTTACGATTCGCTGGGCGATGGGGTTCATCGTTTTGAAGAAGCCGGGATTCCGGTGGTGACGCTGGATTTCAACAGTCAGACCGTTGCCAAACATGTGCTGTCCACCGAGGTTCTGGGCAAGGTGATGGGCACTGAAGACCGCGCCGAAAAGCTGGCAAACAACTATAAAAACGCCATGGCCGATATTGATGCCCGCATCAAGGCCGCAGGCCCCACCACCAAGAAAGTCTATGTCGAACTGGCGCAGAAGGGAGCCGATTCGATTGGCAATTCCTATGGCGATACCATGTGGGGATCCTTGATCACCAGTCTCGGTGGCCACAACATTGCCAAGGGGCAGATTGCCAATTGGGGGCCTCTTAGCCCGGAATATGTGTTGGCGCAAAAGCCGGACCTGATTTTTCTCGCAGGGTCTGAATGGTTGAACAAGCCGCAATCGGTGCAGGTGGGCTTTGGTGCCGACCCCAAAATCACGCGCGAGCGCATGGCAGCCTATGTTGCCCGCCCCGGCTGGTCAGAGCTGCCTGCGGTGAAGAACGGCGATGTCTTTGCCATCTATCATGGTGGCGCGCGGACATTGTATGACTACGCCTTTACGCAATATATCGCAAAGCAGCTCTATCCGGCCGCCTTTGCCGATATCGATCCAGCCCAGAATCTGCGCGACTATTATGCAAAGTGGTTGCCGATCAAAGCCGATGGCGTGTTCATGCTGTCTTATAAAGCGTCCGCCCAATGACACTGCCCATCTCTGCACAAACAGACAGTATGCGCCTTGGTTATCGGCAAGCGAGCCAGCGGCACCGGCTGGCGTTTCTGATCATTGGCAGTGTTTTGCTGGCACTGGTCCTTGCCGATCTGGTGTCAGGCCCCTCCGGCATGAGCCTTGCCGATATCTGGAAAACGCTGCTGGCCGGGCCTTGGGGTGCGGATAGAATGAACGCCATCATTCTATGGCAATTGCGCATGCCGCAAACCATCATGGGCATTGTTGTCGGTGCCTGCTTAGGCCTTGCGGGGCTGAAAATGCAGACCATTCTCGACAATCCGCTGGCAAGCCCGTTTACGCTGGGTTTTTCGGCAGCCGCTGGTTTTGGCGCAGCAATTGCCATCATGTTTGGGGGGGTGCTGATGATCCCCCTTTCCATCGCCACGCCTTTGATCGCTTTTGTCATGACGCTTGCTGCCTGCGGCATGGTCTATGTCGTGGCCATGTTGCGCGGTGCCAGTGCCGGTCTTTTGGTGCTGGCCGGCATTGCCGTGATGTTCTTTTTTCAATCGCTGCAAGCGCTGTTGCAGTTTCTGGCCAGTCCGGAAGTGCTGCAACAGATCGTGTTCTGGCTGTTTGGCAGCCTGCTCAAAGCCAGTTGGTCCGGTGTTGCGGTGGCTGGGACTATATTTTTGGTGTGCTTTCCCATTGCCATGGTCGATAGCTGGAAGCTGACTGTGCTCAGATTGGGCGATGCCAATGCTTCCAGCCTTGGCCTCTCGGTTGAAAGTGTGCGCCGCCGCAGTTTTGTGCTGATCGCGCTTCTCACTGCCGCCGCTGTATCTTTTGTCGGCACCATTGGCTTTATCGGGCTGATTGCCCCGCATATGGCCCGCGCTCTTGTCGGCGAAGATCACCGCCTGACATTGCCACTCTCGGCTTTGTCCGGTGCTGTTCTGGTGGTGGCAGCGTCGGTGATTGGCAAAGTGATTTCGCCCGCCGGTGCTTTGCCGGTGGGCATTGTCACCGCCATCGCGGGCGTGCCCGTGCTGTTTGCCCTGATTATCAACCGCAGCGGAGGCCAAAAGCGATGACCCGTGGCTTGATGATACGGCAGTTGAATGTCAGCCGTGGTAAAACACCGATTGTGCATGATGTAACGCTGCATTTGCAGCCGGGCCATCTGGTCAGCTGCATTGGCCCCAATGGGGCGGGCAAATCGACATTGCTGGGCGCGCTGGCCGGCAGCTTTTCCGCAACAGGCAAGATCACCTGGAATGGCACACCCCTCACCCCGCCCATGATTGGCCATATGCCGCAGCAATGCCGGGTCGATGCCGATCTCACCGCGCTGCAAGTACTGCTGCTGGGCCAGCATGAAGCGCTGGGATTGCGCATCAAGACCAGCCAGATGGATGCCGCGGGCGAGATGTTGCAAAGCCTCGACATCATGGCGCTGGCCAACCGGCCCATGACCAGCCTGTCAGGCGGCCAGCAACAGCTGGTGCTGCTGGGACAGAGGCTGATCCGAAACCCCAAACTGCTGCTGCTGGATGAAGCCACCAGCGCCCTCGACATGGCCCACCAGATGCGAGTCATGCAGCTTATTCGCGATTATGTCCGCAAAAACGACGCGCTGGCCATTATGGCCATTCACGACCTCAACCTCGCCGCCCGCTATAGTGACGAGGTTTTGTTGATGCATGCCGGAAGGCTGGAGGCAAAAGGCCCTTTTGCCACGGCCATGACCGAAGAACGGCTGGAGCGCGTCTACGGCATGAAAGCCCTTCTGCTGCCTGACATTGCCGGCGCACCCGTGATTGTTGCGCTCCACCCTCTTTCCTCACCCACCCCTTCAATTGCCGCGTAAGGAAGATCATCATGAAACGTCTCCTGATCACCATCGCCGCAGTCAGTGCCCTCCTTTTGGCACAGCCTGCCTTTTCCCAAGACGTCAAGGTGGGCGAATTGCACATCATCCACCCCATTGCCCGCGCCATGCTGCCCGGTGCACAGGTGGGCGGTGGCTATCTGACCATTGACAATGAAGGTGCAACCGATGATCGGCTGGTTGGCGGGTCCAGCCCACGTGCCCGCAGCATCCAGGTGCATGAAATGAAAATCGCTGATGGAGTAATGTCCATGAACGAGCTGAAGCAGGGCCTTGCCGTGCCAGCAAAAACCAAGACCGAACTGAAGCCCGGCAGCTACCACCTGATGTTCATGAACGTGGAAAAACCTTTCCAGCAAGGCGAAAAAATCAAGGCGGTGCTGAATTTCGAAAAGGCCGGGCCGGTTGAGGTGGAATTCACAGTGGTCGCCCCGAATGGTGATGATAAAAGCGCCCCCGCGCATGATCATCACGAAATGCCACACACCATGCCCATGGACCAGACAAAATGAGTAGAAGCCCCAAACTCATCGCCGCTCTCACTGTCGCAGGCCTGTTTGTTGCCAGCCTGATTGGCATCATGATCTGGGTGGCCGCCGACAGCGCGCGTCCCGGCCCGTTCAATGCCCGCTTTCAGCTGGTCAATGATCGAGGCGAGGCGGTGGATCAATCGATCTTCAAGGGCAGCCCGGCACTGGTCTATTTTGGCTATACCCATTGCCCGGAAGTCTGCCCCACAACGCTGTTTGAAATGGCCGACTGGATGAAAACGCTGGGGCCGGACGGCAAAGCGCTGAAGGCCTATTTCTTCAGCATTGATCCCGAGCGCGATACACCAGACATCATGCACCAATATGTCAGCGCCATCAGCGACCGCATCACCGGCATCACCGGTGATCCAGCAGAGATGAAAAAGGTTATCGATGGCTGGATGATCTATGCCGCAAAACTTCCCAGTGAGGACGGCAATTATCACATGAGCCACACAATCTCTTTACTGCTGATCGGTCCCGATGGCCGCCTGAAAGACATGATCCCTTACCAGACTGAAAAAGACCAGGCACTTGCCACCATTCGCGACGCGCTCTTGAAACAAAGTTGAACGATACGCCATGCCCTGATCGGGCGACAATTGGAGAAAACCATGACCAAATCTTTGAAAACACTTGCAGCACTGACCGTTTTCGCCGGACTTTCTCTGTCTGGTCAGGCCTTTGCCCATGCCCATCTGGCAAGTGCCACACCGGCTGACAAGGCAACCGTTGCCACCGCCCCGAAAGAGATTGACCTGAGCTTCACCGAAGGCCTCGAATTGAAGTTTTCCGGCGTTGAGGTGACGGGTCCCGAGAAGGAAAAGGTCCAGATTGGCACCCCGACATTGAGCGAGGACAAGAAGGCGCTGACCGTTCCGCTCAATGCAACCCTGAAACCCGGCACTTACACCGTTGATTGGCATGCCCTTTCCGTGGATGGTCATAAATCCAAGGGCAGCACCAGTTTCACCATCAAGCCGTGACCCCTGATCAAGCTCTCATCATTTGCCGTTTTGTGGTCGATGGCTGCGCGCTCCTGCTTTGGGGCGCGCATGCCTATCTGTGGGCAGGTGTTGCGCCAGCGCTGGCCGCAAAGCTGCAACGCCAGCTCAATTCCCTCACCGCCTCGGCTGTCAGCTTGCTGCTTGTGTCCGCCGCCTGCAAAATTCCATTAACGGCTGCCATGTTGGGTGATGGCTGGAGCGATGCAGCCAATCTCTCCCTGATCCACGATCTGGTCATGGACACAGAGAGCGGGTGGGCGCTTGCCGTGCAGATGCTGTTGGCGCTTGTGTTGACCATCACCTACTTGAGCCTGCCCGGCTTTCGTCTTGTCTGTTTAACCGTGGGGGCGGGTTTATTTTTGGCAAGCCTGACCATGAGCGGTCATGCAGCCATGCATTCAGGCCTGCTTGGCCTGCTGCATCCTTTGAATGATGGATTGCATGTGCTGGCGGTTGGCGCATGGATTGGCGCACTCTTTCCGGTTTTTCTGCTTTTGAAGCGCCCCGTCAAAGGTGAGGACTGGGAGGCATCAATCGCAGCCCTCATGCGATTTTCCACATTCGGCCACGGCGCGGTGGCACTGACGCTTGTCACCGGCGTCCTGAACAGCTGGATGATTCTGGGCCGGGTCTGGCTGGATGTAACGGTGCCCTATCAGCGTCTTTTGCAGCTGAAGATTGTCGTGGCTTTGATTATGGTCATCATTGCCTGCATCAATCGTTATGGCTTTGTGCCACTGATGAGCGATGATCGCAACCGCGCCCTGCGGCTTTTGCGGCTCGGCACGGTTCTGGAGATTGGGCTTGCCATTATCGCAATTGCACTTGTGGCCGTATTTGGTGTGATGGAGCCGCGCTAAACGCGGAAAATGGCTTTTCATTCCTTGAAATGCCACAACAACTTGTGACAAAGTGCCTTCGCCACATCTCAGGAGAAATCATATGCTACTGCGCCGCGCCGTTCTCGCCGGTCTTTCCGCTCTTTTGCTTGCACCCTTGGGTGCCATGGCGGCCAATTTGCCCGATTTGAACGGCATGAAAGTGGTGGTGGCGACAGAAAATGCCTATCCGCCCTTGCAGTTCGTTGATCCCAACACCGGGCAGGCCGTGGGCTGGGAATATGACGCCATGAATGAAATTGCCAAACGGCTGAATTTCAAGGTCGAATATCAAAACACCTCTTGGGATGCGATGATTCAGGCTGTGTCCGATGGACAATACAACATCGGTATGACCGGCATTACCATCAAGGAAGAGCGCAAGGCGAAGGTTGATTTTTCCGACCCCTATATGCGCTCACAACAGGTGATGCTGGTGCGCGGTGACGAGACACGCTTCACCGATGCCAAAAGCTTTCGCGAATTCAAAAAGGGTCTGATTGGTGCGCAACCGGGCACCAGCCCGTTTTATACCGCCGTCAATGAGGTGCTGGACGGCAATGAGCAAAACCCGCGCATCAAGCTGATGGAAACCTTTGGTGCAACCGTGCAGGCTCTCAAGGCCGGTGATGTGGATCTGGTGTTGAGCGATAGCGTTGCCGGAAAAGGCTATGTGGACGCCTCAAACGGCGCTTTGAAAATCATTGGTGAGCCGCTCGGTGCAGAGGATTTTGGCTTTATCTTCCCCAAGGGTTCGGCTCTGGTGAAACCCGTCAATGCCGCTATTGCCGAGATGAAAGCCGATGGGACATTGGACGCGCTGAACCAGAAATGGTTTGTCACCTATAAGATGGGTCAGTAAAGCCCCGGATTGGACCACATCCATGGGCCTGCAAACCCTGCCAAGTGGCAGCAAGCAAGATTATCCCTATTGGTTGGTGGCCCTTGGCGCGTTGGCGCTGGGGCTTGCGATCACCATTGCCGTCAACAACATCTATGCGCAGGTGTTTGAAACAGTATCACGGGGCATTGGTGTCACGATTTTTGTCACAGTCACGGGCTTTGCGCTGGCCTCGCTTCTTGGCCTGCTGATTGCGCTGGCGGGCATGGCAGACAGCATTGTGCTGCGGCAGATATCGCGGTTTTACATCGAGGTTATTCGCGGCATTCCTGTGCTGGTGCTGCTGTTTTACATTGCCTTTGTCGGTGCCCCCGGCTTTGTCAGCCTTTTCAATACGCTGACCGCTCCGCTGATAAAAGCTGAATGGATGGAACCTTTGCAGGTGCGCGATGTCTCGCTGATGTGGCGGGCCATTATTGCGCTGACCATCGGCTATTCTGCCTTCATTGCCGAAATTTTCCGCGCCGGTATTGAATCGATCGACAAGGGCCAGATCGAAGCGGCCAAATCGCTGGGCCTCACCCGCAGCCAGCGCTTTCGTCTTGTGGTGCTGCCGCAGGCCATCAGGGTGATTTTCCCGCCGCTGTCCAACGATTTTGTCGCTATGGTCAAGGATAGCTCGCTGGTCTCGGTGCTCGGCGTCGCCGATATCAGTCAGGCTGGCAAAATCTATGCCTCGGGCAGCTTTCGCTTTTTTGAGACCTATTCCATCGTTGCCTATATTTATCTGATCCTGACCATCGGCCTCTCACTTGCGCTGAGGCGGATCGAAAAGCGCATGCGCGCCAAGGATTACGCCAGCCGTTAGAGTTTGTCAGGGAAAAGTGGAATCCGGTTTTCCCGAATAGATAAACGAAAACAAGGAAATCGAGAGTCTGTCTGGTTCAATTTGAACCTGACAGACTCTCGCATAAAACGCTGCTTTCTGGTGTAACGACCATAGAAATTGTCATTCAAACGTAATCATCACTTTGACACATATCAAAGCGGATGCCCCGCAACTGCGCCATGCTTGGGCATCGTTCTTTCTATTCCATGGTTTCATTCCGTCGGAGATATGTTGTGATATTGCTGTCCAAACGCTTTTTGGCCATGGCCCTGCTTGCCCTTTCACTTGCCCCACCCGGTTTCGCGGCAGAGAACGACCAAGCCTTGAAAAACCGGTTTGAGGCCCTGTGGAGCAAATTGGCAGGCCAGAAACTGCCGCCCGATATTGCCACTTCCAACGGCCGCATTGAGGCACAGCAAATCCTCATCTCCTCCAAGCTTGCGGGCCGCGTGGCGGAGATATTTGCCGCTGAAGGCCAAATCGTCGATGCTGGCACCGTGCTGGCGCGCATGGATACCGCAGCCCTTGATGCTGAACTGGTGGGCAGCAAGGCAAAGGTGCGCCAGAGCCTGACCAGCGAAGTTGCCGCCGACGCAATGATCACCCAGAGGCAAAGTGAGCTGGCACTTGCCAAACAGGAATATGAACGCGCCAAAACCATGAGCGAGAAAGGCAGCGGCACCGTGCAACAGCGCGATGCCCGCGAAAGCCAGTTACGCGTGGCAGAAGCCGCCCTGCAAGCCGCCACTGCCAGCCGCACGGAGGCCAGTGCGGCTGCCGAGGCGGCACAGGCCGAGGTGGCGCGCATCCAGTCACAAATCGATGATTCGACGCTCAAAGCGCCGACGCGCGGACGGATCGAGTATAAACTGGTGCAAAAGGGCGAAGTGGTGGCTGCGGGTGCACCCATTGCCACCCTGCTTGATCTCTCCGATGTCAGTATGACCATTTTTGTCCCGGCCAAGGCGGCAGGCAAGGTGTCCCTTGGTGATGAGGCCCGCATTATTCTGGACCCAATTCCGCAATATGTCATTCCGGCCACGGTCTCTTTTGTCTCGTCAGAAGCGCAATTCACTCCCAAAACAGTGGAGACTTCGGACGAGCGTGAGAAGCTGATGTTTCGCGTCAAGCTGAAGATCGCCCCCGAACTGCTCAAAAGCCATGAAAATCAGGTCAAAACCGGCATTCGCGGCATTGGCTATGTGCGCAGCAATCCGGCAACAGCCTGGCCGAGCGAACTGCAAACAAAGCTGCCACAATGACGGATTTTGTCGCACGGTTTCAGTCCGTCACCCATCGCTATGGTGATGTGGCGGCCCTTGACGGGATCCATCTGAACATTCCGGCAGGCTGCATGGTCGGTCTAATTGGCCCCGATGGGGTTGGAAAATCCACACTTCTGGGCCTGATCGCCGGTGTCACCCGCATTCAGCAGGGCCATGTTGAGGTGCTGGGCGGCGATATGGCGCTTTCCGGCCACCGCAGCACGGTTTGCACCCGCCTTGCCTATATGCCGCAAGGCTTGGGGCGCAATCTCTACCCGACCTTGAGCGTTGCCGAAAATCTGGATTTTTTTGGCAGGCTGTTCGGCCAGAACGCCCAGCAGCGTCAGACCCGCATGGATGAACTGCTATTGGTCACCGGCCTTGCGCCCTATCGCGATCGCCCGGCAGGCAAGCTGTCTGGCGGCATGAAGCAAAAGCTCGGCATTTGCGCCTCGCTTTTGCATGATCCCGACCTTCTCATTCTGGATGAACCAACCACCGGCATTGATCCGCTATCCCGGCGGCAGTTCTGGCAATTGATCGACCGCATCCGCGCCCGACGCCCCAGCATGAGCGTGATTGTCGCCACCGCCTATATGGAGGAAGCAGAGGGCTTTCACTGGCTGGCGGCCCTGCATGATGGCCATGTGCTGGCCACCGGCAGCCCGGATGAGATTAGAAAATTAGCCGGCAAATCAACACTGGATGAGGCCTTCGCCAGTCTGATGCCCGTTTCGCAAAACGCTTCGCAAAAGCCTGTGGACACACTTATCTCTCTTCCGCCACGGGTGTTTACCGACGGCCCGCCCGCCATTGAGGCGGAAGGTCTGACCTGCCGCTTTGGCGATTTTGTTGCGGTTGATCATGTCAGTTTTCGCATTCCCAAAGGCGAAATCTTTGGCTTTCTCGGCTCAAACGGCAGCGGCAAAAGCACGACCATGAAAATGCTGACCGGGCTTTTGCCCGCAAGCGATGGCGTTGCCAAACTGTTTGGCCAACCCTTGCTGGCAGGCGACATCGAAACCCGCAAGCGGGTTGGCTATATGTCGCAGGCTTTTTCGCTCTATGGTGAGCTGAGTGTGCGGCAAAATCTGCTGCTGCATGCCCAGCTTTATGAACTGCCTAAAGATCAGATCGACCCCCGCGTCAAAGCCATGCTGAGCGATTATGATCTGGCCGATGTGGCAGACAAGCGCCCCGATGATCTGCCACTGGGTATTCGCCAGCGGCTACAGCTGGCGGCAGCCGTGATTCACCAGCCGGAAGTGCTCATTCTGGATGAGCCGACCTCCGGCGTTGATCCCGTGGCGCGTGATACGTTCTGGCGCTCGCTGATGTCCCTGTCGCGCGACCATGGCGTCACCATTTTTCTCTCCACCCATTTCATGAATGAAGCGGCCCGCTGTGATCGTATTTCCCTCATGCATCAAGGGCGCGTTCTGGCCGTTGGCCAGCCGCAGGAATTGTGCGAACAGCGCCACAAAGCAACTCTTGAAGAGACCTTCATAGATGTGCTCACAGAGGCGGGCATGGGCGCGGATGCCACGGAAGAGATGGCCGAGGCGCCCACCGATTCCCATGAGGAGAAACGGATGCGGCGGTTTGATCCGGGCAGGCTCTGGGCCTATGCCCGGCGCGAAATGCTGGAAATTCTGCGTGACCGCGCCCGTCTGGTGTTTGCGCTGGCCGGTCCCGCCCTTCTGTTGCTGACCTTTGGTTACGGTGTTTCCTTTGATGTGGAACACCTGCCCTTTGCCGTTTACGATCAGGATCAATCGGCGCAAAGCCGCCAATTGGTGGAAAGTCTGCAAGGCTCTCGCTATTTTACCGAGCGCCGGGCCATTGCCTCGTCGAAAGAGCTACAAGAGCGGATGCAAAGCGGCGAGCTGAGCGTCGGTGTGGAGATACCACCCAATTTCGGCCGCGACCTTGAGCGGGGCAACACGCCGGAGGTCTCCATCTGGCTGGATGCGGCCATGCCGTTTCGGGCCGAAACCGCCCGTGGCTACATGATCGGGTTGGTCAACAGCTATCTGGCGGATGCACAAGGACGCCGCACCGGCAAAACCATATCATCCTCGCCGGTGCTGATTGATAGTCGCTTCCGCTATAATCAGGCCTTTGTCAGTGCCAATGCCATTGTGCCGAGCGTCATTGTTCTGGTGCTCATTCTCATTCCCGCCATCATGACAGCACTTGGAATCGTCAAGGAAAAGGAAACCGGCTCGATTGCCAATTTTCAGGCAACGCCTGTGACCCGGATCGAGTTTCTGCTGGGCAAGCAACTGCCTTATGTGGCCATCGCTTTTGCCAGTTTTCTGCTGCTGTTGCTGATCACCCGCCTTGTCTTTCATGTGCCGATCAAGGGATCGATGCTCACGCTGGTGTCGGCCTCGCTGCTCTATGTGTTTGCCGCCACAGGATTTGGCCTGGTGGTGTCGAGCTTTGTGCGCAGCCAGGTGGCGGCGATTTTTGCAACGGCGATTATTGCCATAGTCCCTGCGGTGAATTTTTCCGGCCTGCTGGTGCCGGTGTCATCGCTATCGGGTGGTGGCCGCTTGATGGGGCTGATGTTTCCCGCAGCCTGGTATCAGCCCATCACCGTCGGGGTGATGACCAAGGGGCTGGGGTTTGCAGATCTGTGGAGCAACCTCGCCATGCTCTTGCTGTTTGGTATCGGGTTTATCGTCATTGCCTTGTCGGCTTTGCGCAAGCGGAGTGCATGAGATGAAACAAAGCCTTATGCGCATCTTACGCCTCGGCATCAAGGAGCTTTACAGCCTCAAGGCCGATTCAGTCATGCTGATCCTGATTGTCTACGCGTTCACCGTGGCCGTTTATACTGTGGCGACCGGGGCCAATATGGAGGTCAGCAATGCCTCTGTAGCTGTGGTGGATGAGGATCGCTCCATGCTCTCCGCCCGGCTGCGCGATGGCCTGATCAAGCCGTTTTTCAAGGAACCGGCCCTGATTGAGGCAAAAGACGTGGATGCGGCGATGAACAGCGGCAAATATGTTTTTGTGCTGGAGATCCCGCCAAAATTCGAGCAAGACACCCTCAAAAATCTGAAACCCACCGTGCAGCTTGATATTGATGCGACAGCCATGTCGCAGGCTGGCAACGGTGCCTCTTATATCCAGAGCATCATTCTGCAGGAGGTGAGAACCGCCCTGCCGCACATGGCAACCGCCTTGCCGATCAATCTCGTGGTCAGCGCCCGCTTCAACCCCAACCTGATGTCCATGTGGTTTACGGCGGTGATGCAGGTGATCAACAATGTCACCATGCTCTCGGTGATCCTGACCGGCGCTGCCCTGATCCGTGAGCGCGAACGTGGCACGATTGAGCATCTTCTGGTCATGCCCGTCACGCCCGGCGAGATCATGTTTGCCAAAATCTGGTCAAACGGGCTGGTCATTGTGGTGGCATCCATTGTTTCGCTGCTGGTTATGGTCGAGCGGGTACTGGGCGTGCCGGTAGCGGGATCGCTGGGATTGTTCATTCTGGCGGCCCTGCTCTATCAATTTTCGGTGACCTCGCTGGGCATTTTGATTGCCACAGCCTCAACCTCCATGGCGCAATTTGGCCTGATTGCCATTCCGGTGCTGATTGCCATGAACCTGCTGTCGGGCAGCACAACGCCGATGGAGAGCATGCCGAGTTGGCTGCAATACGCCATGCAGATTTCACCCTCGACGCATTTTGTCGCTCTGTCACAAGGTATTCTCTATCGTGGCGCGGGTTTTTCGCTGGTCTGGCCGTCCATGGCCGCGCTGGTGCTGATCGGGGCCGCCTTCTTTGGCATGGCACTCTATCGCTTCCGCCGCACGCTCTCATCCGCAACATGAGCATGGTCACAGGCAAAAGGTTTGAATTGCCGATGCCCAAAGAAGCTGCTAGAAGTGCCGCCATGGGATCGAAATTCGGATGTCTCGCGCCTCACATTTTCGTGCTGCAAGACCACAAGCGTCTGCCGGCACGCTTTTTTGCGCGTATTTCCGGGGCGCTCAACAGCCATCGAGCTTAAGCGCGAATGCCGTCACTACGGCTGTTGTTTTCTGGTCGCATTTTCGTGATCCAATGACAGAAATCCCTTTTTAAAAACCATCGATGGATGAAACCCCATGAGCGCACCTCGCACCCTCTACGACAAGATTTTTGATGACCATCTGGTCGATCGTCAGGAAGACGGCACCTGTCTTCTCTACATCGATCGCCACCTCGTGCATGAGGTGACGAGCCCGCAAGCCTTTGAAGGTCTGCGCATGGCGGGCCGCAAGGTGCATTCGCCTGCTCGCACGCTGGCCGTGGTGGACCATAACGTCCCAACCACGCCGGACCGCGCAGAAGGCATCAAGAACGAAGAAAGCCGCATTCAGGTTGAGGCTCTCGCCAAGAATGCTGCCGATTTCGGCGTTGAATATTATTCGGAAAAAGACAAGCGTCAGGGCATCGTCCATATCGTTGGTCCTGAGCAGGGCTTTACCCTGCCCGGCATGACCATTGTCTGCGGCGACAGCCACACCTCCACCCATGGTGCGTTTGGCGCTCTCGCCCACGGCATTGGCACGTCTGAAGTGGAACACGTTCTGGCAACGCAAACGCTGATCCAGAAGAAGGCCAAGAACATGCTGGTGCGTGTGGATGGCAAGCTGCCGGAAGGTGTTACCGCCAAGGACATCATCCTTGCCATCATCGGCGAAATCGGCACAGCAGGCGGCACCGGCCACGTGATTGAATTTGCTGGCGAAGCCATTCAGGCGCTGTCCATGGAAGGCCGCATGACGGTGTGCAACATGACGATTGAAGGCGGCGCGCGCGCAGGCCTGATTGCGCCTGATGAGAAGACCTTTGAGTACATCAAGGGCAAGCCACGCGCACCAAAGGGTGAGCAGCTGGAAGCAGCAATGGCTTACTGGAAGACCCTGCACACCGACGAAGGCGCGCATTTCGACCGCACCGTGGTGCTGGATGCTGCCAACCTGCCGCCCATCGTGTCTTGGGGTTCTTCGCCAGAAGACGTGATCTCGGTAGAAGGCGTTGTGCCAAACCCTGATGACATCGCTGATGAAACCAAGCGCACCTCCAAATGGCGCGCATTGGACTACATGGGCCTGAAGCCCGGCACCAAGATCACCGACATCAAGATCGATCGCGTGTTCATCGGCTCCTGCACCAATGGCCGCATTGAAGACCTGCGCGCTGCCGCCGCCGTGCTGAAAGACAAGAAGGTGGCTTCCACCGTGTCGGCCATGGTTGTTCCCGGCTCCGGTCTGGTCAAGGAACAGGCCGAAGCTGAGGGTCTGGACAAGATCTTCATCGAAGCTGGCTGCGAATGGCGCGAACCCGGCTGTTCCATGTGCCTTGCCATGAACGACGACCGCCTGAAGCCGGAAGAGCGTTGCGCATCCACCTCGAACCGCAACTTTGAAGGCCGTCAGGGCTTCAAGGGCCGTACCCATCTGGTATCGCCTGCCATGGCCGCTGCCGCTGCTGTTGCTGGCCACTTTGTGGACATCCGCAGCTGGAAGTAAGGCTGTCCTCCATAGACGCATAGAAAAGGCGGCTCTCGGGCCGCCTTATTCATTTCTTAACCAATGATTCACGTGAAATCAAAAATCAGCCGTCATTGGATCGGGACCGATGCGCGCACCAGCGCTGTCCAGCTTGGCAATTTCTGCCATATCGTCCTGATCCAGCGTGAAATCGAACACTTTGAAATTCTCTTCAATGCGCGATGGGGTGACGGATTTCGGGATCACCACCAAACCACTGTCGATATGCCAGCGAATGATCACCTGTGCAGCCGTGCGGCCATGCTTTGCGGCAATTTTGCCAATCACGGCATGATCCAGCAGCTTACCCTGCCCCAATGGGCTCCACGACTGGGTGATGATCTTGTGCTTGTCGTGGAAAGCGCGCGCTTCCTTTTGCTGAAAATCCGGGTGCAGCTCGATCTGATTGATCACGGGCGTCACGCCGGTCTCGGCAACAATCTGTTCGATATGCGCAGGATAGAAGTTTGACACGCCAATCGAGCGCACACGACCCTCTTCCTTCAGCTTGATAAAGGCCTTCCATGTATCAACAAACAAGCCCTTTTTCGGCGCTGGCCAATGAATGAGATAGAGGTCGACATAATCGGTGCCAAGGCGCTTCAGGCTGGCATCGAAGGCTTTTAGAGTTGAATCATAGCCCTGTTCCGAGTTCCACAGCTTGGTGGTGAGGAAAATATCCGATCGAGCCACACCGGACGCTTGCAGGCCCTTGCCGACACCCTCTTCATTGTCATAGATCGCCGCCGTATCGACGTGGCGATAGCCAGCATCCAGCGCCGCTTTCACCGCCGTTGTGGCTTCATTGTTGGGGGTCTGCCAAACGCCAAGGCCAACCTGCGGAATGCGATTGCCGTCGTGAAACGTGATATGGGGTTGATGTGCCACGTTAAAATCTCCGGTTTGAAAATCTCTCAAACGGTTGCGCGGCATAGAAGCGGGCAGAAGTCCGCAACCGAAGCGCAACACGCCGCATCAGAACAATGCGAACCCTATAGATAGGGCTCAATCCGGCGTTTACCAATCCAAACGACACAGAACGTGATTACAGCACCGTGACCGTGGTGGCGCGCGACAGAGAGGGCAACAAGCGGCGCATATCCGCCGGACTGATGGCAATACAGCCTTCGGTGGGGCTATAATCCGGCTTGGCAATGTGGAAAAAAATCGCCGAGCCACAACCGCGCCGCCTTGATGTGATGTTCCAATCCATCACCAGACAGACATCATAGAGCCGGTCTTTGCGGGTCATGCTCTCATGGCTGGGCTTAAACGGGGCCTTGACCAACCGATTATAGGCGGGATGCTTTGGAGCATCGCACCACAGCATGTTTTCGCGGATCGACACCATTGGCAGGCGTGTCTTCAGCGCGCCCAGCTTATCGGCCCGAAAAAAGCCGCTCAGCAGGCCCATGGTGGCGCGGGGTGTGGCTCCATCACCCTCGCGTTTTAGGCTGGTCACGCCACTGCGGCCAATCGCGGCCTGGAAACGCAAGGGACCAGCCTGCACAATGGCGCGGGTTTTATGCCCCGGTTTGCGGCGAACAACGATGCGCGTGATGCCTCTTTTGGCTTTGATGGGTGCATTGATCATTGTGTTCACGCGTTTTTGCTTAAAGTGGGACTTTTATTGTCCTGCGGAGTGATTAGGTAAGGCGCTGTAACACTTTTAATCTGCTGCATAATTTTCGCCTTAAATCGATTCCGATTTAAGAAATTATGCAGTAAGCTGCAAGGCGACTGTCTTGCAAGATGCACGGAGAATAGTGGAATGGCTGCCCGGACGATCCTTCTGGTCGATGACGACGACGATCTGCGCGAAACGCTGGTAGAACAGCTTTCTCTCTATGAGGAATTCTCCATTCAGCAGGAATCCAACGCGACCAAGGGTGTGCAAACAGCCCGCAATGGTCAGGTGGACCTGATGATCATGGATGTCGGCCTGCCGGACATGGATGGTCGCGAGGCGGTCAAACTGCTGCGCAAGGGCGGCTTCAAGGCCCCAGTGATCATGCTCACCGGCCATGACACCGATTCCGACACCATTTTGGGTCTGGAAGCCGGTGCCAATGACTATGTCACCAAGCCGTTCAAATTCGCCGTGCTCCTGGCCCGTATTCGTGCACAGCTGCGCCAGCATGAGCAGAGCGAAGACGCCACGTTCACCGTTGGGCCTTACGTGTTCAAGCCCAGCCAGAAGCTGCTGACCACTGAGGACGGCAAGAAAATCCGCCTGACCGAAAAAGAAGCGGCCATTATTCGCTATCTCTACCGCGCCGGCCAAAAAGTGGTCACCCGCGATGTGCTGCTTGAAGAAGTCTGGGGATACAACTCCGGTGTGACCACTCACACGCTGGAAACCCATGTCTATCGTCTGCGCCAGAAGATAGAACGGGACCCATCCAATGCTGAAATTCTGGTAACAGAAAACGGCGGCTATAAAATCATCCCATAGAGCATCTGGCCATGCTCTCGATTGTTTTGTTTTTGTTTGTCAGGAAAAGCAGGCTTTTGCTGGCAAACTCCAACTCGGAGCATTTCCCATGGCGCTCAGCGATGACATGCAATTGCTGTCCGTTTTGCCCCTCTTTCACGGGCTGGAGCAAGACGAGCTGCGGCTGATTGCCTTTGGAGCCGAGCATCGCACCGTGGGGCCGGGCCAGATCCTGTTTCGAGAACGCTCCCCGGCCGAATGCGCCTATGTGGTGGTGCGAGGCCAGTTTGAACTCTCCGTTGTTGGCCGTGATGGCCAGCCGAAAGTTGTCACAACGGTTGGCCCCGGCACCATGCTGTCTGAGCTAGCCATGGCAACCATGGTGGAGCGCAAATATACTGCTGTTGCCCTTGATGACACCGAGGTGATGCGCATTCCTCGCCAGTTGTTTCACCGCCTGCTGGAAGAATACCCAAGGCTGGCAGGCATCATGCAAGACCGCATTCGCCAGAACCTGATGGCTCTGGCCAGCGGTGCAAAAGGCATGGAAGAGCGGTTCCGTTAAAAATCGAAATGTACGGTCACCGGCACATGGTCGGATGGTTTTTCCCAGCCGCGGGCTTCGCGCAAAACATCAATGCTCTTCAACGCAGGCCGCAGGTCTGGTGATGACCAGATATGGTCGAGCCGCCGCCCCTTGTCGGCCGCATCCCAATCCTTGGCGCGGTAGCTCCACCATGTATAGAGTTTTTGCGATGGATCGACCAGTTCGCGCATCAGGTCCACCCAGCCGCCTTTCTGGATCACCTCCAGCAGGCCTTCGGTTTCCACCGGCGTGTGGCTAACGATTTTCAACAGCGCCTTATGCGACCACACATCATGCTCAAGCGGGGCAATGTTGAGATCGCCCACCAGAATGGCGGAGGTCTCAGGCTCGGCGGTTGCCGAAAGCAATTTCATTTCCTCGACAAAATCGAGCTTATGGCCGAATTTCGGGTTGATTTCGCGGTTTGGCTCATCACCACCGGCGGGCACGTAGAAATTATGTACGCGAATGCGCCGACCACCCACTTCAAACAGCGCCGAGATATGGCGACTATCGCCCACACCGCAATAATCCTGCCGGTAATCTTCAATCAGCGGCAGTTTTGAAGCAATTGCGACGCCGTGATAGCCCTTTTGGCCGTGCACCAGCACATAGGGATAGCCAAGCGCCTGCACCGCTTCCATCGGGAATTCGTGGTTCTGGCATTTGATTTCCTGCAAGCACAGAATATCCGGCTGGTAAGCCGTCACGAACTGCTCGACAATCGGCATGCGCAGCCGCACCGAGTTGATGTTCCAGGTGGAGAGGGAAAAAGCCATGGCCAAAACAATCCTTTTGCGCGCGCATACTGCAAAGCTGATAGTTCGGTTTAGGCAATGGGGGCAGCCTTGAACAGCAAAAAGGCGCAAAGCTTACCAAGCCCGCGCCTTTTCCACATCAAGCAGTGATCAACAGCTTAACCGCCGCGCTTGTTGATCTCGTCATAGGGAACCTGAAACACCTTATCGTCGAAATTCACGCCCTGCTGCACGTTGAAAATCATCACCGACGTGTCTTTTCCTTGCGCGTCGGTCACCGTCCACTGACGCAACTCAAAGGTTTTGGGGTCAAACATCAGCGTGATTGTCTGGTCGCCAAAAATCGACTTGTCACCCAGCACGATGGTGGTCAGATCCTGCTCTTCCTTCACCTGCCGCACCATTTGATGGCCGAGATCAATGCGATCGGACAGCAACAGGCTTAGAGGCGTCTTCGACAGAGGATAAACATCCCATGTCTTCATTTTCATATTGCCGATTGCCACATTGCGGCCATCGGAAATCACCCGCATGGGAGACGGCTGCTCGTAATTGAACCGCAGTTTGCCGGGACGCTCCAGATAGAATTTTCCAGCCGTCTGATCGCCACGCGGACCAAATTGCACAAATTCGCCCATCATGGTTTTCACCGAGGCAAAGTGATCGGCAATCTTTTGCGCTGTGCTGCTGTTGGCTTGGGCAAACACAGGCGAACCAGATGCCAAAGTGGCGGCAACAGCAGCCGAAAGGCCCAGAAAGCCACGGCGGTTGAAACAGGAAGAGCCAGCCGCAGCGGCTTGTTTTTCACGCATTCTATTCTCCTTCATCACCGCAACAGTGATGTATCAACACGGCATCATAATGACGCACACACCATCGTGATCGCTTGGCTTTAACAGCGTATATGTCACGATCTATGGTCCGATTATTATCTTTCAATGATGTCGGCTTCGGTCGGCACCAGAATTTCGCGCTTGCCGGCATGATTGGCCGGGCCGATGATGCCTTCTTGCTCCATGCGCTCAATCAACGAAGCGGCGCGGTTATAGCCAATGCCCAGTCTGCGCTGAACGTAAGAGGTCGAGGCCTTGCCATCGCGCAGCACCACAGCCACCGCCTGATCGTAAGGATCATCGGATGCGGCCAGATTGCCGGTGCCAGCCGGGCCGCCGCCCTCTTCATCCTCATCGTCAATGGTGACAGCATCGAGATAATCCGGCGCACCCTGGGTTTTGAGGTAGGCGACAATGTCTTCCACCTCGTTATCCGACACAAATGGGCCGTGCACACGCTGAATGCGCCCGCCACCAGCCATGTAAAGCATATCACCCATGCCCAGAAGCTGTTCTGCCCCCTGCTCACCCAAAATGGTGCGGCTGTCGATCTTGGACGTGACCTGAAACGAGATACGGGTCGGGAAATTGGCCTTGATGGTACCGGTGATCACATCCACCGATGGGCGCTGCGTTGCCATGATCACGTGGATGCCCGCCGCACGCGCCATTTGCGCCAAGCGCTGCACGGCCCCTTCAATATCCTTGCCCGCCACCATCATCAGGTCGGCCATTTCGTCGATAATCACCACGATGTAAGGCATGGGCTGAAGATCGAATTTTTCGGTCTCATACATGGCTTCGCCGGTTTGACGATCAAAGCCAGTCTGCACGGTGCGGGTCAGCACCTCACCCTTTTCAATCGCCTGTTCAACGCGGCTGTTAAAGCCGTCAATATTGCGCACGCCGATCTTGGACATTTTCTTGTAGCGCTCTTCCATCTCGCGCACGGTCCATTTCAAGGCAACCACCGCCTTTTTCGGATCGGTCACGACAGGCGAGAGCAGATGCGGAATGCCATCATAGATCGACAATTCCAGCATTTTCGGATCAATCATGATCAGACGGCATTTTTCCGGCGGCAGACGATAGACCAGCGACAGGATCATGGTGTTGATCGCCACCGATTTGCCCGAACCCGTGGTACCCGCCACCAGCAAATGCGGCATCTTGGCCAGATCGGCAATCACCGGCTCACCGCCAATGGTTTTGCCCAGCGCCATCGGCAGCTTGGCCTTGGAGCCATCAAAATCGCGACTGCTGATCATTTCGCGCAAATAGACTGTTTCGCGCGTGCGATTTGGCAGCTCAATGCCAATGGCATTGCGGCCCGGCACAACAGCCACACGCGCGGCAATGGCGCTCATGGAGCGGGCAATATCATCGGCCAGACCAATCACGCGCGAGGATTTGATGCCCGGCGCTGGCTCCAGCTCATAGAGGGTGACGACCGGGCCGGGACGCACTTCGATAATCTCGCCCTTGACGCCAAAGTCTTCCAAAACACCTTCCAGCAGACGGGCATTTTGCTCCAATTGGTCAGCAGACAGAGTGACATCCTTGGTGACGCCACGCGGTGGTTCGATCAACAATTGCACGGATGGTAGCTGGAAGCCACGATTGTTGCGCGGACCAACCGGGGCCGCAGGCACAACACGCGGCCGCTCGGAGCGTGCCGGACCGCGACGCCCCGAAGGTTGCGGGGCGAGATCCTCGTCGTCATCATCAAACAGAATGTCATCCGATGCGCGGCCTCTTCCCTTCAGGTCAAAAGGTGGCTGATCCTGCTCATCGTCGAAGCTCACAGGTGGCGCTGCAATCTTGCGGCGTACATTGGCGGGCGTAAACGAAGGCTCGGCACGAAGCCCACCCATAAGCGGCTCATTGCCGTGGCCTGCCAATTCGTCGTCGTTAAAGTCATAAGGCTGTTCAAAATCCGCCGTCTCACGGCCTTTGGGCTTGAGACCCGCCAAACGGCGAATGCGGGCATTGCCGGTATACCAGGCGTGGGCAACACTGCCAGCAATCAGGGCAAAAGGTCCAACGCGGTCATCGTCTTCCTCAATCTCATCCTCATCCTTGCGGGCCTTGGCCACGGATGTCCGCGCCGATTTGGCACGCGCCGCGAGAATATCATCCTCGGCATCGTCATCCTCCGAATTGCCAACGATGCCCGCTGCAAACAGCATGAACCACAGCATCGGGCCAGCCAGTATACAGCCAATCGCCATTGCAAATGTGCCGGTGGGATAGGCCCCGACAAACAGCGCAGGAAAGCGCAAAATCATATCGCCAATGACACCACCGATACCATTGGGAATTGGCCATGTGGCAGGCGGCGGAAAACAGCCAAACACCGCAGCCCCCACAACGGCACCAGCACCCCAGGCAGCAAGGCGGCGCGGCAGACGTGTGATTTTGCGACCGGAAATCAACGACAGCGCCCAAGCCAACACAGGCAGCAAGGCGGCGACCGAGGCCAGGCCAAAAAACTGCATGGAAAGATCGGCAAACACCGCACCGGGATAGCCAAGAATATTGGTGGGTGCGCGATCTGTGGCATAGGAAAAGCTGGGATCGTCGATATTCCAGGTGGAAAGTGCCGCAACGGCAGCGACCAGACCCAGAAACACGCCAAACCCAATCAGCACCATAAACTGCCTGATGAGAAAACCGACCACGACGGATCGGGGCGTTCTCTCTTCCAATGCTGCCAGCGTGGTTCTGCTCATACCTGTTCGCCTGCCAGTACAATTGAGACAAAGGGGCAAACCGGACGAATCAGTCAGATACGATCCGGTCTTCTAACGGCACACCGTAGCCGATGCGAAGTTAATGCTCCTTTAACCATGGAGAATTCGTGGCCAAAAGCGCCCGAAAACAACAAAAAGCCCGGCGCAAACCGGGCTTTCAAGACGATTGAAGATGATCATAAGGGTCGCGACGCGCGGGCGCGGCCCTGAAATCTCTTAGTTGTGGTAAGCAGCTTCGCCATGAGAAGCGAGGTCGAGACCTTCACGCTCAGCTTCCACAGGCACGCGCAGACCCACAATCATGTCCACAATCTTGTAGAGAATGAAGGAAACGATGCCGGTCCATGCGATGGTGATGACCACAGCCTGAATCTGAACCATGACCTGATGGCCCATGGTAACACCTTCCGCATAGCCGACACCACCGAGCGATGCGCTTGCGAAAATACCGGTGGCAATCGCACCAAACATACCGCCAACGCCATGTACGCCAAACACGTCAGCCGTATCGTCGTAGCCGAACTTGTTCTTCACAACCGATACGAAGAAGTAGCACAGCGGCGACACGATAACGCCCAGAACAATCGCGCCCATGGGGCCAACGATACCAGCCGCAGGCGTGACAGCCACCAGACCGGCAACCATGCCCGATGCGGCACCCAGCATGGATGCCTTGCCGCGGGTAAACGATTCAACCACGCACCACGACAGGGTTGCAGCAGCCGTTGCCACAAAGGTGTTGACGGTCGCAATCATCGCACCGCCAGAGGCTTCGAGGTTGGAGCCGGCATTGAAGCCGAACCAGCCGAACCACAGCATGGCAGCGCCGATATAGGTCATGGTCATGGAGTGCGGAGCCATCATGTCCTTGCCGTAGCCGGTGCGCTTGCCAACGAGAATGGCACCGACCAGGCCAGCAACACCGGCGTTGATGTGAACAACCGTGCCGCCTGCAAAGTCAAGTGCGCCCAATTTGAAGAGATAGCCATTGCTGTCCCAAACCATGTGCGCAATCGGGAAGTACACGACGCTGACCCAGAGGAATGTAAACAGAATCACGGCCGAGAACTTGATGCGCTCGGCAAAGGCACCAATGATCAGGGCTGGCGTAATCGCCGCAAAGGTCATCTGGAACAGCATGAAGATGTATTCAGGGATAACGACGCCCTTGGTAAAGGTCGCAGCCGTGGATGCAGGCGTAACGCCCGAAAGGAACATCTTGGCAAAGCCGCCGAAGAAAGGACTTTCGCTGCCGCCAAACGCAAAGGAATAGCCGTAGATAACCCAGATGATCATGACCATGCAGGCAATGACGGTGCACTGCATCAGCACGGACAGCATGTTCTTGGCGCGCACCAGACCGCCGTAGAACAGGCCGAGACCTGGAACCACCATGAACAACACCAACAGCGTGGAGATGAACATGAACGCTGTATCGCCCTTATCAGGTGCGGCAGCAGCAGCGGCTGTTGCAGCAGCAGGTGCCGCATCCTGCGCAAAAGCTACGACCGGTGCCAACAGCGCTGCCGATGCAGCACCAAGGCTGGCGGCCCGGGATGTAAATTTGGAAAATGACATAGAAATGAACTCCCCTTGACGGCCGATCTTACAAGGCTTCGGTGTCTGTTTCGCCGGTACGGATACGCACAGCCTGATCAATCGAGTAGACAAAAATCTTGCCATCGCCGATCTGGCCGGTCTTGGCAGCCGATGCGATTGCCTCAACAGCCTTTTCAGCAATGTCGGATGACACAGCGACTTCAATTTTCAGCTTTGGCAAAAAGCTGACAGCATATTCTGTCCCGCGATAGATCTCAGTATGCCCCTTCTGACGCCCGTAGCCCTTCACTTCGGTTACGGTCAGGCCCTGTATACCGACGGCTGTCAGTGCCTCACGCACTTCGTCCAGCTTGAACGGCTTGATAATGGCCATCACAATCTTCATCTGGCTTCCCATCCTCTGGTTTATCCTCGGCTTGACACCGATCTCCTTGCCGCTGGCCAGCGTCTGCCAGCAGCGACTGTCATCTTACATTCAAACATCGTGCCAGTTTGAAATGGCACAATAACCTATTGAAAAGTAAAGATGATCACGGAGAAGATTAAGAAAGCGGCAAATGATTGGGCAATATTCCTGCATTTTTTGTGCAATTGCACAAAAATGCATAAAAATTAATCATCTGCTCTTTTGCGAATCAAACCTTCCTGGGCAACCGAGGCAATCAACTGGCCAGATCGCGTATAAAGTGAGCCACGGCTCATGCCGCGCCCGCCGGAGGTGCTGGGACTGTCCTGGCTGTAGAGCATCCAGTCATCCAGCTGTGAGGGGCGGTGAAACCACATGGCGTGATCAAGGCTCGCCGCCTGAATGCGCCGATCGAAAATCGACATGCCATGAGCATAGAGCGAAACATCCAGAAGCGTCATATCGGAAAGATAGGCCAGCACGGCGGCCTGCAAACCACGATCGTTCGGCACAGGGCCGGTCAGCCGCACCCAGATATCCGAGGTGGGCTCGAGTTTTTCGCTCGACATATAATGCGTGAAGGATGTGGGGCGAAATTCCACAGGGCGCTCCCGTCCCCAGTATTTTTTGACCGATTCCGGCGCTTGCGCCAGAAACATCTGCCGAAAATCGGCCTCCGCCATCAGCTTTTCCGGCGGCACAACGGTGGGCATATCGACCTGATGATCAAGCCCCTCCTCGTCATATTGAAAAGATGCCGACATGGAGAAAATGGCTTTGCCGTGCTGGATGGCCACAACCCGGCGCGTGGCAAAGCTTGCCCCATCGCGAATGCGCTCCACCTCATAGACAATCGGCACCGCCGGATCGCCGGGCCGCATGAAATAAGCATGCAGGGAGTGAATATGACGATTGGCCTCCACGCAGCGCTGCGCTGCCACCAGTGCCTGCGCAATGACCTGCCCACCAAACACCCGCTGCCAGCCCACCTGCGGGCTTGTGCCGCGAAACAGATTGACCTCCAGCACTTCGAGATCAAGCGTCTCAAGCAATTGCTCCATAGGCGTGGTGGAAAGTTCTGACTGCGTCATTTTGGAAAAGCCCCGGTGGTAGGAAGATGCATTGAAGTGATCTATATAGATGATCAGAAGCAAGACAATGTGCAAGGAATTGAGCGATGGCGGATATGATTGTGGTTGGCGGCGGCTATGTTGGCCTCTCAGCAGCGCTCGCGGTCAAGCTGGCAGCACCGCACCTTGATATTCAGGTGATCGAGGCTGCCCCGCAAGACCAGTGGAAGCGTGATCCCCGCGCCTCCGCCATCATTTCGGCCGCCACAAAAATGCTGTCGGTGTTTGGGGTGTGGGATGAGATTGCCCCGCAATCGCAACCCATCAACAAAATGATCATCACCGATTCGAAAGCCAATGACCCGGTGCGGCCAGTATTTCTGACCTTTGACGGCACCGTAGAGGACGGCGAGCCCTTTGCCCATATGGTACCCAATGTCGCCATGGTCGGTGCCTTGCTGAAGGCGGCGGAAAAAGCAGGCATTCCGATCCACAATGACGTGCGGGCCACCGGTTTTTCCAACAGCGGCCATCAGGCCGACATCACCCTTTCCAATGGCACGACATTGAGCGCGCGACTGGTTGTGGCCTGTGATGGTGTGCGCTCACGCATTCGCGATATGGCGGGCATCAAAACCGTTACCTGGGCCTATGGGCAGTCGGGCATTGTCACCACGGTTGAGCATGAGCGCCCGCATGAAGGGGTGGCAGAAGAACATTTTCTGCCCGCAGGCCCTTTTGCCATTTTGCCACTGACCGGCAATCGCTCGTCGCTGGTATGGACAGAGCGCACAGAAGATGCGGATCGGCTGGTGGCCTCGGATGATCTGGTGTTTGACACCGAGCTGGAGCGCCGCTTTGGTCACAAGCTGGGTGCCATTCGCGCGTCAAGCGACCGTCGCGCCTTTCCGCTCGGCCTCACCTTAGCACGCGCCTTTGTGGCACCGAGGCTGGCGCTGGCAGGCGATGCCGCCCACGGCATTCACCCGATCTCGGGCCAGGGGCTTAACCTCGGCTTCAAGGATGTGGCCGCCCTCGCGGAAACCATCGTCGAGGCGGATCGTCTGGGCCTCGACATCGGCACCATTCATGTGCTGGAGCGCTACCAGACCTGGCGGCGGTTTGACACCTTCCGCATGGGCGTGACCACTGATGTGCTGAACCGGCTGTTCTCCAACGACGTGATGCCGCTGCGCATCGCCCGTGATTTTGGCCTCGGTCTGGTGGACCGCCTGCCGAAGCTGAAAAACTATTTCATCGCGGAGGCTGCGGGAACCAATGTCGCCAACAACCCTAAACTGCTGACAGGGCAGGCAATTTAGCATTTTTCTCGACACCGCTTGACCAATTCGGGCGCTGCTCCATATTAGGTATAAACCCTCCTTCCATTGGCTTCGCCAAAAAATCTGCGTGCGTCGGGGAACATTCTGTCTCCCGGCGTGTTTACCTTGCCATAAGGGTTCGGTGATCCAATCGGCACTCAGGGGCGTAGATCACCACGGATGCTCATTAAACTGATTTCGATCAAGGCGCTTTTGCTGCCCGAATGGAGGTTGTCGTGGATTCTGTGCAAGCTGACAAAAAGTTCATCAAAACCGCTATGGCTGCGCCCTATCTGGAGCGCGCCGAAGAACGTGATCTGGCCGTTCGCTGGAAAGACTGCAACGATCAGAACGCCCGTAATCAGATTGCCATGTCGCATATGCGGCTTGTCATTGCCATGGCCTCCAAGTTCCGTGGCTTTGGTCTGCCGCTCAGCGACCTCATTCAAGAAGGCTATATAGGGCTGTTGGAAGCGGCGGCAAGGTTTGAACCGGAAAGAGAATTTCGTTTTTCAACTTATGCCGGATGGTGGATCCGCGCATCCATGCAGGATTACATCCTGCGCAACTGGTCGATTGTGCGCGGCGGTACAAGCTCTGCGCAAAAATCATTGTTTTTCAACCTGCGCCGCCTGCGCGCAAAGCTTGCCCAAGGCGACCAACGCCTGACGGATCAGGCGATCCACGCCGAAATTGCCGCAGCCGTTGGCGTGAGCATCTCTGACGTGCAATCCATGGATGCCCGCCTGTCCGGCAACGATACATCGTTGAACGCTCCAATCTCAACCGCTGGCGATGATGGTGCCGAGCGTCTGGATATGCTGGTAAGCGATGCACCCACGCCGGATGAGCAGGTCACCGATATGATTGATACGGAACGTCGTCTGGACTGGCTGAAAGGCGCGATGCGCAACCTCAACCAGCGCGAAACCCGCATTATCCGCGCCCGTCGCCTCTCGGACAATGGGGCCACGCTGGAAGAGCTGGGCTCGGAGCTGGGTATTTCCAAGGAGCGGGTGCGCCAGATTGAAACCCGCGCCATGGAAAAGCTCAAAGTGGCACTGGTGGAAACCAATCCGCAAATGGTGGCGTGAGCCTCCTGCCAGCTGACCTTCCTGGGAGTTCCCTCGCTCTCACAATAAAGCTGCGTAGCCTATCCGCTGCGCGGCTTTTTTGATGTGCAGACCACAGACCTATTCCGAGATGATCTTAACCCGGCTGCCCACCGCAGGGGATTGCCCGGCTGGCAGCGCATTCAACACCTTGAACAGTTCCAGCTTGCGATCTGTGCCCATCATGCGGGCTGATAGCGTGGCCAGCGTATCTGATGGGCCAACGGTGACCACGCGAACCCGGAGAGGCTTGAGGCTTTTGGCCTCTTCCGGCGTAATGCGGCGGAAGGTGCTGCGCAGGACATTTGCGGTCGGCTCCAGCTGATCGCTGCCCTTTGGCACGGCGGTGAGAAACCGGAAGATCTGATCCCCCAACCGCACCACTGTCACATCAAAATCCCACCGATCGGCGGAGGCGCGGGCCGTTGCTGCGTCCATGCCGTCGATCTTGATGGCACGAATAGTGTCAGGCAACAGGCCCGTAACCCAGCCGCTGGAGATATAATTGGTCAGGCTGCGGCTGGTGGTATCGGCCACACCATCAAAGCGCACGGCAATATCGCCGGGGCCTGTGGCCATGACCGCTTCGACCTTATTGTCAATCTGGAAGCCCTCGGGCACATCAAAGCGAATGCCAAGACCGGTATGCAAGAAGGTATGGCCACGCACATAGCCTTCCTGCGGGCTATCGCCATAGAGCAAGCCATCAATGCCATCGAGAAAATAATCACGGCCCCGATCCCCGGTCGAGCCTTCGGGGCCAAAAGCGCGGGCGTGATCACGGGCAAGCTCAACCCGCTGCGGCGTGCTGGGATGGCTGGACAGGAAGTCCATGCTTTGATCCGCATTGGGATCAGACGAATTATAATGCTGATAGGCCGCCATGGAATCCAGAAAACGCGCGGCCGCATAGGGATCATAGCCCGCCTCGCCCAAGGAGCGCACGCCAATGGTATCCGCCTGCAATTCCTGCTGACGCGAAAAGGCCGCAAGACGCATCTTGCCTCTGGCCAGCGCCTGCTTGCCTGCCAGATCGCTCGACAACACTTCTGCCACCACCCGGCTGGCAATCACCTCGGCCTCTTCGCGGCGCTGGCGCTCTATGCCGTGATTGGCGGTGACATGGGCCATTTCATGAGACAGAACCGCTGCCACTTCCGACGCATCATTGGCCAGCGCCAACAGGCCGCGTGTCACATAGAGATAGCCACCCGGCAGAGCAAAGGCGTTGATATTGGGCGAATTGAGAATGGTGATTCGATAGGATTGCTGCGGATTTTCCGACACAGCCGTCAGTGCGCCAGCAATTTTTGCCACCAGCCGCTCGGTCTTGGCATCGTGATATTCGCCGCCATAGCTTGCCAGAATGCGTGGATGCTCCCGTGCCCCCATCTGCGCCCGCGGATCATCCTTTTGAACTTCCTTGACAATTTGCGGTGACGACGACGGCGCGACATTGGCCTGATAGGATTGCTCAAAAATAGACTGGCAACCGGCAAGCGACAGAACGGCAAGCACGGAAAAGCCCGCACTGAGCCTGCGCACAGCGGTTTCATGACGAGACGGTCTGTTCAAACAAATCGACGTTCTCGCGGTCCTCTTACAAAGCATCCTAAAAACTTGCGGGTCCCCTACTTGCTCTCACCTGCCCCGACTGTGGCCAATCGGGAATCTTACGATTTCATTCACAATACTTAACAGCACATTATCGATTTCGATAAAACTGCACACTGCACAAGATCGTTAATTTGGATAAGAAAATATTAATGCTCGCATTGTTTTGTGCATTGCGACGCAAAGACAGATGGCGATCACTTTGGTCTGAAATAAGGCGGGCAAAGCCGGATCATTGATTTTGCGCCCGCCCTAGAAAGCTTTGAAGGGCTTCACTTTTCTCGTCCTGCAAAAACGCAGCCTTCGTGCCATGCAGATGAATCTTGCCTTGGTCAATAAAAATCACGTCATCGGCCAAGCGCTCCACATCGCGCGGGTCATGGGTGACAATCAGCACCGTGTTGCCGGTTTCCCGGTGCAGCGTCAGCAACAGATCTGCCATGCTGGCGCGAAGGCCGGGATCCAGCGCGGCAAACGGCTCATCCAGCAACAACACCGGCTTGTCACGCACCAAAGCGCGGGCAAAGGCCGCCCGCTGCTTTTCGCCACCCGACAGGCTTTGCGGTTTGCGGTGTTCAAAGCCGCCAAGGCCAACCCGCTGCAAGGCATGGGTGATGGCGGCCCTGTCTGCCGCCTTCAGCCGCAGCGCAGGGTCAATGCCGAGGCCGATATTGGTGGCAAGATCCAGATGGGCAAACAGGTTATGGTCCTGAAACACCAGCGACACAGGCCGCTCGCCCGGCGAAAGCTGTGTTGCATCCGCGCCATTGAGCAGCACCCGGCCGTTAGCAGGCAACTCGAAACCGGCAATCAGATTGAGAAATGTGGATTTGCCAGAGCCGGAGGCGCCGGTAACGGCGGTTATTTTCTGAGACGCAATCTCGACATCAAAGGCGAAATCCACGGTGCCCAAACTCAAGGCCACGTGGTCAAGGCAGATGGCGGCATGGGTCATGATTTTTCCTCCGACTGGCCACCGGCTGTGCCGAGAATGGTCAATAGCAGACAGACAAGGCCCAGCAGCAATGCCAAGCCATCGGCATCCGTGGTGCGGTAACTGCCCATGCGGCTGTAGAGCAGCCACGGCAGAGTGATGAGCTTGTCGGAGCCAAACAAGGCAACCGCACCAAGATCCCCCAACGAGAGAGCCATGGCAAAAGACAGCGCCATCAGAAAGGGCCGCTTAAGACCGGGCCAATCGATCAACCGCCATTTGGCAAAGCCCGAAATACCAAGGCTTTCGCAAAGCCGCAGCGTGCGATGGCGGTGAACAGCCATGGCCGGTGCCAGAACCCGCATGGTAAATGGCAACGCCATGATGGCGTTGATGGCCACCACAATCGGAGCCGCAAAAGGCGCGGTATCGCCAAACTGACGAAGACCCAAAAACCAGCCCGTGGCCAGCACAATGGCAGGCACCAGCAGCACAAGCGAGGATGTGGCTCCGATCAAGCGAAACAACAGACGGCTCAGCATGGTTTTGTGACGCAAGGATTGAAGCGTTGCGCGCGCGGTGATGAACAGCCAACTCAGCACAAGACAGACCAAAGCCGCCGGGATGGCGATGGCAAAACTGGTGGCCAATGCCCGCCCGACCGCGGGTTCCAGCACCAGTTTCACCAGATCGGATTTCAGGCCCGCCACCAGAATGTCCAGCAGCGGAGCCAGGAGAAAACCGGCTGACAATGCCAGCACGACACCATCACACAGGCGTGCAGTTGTGCCCTCGCCATCCATGCGGCGGATAGGCCGCTCATCGGTCATCGCCCCGTCTTCTGGAGGTGGCATCAAGGTCAGCACCGCCAAAAGCAAAGCCGTGATCACCAGCTGCAAGCTGGCCAGAGCCACTGCTTTTGGCGGATCAAAATCAAATCGCAGGGCCTGATAAATTGCCACTTCCAGTGTGGTTGCCCCCGGCCCGCCCCCCAGCGTCAGCACCAGCGTGAAGCTGGTGGCGCAGAGCATGAAAATCAGACCGGCAATTCCGGGCAAGAGACCGCGCAAGGCTGGCCATTCGATCAGGCGAAAAATCGACATTCGTGTCATGCCGAGGCTGGCGGCAATGCGCCAATATTCCGGCGGCTGCCGCTCCAGCCCGGCCAGCAGCAAGCGCACCGCCAACGGCATATTGAAAAACACATGGGCCAGCAAAATGCCGCTCAAGCCATAGATGTTCACAGGCTGCTGCTTGCCCAGCAATGCCAGCAGATCATTGATCATGCCATTGCGGCCCCAGATGCCAATCAAGCCCAAAGCGCCAATCAGCACCGGCAGGCCCATGGGTAGTGCCATCAGCCGGATCAACCAGCGACGTCCGACAAAGTGGCGCTGGCGCGCCAGAGCGCGCGCCACCGGCAGCGCAAACAGCAGCGATAACAGAGTGGAAAGCCCTGCCTGCCAGAGGGTAAAGCGCAAAATGGCAAGCGTGTAAGCATCAAACGCAACGGCACCGCGCAAGCCGGTTGTTGCTAGCAGAGCAAACACCGACAAGCCGATAAACGCCAAAACGCTGACGAGGCCAAAAGCCCCGCCCGCGATCGATATGATTCTTTGGCGTCTGGTCATACTGCGAGACTAAAAGCGGCTCATTTGGCCGCCATAGCGGTCTGCCACTCGGCAATCCATGCCTTGCGGTTGGCGGCAACCTCTTCCGGGCTCATCAAAAATGTTTTCTTGGGCTGCACCAGCTTGGAAAACGCCTCTGGCAAGGGAGTTGAGGTTTTGGCAACCGGCATCATCCAATTGTTGGTGGGGATTTGATCCTGAAAGCCGGTGGTGAGCATGAACTTCAGAAAATCCTGCGCCAAAGATTTATGCTGGCTGTTTTTCAACATCCCGGCCACTTCAATCTGAATGTAATGGCCTTCGGAAAATTCAGCGGCCTGATAGCGATCCGATTTTTCCTCGACCATGTGATAGGCAGGCGAGGTGGTGTAGGACAGCACCATCGGCACTTCACCTTTGGTGAACAGGCCATAGGCCTCCGACCAGCCGGGGGTAACGGTCAACACGCGATCTTTCAGCTTGGCCCAGGCGGCGGGCGCATCCTTGCCATAGACCGATTTGACCCACAACAGAAGACCGAGGCCCGGCGTGGAGGTACGCGGATCTTCAATCACGATCTTCTGGTTGGGATCCCCCTCCACCAATTCTTTCAGGCTTTTGGGCGGATTTTTGATGGTTTGCGTGTCATAGACCACAGCGAAATGGCCGTAATCATAAGGCACAAACACATCATCCTTGAAATCGCCGGGCACATGCGCAGCTGACGTATCAATGCCATGAGGTGCAAAAAGCCCGGTCTGCTTGGCCTCTTCAATCAGGTTGGTATCAAGACCCAAGGCAATATCGGCCTTGCTGGAAGCACCTTCCAGTTTGAGGCGGTTCAGCAATGCCACGCCATCTTCAAGGCCAACGAAATTGACGGTGCAGCCGCAGGTTTTCTCAAAAGCGGCCTTGACCTTGGGGCCTGGCCCCCACTCCGAGATGAAGCTCTCATAGGTATAGACCGTCAACACCTTGTCATCGGCTTTTGCAATAACAGATGTGAGCATCAATGCTGCAAAAGCAGCGCCCAACGTGTGGTGAATACGCGACATCAAAGTGGCCACTCGCCTCTCCTCTTCAACAGGTTACGATAGGGGATAGGGCGGCAAGGTGGCCACACATCTAATCCCTCCGCCGGTGTTAACCGGATCAGGTTCCGCGGGTTGGCAAAACGCCTCTCAGCAATGTGTTGCAAACATTGCACCCCGTTAGATCATGGGATGGTTTAGCGAGCGGAAATGAAACTGACAAGACCTCAACAGCACAATAAAAATTGCACGGCAGACGTGGAAATTTGGCATTTACGCGCCACTTCTGTTAAGATTACCTCGTTGTGGAATTTTAGATAAGGGTCACATTTAAACGAAAGCAATATTGCACTGGAGGAATGGAAATGAGCAATTCAGTTTCTACGGCGTGTTCGCTTGTTCGTGCATTGGGTGTTGTCACGGGTCACAACGAGACCTGGTCCGATCTGCAAATCATGAATCTCGCAAAAAAATTTGCGATGAAGCCTGGCGGCAGGGCTGAAGCCTTCCTGAACCATTACCTCAACGGGAGTGGTACAGATGAAGTGTTCTCAATGAAAGCATTGCTGGATGAAGATACCGGGGTCCGTTCTAAAATCTTTCGTGAAATCAACGCCGAAGCTGATAGACACGAGGCTGCACAACACCCTTTGAAGGGCATGGCAGGCATCATCCCAATTCACCAAACTGACTTTCAGAACCAGGACTGGCAATATGCAACCGGTGCACTGAACGTCGAATGGGAGTTTGTTGAAGAGGCGGTGCAAAGAACGATCAAGGTTTTGAAGGTCAAGGTCTGGACACGAAATCTTTACAGATGGCACCCTGAAGCCCATAGATTTACGCAGTGTGTGCATGTTGCAGCCCAAAATCTGCAAAGTCCTCAACGCGAGGTTCGATTTACCATGCCACCCACGGGTTTTGCCGGAAGCGTCACAGGGACAGGAAAGCCTGCTGAACTCGAAATTACGGACTATAAAAAGGCCAAGGATTTCCGTATGATCTCGACGCGGGACATTATTGCCATTCCAAGAACCAGCAAGACAAAAGCGCAGCAAGCCATGAGCTAAGCGCAGGCTTTCGAGCGATAGTGTCAGGCACGCACCACATCGAATTTCAGCACGCGGCCTTAAAAATCCTACGCCCTCCAAGGAGCGTTAACCATATCGTGGTAAGGATAAGAACGAATCGTTCAAGGCCATGACAACCAATGACCGCACCCAAAGCACCTACTTCTGATGATGGCATTTCATCCGCCGGACTGGATATGTCGTTTAAGGATCAATTGCGGGTGGCGGCGCAATCCTTCATGGCCAGCCGCGTGCGCACTCGCATCATCCTGCTGTCGCTGTCGCTGCTCGCCGTGTTGTTGCTGTTGACCTATGGGCAAATCTTGCTCAACCGCTGGAACCAGCCCTTTTACAACGCGCTGGAAAACCGCGACCTTCCGGCCTTCTGGCACGAATTGCGCAACTTTTTCTACATTGCCGCTTTTTTGCTGGTCACCAATGTGGCCCAAACCTACCTTAGCCAGATGACAGCGCTTTACATGCGCGAAGGGCTTGCCCGTGATATGGTCGACCAATGGCTGAAAGGCCGTCGCGCCTATCGCCTGTCCGTGTCCAGCCCGCTTGGGGTCAATCCCGATCAGCGTCTGCACGAGGATGCCCGCAAGCTGGCCGAAGCCACCACATCCCTCACCGTCGGTCTGGTGCAATCCACCATTCTTCTGATCAGTTTTGTCAGCGTGCTCTGGGCTTTGTCTGGCCATTTCGTGCTGCCCATCTTTGGCCATCAAATTTCCATTCCCGGCTATATGGTCTGGGCCGCCCTGATTTATGCTGGCGGCGCTGCCATTGCCAGCAATCTGGTCGGCGCGCGGCTGACCCGCCTCAACGCTATCCGCTATGCCCGCGAGGCCGAATTGCGCGCCGCTTTGATGCGCAGCAATGAGCACCTGGAGCAGATTGCCCTTGCTCGTGGCGAAGATGTTGAGCGCGCCACCATTCACGGCACCATTGATCGCGTGCTGGTGGCAATCCGCAAACTGGCACTGGCGCTGACCAACCTCACCTGGGTTTCAGCCGCCTTTGGCTGGCTGGCTCTGATTGTGCCCGTGCTGATTGCATCGCCTGCCTTTTTCTCTGGCACCATGAGCTTTGGCGGCCTGATGATGGCGGCCTCCGCCTTCACTCAAGTCTATACAGCCCTGCGCTGGTATGTGGACAATTTTGGCGCGATTGCCGACTGGAAAGCAACGCTGTTGCGCGTCATGGTGCTGCGCGCCGCCCTGACCGAGCCCACGCTGATCGATCCGGTTGCCGGGCAAATTCAGGTTGAGGTGGGCAAGCCGGGCGTTTTGAGCTTTGAAGAGCTTTATATTCGCACGCCCAAGGAAGCGGAGGCCAATTGGGGCGGCTATCACCTCAAAGAAGAAAACCCCAGCATTGAAGCTGGCGAGCGCATCATGATCAACGGCGATCCCGGCATCAACCGGCGTCAACTCTTCAATGCCATGGCCGGTCTTTGGCCCTATGGCGAAGGCACCATCCGCTTGCCTGAAGAAGACCACATCCTGTTTGTGCCGCAAACGCCTTACATGCCGGAGGGACGGCTGCGTGATCTGCTGGCCTATCCAGAAGCCGCCGAAATTTATGATGACGAGGCGATTGTGACGTCACTCAAGGCTGTCAAGCTCTCGCGCCTTGCCAGCGCCCTTGATGAACGTCAGCGCTGGGACCGGGTGTTGAGCAAGGAAGAGCAGGTCTCTCTCGCCTTTGCCCATATCTTGTTGCGCAAACCCCATTGGGTGGTTTTCAACGATGTGCTCGATGGACTTGAGCCAGACACCGTGTCTGTCCTTATCGGCATTATGGCCAATATGCAGGACTCGACACTGGTGTATCTGGGCCGCAACGCCGCCTACCTTGAAGCGCTCGCACCACGGGTATTGCATCTGGAACGGCTGGATGTGCCGGTGCCAGACAGGGATTGAGGGTTTTTGCGCCCCTCAGCCCTCCAGCTCTTCGCGCAACATTTCCAACTCCAGCCACTCTTCTTCCATGCGGGCGATGTTTTCGCGCAGCTTTTCGGTTTCCACGGCCAGCTTGTTGAAAGTCGCAGCATCCTTGGCAAAGAGATTGGGATCGGCCATTTTCGCCTCGTTGGCATCAATCTGGCTTTGGGCTTTTTCCATCTCTTTCGGCAGGTTTTCGAGCGCAAATTTCTGCTTGAACGACAGCTTGCCCTTGTTTTTGGCAGCCCCATCACCGGTCTTGGCTGAAGAGCCAGACGCCTTGGCAGCCTCTGCTTTCTCAGCTTTTTCTGCCCGTTTGCGCTCGTCTTCAGCGCCTTTGCGCTGGGCCAGCATATCGGAATAGCCACCGGCATATTCAATCCAGCGGCCATCAGGCGCGTCCGGGTTGGCAGGCGCAATGGTTGACGTCACGGTACGATCGAGAAAATCACGGTCGTGGCTGACCAGAATGACTGTGCCGGAATAACCAGCGACAATTTCCTGCAACAGATCCAGCGTCTCGATATCGAGATCGTTGGTCGGCTCATCGAGGATCAGAAGGTTAGACGGCTTGGCCATGATCCGCGCCAGCATCAGGCGGGCGCGCTCACCACCAGAGAGGTTTTTGATCGGGGTGCGGGCCTGTTCCGGCTGAAACAGAAAGTCCTTCATATAGCCGGTCACATGCTTTTGCTCGCCATTGACCAGCAGGTTTTCGCCCCGGCCATCGGTGAGGTAATGGGCCAGCGTATCCTCAAGGTTCAGGTCTTCGCGCTTTTGATCGAGCGTGGCGATGTCCAGATTGGTGCCGAGCTTGATCGTGCCCTCATCGGGTGCCAGTTGGCCGGTGAGCATTTTCAGCAGCGTGGTTTTGCCAGCCCCATTGGGGCCAACCAGACCAATGCAATCGCCGCGATGCACGCGGATGGAAAAGGGCGCAACAATGCTGCGATCACCGTAACTCTTGGTGATCTTGGTGGCCTCAATTACCAGCTTGCCGCTTTCCTTGCCTTCCGTCACGCTGGCCTGAATGGTGCCTTGCGGTCCCTTATGGCCGCGATAATCAGCCCGCAAAGCCTGCAAATTGCCAAGGCGGCGCATGTTGCGCTTGCGCCGTGCGGTCACGCCATAGCGCAGCCAGTGCTCTTCCCGCTCAATCGCCTTGCCCAGCTTGTGCTGTTCAATTTCTTCTTCTTCCAGAACCTTGTCGCGCCATTCCTCAAAGAAGGCAAAGCCCTTGCCAAGACGGCGCGCCATGCCCCGATCCAGCCAGACGGTGGCGGTGGAGCATTTTTCCAAAAAACGACGGTCGTGGGAAATCAGCACAAGCGCGCTTTTGGTCTTGCGCAGCTCGTCTTCCAGCCATTCAATGGTCGGAAGATCAAGATGGTTGGTCGGCTCGTCGAGCATCAAAATATCCGGCTCAGGAGCCAGCACCCGCGCAAGTGCTGCGCGGCGGGCTTCCCCACCTGAGAGGCTTTTGGGATCTTCCTGCCCGGTTAGCCCCAGATGCTCCAGCAGATAGGCCACCCGATAGGGATCATCCCCCGGCCCAAGGCCTTCCTCGGCATAGGCCTGCACAGTCTCAAAGCCGGCAAAATCGGGAGCCTGCTCCAGATAGCGGATGGTGGCCGATGGATGGCGAAACACCTCGCCTGATTGCGCCTCGACAAGGCCAGCGGCAATTTTCATCAATGTCGATTTGCCAGAGCCGTTGCGCCCCACCAGACAGATGCGATCACCCGGCTCCACTTGCAGGCTGGCCCCATTTAAAAGCGGCGTGCCGCCAAAAGAGAGGAAAATATCGTCGAGTTTGAGAATAGGCGGTGCCAAGGGTCACGCTCCGGTCATGTCATAAGGGCGGGCAAGGACAACGGCATCACCGCTGTCGAGTGACAGCGTAACCGGCCCTTCGGCCACATTGGAGATAGTACGCGACGAGCCAAACGCAAGGGAAAAATCCTTGAGGGGATAGCGTGCGCCGAGAATGGAAAGACCCTTGAGGGCCGAAAAACCGAGAATGGAAAATAATGAGCCTTTTGGCAGGTCCAAGGTCAGCACCCTGCCCGGCAAAAGAGGCCAAGCCTCTTCCGTGCCGGATGACAGATGCACATCCAGCCCCTCGCCCGCCAGCGCCACCGACAACAAAAGATGCATCAAGGCATGATCGGAGCGCTCCCCGCCAAGGGCACCTGCCAAAACCAGCCGCGTTGCGCCGCGCGCACGGGCTTGCTCTATGGCAATTTCACCATCGGTCAGGTTCTTTTGCGCCGGATAAGGCATTCGCTCGATATCGGGGAAAGCATCGACGGCCACATCGCCGGAGCTGTCAAAATCGCCCACCCAAAGCTCTGGTGTCAGGCCAAGCGGGGCAGCATGGCGCATACCGCCATCAGCGGCAATGGCACGGCTGTGCATTACGGCGCGTTTGAGCCGGTCTGTTGGGTGCAGCGTTCCGCCAAGCAGGATGGTGAAAGTGGTTTCGATCATGCGTTGCCTTTAGCCTACTTGGGCAAAAAGCAAAAGGCGTTCCAAAGCGTGGAAACCACATGGAACGCCTGTTTGATTATCGAGCTGATGCGCTTGCAAAAACTTTCTTCTTCGGCGCAGGCAAGAGGCCCTCGCGCTGAAGCTTTTTACGCGCCAGTTTGCGCGTGCGGCGAATGGCTTCTGCCTTTTCGCGGGTCTTCTTTTCCGATGGCTTTTCATAGGCCGAACGGGCCTTCATTTCACGAAACAAGCCTTCACGCTGCATCTTTTTCTTTAGAACACGCAGCGCCTGATCAACATTATTATCTCTAACGAGTACCTGCACAGTTTCTCCTTTGGTTGTTGCAACGATAAATGCTTATGGTTTCTTGCCGTTTTTCGGTGTTTCGGCATTCTTCATTTGGGCCGCGAAGGGAGAGGCCGCCGCAGGGGCTGCCTTGTCTTTGTCCTTCTTTGGCTTTCTGACTTCCTTGTTCGAACGCTGCTGACCTTTAGCCATGGTTTTTTCCTTTGCTCTCAACCGGCTTTTTGCCAGCCAGCACTTTGCTAGCCAGCACTTTGCTAGATTGAGGCGAACGAGTAAGATCGATTTCGTCTTCAGATACCGAGCGATCAAAGGTTTCGCTCTCAAAGCGCACCCGATAGCGCTTTGCACCTTGCGATTCCGGAAGCGCGACCAGCACCTTGCACGAACCGTTAGAGCGCGACACACGCAAAGGCCCGTCTTTCAGCACAATCATATCGCCGCTTTGGTAGAGATGCGCTGCCATGTCTTTCTCCTTGAACGGTGTTGCTCAAGGTTTGAGACACGGCTCCAGCGATAAAATTGCAAAAAACCAAGGTTGCAGCATCCTTTTTGCGGGTTCCATTTCGCAAAAAGGATGCTGCAACAGGTCAGTGAAACGCCGCGATAACAATGCGGCCAACAATGTTGGCGGATGAACAATCCAGATGATGGATCAATATCCGAAGACGGCAGACACAATACGGTTCAGCATAATCCCGGGTATCGACGCTTTTCTGCCAAAACGCAGCCCGATCCGGATCTCTGAACAAGACACGCCTCTAGCCTCGCAGATTTATGGCATTTTACAAGCTTTATTTGTAGCCGCCTGCCCGCCATAAACTTTTCTGCGAACCTTGGTGCCAATAGATATGGCGCTTTTTCATTGATTAGCAAGGTTTGTCGGCGTATGAAAAGCACTCATCGTGGTGATTTGGCCGGCCGGCTTGCAGCCACGTTAAATAAGTTGCTAAAGGGCCGAGGCAAGTTCTCCAAACTTTCCGAGGCCATTGGCAATGCTCAAAAGCTGCCGGTGTTTTTGTTGAAGCGGTGAAAATCCGTGGTGACAGGAAAGTTGGAACCCATGCCGATCAAGATACCCGATACATTGCCCGCCTTTCAAACCCTCGTGGATGAGGGTGTGCGGGTCATGGCTGAAACTGCGGCGATCCGTCAGGATATTCGCCCCTTGCAGATTGGGCTGCTCAACCTCATGCCCAACAAGATCAAGACCGAAGTGCAATTTGCGCGGCTGATCGGGGCATCGCCTTTGCAAGTCGAGTTAACGCTGGTTCGGGTTGGTGGCCATAAGGCGAAAAACACCTCGCAAGAGCATCTTCTCTCCTTCTACAACACCTGGGAAGAGGTGAAGGATCGCAAATTCGATGGCTTCATCATCACCGGAGCGCCGGTTGAAATGCTGCCCTTCGAAGAGGTCACCTATTGGGATGAATTGTGCGAAATTTTCGAATGGACAAAAACCAATGTCCACTCCAGCATGAATGTCTGCTGGGGGGCGATGGCCGCCATCTATCACTTCCATAAGGTGCCCAAGCATGCGTTGAAGGAAAAAGCCTTTGGCGTTTTCCGCCATCGCAATCTGGCCCCGTCATCCATCTATCTCAATGGGTTTTCAGACGATTTTCAGGTCCCCGTGTCACGCTGGACGGAAGTGCGTCGCAAGGACATCGAGAAGGTTCCGCAACTGAATATTCTGATGGAATCCGATGAAATGGGCGTGTGTCTGGTTGAGGAAGAAGACGGCAAGCGGCTCTACATGTTCAACCATGTCGAATATGATTCGACCTCGCTGGCCGATGAGTATTTCCGCGACGTCAATGCGGGTATCCCGATCAAGATTCCGCATGATTATTTCCCGCACAATGATGATACGCTGCCGCCGCAAAACCGCTGGCGCAGCCATGCCCATCTGCTGTTTGGCAATTGGATCAATGAGATTTACCAGACAACTGCCTATGATTTGAACGAGATCGGCCAAAAGGCCTGAGACAAAAGGGGGAGACAATGACATCCGTTGAGATCAGGCCGCTGCACAGCAGCGATGAAGCAGAATGGCGGCGGCTGTGGAAGGCCTATCTCACCTTTTATGAAACCGAATTGCCCGAAGAAATATATGCCACCACCTTTGCCCGTCTCACCGGCAATGCAGCAGGTGAATTTCGCGGATTTCTGGCCCTTGTCGATGGCAAGCCGGTGGGTCTCACCCATTACGTTTTCCATCGCTCCTGCTGGTACATCAATGATGTCTGCTATCTTCAGGATCTTTACGCCGACCCTGAAATCCGCGGCAAAGGTGTGGGCCGGGCGCTGATAGAAGCCGTGCATCAGGCCGCAACTGCTGCCGGGGCTGGCAAGGTCTATTGGATGACACAGGAGTTTAACGCAACCGCACGCCAACTCTACGACCGGCTGGCAACCAAAACGCCATTTATTGTCTATCAAAAAACGATCTGACAGGCTTTTGCGCAAAGATTGGACTTTTGCCAAAGCCGGTCATATGTCTTCACAACACGCATTTGACAGACTTGGATACGGACTGGGGTTGCGGGTCTGGAGAATTCTGCCGCCACCCCGCGCCCAATAGAGGGGAATTGCATGCAACGTTTTAATTTCGGTACCACAGCCAAGGGCGAAACCGTAGAGTTGGTGCTGCTGCACGGCGGCGGCTTGACGGCCAGAATTTTGACATGGGGTGCCGTTATCCAGGACTTGCGGCTTGAGGGGCATGCGGCCCCTCTGGTGCTGGGTTTTGAAAACTTCGAAGATTATGCCATCCGCTCCCCCTATTTTGGTGCAACGCCGGGCCGCTGCGCCAACCGCATTGCCAATGGTCGGTTTGAACTGGATGGCAACGCCTATCAGCTGGAATGCAACGAGCGCGGCCTGACCCATATTCATGGCGGCAGCGACGGCATGGGCAAGAGCAATTGGTCGATCGTTGAGCTTGAGAGTGATCGCGTTGTGCTGGAAATTTGTGATCCAGATGGCCGCGCTGGCTATCCCGGCAATGTCACCACCCGCGCCACCTATCATTTGCAGGACAATGGCGTGTTATCGGTTGTGTATGAAAGCACCACCGACGCACCAACGCTGGTCAATGTCTGCCAGCACTCTTATTTCAATCTCGATGATTCGCCCGATATCCTTGACCACGAGTTGATGATCGCCGCCGACCATTATCTGCCTGTCGATGACAAGCTGATCCCGCTGGGCGAGCAAAAATCTGTGGCCGAGACGCCATTCGATTTCCGGCAGATGCACAGCATCCGCCGTCAGGACAATGGCGCACAAGTGCCCTTCGATCATAATTTCTGCCTCTCGGACACCCGCGTTGCCAAGCGCAGCGTGGCTCTGGTGCGCAGCATCAACTCTGGCGTAACAATGGAAGTGCGCACCACGGAACCTGGCGTGCAGTTTTATGCGGGCGTTTATCTCAACATCCCTGTGGCAGGCCTTGAGGGCCGTCGCTACGGCCCCTTCGCAGGGTTTTGCCTGGAAACGCAAGTGTGGCCCGACGCCATCAACCAATCCGGCTTTCCAACCGCCGTGCTGCGCCCCGGCGAAGTGCTGCGGCAGGAAACAGACTACGTGTTTTCAAAAGAGTAAAACCTCAAAAGCGTGGAACCGAAAGGGAGAACCACTCTCGGTTCCATGCTCAGCATGACAGCGCCTCTCACCCTATATGGCGCACAAAGGTCGCTGTAACAGTTTTAATCTGCTGCAAAATTTTCGCCTTAAATCGATTCCGATTTGAGGAATTATGCAGTCGCCTTTACCGCGCTAAGATCACAGCAATGCTCAGTCACTTGGCCGAACAAAAGCCAGACAGCTCAAGTCTTTATTATTTAGTCTTGGAGATAAAATGGAGCGGGTGAAGCGATTCGAACGCTCGACCCCAACCTTGGCAAGGTTGTGCTCTACCCCTGAGCTACACCCGCTCATATATCCACCGGTCCGGGGTAGTTCGCTGAACCGTGGGTCGCTGCTTGGCGGCGACGAGTGCTATATGGCGCAAAGTTTTTTGAAATGCAATAGAAAAATGACAAGAACTTTGCATTTGGTTTTGATTTTTTAGCGCAAAAGACAGCGCGCAAATCGACGCCTGTATGCGCAAATTCATACGCCCAAAGGGCATTATTTTTTGATATTTGAGAGAAATGGAGCGGGTGAAGCGATTCGAACGCTCGACCCCAACCTTGGCAAGGTTGTGCTCTACCCCTGAGCTACACCCGCTCATATATCCACCGGTCCGGGGTAGTTCGCTGAACCGTGGGTCACTGTCTTGCGGCGACGGGTGCTATATCGCTCAAAGTTTTTTGGAATGCAACAGGGAAATGGCGCAATTGATGCCAATTTCATTGACATTTCTGGAAGCCATTGTCTTTAAAACGAAATTTAAGATCATTTTGAATTGCGACGGGCCTCAATCAGGCGTAGAACCCTGCCCCATGATGGCTTACAAAGCGGCACTCGCTCTTCTTCACGCAGGATTCCCATGACTGACATCACGCCCAAAACCCCTGAGGATCTTTTCCAGTATCTCGACAGCCTTGGCATTGCCCACACCACCAAGAGCCATCCGCCGGTTTTCACGGTGGCAGAATCGACCTCACTGCGCGACGAAATTCCCGGCGGCCATACCAAGAACCTGTTTGTGAAGGATAAAAAAGACCAGTTCTTTTTGCTGACCGTGGAGGAACACGCCTCTGTGGATCTCAAAACCGTGCACACCATCATTGGAGCCGCCAGCAAAGTCTCGTTTGGCAAGCCGGAAAAGCTGATGGAATATCTCGGCGTGGTGCCGGGGTCTGTCACCGCTTTTGGGGCCATCAATGATGTCGGCCATAACGTGACCTTTGTGCTGGACGAAACCTTGATGGAGGAAGACATTATCAACTGTCACCCTCTCTCCAATGATGCCACCACCTCGATTGGCCGCAATGACCTTCTTCGCTTCCTGGAAGCAACAGGACATAAGCCGCTTGTCTTGCCACTTGTCTTGAAAGTGACGGCCTGACATACGATTTATAAAAGAGACAGCGATTTATACAGCGGACGGCCCGCACGGGGCGACACTGAAACGGCGGGAGACGGCGATGAGCAACACAGGAAATCCTTACGGCAACCCTTATGGCAGCCAGATGACGGCACAGGCACAGTTTGGTGGTGCCGCTCCAGCCCCGAAGGCCGCTTCCGGCAGTCTGATTAAAGACACCACCACGCAGGGCTTTGCCAAGGACGTGCTGGAAGAATCCCGCAACCAGCCGGTTCTGGTGGATTTCTGGGCACCCTGGTGTGGCCCCTGCCGCCAGCTCACCCCCGTGATTGAAAAAGTGATCAACGAAGCCGGTGGCAAGGTCAAGCTGGTCAAGATGAACATTGATGATCACCCGGCCGTTGCTGGCCAACTTGGCATTCAATCCATTCCCGCCGTTGTTGCCTTTATTGATGGCCGCCCCGCCGATGGCTTCATGGGTGCCTTGCCAGAAAGTCAGGTGCGGGCCTTTGTCGACAAGCTTGCCGGGCCAGACGCGGGTGGCGATCAGGCCGCCGAAATTGAAGCCGTTCTGGAAGAAGCCAAGGGCCTGTTCGATCAGGGCGAATTTGATGGTGCCGCCCAGCTCTATGCCGCCGTCATGCAGGCCGATGCTGAAAATCCAAAAGCGGTGGCAGGCATTGCTGATTGCATGCTCGCCCTCAACCAGCATGAGCGCGTGCGCCAGATTGTTGATGGCCTGCCGGAAGAATTGCGTGCCGCACCGGAAATTGTCACGATTGTCAAAAAGCTCGAGCAGATTGAAGAGGCGAGAAAGCTGGGTGATCCTGTGGCTTTGGAGCATGTGCTTTCGCTCAACCCCGATGACCATGAAGCGCGCTTCAAGCTGGCCAAGATTCGCAACGTTGAAGGCAAGCGCGATGAGGCCGCAGATCATCTTTTGCTGATCATGAAGAAAGATCGCACCTTTGATGACGATGGTGCCCGCCGCCAGCTGGTGGAATTGTTTGATGTGTGGGGACCGAAAGATCCTGCCACCATTCAGGCGCGCCGCAAGCTGTCTGCGGTGTTGTTTTCCTGATTGCAGATTTGCATCGAGAAACACGCATAGGCCAGACATGGAGAGTGTGTCATCAGGTCGATAAAGTGGTGACGTGCGCCAGACGCCAACCTCCAACAGAGCGTGTCATTGAATTGTCACGCTCTTGAGATTCTGAAGTCTTGCGCCACATTAGAGTGTGTCAGGGAATGGTCGAATCCGGTTTTCCCTAAAAGCCAAACCAAAACAAAGAAGCCTGTCTGTCTGGTTCAATCTGCCCGACAGATTCTGGCAATCATGAGGGTGAGATGTCCTTAATCACCCTTTGAGGAGGTCGAGAATGCACGTTGGCAACGCACGATATCTGACAGCGGATGATCTGCCGGAAACCCTACCGGTCTTTCCTCTGACGGGCGCTCTGCTGTTGCCCGGCGGTCAGCTTCCGTTGAATATTTTTGAGCCGCGCTATCTGGAAATGTTTGATCATGCGTTGCGCACCAACCGATTGATCGGCATGGTGCAAGTCTCCTTGAACGAACCCCATGAGGTGTCGCCCGGCGTACCGGCCTTGGCGCGCGTTGGCTGCATTGGCCGCATCACCTCGTTTTCCGAGACGGGTGACGGACGCTATATCGTATCGCTCAGCGGTGTATGCCGCTTTCGGGTCATGGAAGAGGTCAAATCCTCCCATCCGTTCCGTTGCGCCCATATCTCGCCCTTTATGAGCGATCTGACAGCAAAAGACGAGGAAAGCACCGTGGACCGTCAACGTCTGCTGGCGGTGTTCAGAGCCTATCTGGACGCCAACAGACTCGAAGCCGATTGGGAAAGTGTGCAGCGCGCCAGCAATCTGACATTGGTCAATTCTCTCTCGATGATGTCGCCTTTTGGACCGGCAGAAAAACAAGCCTTGCTGGAAGCGCCCGATTTGAAAACCCGCGCCGAAACCTTGATCGCGATCACGGAGATTTATCTGGCGCGCGATTACGGTGATGCGGATACCATCCTGCAATAAGCGAAAGGTGCCCTATGGAGCGTCGCGTCAATGGCGTTGATCCGAAAATGCTGGAGTTGCTGGTCTGCCCGCTGACAAACGGAAGGCTGACGCTGGACCGTGAGCGCAACGAACTGGTGTCTGAGCGCGCAAAGCTCGCCTATCCGATTCGCGATGGCATTCCGATCATGCTGGATTCGGAAGCGCGAAAAATTCTGGATTGACCCAAAATTTCCAGATTGAGCCTTCGATACAAAGGTTCGTGCCAGTAATTTTGCAATCCGGCCTTGCTACATCTTGAATTTCACCCGAGTTTTCGCCACCTGAGGCGCGCCTGCCTTGTTCTTGAGCGCTTGCCTTTGCGCCGAGACACCAAGGTCTACTGCATAATTCCTTAAATCCTAGTGGATTTAAGGTGAAAATTATGCAGCAGATTTAGAGTGTTACAGCGTCCTTTGTGCGTTTTATAAAACGCACGGCGCTGTATGAAATTTATACCCGTTGAAGCGGATAGACGGGCCGTCTGCTGTGGAACACACCGCGGTTAGCCCATCCGCTTCACCATCTGACCGATTGGGGAGATAGAGAAAAATGTCGACTGCAACCGCTGAGAAACCAGCCGAAGCCCATGTTTTCGAGGCCGATGTTGCCCGCCTGCTGCATATGATGGTCCATTCGGTTTATTCCGACAAAGATGTGTTCTTGCGCGAATTGGTCTCCAATGCTGCCGATGCCTGCGAAAAGCTGCGCTATGAAGCGATTTCCACGCCGTCGCTTCTGGCTGGCGATCCTGACGCCCGCATCATGCTGGTGCTGGATGCCGACAACAACCGTCTGGTGATTGAAGACAACGGCATTGGCATGAGCCGCGAAGAACTGATTGAAGCACTGGGCACCATCGCCCGTTCTGGCACCCGCGCCTTTATGGAGCGCATTGAGGCCAGCAAGGCTTCTGAAGGCGCGCAGCTGATTGGTCAGTTCGGGGTTGGCTTCTACTCATCCTTCATGGTGGCTGAGCGCGTCGATGTTGCTTCGCGCAAGGGCGGCGCGGATGAGGCCTGGCTTTGGTCATCCGATGGCAAGGGTAGCTATGAAGTGCGCCCGCTTGATCTGGCCGACGCCCCCACACGCGGCACCCGCATCACCCTGCATTTGATGGAGGATGCCAAGGATTACACCCGTCGCGGCAAGGTGGAAGCCATTGTCAAGCAGCAGTCTGGCCATGTGCCGGTGCCAATCATGCTGTATGACAAGCCCGATGAAAAGCCAGCCCAGATCACCGACGGCACGGCCCTTTGGACCAAATCCAAGAATGACATCACCAAGGAAGAGTATACCGATTTCTACCACGGTGTATCGGGCCAGTATGATGACCCGTCCCTGACCGTGCATTTTCGCGCCGAGGGCCGCCACGAATATACCACGCTGGCTTTTGTGCCGACCACGCCGCCGTTTGATCTGTTTGATCCCGACCGCAAAGGCCGGATGAAGCTCTACGTCAAACGCATTTTCATCACTGACGATGCCGAGCTTCTGCCGCGCTACTTGCGCTTCGTGCGCGGTCTGGTGGACACCGCCGACCTGCCCTTGAATGTCTCGCGCGAGATGATTCAGGAAAGCCCGATTCTGGCGGCCATCCGCAAAGGCGTGACCAACCGCGTGCTCACCGCCATTGAAAAGCAGGCAAAAGATGATGCGGACGCCTACCAGACCTTCTGGAACAATTTCGGCATTGTGCTGAAAGAAGGTCTCTACGACGATTATGAGCGCAAGAGCCAGTTGCTGGGCCTTGCCCGCTTCCGCACCACCACATCGGGCGAAAACCACCGCTCGCTGGCCGATTACGTCAAGGATGCCAAGCCCGAGCAAAATGCGATCTATTACCTGACGGGCAGCAGCGTCGAACAATTGCGCGTCTCGCCGCAGCTGGAAGGCTTCAAGGCACGTGGCATTGAAGTGCTGTTGCTGTCCGATCCGGTTGACAGTTTCTGGGTGATGAACGCGCCGGAATTTGAGGGCAAGAGCTTCAAATCCGTCAGCCAGGGGGCTGCCGATCTGGCCCAATTTGCCAAGCCAGACAGTGATGATGCTGAAAAGACGCCAGAAGCAAAAGCCGAAATTTCAGGCTTCGTCGCCTTGGCGAAAGAGCAATTGCGCGAAGAGGTGTCCGACGTTGTGGCCTCGGACCGTCTGACCGAAAGCGCCGTCTGCCTTGTGGCATCTGAAAGCGGCTATGACCGCCAGCTGGAAAAAATCCTGGCAGGGGCCGGGCAGTTGCAGGCAGCAAGCAAGCCGGTGCTGGAAATCAACCCTGATCATATCTTGATCAAGGCGATTGCCTCAGCCCAGAGCAATCCCGCCCTCCAGCAGGATGCTGTTCACCTGCTCTATGATCAGGCCCGCATTCTGGATGGCGACAAGCCAAACGATCCGCGCGCCTTTGCCGAGCGCATGGGACGGTTGTTTGAAAAGGCTCTAAAGGCATAAAAGCTTTCAAGAGATAAAAATGAAAAGGCCCGGTTTGCGGATGCAAACCGGGCCTTTTTTCAATTCAGAAAAATTATTCGCTGGCGTCAGCGGAATCAGCGTTGAGCTGGCCGTATTTTTCTTCGCCAAGCTTGGAGAGCAGTTCCAGTTGGGTTTCGAGGAAGTCGATATGACCTTCTTCGTCGATCATCAGCTGTTCAAACAGCTTCATGGAAACGTAGTCGCCAGCCTGATAACAGATATCGCGCGATTCCTTGTAAGCGGTGCGGGCTTCGTATTCGCCAGCCAGATCAGCTTCCAGAACTTCTTTCACGGTCTGACCAATGCGCAGAGGTGCAAGAGTCTGGAGGTTTGGATGGCCTTCGAGGAAGATGATGCGCTCAACCAGCTTGTCGGCGTGCTGCATTTCTTCAATCGATTCGGCGCGTTCCTTCTTGGCCAGCTTGGTAAAGCCCCAGTCTTCCAACAGACGGAAATGCAGCCAATACTGGTTGACGGCACCCAGTTCCAGAAACAGTGCCTGGTTCAAACGTTCAATAACTTTTGCATCGCCCTTCATCGGAGGACTCCCTTATACGTGTTTTAATGTCATCCCTTCCTCGAACCACCACGGCATCGAGGAAAACTCTTATATTTCAGATGGCTGTAACGGTTGCAGCCGAACCGGCGCATCCCATAGCCTTCGGTCATAAAAGCAGGATTACCCGGAAAAGTCGAGCGCATATTTAGAATCATTCCAAACAAAAGGGGAAAACGGATAAAAAGAAAGCCCCGGCACTAACCGGGGCTTGTTCATCATCCAAAACAAACCTCAAGCGGTCCGATTTACCCGGTTACGACGCTCGATAATTTCGGATTTCTGCTCTTCCTGAAAGCGCTTCAGCCGCTCCATGAAGTCCACGACCTTCTCGCCATCCGTTTGGCGCGCAGCATGATAGGCCTGCGTCGTGGAAACGATAATATCAACCACATTGGGGAAACAGCCGCAGCAACGGCCGCGCTTTTCCATGGCATGATAGACCTTCATTGGCACAATCAACTGCCAACAGTCTTCATCGAGAAACGCCGTGATGGTATCGCGGATTTCTTTCTCAGTGATGTAATTGCAGCTACAAACCAACATGTCGGCATGCCTATCAAACATGACATTTACTATCCTGATTTATGACAAAACAGGATAGCTTTTGTCAAGATAGAAATACCTGTTTGTTTTGCGCATTTCCGAACGGAAAACCGCTGCACACTTTTCCTGGAAATACCCTTCTAACTTCGCATTTCCAAACGAAAAACCGCTGCACACTTTTTCTGGAAATGCTGTGATCACGAGCGATGATAAGGATGGCCAGACAAAATGGTCACAGCCCGATAAAGCTGCTCGGCCAATAGAATACGCACCACCTGATGCGGCCAGGTCATTTTACCGAGGTTAAGGGTGAGATCAGCACGATCACGAAGCTCAGGATCGAGACCATCGGCTCCGCCAATGATCAGCACCATATCTCGACGGCCGCGGTCTTTGTGGTCGCCAACAAAGGCGGCGAACTCTTCACTGTTCCAGCTTTTGCCACGCTCATCCAGAGCCACCACCAGCGCATTGTCTGGCAGCGCTTTTTCAATCTGCACGGCTTCTTCCCGCTTGCGGGTGGCAGCATTGGAGGCCCGGCTCTCGTTAAGCTCGGTGACCCTTGAAAAATCAAGCCCTGAGGCCGGTCCCGCCTTGGAAAAGCGGTCCAGATAGCGAGACACAAGATCTTTCTCAGGCCCGGCTTTCAACCGGCCAACGGCAATAATGCCTATGCGCATAGAAGCCCTCTTCAGGTCATAGAAGTTTTGTAGGCCAGCAATAGTCGCCTGCCTATCCCCTGTCGACCCTCAGCGGTGCTCTTCAGCACCAAAGCTTCCTTAGTGCAAACGACCTTCGTCGATATCCGGAGCCGACCACATCTTTTCGATGTTGTAGAACTCGCGAATTTCCGGACGGAAGACGTGGATGATAACATCTCCACTGTCGATCAACACCCAGTCACCGGCATCAGCGCCTTCAACGCGCGGTGCGCCAAAGCCTTCCTGCTTCAGATCGGTGACGAGATGTTCGCAGATCGCCATAACATGACGAGAGGAGCGACCGGACACGACCACCATGTAGTCGCCCAGTGCTGATTTCCCAGCGATGTCGATGGAAACGATATCTTCTGCTTTTGAGTCCTCAAGACTTGCAAGGACCAGCTCAAGCGCGCGGGCAGCGGCATTTTCACCACGTTCCGGGCGGCGGGGTGTAGCGACAGTGTCGCGCCCCTTGAAGTGTACTGTTGTCAGTGTTCGACCTTTCCGAAAGTAACAGCACGAGAAACGACTCAAAGCACCCATTGCTTTGCGCCTGCTTATAAAGTGGCACTGAATGGTTAATCTTTCAAGACAGGCTTCTCACGCAAGGCTGTAGAACTCAATGTTGAGCGTGGACCGTGAATGAAAGTCCAGGCCGGAGCCTTCTTTTTCCAAAGCACACCGGCGTCCGATTCATCCACGCGGGCATAGCCAAAGCTATGGGCCATTTTCGATGACAGGTAGGATAATGTCGCCCCCGGCCGATCAATCACCGCGATGGGAAAGGTGGTGGCGATCTTTTCCCAATTTTGCCAATGGTGGAAGGATTTCAGATTATCCGCCCCCATCACCCAGATGAAATGCACATGCGGGTTCAGACGCTTTACATGCTCCAGCGTGTTGGCCGTGAAGCTGCTGCCCAGCTCCTTTTCAAACGCCGTGATTTTAATGCGCGGGTCTTCGGCAATCTGCTCGCATAGGGCCAAACGCTGCGCCAATGGAGCCAAACCATTATGGCTTTTCAGCGGATTTCCCGGCGTCACCATCCACCAGAGCTGATCCAGCCCCAGTCTGCGCAGGGCAATTTCAGCCACCAGCACATGGCCCTGATGCGGCGGATTGAACGATCCGCCGAACAGGCCAATGGCCATGCCGCGCTCGGTATGCGGCATCCGCAAATAGTGAGCGTCTATCCTGTTGTCTGGCACGTTAGGGCCGGATTTGCCCGGTGCCACGCACCCGGTATTTGAACGAGGTCAATTGCTCAACACCCACCGGCCCGCGCGCGTGCATTTTGCCGGTGGCAATGCCGATCTCGCCGCCCATGCCAAATTCGCCACCATCGGCAAACTGGGTTGAGGCATTGTGCAGCACAATGGCCGAATCCACCTCGTTGAAGAAACGCTCTACCACCGCCGGATCTTCAGCAATCACCGCCTCGGTATGATTGGATGAATAGTGGGCGATATGACTGATCGCTCCGCCCACGCCATCAACAATCGCCACGGAAATAATGGCGTCGAGATATTCGGTGCGCCAATCCTCCTCCTGCGCGGGTTTGAAAAATGGCAGCACTTTCAGCACGGTGGCCGAGGCGCGCACTTCGCAGCCTGCCTCTGTCAAAGCTTCCAGCAAGGGCTGCAAATGCGTGCCCAGAGCGGCACTGTCCACCAGCAGGGTTTCTGCCGAACCACAGATGCCGGTGCGACGCATCTTGGCATTGACCACAATCTTCTTGGCCATCTCCAGATCGGCAGAGGCATCAACATACACATGGCAAATGCCTTCGAGATGCGAGAAAACCGGCACCCGCGCTTCCGCCTGCACCCGCGCCACAAGGCTTTTGCCGCCGCGCGGCACAATCACATCCACGGTGCCGCCAAGACCGGAGAGCAAAGCACCAACGGCGGCGCGATCTGTCACCGGCACCAGTTGAATGGCTGTTTCTGGCAAGCCAGCCGCCTTCAAACCTTCCACCATGCTGGCATGGATGGCGCGTGAGGAATGAACCGAGTCCGAGCCACCGCGCAAAATCACCGCATTTCCGGCTTTCAGGCACAAAGCACCTGCATCTGCCGTCACATTCGGGCGGCTTTCATAAATCACACCAATTACACCGAGAGGCGTGCGCACCCGCTCGATATGCAAGCCGTTAGGACGATCCCACTCGGTGATCACTTCGCCAACCGGATCTTTCAGGCCCGCCACATCGCGCAGGCCGTGAGCCATCGCAGCAATGCGATCATCATTCAACAACAAGCGATCCAGAAAAGACGGCGCAAGGCCCGCCTCTTGCCCGGCCTGCATGTCCAAGGCGTTGGCGGCCAGAATTGCATCTTTGGAGGCGTCCAGCGCATCGGCCATGGCCAGAAGCGCCGTATTTTTCTGTTCCGGTGAGGCCATGGCCAGAGGTCGCGCTGCTGCCTTGGCTTTTGCGCCGATGTCCTGCATCAGCGCATCAATACCCTTGGCGTCAGTGACCTTCTCAAGCATGGACTTCATCCTTCTTCTCTGTTTTCTTGCCCGTCGCTTCCGTCATCACCAGATCATCCCGGTGAATCATTGCAGCGCGTCCGGCATAGCCGAGCAATTCTTCAATTTCGATCGACTTGTGGCCCGCAATGCGCCGCGCCTCATCGGCATCATAGCCTGCAAGACCTCGGGCAATTTCGCGGCCCTCAAGCCCCACAACGGAAATCGTATCGCCGCGATGAAACTGACCGCTGACCTCACGCACACCCGCAGGTAGCAGGCTTTTGCCGGCGTGCAAAGCGCGTTCAGCACCCGCATCGACTGTCAGCGTTCCGGCTGGCTGCAATTGCCCGGCAATCCATGTTTTGCGCGCCGTCACGGGCGTGGCCGACGGCGCAAACCACGAATGCGCGGCCCCTTCATCAATGCCTTTCAACGGGTTGAGCGGCTTGCCAGAGGTGATGATCATGGCGCAGCCAGCGCTGGTGGCAATTTTGCCCGCATCAATCTTGGTGCGCATCCCGCCACGCGAGAAGATGGAGGCGGCACCGCCCGCCATAGCCTCAATCTCCGGCGTGATCTCGGCAATCACTGGAAGCAGTTTTGCCTCTGGGTCCAGATGCGGCGGAGCCGTATACAGCCCGTCAATATCCGAGAGCAGGATCAGCAGATCAGCCCCGGTCATGGTTGCCACCCGTGCAGCAAGGCGGTCATTATCACCATAGCGGATTTCGGTGGTGGCAACCGTGTCGTTCTCATTGATGATCGGTACTGCCCCCAGCTTCAAAAGCTGGTTGATGGTGGCCCGCGCATTGAGATAGCGGCGGCGTTCTTCGGTATCCCCCAAGGTCAGCAAAATCTGACCCGCAACGATGGAAGAGCGCGACAGACTCTCGGACCAATGCCGTGCCAGCGCAATCTGCCCCACGGCCGCCGCCGCCTGGCTTTCTTCCAGCTTCAAGGCACCCGGAGCCAAAGACAGCACCGTACGCCCCAGCGCAATGGCACCCGACGACACCACCAGCACCTCAACGCCATTAGTGCGCAGGGCGGCAATGTCATCACAGACCGCATCCAGCCATTGCTTTTTCAGTCCCGCCCCGTGGTCAACCAGCAGAGCCGAGCCGATTTTAATGACAATACGACGATAGCCCGAGAGAGACGCGAGCGGTGCGCTCATTCCTCGTCCTCCTCAATCTCCTCTGCGATGTCTTCCAGCTTGTGGCGCATTTTCTTGGGCCGATCCGAAAGGACATTGTCGGCATCACTGCGGTTTTCGACAATCACATCGCGCAGCGCACGCAGCACGTCCGTCATGCCCTTGCCGGTGATGGCCGAAATCAGCATCGGCTTCTTGCCACACGCCTTTTGCAGGGCCTTGGCCTTCTTCTTCAGCTCATCCTCGTCCAGCACATCGATCTGCGACAGCGCGACAATCTCAGGCTTGTCTTCCAAGCCGCCATCATAGGCTTCCAGTTCATAGCTGACGGTCTTGTAGGCCTTGGCCACATCTTCTTCCTGTGCTGACACCAGATGTAGCAGCACACGGGTGCGCTCGACGTGACCGAGGAAACGGTCGCCAATGCCAATCCCTTCATGCGCGCCTTCAATCAGGCCCGGAATATCGGCCAGAATAAATTCGCGCTCATCCACCGTGGCAACACCCAGATTCGGGTGCAGCGTGGTGAAAGGATAATTGGCAATTTTTGGCCGCGCACGAGTGACGGATGCCAGGAAAGTAGACTTGCCCGCATTGGGAAGCCCCACCAGACCGGCATCGGCAATCAGCTTCAGCCGCAGCCAGATGGTCTTTTCCTCGCCCGGCAGGCCGGGATTGGCCCAGTTGGGAGCCTGATTGGTGGAGGATTTGAAATGCGTATTGCCAAAGCCGCCATTGCCGCCTGTGGCGAGGCGAAAGCGCTGCCCCTCGGTGACCATGTCCACAATCAGCGTTTCATTGTCTTCTTCAAAAATCTGGGTGCCCACGGGCACTTTCAGCGTCACGCTTTCGCCATTGGAGCCGGTGCGGTTACGCCCCATGCCGTGCATACCAATGGATGCCTTGAAATGCTGCTGAAAGCGGAAGTCAATCAGGGTGTTGAGACCATTGACGGCCTCCACCCAGACATCACCACCACGACCGCCATCGCCACCATCCGGTCCGCCAAACTCGATAAACTTCTCGCGGCGGAAGGACACAGCGCCTGCGCCCCCGGCTCCGGAAAAAATATAGACCTTTGCTTCGTCGAGAAACTTCATGTGTTTGCCATACTTCCTGTGTCAGGATACCTCAGGGCCGTGACCTGATCCGACGCAACAACCCGAAGGGCGCGTGTGATCGGGCGCTTCTGCCCATCAATGAAAAAACCGAATGATCAGCCAGATTGAAGATGACACTTCTCACCCCGGCTGAACACCCATTACATGCGGCCATCGTTATAGCCGCTTGACCCGGAGGTCAAAGAGTATCGTGCGTCTCGTCAGTTACAATATTCAATATGGCGTCGGTTTGGATGGAAAATTCAACCCCGAGCGCATTGCCAGAAACCTTGATGGAGCCGACATCATCGCCCTTCAGGAAGTCACCCGCGGCTCGCCTGCCAATGGCGGAGCCGATCTTGTCGAGATTTTTGCCAATCATTTTCCCGAATACCATTACGTCTTTGGCCCCGCCTGCGATCTGCATGGATCGTCTGCCCTGATCAAAGGCCGCCGGGTGGATAAGCGCCACCAGATTGGCAATATGATTCTGTCGCGCTGGCCGATCCTGACCAACCGACTGCTGCTGTTGCCCCGCACCCGCACCTTTGAGAAACTCAACATCCAGCGCGGCGCGACCGAAGCGGTGATTGAAACGCCGAGCGGGCCTTTGCGGGTCTACTCCGTGCATCTGGACCATGTTTCCCCGGATGAGCGCATTGCCCAAATCCGTTTTTTGAAGGACCGCATTGTCAATTTTGCCGCAGAAGGCGGAGCGCTGACGGGTGCCCATGAGCTTCACAATCTGACCCAACCGCCTTTGCCTGAGGATTACATTCTGTTGGGCGATTTCAACATGCAGCCGGAATCGCCGGAATATGTTGAAATGGTTGGCACAATCGACGCCTACTATGGCCGTACCGCCCGCCACGATGCGCCCATCGATGCGCTGGCACGATTGGGCCAACTCACGCCGGGCTGCTACAGCTGGGAAGAGACAGGTGCCCCGGAAAAACGTCTGCATCTGGATTACGGCTTTCTCAGCGGCTCTCTCGCCCATCGCCTGAAGGCGGCACACGTGGATATTCATGCGGTTGGTTCAGACCATTTTCCGGTCTGGGTAGAATTGGCATAAAACAGAGGGCGACCGGCAAAGGCCGCCCTCGTCCTTTTCAAAGAGATTTTACGCCCTGAAACCCATCCTGCGTCAGCCGGGTTTCAAGATGCGGAGCCATGGCATTGCGCCCAAGGCTATAGAGATCGCCGCAGCGCGTGATGGTAAAGCCCAGTTTTTGCTGGATTTTCAAAGACGCCGCATTATCGGCAAACGCGCCGGAATGCAGCACCGCCTCTGGCATACGGCGGAAGAACCGATCCGCCACCGCATCCGCCGCCTCACTCATCAGCCCCCGCCCCCAATAGAAGCGGTTGAGCCAATAGCTCATGTGCCAAACCCCATGGCGCAGCTCCACGGTGATCATGCCGATGTGCACATCATCACCCGAGGTGATGGCCAGATACCAATCCGGCGTGACACCGGCCTTGATCCGGTTCAGCCAATCCACCGCATCTTGCCGATGATAAGGCATAGGTACCCGGCTCAACATCCGCGTCACCTGCCAATCATTGAGCGAAACCGCAATGGCATCCGCATCACTCATGCGATGCGGACGAAGCAGCAGGCGCTCCGTCTCAATCACCGGGCAAGAACCGGGTGTCGATGGCGCAGGTACTCGTCTTTCCTGAACAGCAATCACCGCATATCCCCCCAGCTCTTGAGAGACATCCAGGTCTTGCGATCCAGCCTGTACCATTCCACCGGCACCATGCCGCGTGCTGCAAGATGACCAACCATGCCGCCACCCTGAAACTGGAAGCCGCACTTCTGGATCACCCGGCGTGCAGCCACATTGGTCACCCGGCACCGGGCATCAATGAAGGCAATATCACGGGTACGAAACGCCATATCGATCAGCGCATGGGCGGCTTCCGTGGCATAACCATTGTTCCAGTAAGGTTCGCCCAGCCAATAGCCGATTTCCAGCGTTTCAAGGTCGGTATGCGGCTCTAGCGCGCAGCAACCGAGAAATTCGCCATTTTCCGCTTTGGTGATGGCATACACGCATTTACCGATTTCGCCGAGATTGGAACGTCGCACAAAATCGGCGGCATCAGATGCCGTGTAGGGATGTGGCATGCGCGACACCATGGTCGCAACGGCGGCGTTATTGGCGAGATGGGTAAGGGCGTCAATGTCCTCGACATGCGGAGCGCGCAAAACCAGCCGCTGCGATAAGAGAACGGGGCAACTCTGCCTTAACCGATCAGGCCTTAACCGATCGTCGGGTGACCGTAACGGGTCATCCCTGAGAAGTAAGCGTTCCATGGTTCAGTCTCCTTTGGAGGTAAAGAAAAAGGGAAGAGAGGTGGTGACGCCTCATCTTCCCTTTTGTCTTGACTGAACCTTAAACGTTCAACCGGGTCGATGAGACGCCGGTTGTTAAAAACGCTCCGGCTTTTATTCTGCGGCTTCCGCCGTTTTCGGCATAATGGACACGAATACGCGGCCGTTAGACTTCGTACGGTAGTTCACATTGCCAGCGGTGAGTGCAAAGAGGGTATGGTCCTTGCCCATGCCGACGTTTGCGCCCGGATGCCACTGCGTGCCGCGCTGACGAACAATGATGTTGCCTGGAATGACGACTTCGCCGCCGAACTTCTTCACGCCAAGGCGCTTGGAATTCGAATCGCGACCGTTACGCGATGAACCGCCAGCTTTTTTATGTGCCATTGGAGTTCTCCTTTAAAACCTGGTTTCTCGTTAGACCAATTACGCAGCGACGATGTCGGTGATGCGAACGACCGTGTGGTGCTGGCGATGGCCGCGCGACCGCTTGGAATTCTGACGACGACGCTTCTTGAACGCGATCACCTTCTTGCCACGGTTATGCTCAACCACTTCAGCCTTAACAGTTGCACCAGCAACAAAAGGCGCACCAATCGTCGCGTCAGCGCCAACGCCAACAACGAGAACCTCGGTGAATTCTACAGATGCACCAGCTTCGGCTTCCAGCTTTTCGATGGTCAGCACGTCGTTGGTGTTCACGCGGTACTGCTTACCGCCAGTTTTGATGACTGCGAACATTGTTTATCCTTTCATGTTCGTTTCCGGCTCTCGCTGATTTTCACCAGATGGCCGTCTTTTTGTCAGTCGGAGTGGCAAACCCTTAAAAGATTTGCCGGTGAAAGCGCTCGATTGAGCACAAATTGAGTATAGACACATCTATCCACACTTAAGTCGCTGGTCGCTTACGTCACCCCACCCAAACTGTCAAGGCAAATAGCGAGCGTTTCGCAAGGATTTACGATAGCTTGCGCAAATTTCACCCCACCCTGTCATTTTTCCATCACACCCGCCTCGGCAACAGATTGCTCAAACTTCAAAATTATCCGAAATCCACTCTTGCCAGCCTCTCTATTCACCGCTATGAGACAGCCCGCGCAAGTTTGCGCCGACCAGTTACGCGGAGAGGTGGCTGAGTGGTCGAAAGCACCGCACTCGAAATGCGGCATACGGGCAACCGTATCGTGGGTTCGAATCCCACCCTCTCCGCCACTGGTAACTGCTTGATTTTAAAGAGAAATTCGCCGTTTTCGGGATGTTCCTACCCACGGAAATACCCGGCGAATCATGTATATCACCTATCGAAAATCCGGCGTCCGCTTCCAGATCGCCGTCCCTGTTGATCTCCACCCGCGACTCGGGCGAACCCCGATCCGGATCCCGCTGGGGATGATCTCGGCCACGTCCGCCAGGCGGATCGCCCGTTTACTCTCCGGTCACGCCGAGCGCCTATTCATCGGCGCACGATCACAGGAGATGAATGCCATGTCGAAACCGGACCTTCGCGACGCCCTCATAGCCGAGCTACAGGGCCAGCTCGCCGAGATGGCCGACCAGTTCGAGGAATACAGGACGAACTCGGAGCGGCTGTTGGCTGTCGAGACCGAGAACGCCCGCCTGACGGGTCAGAACGAGGTGCTGGCGACCGTCGTGCCGATCGGCGAACATCTGGGCGCCCTTGCGGACGGCATGGAAGCGTTGGAGGCGAAGGTGCGCACTCTCCCCCGCACGCAGCAGGGCGGCGTCGAGGATGCCCTGGCCCTCCTGCAAGATCAGATGACGTCGCTGTCACAGGCCGTCCAGATGTCGCTCGACGGAGGCCCAGTTCGCCCCCTCCTGTCGGAAGTGCTGGAAGACTGGACGGAAGTCCGCAGTGGCTTCGGTATCGCTACGAAGAAGATCGACACCGACCGGAATCGCGTTCTGGATTTCATCGCGTTCGCCGGGGACAAGCCCGCCAACAAGTACACATATTACGACGTCCAGCGGTTCGCGAACCTCCTCGTGCGTGTACCGGGGAACTACTCGAAAATCCCGCATCTCAAGGGGAAGCCCCGACAAGATGCGGCGGACTATAATGACCGGCTGCCCCCGGAGGACCGATTGCCGACGCTCTCCGTGAAGTCGATCGAGGACAACTATTTGTCACCCCTGCGGGTCCTCTTCCGCGACGTCGCGGCGGAGCACAGCTTTCGCTCGCCACTCACCGACGTCGAGATTCGTATCTCCTCCGACGCCACACCATCGGTCGAACGTCTCCCGTTCGCGGTCCCGGAACTGAACCGCTGGTTCGCGCATGCGGCCAAGGAGGAACGAGCGGACATGAAGTGGCTGCCGCTGCTCGGCACCATCACAGGCGCCCGCATAGCGGAGCTCATCTTCCTTCAGGGGAAGGACATCTATCGCATGCGAGGCGACGACGGCTTGGAGTGCTGGGTGCTCGACCTTCGAACGGACCTCATCGCCGAGGGCGGTGGAACCCAGAAGCGCAAGACCAAGAACAAGCCCTCGCGGCGCCTAATCGCCCTCCACGAGACGTTCGAGACGCTGGGCTTCATCAGGTATACCCAGTCCCGTCAAGACGACGAATGGCTGTTTCCTGCCGCTTTCTACTACGGAAAACGGCGCGTCTCCAACCCTGCCGACGCGGCCAGCAAGCGGATGAACCGAATGCTCAAGGACGTCGGTATTCATGAGAGGCAGGTGCAAGTGTTCCACTCCACCCGCCACACCGCAAAGGACATCATGCGGATGGCGCGCGTAGGTGAGCGAACCCATGATCTTCAAACGGGGCATGCACTCGACACTGTCTCGAAGCGCTACGGCCTGAAGCATCTCGGACAGCAGGAGCTTGAAGTGCTGCGCAGCCTGCCACTCCCCGAAGGTCTTGACCTCACCCCGTACATGGAACAGGGGGCCGCTGCCCCATGATCCGGCGCGGGTAGCCTCGCCCCTTTCCACGACGATTCTCCGCACCTTCGACCAGAGCCGCGTGTCTCTGGTCGATCCGCTACGCGGACCGGTACTCCCGAATAGTCGCGGAACCTTGGAACTCGGTGACGACGCAGGGGGCGGCTCTTGATGCCCTGCGGGCACCGCCATGCCCCGTTGGGCCAAGGCGGGACAAGAGCCTATGCCGCCCCCTACGTCGTCAACCCCCGCCTGCCGTCGCGCCCGGAGCCGGGGAGAGATGCCGCACATCGAGACGCCGGGCGTCGCGTCGTTAGATCCCTGTTAGATCTACCTGCATTCTCCACTACAGGACCGGTTTCGTCCTGGGCTCCACCTTGCAAATCTGCTATAAAATCCTTGTAAAACAAGACGTTATGGAGGTTTTCATGGAGAAGACGACGACAACAATCCGAGGGCTTGCGTTCGACGCGATCCTCACCGAAACGACGCACAAGGACGCGCACGGCGTATTGTTCTACCTTGCCGTCGTCACCCTCCGCAGCCGCAAGACAGGCGTCGAGCGTGTTGCGCGCCGGTCCCGCATTCCCGGAGCCGGGAAGGCGCTCGCTCGCGACGTCCAGCGACTGGGTGTCCGCGCGCTCGACAAGCTGGCAGCGTGAAGGAGGAGGACATGCAGTTGCAGTACATCTACGAAACCCGGTTTCCATGGGAACCGGACGCGAACCTCTTCGCCGGGAGCGAGACGTCGGCGCTCGGAATGACGACGGAGCTTGTCGCCGTCCGCAACGGTGTGATCGCCGACGAGGACGAGACGGAGGCCCGGTTCGAATTGCTCATCGTGCGGCGCGGCGATGGCTACGCGTATTCGTGGGAAGTCCTCGACGGCGACACGGACGAAACGGTGGCGCAGGGCGAGGCGTCGACGCTCGCGGATGCGAAGCGCGCCGCAGAGGCGTCGGCGTGGCACGCTGCCGAGCGCGCCGCTGGACGTCGAATCCAACGCGCGGAAGACTGGCTTGACGAGGCGGCAGCCAGCGCGGCGGCGTTTGTAGCGGCGGAACTCGCCCGGATGACACCCCGGCGTGGCAACGAATCCGGGTGAGTACAGATACGGGACGACCCGCCAGAAGCGCTGTAAGGGCCGTTTAAACGCCTCCGAATGTGAGCAACGGGGTCAGATGACCCCGTTTTCGTGTCAAACGCCCACTTTTGCGATTTCCGCGTAGAACGCCACGACGGCGTCGGCCAAAGCCTCGACGTCGGCCTTCGCCGGGATGCCGCTCGACATCAGGTCGATGAATGCGGCGTCGAGCACGTCGAGGCGTTGCCGCTGCTCTCCCGTCAGATGGCCGAGCAGCGCCCCGGCGTCGGCGTGAAGTTCCATTTCCATGTCGTTCTCCTCCTACTTCCTTCCGGGGACCGGCGCGGCCTCGATCTCGACAGCGGGCGTCGACTCATCTTCGAACGTCGGCGCGACCCGAGCGGCCACGAGCGCCCGGTCGCGCAGCGTCGTGCGATCCGCGCCGAGGCCCAGCATACGCAACGCCGTCCGATCCTCAGATGTGATCAGTCCCCGGAGCCACGGTCGAGCCTCATCCGGGACGCGCCGCAGCATCTGTTCCCGCGCTTGCTCGCGGCGTTGCTCCGAGCGACTGTCGAGATCGCGCACGAGGCGCTTCCACGGACGAGGCGCAGGCGTCGGCCGCACGTGCGGCGTCGAGATCGGAAGCGGCGTTCGTCCGGGTTCAGGTTCGAGGCCACGTTCCCTAGCCCACGCTTCGCGTCCGTTAGGATAGCCGGCCGGTGGGTCCCACGGCGACCGACGAGGGCGGAGCCGGGGAAGGTCGAACGCCGGAGCCGGGACCGGCGGCGCAAGAGCAAGCACAACGGAGAGCAGCGCGAGAATCTGAAGCATCACCTTGCCCGCTGGATCGCTCCGGCGCTCCCGGCGTCGAGCGAGTTCGAGCCGCATGTGGTCGGCGCACGTTCGACGCCGCCGCTTCTTCTCTGCCGAATCCTTGCTCATGCCGACGCCTCCAATCTTCCAACAGCATGCGTGCCGGCAGGATTCGACGCAAACGTGCGCGGGCGTCGCGGCGTCCGCGCGGAGGATTCGACGCCGAATCGGATGGGTTTGGATACGTCCGCATCGTTCGGACGAGCTTAGAAGGCCACTTCCGGCGTCCCCATTTTTTGAAATCGGTGTTTTCGGGAGGTTTCCGGCCTCCGGGCGTCCCGGAGGCCGAGGTGGCTCAGCGACGCCCCGGAGACGGTCGCGGCCCGAACCTCGCACCGAGGGATGGTTCCGGCTCCGGGAGACGAAGGCGTTGCACCTCGCGCCGCGCGGCGTCGCGCTGTGCGGCGGTCTCCATGAGAGCGGCGTCGAGGTTCCGCGCCCGATCTTCCGCCTTCTGACGATCAGACTCGGCGGCTCTGGCCCGGTTGTCGGCGGCGTCGGCTCGACGTTCAGAAGACGTTGCCTGCTCGCGTAGCCGATCCATCTCCCCGGCCACGGCAGCGCGGATTCGATCGGCGACACGGCTCTGGCGAAGACCGTCGAGAGCCGTCCGCAGCATCGACGGCAATCTCTGAAGTCTGGCCGATGCCGCGCGGACCTTCGCTGCTTCCTCCCGGACGCGGCCCATCATGGACTTCGCCTTCCGCTGTTCCCGGACGGCTGCGTCGTGCGCGGCCTTCGCGGACTCCGTGGCCGTCTTCGCTTCTGTCAGGCGTCGGGCGGCATCGGCTTTCGCGGCGTCGGCCTTGGCGCGTAGCGCGGCGGCTTCCGACGTCGCCATCGAGACCATGGATTCGGTCTCGGTCTTCTTCTCCGCCACGTAGGATTCGACTTTCACTTTCACGGCGGCTGCGCGATCGAGAGACGCCCGAAGGGCGCGAGCCTGGACCTTCTCCCGCTGCCACTCCGTTCTCGACAGGCGGCGTCCGCCTGGTCCGAGCCTGGTGAGACCGCACGGCTGGGCGACGGCGGCATGATACGAGTCCTGCCATTCGCGCATGGCCCGCTTGTATTCACGGTCGCCGCGCCGGTTCAACGTCTTCGAGTCCTCGCCCTCGGCGGGACCGGCGAGCATCACGGCGCTCTTCGCTGACTGGCCGGGATGCAGTGCGGTCGCACGCATGGCGGGATCGTCGGGCAGGACGTAGGCATGGACATGCCACCGGGTTTCGTCTTCGTGACGGACGACCGAGGACAGACGGTCGCCGTACTGCTCCCGGAGCCACGCAACGGTCAGTCTCTCCCAGCGCTCGACCTCCGCTCGCATCGCGGCATCGCCGCGAACTGCCTCAATCGTCGCGGGATGCGAAGCCACAACCGTCAGCAGTGTGTGCTGATCCTGCCGCACGCGCCGTTCCTTGCCGCCTTTCGGCGTCGTGCGGGCGGCATCGGCTGCGGCATCGTGCATCCGTTCCACCTCGTCTACACCCACGCCGTACACGATGACCGGCGGCGCGGGCGTCGCAACATGGAGGGAGGCGGCGGGATCGCGACGGGCTTCGCCGAGGACGAAGGACGTGGAGCGTCCCTTCGAACCTTTCCGGGAGAAGCACTCCATGTGCACAAACTGGTAGGCCATGCTCACTCCACGAAGAAGGCGACGGCTACGGTGGTTGTCCTAGCCCCGGTCGCCATGTCGCGCATGAGGATCGACCACTGATACTGTCCGACAGTCCGGGGACGCCCGGAGAAGATGCCCGTCGCGCTGTCGAACGAGAGGCCGGCAGGAAGCGGCGTCGCGGTCGCCAGCGCGTATTCGTACCGGCCAGAACCGCCCGAGACGTCGGGGAGCAGCAGCACGGACTCGCCGACGCCCCACGCGTATCTGTTGCCGCTGTAGGTCACGACGGGCACCTCGACAGGTGGCGTTGCCGGAGGTTCGGCGGTTGGAGTCGGTGTCGTCAGCACGCCCGACGACGCCGACCTCCATACGACGGACCGCTCGCTGGCGGACGCCGCATTCGCGAGAAGCGCCGCGACGATGACAGACGTGATGATGTTCTGGACGTTCAACATGATGTTCCTCCGGTGTCGGTGGAAGAATCGTGACCGCCGGCGGAGCCGGAAACAAACCTGTAGAGACGGACTAATGCTTTTCCGCTCCCCTTCGGGGTGCTCAAAGCGTCCGCTCTCCGAGGGCGCTCGCGCGGCGCCTGGCCGGGGCCTTGTCGCCGTCATGGAGGACGACGAGGCATATCGTGATTTTACGTTATGCCATGGTGACGACGGTTGCCCGACGTCACGCCGCCGCGCGGCAAGCATGCTCCGGGGACCGGCCCGCAGCATGGGCGGCAGACGCCCGCCATTCCGCCCAGCGGGCTTCGCTCGCGGCGAGGTCCGCCCGCATCTTCGCCCATCGCGCCACGATGGCGGGCGACTCGAATGGAATTTCGTCGTCTTCGGTGGGCGGTCGGGGAGTCAGACGGACGACTGTGCCTCCTTCGAAGAGCGCGGCGAGGTCCGCCGCGTCCTCGTCAAGCTCTTCCGGCGGCACTTCTTCGTCGGCGCTCGGCGACGCGAGGTCGAAGTCTCGGACAGTTGGCCCACATGTGTGAACCATATACGGGGCTGCTTCCGCAGCCTCACGTATATCGTCGGACGACAGGACGGCCTCGCGAGCCATCTGGGCCACCCGGAGCGCCTCCTCCGGCTCCGGCCCCCAGTTGTCATCCCACATCTCGCGTGCGGCACGCTTCCACGCTTCGATGTCGCCGCCGGCCTCGCCGAACGGTTTCGTCGGATCGTATCGCTGCACCATGATCAGCGGCTCCGCCCACGGCGAGTGCCGCCACTGGGGTAGCGTCATGCCGAGCAACATGTTCGACGGCGGCGCCTTCTTCTCGACGTCGGTCGCGGCGTCGGATTTTTCGCTGTCCTTCTTCTTGTCGTCGTCCGAATCCTTGTCCGACTTCTTCCTCTTCCTCACGCGCATCAGCCGGCCGTCGCCACGACCGATATGGACGCGCACGACCTTTTCCCCGGCTTTGTCGAGCGTCTTCATCCAGTCCTTGAAGTCGCCCAGTGGCTGGCAGAGCTTCAGCCGCTGGGTGGCCTGGTACAGCCACACCAGTTCATCGGTGGACGACCGTAGCGTGTCGTTCGGCTTGGAGCAGTACTTCACCAGTTCCTCGACGGAGTCGATCTTGCCGCTGTCCTTCCACCATGCGCCGGTCGCCTCATGTGTGAAACGAAGGAAGTCTTCCCAGGTCTTGCCCTTCTCCTTCAGCACCCGCGTTGGCCAGTATAAGACGTTGGCGTGGACGTGATAGAGCACCGTGGCCGCACCGTACCGCTCCGACAGATTCGACGCCTGGCCGCGAGCATGAGCCTCAGCATCACGCTCCGCAGCCGTGGCGCGTGTGAACTCAATGCCCCGATAGAGGACTTCCACCCCGTACTTCTTCTGGGCGTTGTGCGCCCATCTTGAAATGCGCCGGTTCAGTTCCTGGATCGCACCGCGCATGTCGCCTTGAAGGTCCGCGCTGAACGGGACCGGCTCCGAGCAAGTCATGACGGCGTATCTGAAGTACTTCGAATCTTTGTGTCCGCTGATGAAGAGTTTCAGTCCGTTCACTGTAGGCCGTCTGTCGCGCGCGGCGACGGTCGGTAAGAACCGGCAGGCACGGTAGACGCGCTGCTGTTCGACCACGCCCGTGACCGCCCCGATAAACGTCACGTCGCCGTCGAGGACGACGTTCACCCCCGCTCCGCCCAGCGCGTCGGCGATGTGCGCCGTCTGTCGTTCCAGCTCCGCCGACGCCGCTTGACGCTGCGCCCACGAGACCGGGTCCATGGCCCAGCCGGTGTTCGACCGCAGGACGTCGTCGTGCGTCGTGCGCGCCGGTCTGGCGACGGTCGTCTCAAGCGCAGCAACGGCGGCGGCAACGAGTTTGCCTAAGCCTAGCGGGGCTTCGTCAACATTTTTGATTGGGTAGGTAAGGTTCGGCTCGGCATCGCAGGGGTCATATCCGAGCCCCCGGCTCAACTCGCCGTCAACGGCGACTTTACATGTTCAGCGATGTCGTTCAGCATTCTGGAACACCTTGTGAAAACCGCCGGAGGGTTGCGAGCCCGTTGATGGCGGTTTTTCTATGCTCGATCGATGGCGGGCATCGGTCAACGGCGTCTTTGCGATTTTCTGACCTTCTTCGCCTCTTTGGGGAGGTTATGCATTGGGCCAGGAGAGAACTTGGAGTCCTTACCTTTCCGCGCCCAGCCGGCGTCTGGAAATAACTCGATCATCCTGTCCGTGGCTACCGTCAATATCCCAGAAAAGAACTCTAGTACCATGCACAGGGCATCGCGATCGAAGCCGTTTTCAACCCCAGTTCCGCGTCCGTTCGGTTCCATTCTATAGAAAGTAAACGAAAGTATATGTGTATACTGCGAAAGATAGTTCCAATAGAAATCATATTCTTGCTGATCGATGCCTGCAGCCCTAATCACATCCTTTTGCGGAGTGATCATCATATATTTGCCTGCAAGGATGTCAGACTTAATTTTAGAATCGAGGTCAGAAAAGTATTTTATACTTTCGAGGCGCTGCTTAATTTCCTCTGCTTGCCCTTTAAACCACTCAATTTCTTCATTAGATAGGACAAACGGGAGGATTTTTATTCTTTTTAAGCAGTCGTAAAGGTGCATGACATTCACGTACGCGCGCTGCACCTCGGCATCATCTGGGGCTGAGCTGAGATAGTAGAACAGGACGTACCCCTCCAAGAGGGAGCGCGCATGCGACGCCACCGTCGAGACATCCCATGTCTCAAAGTCTCGCTTTACCCATCGGGACATAGGCGCCGACGATACCAGGGATCTGGCGTGCGAACACATTCGCGCAAAAACATGAGTTGAATATCCGATTGCTGGGCTTTCTTGCCGTCCTGCCGTCGCTTGGCTGACCGCAATCATTTCACAAACAGCGGCGTCAAACCGCCTCAGTCTTTCCAAGTAGTCAACCTGCGTAGTCTTTCCCTTGAAGTCAGAAGTTCCGTTCTCATCCTCCGTCATTTGCTTTCCCATTCACACCAGATCCGAAGTCCGCGAGCAGCCAGCATCAGTTTCAGATTGCAGTCAATGTGCTGAACCGCAGATCCTGCTGATTGTTGACAATGGCTGGGGTATAAAATACCCACTCGTGTACCCGAACGGAAATTTCTGTGACCAAATATCAATATGTTATGCGGAAAATGGTAGAGAGTCCCACCCTCTCCGCCATTATTCTTCGGGGCCGTCCAACGCAAAATCTCTACTATTGACTAGAGGCTGCACGGCAACGATCCGCGAGCTTCGTGAAACCTCTGCATGGTATATTCACATCAGCCTTGCCTCCCACAGCAGAAGCGCTACACTCTTTGTGCTAAGGAACGGAAAGCTTTGGGAGGAGCGTTACGTGAGACGGATGTGGCCAGATGACTATGCCTTTATGCTGGATGAGGCGGAAGACGTTGATCTTCAGCTTCAAGCACTTGTAAACAGTGATGGTTCTGTTGAGAAAGCTATCACCAGAAGAGCTTTGAAAGCGCGTATCAGCCAGCAGGACTTTGAAAAGATCTGGCCTCTCTCCGAGGCTCGCTATCGGCTTGGCGGGCGTTTTTTGGGGAAAGCCATCACTTTGATTACCAACAATCCGCATTACCAGAAATGGCATCCAACCGATGGGGGCAGTGTTGAGAGTGTTTCTGACAGCGGTCAGCACTACACCACACGCTATGTGATTGTGCATTTTCTTCTGGATGATGTCCGGGAGGCTGTGGAAGCCTAAAACCGGCATGGTCGTTTCTTGCGATGGTGGTCGCGCGATTATCATTTCTGGTAACCGCGCGCTCATTCGTCTAATACATAATTCCTTAAATCGGAATCGGTTCAAGGTGAAAATTATGCAGCAGACTTAACGCATTACAGCGCTATCCAGTTTAGCGGCAGATGCGCTTTTCGGTTACGATCTTTTTGCCATGGTGCCAGCGCACTGTCTTTTTGGTCACGCAATGCTTATGCGGCATGCGGTGCATATCGCGGCGGTGCTCCATGTGATGATCATTGCGAACAATCACAGTTTCTGCCTGCGCAGAGGCTATGTTGGCCGTCAAAGCAGCGAGTGCGAAGGCGGAGGCAAGGAAAATCTTCTTCATGTGCGTTCTTTCCAAAAGGGTTGGCCAAATGGGTTGGGCAATGCCGCTATGAACGCAGATAAAGGCAAAAAGTTGCATCCGCTGGTGTATTTGTTTTTTATTACAACAATTTAATCTGCTGCATAATATAGCGCACGGCGCTGTAGGCCTAAAAATCGATGGCGCGGCCATTGATTTCCCAATCCCCAAAGCGTGCCGGGTCGGCACCGCCGCGACCGCCAATTTCGGGGGCGGCTTTTTCCACCTTTTCGGCTTTGCGACGTGCCTCCGCTTCTGCCAGCGCACGCTTTGCAGCGGCAGAGAGCGGTTTAGCAGCGGGTGGCGTGGCCGCAATGCCCTGATTATCCATATCAGGCCGGTTGTTTGGCTCTTCATTCATAGCGGCATTTATCCTGTAGAGATTGAAACGCGGTTTCTAATCTTTACATTTAGAGCATCGGCCGAAAAGTGGGAACCGGTTTTCGGATAAATCCGATGCGTAAACAAAAACCTAGTGCATCGAGGCGCGCGGGAAAACCCTTCGCCGTCGTCAAACCGCTGGAGGATGAAGATGAACATCATGCGCACGGCTTTGCTTTTGGCTGCCATGACCGCCCTTTTCATGGGGGTGGGCTTTTTGATTGGCGGCAAGGGCGGCATGATGATTGCGCTGTTGATTGCAGCGGGCATGAATTTCTTTTCCTACTGGAATTCTGACCGCATGGTGCTGTCCGCCTATCATGCGCAAGAAGTTGATGAGCGCACGGCACCGGAATTTTACACCATCGTGCGCGATCTGACCCGCAATGCCGGATTGCCCATGCCAAAGGTCTATGTGTTTGACAATCCGCAGCCCAATGCCTTTGCAACGGGGCGCAACCCGGAAAACGCCGCCGTTGCGGCCTCCACCGGGCTTTTGCGCGCCTTGACACCCGAGGAAGTGGCGGGCGTGATGGCGCATGAGCTGGCCCACGTGGAACATCGTGACACCTTGACCATGACCATAACCGCAACCTTGGCCGGTGCCATTTCCATGCTCGGCAATTTTGCCTTTTTCTTTGGTGGAAGGCGCGATGAAAATGGCAATGGCGGCAGCATGATCGGGGCGCTGGTGGCGATGATTGTTGCCCCGTTTGCCGCCATGCTGGTGCAAATGGCCATCAGCCGCACCCGCGAATATGCTGCCGATCGGCGCGGTGCTGAAATCTGCGGCAATCCCCTGTGGCTGGCCTCGGCCCTTGCCAAGATTGCCGGTGCGCATCAGCCCAATTATGAGGCGGAGCGCAACCCGGCCACCGCCCATATGTTCATTATTAATCCGCTGTCGGGGCAGAAAATGGACAATCTGTTTTCCACCCACCCCGATACCAACAACCGCATTGCCGAGCTGCAAGCTCAGGCGCAGGCCATGGGCGTGTTCACATCAGCCCGTGGCCCCTCGCAAACGCGGCCAGCATCGTCCAACCTATCCCAGGGTCCATGGGGCGGGGCGGGGCAGCAAGCTGCACAGTCGACGAATGATCCCTGGGGTGGTAAGGGGAGCGCAAAAACCCGCTCTGTGCCTTCAATTGGCGGGGCGCGCAAGCCAGATGAACCCCCGAAGGGACCGTGGAATTGAACGAGAACAGCGGCAAAAACAAAAGCCATAAGAACAATCGAAGCCCGTCCAGCAATCGTCCACGCGGGCCGGTTTATGACAACAAGCCCGGGCTTGAGGCACGGCTTGCCGCCAGCCGCCTGCTGGCCGCGGTGATTGATCGCAAGACCTCGCTGGATGGCATGATGGATGGCGACCACGGCAATCCAGCCTATACCGCGCTTTCTGAAGCGGATCGTGGATTGGTGCGGGCCATTCTCAATACATCCTTGCGGTTTTTGCCGCGCATTGAAGCCATGCTGGGCATTTTGCTCGACACGCCATTGCCCGATGGCGCGCGCGCCCTGCATCATTCGCTGATCATAGCGGCCGCCCAGATGCTTTATCTGGATGTGCCAGACCATTCGGCGGTGGATCTGGCGGTGGAGCAAGCCAATCGCGACCCGCGCAACCGTCGTTTTGCCAAGGTGGTCAATGCCGTGTTGCGCCGTCTTGGCCGCGAAAAGCAGGCTTTGCTGGATGAAACCGCTGATGTGGTGTGCATGCCCGGCTGGTTTTATGATCGGCTGGTGAGCGTCTATGGTGCCGATGAAGCCCGCCGCATTGCCGATGCCCAGATGACGCCAGCCGCCATTGATCTCACCACCAAATCGGATGCCGCCCAATGGGCGGAGCGGTTGAACGGCGTTGTGCTGCCAACCGGCAGCGTGAGATTGGCCAGCTTTGCAGGCGGCGTTGCCGCTCTTGATGGCTTTGAAGAGGGCCAATGGTGGGTGCAGGATGCAGCAGCGGCCCTGCCAGTACAGATGTTTGGTGATCTTGCCGGCAAGCGCGCAGTTGATCTTTGCGCAGCGCCCGGCGGCAAGACGGCGCAATTGTTGTGCGCCGGTGCCAAGGTGACGGCGGTGGAGCAATCGGCCAACCGCCTGAAGCGGCTGGACGGGAACTTGCAGCGTCTGGGCTTTGAGGCCGAACTGGTGCACTCCGACCTGATCGCGTTCCAGCCAGACACTCTGTTTGATGCCGTGCTGCTGGATGCACCTTGCTCTTCCACGGGCACAACCCGCCGCCACCCGGATGTGCTTTACACCAAAGGGATGCAGGACATCACCAAACTGGCAAGTGTGCAGGAAAAGCTGCTGCGCCATGCCATGACGCTGGTGGTACCCGGTGGCTCGATTGTGTTTTCCAATTGCTCGCTGGACCCGATGGAAGGCGAAGAGGTGGTTGCCAAGGTTCTGGCCGATCATCCCGATTTTCAGCGCGTGCCGGTGCAGGCAGAACAATGGCCCGGATTGGAAGCCGCGATCTCTCCGCTTGGTGAATTTCGCACCACTCCAGCGATGTTGCAGGTCGCAGACAGCGTTTCCAGCGGTCTGGATGGCTTTTATGCCTGCCATTTAAGAAGGATTTAAAGAAATCTTTACGAAATTAGGCGCGTCATAACAATCGTGTCCATCGGTTGCCGGATTCATTGCGCTTGAAGCATGCGACAGCCGGAAAACCACCTATGGACGCGCGGTGTTGCTGCCCATGACGGGTCTGCTCGGAACGGAATGTTGGATGCCACAGAGACAAAGCCAAAGTTTGCCCTCGCTTTACCTGCGTGAAAGCTGGCGGCGCGGTCGTTTGGCAGTCAAGGCGGCCGCCCCCCGTTTTGGTCGCAATGCAACACGCCTTTTGGTGGCACCCACCGATCTGCGCTCGATTGATCCCGATATTGCCGCCGATATTGCCGAGGGGCGCTTTCCGCTGGCCGGGCGCATGCTGGAGTGTGGGCGCGCGTCGCCCTTTACCATGGAATTGCCCTCGGTGGTTTTTGCCACCGAGCTGCATTCCTTCTCGTGGCTCAGGCATATTCGCGCCCATAAAACGCCAGAGGCCTGTGCGCAGGCCCGCTCCATTGTCAACAGCTGGATCAAGCTCTTTACCAAGCGCGAAGGCATTGCCTGGGATGCCGGTGTGCTGTCTCAGAGAATTATTGCCTGGCTCTCCCATTCGCCCATCGTGTTGCAGGATTGCGAAAAAGGCTTTTATCGGCGCTTTTTGCGCAGCCTTACCGCACAGGTCGCCTTTGGGCGCTCGACTGTTGCCCATATGCCAGAGGGCATTGACCGCCTCAAATTGCGCATCGCTCTGGCCATGGCCTCAATAGCCATGCCCGCATCGGCCTCCCAGATCAGCAATGCTGCCCGCCTGCTTGATAGCGAGTTGGAACTGCAAGTCCTGCCCGATGGGGGCCATAGCTCACGCAATCCGCAAGCAGCGCTTGAGATTTTGCTCGATCTTTTGCCGCTGCGCCACACTTACGTGAATCTCGGCCATGATGGACCGGTTAAACTGATTTCCACCATCGACCGCATGTTTCCAGTGCTTCGCTTTTTCTGCCACAGCAATGGCGATCTGGCGCTGTTCAATGGCGCAACAGCAACCCCTGCCGATGACCTCGCCTCGGTCATGCGCTTTGATGAAAGCCGTGGCCAACCCTTCAAGGCGCTGCCCCACAGCCATTATCAGCGGCTTGCAATCAATGACATGGTGGTGTTGATGGATACCGGCCTGCCGCCAGAAGGCGAAGTCAGCCGCACCAGCCACGCCGGTTGCCTGTCGTTTGAGCTGTCATGCGGGCCGCAGCGCTTTGTGGTCAATGCGGGTGCGCCGCGCTTTGCCGGTGCGCGATTTGGGCAGATGGCACGGGCAACAGCCGCTCATTCCACCCTGACCATTGCTGATCAGTCCTCCAACCGCATTTCGCCCTCACGCTTTTTGGGACCGGTTATTCTTGGCGGTGCTTCCAGAGTGGATGTGGCCCGCCGCATGGGCGATGATGACAGCGATCAGGTCATTGCCCGTCACGATGGCTATCGTCAGTCTTTCGGTGTGCTACACGAGCGGGGCTTAAGTCTCAATGCAGCGGGGACTATGCTTTCGGGTCACGATCGGCTTTTGTCCGGTAAGGGTGATGTTTTAAGCGCCCTGCCCAAAGGCGGTGCGGTTGTGCGGTTTCACATCCACCCTTCCGTGCGGCTTTTGCAGGAAGATCCCCACACCATTCGGCTGGAAGCCGCGGGTCGGGCAGGTTTTGTCTTTTCCTGTCCTGATGGATATCCGGTGATTGCAGAGGATGTGTTTTTTGCAGGCATCTCGGGCATCGAGCGCTCGGAGCAAATCGAGATCACCCTGGAAACACCGGAAATCGGCTGGTTTTTCTCAAAGCTTTAAGACGACTGTTTCCTTGGAGGAGCAGCTATGGTAGGCGGGCAGCGAGCTCATTGCCGGTATAAGGTTTGCGTTGCAAGCTACGCCGGTTCTTCGCTGTTAAGCAATCTGTAGTGGATAGTTTTCCTTGATACTCGCCAGATTGCACTTCTGTTGTCGTCGTTTGTCTTTTCGGGAAACCAGGTCCCACTTTCCCTGACAAACTCTATCGGAGTAAATGCCATGGCTGTCGTGTCGAAAAATACCCCCATTCCAGAAAAAGTGCGGGTGCGCACGGCCCTGTTGTCCGTGTTTGACAAGAGCGGCATCGTTGATCTCGCCCGCGAATTGAACCAGTTGGGCGTGCGCCTGCTCTCCACCGGTGGTACCTACAAGGCGCTGGTTGATGCGGGCCTGCCCGCCACCGACGTTTCGGCGGTCACCGGCTTTCCCGAAATCATGGATGGTCGCGTCAAGACCTTGCATCCGAACGTCCATGGCGGTCTTTTGGCTATTCGTGATGATGCCGAGCACGTCAAGGCCATGCGCGAGCATGGCATCGAAGCCATCGATCTGGCCGTGATCAATCTCTATCCGTTTGAAAGCGTGATCGCAGCCGGTGGCGACTACCCAACCACCGTGGAAAACATTGACATCGGCGGCCCGGCCATGATCCGCGCTGCGGCCAAAAACCACGCCTATGTCACGGTCGTGACCGATCCTGCCGATTATGCTGAGCTGCTTGAAGTGTTGAAGGCTGATGATGCCCAGACGCTCTATCCAATGCGCCAGAAATTTGCCGCCCGCGCCTATGCCCGCACCGCCGCATACGACGCCACCATCTCCAACTGGTTTGCCACGGCCCTCAACATTGAAACCCCGCGCAACCGCGTGATTGGCGGTGTTTTACGCGAAGAAATGCGCTACGGCGAAAACCCGCACCAGACGGCAGGTTTTTACGTCAATGGCGACCAGCGCCCCGGCGTGGCCACCGCTCAATTGTTGCAGGGCAAACAGCTTTCCTACAACAACATCAATGACACTGATGCCGCGTTTGAGCTGGTGTCGGAATTCCTGCCCGAAAACGGCCCAGCCTGTGCCATCATCAAGCACGCCAACCCTTGCGGTGTGGCCGTGGGCAAGACGCTGAAAGATGCTTACCAGCGCGCTCTCGCTTGCGACAGCGTGTCGGCCTTTGGTGGTATCATTGCGCTCAACCAGACTTTGGACGCCGAAACCGCTGAAGAAATCGTCAAGCTGTTCACCGAAGTGATCATTGCGCCCGACGTGACAGAAGACGCCAAGGCCATCATTGCCGCCAAGAAAAACCTGCGCCTGCTGGTCACCGGCGGCCTTGCCGATCCACGCGCGCCGGGCCTCACCGCCAAGACAGTCTCCGGTGGTCTGCTGGTGCAGAGCCGCGACAATCTGGTGGTGGAAGATCTGGAGCTGAAGGTGGTGACCAAGCGCGCGCCCACCGAGGCCGAGCTGGAAGACATGAAGCTGGCCTTTAAAATTGCCAAGCACGTCAAATCCAACGCCGTGATCTATGCCAAGGACGGTCAGGCCGTGGGCATTGGCGCAGGCCAGATGAGCCGCGTTGACTCGGCCCGCATCGCTGCCATGAAAGCCGAAGACGCTGCCAAGGCCATGGGCTTGGCCGAGCCGCTGACCCACGGTTCAGCGGTTGCCTCTGAAGCCTTCTATCCGTTTGCTGATGGTCTGCTGGCTGCGATTGCCGCTGGTGCCACCGCCGTGATTCAGCCCGGCGGCTCAATGCGCGATGCCGACGTGATTGCTGCTGCCGACGAGCATAACGTCGCCATGGTGTTCACGGGTGTGCGCCACTTCCGCCATTGATTGTGGATTGAGGGGTTCACGTATTAAGAACCCCTCCCCAACCCTCCTCACAGGGGGGAGGGAGTTCTGTTTCGCACGGCATAACCGATTGGTTTCCTATCATAAGATATGAGGGGCACAGAGAAAACTCAGCATTCGACGTGCCCCCTCCCCCTTGTGGGGAGGGTCGGGGAGGGGTCTTTTCCCGCCCTTAATCTGAATAGAAAAAAGGGCGCAAAGATCATCATCTCCGCGCCCTTTTTTATATCCATCGCTCAATTCAGCTATGCAGGCCCGGCGCTTCATGGCCGGTGCGGGCCACATATTCCAGATAGCCGCCGCCATATTGATGCACTCCCTCCGGTGTCAACTCCAACACCCGATTGGAAAGCGCGCCCAGAAAATGGCGATCGTGGCTGACAAACAGCATGGTGCCTTCATAGTTCGAGAGCGCCTTGATCAGCATTTCCTTGGTGTCGAGATCAAGGTGGTTGGTTGGCTCGTCCAGCACCAGGAGGTTTGGTGGATCAAACAGCATGGCCGCCATCACCAGCCGCGCTTTTTCGCCACCTGAGAGCACCCGGCAGCGCTTTTCCACATCATCGCCGGAAAAACCAAAGCAGCCTGCCAAAGCGCGAAGCGGCGATTGACCGGCTTTGGGAAAGCTTTCTTCCAGCCATTGCAGCACGGTGCTGTCGCCATCCAGAACATCCATGGCGTGCTGGGCGAAATAGCCCATCTTGACGCTGGCTCCAATAGCAACGCTGCCTTCGTCTGGCTGGGTGGTACCCGCGACGAGCTTCAAAAGTGTGGATTTACCAGCGCCATTGATGCCCATGATGCACCAGCGCTCGCGGCGCTTGACCATGAAATCAAGGCCATCATAGATCACCCGGCTGCCGTAGGATTTATGGACATTCTTGATGTTGATCACATCATCGCCGGAGCGCGGAGCCGGAAGAAAGTCAAAAGCCACCGTCTGACGACGACGCGGCGGCTCCACCCGGTCGATCTTGTCCAGCTTTTTGACCCGGCTTTGCACCTGGGCTGCGTGGGACGCTCTCGCCTTGAACCGCTCAATGAATTTGATTTCCTTGGCCAGCATGGCCTGCTGGCGTTCAAACTGCGCCTGCTGGTGCTTTTCATTCTGGGCGCGCTGGCCTTCATAGAAGGCATAATCGCCGGAATAGCTATTGAGCGAACCACTATCGATTTCAATGATTTTGGTGACAATGCGATTCATGAACTCACGGTCGTGCGAGGTCATCAGCAATGCGCCATCATAGTTTTTCAAGAAATCTTCCAGCCAGATCAGGCTTTCGAGATCCAGATGGTTGCTCGGCTCATCGAGCAGCATCACATCGGGCCGCATCAGGAGAATGCGGGCCAAAGCCACGCGCATTTTCCAGCCACCTGAGAGCTTGCCAACATCGCCATCCATCATCTCTTGCGAAAAGCTCAAGCCCGCCAGCACTTCGCGGGCGCGGCCTTCCAGCGCGTAGCCATCCAGCTCTTCGTAGCGGGCCTGCACCTCGCCATAACGCTCGATGATCGCATCCATCTCGTCCATGCGGTCGGGATCGGACATGGCCGCTTCCAGTTCGCGCAGCTCGTTTGCGACCGTGCTGACCGGGCCTGCGCCCTCCATCACTTCGGCCACCGCAGAGCGACCGGCCATTTCACCAACATCCTGATTGAAATAGCCGATGCTGACATTTTTCTCGGTCGAGACCTGCCCCTCGTCGGGCAGTTCCTCGCCGGTGATCATCCGAAACAACGTGGTTTTACCCGCCCCATTGGGACCGACGAGGCCGATTTTCTCGCCCTTGTTCAGGGCCGCAGAGGCTTCGATAAACAGAAGCCGATGGCTGTTCTGCTTGGAGATGTTTTCAATGCGGATCATGTCAAATTCGGCCCGGGCTTAAAGCATGTCTTGAGAGTGCATATGGATTTCGCGCGCCCTTATGGCACGAGATTGCCTATTTGTCTCAATTTTCATGGGGCGTCTTGTTTCGTGCGCAGCATTGATCAACCGGCCTTGTCTGTCGCCAGCTTGAGGCTTTGGGCCGTGGCGACAAACCAATGGGCATTGTGTTGCGGTGATTTACTTGTTTTGCAACAACCACATTTTTCCGGCCATGGTGATCTTGCGCGGATCCTGATCGGCATCATCTTCGACATTGTTGCGCTCAATCAGGCCCAGCTCTGTCAACTCGTTCATGGTGGTTGTGGTTAGAAACTTGATTTTCTGCGGGCGTTCTTTGAAACGGTCAGTCTTGGAATAGGTGACTTCGGCGTTGAGATGCGTCCACTTCTTTCCAGCCTGCGGAAACAGATCGCCATCCTTGGCGAGCTTAAGTCCGCGGATCTGTGTTGGCGTGAGTTCGATCATGTCTTGTCCTTATTATTGTGTGTTTGTCAGACGGAATCGCATGTCGCATCGCTTATGCGCCACCTCAACCCAATCAGAGATCCCGGTTGACTACGGCGCCCTACGCCATACGTGGCGCACAAAGGTTCGCTGTAGCGCTTTATATCTGCTGCATAATTCCTTAAATCGATTCCGATTTAAGGAATTATGCAGTAGGCTCACGCGCGGGGTGAGTCTAGCCCAAACGCCACAATCAGCGATAAATCCTGCCGTTTAGGGTTATTTCGACCCTAAAAATCTCTCTATGGTTGCTTTTGCCTTGACGCTCCCGGCTTATTCTTGCCTTTCAAGCGCCCTGGCCCTCCGCTCGCGTGCGGCAAATCCGACTTCACGGCACGGTGCACCATAAATGGCGCACAAAAAATACTGACTGCCACTTTCCATTCATAACTTTGCGTTCAGCAGCAAATTTGAATATCATACCAACAGTCATTGAAAATGACTTTTGGTATTCCTTTTGCAAACATCTCAAGCGTCTGATGCATTTGAGATATTTGCAATGTCTTCAAGGCGAGGATGCTCTCGCATCTTCGATGCCTTGGTATTATACCGTATTTGTTCATAAAACTAAGCCTAAATGCTTTCCAGACACGTTCAAAAGGCGAGAGGCCAGCAAAACCCCCGCGCTTTATTTTCTTAGAAACCAATCTGTTCACAGAAATATAACGTATTCAGAATAGTGTCTTGAGGTTGCGTTGGAGTATATTCATTGTGAAAAATAGAATTTCCATGAACGACACAACCACTGACACTTCTCCATTAGATGAAAATTCACCAAAAAATGGAGACGTGTGGCGCACTGACCCTCAGACGCCCTATTCGTTCACAGAGCTGAAAGAGCGTTATTTGTGGCTCGAAGCGATGGTCAATCATATTCCCGATTTTATCTACGCCAAGGACCGCACCGGGCGCTTTCTGTATGCAAATCAAGCCATTCTTGAAAACAACGGCCTTTCCTGCATCGATGACATCATTGGACGGACCGATTTTGAGCTGCATGGCGAAGCCGCGGAAAATGCGCGCATAGATGAAATTGAGCAACGCGTTATTGAAACCGGTGAACCGGATCTTGGCTTTGAAGAGCGCGCGCTTATTGGGGGCGATCGGTGGCTTATGATGTCTCGCGTACCGCTCAGAGACAGCAATGGTGCCATCATTGGCGTTGTTGGCACATCGCGCGATATTTCGGCGCGAAAAGCATCGGAGCGCCTTATGTTGGCGCAAAACCGTATCCTGAAACTGATTGTCGATTCCATTGATATTACTGTCTTGATGAGAGAACTGGCCATATTGATTGAAGGGCTTGCCGATGGCATCAGTTGCGCCACGGTTATTTTTTCGGCCGATAATCACCCACCATTCTGGGAGGCTCCCAGCCTTTGCCGCCTGCCCAAACGCCTGTCTGAAGCGCTGTCGTCGGCATCTGCGGACCTTATTTGCGAGACCATGTTTGATCTGGCAGCACATCTGGATAATTTTTATTGTTTCGAGATTTCGTCGGCGGATGGCCAAAATCAGGGTCTTGTTGGCGTATCAGCCCAAAACAACCTCAACAAAAGCCTGATAGAATTTCTGGCGGGTGCCAGCCACATGGCGGGCATCGCCATTGACCGACGCCAGGCGGAGGAGCGGATTCGCTTCCTCATTGACCACGACCATTTGACCGGAGTGATGAACCGCAGCGCAATTGAAGCCCGATTGTCGGAACTGCTTGCCTCGGCCACCTCGACCGCTCAAACGCTTGCGGTCGGTTTTATCGATATCGACAATTTCAAGCAGATCAATGACACTCTGGGCCATGCGGCTGGGGATGAACTTCTCAAGGCAACCGCTGGGCGGATTTCAGAAATTGTTGCGCAAAGCGGCATGGTGGCGCGCATTGGCGGCGACGAATTTATCGTTGTGCTGCGCGAGAGCAATGAGCGCTTTGAAGAAGTTTTTGAACGCATACGCCGAGCTGTTGCTGTGACACCGGCCATCGAAAACGCGGGGCTTCGAACCCATTGCAGCATTGGCATTGCCTATTTCCCTGATCATGGAAAAACAACGGGAGACCTGTTCAAAGCGGCAGATCTGGCCATGTATCGCGCCAAACAAAGTGGACGCAACACGGTGCGGGTGTTTTGACAATCTCGATAACCGTTCCTCTGCGTCTCTTCGTGTTGAGAAGCAGTTTTCCCCTGATCGCAAATCAGTTACAGCGCCTCTCACCCTATATGGCGCGCAAAGGACGCTGTAGCACTTTTAAGCTGCTGCATAATTTTCTCCTTGAATCGATTCCGATTTAAGGAATTATGCAGTAGATTGCCTTGAAACCATAAAAGCGATCTGAAGTTTGATGTTACGGAAAAAGGTGGGCGAGCGTCTGACGCAATTGGCGATGCCGCTCAGCGCAGCAGCGCTTTTGTGTTTCTCTAGCATTGCAGCGGTGTTTGCACAGCAAAGCCCGCCAGCCGCGCAACAAGCACCGACTGATGCCGCCCCGCAAACCTCAGACGACGCTCCGCAATCTGCCGAGGATAAGGCTGCGGCTTTGAAAGCCAAGCGTGATGAAGTGACGAAAGAATTGCAGGATCTTTCGCAATCCATCAAGCTATCCACGGACAAGGCCGAACAATTGCGCCAGAGCATTGATGCGCTTGACAAAAGCAGCGCCTCCTTGCGTCAGGCGCTGATTGATTCAGCCGCACGCCGCAAGGATCTGGAGCAAAAGATCACTGATAGTGAACGCAAGCTGGCCGATTTCGGGGTGCGTGAAGATGCGATCCGCAAATCCTTCCGCGCGAGACGCGCCGTTCTGGCGGAAGTTTTGGGCGCGCTGGAGCGCATGGGGCGCAATCCGCCACCCGCTTTGCTGGTCAAGCCAGAGGATGCGCTGGGGGCTGTGCGCACCGCCATTCTTTTGGGGGCCGTGGTGCCCGGCATGCGCAAGGAAACTGAGAAACTGGCCAATGACTTGCAGGAGTTGGCCAATCTGCGCAAAGCCAGCCAGGCGGAGCGCGAACAGATGATGGCCAGCCTGCAAAGCCGACAGGAAGAAGAAAGCCGCATGGCGCTGCTTTTGGATGAAAACGCCAAGCTGAGTGAGCGAAATTCTGCACAGCTTCAAAGCGAATTGCAGCGCTCGCAGGAGCTTGCGCAAAAGTCGGCATCCCTGCAAGGCTTCATTTCCTCGCTGGAAAACCAGGTGGCGTCAGTGCGAACGGCGATGGAGCAATCAAAGCTGGAAGACCAGAAGCGGGCGCAGATGACCGATGCGGAGCGCGCTGAGGCACAGAATGCGCCGCCCGATAAAAACCGCATTGCACCTGCATTTGCATTTGATGAGCTGAAAGCGAAGCTGGAATTGCCAGCTGCTGGAGATGTCTTGCGGACATTTGGCGATCCTGATGGCACCGGACATGATGCCAAAGGCATTGTTATTGCAACGGCACCAGCAGCAGTGGTCACAGCGCCCGCTGACGGCACTGTGGTTTATGCGGGGCAGTTTCGCAGTTACGGGAAAATGGTTATTCTCAGTCCAGGCAGTGGTTATCACATAGTTTTGTCCGGAATGGATGCCGTGAATGTTCACGCAGGCCAATTCGTGCTGTCCGGTGAGCCAATTGGTGCTATGGGAGAGAAGAGAGTTGCCAGCGCGGCAGCTTTCTCGCTGGAAACAAATCGCCCAACGCTTTACATAGAATTCAGAAAAGACGGCAACTCGGTTGATTCCCGACCATGGTGGGCGAAGGACGCCGGAAAGGTACGCAATGATACGTAGGGCTTCTCTAATGCTTGTGGGCGCTCTGATGGGCGCAACAGCCATGAGCGTTGTTTATTCGGCAGGCGTTCCAGCCCAGGCGGCTGGTACATCCACCTATAAAGAACTGGCGATTTTTGGAGACGTGTTTGAGCGTGTCCGCGCCCAGTATGTGACACCTCCCGATGAGAAGAAGCTGATTGAAGCTGCCATCAATGGCATGTTGTCGTCGCTCGATCCACACTCCAGCTACATGAATGCGCAGGAAGCTGCCGACATGCAGACCCAGACCAAGGGTGAGTTTGGCGGCATCGGCATTGAAGTGACGATGGAAAATGAGCTGATCAAGGTCATCACCCCGATTGATGATACGCCCGGTGCCAAGGCTGGCATTCTGGCTGGCGACTATATTTCCGAAATCAACGGCCAGCCCGTGCGTGGCATGAAGCTGAGCGCTGCCGTCGACAAAATGCGTGGTGCGGTCGGCACCTCGATCAAGCTGACCATTTTGCGCAAAGGCGTGGAAAAGCCGATTGAGCTGAACGTCAAGCGCGAAGTGATTCCAATCCGGGCCGTGAAGTCGCGTGTCGATGGCGATGTGGGCTATCTGCGCGTTATCTCGTTTACCGAGAAGACCTTTGACGATTTGCAGGCCGCCATCGCCAAGATCAAGAAACAGGTGCCGGAAGACAAGCTGAAGGGCTATGTGCTCGACCTTCGCCTCAATCCGGGCGGTTTGCTGGATCAGGCCATCTACGTGTCTGACGCCTTCCTGCAAAAGGGCGAGATTGTTTCGACCCGTTCGCGTGATCCGGAAGATACCCGCCGCTTCAACGCAACACCGGGCGATTTGACCGATGGCAAGCCATTGATTGTTCTGGTCAACGGTGGTTCGGCCTCGGCCTCTGAAATCGTCGCCGGCGCATTGCAGGATCTGAAGCGGGCAACCGTGGTTGGCACCCGCAGCTTCGGCAAGGGTTCTGTGCAGACCATCATTCCGATGGGTGACAAGGGCGCTCTGCGCCTGACAACGGCGCTCTATTACACGCCGTCTGGCAAATCCATTCAGGGCACGGGCATTCATCCCGACATCACCGTGGAAGAGCCATTGCCTGCCGATCTGAAGGGCAAGCTGAAGCCAGAGGGCGAATCGGCGCTGCCGGGCCACATTCAGGGCCAGAGCGAAACCGAGGAAGGCTCCGGCTCGGTTGCTTACGTGCCGCCAGATCCAAAGGACGACGTGCAGCTCAACTATGCGCTGGACCTGTTGCGCGGCGTGAAGAAAGATCCGTCTTTCCCGCCTGATCCGAACAAGGTTGTTTTGGAAAACGCCAAGAAGAATTGATAAAATTTAAAAATGCCGGCCTCAAGGTCGGCATTTTTCTTTGCAGCCAGTTGTCATGGTCCCGTTGTCATGGTCCGGTTGCTGACAAGGGATGGCGGCAAGCGCACCGCTCATGTATATCGCTACAGCGCCTCTCGCCAAATATGGCGCACAAAGGACGCTGTAACACTTTTAAGCTGCTGCATAATTTTCTCCTCAAATCGATTCCGATTTAAGGAATTATGCAGTAGGTATTCCGCTCCATCGATTCGCTGAAAGGCAGTGATTTGGGCAATGATCTGCACGCCCCCTTGGGCCAGAACCGCAAGAAGCCGCGTGCCAAAGGGCGCAACAAGCTTGGGGGTTCCGGTCTCGGTCCTGTGAGTGTTGGTCTTGTCAGTGTTTTGGCCATTCTGGGCCTGTCCTTTTACACCGCCCTCACACCGTTACCTCTGACTGCCCCCTTGCCACAGGTGGCGGAAGCGCCGACCAAGCCTGCGGATACAGCGGTCGCTGTGGCAAAGCCACAAACGTTGGAAACGCGATCGCCTACGTCGGGTGCCATTGTCGAGCGCAGCACCATGCCGGATGGCTCGGTTGTGACCCAGTATTCGCCTGCATCACGCGATGGCACCGGCCCCGCCTTGATCAGCGCATCGCGCATTGGTCAGGACGCCCGCATGGCAGCCATACCCAATCCTGAACTGCTGCAAGACAGTCCTGAGGGCAAACTTCCCGTGATTGGGCCGGATGGTCTGCGCCCTGTCGAACAATATGCGAGGCCGTGGTCGGGAGCGCACGGCACGCGCATTGCTATTGTGGTGAGCGGGCTGGGACTAAGCCAGACCGGCACGCAAAAAGCCATCCGGCTCTTGCCGGAAGAAATCACTTTGGGCTTTGCTGCCAGCGGCAACAGCCTGCAACGCTGGATGCAGGATGCAAGGCGCGCGGGCCACGAGATTCTGCTGCAAATGCCGCTTGAGCCCCTTGGTTACCCGGCCAATAATCCGGGACGTGATACGCTTTTGGCGGATCAATCCAGCGCCAAAAATCTGGCACTCCTGCACAAGGCCATGGCCAGTATCACCAATTACACCGGCATCATGAATTATATGGGTGCACGCTTTCTGTCCGATGCCAATGCGCTGGAGCCGGTGATACGCGATATTGCGGATCGAGGTCTGTTGTTTCTGGATGACGGCTCATCGGCGCAGTCCTTGAGCGGAAAATTCGCCAAAGCCATGAACATGCCCTACGCGTTCGCCGATTTGCAGCTGGATGATCAGTTGCAACGGGATGCGATTTTAAAACGTCTTGACGAGTTGGAGCGCATTGCCAAGCGCAATGGCAGTGCCATTGGCGTTGCCTCTGCTTTTGATGAAAGTGTCAGCACCATTGCCGAATGGGTGCGCGAGGCAAAAAGCCGTGGTATCGAAATCGTCGGTGTATCTGCCCTTGCCCTGGAAAACCAAGAATGAAAACCAGGAATGAAAACCAAGAGTGAAAATCAGCAATTAACAATGAGGACGCTGTGACCCAAGCTGTGATCAAAGCAGAAGACCTGCCCTACCGCCCCTGCGTTGGCATTATGGTGCTCAATCATGCCGGTCTGGTGTGGGCCGGACGGCGCATTCCCTTGCTGAATTCGGAATATGACGGCTCACCGCAACTGTGGCAGATGCCGCAAGGCGGTATTGATGCGGGCGAAGACCCAAAAGCCGCAGCCTATCGCGAGCTATACGAAGAAACCGGCATGAAAACCGTCACGTTTCTGGCCGAAGCACCGGAGTGGATCAATTATGACTTGCCACCCCAGCTGATTGGCATTGGTCTTCGAGGCAAATACCGTGGCCAGACCCAGCGCTGGTTTGCTTTTCGCTTTGAGGGCGATGAAAGCGAAATTCAGATCAATCCACCACCAACAACCGAACATGCAGAATTTGACGAGTGGCAATGGAAGCCGATGCAAGATCTCCCCGGCCTGATCGTGCCGTTCAAGCGCGGGGTTTATGAGCAAGTGGTGGCCAGCTTCAAACATCTGGTGGCATAAGCCACGCTCGGTTTGCGGTCAGGCCCGCCGCAAGATCGGGTGATTGGTAAAAACCCGGTGGTCGATGTTATCCGCCACCGGCATTTTAAAAACCGGCACCAGCATTTCCACCTCATCGGCGTAGCGCTCGGCATTGGCCACGGCCTTGTCGAGATTGCTCACCCGTTCCGGGTCCAGCCGATGCAGGCAGGTGCGAAACTCGAACATATCGCGATAGGCGGCGCGCTCGATGATGGGCGTGTCCAGCACCCGCACATGCCGCTCGGCCAGCAGAGCTTTCACCGCCTTCAAGGCCCGCGTTGTCACCAGCGAGTTGACGCGCGACAGCACCACAGAATGGGGAATACGAATATTGCCCTTGGTGTAGAGATATTGCAAAAGCTCAATCACCTGAGCGCCGCCTTGCGCATCCATGGCACTGCCCTGAATGGGAATGAGCACGTGGTTTGACAGGCCAAGGGCTGTGGCCAAAAGCGGCGATTGCGCGCCCGGCAAATCAACAATCACGTAATCCGATGTGTCGCGATAGGCCTCAATGGTGCGCTGAAGGGAGTTGACCGACACATAGGTCGCCACCCGCAAATCCGTGCCTGGTTCTGCGCCTTCAAACCAGCGCGAAATCCAGCGCTGCGGATCGGTATCAATCACCGATACCCGGTACCCCCGCCGCATCAACTCTGTGGCCAGCAGCAGCACTGCGGTAGTTTTGCCGGCACCGCCCTTGGTATTGGCAAACGTGATAATGGACATGGTGCAACCTCAGAGAACCAGCCTGTTGCATAATTCCTGAAATCCCAGTGGATTTAAGGAATTATGCAACAGATTAAAAGTGTTACAGCGTCCGTTGTGCGCCATATTGGGCGCAAGGCGCTGTAGAGCCACGCATCGCTCCTCAAGGCCCAAGATCATCGGGCCAGATCATTGTGCACCAACATGGTTAATCAGTGGTTATAAGCGACCCATTCAAGAGATGCGGATTTAAAACATCAAGCGATACCGACAGCGTCGTGGCCCAAGCCCCCTTTGCTTGCGCACGGCAGACCATCTGTCGCACCACTGTTCATGGTCTTTTGCACCCGCTGTGACCATTGCAGCGCCGTGCGCTTTATCAAACGCACAATGAAATTATGCAGTAGGCCTGGTTTCATTCAAGCAGATATTCTCTTTATACGTTTATTTTGACATTCTTAAAATATCTCTTGATTGTAAAATCAATCAAAGATAGCAATCTTACACATAAGTTCCTTTTAATTGCAGCTCATGTAGTCACTGCCTGAACATCTTCGGCTTTCAGGTATCCGTTGGCGAAACAAATCTTTCGGGGGAAATGACATGGTGTATGTTCGCAAAAGCGTGTGGGCAAATGGCGGCGGTTTTGATGATCCGTTGCTGTATTGGTATGCAATCGGTGTTTCTGCCTTGCAGAAAAGAGGACTGAACGACAATACCAGCTGGCGTTTTATGGCGGCGATCCACGGGATTGATATTACAAGTTCTGACGGCAGCCTTTGGCAGCAATACGGTTACTATACGCCCGGCGAGCCGCTCCCGTCTCAGGCCGATCAGGATCTTTACTGGAACCAGTGCCAGCACGGCAGCTGGTATTTTCTGCCATGGCATCGCGGCTACATCTGGTCGATTGAAGGTCTGGTGCGCGCTGAAATTATCAAGGCGGGCGGTCCCAAGGACTGGGCCATGCCCTATTGGAATTACAGTGACCAGAAAAATCCGCAGGCCCTGCTGCTGCCCCCTGCCTTCTCGGCCACGACCATGCCGGACGGCAGCGCGAATCCGCTTTATGTGGCGCAGCGCTATGGTTTGGGCTCAACACCCATTGTTTTGCCAGCGAGTGATGTCACCTTGGGTGCTTTGTCTGCCACCCAATTTGTCGGCTTGAAAGTGGGTGCCAGTGCCGGGCTGGGCGGCGGCAAAACAGGCTTCTCGCACAACGGCATCCAGACTGGAGAGCTGGAAAGCAAGCCGCATAACATTGTCCATGTGGACATTGGCGGCCAAAATGATGCCGGGCCGGGCTTGATGGCCGATCCGGATATTGCCGGGCTTGATCCAATTTTCTGGCTGCACCATGCCAACATCGATCGGCTCTGGGATGTGTGGAACAAGTCGAGTGCGACGCATACCAACCCGACTGACCCTGCATGGCTCAACGGCCCGCAAGATCGAAAATTTGTCGTGCCAAACGTCGATGGCAGCCCATATTCCTATGCGCCTAAAGACATGGTTGATACGACGAGCCCAAACCTTAATTATACCTATGATGAATTTGTGGTTGCAACGGCCGTCAGCTCTGTCTTGACCAGCAATGTTGGAGAGAAGACTTTGTCTCAATCTCAAGAACCCGAACTGGCTCAGGAACCCGAACTGGTTGGCGCAAATGCGTCTGTCGTGAATGTGACAGGGAAAATGTCCTCGTCAAACCTCGCCCTCGATGCTCAGACCAGCGCGCTTTTGTCGGTTAACCCAACCCAAAACCTTCAGGCCAAATTGGCCCAACCCGCCCGCGACCGATACTTCCTCAATCTGGAAAATATCAAGGCCGCAAAGGATGGGTTTGTCATTGATGTCTACATGGAGCTGCCTGAGGGGGCAGACCATACTGGCCGCATGGATCTGTTCTGCGGCTCGATTGGCCTGTTTGGTGTGCGCAAGGCATCGCAACCAGACGGCGCTCATGGCGGTGCCGGGGTGACAGAGGTCATGGATGTCACCAATGTCGTGGCGGGATTGGCGCAAAATGGCGCTTTGAACAAGGGCGAATTCAGCGTCAATCTGGTACCGCGCATCACCCTCACAGATGATGCCAAGGTCACGGTTGAGCGTATTAGCCTCTACAAACAGTCTGCCTGAATGTTGCAGCGTTATAGCCTGAAATTTCAGGCCATCCGCTCTCTTCTCTCAGAGCCGCCATGGCCTCTCGTGCTGAGTATCAGCTTGGCTGCCTGGTTTGCTATGGCCCTTTTGGGCCATAGCAACAGTGTTACAGACCTGTGTGTCACGGCATCCGGCGCATTGCTGGATCAAAGTTGGCGCGCCTTGCAAGCCGCTCTTTGGCTGGCGGATCCTGCGAACCTCGCACTCTCATGGATTTTGATGCTGATTGCCATGATGTCTCTGGTGCTGGTGCCACCGTTTCGGCACATCTGGTACCGGAGCATGAAGAAACGGCGTGCCCGCGCGATTGCCTGTTTCTTATTCAGCTATTGCGGCATCTGGTTGCTCTTTGCCCCACTCCTGGTTTTCAGTGGAATTTTGATCCAGGTTATCACTGAGCTGTTGAACATTCCATCCTGGGTTTTCGCGGTTTCCGTTCTGGTGTTTTGGCAAACCACCCCTTGGAAACAGCATTTTTTAAACCTGTGTCACTGGACGCCAAGGCTGAGCGCCTTTGGCTGGGCTGCTGATCGTGATTGTCTTCGCTATGGCGCGCGGGATGCATGTTTGTGCATTGGAACCTGCTGGGCGCTGATGTTGCTGCCAATTGCTGTTCACGCACATCACTTGCCCCTTATGGCGCTTTCATCTGTTGTTATGGTGGTTGAGCGCTTGAAACCATGCCGACCTGTTCGCTGGTATCCGCCCGCTTGGAAATGGGGTCAATATTTTGCCGACTGGCTGAAGCGACCCCCAGTCCGGAGCACCACAAAACTCCAAGCCACGATTGTCCACCATGAGACAAAGCAGGCATGATTGTTTGACGGCTTCTCGATCATCATTGTGTACTACCAAAAGTCATTGAAAATGACTTTTGGTATTCCTTTTGCATATATCAAGCGTCTTATGCATTTGAGATATTTGCAATGTCTTCAAGGCAAGGATGCTCTCGCATCTTCGAGCCTTGGTATAAGACGATAAAGCGCCGCGCATTACCTCAACTGCATAATTCCTTAAACCGATTCCGATTCAAGGAATTATGCAGTCGTTCAACAGAGCTGCGCTTTATCCTCATTTTGAGAACCGGATTTTTCCGAAAACCAGTTCCCACTTTTCAGACCAAAGCTTCAGCGCCTGCGGTCGGCTGCCAGAATTTCCGGCGCGATCTGGTGAAGCGGCACGGTTTTATCGACGCCGCCGTGGGCAATGGCTTCCTTGGGCATGCCAAACACAATGCAGGTTGCCTCGTCCTGCGCAACCGTGAAGGCTCCGGCCTGATGCATTTCCAACATGCCGCGCGCGCCGTCATCGCCCATGCCTGTCATGATAACGCCCATGGCGTTCGCTCCGGCGGCTCTGGCTGCCGAGCGAAACAGCACATCCACAGAGGGGCGATGGCGCGACACCAGCGGACCGGGCTTGACCGATACGTAATAGCGCGCACCTTGCCGCTCCAGCAGCATGTGGCGATCGCCCGGCGCAATCAGCACATGGCCGCGCAGCACCGGATCACCATTTTCCGCTTCCTTGATTTCCATTTCACACAAGCCATTCAAGCGCTTGGCAAAGGCGGCTGTGAATTTTTCCGGCATATGCTGAACAATGACAATGCCGGGAGAGTTGCCGGGCATTTTTTCCAAAAGCTCTCGAAGCGCCTCTGTGCCGCCCGTTGATGCGCCAACGCACACCACCATTTCGGTGGTTTTCGCCATGGCACGGCCGGTGGGCGGCGGTAGCATGGCATCAGCGGTCAGTTTTTTAGCAGGCTCATGCACGCCTGAGGGTCTGTCCGCGGCAATCGCCTTGCGGGTGCCAAGGCGTGCCTGAGCCGCACTTTTCACCACCTGGCAGATGCGCTCGGCCTGCTCGGCCAGGTGGTCTGCGGCAGCAATCTTGGGCTTGAGAATAATGTCGACTGCACCGGCCTCCATGGCCTGCATCAGGGTTTCGCTGCCAGCTTCCGTCAGCGACGAGCACATCACCACAGGAATAGGCCGCTGCGACATCAGCTTGCGCAAAAATGTAATGCCGTCCATGCGCGGCATTTCCACGTCCAATGTGATAACATCCGGAATTTCTTCGGCAATTCGCCTTGCCGCCACAAACGGATCGGGAGCGACCCCGATCACCTCTATATCCGGATCCGATTGCAGCACTTCAGTCAGAATCTGGCGCACACTGGCTGAGTCATCAACAACCAGAACCCGGATTTTTTTCCTCATCCCCGATCAGTCCTTCCTGAACACCGTATTAGCCAGCTGCCGAACAGGCAGACTCATTCCCGCAATCGACTCAGAATGGCCGATGAAAAGATAGCCTCCCGAAGCCAAACACTCACACAACCGCTGCAAAACCTGTTGCTGAGTCTTCTTATCAAAATAGATCAGAACGTTGCGACAAAATATAACATGCATCGGCTCTCCGACCTGATAGCTGCTATCCATCAGATTCAGGCGACCAAAGCCAACGTGCGAGCGCAATTTTGGTGAAATGCGAACCTCATTCCGCGATTTATCAAGCGATTGCATGACATATTTCGCTGCCATGGCACGCGGCACCGGCTCCAGCATGTCTTGCGGATAGACCCCACGCCGCGCCTTTTGCAACACATCGGTGGAAAGATCCGTGGCCAGAATGCGGTAATCCATGCCACTGCGCTGTTCCAAATAATCCGCAATCACCATGGCAAGCGTGTAGGGCTCGGCACCAATCGAGCAGGCCGAACTCCACACCCGAAGATTGCGCACACCTTTGGCATCAAAGGCCGGCAGCACCTTGCTGGCGAGATAATCGAAATGGTTCGGCTCGCGAAAAAAATCCGTCTTGTTGGTTGTCACCGCATCAATCAGATGCACGGCCTCTTCCTCAAGGCCGCCCTGATCAAAGATATAAGTGCAATAGGCATCAAATGAAGAAATACCCGTGGCCCGCAACCGTCTGCGCAGCCGTCCTTCCAGCATCGTCATCTTTGCTTCCGGCATTTTAATACCGCTGTATTCAAAGATATAGTTCGACAACCGTTTGAAGTTTCTAGAGCTGATCCGATGATCATCAAATGTTGTCTCGGCCAAAGCACCCACGCTGGCATTCTCCTGTCATCATGCTCTTGAGCGCCTCACACCATAGACGGGGTGCAAAGGTCGCTGTAACGTTTTTAATCCGGCGCATAATTCCTTGAATGTTCTTCGATCCAAGGGATTATGCTGTGGCCAGTTTTCTCGATCCGGTTGCGGCCAGCGCAACCTCCTCGCCCGAAAACAACCGGGCGAGATCGATAATCACCACAAAGCCCTGCTCGCGGCGCACCACGCCATGAATGTAATCAGAGCGCCATTGAACGCCGATATCCGGTGCCTGCTCGATATCCTTGAGGTGAAAAGGAATGACCTCAAACACCTTATCGGCCACCACACCAACCGCCAAAGAGCGGTTGGCCAGTGGGATATCCATGACGAGAATGCGGGTATGGGGTGTTTTGACCGTGGCCGTCATGCCAAGCCGAAGGCGCAGATCAATCACAGGAACACCCTGCCCGCGCACATCGCGCAAGCCGAGCAGATAATCGGGTCCATGAGGAATCTTGAAAGCATCCTCATGGTCCAGGATTTCCCGGACCACCGCGACAGGCACGGCAAACACCTCTTCACCAAGGCTGAAGGTTACGAATTGCTGCTCGGAGGAATTTTCACTCATATCATGCGCTTTCCTTGAAAAGACGATCTTCTTCATCAGGCCCGCCCATGGAAAGGTCGAGCGCAAAACCCTGGGCGCGTGCCTGCTGGGTGCTGACAGATTGCTTGACGGCTGGTTTTTTTGCAGGAGCTGCTGCTGCCCGGCTTGGCGTTGCCTTTTTGGTCGGCATTGCGCGCGTGTCCGAAGCGCGATCCACCCTGAAGAAGGCGATCGACGCTTGCAGCTCTTCGGCCTGGGCGGCCAGCTCTTCAGATGTCGCCGACATTTCTTCCGAGGCACCGGCATTTTGCTGCGTCACCTTGTCGAGCTGCTGGATCGCCTCATTGATCTGGCTGGCTCCAATATCCTGCTCGCGGCAGGCCGCCGAGATTTCCGAAATCAGTTCGGCCGTCTTGCGAATATCTGGCACCAAGCGGTTCAGCATATCGCCAGCCTGGGTTGCCACCTGCACGGTTTCGCCCGACAGCGTGCTGATTTCGGCAGCCGCAGCTTGAGAACGTTCAGCCAGCTTGCGCACTTCAGACGCAACAACCGCAAAGCCCTTGCCGTGTTCACCGGCACGGGCGGCTTCCACAGCCGCATTCAGTGCCAGAAGATCGGTCTGACGGGCAATTTCCTGCACGATCGAGATTTTCTCGGCAATGGTGCGCATGGCACCAACAGCGCGGGCAACGGCCTCGCCAGAGGCTTCAGCATCCTTGGAAGACTGACGAGCAATCTTTTCGGTCTGGGCTGCATTGTCGGCGTTCTGCTTGATATTGGCGGCCATTTCTTCCATTGAAGCTGAAGCTTCTTCGGCGCTGGACGCCTGCTCGGTCGCACCCTGGCTGACCTGTTCGGACGCGGACGACAGCTGCTGGCTGCCAGACGATACATTCTCACCGGCAGCAATGGCGTCACCGACAACACCACGCAGGCGCTCCACCATCAATTGAAGCGACTGACCCAAAGTATCCTTGTCGGAGAGCGGCGTTGGCGTGACCGTCAAATTGCCATTGGCGATTTGGTCGGCAATATTTGCTGTATTGCGCAGGTTGGATGTCATCACCTTGACACTATCGACAACGTCACGAATTTCGTCATTCGTCTTGATGTCAACATCTTGATTCAAATCACCAATCGCGACAGCATCAGCCACCGACTTGACCTTCTTCAGGCCGGAATTGATGCTCATGGCAATCCAGATAGCGATGGCTGCAGAGAGAACAATCAAGATTGCAATTCCAGCGAAAAGACTATCGCGAGAAAATGCATATTGCTCGTTGGTTGATTCATCCGTCTGCTTCAGGTCGGTTGCGATTTCACTGTTCAAAGCCCCCAGTGTTTGCAGCAAGGTCTCTGTAATCTTTGCGCCATCTCCCATGGAAATCTCGCCAGCCCGCTTATTGCTCTCATCCGTATTTTCAGTTGCAAGCTTGAGAACAGTATCCTGCATTGCTCTCCAGCCTGGCAATTGAGACTGAAACTGCTCTACCTTCGCCTTGATCGATGGATTCGTTTCCAAACCAAGGGCTTTTACCAGCCCGTCAATAGTGGCGCGGCGCTGCATGACGCCCTCAACATATCCGCTAATCTTGCCTGGATCGGTATTGATGATCGCATTTTTCTCATCACGCACCGAATAGAGAACCGCATCGGAAAGATCGCTGGAGTTGCGAAGGTTGGTTGCCGGACCCGCGATAATGTCAGTAATTGCACTATTGAGCGAAGACAGGTTGATAATGGCCAAAGTGGCCATTGCACACGACATCATGATGATAAGAGTGAAAGCAAGTGCCAGCTTGGTTTTAATGGTGAAGCGCATAAGCGTTGTTCCGTTATAAAGAGAGCTTCAAAAGTGAGCCCAGAACTGAACGACATCATTCATCAGAAAAGGGTATAACTGTCCGGCGCTTGTTTAAGCTTACGTCGGATGGTGCCGGGCCGATTAGCCCGCCACCACATTGCGCTAGAGCCTGTCATGCGCTCTGGCGGAAATCATTGTCTTCGTCGTCAGGCCCACCCATGGACAGATCCAGAGCAAAGCCTGACACGCGCTTTTGCTGGGCGCTGACCGTTTGGGCACCGGACACTTTACGAGGCGCAGCCTTCGACTGTGGCTGATTGCGAACACTCGTATTGCTCGAAGTTGCTTTTTTAGAAGATACTCCATCAACCTTAAAAAAGGCTATAGATGCTTGCAGCTCTTCAGCCTGGGCCGCCAATTCTTCAGATGTCGCCGACATTTCTTCCGATGCACCGGCATTCTGCTGGGTTACCTTATCAAGCTGTTGAATTGCTTCATTGATCTGGTTGGCACCAATGTCCTGCTCGCGGCAGGCCGCCGAGATTTCCGAAATCAGTTCGGCCGTCTTGCGAATATCTGGCACCAAGCGGTTCAGCATATCGCCTGCTTGGGTGGCCACCTGCACGGTTTCACCCGATAGTGTGCTGATTTCGGCAGCCGCCGCTTGAGAACGTTCAGCCAGCTTGCGCACTTCAGAGGCAACAACCGCAAAGCCCTTGCCATGTTCGCCAGCGCGGGCGGCTTCAACAGCCGCATTCAAGGCGAGCAGATCGGTCTGACGAGCAATTTCCTGCACGATCGAGATCTTATCGGCAATGGTGCGCATGGCACCCACAGCACGGGCAACCGCTTCGCCAGAGGCTTCGGCATCCTTGGAAGACTGACGGGCAATCTTTTCGGTCTGGGCTGCGTTATCAGCATTCTGCTTGATGTTGGCGGCCATTTCTTCCATCGAAGCCGAAGCTTCTTCGGCGCTGGACGCCTGCTCGGTTGCCCCTTGCGACAATTGCTCGGAACCGGACGAGAGCTGCTGGCTGCCAGAAGATACATTCTCGGACGCCGACAGCGCGTCGGCAACAACGCCCTTCAACCGCTCAACCATGTTTTGCAATGCGATGCCAAGTGTATCGACATTTGAACGCGGCTTGGGTGACACAGTGAGATCGCCCGAAGCAATCTGATCGGCAACCGCAGATGTTTCGCGCAAATTGTGAACCATATTGCGCATGGAATGGCCCAAAACATCCTTGTCCGAGAGAGGATGGATGTCTCTGGAGAGATCACCCTCTGCGATGAGATTGGCGGTGGCTGCCGTATTCCGCAGGTTCTCCGTCATCACATTGATTGTATCGACCAGATCCTTGATTTCATCATTGGTCTTGATCTCAATTTGCTGATCAAGATCGCCACGGGCAACACCTGCTGCAACGGTCTGGATTTTCTGCAAGCCGCGACTGATACCAAGCGCAATCAAAAATGCCGCAATCGATGCAATTGCCAGTGCAACCCCGACAATGATAAACGTAGTTGTCTTCGTATTATCATAAAGGTCATCGGTATCAGCATCGGCCTGTTTCATCTGCTCTCTGCTGGCTTCGACGCGACCATCAACAATGTCACCGATCCTGTCCATGACCTGGCGACCATCGGTGCGGGCCTTATTGATCGCTCCCTCCGAATTGCCAGCCCGCACCAGCGCGCGCACCTCGTCATCAATCTTGTACATCTGGTCAGCCAGACGCGACACTTCCGCCCAATCAGCCTTACCCTTCTCCGTCTTTGCGGTGTTCATCAGAACTGTCAGGGTATCAGCGAAATTTTTGCGATGACCATCACTGTTGGTCATTGATTTTTCGGCTTGAGCAAGCGTTGCTGCCGTTGCCATATTCATCTCGGAACGGGCAATTCGCAATTGAATCCGGCTAATTTCCTGAGCAGCCCGAAGGCGCTCCGCCGGCCCCGCGATCATCTCGCTGATCGCGTTATTGAGTGAATTGAGGCTGGAAATTCCATAAAGACTGCTTCCCACCATCATGGCGATGATAAGAGAAAATGTCAGCGCTAACTTGAGTTTGATTGTGAATCGCATGAGTTGATGTCCTTCAATACGAGTGAGCTGATATGAGCTGGGATGCTGACCTTTCAGCTGGAAACTGCACCAAAAAGGGCCATTGTTTCGCGTCGAGAAGGCAAAAGCGGTTTGAAAGCAGGTACAATCACCTGTTCATTTTCCATCCGCACGGCATTGAGAGCTATTTCATTCAAGAAAAGACCAAGGTCTAAGCAATGCGCCTTGTTCAATTTCCGACGTGTTCTACGCAGCGATCTCATTCACCCGCAGGGGATCTGGCAGCCGAAGATGCCAGATCCGTTTTCAAATATTACGCGCTTTGGCGAAAATCATTGTCTTCATCGTCTGGTCCGCCCATGGACAGATTCAGCGCAAACCCCTTGGCGCGAGCCTGTTGGGCGGTTACTGTTTGCGCAACCACTGGCCTACGGTTCGATGCGACAGCATTTGTCGTAGATTGCGTAGAAAACCGTGCTGACTGAGCGACGCGAACAGGCGCTTTTTTCTCGTGGGCACCATCAACCTTGAAGAAGGCGATAGAGGCTTGCAGCTCTTCGGCCTGGGCGGCCAATTCTTCCGAGGTTGCCGACATTTCTTCCGAAGCACCGGCGTTTTGCTGGGTTACCTTGTCAAGCTGTTGAATCGCTTCATTGATCTGGTTGGCACCAATGTCCTGTTCGCGGCATGCCGCCGAGATTTCCGAAATCAGTTCGGCAGTCTTGCGAATATCTGGCACCAAGCGGTTCAGCATATCGCCTGCTTGCGTTGCCACCTGCACGGTTTCGCCCGACAGCGTGCTGATTTCGGCAGCCGCCGCTTGAGAGCGCTCAGCCAGCTTGCGCACTTCAGACGCAACAACCGCAAAGCCCTTGCCATGTTCGCCAGCGCGGGCCGCTTCAACAGCCGCATTCAAAGCAAGCAGATCGGTCTGACGGGCAATTTCCTGCACGATGGAGATCTTATCGGCAATGGTACGCATGGCACCCACAGCACGGGCAACCGCTTCACCAGAGGCTTCGGCATCCTTGGAAGACTGACGGGCAATCTTTTCGGTCTGGGCTGCATTGTCGGCGTTCTGGCGGATGTTGGCAGCCATTTGCTCCATCGAAGCGGAGGCTTCTTCGGTGCTGGACGCCTGCTCGGTGGCACCTTGAGACAATTGCTCAGAACCGGAAGAAAGCTGCTGGCTGCCAGAAGACACGTTGTCAGACGCTGCAAGCGCATCCCCAACAACACCACGCAGGCGCTCAACCATGGTATTGACATATTCCAGCAAGGTTCCGATTTCATCACGCGAGCGGATCTCTGCAAATTCCGTCAGGTCGCCGTCCGATACTTTGCGAACCGCCACAACTGCACGATTGATACCACCGGTCACGCTCATCACAATCCAGATTGCCGCGATAACAGCAACAATCGAAGCTGCAGCAGACAGGCCGATCAGCATCGTGCTGACTTTTCCATACTCCACATCGCCAGCTTCTTCCGCAGCAGTCAGTCGGCTCTGCTCAAGTGCAACAATTTCGGACAGGGCTTTATCAATCTCATTTACCAGTTTTCGGTTTTCACCATTGGAGATTTTCAGCGCACCAGTGGTATCCCCTGCCAAAACCAGGCTTTGAATAGCGTCATCCTGCTTGCGGAACTCCGTTTCAAGGGCGTTTAACTTGTCCCAGACGACCCGGCCAGCAGCCGTTGCCTTGGCCGTCACTGCCGCGAAGGCTGTGTCGAAATTGGTGCGTGCATCTTTGGTCTTGACAATTGTCGCTTCACGCTCTTGCTCGGTTGGTGCGAGCAACAGATTTTTTTGCTGGCGGATCTGTTCCAGCTGCTCCACCTGAAGCACCTGAGCAAGGCGCAAACGGTCAACAGGACCTTCCAGAGCATCGCCCATCGCATCATTGAGAGTACCAAGGCTGCGAATGCCCAAAAATGAGCTGCAAATCAGCAAAACCACAACAAAGCCGAAGGCTAAAGCCAATTTAAGTTTAATAGTAAAGCGCATACTCAGCCTCAATTTTGCTGCGTTGTTGTGGGCATTCCCACGCGTTGGTCGGTGCCGGCGAAAATGGCCTGCAGATTTGGTAGGATAATGAATTCGCCATCACGCTTGACCAGACATTCAATGTAGTCAGCGCGCCAGCGCATGCCCACACGCGGGGCAGGCTCACTGGCAGACCGCATTAAGGTGGTCACCTCAAAAACGCGGTCGGTGCGGATGCCTGTCAGGGCCAGCTCGCCGTCGAGTTCCAGCTCGATCACAATGATCCGGCTATCAATGGTCGGCTCGGTTGCCTCCATGCCGAAGGCCAGGCGAATATCGGCAAGCGGAATAACCTTGCCGCGAAAGTTAATGACGCTGGAGACAAATGGCTTGGCACCCGGCACTTTGGTTTCCGGCAAAAGATCGATGATCTCCTGCACCGTCACCGCTTCAATGGCAAAGGTTTCGCCATTGAGATTGAAGGTCAACACAGCCAGATCGTCACGGCCACGCCAGAGGTTTTGAAAATCGCTCATTGTGGGTACAACACTCATCCTGCTATCCGCAATTGCGCCTCCTGCTGTTGGCCAATACTGACCAGATTGGTGACATCCAGAATCAATGCCACACTGCCGTCGCCCAAGATTGTGGCACCCGAGAAGGTCACCACATCGTGGTGCAGCCTCGACATGGCCTTGATGACCGTCTGATGATCGCCGATGATCTGATCCACCACCAGGCCAACCCGCTCATTGCCGGTCGAGATAACAACGACCTTCTGATAGGGGTCGGGCTGCGTTCCGGTGCGGAACAGGTCGCGCAGGCGAAGGAATGGCACCAGACTGTCGCGCAGCGAGATAAAGCTGCGACCACGCGATCTCAGATCATCCTCAATCGACAGCTCAAGGCATTCCTCAACCGCAGACAGCGGAATGACGTAGCAACCGGCACCAACGCGTACCAACAGGCCATCAATAATCGCCAGCGTCAGCGGAATGCGCAGTGAGATTTCCGAGCCTTTTCCTTCTTCACTGCGGATATCGATAACGCCGCGCAGGGCTTCGACGGTCTTTTTCACCACATCCATGCCAACGCCACGGCCGGAAAGATTGGTGATCTGCTGGGCGGTCGAAAAACCAGGCTGGAAAATCAGCTGCAACAGCTCCTGATCCATCAACTGCGCGCCCGGCTGAATGATGCCCGAGGATTCCGCCTTGGCCCGCACACGCTCACGATTAATGCCGCGGCCGTCGTCCTTGATGGTGATAATCACCTCGCCGCCCGACTGGCGCGCCGACAGAATGACCTTACCTGTCTCCGGCTTGCCAGCAGCCACACGATCCTGCGGCATTTCAAGGCCGTGGTCGATGGAATTGCGCACCAGATGCACCAGCGGATCGGCAAGGCGCTCAATGACGGTCTTGTCCACTTCCGTGGTTTCACCTTCGGTCTGCAATTCAATGATTTTGCCGGTTTCACGGGCCAGATCATGGACGAGACGACGGAACCGGGTAAACAGACTGCCAACCGGCACCATACGCAGAACCATCATTGTGTCGCGCAATTCACCAGACAGACGCTCGACATCCTCTGAGACCGACCGCAGCATGATATCAGCGCTTGAGCCTGCCAATTGCGACAGGCGGGACTGGGCAATCACCAGCTCGCCAACGCGATCCATCAATTCGTCGAGACGTTCAGCCGGAACACGCACATTTTCCGCAGCGGGCTTGCCATGCTTGGCATCAACCGGTGCCTGCGCGGCTGCCGGGGCTGACTTTTGCTCGACAGCAGTAACGGGGGCTGCAACAGCAGGTGCCGCCACCGCCGCTTTTGGTGCTGCTGCTTCTGGTGCCTGCTCCTGCTTAAGCTCGATCTCCATATCATCCATGACGAAGATAAACACATCTTCGATATCGGATTTTGGCTTGTCCGTGGTCAATGTCACGGTCCACCCCAGATAAAGCTCTGAGGGCGTCAAACTGTCGAGATCAGGAATCTTTGACTTGTCGGCAACGACCTTGCACTCGCCCAACTCACGCAATTCATCCAGCAAGCCCAGCGGGTTTGTACCGTTGATCATGGAATTCATCGGCAGACGGAAAACCAAAGTCCAGACCGTTGCACCCGAAGATGTCGCCTCAGCGGCACCAGCCGCTTGCGGCACCGCAGCAGCAGGCGCATGAGGATGCGCACCACCTGCGCCAACGGCTGCCTGCAATTTGGCCAACAACACATCGCCAGCCATTTCATGATCGCCGTTGGGCGTGGCGACCAGAGATTTCATATGGTCTTGCGCATCCAGAACCGCTGCCACAAGCTCGGCTGTCGCGGGCACTTCGCCCTTGCGCACCCGGTCAAAAGCCGTTTCGCAATGATGGGTAAAAGCGGCAAGCGCTTCAAAGCCAAACATTGCCCCGGATCCCTTCAGGGTGTGAAGGCCGCGAAACACCGCGTCGATCTGATCCTGATTGGAGAGGTCATGCAACAGATCAAGCAGACCACCCTCAATCTGCTCGAACAGCTCGGCTGCTTCCGTCCTAAAAACCTGAATGGGATCCAGATTGGTCATTTGCCCAGAACCTTTCGCGCAATTTTGACAAGCTGATCAGCGTCAAAGGGCTTGGTGATCCAGCCCGTGGCACCCGCGGCTTTCGCCCGCGTCTTCATCGCCGCATCCGACTCCGTGGTCAGAAAGATGATTGGAATGCCGGTGTGTGCAGGCGATTTGCGCAAGGCCTCAATCATGGCCAAGCCATTCATGTTCGGCATGTTCAAATCGGTGACAATCAAATCAAACTGCGCTGATTTTGCTTTGTTCAAACCATCGAGGCCGTCAACGGCCTCTGTTACCTTGTAGCCAGCATTGGTCAGGGCGATCTTCGTCGTCATGCGAATGCTGGCGGAATCGTCAACGGTCAGGATATTGGCGCTCATTGTATTTGCCTTTCATGCAACCAGAAAAATCGATCAGAGGGATCTATGTCCGTCAGAAATCCGCCACGCTCGAGAACGGCCAGCAGTCCGCCGCTTGCCGGCCGCAGCAAGGCGATCTCTTTTTCCTCTGATTGTGCAAACAGGCGCGCAGATTCAACAACTTGAATAAAGCTCAAGTCACAGTCAGCGTCCTGTGGCACATCAAGGACGATACTGTCGGCTGCGGAAAACCCTGCGAGGACCGCATCCTTGATGACTTGCGCGGTCCGAATGGTGAGCGCAGATGGAAGTGCGACCGTTTCGGAAATCTTGGAGGTCAATGTCATGAACGTCCTCTCCCTGCATACTGAGGGTGTGGTTCGGAATGTTGATCCTTTGAAAGGGGTGGCGTGGCAGCGATGCGCAATTTTACGGACAGATCTTCGTGTGTTGCCATGATTGCGGAGATCTTGGTCCATTGCCGCTCAAAAGCATCGACACAGGCCGGATCAAAATGGTGGCCCTTTTCGCGGAAGATATGGACCAGAGCGTCATGCGGCGTCCAGGCCGCTTTGTAAGATCGGGGCGAGCACAAGGCATCGAACACATCCGCCAGCGCAACGATACGGGCTTCAATCGGAATATCCTCTCCGCACAGTCCTTTCGGATAGCCCTGACCATCCCATCTTTCATGGTGGCCACCGGCGATGCGCTCTGCCACCAGCAAAAGATCCGACGTGCCATTTTCGAGGATTTTAACGCCGATATCGACATGCTGGCGCATAATGGCGCGCTCTGCAGGCGTCAGATGGCCCGGCTTTGCCAAAATATCATCGGGAATGCCAATCTTGCCAATATCATGCAAAGGGGCTGCCAGATAAATCCTGCGGCAAAGGTCTGGGTCAAGATTAAGGTCCTGCGCGATCAGCAGGGCAATTTGCGCCACCCGTGAGACATGATCACCCGTTGCGCCGTCACGATATTCAATCGCGCGCGCCAGGCGCCAGATAATCTCTTCTTCGCTGGCCGCCAGTTCTATCGATTTTGCATGAACCACGGCCACAAGGCCTTCTGCACGGCTCGCCAGCTCCAGATGCGCGCGGCGCAAATTCATCAAATTTTTAACGCGCGCTTTCAGCTCAACCATATCCACAGGCTTGTGCAGAAAATCCGTTGCCCCGGCTTCGATTGCACTCACCTTCAGGAGCCGCTCGGTCTCCGAGGTAATCATGACAATCGACACCAGATCATAGGCAGGCATGGCGCGCAGCGCCCTGATCACATCAATGCCCGTGAGCTTGGGCATGTTGTAATCGACCAGAACGAGATCAAAATTTTGCTGAGCGCATTCAGCTATAGCCTGTTCCGGATCTTCAAACGCATGGACGTGAATGCCATCAAGCTGCTCAAGCTCATGACGCAGCGCCAAAAGCACAGAGCGGCTGTCGTCAATCAGAACAACTTTCAAAGTTTTGCTCCACTATCCTGGCACAAGCCCTCTCAAAGCAGTCAATTGACCATGCGAGAGCGCCCGCAACGTTTGCAACGCATCGGCATCATATTAAATTTTTGAGAAACCATTCCGCATCATGCAGGGGCAGTCTGACGAGTGAGAGATAGTTGAATGCAACCATCTTTTACTCTGGTTGTATATTCGCGCCTACCGGTTAAAATAGAGCTAACATACCTATTCTATCGTTGCTTTATTGCGTTAGCACTAACGAAAAAAAGCGTCACAACCAAAATCCGTCAGAAGACGACACAGAAATATCACGCATGCGCCGAAATTGATGATGATTATATTCTGGGTTAGACGAAGGTAGCAGGTTCTGGCGCAAGCCAATTCAACTCAATACTATCACCAACTATATCGCAGGCGATGCAGAATGGATTTACAACTATAGAGCTTAGTTGGATTTCATATTGGCGGTATTGTTTAGCCATCTGAGCATAGAGCGACCGGCCGCCCGGCCCGTTGCAAAACAGGCCGTGAGAAGGTAGCCGCCGGTAGGGGCCTCCCAATCCAGCATTTCACCTGCCACGAACAGGCCGGGGCGCTGGCGCAGCATATAGCCATCATCAACAGCATTCCAAGCCACCCCGCCTGCCGAGGAAATCGCTTCCGCAATCGGTCTTGGGCGCAAAAGCGGCACCGGCAAGGCCTTGATATATATGGCCTGCGTCTTGCTCTCCAATGTCGCAATCTGCGGCACCCGTTCGCGCAACAGAGCCACTTTTACACCATCCAGATGCGCAGCCTTGCGAAGCCGTGTCGAAAAACTGGCTTTTTCCGGTTGACGGGCAAGATCCTGCTGAAGGCGCACAAGCGATTTGGCGGGTGCAAGGTCCAAAACCAGAACGGCCTCACCGCTCTGTTCCAGGGCATCGCGAAGGGCACTGGCATGGGCATAAATCAGGCTGCCCTCAACCCCATGGCTTGAGATGACAAACTCACCCTGCGTTGTGCCGAGGGCCGATGTGATTGTTACCGATTTCACCGGCTCACCTGCAAAACGACTCTGGAAAATTGGGGACCAGTCGACATCAAAACCGCAATTGGCAGGGCGAAAATCGTCAACAGCAATGCCGTGCTGTCTCAGCCACGGAATCCATTGCCCATCCGAGCCCAGCTTGGGCCAGCTTGCACCGCCCAGCGCCAACAGCGCGGCATCGGGCTGAATGATCATTTCACCATCCGGAGTTGCAAAACGGTAACCGTCTTGTGCAAACCCCGTCCAGCGATGGCGGGGACGAATCTCTACCCCGCGCGCCTCCAAATAGTGAATGAAGGCGCGCAACAAGGGCGACGCCTTCATCACCGTTGGAAAAACCCGGCCGGAACTGCCAACAAAAGTTTCGGTGCCAAGGCTTTGCGCCCAATCGCGCACATCTTGCGGGGTAAAGGCATCGAGTGCGGCTTTCAGCCGCTCGTTTGCACTCCCGAAACGCCTGGAAAACCGCTGGTAGTCCTCGGAATGGGTGATGTTGAGGCCGGATTTTCCGGCCAGCAGGAATTTTCGCCCAAGCGTCGGCATGGCTTCATAAATGGTCACGCGATGACCATGACCGGAAAGAACATCTGCCGCCATAAGCCCGGCCGGGCCGCCGCCGATGATGGCAATGCTCTTCTCAGTCATCTATATCCTACGCTATCCAATCGCCATCAAGCTGGCATTGCCGCCTGCTGCCGCCGTATTGGTGGAGATCGACACTTCTTCCACCAGCCAGTCAAGGCAATAGGGATTGCTATCGCCCATGTCAGCGCTTGCCGCTGCCTGCACCAGTAGCAGCGGGCCGGGCAAAGCCGCAATGGTTTTGTTGAGAGCAATCAGCTCTTCCCCTTCACCTTCCAAGAGAGCGCCTGCAAGCGCAACACTGGTCCAATTCTGCTTCTCGCTGATCTGAAGGTGGGCAAGCACAGGCTCAGGCAGGTTTCGCAACAATGGTTTCAGATCATCCTTGACCTCAAGCAGGGCCGAATTGCCCGTGGCGAGCACGCTTGCCAATTGGGTATAAAGCCCTTGCGCCGTCTTTGGCACCAGCAAAATACGTCCGCGTGGATGCAACATATAAAGATTGCGCTCGCCCACCGGCCCGGGCATCTCCTGCACCTGACCAAGCCGAGATAGCGTAGCCAGATGGCGTGCGGCTTGAGCATCCTCGCCCTTGGTGTCCAGCCAATCAGCAAAAGCAATCAGGCCGGGATCGACTATTGCTTCTCCTCTGTGCTGCGACGGCAGGGTCTTTTCAACCAAACGGCCGAGGTAAAGCGGACCGCCCGCCTTTGGCCCCGTGCCCGACAGACCGCGCCCGCCAAAGGGCTGCACACCCACCACGGCCCCAATGACGTTGCGATTGATGTAGAGATTGCCGGCCTTGATCCGCGCCGTGACATGCGCAATGGTTTCATCCAGCCGGGTGTGCAGGCCAAAGGTCAGGCCATAGCCGGTGGCGTTGATCTGATCGATCAACCGATCCATGTCAGCGCGGCGATAGCGAAGCACATGCAAAACCGGGCCAAACACTTCGCGGCTCAACTCTGCCAGATTGCTGATTTCGATAATGGTGGGTGCAACGAAGGTGCCGTGCTCGGTGCCGGCCAGCGCTCCGATTTGCTCAACCTGTTTGCCCTTGGCACGCATGGCCTCAATATGGCGCTCGATGATGTCTTTGGCCTCTGCTGAAATCACCGGGCCAATATCGGTTGCCAGCATATCCGTGCGGCCAAGGCTCAATTCATGCAGGGCACCCTTCAGCATTTTCAAAGTGCGATCGGCCACAGCATCTTGCAGGCACAAAACCCGAAGCGCCGAGCAACGCTGACCGGCGCTGTCAAAAGCCGACGCAATCACATCGGCCACCACCTGCTCTGCCAGCGCCGACGAATCGACAATCATGGCGTTTTGACCGCCAGTTTCAGCAATCAGCGGAATGGGCCTGCCATTGGGCAATAAACGCCCCGCCAATTCTGTCTGGATCAGCTTGGCAACCTCGGTAGAACCTGTGAACATAACACCTGCAACACCGGGGGCAGAGGTGAGAGCTGCGCCGATGCGGCCATCGCCCAACACCAGCTGAAGGGCTGCCAGCGGCACGCCAACCCCATGCAGGATGCGCACGGCCTCTGCCGCAATCAAAGGCGTTTCCTCAGCAGGCTTGGCCAAGACCGGATTGCCTGCCACCAGAGCGGCCGCAATCTGCCCGGTGAAAATGGCCAATGGAAAATTCCATGGGCTGATGCAAACCACGGGGCCAAGCGGCTTTGTCTCTTCGGTAAAGGTGCTTCTTGCCTGAGCCGCATAGTAGCGCAGAAAATCAATCGCTTCGCGCACTTCGGCAATGGCGTTGGGGGCCGATTTTCCGGCCTCACGCATGATTAGCCCCAAGAGCGTGGGCAAACGCGCCTGCATCACATCGGCTGCTTTTTCCAAAAGCGATGCGCGGTGGTCGGGCGTGGTTTCTGCCCAGACCTGCATCTGTGCCCCGGCATGAAGAACGGCCTGTGTGGCATCCCCTTCCGTTGCATCAAACACAGTACCGACCACATCCCGGTGGTCGCCGGGGTTGAGCACTGACCGGCTTTGGCCTTCACCGGAGGCGGCCAAAAGCTGCGGCTTTGCCTCCCACTCCGTGGATGCGGTCGATTTCAATGTCTCGCTCAGCGACTGCAACACCATTTCATTGGAAAGATCCAATCCGGCAGAGTTTTTCCGCGCCCCATAAATCTCGGTGGGTTTGGCAATCTTCTCATGCTGCGCACCCGGCACCGGCATCGCCCGCACACCATCAACTGGGTCGGCAATCAAATCATCAATCGAGACATTGGGATCGGAAATACGGTTGACGAAAGACGAGTTGGCCCCATTTTCCAACAGGCGACGCACCAGATAGGCCAGCAGCGTTTCATGGGTGCCGACCGGCGCATAGATTCGGCAGGGGCGGTCGAGCTTGCTGGCTCCCACCACTTCATCATAGAGCGGCTCGCCCATGCCATGCAGGCATTGGAACTCGTAAGAGCCGATTTTAAAATCCGGCCCGGCCAGCTGATAGATGGTCGCCAAGGTCTGGGCATTGTGGGTGGCAAATTGCGGAAAGATCACATCGCGCGCCGCCAGCAGCTTTTTGGCGCAGGCGATATAAGACACGTCTGTATGAATCTTGCGGGTAAAGACAGGAAAATCCTCAAGCCCATCCACTTGCGCGCGCTTGATTTCAGCATCCCAATAGGCCCCCTTGACCAAACGCACCATGATGCGGCGGTTTGCACGACGCGCCAGATCAATGATGAAATCCAGCACAAAGGGGCAGCGCTTGCCATAGGCCTGCACAACAAAGCCCATGCCGTTCCAGCCATTCAAAGCCGGATCAAGGCATAGCTCTTCCAGCAAATCCAAAGACAGCTCCAGCCGGTCGGCTTCCTCAGCATCAATATTGAGGCCAATGTCATACTGCTTGGCCAGGACGGCCAATTGCTTCACCTTGGGCAGCAACTCACCCATCACCCTTGCTGTCTTTGCGCGGGTGTAGCGCGGATGCAGCGCTGACAGCTTGATGGAAATGCCCGGACCTTTGTAAATCCCACGCCCGTTTGATGCCTTGCCAATCGCATGGATGGCGGCTTCATAATCACGGTAATAGCGGGTGGCGTCGGCGTCTGTGGTCGCAGCCTCGCCCAGCATGTCGTAGGAATAGCCAAAGCCCTTGGCTTCCAGCCTCTGCGCCCGCTTCAAAGCCTCTTCAATGGTTTCGCCGGTAACAAATTGCTCGCCCATCATCCGCATGGCCATGTCAACGCCACGCCGAATAACCGGCTCACCACAGCGGGCAATCAACCGCGTCAAAGCTTTGGACAGGCCGCGGTCATTGACGGTTGATGTCAGCTTGCCCGTCACCACCAGCCCCCAGGTGGCAGCATTGACAAACAGCGAGCGCCCGCCGCCCAAATGGGCTTTCCAGTCGCCTTCCGCGATCTTGTCTCGGATCAGCGCATCGCGGGTGGCATCGTCTGGAATCCGCAGCAGCGCTTCCGCCAGACACATCAGGGCCACGCCCTCCTGGCTGGAGAGCGAATATTCATGCACCAGACCTTCCACCCCGGTGCCCTTGTGCTTGGCCCGCAACGCCGTGATCAACCGGCGCGCCGTTGCCGCCGTGGCCCGCTTCAAATCCTCTGGCAATGTCGCAGGTTCCAGAAGGGCTTGAATACACTCCGGCTCTGAACGCCGATAAGCCTGCGTAATCGCCTGCCGCAATGGGCTTTGGGCGCGAATGGGCGGCGCAAAATCTGCAAACACCGCAGCATCTGCCGCTTTCGTCTCAAGCTTCTGGGTGGAATTGGCCTGTTGCATCGCGACGCCTTTGATACGAGTTTTGCCTAGTAAAAATCATATCATGGGATTCGCAACGTCATCGAACTTGAATTTCAGCGAAATCTAGGTCATTTCTCCAAATATTAGATATTTTTCAGGAAAAATAATGAAAAAATCCGACATTCCCGGTGAATTGGATATGTTCGACATGAAAATTGTCGAGGCTTTATCGCAAGATGGCCGCATCTCCATCACCGAGCTATCGCAACGGGTGGGCCTGTCAAAAACACCCTGTCAGGTGCGATTGAAGCGATTGATCGATGAGGGCTATATTTTGGGCTTTCGCGCCGTGCTGGACGCGCGCAAATTTGGCCTCGACCATATTGCTTTTGCCGAAGTGAAATTAAGCGATACGCGCGAGACGGCGCTGAATGAATTCAATGCGGCGGTGCGCAAAATTCGCGAGGTGGAAGAATGCCACATGATCGCCGGTGCGTTTGATTATCTGCTGAAAGTGCGCACCAGCGATATTCGCCGCTATCGTCATGTTTTGGGAGAGAAGATTTCCAGCCTGCCGCATGTGTCGAGCACATCAACCTTTGTGGTCATGCAGGCTGTGAAGGAATATGGTCGTTAAAGCATTTCCAGCAAAAGTGCGTAGCGGTTTTGCGTCAGGACAATGCGTTAACATCCGCCTGAATTTAGTGAACAGTATCGGGGCGCTGATAATTGTCGTCGAGAATGTCCAGAACTTCGCGGAGCGAATTGACGAGAACGTCGGTCAACGAATCAATTTCCTGACTCAAAACCAGAGCGGCCAAATTGGAGTGGTCGGTGTTTGTGTCGAGGTCAAAATCGTCTGACATAAGCGGATCCTGTCTTTTTCGCCGGGCTCATCCCGGTTTTTCAAGTCACAGCGCCCAACGTCATCATGACGCGAAAAGACGCGGTAACATCTTAAAATTGCTCCGTAAAACCAGACGAATCGCAGCGCTGGCCTTCACAAAAACAAGCCTATAAACACTCGCTTGCGCGGAACTGGATCGACGGTGCCGCGCAAGACATAAACCGCTGCAAAAGACGTCAAAGACCAAAGATCAACCTTTGCATCTTGACCAAATCACGTCACAACAGGCCATGTTTACCCTGCCCCGCCTACACAGCTATGATCAGGAGATCAAGAAGAGCCGGTTTCGCGCCCTTGCCTGTCCCATCGCTTCCGAAGAAGATGCCAAAGCGCTTTTGGCTGAGCACAGTGATGCCAATGCAAACCACAATTGCTGGGCATGGCGGCTTGGGCAAAATTACCGTTTCAACGATGATGGCGAGCCTTCCGGCACCGCGGGCAAGCCAATCTTGCAGGCCATTGATGGCCAGCAGATGGATGGCGTGTTGGTCATTGTCACCCGCTGGTTTGGTGGGATTTTGCTGGGCAGTGGTGGCTTGATCCGCGCCTATGGCGGCACCGCCGCCGCATGTTTGCGCGAAGCCGAGAAGGTTGAGGTCATTCACCGAACCACGCTGACATTGCGGGTCGGCTTTTCCGATCTGGCGCTGGTGAAAGCCAGACTGTCGAGCGTCGAAAATATCCTGATCAACGCAGAAAACTTCACCGAAACCGGGGCAGACCTTGCTTGCGCCATCCCGGAAACCGAGAGCGAGGCAGTTGCCAAAATGCTGATCGATATGACCGCAGGCCGAACCCAGTTGGTGAAAGAGGATGATCAGGCCTGATCCTCTGTAACAGGCTCAAACCATTCGTGATCCCCATATCTGAATCAAGAACTTGCAAATTAAATCGATTTAAAAGAACAATCCCGCCATTCATCCCCACAGTTATCCATGGAGGAGGCCAACAGTGCTGGTTATGAAATTTCCAAAAGAACGCATGGCGGTCTCAATGCTGTTTCTGATAAACGGCTTTATCCTTGGCTCATGGGCACCGCGCATTCCGGGCTTTGCCGAAAAGCATGCGTTAAGTGAAGCCCAATTGGGGCTGATGATTCTGGTGTTTGGCATTGGCTCGGTTGTGTTTATGCCCATCGCCGGGGCGCAAATTGCCCGCTTTGGCTCAAACCGTGTCAGCCTTATTTCTGCGGCGCTGTTTTTGCCGACCTTGTTTTTGTTAAGCGCAGCCCCGACCATTCCCCTGGCTGTGCCTGCCATTTTCCTGTTTGGCGGCCTCATGGGGGCCATGGACATTGCCATGAATGCCAATGCGGTTGAAACCGAGCGCTTTATGAAAAGCGCCATCACCTCATCCTGCCATGCTTTTTGGAGTGTTGGCGGTTTGATTGGCGCAGGTCTTGGCGGTCCGTTGATTGTTGCCGTTGGCCCCACGGCCCAGAGCCTGATTGCCACCCTGCTGGCGGCGGCCCTTTTGATCTACGCATGGCCCCGCCTGCTGCATGACAAGCCCCATGCGCAGGAAAACCACCCCAAAGCCAGCCTGCCAAGACATGCTCTGCCATGGCTTTTGGGCCTTGTGGCACTGTTCAGCATGATTCCAGAAGGCAGCGTGCTGGATTGGGGTGCCCTTTACATGCGCAATGAATTGGGTGCCAATATTGCCCTGTCGGGCTATGCCTATGCCGCTTTCTCACTCACCATGTCGATCATGCGGTTTGCCGGTGATGGCGTGCGCAACCGATTTGGCGCAGTCAAGACAACGCAAATCTGCGCCCTCATTGCCATCATCGGCCTTTTGATTGCTGGCTATGCAACGGATGCATCGGTGGCTATTTTAGGCTTTGCGCTGATGGGTATTGGCATTTCCAATCTGGTGCCGATTGCCTTTTCGGCGGCAGGCAATCTGCCCGGCATGGCCCCCGGCGTTGGTATCTCGGTGGTCAGCACCATGGGCTATTCCGGCATTCTGGTGGCCCCTTCCCTGATTGGCTTTATTGCCCAGCACACCTCGCTGGCGCTGGTGTTCAAAGGCCTGCCGGTGCTGATCGTTGTCGTCTTGCTGCTATCGAAGCTTGTGCGCCACGCCGATCAATCTCATTCCTGAGAGGCAACCCGAAAAATCACGGCTTGAAAAAGCCAACTCTTGTCACGATGTTGACAACCGAACATGATTGATCCACCTGACAAACACATCTGACGATCAATTGACCACAATGATAGGTATCGCCATGGCGTCCGCTGAAGACTTTGACCCGAAACCGCGCCGCGCTTCTGTTGCCGTTGATGTTGGCGGCGTGATTGTTGGCGGTGGTGCTCCGGTTGTTGTGCAATCCATGACCAATACCGACACCGCCGATGTGGATGCAACGGTTGCGCAGGTGGCAGCCCTGCATAAGGCGGGCTCGGAAATTGTTCGCATCACCGTGGATCGCGATGAAAGTGCGGCGGCAGTGCCAAAAATTCGCGAGCGGCTGGAGCGCCTTGGGCTGGATGTGCCGCTGGTCGGCGATTTTCACTATATCGGCCACAAGCTTCTGGCCGATCACCCGGCCTGCGCCGAAGCGCTTGCAAAGTACCGCATCAATCCCGGCAATGTTGGCTTCAAGGATAAAAAAGACAAGCAGTTTGCCGATATTATTGAAATGGCCATTCGCTATGACAAGCCGGTGCGCATCGGCGTCAACTGGGGGTCGCTCGATCAAGATTTGTTGACCAGACTGATGGATGAGAACCAGGAAAAGGGCTTTCCGCTGTCTGCCCGGCAGGTGACGCGCGAAGCCATTTGCCAGTCGGCGCTGCTGTCGGCCGAGCTTGCCGAAGACATCGGCCTTGCCCGCAATCGCATCATTCTGTCGGCCAAGGTCAGTCAGGTGCAGGATCTGATCGCGGTCTATTCCATGCTGGCTGAACGCTCCAACCATGCTTTGCATCTGGGCCTCACGGAAGCGGGCATGGGCTCCAAGGGCATTGTCGCCTCCTCGGCTGCCATGGGCTATGTGCTGCAACACGGCATTGGCGACACTATCCGCGTTTCCCTCACCCCGGAGCCAAATGGCGACCGCACCCGCGAGGTGCAGGTGGCGCAAGAACTGTTGCAAGTCATGGGCTTTCGCCAGTTTGTACCGGTTGTTGCCGCCTGTCCGGGCTGTGGTCGCACCACGTCTACGGTGTTTCAGGAGCTGGCGCAAAAGATCGAAAATGACCTGCGCAAAAACATGCCGGTATGGCGCGAAAAATACCCGGGCGTTGAGAGCCTGAATGTTGCGGTCATGGGCTGCATCGTCAATGGACCGGGTGAATCCAAACACGCCGACATTGGCATCTCCCTGCCCGGCACCGGCGAAAATCCGGCAGCCCCGATTTTCATCGATGGGCAGAAAGCCATGACCCTGCGCGGTCCCAAAATCGCCGAGGAGTTTGAAGCTCTGGTGATTGATTATATTGAAAAGCGCTACGGCCAAAAAACAGCGGCGGAATGACCACTCCGCCCTTTTCTTGATATCGCCGCAATTGCTATGTTCAGGATAATCCGAACACCAAGGAGCTTGTTCCAATGCTGAAACGATTTGCACTTGTAGCGCTGGCTGCAACCTATCTCAGTGCCTGCACCACCACAAATCCCTATACAGGCGAGCAACAGATGTCGAACACCGCCGGTGGCGCTTTGATTGGCGCGGGCCTTGGTGCGCTGGGTGGCCTGGCTGTGGGTGGTGGCGGCCATGGCAAGCGCAATGCAGCCCTGATTGGCGCGGGCATTGGCGCGCTGGCTGGTGGCGCAATCGGCAACTATATGGACAATCAGGAAGCAGAGCTGCGCGCCCAATTGCAAGGTACCGGCGTTTCCGTCACCCGTCAGGGCGACCGTATCATTCTGAATATGCCATCCAACATTACCTTCCCAACCGATCAATATCAGGTTCTGCCGCCATTCTACCCAACGCTGAACTCGGTGGCTATCGTGCTCAAGAAGTTCAACAAGACCCTGATCGACATCAATGGCCACACCGATTCCACTGGTGGCCTGCAACACAATCAGCAGCTCTCTCAGCTGCGTGCTGATTCGGTGCTCAACTATCTCGGTTCACAAGGTGTTGATCCGCGCCGCATGTCGGCCATGGGCTATGGCCCAAGCCAGCCGATTGCCAGCAACGCCACACCAGAAGGCCGCGCCCAGAACCGCCGCGTCGAAGTATCGATCTCGCCGCTTCAGGCCAATTGATCACCACAACAGCAAGCAAAAAGCCACCCGACGGTGGCTTTTTTCTTATAAATGTGTGGTCAGCATTTTCACACCAGCCGCACCAAACAGCAGCGCCATCGCGCCTTCAATATAACGGCGACTGGCCTTGTAGATGCGCAAAGCACCCGATGTTGAAAAGAGCAGCGCATAGCCGCAAAACACCGAGAAACCGGTTGTCAAACAGCCACCCACCACAATCGCCACCGCACTGAGCGACGCATTTGGCGGAAGGCCCAGCGAAATGATCGCAACCCAGGCAAAAATCGCTTTCGGATTTGTCAGGTGGATCAGATAGCCGCGCAGAAAGATGGAATGTGCGCGGCCAGACCCTGCGCTGGCTTTCACCTCAACCACCGCCTGCTCTTTGCGCAGCGCCGATTTTGCCGCCTTCAGGGCGAGGTAAAACAGATAAAGCCCGCCGATAATCTTGAGCACCACCAGCGCCTCACCATAACGGTGCAGCAAAGCGGCGAGACCAAAAGATGCGGCCATCGCCCAGGTGAAGGAGCCTGCGAAAATGCCAAGCGCTATCACCAGACCGGCCCGCCGTCCTTGCGACATGGCTGTCGAGATAATCGCCAAATTAGCGGGACCAGGGCTGATCACCGCCACCAGATAGACGAGATAACCGGACAGAAATTGCGCAAAATGGGCTGAGATCATCAAACAGGCTTTCACAACAGGAGTGAAGCGCATGAGTAAGCGATCATCACGCCCACCGCAGCTAAAAACGTGTCACAGAGGCAATATCAGCTTTTGCGATTGGCAATAAAGCGTGCAGCATCCATCAAGGTGGTGGCCCGTGCGCCATAGGGAGCCAAAAGCGCCACCGCTTCCGCGACCAATCGGTCCAGCTCTGCTTCCGCCCACGCCTGCCCTTTGAGGCCCACCAGCGTGCCTTTTCCACGTCCGGCGTCCTTGCCGGTCGCTTTGCCCATGGTCGCAGCATCTGCCGTTAAATCCAGAAGATCATCAGCAAGCTGAAAGGCACGGCCAATCAAGGCACCAAAGGTGCGAAGCCGCTGGCGGTCTTCAAGCGACGCATCCGCAATCACCGGGCCAGCTTCACAGGCAAAACGCAGCAATGCGCCGGTTTTCATAGCCTGCAAGGTCACAATACCCTGCTCATCCGGGGCCTGCTTTTCGGCGGCCAGATCCAGCGCCTGTCCACCCGCCATGCCGCCCATGCCCGCCGCGCGCGCTAACGCCAGCACCAGCGCCGTTTTGGCGCGATCGCTCAGGTCGGTTTCGGGTGCCGCAATAATATCGAAGGCGAAGGTCAGCAGGCTGTCACCGGCCAAAATGGCAGTGGCTTCATCAAAAGCAATATGCACCGTCGGCTGGCCACGCCGCAGATCATCATCATCCATGGCGGGCAGATCATCATGCACCAGCGAATAACAATGCAGACATTCGAGTGCAGCACCAATGCGCAAGGCCGCCGTATCATTGCCACCAAACAGCCGGGCACTTTCCACCACCAGAAAGGGGCGAAGCCGCTTGCCGCCATTGAGCACAGCATGGCGCATGGCGGCCAAAAGCAGCTCAGGTCTGGCAATTTCATCATCACCGGGCGTTGGCTGCAAAAGATCAGTCAAAAGCGCCTGAACGCGGGTGGCGGTGTCGCGGAGTGTGTGGTCAAACATATCATGGCCTCATGCTTGCGGGCGCTGTTTGCCATGCCCGCCCCCATGGTGCAATCAGAATCTGTGTGCTCAAAGGCCCATATCGCCCGCTGGTCTGGTATTGGCGGGCATTCACGGCTAATAAGCATGTGGGAACAAGGACGAGTGGCACGATTTGACAATAGAAACCGCGCCTGAGGAAAACGCGCCAGACGGTGCCATTCCGGCAGACCAAGAGCGAGAAAAAGGGGATTGGCGGCTGTTGCTTCATCGCGCCTTCAAAATCGTTATCATCCTTGCCTGCATTCCCGTGGTGTTGATGCTCCTCTATCGGCCCTCCTTCGTTCACCCACCATCAACACTCATGCTGGCCGATCTGGCCCTCTTCCAAGGCTACGACCGCCAATGGGTGCCGCTGGATAAAATTTCGCCCGATCTCATCCGCTCGGTGATGATGTCGGAAGATGGCCAGTTCTGCGCCCATAACGGCGTTGACTGGGTGCAGATGCGATCCGTCATCGATGATGCGCTGGACGGCGAGGAAACCCGAGGGGCCAGCACCATCACCATGCAAACGGTAAAAAACCTGTTTTTGTGGAACAGCCGCTCCTTTATTCGCAAGGGTCTCGAAATTCCCATGGCGCTGACAGCCAATGTGATCTGGTCGAAACGGCGGACCATGGAGCTTTATTTGAATATTGCCGAATGGGGTCCGGGCATTTATGGCGCGCAGGCCGCAGCCCTTTATCATTTCAAAGTGCCCGCCTCCAAGCTCACAGCCCGGCAGGCGGCCCTGCTGGCAGTCTCGCTGCCCAACCCCATTGATCGCAATGCTGGCAAGCCAGGCCCCGGCCTGAGGCGGTTGGCGGCCATGGTAGAGCGCCGCGCCCGCAATGCCGGACCTTACATCACCTGTCTTGATCAATGACGTCAATAATTCGCGTTGGTCATCATTGGCACAGCTTGGTAGAAAATCATCAAGACGCCAACGTTTGATGGAGCCGCGCCATGACCGATCTTACCCTTTACATTACCAACAAGAATTACTCCTCATGGTCATTGCGGGCATGGATGGCCATGAAAGCCGCTGGCATTGCCTTTGATGCGCTGCAAATCCCGTTTGATGTTGCGGCGGGCAATCCCGGCATTAAGGCCATCTCCCCCACCGGTCAGGTGCCCGTTCTCGTCCATGGCGATGTGAAGGTTTGGGAAGCTCTTGCGATCATTGAATATATTGCCGAGCTTTTCCCAGAGGTCGATCTTTGGCCGAAGCCTGCCGCCGAGCGGGCCGTTGCACGCGCCATCAGCCTTGAGATGGCGTCGGGCTTTCGCGCCCTTCGCAACGCCTGCCCGATGAATTTTCGACGGACACCCAGCGCCCTTGCCGTCAACGAGAGCGTCATCGCTGATGTGCAGCGCATTGAAACCATCTGGCGTGAGCAAATTGCCAGATCGGGCGGACCTTTCCTGTTTGGCGCGTTTTCTGCCGCTGATGCGATGTATGCACCTGTGGTTAACCGATTTTCGGTCTACCAACTGACACAAAATGCAGATAGTCTGGCCTATATGGAGCGCATTCAAGCGCACCCGGCATGGATTGAATGGCGCGATGCCGCACAGGCTGAGCCATGGATCGTGCCGGGATATGAGGTGTAAGCACATCATCCGATTCAAAAAAATCGATTCAGGGACTGGTCAAAGCCCTATCCGGCATGTATAAGCCCGGCAAATTCCGAGTTCGAGAGAGATTTTTTCGCCCTCAAAAAGGTCGATGTTTCTGCTTTCGCCCGTCACGTGGAGTAATTTAAATGGCTGTACCAAAAAGAAAAACAAGCCCGTCCAAGCGCGGTATGCGCCGCTCTGCAGACGCGCTCAAGCTTCCGACCTATGTGGAAGACAAGAATTCTGGCGAACTGCGTCGCCCACACCATATCGATCTGAAGACCGGTATGTACCGTGGCCGTCAGGTTCTGACGCCAAAGGAAAGCGCATAAGCGTTTTTTGATACTGAATAAAAAAGGCCCGTTTCGCGGGCCTTTTTTTATTGGAAATTATGCAGCAGATTTAAAGTGTTACAGCGTCCTTCGTGCGCCATATAAGGCGCACGCCACCGTAAAGTGTTGCGCGCCATATATGGCGCACGTCGCTGCAAGCGTCCTCAAAGGATTCCGATTTCACTAAAGGTAAAGGACGTCAGAGCTTATCCAGCTTGTTTTGCAGGTTGCGCAACTGCTCTTTTAACTCATCGATATCCTTGGCTTCGGTGGGCTTTTTTTCCGGCACAGCTGTTGGCGTCATGAAGGGCGAAAACATCTGCATGGCCTGATGGAACATCTCGGTATTACGCTTGACCTGCTCTTCCATCATCTGCATGGGAGCCTGAAGATTCTTGGTCAGAGGTGTTTCGCCAAATGCGCGGGTCACCTGCTCACGCATCTGCACCTGTTGCTCGGTGAAGGCTTTCATGGAGTGCTCCAGAAAGCTCGGCACCACCATCTGCATCTGATCACCATAGTAACCGATCAATTGGCGCAGAAAAGAAATTGGCAAAAGCGTATTGTTGGTCTTGGCTTCCTGCTCAAAAATAATCTGCGTGAGCACGGAATGGGTAATGTCATCGCCGGTCTTTGCGTCCTGAACGGTAAAATCCTCACCCTTCTTGACCATCTTGGCAAGATCTTCAAGCGTCACATACGTACTCGTCCCTGTATTGTAGAGGCGGCGATTGGCGTATTTCTTAATGACGATTTCGCCGTCGACTTTTGCCATCTTTGTCTCCTAACCCACTTGATCATTTATTTTTGCTCTTCCCGAGAATGAAGTCTAATCGCAAATCACGCGACCTGACAATCTCTTTGTGCGGCGCAAGACCGCCCTCCTGTGTCTTCTGCTCGTATTTCAAAACCACACAACCGTGACATGAAAAAATTAATCGCTTAGCGTTTGACTTCTCTGATCAGCTTTGCCAGTCTCCGACCTGAGGATACGGACACCCGAGGAGATTACCCCTATGACCACCCCTTCTATCGTTATCGCCAGTGCCGCGCGCACCGCGGTCGGCTCCTTCAATGGTGCCTTCGCCTCTGTGCCCGCCCATGATCTTGGCGCTGCCGCCATCAAAGGCGTTCTGGAGCGCGCTGGCGTTGAGGCCACAGAGGTTGATGAAGTTATTCTCGGGCAGATTCTGACGGCTGGACAAGGCCAGAATCCGGCCCGTCAAGCCGCCATGAAGGCCGGTATTCCGCAGGAAAAAACCGCATGGGGCATGAACCAGCTGTGCGGCTCCGGCTTGCGCGCAGTGGCCCTTGGCATGCAGCAGATCGCCTTGGGTGATGCCGCAATCATCGTTGCTGGTGGCCAGGAGTCCATGTCGCTTTCGCCCCATTGCGCCCATTTGCGCGCAGGCACCAAGATGGGCGACATGAAGATGATCGACACCATGATCAAGGATGGTCTGACCGACGCTTTCTACGGCTACCACATGGGTGTGACGGCAGAAAACATTGCCAACCAGTGGCAATTGACCCGCGAAGAGCAGGACGCCTTTGCCGTCGCTTCGCAAAACAAGGCGGAAGCGGCGCAAGTGGCTGGCAGGTTCAAGGATGAAATTGTCCCCTTCACCATTGCAGGGCGCAAGGGCGACATTATCGTTGATGCCGATGAATACATCCGCCACGGCGCAACTCTGGAGAGCATGACAAAGCTGCGCCCAGCCTTCGACAAGGAAGGTACAGTTACAGCAGGCAATGCATCTGGCCTCAACGATGGCGCGGCAGCGGCCCTTTTGATGACCGAAGCGGAAGCTGTTCGCCGCGGAATCCAGCCTTTGGCCCGCATCGCATCCTGGGCAACCGCAGGTGTTGACCCCAAGATCATGGGCACAGGCCCCATCCCTGCCTCGCGCAAAGCGCTTGAAAAAGCGGGCTGGAGTGTGACGGATCTGGATCTGGTCGAAGCCAACGAGGCTTTTGCGGCACAGGCTTGCGCCGTCAACAAAGACCTTGGCTGGGACACCTCGATTGTCAACGTCAACGGCGGTGCCATCGCAATCGGCCACCCGGTTGGCGCGTCTGGTGCCCGTATCCTGAACACGCTTTTGTTTGAGATGAAGCGCCGTGGTGCGAAAAAAGGCTTGGCAACCTTGTGCATCGGTGGCGGAATGGGCGTCGCGATGTGCCTGGAAGCCATGTAAACCCACGGCGACCATTCACTCTGAAATTTGAACTCATGCCACCGCGCGAAAGCGCGGTCGGCGAAGCTTTTTTTAAAAAATGAATACGACGAGATGAGAACGCGGCAATACAGCGCCGTGCGTTTTATAAAATGCACAAAAGACGCTGTAACGCTTTAAATCTGCTGCATAATTTTCACCTTAAATCGATTCCGATTTCAGGAATTATGCAGCAGAGCATCGGCCGGAAAAAGGGGGAACCGGTTTTCGGATAAATCCGATGCGCAAACAAAAACTGAGAGCATCGTGTCGAGTCCGATTTTCGATCCGACGCTCTCGTCCGGACAAAGATACAGGGAGAGCATAGCATGAGCAGAGTGGCATTGGTGACAGGCGGCACACGCGGAATTGGTGCCGCGATTTCGGTGGCGCTGAAAGCGGCTGGGTATAAAGTTGCTGCCAACTACGCGGGCAACGATGAAAAAGCCAAAGCTTTTGAGGCCGAAACCGGCATTGCCGTTTTCAAATGGGATGTCTCCAGTTACGAAGCCAGCGTCGAGGGAATTGCGGCGGTCGAAGCCGCGCTCGGCCCGATTGAAGTGTTGGTCAATAACGCTGGCATTACCCGCGACGGCATGTTCCACAAAATGACGCCAGAGCAATGGAATGACGTGATTGGCACCAACCTGACAGGTCTGTTCAATGTCACCCACCCCATCTGGTCTGGAATGCGGGATCGCAATTTTGGCCGCGTCATCAATATTTCCTCCATCAACGGCCAGAAAGGCCAGATGGGACAGGCCAATTACTCGGCGGCCAAGGCCGGGGATCTCGGCTTCACCAAGGCACTGGCGCAGGAAGGCGCTGCCAAGGGCATCACCGTCAACGCCATTTGCCCCGGCTATATTGGCACGGAAATGGTCCGCGCCATTCCGGAAAAAGTGCTGAACGAACGGATTCTTCCGCAAATTCCGGTTGGCCGTCTTGGCGAGCCTGAAGAAATTGCTCGCATCGTGGTGTTTTTGGCCTCCGACGACGCTGGCTTTATTACCGGATCAACAATTTCGGCCAATGGCGGACAGTTTTTCGTCTAACCATTGTCTTGAGCCGTGAGAATCGGCTTGATCCACCGAGATTCCTCTGAACACAAAAAATGCCGCAGTCTCCTGCGGCATTTTTATTGAAACAGGCTGCCAGTTTAGCGGCAAGGTGCCTCGTAACGATGGCCGTGGCGACCGCGATAGATGCAATAGCCGCGACGTTCCTGCGACTTGCCAATGAGGGCACCAATAACACCGCCACCAACAGCACCAACCGCTGCACCACCCCAAGAATTGGTGGCAATGCCGCCAATTATCGCGCCGGAGCCTGCACCGATGGAAGCGCCGCGCTCCGTTGCTGTGCAAGATGCAATGAGTGGCAAAATCATTGCCATAGCAATCACTGACTTTTTCATTGGATTTTCCTTCTCCCGACTAGGCTTGTAGGGGGCTTATATGCGACCCATGAGCAACAAAATGATGAGAATGACGACAACGAGGCCCAAGCCACCCGATGGACCATATCCCCAGTTCCGGCTGTGACCCCAAGTTGGAAGCGCACCAAGAAGCATGAGTATAAGGATAATAATCAGAATAGTGCCCAACATCGAAGAGCCCCCTTTTCTTTAAGATACTTGCTTTATCGCCTTCATAACGACCCAACGCGCCTTTTGTTCCGGCCTGGATGACATTATTGTGAAAGCAGACATTGTAAAATCAGACCTGCCGTCATTGACAGGCGAAGAAGCCCTGCACTCTTTGCACCGGCAGCAAGATGGCGACGCCACACCCCATCACAGGTCAGGGCCTCGACCATGAACAAAGATGGAATCTGTCAGAGTCAGCGATTCGTCTCTGATTCGTTCGCAGGCTGTTCTTGTCACCTGCCGATTGGCACAGGGTTGGAAACCGCCGGAAATCGGCTTTGAAACCATCGATCTGGTTAAAAAGCATCGCCCCCTTCAATTCTTTCCTTGCGTTTCGCGCCCCGCATCGCCATGTGTTGCAGCGGATGGTGGTTGTAACGGCCGCATCTGTGAAAAGTGCAGTCCGGAGCGTGTATTTGACTTCGCAACCCATGATCCTGAGCGGTCGCAGCGTGATTGCTGTGCTGGGGCCGACCAATACGGGCAAAACCCATTACGCCATTGAGCGCATGATTGCCCATGGATCGGGTATGATTGGCCTGCCCTTGCGATTGCTGGCGCGTGAGGTTTACACGCGATTGGTTGAGCGCGTTGGCGCAAACAATGTCTCGCTGATCACCGGTGAAGAAAAGATCACCCCGCCCAAAGCCAAATATTCGGTCTGCACGGTTGAGGCGCTGCCGCGCGAAACCAAAGTTGCCTTTGTTGCCATTGATGAAATTCAACTTGCAGGTGATCTGGAACGCGGACATATTTTCACCGACCGCTTGCTGAACCTGCGCGGCCGGGAAGAAACCCTGCTGCTTGGCTCCGGCACGATGAAGCCAATCTTGCAGCAATTGTTGCCCGGCATCACCGTCATTGAGCGCCCGCGCCTCTCGCAACTGTTTTATGCGGGTGAGAAAAAAATCACCCGGCTGCCGCAGCGCAGCGCCATTGTCGCTTTTTCTGCCGATGAGGTCTATTCCATTGCCGAACTGATCCGCCGCCAGCGCGGCGGGGCCGCCGTGGTGCTGGGCGCACTCAGCCCGCGCACCCGCAATGCGCAAGTTGGCCTCTATCAATCCGGCGATGTCGAATATCTGGTGGCAACGGATGCCATCGGCATGGGGCTGAACCTTGATGTCGATCATGTCGCTTTTGCGCAAGACCGCAAATTCGACGGCTATCAATTTCGCAATCTCAATGCAGGCGAGCTGGGCCAGATTGCCGGACGCGCCGGGCGACACCTGAAAGACGGCACGTTTGGGGTCACGGGGCGGGTCGATCCGTTTGATCCGGAATTGGTGGAACGGCTCCAAGCCCATGAGTTTGATGCGGTGAAAGTGCTGCAATGGCGCACGCCGCATTTTGATTTTTCATCCATTACCAATCTGCTGCGCAGTCTGGATGCGCCACCGAGGGTGCCGGGCCTTGCGCGCGCCCTGCCCGCCATCGATCAGCAGGCACTGGAATTTCTGGCGCGCTATCCCGAGGTGCAAGACCTTGCGAACACGCCAGAGCGGGTATCTTTGCTGTGGGATGCTTGTGCCTTGCCCGATTATCGGCGAATAACCCCGGCACAACATGCAGATCTTATCCTCACCCTCTATTCGGATCTCGCGCGACACGGTACTGTAAACGCGGATTTCATGGCCGAACAGGTGCGAAGGTCCGATCGGACGGATGGGGAAATAGATACGCTTTCTGCGCGGATTGCGCAGATACGAACTTGGACTTATGTGTCAAACAGGCCAGGTTGGCTTGCCGATCCGACACACTGGCAAGAAAAGACGCGGGAAATCGAAGATCGATTGTCTGATGCGTTACATGAGAGGTTGACGAAACGCTTTGTTGATCGCAGGACATCTGTGCTCATGAAGCGGTTGAGAGAGAATGCGATGCTGGAAGCAGAAATCAGTGTAAACGGTGATGTGTTCGTAGAGGGACATCACGTGGGCCAACTCTCCGGATTCCGGTTTACGCCGATTTCTGGAACAGAAGGGCCTGATGCAAAGGCAGTGCAAACTGCTGCCCAAAAAGCCCTTGGTCTGGAGTTTGAGGCACGTGCGGCTAGATTGCACGCCTCGGGCAATAATGACATTGCCCTTGGCTCCGATGGCCTGGTGCGTTGGCTTGGTGATCCGGTTGCCCGTCTGGTTGGCTCGGATCATGTCATGCGCCCGCGGGTTATCCTGCTGGCCGATGAGCAATTGACCGGCAATGCCCGCGACCACGTGGTTGCCCGCATTGAACGCTTCGTCAATCACCATATCTCGACCATTCTGAAGCCTCTGGATGATTTGTCCCGCGCCGAAGATTTGCAGGGCCTGTCCAAGGGTTTGGCCTTTCAGCTGGTTGAAAGCCTCGGCATTCTCTTCCGCCGCGATGTGACGGAAGAGGTCAAGTCGCTGGATCAGGATGCACGCGCCTCCATGCGTCGCTACGGTGTGCGCTTTGGCGCTTACCACATTTTCATGCCAACCCTGCTCAAGCCGGCCCCTGCCGAATTGATCACGCTGCTGTGGGCCTTGAAAAATGACGGTCTGGACAAGCCGGGCTTTGGCGAACTTATTCCGGTTCTGGCCGCTGGCCGCACATCGGTTGTCACCGACCCCAGCTTTGAGCGCAATTTCTACAAGCTGGCGGGTTTCCGCTTCCTTGGCAAGCGGGCTGTGCGCATCGACATTCTTGAGCGTCTGGCCGATCTGATTCGTCCGCTGTTGCAATGGAAGCCCGGCGCAGGTCCGCGCCCGGATGGGGCCTATGACGGCCGCCGCTTCACAACAACCACGGCGATGCTGTCCATTCTGGGTGCCACACCTGATGACATGGAAGAAATCCTGAAGGGCCTTGGTTATCGCGCCGATGCCGTGAAGCCGGAAGAAGCTGCTGCGTTCCTCGCTGCTGAAAACGCAGAAAAGGGTGCTGACGCCGCCGCTGTTATCGAAGAAGCGACCGAGGCAGACACAGCCAAGGAAGAGCCATCCACTGAGCAGGAGGCTACAGCCACAGATGAAGCGCCTGTGCCAGCGCCCGCCGCCGAGCTTTTGGCCACACCAGAGGTACCGGTTGAGCCAAAGCCTGTGCTGTTGTGGCGTCCAGGTGGTCGTAACGACAATCAGCGCCCTGTTCGCCAAGGTGAGCGCCGCAACAACGGTGGCAATCAGGCGGCACGCTCGGAGCAAAAGGCCGAAGGTCGTGCAGAGGGCCAACGCGATGGCGCGCCGCGTGAAGACAGACGCCGCGACGGCGGCCACAATGGCAAGCCACGTGATCGCGACGGCCAGCGCGACAAATCCGCACCCCGCGGTGATCGCAATGACCGTGGCCCACGCAAGGACCGCGATACAAAGCCGGCCCAGCCGCAGCGCTTTGAAGCCAAGCCACCTCGCAAGGAAAAGCCGGTAGACCCGGATTCGCCTTTCGCCAAGCTGGCCGCTCTCAAGGAGCAGATGAAGAAGTAAGCCATGAACGACAAACAGCCACTTTCAGGTGCGCCTCAGCGAATCGATAAGTGGCTGTTTTTTGCCCGCGTAACCAAATCGCGTACGCTTGCGCAAAGCGAAATCTCCTCTGGCCATGTCACCATCAATGGCCAGAAAATCCGCCAGCCCAGCGCTGTGGTTCGCCCCGGAGATCGGGTTGAGATCAAACTGCATCACCGGGATCTGATTCTGATTGTGCAAAAGCCCGGTGAGCGGCGCGGTCCCTATGAGGAGGCCAAGCTGCTCTATGAGGACATTTCTCCCCCTCCTGAACCGCGCGATCCCTTTTTGAGTGGTGCAAACGCCCAAAGAGAGCCCGGTGCCGGACGCCCAACCAAGCGCGACCGCCGATTGCTGGATCGCTTGATGGACAGCGATGATTAAAGCCCGGTGCATTTACCGGATCAAGGCGAGCACGCTTCGCCCTTTCACAGCATGAGAGATTGGTTTTAGGAAATTCTACCCCACCGGGACAGGCTTAGGGATGATTTATTCTTGCTAACACGCGCAGAAAGCATTAGCTCACTGCCGTGTGGAAAATGTGTGCGCCGCCCTTGGCGCAAAGCATTTCTTTCGAAAAGTGATTTGCCCAAACAAGGCCATTCTAGAGACCTCTGGAGTACCGCATGACGTATATCGTGACCGACAACTGCATACGCTGCAAATATACAGATTGCGTGGAAGTGTGCCCGGTTGACTGCTTTTATGAAGGCGAAAATTTTCTGGTGATCAACCCGGATGAATGCATCGATTGCGGCGTTTGCGAACCTGAATGTCCTGCCGAAGCCATCAAGCCAGACACCGAACCAGGTCTGGACAAGTGGCTAAAGATCAATGCTGACTATGCCCAAAGCTGGCCTAACATCACCACCAAGCGTGATGCCTTGCCAGAAGCCAAGGAAATGGATGGCGTTGAAGGCAAGTTCGAGCTTTACTTCTCGGAAAAGCCCGGCGCTGGCGATTGAGTTCATTCGCGCGCCGTTGAGAAAACGCTTTGTTGGAAAGATTGCCGCTTTCCAGCGACGTGCGGCAACCGAAGTCCTTGAAGATTGGCATCGGCTTTTGCTCCGATGCCTTCAATATTCGTCGACAAAGCGTTGGCGGCGCTCTCTTGCGCGTGTCTTACAAAATTTTTGCGAATAATTCGCAAATGGCCATGCTGCTAACTTTGGCAAGCTTGTGATTTTGTGACAGCTGCTATGCGTTTTTTCACAACAAAAGAATATTTTACATTTTGCACATGTAGTCGTATGACTATATACAGATCTGTAATCGAATCAGAAAAATAAAAATAATATAGCAAATTCAGTTATTTATAAAATTTGAGACAAAAAGAATCACACGATTTGCAAAAACGCGCGTGAAGAATCGCCTACCGACCAAAGAACTCAACCGTCAAGACGCGATTGGGTAGCAAAACATTGATTTCCTCACATTTTTATGCTACACCTCTAAAACTGTTCCACCGTTAGGGCATTTTTGTGCCCAAACCTACCACGAAAGCCAAAAAATCCGCTCAAGTTTAATCTGTGACAATTCAACCTCGCCGGTTAGGTCGCTGATTGAATGATTTTTGTCTTGTTTTGGTTGGACCAGCATGGTGTCACCCGACGGTTCCCCCGTCTTATCCGGACCGTCCGGCCCGGTGTCGGCTGATGTCGATACAGTAACAGGGAGTTTTTAAAGCGAATGACGACCCAGCAGAAAAAATCTTCAACGCGTCAGGGCTTCAAGACCGGTGAGGCGATTGTCTATCCGGCTCATGGTGTCGGTACGATCACCGCAATCGAAGAGCAAGAAGTCGCGGGCATGAAGCTAGAGCTTTTTGTAATCGATTTTGACAAGGATAAAATGCGTTTGAAAGTGCCAGTCACCAAGGCTGTCACCATTGGTATGCGCAAGCTTTCCGAGACGGATTTCGTTGAGCGCGCATTGAAAGTCGTCCAGGGCAAAGCACGTGTTAAGCGCACCATGTGGTCGCGCCGTGCGCAGGAATATGATGCAAAGATCAATTCCGGCGATCTGATTTCCATCGCAGAAGTCGTGCGTGACCTCTACCGCGCAGAGCATCAGCCGGAGCAATCTTACTCCGAGCGTCAGCTTTATGAAGCAGCCCTCGACCGCATGGCGCGTGAAATCGCCGCCGTCAATAAAATGTCGGAGACCGAGGCTGTTCGTATGGTCGAAGTTAATCTTGCCAAAGGCCCAAAGCGCGGCAAGACCGTGGAAGAAGAAGACGCTCAGGAAGAAGCTGCATAAGCTTGACATTCATGAGCAACAAAAAACCCGGCAATGCCGGGTTTTTTTGTGCCTGCTGCTCAATGCTGATGCATAATTTCTTAAATCGGAATCGATTTAGGGTGAAAATTATGCAGCAGATCTAGAACATCGGCTGAAAAGTGGGAACCGGTCTTCAGATAAATCCGATGCGGAAACAAAAGCTTACAGCGCCGTGCGCCATATATGGCGCACAAAGGTTCGCTGTAGCTCTTTATTTCTGTTGCATAATTTTATCTTTAAACCGATTCGGGTTTAAAGAATTATGCAATAGAGCATCGGGCTGATTCCAATCATACTACCCGACACAAACGCCTTTATGTGCCGTTTACCCCCTTCTGGCTTGCCAGCCATCTCCCCCACAAGGAGGGAGATCGGATAGGCGCTCCCGCTCGTTTCTCACAATGAACTCGTGATTTCCGACACATGGGACGTATGCTGTTGAGCAATAGGGCTGCTTTTGTCGATCTCCCTCCTTGTGGGGGAGATGCCCGGCAGGGCAGAGGGGGGTGAGCTATACGGTAAAACCTATGCGTCGTGTACTGTGGATTCCAATTTTCTGCACGATGCTCTACTGCATAATTCCTTAAATCGGAATCGATTTAAGGTGAAAATTATGCAGCAGCTTAAAAGTGTCACAGCGTTCTTTGTGCGCCATACATGGTGAGAGGCGCTGTAAAGCCCTTCGCAGTGAATAGGATCACTGCGAAGGGCTTTAATCTCTTGTTGTGTCGCATGTGCGTTATCGTTTTATTGAGGACAATAAAACGCGACATGCTTTAGAACAAAGCATCGGCAAAAAGATCATCGTCATCGGCCGCAGCAGAGCTTGTTGCTGTTGCCCCAGCCACAAAGCCCTCACCGATCGGCAAAAAGCGCAAGTGGATGTCACGCTCTTGCGACATGGTGTAAATGGCATAGATCTGCTGACTGAGCGGCTGGGCGATAGCCGAAATAGCATCAACCGGCAGCAACTCGCCGCGTGAGCGATCGGCAATCTCCAGGCACTCTGACAGCAAGCCGCCGAGTTCCCTCTCAAAATCAAGGGTGGTAACCGCTGCACTGATGCGATTGAAAACAATCTGCCCTTCAGAGCCGAAAGCCTCAAGTCCCTTATCCATATCGGCAGACACGCCTTGAATAGCGCCCAGTGCTTCATTGAGCGGTTCGTGGATATGGCTGATATCATCACTGTCATCGCGCGACAAAGCAGCCGTTTCTTCCTCGACATCGCGCATGTCTTCGACAATCGCATCGGCTGGCGTTTCAAGCTTCGCCGCAAAGGTGCGCAATTCGCCGCTGACAACATTGACCGATCGGCCCGCATCACCCAGGCGCGAACACCGCAGGTTGGAATTGAGCGCCATATAATGAATGTCGGTCTTGATCGAGCGGATGGTCTCAATCCCGGCCAGCAGCGCTTGAGCGGATTCGGTGACGGAACTTACAAATGAGTCAGATTCTTGCGAGCGATCCTGAACGCGATTGGAGAGAGAACACGCATGGGTGATATCGGACTCCATCTTGCGCAAAACGCTATGCTCGGCACTACCGCCCGATTTATTAAGGTCGTCACGCAGAGACAGAACATGAGCAGCATCACTGGTGAAGCTCGACAGATTGGCAAAAATGGCACTGCATTTCATGCGGAAATCGTCGAGAGATTCCTGCAACTGCGCATGGGCCAGATGGGCCACTGCCTGCCGGATGCCATTGGCCAGAACCGGATCCCGCACGTTGCCCTGGGCTAGAAACTCTTCAAGGCATTGGAACATGGTTTGCACATGCTCAATCCGCTGTCGGGTGATGTCGCCAATCTGCAATGCAGACAAAACTGTGCCAACTTTGGCTTGAATATTGCGAGTGACCGACTTTACATCATTGGCAATGGTAATCATCGCCTGATGTTGGGCTGCCAATTGTTCAGAGCTGGTGTTGAGCGAGCTGACAATGGTGGGAATTGTTTTTCTAAAATCGGTCAAAATGCTGTCAGAAAACGCCCGCGCCGTGTCCAGCTGGCCGCGCATATGGGCCAATTTATCAGCAAAACGATCAATTTCTTCCGCACCCGATTGAATACGCTCACGGATTTCATCAGCAAAACCCGAAAATTCATCCAACCCCGCGCCGGTGATTTTCACCGTAATCGCAAATGTGCGCAGATAACGGATCGTCTCGCGCATTTCTTCGACATGTGATGACGTGGAGGCGCAGAGGCTCAAAATGCGATCAAACGATGTTTGCCGCGCAATTGCCCGCTCTGGCAAAAGGGAGAGATCCGACACGGTACGCCGCAGACCCTTCACCGTTTCCGAGGCCGTCTTGCCATCCAGAACACCCGTCAGCTGATCAAGGCTCTCGACCAGGCCATTCAGGATTTCGACAACCGATACCAGAACAGCACCGCCTTCAAGGAATGACTTTTCAAGACGGGAGTGCGCTGTTGTGAGTTTGACCTCAAAATCAGAGCGAGACCCTCGGGTCGAATGTGTCTTTAAAACTGCGTGCACGAAAACACCTCACGGGAGCGATATGCGCACACATTAGCCCCAATTCAAGAATGACAAGTAAATGCAGACGAGAATTGGAAAAAATAAAACAACTCAGAAATGCCAGCACTTTGCAAACGTCAAATGAGGTGCGAAAGGGGCCGCCTGCGCCGCGACCCCAGACCCGATATTTCAGATCCGATATTATTGTTCGCCAAGTTTCATCGACGGATCATAGTCTTTGCCATGCACGGTCTTCACAACCGGCTGGCCGCAATACATCGTGTTTGTGGCATGGTTGAAGGACAGAGTCGGTGATCCTGCCAGTTCCCAACCCTTGTTCAGGGCATCCGTCACACGATGGCAAAAGGATGCATCATCCGGTCCGGTCAAAAAACGATAAACTTTCATGGGGTTAAACCTTTCTATGGTCAAGTCTGCTGTTCAGGAGTGACATTTTTGAAAGCAGGCGCTCTGCCTGTTCTGCATGGAGACGTTCGATCATCCGGCCATTCTGGTTGATGATATTGAGATGCGCCGCCTCGGGTGCCGCAAAAGCAGCCACAAGAGCGCGGGCATCGGCAATCTCAGCATCCGACGGGCCGAAATGAGAATTGGCAGCCGCAATTTGCGCGGGATGGATCAGCATCTTGCCATCAAAGCCCATGGCCGCCCCCTGCCCGCACTCGGCACCGAAGGCCGCAAGGTCTTTGAAATCATTGGACACGCTATCAATCACATCCAGACCATAGGCGCGGGCGGCCAACACTACCTGCATCAACCATGGAATGAGAAATTGCCGTGAAGGCTCAGCAGGCACGCGGGTTTCCTTGCGCAAGTCATTCAGCCCCACCACCAGACAGTCCAAACCCAGATCAGAGGTCATTGCTGCAATGTGATGCGCATTCAAAATCGCCTTCGGTGTTTCAATCATCGCCCAGAGGCGCACACCCGTGTCCACCGTTTGGCGCAATGCCGCCAACTCCTCCGGCTGCTCGGTTTTGGGCAACAAAACAGCGTCGGGTTGGCACGCCCGAACCAATTCGAGATCAGCAGCAATGAAGGGCGTGTTGCTGCCATTGATGCGGATAATCGCCTCACGGCCATTCAAATCCTCGTGTTCAAACAGCTGGCGGAGATTATCTCTAGCCTCGTCTTTCCTGTCGGTTGCCACCGAATCTTCGAGATCAAAGATGATGCCATCGCACTCCAAAGACAGCGATTTCTCCAATGCGCGCTGATTGATAGCAGGAACGCTGAGGATGGAGCGGCGCAAGCGCGCAGATGGAGCGGCACGGAACATCGACATGACCTATGATTTTTGAAAGGCTGCGACAAGACATGCGACTTTATTACCCCTTGTAACCCCTCAGGAGAAGTCCCACCTTGTGATCATGAAAGGATTATCATCATGCAAAATCTTCGTGTTTTCGGATTGGTTAGTCTCGGTGTCGTGGCTTTGATGGCAACAGCGGTTTTGACCGTGTCCATAACATTGATTGCAGGTGCGATCTTGAGCGCGACACTGGCATGGCGCATGTTGACGCTCAGGCAAAAGCCGGTACCTGTCCATGCTCGCCGCCGCGATGAGGCCAAGCCCATGCGCGTTTGGAACGACGGGCGCGGCACGATCATCGATATGTAAGGTGTGCTTGCTTACAGCGCCGTGCGCCAAATATGGCGCAGTAAGGTTCGCTGTAGCTCTTTATAAGTGCTGCGTAATTTTTTCTTTAAACCGAACCCGGTTTAAAGAATTATGCAAGCGGGTTTGTAAGTTTCTCCTTCAAATCCAGAGGATTTTCCGCTATGCGGAGGAAAATTGTTCCGTCACGCCGAGCGAAGGTCACGTCAATGGATAAATTCACCAAACTCACCGGGGTTGCAGCACCCTTGCCGGTCGTCAATATCGACACCGACATGATCATCCCGAAGGATTACCTGAAGACGATCAAGCGCACAGGTCTGGGCAAGGGTCTGTTTGCTGAAGCGCGCTATCTCGACGATGGTTCCGTGAACCCTGATTTCGTGCTCAACAAGCCTGCCTATCAGAACGCCAAGATTCTGGTTGCTGGCGATAATTTCGGCTGCGGCTCTTCGCGTGAGCATGCGCCTTGGGCTTTGCTGGATTTCGGCATTCGCTGCGTTATCTCCACCAGCTTTGCCGATATTTTCTACAACAACTGTTTCAAGAACGGCATTTTGCCCATCGTGGTCAGCCCGGAAGAGCTGGAAAAGCTGATGGATGATGCCCAGCGCGGCTCCAATGCCGTGTTGACGGTTGATCTGGAGAGCCAGGAAATCACCGGCCCCGATGGCGGCACCATCAGCTTCGAAATTGATGCTTTCCGCCGTCATTGCATGTTGAACGGTCTGGATGACATTGGCCTCACACTCGAAAAAGCCTCATCCATCGCAAGCTTTGAGAAGACCAACGAACAGAGCCGCCCTTGGGCCTGATCCGATAAAATAAAGATTAAAACAAAGGCAGGTCGCACGACCTGCCTTTTTTCATGGAAATTGCCGCCTTTATGCGTACCACATCTGCCCGCTCTGTCCTTGAAATGCCGTGAGGCGAGCGATAAAACGCCCCCAATCCCTTTTTTAACGAGGTTTACGCTCATGACAGTCCGCAAGCTTTTCCTTCTTCCCGGTGACGGCATTGGGCCGGAAGCCATGAATGAAGTTCGCAAGATCATCGCCTACATGAATGCCGAGCTTGGTGGCAGCTATGAGACGGATGAAGGTCTGGTTGGCGGCTCCGCCTATGACGCCCATGGCGTGGCGATTTCTGAAGGCGACATGGCCAAGGCCATGGCCGCAGACGCCGTGCTGTTTGGTGCCGTTGGTGGCCCGCAGTGGGATGCCGTGCCCTATGATGTGCGCCCGGAAGCAGGTCTCTTGCGCCTTCGCAAGGATCTTGAGCTGTTTGCCAACCTGCGCCCTGCGATTTGCTATCCGGCACTTGCCTCGGCTTCATCCCTGAAGCCTGAGCTGGTGGAAGGTCTCGACATTCTGATCGTGCGTGAGCTGACGGGCGGCGTTTATTTTGGCGAGCCAAAAACCATCACCGATCTTGGCAATGGCCAAAAGCGCGCCATCGATACACAGGTGTACGACACCTATGAGATCGAGCGCATCTCCGCCGTTGCTTTCGAGCTGGCTCGCACCCGTAAAAACGCCGTGTGCTCGATGGAAAAGCGCAATGTAATGAAATCGGGCGTGTTGTGGAATCAGGTGGTGACCGAACTCCATAAGGCCAAGTTCTCGGATGTGAAGCTGGAACACATGTTGGCGGACGCTGGCGGCATGCAGCTGGTGCGCGCGCCAAAGCAGTTTGACGTGATTGTCACCGACAACCTGTTTGGCGATATGCTTTCGGACGTTGCCTCCATGCTGACCGGCTCGCTGGGCATGCTGCCATCCGCCTCGCTCGGCGCACCAGATGGCAAGACTGGCCAGCGCAAGGCCATGTATGAGCCTGTGCATGGCTCGGCACCGGACATTGCTGGCAAGGGCATTGCCAATCCAATCGCCATGATCGCTTCCTTTGCCATGTGTCTGCGCTATTCCTTTGGCGAAATTGCCCAGGCCGATGCGCTGGAAAAAGCCATTGCCAACGTGCTCGATCGTGGCATTCGCACTGGCGACATTATGGCAGAAGGCTGCAAGCAGGTTGGCACCGTTGAAATGGGCGATGCTATCCTCGCCGAATTCAAGTCTTTGATGCAATAATCATAATTCTGCGGCACCGCTCTCTTCACCCCTCTCAGGACGACAAACTTGAAAGAATGTGAAAAGAGCGGTGCGGCGTCATACGCCTTGTAAATTGACCTGCTAATCGCTTGCCGCATCGGGTCATTTTGCAAGGGGACATGAATGAACGCGATTCTTGCGCGGTTTCAAAAGCCTGGGCGTTGTCGCCTGCTCATCCAGCAAAAAATCGACAGCCATATTCTTGCGCTTGCAAGCCTTATCCCGCTTGTGGCCCTGGTGTTTGATGCCGCAAGCGGCGCTGCTGGCCACCTCAGCGACCCGATTCTGATGGCCCTTGCCAATACGTTCACCCGGTTTGGGGAATGCGACTGGTGTCTGGTGGTCAGCCTTGTTCTGGTGCTTCAAGCCAGCGCAACCTGCCATCTTGCCACAACGATCCGGCACCGCTGCCAGGCACTGTTTATCAGCAGCATCGGCATCTACGCCTTCCTCACCATCCTGCTGTCAGGTTTGAGCGCAAATCTGCTCAAAAGAGCCATTGGTCGGGCAAGGCCCCATGCCTTTCTGGACTCAAGCCCATTGGACTTCTCACCATTTGCCGGCAGCGCGCGCTTTGAAAGCTTCCCTTCCGGCCATGCAACAACCATTGGTGCCTTTTGCATGATTGCCGCACTGCTTGCGCCAAAATACCGCCTGCCGTTTGCGATCACGGCGCTGTGGCTGGGCATGACACGGGTTATGGTTGGTGCCCATTATCCCAGTGATGTCATCGCCGGTCTATGCTTTGGCGCTGGCTTTGCCTGGATCATGGCCCGTCTGTTTGCCCGCTACGGTCTGGTTTTCCGCACAGACGAACACGGAAGCCCGGTTTTAAGGCAGAAGTTGCAAAACCGCGAAGCAACATCATGGCACAGTCCAGTCGCAGCAGCATCGACAGCGCCGCGCGCCAACCCGGCATGAAAATGCCCGGAGCAATTGGCTCCGGGCATGGTTTCGGTGCAGGGACTAGCTTCACTCAGCCATCAATATCATTGTCCTTGGTTTCCTTCAGGAAGATCATGCCGATGACAAAGGTGATGCCTGCGATGACGATCGGATACCAAAGACCATAATAAATGTCGCCCTTGGCGGCGCTCATGGCAAAGGCCGTTGCTGGCAGCAGACCACCAAACCAGCCGTTGCCGATGTGATAGGGCAAAGACATGGCGCTATAGCGGATGCGGGTTGGGAACATTTCCACCAGCATAGCGGCGATTGGCCCGTAAACCATGGTCACATAGATCACCAGCACTGTCAGAATGGCAATCAGCGAGATCCAGTTGACCCGTGCTGGATCAGCCACCATTTTGAAGGCTCCGCCATTGGCAATGGTGTAGACGGCCATATCCGGCATTGCGGCCTTGGCGGCTTCATCAGCCGTGAGCAGCTTGTCACCCACCAGCGTTGCGGTTGGTACCGTGGTTTTTGCACCGGCCCGAACAGTGGCGGCATCCAGCTTCAGCTCAGGGTTTGCGGCAATGAAAGCGTCCAGCTTGCTGTCTGGTACGCGCACTGCGCCACGCACAAGTGGATAGCCATTGTCATGCAGGGCGATGTTGACTTTCTTTTGCAACACAGCGTCGAGAGCCTTGGCATTGCCAGCCGCTTTAACGGCATCATAGCTTTCGATCTGGTTGTCGCCGATCTTGACGGTTGCTGTTGATCCAGCAGGCCCGGCCACAACTTCATAAGGCACCGAATTCTTGGTCAAAAGGGCTGTAGCAATATCGCAAGAGGTGGTGAATTTAGCCGTGCCTGTCGGATTGAACTGGAAATTACAATCCTTTGGATCAGCCGTTACCACGGCCTTGATGGTGTCTTGTGCCTGCGCCAAAGCCGGATTGCCAGCCCAGGTCATCGCCTTGAACAAGGGGAAATAGGTAACCATGGCCAACAGCAGACCCGCCATGATGATAGGTTTGCGGCCGATCTTGTCGGACAACCAGCCAAACACCACGAAGAAAATAGTGCCAATCGCCAGAGCAATTGCCACCATGATATTGGCAGCCTGCGCATCAACCTTCAGCACGTTTTGCAAGAAAAACAGCGCGTAGAACTGACCGGCGTACCAGACAACAGCCTGACCGGCAACGGCACCAAACAGGGCGATAAGGGCAAATTTTGCATTTTTCCATTGGCCAAATGCTTCAGACAGGGGTGCTTTTGAGCGCGTCCCCTCTTCCTTCATTTTCTTGAAGGCGGGTGATTCGTTCATCTGCATACGAATCCAGACCGAAACGCCCAGCAGAATGGATGACAGCAAGAAGGGAACCCGCCAGCCCCAGGCGGTAAAGGCCTCCGCGCCCAGGATGGTCTGAATACCGAGAATAATCAGCAGCGACAAAAACAGGCCCAGCGTTGCAGTGGTTTGAATCCATGAGGTGTAAAAGCCACGGCGGCCATGGGGTGCGTGTTCGGCCACATAGGTTGCGGCCCCGCCATACTCTCCGCCCAATGCCAGGCCTTGCAACATGCGCAGCACAATCAGAATGATGGGAGCGGCAATGCCGATGGTGGCTGAACCGGGCAGAACACCAACCAGAAAGGTCGATGCGCCCATGATCAAAATGGTGACCAGAAACGTATATTTGCGGCCAACCAGATCGCCCAGACGGCCAAACACCAGCGCCCCGAACGGGCGCACCAGAAAGCCAGCGGCAAAGGCCAGCAGCGTAAAGATGTTGCGCGTGGTTTCAGGATATTGCGAGAAAAACGTCGCCCCGATGTAGATGGCAAGCGAACCGTAGAGATAGAAATCATACCACTCAAAAACCGTGCCGAGCGACGAGGCAAAAATAACCTTTCGCTCTTCCGGCGTCATGCTGCGCGGTGCGGCACGAGACACTGAGACATTTGCCATTGCTGTTCCTCCAAAACAAGCTCTCCGAAGACCGCGCCCCTCTCCTCCAGGGTTGATGCGAAGATCTCGAATTCTCTCTAAACTGACAGAAATTAACTTAAACGGAGAGATATGCTTTCGACGCATGACTTTCGTCTAATATACATTAGCATGTTCTTGTGCATCTGCGCCGATTTTAAGCGCCGTCAGGTGGCAAAATTGATGCACTTTTCTTGACACATGCGGAAAAAACGCTAAAGGCAAGGGGAGATAGAGGAAATGTGGAATGCTTTCGTTCAGCTTTGATATTGCTGTCCCCAATGCACTGGCAGATGATGCCGGTGTGCTCGGCAGTGATCCATGCATGGCATTTTCTCTTCTTTCCAAAACCACGGCCAAAACGAAGACCAAAACCGTCTGACGTCTCTGGCCACCGCTCTCTCCCCGGCACGGCCGGGGACAAGGAAGGGCGCAAAGCTGCGTTCTCCCCCTCCACCACCCCGAGGAGAGACAGAAAGAGAGCGAGATTATGGGTTTCAAAGTTGCAGTAGCAGGTGCCACCGGCAATGTAGGCCGGGAAATGCTGAATATTCTGGCTGAACGCGGCTTTCCCGCCAGCGAAGTCGTGGCTTTGGCCTCGGCCCGTTCGCAAGGCACGGAAGTGTCTTTTGGCGACAAGGTTCTCAAGGTTCAGAACCTCGAAAACTACGATTTTTCCGATACTGATATTTGCCTGATGTCGGCTGGCGGCACCGTGTCGCAAAAGTGGTCGCCCAAGATTGGCGCGCAAGGCTGCGTGGTCATCGATAATTCTTCCGCCTGGCGCTATGATGCGGATGTGCCATTGATCGTGCCGGAAGTGAACCCGGACGCCATTGAAGCCTTCAAGCGTCGTAATATCATTGCCAACCCCAATTGCTCGACTGCCCAGCTGGTTGTGGCCTTGAAGCCGTTGCATGATTTTGCCAAGATCAAGCGTCTCGTTGTCTCCACCTATCAGTCGGTTTCCGGCGCTGGCAAGGAAGGCATGGACGAGCTGTTTACCCAGACTCGTGCGGTGTTTGTTGCCGATCCGGTTCAGAACAAGAAGTTCACCAAGCGCATCGCTTTCAACGTGATTCCGCACATCGATAGCTTCATGGAAGACGGCTACACCAAGGAAGAATGGAAGGTTTTGGCCGAAACCAAGAAGATGCTCGACCCGAAGATCAAGGTGACCTGCACAGCCGTGCGCGTGCCTGTTTTCATTGGCCACTCGGAATCGGTCAATATTGAGTTTGAAAGCGAGATCTCTGCCGATCAGGCCCGCGATATCCTGCGCGAAGCACCGGGTTGCCTGGTGATCGATAAGCGTGAAGACGGCGGCTACATCACCCCGGTTGAATGCGCCGGTGAAGATGCCACCTACATCTCGCGTATCCGCGAAGACGCGACCGTTGAAAACGGCCTGAATATGTGGGTGGTTTCCGACAACCTGCGCAAGGGTGCGGCGCTGAACGCCATTCAGATTGCTGAATTGCTGATCAACCGCGGTCTGATCGCACCAAAGGCCAATGCAGCCTGAGGCTTTTGAGATTTGACGCGACCGAAGGTGCAAACCTTCGGTCGCTTTTCCATGATGAGCGATCACGTCTTGGTGTGGAAGCAAAGACCGGCTCCATGATAGATGACAAAAAAGCTTGGGGCTGACATTGTCAGCGCTCACTCCCCATCCCTCTCACCCCTTCCCCAAACGAGGTATCGATGCGACTTACGCGGTTTTTTGCACTGGCTTTTGTGGCCGCAACAGCTCTCACAGCCGCCGCCCAGAGTGCCACGGCAGCCCCTAAATGCAGCAGCACCGCTGCCGGATTTGAGCAATGGGTGGCTGATTTCAAAGTGCAGGCACAAGGCCAAGGCATCAGCCGTTCTGTTCTGGACCGAGCCTTCACCGGGGTGCAATACAATGTCCCGACCATTCGTGCCGACCGCGGCCAAAAAAGCTTCAAGCTGTCGTTTGACGAGTTTATGAAAAAGCGCGGCGGTGCAGCCATCATCAGCCGTGGCAAATCCATGAAGCGCGCCAATGCCGCACTTTTTGCCTCCATCGAGCGCCGCTACGGTGTGCCAGCTGGCCCGCTGATTGCCATCTGGGGCATGGAGACCGGCTTTGGCAGCTATATGGGCACCCAGCCCACCCTGTCGGCCGTGGCAACCCTTGCTTTTGACTGCCGCCGCACCGAATATTTTACCGACCAGCTTTATGCTGCGCTGAAACTGGTGGCCGATGGCACACTCAGCAGCTCATCGCGCGGTGCTGCCCATGGTGAAGTGGGCCAAACCCAGTTCCTGCCGAAAAACGTGTTGCTGTACGGGGTTGATGGCGATGGCAATGGCCATATCGATCTGGTCGGCTCGAGAGCCGATGCCCTGGCCTCGACCGCCAATTTCCTCAAAGGCCATGGCTGGCGCGCAGGGGCTGGATATCAGCAAGGTGAGCCAAATTTCAATGCCATCGCTGGCTGGAATGCCGCTGTGGTGTATCAGCAGGCCATTGCCTATATCGGCAAGCAGATTGATCAGCAGTAACGAGCATAAAAAAGGCCGGTTTCAAAGCCGGCCTTTTTCGATAATTGGCTTTCTCAAGGATCGAGCCGCTTGAAATCGCGGGTCTCCGAATCCATCACCCACAATTCGCCATTGGAAATATCAAACCACGCCCCGTGAATGGCAATCTCGCCCGCCTCTTCCAGCGCCCGCACATAGGGGAAGGTGCGCAGATTTTCGATGGAATTACGGATTGAAATTCGCTCCATCGCCGTCTGGCGTTCAGCATCGGTCATCACCGAAGCGTTTTGCAGCTGTTCAGCCGCTGGCTTGACGAGGTTCATCCATTTTCCAATGAAATCGCCCGGCGAAAGCGGCTCTGCATTGGGATCCAGTGCTGCCCGAATACCGCCACAGCGGCCATGGCCCATCACGATGATATTTTTCACCTTCAACGACTGCACCGCAAATTCAAGCGCTGCTGACGTAGAGTGATATTGGCCATCCGGCTCATAGGGCGGCACCATATTGGCAACATTGCGCACCACAAACAATTCACCGGGACCGCAATCGAAAATGGTTTCCGGCGCAGAGCGCGAGTCGCAACAGGCGACAATCATGGTCTGGGGACTTTGCCCTTGCTCGGCCAGAGCGCGATAGCGCCCTCGCTCGTCAACGTAACGGCCACTCATAAAATTGCGATAGCCGGTCAAAAGCGAAGAAGGAAACTGTGTCATGTGTGTCGATTACCGCAATGCACCATGGTTGACAAGGCAATAAAATCTATAATTTCTATTTTTGGAGATTACAACCGACCCGGCTTGCTGGCCGGGTGCAACAATCGCCGCAACTGCACCAGGGCCATGGGGGTTTTCAGGCTGGATTGATCCTGCTCCAGCGTCAGCTCATCGCTTTGCCGCTTCATCGACCGGGCAAGGATCTCATACACACTGGCTGTTGCCAATTGCAGGGCTTTTTCCTCGTCATGCTTTTCCAGCAACCGGGCCAGCAGCAAGGCAGAAAACAGATCGCCCAAGCCATTGGGAGCGCCATCCATGGAGCGATGTTCCGCCAAAAGCGCATTGCGATTGGACAAAAGCAAATTACCGATGCTACCCGCCATCATCGGCACTGCCGATGTCACCGCCATGCGCGCAGGCCCAAGCGAAAGCGCCGCATCAATGATAGCGCTGTTGGTCTCCAGCGGTGCCCCCGCCATCCATGCCAGTTCATAGCGATTGGGCGTAGCAATATCGGCCAGAGGAATCAGATGATCGCGGATGGCTTTTGCCATTGCCTCTGGCACATAGAGCCCGCCAAGATCACCAATCACCGGATCGCACAGATAGACCAGATCGGGATTGCGCTCTTTCAGGGCCGACACCAGCCGCGCCACAGCCAAAGGCTGCCGGGGACTGCCAAAATAGCCGGTGATGACGGCCTTGACCTCGCCCAGCCATGGCGCGGCAATCAGATCATCAATGGCGCTCTCAAACACGTCGTCATTAAACGTCATGCGGGTTGAAGGTCCATGCCCCGGATGCCAGGGCAAAACCACGGTGGGCATGGCCCAAACCGGAAAGCCCAGACTCTCCAGTGCAAAAACCACTGCACGGTTTCCAACAGAGCCACGAACAACGTGACTTGAAATGGCAATGACGGCGCTTGCCGAACAATCTGACATGAAGGACATTCCTGACCAAGTTTCGGGCCATTTCCATGTTTTTGTCGCTATCTTGTCAATTTTTATCGCCAACTTCGGAAAAAGTCGGTGATTTTTTGAAAAATATGCCAAACATGGTGGGTGTTTCGACAAATTCGATCAATGATTACGAGTCTTGTATAGAGTTCAGATATCATTGCTACTGCATAATTTCTTAAAGCGGACTGCTGCGAAGACAACACAAAATTCCATCACGGGAGGATAATCGTGGTTGCAGGTAAACGGGTGAAACGGGAACAGCTTTTTGATGGTGCCCGCTCGGTACTCAAAGAACAAGCCATCAGCGCCATCGAGCCGGAGGTTTTGTTTGGGCGCGCCAGCGACGACGACCTCCAGAGCTATGAGCCGCCCATGCTGGCCGAGGCTGCAAAGCGCGCCTTTGATGACCTCCAGAGCTTTGATGGCACAACAGCCAAAGTCACGATCAAAACGGCACCGGATATCGTGATTGACGGCGCTCCGATCAGTCTTTTGTCAATCGCCGACAGCAACAAGCCCTTTCTCTATGATTCTGTCATGGGCGAAATCACCAGCCAGTTCCGCGATATTCATCTGGCCGTTCACCCCATCGTCACCAAAGCAGAGCAAGGCTGGGCGCTGGCCGACAAGGACGCAGATGCTGGCAGCCGCATAAGCTATATTCAGGTCCACCTGGCAGCCTTGACCCCTGAGCAGGCCGATGGCCTGATTGCCCGGCTGGAAGAAGTGCTCAAACAGGTGCGCACGGTTGCCTCCGACTGGCAGCCGATGATTGCCTTGCTTGAAGGTGCTGTGACGGATTTGACCGCCCAGCCAACCAGCCGCCGCAAGTCCGAGCGCGCCGAATCGCTGGCTTTTCTGGAGTGGCTGCGCGACGACAATTTCACCTTCCTCGGCATGCGCGAATATATCTATTCCGGCGAAGGGGCCAATGCCACCGTGGAGCGCGGCAAGGGCCGCGGCCTTGGCCTGTTGTCTGACCCCGACGTGCTGGTGCTGCGCCAAGGCCGCAATGCGGTGACCACAACGCCTGAAATTCTGGCCTTCTTGCAAGGCCCGGATGATCTGATTGTCACTAAAGCCAATGTGAAATCGGTGGTGCATCGCCGCGCCTATATGGATTACATTGGCGTCAAGCGCTTTGATGCCAATGGCAAAGTCATTGGCGAATTGCGCATCGTCGGACTGTTTACCGCCACCGCCTATACCCATTCGGTCAACCATATCCCAATGTTGCGGGCAAAGGTTGAAAAGGTCGTGGCGCATTTTGGCTTTGATCCGCAAAGCCACTCCGGCCGCATGTTGCAAAACACGCTGGAATCCTATCCGCGTGACGATCTGTTCCAGATTGATGCTGATCTTCTGGCGCGGTTCTGCGAACAGATCACCGATCTGGGCGAGCGCCCCCGCGTGCGGGTTTTGCCGCGTATCGACCATTTCGACCGCTTCGTCTCCCTGCTCGTCTATGTGCCGCGTGAGGAATATAACTCCCTGGTGCGCGAACGCATTGGCGATTATTTTGTCAAAGCCTATGACGGGCGCGTTTCCGCCTATTATCCAGCCTTCCCCGAAGGTGGGGTGGCACGGGTGCATTTCATCATTGGCCGCTCGGAAGGCAAAACACCACGCATTCCGCAAGCAAAACTGGAAGAGGCCGTCAAGGCCATCACGTCGCGCTGGGACGACCGCTTTGCCGCCCTTGCCCCGGCCAATGCGCCACAGCTTCTGGTCAATCGCGCCTTTGAAGACGCATTCACGCCAGAAGAAGCGGTTGCTGATCTGGGCCTGATCGAAACCAGCCTGACACAGGCCGGTATTGCCATCGCTTTCCATGGCCGCAAGACCGAAGACGGCGACGCGCTTTATCTCAAAGTGTTTCATGCGGGTGATCACCTGCCCTTGTCACGTCGCGTGCCGCTTTTGGAAAACCTCGGCTTTAGCGTCATCAGTGAGCGAACCTTTGACGTTGGCGTTCAAAAAGCCAAAAGCGCCGATCAGCCACAGCATGTTGTGCTGCACGATATGGAGCTGACTGTTCGCCACGGTCAGGCTTTTGAATTTGGCAAACATGCCAAGCGGGTGGAAGAAGCGTTTTTGGCGGCGTTTAGCGGCTTGGTCGATAATGACGCCTTTAACCGTCTGGTGCTGAGCACCAATCTCACGGTTGCCGAAGTGGCTGTGTTGCGCGCCTATGCCGCTTACCTGCGTCAGGGCGGGCTGGTCTATTCGCTGACCTATATTGCTGAAACGCTGAACAAATATCCGCAGATCACCGCCGATCTGTTCAGCCTGTTCCACCATTCCTTCGACATCAAGGCCTCGGAAAAAACCCGCAATCGCAAGCTTGCCGATCTGCGCGCCCAGATTGAGAGCGCACTGGCCGACGTTCCGAGCCTCGATGATGACCGCATCCTGCGCCGTTATCAAAACGCCATTGATGCCACCTTGCGCACCAATTATTTCCAAAAGGGCGCGGATGGCATCAAACCCATGCTGGCCTTCAAATTCGACCCACATTTGTTGGATGGCCTGCCACAGCCAAAACCCTTCCGGGAAATGTTCGTCTACGGCACCGAGGTGGAAGGTGTTCACTTGCGCTTTGGCAAGGTTGCCCGTGGCGGCTTGCGCTGGTCGGACCGCGCACAGGATTACCGCACCGAAGTGCTCGGCCTCGTCAAAGCCCAGCAGGTGAAAAATGCGGTGATTGTGCCGGTTGGGGCCAAGGGCGGCTTTTATCCCAAGCAATTGGCGGGCATTACCAACCGCGAGGAATATCTGCGGCTGGGGCGTGAAGCCTATATGACCTATATCCGCACGCTGCTTTCCATCACCGACAATATCAAGGATGGTGAGGTTGTGGCCCCGGCAGACACTGTGCGGCTGGATGGCGATGATCCCTATTTCGTGGTGGCCGCTGACAAGGGCACAGCCACCTTCTCCGACACCGCCAACGGGCTTGCCCGTGAAGCCGGTTTCTGGCTGGACGACGCCTTTGCGTCCGGTGGTTCTGCTGGCTATGACCACAAGAAGATGGGCATTACCGCCCGCGGTGCTTGGGAAGCCGTCAAACGCCATTTCCGTGAAATGAACACCAACATCCAGACAACACCGTTTTCGGTGGTGGGTGTGGGCGATATGTCGGGTGACGTGTTCGGCAATGGCATGTTGCTGTCGCACAAAATCCGGCTGATTGCCGCTTTTGACCACCGCGATATTTTCATTGATCCCAACCCGGATATGGAAAAATCCTTCCAAGAGCGCAAGCGCATGTTCGCCCTGCCCCGCTCCAGCTGGCAGGATTACAACAAAGCCCTGCTCTCCAAGGGTGGCATGATCATCTCGCGCTCGGAAAAGTCCGTAAAGCTGACCCAGGAAGCCGCCGACGCCATTGATCTTGGCAAGCTGGTGGCAACACCTCTGGAAATCCTCAGTGCCATTTTGAAAGCGCCTGTTGATCTTCTGTGGTTTGGCGGCATTGGCACCTATGTCAAAGCCCTCTCCGAATCAGACGCAGATGTGGGCGACCGCGCCAATGACCCGATCCGTGTGACCGCCGATGAGGTGCGCGCCAAGGTGATTGGCGAAGGGGCCAATCTGGGTGTTACGCAAAAGGGCCGTATTGCCTTTGGCCTCAAGGGTGGGCGCTGCAATTCGGACGCCATTGATAATTCGGCTGGCGTCAACTCGTCCGACGTTGAGGTCAACATCAAGATTGCCCTCTCCACGGCCCTGACCTCTGGCCGCCTTGATCTGCCCGCTCGTAACAAGCTACTGGCCTCGATGACCGAAGAGGTTGGCGAGCTGGTGCTGCGCAACAACTACCTGCAATCGCTGGCAATTTCGCTGACAGAGCGTCAGCGCGCCAGCAACCGCGATGAGCTGGCCCGCCTGATGACGGTGCTGGAAGCATCCGGCCGCCTGAACCGGAAAGTCGAAATGCTGCCGGATGATGCGGCGATTTCAGAACGCTATGTGGGCGGTCAAGCGCTGACCCGCGCCGAGATTGGCGTGCTGCTCTCTTACGCCAAGATTTCGCTGTTTGATGATCTGGTTGAGAGCGATCTGCCCGATGCCCCCTATTGCGACAGCCTTTTGAAGGAGTATTTCCCGAAAAAAATGCGCCGCACCTATGAGGCCGATATTGAAGGCCACCGGCTGAAACGCGAAATCATTGCGACGGCACTGGCCAACCACGTGATCAACCGGGGCGGCCCCAGTTTCATGGTGTGGATGATGGATGCCACCGGCGCGCAGCCCGCCGACATCGTCAAGGGGGCCATTCTGGCCGGCGACGGGCTGGATCTGCACAGCTATTGGGAGCAGATTGACGCCCTGGACGGCGAGATTGCCGGTGAGGTGCAAAATGATCTCTACGGCCGGATTGAATATGTCTATCGCGCCTTCACCAAACTGGCGATTGACACCAAACTGACCGAGGGCGATCTCTCGGACACGGTTCGCAAACTGAAAGCTGCGGTTAAATCCTTCAAGAGCTTTAGCAAATCGGTGATGCCAGCCGATTTCTCACAGCACATTGAAACCGAGGCCGCCCAGATGATCGAAGCCGGTGTGCCGGATGATCTGGCCCGCTCGATTGCAGACCTCTCCGCCTTCATTGTGGTGCCGGAGGTGATGGCAATCTCGCTGCGGGCTGAAGCCAGCTTGCAGCGCGCGACCGAGAATTATTACAGGGTCAGCGACACCTTCCGCATTGGCCGTCTGCTGGCATCGCTGGAAAAAATCCAGACCAGCGACCATTACGACAATCTGGCCCTGCTGCGCAGTCTGGATCTGATTCTGTCAGCCCGCCGCAACATCGTTGTGCAGGCCCTGACCACCCATGGAGAGGCTAAAAACGCGATTGCCAGCTGGCAGTCACAGGATGCGGTGCGCATCAACCGGCTGGGCAGCGAGCTGATTGCCCTGACCGATGGTGAACCCAGCCTGTCGCGCCTGACGGTGGCCGCAAGCCTGCTGACCGATATTGCGCAAGCGCGCGTCTGATCGCGACAAACGAGACTGCCGGGATGTGATCGTCCCGGCAGTTGCGATATTTCATCTCAATCATTGTTGAACCTGTCATGCCATAATGCCAATGTCGCCGTCACAGCATAGTTGGACGGCGGTACAGACATGACAGCAGAGCAAAAAACCACGCCAGCCACCAAAGCCGGGATTTGGGGATGGATGTTTTTTGACTGGGCAGCGCAACCGTTTTTTACGGTTGTGACCACCTTCATCTTCGGCCCCTATTTCGTATCCCGCCTCACCCACGATCCGGTGAGCGCGCAAGCCGCCTGGAGCAATGCGGCCACTGCCGCCTCGATTGTGATTGCGCTTTTATCGCCGGTGCTGGGCTCGATTGCCGATCGCAGCGGCTCGCGCAAACCATGGATTGCCTTTTTCGCCACCATCAAAATCACCTGCCTGTGCCTGTTGTGGTATGCCGCGCCCGGCTCCGCCATCATCTATCCACTGGTGCTGTTCAGTCTGGCCTCAATTGCCGCTGAATTTTCGATTGTTTTCAACGATTCGATGATGCCGCGATTGGTCAGCGCCAAAGACGTAGGCCGCATTTCCAACGCCGCCTGGGGGCTTGGCTATCTCGGCGGCATGATTGTGCTGATTTCTGTGGTGACACTGCTGGCGGCCAATCCACAATCCGGCAAGACCATTTTAGGCATCACACCGCTTTTTGGCCTTGATGCAGCAACCGGTGAGGATGCCCGCATCACCGGGCCAATTGCAGCAATCTGGTATCTGGTGTTCATCTTGCCGATGTTTTTCTTCACCCCGGATCAGGTGAAAGGCGAGGCACTTGGAAAGGCTGTGCGCTCCGGACTGTCCGACCTGAAAGCAACATTGCAAGAGGTGCGTAAGCGCTCCGGCATTCTGCGTTTTTTGATCGCCCGGATGATCTATCAGGATGGCGTCAACGGCGTCTTGATCCTTGGTGGCGTGTTTGCCGCCGGCATGTTTGGCTGGTCCACCATGGAAATCGGCATTTACGGCATTATTTTGAACATTGTCGCGATTTTCGGCTGCCTGATTGCCAGCCGTCTGGATCATGCCCTTGGCTCAAAAACCATGGTGGTGATCAGCCTGACATTTTTGCTGATTGCCGTCTTCGGCATCATCTCAACGGGTCCGGACTTTACCGCCTTTGGCTTTGTGCCGCTCTCCACCGTCAGCAGCGGCAGCCTGTTCGGCACCGCGGCTGAAAAAGTCTATATTCTCTACGGCGTGTTTATCGGCCTTGCCTTTGGCCCGGTGCAGGCATCCTCGCGCTCCTATCTGGCGCGCAGCATTACCCCTGATGAAGCCGGGCGCTATTTTGGCATTTATGCCCTTTCAGGCCGCGCCACCAGTTTCATGGCCACCCTATCGTTCTCGCTGGTGACGGCTGCCACCCATTCAGCCCGGGCGGGCATGGCCTGTCTGGTGATTTTTCTCGGTGGTGGACTGATTTTGCTACTGAAAACACCCTATCCTGCGGATCAGAAGGCATAAAAGCGTTTTTATCCTCAGGATACGACGCAAAAGAAAGGCCCCTCCCCAACCCTCCCCCTTGTGGGGAGGATTGGGGAGGGGTTTTATCACGGATGAAAATCTTCGCGTCGTGCACCGTTTTTCCAAAGCATGGAACGAAAAAAGCCGGCGCAAAGGCCAGCTTTTCTGTTTATTGATAAGGCTTAAAAGCCCACTGCAAAGGCTCCGTCTTTTTCTTCAACCGCCTTGCCGTTGGCGCTGACCTCATAGCCATCCACCTTACGGGCCACCTTGATCTTGACCGCCTTGCCGCCGATGCTGACCTCGGCCTCATAGGCGTTGAGGTGTGAAGGCAGGGCAGGGCGCAGGCTCAAGTTTTCGCCATCACGGTGGATGCCGAGGAAGCCCTCAATCGCGAAGCGATACATCCAGCCAGCAGAGCCGGTGTACCATGTCCAGCCGCCACGGCCCTCATAGCCGGGACCGCCGTAGACATCGGCAGCCACCACGTAAGGCTCCACCCGGTAACGGTCTGCGGCTTCGGTGGTTTCCGCGTGGTGGATCGGGTTCAGGGTCGAGAACACTTTCCACGCCTGATCGGCACGGCCGAGCTTGGAGAGCGCCAAACCTGTCCAGATGGCAGCATGGGTATATTGACCGCCATTTTCACGCACGCCCGGTGGGTAGGACTTGATATAGCCGGGATCCAGACGGGTCTTTTCGAACGCTGGGGTGAAGAGGCGGACAATACCCACCTCGTCATCGACCAACCGCTTGACCACCGAATCCATCGCCATTTCCTGCCGCTCTGGCTTGCCTGCACCTGACAGAACCGACCATGACTGGGCAATCGCATCGATCTTGCACTCATCCGACAGATCAGAGCCCAGCGGATCGCCATCGTCGAAGTAACCGCGACGATAGTGGTCGCCATCCCAGCCTGCCTTTTCAAGAGCAGCTTTCAGGCTTGCGAGGTATTTGGTCCAGCGGGTGACGCGGGCGTCATCCTTGCGCTGTTCTGCGTAAGGCGTGAACACTGTGAGCGCATTGGCCAGGAACCAGCCCAGCCACACGCTTTCACCGCGGCCTGCCACACCAACCCGGTTCATGCCGTCGTTCCAGTCACCGCCGAGGATCAATGGCAGACCATTGGTGCCTGTGCGGGTGATGGCGAGATCAAGTGCGCGGGCGGCGTGTTCATACAGCGCCACCTTCTCATTGGAGATCTCCGGTGTGAAGAAGGCATCGTGACGGCCCAGCGCCAAGGTTGGGCCATCAAGGAAGCTGATCTGCTCATCCAGAATGGCCGCATCGCCGGTGGCGGTGACGTAACTGTCGATGGCATAGGCCAGCCACACCACGTCGTCAGAAATGCTGGAGCGGATACCCGCGCCATTCTGTGGCAGCCACCAATGCTGCACATCGCCTTCCTTGAACTGGCGCGATGCCGCATTGAGGATCTGGTTGCGGGCCAGTTCCGGCTTATACAGCAGGAAGGCAAGGCTGTCCTGCAACTGGTCGCGGAAGCCATAGGCACCCGAGGCCTGATAGAAGCCAGCACGGGCCTTGATACGGCAAACCAGCGTCTGATAGGGCAGCCAATGGTTGACCATATTGTCAAAGCCAGCATCGCCAGTCTTGACCTTGAGATGGCCGGTGAAGTCACCCCAGAAGGTTTTCGCCTCCTTGAGCGCGCCATCAAAGCCCTTCTTGCGGGCAGCGGTAATCACGCTGCGGGCTGCATCCAGCGAGCTAGCATCGCCCATCAGGAAGGTGACGGACTTTTCTTCACCCGGCTGAAGTTCGATATCGAACGCCAGTGCTGCGCATGGATCGCCTTCGGGATCAATCGAACCCGACAGCGGCGAGGCCTTGGCAACAGCCTGTGGCATTTTGATATCGCCATGGCGACCGATGAACTCGCGGCGGCTGGAGGCAAAGCCCGAGGCCGTCTCGACACCTGCCATGAAAGCAAACCGGCCCGAATAGTCGATGCTATAGGGGTTGGTGGCCAGAAGGGCGCCGGTTTCCTCATCCTTTGAGGTCAGCACGAAGGCAGCGGTCTTCTGCGGGTTGTTGCCCAGAACCCATTCCGCATAGCCATAGCTTCTCAAGCGCCGTGCCGTGGTGCCGGTGTTGCGCACCTTAAGCTGGGTAAAGCGCACTGGCTCGACCTGATCCACCGTTACCGTCAGTTCGACTTCCAGATCAGAGCCTTCAGTGCTGAACACCGAATAGCCGAGGCCATGGCGGGTTTCATACACGGCATCGATGCGCTTAGAGGCTGCCGAAATCGGGCTGATCACATCACCGCTGTCCAGATCGGCCACATAGAAGGCTTCGCCGGTGCGGTTGGTGACGGCATCATTTGACCATGGGGTCAGCTGATAGTCGCGCGAGTTGCGGCTCCAGGTGAAGCCTGAGCCTTCAGCCGCAATGTGGAAGCCGAAGTTATCGTTGGAGATCACGTTGATCCATGGCTGCGGTGTGGACTGACCTGCGCTAAGGCGCACCACATATTCCGTGCCGTCCTTGCTGAAGCCGCCGTAGCCGTTCCAGAAATCGAGGTCACTGCCATCAATGGTGATGACCGGCTGATCCTCTGGCTTTACCATGGTTGGCACGGGCGGATACCAATCGGCATCCACTGTGTCATGGCCACGCGGTGCCGAGAACAGCTCAACAGCATGGGTCACCTGATCGGTGATCTTGCCGTTTCGAGCATGCAGCACCACGCGGGCGGCAGCCAGCACGGCATTCCAGCCTGTGTCATCCATCAGATCACGGCGCACGGCAAACACATGCTGCTGGCCGCCGTCAGCCTGCTTGGAGCGGATGCCTTCGGCCAATTGCTCCAGCGCGTGCTGCATATCCTGAGCATAAGATGCGGCCCGCTCGTTGAGGATGACCACATCGCTGACCACGCCATGACGGATCAGGTAATCCTGCGCGCTCAGGGCTTCGCGTACCACTTCCGTGTCCATGTCATCATTGATGCGCACGGCAAAGATTGGATAGTCGCCGGAGATCGAGTTGGGCCACAGCGCCGATTGCGAGGCAAGGCCTGCACGAACGGTTTCCGGGTCGGCGCGCAGATGCATATCCGGGTAGACCAGATAGCGTCCGAGCTGCTGGAAGGCCGCCGCCTGCTGCGAGGTAATGCCGATATGGCGCATCTCAACCTGGGTGCGGGTCCAGGCGTGCAGCATTTCGTGGTTGAAGGCGTCCGCGTGGCGGTATTGCTCAATCGCCACATCCAGTTCCTGACGGCTCGGGGCGGCAATGGTCCAATAGACCACGCTGACCTTTTTGCCCGCAGGCACGCGCAGCACGCGGCGGAAGCTGGCAATCGGGTCCAGCGTAAAGCCTTGGGTGCCCGACAGTGTTGCGCCCGGATCAAAGGCGGCGGCTTCACCCAGCGTTCTGCCACGACCGATGAACTTGTAACGGTCGGTTTCGAACTCGGTGTTGCGGCCGGGGCCAGAGGTATCCGACACCAGATGCGCCACGCAGATGTCGGGATCGCTTGGCGAACGCTTGTTGCGCTCGACGCGGATCACGTCGCCCTTGCGGCCCAGCTCGGTCTTGATGAACATGCGTGAGAACACCGGATGGGCGTTGTCATTGTCATCGCTCGACAGCACGGGTTCCATATAGGAAGTCACTTCAATGAAGCGATCTTCGGTGCCGGTGTTAAGAATGGTGACGCGACGACCTTCGGCATCATGCTCGGTGGCCACCACGCATTCAACCGTTGAGGTGATATCGCCAACCGTCTTGGTAAACTCGGCCTTGTCGTCGGAGAAGACCACGCGGGTCTTTTCTTCCGCAGCGCGGCGTGGGGCTGCGGTGGTGGACCACCATTCGCCAGAGGTCATGTCGCGCAGGAAGATGAACGTCCCATTGCGGTCTTCGGTCGGGTCGGCCTTCCAGCGCGACACCGAGAGACCGTTCCAGCGCGAGAAGCCGGAGCCAGTGGCCGTCAACATCACCGAGTAATGGCCGTTGGACAGCAGCACCAATTCGCGATCCTTGGAAAGCGGATCGGTGATGGTGCGGATTTCGGCCCGCAGCAGGTCTGCCTGTCCCTTGCCGGGAGTCTGTGGCTCGTATTTTGCGCTCATCACGGGGATTTCGCGCGGTGCCTTTTCCTGCAACAGCAGTTCAGCCGCTTCAATCACCGGATCGGCATGGAAGAGACCACGCAGCAAGCCGTTGAAGGTCACGTTGGCAATGGCCGCAATCGACATGCCATGGTGGTGGGCATAGTAGTTATAGACCACAGCACAGGTCTTGCCCTTTGGCACGCGGGTCGGCGTGAAGTCCACGGCATCGTGGAAGCCATACTGACCCAAGGCACCCAGCGAGCGCAGCTTTTTCAGGTTTTCTGCGGCAGCCTGCGGGTCATACTGGCTGGCCAGAATAGAAGCGTAAGGCGCGATAACCGCGTTCTGGCCAAGGCCACGCTTGAGGCCAAGGGTTGGCACACCAAAGTTGGTGTACTGATAGGCCAAGGCGTGGTCGCGGGCGTTGAAGGCAGCTTCCGAAATACCCCAAGGGATATTCAGGCGGCGACCGTGGTTCATCTGTTCCTTGACGATCAGATTGTTCGTCTGGTTCAAAATACCACCCTGACGCTCCTGCATCACCAGCGGCGGCATCAGGTATTCGAACATCGAACCGGACCACGACACCAGTGCTGCGCGTGAGCCAATCGGAACCACCTGACGGCCCAGCTTATACCAATGCTCGGTGGGCAGATCGCCCTTGGCAATGGCAAACAGCGAGGTGAGGCGGGCTTCCGAGGCCAGAAGGTCGTAGCAGGACTCATCCAGCTCCATGGTTTCAACACGGTAGCCGATGGAGAGCAGGCGGCGTTCCTTGCGGAACAGGAAGGAGAAGTCCATCGAAAACGCCAGATCGCGGGCACGATCACGCAGGTGGCTCAAGCGTACCCGCAGCGGCTCGATGTTGGAGAGATCGAACGCGCTATCAGCAATGTGCGATTCGCACACGCTCACCAGCGATTCACTCCAGCGCATGATGTCCGTGCTCTTGTCCGAGCGCAGCTCATGATGAAGGTTGGCGGCCAGCTTTTGAATGTCGCGGGCCAGAACGGCAAGGTTCATCACCTGAATGGAGGCGAATTCATGCTCGCGCTTGACCGCTTCCACGGCGTTGTTGAAGCCCTGAATGCGCTCAAACAGGCGACCACGCAGAGGACGCAGGTTCTTGCGATCATCCGGCAGCTCACTCAGGGTTTCCATCAGGATACCGCCGACATCGCTGATGCCGTCGAGGCTGGCTTGGAGATGCGCCGATGGCGCTTCTGCCCATTCCCGGCAGGCCGAGGAAATGGCAATCAGGTGACCGGCGAGGTTGCCGCTGTCCACCGCCGAGATATAGCGGTTGCCCAAAGGCTTCAGCGTATCGGTGTGATACCAGTTGTAAATATGGCCCCGGAACTTATCCATCTTGTCGAGCGTGCCGATGGTCTGTTCCAGCTTTTCAATGGTCTGCTCAAAGCTGAGCCAGCCAAAGTGACGGGCCGAGACAACTGACAGCAGATAAACACCGATATTGGTGGGCGAGGTGCGGCGTGCCACAACCGGCTCTGGTGTTTCCTGAAAATTGTCTGGCGGCAGGAAGTGTTCACCGGCATTGGTGAAGGTCTCATAATAGCGCCAGGTGCGACGGGCAATGCGGCGCAGCTCAATCACGGTGTCTTCCGGCACAAACATGCGGTCTTCGGTTTCAGCCGATTGGCTGACATACCAGGCCACAAGCGGTGACAGTACCCACATCAGCGTAAACGGCAGACCAACAAAGGCACCAAAACCCGCTTCCCAGAACGACAGGGCAAAAGCGACAATGGCCAGAATTGGCGCATAGCGCATGGTCTTGTAATAGGTGAGAATGCTGCCCTGCGCCGCAGACTGAATGCTGGCGGCGGTGCGCCATTCCAGCAGCATCTTGCGGCTGACCAGAAGACGATACATGGAGCGGATGATGGCATCTGCCATCATGCAGGCCATATCGGCAATGAACACGATGCGAAGTGCCACTTGCGCATTGGCCCCACGCACATCAGCCCAAAGCGACTGGAAATGCGCGCTTGGCACAATATCCGTCTGGCGCGGCACCAGCGCATTGATCAGCGAAATGGTTGGTGCGACAAACAGTGAGAAGATCAGCATCAACTGCCAGATCAGCGTATCCAGCGGGTTCATGGCGTACCAGCCAATCACCGAGGCACCAAACCACGCAATCGGGGTCAGCGAGCGACGCAGGTTATCGACCATTTTCCAACGGCCAAGCGAGGTAATGCCGCGATTGGGGTCGAAAATGTAAGGCAACAGCTGCCAGTCGCCACGCGCCCAGCGGTGCTGACGCGAGATTTCAACTTCATAGCGGGTCGGGAAGTCTTCGACCAGTTCAACATCGGTCACCAATGCGCAGCGGGCAAACGAACCTTCCAGAAGGTCGTGGCTGAGAATGGTGTTTTCGTCGATGCGGCCCTTGATGGCGGTTTCAAACGCATCAACGTGATAAAGGCCCTTACCCGTGAAGCTGCCTTCGCCGGTAATGTCCTGATAAACGTCGGAGACGGTGAACACGTAAGGATCAAGGCCGCGATTGATTGAGAACACGCGCTGGAACACGGAAGCATCCTTGCCCGTGGTCAGCGATGGCGTCACGCGCGGCTGCAAAATGCCGTAGCCGCTGATGACACGGCCGGTCTTGGGATCATGCACCGGGCGGTTGATCGGGTGAAACATCTTGCCGACCAGCTTGGTCACGGCATCGCGCATCAAACGGGTGTCGGCATCCAGCGTCATGACATATTGCACGTCATCCGGCACCATATTGGCACCGGTCATGTAGGACGTATCCTTGTCACCGCGCAGCAGCAGGTTCAGCTCATGCAGCTTGCCGCGCTTGCGCTCCCAACCCATCCAGCATTCTTCCTGGGGGTTAAACAGGCGGCGGCGGTGCAGGAAGTAAAAGCGGGTCTTGCCATCGTCATTATAACGGGCGTTGAGGTTGGCCACTTCGCGCTTGGCATATTCAAACACTTCCAGATCGCCGGCAGTTTCTTCCACCTTCGCATCCGGCCAGTCGCTGAGCAGCGCAAAATAAACCTCACCGCGTGGATTGGTGAGGTAATGAACCTCCAGATTGCGCACCAGCTCATCCACATGGTCGCGCTTGGAAATCATGCAGGGCACGGCTACCAGCGTGCGCGCCTCATCAGGAATACCTTCCTTGAACTCATAGCCCACCAGACGGGCAGGCTTGAGAATAAAGGTCGAGAGCGTGTTGAACAGACCGGTCGCACCTTCCGATGCGGGCAGGGCAAACAGGGCCACCAGCACCACAATCAACGACACAGACAGCCCGACATAAGACAGATACCACGCCACCAAGGCCAGAGCCAAAGCGGTGAAGGCTAGAATAGGCAGGGCAATGGCCAGCCAGTGCAGACGTTTGAAGCCTCGGGTTATGGCGATGTGCACGGGCACACGATAGCCAATCTTGCGCTCCAGTTCCTGCTTGCGGGCACCCACCAGCACGCTGCCGACATTGGAGATCGAATCAGACTGACCAGCGGCTGTTGCTTCAGACTGGGCCAGATCAATGGCGGCCTGAGCAATTTGCAACTCGGTCTTGTCGGAACGGCGGGCCAGCTTTTCAATAGTGTTGCGGTAGCTGTTGCGCGAGCCAAAATCCAGCGCTTCATAATCGCTGTGTGAGCGCAGGATTTTGTCAACGTGGCTGACTTCTTCCACCCAGACAGACCATTCGGTGTCATCAATGGTGCGCAGACCCTTGATGATGCTGCCCATGGTGACATTGCCCGACGACAGACGGTTATGCTCTGCCGCCATGGCCTCTTCGGTGCTGCGACCCTTGGCGGCCATCCGCTGCTCAAGCCAGTTGACGGCGAGCGTGGAGGTTTGCGAGCCATTGCGGATACGATAGAGGAATTGCGTGGCAAAGGTGTTGTCGTCGGCCATGCCCTCAAGCTGCTTGAGGTATTCACGGCAGGCGGCTTCGTCACCCAGACGAATCACCTCATCGGCGGCCTCATTGGCCCTGCGGCGCATCTGGCGTGAGCGCTCGACGCGGGTGGAGATGCGGCGCAGATTTTCCACCAGCACAAAGCGCACCATGGAGGGCAATGCCCACAGCTCACCGATTTCCAGCGACTGTTCCGACTGATAGCCTTCCGCCAGCGCCGTCATGCCTTCGCGGGTCACGGTGCTGTGGGTGTGGGCGACATAGAGCCAGGCCAAAGCCATTACGCGCGGAATGACCTGATCACCGATCTTCACCGTGGGAAGCTGGTGATAGAAGCGGCGCGGAAAATCGCGGCGAACTTCCTGAATGGCTTCTTCGATGATGTAATGGTTATCCAGCAACCATTCGGCAGCGGGTGTAATGGTCGCACCGGCTTCCAGATCAGCCGCCGTTGTGCGGTAAACACGCAGGATTTCCCGCTCGTTTTCTTTATGCCGCGCAAAAAAATCAAAGGCAAAAAAAGCCGGGAGCGTGGCCACAACATCGGTGGCGAGGCTCCTGGACTTATCCTTCAATTCATCGATTGTCAGATAGACACCTCTGATCGAATCATTGTGGTCAATGTTTCGGGTTTCAGTGTCGCGCGGCGCTGCAGAAGGCGTCATAGATGGGGACATGTTCTCGAATTCTGTTACCAGCAAGAGTGGGGTGTTCTGCACAACGCTTGAAAAACCAAATCAGTTCCTCAAAAAATCATGCAGAAATTTTAAAGTCCTACAGCATTTTATGGCAAATGCGCCAAGCTATGTTGCAGTCTATATCGTTAATCCGTTTGCTTTTGGTTTCTATCAAAGGCCACAAGCAAACAAATTGGCCTCAAACAAATCTCTGGCAGATCTCTGGTTGGGCCGAAACAGGCAAAAATCGGTAGCGGCGGACCCAAGCCCCTGTTGCGACATAACGGTCCCTTTGGATTGGACGTCAAAATATCCTGCCATAGTCATGGGGTCACTCCAATATAAAGATGATGAAGCGTCCTTCATCACATCAAATCAAGCTTGAAACTTTGCATTGCGTTGCTTGAATGGAAGCTGAACAAATGTCATCCTGAGCAGACACACGTCTTGGCACGCTCCGTGCCGCACCCATGGTTCCACTGCAATTTCAGGTTCAATATGTCCCTCCCCCTGTCGAATGAAATGCAAGATGTCGTTGCCATCCGCCGCCATCTGCACCAGATCCCGGAACTCGGACTATCCGAATTCAAAACATCCGATTTCGTCGCCGAAAAGCTGACCGAAATGGGCTATGAGATCACCCGTGGTCTGGCCAAAACCGGCATTGTTGCAACCCTGAAAAATGGTGACAGCCCCCGCAGCATCGGCATCAGAGCCGATTTTGATGCCCTGCCCATCCCCGAAGAAACCGGCGTTGATTATGTCAGCCAACATCCCGGCGTCATGCATGCCTGCGGTCACGATGGCCACACGGCCATGCTGCTGGGTGCTGCCAAAATTTTATCCGAGCGCCGCAATTTCGACGGCACCATCCATCTGATTTTCCAACCCGCCGAAGAGAATTTTGGCGGTGCAAAGCTGATGATTGAGGATGGTCTGTTCGAGCGCTTTCCCTGCGACGCCGTGTTTGGCCTGCACAATGATCCACGCATTCCTTTTGGTCATTTTGTGTTCCGTGAAGGGCCAATCATGGCCTCTGCCGATGAATGCAAGATCACCGTGATCGGCAAGGGCGGCCATGGCGCCGAGCCGCAGGATGCCGCCGATCCGATTGTGGCGGGGGCCAGCATTATCATGGCTTTACAAACGGTTGTATCGCGCAACATCCATCCACTGAAATCGGCCGTTATCACCGTGGGCGCCTTTAACAGTGGCATCGCCAGCAATGTTATTCCCGAGCGCGCTGAGATGGCCATCACCATCCGCGCCCTTGATGCTGGTGTGCGCGATGCGCTGGAAACCCGCATTCGCCAGATTGCCGAAGGGCAGGCGGCAAGCTACGGCATGCGTGTTGAAATCGACTATCAGCGCGGCTATCCAGCCACCATCAATCACAAGGCAGAAACCGATTACGTCCGCGACCTGGCCAAGCGCTTTGCTGGCAATGACAAGGTTTTCGACATGGAAAACCCGATCATGGGCAGTGAAGACTTTGCCTATATGCTGGAAAAGAAGCCCGGAACCTATTTCTTCCTCGGCACGCAAAAAACCGCCGATGACCCGCAGCTTCACCACCCGCGCTACAATTTCAACGATGACATTATCCCAACCGGCACCACCTTCTGGGTCGAGCTTGCAGAAAAATGGCTGGCGAAAGCCTAAAGTTTTTCAGGGAAAACCGGAGTCCACTTTTCCCTGACAAACTCTAAAATAGAAAAGGCGCGACATGAAGGTCGCGCCTTTCTTGATCTTTGCGTGGTCAGGCCCAATCAGATGTGCGGGCCTTCATCGTCTTCCTTCAAAAGGCCGCTGGTTTGCAACAGCGAGGCGAACCGTCCGCCCTTGGCGCTCAATTCATCATACGTGCCCATTTCAACGATACGGCCATGATCGAGGAACAACACCTGATCGGCCTCACGAATAGTCGAGAGACGGTGGGCAATGATGAAGGTCGTGCGGTTTTTGCGCAGACGATCAATGGCTTCTTTCACCCGCGCTTCGGTTTCCACATCCAGCGCACTGGTGGCTTCATCCAGCACCAGAATCGGTGCGTCCTTCAAAATCGCACGCGCAATGGCAATGCGCTGGCGCTCACCACCAGATAGCCGGTTGCCGCGTTCGCCCACGCTGGTCTCGAAACCGTTTAGTCGGCTCTCGATAAAGTCAGTGGCAGCGGCAGCTTCTGCTGCTTTGACAATGTCGGCATCTGTCGCATTTTCCCGACCAATACGAATGTTGTCGGCAATCGAGCGGTTGAGAATGCCTGCATCCTGAAACACGGTGGCAATGCTGTGGCGCAGGGAATGGCGTGTGACGCTGGTAATATTCACACCGTCAATCAGGATTTGCCCTTCTTGCGGTTCATGCACCCGCTGCAACAGGTTGATCAATGTGGTTTTACCGGCACCGGTTGGCCCGACAATGGCAATCGTCTGGCCAGCCTTGGCCTGGAAGGAAACGTGCTTTACGCCTTGCGTGGTGTTGGCAAAGTCAAAAGACACGTCTTTGAACTCAACATCGCCACGCACCGGCGGCAGATCCATGGTGCCCGCAGGCTCATCGCGCTCCTTCACCGAATCTTCCAGCTGATAAAAATCCTCCAGCTTGGCGCGGGCTTCAAAAATCTGGGTCGAGAACTGGCGCATCTGATCCAGACGCCCGATCAACAGATTGGCAAAGCCAATGAAAGCAATGACATCCCCAACCCGCAACTCGCCTTTTTGCACCAGCAAAGTGCCAAGAATGAGGATGATCAGCATGGAGGCTGTGGAAGCAATGCGGTTCAGGCCGCTGGCAATCGCCCACCAGTCCAGCACCGGATATTGGGCATTGATCAGATTGGTGGTGAAGGTTTTCAGCGCTGCGGTTTCGGCCTGAATGCGGTTGTAGCTATGCACCACCGAAACATTGCTGATCGAATCACTGACATGGGAAAAAACCGTGTGATAGTGCCCCTCAACCGAAGCCTGACCATCCTTGGTCTTGTCCATCACCACTTTGCCAATCACGATGTAGATCAGGCCGAGCACAATCAGCACCACGGTGAGGCGGATGTCCATGGACAGGGCTGTGGGAATGAGCAGTGCCAGCGCCACAAGCGTGGCCAAATGGGTGCGCATGAATTCCAGCCACAGACCAAACAGGGTCTCGCTGGCGCGCAACAATGTATGCAATGCGTTGGATGTGCCGCGCTGGTGATGCCAGGAAAGTGGCATGGAAATAATGCGGCCAAAGGCCTCGGTCAGCAAGGATGCGCGGCGGCCATGGGCGAGGCGGTCGGCCTCGCGGGCCACCAGCACAAAAGCGACTGTATTGAAAACGCCGAACCCGCCCCACATGATCAGAATATCCGTGACAGGCTTACCTGTGGAAATCGCATCAATGATCCAGCCAAACAACACAGGTTCGGCAATGGTGATCACAGCGAGGATGATGTTAGCGGCAACGACGACGCCAACCTTTAAGCGATAAGCCCCCAGATATTGCAGAGCACGCCAATAGATTTGCAACAAGGACATGCCGTCGAATTCTCCATTCCTTACCGATATTATCCGGCAATTTGCCCGCTTGGGGCCATAAGTCTGCCATAGGTCTGATTGTTATAGGAAAACAAACATGAACATCGCCTGTACAGTTCCCTATCAATTGTGCAAAATCTCAATTCGTGGATTCAATTTTTCAAATTGGGCGCTATGGACAAATTGGGAACTGGAAAATTAATCAATACTCAAGATTGAAATGACAGACGTCGAACACGTAGGTTTTGACCTGATAAAATTTGATGCTAATTAGAACAACATGATTTTCTGACATAGGTCAGATCAAGGGGGTATTTGTGACGGTCAACCATCTTATACAGTTCATGGCTGTCGCACAGGGGTGCAGGAATCGTGAAGAGCTCATTGCGGAGCTGGAGAAGGTCCTCAGCGTCTACGGCTTCGAATATTATGGTGTGGTGCGCACGCCAAAACCGGATCAAAACCCTTTAAGTCTGATCCTGGCGGGGCGTTGGCCGGATAAATGGCCGCAGATCTATGTCAGCAAGAAGCTGGTATTGATTGACCCTTCCGTGCGCTATCTGGCGCAGGCCCATCGCCCGTTCCGCTGGAGTGAATCTCTGCCGGCCTTCAAAGATGATCCGCATTTCAAGCGGATGCAGAAGATGATGGCAGACGCCTATAAATTTGGCCTGGAGGAAGGGTATATTTTCCCAATCCATGGGCGAGGCGGCATTCTGGGCAATATGACCGTCGGTGGGCGGCCGGTGGACTTGTCGGCAATTGAAATCATGCTGTTTGACACGGTGGCGAAATGCGCTTTCTGGCGGCTGATGGAGCTGAACGGCGAAGCAGACGCTTTGAACAGCGCACCGAAAGTCGACGTGCGCCTCACGCGCCGTGAACTGGAGATTCTCAACTATCTCGGCGAAGGCATGACCTCGAACGAAATGAGCAAGCTTCTCGAAATTTCGAATCACACCGTGGATTGGTATGTCAATGAATTGCAGGACAAGCTAAGCGCCAAAAACCGCCAGCACATGGTGGGGCTGGCCATTCGCCTCGGGTTGATTCACTAAAGCCCGTCGCGATAAGTGGGATTCACAGCGACAGGCTTTACAGCACCGTGCACAAAATATGGCGCACAAAGAACGCCATAGACAAATGGACCTTCCTATAAAAAGACAAATATTTGTATGTTGCATTGCGCAGAAATTGCGTATGTCCTTACAAATAGCTATCAATTCTTTTCGCAGACGCGAAAGGTTACGCCTGCTGCCGAGGAGGGTCTCTTGTCTATTTCGAAAATTCTTGTCGCCAACCGTTCCGAAATCGCCATTCGCGTGTTTCGTGCCGCCAATGAACTTGGCATTAAAACCGTTGCCATCTGGGCGGAAGAAGACAAGCTCTCCTTGCATCGTTTCAAAGCCGATGAAAGCTATCAGGTTGGTCGCGGCCCGCACCTGAAACGCGATCTTGGCCCGATTGAGAGCTATCTCTCCATTGATGAAATCATCCGCGTTGCCAAGCTCTCGGGTGCCGATGCCATCCACCCCGGCTATGGGCTTTTGTCGGAAAGTCCTGAATTTGTTGACGCCTGCAACGATGCAGGTTTGATTTTCATCGGCCCAAAGTCTGAGACTATGCGGCGATTGGGCAATAAGGTTGCTGCCCGCAATCTGGCCATTGAAATCGGCGTTCCGGTGGTTCCAGCCACCGAGCCATTGCCAGACGATATGACTGAAGTTGCCAAAATGGCCGCCGAGATTGGCTACCCGCTGATGCTGAAAGCCTCCTGGGGCGGTGGCGGTCGCGGCATGCGGGTGATCCGCAGTGAAGGGGATCTGGCAAAGGAAGTGACCGAGGCCAAGCGCGAAGCACAGGCGGCTTTTGGCAAGGATGAAGTGTACCTCGAAAAGCTGGTGGAACGCGCCCGCCATGTGGAAAGCCAGATTCTTGGTGACACCCATGGCAATGCCGTGCATCTGTTTGAACGCGACTGCTCGGTGCAGCGCCGCAATCAAAAGGTGGTCGAGCGCGCGCCTGCCCCTTACCTCAGCGAGAGCCAGCGGCAGGAACTGGCCGATTATTCTTTGAAAATCGCCCGCGCCACCGGCTATATCGGGGCTGGCACCGTTGAATATCTGATGGATGCCGACACGGGGAAATTCTATTTCATCGAGGTCAATCCACGCATTCAGGTCGAGCATACCGTCACTGAAGTCGTCACCGGTATCGACATCGTCAAGGCGCAGATTCACATTCTGGAAGGGGCTGCCATTGGCACGCCTGAATCCGGCGTTCCAAAACAGGAAGACATTCGGCTGAACGGCCACGCGCTGCAATGCCGCGTCACCACCGAAGACCCCGAGCATAATTTCATTCCCGATTATGGCCGAATCACTGCCTATCGCTCTGCCGCCGGTTTCGGAATCCGGCTCGATGGCGGCACCGCATATACCGGCGCGATCATTACCCGGTATTATGATCCGCTTCTGGTCAAGGTCACAGCCGCAGGCAGCACGCCACAAGAGGCCATCAGCCGCATGGACCGCGCACTGCGCGAGTTCCGTATTCGCGGCGTTGCCACCAATCTGACCTTCCTTGAAGCCATCATCACCCATCCGAAATTTCGCGATAACACCTACACAACCCGGTTTATCGACTCGACGCCGGAACTGTTCTCGCACGTCAAGCGTCAGGACCGCGCCACCAAGCTGTTGACCTATCTGGCCGACGTGACCGTCAACGGCCATCCAGAAACCAAAAACCGGCCCAAGCCCTCGGAAAAGGCGGCAAAGCCTGTTCTGCCCTATATTGAGGGCGAGATTGTTGACGGTACCAAGCAAAAGCTTGATGCGCTCGGCCCCAAGGGCTTTTCCGAGTGGATGCGCAATGAAAAGCGGGTGCTGATCACCGATACCACCATGCGCGATGGTCACCAATCCTTGCTGGCCACCCGGATGCGCACCCATGACATTGCCCGGATTGCGCCGATTTATGCGCGCGCGCTGCCCAATCTTTTGTCGCTCGAATGCTGGGGTGGGGCGACCTTTGATGTCTCCATGCGCTTTTTGACCGAAGACCCATGGGAGCGCCTGGCGCTGGTGCGCGAAGGTGCGCCAAACCTGCTTTTGCAAATGCTGCTGCGCGGTGCCAACGGTGTTGGCTATACCAATTACCCGGATAACGTTGTTAAATATTTCGTCCGTCAGGCCGCCAAGGGCGGGATTGATCTGTTCCGCGTGTTCGACTGCCTGAACTGGGTCGATAACATGCGCGTCTCCATGGACGCGGTGCAGGAAGAAAACAAGCTCTGCGAAGCCACCATCTGCTACACGGGCGACCTTCTCAACAGTGCGCGGCCCAAATACGATCTGAAATATTACACAAATCTGGCCGTTGAGCTGGAAAAAGCCGGTGCCCATATTATCGCGCTGAAAGATATGGCAGGCCTTTTGAAGCCAGCGGCGGCAAAGGTGCTGTTCAAGGCGCTGCGTGAAGCCACCAGCCTGCCCATTCACTTCCACACCCATGACACCTCTGGCATTTCGGCAGCCACCGTTCTGGCCGCCATTGATGCGGGCGTGGATGCAGTGGATGCGGCTATGGATGCATTCTCTGGCAACACCTCACAGCCATGCCTTGGCTCGATTGTCGAGGCGCTGAATGGCACTGAGCGCGAATCCGGCCTTGATCCTGAATGGATTCGCCGCATTTCCTTCTATTGGGAAGCGGTGCGCAGCCAGTATGCCGCCTTTGAAAGTGATCTGAAGGGGCCAGCCTCGGAAGTCTATTTGCATGAAATGCCGGGTGGTCAGTTTACCAACCTGAAGGAGCAGGCCCGTTCGCTGGGTCTGGAAACTCGCTGGCACCAGGTGGCGCAGGCCTATGCTGATGCCAACCAGATGTTTGGCGATATCGTCAAGGTCACACCATCCTCCAAGGTGGTGGGGGACATGGCCCTGATGATGGTGGCGCAAGATTTGACAGTTGCTGATGTGGAGGATCCACAAAAGGACATTGCCTTCCCGGATTCGGTTGTTGCCATGCTGAGGGGCGATCTGGGCCAACCGCCGAGTGGCTGGCCGCAAGCCCTGCAAAAGAAGGCCCTCAAGGGTGAGAAGCCTTACACGGTGCGCCCCGGCTCCCTGCTCAAGGATGCCGATCTGGAGGCTGAGCGCAAAGTGATCGAGGACAAGCTGGAACGGCCTGTCGATGATTTCGAATTTGCCTCTTATCTGATGTATCCCAAGGTCTTCACCGATTTTGCGCTGGCGTCAGACACTTATGGTCCGGTCTCAGTTCTGCCAACCCCCGCCTATTTCTACGGCATCGCCGATGGTGGGGAATTGTTTGCAGAGATTGAGCGCGGCAAAACGCTGGTCATCGTCAATCAGGCCGCCAGCGCGCCGGATGCACAAGGCATGGTCACGGTGTTCTTTGAACTCAACGGCCAGCCGCGCCGCATCAAGGTGCCGGATCGCAGCAAGACTGCGACGGCTGCTGTTCGCCGCAAGGCCGAGGCAGAAAACCCCAGCCATATCGGTGCCCCCATGCCCGGCGTCATCTCGCGGGTGTTTGTCTCAAGCGGCCAACAGATCAAGGCTGGCGATGTGCTGCTCTCGATTGAAGCCATGAAGATGGAAACCGCGCTTCATGCCGAAAAGGCAGGCAAGGTGGCCGAAGTGCTGGTGAAGAACGGTGATCAGATCGACGCCAAGGATCTTTTGATCGTGATTGAAGGATAAAACAAAAAAGCGCCGCTGTCTCATTCAAGACAGCGGCGCTTTTTAAATTACCTCGATCGTATCAGGACCGGTCACGCAGCGGTGAATCATCGGCTTCCTCAATTCGCTCCATATCATCGTCAGACAGGCCAAAGTGATGACCAATTTCGTGGATCAGCACGTGGGTGACAATATCGCCCAAGGTCTCGTCATTCTCGGCCCAGTAGTCGAGAATTGGGCGGCGATAGAGGATGATCTTATTGGGTAGCGTGCCTGCCGTGTCCATGGTGAAACGCTCCGACAAGCCCTGTCCTTCAAACAGGCCGAGCAAATCGAAAGGCGTTTCCAGCGCCATGTCTTCAAACACATCGTCGGTTGGAAAATCAGCAACTTCGATGATCAGATTTCCTGTGAGATCCCGAAACTCCTTCGGCAAGGTACCAAAAGCCTCGATCGCAAGCGATTCGAAGGTGCTGATGGTCGGCGCATGTTTTTCGCGCCAGTCATCGGATTGATCGATCCGGGCCATGGAAACTCCTGCTACAGCATATCGCCCACACACATGCACAGGCCTGCAAAAACGACATGCTTACAATCAATAGTTTGCCGCACCGTGCCGAAGCTAAGGTGCGAAAACTACCCTAAGAACTTTCCATATAGTCTCTTTGCACCCATATTACGAGTACCATTCCCACTCTGCCCCGTCTCAATTCAGTATAACGGCCAAACACGGCTGAAAAGGCGAACGGAACCCATTGAAAAAGGGACGGGCATATGCCCATCCCTTTCTCTCTTTCAAAGCTGTCTCACCGGATCAGGCACTGGCCTTGTTCTGGCGGTTGGCGATCAGATCATCCACAACGCCGGGATCGGCCAAGGTGGATGTATCACCCAAGGCACCAAAATCATCCTCGGCGATTTTGCGCAGGATTCGGCGCATGATTTTGCCCGATCGGGTTTTGGGCAGGCCCGGCGCAAACTGGATTTTATCCGGTGCGGCAATCGGCCCAATCTCGGCGCGCACATGCTTGATCAGCGTTTGCCGCAACTCCTCATTGCCCTCATGCCCTGACATCAGCGTGACATAGCAATAGATGCCCTGCCCCTTGATGGCATGGGGATAGCCCACCACCGCCGCCTCAGACACAAGGTGATGCGACACCAGTGCCGATTCAACTTCTGCCGTGCCCAGACGATGGCCGGAGACATTCAGCACGTCATCCACACGACCGGTGATCCAGTAATAGCCATCCTCATCACGGCGGCAGCCGTCACCGGTGAAATATTTCCCCTTGTAGGTGGAGAAATAAGTCTGCACGAACCGGCTGTGATCGCCATAGATTGTGCGGGCCTGACCCGGCCAGCTGTCGATAATGCACAGATTGCCATCGGCTGGACCCTCCAGCACGTTGCCCTCATTATCAACAAGTTGCGGCTTGACACCAAAGAAGGGTCGGGTGGCCGATCCGGGTTTCATATCGGTTGCGCCGGGCAGGGGGCTGATCAAGATACCGCCGGTTTCCGTCTGCCACCAGGTATCGACAATCGGGCAGCGCTTCTCACCCACCACGTCATAATACCACTCCCAGGCTTCCGGGTTGATCGGTTCGCCAACCGAGCCCAGCAGGCGCAAGGAGGAGCGCGATGAGCGCTTTACAAACTCATCTCCGGCTCCCATCAGAGAGCGAATGGCCGTGGGTGCCGTGTAAAAAATATTGACCTTATGCTTGTCAACGATTTCCCAGAACCGGCCCTGATCGGGGAAGTTTGGCACCCCTTCAAACATCACGGTTGTCGCGCAATTGGCCAGCGGTCCATAGACAATATAGGAATGGCCCGTGACCCAGCCCACATCAGCCGAGCACCAGAAGACCTCGCCATCCTTGTAATCAAACACATATTCATGGGTCATCGAGGCATAGACGAGATAGCCACCCGTCGTGTGCAAAACACCTTTTGGTTTGCCGGTGGAGCCGGAGGTGTAGAGAATGAACAGCGGATCCTCCGCCTTCATTTTCACCGGCGGGCATTCCGGCTTCACCTTGGCCACTTCCTGATGATACCAGAGATCGCGCCCCGGTGCCCAGCCCACCTTGCCGCCGGTGCGGCGCACCACCAAAACCTTATTGACGATGACATATTGCTTGGCTGCAATATCAATGGCGATATCGGTGTTTTCCTTCAGTGCCACAGGCTTGCCACCGCGCACACCTTCGTCGCAGGTGATGACAAAGGTTGATTCACAATCGACAATACGCCCCGCCAAAGCTTCGGGCGAAAACCCGCCAAACACCACCGAATGCACAGCGCCGATGCGCGCGCAAGCCAACATGGCATAGGTGGCTTCTGGCACCATTGGCATGTAGATGGTGACGCGATCACCTTTTTTGACGCCATTGGCTTTTAGCACATTGGCCAGGCGGCAAACGTTCTCATAGAGCTGATTATAGGTGATGCGCTTGTCGATATAGGGGTTATCCCCTTCCCAGATGATGGCAGTGCGCTCACCATGGGTTTTCAAATGCCGGTCAATGCAGTTGTAGGATACGTTGGTCAAGCCATCTTCAAACCACTTGATCGACACCTTGCCCTTGAAACTGGTGTTTTTTGCCTTGGTATAGGGCTTGTACCAATCAATGCGCTTGCCGTGTTTGGACCAGAACTTTTCGGGATCTTCGACACTTTCCTCGTACCATTTCAGATACTTGTCATTGTCGATCATCGCCTGGGCCTTGGCCGATTTCAACACGGGATAAATCTTGGCCGACATCGCAATCCTCCTCATATGATGTAACCCGAAGGTTACGGAGAGCTCCACTCTCTCCGATTCAAGTCTTGATGCACATGCGCGACTGCCACGCCATGGTCATGCTCACTGATAGGTTTAGAGCATGTTGCCTTGGCAAAATCACGTCACACTTTCGTACATCCATGATTGATTCATAACAGTTCGGCACAGCGCATCAATTAGACGAAGGTCATTTCTGCAGCAGAGAATTGCAATTATGCGACAATTAGAGTATATGACCGTTGAATTCCCGGAAATTGTGGTTTGATCCACGGCCCGCGACACCCGCCGCGGACCTACAGAAGGATTGTAAGTTCATGGCCCAAACACTGCTCATGCCCAAGGCAACAGCTGTATGGCTCGTCGACAATACGGCGCTGTCATTTGATCAGATTGCCCAGTTCTGCAAAATGCACCCGCTTGAAATCAAGGCAATTGCGGACGGCGAAGCAGCGACAGGCATCAAGGGGCTTGATCCTATTTCGACAGGCCAGCTGTCGCGCGATGAAATTGCCCGCGCCGAAAAAGACATCAATTACAAGCTCAAGGTTTTGGAGCCAAAGGTTCGTGTGCCTGAATCCAAGCGTCGCGGCCCACGCTACACGCCGGTGTCCAAGCGTCAGGACCGCCCGAATGCCATTCTGTGGCTGGTGCGCAACCATCCTGAATTGAAAGACACGCAGATTTCGCGCCTGGTTGGCACCACCAAGAGCACGATTGAGCAAATCCGCGAACGCACCCACTGGAACTCGACCAATCTGACACCAATGGATCCGGTTACCCTTGGTCTGTGCAGCCAGATCGATCTGGATATGGAAGTTGAAAAGGCCTCCAAGGGCCGTCCTTTGCCAACAACCGCCGAATTGGGCGCAACCCTTCAGGCAGCGTCGGCCACCGAACACCTCGATTTCTACGCTCAGGAAGAAGAGAAAGAAATCGACGCCAACGCCGTGTTTGCCAAGCTCAAGTCGCTGTCATCGGATCGCAAGGACGAAGAGGAAGACGATCAGTACTGATTGTTTCCAATTCATACAGCGCCTCTCACCAAACTTGGTACGCAAAGGGCGCTGTAACAATTATGCAGTAGGTTCGAACATCAAAAAACCCCGGAGCAATTGCTTCCGGGGTTTTTCATGTCGGTGCTCAATCCGTCGCACCGCAATATTAAACATAACTTATAAATAAAATCAACGGTTGCCAAATATTGCAGAACCAACTCTAACGCTTGTTGCGCCAAAGCCTATGGCGGTCTCATAATCGCCTGACATGCCCATGGAGAGCTTCGCAACGCCGCATTCTTTTGCCAGTTTTTGCAACAGCGCAAAATGCGGGCCGGGATTTTCATCAGCTGGGGGAATGCACATCAAACCCTCAATCGAAAGTCCCAGATCATTTTGGCAAAATTGCACAAAAGCAATGGTTTCACGTGGATCAATACCGGCCTTTTGTGGCTCAAGCCCGGTGTTGACCTGCACATAAAGCCGGGGCGTCTTTCCCTGCTTTGTCATTTCATCAGCAAGTGTACGGGCAATTTTTTCGCGGTCCACCGTTTCAATCACATCAAACAGCGCAACAGCATCGGCAGCCTTGTTGGATTGCAAAGGGCCAATCAGGTGAAGCTCAATACCGGCTGTCTCGGATTTCAACTCTGGCCACTTTCCTTGCGCCTCCTGCACCCGGTTTTCGCCAAACACGCGCTGGCCTTCCACGATTACGGGTCGAATGGCATCAGCATCGAAGGTTTTGGACACAGCGACCAATTGCACCGACTCCGGCTTGCGGTTGGCCTCTTTTGCCGCATCAGCGATCTTGCTTCTCACTTCAGCCAGTCGTTCTTCAATCGTCATCATGCAAACTCGCGTTTTTCAATTTCCTGCTGTTTTCACGATAGTTGATAACAAAGGCAAGAGCCAGACACCTTTGCATCGACAGGAAAGCCCGTTGTTGGTGCCCAAAACCTTGACGCTAGAGCCGTTTCATGATGAAGGTCCAACCCAAATACGAAGCAGATACAAATTGAATCCGGACGCACATCAATGAGCACAGAACGTTACAATCCGCGCGATACAGAGCCTCGCTGGCAGGAAAAATGGGCTGAGGCCAAGGTCTTTGAAACCGATAGCAAAGACCCGCGCGAAAAATATTACGTCCTCGAGATGTTTCCCTACCCATCGGGCCGCATTCACATTGGCCATGTGCGCAATTATGCGCTCGGCGATGTGGTGGCCCGCTATAAGCGCGCCCGTGGCTACAACGTTCTGCACCCCATGGGCTGGGATGCCTTTGGCATGCCTGCTGAAAATGCGGCCATGCAAAACAACGTCCATCCGAAAGACTGGACCTACCAAAACATTGCCACCATGCGCGGCCAGCTGAAGTCCATGGGTCTGTCGCTGGACTGGACCCGTGAATTTGCCACCTGCGACGTGGACTATTATCAACAGCAGCAGCACCTGTTCATCGACATGATGGAAAAGGGCCTGATCTATCGCAAGCAATCCAAGGTCAACTGGGACCCGATCGACAACACGGTTCTCGCCAATGAGCAGGTGATTGATGGTCGCGGCTGGCGTTCCGGTGCTCTGGTTGAGCAGCGCGAGTTGACGCAGTGGTTCTTCAAAATCACCGATTTTGCCCAGGACCTGCTGGATGCCTTGGACACGCTGGACCAGTGGCCCGAAAAAGTGCGTCTGATGCAGAAAAACTGGATTGGCCGCTCTGAAGGTCTGACAGTGCGTTGGGAAATCGCGGCTGCCAATGCGCCCGCAGGTTTTTCTGAGGTTCAGGTCTATACCACCCGTCCCGACACGCTGTTTGGTGCGTCCTTCCTTGCCATCGCTGCGGATCATCCCCTGGCGAAAGCGGTATCGGAAAGCAACGAAGCGGTTGCCGCTTTCTGCGATGATTGCCGCCGCGCTGGCACCTCGCTGGCAGCGCTCGAAACTGCCGAGAAGAAGGGCATCAACACCGGCGTCACGGTCAAGCATCCGCTGGACCCAAGCTGGGAGCTGCCCGTTTATGTCGCCAACTTCGTGCTGATGGAATATGGCACGGGGGCAATCTTCGGCTGCCCATCCGGCGACCAGCGCGATCTGGATTTTGCCCGCAAATATGATTTGCCGGTGGTGCCTGTTGTCATGCCGAAAGATGGCGACGCAGAAAGCTTCACCGTGGGTGACACCGCCTATGTGGATGATGGCGTGATGATCAATTCGCGCTTCCTCAATGGCATGACCACTGATGAAGCCTTTGAAACTGTGGCCAGCAAGCTTTCTGCTGAACAGCTCAATGGCGCGCCGGTTGGCGAACGCAAGGTCAATTTCCGTCTGCGCGATTGGGGCATTTCCCGTCAGCGCTATTGGGGCTGCCCGATCCCGGTCATTCATTGCGATGACTGCGGCGTGGTGCCCGTGCCAAAGGCTGACCTGCCGGTCAAGCTGCCTGACGATGTGACCTTTGATGTGCCCGGCAACCCGCTGGATCGTCACCCCACATGGCGGCACGTTGCCTGCCCCTGCTGCGGCAAGCCAGCCCGACGTGAAACCGACACGATGGACACATTTGTCGATTCCAGCTGGTACTACACCCGCTTTACCGCGCCCAATGAAGCCAACCCGACCGATCCGAAAATTGCCAACCACTGGCTGCCGGTCGATCAATATATTGGCGGTATCGAACACGCGATCTTGCATCTGCTTTATTCGCGCTTCTTCACCCGTGCCATGCGCGAAACCGGCCATGTGGCGGTCAGCGAGCCATTCAAGAGCCTGTTTACCCAGGGCATGGTGGTGCATGAAACCTATAAGCTGGGTGAGGGTGCCAACGGCCAGTGGGTTTCACCGGCTGATATTCGCATTGAAGAAAAAGAGGGTGTCCGCAAAGCCTATCTTTTGAGCTCTGGTGAAGAAGTCACCATTGGCTCGATTGAGAAAATGTCGAAGTCGAAGAAAAATGTCGTCGATCCCGATGATATTATCGCCTCCTATGGTGCCGATACTGCCCGCTTCTTCGTGCTGTCTGACTCTCCACCAGACCGCGACGTGATCTGGTCTGAGGCGGGTGTGGAAGGTGCGCATCGCTTCGTGCAGCGCGTCTGGCGCTTGGTGTCTGAAGCATCAAGCCAGCTTGCTGCCGTCAAAGCAGCACCTGCTCTGGACGGTGAAGCCAAGGCCATTTCTCAGGCTGCTCACAAGACGCTGCAAGCCGTTCAGGGCGATCTGGACAAGCTGGCCTTCAACAAGGCGGTCGCGCGCATCTATGAGTTGGTCAATACGCTTGCTGGTCCGTTGACCACGGTTGCCGCTGGCACGGCAGACGCGGCCTTTGTTGCTGCCGTGCGCAATGCCACTGAAATCCTGATTCAGATCGTTGCCCCCATGACACCCCATCTGGCGGAAGAATGCTGGAGCGTGCTGGGCAATCAGGGACTGGTGGCACAGGCAAAATGGCCAGAATTCAGTGCTGATCTTGTGGCTGAAAATGAAGTCACCATGCCTGTGCAGGTCAATGGCAAGAAGCGTGCTGAATTGACAATCGCGCGTGATGCGGATCAAAATGCCGTCAGTCAGGCAGCGCTTGAATTGCCGCTGGTCAAAGCCGCTCTCCAAGGGCAAAGCCCGAAGAAAATCATTGTGGTTCCACAGAGGATTGTGAACATTGTCGTCTGATTCACGCAACACTATCACCCGCCGTGCCATGCTGATCGGCACGGCCGGTCTTCTAGGTGGATTGGCAAGTTGTCAGGTTCGCCCTCTCTATAGCGAAGCCAAAGGCACACGTCGCCTAATGGCCTCCATCGCCTTCTCCGATGCGACAGACCGCGTCGGACAGGTTGTGCGCAATCGACTGATTTTCCTGGCGGCTGGCGGTCAGGGCGAACCCGCTCATCCGGAATATCTTGTCAATTTGAGCGTCAGCTCGAGCGTCAGCGAAGTGCTTCCTGACCAATCGACCAACACACTCAGCGCCGGTCGCGTTGTTGTGCGGGGCGATTATGTGCTGAAAAAGGCCAAGGAGGGAACGGTCCTGCGCATTGCGCATCGGCAGTCCGTAGCGCTGCTGGATTTCCCCGGCCAGGAATATGCGAAGCTTCGCGCAATCCGCGATGGCGAAAACCGTGCCGCCAACGAGTTGGCCGAGTTGATCGCAGCCGATCTGGCCGCCGTTCTGACCCGCTAAAAGGGGTAACAAAGAGTTTTGATTGAACACGCTGCTATTTCCTTTCATCGTGTTCAATCGACCCATGATATTTATCGCATCCAAGCGTTATAAATATACGAACATGCCGTAACACTTTAAACCCGCTGTAAAATTGCTTAGACCGATTGCGGTCATGCACGAATGCGGTTGGTCCGGACACGAGGCAACATGGTTGAAATCAAGTCGCACGAGTTCGATGGATTTTTACAAAAATCGGCGCAACACTATAAGCTTTTCCTGATTTACGGGCCTGATGTCGGCCTCGTTGCAGAGCGCGCTGCCGCTCTCGCGAAATCCACAGGCATCGCGCTGGATGATCCCTTTTCGATTATTCGCCTCGACAGCAGTGATCTGCAAGGTGATCCCGGCCGTCTTCTCGATGAAATGAACGCGCTTGGTCTGTTTGGCGGGCAACGTTTGGTGTGGGTGAGGGGCGTTGCCAACGAAAAAGCCGTGGTGGATGCACTTCAGCTGCTCTCAAAAGATCCACCGGAAACGGCCTGCCTGATCCTGGAAGCCGGTGATTTGAAAAAGACGGCGGCGACACGGAAAATCGCTGAACCAGCCCGCAATATCGCAGTCATTCCCTGCTATCAGGATGACATTCGCGCGATCAACGCCTTGATAGACGCCGAATGCGCTGCTGCCAACAAGCGAATCACACCCGCCGCCCGCACGCTTCTGGCTGAATCTCTGGGTGGGGACAGACGTGCATCCCGCAATGAAATTTCGAAATTACTGCTCTATTGCCTTCACGATGATCTGATCGACGAGACCCACGTGGAAGCTATCATCGGAGATGCAAGCGCCATTTCCACCGACGAGGCCGTAGACGCCGTGCTGGCGGGCAACCCGGATGCTTTGATTCACGCCATTCAAAAGATCTCGACGTCCAAGACACCGATGTTTCTGGTACTTCAGGGTTGCCTGCGTCAATTCCAGCTTCTTGATGTCATGCGCAGTGAAATGGAAGAAAAGCGCCAACAGCCCGCACAGGTTATGCAGACCTTGGGCAGGGGCATCCATTTCAAGCGTAAACCGCTGTTCGAGAAAGCTCTCCGGAACTGGCCGCTGGCGGCCATTACCCAAGAAATGCAACGTCTCCAGGCAACCATTTTGGCAAGCAGACGGCAGCAGTCGCTGGAAGACACAATGGCTTTACACAGCCTTTTGGCAATCACCTTGCAATCGGCGCGGCGCAATCGATAGATAATCATTAGCTGGCTACCATGTGATGTGCCATGTCTCGTGCGAGAAGATCGCTAGACCCCATTCTCTACACGGCATAATTTTTCGCTCAAACCGATTCCGATTAAAGGCATTGGGCGATAGCCATCGCGCAGTCAAACAGCAAATCGTCACGCATAGAACTTGGTGGCAAAAGCACCATCGGTTTCGCAATTCCGATCTGCGCTGCTGCATAATTCCAATATGATAGAGTTAAGAATGTGTCAGAAAAAGCGGAATCCGGTTTTCCCAAACAGACAGATGAAAGCGAAGTTGAGCTACAGCGTCTTGCGCAATATAGGGCTTACAAAGGACGCTGCAACATTTTTAATCTGCTGCATGACTTTCTTTAAATCGATTCCGATTCAAGAAATTATGCAGGCGAGTGGGTCATGTTCAATCTGACGCTGACAGATTTTATCGTGATTCCAGGAGGCGACAAATTTCCTCCAATTGCTCAAGGGTTTTATAATTGATCCGCAATTGGCCGCCGCTTCCTTTGTGACTGATTGTCACGTCCAAACCGAGGCGGTCGGTCAGGCTCCGCTCAAGTGCAATTGTATCTGAATCTTTGCTCTGAGCAGCGGCCGCTTGGCGGTTTTGACTCACGCCGCGTATATCATTTTGCGCGAGCCGTTCTGCGTCACGCACAGACATACCTTTTGCGACAATCTGACGGGCGAGGGCCGTCGGGTCTGAGGTTGAAACCAGCGCTCTTGCGTGACCGGCAGAAAGTGAACCATCCGCCAACATATCCCGCACTGGTTCTGGCAGCTTCAACAATCGTAAGCTGTTAGCGACGTGGCTTCGGCTTTTGCCAATGATCTCACCGAGATCATTTTGGGTGTAGCCGTGATCCTCAATCAACTGATCATAGCCCATGGCTTCTTCCAGAGGATTAAGATCAGCACGTTGAACGTTTTCAACGATCGCCAGCTCAAGAGCGGTCCTGTCATCCACATCCCGGATAATAACGGGGATTTCAACCAAACCCGCCAGCTGGGCTGCGCGCCAGCGCCGCTCACCGGCAATGATTTCATACCGTCCAGCTCCCACAGTGCGAACAACAACGGGCTGGACAATTCCATGCTGCCGAATGGAGCCAGCAAGCTCCTGCAATACAGTCTCGTCGAAATAGCGGCGGGGATTGCGCGGATTGCGCGACACGAACTCGATGGGTGTCATCCGGTCGGGCGAAACAGGCGCTCTTGCCTCATCCACAGGGATGGGTTGATCCATCTCGCCGATCAACGCAGCAAGACCACGGCCCAGACGCCGCTTTGAAATATCGTCATTCATAACGAACCTCTTTCGTCGAAATTCAATCAGGCCGCTTTGCGCTGGCGCTCACGCTGTATAACCTCAGAGGCAAGCTGGAGATAGGCTTGGCTGCCTGCACATTTCAAGTCATACAGAATGGCCGGCTTACCATAAGACGGAGCCTCTGATACGCGTACATTTCTTGGAATGAGCGTATGATAAACCTTTTCACCGAGATGGGTGCGCACATCGCTCACCACCTGCTGAGCGAGATTGTTTCGGGAATCAAACATTGTTAGCACGATGCCCTGAATATCCAGGCTTGGATTAAGGCTGCGTCGAACCTGACTGATTGTTTCCAACAACTGGCTAAGACCTTCCAATGCGAAAAACTCACATTGTAGCGGAACGAGAATGGAATGGGCAGCCGCCATCGCATTCATTGTCAGCAAATTGAAGGAGGGGGGGCAATCCACCAACACATAAGAATAGCTCAGAGCCTCGGGCGAGACCAACGCATTCTTTAACCGAAATGCGCGATCGGTCTTTTGCGAAATTTCCATCTCAAGCCCGAGCAAGTCGAGCGTCGAGGGTATAATCGAAAGGTTAGGAACAGCCGTTTCAACCGCGGTTTCATCGACTGTGTGGGTGCCAATCAACAGGTCATAGGATGAGAGCTTGCGGTTTTTCCGCTCGATGCCAAGACCTGTGCTGGCATTGCCCTGCGGGTCAAGGTCAACAATCAGCACACGTTCGCCAATCGCTGCTAGGGCCGTCGCAAGATTAATGGCCGTGGTGGTTTTACCAACGCCGCCTTTTTGATTTGCAATGGTGATGATGCGATTTTTCTCGTAAGCCATGAGGTCACCCGACTGATCTTAATCTGATCGCGCGAGACCGCCAACTTCGAGGATTACGGAGTCTCTCTCGATCACGCTTGGATGTATTACCAGATCGAAAGCCCAACGACCACGCGCTTTCTCCACTTCAGCCAGATAATCCCGGCCTTTATGCAAAAAGAGCTTCATAGTCGGGTTCTCAAGCGCCCAGGGTTCGCTATAGCTGAAGAGAAGATCGAGGTCAGCCAAGGCACGGGCAGAAATAGCGTCGCAGCGGGGAAGGGTCTTGTAAGCATCATCGATTCGAAGTGGATGCACCTTTCCACGCGCGCCTGTCTCCATCAACGCAGTGCGCAAGAAGCCCGCTTTTTTATGATTGCTCTCAACCAGATCAACCCATCCGTCAGTAAATTCGCCAAGGAGAATTGCCGTGATGACGCCCGGAAATCCGCCGCCACTGCCCAGATCGATCCAATGCTTTGGCTCCGGCGAGAGCTTGAACAATTGCACACTATCAGCGACGTGACGGTGCCATACCTGATCGCGTGTAGAATTGGCAACGAGGTTCATGGTCTTGGACCACTTTTGAAAGAGGTCCACAAAATGGACCAGCTTTTGATGTGTTTCACGTGAAACACGTAGCCCGGTAAGATCAGCCAGAAGACTCGCGGACATTGTATCAGCTGGCATGACGCACTGTTTCCTTGTTTAAGTAAGCAATAAGAAGCGAAATCGCCGCAGGCGTCATTCCGTCCAATTGCGCAGCCTGCGCGAGATTCACAGGACGCGCTTTCTCCAATTTCTGCTTCAATTCGTTCGACAATCCGGACAAGGACGCGAAGTCAAATTCGGGGGGAATGCGTCGCTCCTCGTCGCGCTTGGTGGCGGCAATGTCGGCATTTTGCCGATCCATATAAACAGCATAGGTGGCATAAATTTCGACGGCTTCAGCAATCTTAGGCTCAAGCTCCGACAGTTCCGGCCAGATTTTTGTCAGACTGGCGAGATCCAAATCGGGGTAGGCCAGCAGCTCCAGCGCTGAACGCCGACGTCCATCCTGATTGATCGCAATGCCACGCGCTTGAGCTTCATTGGGAGTCACCACCTTGTTTTGCAGCTCTGCAATGGTGTGGTTTACCTCAGCGCTGTAGCGCTGGAATTTATCGGCCCGTCGGCTATCAATGCAGCCAAGTTCGATGCCCAATGGCGTCAATCGTTCATCGGCATTGTCAGCGCGCAACGAAAGACGGAATTCCGCGCGCGAGGTAAACATACGATAGGGCTCAGCAACACCACGGCTGGTCAGATCGTCAATCATCACGCCGATATAGGATTGTGTCCGGCTAAAGTGAACCGCTTCCAAACCGCCCACAGCCCGCGCTGCGTTGATGCCTGCCACGAGACCTTGCGCACCCGCTTCTTCATAACCCGTCGTGCCATTGATTTGGCCTGCGAGATAAAGACCCTTTAAGCGCTTCAGCTCCAGGCTCGGGGAAAGCTCGCGCGGATCAACGTGGTCATATTCAATCGCATAGGCGGCCTGCAAAATGGTGACATTCTCAAGTCCGGGCAAGGTGCGCATAAAGGCGTGTTGAACGTCTTCGGGCAGGGAGGTTGAAATTCCGTTCGGATAGACTGTGAAGTCGTCCAGACCTTCCGGCTCAAGAAACACTTGATGACCATCACGGTCGCCAAAGCGGGTGATCTTGTCTTCAATAGACGGGCAATAGCGCGGGCCAACGCCCTCGATCTGGCCGGAGTACATGGCGGAAAGGTGGATATTGTCTCGAATGATTTTGTGGGTTTCCGCTGTTGTGCGGGTAATGCCACAATCAATTTGCGGATTGGTAATCGCATCGGTCATGAAGGAGAATGGCACAGGATCGGCATCAGCGGACTGCATTTCCAACTCAGCCCAACGGATCGTTCGGCCATCCAGACGGGCGGGCGTTCCGGTCTTCAAACGGCCAAGCTTCAGACCCAGCTTGCCAAGGGTCTCACTCAATCCCACCGACGGTGCTTCGCCGACACGACCGGCCGGAATTTTCTTTTGGCCAATGTGAATAAGCCCGCGCAAGAAAGTGCCCGATGTGAGGATAACGGCCCCCGCCGCGATTTCTTGCCCATCCGCCAGCACCACGCCGCGAACCTGCCCATCAATGATCGTCAAGTCAAATACGTCACCTTCAACAATGGAAAGGTTTTCCTGCCCAAACAGACTGGCCTGCACGGCATTGCGATAGAGTTTCCGATCCGCCTGGGTGCGAGGGCCCCGGACAGCCGGGCCTTTCTTTCTGTTCAACAGACGAAACTGGATTCCGGCAGCGTCTGCACAGAGACCCATGACCCCGCCAAGCGCATCAATCTCACGCACAAGATGGCCTTTGCCCAAACCGCCAATGGCGGGATTGCAAGACATCACTCCGATGGTATCACGCTTGTGGGTTACGAGCGCTGTCGAGGCACCCATCCGTGCAGCGGCGCTGGCGGCTTCGGTGCCTGCATGACCGCCACCAATCACCACAACATCAAATTTCTGCTTTGCCACTGCCATCTTGATCACCAATGTTTCACGTGAGTCATTTTCCAACGCAAAATTCAGAGAAAATCTTGCCCAATAATGTTTCGGTATCGACTCGACCAATCAACCGACCCAAGCTGTCTGACGCCATACGCAAATAGTCTGCGCGTATTTCCAGTCCGAAGCGGCTATCCAGAGCACGATCAATATAGTCCAACGCTTGTCGCAGACATTGAATATGTCGATGGCGGCTTGGAATGATTGATTCTCCTGATCCGATACGGTTCCGAATCGTTTTCAAGAGCAGGCTTCTGAGCGATTCAATGTCATTTGCGTTATGGCTGGACAATAACAAATCAAAACCTTCAGGCTTTGGCGTCGCCTCAACCAAATCTGCTTTCGTTCCGATAGATAGATACGGAACCGAAACAAATTCCTCTGCGCCATTATCGCTCATTGCCGATAAATCTTGAAGCAGCAGCACAAGGTCTGCTTCTTCGATCTTGCGAAGAGCGCGGCGGATGCCCTCTTGCTCGACTTCTTCTTCCGTCTCGCGAATACCGGCGGTGTCATACAGGCGAACGACGTAACCTTCAAGGTCAATGTCGCATTGAAGGATATCACGGGTCGTTCCCGCATAATGGGTAACAATGGCAACGTCACGCCCAGCCAGTGCATTCAGCAAACTGGACTTGCCTGCGTTTGGCCGTCCAGCAATCACCACAGTAAAGCCATCACGAATAATCTCGCCACGGCGCTCGTCCAGACTGGCTTCATGGATGGATTGCCGCAAGGCCGATAGCTCCTCCCAGACAACAGGAGCCACGGAGCCTGGAATATCCCCTTCATCAGAAAAATCCAGATCGGCCTCAATCATCGCTCGGCAGTATATCAGACGGTCTCGCCATCGATTGTAGAGGGCCGTGGCTTTGCCATCAGCCTGCTGCATGGCCTGCCGTCGTTGCATCTCCGTTTCAGCGGCAAGGAGATCAGCAAGGCCTTCAATCTCGACGAGATCCAGCTTTCCATTTTCAAAGGCGCGCCTGGAAAATTCGCCGGCCTCCGCCAAACGACAATTGGCCTCATCACCCAAGCGAGCCAGAAGAGAGGCCACAACGGCACGACTGCCGTGAACGTGCAATTCGGCACAATCTTCGCCAGTAAAAGAGGCTGGGCCTTCGAAAAACAACACCAACCCGCGATCAATGGTTTGACCGTCACGGTCCCGAATCGATCTTAATGCTGCGACGCGCGGCGCAGGAAGGGCACCACACACCGAGCGCAACACCTCTTGCACGGATGGTCCGGAGAGCCGTATGACGGCAACGCCGCAAGGAAGGGCGCCCGTCGACAAAGCAAAAATAGTGTCCCGTGCCATAGGCATCCTCATTTCCAACCGTATCAGATCAAATCGATTCCGATTTCAAGAATTATGCAGTAGCCAGATAAACGAAAAGACCTCCAGTTTTTTCAAACCAGAGGTCATTTATAGCAAAAAAGAATCCGGCTCATTATTGAGAAGTTGATCTTCGAAAACGCCCTCGATCGAGGCTATAAAATCTAAGACACCTCAGAGCCGGCTCACTTTAGGTGTTCATCGACTCGAAGAAGTCACCATTGGTCTTGGTCTGCTTCAACTTGTCGATCAGGAATTCAATGGCATCGGTGGTGCCCATTGGAGCCAGAATGCGGCGAAGCACAAAAATCTTCTGCAGATCCTGACGCGGTACCAACAGGTCTTCCTTACGGGTGCCGGATTTAAGAATATCCATGGACGGGAAGATACGCTTATCGGCGACCTTGCGATCAAGCACGATTTCGGAATTGCCTGTACCCTTGAACTCTTCAAAGATCACTTCGTCCATACGGCTGCCTGTATCGATCAGTGCGGTGGCGATGATGGTCAGCGATCCACCTTCTTCAATATTACGTGCCGCACCGAAGAAGCGCTTGGGGCGCTGGAGCGCGTTGGCATCCACACCACCGGTCAAAACCTTACCCGACGATGGAACAACGGTGTTGTAGGCGCGGCCAAGGCGGGTGATGGAATCGAGCAGAATGACAACGTCGCGTCCGTGCTCCACCAGGCGCTTGGCCTTTTCAATCACCATTTCAGCAACTTGCACGTGGCGCACAGCGGGTTCGTCAAAGGTTGAGGAAACCACTTCGCCGCGCACGGAACGCTGCATGTCCGTGACTTCTTCCGGCCGCTCGTCAATCAGCAGCACGATCAGATAGCATTCCGGATGATTGGCCGTGATGGAATGGGCGATATTCTGCAACAGAACCGTTTTACCGGTGCGTGGCGGTGCCACAATCAGGCCGCGCTGGCCTTTGCCAAGCGGTGCAATCAAGTCAATCACACGGGCAGAAAGATCCTTGGTGGTTGGATTTTCCAGTTCCATCTTGAACCGCTCATTCGGATAGAGCGGTGTGAGATTATCAAAGTGAACTTTGTGACGGATTTTTTCCGGGTCTTCAAAATTGATGGTGTTGACCTTGAGAAGGGCGAAATAGCGCTCACCTTCCTTCGGACCACGGATCGGACCTTCAACCGTGTCACCCGTCTTCAGTGAGAAGCGGCGCAGCTGGGAAGGGGAGATGTAAATATCATCTGGCCCCGGCAGATAGTTGGCATTGGCCGAACGCAAAAATCCAAAGCCATCCTGAAGAACTTCAACCACGCCCTGACCGATAATCTCGACGTCCTGAGCCGCCAACATTTTCAAGATCGCAAACATCAGTTCCTGTTTGCGCATTGTGGAGGCGTTTTCGACCTCGAGCGATTCAGCGAAGGCCAGCAAATCGGTTGGCGATTTGCTTTTAAGTTCTTGTAGCTTCATTTCAGCCATGAAGGGGACCATAATCTATCGGTTTGGGGAAGGGCGTGCGGAGGAAATTCGGCCCTTTCGGATGGACCGATAAGAACGTAACATGCATGCCTCGAAGAATTGTGTGGCGAAAATAGCCAAAACCAGACTGCGCCGCAAGGGGACACGGCGATTTCAGCGCAAAATAACCGAAATCTCCGATCTCTACCCCTCAATTAGAAGGGTTTAACCACCACGAGAATCACAATCACGATCATTAGCACTGTGGGTATTTCATTCATTGCCCGCCAAAAGCGAGGGGTTTTTACATAATCGCCACGGGCGAAAGCTTTGGCACTCCTGCCAAAATATTCGTTCACCAGGGTCAATGCTACAACAGCTGCAATCTTTGCATGTAGCCAGCCCCCTTGAAAATGGAAAAAAGCAGAAGCCATGTAGAGGCCCAGAATCCAGGAAATGGCCATGGCCGGCCGCATGATGACATTCATCAGCCGCCTTTCCATCACGGCAAATGTCTCGGCCTGAGCTGATCCTTTTGGCGCGTCGGAGTGATAAATAAACAGCCGGGGCATATACAAAAGCCCGGCCATCCAGGACATCACCGCGATGATGTGAAGCGCCTTGATCCAAAGATAGGCTTCATCCGGCCCCAGCCAAAACAACCAAAGACCGATTGCGCAAAATATCAGCAGTGCAATCACCGCGCGGGTTTGCGCTTTTCTTCCGGCTTTTTCGCTCTTTTGGCTCTCGCTCATCTCAAGCGTTCTCCCCACGCACGTGGCGCACAAGTTCACTTACTGTTTCCGGTTGAGCCTGAGGCGTAATGCCGTGGCCGAGATTGAAAATCAGTGGGCCATTGCCAAGACGATCCAGAATCCGGCTGGCTCCATCCTTCATCGCCTGACCACCGGCAATCATCAACATGGGATCGAGATTGCCCTGCACAGGGCTTTCTTTTTGAAGGTCCGCTGCAAAGGACAGCGGCACGCTCCAATCAAGACCAATGGCATCAGCGCCCGTCTTTCGCGCATAGTCTTTCAGCAAAATGCCGGCACCCTTGGCAAAGGCGATAATTTTGGCATCCGGACGGCGCGCGCGCACCGTATCGACAATACGCTTGACCGGTGAGACGCAAAAATCAGTAAATTCGTCTTCACCGAGAACGCCTGCCCAGGAATCGAAAATCTGAACGGCGTCCGCGCCCGCTTCTAATTGACCCAGAAGATATTCTGCAGACAAATCCGCTAGAATATCGAGAAGCCGCAAAAACGCTTGCCGCTCGCGATAAGCAAACAAGCGGGCCGGGGCCTGATCCGGTGTGCCATGACCGGCAATCATATAGGTCGCAACCGTCCAGGGAGCGCCACAGAAGCCCAGCAGGGTGGTTTCATGGGGGAGGGTGGCTCTGAGCTTCTCAACGGTGTCCAGAACCGGGTTCAGGTGCGGAAAGACCGAGTTTATCGAAAGCCCATGAATCTCATCAGCTGATATCGGTGTCATTTCAGGGCCAACACCTTCGCTGAAGGTGACATTGCGCTTCAAAGCATCTGGAATGACCAGAATATCAGAGAACAGAATGGCAGCATCAAAGCCATAGCGACGGATGGGCTGCAAGGTCACTTCAGTGGCAAGCTCTGGCGAATAACAGAGATCGAGGAAACTTCCGGCCGTTTTGCGCGTTTCTCTGTACTCAGGAAGATAGCGTCCTGCCTGACGCATCAGCCAAATGGGTGGCGGAGAGAGGGTTTCGCCTTTGAGCACCTTCAGAATCTTTCGGTTTTCAACGCTCACATCCGGACCTTTCAAATTATAAAAGAGAGAATCTTTTTTTCTTCTATTTCTAAGAGTCTGTGATTAGCACGGGTTAAAGACTATCCACAAATCTGTGCCATGTTATGAGATTATATCCACACTGTGGAATGGCATATTGTCTCATTGGAAGAACAATGGGATTCGTTTAAAAAAGCCTATAAAAATCAAAGGATTGATTTTAGATTTATTGATAGCCTTGCCTGTGGATAAGCTGGGTATGGTCGCTCTAAAACCCGCGCTGGATGACTCTATCCACAGGCGTCACGAAACTTCGTCCCGACGGGTCACTTCTGTGGACAACCTGGGGGTTTTCCACTTGCCTAAAATCGCTTCCCGACGCTACCTGCTTTTGTACAAGTTTATCAACAAGGGAGGCAGGATAACGTGGAGAACCGCAAAAACTTCTTTCATCTTCACCTGATTTCTGACTCAACGGGAGAAACGTTGATCTCGGCGGGGCGGGCCGCTGCGGTGCAATTTCTGCATGTCAGCCCGATTGAACATGTCTATCCGCTGGTGCGAAATCGCAAACAGGCTGATGCGGTGGTGAGTGCCATCGATAAAGAACCAGGCATTGTTCTCTACACTATCGTTGATCCCGAGCTGGCCGATTTTATTGATAAACGCTGTGTCGAAATTGGTGTGCCGAGTGTGAATGTGATGGAGCCGATTATCGGCACGTTTCAAACCTATCTCGGCCCGCTGGCGCGCAGGCGGGTTGGCGCACAGCATGTGATGAACGCCGATTATTTCGCGCGCATTGAAGCCTTGAACTACACCATGGATCATGATGATGGCCAGATGGCGGATGATTATGATCAGGCCGATGTGGTTTTGGTCGGCATTAGCCGCACGTCCAAAACGCCCACCAGCATTTACCTTGCCAATCGCGGCATCAAAACGGCCAATATTCCCATTGTGCCCGGTGTGCCCTTGCCTGAAAACTTGCTGAGTGCCACGAAACCTCTGATCGTGGGCTTGATCGCCACATCAGACCGCATCTCACAGGTTCGTGGGCATCGCGAACTCGGTTCGGTTTCGGGCTTGGATATGAGCGATTACACGGATCGCGCCACCATTGCCGAAGAGTTGAAATATGCAAGAATGCTGTGCGCGCGCCATAATTGGCCGATTATTGATGTCACGCGCCGCTCAATCGAAGAGACGGCTGCCGCAATCGTTGCTCTGCGCAGCAAGCTGCGCTAAGCCAAATTCAGGTTTTTAACGTTTCGAGGCTGTCATGGCTCTACCCCTCGTGCTGGCATCCACCAGTCCTTTTCGTAAGCACCTGTTGCAACAGGCAGGGTTGGAATTTACCACAGCCGCACCCGATATTGACGAACGCGAGATTGAGGCGCTGGCAGAGCATCAGTCTTTGTCACCATCGCAGCTTGCCGAGCTGTTGGGCTGCGAAAAAGCACTGGCGGTGAGTAAAAAGCAGACGGGCGCTTTGGTGCTCGGTGGTGATCAGGTCATGGCACTGGGAGAGACGGTTTATCACAAGCCCAAGGATTTGGCTGCCGCTCGAGAACAGCTTCTCAGCTTACGGGGTGCCACCCATGTCCTCAATAGCTCGCTGGCGCTTGCCAAAGATGCTGAAATTGTCTGGTCTCATGTCAGTCAGGCACAGATGACAGTTCGCCTGTTCAGTGAGACGTTTCTGGATGATTATCTGGATAAGGTCGGCGATAAAATTCTGAAGAGCGTTGGCGGTTACCAAATTGAAGGAATGGGTGTTCAGCTGTTTTCGAAGGTCAACGGCGATTATTTCACCATTATTGGCGTGCCGCTTTTTCCTTTGATGGAGAAACTTCGGGAATTGGATGTTCTTCATGCATGATTCACGTGAAACCAATGCAAAACGGGCTTTTGTTGTGGGCTATCCGATTAGCCATTCGCGTTCGCCGATGATCCATGGCTACTGGTTGAAGCAGTATGGAATTTTGGGCGCTTATGAAAAGCGCGCTGTTGACCCCGCAGATTTTACAGAATTTCTCGCAAAATTGCGTGAAAGTGAATCCGGCTATCAAGGGGGGAATGTGACAATTCCTCATAAGGAATCCGCCTATCAATTGGCGGACTATCCTGACGCTTTGGCCGAAGAATTAGGTGCTGCAAACACGCTGTGGCTGGAAAATGGTGCACTCTATGCCACCAACACCGATGGCTACGGTTTCATTGCCAATCTTGATCAACAACAACCGGGTTGGGATAATACAGGCTGTGCCGTGGTGTTGGGGGCAGGCGGGGCCAGCCGCGCCATTATTCAGGCGATCCGCAATCGCGGCATTGCTAAAATCCACGTGATCAATCGCACAAAAGAAAAAGCGCATGAGTTGGCAAGGCGCTTTGGCCCCACAATAGAGGGGCACGGATTCGATGCTTTGAACGACGTGTTGCAAGGTGCGGGTCTGCTGATCAACACCACATCACTTGGCATGTCCAAAGCGTCTAACGCAGACAGCGAGGCTTTTCCAACCATTGCCTGGGAAAAACTGGCAGAGAATGCTGTTGTGACCGATATTGTCTACGTGCCTTTGGAAACCGAATTTTTACGCCGAGCCCGCGAGGCCGGATTTGCCACCGTCGATGGTCTTGGGATGTTGCTGCATCAGGCCGTACCGGGTTTTGAAAAATGGTTTGGCGTACGGCCCGAGGTGACAGATGAATTACGGCAGTTGATCATTGCCGATCTGGAGGCGGCATCATGATCCGGCTAGGATTGACGGGATCGATTGGCATGGGAAAAACCACCACGGCGGATTTTTTTCGCCAGGAGGGCGTTCCTGTCTATGATGCGGATGCTGCCGTTCACGAGCTTTATCGTCATGAAGCGGTGGAGCCGATTGGCGCGGTCTTTCCCGAAGCAATTGTTGATGGTGTGGTTGATCGCTCTATCCTTAGTCAGACTCTGGCTCAGAATCCGGGTAAGATGAAGGCGCTGGAAGCCATTGTGCATCCGCTGGTGCGCCGCAAACAGCAGGCTTTTCTGGAAGATCAGGAACTGGCCGGTGCTGATCTGGTGGCTTTTGATATTCCGCTTTTGTTTGAAACGGGTGGCCAAAAACAGCTGGATAAGGTTGTCGTGGTCAGTTGCGATGCCGAAACCCAGCGTGAGCGGGTGTTGGCACGGCCCGGCTGGACAGAAGAGAAGCTGGCTATGGTGCTGGCCCGGCAAATGCCGGATGAAGAAAAGCGTGCTCGCGCTGATTTTGTGGTCGAGACGGGATTTGGACTTGAGATAGCCCAGGCGCAAGTGAAAGACATTGTGCAGGCGCTTCGTTTAGAAGCGGATGTGCCATGGCCGGAGGATGAATAATGCGGGAAATCATTTTTGATACGGAAACAACCGGTCTCGAAAGCAAGACCGACCGGGTGATCGAAATTGGTGGCGTTGAGCTGTTCAATCATTTTCCGACCGGGCGAACATTTCACGTCTATATTAATCCCGGTGACAAACAGGTGCATCCCGACGCCTTGGCCGTGCACGGCATTACCGATGCGTTTTTGAAAGATAAGCCGCCATTCTCTGAGATTGTCGATGAGTTTCTGGGCTTTTTCGAAGGCGCAAAATGGGTGGCCCATAATGCGACCTTCGACATGGGTTTCATCAATGCCGAGTTGGAGCGCTTGGGCAAGCCGCCGATTTCCAATGATCTGGTGGTGGATACTCTGGCGCTGGCCCGTCGCAAAAACCCGATGGGGCCAAACTCTCTGGACGCTTTGTGCCGTCGTTACGGCATCGACAATTCCCATCGCACCAAGCACGGAGCCTTGCTCGACTCTGAAATTCTGGCGGAAGTCTACATCGAAATGCTCGGTGGACGTCAGGCAACCTTCGGTCTCGAACAATCGGGATCGACAGGGCAGGGCAGCGCCAGACGCGATGATGTGAAGGTTGAAATTGCCCTTCGCCCGTCACCGTTGCCGCCCCGCATAACAGAAGAAGAGCGCGAACGCCATCAAGGGCTGGTCAAACGATTGGGCGCAAAAGCGTTGTGGGGTCAGTATTTGGCGGGCGAATAGCCAGCCCTTATCATCAGACACGAAAAAACCCGGATCTGCTGTTCGCAGTATCCGGGTTTTTTATGAAGCGGCTTTCCGCAACAAATTTTAATTAACGCTGGTGTTCGCTGCTTCGCGGGCCTGCTCTTCAGCAAAGCGCTGCGTAAACATCTGTGCGAAATCGATTGGATCGATCATCAAAGGTGGGAAGCCGCCATTGCGGGTTGCATCAGCAATGATCTGGCGGGCAAATGGGAACAGAAGGCGCGGGCACTCGATGAAGAGCACGGGCAGCATGTGTTCCTGCGGAAAGCCTTCGATGCGGAATACGCCGCCGTAAACCAGCTCAGTCGCGAAAACCACCTTATCGCCATCGCGGGCTTCGGCGTTCAGGGTCAGCACAACATCGAAGTCATTTTCAGACAGCGGATTGGCGTTGACATTGACGTTGATATTGATCGATGGGGCCTTGTCTCTGGCCTGAAGCGAGTGCGGTGCGCCCGGATTTTCAAAGGAAAGATCTTTGATATATTGCGCAAGAATATTCAGGGACGGGCTCGCCCCGGTGCTGTTTTCATTGGCCATTGGGGTTCCTCAAGGCTTTTCGGTTGCAGTCGGCATCTAGCATTTTGAGGCTGTGGTTACAAGGCTTTCGGCCCCGACTTATGGCAGACGTCATTGCTCGTCCTTCGGCAATTGCTTCCACGGCGACGGGGTACCTGGTTCCTTGCGGCTATATTCATCAGCGTCGAGATCCACGACAGTGTCGGTTGAGCGGGGGCGGTTTTGTCCGGCACTCTGTCCAAAACCACTGGAAAAGTGACCGGATTGAAATCCACCCGGTGTCCGCACAGTAACAATGCGGGTTTTGATAAAGTTCCAAAGGGTGGTGCGCACCAGCGGCACCAGCAGCAGAAGACCGATGATGTCGGTGATAAAGCCCGGCAGCAGCAGCAAAAGGCCGCCAACCACCTGAGCGGTGCCATCCACCAGGGTCTTTACCGTTTCTTCGGGCGTATCGCGCTGCGGGCGGCGCAAACGTTGGGCAAGGCTGACACCATTGCTTTTCAGCACCAGCAGACCCACCAGGGATGAGGCAAGAACCAGCGCCAGCGTGGTTAAAACACCCAGCCACTGTCCGACCAAAACGAAACCTGCAATCTCCGCTAAGGGTAAAAGAAGCAGGATTATGGCTGGTATTCGCATAAGGTCTCCTGTGAATGTGGCATTTAGGCCCAAAGAGTATCATCAGCTATTTGAATGAGGGGTCTATCAGACTATATGGTGTATCAAAGCTTCAATTTAAACAGCGGTGCAACAGTCGATGAATTCCAATGATTTTGTGACTCTCTTTTTTCTGGTCGCTGCGGTGGTGATCTTCTGGCAATTGCGCAGCGTTTTGGGGCGTCGCACCGGCAATGAAAAGCCGCCTGCCGATATTTTTGGCGAACGGGCCAAAGACAATGCCGGTCCCAATGATGAGGACAGGGTTGTGACGCTGGCGCGCTCAGAAGCAGAAGACCGCTTTGCCGCCATTGATGCTTTCAGCCCAGCTGGCACACCGTTGAACCAGCAATTGCGCGAACTGGCGCAAGTGGATCCGTCCTTTACGCCCAAGGAATTTCTCAACGGTGCCCGTGCCGCCTATGAGATGATCGTGACGGCCTTTGCCTCTGGTGATCGTGGAACGCTTAAAGGCCTGCTTTCCAGTGAGGTTTACGATGGCTTTGATGCCGCCATTTCCGAGCGCGAGCGCAGTGGCGCGGTCACGAAATTCACCTTTGTCGGCATCGAAAAAGCCGAAATCACCGCAGCGGGCGTAAAAGGCAATGAAGAGCAGATCACGGTTCGCCTGTTCAGCCATTTGATTTCAGCCACCTATGACAAGATGGGTACGCTGGTTGATGGCGATGCCGAAGCCGTGGTTGAGGTCAATGATCTTTGGACATTTGCACGCGACACGCGCTCACGCGATCCGAACTGGAAGCTGATTGCCACCGAATCCGAGCAATGATGTCCGAACCATTCGCCCTTCAGCCTGTTGATTTCACCGACCTGCCGGGCTGGCAGGCGGATGATCCGTGCCCGCTGCTTCCGGCAATGGCCGATTGTCTGGCTTATCTTGATGCTGGAAAGCCTTACCGTACCGGTGGCCTGGGGCTGACAGCCGATGATTTGCGCCCCCTTCTGGCCAAGGCCGCAAGTTTTGAGGGCGCGGATGCGCAGACCTTGCGGCATTTTTTTGAGGAGGAGTGCCAGCCGTTTCGCATCACCCGCAAGGATGGTCAGCCGGGCTTTGTGACGGCCTTTTACGAGCCGGAGATTGAGGTTGCCGATCAGAGGGATGCGGTTTTCAAATATCCGTTTTATCGCAAGCCTGATGATCTGGTGGATGTGAATGACGCCAACCGGCCTGCGGATATGGACCCATCCTATGCTTTTGGTCTGAAAGATCAGCATGGTATTGGTCTTTACCCGGATCGCAAAGCCATTGATCAAGGGGCGCTGGACGGCCGGGGTCTGGAGATCGCCTGGGCAAAATCCGTGGTTGATGTGTTTTTTGTGCATGTGCAGGGGGCCGCGCGTTTGCGCTATGCGGATGGACGGTTGGGCCGCATTACCTACGCTGCCAAAGCGGGTCATGCCTTTTCCGGCATTGGCAAATTGCTGCTGGATCGCGGTGAGATTCCGCTGGAATCGATGTCCATGCAAGCCATTCGCGCCTGGCTGGCTGACCATCCCGAACAGGTCGATGAGGTGCTGTGGCACAATCGCTCCTATATTTTCTTTAAGGAAGCGCCGGTGGAAGATCTTTCCCGTGGGCCGGTTGCGGCAGCGAAAGTGCCGCTTTTGGCCGGTCGTTCGCTGGCTGTGGATCGGACGATCCACACATTTGGATTTCCGTTTTTCATTCATTCAAACAGCCTGACAAGGCTGGATCATGGAAGGCCCTTTGCCCGGCTGATGCTGGCACTTGATACCGGCTCTGCGATTGTTGGCCCGGCGCGCGGTGATATTTTCACAGGCTCCGGTGATGCTGCCGGTGATCTTGCTGGGGCGGTGCGCAATGATGCGGATTTCTATATACTGGTGCCAAAACAGGCGGCAGTGAGGTTTGTCCCGTCGTGAGCAATGGCAAGATCAGCGCGGAAGATCGCATTCTCTGGGGCAAGGTTGCCCGCTCCACCCGGCCAATGGCCGGGCGGATGGAGGAATTGACGGCGTTTGAAGAGGCCTTCGCCGAGTTTGAAAAGGGTGCTGAACAGGCACCGAGTGTATCAGCGACCAAAGCGGGGCTTGAAAGCACAACGGCCAAAACCGAGGTCAAAAAGCCATCGGGCCTTCACCACCCCTTTGAGCGTCCGGTGAAGCGCAAGCTGTCGCGCGGCAAGCTGAAGCTGGAAGCGCGGATTGATTTGCACGGCATGATTCAGAGCGAGGCGCATGGCATGTTGCTCAGCTTTCTCATTCGTGCGCATGAGCGCGGCCTGCGCCATGTGTTGATCATTACCGGCAAAGGCAGTTCGATGGGCAGCGAAGGCGCGCTCAAACGCGCCGTGCCTTTGTGGTTTTCCAAGGCCGAATTTCGCTACCTGATTTCATCGCATGAAGTGGCTGCACCACACCATGGCGGGGAGGGTGCGCTTTATGTCCGCCTGTCGCGTCATGGGCGAGAGGGGGCCGGGAGGGCACATGACGCCCTTCGGTGATGCCATTCGGCGCCTGCGTGAGCGCAAAGGTGTGAGCCAGAAGGATATGGCAAAGGCCTTGGGCGTGACACCTGCCTATCTCTCCGCTCTGGAGCATGGCCACCGGGGCGCACCGACATTTGACATGCAGCAGCGGATTGCCGGCTATTTCAATATTATCTGGGATGAGGCGGATGCACTGTTTGACCTTGCCGGGGTTTCGCATCCCAAAGTCACGGTGGACACCTCCGGCCTGCCGGCCAATTACACCGCATTTGCCAACAGGTTGGCACGGATGATTCGCAACCTGCCCCCAGATGTGATAGAAGAACTCAACACTGTTTTGAAAAAAGTGGAGAAGGGGCGATGAAATCCCCTGAAATCCTGCCGTAATTGACCGCTACGGTTTGGAACTGGCCGCAAAATCCCTATAGTCAAATCTGCGAAAGTGCGTGATTCGCGCTTATCATGCAATTTGCCTTTTGACACTGGAAAGATCGCTGAATGACTGAACTGACCGAAGCCGAAACTGCCGCAAATGCTGCAAGTGATGCCTATGGCGCCGATTCCATCAAGGTTTTGAAGGGTCTTGACGCTGTTCGCAAGCGGCCGGGCATGTATATTGGCGACACGGATGATGGCTCTGGTCTCCATCACATGGTCTACGAAGTGGTCGATAACGCCATCGACGAAGCGCTGGCCGGTCATGCTGATATTGTGACCGTTACGTTGAATGCCGATGGCTCGGTGACAGTGACAGACAATGGTCGTGGCATTCCCACCGACATTCACTCGGGCGAGGGCATTTCGGCAGCCGAAGTGATCATGACCCAGCTGCATGCGGGCGGCAAATTCGACCAGAACTCCTATAAGGTATCTGGCGGTCTGCATGGCGTGGGTGTTTCTGTTGTGAACGCCCTTTCTGTGAAGCTGTCACTTAAAATTCGCCGCAGCGGCAAGGTGCATGAAATCTCCTTCACCCATGGCGTGTCCGATGGACCGCTGACGGTGACGGGCACCTATGAAGGACGCTCCGGCACAGAGCTGACCTTCCTGCCCAGCGCCGAGACCTTCACCAAAACCGAGTTTGATTTTGGAACGCTGGAGCATCGCCTGCGCGAACTCGCGTTCCTCAATTCCGGTGTCCACATTGTTTTGACCGACAAGCGCAAGTCTGACATTCGTGTCGAAGAAATGGTCTACGATGGCGGTCTGGAAGCCTTTGTGCAGTATCTGGACCGCGCCAAGAAGCCGCTGGTGACCAAGCCGGTGGCCATCAAGGGTGAAAAAGACGGCATCACCGTTGAAGTGGCCATGTGGTGGAACGACAGCTACCATGAAAATGTGCTGTGCTTTACCAACAACATTCCCCAGCGCGATGGCGGCACCCATATGGCTGGTTTCCGTGGCGCTTTGACCCGGCAGATCATTTCCTACGGTGAAAGCTCCGGCATCACCAAAAAGGAAAAGGTGACGCTTCAGGGCGAAGATTGCCGCGAAGGCCTGACGGCTGTTTTGTCGGTGAAAGTGCCTGATCCAAAGTTTTCGTCGCAGACCAAGGACAAGCTGGTATCGTCGGAAGTGCGCCCGGTTGTTGAAAGCCTCGTCAATGAAGCGTTGAGCACCTGGTTTGAAGAACATCCGACGGAAGCCAAGATTCTGGTTGGCAAGGTGGTGGAAGCTGCCGCCGCGCGTGAAGCGGCCCGCAAGGCCCGCGAACTGACCCGCCGCAAAGGCGCTCTTGATATTGCATCATTGCCGGGCAAGCTGGCAGACTGCTCTGAACGTGATCCGGCCAAATCCGAAGTCTTCCTCGTCGAGGGTGACTCAGCTGGTGGTTCCGCAAAGCAGGGCCGTTCGCGTGAGACACAGGCAATTTTGCCGCTTCGTGGTAAGATCCTCAATGTGGAACGCGCCCGCTTTGACAAAATGCTCTCCAGTCAGGAAATCGGCACGCTGATCACCGCCCTTGGCACGTCGATCGGCAAGGACGAGTTTAACGCCGACAAGCTGCGCTACCACAAGATCATCATCATGACCGATGCTGACGTGGACGGTGCGCATATCAGAACCTTGCTGCTGACATTCTTCTTCCGCCAGATGCCGGAGCTGATTGAGCGCGGCCATGTCTACATCGCCCAGCCACCATTGTATAAAGTGACGCGCGGCAAGTCCGTGCAATATTTGAAGGATGAAAAAGCCTTTGAAGAATATTTGATTGGCATGGGCCTTGAAGATGCCGCTCTTAAGCTTGGCAGCGGCGAAGTGCGCACCGGGCAGGATTTGCGCGAAGTGGTGCAGGATGCGCTCCGCTTGCGCAGCCTGATTGATGGTCTGCATTCGCGCTACAGCCGCAGCGTTGTTGAGCAGGCGGCTATTGTTGGCGCTCTGAACCATGAGTTGACCGCAAACCGGGCATTGGCCGAACAGACGGCCGCCGAAGTCGCCCGCCGGTTGGATCTGATTGCCGATGAGACTGAGCGGGGCTGGACGGGCCACGTCAACGACGAGGGCGGCTTGCGCTTTGAGCGCATGGTGCGCGGCGTCAAGGAAGTGGCAACTTTGGACGTTGCGCTGATTGGCTCGGCAGATGCCCGTCACATCGATCAGCTCTCAAGCCGTCTCAAGGATATTTATGGTCAGCCGCCGGTGTTGAGCCGCAAGGATGGTCAGCAGTCGATTTCCGGTCCGCGCAGCCTTTTGGATGCTGTCTTCACCTTTGGCCGGAAAGGCCTGTCGATGCAGCGCTATAAAGGCTTGGGCGAGATGAACGCCGAGCAGCTGTGGGAAACCACGCTGGATCCGAATGTGCGTTCGCTGTTGCAGGTGCGTGTTCCTGATGCGACCGATGCCGACAGTCTGTTCTCGCGCCTGATGGGCGATGAGGTTGAGCCACGGCGTGACTTCATTCAGGAAAATGCATTGAGCGTTGCCAACCTCGATATTTGATCGGGTTTCATTCTACTGCATAATTCCTTAAATCGGATTGGATTTAAGGTGAAAATTATGCAGCAAATTTAGAGTGTTACAGCGTCTTTTGTGCGCCATATTTGGCGCACAAAAGACGCTGTAACAAAAAAGGGCCGCATTCGATCTCCGAATGCGGCCCTTTTTGTTATCCGAAGAGTCAGCCAGGTACCAAAGGCACCTGGCTGACTCTTCGTTCCTTTTTTGAGTTTGTCTTTTCGGGAAAACCGGTGACCACTTTTACCTGACAAACTCCATGTTTTCACGTGAAACATCGTTACTGTTGGATTAACATGATTCACGTGAAACATTATCAAGCAAGGTGCTTAAGCGAAGCGTCCTTCAAAGGCGACTTCACTCAGCGGCTTGCGGCTGTTCGGCTCTTCTTTCGCCTGCAAGCCTTCTGGCAGAATCGACTTGTCACCCATCTTGCCAATGGCGACAGCGGCTTCAATGTGGAAACCCTCTGGCAGGTTGATAGTGCTGGCGGCCTTGTCGAAATCAACGCCTGTCATGCCATGGGCATGATAACCGAGATGAATGGCCTGAAGCGCCATATAACCCCAGGCAGCACCAGCATCAAAGCTATGGCTGCGCGATGGCTTGGCTTCACCACCGTCAGCAGGGCGGCTCAGCGTGTCTGATACCACAAACACCAGAGCCGAGGCGTTTTTGGCCCAGCTTTGGTTGAACTCAATCAATGTGCCCAGCAGTGCATCGAAATTTGGGGTGCCTTTGAGAGCATAAATAAAGCGCCAAGGTTGATAATTGAAAGCAGATGGTGCCCAGTGACCAGCCTCAAGAATGGTATGGAGTGCATCCTCGGTCATGGTTTCGCCGGTAAAGGCGCGGGGAGACCAGCGATCAAGAAAAATAGGATGGATATCCTTGCTGGCTGTACGATTATTGCTGCTTGTCATTTTTCGACCTGCCTTTCGTCAAAATGGTTGAGTGAATGGAAATTTGTTCTCTCCACCAGATAGGACGAAGGTCGGATGTAGACAAGTCACTACTCGCGCTACATCTTGTCAACGAATGAGCGACAATCTTTTTTGAATTGTCAGGCATTTTGAATTATCGGGCAAGATTGCATTACGAGGCACAATTTATAACCGCGAGGATTGAAAGTTTTTCAGGAGGCGTTTTGCCGTGTGATCCGGCTTGGCTTTTCCCGCATATTTTGTAGAAAAAATAAACGCTTTCATGCCATGCTGCCCATGAACAAGAGCCGAAAGGCTGGTTGAACGTCAGGCTTTATGTGTGTTGATTGTCTGGCATGAACTCTTTGTGGAACGTTACGGGCCCACTGTTGGTTATCGGTGGGATGGATAGAAGCAAACCAAAAAGGCAATCAAGTCTATGTTCTATCAGCTTTATGAAATGAATCATGCGGCCATGGCTCCTTTGCGGGCAACGGCAGACGCCATGCGGCTGGCATTCGGAAACCCTCTCAATCCTTTGTCTCACACCGTCATCGGCCGCACCGTCGCGGCCAGTTTCGAAGTGTTCGAGCGCAGCACGCGCCGCTACGGTAAACCGCAATTCGGCCTTGCGACCACGATGATTGATGGCTCTCCCGTGAAGGTGACAGAGGAAATCACCTGGTCCAAGCCGTTTTGCAACCTCATTCACTTCAAGAGAGCGCTTTCCTCGGCACGTCCCGATGATCCCAAAATTCTGATCACAGCCCCAATGTCCGGCCACTATGCCACGCTGTTGCGTGGCACGGTCGAAGCGCTTTTGCCCCATGCTGAGGTTTACATCACCGACTGGATGGATGCCCGCATGGTGCCGCTGACCGAAGGGTTGTTTGATCTTGACGATTACATCGATTACGTGATCGAGATGGTGCATCACCTCGGACCGCGCACCAATGTGGTTGCCGTCTGTCAGCCGTCTGTTCCGGTGCTGGCCGCGGTTGCGCGGATGGAGGCAGACCAGGACCCGCTGGCTCCGTCTTCCATGACCCTTATGGGTGGCCCGATTGATACCCGTATCAACCCGACGGCCGTGAATGAACTGGCCAAGAACAAACCGATCGAGTGGTTCAAGGAAAACGTCATCATGGACGTACCATGGCCGCAGCCGGGCTTTATGCGTCCCGTCTATCCCGGCTTCCTGCAACTGTCGGGCTTCATGTCGATGAATCTGGATCGGCACATGACCGCCCAAAAAGATTTCTACATGAACCTCATCAAGAACGATGGCGATCCAGCCGAGAAGCATCGTGAATTCTATGATGAATATCTCGCCGTCATGGACCTGACAGCAGAATTCTACCTGCAAACTGTTGAAACCGTGTTTATGCAGCATGCGCTGCCGAAGGGCGAGATGATGCATCGCGACCAGCCGGTGGATTGCTCGGCCATCCGCAATGTGGCGCTGCTGACGGTAGAAGGTGAAAATGACGACATTTCTGGCGTTGGCCAGACCAAGGCGGCGCAAACCCTGTGCAGCAATTTGCCAGATGATAAGCGCATGCATTACATGCAGCCTGATGTTGGCCATTACGGCGTTTTCAACGGCTCGCGCTTCCGCAAGGAAATCGCGCCGCGCATTGTGGCCTTTGCCAAAGAGCATTCCAGGCTTGCTGCAAAACCGCAGTCCAGCCCGGTCAAGCGGGTGATCAAGGGCGGGAAATCCGCCTGATCGGGGAGGCGATTTAACCGCCTCTTTTGAGTATGTTAGCCGATTGACATATCCACCGGCTTGAAGGCGATGGACATCATTCCCATCTCAATTGTATCGGCAGCGTGGTGCTGCCGGTGAATATGAGGATGATGAACATGAATCAGTCAGCATTGCTGCGGCCCGCTTGGACGCCTGCGACAGTTGCGTTGATGGTGCTCGGTTTTGTGGTTTTTTGGCCGCTTGGCCTGGCCATGCTTGCCTATATTCTCTTCGGTGACCGCTTCAATAGTTTCAAGGACGCCGCCAACGCCTCTGTTGATGACGTGGTTTCGAAATGCCGTGACTGGAAAAGTTTCACTGCATCACCCATGCGCGACAGCGGCAATATCGCCTTTGATGAGTGGCGCCGGGCAGAACTGGACCGGCTTGAAGCCGAACGGCGCAGGCTTGATGAGATGCGCAGTGATTTTGAAAACTACGTTCGCGAGTTGCGTCGGGCAAAGGATCAGGACGAGTTTGACCGCTTCATGCGGGAGCGAAAAACCTCCGCGTCTCAATGACCAGAGGGCTTCGCGCAAAGCGCCGATCCTGATGGCATAAAGTTTGGTATTACAGCGCCGTGCGCCAAATATGGCGCACGGCGCTGTAATACTTTTAATCTGCTGCATAATTTTCACCTTAAATCGATTCCGATTTAAGGAATTATGCAGTAAGGCCGACATGAGCAATGTCGGCCTTCTTTTGTTAAAGCACAAATCTTTTGTTAAAACGCAAATCGGCGCGAATCAGGTAAAAGGCCCGCATGTTTCCTCAGTTTTTGCGAAAACCGACACGGGCTTTGAGAAAGCCGAAAGTGCCTGAAAGCCGCGAATTGCAGGTGGCCGGGCGTATGGTGCCGCTTGCCATTCGCGAAAATCTGCGCGCCACACGCATTACCCTCAGAATTGAGCCGGGTGGTCGTGCGCTGAAAATGACCATCCCCAAAGGGGTGCGTGAGGCCGATGTGGCGGATTTTCTCGATCGCCATCGCGGTTGGCTGGAAGTGAAGCTCTCTAAATATTCGGGCGATGCCAAGGTGAGGGCAGGTGGTAGGCTTGCGCTGCGCGGGGTTGAGCACCGTATTCATCACACCGGCCAGTTGCGTGGCATTACCGAAGCGGTGATGCTGGATGGCGAGCCGGTGATCCGGGTCAGCGGGCATGAAGAGCATCTGGGCCGCAGGCTGTCTACCTTTTTGAAAAAAGAAGCGCGTCTTGATCTGGATCGGCTGGTGGCCATTCACACCGGACGTCTGGGCAAGCGTGCCAAAAGCCTGACCATGAAAGACACCCGCAGCCGCTGGGGTTCGTGTTCGTGGGAGGGGAATTTGAGTTTCTCCTGGCGCATTGTCATGGCGCCGCCGGAGGTGATTGATTATCTGGCCGCCCATGAGGTGGCCCATTTGAAAGAAATGAACCACGGTCCGCAATTTTGGGCGCTGTGCAAAAGCCTATGTCCCGGCATGGACGAGGCCAAGTCCTGGTTGAAGCGCCATGGCTCAGAATTGCACGCCATCGATTTCGATTGATTTTTTCGGCCTGCTGATGTGCTCCAATTTGCAATTTGGCTCGACTCGGACCGCATTTCGTGTCACTTCGGCTGCATGAAACCAGATGTCAAAATTTGCGGATTGAAGACCAGCGAGGCCGTGGAAAAGGCTGTCAGCCTTGGAGCCACCCATATTGGCTTCATCTTCTTTGAAAAAAGCCCACGCAATATCGAGCCAGACGTCGCAGGCCGCATTGCTGAAAAGGCCCGTGGCCGCGCCAAGATTGTCGCTGTGACCGTGGATGCCGATACCGACGACCTTGATGACATCGTCTATCTGCTCAAACCCGATATGTTGCAATTGCACGGTCACGAGACGCCAGAGCAGGTGCTGACTGTGAAGGCGCTGTATGGTCTTCCTGTGATCAAGGCGTTTTCTATCCGCGAGCCGGGTGATCTGGAGCGCATTGATCCCTATATAGGGATTGTTGATCGATTTTTGTTTGATGCCAAAGCCCCGCAAGGATCAGAACTGCCGGGCGGCAATGGCGTCACATTTGATTGGCGTCTGCTGCAAAATCTTGACGCAGACGTGGATTACATGCTTTCGGGTGGGCTGCATAAAGACAATGTGGCGCAGGCTTTGAAGGAAACCGGCGCGCGCGGTCTGGATGTTTCGTCCGGCGTCGAGAGCGCTCCGGGCGTCAAAGATCTCGCCCGTATGGAAGAATTCTTTAAAAGCGTCCAGCTGGCTTCAGGGCAGACGACAGGGAGTGCAAAGTGAATCAGAACCCAATTCCCAATTCTTTCCGGGAAGGCCCGGATGAAGATGGCCGTTTCGGCATTTTTGGCGGCCGCTTCGTGGCCGAAACCTTGATGCCGCTGATCCTTGATCTTCAGGCAGAGTGGGATAAGGCCAAGACCGATCCAACCTTCAAGGCGGAACTGGATCACCTCAACACCCATTATACCGGGCGCCCAAGTCCGCTGTATTTTGCCGAACGCCTCACCGCCGAGCTGGGCGGGGCCAAGATTTATTTCAAGCGTGATGAGCTGAACCACACCGGCTCGCACAAGATCAACAATTGCCTTGGCCAGATTCTTTTGGCCAAGCGCATGGGCAAGACCCGCATTATTGCGGAAACCGGTGCTGGTCAGCATGGCGTGGCCTCGGCCACCGTTGCGGCCCGCTTTGGTCTGCCCTGCATTGTTTATATGGGTGCCACAGACGTTGAGCGGCAGGCTCCCAATGTGTTCCGCATGAAGCTTCTGGGTGCCGAAGTGCGCCCTGTATCGTCCGGTCATGGCACTTTGAAAGATGCCATGAACGAAGCTCTGCGCGACTGGGTCACCAATGTAGATGACACCTATTATATGATCGGTACCGCTGCCGGTCCGCATCCCTATCCGGAAATGGTGCGCGATTTCCAGTCGGTGATTGGTGCAGAAGCGAAAGAACAGATGCTGAAAGCCGAGGGCCGTTTGCCTGATATGCTGATAGCGGCTGTGGGCGGTGGCTCCAACGCCATTGGTCTGTTCCATCCCTTCCTTGATGACAAGAGCGTTCGCATCGTCGGTGTTGAAGCGGGCGGCAAGGGGCTTGAGGGCAATGAGCATTGCGCGTCGCTCACCGCTGGCTCTCCGGGTGTTCTGCATGGCAACCGCACCTATCTGCTGCAAGATGCGGACGGCCAGATCAAGGATGGTCACTCCATCTCGGCGGGTCTGGATTATCCCGGCATTGGACCTGAGCATTCCTGGCTGAAAGATATGGGCCGGGTGGAATATGTGCCGATCATGGATACGGAAGCCTTGGAAGCCTTCCAGCTTTTGACCCGCACCGAGGGCATTATTCCAGCCCTTGAGCCAAGCCATGCCTTGGCCGAAGTGGTGAAGCGCGCGCCCAAGATGGGCAAGGATGAGATCATCCTGATGAACCTCTGCGGTCGCGGTGACAAGGACATTTTCACCGTCGGCAAAATTCTGGGAATGGGGTTGTGATATGACTGAGCGTATGGACAAACGGTTTGCCGACCTGAAGGCTGAGGGCCGTCCCGCTCTCGTCACCTATTTCATGGGCGGCGACCCGGATTTCGACACATCGCTTGAGATCATGAAGGCGCTTCCTGCCGCAGGCTCTGATGTGATTGAGCTGGGAATGCCCTTTTCTGATCCGATGGCCGATGGCCCGGCCATTCAAATGGCGGGCCAGCGCTCACTGAAAGCCGGTCAGACGCTGATCAAGACCTTGGATATGGCGCGAAAATTCCGTGAGCATGATCAGGCAACCCCGATTGTGCTGATGGGCTATTATAACCCCATCTACATTTACGGCGTTGAAAAATTTCTCGATGACGCGCTGGAAGCGGGCATTGATGGCTTGATCGTTGTTGATCTGCCGCCAGAAATGGATGACGAGCTTTGCCTGCCTGCGCGCGCGCGCGACATCAACTTCATTCGTCTGGCCACGCCAACCACCGATGAAAAGCGCTTGCCAAAGGTGCTGCAAAACACCTCCGGCTTCGTCTACTATGTATCGATGAACGGCATTACCGGCTCAGCTTTGCCAGACCCATCCAAGGTGGCTGGCGCTGTCCAGCGGATCAAGGCCCATACCGATCTGCCGATCTGCGTGGGCTTTGGCGTGAAGACGGCGGAACATGCGCGCTTGATTGGGGCCAATGCCGATGGCGTTGTGGTGGGCACGGCGATCGTCAATCAGGTCGCGCTCAGCCTGACCAAGGATGGCAAGGCAACGGCCGATACGGTGCAATCGGTCGTCACGCTGGTGCGTGGTCTGGCCAGCGGTGTGCATACGGCCCGCCTTGCGGCCGCAGAATAGTCCCTCGTCATGAGGCTCGGTTGGGGAGGGTATTGCAGGATACCGCTCCCCACATTGTAGATTTAAAGCAATTCACTGTCGGAAAGCCACCTAGCTTCTCTCAAGGAATTGCGCCAGCCAGGAGTGTTTTCAGTGAATTGGCTCACAAATTACGTTCGTCCGCGCATCAATTCCATGTTGGGTCGCCGCGATGTGCCCGAAAATCTCTGGATCAAATGCCCCGAAACCGGGGAAATGGTCTTTCATAAAGATCTCGAGCAAAACAAGTGGGTGATCCCGGCCTCGGGCTATCATATGAAAATGCCAGCCAAGGCGCGTCTGGCTGATCTGTTTGACGAGGGTGAGTATGAAGCCCTGCCGCAGCCAAAGGTGGCGCAGGACCCGCTGAAATTTCGCGATTCCAAAAAATATGCCGATCGCCTGAAAGACAGCCGCACCAAGACTGAGCAGGAAGACACAATTGTCGCTGGCGTTGGCACCGTTCAGGGCCTCAAGCTGGTGGCGGTGGTGCATGAATTCAACTTCATGGGCGGATCGCTCGGCATTGCGGCTGGCGAAGCTATCATCAAGGCTTTTGAGCGCGCCATTGCCGAGAAATGCCCCTTGGTGATGTTCCCAGCTTCTGGTGGGGCGCGCATGCAGGAAGGCATTTTGTCCTTGATGCAGTTGCCGCGCACAACGGTTGTGGTGAACATGCTGAAAGAAGCAGGCCTGCCTTATATTGTGGTGCTGACCAATCCGACAACGGGCGGTGTGACCGCGTCCTATGCCATGTTGGGTGATCTGCATATGGCAGAGCCGGGCGCAGAAATCTGCTTTGCAGGCAAGCGGGTGATTGAGCAGACCATCCGCGAAAAGCTGCCGGAAGGTTTCCAGACTTCGGAATATCTGCTGGAGCATGGCATGGTCGATATGGTGGTCAAGCGCCACGATATTCCTGAAACCTTGGCACGTGTGCTGAAAATCATGACAAAGAAGCCTGCGAATACCGATCATGGCGCTGTGGCGGTGGTTGATGCCGCACGTGCTGCTTCGGCCTGATCCGACACCTTGTAAGCCTGTAAGACTTGGATAGAGACATGACCGATATCGCCGCCAGCCAAGCCGAACAGGTTATTGATGAATTGATGAGCCTGCATCCCAAGGGTTTTGATATGACCCTTGGGCGCATGCGGCGTTTGCTTGAGGTTTTGGGCAATCCGCAAGACAAATTGCCGCCGGTGATCCATGTGGCGGGCACCAATGGCAAAGGCTCATTCACGGCCTTTACCCGCGCGCTTTTGGAGCAGGCGGGTCTTGCCGTGCATGTCCACACATCGCCACATCTGGTCAATTGGCACGAGCGCTATCGCATTGGTGTCAAAGGCGGGCGTGGCGCGCTTGTGGATGATCTGGTGCTGGCCGATGCGCTGCGCCGGGTGGCCAAAGCCAATGATGGCCAAGCCATCACCGTGTTTGAAATCCTCACGGCTACGGCCTTTTTGCTGTTTTCCGAAATCCCCGCCGATGTGGTGATCATGGAAGTGGGCATGGGCGGACGGCTGGATTGCACCAATGTGATCGACAGGCCCGCTGTCTCGGTGATCATGCCAATTTCCTTTGATCATCAGGCCTATCTTGGCGATCGGGTGGAATTGATTGCCGCTGAAAAAGCCGGGATCATGAAAAAACACTGTCCGGTGGTGATTGGCCATCAGGAGTTTGAAGCCGCAAAAGAAACGCTGGTGGAGACCGCGGATCGATTGCAGTGCCCACAATCGGTGTTCGGGCAGGATTTTCTGGCCTTTGAAGAGCACGGGCGCCTTGTCTATCAGGATGAGGATGGCCTGATGGATTTGTCCCTGCCAAAATTGCCGGGCCGCCACCAATATGCCAATGCCGCAGCAGCCATCCGCGCTGTGCGCGCTGCTGGCTTCAACGTGACTGAGGCAATAGTTGATGCCGCGATGGGCACCGTCGAATGGGCGGGACGTCTGCAAAAGCTGACAGAAGGTGCCTTGGTCAGCCATGCACCCAAAGCTGCGGAAATCTGGGTGGATGGCGGTCACAATCCCGGTGCGGGCGAAGTGATTGCCGAGGCGATGGCCGGCTTTGAAGAGCGCCAGTCGCGTCCGCTTTATCTGATCATCGGCATGCTCAACACCAAAGAGCCGCACGGCTATTTCAAGGCCTTTGAGGGTCTGGCGGTGCATGTCTTCACCGTGCCCATTCGCGGAACGGATGCTGCCCTTGATCCTGTCGCCTTGGCCGCAACGGCTTATGATGCGGGCATCCCGGCGACGCCGGTGTCGTCTGTGGCAGATGCGCTGACAGCGATTTCTGCCATATCAGAAGAGGCGGGTGAGTCACCGCGCATTCTGATTGGCGGATCACTTTATCTGGTGGGCAATGTGCTGGCGGATAATGGCACGCCACCGGCGTGAGATATTTCCAAAAAAACCACACAAAAAAGCCCGGCATTGACCGGGCTTTTTGCATTCTATTGTTTTCACGCCTTAGGCCGCGCTGGAAATCCAGCTGGCCAAAGCGGTCTTTGGCGATGCGCCAACCTTGATGTCGGCCACTTCGCCGCCCTTGAACATGGCGAGCGTTGGAATGGAGCGTACACCAAATTTGGCTGCCAGTTCCGGATTTTCATCAATGTTGAGCTTGGCAATCTTCACCTTGCCAGCCATCTCAACCGAGATTTCGTCCAGGCTTGGAGCGATCATTTTGCATGGGCCGCACCATTCTGCCCAGAAGTCCACAACAACAGGTTCTGCGGATTGCAGGACTTCTGCTTCGAAATTGTTCATGTCAACTTTTACGGTCGCCATTTTCTGCTCCTTGGAGAAATGCTGTTGTCACATATATGATGATAATCACTCAGATTTCAATGCGGTCCTGCGGTAACGGCTGAAGTGCTTCCAGCGCATGGCTCATTCCATCCTCTGTCAACGTGATGACGTTTGGTCCTTCGGTGTAGACCAAAATGCACTCCACTGGCTTTCCCGGATAGAGAGGCGTGAGCAATTCCCGATAGATAGCCAGCTGGGCGGTGTGGGAAAAGGGCACATCCTCCGCCTGTTTGGGCGGTTGGCGGTTGGTTTTATAATCCAGCAGGATCACTTTTTCATCTGTCACCACCAGACGGTCGATCCGGCCAGATACGGCGCGAAGCGTGCGGCCAAGCCGAATTGTGCCCATGATGGAAAGCTCGGCCTGTCCGGTGCCGGAAAAGACGTCTTTGAGTGCGGGATGGGCCAGAATGTCCAAAACCGCGCTGACCATCTGTTCACGCTCAGCATGGGGCCAAAACCGTGCAGCTCTTTCCGCATAGCGATGGGCCGCATCGGCCCGCTCCGATGCTGGCAAGCCCGGCAGCATTTGCAACATGCGGTGGGCAATGCGCCCGCGTTGCAGCGCAAGGCCCGCATCCTGCCCCTTATCGAACAAGGGGGAATAGAGCATCAACCCGCCGTCGTCCTCATCCACAGCAAGGCTTGCCCCCGATGGGCTGAGCGGTCTTGGCAGCTGCGGCGATGGCGGAGCCGGCCGCAGAAGGGCGTCGGGCAAAGGCTCGGGCGTTTTGATGGTCTTGTGGGCGTCCACCCGGTCAAACCGGGCTTTGGCATCGGGACGCTGCCACAGCAAGCCATCCCAATCGCCTTCGGGGCCAGAGAACCGCTCCTCACGGCAATGGGTCTCATCCAGTGCCAGCGACGACATGATCATCTCATGCCAGACCTCGTTTTGCTGAATTTTGCCGCGATAGCCGCAGACCACCAGCCGGTCGGCAGCCCGCGTCATGCCCACATAGAGCAAGCGGCGATATTCCTCTTCGGTCGCCTGTTTGCGACGCGCCACATCAGCGGCAAGGATGGCATTGTCCACCGCCTTCACCGGTGCCCAGATGGGAAATTCCGTCGCGCCGTCTTCCGATGGGATCATGCGGAATTTGGGCAGATGGCTGTGGTTAAACGCCTTGGAGCCGTCATCGACCAGAAACACAATCGGCGCTTCCAGACCCTTGGAGGCGTGCACGGTCATGACGCGCACTTCGCTGCGTTCCTTGTCCTGCTCACGCTTCACCTCCGGGCCTTCCAGCTCCAGCATGGTGATGAAGGATTGCAGACCCGGCAGGCCGGATTGCTCATGGGCCAGGGCAAAGGTGAGGAATTCGTCGAGAATATCGCTGACTTCGCTGCCCAAGCGCCCCAAAAAGGCGCGTCGTCCACCCAGCGGGCCAAGCACACGGGCATAAAAATCATGCGGCGGCATGTCGCGCGCCAAAGCCCGATAGGTCTTCAGCCGTGCTTCCACCTCCACCCACGTCTCAACCCCGTCCTTGGCCAGACGCTGGATCTCGGCAAAGACGCTCTTACCGCCGCGCCGCGCCGAGACCGCAAACACATGTTCTTCCGTGAGATTAAACAACGGGCTTTTCAAAAGGGCAGCCAGTGAAAGATCGTCTCCGCTCAGCAGCGAAAAGCGGCCAAGGGCCATCAAATCCTGAATGGCGATATGGCCGGTGAGGCGCAAGCGGTCCGCCCCCGCAACCGGGATATTGTTGCGCCTTTTCAGCGCGCGGGTGAGCGCATTGACAAAAGCGCCGCGCTTTCGCACTAAAATCAGAATATCGCCCGCTTCGATGGCGCGCTCAACGCCCTTTTCAACAATGGTTTCCCGGCCGATCATCGCCTCAATGCGCTGGGCTATGCGCCGGGCCAGAATGGCGGAAGGTGCGCTTTCCGGTGTGGCGTCAAAGGGCGCAGTCCAATCCTCATCATTGTCCATGCCTTCCGGGGCCACCATATTCCAGACCTCGACGGTGCCGGGATGGCCGGTGCGGCTGGACATATGCACCACGGGCTCGTTCACAGCAGACAGGCCACGGGCATTGGGGCCTTGGGCAAACACCTGATCCACCGCCGAGAGCACCGCATTGGTGGAGCGAAACGACAGCGGCAGGCGCACAGTGCTAAACTTTTCGCCGCCTCTGGCCACTTCGCGCTCGGTTTCGCGCGCTTCTTGCGAAAAGCGCTCCGGGCGGGCCCCTTGGAACGAATAGATCGATTGCTTTTCATCGCCCACGGCAAAAAAGGTGCGGCGCACTGGCCGCGCACTGTGGCCTGAGAAAAAGTCTTCCCGAAGAGAGCGGATCACCGACCATTGCACCGGGCTGGTGTCTTGCGCCTCATCCACCAGAATATGATCAATGCCCTGATCCAGCTTATAGTGTACCCAGGGGCCAACGGCGCTGCGGGTCAAAAGCTCGGCGGTGCGGGCAATCAGGTCTTCAAAATCCAGCTGGCTGCTGCGCTTTTTCAGCTCTTCATAGTCCTGGCTCAACCGTTCGGCCAAAGCCAGCGCCGCCTTGGTGGCTTTGAACAATTGATAGAGCCGCAACCGCTCGCGACAGGTCACCACATGCTCACGCGCATTGGCAACCATATCGGCCAGTTCCGGGGCCGCCTTTTTCATCGCAGCCGCAATCAGCGACACATCGGCTTTTGGCTTGTCGGCAGCGGTGTGGAAAGCATCATCCAGCAGCTTGGCGCGCAAAAACGGATCGCTCTGGCGCACGGCCCGCTCCAGAAGATAGGCGGTCTCCTGCACTTTCACCCCGCCCTTGCTGAAGGCAAGATCAATATAGGTGGACAGCGTTGCGCCGCTTAAATCAGCCAGCGGCCAATAGGCTTCTGCCAAGGATTGCTCGGTTTCATCAAGCCCAAGGCCAAGCTTGGTGCGCAAAACGCGCTCGACACCGCCTTTTTGCCCCGCCTCGACAAGAAAGTCGCGCACCGCATGGCGATTGGCAACAATGTCCGACAGCAGGCTTTCGAGCCCAAATTCATCGCCAAGGCTCAGCACTTCGGCAAAGGCTTCTGCTAGTTCCGCATCATTTTCGGTTGCGGTCGCCGTGAGCAGAGAGCGGCGCGCGTCTGCGAGCAGCACGGAGGCTGCACGGTCATCCAGCACCGAGAAATGCCCGGCGACATTGGCCTCCAGCGGAAACTGATGCAGCAGTGATTCGCAAAATGCGTGAATGGTCTGGATTTTCAAACCACCCGGCGTTTCCAGTGCGCGGGCAAACAGACGGCGGGCCTCGGCAATCTTCAGCGCATCCGGCGGGGTCTTTTCAATATCTTCAATGCGTTTGGAAAGGACAGCGTCGGGCAGGGTGGCCCATTCCGCCAACCGGTCAAACACGCGGTTGGACATTTCCGAGGCTGCCGCTTTGGTGTAGGTCAGGCAAAGAATGCTGGATGGCCGTGCCCCCGCCAGCAGCAGGCGAATAACCCGCTGGGTCAGCACATGGGTTTTGCCAGACCCCGCATTGGCCGACACCCAGGCCGAGCGGGTGGGGTCGGAGGCGGTTGCCTGCTTGGCCGTGGTCCAGTCAATCCAGACCTTGGGATCATCCGATGTCGGAAGCGCATCAAGATCATTCATCGCCAGCGCTCTCCTCGGTGTTTTCTGCGGTCGACCATTCGGCGACTCTGGCTAAATGATCATAATCGCCGCTGTAATCATTCATCTGCGCTGGCATGAGCCGCGAGACATAGCCGCGCTCGCCCGATTGCAACAGGGTGACAAAACGGGTGAGCTGCTCAATGGATTCGGAGGCCAGATCGAGCGCCGATTTGGCCTTGTCGCCCCTGCCGGTCAGCTCATTGTTGACATTTTCCGCCTTGAAGCGCCCGCCGGGACGCAGCCGCACATAGGTGAGGTTTTCCGGGGTTAGCCTGCCAACATCCTTGAAGGCCCCCATTTTCAAAGCGGCGGCTTCCAGTGCCAATTGCGGATCCAGCAGCGCACGCGCCTGCGAGGTGCTGGGGTTGGAGCCGGTTTTATAATCAATAATATCGGCATGGCCTGCACGAATATCGATGCGGTCAGCCACACCGGTTAGCCGGATATTGATGGCGTCAAGCTCAACACCGGCTCTCGCTTCCGTCACCATCTTGGCCGGGTCGCGCTGGCGCTGCCACTCAATAAAGGCGCGGCCAACATCGCCAAAGCGCTTGCGCCAGACCACATCAATATGGGTCGGCAAATTTTCGGCATCAAACAGCTCATCGGTAATCCGCTGCATCAGGCGTTCCGCATCCGGCCCCAGCTTTTCCGGCATATTTGCAATGAAGCGCTCGACAATGGCGTGATAAAGCGTGCCGCGCTCAGACGCGCCGGGATCGCTGTTAAACGGATCAACCGGATCGAGCTTCAAAATCCGCCGCGCATAGATCGCGTAAGGATCCCGCCGCAGCCGCCCGACCTCGCTGAACGAATAGGTTTTCGGATGCAAATCCTCTGGCGGTTTGGGAGCCGGGCGCTGGGCAGGTGGCTGATCTCCGCCTTGATCCAAAAGATCGGAGAAATGGCGATAGCGCTCGCCGCGTTCCTTCATCTCGGCGGCAAAATCCTTGCCGCCCAAAGCTGTCAAACGTTGCAGCCAGCGTGAGGCAACTGTGGGGGCCGAGCCCTGACGCAGCGCGCGGCTATAGATCATGTGGCGCGTGCCATTGGCCATTTCAAAGTCATGAGCCAGCTGGCCAATCTGCCGCTCTGGCGGCTCCAGCCCCATCTGGGTTTTCATGGTGCGCGACAAAAACGGATTGTTGGTGGTGGTGCCGGGCCATGATCCCTCGTTCAGGCCGCCCAAAATCATGGTGTCCACGCTTTGCAGGCGCGCTTCCAAGGCCCCGAAGATAAACACCCGCGGATGGCGCAGCGCCTTGGGCTTGACTGATTCGGATGCCGTCAAAGCGGCCAGAATATCAATCCATTGCGGGCCGTCGGCCATCAACTGGCCGTCGGTTTCCATGATTTCACTCAGCAGCCGTACCAGCACCGCCCCGGCCTCATCGCCCCAGAGGGGTGCAAGGTCGCCGTTTTTGCGCTTCGCCACCGCTTCCAACACTCGGCCGGTGCGCTCTGCCCATTCTTTTAACGACAGGCGGGTGGTAAATGAGCGCCCATCCGGCTTGGACACAACATGCCCGGCCAGCGGCTCAACCGCCTCAGCAATGGCCAAAGCCAGTGTGCGGGCGCGCTCCTTGGCATCCTCGCGTACCGTCTGCCGCCATGATGGCGGATGACGATCGTCAAATTGCTCCACCAATTGCCGGTCAAACAGAGTGGCAAGATCGGAGATATCCACCGGACCTCTGCCACCGCGAAGGGCAATCACTTCCAGCGCATCAAAAGCCTCTTGCAAGCCGTCGTCATCCTGTCCAAAGCGTGCTAGCGGGTGTTTGAGCAGCGAGACAATGGCCACCGGATCGCCGGGGCGCAAAATGGCCTCCAGTACCAGCGATGTGAGGGTGCCCTGCGGCGTGGATGAAAAGGGTGTGCCAGCCGAATCGTCAGCGATAATGCCAAAGCGGGCGAGCTCAGACGCCACCCGGCGGGCGAGGTTTCGATCCGGGGTGATCAGCGCGGCCCGGCTTTCACCACCGTCACGGCCCGGCTGTTCCAAAGCCAGCCGCAGCGCAACCGCAATGGCAATCGCCTCTTCGCGCTCATTGGCGGCTTCAATCAGGGAAACATCGGCAAAAGCCGCTTTAAAGCGGGCATCGCCAAAGCTTTCGCGCCACGCCGTCCAGCCATCGGTGGCCTTGGCGGGCGAGAGGGCGCGGGAGAGAATCTCAGAGCGGTCTGCCAGATCAGGCTCGGCTTCCGCGAGCACATCAACATCATCGCGGGTGATGCCAAGCTTACCCAGCAAACGATGCAGACCATATTGCGGATGCGCACGGGCGGTTGGTTCCGGCGGCATGCCGGCTGGCTGTTCGCCACCCACCACGGCCCATTGCTCAATCGGCATGGTTTTGTCCAGCCCCGGCAGAACAATAATCCCTTGCGGCAGACGTGAGACGGTGGCCACCAGCTCGGAGGCTGCCGGAATGGAGCCGGTGGAGCCCGCCACAATCACCGGACCGGGGGGTGGGTTTTGTTCCAGCCGTTCGCGCTCTGCTTTGAGCAGGCTGTTGCGATGAAGAACGGGCGATGAGCGCCGCAATTCCTCTAGCCGTGCGGGCCAATAGGCACTGGCAATCAGCAAAAACTCCAGCGTCAATTGCCACCAAGAGGCAAAGTCGCGGGCATCCAGCTTATCCAGATCCGCCCAGTCTCGCTCTTCGGTTTCCACCGAATCAATCAGCTCCACCAGCGCCCGCGCCAGCCAGACGGCATCGGCGGGGCTGGCCGGGGCCACCAGCGGTGTGTCGGCATGAATGCTCAGGACAATATCGGGCAGCTTGTTGCGCCATAGCAAAATCAGCTGCGCCAATTCCAAAAGCCGCACGGTGTTGCTGATCGGCGGGTTCAGCGCCAAAAGGGCAGGGGTGTCAGCATCAAAATAGCTGGCATCCTCTTCGGCTTCACCTAGTGGCTTGATGATTGGCAAAATCGCCGCTTTTCCACCCAGAAGCTCAACAAATTCAGCCCGCAGCACACGGGCCGAGCGCTGGGTGGGCACCAGAATGGTGACATTGGCCAGCGAAAGCGGATCGTCTGGATTATGGGCAAAGCCCGGCACGAGGCGTCCATCGCACAGCGATTGGGCAATCAACCGCAAAAACGGTTGGGCGGCGGGAATGGTGAGAATCCGGGGTGTGTGTGCAGCCATGATTATCCGCCGTGCTGGTGGATGACAGCTTCGGCCTCGCCAATCGCTTCAGGCGTGCCCACGGTGAGCCAATGGCCTTGCAGCTCGAGGCCATAGAGACGGCCTTTGGCAATAGCACGGTCAAAATAGATATTAATGTTGAAAGGCTCTTCTGGCGCATCATCCAACAGGGAAGAGTGCATGGCCAGCGCCCCACAATAGACAAACGGGTTTGGATCACCCTCTTGATAACGTTTCAAGCGGCCATCGGGTGCGAGGTTGAAATCATTCTTGCCGTTATGCCCCGTTGTGTTTTCCATCTGGACACACAGCATGGCGATATCCATAAGGGTGGGATCGAAAAAGGCGCTGAGACGCTGCAAATTGGTAAGCTGATCTGGCTCCTCACCAATCCAGAACAGATCGGCATTCATCACCAGAAGTGGGCCGGGCGGCAAAAGTGTAAGACCTTGAACCAACCCACCACCATTGTTGAGCAGTCGTTCCTGCTCGTCTGAGATCACAATGCGCGGTTCTTGCCGTTGTGCAATATGCGTCAGCATCTGATCAGCAAAGTGATGCACATTCACCACCGCCATCTCGATGCCCGCCTGTTGCAAATGATCGAGCGCGTAATCCAGCAGGGTTTTACCCGCCACCTTCACCAGCGGCTTTGGCATTGTATTGGTGATGGGACGCATCCGTGTGCCAAGCCCTGCGGCCAGCACCATGGCGTTTTTGATCATCATGGAGCTCTAATCTGTTCTTTTGTTTGAGTTTGTCTGATCAGGAAAACCGGATTCCGCTTTTCCTCACATACTCTAATTCAACAGACCGAGTTTTGCACACCAATCCCTCAGCGGTGCAAGGGCTGGATGTTCGAAAGCACTGGAAAGATAGTCGAGCGTGCGGGGCATATGCTGCATATAGCCCGGTTTGCCATCGCGTTTCAGCAGCCGAAACCACAGGCCTGCCAGCTTGCAATTGCGCTGGGCGGCCATGATGGCAAAATCGCGCCGGAAACTGGCTTCGTCAAAAGCACCATGGCTGTGGCGATCTGCACAATAGCGCTCTATCAAAGCCACCATCAGCGGACGCTCGATGGTGACGCGGGCGTCCTGGGCAATCGAAGCCAGATCATAGGCCGCAGGCCCGATCATCGCGTCTTGAAAATCGATCAACCCGACCCGATCCGTGCCGGTTTTGTCGCTCTGCCAGATAATATTGGGCGAATGAAAATCACGCAGCACCAGTGATTTTTCTGCACTTTCAAGCTGGTCAATCAAGCCGTCCCACAGGCTCGAATATTCGGCCCGCTCGGAGGCTGTTGCCTCGCGCCCCAGCTTCCACGGAATATGCCAATCGATCAGCAATTCCGCTTCCATTTTCATCGCCACCCGATCAAAATCAGGAATGCGGTGAATGTGGCGCTCCGTGACTTTGATCTCGCGCGGAATATCCAGCGTGTGGATATGGGCAAGGCAGGACGCGGCTGCGATATAGCGTTCTGCCATCGGCTTTTTGTCGTCATCCAGCACGCCATCGCGGCCCAGATCTTCAATCAGCAAAATGCCCTGATCAAGATCGCGCTCGAAAATCGCCGGTGCCGCAAGGCCCTTGGCCTTCAACATCTCGCCAATGGCGACAAAGGGATAGACATCTTCGGCCAGATGCACAATTTGCGAATAGGGTTTGCCATCGCGAATCGGTGGGCCGTTGGGCCGTTTGGCGGCATCCATCAAAATCATCTGCGGGCGGCCCGGTGCCGTGATCACTTCATAAGCACGGGTCGAGGCATCGCCGGTCAGATGCAGACGGACGGCGTTTTTCAGACCGTTTTGATCGAGAAATTGCCGAATGCTCAGGCTGCGCTGAATCCGGCTCAGTTTCACCTCTGGCGCGGTGATGGTGACAGTCCGTCCGCCATCAGCGGTAAAGCTGTAGGCCATGGAGATCGTATCTTTGGGCAGACGATCTTGCGCCCGCTCTGGCCATTCCACCAGACAAATGCCGCTTTCCAGCGCTTCATCAAAACCAAGCTCGTCCAGCTCAGAGGAATCGCCCAAGCGGTAAAGATCGAAATGCGCGGCTGGTATGCGCAGCTCATAGCTTTGCACCAGCGTAAACGTCGGGCTTGGCACTTCCAGTGTATCGTCTTCAGCAAGGGCCCGCAGCAAGGCCCGCGCGAGGGTGGATTTTCCAGCCCCCAGATCGCCAATGAGGGCAAGGCAATCGCCGGGTTTGAGCGCAAGCGCCAGATCCTGCCCAAGCTGCTGTGTCGCAGCTTCATCGGCAAGAGTGAGCTGAAAAGGAGCCGGTGCCGCCGTCATTCTGCCGCGGCAACCGTATGAGAGATTGTGCCGGATGGAATCCGGCAAACAACCGTCGTGCCCTGATTGGGGGCGCTGTTGATGGAGACGGAGCCATTGTGCAGAGACACAAAGCTTTCAACAATCGACAGCCCAAGGCCAGCACCTGAACGCTTGCCGCTCTTGGCATTGGAGGAGAAGCGTTTGAACACCGATGGCAGCATGTCTTCAGGAATGCCGCAGCCGGTGTCGGTGACGGAAAACACGAAATCCGCACCTTCGCGCCAGCATTTCAGCACCACGGTTTCGCCTTCGCGCGAGAAATTCACGGCATTGGTGACGATTTTGATCAAAATCTGCTTCAAGCGCTGCTGATCGGCAACGATCTCGCCAAGCTGCGGCGGTACCATGATCTCCAGTGTCACGCCACCTTCCTGCAAGCGGTCGGTCATCTGCATCGACACATCATCCAGCAGATCGGTCAGATCAATCTCGGAATAGTTCAGCCGCATGATGCCGGCGTCCACCGTTGCCAGATCGAGAATGTCGTTGACGATGGTGAGCAGCACCGAAGACGAGGTGGAAATATGATCAACATATTCCGCCTGTCGCTCGTTCAACGGGCCAATCGCCGAGGTTTTCAAAAGGTCGGTAAAGCCAATGATATTGGTCAGCGGTGAGCGCAGCTCATAAGACACATGCTGAACGAAGTCATTCTTCAGCTCATCGGCCTTGCGCAATGCTTCGTTCTTTTCCAGCAACGCGCGTTCTGCCCGCACACTGTCGGTGATGTTGACAAAGGTCAGCATGGTCTGGGCATTGGGCAGAGGCGTCACACCATAGTCCAGCACCAAGCCGGACAGCAGCTCGATGGTGCCCTGGCTGGACGGGCGCTCATCTTCAAAGCTGGTGATCATCTTGCCAAAGGCGCGCCAGCCATCCGGCTTGTCATAGGAAGGAAGGCAGGCCGTCTCAATGCCGCGAATATGGGTGCCGGGCGCTGCTTCCGCCTCGGTAATGCCCCAGAGTGCCCGAAATGCAGGGTTGGACAGCCGGATCCGGCCATCGGGACCAAAGACCGCCACACCCTCGGACAGGTGATCAATGGTTTCGCCCTGCACCTGCACCAGCGTGTTGTAGCGGGTTTCCAGATCGACCTGCTCGGTGAGGTTTTCGAACACCCAGGTTGCGCCGCCTTGCGGATGGGCAGAGGCAATGACGCGCAAGGTCTGGCCATTGGGCAGATGCCACAGCACGGTTTGGGTATCGATGGAGCGATAGACCGAAAGGGTGTTCTCTTTCCAGGCTTTCCAGCTCAATTGTTCCGGCAATTTGCCAGCGCTGCGCAGTCGGTCCAGCAATTCACTATGGTCAGGACGCGATTCCAGAAAGGCGAGATCGAGATCCCAAAGCTGCTGGAAGGCCTGATTGTAAAACTGCAATTTCCGTTCGCCATCGAAAATCGCCACCGGCGTGGCCAGATGATCCAGCGTTTCGGCGTGGCTTTTCAAGGTGCGGTTCAGCTCTTCGCGCAAAGCCTCTTCGCGCGAAACATTGATCGCCATGCCGCAAGAGCCGTTGGGCGTTTTTGTATCAACCACGTCAAAGAAGGTGCGGTTGCCATGCACGACGGTGGATACCGTATCGATAAACGGCGAAACCGGGGTCATGGTGGCGCGAATTTTCTCGCGGGTGATGGTGTTGAGAATTTCGCGACCCTCAAGCACCGCCTGATCTGGCGTGAGCGTTTCCACGGCATCGCTATAGGCCTGATTGACCCAGATCAGCTTGCCATTGTTGTCGCGCTGCCAAACCGGCTGCTCCACCGATTCCAGAAGACCCTCAAAGGATTCAATGGTCGATGTCAGGCGGGCCTTTTCAATTTTCAGCTCGGCCAGTTCGGCACGCAGATTGTTGAGTGCCACAAAGCGGGCAAAGGCGCGGCCACCGGAGACGCGACCTTGAACTTCCAGCACTTCATCTCGGTGGGTTTCAACAATCAGATCAAAGCTTTGGGCGTTGAAGCGCAATTTTTCAATGGCCTGATCGAGATCGGCGGCCGATGCCGGTTTAAGCCAGCGGCCAAAGGCCAGAAAGTCGGCTTCCTGCTGCGGTGCGCCGGTTTCAACCGGCAGGTGGCCGAGCTGTTCGGGTTTCTCAGCCTCGCCATCCCAGATCACGATCCGGCGGTTTTTATCGGCAATCAGCGCCTGATAGCGGGAAATGCGCTGGTTGGCCTCAGAAAGGGCCGTGCGCGCTTCCTGGCTTTCGGCCCAAACGGTGTTGCGCTGACGCACCAGCCAGAGCGTGGACAAAAGCGTTGCTGAAATCGCACCAATGACCAGTGAGAAGCCGATCATTTCTGCGGATGAAAATGTGTCGGTGCCGATCAAGCTGTGCGCAAACACAGGTTCCGTGCCAAACACGCCACCCGTGATGCCTAAAGCACTGCCGCGAAGCATTGTGCCGCACCGCAGCCAACGCATGGCTTTTTGACCGATCACGCGCCCGCCATTCGCACCGTGATGTGTCAACCTCAACACAGGCGTCATTCCGGCACGCAGAATGTTACCCGTCCTTCCCCGCAGGAACGGGTATTTCGTATGAACCGTCATTTCCGGTCTGTCTCCGTCCTATTGCCGCATCTTTGACAAGACATCCCCATTTCATGTGCCAATTTAGCGCAACTCCAGTTTTAAAAAACGCAGGCATCAACTGCGTTTGAAAATTAGAACCGCACAAGTGCATCCCTTTTGGGGAAGAAGCCGAACAGAAACCAATTGTCTGTCCACCTCCGCGCACTCACGTTGGCACGCGAATCAAGTGTTAAAACAATACTGTGGATAAGATTTGGCGGGAAGGGGTAGGGCGAAAAAAGAAATCGCGGCCTTTGTCAAGACCGCGACCTCTATATCTTGTGGGTATATGGTTAATAATTAGTATCTGTAGTGGTCAGCCTTGAATGGGCCAGCCGGAGTGACGCCAATATAGGCAGCCTGTTCTTCAGAAAGAACCGAGAGCTTCACGCCGAGCTTTTCGAGATGCAGGCGGGCTACCTTTTCATCGAGGTGCTTGGGCAAAACGTAAACCCGATTCTCGTAGGCATCTGGCTTGGTGAACAGCTCGATCTGGGCCAGAACCTGATTGGTGAAGGAAGCGCTCATCACAAACGATGGGTGGCCTGTGGCATTGCCAAGGTTGAGCAAACGGCCCTCGGAGAGCAGGATCATGCGGTTGCCAGCCGGGAAGGTGATCATGTCCACCTGTGGCTTGATGTTGGTCCAGGTCATGTTCTTGAGAGCGGTGACCTGAATTTCATTGTCGAAGTGGCCGATGTTGCCAACAATCGCCATATCCTTCATCTCGCGCATGTGCTCGATGCGGATCACGTCCTTGTTGCCGGTGGTGGTGATGAAAATGTCAGCCGTCTTGGCAACATCTTCCAATGTCACCACTTCAAAGCCATCCATGGCGGCCTGAAGCGCGCAGATCGGGTCAACTTCCGTGACCTTCACGCGGGCACCCGCGCCGATCAGGGATGCAGCGCAGCCCTTGCCAACGTCGCCATAGCCGCAGACCACGGCAACCTTGCCAGCCATCATCACGTCGGTTGCACGGCGAATGCCGTCGACCAGCGATTCCTTGCAGCCGTATTTGTTGTCGAACTTGGACTTGGTGACCGAGTCATTGACGTTGATGGCCGGGAAAGGCAGCAGGCCCTTCTGGCTCAACTGGTACAGACGGTTCACACCTGTGGTGGTTTCTTCGGTCACGCCCTTGATGGCATCGCGCTGCTTGGTGAAGAAGCCCGGTGTTGCAGCCAGGCGCTTCTTGATCTGAGCAAACAGGATTTCTTCTTCTTCCGAAGACGGGTTCACCAGAACATTCTCGCCCGCCTCGGCGCGGGCACCGAGCAGGATGTACATGGTGGCATCGCCGCCATCGTCGAGGATCATGTTGGAAGGCTGACCATCGGCCCACTGGAAGATCTTGTCGGTGTATTCCCAGTATTCGGTGAGGCTTTCACCCTTGATGGCAAACACTGGAACGCCAGAGGCTGCAATGGCAGCAGCAGCATGGTCCTGCGTCGAGAAGATGTTGCATGATGCCCAGCGAACCTCTGCACCCAGCGCGGTGAGGGTTTCAATCAGCACGGCTGTCTGAATGGTCATGTGCAGGGAGCCGCTGATGCGTGCGCCCTTCAAAGGCTTGGTTTCGCCCAGTTCGCGGCGGCAGGCCATCAGGCCCGGCATTTCCGTTTCAGCAATATCAAGCTCCTTGCGACCGTAATCGGCAAGAGTGATATCGGCGACGATGTAATCCTGTGCATTGCTCATGGCGTTCTCCAGACCGGGATTGAACCGCAGGCCTGCCAACTGGTTTCAAACAGGAGGCAGGCAAGCGACGCCCACCATTCAAGGCAGGCCATTGCAACCGGTGTATCAGGGAAAGCCGATGATGGCAATAATCACATAAAGAGGTCTTTATATCTTTATGTTGTTCTTGGTTTACATTTCCTCGCCAAACTTGTCGGCAACCAGCGCATCCAAAGTGTCAAGCGCCTTTTCGGCATCTACGCCCGATGTTGTCACGGTAATGGTGCAGCCAGGGCTGGCCGCCAGCATCATCAGGCCCATGATGGAGGTGCCGCCCACCGTGGTTCCGTCCTTGGAGACGTGAACCGTGGCCTCAAATGCTTGTACCGTCTGTACAAATTTGGCCGAAGCGCGGGCATGGAGGCCGCGCTTGTTGATGATGAGCAGGTCTCGTGTAAAGGACGTCATGCTGGAAGTGGTTCCTATTTGCCGCTCAAAACGCGGCTGGCCACGTTGATATATTTTCGCCCGGCCTCTGATGCATCAATCAGCGCCTTTTCCATATCATTTTCGCCACGCACACCGGCCAGCTTGATCAGCATCGGCAGATTAACACCGGCAATCACTTCAATCCGGCCGGTATTCATCACCGAAATGGCCATATTGGATGGTGTGCCACCAAACATGTCGGTGAGGATAATGACGCCATGGCCATCATCGGCACGCAGCACAGCATCCAGAATATCCTGGCGGCGCTGATCCATATCATCTTCTGCACCAATACAGATTGTTTCAATGAATTTCTGCGGACCAACAACGTGTTCCACGGCATAATGAAACTCTTCAGCCAGCTTGCCATGGGTGACAAGCACAAGTCCGATCATTCGCTTATAGCTCCCTGCTCAACTGCTGACGGCCAGTTATCGCACTGCAAAAGGCCCGTTTACCCGTCTGTTGATCGAAGATCAATCGCCTTGCCCGCCACAATCTCAAAAGCCACTTCATTCCAGCATCCAACAGCGTAGACACACCGTTCATGATTTGGAATTCCTCTCAACTGGATGGCTATCTTGGCGATGAAAACGTGAAGTGCAAGCATAAAATATTTGCATGCTGCCCATGTTTTGCATTTGTCAAAAAAAATTGGGCAGGTTTTGATAAAACGGTCAAAATCGGGGATCATCGAAGTGGGTACATGTGAGGGGCAAATCTGAGGGGGGAAACAGGGAGCCTGTGCCGCTCGCCGAAATGGCGAACATGATTGATGTTGCCTTCAAAAAGGGGCGTGCTGACCGCCCATACGGCTTTGCATGAGGTTTTTAACCATGGCCACATCGGGGTTGAAGTCGGCGCACAGTCGCAAAACCGGAAGAGACATCTGCGGCAGGATTTCCATGGTTTCATAAAGGTTTGGCAGACGCTCCGTATCACTCCCTGCTGAGACCGGCATCAGCACGGCATCGATCACCGCAGAACGGATGCTGGGCATTTGAACAATGCCGCTGAAGCGGACCTCGATCAAATCCCGGATGGTCTCGGCGCGATGGGCAAGCACTGTCCCAGTTTTTGGCTCGATCCAGATCTGGTCATCGCTGATCAAGGCTGCAAAAATCCCGGTTTGAGTGGCATTTGCCAACAATGTCCTTGCCAGGCGGGATTTTCCAGACCCGCTTGGTCCGACAATCAAAAACCCTTGCCGTCCCAGCACAATTCCCGTGGCATGGATGTTGATCCCGCTATTTTTCATGGGTGCCTGGATCGGCAGGCAGGGTCAGAATGAAGCGCGCACCCAGAACTTTGCCGGTGTTTTCTTCAATAATATTCTCTGCCCGCAGCGATCCGCCATGGGCTTCGGCAATCTGGCGGCTGATGGACAGGCCGAGGCCAGAGTTTTGGCCAAAGCTTTCGCCATCGGGCCGGTCGGTGTAGAAGCGCTCAAAAATCCGGTCGATGTCCTCGGCCTGAATGCCCGGACCATTATCCTCCACCGTGACGATGCAGCGGCTGCGGGTGCGCGAGAGCCGCACCGAAATCAGGCCTTCTTTTTCCGGCACGAAGGAGCGGGCATTCTCGATCAGATTGGTGATAATCTGACCGATACGAAGGTCATGACCTTCAACAATATAGCGTGCTTTCTGATTCTGTTTATGCTCCAGCACATATTCGATTTTCACCGGCTTCTTGTTGCTGCGGATCTGGCGCGAGATCTCGACCATATTGCCAAGCACCACCTCCATATCAACAGGTGACGCATCGGAACGGGCAAGCTCGGCATCCAGGCGCGATGCATCGGAAATATCGCTGATCAAGCGATCAAGGCGGCGAACGTCATGCTGGATAATTTCATGCAGCCGTGCTTTCGAGGCATCGGTCTTGGCCACGGGTAGGGTTTCCACCGCACTTCGAAGCGAGGTGAGGGGATTTTTCAGCTCGTGGCTGACGTCGGCGGCAAAACTCTCAATGGCATCAATCCGGTCATAGAGCGCTGTGGTCATCTCGCGAATGGCGACGGACAGATTGCCGATTTCATCCTGGCGGATGGAGAAATCCGGAATTTCCTCGCGCTCTCTGGCTCCGCGCCGCACCCGAATGGCCGCAGCCGAGAGACGGCGCAGCGGATTGGCAATCGTGGACGACAACAACAGCGACAAAACGATGTTCACCAGTGTGGCAACACCAAACACCCGCAGGATGGCAAGACGCTCGGCATGAACGATCTTGTCAATATCACCGGCCTGCGTTGACAGCAGCAGCACACCAAGAACGGCACGAAAACGCTGCACGGGAACGGCCACCGACACAATCAATTCGCCCTGTTCGGTCACCCGAACGACTGCGCCGCGCACGCCGGTCAGGGCGTTCATCACTTCCGGATAGATCGAGCCATCACCGCCGGGCGCTTCTTTATAGAGCGGAACATTGCCGGGCTGGAGCATGCGGTTAAACATTTTGCCAACCCAATCGCTCCAGCTTTCGGTATCGCCTTCAACGGGTTGCAGATCATAGCGCAAAACCTGTCCGCGTGAATAAAGATGGCGCGAATCCAGCAGCAGATTGGCATCGGCATCAAACAGGCGGGCGCGAGTGCGGGTTGGCGAAATCAGGCGCCGCAACACTGGTGCCACCCGCTCCGGGTTGATTGGAAACTCCAGATCCTCATCATTGGGCACAGGCGTAATGCTTTGCCCAGCCTGCAATTCCAGCAGCTTTTGCGGATCAATGGTGATGGAATTGGTATCCACAGACGCAGACGCCGCAATGGCCCCGGCAATGATTTCGCCCTGCGTCAGCAGGCTTTCCACCCGCGCATCAATCAGCCCCTCGCGGAACTGGTTGAGATACATGATGCCGCCCACCAGCACGATGAGTGCGGCAAGATTGAAAAACACGATGCGCCGGGTCAGGCTGGAAAAAACGGCATTGCCGAAAATCCGCCTGATCAGCGTGAAAGGGTGGGAAAAGGACAAGCGCCGTGAGGCTGGGCGACCTTCGCCCAGTTCATTATCCTTATCCGCAGTTCGTCTCATCAAGAGAGTAGCCTTTCAACCGTCATGTCAGCTCTGGTGTAGAGCAACGCTTACGCACTTTCGCGGAAGCGGTATCCTACGCCATAGAGCGTTTCAATCATGTCGAAATCATTGTCGGCCATTTTAAACTTTTTTCGCAATCGCTTGATGTGGCTGTCAATGGTGCGGTCATCAACATAGACCTGCTCATCATAGGCGGCATCCATCAAGGCGTCGCGGCTCTTGACCACGCCGGGGCGCTGGGCCAGCGAATGCAGAATCAGAAATTCTGTGACGGTCAAGGTGACAGGTTCACCCTTCCAGGTGCAGGTGTGACGCTCCTGATCCATCACCAATTGCCCCCGCTCCAGATTGCGGGCCTGCTGTTCGGCGGCTGTTTTCACATTGCCACCGGCGGCAGCACTTTCGCGGTTGGCGGCGCGGCGCAAAATCGCCTTGACGCGCTCGACCAGCAGGCGCTGGGAGAAAGGCTTGGTGATAAAGTCATCGGCACCCATTTTCAGGCCAAACAACTCGTCAATCTCTTCATCCTTGGAGGTGAGGAAGATCACCGGCATATCGGATTTCTGCCGCAGACGGCGCAAAAGCTCCATGCCGTCCATGCGTGGCATCTTGATGTCAAAAATTCCAAGGTGCGGGGGGCGCGCCAAAAGTCCATCGAGCGCTGATGCGCCATCGGTATAGGTTTCCACCTTATAGCCTTCCGCCTCCAGAGCAATGGATACGGACGTCAGGATATTCCGGTCGTCGTCAACCAGCGCGATTGTTTGCATTCGGCTTATCTCCGTCATCTTTATGCGTCTCCGGCTTTCCAGCCATCTCGTGATCAATGGTCCCTGCTGAAAAGCTTCATGAGGGTAAAGGTGGAACAAATTGTGGCAAAGATAAAGGGGCAGATGCGGATGATCTCGCCATCAGCATGAGAGATGAAAAAATCGTCAGACATCGCCCGCTTGAAATTGAACCGATTTAAAAACTGGCATATCAGTTTAAACCGATTAAATATATGATTTTATTGGATTTTATTGAAATTTCACCCTTGCAAATTTAAAATCTAAGCTCTAGCGTTAAGTCATATTCATACCGCCAATCCTGCCAAAAAAGGAAATATCTCATGGAGGAGCTTGGAGTGAACAATACCAAGACAGGTGTTGAGACGATGGGTTTGGGCAAGGCCGCTCGCGTCCACTATAACCTTCTTCCGGCTGCTCTCTATGAGCACGCCATTCGCAATGGCGAAGCCACCCTGACCGCCGACGGCGCATTGTTGGCAGAAACCGGCCAGCACACCGGCCGCTCTCCGAAGGACAAATTCATCGTTCGCGATGAAAACACCGATGGCAAGATCTGGTGGGATAACAACAAGCCGATGTCGAAAGAGCATTTCGACATTCTGCACAAGGATATGCTGGCTCATGTGGCAGGCAAGGATCTGTTTGTGCAGGATCTGATTGGCGGTGCCGATGCGGCCAACGCGCTTCCAACCCGTGTGGTAACGGAATTGGCGTGGCATTCGCTGTTTATCCGTAACCTGCTGATTCGCCCGGATCGTGCAACGCTGGAGACGTTCGAAGCCAAGTTCACCATCATTGACCTGCCAAGCTTCAAGGCTGATCCTGAGCGCCATGGCTGCCGCACTGAAACGGTGATCGCTTGCGATTTCACCAACAATATCGTGCTGATTGCTGGCACCTATTATGCCGGTGAAATGAAGAAGTCGGTGTTCACCGCGCTCAACTACATGCTGCCCGCCAAAAAGGTCATGCCCATGCACTGCTCGGCCAATGTTGGCCCGGCGGGTGATTCGGCGGTGTTCTTCGGCCTGTCGGGCACCGGCAAAACCACCCTGTCTGCCGATCCATCGCGCACGCTGATTGGCGATGACGAGCACGGCTGGGGTGAAGACGGCATCTTCAACTTTGAAGGTGGCTGCTACGCCAAGACCATTCGTTTGTCGGCGGAAGCCGAGCCGGAAATTTTCGCCACCACCAAGCGTTTCGGCACAGTGCTGGAAAATGTGGTGCTGGATGAAAACCGCGTGCCGGATTTCAATGATGGTTCCAAGACCGAAAACACCCGTTGCGCCTATCCGCTGGATTTCATTCCGAATGCATCGGATACTGGCCGCGCTGGTCATCCCAAGACCATCATCATGCTGACCGCTGATGCCTTTGGCGTGATGCCGCCGATTGCCAAGCTGACGCCTGAGCAGGCCATGTATCACTTCCTGTCCGGCTACACCGCCAAGGTGGCTGGCACGGAGCGTGGTGTGACCGAGCCGGAAGCAACCTTCTCGACCTGCTTCGGTGCACCTTTCATGCCGCGTCATCCGGCTGAATACGGCAATCTGCTGAAAGAATTGATTGCAACCCATCAGGTGGATTGCTGGTTGGTCAACACTGGCTGGACCGGTGGCGCTTATGGCGTTGGCAGCCGTATGCCGATCAAGGCGACCCGCGCGCTTCTCACCGCCGCCCTGTCGGGTGAGTTGAAAAAGTCCGAGTTCCGCACCGATGCGAACTTCGGCTTTGCGGTTCCTGTGGCTGTGGATGGCGTGGACACCAAGATCCTTGATCCGCGCTCAACCTGGGCCAATGGCGCAGACTATGACGCACAGGCCAAGAAGCTGGTGGGCATGTTCATTACCAACTTCGAGAAATTCGAAGCGCATGTGGACAGCAATGTGCGCGAAGCTGCTCCGGTTTTGGCGGTTGCAGCTGAATAAAAGGTTTCACGTGGAACCTTATTTTAAAACCCGGCGATAGCATCGCCGGGTTTTTGCATTTTGAATCCGGCTTTATGCAGATTGGAATCCGGGTTTGATCAGGCGTCACTTTTCCGCTACAGCCAAAGAATAGCAAGGCTGGACAAAACCCATGGCGAGCGATCCGCTCTATATCAACGACAGAATCACGATTGCCGGTTGGGAACTGACCGAGCAATTCGTGCTGGCCGGTGGTCCGGGTGGGCAGAACGTCAACAAGGTGTCAACCGCCGTTCAACTGTTCTTCAATCTGGTCGGCTCACCGTCCCTGCCGGAACGTGTGAAAACCAATGCCATCAAGCTGGCAGGCCGCAGGCTCTCGAAAGAAGGCGTGCTGATGATCGAGGCCAGCCGGTTTCGCAGTCAGGATCGCAACCGCGAAGATGCGCGCGAGCGTTTGAAAGAATTGGTTTTGGAAGCCGCCAAACCGCCGCCGCCGCCACGACGCAAAACCAAGCCCACCAAAGGCTCGGTTGAGCGCCGTTTGAAAGCAAAGACAGGGCGGGGCGAGATCAAGAAAATGCGCGTCAAGCCCACTCAGGATTGATCATTTGAAACATTGATCATTTCAAATCAGGCTGAAAACCCGAATCAGCACCATTGGCTTTGGCCGCAGACTATGCAGGGTGCCGACAAACATGCGGCGGTTCAGCCACTCATGCGGACCCTCAGGTGCGGTAATATCAATATGTGAAAACGCATAGCGCGGCCCGTCTTTGGGTGTGTCGATAAGAACCCTGTTGTTGACGGTGATAATCGCGCCATCATCGGTCTGCATTTCATAAAGTGCATTCAGAAGCCGCACACCATCCTTGCGCAGCAATTGGCGGTCTGCCCCGCCCGGCATGACCTTGCCCTTGATGCGGGGGCCTGCAAATTCGCCACCAGTGATGTTGATGATCCGCCGATCGCCAAGTGGGGACTGACCCATTTCAATGGTATCCTGAAGCGTGACAATCGCCTCATAGACAAATTCTGTTTTGGGCAAAACGATGGGCACATCGGAAAGTGGACCGCCCGCTGGTGCAGCAGTGTCCGCTGCTTGCGCCTCAAGAGCGCCGACGCCAGCGGCGAGGGCAGTGGTGGCGACGCCAAAAAACAATCGTCTTTGCCGATCAATAGGGTTGGTTGATGAAACGTCTGACATTCTGATTCTCCTCCCAGAGACAGTAAAGTATTGACTACTTACTATCTGGGAGGGTGTCATCAAAGCTTGCGGAGCGCAACCTGTTCTACCAGATGGTTTTCGCCTTTTCGCAAAATCAGATCAGCGCGCGGTCGGGTGGGAAGAATGTTTTCGCGCAGGTTGATCAGGTTGATATTGGCCCAAAGGCTCTCGGCAATGGCCAAGGCCTCCTCTTCACCAATCGTCGCATAGCGGTGAAAATAGGAGTTGGGATCACGAAACGCGGTCTGGCGCAATTTCATGAAGCGCTTCACATACCAGCGGTGGATCAGGCTTTCATCGGCATCGATGTAAATCGAGAAGTCAAAGAAGTCCGACACCATCGGCACGATCTTGCCGTCGCGCGGCAGATCACGCGATTGCAAAACATTGATCCCTTCGAAAATCAGAATGTCGGGTCGATCAATGATCGTGTGCTCATCGGGAAGCACATCATACGTCAGATGGGAATAGCGCGGTGCTTTCACATTTTGTTGGCCCGCCTTGATGGCGGACAAAAACCGCAAAAGTGCTGCCGTATCGTAGCTCTCGGGAAAACCCTTGCGGTTGAGGCGGTTTTCACGCACCAGCGTGGCATTGGGATAGAGAAAACCGTCTGTGGTGACCAGATCAACCTTGGGGCTGGACGGCCAGCGCGCCAACAACTCCTTCAACACACGGGCTGTGGTGGATTTGCCCACCGCGACCGATCCGGCGACACCGATGATAAACGGCGTTTTGGTGACATTGGTGCTGAGAAAGCGATTGCGCTGCTGAAACAGCAATTGCGACGATTCTACATGGGACGACAAAAGCCGCGACAGCGCCAGATAGATGCGGCGCACCTCAGCCAGATCAATCGGATCGTCAATTGATCGCAGGCGATGCACTTCGTCCAATGTCAATGTTAGGGGTGTGTCGGCGCGAAATTGCGCCCATTCATCGGTTGAGAAGAACAGATAGGGCGAATAACTGCCGACTTGAAAGTGATCAAGGGATTCCTCCACCTCAGGCTCCCCACCCTTCATCTCCTTGACCGCTGTTATCATGGGCTTTGCCGACTGGCTTTCTCGCTCAAACCGGATTGGGCGGTGCGTCGTTGAAGTTCTTCCATCACCGTTTCTACCGGGATATCGGCGATTTTCAATACCACTAAAAGGTGATAGAGCAGATCGGCACTTTCATAAATCAGATTGGCGCGATCATCTTTGACTGCCGCCATCACGGCTTCGATGGCTTCTTCGCCCAGCTTCTTGGCGGCTTTGTCCTGCCCGGCGCTGACCAGTTTCGCGGTCCAGCTTTCATTCGGCGATGCTTTGGCGCGGTTGGCGACAATGGCTTCCAGATCGGTTAGCGTGAATGTGCTCATTAAAATTCTCTCACACTTGATCAAGCCGCATGGCGATACCGGCCTTGGCCATATAGGCTTTGGCTTCAGCGATGGAATAGGTGCCAAAATGGAAGATGGACGCTGCCAGCACGGCGGTGGCATGGCCTTCTTTGACACCTGCCACCAGATCATCCAGCGTGCCAACGCCGCCCGAAGCAATCACCGGCACACGCACGGCATCGGCAATGGTGCGGGTCAGTTCCAGATCATAGCCAATCTTGGTGCCGTCACGGTCCATGGAGGTGATCAGCAATTCACCAGCGCCGCGCTCCACCATTTTGATGGCAAAGTCTACGGCATCAATGCCGGTGGCCTTGCGCCCGCCATGGGTGAAAATCTCCCAGCGATCCGCTTCACCAGCACTTGAGGTTTTCTTGGCATCAATCGACACCACAATGCATTGATTGCCAAATTTATCCGCCGCTTCCGCGACAAAATCCGGGTTGTTGACGGCAGCGGAATTGATCGACACCTTATCCGCGCCGGCCAACAGCAGTTTGCGAATATCGCCAACCGCCCGCACGCCGCCACCGACGGTCACAGGCATAAAGCAATGATCCGCCGTGCGGGCCACCACATCAAAAATCGTCTCGCGATTGTCCGATGAAGCGGTGATGTCGAGAAAGCAAAGCTCATCAGCGCCAGCGGCATCATAGGCCTTGGCGGCTTCCACCGGATCACCGGCATCAATCAGATCGACAAAGTTGACGCCTTTAACAACGCGGCCGTCCTTCACGTCGAGACAGGGGATAACACGGGCCTTGAGTGTCAATATACAACCTCGTAATGTCGCACGAAACTTGAAACCTTCATAGAGATTAGCATGCTAGATGGCGAGTACATTTTTTATGGCGATGAGAGTGGAGATCATTCTCTTGTTAATGTAGATCGCGACTTCCCTGTATTCGTTTTATCGATCTGTGGCTTCAAGATAAACGACTACTGCAAACGCATAGTGCCCAAATTTCAAAGTTTGAAATTTAGATATTTCGGGCACGACATGATCATTTTGCATGAGCGGGAAATTAGGAAGCAGGAGGGCAGCTTTTCAAAATTAACAGACATGGTTTTTAGAGAAAAATTCCTTCTCGATTTGACAGATGTAATTAGAACATCGAAATTTAAGATATTTAGTGTTGTTATTGATAAGCAAAAATTGAAATATGATTTATTTCCAGATAATCCATATGCTATTGCACTCAAGCATTCTCTCGAAGAAATATATAGATTTTTGAAAATTAGAAAAATACATGATAGAAGATATTATTTTGTATTTGAGAAAAGAGGTCTAAAGGAAGATAAAGATTTGGAGCTTGAGTTCAGAAGAATCGTAAGTGGTGAAAATATTTACCGTGAACTGTTTGCGGGATTTAATATTGTTTTTGCTGACAAAAAATCAAATTCAACTGGGATGCAGATTTCGGATCTTACAGCGCGACCAATAGGATTGCGGTATTTTCGATCGTCGCAATCCAATCGCTCATATGATGTAATTAATGAAAAAATATATAGATGTAAGAATACAAGAAGATTTCATCGTGGAGTTTTCCCTGGAGGTTCCACGTCATAAAAGCGAAAAGCCTCGGAATACTCCGAGGCCAAACGCCGACCGGGAACCCCCAATCCACTTGGCTATAATATAGGTGCAATTTGCACCATCGTCAATATATATTCCGTTTAGATTCAATGATTTAGTTTTGTGAAGCTAAACGATTCATTTCATGTGACTTTTAGCAGCGCCAAAGCTTCCGCCGGATCAATCCGCCCATCGTATAGGGCACGGCCAGAAATGGCACCTTCGAGTTTTTGCGCATCCGGCTCGACCATGCGGCGAATATCATCCATAGAAGCCAAGCCGCCAGAGGCAATCACCGGAATAGATATGGCATTCGCCAATTCCAGCGTCGAGGGCCAATTAATGCCAGTCAGGATGCCATCCCGGTCAATATCGGTGTAGATAATTGCCGACACACCAGCGCCTTCAAACTTTTTGGCAAGCTCAATTACGCCCAGCTCAGAGGCTTCCGCCCAGCCTTCCACCGCCACTTTGCCGCCCTTGGCATCAATGCCCACCGCAACCTTGCCGGGAAAATTCTTGCAGGCCTCAATCACCAGCGCCGGATCGCGCACGGCAACAGTGCCAAGAATAACCCGTGAAAGACCGCGCGACAGCCAGCTCTCAATATGGGCCAGTGTACGAATACCACCGCCCAGCTGCACCGGGTTTTTCGTGGCCTTCAAAATCGCATCCACGGCTGCGCCATTGACGCTCTCGCCCGCAAAAGCGCCGTTGAGATCCACCACATGCAGCCATTCAAACCCCTGATCTTCAAAGGCTTTGGCCTGCGCGGCAGGGTCTGGATTATAAACCGTGGCCTGATCCATATCGCCCAGTTTCAGGCGTACGCACTGGCCGTCTTTGAGGTCAATCGCGGGAAAGAGAATCATTTGTATAGCTCTTGATGGAAACAAACGCGGAACATTTTTCGTTGTGGATTAGACTCTATCCCTCAGGACTCTCTGCTGGCAAAGGCTTATGAGTCGACTCGCTAACACAAAAAGCCGGGATTCCGGCCCGGCTTTTTGAACCCGAAACAAATGAGGTGCTACGGGTGATAGGATTTCTCCAACAAACTGCACATTGCACAATGATATTGTGTGGTCAATTCAAATCCTTTGATGGTTGGTACCTCTCCGATTCTCATATCGAAAGTATCATCCATGAGTTATTTCACAGACAAAGTCGCGATAGAGATATGGAAAGCAAGGTGGTATGGTATTCCCGTCCAAGATCTTGTCGCGAAATATAGAGAAAACCCCTTCAGGTTTTATGAAGTTTGGGAAGAAAAAAAGAACGTTGGAACACGCTTGGAGGCATACGAGCAGTTGAAAAGGGAGAACCCCTTGCTGGCGGCAAATACCAACCCAGTTTGTCATGTTCCAAAACGAAAAGTTATCCATAGGCGAACTTTCGAAGGTGGGCAGATCGAAATGTTCCAAAGCTGAACTATACATTCCACCTGAGAAAATTAGAAATGAGAGCCAGACCCAGCGTCTGGCTCTTTTCCGGATGGAATTGTGCGCCGACCATGTTGTCGCGGCCAACGAAGGCGGTCATTGCGCCGCCGTAGTTGGTAGTGGCAATCACGTCTTCGGGCTTTTCAGCCGCCAGATAATAGGAATGCACGAAATAGGCGTGCAAGCCTTGCTCGCCGGTGGCAATGCCATCAAACAGCGGGTGAGGGCGGTTGAGCGTCAGGGTGTTCCAGCCGATTTGCGGGATTTTCAAAGCGGGGTCGGATGGGGTCATTTCCACCACATCGCCCTTGATCCATCCAAGGCCGTTGGTGACGGTCTTTTCCAAACCGCGTGACGACATCAGCTGCATGCCGACGCAAATGCCCATAAACGGACGCGCCTTGTGCTCCACCGCATCCACCAGCGCTTCAAGCATACCCGGCACGGCATCAAGGCCGCGCTTGCAATCGGCATAAGCACCCACGCCCGGCAGCACGATGCGGTCGGCGGTCGCGACGCGCTCGGCCTTGTCGGTCAGTTCAATTTCGGCATTTAGCCCGGCTTCACGGGCGGCCCGCTCAAACGCCTTGGTGGCGGAGCGCAAATTGCCCGAACCATAGTCAATAATCACAACACGCATGTCGATACCTCAATAGGCCTCGTTGCCGAGGGGGTCAGGCCAGTGTTCCCTTGGTGGAAGGAATGCGACCCGCCTGGCGTGGATCAATCTCTGTGGCGGCGCGAAGAGCGCGGGCCACGGCCTTGAAACAGGTTTCAGAGATATGATGGTTGTTGGCCCCATAATGATTGAGGATATGCAGGGTAATGCCCGCATTTTGCGCCAGCGCCTGAAAGAATTCACGCACCAGTTCGGTATCAAACGTGCCAATCTTGGGCGCGCTAAACGCCACATTCCACACCAGAAACGGGCGGCCTGAGACATCAATGGCGGCCTTGGTCATGGTTTCGTCCATGGCCAGATCAATCGAGGCATAGCGCACAATTCCACGACGATCACCCAGCGCTTTGGCGATGGCCTGGCCAATGGCAATGCCGGTGTCTTCAACGGTGTGATGGTCATCAATATGCAGGTCACCCTTCACGTCGATCTCCATATCGATCAGCGAATGGCGGCTGAGCTGGTCGAGCATATGATCGAAAAAGCCGACGCCCGTGGAGATTTTCGAGGTGCCGGTGCCGTCAATATTGACGGAGACGGATACCGAAGTCTCGTTGGTTTTGCGCACAATAGCGGCGCTGCGGCTCTCACTCATAGGTTTCTCCCTGCAAAGATGAGGTTGTTTATCAGGGCAGGGGGGAAATATCCAGAAGGATGACAGCGATTTTGACGCGCCGCACTCTACACAATCAATGCTTTGTGACAGTTATTTGCAATTGTGACATGGCTGCTTACATAGGATCCAACATCATGGGCCGATATGTGAACGGCCTTTCGTTTGAAATGGATTGGATATGAGCGAACATAACCCCTATGGAACCATGCACGGCACCACAATCATCTCGGTGCGCAAAGGCAATATGGTGGCAATGGCCGGCGATGGGCAGGTCAGCCTTGGCCAGACCGTGATGAAGGGCAATGCGCGCAAAGTGCGCCGCATTGGCAAGGGTGGCGAGGTGATTGCCGGTTTCGCCGGTGCCACAGCCGACGCTTTTACGCTTCTTGAGCGGCTGGAAAAGAAGCTGGAGCAATATCCCGGCCAGTTGATGCGGGCTTCCGTTGAACTTGCCAAGGATTGGCGCACCGATAAATATCTGCGCAATCTCGAAGCCATGATGCTGGTGGCTGATAAAACCATCACACTGGCAATTACCGGCAATGGTGATGTGCTGGAGCCCGAGCACGGCACAATAGCCATTGGCTCCGGTGGCAATTATGCGCTGGCGGCGGCCCTTGCCTTGATGGATAGCGATAAGACGGCTGAGGACGTGGCGCGCAAAGCCATGAAGATCGCCGCCGATATTTGTGTCTACACCAATGAAAACGTGCGGGTTGAAACGCTGTCACTGGATGCAGACGCTTAAACCGCCTTTCCCGTTCTCTTTTTACGGATCTTTGAATATGACCAATTTCTCCCCCCGCGAAATCGTCTCGGAACTCGACCGCTATATCATTGGCCAAAATGATGCCAAGCGCGCCGTTGCCATTGCGCTGCGCAATCGCTGGCGCCGCCAGCAACTGGATGAGAGCCTGCGCGATGAAGTGATGCCGAAAAACATTCTGATGATCGGTCCAACCGGCGTGGGTAAAACCGAAATCTCGCGCCGTCTGGCCAAGCTGGCCGGTGCACCCTTCATCAAGGTTGAAGCGACGAAGTTTACCGAAGTGGGCTATGTTGGCCGTGATGTGGAGCAGATCATTCGTGATCTGGTTGAGGTTGGCATTGGCCTGATCAAGGAAAAGAAGCGGCAGGAGGTCGAAGCCAAGGCCCACGCCGGTGCCGAAGAACGGGTGCTGGATGCCCTGGTGGGAGCGACCGCATCGCCTGCCACCCGTGACAGTTTCCGCAAAAAGCTGCGGGCTGGCGAGCTGGATGACAAGGAGATCGACATTGAAGTCGCCGAGACGGGTGGCTCTGGCATGCCTGGCTTTGACATTCCCGGCATGCCGGGTGGCAATGTCGGCATTATCAATCTGTCGGATATGTTTGGCAAAGCCATGGGTGGCCGCACCAAAAAGCTGCGTACCACGGTGAAGGCCTCTTACGCCGATCTGATCCGCGATGAATCGGAGAAGCTGATCGACAATGAGCTGATCCAGCGTGAAGCGGTGAAATCGGTTGAAAATGACGGCATTGTCTTTTTGGATGAAATCGACAAGATCGCCAACCGCGAAGGGGCCATGGGTGCAGGCGTTTCGCGCGAAGGCGTGCAGCGCGATTTGCTGCCGCTGGTGGAGGGCACAACGGTTGCCACAAAATATGGTCCGGTGAAAACCGATCATATTCTGTTTATCGCTTCGGGCGCATTCCATGTGTCCAAGCCGTCGGACCTTCTGCCGGAGTTGCAGGGCCGTCTGCCAATCCGCGTTGAACTGAAACCTTTGACCAAGGAAGATTTTCGCCGCATCCTGACCGAAACAGAAGCCAGCCTCATTCGCCAGTATATTGCGCTGATGGCCACGGAAGGTCTCGATCTGGAGTTCACGGAAGATGCCATTGATGCTTTGGCGGATGTGACCGTTGCGTTGAATACGTCTGTTGAAAATATCGGTGCGCGTCGTCTGCAAACGGTGATGGAGCGGGTGCTGGATGAGATTTCCTTCAATGCGCCTGATCGCAGTGGTGCAAAGGTGAGCATTGATTCGGCCTATGTGAACGAGCATGTGGGTGAAATCGCAGCGGATGCGGATCTTTCGCGCTACATTCTGTGATGTTTATGCATCGTCTCATGCTGAAATCGGCTGGCATGCGCCCTAATTTCGCCTTGAGATGATCTATTAAGTCGACAGCAGCGGTCTGCACCTTGTATGAGGCGGCTGGCCGTTGCTGCGACTAACCCATGTTTGGGGTGGCCTATGCGCACGCCGCCAAACCGACCCCTCTGCACGGGATAAGACATGCTGCGTCGCTTTGCTGTTATTTTGCTCCTCTCTTTCGCTTGTTTTTCATCTGCGGCCTCTTTCGCTGAAGCGAAGATGGTGCCGGAAGGCAACCGCAATGCAGAGCAACCGCCCATTCCGGGCGCATCGAAGCAGCGCACCAAAGAGACCAAGACCACATTTGATCTGAAATACGACAAGATCATTGATCTGCTGACGCGCGACCGCGATCTGGTTTCCAAAATCAAGAAAGTCTCTGCGGCCTACGGCATTGATCCCATTCATATGATTGGCGCATTGGTTGGCGAACACACCTACAATGTCGACGCCTATGATACGTTGCAGAGCTATTATGTGAAAGCAGCCTCCTATGCTGGCAATTCCTTCCGTTTTGCCTATGAGGGTGAGACGGTTGATCAATTCGTATCCCGTCCCGAATTTGCCCAGTGCAGCGCATTCAAGGATTCCGATCGCCTGTGGACCTGCCGCAACGATGTTTGGCAAGACAAGTTTCAAGGCAAGAAGGTTGATGGCAAACGTTTTCCCAACAATCGCTTCAGTGCTGTTTTCTTCCAGCCCTTCTATGCTGGACAAACCTTTGGTCTTGGCCAGATCAACCCTCTGACGGCCCTGATGCTGACCGACATGGTGCATCGTGTTTCCGGCTATCCCAAGCTGGATGAAAATGACGCTGCCGGTGTTTATAAAGCGATTATGGATCCTGATATTTCGCTGGCCTATATGGCCGCCATTATCCGCAAATCCATTGATGATTATAAAAATATAGCAGGCTTTGATATTTCCGATAATCCGGGTTTGACGGCAACACTCTACAACCTTGGTGATTCGGCGGCGCGGGCCAAGGCGCTGGCGCGACGCAATGCGGGTGGCGCGACAGTCTGGCCTGAGGAAAATTACTATGGCTGGCTGATCAACGATCGGCTGAAGCAGCTCAAGGGCTTGCTGTAAACGCCGATCCTGTTTTATCGCTTACGATTGTTTCTAAAAAGGCATAAATCTTTCGCACTTGTGTCTGATTGACAGAAGGTTGCTCCTCGCCTCACTGTGTGCGCTGGAATGCACAAACTGCCTTGCGCGGGCGTGACCATCCATTGATGATCCGGGCGCAGGCTGTAGAATGGCATAAAATGACAGCAGGAGGCTGAAATGGCGCGTGTTGAACACTCTGGTCTGGCGATTGATCAGGGGCTTTATGATTTCCTCGTGCACAAGGCGCTGCCCGGCACAGGAGTGGATGCTGAGGCATTTTTCAAAGCTTTTGCCGATCTGGTTCACACTCTTGGACCGAAAAACCGTGCTCTTCTGGCCGTTCGCGATGATTTTCAGGCAAAGCTTGATGACTGGTATCGCAAAAATGGTGCGCCAAGCGATTTGGCTGCCTATGAAGCTTTCCTGCGCGAGATTGGCTATATCCTGCCAGAAGGCCCGGATTTTACGGTCAACACCCAAAATGTCGATGCCGAGATTGCCACCATTGCCGGGCCGCAGCTGGTCGTGCCGGTGATGAATGCGCGTTACGCCTTGAACGCTGCCAACGCCCGCTGGGGCTCGCTTTATGACGCGCTCTATGGCACCGATGCGATTTCTGAGAATGACGGCGCTGAAAAGGGCAGGGGCTATAATCCTGTTCGTGGTACCAAGGTGATTGCCTGGGCGCGCAATTTTCTCGATCAGTCGGTGCCGCTCACTGGCGGCAGTTGGGCCGATGTCGCAGCCCTTGGCCTCAGCGGCGGTTATCTGGATGTCACACTTGCCAATGGCGACAAGACGGGCCTGACCGATCCCAGCCAGTTTGCCGGATCAAACGCCAAAGATGGTGCGATCACCTCTTACCTCTTGCAGCGCAACGGCTTGCATATCGAAATCTGCATTGATGCAACGGGTGCAATTGGAGCAAACGATCCAGCCAGCATCAATGATGTTCGGTTGGAATCCGCCATCACCACGATCATGGATTGTGAAGACTCAGTCGCCGCCGTGGACGCCGAAGACAAGATTTTGGCCTATTCCAACTGGCTCGGCCTGATGAAAGGTGATCTAGAAGAAGTGGTTGCCAAGGGCGGCACCAGCTTCACCCGCAAGCTCAACCCGGATCGCCAGTTTATCGATCCGCAGGGCAAGGCTTTCGACATTCATTGCCGCTCGTTGATGTTGGTGCGCAATGTCGGGCATTTGATGACCAATCCAGCTATTCTGGATCGCAACAGTCATGAAGTGCCAGAAGGCATTATGGATGCGATGATCACCGCGCTGATTGCCTTGCACGATATTGGCCCCAATGGTCGCCGTCAAAATTCGCAGCTTGGCTCGATGTATGTGGTCAAGCCGAAGATGCATGGGCCGGAGGAGGTGGCTTTCGCCGTTGAAATCTTCTCAAAAGTCGAGCAGGCGCTGGGCATGGCACCCAACACCATCAAGATGGGCATTATGGACGAGGAGCGCCGCACCACGGTGAACCTCAAGGAGTGCATTCGTGCCGCCAAAGACCGGGTGGTGTTTATCAACACCGGCTTCCTCGATCGCACCGGCGATGAAATTCATACCTCGATGGAAGCGGGTCCAATGATCCGCAAGGGTGATATGAAGCAGGCGGCCTGGATTGCGGCCTATGAAAACTGGAATGTCGATATTGGGCTGCAATGCGGCCTTTCCGGCCATGCCCAGATTGGCAAGGGCATGTGGGCCATGCCCGATCTGATGGCGGCGATGCTGGAGCAAAAGATTGCCCATCCGAAGGCCGGTGCCAACACCGCCTGGGTGCCATCCCCCACGGCAGCAACCCTGCATGCCACCCATTACCACACGGTCAACGTTGCCGGTGTGCAGGCCAGCCTGAAAAGCCGGGCGCGGGCGAAATTGTCCGACATTCTCTCGGTACCGGTGGCAACCCGCCCCAATTGGACAGCGGAAGAAATCCAGCGGGAGCTTGATAACAATGCGCAGGGCATTCTGGGCTATGTGGTGCGCTGGGTGGATCAGGGCATTGGCTGCTCAAAGGTACCAGACATCAACAATGTCGGCCTGATGGAAGACCGCGCGACGCTGCGCATTTCTGCCCAGCACATGGCCAATTGGCTGCATCATGGCGTTGTGACAAAGGAGCAGGTGGTTGAGACGCTCAAGCGCATGGCCGCCGTGGTGGATCAGCAAAATGCCGGCGATGCGGCTTATCAGCCAATGGCCAAGGATTTTGACGGCTCCATCGCCTTTCAGGCAGCCCTTGATCTGGTGTTGAAGGGCCGCGAACAGCCCAATGGCTACACCGAGCCAGTTCTGCACCGCCGTCGGCTGGAGGCGAAAGCCGCATAAGCCACGGCTGATGATTTCACGTGAAACAGAAAAGCCGCCGAATGATCCATTCGGCGGCTTTTTCAATGGAAGAGATTTACGATCAACTCTGCTGAACGATAACCTTGGTTTCCTTGCCCGGACGCACATGGCTGTAAAGGTCAATCACATCCTGATTGATCATACGAATGCAGCCAGACGATGCGGCGGTGCCGATCGAGGCCCATTCAGGCGAACCATGGATGCGGAACAATGTGTCCTGACCCTTGTCGTTGAACAGATACATGGCGCGTGCACCCAGCGGATTGCTGATGCTTGGGCCCATGCCGTTTTCAACATATTTGGCAACTTCAGGCTTGCGGGCTGCCATTTCCTTTGGCGGATGCCAGGTTGGCCATTCCTGCTTCCAGGCCACATAGGCCTCGCCCTGCCATGCAAAACCGTCCTTGCCGACGCCAATGCCGTAGCGCATCGCCTGACCATTGCCGAGAACGTAATAAAGGAAACGTTCCTTGGTGTTGACGATGATCGTGCCGGGCTTTTCATTGGTCTGATAAGAAACCACCTGACGGCGGAACTTTGGGTTGACCTTCTGAATTGGAATGGCTGGCAGCGCATAACCGGCATCAGTGACGGGACCGTAGGCGTCGTCAAAGATTTTGGCGGTTTCAACTTTGGCTGGTTCAACCTTGGCTGGTTCAGGTGCCGCAACAGTTTTTGCAGCAGCCGTCTTTTTTGTATCAGCCTGAGAGGTTGTGGTGCAGCCGGTGATGGCAATGGTGGACAGGAGACCGAGCACGGTCAGTGCAGTGCGGATTCGCATGGGAGGCTCATCGACTTTCGGGCAGGACGTTTAACTGGGTTTACAGCTTTGATAGAGGTATATTTTTTATTACTGGAAAGTTTGCAAGCGCTCTGGCTGGTCTGGCGCGCTCGCGCCTCGCAAATTGCTGAAGGATGGCTTTTTTGCAACATATCGATAACGCAAGGGGGATGAAAAATGACGATTCTTAACGTTTCCGTTAAAGACCCCTTAATCGATGGGCGACAATCGGAGCGCGCGTTAATGATTCGCCGCGGCGTGCAGGTTCTGCTTCGCCAGATGCGTCAAGCCTGCTTGCCGGAGCTTGCCCTGGCCAGTGGCCGACGGGCCGATCTCATCAGTCTCTCAGACAAGGGAGAGATCTGGATTATCGAGATCAAATCGTCGATTGAAGATTTTCGGGTGGATCGCAAATGGCCCGATTATCGCAAGCACTGCGACCGATTGTTTTTCGCCACCTTACCCGATGTGCCGCAGGAGATTTTTCCGCAAGACTGCGGCTTTATCCTCTCGGATGGCTATGCGGCCCACATCCTGCGCGAGGCACCGGAACATAAGCTGGCACCCGCCACCCGCAAGGCCGTGACCTTAAATTTCGCAACCAATGCTGCGCACCGGTTGATGAAAGCCGAGTGGGACGCCATCCCCCCGGCCAAAACCCTTTAAGTTGATTGATTATTTCGGCGCGCGCTTTGCCAAAATGCGCTGCAAGGTGCGGCGATGCATGTTGAGGCGCCGAGCCGTCTCGGAAACATTGCGCTCACAGGCTTCATAAACCCGCTGAATATGCTCCCAACGCACCCGGTCTGCCGACATCGGGTTTTCCGGCACATCTGCCTTTTCACCAGCCCGCTGGGTGAGGGCGTTGAAAACGTCATCGGCATCGGCAGGCTTGGACAGGTAATCGACAGCACCCAGCTTCACAGCGGTCACGGCGGTGGCGATATTGCCGTAGCCTGTCAAAACGATGATTCGTGTGTCGTCGCGGCGTTCACGGATTGCGGCAATCACATCCAGTCCATTGCCATCGCCAAGCCGCAGATCCACCACCGCATATTTGGGGGCGGCTTCAGTGGATTTGGCAATGCCTTCGGCCACCGAGCTTGCCATATCCACCTTGAAACCTCGCGATTCCATGGCTCGTCCCAAGCGCCGCAAGAAAGGCAAATCGTCATCAACAATCAAAAGGGTCGGGTCCACACCGAGATCAATGGTGTCGTTGAGGTCTTCGCTGGAGGCGACGTCCTTTGCCTGCTGCTCTTGGTGCAAACTATCCTGGGTCATATTTTCAGTCCTTCAGAATCACTCTAGCTTTATACGAACCAGACTGACTCTCGGTTCTCTTGTTTGAGCCTGCTTTTTGGAAAAGAAGCGAATATTTTTGCCGAACAAACTCTCATTCCAAAGGTTTATCGCCCGTGAAGCCCTAATGGTAAAGTCACTTTATTGGGGTTTCCATGGCCTTACGTGGCCAGCGCACAACAACTGAGGCCCCCAGCACAGGCGCGCCCGGCGTTGGCCCAGCTCTGTTTTCAAATTTCAGATGCGCGCCTGAGCGCTCCAGCAAGGTTTTGGCAATAAACAATCCAAGCCCAAGTCCGCCAGCGCGGGCATCACTCTTGCGGCTGGTCACATAGGGTTCGCCAATCCGCAGCAGGATGTCGGGTGTGAACCCTTCGCCATCATCATCAATGGTGATGGTCACGTGCCGGTTGTCATGCTCAACGGTCACGGTCACTTGCTCCTTGGCATAGTCCAGGGCATTCTCAATCAGATTGCCAAGCCCGTAAAGAATGCCGGGATTGCGGCTGCCCACCGGCTCGCCGTCGCGCCCGGCTGGCTCCAGCACGGTCAGCTTGATGCCAAATTCCCGATGCGGCGCAATCACCTCTTCAATCAGGGATGACAAAGGCAGGGTGCGCATATGCTCATCCCCCTCAGATGACATCGTGGTCAGCTGTTTGAGAATATCGCGACACCGCTCACTCTGGCTGCGCAACAGTTGCAAATCCTCGCTCAGGCGTGGGTCTTTACCAAATTCCCGCTCCATCTCTTTTGCCACAACACTGATGGTGGCCAAAGGCGTGCCCAGCTCATGGGCGGCGGCGGCGGCCAGACCATCGAGCTGCGACAGGTGCTTTTCCTTTTGCAACACCAGTTCTGTTGCCGTCAGCGCATCGGCCAAAAGATTGGCCTCCTTTGAAACCCGATAAGCATAGAATGCGGCAAAGGTGCTCATCGAGACAATGGAACACCAGATGGCCACCAGCATCACCGGCCCGCCACGATCAATATAATCGGCATACCAGGGCAGGGGGTAGGGGGTGAAGGCGAGGCTGGAAATGCAAATCAACGCCAGCACCATTAGCGCCATGGCATGGCGCAAGGGCTGAGATGCAAAGGTGATAATCACCGGCACACAGATCAAAGGCGCAAATGGATTGGACAGCCCGCCGGTAATGAACAGCAATCCAGTCATTTGCAAAAGATCCAGCGCCAGAATGGCAAAGGTCCAGATCGGCTCCAGCCGTTGCGTGGAAGGAAAGGCGACCTGCAAAATGAAATTCACTATTGCCAGCGTGCCAATCAGAATAGCGACGGCCAGAACCGGCATGGGAAATTGCAAGACCAGAGAAACAATGATCAAGGTCATTGTTTGCCCTGCAACGGCCAGCCAGCGAAGGCGAACCAGTGTTTCAAGCCGGAGGCGACGGCTGGAAGTGCCAAAATTCATCTGCGTATCCACATTTGCGTTCATGCCGTTCCCCCCGGTTGGCACACGGATCAGCCCTCCCAAGCTGACATATAAGTATTATGTACCACGCGGTTTTACCCGTGTCGTGGGGGCAGCATTGGCCGGATCTTCCGGCCATGGATGGCGCGGATAGCGCCCGCGCATCTCGGCGCGCACATCACTCCACGATCCGGCCCAGAAACCGGGCAGATCACGGGTGGTCTGAATCGGTCGATGCGCGGGTGAGGTGAGTTCCAGTAACAGCGGCAATTTTCCACCGCCAATGGTCGGGTGTTGCTTCAAGCCATAAAGCTCCTGCACCCGAATAACCAGTTTCGGCTCGTCCCCTTCATAATGAATGGCGTGGTTCATGCCGGTGGGGGCGGTGAAATGGGTCGGTGCCAGCCGCTCCAGGTCGCGTTGCACCTCATAAGGAACAAGTGATTTCAACCCATCCATCAACCCACTGGCGGAAATGGCGGAGAAACTGCGCACCCCGGTTTGGAAAGGAATGAACCACTCGTCTAGCCGTTCCAGCAGAGCCTCGTCGTTCATGTCGGGCCAAGGTGCGCCAATCGAGCGATGCAAAAAGCCGATCCGCTGGCGCAATTGCTCGGCGGATTTGCTAAATTCCAAACGGTCCAGCCCGATCTGGCGCAACCCATCCGCCAACGCTTTGGTTGCCGCTTCGCCGGTTGGTTTTGCCAGTGGCGTTTCTTCGAGAATAATCGCGCCAATGCGTTTGACCCGCCGCGCTCGCACTTCCTTGGCGTTGAGATCAAAAAAGCTCTCATCGCCTTGGGTTATCGCCTCCGGCAGATAGGCCTCCACATCCGCAAGCCGGATTTCCGCAGCACTCAAAATACGGGCTTGCGCCGCCCGTCCGGTCAGGTCGGCAATCACCAACATGTCGCTGGCGGCCAGTCGCTCGGTCTCGGCAATTTCAGCCCCCCGGCCATTGGCCATCACATAACGTCCACGCCCGCCGCGCTTGAACGCAATCCTGTCTGGATAGGCGTGTAGCAGCAATTGCCCGGCAGAGGCAGGCGAGGGAGAATTTTGGCCACGAGGAAAGTCTTTTATAAGCCGTTCCGCCAGTTTTCGCGCCGCATTGGCCCGCTCACCGCGATCCTTTTGAAAACGCCGCAACCGCTCGTCCAGATCAAGATCATTGCCGCCCAATCCCTGTTCGGTGATCAAAACCGAGAGTTCGCTGGCTGTCTTGCCATGACCGTCCTCGGCGGCGGCAATCACCATGGCCGCCAGTCGTGGCGGCAGGCCAAGGCCGCGCATGGTTTTACCCTTTGTCGTCAACCGCCCTTGCTCATCCAGCGCGCCAAGAGCGATGAGCAGATTGCGCGCCTCTTGCAGCGGTGCTTTCGGCGGTTGATCAATAAAGCAAAGGGCAGCGGGGTCGGTGACGCCCCAATGGGCCATATCCAGCACCAGGCTGGAAAGATCACTGGAGAGAATTTCCGGCGGGGTAAAGGCGGGCAGTGCTGCCGTTTGTCCCACATGCCAAAGCCGAATGGCAATGCCAGGCTCAGTGCGCCCGGCGCGACCCGTCCGCTGATCAGCAGAGGCGCGCGATACCTTGACTGTTTCCAGCCGGGTCATGCCGGTGGATGCTTCATAGACCGGCAAGCGCTGCAAACCGCTGTCGATGACAATCCGCACCCCGTCAATGGTAATCGAGGTTTCGGCAATCGATGTGGCCAACACCAGTTTGCGTGTGCCAGCGGGTGCGGGTTTGATTGCCTGATCCTGCTCGCCTTGGGTCAAATTGCCATAGAGTGGCGCAATCAGCGTGGAGGCTGGGAGCCGTCCCTCCAGCCGTTCGGCCACCCGCCGAATTTCGGCCTGTCCCGGCAAAAAGGCCAGAATCGAGCCTGTTTCATTGGTGTGGGCATCCAAAATGGCGCTCACCATGCTGTCTTCAATCCGCTCGGTGCCGGGGCGATCACGATGGCGAATATCAATGGGAAAGCCGCGTCCCGCACTTTCCAGAACAGGCGGATTGTCCATCAGAACTGCCACCCGCTCGACATCCAGCGTCGCCGACATGACAATCAGCCGCAAATCATCGCGCAAGGCCGATTGGCAATCGAGTGCCAGCGCCAAACCAAAATCCGCATCCAGTGAGCGCTCATGAAATTCATCAAACAGCACGGCACTAATGCCCGATAGTTCCGGGTCCTCCAAAATCATCCGGGCGAAGACACCTTCGGTCACCACTTCAATCCGGGTGCTGGCGGAAATGCGGTTGTCCAGCCGCATTCTATAACCCACAGTTTGCCCCACCTGTTCGCCCAAAAGGCTCGCCATGCGGCTCGCCGCTGCGCGCGCGGCCAAACGGCGTGGTTCCAGCAGAATAATTCGGCCATCGCCCCGCCACGGCTGATCCAATAGAGAGAGTGGGATCAGCGTGGTTTTACCTGCTCCCGGCGGGGCAGAGACAACGGCCCGGTTTCCAGCCGCCAAAGCGGCGGCTAAAGGCGGCAGGATTTCGGAAACCGGATAGACAGGAAGCGTTATGGGCATAATGGCAGTTCGGGTCTCTTAAGTGTTGCGCACCGTTTCATAGGCCAGAATTGCTCCGGCCAGATCTTCCAGCGCCGCACCCACTGATTTGAAAAGGGTAATGTCATCCGCACTGTTACGGCCTTTTGCCGCGCCGCGCACCAGTTCAGACAGCTCACCACAAATCTTTTCCGCGCTTAAACTGCCATTGGCCAACGGCTGCACAATATCACCTGCCTCAGCCATCGCACCGGCGCGGGTATCAACATAAACCTTTGCACGTCGAATGGCCGCATCATCCGCCTCCCGCATGGAGGGTTTGAAGCCACCCACAAGATCGAGATGGGCACCGGGCTTCAGCCAATCGCCAGAAATGAGCGGGTCAGTTGCCAGTGTCGCACAGGATATAATATCAGCCTGCCGCGCTGCGTCTTCCAGAGAGGATATAGCCTCGGCATTGAAGCCCTTGGCACGGGCTTGCGCAGCCGTCGCTTCGGCATTGGCTGCGTTCCGCCCCCATATGGATATCTGTCTTAGCGGACGAACAGTGGAATGCGCCTCTATAAGATGAAGAGAAAGGCGTCCTGTTCCCACCATCAGCATGTGGCTGGCATCATCCCGCGACAGATAGCTGGATGCCAAGGCCGACGCAGCAGCAGTGCGCCGCGCTGTTAAAACCCCACCATCCACCAGGGCCAACATTTCCCCGGTTTTGCCAGAGGTCAGCAGATAACCACCCTGAACTGCGGGCAAGCCAGAGAGATGATTGTCAGGATAAACAGAAACCAGTTTCACGCCGCAATATTGCCCCGGCAGCCAGGCTGGCATCAACAGCAAGGTGGCATCGGCCCGTCCGGGCACGTTCATATTATGGTGGTGGCGCACAGGCATTTCGCATGGGGATGAGAACATCACCTTGAGCGCTTGTATAAGAGCGGGCCACGCCAGCGCGCGCTCGGTTTCGTGTTCATTCAGGACGAGCATCAGAATCTCCCTCTATAGCGCGTTGGAGCCTATCAAGTTCACATGTGTTCGGCGAGAGGGCCGCACCAAAGATGCGTTTCGCGGCGCTCGACGCGGGGCTTGTGCTGATTAAAGATAACGAAATCAACAAATATCGTGTACGATCAATTAATTGGCGAGAAAGTGGGATTTTGGGAAAAAATCCGTTTGACATATTGGTTTGTTGGTCCTAGAACCCGCCTCACCGAACGAGGCGGCGCTTCTGAGGAAGTGTTGATTTCGCTCAATTGAAATCATCTGGATAGCTTTTAGAGTTAGACGACCGGGCTTTGCGGTTTGGTTGAGGTGGTTTTTTGACGGTTTTTTACCGTCTGTTTTTTGACAATTGAAGATGAGAAGAAAGAGAAACGTGGACGGCGGTTTTGCGTTGGTGGGAGCAGAGATGCTTTCGCTGATAGAAGACAATGACGGTCACGTTTTGATATGAGAACACCAGATTGAACT
>NZ_SSOA01000005.1 GCF_004801395.1 Gillisella terrae
GTCAAAAACCGCGACGTCATCTATGCGTCCCGTCACCCATCCGTCGACTTCTCAAAGTTCATAAACATCGTCGCAAGCCCCGTCGGTATCGTCGCAGCCGCAACAACCGTCACAAATAATATGAAGTGATTGCTATTTTTTGATGGTTTAATATGAGTGGTCTTGCGACGTATATGGCAGTGAGGTGGTGGTTGCGTGACATTTGCGGCTGAACATCTTAAAATACTGTTTTGCAACACTGTAACATTGGCTCGGGGGAACCACGCTGTTCATTGTGTTGCGGAGCGGCCTATATACCGCTGTGTATCCTGTGGGTTTGTGGCACCACAATAATCGAGTTCGAGTTAAAGGCGTTTGATAATGAAGGATTTGGGGAACATGTCCGTTGTGGGTGAGGTTGCGGTCGTTGGAGCGGGCGCAAGATTACCCGGTGCCTCGGACGTCGCATCCTTCTGGAACGTCTTGAAGAGCGGCCGTAACACGGTCAGTGATACGCCAAAAGGCCGCTGGAGTGTGGGGCGCTTTCTCAGGCCGGGAGAGCCGCAACCCGGATTTGCCTATACCTTTGCCGGTGGCTACCTGGCCGATCCCTTTGCATTTGACCCTGCCCTTTTTGGCATTTCCCACCGGGAAGCCCGCCAGATGGATCCTCAGCAGCGCATGCTGCTGGAAGTGACCTGGAGTGCGCTGGAAGATGCAAATATCCCCGTTTCGTCCCTCAGTGGTCAAAATGTTGGCGTTTACATCGGTGCCTCGAATGTTGACTATCAAAGCAGTGCGACCCAAGATCCATCCTTGATGGAAAGTCACTATATGACGGGGAATTCCCTGTCTATCCTGTCCAATCGTCTGTCGCATGCCTTCGATTTGCGCGGTCCCAGCTTTACAGTGGATTCGGCCTGTTCATCATCTTTTGTTGCCTTGAACGAAGCGATGGCGGCGCTGAATGATGGACGGATTGATCTTGCCATTGTTGGCGGGGTCAATTTGCTGCTGTCGCCTGCTCCATTCGTTGGCTTTTCTCAAGCGCATATGCTGTCGCCAACCGGGCGTTGCCGACCGTTTTCGGAAGAGGCAGACGGCTATGTTCGCTCCGAAGGTGCGGTGGTCGTGGTTTTGCGCCGCCTGAAGGATGCGCGATCGGAAGGAAATGCGGTTCGCGGCATCCTGCTCGGCTCCAGCGCCAATTCGGACGGCTACACGCCCGGCATTTCGTTGCCATCCATGGATGGTCAGAAGCATCTTTTGCAGTCTCTCTATGCGGATCTCGGTCTGCATCCAGACAAGCTGGCCTTTGTTGAAGCCCACGGCACCGGCACAAAAGCGGGAGACCCGATTGAGGCTCGTGCCATTGGCGAAGCGCTGGGCATACACCGCAGCCGTCCCCTGCCAATTGGTTCTGCGAAATCAAATGTCGGGCATCTGGAATGTGTGTCCGGCCTGGTCGGGTTGTTGAAATCCTGCCTGTCTTTGCAAAACCATTTGCTGCCGCGTTCGGTGTTCAGCGAGCGGCTCAATGATGCAATCCCGTTTGCCGATATGAATTTGGCGGTCGCCCAGCAAGACGTAAAGCTCGAGCGGCAATCGGGCCAAGAGCGCCTCATTGCCGGGATTTGCAATTATGGCTTCGGCGGCACCAATGCGCATGTGGTGGTTGCCGAGGGTGATCCTGCCTTGAAGGACGTATCGGTTGCTGACCACGCCAGGATGGAGCATTCCAAGGCAGATGCGCCGCAGGTGATTGCGATTTCGGCGGCCACCAAAGAAGCACTTAAAATCAGATCCGCTCAAATTTCGCAGGTTCTGGCCAATGGTGCGAGGGTTGAAGATGTTGCCAGTGCCCTTGGCCACAGGCGCGATCTTCTGCCTCATCGTCTTGTGGTGCCGATTTCGACCCCGGCTGCGGTCTCTGCAAGCCTCCAGGCTGTTGCCGAAGATATGCCCGTTCAGCGTGGAGTTGCTACCGCTGCGACGTGGGAAAAATCGCCGGCTGCTTTCGTCTTTACCGGCAATGGCTGTCAGTTTCGGGAAATGGGCCAGCTGGCCTATAAAAAATCCAGGATCTTTCGCGAGGAAATTCTGGAGATCGATCAGATTTTCAAACCATTGTCCGGCTGGTCCATTGCGGAAACCATTGAACATGGCGTGGAGCCGGAGCGGCTGGCCCTGACATCAATCAGCCAGCCGCTGATTTACGCTATCCAGTCGGCGTTGGTGACGACTTTGGCGCGCTTTGGCATAAAGCCGGACGTGGTGTTTGGCCACAGCATGGGCGAAGTTGCCGCCGCCGAAGCCTGCGGCGCGCTGAGCCGCAAAGAGGCTGTCAAGGTTATCTATCTGCGCAGTCACCATCAGGAGCATGTGCGTGGCCACGGCACCATGCTGGTGGTGGCGACAACGGAGACACGAGTTGCCGACCTGCTGGAGCAATCGGCGATCAACGGCGTCGAGATTGCTGCGATCAACGGTCCAAATTCGCTCACGGTTTCTGGGCCGAGCGAGGCGCTTTTGCGTCTTGCCAAGGAATGCAGCAAAAACAAAATCGCCACGGTAAAACTGGATATTCAATATCCATTCCACTCCTCAGCGCTGGATCCGTATCAAGACGATCTTGTCAAGGATCTCACGGGCATTGTGGCAGGCCCGTCATCCATTCCCTTCCTGTCCACGGTTGTTGGCGCGGAAATCGACGGCGAACAACTGACCGGCCATTATTGGTGGCAGAACATTCGCAATCCTGTGCAGTTCCGTCTCGCCACGGAAAAGGCTTTGGAGCGGCATATCCATTGCTTCGTGGAAATTGGACCAAAGCCTATTCTCTCCGGTCCGATCAAGGACACCCTGCGCGCTCACGCCACCGACAGCCAGTTCATGAGCACGCTGTCTGACAAGGATCAGGCCGACGCTGATCCGATCATGCAATTGATTTCCCGTTTTATCGCCATGGGCATGAGCTTTTCAATGGAAGCGGCCTTTGGCACAAAGCGCCCAAGCCGGGTTTCAATCCCGCCCTATCCGATGCAGCGCAACGACTTCACGCTGGGTGGCACGTCGGAAGGTTTGCTGGCGTTTGGCAAAATGACCAAGGCACCCAAACGCCATGCCCTTTTGGGCGATCGCATGGCGTCGGGTTCGCCAGAATGGCGGAGCCTGCTTGATCCGGCAATTCTGCCGTTTCTCGAGGATCATCAGGTCGATGGCGCGGTGGTTGTTCCAGCCTCCGGCCTTGTTGAAATGGCCTTGCAGGTCGGGCGCGAGATCTATGGCGACAAGCCGTTTGAGGTGAGCGAGCTCGACGTTTTCAAGGCGCTGGCCATCATGCCGGGCGAAATCCGTGAAGTGTCGACCATCTGGGCAGATCAATCTCAGGGTGTTGAGATCTGGAGCCGCAAGCGGTTTTCCACCAACAGCGAAGATTGGATTTTGCACGCGCGCGGCACCATCGCAACGCTGTCGTCGCGCAAGGCGGAAGCACTTCTGCCACCCGTGGCCGATCAGATCATCCGCAATTCCCACGCGGAGGTCTATGAAGAAGCCACCCGCGCCGGATTGGAATATGGACCCAAATTCCGCCGGGTTGAAAGCATTGAGCGCGATGACGTGACCACGGATTCACGCCTGTCAACGCCGGATGCTGTGCCGGAACACAGCCTTGATTATATGCTGCATCCAATTTCTTTTGATGCCGCCCTGCATGGCTTGTTCATCTCGCGTCCGCAAAAAGACGGTGAAACCAAGGCTTACATGCCGGTTCGCATCCGCAATGTTCGGGTTTGGGAGCCGGGTGTTGCCATCTGCCGCTCGATTACTCTTTTGACCAACGAGACCGAACGTTTCAAGACGGTGGCGGTGTCCTTGTTCAGCGCCACAGGTGCGCTGGTTGCTTCTGTTGATGCGGTGGTGTTGCGCGCTGTCTATCTGTCGCGGGCGACCATACCGGATCGCACTTTCCGCACGGAAATTGTCGCTCTTCAGCGCCCCGATCTGTCCGCGTCATTTGCAGCCGTTCAGGCCAGCATGAAAGCGCGGCCTGTGACAGAGGCAGCACCTTGGCTGCTCACCCGCGCGTTCTGTGTGTCTCTGGCCCAAACCATTTTGCGCAATCTGGCCCAGGATGGTGCGGAAGGCTCTCCTGAAGATTTTGTAAAATCGGGTCATATCGTGCCAGAAGCGGTGCATTATCTGACCGCGCTTAATCAGGTTCTGTCCGAATTCGTCACAACCTCCGATTCTGAGGATGGCAAAGATATGGCTCTGGCAATGGGGCTACCATCGCCCCATGCTTTGCTTGCCACGCTTATCAATCGCTTTCCGGCTGCCAATATGGAAATCCGGCTTGCTGCCGATGCGCTGGAACATGCCGAGCGATTTATCCGCACGGGTCAACAGCCAGCAGCCACCTCATGGCTGCTTCAGCGGTTTGAATCCGAGACATGCCTCGCCGCACCGGCAGTGCGTGCGCTTGCGGATGTTTTGACGCAACTTGCTGGCGCAAGCAGCCAGCCCTTGCGTGTGTTGGCTCTGGAGCCTTTTGGTCCGGGCCTTGCCAAGGCGCTTGCCGAGCTTGCAGATGCTGGCCGGATTGAAGTGACATTCTGTAGCAAGACGGCCGCCGACATTGATGCACAACGGCAGGAATTCCGCGCGGATTCGTTGATCAACCGTCTTGTTTTGAAGGATGAAATCGAAGAGCAGCCGGTGGCATTCGACGTTCTTGTCAGCTTTGCCGCCTCGCTGGTTGCTGGTGATGATCGTGGCCTGTTCACGCAGGCCCTTGGCCTGATGAAAACCGCGGCCCCCATCGTCATTGCCGCACCGGGAACAGATTCCACTCTCGACATGCTTCGTGGTTTGTGGAGCCCGTGGCTTGAGCCAATGTCGAGCGGCGAGGTTGCCGGGCGCACGCCGTCGGTGGAGGCGGTGAAACGCCAGCTGCGCAAAATCGGCGTTGAAAATATCGATAGCTGCGCAACGGATGATGGCCAGGGCAATATCGTGTTTGGCCGCGCACCCGTTCGTGAATTTGACAAGGCGGTTCTCGAAAATCTCTCTGATGTCGGCAGAATTGCTCTGGTTGTCGATCAGGGGCAGGCCTCTCTTGCGGCAGACTTCCTGCAATTCATCGAAACCATTGCAACTGGGTCGGAGCCGCAAGAGGCACTGCTTGGCTGGCTGGATCAGACTGGCGCCGATGAAGCCTTGACCTTGATTCTTGCGCCGCACGCTACCGAACATAATGCTCTCGATGAATTGGCGCATCGCATCGAATACCTGCGCGCGATTTTGGAATGTATCGAAGCGTCTGGCAAAACCGTTCGGCTTTTTGTGCTGACAGAGGCAATGACCGCCGATACGCAGACAAAATCCGGGCTGGAACGCGCCATCCAAGGCTTCGTTCGCGTCGCAATCAATGAATATCCAAATATCGACTTGCGCCTCATTCACCTGTTGCCCGGCGCGGATATCGAGGTCATTGCCAAGGTGATCGCTGTACCCGGACCCGAGAGGGAGTGGCAGATTGATGGAAACGGTGCATCCGTCTTGCGTGTGCGCCGAGGGATCATGCCGCCGAAGGCGTTGCAAGAGAACAATCGCAGTGTTCTGCGCTTTGAATATCCCGGTCGCCTAGACAGTTTTGTCTGGACGGTTGCGGAACGGCGCGAACTGGCGGTTGGCGAAATCGAGGTTCAGGTTGCTGCCGTTGGTTTGAATTTCCGTGACGTGCTGGTTGGTCTGGGCATTTTGGATGACGATCTGCTTGGTGCCGGTCTGACCGCAGCGTCGCTTGGCTTTGAGTGCTCTGGAAGAGTGTCGCGCATTGGCCCCGGTGTCTCGCGCTTCAAGGTTGGCGATCCTGTGATGGGCTTTGCCAAAGATGCATTTACCTCTCATGTCATTACGCCTGCATGGTATTTCCATCAGGCACCTGAGGGCATCAGTCTCGAAGCCGCCGCCACCATTCCGGTTGCGTTCGTGACGGCCTGGTATGCATTGGTCGAGCGCGCGCATTTGAAGAAAGGCGAAGATGTTCTGATCCATGGCGGGGCTGGCGGTGTTGGTCAGGCGGCCATCCAGATTGCCCGCAACATTGGCGCTCGCATTTTCACAACCGCGTCCAGCCCGATGCGCCAGCGCATTGCGCGTGTGGCGGGTGCTGACCTGTTGTTTGATAGCCGTCAGGAGCGGTTTGCAGACGCCATTCGCTCTGAATATGGCGGTGTGGATGTCGTGCTCAACTCTTTGGCGGGCAAGGGCATGCTTGAAAGCTTCAAGCTGATGAAGCCGTTTGGCCGCTTTATTGAACTCGGCAAGCGCGACTTCCTTGAAAATACCCCGCTTGGGCTGCGGCCATTTGTTCGCAATCTGCAATATTCAGGCGTCGATCTGGATGAATTGCTTGGCCACGATCGCGGTCTGGTTGAGTCCATGCTGGCGAAGATTTCTGAGGCCTTCAGCCGTCGTGAACTGGTGCCCCTCACCTATCAGGTGCTTGAAGGCTTTGAAGTGGGCCGTGCATTCCGTGCCCTTCAAGGCTCCGAACATATTGGTAAAATTGTTGTGCGCCCACCTGCGGCGGCGCGTGACGATGTTGATCAACTGGTGTTCACAGTAAAGCCGGGAACCTATGTGGTGATTGGCGGTGCTGGCGGCTTTGGCTTTGCCACGGCCCGCTGGCTGGCCAAAAAGGGTGCAACCAAACTCGTGCTGGCCTCGCGGCGCGGCGTGGTCGAGCCTGAGTTGCTGCCGCAAGTAAATGATATGCGCGCCCAGGGCGTTGAAGTCATCACCATGGCGCTTGATGTTCGCGATGCAGGTGCCGTCAATGCATTTGTCAACACGGTACGCTCCCGGCACGGCGAAATCCGTGGTGTGATTCACACTGCTGTTGCGCTTGATGATGGTCTGATCTCGGGCCTGACATCCGAGCGGTTGCGCGGTGTGCTGGGTGCCAAGGTTGATGGCGTGCTTAATCTGGATGCTGCTCTTTCCGATGTCGATCTCGATTTCTTCGTGGTCTATTCGTCGGCAACCACCGTGATTGGCAGTCCGGGCCAAGGTGCCTATGTGGCCGCCAATGCTTTCCTTGAAGGGTTCATGGAAAAGCGCCGCGCACTTGGAAAGCCTGGCCTTGCCATTGGCTGGGGTGCAATTTCCGATGCGGGCATTATCGCGCGCGACAAGAGCCTTGCCGATCGCCTTCGTCGGACCACCGGCGTTGTGGGCATTCGCGCATCGGAAGCGCTGGCGCAGCTTGGCCGCCTTTTGGCTCTTGGCAACGCTGCGGCACCGATCCAGTTCTACAGCAATATCTCGCCAAGCGAGGCTGCCGGAAAGCTCGCCTTGATCAACAGCCCGACCTATGCGGGTCTTGGTCTGGTTCGCGCGCAAGAAGGTGTTGAATCGGGAGACGATATCGCAACCGCCATTGCCGGTGAGACGCCCGAAAAGGCGCTGGGGATCGTGATCAAGATCATGCGTCGTGAGGTCGCTCAAATTCTGCGCATGCCGGAAAGCCAGATTGATAGCGACAGGCAGATGGGTGAATTGGGTCTGGATTCGCTGATGGCGCTCGAACTTCAGCTCGGCATTGAACGGCTGGCGGGTGTGCAGGTTCCGCTCGTGGGCATTAACAATCGCCGCCTTAGTGATGTGGCGGCCATGGTCTTGCATCATATGGGGGTCGATCTTGGCAGCAGCGAAGATGAAGACCTTGAACTTGATGATGCCATGCGCATGACGGAAATGCATGTGACCGACAGCGCAAGCACCGAAGAGATTGCCAGGATCAAAGCCCATATCAAATCGACATCACGTCTGGGAGCAGCGGAATGAGTTCAGAATACGATGCGCCGATCAGCGATCAGGCTTTTGACCAGATCATGAACTCCATGCGGACGCACAAGCCCGAAGCAAAAACCGGGGCTGTTGCAAAGAAGGTCGCGAAACCTCGCAGCAGCGGTTTTGAAACCCATCCTCTGTTCCAGCAGATGAAAATGCAGCGAGAATTTGCCGCTTTGTTGCAGATCAAGGATCCCTATTATCATCAGCACCAGCAAAAAGCGGGTGCAACATCAAAAATCGAAGGCAAGGATCTCGTCAATTTTGCCTCCTATGATTACCTCGGTCTCAATGGTCATCCCGAGATTCTGGAGGCTGTGGCCGAAGCCAACCAGCGTCTCGGCACATCCGTTTCTGCCAGCAGAATTAGCGCTGGCGAGCGCGATGTTCACCGCGATCTGGAGCTTTCGCTGGCTCGCATTTATGAGACGGATGATTGTATTGCCTATGTGTCCGGCCATGCGACGGCTGTTTCCACCCTCGCGACGCTGATGGGGCCGAAAGACATCATCATTCATGATGCGCTCATTCACAATTGTATTGTGGTTGGCGCGCAGCTTTCTGGTGCGGTTCGGCGCTTCTTTCCGCACAACGATCTTGCAGCGCTTGAGCGTATTCTCGAAGATGAACGGGACAGTTTCGAACGTGTGCTTATTGTCAGTGAGGGCCTGTTCTCCATGGATGGCGATGGCCCCGATCTTCAAAAGCTCATTGACATCAAGACCCGATATGATGCGATTTTGATGATTGATGATGCCCATGGGCTCGGCGTGCTCGGCGCAACCGGCCGCGGCATTTTTGAACATCAGAATGTGTCGCCCAAAGGCGTCGATATGTGGTTGGGAACATTGTCAAAAAGTCTGGTGAGTTGCGGCGGCTATGTTGCCGCGAACAGCTTGATCATCGACATTCTCAAGCACAATGCGCCTGGCTTCGTTTACAGTGTGGGCATGCCGGCAGGTGCCGCTGTTGCGTCAAAAGTGGCAATCGACATTATGTTGAGAGAGCCGCAGCGTGTGCAACGGCTTGCAAGTCTCTCGCGCCGCTTTTTTGATCGCGCCGAAGCAAGCGGTCTGGATCTCGGCAAAAGCTGGGGCATCGGCATTATCCCGGTTTTGATCGGTGATACCGTCAAAACATTGCGCTGCGCTGAGCGTCTGTTGCAAAACGGCTTCAACGCCTTCCCTGTCTTGCCGCCGGGTGTACCCGAAAAATCGGCAAGACTTCGTTTCTTTATCAATCAGACCCACACGGAAGAGCAGATCGATGCGGCTGTCGATGCGTGTGTGGACGCGATAAAGCGCGCCTGACACTGAAAATTTATAAGACTCACTCAATCGGATCGATTGCGTCGTCCAGAAAATACCACCGCTCGATATTGGCTTTAATAACAGGCTCAATCAGTCCGTTGAGAAAGGCCACATCATCGAGCGGGGTGGACGTTGATGCGTCCGGCATTTCGTGCACGGGGCACCAATGCATCACGAAGCGGCATTTTTCTTTGCGCTCAATATAGGTAACTGAAATGGCGCAATTGTATTTGCGTGCCAGTTTGGCGGCGATGGCAAGGTTTCCCTTGGTGTGAGGGGCGCGCCCGAACAGGGGAGCCATGGAACGGCCCTGCCGTGCCTCATCGGGGAAAATGGCGACCGCTTTATTGTCCTCCAACAGCCGCATCGCTTCTTGAAGCCCTTTGCGATCCGGTGTCAGCAATTGAAAGCCCAGCGTTTCACGCGTGTTGATGGCGATTTCCCTCTGCACCGCACTGGCTGGCGGGTCATAGAAGGTGGCAAATTTCAAGCCGACAGTTTGCAGACAGGCACCCGACGCCTCCCAATTGCTGATGTGCAGTGGCAGTGCAAGAAGCGGCCTTTTGCCAAAATAGGGCAAAATATGATCGACACCCTCGACAGAGGCGCGTCCCATACTTTTAATTCGGGGGAGAGCGGCAAATTCCCCCATGAATCTGCCGACATTATCGAGAAAGGTTTGAACGCCAGCCTCGATCTGCTCAGGTGTCCAATCGGGCCGATGGATGGCGAGATTGCGACGGGCACCGGCAAGAATTTCTGGCCGATTGAAACGCACATTGGTGCGCACCAGAAAACTGCCAAGATCCGAACTCATATCGACGGGCAGGCGGCGCATCAGATTATAGGCACCCCGCTCCCACGCTTCCGTTGCTTTTTGCGCGAAACTCTTCATGAAATCTCTCTTTTTAGAGTTTGTCAGGGAAAAGTGGAATCCGGTTTTCCCGAAGAGACAAACGAAAACAAAGAATGTTAGACGCTGTCAGGTTCAATCTGAACCTGACAGCGTCTAACGCCGCACGACGGTCACAGGCAGGCCGCCCTCGGGCCGCAAGGTCAATCTGCAAACGGGTGTCACTTTATAGCCCTTACGGATACGCACTTTGAAATTTTGCGCCAGAATGGCAAGGCACAAGACGGCTTCCGCCAGTCCGAAATTCATGCCGGGGCAAATGCGTGGCCCCGCAGAAAAGGGGATATAGGAGTAAGGCTCAGGCTTGGCGCCGTTTAAAAAGCGCTCAGGCATGAAATGGGTCGGCCGATCCCAAAGATCTTTGGCCCGATGAAGCAGCCAGGGCGCAATCATGATCAAAGCCCCCTTTTCAACCGGGATATCCTCGATCATATCCGCCTCTTTTGCCTGCCGGGGCAGTAAGGGCACTGGCGGATAAAGCCGCATGGCTTCCATGACAATGGCCTGACACCAGTCAAGCTGATCGAGATCAGCCAAGGTTGCGGGCCGATCACCACACACGCGGTGCAATTCTTCGTGCAGCGCCTCTTCGACCCAAGGTGAATTGGCCAGAAGATACCATATCCAGGTCAGCGTGGTGGCCGTTGTTTCATGACCGGCCATGAAAATGGTTGCCGCCTCATTGCGCAGTGCCGTCACATCAAGCCCAAGTTCGGGGTTGCGCTTATTGCGCTTCACCAACAGGTCAACCATCGAGCCCGCATCGCCGCTTCCTTCGAGGTGGGCGTTGACCACATCCTCAATCACCTTATGCACCTGATGAATAGCTGTGCGGCGGGCGGGTGTCAGACGCAGCGCGCTCCCCTCGTCGTTGCCGAGGAAATATCCCAGATTGAAGCTGTCGATTGTCTTTTGATAAAGGGTAAAGCCATCAATGACCTGGCGTGCGGCGGCGGCACCCAGATTGCGGCCAAACACCGCACGGCTGATGATTTCAGCCGTCAATTCTGCCATTTCGCCAACCATCTCAAATTCATGACCATCGGGCAACGCCCGCCAGCGCTCGGCCAGCGCAAGTGCAACCGCTTCCATGCTGGGGGCAAATTCAGGCAGGCGCTTCTTTGCGACAATATCGGCCACCAAAGGCCGCCGCCTTTGCCACGTTGCGCCATCGCTGATGAAAAGCCCATCGCCCAGAAGCAACTCCAGAGCCCGCCGCATCTGCGGGCTCTTTCGCTCATAATTGTCGTGCTTTGTGGCAAAGACATATTTGACGCTCTCGGGCGTATTGGCAAATACCACTTGCCGTCCGAGAATCTTGAAGGTGTCGAGGCCTGACTGATAATATTCCTCAACCCAATTGCCAATCAGGCTATAGCGTGCGCCCAGCACAATCTTCATGATATTGGGGTCTTTTTTCAAAGGCAGCGGATGCGCCGCTTCGAAAAAATCGTCACCCCGATTTTCAATGACCGGAGCGGGATTGTATAAGCCAAAATACATTGAGACACCGAACAAATGCTTTGCCGCGCCCATTTGCGCCAGGACCAATTCATGCTCTCTATAATGGGATCAATGGGCATTGTCATTTCAGAACATCAATCTTGATCAACTTTTACTGATAAACCGGTTGGGACCGTGGCGCGAACAATACACGGCTGGACAATCACACTTCGATGGAACTTGTCTCTGGAAATTGGTGTTCTTTTGGTGGAATATAAATCTTATATTCAAGCAATTTACCGCGATGCGGTAAGCAATAGGCAGGCGGTTTCATTTGCAGCAACACTCTCACGGAAATACCGCCACCTGGGTCGCCGCCGCTGTTTCCAAGCAAGCGTTCGATCATGAGCAGGAGCAGATTTCAAAAGTCTGGAACCTGGTTGGGTATCTGTCCGACATTCCAAAGACCGGCGACTGGTTCACCACCACGCTTGGACAATATTCAATCTTCGTCCAGCGCGATGAGGACCGTATTGTTGCCTTTGAGAACAAATGCGCCCATCGATTTTATCCCCTGCGCAATGCCAAAAAAGGCAATGGTCCTATCGTCTGTGGTTTCCATCATTGGCGCTTCAATATGAGCGGCGAGGCCATCGGCATCCCCAAGAGTATTGCTCTGTTTGGCGGCAAACCGCGCGAGGTTTGCAAAAGGCTCACCACGCTGGAGGTCGAAACCTGCGGCGAGTTGATTTTCGCGCGTTTTCCCAATCCCACCCATCAGGAAACATTGGCGGAATTTCTTGGCGACGGTTATGGGTTGATTGCCGCCCTTGGCTCACCACGCATCAAGCCTTACCGCTTTGAGCAGGATGTGCCAACCCATTGGAAATTTCTGCATCACATCAGCCTTGACGATTACCATCCGGTGGCCGTCCATCCCGATACATTTGGTAAAAATGGTTATCTCAAGCCGGAAACCGTGCAGTATTTCCGGTTTGGGCGCCACAGTGCGTTTTTTCACACCTCTGAGACGGTCTCGCTTTCTGAAGTCTCGGCAGCCTGCGCCGACAAGACGTTTCAGCCAAGGCACTATATGATCGTCAATATTTTCCCGAATTTCTTGATTTCCTGCTATGATGCCAAGGATATATTTGGCGTCAACCATTGGTATGCCAGCGCAATACGCTATAGAGCGCTCTCGCCCAGCAGAACCATGGTGGAAAGCTGGCTATACCCCACCCTTTTTGATGAGGCCAAGACGCGCATGAGCATTGCTTTGCGCCCGATGGTCGATCGCTTCATGCCGCCTATTGTTGCCTTTTTCGCCAAAAAAATCATGCGGGAAGACAATGAAATCTGTGCCGGCCTGCAAGCAACGGCTCATCAAATTCGCGAGGAGCAACTTCTGGGCGCTTTTGAGCACAGAATTGGCTGGTTTGAGGAGGCCTATGCGGATCTGCTTGGCCATGAAGCGCCGCCCAGCCACGAATAAAGCCTGAGGCTCAGAAGCGCTTATCTCGCCGTGTCTTGTCGAACACGCCGATGTCCTTTGCCTTTTTCATGCGGGCTCGAGCGGCAGATTCCGCATCTGGCAGGGCAATCAGATCATCTTCCAGTCTTTGAATGATGGTTTTGATGGCAGCCTCCCTGCCCTGCTTGTCGTAAAAACTGCCTTTTATCTGGATTGTTGCGGCCAGAAGCTTGATAAAATCATCACGCAGGCTGGTATCGATTGCCTCCGGCGCTTGCCAGAACGTGTCGAGACCTGCCTGATGGGTCATGCCGGGAATGTCGTAAATTGCGATTCCCAACACTTTCATGGGACAATCGACGCGAAGAGCGTGAAGACCAACAGTCGAGTTGACTGTCACACAGCCTTTGGCCACTCTCAACATGGCATAGAGATCGCCACCATCGATGCAGACAACCCGATCACCGATACCATGGGTTTGGGCGGCTTTTGCAATCCGTGCAGGCCAATTCTCCCCGCCATTGTCATGCGGGTGCTGCTTGAAAACCAGCTTTGCTTCAGTCGCCGCATGGGTCGCAAAAGAGGCAACAACGAGATCAATCATTTCGCCAAGGTGGCGAAAGGGCGAATTGTCTTTTATTTGTTTGTCGCCCTGAAGCTGCAACGCGACGACAAAAAAATCGTGACCTTCGCGGATCAAATCGTCAGTGATGGCATTTGCCTGCGCATTGCGTTCTGCCTTGCCAAACAGGTGGTAAAGCCCCGTGAAGTTTTCGGCAAAAAGATCGTAATAGCGGCCGGATTTGTAGAAGGGAAATAGCGGTCGGTAGAGATAGTTGAAACCATGATACATGATTTCATTGAATATTTCCCATGCAAACCCATGGCGATAGCGGGTTTCCAGATCAACGTCCGGGCAGGTTTTGGCCAATGCGCGAATATCGTCGGGCCTGGCCGGGAAGAAGGAGAAGACGCCCATGCCCCATCGTTCAAAGGTGATCCAGTCGGGCCGCAAATAGCCATTTTCGATGGCGATGGCATTCACGCCAAGCTCGCGACACACATCCTGAGCCACAACGTGATAGGGCTGACGGTCTGCATAATACAGGACATCGGTGATCTTGTTCTTGAGCATGAAATTTCTCAGGAACGCGGCCCAGCGTGAAAAGCGACCGCGATAACTGACTCCTCCCCTTCGAAACCACCAGAGCTGATCTCCCAAAGCGACATGAATTTTGAAAGTGCTGTGTCCGTTTTTTTCAAGTGCATTGGCCAGATCGCGCCAGAACGCACTGGTTGGCCCTTGTAAAAATAGAACTCTGCGTGTCGATGCCATGTCATTCGCTGTCATTGAGATCGATCTGTTCGATCATTTGAAAAAGAGCGTGTTCTTTGCACCAACCTGATACCCGAGTCTGAAAAAAAGCGAAGAGCTATAGAGCAACACCAACAATTTTTACGGCCATAATCTGATTTAGAAGGCCCGGATTGAGGGAAATGGCATCGCATACGTTGATTGGTGGCGACTCTCGTTGTAGGTTGCCGCCGCGCGCGAACATGCCGCGAGATCTAAAAGGAACTAAAATGGCGACCGGTACGGTTAAGTTTTTCAATGATGAAAAGGGCTTTGGCTTCATCACCCCCGAAAATGGCGGCACGGATGTGTTCGTTCACATCTCTGCTTTGCCGCAGGGTTCTTCGCTCAGAGATGGCGACAAGGTTAGCTTCGAAATCGGCCAAGACCGTAAAACCGGCAAGTCCAAGGCCGAGAACGTAAGCATCCTCTAAGCATAGAACATGTGCTAGTTTGTTTGTGAATTCGGGCAGGTTAGTAGTGTTTCGAGGCTGGCAGATTTTATCAATGAATCTGCCGCCTCAGCTTTTAAGTTTGCGGTGTCTTTCACCGCTGAAAATATCTAAAACGTGCGTTGTGGCTCCACGCGAAAACTGTCGCTTTCGCCGGGAGCAAGCTCCAAAGGCCAGCAAAGTCTCGGCAAGCTCCTTGCCAAGATTGTTGAGCGAAAGCCGATAGCAGGTCAGTGCGGATTGGCCATCATTTCATAAAGGTTCCTCTGCAATCCTTCTGCTCACCTGAGGGCGTCATAGGTGTCATCAGATTTCCAGATTACAGACCGAGCTTTGCGCGTATGATCAGTTTCAAAGGCAGCCATTACCCGAAGACGTGATTTTGTACGCGGTGTTTTTCTACATCCGATATGCCGTTTCGTATCGTGAGCTGGAAGAGATTATGACGGAGCGCGGCCTCAAAGTCGATCATGCGACATTGAACAGATGGGGTGTGAAATATTCACCCCTGATAGCCCGTGATGCCCATTGGCGGAAATCAACGACCAACAGCGCGTGGCGAATGGACGCGACGTGCATCAAGATCAAGGTTAAGTAGACCTATCTCTACAGAACGGTGCCAACCTTGCCGGATTGCAAAACATGAACTGGTTGTTGCTGTTCCACGCCTGGTTCCGGCTGATCGAGATTATCCAGATCAAATATCTCAACAACATCATTGAGCAGGATCATCGATTTATCAAGAAGCTGACGCTACCGATGAGGGGCTTCAAATGCTTTTATCAGCATCGGCTAGATTGGATGGAATCGAGGTCGCCGATATGATCAGAAAGGGCAAATTCCAAACAGTAGACCCCTCCGCCTTTTAGCAATTTGCTGCACTCGCTGCATAACTGCGCCCGGCGATAGCCACACCGGCGATCATTTCAAAAATTTGCGACGGATCCATATCGGGTTCCAGTCAAAAACTGAAACCCGAACTCTTAACGGACGGAGGGCGTAGAGCCGCGTTAAGCGGCCTCATCCTCAATTGGATTACGCAGGATGCCGAGCTTGTCGATTTCCACTTCAACGATATCGCCGGGTTTCATCCACAGTGGCGGAGTGCGCTTTGCGCCAACGCCACCGGGGGTTCCGCTGACGATCACGTCGCCAGCTTCGAGCCGGGTGAAGGTCGAGCAATATTCGATCTGGCGGGCAATATCGAAAATCATCTGCCCAAAGGTGGCTTCTTGCACGACCGTGCCGTTCAGGCGCGTTTGCAGACGCAGATCGTCAAGCGGTCCCAATTCGTCCGGTGTCATCATCCATGGTCCGAATGCACCCGTATCGGGGAAGTTCTTGCCCGGTGTGAACTGGTGGGTGTGGCGCTGAAAGTCGCGTATGCTGCCATCATTGTAGCAAGCATAGCCGGCCACATGGCTCATGGCATCTTCTTGTGAGATATAGCGACCTGGCTTGCCGATGATCACCGCCAGTTCGCCTTCGTAATCGAGGTCTGTGGACACTTTGGGCCGGATGATGGGCTGAAGATGGCCGGTTTGGCTATTGGCATAACGGGCAAAAATGGTGGGGTTTTCCACCTCGGAACGCCCGGTTTCCTTGCGGTGCATTTCATAGTTCAGCCCGACGCAGAGGATTTTGTCTGGATTGCCAATCACCGGCAACCATGTGACGGCATCCAGCGGTGTGGCGACAGCGGAGGCCGCAGCCTCGGCCACGCCATCAAGACCTGCGGTCACAGCGGCTTTGAGGTCGGCGTAACGGGTTTTGAGAACGGTGCCGACATCCAGAAATTCATCGCCTTTAACGATGCCCCAAGTGGTTTTTCCGGCAATGCTGACGGTGGATAATCTCATTATGCGTCTCCTGTCATGAGAAGGAAGAAGCCTTCAGGCTTCCTGTGTGCGTGTGGAAAAACGGGTGAGTTGGCCAAAGCGCGCGATGGTGCGTTCCGGGAAAATCAGGGCGAAGGCAGAGACCGCGCCGATCAGCAGAATGCCAGCAGTAAACAGCATGGCATTGTCATAGCCTTGAGTGAGGTGCTCCGGGCCTGCGGCCTGTACAATCATGCCAGTGACGGCATTGGAGGCGAGGCCCGAAATGGCGTTGGCAGAATAGATCACCACAATCAGACGTCCGCGCTGAACCGCAGGTGCAACGGCACCCAGCGTGATCGGGCCATAAATCGTCGTCAGGCTCGGTGCTGCAAAGGCAATGGCCACCAGCGCCAGCTGCAAGGGACCGCTGGTGTAGACCGAGCCAACCAGTGCCAGTCCAGCGAACAACAGGGCATAGCCGGAGGCACTGCCAAGGGCTGTGCGTTTGCTGACGCCTTTTTGCAGCATGCGTTGGGCAACCCAGGAGCCAAGCAGCAGAAGCGGCGATTGGAAGATATAGACCGCCGAAATGATCGAGCCGGTCTGGCTCTGCGAATAGCCAAGCCCCTGTTGCAGGAAGGGCGGAAGCCATGTGGCCGACATGCCGACAATCCAATAGGACATGGTGGACATGATGATCACACCGATGACAGTCGGGTCGAGCCAGAGATTGCGGGCAGGCACAGGCGCTTGATCGCTCAGACCTGTCTCTTTGTGGCTTTCCTTGGCATAGGGGCCTTCGCCACCCACCATCAACCAGCAGGCAATCCACACCAGACCAATCACGCCACAAAACAGGAAGCCAGAGCGCCAGCCGTGGTTGACGATGATATAGGTGAGGATCGGGCCACCCGCCAAAAGGCCAACGCTGATGCCTTGCACGACAATGGCGCTCGGCACGCTGCGCTTTTGTGGGTGAAACCAGTTTTGGCAGGCATGCAACGCCGTTGGCAGGCCGGGGCCTTCACCAAGACCGAGCAGAATACGGCAACCGATCAGAACGGTGATGGAGCTGCTGAAGAAGATCGGAATCTGTGACACCGACCAGATCAGGGCGAGGATGACCAAAATCCATTTGACGGGAATGCGACCAATCACAAATAGCCCGACAAGCACGCCGGAAATGGAGAACAACAGGAAGAAACTGCTGCCGATCAGACCGAATTGCTGGGGGGTAATGCCCAGTTCCTTCATCATCGGCACGGCAGAAAGACCAAAGACGAGCTTGTCGAAGAAATTCAACGTCTGGAACAGAAAAAGCATCAGCAGGACCATATAAGGTCTTAAAGTGCCCGGTGTTGTTTCGGTCATGATTTCCTCCCAGAACCGATGGATGACAAGGTGAAGTGGTGTCACGCCTCTCAAGCGAGGCGCGTTTGCAGGTCGTCTAAATGTTGACGAAGGGTTGGGATGTCCGCAGCTCCGGCAAAGACATAGTGATCGGGCCGCACAAGAGCTGCGATGGTGCCGTGGCGATCAAACCAGTTGGCGAGTACGCCGTCCTTTTCATGCATCACGCCGTCGCTGACATCGGCTGAACCAGCAGCAGCAATCGTGCAGACTGTGATGCCTTGAGCGGTTTGCGCCAGTGCTTGCGCGTCGTCCGAAGACACTTTTCGACCATCCAGTAGCAGCCGCCAGTCATGGCCGATCACGCGGTCGAGCAGCACCGTTTCTCCATAGGCAAGAATGGCTGGTTGCGGAAATAGCAGGCCACGGCCCGGCGCGCCTTCTGCACCAATCAGGCCTTCCTCGATCGGCGGCACGATTTCCTGGCGGGTGATGGTCGGCGGCTGGCCGCCGCCTTCGCTCAGAATGCGGGCATCGCGCTCGGCAGCAACACTCGGGTCGCGCTCACAAATCATCTGCCCAATGGCCTTGATCTTGCCGGTCAGGGTGCGGACATGACGCTTGCGCTCCGTGGTATAGCTTTCCAGCAGGGCATCCGAGGACTGACCTTTGAGAATGCGGTCCAGTCGCCAGACGAGGTTGGACACATCGCGAAGGCCCTGACACATGCCCTGCCCAATGAAAGGCGGTTGCTGATGGGCCGCATCGCCTGCAATGATCACCCGCCCGCGCCGCCAGTCGTGGGCGACAAGCGCGTGGAAGCGATAGGACGCCGCGCGCCACAAATCGCCATCTTCGGGTGCCAGCCAGGGGGAGAGAAGCTGCCAGACATTCTCCGGATTTTCCATCTCGCGACCGTCTTCGCCCGGCAGCAGCATGATTTCCCAGCGGCGGTGGTTTTTTGGGCCAATGATAAAGCTGGTCGGGCGGGCCGGATTGCAAAATTGCGCCGAGGTTTGCGGCAGTTTTTCAAGCGCTGCATCGTGCACCTGCACATCCACCACCAGCCATGGCTCGTCAAACACCAGATCTTCCAGCACGATACCAGCAAGCTGGCGCACGGTGCTGGAAGCACCATCACAGCCGATGGCGTATTTTGCCGCCACATTGCGCACTTCGCCCTCGCTGCTGCGTAGCGTTGCAACTACCTCATGGCCGGTGTCGGTGAGGTCAATCAGTTCTGTGCCAAGTTCAATGGTCACCGTGTCCAGACTGTCCGCATGACGGCGCAGCACCTGCTCTACCGGCGGCTGGGTAAAGACCATGCTTGGCGTGTAGCCGAGCGGATAAGGCTCAGGCACCATATCAATTCGGCGAATGAGCTGGCCTTGCGCGCCATAATGCTGGGACGCCGTGAAGGGTGCCACAAAGGGCAGCACATCCTCGGCAATGCCCATATTGTCAAAATGCCGCAGGATTTCGTGGTCAATGGCAATGGCGCGGGGCTTTTCATAAATGCCGGTCATGCGGTCAATGACCAGCACGGAATGGCCGCGTTGCCCGAACATGCTTGCTGCCACAGCACCAGCCGGACCAAATCCCACAATCAGGACATCATAACGGTTTGTAATTTCGTGTTTCGTGTTCACGGAAAATGCCTCTGCAAAGGATAAGGATCAGACACCGGCAAAGCCGACGGAAAGCTGGGCTTTTTTGCAAGCCTCGCTCTTGGGCGGCGCAATGCCCCAGTGATCGGTGCGACCGGGGGGCCAGACCCATTCATCCGGGCCTTTGAAGCGGTAAGTGTCATCCACCTGCAAGACCTCGGCGGTGTATTCCACCACCACGCCGGTGGGGTCGACAAAATAGGCAAAGACATTGTCGCCGGGACCATGTCGCCCAACACCCCAGCCAATTGAATGACCATGATCCACCACGCGGCCCGAGCCACGCATGACGGATTCGAGATCCGGCATCAAAAAGGCAATGTGGTTGAGGCCATTCACCGAGGCTTCGGCCAGCACCACGGCATGGTGGTCATCATTGCAGCGCAGGAAGGCCATCATTTTTGAGCGGTCGGTCAACTGAAAACCGAGCGCATCCTGATAGAAGGTGGAGAGCGCCTCAATCTGGCTGCTGTTGATATTCACATGCGCCAATCGCTGCACCTGATTGGCAACAGCCTTGCCTTCTTTGCGCAGGTCGCCATGCACAAATTCGATCACGCAGCCTTGCGGTTCACGCACCACAAACCGTTGCCCGCCCGAGGGGGCGTCGGCTGGGCCAAGCGGGCGCATCACGGTGCAGCCAGCGGCCTGGCATTTGTCGAAAAGAGCTGCCAGATGCTCTGAAGAAGCAGCTCGGAAGGTGACCTTGCGAAGCTCCGCCTTGTCGCCAGCCTTCAGCTCCAGCACATGAAAATCATCGCCGGTGGCGGCGAGATAGACCTTGCCGTCGCTTTCCGCCGCAACGGTGAGGCCCCAGACCTCAGTGTAAAATGCAACAGATCCGGCAAGATCGGGCGTGGACAGCTCTACGCTGCGCAGGGCAGTAATGGGGAATTCACGCATTTGTCGTCTCCTCAAGAGCCAGGAACGTCAGCGCATTGGCAAAGGTCAGACGCTCCCGTATGTCCGCATCGGCAAAGGCGGCCTCGATACTGGACAAGGGTGTTTTATCTCGAAAATTGAAGGGGTAATCGGTGCCGATCATCACCTTGTCGGTGCCGAAGACCGAGACAACTCTTTTCAAAGTCTCGACATCAAACACCAGCGTATCGGCATAGAGACGGCGTGCCTGCACGGATGGCGGCTCAACCAGCGCCTCCTTGAGGGCCGGAAATGTTGAATATCCCTGCTCCAGCCGAGGCAGAAGCGATGCCAGCGTGCCGCCGCCATGGCTGAAGGCAATCCGCAATGCTGGAAACAGCGACAAAAGATTGCCGGTAATCACGGATGCTGCTGCAAGTCCGACATCGGTTGGGTAGGCCAAAACCTGCTGCAAAGGCGCAGGGCCAACCAGCCGGTCCATGCCCGCAGGCCGCACGGCATGAACAAAAACGGCAGCCCCCAGCTTTTCAGCCTCTGCAAAGAACGGATGAAAGCGCGGATCGCCGATGGCAACACCATTGATATTGCTGCCGATTTCCACACCTCGAAAGCCAAGCTGCATAATGCGGTGCAGTTCTGCAATGGAGCGGTCGATATCCTGAAGCGGCACACCGCCGAGGCCGATAAAGCGTCCACGACCCTCATTGACCAAAGCGGCAATCACGTCATTGACATGGCGGGTCAAATGGTCGGCGGCTTCTGCCTCGATCCAATAGCCAAACAGCTCTGGCATGGGCGACAGCGCCTGAATCTGAATGCCAGCCTTATCCATCTCTTCAATGCGGCGCTCTGCCACCCAGCAGGCGTCACTGATGGTGCGGTATGGCTTGTCATCGATCACCACGGTTGCGTGGCAGTCCACCACTTCGGTCATGGACGGCCAGCCTTTTAACGCTTTGCCGCCGGGTGCCGCTGGAAAGCTGGACGGCACCACATGGCAGTGAACATCAATGCCCGTACATCCGCAGCCGCGCCGGTACAGTCGCGGCATCCTCCCTGTTTCAGCCATCCTATCCTCCATCACTTGGGGATAGTGGTAATATACAAAATTTCGCTCGTAAAGATAAAATTTATAAATTTTATTTGTTCGGCGATTGTGTATATAAATAACCAAGTGTGATCAGCGGGATTTTCATGGACGTCGAACTCATCAACAAAGGGGCGGAAAGCCCGGCAACGCTGGCAACCAGCATCTATGAGCGGCTGAAAGCGGATATCCTGTCCACGGTGCTTGAGCCGGGTCGCAAGTTGCAATTGCGCTTTCTGATGCAGCAATATGAGGCAGGTCAGACCCCGTTGCGGGAGGCGCTTAATCGGCTGTCCACGGAAGAACTGGTGATCGGCAAGGAACAGCGTGGCTTCTTTGTCAAACCGATTAGTCTGGAAGAGTTGCGCGAACTGACCAAGACCCGCTGTTGGGTCGAGGGGTTGGCACTGCGCGAATCCATGGCCAACACCACGCCCAATTGGGAAGAGGAATTGCTGGTGGCCCATCACCGGCTGGAGCGCACGCCGCGCTCTCTCAACCCCGACCATTTCGAGGATAACCCGGAATGGGAGCGGCGGCACCGGGCTTTTCATGCGCTATTGATTGGCCGATGCGGCTCACGCCCGCTGATCGGCTTTTGCGAACAGCTTGCCGATCGGCTGTTTCGCTATCGTGCTCTGTCCATCCGCAAGGCTTTTCGCGAGCGCAAGGTCAGTGATGAGCACACGCGTATCCTGAAAGCTGTTCTGGATCGCGATGTGATGAATGCTGTTGACCTGCTTCAACAACATTATGAGCGCACTGCCATTATCATAGAGAATGATCTTCAACACACGGACGCCACTCTTGTTCAAGAGTGAGAGTGATGGGTTTCTTGCTAAAAATTTGCCGGTTAAGGGCCTCGGATCGTGATGACTGCATCTTCTGACTGATTCATGCCCGGGCGGAAATACCCGGCAAACTCGGTTTTGTCGCAAATTTTCGGACCATTTGCAGGCAAGGCTATCGCTAGACACATTTATGCGGCGAATTGTTGAAATGCTGGTTGACCCCTGGTGGAAAACTGTTGCTTGTGGTGGTTCCGCTGCAAACTTTCTGCTCACCTGATGGCGTCATAGGCGTCATAGGCGTCATCAGATTTCCAGATTACAGACCGAGCTTTGCGCGTTTTATAAAACGCACGGCGCTGTAATGTTACAGCGCCCTTGCCGATCATCGGACCTGCTTGACCACGCAACAGGCCGTCATTTCACCGAATTCGCTCCCGGATCGTCCGGTCAAATAAGCGGGTGCTGCAGAGCAAAAAATGGGCGTTCCGCACAACAGACGGGCAAACCGGAGATTCCACCTGTAACGCTGAAAAATTCAAATCATTGATTCTAAATCATATTATCATCTGGCACGCATATTGCTTTGATTGTTTCAGAGTTGGCGGCTAGGGTTCCGGTGTTCATCATGAACATGCTGGTCCGAGAGCTGCCACCGCCAGGGACGCATCCTGGTGAGTGCACGGCGGGACAAAAGCCCGGGAGACCTCGTTAGCCAAGGGATTGGCGGCGTTGGTCTATGCCGATCCCTTTTTGGAAATGACAAAAGGGGAATACCAATGCAGACTTTCAAAAAATTCTTGTCCATCACCGCTCTTTCCGCATCGCTCGCACTGGCCGCCTTCGGCCCTGCAGATGCCGCCGCAAAGAAAGAGTTCAAGGTCGCCTGGTCGATCTATGTCGGCTGGATGCCCTGGGGCTATGCAAACGACCATGGCATTGTGAAAAAATGGGCTGACAAATACGGTATCAAGATCGATGTCACCCAGTTCAACGACTATGTCGAATCCATGAACCAGTTTACCGCTGGTGCCTATGATGCCGTAACGCTGACCAACATGGATGGTCTTTCCATCCCTGCCGCCGGTGGCGTCGACACGACTGCCGTCATCGTTGGCGACTTTTCCAACGGCAATGATGCCGTGATCCTCAAAGACAAGGACAAGCTTGCCGATATCAAGGGACAGAATGTCAATCTGGTCGAGTTCTCGGTCTCGGAATATCTTCTGGTCCGCGCACTCGAAAGCATCGGCATGACCGAAAAGGACGTGAAGGTCGTCAACACCTCCGACGCCGATATGGTCGCTGCCTACAAGACCCCGGATGTAACCTCAGTCGTCACCTGGAACCCGCTCGTGTCCTCCATTCTGGAAGAACCGACAGCCCATAAGGTTTTCGATAGCTCGCAAATCCCCGGTGAAATCCTCGATCTGATGGCTGCCAATACGGCCGTGCTGAAGGACAATCCGGATTTCGGCAAGGCGCTGGCTGGCATCTGGTATGACACGATGAAGGCGATGATGGCTGGTGATGAGGCTGCAAAGACGGCCCGCACCGAAATGGGCAAGGCCTCCGGCACCGATCTCGCAGGCTTTGATGCGCAGCTTGCCGCCACCAAGCTCTTCGACAAGGCGGCAGACGCCGAAGCCTTCACCGCGTCGCCGCAACTGCCGAAGACCATGGATCTTGTTCGCAACTTCCTGTTCGAAAAGGGCCTGCTTGGCAATGGCGCGAAGTCAGCCGATGCCATCGGCATTGAAATGCCGGACGGCTCGGTGCTCGGTGACAAGGCCAATGTGAAGTTCCGCTTCACCACCACCTACATGGACGCTGCCGCCAAGGGCACGCTCTGATCCTGAAAACGGTTCTGGCCGGGCGATTGTCGCCCGGTCCCGCCAAATCAAAGACAGGGGAAGAACATGCGCTGGATCAATACGCGGCCAAGCAGCGGCGCGCGGCTTGCCTTGGCAGTATTGCCGTTTGCAGCCGTGCTGGTGGCCTATGTCATCGGCTCGGCAGAACGGCTGGCCGTCAATCCGCAGGATAAATTGCTGCCAAGCTTTGCAGGCTTTGCCGACGCCATCAATCGCATGGCCTTTCTGCCGGATGCCCGTTCAGGCGAGTATCTCTTGTGGCTGGATACGGGTGCAAGCCTCACCCGGCTGTTCTCGGGCCTTGGCATTGCGGTCGCCATTGCTCTCGTGATTGGTATGCTCATTGGCATGTTGCCGGCCATGCGGGCATTTCTAGCGCCCTTTGTTGCAACCATTTCCATGGTGCCGCCGCTGGCGCTTCTGCCCATTCTCTTCATCATTATGGGGCTTGGCGAAGCCTCCAAGGTGGCGCTGATTGTCATTGGAGTGACGCCGATCATGGTACGTGATCTGGCACTCACCGCCATATCGCTGCCGCGCGAACAGATCATCAAGGCCGAAACGCTCGGCGGCAATTCCTGGCAGATTGGGCTGCGCGTCGTGCTGCCGCAAATCCTGCCGCGCCTGTTCAATTGCCTGCGTCTGCAGATCGGCCCGGCCTGGCTGTTTCTGATTGCAGCGGAGGCCATTTCCTCTGATGCCGGTCTTGGCTATCGCATCTTTCTCGTTCGCCGTTATCTCGCCATGGATGTCATCTTTCCTTACGTCATCTGGATCACGCTTCTGGCCGTGACCACCGACTTTCTGCTTGATCGGCTGCGCATTGCCATCTTCCCCTGGTCCGAACTGGAGAAGAACGCATGAGCGCGCTGACAATAGAAAATGTGTGGAAGGAATATGGCGACCAGATCGTGCTTGAGGATATTTCCATCGAGATCGAATCCCGCGCCTTTGTCGCCCTCGTCGGCCCGTCGGGTTGCGGCAAGACGACATTCCTGCGGATGCTGCTCGGTCAGGAACAGCAAACTCGCGGCACCATCCTTATCGATGGCACGCCCTTGCCCCGCGAGCCGGGACCAGATCGCGGCGTTGTTTTCCAGCGCTATTCGGTGTTCCCGCATCTGACAGTTCTCGGCAATGTGCTGATCGGCAAGGAAATGCTGGCTTCGCCTTATTCGGGACGCCTGTTTGGCGCGGCCCGAAAGCAAGCCGCCGAAGAGGCGCGTGCGCTGATTGCCGAGGTGGGTCTTGAACATGCGCTGGACAAATATCCAGCCCAGCTTTCAGGCGGCATGCAACAGCGGCTGGCGCTTGCCCAGGCGCTGATCATGAAGCCGAAAGTGCTGTTGCTGGATGAGCCCTTTGGGGCGCTTGATCCGGGCATCCGGGCTGAAATCCACACGCTGATGAAACGGCTTTGGCATGAAAACCCGATGACGGTGGTGATGGTGACGCATGACATGCGCGAAGCCTTCACGCTTGCCACCCGCGTCATTGCCTTTGAGCGTTTGCGCGACCGGCCGGAAGAAAAGATCCGCTACGGCGCCACCATCAGCCGCGACATTCCCATCTGGCCACCCCGCATTGCGGGCATGGCTTCCCTCATTCGGCCAGACCGGGACGGCCCGGTTACACAAGGTCAATAGCTGGGACGGCCCGGCCAACTGAAACGAAGGAGAAGAACCGTGCATATCAAACGTTCTCCGGAAGAAATCGCCGCCAACCGCGCGCGCTATGAAGAGCACCAGAAAAAAGGCTTGGAATTTGCACCCAAGGCACTGCCCGGCAAAAGCCCCATGCCTGCGCCAGAAATCGCCGCAGACACAATCCTCCACCGCGAAATCATCCCGGGCGGATGGTATTGGTGGACGCGCGTCAAGACCAACGAGACCCTGCGCATCAGCCTTGATCAGGGTTTTTCAACGCTGGCGCTTGTCGCCTGGAACGCCGCCGACACTTCGGAACGGCTGAACCTGCCCGATACCGTGAAGCTGCAATGGACGACCGGGCTTGGCAAAGGTCGGGTGATCTTCTCCGACATGGGTAAGGTGATGTTCTCGATTGTCGAGGATAGCTCCGGCGCGCATGATTGTCTGATGGGCGGCTCCACCGAGGCTTCCAACACGGCAAAATATGGTGACATCATCACCCGCAATGCCCGCGATAATTTCGTGATTGCGGCGACCAAGCTTGGTCTCGACAAGCGCGATCTTCCAGCCGCACTGTCGCTGTTTGCGCCGGTGCGGGTTGATGCCGATGGCAAATTCTTCTGGAACCCGGCGCTTTTGAGTGGGGCCGACTATATCGAGCTTCGCGCCGAGATGGACATGATCGTCGCCTTCTCCAACTGCCCTCATCCGCTTGATCCAAGCCCAAGCTACGCCCCCAATCCCGTGACGGTGACGCGGCTCAAAGCTGAAACGCCTGCAGCAGACGACCTTTGCCGCACGGCAACGGCGGAAGCCGTGCGCGGCTTTGAAAATAATGCATTTGCGCAAGCGTGAGGGAGGAAGACCATGAGCAATTTTATCGCGACATCACCTGCCCGCACGCTCAAAAATGCAAGCCAAGACCATTATATCCCGGCAGAAAAGCCTTTCTCGACCATCGTTAAAAAGGGCCAGATCCTGCGGATCGAAGACAGCTATGGCCAGCAGGCCATCGACACGCTGTTCTACAATGCCGATGATTTTTCAGAGCGCTATTCCAATCAGGATACGATGCGTGTTCAGGGGGCCGCCTATATTTCCACCGGCACGAAGATCATGTCGAGCGAAAGCCGGGTGATGCTGACCATGACGGCTGATAGCTGTGGCCGTCATGACACATCGGCGGGTGCCTGCTCCTGCGAGAGCAACACCGTGCGCTTTGGCCATGGCACTAAATATCTCCATGCCTGCCGCGACAATTTCGTGATCGAGGTTTCCAAACATGGCATGAGCAAGCGTGACGTTGCGCCCAACATCAATTTCTTCATGAATGTACCCATTGAGCCGACCGGCAAGATGACCATTGTCGACGGCATTTCAGCGCCCGGCGACTATGTGGAAATGAAGGCCGAGATGGATGTTCTCTTGGTCATTTCCAATTGCCCGCAAATCAACAATCCCTGCAACGGCTTCGATCCGACCCCGATCCGGGTGCTGGTCTGGGATGATGAGGCGTAATCGATGTTCAAAAAAGTTCTGATTGCCAATCGCGGCGAAATCGCCGTGCGCGTCATCCGTACGCTGAAAAAACTCGGGATCGCATCTGTTGCGGTCTATTCCGATGCCGACCGTTTTTCGAAAGCCGTGTTGATGGCTGATGAAGCCGTGCGGCTGGGGCCATCGCCCGCCACCGAAAGCTATCTCAATGTCGATGCCGTGGTCGCCGCCTGCAAAGCGGCGGGCGCGGAGGCCGTGCATCCGGGCTATGGGTTTTTATCTGAAAATATCGGCTTTGCCGAGCGTTTGAAGGCGGAGGGCATCGCCTTCATCGGGCCATCGCCCGACAATATCAAGGATTTCGGGCTGAAACATACGGCCCGCGATCTGGCGCGCGACAGCGGCGTGCCGCTGCTTCCGGGCAGTGGCTTGCTGGACACACTGGAGGCAGCGCTGCAAGCGGCCTCCGACATCGGCTATCCCGTGATGCTGAAATCGACTGCGGGCGGCGGCGGCATTGGCATGCAGCTTTGCGAGGATGCCGCAAGCCTGTCAGCAGCTTTTGAGACAGTGCAACGCACCGCGCGGTCAAGCTTTGGCGATGCGCGCGTGTTTCTCGAACGGTTCGTGGCCAAGGCCCGCCATGTCGAGGTGCAGATCTTTGGCGATGGCCAGGGCCGCGTCGTGGCGCTTGGCGAACGCGATTGCTCGCTGCAACGCCGCAACCAGAAGGTCATCGAGGAAACGCCAGCACCCGGACTTTCGCAGAGCGTGCGACAGCGCCTTCATGCCGCCGCCGTGGCGCTTGGCCGGAAGGTCAAATATGCCTCCGCTGGAACGGTTGAGTTCATCTATGATCCGGCGCGCGAGGAGTTTTATTTCCTTGAGGTCAATACGCGCCTTCAGGTGGAACATCCGGTCACCGAAGCTGTGTTCGGGATCGATCTTGTCGAATGGATGATAAGGCAGGCAGCCGGTGAGGATGTGCTTTCGGGGGCTGAAAACCTTGTCCCCAAGGGTGCTGCCATTGAAGCCCGCGTCTATGCCGAAATGCCCCATGCAGGCTTTCGCCCGAGCGCTGGTCTTTTGACGGAGGTTATTTTTCCAGAGACTGCGCGCGTCGATGGCTGGATTGAAACCGGCACCGAAGTCACGCCCTATTACGACCCGATGCTTGCCAAGGTGATTGTCTCCGCCGAAAGCCGCGAGGCGGCGATCAAGGCTCTTTCAGAGGCCTTGGATGGCACATCCATAGCTGGCATTGAAACCAATCTCGATTATCTCAAGGCGATTGCCGCCTCTGACCTCTTTGCCAGCGGCGATGTCGCCACCACGGCACTGAAGGATTTCAACTTTGTGCCCGATGTGGTCGAGGTGATTGCGCCCGGTGCCCAATCGAGCCTGCAGGAATTGCCGGGCCGCATCGGCCTCTGGCATGTCGGTGTGCCGCCATCGGGCCCGATGGATGACTATTCTTTCCGCCATGCCAACCAGCTGGTCGGCAATGCGGGGGAAACGGCAGCCCTTGAGCTGACGGTGTCTGGCCCGGTGCTGAAATTCTTCTCCGATGTCACGGTGGCATTGTCCGGCGCGATGATGCCAATGGCGCTCGATGGCGAACCGGTGGCGCACAATGCGGCTATTTTCATCAAAGCCGGACAGACCTTGACGATTGGCGCCATTCAAGGCCCCGGCCAGCGCGCCTATCTCGCCGTTGCCGGTGGCTTTTCGGCGCCTGTCGTTCTGGGCTCACGGGCAACATTCGGGCTTGGCCAGTTTGGTGGCAATGCCACGGGCACGCTGAGAGCCGGTCACGTCCTGCGGCTGGCGCGGGCGGCGCAAACCGGCGTCGTGGCCGCTGGCGAACCGGCTCCGTTGACGCGGAATTGGTCGGTCGGCGTTGTCTATGGCCCGCATGGCGCACCGGATTTTTTCCTGAAAGAGGATATCGAAAACCTGTTTTCGACCGACTATGAGGTTCATTTCAACTCCGCCCGCACCGGCGTTCGCCTGATGGGGCCAGCGCCCAAATGGGCGCGCGAGGATGGCGGCGAAGCGGGCCTTCACCCCTCCAACCTCCATGACAATGCCTATGCCATCGGGGCCATCGACTTTACCGGCGACATGCCGATCATTCTCGGTCCCGATGGACCAAGCCTAGGCGGTTTTGTCTGCCCGGCGGTCATTGCCCGAAACGAGCAGTGGAAAATGGGCCAGTTCAAACCGGGCGACAAGATCCGCTTCCATCCCGTTGCCCGCGAAGACGACGCATCGGCGGGGCCAACAATAATCGGCATTGGCGAAAAAGCCGGATCTCCGATTGTTGGATACAATGACAAGGGCGAGATCCCGGTCTGCTATCGCCGTCAGGGCGATGACAATCTGCTGATTGAATATGGTTCGATGCAGCTGGATATCGGCCTCCGGCTCAGAGCTCACCTGCTCATGCAGGCGCTGAAAAGTGCGAAACTGCCCGGCCTGATCGATCTGACGCCGGGCATCCGCTCGTTGCAGGTTCATTATGACGGAACGACGCTCAAACGCTCGCATCTGCTTGGTCTTCTCAATGAAATCGAAGCGTCGCTGCCGCCCGTTGCGGCCGTCAAGGTGCCGAGCCGCACCGTTTATCTGCCGCTTTCCTGGAACGACCCGCAGGCAGCCCTTGCGATGCAGAAATATCAGGAACTGGTGCGACCCAATGCGCCCTGGTGCCCGTCCAACATCGAGTTCATCCGCCGCATCAATGGTCTTGCCGATGAGCAGGCGGTGAAGGATACGATCTTCAACGCCTCCTATCTGGTTCTGGGCCTTGGCGATGTCTATCTCGGCGCGCCGGTCGCCACCCCTCTTGATCCGCGCCAGCGGCTGGTGACGACGAAATATAATCCGGCCCGCACCTGGACGCCGGAAAATGCCGTCGGCATTGGCGGGGCCTATATGTGTATCTATGGCATGGAGGGACCGGGCGGCTATCAGCTGTTTGGGCGCACGATCCAGATGTGGAACACATGGCGGCAGACGCCAGTGTTCAAGAAGGACAAGCCCTGGCTGCTCGATTTCTTCGATCAGGTCCGCTTCTTCCCCGTCAGCCATGAAGAACTGACTGACGCGCGTGCGGCCTTCCCGCATGGCGGTTATCCGGTGCACATTGAGGAAGGAGAGTTTTCCTATGCCGACTACGAGGCCTCGCTCAAAGCCAATGCCAGCGCCATCTCTGCCTTCAAATCTACCCAGCAAGCCTCTTTTGAGGCCGAACGCCGCCGCTGGAAGGAACAGGGGCTTGATAGTTTCACCGTCGATGAGGGCGCAGGCTCCCAAATCGGCGGCGATATTCCGGCAGGTTGTTTCGGGATTGAAAGCGCTGTGCCCGGAAATGTCTGGAAAATTCTGGTCGAAGAAGGCCAGACTGTTGCGGCGGGCGATACGCTTGCCATCATCGAATCCATGAAAATGGAAATCGCCATCACCGCCCATGCCGGTGGCCGCGTGCGGGAACTCCGCGCTGGCCCTGGCCGAAATGTTAAAGCTGGCGATGTGCTGGCCGTGCTTGAGGACCTCTGATGCTCCCTGAAATCCTTGATTTTTCATCCATCCGCGACGCCTATTCGAAAGGCTTCACGCCGCTTGATCTGGTCGAGGAGGTGATTGCGCGCTGCAACGCCTCCGCTGATCCCGCCATCTTCATCACCCGCACGCCCGAAGATCAGCTGCGGGCGGCGGCGCAAGAACTGATGGCGCGCGCACCGGAAGCCAATTCCCTGCCGCTCTGGGGCATTCCCTTTGCCGTGAAGGACAATATCGATGTTGCGGGCCTGCCGGTGACAGCCGCCTGCCCGGCTTTCAAATATCATCCTGACAAGGATGCAACGCTGATTGCCCGGTTGAAGGCCGCAGGTGCGCTGGTTATCGGCAAGACCAATCTTGACCAGTTTGCCACCGGCCTCAACGGCACACGCTCGCCCTATGGCGCGCCGCGCTCGGTGTTTGACAGCGCCTATGTGTCGGGCGGCTCGAGCTCCGGTTCGGCGATTGCCGTTGCCTCCGGCCTTGCGGCCTTTTCGCTTGGCACCGATACGGCAGGGTCGGGCCGTGTGCCCGCAGCCTTCAACAATCTCGTCGGCATCAAGCCAACGCCGGGACTGGTGCCGAATGTCGGCGTCGTGCCTGCCTGCCGCAGCGTCGATGTCGTGACCGTCTTTGCCGCGACCGTTGGCGATGGCATTGCCGCGCGCAAGGTGATGGAAGGCTATGATGCGGCAGACCCGTTTTCCTGCGTCGCCGTTCCGGTCAAGCTGCCTTCGAGCGGTTTGCGGATCGGGGTTCTGGAGGGTGCCGAGCGCGAATTTTATGGCAACGCCGCCTATGAGGCCCTTTATGATGCGGCCATCGAACGGGCAAAGTCGCTCGGCGCAACCATCGTTCCCTTCGACTATGCGCCATTCCGGCAAGCCGCCGAACTGCTCTATAACGGCCCCTGGGTTGCCGAGCGGCTCGCAGCCGTCAAGGATTTTATCGCCACCAACGCCGATGATTTCGACCCTGCCGTGCGTACCATCATCGAAGGGGCGAAAGCCTATGACGCCGTGGGTGCATTCGAGGGCAAATACAAGCTCGAAGCGCTCCGCCAACTGACGAAAGCCGAATGGGAAAAGGTCGACATGCTGATGCTGCCGACCTCGCCAACCACCTACACGGTCGAGGCAATGATGGCGGACCCCATCGTCAAGAACGGCCATTTCGGGCGCTACACGAACTTCGCCAACCTGTTTGGCTATGCGGCGATTGCGATACCTGCAGGCTTTGACACGGAAGGTCATCTGCCTGCTGGCGTGACGCTGATTGGCCCTGGCTTCAGCGACGAGGCGTTGGCTCCCTTTGCAGACGCCATGCACCGCTCACTGGGGGCAGGCATGGGCAAGGCGAAGGAGGCCGCAATCCCGGAAGCAAGCCGTGTCGCGGACGGTGATGACGGGATGATTTCGATCATGGTGGTTGGCGCGCATCTGACCGGCATGCCCCTCAACCATGAACTGACAGGCCCCGGCGGCAGGCTTGTGAAAACCTGCCGGACGGCTGGCGATTATCGGCTGTTCGTTCTGCCCAACACCACGCCGCCAAAGCCGGGTCTCATCCGCGAACCGGGTCTTGCAGGCAAGGGACTTGAGGTTGAGGTCTGGAAGCTGCCGCCGTCAGCCTTCGGCAATTTCGTCAACAACATCCCCGCCCCGCTTGGCATCGGCAAAGTGACGCTGGATGACGGCTCGCAGGTGTCGGGCTTCCTCTGCGAACCCTATGCGGTCGAGGGCGCTCTGGAAGTCACCGCCCTTGGCGGCTGGCGGGCCTATATAGCCTCACGGCAATGAAATCCGCCTGAGATAGATGCGCGGGTTCCGTCGCAAACTTTCTATTCATCTGATGGCGTCATAGGCGTCATCAGATTTCCAGATTACAGACCGAGCTTTGCGCGTATGATCAGTTTCAAAGGCAGCCATTACCCGAAGACGTGATTTTCTACGCGGTGTTTTTCTACATCCGATATGCCGTTTCGTATCGTGATCTGGAAGAGATTATGACGGAACGTGGCCTCAAAGTCGATCATGCGACATTGAGCAGATGGGGTGTGAAATATGCACCCTGATAGCCCGTGATGCCCATCGGCGGAAATCAACGACCAACAGCGCGTGGCGAATGGACGCGACGTGCATCAAGATCAAGGGTAAGTGGACCTATCTCTACAGAACGGTGCCAACCTTGCCGGATTGCAAAACATGAACTGGTTGTTGCTGTTCCACGGATGGTTCCGGCTGATCAAGATTGTCCAGATCAAATATCTCAACAACATCATTGAGCAGGATCATCGATTTATCAAGAAGCTGACGCGACCGATGAGGGGCTTCAAATCCTTTTATCAGCATCGGCTAGATTGGATGGAATTGAGGTCGCCGATATAATCAGAAAGGGCCAATTCCAAACAGCAGGCCCTTCCGCCTTTTAGCAATTTGGTGCACTCGCTGCATAACTGCGCCCGGCGATAGCCACACCGGCGATCATTTCAAAAATTTGCGTCGGAATCAGGCACCTTCCTTCGGGGGCTTTCTGGCTGTCTGAAGCGAACGAAGTGGCAATTTCACAAGCCCCAAGATACGGAATCGAAAAGGACTCGGCAATCCCTGCGAATCATGCAATACCGTGATACGGTTCTTTGAGAAAATACGCTGATATTTCGCATTAAAAAGCAAATCGTTTTACGGGGAAAAAGCGCAGTGCTTGACAACATCGTTTCTTCAACAGATATGCGCATTGAGCGGCATGCTATGCAGCTCTCGCGCCAGTTGAAGCTGTTGTCAGAGCATCTTTTCCCCGCGCATTCCGCCAAAGCCTTGCGCACCTTTTCGTCTGGTGATGTGGCGCAATTGATTGGCGTGTCTGATGGTTATCTTCGACAGCTGTCTCTGGATGGGCGCGGCCCCTCCCCGCAAATTTCCGAGAGCGGGCGCCGCTCCTATACGTTGCAGCAGATCAACGAGCTTCGTGCCTTGATCGCCACCACCAAACCCAAAGACGCGATAACCTATTTACCGCATCGTCAGCCTGGGGAAAAGCTGCAAACCATTGCGGTGACCAATTTCAAAGGTGGTTCGGCCAAGACGACCACCGCGCTTTATCTGGCGCAATATCTGGCCCTGCAAGGGTATCGCGTCTTGGCCATTGATCTTGATCCGCAGGCGTCCATGTCTGCCATGCTTGGCGTTCAGCCGGAGTTTGAGGTGGGCACAGGCGATACGCTCTATGGTGCGATCCGCTATGATGAGGAGCGCAAACCTCTCAAAGACATTATTCGTAAAACCTATTTCGCAGGGCTGGATCTGGTTCCGGGAAATCTTGAACTCATGGAGTTTGAGCATGACACGCCCCGCGCCCTTGCCGAAAAGCGGGCAAGTCAGGGCGAGCCGTTTTTTCGCCGGGTGGGTGTGGCGATTGCCGAGGTCGAAGACAGCTATGATATTGTGGTGATCGATTGCCCGCCGCAGCTTGGTTATTTGACCCTGGGCGCCGTTTGCGCCGCCACATCCTTGTTGATCACCGTTCATCCGCAGATGGTGGACGTGGCTTCGATGAGTCAGTTTTTGCTGATGACATCCGATCTTCTCGCCGTTGTGCGCAAGGCGGGTGGCGATCTTGCCCATGATTTCATCAAATATGTCGTGACCAGGCATGAGCCTTTTGATGGTCCGCAATCGCAAATCGTTGCGCTGTTGCGCGGCCTGTTTGCCGATGACGTTTTAACCGCAACCATTTTGAAATCCACCGCCATTTCAGATGCGGGCCTGTCAAAACAGACGCTTTATGAGATGGAAAAGGGACAGGTTCGAAAATCAACCTTTGATCGGGCGATGGAATCGGTCAATGCTGCCAATGCCGAAGTTCTGGACAATCTGAAAAAGGTTTGGGGCCGGAAATGAGCAAACGCGGCAAGAACCTTAACACGATATTTCAGGCGGCAGCACAGGAGTTGGCCGCGGCCAACTTTTCGGGTGATCACACGGAGACCCGTGCGCTGGCAGGCCCCATCAAGTCGATGGCGCTTACCCTTGGCAAGATGGAAGACGAAGCGCGCGAGCTCAAACAAGCCCTCGGCTCCGGGCTTTATGTGCAGATGTTGGAGCCCGATCTGATCGATCCATCTTTCATGCGCGATCGCATGGATGACATTGCGTTTGAGGATGATGATCCATTTTTGCGCTCGATTGCCGAAAATGGGCAGGAAGTTCCTATTCTCGTTCGCCCTCATCCAGAGCACGAAGACCGCTATCAGGCGGCCTATGGGCATCGGCGTTTAAAGGCAGCAGCCCAGCTTGGCATCAAGGTCAAAGCCATCGTCCGCGCCTTTGATGATACCGCCCTTGTCGTGGCGCAAGGGCTTGAAAACAGCGGCCGGGAAAGCCTTTCGTTCATTGAGCGTGCGGTTTTTGCCTATCAGCTGGAGCAAAAAGGTTTTAAGCGCAGTGACATTATGAATGCGCTATCAACTGACAAAACCGAACTGTCGAAACTGATATCCGTTCCCTCGACGATTCCACTCTCTGTTATTCAGGCCATTGGCAGCGCCAAAGGTATTGGGCGGCGGAAATGGCTGGGACTGGCCAGCGCCTTCAGTGCTGCTCGACTGCGAGACGTGGAGAGCGTTTTGCGCTCTGAAGCGATGCACAACGCCTCTTCCGATACGCGATTTGAAGCGGTCTCTGCGGTTCTGGCCGAGGCACCCAAGGCCAATGTTCAGAACTGGATGCCGCATCTTGGTGGCAGACTGACGGGAAGTATCAAAACCACGCCTAAAAAATTCTCGCTTACGCTGTCCGATCAGGAAGCGGGGCGCTTTGGGCAGTTTTTGTCCGAAAAACTCGATGAACTTTACGACGAATATTGTCGTAAAAAAGGAGATTGAACCGCAAAAGAAAAAGGCCCCCAAACGTTTCCGTCGTGGAAGCCCTTCTCGAACTGTAGCAAGTTGAGAATCGCATTTCCTCGAATCATAGTCAAGAGTTTTGGCACCGTTTTGGTGAGCGTTTTTCCTTTGCCTTTTGAAAGGTGAGAGAAAATGCAGATAGGAAATGTGACGACGCCCTTTGGGCGGCGCTCCATGACGCTTGCTCTGGTCAAAAATCAGCTGGACACAGCCGAGGCGAGGCCCGCCAAAGCCGTGGACAAATGGAAAGCCTTTCGCAACGCCTGTGAAGCGCGCGAACTGTTGGGCATTGCCCAGCCGGCGCTGTCGGTGCTCAATGCGCTTTTGTCCTTTTATCCCGAAACCGAGCTGTCGGAAGAGTTTGGCCTGGTGGTTTTTCCCTCCAATGTCCAGCTCTCGGTGCGCGCCCATGGCATGAGCGGAACCACACTGCGTCGGCATTTGGCAGCGCTGGTGGATGCGGGGCTGATCATTCGCAAAGACAGCCCGAACGGCAAGCGCTATGCGCGAAAAGATCGCTCTGGCACCATTGAGACGGCGTTTGGTTTCAGCCTGGCACCCATGCTGGCGCGGGCTGAAGAATTGGCCCATCTCGCCCAGCAGGTGGAAAGGGACAAAAAAGCGCTTCGCCAGATGAAAGAACGCCTGACACTCTGCCGCCGCGATGTGCGCAAGCTGATCTCGGCTGCGATGGAAGAGGGTGCCGCTGGCGATTGGGGCATGATTGAAGGTCATTATATCGGCCTTGTTGGCCGCATTCCGCGCAATCCAACTCAGTCGGATATTGCCCCCATTCTCGAAGAGCTTGAAATGCTGCGCTCTGAAATCCTCAACATTTTGGAAATACAGCTAAAAAGCCAGAAAAACGATGGCAATGACGACCAAAACGGCTGCCACATACAGAATTCAAATACCGATCTCCTTAATGAATCTGCACCTCGCTTCGAAATGAAGCAGGACGCGGCCGATGTGCCCAAACCGACACCCCGCACGGATCTAAAACCGGCTCATCCAAAACCGGTAGATCCAATCAAGGCGTTTCCGCTCAGCATGGTGCTGCGGGCTTGCCCGACCATGCGCGACTACGCCAAAGATGCGACCATCGCCAATTGGCGCGAGTTGATGGCAACGGCGGTGCTGGTGCGATCGATGCTGGGCATCAGTCCTTCTGCCTATGAGGATGCCTGCGAGATCATGGGAGCGGAAGGTGCGGCGGTGGCCATTGCCTGCATTCTGGAGCGCGGCGGACATATCAATTCGCCCGGCGGTTACCTGCGCGATCTGACCCGGCGCGCGCAAAGGGGCGAGTTCTCGCTCGGGCCGGTGCTGATGGCCCTGATCCGCGCAAACGAGGGACAGAGCCAAAAAACAGGGTGAACATACGCGGTCGGCCCATTGCGCGTGCTCTTGAAGAGTGCGCGATAAGAGGTCTGGCACCGTTGTGACCCGGTAGGTTTTGTCTATATACAGCTCTTTGAATCCTTGCTTCATCAAAGCCGGTTCGGGCAATGGGGCAGCAAATCCAGACAGGTATGACCATGCGCATCCTCCACACCGCCGACCTGCATCTTGGTCGTCAGTTTAATGGTATTGCTCTTGAGGAGGATCAGGAGGTTGTTCTTGATCAGATTTTCTGTGCTGTTCGCGATAAAGGTGTCGATGTTCTGATCATTGCCGGGGATGTTTTTGATCGGGCCGCCCCGCCCTCTTCCGCAATTCGTCAGTTCAATCGTTTTGTGACTCGCATTGTTCAAGACACAGATGCCGCCGTGGTGGTTATCGCTGGTAATCATGATTCCGGCGACAAAATTGATGCCATGTCGGTTTTCAATGAAAAGAAGCGGGCGCTCGTTCGTGGGGTTATTTCAGCCGATGAACCTCCGCTGGTGCTGAGAGACGAACATGGGCCGATTGCCTTTTCCGCCCTGCCCTTCTCTTATGAATATGCGGCACGCGCCAGTTTCGCGGATGAGACGATTGCCACGCCCGAACATGTGCTGCGTGCACAGGTGGCAAGCGCGCGGTCCAGTGTGCAGGACGATGCGCGATGGGTGGTTGTTGCCCATGCCTTTGTGGCGGGTGCCATGGCTGGCGATGTGGAGCGGCCTTTGGCGCGGGTCGGTGGCGTTGAAACCGTGTCGAGCGAGGTGTTTGCGGGGGCCCATTATGTCGCCCTCGGTCACCTGCACCGGCCGCAGCAGGTGGGAGCAGACCATATCCGTTATTCAGGATCGCCTTTGGCCTTTGGTTTTGATGAAGTAGATCATGAAAAATCGATGAGCCTGGTTGATATGGATCGGGATGGCAAAATCAAGCTCGAAACAATTCCGTTTAAACCCTTGCGGGGCATGCGGGTTCTGCGGGGCAAATATAGCGAGATTATCGCGGGCGTGCCGTCTTCGGATTTTATCAAGGTGATTTTGACCGACGACATGCCACTGATCGAGCCCATGAAACGCCTGCGTGAGGTGTTTCCTCATGTGTGCCATCTCAGCTACGCCCGTGATGAGCGGGTTATGGCCCCAAACGATTTGGTGCCCGTCACGGCGCAGATGATCACGCCCGATGAACTGGTCAATGCCTTTCTTGAGCAGGTCAGCGGTGAGAGCATGACAGAAGCCGAACAGGTGCTCTTACAGAGCGCACTTCACGATATGCAGTGCGAGGAGACTGCCGTATGAGACCCGTCAGGTTAACGCTTCAGGCTTTTGGTCCTTTCGCAGGCACCGAGATTGTCGATTTTCGCGATGCCATAGAGGTTGGCCTTTTTGGCATTTATGGCAAGACGGGAGCTGGAAAATCCAGCATTTTCAGCGGTATGACCTTTGCCTTGTTTGGTGAGCCAGCAAGGCCAGAGCAAGATCCTGGCTCCCTTCGGTCAGACCACGCCAATATTGAGATGTTGACCGAGGTGGAGTTTGTGTTCGACATTGGCGAACGCCGCTATGTTGTTCGCAGACGGCCAGAGCAAAGCCGACCCAAGCAGCGCGGAACAGGCGAAACGCGAAGCCCGCATGAGGCCTGGCTGTTTGACGCCACCGGGCTGACGCTGGAGGAGATTTCTGGCGGAAACTGCGGAAAAATCATTGCGGAACGAAAGACGGGTGTGGTCGAGGCCGAGATTAAAAATCTGCTTGGCTATGGGGTTGAGCAATTTCGCCAGATTGTTCTTTTGCCACAAGGGCGCTTTGAGGCTTTTCTTGCTGCAAATACCAAGGATCGATTGGCCATTTTGCGCAGCCTTTTCGATGTTTCGCTCTATCGCCGCCTTACCGCGAAGATGAAAGCGACAGCAGAAGAGGCCGAGCGCGAGGTGCGCACGGAACGCGAGATTTGCAGCCGTCTGCTCTCCACCGAGGGGTTTGAAAGTGCTGAGGCGCTGACTGCCGGCATTGAGCTTGCAGGTGAGACCCGCAATGAGGCAGTAAACGAGGAAAGCACTGCCCTCAACGTGCTTTCGCAGGCGCGCAATGCCTTGGAACAGGCGCGCGATGTGGAAAAACTGTTTGCTGCGCTCGAAGCCGCACAGGCGGATGTGGCCGTGTTTGCGGCCACTGCACCAGAGATCGAGCAAATCGCGCAGCGCGTCGCCGCACTGGAGCGCGCCCGCAGCCTTCTGGATGTTGAAAGCCATGTTCGAGAAGCACAAGCGGGTCTGAAAGAAGCGCTGGAAAAACATGTCCAGTGCGAGGCCACTGTCATCAATGCGCAAGACAGATCCCGACAGGCAACAGAAACACTGGCGAATGAGACCGCATTGAGTGGCGAAATTGTCCGGCTCCAAAATGAGCTTGAAGCGCTGTCACGGTTGCGGACAATTCTTGAAAAATCTGCTTTGGCGGAAGAGCAAGCGCAAAAATGCAACCTGGCCTTTAAAACACAGGAAGCAGCGGTTGCCAAAGCGGAACGCGATCTTGCCAAACGGATAACGGAGCGTGATCGACTGGTTGCAGAATTGCAGACTGCGCGCATCAATGAAGAACAGCGTCAGGTGATGTCGCACAGCTTGACGCTGTTGACGGCCGCGTTTCATGCGGCCATGGCCTATGAAAAAGGCATGGCCGGAATTGAGGCCGCCGCCGAGCACGCCCGTGATGCGCAAACCCGGCATGATGAGTCCAGAGCCCAGTTGCAGACGGCGAAGGTGGCCTTGCAGGCGGCAGAACAGCAATTGGCAGACGCGCAGGCGCTGCATCTGGCGCAAAAGCTGGTGGATGGAGCCCCCTGCCCTGTCTGTGGGGCACCTCACCACCCCTCCCCCGCCACGGGGCATGTTGAGAATACCGGTCTGGATGCGGCGTTTCGGCAAGCACGTCAGCATTATGAGCAAGCACAGCTCGCGGAGCGCGAGTGGGATCGTAAAAGTATCTCGGCACGGGAGATTTTGAGCGAACGTCAGAGCCAATGGGCAAACGTGGAGCTGCCGGAGCAATCGTCGCTTGAGATTGGGGCCGAGATTGAGACATGCAAGGCGGCAATCAAGGCCCTCGGCGAGGCGGTGGATGTCGCAAATCTCGATAGGCAGTTACAGCAGCTTGGCCAGCAGATGGAAGCGGAGCAGCGGATGTTGACGCAGCTTCAAAGCGCCGCCCATGATGCGAAAACGGCCATGGCCGTGGCGCAATCGCGCCACATCGAGATGTTGGCGGATATTCCTGAAAATCTGAGAACACTGAGCGCGTTGGATGCCAGCGTGGCTTCGAAGCAAAAGGCTTTGCTGGCGCGCCAAACGGCCATTGACAAGGCGAAAGAGCAGGCGACAGCGGCGCGTGAAGCCCTGATTGCAGCAGAGCGCGACATGCAAGCCGCAACGGACGCCGTTACGCTCCAGCGCAGGCGACTGGACAAATCGCAGCAGACATTTGCATCGCGCTTGCGCGAGGTGCAAATGCGCGAGGAGGATTTTCAGGCCCTGAAGCCGGGGATCGTTGACATTCAACGCGATCGGGACCGGGTGGAGCAGCATCGACAGCAATGGATGGCGGCCCAGCAGGCTGTTGCCAATTGTCGAGAGAAAACCCTTGGCCTGACGCGGCAGGATTTGACCCCTCTTGAAGACCATTGCGTCATTGTCGCCAAAGAGCACGAAGCCGCGCAGGAACGGCGCCTGAAGGCGGAAGCGCAATGGAACCAGCTATGTCGCTTGCGCGAGAAAATCGAAACAACACTGGAGCGTCTCGACCGTCTTGAGCAAAGCTCCGGCCCTCTTCGGCGTTTAGCAGCGCTGTTTGACGGTAAGAACGGACAAAATCTCGACCTTGAAACCTTTGCAATTGGAGCGATGTTTGATCAGGTTCTCAATGCAGCCAACCTGCGGCTCGGACCAATGACGGGTCATCGCTATCATCTTGAACGCGAAATCGAATTGAGCGGGCGTGGCCGTCGCGGGTTGGGCATTCGGGTGAGCGATGTTTATACGGGAAAATCCCGTCCAACATCGACCCTTTCAGGCGGCGAGAGCTTTATTGCGGCTCTGGCCCTTGCGCTGGGTTTGGCCGATGTTGTGGAAAGCTCAAGCGGCAAAGTGCAGCTTGATACCATTTTTATCGATGAGGGGTTTGGCAGTCTTGACGCTGAAAGCGGCACAGGAACGCTGGATCAAGTGCTTGATGTGCTCAATACATTGGTCAGCAACCGCCGGGCGGTGGGCTTGATTTCCCATGTGCGCGAAGTGCAAGAGGCCATCCCAAATGGCTTTTATGTTGATCGTGGCCTCTCTGGCAGTACAATCCAGACAAGAAATGCCTTGTAAGGGAGCGGCAATAGCCTCAACCTCGAATGTAACAGTATTTCGAGATAATGCAGCTTCTGTCCGAAAAATGTGAACCGGTTTTCGGTCCGATGCGCGAGCGAACACCATGGGAGGTGACCGTGCCCGATAGAACCAAACCTCCGGCCTTGACGAAGGCGATCACGCCATCGCTCGTTGACATTAAAGTGCAGCGATTTGCGGCCACTTCGCGGCTTTTGCATTGGCTTATCGCTGTTGTGGTTCTTGCAACATGGCCGCTGGGCTTCGTCATTCAGTTTGTGAAAGGCGAAGTCTCTCTCAATTTCTATCTTCTCCATGAAAGCTTTGGCTTTTTAGTGTTATGGCTGATGCTGGTTCGGGTCGGCAATCGGTTGATTGCCCGCCATCCCCGCGCTGAGGGATCGGCGTTGGAGCGCAGGGCTGCCGCCTGTGTGCACACTTTGCTCTACGTGTTTTTGATCGCCATGCCTGTGAGCGGTTTTCTGGCCACCAATGCCCATGGTTTTCCATTGGTCTGGTTTGGGATTTTGCCGATCTGGAGCCCTATTGCCAAGGCACCGGCTCTTGCTGGTGCCTTTTCCGCCATTCATTTTTGGAGCGCTTGGATCTTATTGGCGCTTTTTGCGTTGCATATTGGTGCAGTCTTACTTCATCATATTATAAAGCGCGATCATACACTCTACAGGATGCTCTAGATTGGCAATGCAGACGACTGAGGTCACCGAGGAAACATGGGACAGGCTGCTGGCGGTTGCCCATGGTGGCAAAAATCTTGTGGCGGATTTTGCCACCATGGGCGCAATTTACGCGCCGATTGCCGCCGCCAAGGGCTCCTTTGTGCTTGCTCAGGTGGGCCAATCGCTGGATGGTAGAATTGCCACCCTCGCCGGCGACGCCCGTGATGTATCCGGCCCGGACGGACTTACACATCTGCATCGCTGTCGGGCGCTGGTGGATGCTGTGATTGTTGGCGTGAGCACCGTAATCGCCGATGATCCACGCTTGTCCGTGCGCCTGGTAAAAGGCGATGATCCCGTCCGGGTTATTGTGGATTGCCATGGCCAGTTAGACGGCAATGAAAGCCTGTTTCACGATCACGGTGCGCCTGTTCTTGTCTTTCAAAGCACCGATGCGCCTCAAAAAACACTGGCAAATGCCACTGTGATCCGCCTGCCGTCAGAGGCCTGTGGGTTGAATACCGGCATGATGTTGCAAGCGCTCGCGGAAAGAGGGCTTCATCGCATTTTGGTCGAGGGTGGTGCCCGAACAATCGCGCGCTTCCTTGAAGCAGGCCATGTGGATCGCCTCCATGTGTCCATATCGCCGATCATTATTGGATCAGGGCCAAGCGGTATCAATCTATCGCCGATTCAGCGGCTTTGCGAGGCGCAGCGACCGGCCACGACCGTCTATAGCCTGGGCAGTGACGTTCTTTTTGATTGTTGTTTTGAGCGCAAGCCGTTCTCAAGCCTGCAAGGCGATGGCGGGCAATGCGATAAGGTCCGTGTGGCCGACCTCGCATAGACTATCGGGCGCGTCGATCAAGGAGATGCGCTCCGAAATCCATTGATCGATCTGTGCTGGCGAAAGATTGCCGATCTCTACCAAGGGAAGGCGCAGGCCTGTGAGGAAGGCGATTTGAAGATCCTTCATCCCTGCATCCATGCGCCACGGGCTGGATGCGCAGCTCAGTTCGAACCCGTGGGCGACAAGATGGTGGTGCAGGCAGTCTGTCGCATCCGGGCCGAGCGCCGCCCCAAAGCCCTTGTCTGTGCGCTGATGTTGGTTGAAGTTTGCCAGCACTTGCGCATCCAGCGGAAGGGGCAATGTCCACGTCATCACACCATTGTAATTCAAAGCGGCATAAAGCCCGCAGGATTGCGCTGCCAATCTGGCGCTGAGTGCTGCGCAAAATGTTTCAGAACAGAGATCAAACAGTGCAGAGGCGGTGACAATGGCAACATCTTTCAGGGGAAGTCCGTCAATATCCGTCAGATCATGCTGATAAAATTGAACATTTTCTCGCTCTCCGATCCGTTTCTTTGCTTCATCCAGCAAGGTGCTGTCGTGATCGAGCAAGGTCCAACACACGCTGTCGGGCAGCGCGTTTGCTAAGCTGCGCCAGGTTGACCCCGTGCCGCAGCCAATATCCAGCACGCGCGGCGTGTTGACAGTCGCAAGATGGCTGGAGAGCCGAGCCACCATAGCAGGAGCGCGCGCTGCCCGATCCGCAGGCTCGCGAAGCGCTAGCCAAGTGCTGTCAAACCCGCTCACGTCACACTCTCCAAGGCATTGGACAGGATTTGGCTTGTCTGATCCCAAGTTGGCAGTTGTGCCCCTGCCCGTCTCGCTCCCTCAGCTTTTTCCTGTCGAAGTCTTGTATCTTGAAGCAGGTTGCGAAGAGCCTTTGCAAAGGCACCAACATCATCGACCGGCACAAGAATGCCCGCATCTTCGGGTACCACTTGCGAAACGGCACCCGCATGGCAGGCAATAACGGGCAGGCCGTGCGCCAAAGCCTCGGCAAACACCATGCCATAGCCTTCATACCGGCTGGCGAGTGCGAAAATATCCGCTTTTTCAAAGGCAGGCGCGATAAATTCAACTTCACCTGCCAAAACCACCCGCTCACCAAGGCCGAGTGCGTGCTGCTGTGCCTCCAATTGTGCCACCGTTTGTGGATGGAGATTACGACTGCCGATAATGGTGGCTTGCCAGGGCAGGTCCTCAATCTGTTTGAGGGCGGCCAGTAAGATGTCATGACCTTTGCGCGGCGTCAAAGTGCCGACGGACAAGATGTGGGGCACAGTGTTGGAAGAAGACGGAGACGCTTCACTCGAAACAGCATCAACACCGGGAATGGCCACCGTTATTGTGTCGGCATTGACCTTGAAATGCGCTGTCAGCTCACGCGCAGTGACCGGCGATGTAACGATAACATGTCTGGCCCATTGCAAAGCCTGCATTTCTGTGTGGTGAAATGCTGCTTTCTCGTGCGCGCTCAGGCCGGTTTCCAAAGCGAGAGGATGGTGCACCAGTGCCACAATTTTAAGCCGCTTTGCTTCTCGTTTGGCCCAGTCATCCAGGACGCCGAACGCCAGGCCGTCCACGAGCACGATTGAGCCATCTGGCAAGGCTGATAGCCTCTGCTCGGCATTGGCTTTTACCGCCGCAGTTGGAAAAGGAAAGCCCTCGCCCAAGGCCATGGGCTGCACAGCCCACCCCTGTTTTGATAGTCCGGCAATGACGCGGCGATCATAGATATAGCCGCCGGTGTTGAGCTCCAGCCTGCCGGGAAAAGCGAAGGTCAGATCTCTGCTCACAGATCGGCCTCGTACCATGCCCTTGCCGCATGGGACTCGTGCAACATGACTTTAAGCCGGATAATGCGATGGCTACCCGGGCCAAGCCGTTTGGCGGCGACTGCATCAGCCAGTTGATCAAAAATATATTTTGCAATCACTTCTGTGGTGGTCACTTTGCCCTTGAAGACGGCCAGATCATCAAGGTTTTGATAATTCAGCGGCTTGAGCACCTCACCCAAAACGGTGGTCGCCGCACCAATATCCACGGCCAGGCCATCCTCATCAAGACCGTGGGTGAAAAAGGCCGCATCGACCACAAAGGTGGCACCGTGCATGCCTTGTGCCGGGCCAAAAACCGGACGAGGGAGACTGTGGGCAATCATGATGTGATCACGAACTTCAACGGCGAACATAGGTCTCTCTCTTCAGTAGCAAATGCGATGACAAAGGGTTTGCGGGTCCGAGATGATCTCGGGATAGGCTTCGGCAATATGATCAAAGGCGGTTTGCGCTGAAATTAGAGCATCCAGCCGATCATCCAGCAGCAGATCAAGCGCCTTTTTCAGCCGTCTGGCAAAGGTCCAGCGGGCGCGCTGCGTGGGCGGTATGGTGCCGACCTGTGAGCTGAGAAGGGACAGGCGACGGGCGTGGAAAGGACCACCGAGCGCAAGCTTTAGAATGGTATCACCATACCAGCTTGCTTCAACAATGCGGGCCTCCTGTCCGGCATGGTTCAGCGCCATAGTCAGTGCCTCTGGCGCGCCGCTGGCATTGATCAGCACATCATAGGTCTCGGACGGTGGATCGTCAGGGTAAAAATTCAAGCCAAACTGCGCAGCCAGCAAAGCGCGCGACGGGTTTGGATCGAGCAAATCGACGCGCGTTCCCGGAATCTGTGACGCAAGAAACGAGACCAGAACGCCCACAACGCCTGCGCCAAACACGGCGACGTTGTCACCGGGTAAAATACCGGCATCCCAGACGATATTGAGGGCTGTTTCCATATTGGCGGCCAGCACGGCCCGCTGTGCCGGTAAAGCTTCTGGCAAAATGGTCAGCCTGTCGACCGGCACGGTAAAGATGTCTTGATGCGGGTGCAGGCAAAACACTGTTTTGCCAAGCCATTGTTTTGGCCCCTCCTCTACCCTGCCCACCGCTGCATAGCCGTATTTGACCGGGAATGGGAAATCACCGGCCATGTTGGGACCGCGCATCCGCGCAAACTCGCTTTCAGGAACCCTGCCCTGAAACACCAGCGATTCCGTGCCGCGACTGATGCCGCTGAAAAGGGTGCGGACCCGCGCCTGTCCTTCTTCAAGAGCTGGTAGAACCTCGGGCCGGATCTCGCATTGGCCTTGGGACGAAAACCAGAGCGCACGGGCGATGATCATGGTGGGACTGGTCATGCTGGCACTGGCTATGGAGCATTGTGTGGCGGGCAAAATAGTCTCACTCAAATCGTCTCCTCATGTCCATCAAGCAGCGATAACGCAATCAGGCGTTTGATGTTCCACGGCAACGCCGTGTCTTTATAAGGCGCAAGGCGCGCTCTCAACGGTAACAAAGCAACAGCCTCTGCTCGACGGACGCTGACATTGTTCCATGACACTCTATGGTTATCACGACTTTACGGCAACCGTTTATGGCACACAGAATCAGAACCCAAGAGTTTTGCGTTTGCTCTGCCGTTTTTAAAAAGCCGATAGCGCCGCACCAAAAAGTGAACCAGTGGCAGATTCCCGCGTAATGATACTTAAAATAGGCTGTAACACGTTTAATCTTCTGTATAATTTTCATCTTGAAGACTCCGTGCGCTCCCATGCGAAACAGAGCATTCACCTTGAAATCAGGGGAGGAGGCCAAATGTCGATCGATACGATTTCAAAACCGCTGCTGCGCAGCACGCTGATGGCGCTTTGCGTTGTGTTCATGGCCTCTGTCTTCGGTTATTCTTTGTTGCGCTCGCCTCTGTTGATCGGGAATGGCACCATCATATCGGCAGCCTCCCTGCTTTTATTTATATTTGTGTGGGTCATTTACGCTTTGCCAAGCCACAACCATCGGCGTTTTGGCCCTGCCAATGTCGTGACGGCGATCCGGGCGGCTATTGTCTGTCTTGTCGGAACAACGGTGTTGTTTTCGGGGGAGCGTTTGCTTCTTGAGCCAGCATTGCCAGCCTTGATCGCGCTTGCCATCTCTGCCTTGGCGTTGGATTGGGTTGATGGCTATCTTGCAAGGCGTTCTCGCCTTGCCTCACCCCTTGGCGCGCGCTTTGATATGGAGATCGATGCTCTATTCATTCTGGTGCTTTCAGTCACCGCGCTGTTGCTTGAGAAAGCAGGTCTATGGGTGCTGCTGATTGGCTTGATGCGCTACGGCTTTGTGCTCGCACAATATCCGTTTTCGTGGCTGCGCGTGCCGCTTCAAGACTCGTTTCGCCGGAAATTGATCTGTGTGGTTCAGGTCGGAGCACTGTGCATCATCATGCTTCCTTTTATCACGCCACCAGTCTCCACTGTCATTGCCGCAGTGGCATTGCTGCTGCTTTCCTATTCCTTCGCCGCTGATGTGCTTTATTTGTTGCGTCACGCAGACGAGGCGAAATGAGCGGTGCCTCCTCGCCTTTCAAGCGGGCACCATTGAGCGGCTGCGATATGGCCTCACCTCCCCTTGTGTTTGCGCGCCCAAAGTCCTTTCAAAACAAGCGCAATACCCACCGGAGCCACGCCGATGACCGAAAACAGGCCATAGAGCACACTGGCCGAAAAGCCCTGAGCACTGGTGAAGCCCAGCAAGGGCCAAAGGCTGGCTGCGGCAGCTTCACGTGTGCCCCAGCCACCGACGCTAACCGGTATCAGCATGGTCAAAAGACACAGGGGAATGACGGTAACCGCCGCAATGGCGGGCAGCGGTGTTCCCACCGCACTGGCTGCGATAAAAAATGTGGCAACGTAGCTTGCCACAATGGTCACACTCAAACTTGTCTGAACAGCAAAAGCCCGGTCCTGCCAAAAGGCCGCCATCAAGTCCGGTTTCAAACCTCTCAGCCGCGCGGGCAGGCGCGCCTTGCCAAATCCGACAGCCAGTCCTGCGACAACCAGGGCAAGGCTCAGACAGATCCATACCAGGCTTGCGAATTCCTTGGGCAGGTGATCCCGCGCCACAAAAGGCCAAACCACAAGACCGATCCCGGTCAGCGCAAAGAAGGCGATCTGGCCAGACAGTCTTTCCAAAACGACGGCAGCGGCGGGCCGTTTCCATCCCCCCTCGCCTTCTTCGGTCGCACGATAGGCGCGCACTGCGTCTCCTGCCATGCCTCCGGGGAGGATCTGGTTGAGAAAGCTGCCGAGGTAATATTCACGCACGGCAAGGCCGAGGGGCATGTCATGGCCGAGGCGCTGGGCCGTAAAACGCCAACGTACAGCCGACAAAATCACCTGGAGTTGCACGATCAGCAGCCCTGCCAGGATATGACCGGGCGGAACATTGGCAAAGGCTGCGACAATCTTCGCTGGATCAACAGCAAGAATGAGGCCGGCGACCAAAGCGAAGCAAAAAGCGATTGTCAAAATTCCGGGTGCGGGCAAGATCAATCCTTCCAAAGCGCCATCCGTGCGAGCCGCTTTTGGGTGAGCAGAGAGATGTCATGATGCGACGATACAGATTTGACAAGAACATTGTCGCCGCCTTTGTCTTTTTTCTGATCGCTTTTGTTGTCCTGACATTGCCAGATCATCCGGATGCTTTCTCTGCACGTGCATTTCTGCGGCTTCCCGTGGAAGTTCCCTTGCTCGGCCTTGCCCTGTTGGTTTTGCCGAAACGGCTGACGGCTTTACTCAAACCCATGTTTGTGTGCGCAATTGGCATTATGCTTTTTTTGAAAATGGTCGATATTGGCGTTCAATCTGCATTTCAGCGACCATTTAATCCCTATCTCGATGCCAAGATGCTGGTTGACGGCTGGCGCTTGATGCGCAGCACCATTGGAACCCCTGCCGCTGTGCTGACGATTGCGGCGCTGACCAGCGCATTTTCTGGCGTCGTTTATCTGTTTCACTGGTCGGCCACACAGCTCGCGTCAAGCGAAAGGCGTAGCTTGAAAATCGGCGGGGCTTATGCCGGTGTTTTGCTTCTTGGTGCGATAATTTCGGCAATGGCTCCATTGGTGGGCCTCAAAAACGTCGTGGATGGGCGCGCCCTTCGCTATTTCAGCGCCCGCCTCGCCCTCGTGGTGGATTCGGTGGCAGATATGCGCCGCTTTGAGCAGGCGCTGGCAGCATCCCCGTCCGAGGCATCGCAACCGGATTTGTTGCGAGCGGTGCGCGGTCGTGATGTCCTGTTGATCTTCATTGAGTCCTATGGACGAAGCGCCGTTGATGATCCGCGCTACCGCGCTCTCATCCGCGCCCGGCAGGCAAGCATGGAGGGCGCGCTGAAAGCTGCTGGTTATGGATCGGCAAGTGGTTGGAGCGTCTCGCCCACAGTCGGCGGTCTTAGCTGGCTTGCCCATGGCACTGTTTTATCCGGACTTTGGATCGATAGTCAGGCCCGCTATGATCGCCTGATGAGGAGTGATAGGCCAAGCCTGAACCGTTTGTTCCGGCAGGCAGGCTGGCGCACAGTGGCCGTAATGCCAGCCATTACCATGGATTGGCCTGAGGCTGCTTATTTTGGTTATGATCAGGTTTTTGCGTCCAAAGAGCTTGGTTATCGAGGCAAGTCCTTCAACTGGGTGACAATGCCGGATCAATATACGCTACATGCTCTTGATCGCCTGGTTCGCCAGCCCTCCCGGCGCGCGGCAAAGCCAGTGATGGCTGAAATTGCGCTGATTTCCAGCCATGCGCCATGGACACCGATACCACGGCTGATTGGCTGGGACGGTATCGGTGATGGATCGGTCTTTAACGCACAAGCTGAAGAGGGGGATAGTCCGGCCATGGTCTGGGCCGATCCCGACCGGGTGCGGCGTCACTACATCCAGACCATCGACTATTCGCTGCACACTGTCGGAGATTACATCGCTCGTTTCGGTGATGACGCGGTGTTTATTCTTTTAGGAGATCATCAGCCAGCATCGCTGATCACCGGATCCAACGCCTCTCGCTCGGTGCCTGTGCATATCATCAGCCGGGACCAAAAGTTGATAGAGCGCTTTTTAGCAGAAGGTTTCAGCATGGGAATGACGCCGCACGCTGATGCGCGCGAGGAACCAATGGACAAGCTGCGCGGTCTTTTGGTGCGACTGTTCTCCACACAGTAGGATGGAGCAGGGCAGGTGTTCTGCACGACTTGGAGGTGCCGTGCTTGGATGACCAAAACCCTGACAGCTGTCAGGGTTTTGGTCTGCGTTTAACCTACATCCTTAGAGTCTGTCAGGTTCAAATTGAACCTGACAGACTCTGGATTCCCTTGTTTTCGTTTGTCTATTCAGGAAAACCGGATTCCACTTTTCTCTGACAAACTCTGCTGCATAATTTCCACCTTAAATCGGAGTCGATTTAAGGTGGAAATTATGCAGCAGCTTAAAAGTGTTACAGCGTCCTTTGTGCGCCATATTTGGCGCACGGCGCTGTAGAAGAGAGCGAGCGAAGCTGCTCCGGCATGTCACGCCGTTGCTGCCCGGACGATGGGGTTAGATTTCAGACCTTGGAAAGTGACAAGCGACGCTGCGTGCAGTGGAGATTGGGGCGAGGGGTGGTCGTACCTGACCACAGATGTCTTGAGCGATCGGGCAGCGGGTCGAAAATTTACAGCCCTTCGGCGGATTGAGCGGGCTTGGAATTTCACCTTTCAGCAAAATGCGCTCCTGCCGTCCCCGCCTGTGCGGCTGCGGAATGGCAGACAGCAGCGCTTGCGTATAGGGATGGCTGGGGTTGGCGTAGAGTTCATCGGTTTCGCCAATCTCGACAATGGAGCCGAGATACATCACCGCCACTCGGGTAGAAACTTGCCGCACCACGGCCAGATCATGGGCGATAAACACGTAAGTGAGATTGAGCTTTTCGCGCAAATCGCTGAACAGATTGACAATCTGCGCCTGAACCGAGACGTCCAATGCAGACACCGGCTCATCCGCCACAATCACCTTTGGCTCAATGGCCAAGGCGCGGGCAATGCCAATGCGCTGGCGCTGGCCGCCGGAGAACTCATGGGGGTAACGGTCGAGATATTCGCGCCGCAAACCGACAAGATCCATCAATTCCACGAGGCGGTCTTCGATGGCTGCTCCCTCGCGGATTTTATGGACTTTCAGCACCTCGCCCAGCACATCGCGGATTTTGCGGCGCGGGTTGAGCGAGGCGGAAGGATCTTGAAAAATCATCTGCATCTTGCGACGAACCCGCAAAAGATCAGTTCCCTCTGCCTTGGTGATGGTCTCGCCATCAAAATCCAGCGCGCCATCGGTAATATCGTAAAGCCGCGTGAGGCATCGGCCGAGGGTGGATTTTCCAGAGCCGGATTCACCCACCAGTCCCAGGGTTTCGCCTGCGAAAACCTCAAGGCTGATCTTGTCGACAGCATGCAATGTGCGGCCGGAGCCGGGACGGATGGTTTTGCCAACGGTGAAATTTTTGGTCAGTTCACGGGCCGTGAGAAGTGGGGTTCGTGTTGCAGGCGTGCTCATGCAAGCTCCTCCAAGGGCAAAACGGTTGAGCGCAGCAGGTCTCGTTCTGGCGCATCGAGAACACAGAGGCAGGCTTGTTCTTGGTAGCGGCGTAGCGGCGGATGGGTGTTACAAGCGGCACTTGCAAAGCGACAGCGTGGCGCAAAGCCGCAAGCCTCCGTCATCATATCCGGGGTAGGGGGCATGCCGGGAATGGATTTCAGCCTCGAGAGGCGCGGGCCGGTCAGCGGCGGAATGGAACCCATCAAACCCCATGTGTAGGGATGCATGGGATTGGTGAAGATCTGATCGGTCGGGCCGCGCTCGACAATGCGGCCCGCATACATCACCGCCACCTGATCTGCCACTTCGGCGACCACGCCCATATCATGGGTGATAAGAATGATGGCCGAGCCAAAATCCTTGCGCAAGCGCAATAGCAGATCCAGCACCTGCGCCTGCACGGTCACATCCAAAGCGGTTGTTGGTTCATCAGCCACCAGCAGAGCCGGATTGCACGACAGCGCCATGGCAATCACGGCCCTTTGGCGCATGCCACCGGAAAGTTGATGCGGATAGCGATCCACCGCTTCACCGGGATTTGAAAGGCCAACTTCGCCCAAAAGTTCGATGGCCCGCAGGCGGGCTGCGCGGGCAGAGATATTCTCATGCGCCTGAATTTGCTCGGCAATCTGCCAGCCAATGGTGTAGACGGGCGTGAGAGCCGTCATCGGGTCTTGGGAGATCAAACCGATGTCTTTGCCACGGATGCGGCGCATCTGCTGGGCCGACATATCCATGATGCGCTTGCCCTTAAAGGCAACAGCGCCATCCACTCTTGTCGTTTTGGGATCATGCAGTCCCAACAAAGACAACAGCGTGACGGATTTGCCTGAGCCGGATTCACCGACAATCGACAAAATCTCACCCTCGCGTACCGTAAACGATACATCCCGGACCGATTTGACCATGCCACGATCGGTGGCAAAGGAAACGGACAGTCCGTTCACATCAAGCAGGACGGGCTTTTCGATCATTTCCATGACTCAGTTCCCCCTCACACGCGGATCAATCAGCACGTAGACAACATCGACAACCGCATTGGCCAGCACCACGAAAAATGAGGCATAGATCACCGTGCCAAGGATCATTGGAAGGTCGAGGTTCAAAAGTGCCTGATAGGTCAGGCGGCCAACACCGTTCAGGCCGAAAACCACTTCCGTCAGCAGGGCCGAGCCGCCAACCAGCGCGCCAAAATCAAGGCCGAACATGGTCACGAAGGCTATCAGCGAGGTGCGCAGCGCATGGCGCAGCATCACACGGGCCGGGCTCAGCCCCTTGGCGCGGGCGGTGCGGATGAAATCTTCCTGATAGGCTTCTACCAGATTGGCGCGCAGCACCCGGCCATAAATGCCAATATAGAGGGCTGCCAGCGTAATCCATGGGATGATGAGAGTTTTGAACCAGCCAATCGGGTCTGACAGCAGCGGCTTGTAGCCTAGCGATGGCACCCAGGAAAACAGCCAGGTGTCGTGAAACCGGCTTTGCGATATCAGGTTCATCACCTCGCCCAGCCAATAGACCGGCATGGAAACCCCAATCAGTGCCAGCACCATCAGGCCCCGGTCAATCACTGTGTCACGGGTCATGGCAGCCACCACACCCACAAAGACGGAACCCAGCACCCACAGCACCGCAGCCCCCGTCACCAGTGACAGAGTAACAGGTGCCGCCTCCATCACCTGCGGCACCACGCGCATGCCACGATTGACATAGGATGCAAGATCTTGCGTCACAAACAACCGCTTCATCATCAGGGCGTATTGCACTGGAAGCGGGCGATCAAAGCCGAATTCCTTGCGGACGGTTTCAATGGTTTCTGGCGATGCATTGCGCCCGGCAATGCGGGCGGCAGGATCGGCCCCCGGCGTGGCAAAGAAAATCAGAAACACCAGAGCGGAAATGCCAAACAGAACGAAAATCATCTGGGCAAAACGCTGAACAATCGCGACACTCATAGCAGGCTCCTCAGATGATTTTTGTGCGCGGATCAAGCGCATCACGCACGCTGTCGCCCAGCACATTCAAGGCCAGAACGGTGAGCACAATGGCAATGCCGGGTGCGAGTGCCACGATGGGGCGGGTATAAAGCAGGCCTTGCCCATCCTGAATGATTGTGCCCCAGCTGGCATCCGGTGCCTGAACACCAATGGAGAGAAAGGACAGCGAGGATTCCGTGATGATGTTGAGCGCCATCATCAGCGGAACAAACACAATCAGCAGCGTAGAAATATTGGGCAGAATATCTTTCAGCAGAATGCGCCAGCGTGGAATGCCAAGGCCAATGGCCGCCAGCACGAACTCACTGTTTTTCAGCGCCAAAACTCTGCCCCGCACCGGGCGAGCCACGTAGGGAACGTAGATGATGCCAATAATGCCAATGGGCAGCAGCAGGCTATTGGCATTGATCTCAACCGGACCAATCGTGATGCCTTGCGAGATCAGCACAATGGAGAGCGAAATGGCCAGAAGATAGACCGGAAAAGCCCAGAGAATATCGAGAATGCGCGACAGGATCATATCGGTCACCCCGCCGAAGAAGCCGGCACAGATGCCGATCAAGGCGGCCAGACCTAAACAGATGACGGTGGCAGAGGCCGAGATAATCAACGAGTTTCGCCCACCATACAACAGCCGCGCCGCCACATCGCGCCCCTGGCTATCGGCCCCCAGAACATACTGCCGCTCCCAGGTGGGGCCGATGGGCGTAACCCCCAAGCCCAACCCTTCGGTGGATGGCTGCATGACCTTGATGCGCTTGCCATCGACCGTGATTTTACCGCTCAGGTTGGAGCGAAAGGGATCGGTCTGCGCGATATAACTGGCATAAAGCGGGGCTGCTAAACTGGAACATACGATGAACAAAAGCATGAGTGTTGCGGCAATCGCCGAGCGATCGCGGCGCAAGATCCGCCAGGCCCGTTGCCATGGGCTGGAACCTGCCATTCGTTTTGGTGCCTCTGCGGGCATCGTCGATGTGGCGACACCTTCGGACAGGTCAGTCATGTGATATCCTTCAATAGCCGCGTTTGTCTTTTGAAAAGGGTGGCGTAGGAACGCCACCTCAGCGCATTGACAAGCCTCACTCTCGACATTTCGTCATCCTCGGGCCTGTCCCGAGGATCGATCGCATATGAATAAGCAATTGACATCATTGACGAAAATGAATGTGATTGGATGCTCGGCACAAGGCCGAGCATGACGTCGGAGCGTTGGGAAAGCCCGTCCTTTTGGCAAAGACGCTTATTTTACCCAAGCCTGCGACATCACCCAGCGGTTCTGTTTGTTGAACAGGTAATTGCCAAGCCGGGCTGAGGTGAAGTTGACGCTTTTGGGCGTAAACAGCGGGGCCAGCGGAGCCTGCTCCATAAAGGCCTTGTCAATCTTGGCCCAATTGGCATTGGCAGCATCCGGGTTGGTCACGGCCAGCGCCATGGTGTCCTGCATCTGCTTGTCCAGATCCTTGTTGCAATAGCCTGAGATGTTGATTGAGGAATCGCTGCCGGGATGGATGCTATCGCAAGAGAGCAGCACGTTGATAAAGTCCGAGGCTGCGGGATAATCCATGAACCATTGCGACACGCTGATCTGCACATTGTTGTTGGTGTTCTGGATATAGGTGAACTGGATATTGGTCGAGATAGCCTTCATTGAGGCATCAAAGCCAAGCTCGGTGAGCAGACTTTGCAGATAGGTGCCAATACCACGGCTTACGGCGGTGTCTTCGACAATGACCGTTACCTTTTGGCCCGCGGTGCCACTTTCCTTGATCAGCGCCTTGGCCTTGTCCATATCGGGTTCGCTCCAGCTCTCGCCGGGGTCTTTGGTATAAATGCAGCTTGGTGCGAAGCCGGGAAAGTCTGGTGGCAGGATCTGGCAGGTTGGCGTGGCCAACACGTCACCGCCATAAAGGCCCACAAGGGCATCACGGTCCAGCGCATAGTTTACGGCCTGACGCACTTTAACGTTGTTGAATGGCGGCAGATTGGTGTTCATTGGCGCATACCAGAAAGCCGCCAGCGGATCGATATGCATCTGCTTGGCATATTTCGAGCCGAGTTCCGGCAGCCGGTCCGTGGGTGGTGGGTCAAACATCCAATCCACCTGACCATTTTGTATCGCGTTGATGGTGGCCTCTTCCGTCATGCCGAACTTGTAGTCGATCTCATCGACATAACCATCGGGTTGGGCATCTACACTCCATTCCTTGAAATGCGGATTGCGCTTCAGCACCATCTGTTCATTGGGGTTATAGCTGACAATCATATAGGGGCCGGTGGCGGGAAGGGGTGTTGTGCCAGCGTCCTTGGCAGGCGTATCGGCAGGCAAAATGCTGGCATGGGGCACAGCCAGCTTGTCAAAAAATTCCGAATCCGGGGCCACCAGATGGATGGTAACCGTGCCCGCTGCATCATCGGCAATCACGCCGCCGTCGAGTGTGCAGGTCGCCCCATTGGCAATGCATTTATCCGCACCAACAAAGCCGTTGTAGAAGCTGCCGGTGGTGGGACCATTGACCTTGAAAATGCGCTGAAACGAGGCCAGCACATCCGATGGCTTCAGCTCCTTGCCATTGGAAAACATAATGCCTTTGCGGATTTTGAACACATAGGTTTTGCCACCATCCTGCGGCTCGGGAATGGCTTCAGCCACATCCGGCACGATCTTGAAACCTTCGGTGCCAGCGGCCTGTTTGAACTTGACCAGACCATCATTGGTCATCTGGAAAATCTGCCAGAACTGGCCGGTGTAGTTGATGGCCGTGTCCAGCGTGCCTGCGGCGGCAACCGCGGAAAGCACCATGGTGCCGCCGCGATGTTTGGCCATCAGATCGGCGCGCTCATCGGCATGGGCCATGCCGCCCAATGCGGTAAAGGCCAGCACACAGCCCGCAAGCCATGATGCCTTCTTTCTTGAGAAAGTCGTCAAACCCATTGTCATGATCGTGTTGTTCCCGTTGTTATTGTTGGGCAGTTCAGTGGTCTTCAAAGAGCTTTCAGGCCGCTTTGCTATCCAAAAACGCCTGCACAACAGCCATGCAGGCTTCTCTTTCTTCAACATGCGGCATGTGGCTGGAGTGCTCAAAAATGTGCCAGCGCACATCCGGAATTTCATCGGCATAGGGCTGCACGCAGGCCTTGGTGGCCTCGTCAAAATGGCCTGAGATCAAAAGCGTCGGCACATTGATGCTGGAAAGACGTCCCTCAATGGTCCAATCCTTCATGGTGCCAATCACGTGGAATTCGTTGGGACCATTCATGGTGTGATAAACCGTCGGATCGGCGGCAATGGCGTCAAAGGTGCGCTGCACTTCGGGCGGCATGGGCACAATGCGGCACACATGGCGCTGGTTGAAAACATCGCTGGCTTCGACATATTCGGCGCTATCGGTTGTGCCTGCCTCTTCGTGTTTCAACAGTGTGGCTTGCACCTCTGGCGGCAAGGCTTCGCGCAGGCGATTTGCTTCTGCCACCCAGGTTTTCAGTGAGGCGGGCGAATTGGCAATCACCAGCGCTTTCAAGCCTTCGGGCTGATCAACCGAGAATTCAGCCCCCAGCATGCCGCCCCAGGATTGGCCCAGCAGGCAATAGCCACCGCGAATACCGAGATGGTCGATCAGATTGTGCAGCTCGGCTTTGAAGAAATCGACCGTCCAGAAATCACCGCCCTTTTCGGGCAAGTGGGTGGATTTGCCATTGCCAACCTGATCATAGTGAATGACCGCGCGACCGGTAGAGGCCATATCCTTGAAACTATCGACATAATCATGGGTGCAGCCGGGGCCGCCATGGGCAACAATCAGCGGCGCCTTGCCCGATGTCAGATCACCGGTGATGCGATACCATGTTTGATATTCGCCATAGGGTGCAAAGCCTTCAACAATAGACACGTCTTTTAATCTCCCGTTTTTATGATGTTCGGCAAAGGTTTATGCTTTTCTCGAAAATGCCCGGTCCTGCCGACAGATGGCCTCTGCCGCGTCTTCAAGGGTCATGCCCCAGTCCATCGCCACCCGGCGCAATTGCTGCCAGGCGGCAGCCTCGCTTTCGCATCCGCGTTGCAGCAGTTCTAAGATGGCGTGCACAACGATGGGGCGCTGCCGCAGCCGCGTTTCAAGCACGCGAATATCTTCGGCCTGCGCTCTCGCGCCTTCATAGGCATGGGCGGCAATCAACAGAGCACTGTAGGCCCCTGTCGATCCCACCGGCTTCAACACATGGGCGTTGGAGCCTTGGGACAGCGCCCAGGCAATGCGCCCCGGCGTTTCCGAGCCAATCAGCGCAATCATCGGCATCGGGGCAAATCCGGCTGGCCAGGGAAACTGGCCGTCATGACCCATGTCGGCATCAAAAAACACCACATTGGCACTGGCATGAGATTCATCGAGCTGTGGCCAGACCACAGTGACCCGAATATGCAGGGCCTCGAGCTGTCGTTTCAGCGCATCAACGGAAGGGTGATCGCGGTGCAGAATCACCGCATGCCAGCAGGTGAGATCCGGACGGTTCGGGCCAGTCATTTGATCACCGTGAAGCTGCGGGATGGTCGCGGCAGTGTTGCGGACATCTCCCGGTGGTGAGAGCGCAGCAGATAGGGGTCGGCGCTTACCGCCTCGCTGGCCTGCTGAAACACGTGGTATGCCCCGCTTGCTGTGGAAACCCCGATATGGGGCCTTAGAGCCGCATGGTGAGTCTTCGGATCAATCCGCAAACTGCCGATGGGTGTCTCAAAGGTGCGGGCTGTGGCCATGGTGCGAATGGCCTCCGGCGCGTCGGTGCCAGCATCCATCATGCAATCGGCCAGCACGCACACCGCCGTATAGGCCGACACAAAGGGGGTGGTGAGGCAGCGCTCGGTCCCATAACGTTTTGCGATCTGGGCTTTGAAGGCGGCATTTTCCGGGGTTTCCAGTCCATCGAAATAGACCGATGTGGCAATATGGCCAGCCTTTGCCGTTTCACTCAAATCGGTAAGGTCGGTTTCGCACAGATTGCACGCGACAATGGGGCGCATCTCAGGTGCAAAATCAGGATCTTCGCGGCGAAGGCCATCATAGGCCTGCAAAAAGGCCACGGCCGATTGCCCCACCAGATTGCTCAAAATGAAATCGGGTTTCTTGCGGCGGATTTCATCGATCAAATGGTCGATATCGGTTGCGCCAAGCGGCACAAAGCGCTCAGACACCACTTCGCCGCCGGCCAGTTCGGTGATTTCCCGCGCAATCCGGCTGATCTCCCAGCCCCAGATATAATTGGAGCCAACGATGAAGGGGCGGCACCCAAACCGCGCCAGGACATGAGCGAACAAGGGTAATAAATGCTGATTGGGACAGGCCCCCAGATAGATCACACTGTCGCTGGCCTCATAGCCCTCATAGGGAAAGGCATACCATAGCAATGCCCCATGGCGCTCCACCACGGGCAGGATTTCTTTACGGCTCCATGAGGTGATGGAACCGATGATATGGCGACAGCCTTGCTGACGCACAGCCGTTTCGGCAAAACTTGCATAGCGTTCGGCGTTGCCGCCGGGATCAGCAATCACCGGCTCGATCTGAAATGCAATATCAGCGTTGCAATTGATCTGGGCGATGGCGGTCATGGCACCCTCCATGGCCTCGCGCCCCAGCGCGCCATAGGTACCGGTGGTGGAGTAAAGAAGAGAGACGGGAACAGTTGTCCTGCTCATGTCGCCGGTTTCCGATTGTCCCAGTTCACAGCAAACTGCGCCATGCAATCACCTGTCCTTTGCGCTCCCCCATGTGCAGCTGAACCGCAGATGGATGCTGATCTTTGCAAACAAAAAGCCCCGATCCGTCGGCAGACGGAAATCGGGGCTTTTTTGCCATTGGCACCAATGCCATGTTGAGACCAACGCTACATTTGGATTAGTTTTTAGTCAATAATTTTTTGTGCCTATATTTTGACCCTCTCGATAACGTGACCGCATCGCGAAAGTGTTTTGTGCAGGGACATGTCTTATCGTCAGGGCGTTTGCCCCGGTTGAGGGCTATCAACATTTTCTGCTGAGACCTCAGCGTCACCGCGCGAAATCCGGCGCGCCATGGCGGCAATGAGGTCTGTTCTTGTGACGATCCCGACAATTTTGTCATATTCCAGCACGGGAACGGCATCCACATCCCCTTCGCTCATCATAGGCATCAGCACACTCATCGGCGTTGAGGTGATGGCCCTAGGAATTGTAACGCTCATGATATCGGCGGCCAAAACCGGCTTTTCTCTTTCGCGGTCAACAAGCCTTTTCAGGGCTGGCAAAAAGCCCCGGTCGAGACGCAAAGCGTCTTCGCGCGCACGGCTGATGAGGTGGATTTGAAAGATAACGCCCAGAAATTTCGAGTGTTCTCCGACCACGGGCAAAGAGGTGAACCTGTGACGCCTGAACAGGTCTGCCACTTCACTGAGCGGCGTGTCTGTCTTCACCGTAATCAGGTTTCGAGACATGATATCGGCGGCGGTTGTCGGGCTGGCGTGGTGGGTTGCGGCCTGCATTTCAGCCGCACCAATCAGACGCGCAAGGTCTTCGACACCCAGATTGAATGTCTGCCGGTAGCGATCGAGAAGGGTTGTCAATTCCTGTTCGGAAAGACCCAGCCTTTTCAACGGTGCGGCATCTTGTGTTCCATGCTGGTTTGGAGCATCGAATTGTCTGAATGGATAGTGCCGACCGGTCAACTTGGCATAGACAATTGCGACCAGAACAAGAGCTGCGGTTCCGGCGGCAACAGGTGTCAGCGCGAACCAGAAGCCGAGATCATGAACGGCGGCAGGACTCATTGCCGCTGTCATGGCGACGGCTCCTGCGGGAGGATGAACCGCCCGAAGCGTCATCATGGCGGTAATGGCAAGCCCGACCGCAAGGGCAATCCGCAAAGCAGGATCGTTGACCATCATGGAAACAGCCACACCAACCAGGGCCGCAGAGGTGTTTCCGACAATGGCAGACCAGGGCTGGGCAAGAGGGCTATTGGGGACCGCGAACAGCAAAACCGACGTGGCACCAAAGGGTGCAACAAGATATAGACCCAGCCTTAAATCGACACTGGGGGATAGCAAAAACAGCCCGACCAGTCCCAGACCAAGGAGTGCGCCGAAGCCCGCCCGAGCCGCTTCCACCGCGGAGGTGCGGGCCACGACGGGGCCAAATGAGCGTAAAATCTGCAAGGCCTGTTCCTCTTTTAAAACGTCTGCAAACTTCAGACATGTCTCATGGTTATGGCATTTCGCAAGAGCGTGTTTTCAAAGGTAATAATGATGGCCTGTCCACTCCCCGGTCGTTTTGATGGCAGGGGAGGGGGCTTTCAGCGATGGGGAGCAGAGGCGGGGACATATTCTCCGGGAACATGGGTTCCGCGCCGCGACAATTTTTCGGTCATGATCGTGGTTTTCATGGCAAACGCAGAGACCAGAAAGGCCGCAACGCAACCGGTGATCAACGGCAGCAGGGTGTTGAACTGTCCGGTGATTTCCATGGCAAACAGAATTGACGCAAAGAGCGCGCGCGACGCTCCGGCAAAACTTGCGGCCATGCCAACAAGCGCTGCCATGCGCAAATCCACAGCCAGCCCGATTGCGCCAAGTCCTTGGCCAAGCAACACGCCGAGCGCGCCACCAATTGTAAAAATTGGCGCAAGCGTGCCGCCAGATGTGCCACTGCCAAGTGCAACAGACCACGACACAAATTTCAGCAAGCAGAAAACACCGAGAGCCGTGCCCACGAACTGGCCACTGAGTATGCGATCAATATTGTCGTAGCCCACGCCCATGGTATTGGGCGCGATAAACCCGATGATGCCCACAACAAGCCCGCCTATGGCTGGCCACCACATCCAATGAATGGGGAGTTTCTCAAACAGATCCTCAATGTGATAGACGGATTTTGTCATGAGAATCGAGAAGACCCCAAGCGCCAGCCCTTCCAGCGCATAGGTCATGAGCATGTCCGGTGTGGCCGGTGGCAAAATGGGCACATTGAAAACGGGTGCGACACCAAAAAGCAAAGGGCGCATTGCCATTGCAACCAACACAGACAGAATAAGCGGCACAAAGGAGCGGGGGCGGAATTCGAAGACCAGCAATTCGATAGCCAGCAACACGGCGGCAAAAGGTGTGGCAAAAATGGCTGTCATGCCGCCTGCGGCACCTGCGGCCAGCAGCACTTTTCGCTCATGCGCCGAAACATGAATAAATTGCCCAAACAGGGAGCCAAGCGCGCCGCCCGTGGCGATGATAGGGCCTTCTGCCCCAAAAGGTCCGCCCGTGCCAATGGAAATTGCCGCCGACAAGGGTTTTAGAAATGTCATGCGAACAGGAATGCGGCTCTCATTGGTGAGGATTTGCTCCATGGCCTCTGGAATGCCATGTCCGCGAATAGCTTTGGCCCCGTATTTTGCCATGAAGCCGACGATGACCGAGCCGACAATCGGCACAAGCACAACCCATAGGCCAAGATGATGACCCGCTGGGGATACCAGATCACCTGAAATACGCCCATAAAAGGCGAGATTGGTGACAAAGCCAATCAGAGAGACGAGAAGGCGGGCAACAACCGTCACCACAGCGGCCACGGCCATGCAAAGAGCACAAATCAGCAGGCTGCGCGCATCCAAGGCACGCGGGTGTTTCTCTACCGCGGCATTTTCGATCAAGGGTGCAAGGCCAGCGGATAGCGGCAGACCCGCTGTCGTCGAGGCTTTTTCCACATCATGGAAACTCATGGGTTGCTCCCTTCAAAGAAAAGTTGTGGCACCGCCTCGCTCAAGTTGGCAGCCTCGGTTAGCGCTTTCAGTCCTTGCGCCAAGGCCGTGCGGTTTTCGCTGCTCAGCGCGGCGATGGCGTCAATGAGTTCTTCCTGCGGTGTCCGTGCTTGATCGCGAACAACTTTGCGCCCGGCCGCCGAGAGATAAAGTTCAACCCTGCGCCGGTCGTCCTTGGCCGTTCGGCGCTCAAGCAAGCCATTAGCCTCAAGCTTTGCTACCATTTCCGAGGCCGTGCTTTGGTGCGTGTGGGTCAATGCGGCGAGGTCATTGACTGATGCGCCTTCGCAAGTCTCAAGCGTTCTCAATACAAAGATCTGCGCACTGGTGAAGCCTTCGTATTGTGTGGAGGCGCGTCGCAACGCCTGCACAATGCGGCGAAGGGAATCCATGATGGCTTGTGCTTCAGAGGTCGAAAGATCAGTCTCTATCATAATATATCGGCTCCAATTCAATTGGAACCGATATATTATGAGCTGTCCATTGTCCAGATCGATCAAACGTGCCTTCGCGTGCATAAAACCGCATTCCAAACACGGATGCACGCGCCGCGACAATGAGGTCTTGGGCTTTGAAATATGCAGTAGGCGCTGTAATATGTAGTTTGCAAATCTCCAACAATCATGTCTTTCCAAGCCATAGAAAGACGCTCACCAAAGCGGTGCCAAAACCCTTGACTATGATTCGAGGAAATGCGATTCTCTGCTTGCTACAGTTCGAGAAGGGCTTCCACGACGGAAACGTTTGGGGGCCTTTTTCTTTTGATCAGCGTCCTTTGCGAAAAGATGAAAACCCTGCCACCTGTCAGGATTTCATGGCATGGCGGTGTTGCGAAAAGCGGGCAGCCAGGTCTGGCAATTCACTTTCCAGAAATTTCAGGAATTCACTGCCCAGATCACCCTCTGCGGATAGGCGAAATTCTTTGGCCGATGCGCTGAATTCAGCCAGCTTTTTGCCATGGCCATCGGAAAGCACTTGGGTGCTGGGCTTCGAATCCGCTTTTGGCCTCACAGCGTTCAACACGCGCTGAAATCTTTGGTCTGAACTCTCGGCCACACTCATTTGGGTTGATAACACAGATCTCAGCACGTCTAGCACGGCTGGTTGTTGTACAACCGCCTTGGCCAATTCCAGCCAGCGGGGGCGCCCAATCTTGGGCGCACGGCCGATGGCTTCGATCACGTCGGAGGGAAGCGCACGATAGACACTGCGCATCCGCGCCAGTTCGGCATCCTCGATGGAAAGTGCTGCATAAATATCCCGAGGCTTAATGCCTGCGTCATCCATGCGCGAGGCAAACAAGGCACGCTCAATCCAGGTCAGGTCTTGTCGGCTGGCATTCTCAATACCTTGCGCGACCACGAGATCGAGATCAGAAATCTCCACTTCGATTGCGCCAACCGGACGCCCAAGCTGCTTGGCTGCAAGCCAGCGGCGATGGCCGTAGACAATCTGGTAGCGGCCCGCAGTGCCGGGATGCTTGCGGATCTGGATCGGCACCTTTTGACCATCAGTCTCAATCGAGCGCTTGAACATCTCGAAATCGGAATCATCGTCGTCGGGAAGTCTGTCCGGATAAGGGGAGGGGTCGATCAGGGATGGATCGATTTGACGAACGACAGCACCACCCGATTCCACCAGTGCTTTCAGTCGGTCCCGTTCCGTCCTGATATCGTCAATGGCTCTATGGGCCGCACCAATGACACCGGCACCAACCCGATTTGCTGTTGGCGGGGCAGGGGTGGGGTTTTGTTCTTTCTCAGCCGCCAGTTTGCTCTCCAGCTCGGCCGACAGCAGCCCAAAACTTGCAACAATCGATTTGCGCGGTGATTTGCTCATTCGCGGCCCCAACTTTTGGTGATCAAACTGACAATCGCCTCATTCACCGCATCGACGGCTTCACGGGCGCGCTTATGGGTATCACGCCCCAATTGCCCCATCTCCAATTCATAAATGGAGCGCTTGGCAAGCCCGGCTGCTTCCACGGCGGTGCTTTCAATTGCGGTCGGTAGCAATACATCCGTGCCAAACAGGTGACGCATCATGGCAACCACCTGTGATTGCGGGGCGTCGTTCGGATTGTGCCGGGTGACGAGATAGCGAATGAAATCCTGATCAAGCTGGGCACCGCTCTCGTTGAGAACATTGATCAAATCGCCCATCATCAACAAAAACTGGCTCATCGAGGCAACGTCCAGCATGGCGGGATGCACCGTGATGATCATGCTGGTTGCTGCATAAATGGCGCTGAGCGTCAAGAAACCGAGCGAAGGCGGCGTATCAAGAATGACAATGTCGTAGTCGTCTTCAACCTCGCTCAAGGCCAGCTTGAGACGCTCGAAAAAGATAGCGCCGGAGGCTGTTTTATTGGCAAGCACCCGCGGCGTCTCGTGCTCATATTCCATCACTTCCAGATTGCCGGGAATGAGATCAACACCGTCGAAATAGGTCTTGCGGATGATATCACGCAATGGTCGGCGCTCGGCTTCATCATAGCGCAAGGCGGCATAGATGGTCTCATTGGCGCCAACATCCACCTCTGGCTGAGCACCAAACAGGGCAGACAAGGATGCCTGCGGGTCGAGATCGAGCGCCAGAACGCGATAGCCTTGAAGGGCGAGATAATGGGCCAGATGAACGCAAGTCGTGGTTTTGGCGCTGCCGCCTTTAAAATTGGCGATAGCGAGAACCTGCAAATGCTCGCCTTCACGCCGACGTGGAAGAAACCGCAGAGCTTCGGCTGGTTTCTGCTTGGCAAACAGCTCACGTAACTCATTGATCTGCTTGAGCGTATAGACGCGATGATTGTTTTCCAGCCTGCTTGGAATTGGGCCGCGACCTTCGCTGGACATCAGCTTCAAGGTGGAATCAGGTATGGACGTCAGCTTGGATACTTCATTGGTCAGAAATGGGCGGAGCATTTTCTCCGATTTCGGCGGATACATCCGCATGCGAAGCTGCTGCAACTGACCAGAGAGGAGGGCGGCATGGCGCGCAATCTTGCTTCCGGCATCCTCTTTGGAGCCAATCCCTGTTTCCAATTGCTGTTCTATCGCCATAATTCCCTCTTGGCGGGCAAATCCCGGTTTGCCGACTGTTGCCCGACAGAAGCTAAAGCATGATTCTCACAAGCAGTCCAGAATTTTACTGCATAATTTTCACCTTAAATCGGAATCGATTTAAGGTGAAAATTATGCAGCAGCTTAAAAGTGTTACAGCGCCGTGCGCCATATTTGGTGAGAGGCGCTGTAAAGTTATCAAACGATGAATGGCCTGATCTTTGGGCGAAGGATGGGCAATCTGATCCACCAGAGGCGTAAATGGGCAAAAAAATGGCACCTCGAAGGTGCCATTTTCAAACTTGTGCGGCAAGAACGGTTCAGGTTGCCCGTCCGTCGGCTGCGTTTGGCCGCCACTTGATCAAACGGCTTTCGACAACATCGAGGATCAGGTCGATGATCAAAACGAAGATGGCCAGAATGATAATGCCTGCGAAAACGCCAACCGCATCGAAATTGCCTTCGGCCTGCGCGATCAGATAGCCAAGGCCTGCGGACGAGCCGAGATATTCGCCAATGATGGCACCAACCACGGCAAAGCCGACAGATGTGCGCAAGGACGACAGAATCCAGCTGGCGGCCGCCGGGAAGTAGACGTGGCGCAAAAGATCGGAGCGCTTTGCACCCAGAATTTTGGCATTGGCCAGCACCACCGGATTGACTTCGCGCACGCCCTGCATGGCGTTGAAGAAGGTGATGAAGAACACCAGTGTGACCGCAAGCGCCACCTTGGACCACAGGCCAAGACCCAGCCAGAGCACGAAGATGGGAGCCAGAACCACGCGCGGAATGGCGTTTAGCCCCTTGATAAATGGGTCCAGAATGCGCGCCGTGCTGCGGCTGAGGCCCAGCCAGACACCGGCTGCGACACCGAGGCCAGTGCCGATGATGTAGCCCAGAACGGTTTCTGTCAGGGTGATCGAGACGTGATGGTAGAAACTGACATCCGTGATCCAGGAGATGATCTGGTGGAAGATGTCGACTGGTGCCGGAAAGAAAAACACGTCGATAACACCGGCGCCGACACCCAATTGCCATCCGCCGAGAATGAAAACCAGCAAAGCCAGCTGGATTGAGCGTTCAGTCGCGGTGTTCATAGCTTTTCTCCACTTCGCCGCGCAGCGACGCCCAGATGTTGCGATAGAGATCCATGAAGCGAGGATCAAGTTTGATTTCCGCCACGTCGCGTGGCCGTTCCAGATCAACCGGGAAGCTTTCGATGACCCGTGAGCGTGGACCGGCGGCCAAAATGGTGACGCGGTCACCCAACGCGATGGCCTCTTCGAGGTCATGGGTAATCATCACGACAGCGCGGCGTTCTTCCTGCCAAAGGCGCAGAAGCTCGTTCTGCATCAGATGGCGGGTGTGGATGTCGAGCGCCGAGAAAGGCTCGTCCATCAAGATGACCTTTGGGCCGGTAATCAGTGCTTGCGCCATTTGCACACGCTTGCGCTGCCCGCCGGAGAGCTGGTGTGGATAGCGCTGCTCAAACCCGCGAAGTCCGACCTTGGCAAGCCAAGTCATGGATTTTTCACGCCGCTCTTCGGCGCCGACGCCGCGAAACATCAGACCAAGCTCGACATTTTCAATGGCGGTTTTCCAAGGCAGCAACGCATCCTGCTGAAACAGGTAGCCGATGTCATTTTGAACACCCGTCACTTGTGTGCCGTCGATCGTCACAGTGCCTTTTGCAGGCTTGAGAAGCCCGGCAATGGCGTTCAGAATGGTGCTCTTGCCGCAGCCCGTCGGGCCGACGATGGCGAGAAATTCGCCATCGGCCACGGTGAGATTGACATCCTGCACCGCCACATAGGCACCGAAGGACATGGTGACCGCGTCGATGGAAACCATCGCTTTCGGTTTATTTCGCTCAACGCTTGGCGTTGATGATTTTACGGCAGCCAAAGCCATGGCCTCCTCCCTTTTTGTCAGTTCGCTACGGCCTGCGCCTTGTCGACGAAGGCGTTCGTGTATGTCTTGCTCAGGTCAATTTTCTTGGCGGCGACTTTCTCATTGAAGCTCTTCAGCACAGCCAATGGGGTTTCGATGTCCGTGGTGTTGAACTTGCCATCGGTGGAGAAAATGGCCTTGGCGTTGGCCACAGCCTGCGTGTAGGTTTCCTTGTCGCCGGAAATGAATTCTTTCGGCAGGGTTGCAACGATTTCTTCCGGAGAATGCGAATTCATCCATTTCAACGCTTCAACAGTGGCGTTGGTGACCTTCTGGATGGTTTCGGGATTGGTGTCGATATAGCTCTGCGTTGCATAAAGCACGGACGTTGGATAGATGCCGCCGTAAATCTCCTTGGCACCTTCGTCGCTGCGTGCATCAATCAGGATCTTGCCGACGCCTTTGGCAACAATGAAGGTTGCGGCTGGGTCGTAGTTGACCAGCAGATCAACCTTGCCCTGTTCGAGAGCGGCAACGGCGGAAGATCCAGAGCCAACACCGATCAGAGATACGGAATCTGCGGGAATGTTGTGGCGCTGCAAATAATAGCGAACGAAGAAGTCAGAGGAAGAGCCAGGCGCGGTAATGCCGATTTTGGCACCTTTGATTGTTTCAGGCTTGGCAGGGTCGAAGGTTGTTTTCATGCCGCCTGCCAGAACCAGACCCGAGTTGCGGGCAAGCTCCACAAAGCCGACGACATCCTTGTTCTGCGACTGCATCTGGATGGTATGATCGTAGAATCCGACGGCAATATCGGTCGAGCCTGCAACCAGTGCCTGAAGGGTTTTTGAGCCGCCCGATGCAAAATTTTCAACCGTCACATCCAGGCCCTGCTTCTTGTAAAGACCAAGGCCTGCGGCAACCGGGAAAGGAAGATTGTTGAGATTGTAGGAGCCGACGCTGATCCGAACGGGTTCGGCCTGGGCCGTTGCTGCGAAAGCCACCGTTGCCGCAAGAGCGAGTAAGAATTTACGCATGTATTCCTCCATATTACGTGGTGCCCTCCCGGCAACCACTTCAAATTAAGCTGCGCGATCAACTTGCGCAAAAGGTTTGGCAAACACTCTGCCTTCAAACAGGCGCCGCGCGGTGCGCAAAATGCCTGCAATCATCTTGCCGTCGCGGGTTTCAAGCTTCACATTGAGGCAACCGCTGGGGTGCTCAAGCGCCAGAACTGCAGGCGGCTCACGACCACCTGTCAATTCATAAGCGACCGTATCCGGTGTCACACAGGCTGTTGCAATGCCAACGGCTCCTGTCGTCGCCAAAGAGGGATGACATTGATGTGGCATGAAATAGCGAACAGTGAGATCGCCGCCTGCTTTGGGCTTCGCAATCAGCACCGGCTTGGGTGTTACCTGATTGCTGACATCGCCCATGCCCATCTTCCGTCCGGCTTCCAGCCGCAGTGCTTCAATCCGCGCGAGAAGGTCTGTGTTGGCATTGAGGTCGCTTGCGCTTTCATAGCCGCTGACGCCCATGGCGTCTGCATCAAGAATCATCATCGGCATGGCGCAATCAATGCAGGTAACATCGATCCCGTTGATGGTGTCGCGCGGATTGCCTGTCGGAAACAGCTTTCCCGTTCTGGCACCGGCAGCATCCAGAAATGCCAGTGCAATGGGAGCGGCATGACCGGGAACGCCATCGATAGAAGCGTCACCGAGATAGGCTACCTCGCCGTGTGGGGTCGGAACTTCTGCCTCGATCAGCTTGCCGGTATTGACATTGTGAATGCGCACCCGCGTCATGGCACCGGATGCGGCCACAAGGCCAGCTTCAATGGCAAAGGGGCCAACGGCTGCCAGCATATTACCACAGTTGGGCGAGGTATCCACCATTTGCTGATCGACGCGGACCTGCGCGAAGAGATAGTCAACATCGGCTCCTGCCACGGTTGCAGGGCCAACGATGGCGACCTTGCTGGTAACAGGATTGCCACCGCCGATACCATCGATTTGCAGAGGATGGCCAGAACCCATCACCGAGAGCAGAATATGGTCACGCTCTTTTGGCGAGGCAGGCAGGTCGGATGCGAGAAAAAACGGCCCTTTCGACGTGCCGCCGCGCATCAAAACACAAGGTATGGAGATCAGATCGTTCATGGATGCCTGCCAAATACTGATGTGATTTAGATATTAATCTGCTGGTTTGTTGCAATTAGCGGCAAAATGATTAATATGTGAAATGCAAATTTTAGATGGAATGATGCGCTATGAGCATTAATTGTGAAATCCTTGATCTCAGAGCTTTTCTCTCTGTGGTTGAGTTGGAAAACTTTCATCGTGCTGCCGATGCGCTGAATCTGTCGCAGCCGGCGCTCAGCCGACGTATTCAAAAGCTGGAGCAGGTCATTGGTGCACCCCTGCTGGAGCGCACAACGCGCCATGTTTCAACAACGGCTCTTGGGGCAGAGTTGATCCCTCTGGTTCGGCGTATGCTGGAGGAGTTCGACACGTCGCTGTTTTCGGTCCGTGATGTCGGATCGCAACGCAGCGGCCTGGTCACCATCGCCTGCTTGCCAACTGCCGCGTTCTATTTTTTACCAAAGGTTATCAAGCAGTTCAGTCTCGAATATCCCAATATCCGTTTCCGTATTCTGGATTTGCCAGCCACCGACGGCCTACAGGCTGTCGCCCGTGGGGAAGTGGAATTCGGTATCAATATCATGGGGTTTTCGGATCCGGACCTGATGTTTGAGCGGCTTATCGAAGATCCATTTGTGTTGGCCGCGCGCAAGGATCATCCTCTGGCCGCCAAGAGTGAAATCCAGTGGGGTGATCTGGCGCCCTATCAGTTGATCACAGTACACCGCTCAAGCGGCAATCGAACGCTTCTCGATGCGGCCCTTGCCAAGTCAAACCTGAAGTTGCGGTGGTCCTTTGAGGTGACGCATCTCTCGACATCCCTGGGGCTCGTGGAAGCAGGGCTGGGGATTTCTGTTTTGCCAAAGCTTGCAACGCCACAGGAGGATCATCCGTTTCTTGTTACGCGACCTATTCGCAATCCTGAGATCTCGCGAACAATTGGCATTGTGCGTCGGCGCGGCGGAACTCTGTCTCCCGCAGCGGAACGGTTTATGAGTATGCTGATCGGCACCTGGGCCGAGCCGGTATCATCGCGATAAGTCGCGCGGTATCTCAAGCCAGAAGTGCTGCCATGGCGGGCGCGAAATGCGTCCGAAGGTAGCAAATCCAGTTTTAGGAGGCGGCGTTCGCAGTGTCTGTCCGGTCAAGGTTTTTATCGGTCAGCAACCGCACCAGCCAATCAACGAACACTCTGACTTTATTGCTCAAATGCCGGTTTGGTGGGTAGACGATATAAAGTGGCATGGCCTCGATATGCCACTCCGGCAAAACCTGCAAAAGCTCTTCCTTCTCAAGGGCTTCCTTTATCATGAAGTGCGGCATGGTGGCTACTCCATGGCCACACAATGCCGCGTTCAGATAGCTTCGTGCATCATTGACAGCCACATTGTAGCGCCCGTTAATTTCGATATGCTCATCGTTCTTTTTAAAATCGATCGTCAGGCCCCGATTGTTTTGCGTCAGAAAATAGCCGACACAGTGGTGGCTTTTTTCCAGGTCGCTGGGATGTTGAGGCATGCCGTTTTGTTCCACATAGCGCGGCGACGCGCAGGCAATCATCGACACCTCTGTGATCCGCCGCGCAATCAGTGACTGATCACTCGGAACGCCGGCCCGCAAAGCGCAATCAACATTTTCTGCCAGATAATCAACTGTGCGGTCACCAACACCAAGGTCCACGCGGATGTCGGGGAATTTTCCATGGAAATCGTGTAGGGCCGGTATCACCAGCCAATCGGCAAAGGCTCCTGCCATTTCAACACGCAGGCGCCCGCTCGGCTGTGAATGAGAGTTGGACAGGCTGAGGTCCAGCTCGTCCAGCTCCATGATAATCTGCTTTGCTCTTTCGTAATAAAGCGCACCATCGGTAGTCACCATAACGCGCCGCGTGGTGCGGTTCAGCAGTTTGGTGCGCAAATGCGCCTCCAGTCCCTGAATGAGATTGGTGACTGTCGCTTTCGGCAGGCTCAGAGCCTCTGATGCGCGCGTGAAATTGCCCATATCCACAACCCGGACAAAGGCGCGCATGGCAGATAATTGGTCCATTTCATCGCTCTTCAATTTTGCAATGCATTATTGTTCGAAATTTCGAACAGTGTGCTCGTATATGTCATACTTGTTCCTTAATACGAATAAAGTAAATTGCTTTCAAGGAAGACGAAACGTGATGACGCTGCTGACGGGCGCAGAGGTCATCCATGGTCGGGCTGTGCATAATCCGTGCAGCCGGTTTTTGTCGGCTCGAGGGGGCTTACATGAACCGGTGCCAGGTTCTAGTGTTTGACTGAGAATCCGGTTTTTATGAAATGTCACATTCAGACATGTGCAGCCGCCACAGACGAAAGGCTTTTGAAATGCGTACCGCCCGTTATTTGCCTGCATCGGCCATGCTCCTTTGGAGCTATGTTCTGATTGCTCAGTCTGCGGAGTGATATTCCGTGAGTGTTGAGATCAAGGATATGGTGCTGGACAAACCGAGCGTGGGTTCTGTTTCTGTGCGGGTTTATCAGGGTGAGGACTACGGCAAGGGGCCGCCGGTTGTGATCTATTTTCGCGGTGGTGCATTTCGTCAGACGGGTCTTGGCGAGTGTGTCATGGCAAAATGCCTTGCAGAGACGGGGGCGATTGTGGTCGTGCCCGATTATAACGTTCTCGGTTCGGTTTTTCCAAAACCGCTTGAGGTGGGGTTTTCGATATTTTCGTATATGGCAAAAAAGCGTGCCGGTTTTGGGGATCGCAAATCCCTTCTGCTGGTTGGAGGCGAAGAGGCTGGCGGTAACATCGCCGCAGCCGTGAGCCTTAAAGCACGCGACCAGCTTGCCAATGAACTGGACGGTCAGGTGTTGGTTTCACCTCTGCTTGATCCGCTCATGGGCACGCTATCCTTTCGCAAAGCCGATGAAACGGGGATGCGCAACTGTTGGGCCGATGGCTGGAGCCACTATCTCAGCGGCGGCATTTGCCATCCTTATGCTGCTCCGTCGGTGTGTTCGCGGTTGGCGGGCATAGCACCGGCCCTGTTGTTCTCATCCGAGGATGATCCGCTGCTGGATGAGACAATGATCTATGCTGACCGCTTGAAAGATGCAGGCGTTGACGTGCGCCCGCGTGTTCTTCCCGCCGGGACCGGTTGGCCATCTGTCTATGGTGGAAAAACCCGACAGATCCCAAGCTGGGATGATTTTGTAAAAAGCCAGTTCGCGCATTTTATCCGCGATCTTGGCGCTCAGAGACATGCTCTGAAAACACCGTGATTTTGCGCGGCATCCAAGCCGCAGGGAGTTTGACCATGATCGTGCGTATGAAACGCTGGGCCCTTGCGGGCACTGGCCTGGGCCTTGTTGCGTCCATTTTTGGAGCGACACTGCTTGTAAACCTGTCCAATCCGAAAGCGCAAGCAGTTGAAGCTGCCGCTCCTGCGGCAATTCCGGTTACGGTTGCGGTGGCTAAAAGCCGTGACGTGACCCTTTGGCAACAGTTTTCGGGACGGCTCGAAGCTGTTGACCGGGTTGATATTCGCCCGCGTGTGGGCGGTGCCATCCTGTCTGTGGCTTTTCGGGAAGGGGCTTTGGTCAAGGCTGGCGATCTGCTTTTTACCATTGATCCAGCGCCCTATGAGGCAAGTGTGGCTCAAGCGGCAGGGCAGGTGGCATCGGCACAGGCCAAGGTAGCGCTCGCGAAAACCGAACTGGAGCGTGGCCGTAGACTGTCTGACAATCGCACCATTTCACAAAGCGATCTGGATCAGCGTCAAAATGCCGTGACCGAGGCTGAAGCGGGCCTGAAAACAGCCCAAGCGGCGCTGCGCTCTGCGCAGCTTGAGCTCGATTATACCCAGGTGCGCGCGCCAGTCTCTGGCCGGATTGGCAAGGTGGCCATCACGGCTGGCAATCTTGTGGCTGGCGGCTCGGCCTCTGCGGCCCTGACAACATTGGTCTCGGTTGATCCGATCTATGCGAGTTTTAATGCCAGCGAGGAAATTGTCGCCCGTGCGCTTTCCAAGCTGGCACCGACCGAGAGTTCTCTGCCCCCCATCTATCAGATCCCGGTTGAAATCGGCACACTTGCAGACAATGGCACACCCATTGCTGGCAAATTGCAGATGATTGGCAATCAGGTGGATGCCGCCAGCGGAACGATTCCGGTACGTGCCGTGATTGATAACCCACAAGGGCGGCTGATTCCGGGGCAGTTTGTGCGCATCCGCATGGGGGAACCCCAGCCAGACAAGCGCATTCTGGTGAGCGAAAAGGCGATTGGAACGGATCAGGACAAGAAATTTGTCTTTGTGGTCGGTGCGGATAACAAGATTGTCTATCGTCCGGTCGAGCTGGGCGGCAGCGCAGGCAATGAACGAATTGTTTTGAGTGGCCTCTCGGACGGCGATCGGATTGTTGTCAATGGATTGCAGCGTGTGCGCCCCGGCGCGCTGGTTGCTCCGCAACAACAAGAAACCGTTGCTGCCATAAAATAATAGCAGCCTTGCGTCGAATAGGATTTTCGGCGCGAGGTTAGCGCTTCGCTCTTTTATCCAAAATGCAGTTTATCCGCCGGGAGAACCCCTCCCTTGGCGATGGTTTTCTGCGCCTCAATTTTCCCTGGAGAGGGCATTGATATGAACATTTCCCGCTTTTTTGTCGACCGACCGGTGTTTGCCGGGGTGCTGTCGATACTCATCGTGGTCGCTGGTCTGATTGGCATGCGCTCGCTGCCAATTTCGGAATATCCCGAAGTTGTGCCGCCTTCCATCGTGGTGCGTGCCGTCTACCCCGGTGCAAACCCCGTTGTGATTGCCGAGACGGTGGCGACACCTTTGGAAGAGCAGATCAACGGCGTTGAAGACATGCTCTATATGAACAGTCAGGCCACGTCCGATGGCGTGTTGACGCTGACGGTGACCTTCAAGCTTGGCACCGACCCGGACAAGGCCCAGCAATTGGTGCAAAACCGGGTGTCGCAGGCCGAACCGCGCTTGCCAGCCGAAGTGCGCGCACTGGGTGTTACCACCGTCAAAAGCTCGCCCGACTTTATCATGGTGGTCAATCTTGTCTCGACCTCGGATCGCTATGATGTGACGTATTTGCGCAATTACGCCACCTTGAACATCAAGGACCGTCTGGCCCGGCTTCAGGGCGTGGGACAGGTACAGGTGTTTGGCGCTGGCGATTATGCCATGCGGGTGTGGATTGATCCACAAAAGGCCGCCGAACACGGGCTTGCGGCCAGCGACATCACCAACGCCATTCGCGAGCAAAATGTGCAGGCAGCCGCCGGTATTATCGGCGCATCGCCAAGCCCCAAAGGGGTCGAGCTCCAGCTGAACGTCAATGCACAAGGGCGCCTTCGTACGCCTGAAGAGTTTGGCGAGATTATCATCAAGACCGGCGATCAGGGGCAGATCACCCGTCTGAAAGATGTGGCCCGCGTTGAGTTGGGGGCTGCCGATTACACTCTGCGCTCCCTGCTTGATGGCAAGCCTGCTGTTGCCATTGCTGTGCTCCAGGCTCCGGGTTCAAATGCTATCGAGATTGCCGATAATGTTCACGCCACAATGGCGGAGTTGCAGCTTGCCATGCCTGAGGGCGTGAAATTTGAAATCGTCTACGACACCACCAAGTTTGTGCGTGCTTCTATCGAAAAGGTGATCGATACGCTGCTGGAAGCCGTGGCTCTGGTGGTTCTCGTCGTCATCCTGTTTTTGCAAACCTGGCGGGCGTCGATCATTCCGCTGATTGCGGTGCCGGTTTCCATCATTGGCACATTTGCGGTGATGTATGCCTTTGGATTTTCGATCAATGCATTGACGCTGTTTGGTCTGGTGCTGGCCATTGGCATTGTGGTCGATGATGCCATTGTGGTGGTTGAAAATGTTGAGCGCAATATTGAGAGCGGATTAAAACCGCGTGAGGCAACCTATCGGGCCATGCGCGAAGTCTCTGGCCCCATCATCGCCATTGCGCTGGTGTTGGTGGCGGTGTTTGTGCCGCTTGCCTTTATCAGTGGGCTGTCTGGCCAGTTCTATCGCCAGTTCGCATTGACCATCGCGATCTCAACGGTCATTTCCGCCATCAACTCGCTGACGCTTTCGCCAGCATTGGCCGCCCTGTTGCTCAAAGACCATCATGCGCCCAAGGATTGGCTGACGCGCGGTATGGACCGGGTTTTTGGCTGGTTCTTCCGAGGCTTCAACCGCGCCTTTGGTGCGGCGTCAAACAGCTATGGCCGTGGCGTTGGTGGTTTGCTTTCACGCAAATCCTTGGTGATGGTGGTTTATCTGGCACTGATTGCAGCCACTTACTCGGTGTTCAATGCGGTGCCGGGCGGCTTCGTTCCGGCGCAGGACAAGCAATATCTGATTGGCTTTGCCCAATTGCCGGATGGTGCCACCCTTGATCGCACCGAAGACGTGATCAAGCGCATGAGCGATATTGCCATGAAGCAGCCGGGTGTTGCCCATGCCATCGCCTTTCCGGGCCTATCGATCAATGGTTTCACCATTGGCTCGAACTCCGGCATCGTGTTTGCGGTTCTCGATGATTTCGACAAGCGCACAACGCCTGAGCTTTCCGGTGGCGCTATTGCCATGCAATTGAACCAGAAATTTGCTGGCATTCAGGATGCGTTTATTGCCATGTTCCCACCGCCGCCCGTCAATGGTCTTGGCTCCACCGGCGGTTTCAAATTGCAAATCGAAGATCGTGCTGGCCTTGGCTACAAAGCGCTGGATGCTGCCACCAAGGCATTCCTTGCGAAGGCCTATCAGACACCTGAGCTGGCGGGGCTTTTCTCCAGCTTCCAGATCAATGTGCCGCAGCTCTATGCCGATCTGGATCGCTCTAAAGCCGAACAGCTGGGTGTGTCGGTGACGGATGTGTTTGAAACCCTGCAAATTTATCTGGGTTCGCTCTATGTCAATGACTTCAACGCCTTTGGCCGCACCTACAGTGTGCGGGTGCAGGCGGATGCCGCATTCCGGGCAAAGCCGGATGATATTGGCCAGTTGCAGGTGCGCTCTAAAACCGGGCAGATGATCCCGCTTGCGGCCCTGCTCCAGGTGGATAGCACCGCCGGGCCGGAGCGGACCACGCGCTACAATGGCTTTCTCGCAGCTGATATCAATGGCGGCCCGGCTTCCGGTTTTTCCTCCGGTCAGGCACAGGCAGCCATTGAGCGGATTGCCAAGGAAACGTTGCCCAACGGCATCACCTTTGAATGGACCGACTTGACCTATCAGCAGATTTTGGCGGGCAATTCGAGCCTGATCGTCTTTCCGCTTGCACTGCTGCTGGTCTATCTGGTTTTGGCGGCCCAATATGAAAGCCTGACCCTGCCGATCGCCATTATCATGATTGTGCCTATGGGAGTTCTCGCGGCTCTGGCCGGTGTTTGGTACACCGGCGGCGACAACAACATCTTCACCCAGATCGGCCTGATGGTGCTGGTCGGGTTGTCGGCAAAGAATGCGATCCTGATTGTCGAATTTGCCCGCGAGCTTGAGTTTGAAGGCAGAACGCCGGTGCGGGCCGCAATCGAGGCCAGCCGCCTTCGCCTGCGACCCATTCTGATGACCTCCATGGCCTTCATCATGGGCGTCGTGCCACTGGTGGTGTCCACAGGCGCCGGTGCCGAGATGCGCTCTGCCATGGGGCTTGCGGTGTTCTGCGGCATGATTGGGGTGACCTTCTTTGGCATCTTCATGACGCCGGTGTTTTATGTGCTTCTGCGGCGGGTTACCGGCAATCGGCCTTTGGTGCACCATAATCAGGACATGCCGGGTGAGGATCTGGTGGAAGCTCATCGCAGTGCAGCAGAGTAGAGACCTGCTTCCAAACCGTTGAGCATTGGCAAAAGCCTGTCAGTTCCTATGAGCTGACAGGCTATTGCCGTTTTACCATGCAGCAAAACAGCCCATTGACAGATCGGCAGGTTTCGTTACTCTTTAGTTGCGTATGCTATTTCATAACTACGGAACAATAAAAAGGGGGACGTCATGAGACGCAAATTGGGATTGCTGGCAACGCTGGCATTTGCATTATTGCCGGGGCTTGCCATGGTGCCGGGGCATGCTGTGGCGCAGGATAAGGGTGGCATTATCAACGTTGCCACTATTGGTGAGCCGCCAACGCTGGACCCCATGGCCTCCACCGCCGATCTGGTTGGCATGACCACCCAGCATATTTTTGAAACGCTGTTTACCTTTGATGCCAAGTGGAATGTCATTCCGCTGTTGGCAGAGACCATGCCCAAAATTAGCGACGATGGCAAAACCTATGACATTGCTTTGCGCAGCGGCGTGAAATTTCATGATGGCACCGTGATGACATCGGCAGATGTGGTTGCCTCGATTGAGCGCTGGATGGCAATTGCCTCGCGCGGCAAGCAGGTGGCACCGTACATCGATAAAGTGAGTGCTGAAGGCGACAATGCCATTCGCATCACGCTGAAAAAGCCCTATGCGCCGCTGATGTCGCTGCTGGCGTTTAACAATTCCGCCGCGGTTATCATTCCCAAATCGACCATTGCCGATCCGCTGACCAAATTCATTGGCACCGGTCCCTATATGCTGAAAGAGCGCAAGCCCGATCAATATATCCAGCTTGTGCGTTTCGATGGCTATACGCCGCGCAAAGAAGCACCCAATGGTTTTGGCGGTGCGCGCAAAGCCATTCTGGATGAAATCCGCTTTGTGCCGGTGCCGGATGCAAACACCCGGTTGGAAGGGGCCATTTCCGGCCAGTTCGATTATACCGACTCGCTTGCACCCGAAGGTTATGATCGCCTTGAGGGATCAAAGGCGTCCGAGCCGGTGGTTTTGAAGCCCTATGGCGCGCCTGTTTTTGTGATGAACACCAAACAGGGCATGATGACCAGCAAAACCTTGCGTCATGCCATTCAGGTGGCCTTGAACCCGGAAGATATGTTGCTGGCCGCCTTTGGCAATCCAAAATTCTTTGCTGTCGATGGTGCGCTCTATCCTGAGGGCTATGTCTGGCACACCAAGGAAGGCATTCAGCGCTACGGCAGCGGTGATCCGGAAGCGGCCGCCAAGCTGATGAAGGAAGCGGGCTATGACGGCAAGCCGGTTCGCATTCTCACCAGCCGCCAATATGAATTCCACTACAAGATGGCGCAGGTGGCCGCTGAATATCTCAAAGCCGCAGGCTTTAAAGTTGATCTGCAAATCTACGATTGGGCAACGCTGACCACGCGTCGTGCTGACCCCGCCCTTTGGGATATTTTCATCACCCACGGCCCTTTCCCGCCAGAGCCTGTGCTGAATGGCTGGATGTCAGACAGCTATCCCGGCTGGTGGTCAACACCTGAAAAGACCAAGGCCGTCGAGCCCTTCATTGCCGAGCCTGATCCGGCCAAGCGCCAGAAGCTTTTCGCCGAAATTCAGAAGGTGTTTTACGAGGATGCACCGGTGTTCAAGGTCGGCGATTTCAATGCGCTGTCGGCCAAAGCCAAGACACTGGAAGGTTTCCATCCGTCGCCATGGCCTTATTTCTGGAACGTCAGCACCGCCAAGAAATAGCCGCCACGTCAAAGCATCGGACCAAACCTGGTTTCAGTCCGATGCTCTCCGTCTTTGTATTTGCGCTTGAGCGAAGTTGAACATCATGTCGAGATCTTTTCCCTCTGATTTTCTCTGGGGTGTGGCGGCGTCTGCCTTTCAAACGGAAGGTGCTGTCCATGCCGATGGCCGTGGCCAAAGCGTGTGGGATGTCTATAGCCACACACCGGGCCGCACCACCAATGGCGATACGGCGGATATTGCCTGCGACCATTATCACCGCTACCCGGAGGATATCGCCCTGATGCGCGGGCTTGGGGTGAAGGCCTATCGGCTGTCCACCGCCTGGCCCCGCATTTTCCCAACCGGCAGCGGCCAGATCAATCAGCGGGGATTGGATTTCTACGACCGTGTTATCGATCTTTGCCTGCATGAGGGCATAGAGCCGTGGATTTGCCTGCATCATTGGGACATGCCGGTCACGGTTGAAGACAAGGGCGGCTGGCGCAATCGCGATACCGCCAAGATCTTTGCCGATTACGCTGCCGTTGTCGCCCGCCATTTCGGTGATCGGGTCAAGCGCTTTGCGCCGATCAATGAGCCGAACGTTATTCCGTGGGTGGCCTATAATGTCGGGCGTCATGCCCCCGGCAAGCAGGATTATCCCTCCAGTCTTCAGGCCATCCACACACTCAATCTCGCCCACGGCTACACCGTCTCGGCAGTGCGCGCAGAAGCGCCGCAAGCGGAAGTGGGCAATATCGTCTCACTGGGACCAGTGCGTCCCCATTATGATGATGCCGCCCATGAAGAGGCGAGGATTTTGGGCGCTTGCCTGTGGCGCAGAGTGATGGTCGATCCGCTGTGGCTTGGCACCTATCCAGAGCCGATTGCAAAGGACATGGAGCCCTATATTCAGCAAGATGATATGGCCGCGATTTCTCAGAAAATGGATTTCTTCGGGCTTAATCACTACAATCCCGTGTTTGTTGGCCCCAATAAAAACACCACATTTGGTGTTGCTGAAACAGCCCCACCCACTGGCATGGGGCCGCTCACCGACGTCAATTGGGTGGTCGATCCGGCGGCCTTTCTGGAACAAATCCGCGATACCAGCGCGCGTTATGGCAAGCCGACGATTTACATCACCGAAAACGGGGCATCCTATCCCGATGCGCTTGGCCCCGACCGCCGCGTGATCGACAATGACCGCATTGCCTATTTCAACGGCTATCTCAATGCGCTTTTGGATGCGCTGGATGAAGGCCATGATATTCGCGGCTATTTTGCTTGGTCGCTGATGGATAATTTTGAATGGGGCCGGGGCTATTCCAAGCGTTTCGGGCTGGTCTATGTCGATTATCCCACCCTTCAGCGCATTCCCAAACAGTCCTATCATTGGCTGAGCGAAGTGATCAAAGCCAATGCCGTTTGATCTCATGTCGCTCCCTGCCCGCCAATTGCAAGAGGGCCAATTATGATCAGCTATATCCTCAAGCGCATCCTCGGCATGATCGTGGTGATGTTTCTGGTGGTGACGATTGTTTTCATCATTGTGCGCGTCACACCGGGTGATCCGGCTGCCGTCATGCTGGGGCCAGATGCCTCCGCCCAAGACATTGCCGATCTGCGATCACGGCTTGGCCTCGATCAATCCCTGATCAGCCAATATGTCCTCTATATCGGTGCATTGTTGCAAGGCAATCTTGGTCAATCGATTTTTCTCGACATGCCGGTGGGGCAAGCCCTGATGCAACGGGCAGAACCTACCTTTTTCCTCACCGTGTTTTCGCTGCTGATTGCTTGTGTTTTGGCTCTGCCGATTGGCATTTATGCCGCCTATCGGCGCGGATCCTTGATTGATCAGGCGGCAACAACCATCGCGATGCTGGCGGCAAGCGTGCCCAGCTTCTGGCTTGGGTTGATCCTCATGCAGTTTTTTGCCGTGAAATTGCATCTGTTTCCAGTGTCCGGCTATGGCGGTCCGGGGGCCAGCTTTACGGATCGTATGTATCACCTGACCTTGCCGGCTTTCGCACTGGGGCTGGTGTCGTCATCGCTGATTTTGCGCTTTACCCGTGCCTCCATGCTGGATGTGCTGGGCGACGATTTTGTGCGTACCGCAAGGGCCAAAGGCCTGATGGAACGGCGCGTGGTGCTGCGCCATGCGCTGAAAAATGCGCTGATCCCGATTTTGACCGTGGTTGGTCTGACGGCGGCGGTGCTGATTTCCGGTGCGGTTGTCACCGAGACCGTGTTTGGTCTGCCGGGCATTGGCAGTTTGGTGGTATCGGCGGTTTTGCGCCGCGATTATCCGGTGATTCAAGGCGCACTTTTGGTGATTGCCGGTCTCTATGTGCTGGTGAATTTCGCAATCGACATGCTCTATCTGCTGATTGATCCGAGGGTACGTTACTGATGAGCCAGCCCCTATCTTCAGAGACCATCGCACCCCGCAATGAGACCGAGACAAGACGTTTCTTGCGCCGCTTTTTACGCCGTAAGACCGTCGCAATCGGGCTTGGTATTTTGACCATCTTCGTGCTTTTGGCCGTGCTGGCACCGTGGATTGCGCCGTATTCGCCCTACAAACTCTCCATCATCAACCGGTTGAAGCCGCCAAGTGATGTTCATTGGTTTGGCACCGACGAATTCGGGCGCGACGTGTTTTCCCGCACCATTTATGCGGGCCGCCTGTCTTTGTTGGTCGGGGCGTCCGTGGTTGTGCTGTCCACACTGATTGGTGTGACGCTTGGCCTGCTGGCGGGCTTTTTCCAAAAGCTGGATGCGCCCATTGCCCGCCTGATAGATGCGATGATGGCCTTTCCCGATATTCTTCTGGCCATTGCGCTGGTAGCGGCCCTTGGTCCTTCGCTCACCACTGTGATTATTGCGCTGTCGGTGGTCTATGCGCCAAGGCTTGCGCGCATTGTCAGAGGCTCAACGCTGGTCATTCGCGAGCTTCCCTATATTGAAGCGGCCAGAGCGCTTGGGATTTCGACCACGCATATCATGCTGCGGCACGTGCTTCTCAATCTCATCTCGCCCATTCTGGTGCAGGCAACATTCCTGTTTGCCTCCGCCATGCTGGCCGAGGCCGGTCTGTCCTTCCTCGGTGTTGGTGTCAGCCCCGAAATCCCAACCTGGGGCACGATGATTTCCAGCGGTCGGCAATATGTCGATCAGGCCGACTGGATGACGCTGTTTCCCGGCTTTGCCATCATTCTTTCCGTCATGTCTTTGCAGATCGTCGGCGACGGCCTGCGCGATATGCTCGATCCCAGACTGCAAAAGGATATTTGATCATGCCAAATGGCCTGACACCGCTGCTTTTGAAAAACATCCGTCCCATGGCCTTTGGCGCGGATACGCCCACCACCGCCATCGATATTCTGATTGGTGCGGACGGCACAATCACCAAGCTTGGCCCGGAGCTTGCTATCACGGAAGATGTTGAGGTGATTGACGGCAAAGGCGCATGGATTTCACCCGGCTGGGTCGATCTGCATGTGCATATCTGGCATGGCGGTACGGATATTTCGATCCGTCCATCCGAATGCGGGGCCGAGCGTGGCGTGACCACGCTGGTGGATGCAGGCTCGGCAGGCGAAGCCAATTTTCATGGCTTTCGCGAATATATCATTGAGCCATCGCGCGAGCGGATCAAGGCGTTTTTGAACCTTGGCTCCATTGGTCTTGTGGCCTGCAACCGGGTGCCGGAGCTGCGCGACATCAAGGATATTGACCTTGATCGCATTCTGGAATGCTATGCCGAAAACAGCGAGCATATCGTTGGCCTCAAGGTGCGGGCAAGCCATGTGATCACCGGGTCTTGGGGCGTGACCCCGGTCAAGCTTGGCAAGAAAATCGCCAAAATCCTGAAAATTCCAATGATGGTGCATGTGGGTGAGCCACCGGCTCTCTACGATGAAGTGCTGGAGATTTTGGGTCCCGGCGACGTTGTCACCCATTGTTTCAACGGCAAGGCGGGGTCGAGCATTATGGAGGATGAAGACCTCTATAATCTGGCTGAGCGCTGCGCAGGCGAGGGCATCCGGCTGGATATTGGCCATGGCGGAGCATCCTTCTCGTTCAAGGTGGCGGAAGCCGCCATCAAGCGCGGCTTGCTGCCCTATTCCATTTCCACCGACCTGCATGGGCATTCAATGAACTTCCCGGTCTGGGATCTGGCCACCACCATGTCCAAGCTGCTCTCCGTTGGCATGCCGTTTGACAAGGTGGTTGAGGCCGTCACCCACGCGCCAGCCTCCGTTATTCGGCTTTCGATGCAGGACAGGCTGGCGGTGGGTGCGCGTGCCGATTTTACCATTTTCGATCTGGTCGATTCTGATCTGGAAGCAACCGATTCCAATGGGGATGTCTCGCGCCTGACCAAACTGTTTGAGCCACGCCATGCGGTGATTGGCCGCGAAGCCATTGCCGCCAGCCGCTATATTCCGCGTGCGCGAAAACTGGTGCGCCACAGCCATGGCTATTCCTGGCGCTGAACACACGATCAAAAAATACATTTCACGAGATCAGAATTGGAAACCGCGTGAGCAAGACTTCGATTTCAACCCATGACCTCTCACAATCACCTTATGAGCGGCTGGCGGCTTTGGGCATTGCTCTGCCACCTTCGCCGCCGCCGGTTGCCAACTTTGTCACCCATGTGCGCGAGGGCAGTCTGCTGTTTCTATCAGGGCAGGGGCCGCGTGAAGCCGATGGCTTTCTCTACTCCGGCAAGGTGGGCAATGACGTTGGAATAGACGATGCCTATCGCCATGCGCGCTTGACCGGCATCAACCTGATTGCCGTGATGCATGATGCGCTGGGCGATCTTGCGCGGGTGCGCAAGGTTGTCAAACTGCTGGGCATGGTCAATGCCACGCCGGAGTTTCGCGATCACCCGCAGGTGATTAATGGTTGTTCGGACCTGTTTATGCAGGTGTTTGGGCCTGCCGGTGAGCACGCCCGCTCCGCCGTTGGCTTTGGCTCCCTGCCGGGCAATATCACCGTTGAGATTGAAGCCATCGTGGCGCTGCACGAATGACGAAAACCTTTTCAGTGGCTGCGCCAGCCCATGCGCTTTTCAATCCGCTCTGCCGAGGCCTGCACATGGCCCGCATAGGGGTTGCCTTCAGAAAAGGCTTTCTGCTCCGGCAAGACAATCGAGATGGTGGCCACACAGGCACCGTCGCGGTCGCAAATCGGCGAGGCAATGCAGGCAACCGCATAATCGGACTCACCCGCCTGAATAGACAAGCGATTCTGAAACGCTTGGGCGGCCGCATTGGACAGCGTTTGCGCATCAATCTCGGCACGGCCGGTTGGCGAGGAGCGGGCGCAATGGCGGAAAAGCTCCAGACGGTCTTTCTCATTCAGATGACCCACCAGCAGGCGGCCAGAAGCGGTCCAGTTGAGCGGAACACGGGTGCCAACGCGCGAGGCGACCTGAAAATGGCTTGGCCCTTCGGCCATGGCCAGAACCAGCATATGATCGTTGTCGCGCCCGCACAGCTGCACGGTTTCTCCCGCTTCGCGGCACAGATCATGCATTTCCTGCGTGGCAATACCGATGAAATCGAGCGAGCGAGAATAGGCAAGGCCGTAATGATAGAGCCGCGGCCCAAGCCAGATGGCACCATCGCCATCGCGGGTCAGCATGTTCTTATCCACCAGATCATCAATAATGGTGTAAATGGTGGAGAGTGGCGCACCAACCGCCTTGGCAATCGCATAAGGCCCCACGGGCGCGCCGGTGTTGTAAAGGTGATCCAGCACCTGCAAGGCGCGGTCCATGCCGCTGACCCGCGAGCGCCGCTCAGGTGTCGCAGTTTGCGCAACCGGCTGGCTATTATTTGGCAATTGTGCCGCACTTGCTTTGGTCGTCATCGACATATCCTTCACCGAATGGCTGCCTATTACATTATAATGGCATAGCTGTCGATTGTAGAATTCAGGGGCTTTGCCCATAAAAATGGAAACGCAGATGACAAACGATATTCGAGTAGAAAATGGTCTACGCCCGGTGATCAATGTGTCTGGCACCATGACCAGCCTTGGTGCATCCATTGTGGTGCCGGAGGCCATTGCCGCCATGACAGCCATTTTGCCGCAATTTGTGGAAATGAACGATCTTCAGCGCAAGGCCAGCGCCATCATTGCCCGGCTGACCGGGGCCGAGGCTGGCTTTGTCACCGCATCCTGTGCCGCTGGCCTCAGTCTTGCCGTGGCTGGCACCATCACCGGCCCCAATCTTCTGGCCATTGAAAAGCTGCCCGATGTGACCACGCCCAAGAACGAAGTTCTGGTGCAAATGGGCCATCTGGTTGATTATGGCGCACCGGTTGAGCAATCGATCCGCATCGCAGGTGGCAAAGTCGTGGTGCTGGGGCAGGCAACCTCTGCCCATCGCTACCATATGGAAAACGCCATCACTGAAAACACAGCCGCTGCCGTCTATGTCGTCTCCCATCATGTGGTGCATTACGGTCTTTTGCATTTGATGGAATTTGTCGAGATTGCCCATGCGCGCGGTGTGCCGTTGATTGTCGATGCCGCCTCCGAGTATGATCTGCGGACTTTCCTCGATCAGGGGGCCGACATTGTTGTCTACTCCGGCCATAAGTTTCTGGGCGGTCCAACATCTGGCATTGTGGCCGGGCGAAAAGATCTGGTGCGCCACGCCTATCTGCAAAACAAAGGCATTGGCCGGGGCATGAAGGTGGGCAAGGAAAGCATCTTTGGCGTCATGGCGGCGCTGGAGGCGTGGGAAAAGCGTGACCACGCTGCGGTGCGGGCGCGTGAAACCGGCTACCTGCACCTCTGGAAAGAGGCGCTGGACGGTCGCCCCGGTGTCACCGCGCTGATTGAGCCAGACCCGACCAAAAACCCGCTGGATCGCTTACGGGTGATCTTGTCCGCGCAAGAAGCACACATCAGCGCCTATGATCTGGCCGGAGCACTGGCGCGCGGCACACCTCCGATCATCGTGCGTGATCATGAGGCCGAGCATCATTATTTCTATCTCGATCCCTGCAATTTGCATCCGGGGCAGGAGCTCATTGTGCGCCAGCGCCTGATCGAAGAACTGGAGAAAGCACAGGCCTCCAACGAGGTGCTGGACACCCCGCACGAGGAATGGGGCCGCCATCGCTTTGATGCCCTGCTGCGCTGGCCTGACTGATCTTATCGAAAGAGGTGTTCCATGACCCTTCCCCAGACCGTATCACCCGCACTCCCGGCTCCCGTTCTTACTGTTGAAAACCTGACCACCTCGTTTCTGGTGGATGGGCAGTGGAAATCCGTGGTTCGGGATGTGTCCTTTTCCGTCAAGCCTGCGGAAACCGTGGCCATTGTCGGTGAAAGTGGGTCTGGAAAAAGCGTGACCTCGCTGTCGATCATGCGGCTTCTGCCACCGGCCATGAGCCGCGTGGCGGGGCGTGTGCTGCTGGAGGGGCGTGATCTCTTGGCCCTGCCGGAAACGGAGATGCGCAAAGTCCGCGGTGCGGACGTGGCCATGATCTTTCAAGAGCCCATGACCAGCCTCAATCCGCTGTTTACGTTGGGGGATCAGATTTCCGAAGCACTGCTTTGCCACACAGCGATGAGTGTGGCGGAGGCGCGAGCCGAGACCATTCGGCTGTTGGATAAGGTGCGCATTCCGTCAGCCGCAAGCCGTTTTGATGATTATCCGCATCAATTGTCTGGCGGTATGCGCCAACGGGTGATGATTGCCATGGCGCTGGCATTGAAGCCAAAACTTTTGATTGCCGATGAGCCGACCACAGCGCTGGATGTGACCATTCAGGGGCAGATTCTCGATCTGATCAAGCTGTTGCAGGATGAGGAGGGCACCTCTGTTTTGTTCATCACCCATGACATGGGTGTGGTGGCTGAAATTGCTGATCGCACCGTGGTCATGTATCGCGGCGAACAGGTGGAAACGGGCACGACCAAAGACATTTTCCGCCATGGTCAGCACCCCTATACGCGCGCGCTGTTGGGGGCGGTGCCGGTGCTGGGATCACTTCAGGCTTTTAACCGGCCCGTGCGCTTTCCCTTTGTTGATCCTTTAACGGGTGTTGCCGGAGAAACCACAGAGGTGGCCGACACGGTGCAAAGGCATGCAGTGCCGGTGTTGCAAGTCAAGGATCTGGTCAAGCGTTTTGATATTCACTCGGGTCTGTTTGGCCGCTTGACCGGCCGTGTTCATGCGGTCGAAAACGTGTCTTTCGATCTCATGGCCGGAGAAACCCTGTCATTGGTGGGCGAGTCCGGTTGCGGAAAATCGACCACGGGGCGGGCGCTTCTGCGCCTGATTGAGCCGAACAGCGGTTCAGTCATGGTCGAGGGGCGCGATATTCTCGCTTTGCCCAAGCATGACATGCGGCTTTTGCGAAAATCCGTGCAGATGATTTTTCAAGACCCGTTTGCCAGCCTCAACCCGCGCATGACGGTGGGGGCTGCCATTGCAGAACCCTATCTAGAACATAAAATGGGCACCGCCGCCCAAGCCAGAGAGGTGGTGGCCGATCTGCTGACCAAGGTGGGCCTGTCACCCGCCATGGCAAAGCGCTATCCACATGAGTTTTCCGGCGGTCAGCGTCAGCGCATCTGTATTGCCCGTGCTTTGGCGCTGGAGCCGAAAGTGATTGTTGCCGATGAAAGCGTTTCGGCGCTGGATGTGTCGGTGAAAGCGCAGGTGGTCAACCTGATGCTGGATCTGCAACAAAGCCTTGGCCTTGCGTTTTTGTTCATCAGCCACGACATGGCGGTGGTGGAGCGCGTCAGCCATCGGGTGGCGGTGATGTATCTGGGCGAAATTGTCGAAATCGGCCCCCGTGCCTCCGTCTTTGGCAATCCCGCCCATCCCTATACGCGAAAATTGATGGCCGCCGTGCCGGTCCCTGATCCTGATCGCCGTCGCGTCAGAGCATCTGTGGACAATGAAGAGCTGAAAAGTCCGATCCGCTCAATCAACCATATTCTGCCGTCACGCACCTATACGGAAGTTGCGCAAGGGCATTTTGTTTTAAACGCTTGAAGGTTTGCAAGCTGTTTTGTAGCGAATTGAGCGGCTTTCAATCACAAGACTGGGCACAAGACTGGGCGAAATACCGGGGTTATTTTCAATGACCCCGGTTTTTTCCTGTTGGTGCGATCTGTTCTTACTTCTTTTGCAAGCCGACATCATCGGCAAGGATTGCGGCGGCTTCGTTGAGCAGCACGTCCTTGGCATTCTTGCGCGCTGTTTCAAGGGCAATATCAGCGCTCAGGCTGCGCTCGTCCGATTGCATGCCATCATCATTGCCCAATTCCAGCCCGTCATCGAGTTTCTTTCGCTCCTTGAGGCGGTTTGCCTGAGCAGCCAACTCATTTTTGCGTTCGGTTTCGTTGAGCGACACAACGCCTTTTTCGCGAAGCGCCTTCAATTCCGCAATGTCTTCAACAAACCGTTGGAAATCGGCATCGTTGCGCACGCGCTCGTCGTGCAGGCGTTGCAGTTGTGGCAAGCGCGCCGCAATCGTGCCAACGGGCGTATAGTTCACAGGCTTGATCTGTGTCCATGGCAGTGCATTTGGGTAACTCGTTTCGCCGAAGGTTTTGGGATCGTACAGGCCCGGTAAAACAATATCCGGCGTCACGCCCCGCAACTGCGTCGTACCGCCGTTGACACGGAAGAACTGAGCAATCGTCAATTTCAGCTCGCCGAATTTCGGCTTTTTGTTGTTGGCCACCTGATCAAGATTGACCATGGTTTGTACTGTGCCTTTGCCGAAGCTGGGCTCGCCGATAATCAAGCCACGCCCATAGTCCTGAATCGCAGCAGCAAAAATCTCTGAAGCGGAAGCCGAGCCGCGATTGATCAACACCTCAACAGGACCAGTCCAGACGGGGGCGGGCAGATCGTCCTTTTCCACCTTGATCGCACCATCGGCACCACGTTGTTGGACAACCGGACCCTTACCAATAAACAGGCCAGTCAAATCCACCGCTTCGGTCAGCGAACCGCCACCATTGTTGCGCAGGTCAATCACCACGCCATCGGCGTTTTCCTGCTTCAGCTCCCCAAGAAGCTTGGCGACATCGCGGCTTGCGCTTTTGTAATCCTTGTCGCCGTTCATCCGCGCTTCGAAATCCTCATAAAAGGCTGGAAGCGTGATCACGCCGATCTTGCGTGTAACATCACCATCTTTGACCGACAGCATGGTTTTCTTGGCGGCCTGCTTGTCGAGGCTGACTTTGTCGCGCGTCAGACTGATGATACGGTGACCGCCTTCCGGCCCTGCCTCTGCGGGCAAGATATCCAGCCGCACGACGGAATCCTTGGCACCTCTGATCAATTGCACGATCTCGTCAAGACGCATGCCGACCACTTCCTTGATCGGACCGTCTTCACCTTGACCAACGCCGACAATACGATCTCCGACCGCCAGCTTGCCCGATAATTGTGCAGGGCCACCGGCGATGAGCTCACGGATCGTGGTATAGTCATTGCGCTCCTGCAACACCGCACCAATGCCGACCAGCGAAAGCTTCATGGAAATATCGAATTCTGCGGACGCGCGCGCGCCGAAATAATCCGTATGCGGATCAACAGAATTTGTGAACGCATCCATGAATGACTGGAAGACGTCCTCGCTCTTATATTGGGAGATGCGCTCAAGCGAGCTTTGATAGCGTTTGTCGAGGGTGTCGCGAATGGCAGCGTCAGCCTTGCCCGTCAGCTTCAAGCGCAACCAATCGCCTTTGACGCGCTTGCGCCAAAGGTCATTCATTTCGGCTTCAGATTTGAACCACGGGCTTTTCTCACGCAGGAAGGGATAATCTTCCTTGACGCTGAAATCAAAATTCTGCCCCAAAAGACTGCGGGCATACGTCATCCGCTCGCTTATACGCTGCTCATACACGTTGAAAATCGAAAACGGGATATGCAGGTCTCCCTGCTTGATGGCGTCATCAATCCTGGTGCTATCGACCATAAATTTATCAATGTCCGCCTGAAGAAATATCATGCGGTCCGGATCCAGCGCTTTGATAAATCGGTCCAGAATTTTGGCAGACAGGGCATCGTCGAGCGGAACGGGCCTATAGCTGAATCGCTCAAGAAACTTTGCACTCAGCTCAGCAGCTTGCCCTTGTTCCTTCAGAGGTGCCAAAGGTTGCGGCGGTGCCGCAGCCATCGCATATGTCGAGGAGGTGATCGCCAGAAACACACCAAGCAAGCCATAACATTTACGCATTCCACTTAAATCCAATTCATCGTGTCGGGTTATCTGCAAGAACGTTGGCAAAACAAATATGGTTTTTGGCAGCAAAAGGAAAGCTCATCACCCATCCGTCAATTGATCCCGCGGATGGCAACGCGCCTGTCAGAGCAGCCTCAATGACCGTGAACTGTCATTATGATTGTTCTTCAGCTTTTACGCGCGTCTCAAATGGATATGTTTATTTTATGTTCGCGCCATTCACCCGCGCTGATGTTGGGGCCAGTGGCATGCAACAGGCCGATCAATTTGGCGTGTAAGCGCTTGATGATCACCCCATGAAGAGACGTTGCAAGGGCTTCACCGGAAAGCCTTCAGAATCGCAACCTTAAGAAGCATTCGGTTTTGTGATGTATGCTTTGCGATGTACTCTTTTTGGGTGTATTGCGGAAAAATATCACTTGAAAGAGAGTGCGTGATTGCAAATCTACCTGCGCGAGTGTTACCGCTACCTATTAGGGATTTATTTTCTAATACACCTTTTAAGTGTTTAGGGGGCGAAAATGGCGAAACGCAGGTTCTTATGGTGGACCGCTGGCGCGGTCGTTGTTGTGGCGGGCGTTGCCGTCGCAGCAACACTTTTGACGGGCGGTGGCGGCGGAGGCCCAAAACCGGGGCAGGTTAAAGACGAAGCCATGCTGGCTGGCCGCGACCTCAAGTCGTTTCCGGCCGCCGATGAAGATTATTTTGCCAATATGGATGGCGGCTACAAGGGCGTGAAGCTGTCAGCCGACGAGGTAAAAGGCCGCAACAACTGGATTGTCTGGACCGGCGGCAATGATCGGTTGTGGGACGGCCTCACCAATTCTTCCTTTGGCAGTTTTGACCTCCTGAAGACGATTTCCAGCTATCCCGGCCTCAAAGCCACGCGCGACAATCGCTGGGATTATCTCGGGCTTGTCAATGAGCCTTGCTTCAGCAAGCCAACCGGACCCGATCCCGAACATTTTGGCCTGTGGCTCGATGTGCGTGATTCAAAATGCGCAGCCGATCCTTTCGCCAATGCCGATAAATACAAGGGCGTTGCCATTGGCGGGCGTGGCAAGACGGTCGATCCGAAAACCGGCAAAACCCTGCCGGTTGGCTCGTTTTATGGCGAGCCGACGGGCATTGTGGGTTTGCGCCTGTTTCCCAATCCAGCCTTTGATGAGAAGGCGGCCAAGGAATGGGATGCTGAACGCTATTACAATGATCCGAGCTATTACAACCGCAAGGATCTGGTGCGGCCTTACCGTGTTGGCATGGGTTGCGGCTTCTGTCATGTCGGTCCCGATCCGACCAATTCGCCAGCCGATCCGAACAATCCCAAGTGGGAAAACCTGTCTTCGGTGGTCGGCGCACAGTTTTTCTGGATCGACCGTATCTTCTCCTGGGATGCCAACCAGAAAAATTTCATCTTCCAGCTGGTGCATACGGCAAAGCCCGGCACGCTGGATACCTCGCTGGTGTCAACCGATTATATCAACAACCCACGCACCATGAATGCGGTCTACCAGACCAAGGAGCGGGTAGAGCTTGGGCTCAGGCTTGGCAAGGAAAAGCTTGCTGGCGGCGGGCTTGATAACAAGCAGTTCAAGGATTTTCCCGGCTATGAGGCGTTTGATTCAACCTTCAAGGCACCCGATACGGTCTGGACGCCGCATGTGTTGAAAGACGGCGCGGATTCGGTGGGTGTGCTGGGTGCGCTCAACCGCGTCTATATCAATATCGGTCTGTTCAGTGAGGAATGGTTGCTGCACTTCAATCCGCTGTTGGGCGGCAAATCCGTCAGCCCGATCCGCATTGAAGATGGTCGCAAAAACTCCGTCTACTGGCAGGCGACGGAACAACAGACACCGTTTGTTGCCCAGTTCTTCCTCAATGACTCCATCGGTGCGCCGCACAAGCTCAAGGATGTGCCAGAAGGAAAGCAGTTCCTGTCAACCGATGAGGCGCAACTTGCCCGCGGCAAAACCGTCTTTGCGGAAAACTGCGCTGCCTGCCACTCGTCCAAACAGCCGGATTTCCCAGCAGGGGTCGATCCGCGTGACAGTGTCGGGCCGGACTATATGAAGCGCTGGAATGCCTATTGGGGCTATGTCCAGACCCCGGCTTACAAAAAAGCCATGACGGAAATCGCGCTGCGTCCCGACTTCCTCGACGGCAATTATCTGTCAACCGAAATGCGCGTGCCGGTGACCCTTCTGGAAACCAATGCCTGCTCGCCGCTCGCCACCAATGGTATCGCGGGCAATATCTGGGATAATTTCACCTCCCAGTCCTATAAAGACCTGCCCTCGGTTGGCACGATCAAGATCAAGGATCCTTTCACCGGCGAGCAGATGGATTATGCCATGCCTGCGGGTGGGCGCGGCTATACCCGTCCTGCAAATCTGGCCAGCCTCTGGTCGACAGCGCCTTATCTGCTCAACAACAGCGTTGGCAATGAGATGGGGGCCTATAGCCCGAACCCGACGGTCGAATATCGCGTCAACGCTTTTGAGGCGGGTATACGCCAGATGCTGTGGCCCGAGACGCGCAAGAAAGACGAATTCCTTGGCAACAAGGGTGTCGGTGAAATCTATCGCACAGACGCGACCTCTTATCTGGAAGTGCCAGCAGGCTATCTGCCGAATGGTTTGGCCAAGCTCATTGGCCCGCTGGAGCGCTACCTGCCCTGGCTGTTTGGTGATGGCGGGGTGAAGATCGGACCAATTCCGAAGGGCACGCCGGTTAACATCCTCTCAAACCTCGAATTGCGTCTCGATGAGGCCAATAAGATCCAGAACCTCGAGCAGGATGCGAAGCTTGTTTCGCTTCTCCTCAAGATCAAGTCAGACCTGAAGGCGCTGGGTGCCAATGCCAGCGATGCGGATGCCATCAAGGTGTTTGCAAACCTCAAGGGGCCACTTCTGTCGCTCAGCAAATGCGCAGATTTCGAGGTCAATCGCGGCCATTACTTTGGCAGTGATCTTGTGCCGAGCATTGGCGGCGTGCCAGCTCCGGACGGCCTTGGCAATGCCGATAAGGAAGCGCTGATCGCGTTTCTGAAAACCCTGTGAGTGCGAGCGGGGTGGCAACACCCCGCTTTTTTATTTTCCAAAACATCGAGGGTGGGTCCATGGTGGGGACAGATACCAGCACTGCGCTGGACAAAAAATTCGAATATATCATTGTGGGATCCGGTGCCGGGGGAGGGACACTGGCTGCCCGTCTGGCTGAAGCGGGTGCGACGGTTCTGCTGATCGAAGCGGGTGGCGACCCACGCACGTTGAAAGGCGGCGATCCCGCCTATCCGGGCGAAAACCGCCTGCCGGATGATTATGATGTGCCGGTGATGCATCCCTTCGCGTCTGAGAATACTGCCATGCGCTGGGACTTTTTCGTGCGCCACTATTCCAGCCGCAAACTTCAGGAACGCGATCCGAAATTCGTTCCCGAAGAGGATGGCGTGCTTTATCCGCGGTCTGGAACGCTCGGCGGCTGCACTGCACACAATGCCCAGATCTTCGTCTACCCCCACAATGCCGATTGGGATGGCATTGCCGAGTTGACCGGCGACGATAGCTGGAACCACGAGAACATGCGCAAGATTTTCGAGCGCATGGAAAATTGCCACCACCGCTTCTTTCTCTATCGCTGGCTGGCAAAGCTTGGCTGGAACCCGACACGACATGGATGGAAGGGCTGGCTGCGGACAGAAAAGGCCATTCCGCTTGAGGCCCTTGGCGACAGGGAGCTTGTGAGTACGATCTTCGACAGCGCCGTCAAGGCAGGCAAGGCGCAACCCAACCGAGAAGAAGGATTTGACTGGACTGTTCAAGGTCAGGGAGATCCGAACGATTGGCGCCTTGTGCGCAAAAACGCCACGGGTGTTTGCTATCCACCCCTGTCCAATCGCAACCACCAGCGTTTGGGGACGCGTGAGCGTGTGCTGGAGGTTCAGGCGCGCTATCCTGAGCGGCTGACGATTCTTTTGAATACGCTGGTGACCCGTGTTCTGTTTGATGATCATAGTCAGGCCATTGGCGTTGAGGTGATGCAGGGAGAACGCCTGTATCGTGCGGCCTATAACCCGGTCGATGCCGAGCCTCCACGCCGCGAAATCCTCTGCTCCCGCGAAGTGATCTTGTCTGGAGGCGCATTTAACACGCCGCAACTTTTGATGCTGTCCGGCATCGGCCCGAAAGAGCATCTGGAGGAGCACGGCATTCCCGTGCGTGTCGATCTTCCCGGCGTTGGCCGCAATATGCAGGATCGCTACGAGGTGGGTGTCGTCAACCAGATGAACAAAAATTGGGAAGTGCTGAAGGGGGCAAAATTTGCTGCGGGCGATCCCCAATATAACGAGTGGAAAAAACGGCGCGGTGGTGTCTATACCACGAATGGTGCGGTGCTTGCCGTTATCAAACGCTCTTTGCCGGAGCGCCCGCTGCCGGATCTGTTCTGCTTCGGCCTGCTTGGTCTGTTTCGCGGTTACTTCCCCGGCTATTCAGCGCTTTTCCCAGCTCATCTGGACTATCTCACCTGGGCCATCCTCAAGGCCCATACGGTCAATACGGCAGGCTCCGTCACATTGCGCTCTGCTGATCCACGCGACAGACCCCAGATCGAGTTTCGCTATTTCGAAGAAGGGAATGACGAGAACGGGGCCGATCTCGATTCCGTCGTCGCTGGTATCAAATTTGTTCGCACCATGACAGCACCTTTGAAAAGGCTCGGCCTGATCGTCAAAGAACATCTGCCGGGTGAGCAGGTGCAAAGCGACGAAGCGCTTCGCCAATTCGTGCGCGACAATGCCTGGGGCCATCATGCCTCCTGCACATGCCCGATCGGACCGCGTGACCAATTTGGCGTGCTGGCCAGCGATTTCACCGTGCATGGGGTGCGCGGCCTGCGGGTGGTGGATGCCAGTGTCTTTCCGCGCATTCCCGGCTTCTTCATCGTTAGTGCTGTCTACATGATCGGCGAAAAAGCGGCTGACGTTATCTTGCAGCAATCCGGCCGCGCCCGAGGGTAACCAGAAACCTTAAGGAAGATGTGATGGACAAGGACTTCCTCGGAACACCGATCGACACCGAAACGCTGCTTCGGCAAGAGGCCTTCGAGATCGAGGGTGAGGTCATCTCCCATGATGTTGAAGGCGTGGCGCTGAACCGAAGGCTGAACGGGCTAAACCGCTCGGCACTGTGCATCTCGGGCGGCGGTATCCGCAGCGCAACCTTTGCGCTCGGTGTCTTGCAGGCTTTGGCGACGCACCCGAAAAGATCGGCAAATCAGGCGGCCAACCCCGAGGACGCCCTTCTCGGGCGTTTTCGCTATCTCTCCACCGTGTCAGGGGGTGGCTATATCGGCAGTTGGCTCTCGGCCTGGCTCAGCCGCGAAAGCTTTCGTGAGGTGCAACAACAGTTGACCCAGCGACCGGAGGGGCCAGACGTGGAGCCACCGCCGATCCGGGATCTGCGCCGCGACAGCAACTATCTGACACCGCAGGTGGGGCTGACATCGGTTGACACCTGGACGGCTGCGGCCATTGTGGTGCGCAATCTGGTGTTGATTTGGCTTTTGGTGATTTCAGCCCTTGCAACGGCCCTTCTGTTGCTCAAAATCGTGCTGGTATCGATCTCGTGGGTGGGGGCAACCGGCCCCTTGAGCGATAGTCCAGCCGCGCGATGGACGCTGTTGGGTGCGGGAGCGCTGCTTTTGCTGCTTGGGCAGCGCTACACGCTCACCAATTATTCCCTTGGTAATGGCGAAGGCGGCAACCAGACACGGTTCGTGAAATTTGATCTTGTTCTGGCGGCTCTCGGCGGTGTTTTTCTCACCACCTGGGCCATTTTGCCGATAGGGTGGGATGCGCGAGCGCCCTCGATACCCCTTGTGCTTGCCATCGGTGTCGGTGTGTTTTTCACAAGCTTCGTCTTGTCGTTTCGCACCCATCTTCATCAGCCTCACAATCCTTGGCTCAGGCTGGCGCGGTGGATGGTGGCAGGTCTTGTCTGGGGCGCTGTTGTTTACGCAGGGCTGATGCTTCTGGTGAATACGCTTTATGCCCCGGCGCGGCTTCTGGCGCTTGTTGTGTTCGGCCCGCCGTGGCTGCTGATGGCGCAGATCACGGCTGAGACCATTTATGTTGCCGCCACCAGCAGCGAAACCCGCTCCGATGCGCAGCGCGAGTGGCTTGCCCGCGCCGCAGGCCTTTTTGTTGCGGCGGGCATCGGCGCAACCGCGACCGTTGTGCTTGGTTTGCTCGGCTCACGCCTGATGGATGCCCTGCTTGAGGATACGACCTACCTTTACCAGTCCCTGACGGGCGGCGGCCTTGCCGCAACCGCAGGCATTGCCCTGCTCGGCAGTGGCAGTAGCGGCGAGGGGGCGGAGCGAGGGGTGGTGGTCAGCTCACTTGCGCGGGTGCGCAAGCTTCTGCAGATCGTTGGTGGGCAGGTGTTTCTGGCCCTGTTGCTGATCGTGCTATCCGGTGTTCTCGATTACCTGCTTTTGGGCGGATCGCTGCTGGATCTGCTCTTGGCAAATGCGATCAAAGCGCCTGTCACCATCAGCGATGCCAATACAGAGCTTGATACACTGTTGTTTGGCCAACAGGTTGACCCGCCTGTGTCAGAGGGTGCGTTGCTTCTACACCTTCTGTGCGGCTTCGTGCTTTCGGCGGCGCTGGCCTATGTCGTCTCACGCAGTGTCAACATCAACCGGTTTTCCCTGCATGACCTTTATCGCAACCGGCTGGTGCGCGCCTATCTCGGTGCCACGCATCGCAACCGTAAGCCCAATCCCTTTACCGGCTTCGACCTTGAAGACAACCCGCTGATAAACACCATCTGGCCGCAGGCTGCGGAGCGGGATGCGCCCCGCGTGTCGCGCCTTTTCCATGTGGTCAATTGTACGCTCAATGTGGTTTCCACCCGCAACAAGGCGTGGCAACAGCGCAAGGCAATGTCATTTGTCATCACGCCGCGCCATGCCGGAGCCGCCGATCTCAATCCGCGCAACACCTGGCGCGGCCATTCCGGGCGCTATACCGGTGCCTATCGGCCATCGGCGCTCTATGGCGGCAAACGGGGCATTTCGCTTGGCACGGCCATGGCCGTTTCGGGGGCTGCGGCCAATCCCAACATGGGTTATAATTCGTCACCGTCGATAACGCTTCTGTTTGCGCTGTTCAACATCCGGCTTGGCTGGTGGCTTGGCAACCCCGGGCTACAAGGCAACCATACATGGCGTTTGAGCGGGCCACGTCAGGCAATTCTTCCATGGCTTCAGGAAGCATTTGGCCTTACTACCTCTGATCGGGCCTATATCAACCTCTCCGACGGTGGCCATTTCGAAAATCTCGGTCTTTACGAGATGGTCAGGCGACGTGTTCGATTGATCGTTCTGTCGGACGCGGGCTGCGATCCGGATTTCACCTTTGCCGACCTCGGCAATGCGGTGCGCAAGATTCAAATTGATCTCGGTGTTTCGATCACTTTTCCTCATCTCGATCAATTACAGCCCCGCATCCGCCCCGGCGAAAAGCCAAGCACGGCCCCATATTGCACCATCGGTCACATCCATTATGCCGATGCCGACGGGGGCGGGGAGGATGGCTATATTCTCTACATCAAGCCAAGCTATCACGGCACGGAAGAGGCCGGGATTCGGGCCTATGCCAATGAGGACGAACGCTTCCCGCACGATCCGACCGCCGACCAGTGGTTTGATGAGTCACAGTTTGAAAGCTACCGTTCTCTGGGGTTTGAAATCGTTGATGAATTGCTGTCAGGCATACCAAAAACGGTGCAAGGCGGTGATCTGGAAGCGATTTTGAGCGCGCTTTCCCAGCAGCTCAAGGCGACTGATACGGTGGTGCCTATGCGCGCTGCGTCAAACGGCGCAACGGCCGCCGAATAAAGACTGACACCACAGTTCTGGCCCGAAAACAGTGATCTGTTTTCTGGCCAGAATTTTGAATACTGCTTAATTCCTTAAATCGGAATCGATTTAAGGTGAAAATTATGCAGCAGCTTTAAAGTGTTACAGCATCCTTTGTGCGCCATATATGGCGCACGGTGCTGTAAAAGTGTTACATCGTCACAAGAATTTCCGCACCATCAAAACCCGATGATCCGCTCTGCCGTCCAGTAAAGGCCGATGAGGGCGATGGCAAGCGATGCTGGATAGACGATGCGGGTGCGGTACCACGGCTTGTCTTTCCACCAGAAAAGCGCGAGCCCGCACACAACACCAACAATGGTGAGCTGGCCCGCTTCGACACCGATATTGAACGCGAGGATCGCAGCAAGGCGGTCTTGCGCTGGGAGCCCCAATTCAGTCAGCACACCGGCAAAGCCAAGGCCGTGCATCAGCCCAAAGCCGAAGACCAGTGCGGGCCGCCAGGGTGTCATCCGCCGCACCAGAATATTCTCGATCGCCACATAGCTGATTGAAAGCGCAATCAGGGGCTCAACCACTGTGGCTGGCAGTGCAATCACACCCTCCAGCGCCAGCAGGAGCGTCAGGCAATGGGCCACGGTGAATGCGGTGATTTGCGTGAGCAAAGGTCTTAAGCGTGTTGTCAGAAGAACCAGCCCCAGCACGAACAACACATGATCCGGGCCGCCGGGAATAATATGGGTAAAGCCAAGCTGGACATATTCGCTGACCAGTTGCACCACGGTCTGCGCCTGCTCTGGAGCAAGCGGCATCGCTGCGCTCGGCTGATCTCCGTCAAGCCAGTGGGTGCGTTCAGCAAGTTGCAGAGTGTAGCGACTTTTCAAAAGATCAAACTGCCAGATCATCGATTTGGCATGGTCTGGCATTGCACCTTGCACCTTCAACACCACAAACGCAGGGCGCGTGATATCCGCCGGGATTTCAAGCGTCTCAACGTCTACCGTTATGGGCACCGGCACGGCATCAAGAGTGATATGGAAATGGGAGGGGAGTTCGCCCTGCAACCGTTTGAGGGTTGCAAGCGCGCGCGCTTCATCAAGGTCGCAGCTTGGAAGCATCCCTGCCGCCAACTCCAGCCGGTTGATGAGCGCGGTGGGCGCGGTGGTGACAAGCGCGGTCCAGGATGTGGCGTTCAGCGCAACGACAACGCGGCTTTCGCCGATTTCGTGGGCGGCAGACACTTGAGGCAGCAGCATCGGCAAAAGGAGCGCCAACGAGCGCAAAAAGAGGAGAAGATAGCTTTTCATCAAGTGTGTGGCTTTTCGAATGTGAGGGACGACCAATGGCTTTGCCAATCTTCGCTGCTGAACCAGCCTGTGCGTTCCATCCAGACGATTTGCAGCAACCAGATGCCGCCATGGTCAACTGTCAGCGAAAATCGGCCTTGTGTGTCTGTGCGTATGCTTTGCGGGTGGCGTGGATCGGCACTTGCTCTTGCAATCAGCAGGCCGCCGACAAGGGGGCGTCCGTGCCAAAGCACGCGCCCGGTCACCAAAGGTGCGCGGTCATGCGTCGGATCGCCATCGACGAGGATCTCCAGGGTCTGCCCCACCGCCTTGCTGCCCAAAGAGGGGTCTGCCACCGCCCCGCCAAGCAGGGTTTTTGCATGGCGGTAGAAATTTTCCAGCCCCGGATTCGGGGTCTCGGAGTGCGTGGCTCGCTCACGGATCACCCATTCCAATCCGTGGCTTTCAAGATAGCTTGTGAAGCGATCAGCGGGTAGGGTAACGGTGCCGCCAGCCCCGCTATAGGCAATCAGCATTGTGCGCCCGCCATCCGCCACAATTGTCCCCGCCGGGGATAGTCCGTCGGCACCAGAGATCGGCTGCCGGGTGTTGCTTCCGGTGTAAAATTCAAAGCGGTCTATTGTCCGCGCCCGCCGCGGCACGGAATCGCCGACAAACTCCTCGCCAACTCTCAAATCAATGGCGACGGCGGTACCTGCGCCGGGGGTGAAGCTTGATGGCTCTATCCAGAAATCATGGGCAAAGACCTGTCCCGCAAGCAGCAGCGCCAGCCCAAAAGCCAGCGCTGCCCACTCCGCTGGCCAGCGCCCTTTTTCATCCTCACGTTGTCGCAAGTGCATAGATATTCCGAACCACCTGCCACAGGTGACGCAAGATAAACCGCAAGCCTTGCACCACAGCCCAGGATGCCAAAAGCAACAGGATAACTGCCGCAACGATATAGGGCGTCAGCGAGCGGGTTGGTGGTGGTGCCGGTGGCTTTTCGGGCCATGGTTCGGCGAGATAAGGAAATTCAGACAGGAATGGTTTGTCGTTTGTCGTCGAACGGGGGAAACCTCCTTCGATGAAGGATAAATCCATCAGCAGACAATCGCCTGTCGCACAGGTCTGCGCCACAACGTCATCGGTCAGCAGCCGACCATTCGGGTAGCCGACCTTGAATTGATCCGTGTAGATCATCACATCCGGCTGGTTGTCATATTTGCGCAAGAGAAACGTCGTTTCCATCAGGTCGGCCAACGCACCAGACCACCACTGCTTATTGCCTTTCAGAAAGTTATAGAGATCATTCGTACGCATGGAGTGCTCTATCAGCGCGGGTAATTGCTGGTTGGGAGCGATGGTGTTGAGAAAGCCAAAGCGTGGCAATTGGGTGCGGATGGAGCGCCCGACATGGTCGATCTGCATACCGTCCTTGGCGGTGGTGCCCCACAAAATAAACGTCTTCTGCCCAGCCGGGAAGGCGCTGCGGGGAAGGCTCATGACCATGCTGATGGTATTGACACCGTAAAAGCGCGGAAAATTGAACGGATCGTCCCGCACACCGAAGCTGGTGCGAATATCGGCAGTGTTCTGCAACCCCTCATAGTCGATCCGATCAAGTCCGGCGTCATTGTTGAGACGGATGCGCACCTTGGCGTCGGCATGAAGTTTTGCCGGAGCCGTCACCGTGCCGCCATAACGGGCAACATCGGCTGGATTGTCAAAGGACACCGGCGTGGTCAGATCAAGATTCACCTCATAGGTGTAGGGCGTAAGATCATAGGGCGGCTTTGTACTCAAGGCCCGGCGGACATTGAAGATCAGCACCAGCCGATCGCCATCGGGAAAGAAGAAAAGATCCGTAATATTGCTTTCCGGTCCCATCAGATTGCTGGGGTCTGCATGGTCTGAGGCATTCGCTACATTAGCCCACCCAAGACAGGCCATTATCAAGCCCGCCAATACCCCTTGCCGCCATGGCACCGGGGAAATTTTCTTTCCATGCTGAAAACCGCGCGCCAACCGCTGCGCCATTTGCCAAAGATGCCTGCCCATTTCAGCCTCCACACACATAAGAGTGCATCTTATGCGGTATTTTTATATTTAATACACGCAAATGTAGAGTTATCCGAAACAAAAACACCCTTCAAGGTAGATTCTCTTTTTATTTGCTTCTCGCTATGGTTTATTTTTGGGAGTAAATACAGCGCCGCGCGACCTCGGTCCGTTGGTGTTCCGGCGTGACATGAGGGAATGGGGAGGGCCTAAACACATCGCTTCGGGACAGGTGCTCTGCGTCTGCAAAATGCGCGGTCGTATCGGGCGTGCAGGTCGGTTACAGAAGCGGCATAGTCTTTGGCGGGGCGCTTGATAGCGCCGTCCCTATCCCACCGCCCCTATCCCTCCGTAACTGCGTTGCCATTCATATAAAAAATCGATTACTTAAACATAATCCATCCATACTATGGATGGAGACGGGAAAGCAGAACGCGAAGGGGGACACGAGATGCGATTCCAGGGCCTTGATCTCAATCTCCTTGTAGCGCTCAATGAACTGCTGGCCGAACGCAACCTCACGGTTGCTGCGAATAAGCTGAACCTCAGTCAGCCCGCCATGAGTGCGGCTCTCGCCCGACTGCGGGCCTATTTCGATGATGATTTGTTTAGAATGCAGGGACGTCAGATGATCCCGACCCCGTTTGCCGAAGCGATGGCGACGCCGACGCGCGAGGCGCTGTTGCATATCAAGGCCATGCTGGCAACGCGAGACACCTTCGATCCCACTGTCTCAGACCGTTGTTTCCGTGTCGTTCTGTCCGATTACGCGATGCATATGCTGTTTTGCCGCGTTGTGGCACGCATAGCCCGCGTGGCCCCGAAGATCACCTTCGATCTGCTGCCGTTTGATGAAAAGCCGGACGAGTTGATCCGCCGTGGTGAAGTGGATTTCCTGATTTTTCCGAATGTTTTCCTCTCATCATCATTCCATAAGGAACCGCTCTTTGAGGAAAGATTGGTGGGCGTTGCCTGGCGGGATAATCCCGAAATCGCAGACGCGCCGTCATTTAGACAATATATGTCCATGGGCCATGTCGCCACGCAATTTGGCCGCTCGCACAAGCCATCGATAGAAGACTGGCTTATGGTTGAGCATGGACTGCAACGGCGCATCGAAGTCACGGTTCAGAGCTTTACCGTGGTTCCACATTTGATTGTGGGAACGAACCGCATCGGGACAATGTGTGAACGTCTGGCAATGCAGGCGTCGCGCACAATGCCGCTGCGAATATTTGAACTACCGGTGCCACTTCCTCCGTTTACAGAGGCGCTGCAATGGTCGCAAGTCCACAAAAGCGATCCCGCCGCCGAGTGGGTCCGCAAGATAATTCTTGATGAAGCAAGTCTTTTGTAAAGCACCATTCCTTGGCTGTAGACGCTTCGTCTGCATAACTTGCACCTTCAATCGGAATGGATTTAAGGAGAAAGTTATACATAAAATTGAATAGGTTAGAGCTTTATTTGTCGGTTTTTAAAACGCACGGCGCTGTAATCGGCCTCATCCGGTGCAGATCGGCTCGATCGCGCGCTCTTCATATCATCTCGCCCCGATACCCAGATGATGGGGTGTCACAATCCATCCAGATCTTGGATGTCTGCTATAAAAACAATCGATTTCGTAAATGCCGAAGTCCATGCCACATTTGCGCCCGGGAAGAGAGACCAATCGGCCAGAGTAACCAATCGGCCAGAGTAACTAATCGGCAAGAGTAACCAACACGTTCTGTGGCGCAGTCGTGCGCGTTGCCGCTTGGAAATTATGCAGCTGATTTTAAGTGTTACAGCCTCCTTTGTCGCCGTATATCGCGAGAGGCGCTGTAATATTTTCTCTGTTCCTCATTTTGATCGCATGGAGGAACTTCGCTATGGAAAAATTTATTGATGCGCTCGGACTTGAGGTCATCTTTGACCCCACGACCCCGATGTCTGCGTCCGAGCCACCGATTCCTGATATCGACACCAAAACAGTCGAGCTGAAAACAGGATATGTCCACGTTGAAGGCGCGCTGCCGCTGGCGTGTGACATCGTGTTTGAACAGGATGTTGCAATTCCTCTGCGCGACGGCACCCTTTTATATGGCGATATTTTCCGCCCGGCCCATCAGAGAGATCTGCCGATCATTCTCTCTTACACCCCTTATTGCAAGCGCGGCGGCTGGTGGAATCTCAATTTCAACGCAACCCGGTTTGGTGTGCCTCAGAGCACTCTGTCAGGGTTGCAATCGTTCGAGGCTCCGGATCCGGCCATATGGTGTGATGCAGGTTATGCGGTGGCCGTTGTTGATGCTGCGGGTACATCCAATTCCGGCGGTGACGAAGTGTTCATGGGCACGGCCTCGGGCCGCAATGTCTATGATGTGATTGAGTGGCTTGGACAGCGGGAATGGTCCAATGGCAAGGTCGGCATGGCGGGCAATTCCCAGCTTGGCATGATCCAGTGGGCAGCAGCGGCACTTCAACCGCCCCATCTTGCTGCAATTGCCCCTTGGGAAGGTCTGAATGACAGTTATCGTGACGTTGTCATGCGCGGTGGCATTCTGGATACAAAATTCCATGACAGAGACATTGCCGCCTTCATCTTCGGCCGCAACAATCGAGAAGCGCTGACAAAAATGGCGCAGCGCTACCCTCTCTACAATGCCTATTGGGAGGATAAGCGCCCCGACATCAAGGCGATCACCGTGCCCGCCTATGTTGTGGCAAGCTTTACAAGTGCGATCCATCCCCGTGGAACGCTGGAGGCTTTCCGCGAAATGTCCTCTGAACACAAGTGGCTGCGTGTTCACAACACGCAAGAATGGCTTGATCTGGCTGATGCCGATAATATTGCCGACCTTCGGAAGTTTTTCGACCGATACCTCAAGAATGCCCATAATGATTGGGAGGAAACACCCAAGGTGCGGCTGTCGGTTCTCGATCCGGGTGGCGAAGATCTGGTTGGTCGGCCCGAGACGTCCTGGCCGCTGGAACGTCAGGAATGGCGCAAGCTCTATCTGGATGCACAGTCTTATAGCCTGACGGAAACGCCCAGTGCCTCACAATCTGTCGCCGAATACGCAGGTGATGATCTGACACAATGCGTCAAGTTCACCAAGGTGTTTGAGGAGGAGGTCGAGATCACCGGCTATCTCAAACTTCACCTGTGGGTCGAGGCAGCGGATGCCGACGATATGGATATCTTTGCGGCCCTCTACAAGGAATCGGCTGACGGACGGCGTCTGCATCACATTACGCTTGTCAGCCCACCGGCGCGAGGCTTTGTGAAGTCGCTGGAAAATGATGGAAAGCTGCCTGGAACGCTCAGCTACACCGGCCCGCTCGGCCGCTTGCGCGTGTCCCAACGCGCTATCGATCCCGAGCGGTCAACCTCGTCCGAACCTTTCATCACCCATGCGCGTGAAGAATTACTCACGCCTGGCAAATGCGTGCCGATAGAGCTGTCTCTGTGGCCAACATCTATGGTCGTCCATGCCGGAGAACGTCTGGTTGTTGAACTTGCGGGGTATCCGGTGGGGCCGCCTGCGCACGGAACATTGCCGGGAGCCATTCTGGATTTGCCGACGCGCAATCGCGGCAGGCACCGGATTCGCACCGGGGAAGGGTATGATTCCCATCTGTTGTTCCCAGTCATACCATCTCACCACGGCAAATAACGGAATGATCTTGCGAGAGGGCCGTCTTCTGGCGGCCTGTTTCGGGTTCGGAACGCTTTGCCGCCAATGGAGATGATTGATGGAAATCGCTCTCGCATTTTTGCCCTGGGACCAGCGATCAGCTTTCTGAAACCGGGATTGCCGGTCATGAGCCTGCATACTTCCTTAAATCGACTGGGATTCAAGGAATTATGCAGCAGGAGCGGTCGTGCTTACCGTGCGTGGTAACGATGTGATGAAGCGGCAACTGAAAAACATCGGGCGCTCGATGATTGAAATCATCAAGCGCCCGGCCTCTCAGAATTTTGTGGCGAAATTGACCCAGACAGAATCGCCTTGCGGGCGGTTTTCTGCCACGATGTCATGCTGCCAGGACGCGCTGACCTGCAAGCCCGGATTGAAGGAATAGGTAAGCGATGGACCAAGGGCAAATCCTCGGCCGCGATGCCCATCGGCCGCAACCCCTGGACCACGGTCATCGGCGATCTGCTGAAGATAGTATCCCACAGCACCAATGCGCCACTTGTCCAGGTTCCAGCCGACGGCATAATCCAGCACAAATTCCGTACCGTTCGTGTAGTCGGTATCGTGGTTTTCCGTGTTGAAGATCAAACGCGCCGTCGTTGCGAGTTCCAGACCTTGGGGGTCCGAATAGTGATAGCCGACGGTTGGCTGCACCGACCAGTGGTTGTTGCCGATATTGGCGATGTCGGAGGGGTTATACCTGCCGGTTGGCATTGCCAGGTCCACACCCACGACGAAAGAATTGTATCTATCAGGATGCCAGGCCAAGCCTAAGGTTGTGGTCATATCGGCAAGTCCAAAGGCGCTATCTTTACCGAACGGCACAGACAGGTCCAGATGCACGAGCGGAACGACGACCTGCCCCCAAAGCTGCGCGCCGCCGATTTCGATGTCACTGACATAGAGAAAACGCATGGTTTCCGCCCATGCCTTGACGTTGAAATCAACTGGCACCCTGTTGCCGTTCGAATCATTGGTCCTGTCGGCAGAGAAATAGTTTGTCTGGGAAAGGAAGTAGAGACCCGGGTAGGGAGGAATGCCCGCAGCAAAAAATTGCGCTGCTCCCGGTGAATACTGCGTGTTGCCGTTTTCGGCCGCCTGCGCCTGACAGAGCGCTGTCGTCGCGAGCATCGCGACAAGTCCGAACGTCCTGAATTTCATTCTCCATCCTCCTCACATGAACAACGACCAGGATACCCGCACCAGCAGGCTCCCGCTCGCAAACGCGCACGGGACCTCATCCTCGCAGGAAGCGGGCCTGGTCATCCAGATTGTCTGTTGTTATTCCCCCTTGGCGGCCACCTCACCGCCGGCAGATCGAGATCTTCCTGAGAAACCCGATACAGTCCTTGGTCCGAACTAAGCCGCCGCTTGACAAATGTAAAATGGTCATTGGCAATAGGAGCTATTCGCAGAATAAATACTTGAGGGGGAGAGTATTTGTCAGGTCGCGGAATCCGGGCTTTGCGCAGCACCACCGTCAGCGAGCTCGCGGACCGTCTCATGGATCTGCTCACGAATCCACGAGAGGGCCGGATCGCGTGTGCGATAACTGTGCCACTGAAGCGATTGCCGCAGGGCGGGCAATGCAAAGGGCAGTTCCACGATCTTGATGCCATCAATTTTCGACAGCACCTGCGCCAAACTCTTTTGCACCAAACCGATCCTTCGACTGCCGCGAACAAGCAGCGGAAGCGAGGTGAAGAAATAGGTCGTGACCTCGATCTTGATCTTGATACCAAGATGATGAAAGGCGCGTTGGGCGAAGCTTTCGCCGCCATTTGGTGGCTGCATGACGATATGGCCAGCGGAGAGAAAGTCGGCCTGCGAAATGACACCGGCAGAGAAAGGCCCATCCGCATCGACGACGCAACAAAGCCGGTCTTCCAGCAGCGGTTCCATCGGATGATTGGTGGAACAGAACACTTCAGGCGCAATCAGCAAGTCAGCCTCACCGCGTTCCAGCAACAGATGCGGATGGTTCTGCTGTGGCTTGAGCTCAATCTGGATGGCGGGAGCCAATTTTTCCAGCCGCTGGAGAAAAGGCGGCATGATGGTGAGGACGGTATAGTCGGACACGATGAAACTGAAGCTCCGGCTTGAAGCCTCAGGAGAGAATGACGGGGTTGAAACAACGGCAGCCTCGATTCGGACGATGATATCGCGCACAGCCTGTTCAAGGGACGCGGCCAAGGGCGACAGTTCCATGGATCGGCCAACCTGGATGAGAAGCGGATCGTCAAAATAGTCCCGCAGTCGCCCAAGCGCATTGCTCATCGCGGACTGTGTGATGAACATTTCATCGGCAGCACGGCTGACATTGCGAACACGGATCAGCGTATCAAGCGCCGCCAGCAGGTTCAGATCAAGGTTCTTGAAGCGCATAAGTCTCCTCCCAGGTATTTATGACGTAAATATAAATCATTCATCAAAGCAATTTTGTAAACAGTTTGATTTTCGTTAAATCTTTCCTCGGGAGGAAATGACGTCACGTGGCCTATCGGGCCGCGCCTTTGGTCGATCTCCTCCTTTTGAAATTGACGCCGCGATCGGCAACCTCGAGGAGACCCAATGTTCAAGTATTTTCCGACCAACTATGTCTGGAACCTCTCGGTTAATCTATCGATCGAAATGGGTGCCCGAATGGGAGAGATCGAGGAAATGTGCGCCCCGTTGCAGGATGCGGCCAAGGCACCAGATGCTGCCGGCACCCAGGCGTTTCGCGAAACCTGGATTCATATGGCGGACAAGCTGGTTTCCCTTGCCGACGAGGACGAAGCCAGGGGCAGGTTGATTTCGGCTGGCGACAAGCTGCTGCGCGCCGCCAACTACATGATCACCGCCGAACGTCTGCTGGCGCATGGCTCAGAAGGGCGCGTCAGCCTCTACCAGCAGTTTCTCGCCTCTTTCGAGAAGGGTTTGACGCTGTCCGGCTCTTCCTGCCGTCGGGTGGAAATCCCCTATGAGGGCACGCATCTTTCGGCGCTCTACGTGCCTGCGGAAGGCGTCGAGGGCCCTGCACCGCTGCTGGTTCAGGTCAACGGCCTCGACAGCACCAAGGAGATGAAATTCCTGGTTGGTCTGCCTGCCTGGCTTGCCAAGCGCGGCGTGGCGTCGTTGATCGTGGACCAGCCAGGCACCGGTGAGGCGCTTCGCCTGCAGGGGCTTACCGCCCGTTTCGATAGCGAGCACTGGGCCAGCCGCGTCGTTGACTGGCTGGAGGGTCGCGCAGATGTCGATCCCAAGCGCATTGGCATGGAAGGGGTGTCGCTTGGCGGCTACTACTGTCCACGCGCCGTCGCCTTTGAACCGCGGTTTGCCTGCGGCGTTGTCTGGGGAGCCAACCACGACTGGCGCGACGTGCAGAAGAAGCGCCTTGCCCGCGAGGGTAATTTTCCGGTCCCGCACTACTGGAGCCACGTCATGTGGGTCTGGGGAGCCAAGGATATGGACGAGTTCATGCAGATTGCCGAAAACGTCCACCTCAACGGAATCCTCGATCGTATCCGCGTGCCCTTCCTCGTGACACATGGCGAGAAAGACAGCCAGATCCCGCTTCAATGGGCGCACACCACCTTTGATCAACTGGTCAACAGCCCGAAGCGTGAACTGAAGATCTTTGATGAACGCACCGGCGGCGTGCAGCACTCGAGCTTCGATAACTCGGCAAATGCGGGCGCATACATCGCCGACTGGGTGGCTGAAACCCTTGGTGGACGCATCGTCGCGGAGCAGGTGAAATGATGATCAAGACCTTGATCTGTGGCCGCCGGCGTCTCGGTCAGACACTTCACGAACATCGAACCCATATGAAGGACCATCACGGCAGGCTGGTGCTTGATTACATTGCCCGCGAGCCGTCTCAGGCACCGCGCCGCTACGTCCAAAATCATGCTTTCGACGGCATTTATTTTGGCGGTGACGAATGCCCCAAGGGCTTGGCATACGGCCTGGATTTTGTCACCGAGGTCTGGTTTCCGGACATGGCAGCGGCAAAATCCTCGCGCGAAACGCCCTTCTATCTCGAGCATTTGCAGCCCGACGAAGCCAGGATGGTGGATGAAACCTCCGTCCTCGGCCTTCCTGTCACCGAAAACGTCATCCTGCCACCGGAGATGCGCGCAAAAGCGGTAAAACTGTTCCTGTTCTGGTTCAATAAGGCTCCGGATGCCAAAATCTTCGCCGGTATTGGCCACGGCAGCATCGGCCACTGTCGGAACCTGCCACTCTATCCGGGACCGGTTGAAGCGATCGATGAATTCTGGCTGCCGGACGAGGCGACGGCGCTCGCCTTCGCGACAGCATGCCGCAATGCTGCCCAAGCGGGCCTTGCCTCCGACAAACGCTATTGCCTGGTGGTCGCCAATGAGCACGTTCTCCACGCAGGCTGATCAAGACCTTTTAATGGAAAGGAATGTCCCATGAACATCATCGGGCCTGATTATCTCGTTTTTGGTGTCGACGATGTCGCCGCCTGTTGTGAATACCTGACAGCCTTCGGCCTGAAGCCGACGGACGTGACCGCGGACGGCGGCCTGTTTGAGACGCTGGACGGCACAGGCATCATCATCCGTCACAAATCAGATCCCTCGCTGCCAGCACCTTTGCCAACGGCGAACATGCTACGCCAGCAGGTCTATGGTGTGCGCTCGAGCGAGGATCTCGACGCGATCGAAACGGAGCTTTCCAAGGATCGTCGGGTGACGCGGCTGGCTGACGGTTCGATTGAGCTGAAGGATGACCATGGCTTCGAGTTGAGGTTTCAGGTCACAATCCGCCGCGAATTGATCATGCCAGCAGAAAAGATCAATGCGCCGGGTGCGCCCGCGCAACGCAAGCCGAACGAAATCGGCGTCTGGGAAGAAATGCCAGCGCTGCCGCGCACGCTCAGCCATGTCGTGCTGTTCGTGCCCGACATTGAAATTGCCACCCGGTTCTACTGCGACCGCCTTGGTTTCGTGATCACCGACACCCTGACCGGCGCAGGCCCTTTCCTGCGACCGAAGGCGAATGACGACCACCACACGCTCTTCTTCATCCGCACGCCGGAATATATGAAGGGCTGCGAGCATCTCGCCTTCCATATGGGCGGCCCAACCGAGTTGATGGTGGCGGGAACGCGCTTCGTAAAGAAGGGCTATCAGAGTTTCTGGGGGCCTGGCCGCCACAAATTCGGGTCGAACTGGTTTTGGTACTTCAACAGTCCACTCGGCTGTCACTTCGAATATGATGCCGACATGGACAAGCATGACGACACCTGGATCGCGCGCGAAGCACAGATGAATGCCGAAAACTCCCAGATCGTCTTGTTCGAAATGCGCGAGAAATGGGCACCGACGGGAGGCCCGCCACCCGGCGCGAAGCGCTGAGCGATGCAGAGCAGCACGCGCAAGCTCAACTATCTGTGCCGGTCCGATGAGATCGGCGAGGCCGAGGCAAAAGGCTTTGGCCCCTTTGATGGAATGCGCCGCAAGATCATCCTGACCAGGCAGCACGGGGTTTTGTATGCTTGGCTTGATGCCTGCCCGCACTATTCCACCGGCACGCCGATGGCCTGGAAGACCGACGCCTACCTGAATGGTGAAAAGACCCATCTGACGTGCCATTCGCATGGCGCGCTTTTCGAAATCGAGACCGGCGAATGCGTTCTTGGGCCTTGCCTAGGCCAAAGGCTGACAGCCGTAGACATTGCCTTGAGCGACGAGGAGGAGATTTTCGTCGCCATGCCTGCAGAGGAGGAAATCAAATGAATTCTGATATGAAAGTGCTTGTCATCGGCGGCGGTTTCGCTGGCATGACCGCAGCGCTGCAACTGTCCCGGCAGGGCTTCGAAGTCGATCTCGTCGAGATCGACGCCGGGTGGCGCTCCTATGGCGCGGGCATCAGCCTGCACGGATCAACGCTTCGGGTGCTGCGGGATCTCGGCCTGATCGACCGGTTTCTCGAAGAGGGCTTCGTCAGCGACGGCGTGAATTTGCGCGGGCCGGACGACTCGGTGCTTGTCACGCTGCCAACCCCGCGCGTGGCGGGAGCAGACATCCCCGGTGGGGGCGGCATCATGCGCCCGGCACTGGCCAAGATTCTTTCCGAAGCCGTGCGGGCGTCCACAACGAAGGTTCGCCTGGGGCTCACCTTTACCGAGATCGTACAGGGCGACGATGGCGTGCATGTTACCTTTGGTGACGGAAGTTCGGATACCTACGATCTGGTTGTCGGTGCGGATGGCCTCTATTCTGCGGTGCGTCGTAATATCTTTCCCGAGGCTCCCAAACCGCGCTTCATTGGCCAATCGGTCTGGCGGGCCGTGCTGCCAAGACCCGAAAGCATTGATACCGTCAACATGTGGATGGGCCCTAATCTCAAGGTCGGCCTGAACGGCGTCAACAAGGATCAGGCCTACCTGTTTCTGACCGAAGACCGCCCCACCAACGATTTCGTCGCGCCGGAAGCGTTGGTTGAAAACTTGCGCAGCCTGCTTGAGCGCTTTTCCTCGCCAATCATCCGCAAGATCGCGTCGGAACTGTCTGCCGAACATCACATCATCTACCGCCCGCTTGAGCAGATGCTGTTGCCACGCCCCTGGTTCAAGGGTCGCGTGGTGCTGATCGGCGATGCCGTGCATGCCACCACACCGCATCTGGCAGCCGGTGCCTGCATCGGCATAGAGGATGCCATGGTTCTGGCCGAAGAACTTGGCCAGACCGGCGACGTGGGTGCCGCCCTTGCCGCATTCGAAGCACGGCGCTGGGAGCGCTGCCGGATGGTGGTCGAGAATTCCGGGCAACTGGCCGATATCGAGATCAATGGTGGCAGCCGCGACGCGCATGCCGCGATCATGAAGGCTTCCATGAAAACGCTGGCGGAAGCCATCTGAAAAAAATGCGGCGGTGCTGCGGTTCGGGAGACCGCGCACCGATTGCCGCCGTGCAATTTGCTGGAGGAGCAGGAATGTCAGGACAAAAATTCGGAGTGGCCGGGGTAACCGCCCTGGTTATCGGCCACTTCTCCGGGATGTTGGATCTCATCGCGCTTCCCGTCTGGGTCGGCGCGCTGGTCGAGCGTTACGGTTTTACCCCGCAGCAGGCGGGCGGGTTGGCAACCCTGTTTCTTGTCGGCGCGGTCTGTGCGAGCGCTTTGGTCGCCCCACGCTTTGACAGAATGAACCAGAGACTGGCGGCAACTTTCGGCTTTGGCGTGGCGGCAGCGGCTTTCCTGCTTGCCTCGACACAGGCCGACTTCGTACCGCTCGCCATCCTCCACCTCATCGCGGGTCTCTCCATTGGCGTTGCGCTCTCCATGGTCCATGGGACAATGGGACATGCCGAAAACCCGCATCGCCTGTTCGCGATGGCCGGTATTGCGCTTGGCCTTTTGGCCATCATTCTGCTTGGCGCTATTCCGCAATTGCTGATCATCTACGGCGGCCCGTCCCTGTTTCGGGTGTTCGCCGCCATCATGACCGTTGCCACCATCAGTTCCGCGCTTCTGTTCCGCAATCCTGTGAAAACTGTCGAGCATCAAAGCGGCCCCTTCAGCCGCGCAACCTGGCTCACGATCTTCGGCATCAGTATCATGACGTTCAATCAGTCGATGGTGTTTTCCTTCGTGGAAGTCATCGGCAAGACGCGCGGCTTCTCATCCGATCATGTTCTGGCCGTTCTTATCGCACTGGGCTTCGTCAATTTCATTCTGCCTTCACCCTCGGCGGCATTCCTTCAGACCCGTGTTTCAGCCACATTGATCACCCAGATCGGACCTGCGGTTCAGGCGGTTCTTGCGGTCATCGTCACATCGGCGACAGTCTTTACCCTCTGGGCACCTGCCGCTGCAGTTTTCGTCTCCATCCAGATATTCACCCATACGTTCGCCTTCGGGCGACTGGCCAAACTCGACCCGACCGGGCGCGCGGTTGCCGGCACACCGGCCATGCTGATGGTCGGCGCCGCACTCGGGCCGATTGTCGGCGGAGCGCTCGGGCAAAACCTCGGCTATTCGGCGCTGGGCGTCGCGGCTGTCGTGGTCAGCATCATTTCCATCGGCTTCTTCACCAAGGCGAAAAGCGCATGACAAACTTTCCTCCCATTACCCGTATTGTTACCGGACACAGCAAGGACGGGCGCTCTATCCTCACAGAGGTTGGAGAATTGCCAACCGTCGTGGAAGTCGCCGCTATTCCGGGCACCGTATTCCATGAGGTCTGGTCTACGGCTGAAAGCCCGGCGCGCGTCGCCAATGACGATGACCCAACGCTCGGCCCGCTTGTGCTGCCACCGCCGCGGGGCGGCACCCGCATTCGCTTTGTCGATATTCCGCCAGACACCGAGGATTTTCTGAAATCGGGGGCCAAACAGATGGGCGAGGCGTTCGAGCAAATCGGTGACAAGGCCGCTTCGACGGTCAAGGAAAGCTCACCGCATCCGCTGATGCACCGGACGGAGTCGATCGATTACGGCATTGTCATCGAGGGCGAAATGACTCTGGTGCTGGACGAGGGCGAGGCTCTGCTGAAACCCGGCTCGGTGGTGATCCAGCGTGGTACCAACCATGCCTGGGCGAACCGATCGGGCAAGATGTGCCGAATGCTCTTCGTGCTTGTCTCAGGCACTTACGATCCCGCACTCGCTGCCAGCCTCGCCAAGCAATGAGGTGCAATGTCCCAAAGGCCTGGCTGGCCTCGAATGAAACCAAGGAAGGATCCCATGAAGTTCGCAACCTACCATGACGGAAGCCGCGACGGCCAATTGTGGGTCGTCTCTCGTGATCTGACGCTGGCAATACCAGCAACCGGCATTGCAAACACGCTGCTCTCAGCCATTGAAGACTGGGATCGTGTTTCTCAGCCGCTCGCCAGCCTCTATGATCGACTGAACGCAGGCGAAGAATCGTTTGCGACCCGTTTCGAGCCGCAGCGTTGCCTGGCACCCTTGCCACGCGCGCCGCAATGGCTGGATGCATCGGCATTTCTCAATCACGGGCGGCTGATGGACAAGGCCTTCGACAATCCACCCAATCCGGAATTTGAGACAATCCCGTTGATCTATCAAGGTGCCAGTGACGACTTTCGTGGCCCGCTTGCCGATGTCGAATTTTCCGATGACGGGCTGTTAATCGACATGGAGGGTGAGTTCGGCATCATTCTCTCGGATGTGCCGATGGGAACCACCGCTGAGCAGGCCAAAGCGCATATCCGCCTGCTGGTGCAGATCAACGACTGGTCGCTGCGCGCCCTTGGTCCGCGCGAAATGCGCGCTGGCTTCGGCTTCCTGCAAGCCAAACCCTCCACCGCCTTTGCGCCCGTCGCAATCACGCCGGATGAACTCGGCTCACACTGGGAAGGTGGACGCGTCAAGCTCTCCCTGCATGTCGACATCAACGGTCGTGAGGTCGGACGTGCCCGTGGTGACGAAATGCATTTCTCCTTCGGCGACCTGATCGCTCATTGCGCTCGCACCCGACGGCTGACGGCTGGCACGATCATCGGCTCGGGCACTGTTTCCAATGCGGATCGGGCGGCAGGCTCTTCCTGCATTTCGGAAATTCGCGTGATCGAGCTTCTGGACCAAGGGGCTGCACGCACCCCCTTTCTGACGTGGGGCGACCGCGTGCGGATGGAGGCGCGTCTGCCCGATGGCTTTGCGCCCTTTGGGGTGGTTGATCAAAGCGTGGTGCGGGCGTGATGCGTATTCTGGTCACGGGTGCCGACGGTTTTCTGGGACGGGGACTTGCGGCTGTGCTTGCTGAAGCATACCCGACAGCGCGGCGATTGGTGCTGACAGACCTGGTCTTTGCGGGACAGGCTCCGTCCGGCCTGGAAACGATCGCCGGTGATCTCGGCGATCAGGCCTTTCTCGAACAGCTGATGGCACCGGGTTTCGATCTTGTCTTCCATCTGGCAAGTGTTCCGGGCGGTCTGGCCGAACGGGAACAGGATCTCGGCCATCAGGCCAATCTGTTGGCCCCTTTGGCTCTGGCCCGCGCAGCCGCCGCAACGTGTCCAGGTGCCCGCTTCGTCTTTGCCTCATCAATCGCAGTATACGGCAACCTGAATGGAGACACGGTGACGGCGGAAACAAAGCCTATGCCGCTTCTCACCTATGGCGCTCATAAGCTGATGATGGAGACATACCTCTGCGACATGACACGGCGCGGGGCGCTCTCGGCCATCAGCCTGCGATTTCCCGGCATTGTCGCCCGACCAATCAACGACAGCGGGCATGGCTCGGCCTTCATGAGCCACATTTTCCACCGCATCGCAGCCGGCGATGTCTATGATTGCCCCATTCCCGCCGCCAGCACCTGCTGGTGGATGTCGAGAAAAGCCGCTGTCTCAATCCTGCTGCATGCCGCCAACCTCGCAGAACCCATTCCAACTGTCGTCCAGCCGCCGGTTCTACATGCCAATCTGAACGCGGTCTGTAGCGCGGTGGAGCGCATCACCGGGAAGCAGGCCCTTATGCGCTGGGGCAATGACGGCAATCTGCAACGCATATTCGGTACCATGCCGCCGCTGGATGCCACGCCCGCCCTCTCCATCGGCTTTCGCGCTGATGCCGATCTCGACACACTGGCCAAAGCCGCACTCTCAGGAGACTGACCCATGAAGATCATCGACCTTTCGGTTGCCATTGAGAATGACATTCCCGCCGACCCACCGGGGCTCGGTCCAAGGATCACCTACACAAACCATGCAGAGGGCTCGGAAGAAGTACTCCGCTTTTTCCCCGGCCTCGATATCACTGACGTGCCGGGCGGTGAAGGTTGGGCCGTAGAGCAGTTGCACCTCACAGCCCATGCAGGCACCCATCTGGACGCCCCCTGGCACTTTGCCTCGACCATGAACAATGGCGAGCGTGCCTGGACGATCGACGAGGTGCCGCTGGACTGGTGTATCCGACCGGGGATCAAGCTTGATCTGCGCGAACTCCCCGATGGCTATGTGGCGACTGCCGCGGACATTGAGGCTGCCGTGAAAGCCACAGGTCGCACTCTGGAACCCTACGACATCGTGTTGATCAACACGGCGGCCGGGGCGGCCTATGGGCGGCCCGACTACCTTGGTCGCGGCTGCGGCATCGGCCGCGAGGCGACACTTTGGCTCATGGCGCAGGGAATCCACATCGCTGGCACAGACGCATGGTCATGGGATGCACCATTCCCAGTCACGGCAAAACGCTTTGCAGAAACCCGGGATGCAGGTCTCATATGGGAAGGCCATAAAGCGGGGCGTGACGGCATTTTCATGCATATGGAAAAGTTGACACGGCTGGATGAGCTGCCAGCCTCCGGCTTCACCGTGTCCTGCCTGCCGGTCAAAATCAAGGGCGGATCAGCAGGGTGGTGCCGGGCGATCGCGATGCTGTAAAGCATGTCGTGTTTTGTTGTCCTCAATAAAACGACAACGTCCATGCGAAAAAAACAAAGAGCTACCGCATAATTCTTTAAATTCGGAGTGGATTTAAGGAGGAAATTATGCAGCGGATTAAAACGGTTACAACGTCCTTTGTGCGCGTATTCATAGTACACGACACAAACGCCTTCATGTGCCGTTTACCCCCCTCTGGCTTGCCAGCCATCTCCCCCACAAGGAGGGAGATCGGATAGGCGCTCCCGCTTGTTTTTAACAATGAACCCGTGATTTCCGACACATCCGACACATAGGACATATGCTGTTGAGCAATAGGGCTGCTTTTGTCGATCTCCCTCCTTGTGGGGGAGATGTCCGGCAGGGCAGAGGGGGGTGAGCTATACGGTAAAACCTATGCGTCGTGTACTGTGGCGCATATTTGGTGAGAGGCGCTGTAAAAGACAACGCCCTTCGCCGCAAGCATTTGGTCGCGGGGCGTGGTCAATGCCAATATCCAAAAACCGCTTCTTCGTCTTTGCTCAAGGCATGGGACTCACGCAGATAATGGCGTATTTTCCGTGCCGTATGCACGTCGCAGCCCGCCCAAACGAGTTTCTTTCTCCCGTCACCGGGGTAGTCAATGCGCCGCAGCGCCGTCAGCATGGCTGATGAAATATCCCCACAGGAATCGCGATAAATCCACTCAATACGCACATTGGCGGGGCTTTCGAAGTGCTGGATCTCATCAGCATTGGCCACCACAACAATGGCTGTGGCCTCAACATGAGCGGGCAATGTTTCCACCACGCGGCCGATAGCGGGAAGCGATGTTTCGTCTCCTGCCATCAGGTACCAGTCGGCTGGTTTGAAGCCGCCGCCGCTCAGGCTGGAAATGCCCACCCTGTCGCCGACTTGAGCGGATTTGGCCCAATTGGCCCCGGGGCCATCAGTATCGTGCAAAAAGAAATCAATCGTGATGCTGTTTGATGAGACATCAATGGCGCGCACCGTGTAGCGCCGCCAAATCGGCACGAAATCATCATCAACGCCTTGCGCCTTGCTTTGGTTCAAGAAGTCTTTGAAATTCACCATGATCCTCAGGTGAACTGCATCCGGCTTTTGAAAGCGGGCAATGTCGGTGGTGCTGAAGGTGATACGTCGAACTCTTGGCGTGATAGAACACGTGTCGGTAACGGTCAGAATTGAAAAGCCGGGCGGAACTGTCAGGCCGCGACAGTTTTCGCTCCAGTCAATTTTTACCGATGCAGAGCCTGCGATTTCATGAAAATGGGCTTGCAGCCAAAACTTGATGAAATAGAGCTGTTCGACATCCGCAATGCGGGCGTCAACCATGATGCAATTGCCCTCGCGATACATCGAGCCGCAAACAGCCGGTGTCGTTACTTGAAAGCCGTTCTCGCTTTCCTCAACATTCAAACCGTCCTCTCGCAGATGGTCGGCCAAGGCACGCAGACAGTGTTGCGGGTCGGGAATTTCCACCCTTGCTTTCAATGTATTCAGATCTGCCTCGTTCACAGGCTGGGCCAATGCCTCAACATGATCTGCGATGGGTGGGGACATGAAAAACCTCAGGACGTGACGGGTTGTGGATGCCACAACCGGCTGGAAAAGAAATGCTGGCGGCTAATTGACAAGATTGCAGCCCGCTTGCCCGGAAAATCGACCGTTGCAATATGAGAGAAGCCGGACCGGTGCAGATTTTTCAATTGCCGATAATGGTTCGCTTGCGGTTCCTGAACGATCCGTTGCGTGCGAGCGTCATCCAAAAACATGTAATGCAACAAAGACGGCAGCCATGCGGTAAACCAGGCCTTGCCGCGATATTCCTCCTCGCCGATGATCACGTGGCAGCCACGATCATAATCTCCGGCATTGCAATAGCTGCCGATGAGGTCTTCTTTGGCCCAATATACTTCAAAATAGGAAAAAGCCTGATCATTAAACCGGCCGATCAGCGGCAACATATGCGGATCATTCAGCATGGTTTCCAAATAGGCACTGTGACGCGACTGATCACCCGCTTCATGCCAGAACTCGTTGATGCGCGGATTGTTCATCCACCGATGCAGGTGGGGCACATCATCATGGGTTGCCGCGTCAAAGGATATAACACCGCCAAGCCAGGGAATATAACGGCTATAAAGCCTGCCCGTGGGCTTGGGCGGCCTTACAGGATGAAATGTCTTGCCATCAAAGCGATCATGCCGCGGATAGGCGGGCAGAACGGTCACTTTCCAGAAATCGGGAACCTGCCAGAACATGTCTGCCATCACCAGAAACTGTGACGGTGTCGCTGGATCGGGCAGGCAAAGCCCCCGCTGAAGCAGGAGCGGGATCATCTGCGCCCACCCATCACCAGCCAGGCCGACGGCGGCAATATCGGGTCGGGTGGAAAACAGATATTCCAGTGCAGCACAGGCCGTTCGTAACTCGGCTTCATCATTGCCAAGAACGGAACCGTTGACCGTCAGGGTTATCGGATCGCGTTCAGAGAGGGAGAGGGCGGTTTGACCGCCCTCTTTGTTTGAAACGACAAGGGTTGCTGCATGATGCTGGACAATCAGCGAACCCGCAGCCTGCGACGTAAAGGCCCGAAACAGAGATGCGCTGGCCAGATGTGATATGTTCATGGTATTCACGCACCTCCGCCGCGCGCTTGAAAGCGACGATTGGATCAAAACACTTTCGTAACAGAGATGCCGAACGTCCGGCCACGCCCCTTGTAGTCAAACACGGATTTGTCGGCCAGCGCACCATAGAGCGCCTGGGCACGGGAGCCCCAGATCGTCGTATAATCAGCATCAAAGAGGTTTTGAATGCCGAAATTGACGGTCGTTTCTGTGCTTTTGAACGTGTAGGCACCGGTGAGGTCAAACACAGTATAGCCATCAATGTTGAAGCCATCGGCATCAGACAGGCCAAAGATGTGCTGACCTGAAAACTTCAGGCTGAGAGCATCATCGGCCCAGCCCACATAGCCACCGGCCTTGGAAACGCTTGCGGTCGCAATCGAGCCATTCTGCCAGCCATTGGGGCCTTTCACCTCGGTTTTGACCCATTGGCCCAAAACACCCACATCAAAGCCATTGTCGAGCTTCACGCCCGCTTTGCCTTCCATGCCATAAACGCGGCGATCCTGATTGAGCACATCAATGGCAAGCGTTGTACGGTTGAGGCTGATTGAGCGGTCAGACGTCGAATAATAGGCGGCTGTTTCGAGGTTGTAGGTGCCGTCATCCAGACGATAACCAACCTCAAACGAGTTTGTTTTGATGGCCTGAAGCGCCGAATCGTTGACGTTGACGCTGTTGAGCAGCGCGTATTGACCATTGGCCAGCTTATAGGTGCCAACACCGTAATATTTTGCAGGATCGGGCAGTTCAAAGCCCTGGCTGAAATTCGCGTAGACTTGCTGGACCGGTGTCAGTTCATAGACCGCGCCTGCATTGAACAGGGCGGAGTCATAATTGGCCTCGCCGCCCGGTATGGCCTGTGCCGATTTTGCCGTCCCTTGCAGGATTGCAACCTGTTGGGCCGCGCCAACAAAATCAGACACTTCAGTGTTTACAAACTGATAGCGGACACCGCCGTTGAGTGTCAGTCTGTCGGTGGCCTCATACGCGGCTTCAGCAAAACCGGCCACGGTTGAAACGTCGATTTTTGGATATAATCCGGTTATTCCAAGCGTTTGGAAGTTCAAGCCACCTGTGCGTGCGGCAAGGGCCATGTCGAACACATTCTGGTGCGATGAGAATGAATCCTTATCGGCATCAAGACCATAGGTGATTTTGAGACGGTCGGTTGGTTCGGCAACGAAGGCAGCCTTCACGCTATAGTAATCCGTGTTCTGGGAACTGCCAGCAAAATAGCTGCCCGATGGGAAGGGATTGAACTGCAACTCCTCGCGGCGGTAGGAGCCTTGCAGCAAGAGCTTTTGTCCCAGCACATCGTCATCCGTATAGGTGACATTGAACATGGAGCGCTGTGTCTTCGGATTGAAATCGGATGTATACCCATCGCGCGTTTCAAACAGGCTGGGTTTGGTGAGCGCGGCGAAATTGCGACCATAGTAAAGACCATAGTCGGATTGCTGCTTGCTGTCGAAATATTGGCCTGACAGTTCGAGACGACGGTTATCGTCAATCTGCACACCAAAAGAGCCCATCAAATCAAGGCGTTCGTTGAAGGCGGTGGATGTCTGGGTAATATCAGGGATCAGCATCGTGCCTGATCCATCATAAAAGGCACCGGTTTTGTTGCCGGAAATGGAGAAGCGCCCATCCCAGTTTTCGCCGTTGTAGGTCACGGCGGCCCCGCCGTTGCGGTCAAAATCCTTGTGCCCTGCAAATCCGCCACCAACACCAACTGTGGTCTCGGCATGAAGGCCAGGTTTGGCATCCTTACCCTTTTTGGTGATGATGTTGATGATACCGCCCGTGGCATTGCCGCCATAAATCGACGTGGCTCCCGACAGGACCTCGACGCGCTCAATATTGAACGGATCAATGGAATCGAACTGGCGGCTGAGGGAGCGGGCCGAGTTCATCGACACGCCATCGATCAACACCAGAGCACTGCGTCCACGCAGGTTTTGCCCGTAGGATGTGCGCGCGCCAGCACTGGCAGGATCAAAGCTGGGGATGGTTTCGCCCAAAATTTCCTGAAGGCTTTTTCCCGCTCTCGCTTGCGCTTGAATGTCTTCCGACTTCACCACGTAAATAGTATGGGCGGTTTCAGAGACTTGCTGGGGTGAGCGCCCGCCGGTGACAACAACGGCATCAAGCAAAGTTTCCTTGGTCTGATTGCTGGTCTGTTCCGGGTTCGCATTCTGCTGATTTGCGTCTTGCGCGAATGCCGCAGTTGTCGCAACGAGGCTTCCGGCGACGGCAAAAAGCCAAACGCGATCCCTATAAAATTTCCCCATAATGCCCCCTAAGCGTCTAAAATTGCCCACAAATTCGTGTGGCCGTTTGAAAATCCATAATATAGGACTGTTTAACTCATATTTTATGGGATATGAAATGGCATCGCTTGGATTGTAGCGAACCTCATTTGGACTGATGCGAACTTGAACAGGAAAGCTGTCTTGCCGATGGAGACTATTCGTCCGCATAAATTTGGAGCGGTTTCTCTGCCCGATGCTGAAAGCAGAATCATGTGCCGGAGCGTTTTGCTGGATATGCTCGGCGAGACCACAATTGCTGCTGATAGCGGCAATCTTGCCGGTGTGACCGGCTTATTCTGGCGCTATGTTTCGCTCTCTTTGGCCACACTTTATTTGCCAAAGACGCCGTTGACACTTACTGCAACGGGAGCTTCAGAGGATGGCATTGTAGCCTTGCGCGCTATGGATGGTGCGATGATTGTGGATCAGGGGCGCCGAAAAGCAGAGCTGAAAAAAGGAGACGTGATTTTCCTCGCCTCTGATACGCCGTGTAGAGTTGCACTGTCTGAAGGCGGGCGGCTGGATTTTGCCCATCTATCGGGCCATGCCTTCGCGTCCACAAAGGGTCTGCTTCAACCCATCCTTATGCGGCCGCTTGAAGCAGATTGCCTGCCGTTGCAACTTCTGACCAATTATGCAGGATACCTGCTGCGGCAGGAGTATCATAGCCAGCAGGATGCGGGCATGATGGTCGAACATTTTTATGGTCTGTTACCCGTTCTTGTTCAACACTTTGGCAAAGCCGAGCCATCGGACCATTCTCTCAGCAGGCTCAGCTCAATCAAGGCATTTATTGAAGAAAATCTTGCGGATAGCTCATTTTCGATTGCACAAGTGGCTGAAGCCCAAGGAATTACCCCTCGCGCCATTCAAAAGCTCTTCAATCGTGAGAGTACAACGTATTCGAGCTATGTTTTGGCACGTCGCCTTGCGCTGGCCCAAGGCATGATCCTGTCCGAGGCAGCGACCGTTCCGATCAGCCAGATCGCCTATAATGTCGGCTTCAACGATCTGTCCTATTTCAACAGAACGTTCAGAACCCGCTATGGCGCGCGGCCCTCCGATCTGCGCCGTGCAGCAAATGGCGGCGCTTAATACCGGAAACCTCGTTTCAGAGTGCAAAACGGCCACCCTGTGAGGGTAGCCGTTTCCAGTTTCACATCAAAATGCTGTTCAAGCCGCCTTGCTGCGACGTTCAAAGGCCGTGAGCGGGTTGGTGACCACGCCTTGAAAATCGGGAACAGGGCGCTCATCATCATCGGCATAGCCATGCGTGAACAACCGAACCCGGTTGAGGCAAAGGCGCGGATAGTCTTCGCCAAACAGATCAAACAGCGCAAAGCGTTCTGCCATATCAGGAAACTGGTTTTGATAGCGCTCGATACTGTTGCGCGCCAGCGTCCAGAATTGCTCTTCCGACAGGCCGGAACGCTGATCGAGCAGAACCGAAATGTAGCGGAACACGCAGACAAACAAAGTGGTCTGGATGAAATGAATGAGGAAATCAGCAGGAAGGCACAGTAGCACAGCTCTCACTTCTGGCGGCAGGCTGGCACTTTCCGGGAATTCCTGATCGCAAACAATGACATCATCGATGAAATCGCGCAGCGCCAGCCTTTCGGGCCGTCCATCTTTCAAGATCAGCGTTGCATTTTGTCCATGGGCGGAAAATGCCAGACCATGCTTGGCCAGCAGATGCAGCACCGGCGGAATGACCACATCGAAGAAGCGCGCCATCCAGTCAGATACCGAGAGGCCCGCTTTTTCAGCCAGCGCCTGCACCACCGGCTTGCCGTCTGCGCCCGCATGCAAAAATGCGGCAAGCGGCAGACCTGTTTCGCCGGTCTTCAGATGCGCGCTTAAACTATCACGCCACATGCAGCCGAGCATTTCGTTAAACTGGTAGGGTGCGCCATCAATTGTCGAAAATTGTGGATGCACATAATGCATCCCGGCCCGCTCACCCAACAGCACAAGACCGCAATCTTGAGAGAGAAAACGGTCGCGCTCCAACAATTGGTCAAGCCAGCTTGTCAGGGGTGCCGCCGTCAAGGCGCGCTTGCCCGGAATGCCGCGATAAACGGCGGTATTCAGGATGGTCATGCACAATTTCAGCGTGGATTTGGCCGGGCTCGACACATTGGACAGCGTGCGCACCGATTGCTGCGGCAGATAAAGATCATCGCCCTGTCCGAGCAAGACAATGTGGCTTGACGCAATATCTGCGGCAAAATGCGGAATAATCATATGATCCCATTGCCAGGGATGAACCGGCATCATCCAATGGCTGGCCAAAGATCCGCCGCTGTCCGCGAGCGTTGCGAGAAACTCGGCATATCGATCGGTGCCAACTGCGTCACGCACCAAACCTTCGTTGGAGAGATTTTCCTCTCCGACAAACGATGCCCGCTCTTTGCTCACCGCCAGCCAAAGCACCTGGGTTGGTGTTTGATTTTCTGGCGTATAGGCCAGATAGTCGGCATAGCCCAGACCGATGCGTCCCTTGCTCACCGTGACCCAGGGGTGGCCGGTTGTCTGCCCTTCCATGTGGATGTCGTCCAGCTCGGTCAATTCCGTGCCGGTCTTGACGGCGCGGGCGGCGATATGCGCATCCGCATTGAGCGTGTTGCCCAGTTCCTTGATGAAATGCGCAACCGTCATGGGCTTGACACCAAGCTGCGGCAGCACTTCGGCACAAAATGCCAGCGGATCATGAAGGGTGATGCTGGTGCCGTTTTGCGTTTTTGTAATGCTGTCTGCCTCGACCGAGAGATTGTCGAAAACATAACGCTTGGCGCGGAACCGATAGGCTGCATCGCCCAGGTCGATCCGGTAGTGGCCATTCTTTTCCGTCTGCACCTCAAAGACCCGCTCATAGGCGAATTCTTCGATGACTTTGGCCAGCAAACGCGATGAAACACGCTGCCATAGGTCTTTTGAAAAGGCTTTTACGAAAATAGGATCAGGATGCACGGGCATAGAGGTCTCCTGTGATAGAAACGGTTTCGGCCTTGCCCGCAGGCAGGCCAAAGTTTTGAAATGCGGTGGGGGCATCAATGCGGTAATGGTCTTTGCCGAGCAGTTGGTTGAGGATCACGGCATTGCGATAGGCACCAAGGCCGAGATCTGGTGCGCCCACGCCATGGTGGAAGGTTTCGGCGTTCTGGACAAAAACCGTGCCCTTGCCGCCGTCGCAACGCTTGGCACGGAAATCCTCACCAACGATCAGATCACCACTCTGGCTGGTCTCCAGCACATCGCCCTTCAACGCTTCCATCCACTGTGGCCATGCATGGCGATAGCCCGTGGCGGCAACAACCGCGTCGGTCTCAATGCTTGCAGTCTCATTGAGATGATTGTGGCGCACCGTCAGGCGCAAAGAGTCACCATGTCCGACGTGCTCCAGTGTTTCAACGCCCGCATTGGAAAACAGGCTCAGACCCGGATTGCGGCCACCAACGGAGCGCTGATAGAGGAGATCGAAAATCTCGCCAATGGTGGAGAAGCTGATGCCTTTATAAAGAAGGCCCTGGTCTGCCACAATGTCGCGGCGCTTTTCAGAGGCGATGGTGTGGAAATGCCGCATGTAATCAGGCGTGAAATATTCCAGCCCCAGCTTGGAATATTCCATCGGGAAAAAGCCCGCAGAGCGCGTCACCCATTGAATTGACGCGCCAGCTTCCACCATTTCCGGTGTCAGGTCGTTGAAAAGAGCCAGAACACATTCTGCCGCACTTTGGCCGGAACCCACCACCGTGACCTGCCGCGCTTTTGCCAGTTCTGTGCGCCGTTTGCCAAATTCGCTGGAATGGAACACCGGGGCGCTTGTCTTGATTTTGGCCCAGTGGGGCAGGTGCGGGGACGTGCCGACTCCGATGGCGATGTTGCGGCTTTGGTATTGCTGTTTGCCAGAAGAGGCACCCGATGTTTCGATGACAAAGCGCTCGCTGCCGCGATCATAGGCAACACCCACAACGTTTTCGCCAAAGCGGCAGGATGCCAGCTCTTTTGATGCCCACCGGCAATAGTGGTCGTATTCCTCACGCGGAATCATGAAATTCTCATAGAAATAGAATTTATAAAGCCGATTGTGGGCAGCCAGATAATTCAGAAAACTCAAACGATGCGTCGGGTCCGCCATGGTCACGAGGTCGGCCATGAACGGGACTTGCAACGTGGTTCCGGGCAGAATGAGCCCTTCATGCCAGCGAAATTCCGGCTTTCTTTCCAGAAAAACCGTCGCCAATTGCGGGTGCGACGCAGAAAGCGCCGCGAGGCCGAGATTGAACGGGCCAATGCCAATACCGGCAAGATCAAGAGTCATCATGATTATAATCCAAATTGTTGGGTGAAACGGTCGCGGTGGCAAAACATCAGCTTTGCCCGCTTGTCGGGAAGGTCGATTTCCCCCTGTTCTTCAAAGGCGCAGACCGGCGCGTAGCGCAGCAGCCGCTTGGCTTCCACGCTTGGCTCACCAACCACCTTCATGGTGGCCGGATCATCGAGAAACAAAAAGCGCGTGAAGGCCCGAATGATCGCAGGCGCATGGCCGCGCCCGAAAAAATCAGGCTCGCCCACCAGCATGTGCCAGCCTCTATCCTTTTCCTGTGCCGGATAGTGCTGGCCGAGAATGTCATCCTTGGCCCAATAGGCCTCCCAATAGCTCATCGGCGTGTCGTCAATGAAGCCGATATAGGGGTCCTGATGCGGGTCACTGAGATTGATATCAATGTACTTGGCAATGTCTTCGATGGGCTTGGCCATTTTCCATTGCGGCACCACATGCGGCTGGTTCATCCAGCGCCACAGCAGCTCCAGATCTCGGTCTTTTTCCAAAAGTCGAAAGCTGATTGTCCGCTTGATGTCGGGATCGAAACGCGAATAGGCAAATGATGCCTGCTGTTTGGCGAGATCAAGCATAGGCCATCGCCTTTTCGCTCAATGAGACGGGATTGGTGATCTCCAGATAGACCGATTGCGTTTCAAGCGGGCCAACCAGCTCATCCATGCGGGCCAGCCGGGTTCTGAGATTGGCCTTGCACTGGAGCGTTGGGGCCAGCATTTTGCGCACCAGCGCGCAATCGGCTCCCTCCTGTTTGTCCAGATCCACCAGCTCCTTGCGCAGCATGACGAGGAGAGCATCTTCATCCACCAGGCCCTCACGTCCGAGAGCACCAATCATGCCGAGCACGGAATTGATGAAGCCGTAATAGATCACCCGCTCATCCACAGCATCCTCTTCAAACACCGATTCACTGGCTTCTCCGAAGCCGGGCAGGGCATCGACCATCGCCTGATGGGCGCGGTGGTGATGGAAAAAGCCTTGATTGTCGCGATAGAAAATCGCCTTGGGATAACCCTCTTCGATCTCGATGACGATGTTTTGCTGATGGGCCTCCATGGCAAGACCGTGGCGCAGATAAAGACCAAAAACCGGACGGACGAAAATGCGCAAGAATCGCGCGAACCAATCGGTCGCAACCGCCGGGAAGCTGCGGTTTTCCATTGCTGCACGATTGCGGATCAAAGCGCCCAACCGGCTGCCACGCTCTGGCAAATGCTCGCACAAGGCGGCAAGCAACGAAACATTCCGGCTGGCATCATCGCCGCAAAACGGATTTTCACGCATGGAGAGGGAGAGACCATCAATCACCACCCCATCGACAATAACGCCCATATAGGCCGGATCGGGCACGAAATTCAGGCCGGGATACTGGCTTGAAAAATCCCGCCACAAGGCATGGCCGCGAAAACGATACATATCATCGCCGCGCAACAATTCGCGGGCCAGATTGACGCGCACCGAATTGGTAATGCCAACGCCCAGCGACATTTTCAGCATGAACGGCGCATCTGGCCGATATAGGGTTCGTACCGATGAGGTCGGAAACCACGGCTTTCCGGCTTCACCGCAATCGATCAGCCGGCCATCTGCCACAAGGTTGGCCACTGTTGGATCGCGCAACATGTGGTCTGCCTGCCACGGATGAACGGGCAGCAAAGCAAAACCACCGGCAGGCAGGCGCTTTTTAATCGCATCCAGATCGTGGCCAAAAGCCGCTGCAATCCAGTCTTCAGCCGAGGGTGAGCCGGCTGAGTGGCCGGTGTGAAACACACCTCGATCCACCGCAAACCAACGTAGCGGAAAGGCTGCGGCAAATTCCGGCGAATAGCGCCGCCCTTCGTCATCGGTCATGCCTTCGCGGCTTTTCGGGCAAGGATGAATGCCGTGGCCGGCAATCAGCCCTTGTTCGGCGGCAATGAAGGTGGTGTTTTCACCGGCAAGATCAGCGAGATCGTGTTCACGCGCATTTAACGCCGACTCAATCAGCGCACGGCTGAAATGAGCCCGCTTCAGCAGGTCGGCGCGGCCTTCCTCTCCCTCGGTTGATGGCTCCAGACGGTTGATAATGACATCGAGCGCCTCTTTCGGGTCGAGCTGTTTGTTTGTGCCTGCCTCGGAAAGAGTTAACGGCTCTCCAAACAGATGATGGCCTGTGGCTGAACGATAGATAACCGGCACGTTCAGCTGTCCGCCCGGCTGCGGAAACGTCAGGATGAGCTGCATTTGCCCATGTTGCTCTGCCCATTCCACCCGCTCATCATATTCGCGGGCAACGCAATTCAGCAGAGAGCGTAAGGCAAGGGTAGCGGCATTATGCGCGTGCATGATCAGTCTCCAATTCGCGGGCCGCATTGCCAATCGCGTCGAGAACGTGTGTGACAACGTCTGGCGTTGATCGCGGGTTTAAAAGGGTGAGCTTGAAGTGGATGCGCCCGTCCAGAACGGTTGTGGCAACTGCGGCTGTTCCTTTCAAAAACAGGGATGCGCGCACCTTGAGGGTAATGGCATCTGCACGCTCGGCACCATTTGGTGAGACATAGCGAAACAGAACCGTAGAAAGCGATGGCTGCCGCGCCAGTTGCAAATCCGGGTGGGCCTCAATGGCCTTGGCTGCGGCCTGCGTGTTGTCCAAGGTTTGCTGAATGAGCGCATCCAGCCCGTCGCGGCCAAGGGCGCGCAGGGTCATCAGAACTTTCAACGCATCGCTTCGGCGCGTGGTTTGAAAGGAGCGTTCCACCAGATTGGGCGCATCCGCAAAAACCGCGTCTTCGGGGTTGAGATAATCAGCCTTTGTTGCCAGCGGTGCAAAATCCGCAGCATTGGCGAGCAACAGCGCACCGCAACTGATGGGCTGAAACAGCATTTTATGGAAATCAAGTGCGATGGAACGCGCCTTTTCCAGCCCGTTTAACCGCGCGCGGTGGCGCGAAAACAGCAGGCCACCGCCATAGGCGGCATCGACATGCAACCAGATGCCTTCAGAGTCAGCGATCTTCGCAATATCTTCCAGCGGATCAATGGCACCAAGATCGGTTGTCCCCGCCGTGGCAGCCACGGCGACCAAAGGGCGGCTCTGGTGTTTGGCCTGTTTTATCGCCGTTTCAAGCGCCTCCGGTCGCATACGGCCTTCAGCATCGGTTGGAATTTTCACCACGGCATCTTTTGAAAAGCCAAGAATGGCAGCACTTTTAGAGATGCTGAAGTGCGCCTGATCGGAAGTGAAAATAACCCCCGATGATCTGGCGTGTTCGCCGCATTGCTCGGCGGCCAGATGCAGCGCCGTCATGTTGGATTGGCTGCCGCCACTGGTGAAATTGCCGCTTGCCGTCGCTGGCAGACCTGCAAGGCTGGTCAAATATGTCAGCACATGCTCTTCCACCATGGTGGCAAAAGGCGATTGGTCCCAGGAATCAAGCGATTGATTGGTGGCCGAAATCAGCACCTCCGCCGCAAGCGCCGGAATGGCAACCGGGCAATGCAGATGCGCCATGGATGATGGATCACCCACCGCAAGCGCATGGTCTACCGCTGGCTTGCCAATATCCGCAAGTGCTGCTGCAACGCCGGTTCCAACTTTCGGGCACGGGTCAAGCCCGTCCAAAAGCTTCTGCAACGCACTTGCACCGGCCCCGGAATAGGCACCCTGCGTGAAGGGTGTCTGCGGAGCCACCAGATGGATCGCCTGCATCATCGCTTGCCGATAGGCTTGGCGCGAGGCTTCGCTATTGCCAAGAATCGGGTCAGATTGATCTTGGGCTACGGTGTGAAAGGCAACGACACTCATGATCAGGCCGCCTTTCGTTCAAGGCGGTCAAAAGCCGCACCGATGATGGCGGAGACCTGATCAATTTCGGTATCCGAGATCACCAGCGGCGGCAGAAGACGCAGCACACTGCCGTATCGCCCGCCGGTTTCCATGATGAGCCCGGCCCGGAACACGTCATTCTGGATGGTTTTGGCAATATCATGCCCATGCGGCGGATGACCCAGACCGTCATAGGCTCCCCTCGGATCAACCACTTCAACGCCCAGCATCAACCCTTCGCCGCGCACTTCACCAATGTAAGATGTCGATGCTGCGATCTGTTCAAGATTTGCGCGCAGTCTCTTGCCAGCACGTGCTGCACGCTCAACCAGTCCATCCCGCTTGATGATCTCCAATGTCTTGGAGCCAGCGGCCATCGCCAATTGATTGCCACGGAACGTGCCCGCATGGGCACCGGGTTTCCACAGATCAAGTTCCTGATGATAGATCGTAACCGCCAGCGGCAGGCCACCGCCAATGGCTTTGGACAGCACCAGAATATCGGGCACAATACCCGCTTTTTCAAAAGCATAGAAGGTGCCGGTGCGGCCAACGCCACTTTGAACTTCATCCAGGATCAGCGGGATACCCAGTTCACGGGTGACGCGCCGGATAGCCTTTAGCCACGCGGCAGGTGCCGGGATCACGCCGCCTTCGCCCTGAACGGCTTCCAGAATGACGGCGGCGGGCAGATTGATGCCGCCTTCGGGGTCTTTTAAGGCGCGTTCAAAATGCTCTGCCGCCAGAAGGCCCGTCTCTTCGCCGCCGCGACCAAAGGGGCAACGATAGCTGTAGGGATAGGGGAAGAAATGCGCACCCGGCACCAATTGGCCAACGGCAGCTTTTGGCCCGAGCGATCCCATCAGCGATAGCGCGCCTTGCGACATGCCGTGATAAGCACCGCTGAACGCAATGACATCGGTGCGCCCGGTGGCCGTCTTGGCAAGCTTGATGGCGGCCTCAACCGCATCCGAGCCACTTGGCGAGCAAAACTGGATTTTTGCCTGATTGTGCAAGCCTGCGGGCAAGGTGTCAAAAATATCAGAGACGAACTGATCCTTGACGGGTGTGCTGAGATCCAGCGTGTGAAGTGGCAGGCCAGATGTCAGCACCGCTTGCAGCGCTGCAACCACCTCCGGGTGATTGTGTCCAAGCGCAAGGGTTCCCGCCCCGGCAAGGCAATCGATATAGGTGCGACCGTCCACATCCGTCACCGTGCAACCGGATGCGGATTTTAACGCCACGGGAAAACGCCTTGGATAGCTGCGAGCGTTGGATTCGCGACGGGCTTGGCGATCAAGATAAAAATCGTTTTGGGAAAGGGTAGAAGCATCCATGAGTTCGACTCCTTTGAGATTTTCTGAAGTATGTTTTGTCAGGCAACAGCGTGCTTAAGCTTTGATGCGCCCTTGATTTTTTCCAGCATCCAGAGTGACAGGCCGATGCCGAACACAGAGATGACGGTGGCCAGAGAAAACAGCGCCGCATAGCCGAAATGGTCAGCGAGCCAGCCCGCAACAGCGGCTCCCACCAGATAGATCACCAATTCTGCGCAGGTGAGAATGGTGAAATCGGTTCCCGGCTGATCGTCAGAGGACGAGGCCATGAAGAAAGAATAGATCGCCACCAGTTCCATGTAGCGGATCAGGGTTTGAAACGCCGACGCAGACAGGGCGACCGCAATGCCCGGAAAAATTCCAAACGCATTGAGGGTAAATGCCAAAAAGCAAAGGCTGCGCAACCCACCCAGCAGCACCAGTGTTTTTGTCAGGCCTGCTTTGCGAATAAGCAGAGCGGCAAGGGCCGCTCCCAGCAGCCCTGCCGTTGCAGCGGCACTGCCCGACAGATAACCGATCCACGCCGTTGGTACTTTGATATCAACGAGATAGGGGCCTTCCATGCCGCGCACCAATCCTTCGCTGGCGCGATAGGTCAATGCGAAACCAAAAATCATCCAGGCATGAGGCTTGCGGAAGAAACCAAGCAGACTGGCGGGTTTCGTCTGGGTTTTCTCGAGCGAGGGTTCGCGTTCATCCGTCATCCAGATCGTGGCAAGCAGTGGCAGCAAGGAGAGGCTGGCAACCAGCAAAATTGTGGGACGCCAGCCAATTTGGTGAAACAGCACAAGCGCCAGCGTGCCGCCGATAATCACCCCGAGAGCGACTGACGCGGCTTGCACCGCATTGCCGATCGGCCGTGATTTGATCGTCAGATGGCGTACCGCATAGCCGTCGGTGGCAATATCCTGCATGGACGACAGCAGCGTGATCGCAAAGCAGATGGCAAACAGCCAACCCGCCTGTTGCGGCTCAACAAAGGCCATTGAGGCAATACCGGCACTCACGAGAAGTTGGGTTGGAATGATCCAGCCTCGCCGATGCCCCATGCGTGGCCAGAGTGCCGTGCGGTCAATCAAGGGTGCAATCGCAAACTTGAGAACCAGCGGCAACATCAGCAGCGAAAACAGCCCAATGGCAGTGCGGGACGCACCGCTTTCACGCATCAATGGCGGCAGAGCGACCAGCAAAAGATAGTTTGGAATGCCCTGCGCGAGATACAACCCGCCGAGAATTGCATAGAGCTTGCCGTTTTTTGAAATTGTTGAAGCTTGTTCTGTCATGCGCCATTTCTTCGTCAAATGCATAATTCATGTGACCTCAACATCGGCGCGTCTGTCACGGTGATGATTGAGGCATGATTAAAGGTGACTATTTTAATCATGTTTATCGGCAAAAAAAATGGAATACTTGGAGAAAGGCGAACCCAACTAGGACAATGACGAACTTTGGCCTTATCTTGGATTTCTGGATGGTTTGTGAGCCGAACGGCACGGTAAACTCAAAGCCTTTAAATCCATAAAGGCCGCCAACCGTCTGATGTGAAAGCTCTTGAAAGGACGGTCATTCGCCGCGCGTCCTGATCATCGACAGGCTTTACAGCGCCTCTCACCAATTATGGCGCACGGCGCTGTAAATCGACTCCGATTTAAGGAATTATGCAGTAGAGTGCAGCCGGGGATTATAACAATGTGGGGAAGCTCTGATCTTTCCGAAACAGAAACCCGGCAGATTTTGCCGGGCCTATCGCCGCTGCATGAACGGTCAGTGGCAGGTCACATGACTCACGCTTTTTATATGGGGCCTAAATGCTCAGGCAGAGATATTTGATCTCCACATAGTCTTCGATACCGTATTTGGAGCCTTCACGGCCTTGGCCGGATTGCTTGATGCCGCCAAACGGGGCGACTTCGGTGGAAATCAGGCCGGTATTGATACCAACCATGCCATATTCCAATGCCTCGGCAACACGGAAGATCTTGGACATATCCTTAGAGTAGAAATAGGACGCGAGGCCAAATTCGGTATTGTTGGCCATTTCGACCACTTCTTCTTCCGTTTCAAACTTGAACAGCGGCGCAACAGGACCGAAGGTTTCTTCGCGGGCAACAGCCATGTCTTTGGTCACGCCGGTCAAAACGGTCGGCTGGAAGAAAAGACCGCCGCGCTCATCCTGCTTTCCGCCCAGTGCAATGGATGCGCCTTTGGAAACGGCATCAGAAATATGCTCCTGCACCTTTTCCAAGGCTTTTGTGGTAATCAGCGGTCCAGCATTGACGCCCGCCTCAAAGCCGTCGCCGACCTTCATTGCAGAGACTTTTTCCGACAGCTTTTCCGCAAAGGCATCGTAGACGCCGGACTGGATGTAAAGGCGATTGGCGCAAACGCAGGTCTGTCCATTGTTGCGATATTTCGACACCATCGCCCCTTCGACGGCAGCATCAATATCGGCATCATCAAACACGATGAAAGGTGCATTGCCGCCCAGTTCCAGACCGAGCTTCATGATCTGCGCTGCACCTTGCTGCATCAGGATCTTGCCAACATTGGTCGAGCCCGTGAATGTCAGCTTGCGCACCTTGTTGTTTTCAGTGAATTCCTTGCCGATGGAGGCGGAATCCGTGGAGAGAATGACATTGAACAGGCCGGCTGGTAATCCGGCGCGTTCCGCCAATGCGGCGAGTGCAAGCGCCGAAAGCGGTGTTTCGGCGGCTGGCTTGGACACCATGGAGCAACCGGCAGCAATCGCTGGCGCGAATTTGCGGGCCAGCATTGCATTTGGAAAATTCCATGGCGTAATGGACGCGACAACCCCGACCGGCTGCTTGATGACAATGATACGCTTGTCTTGCTGGTGGCCGGGGATGGTGTCCCCATAGACGCGCTTTGCCTCTTCGCCGAACCACTCAATGTAGGAGGCACCGTAAAGAATCTCGCCTTTGGCTTCTGCCAGAGGCTTGCCCATTTCCATGGTCAGGATTGTGGCAAGATCATCGGCATTGGCCACCAGAAGATCAAACAGCTTGCGCAAGACGCCTGCGCGTTCCTTGCCGGTTTTGGCCGCCCAGAGCTTTTGCGCCTTATAGGCTGCATCAATGGCGCGGGCAGTCTCGCTGCGCCCCATATCCGGCAGGGTGGCAACAACATCGCCCGTCGATGGATTGGTGACATCAAATGTCTTGCCGCTCTCGCTCGCGGCAAGCCAGGTTCCGGCAATCAACGCCTTATCTATGGCGAGGGACGGGTCCTTCAGCTTGGAGAGGAGTGTTTCCGAAATGGTCATTGATCAAGCCTCCGAGGCGCATTCACGCAATGTGGTTTCGAGAATGGAGAGCGCTTCGTTAAAAACGCCATCCTCGATGGTGAGTGGAGCGAGGAAACGGATGACATTTCCATAGACGCCGCAGGTCAGCAGAATGAGACCTTTTTGCAGCGCGCGCTCACGCACCTTGTTGGTAAAGTCGGCATTGGGGGTTTTTGTTCCCGGAAGGTTGAACTCCACCGCGTTCATAAAGCCCGGACCACGAATATCAGCAATCTGCGGAACGGCGTCGCGGAGCGATTGCAGCTTCTGTTTCAGGCGGTTGCCGAGCGTCGCTGCGCGCTCGTTGAGACCTTCTTCCTCAATCACGTCCAGAACGGCATTGCCAGCCGCAATGCCAATCGGATTGCCGCCATAGGTGCCACCCAGGCCGCCGGGGCCGGGAGCGTCCATAATGTCTGCGCGGCCAGTAACCGCTGCAATCGGGAAACCGCCGCCCAGGCCTTTGGCCATCGTGGTCAGATCGGCGACAACACCATAATGCTCCATGGCAAACAATTTGCCGGTGCGGGCAAAGCCGGTCTGCACCTCGTCTGCAATCAGCAGAATACCATGTTTGTCGGCAATTTCCCGCAGCTTTTGCATGAAGGCGCGCGGCACTTCATAGAAACCGCCTTCGCCCTGAACAGGCTCAACGATAAAGGCAGCAACCCGGCTGGGGTCAACATCGGCCTTGAACATCTTGTCGAGAACGGCAAGCGAATCCTCCATGCTCTGGCCATGCAGCTCGATCGGGAAGGGCACATGGAAAACATCCGCCATCATGGGGCCGAAGCCGGTCTTGTAGGGCACAACCTTACCCGTCAGCGCCATGCCCATAAAGGTGCGGCCGTGGAACGCGCCCGTGAAGGCGATGACGGCAGAACGATTGGTGGCTGCCCGGGCAATCTTGACGGCATTTTCGACAGCCTCGGCACCTGTGGTGACAAAAATCGTCTTCTTCTTGAAATCGCCGGGAACGAGCGTGTTGAGGCGCTCAGCAAGCCGCACATAGTTCTCGTAAGGCACGACCTGATGGCAGGTGTGGGTGAAATGATCGAGCTGATCTTTCACGGCGGCGATGACCTTGGGGTGACGATGGCCAGTGTTGACCACGGCAATCCCGGCTGCAAAATCAATGTAGCGGCGACCTTCGACGTCCCAGATTTCCGCATTCTGGGCCTTGTCGGCATAAACCTGCGTGGTGACGCCGACACCGCGTGAAATGGCGTCAGAGCGGCGTGCGGCAATTTCCTGATTCTGCATGATGATGACATCCCCTGCGGCTTGTTGTTCCCAGCGTTTTCGCTTGTGAATATTCTCTACATTTTTTCTGTAGCTTTGCAACGGGCCTTTTTACAATTATAAGGCTGCCAGCAGAGCATTCTCAAAAGCGCGGTTTATGGACCTCAACCACCTTAAAATTGCCGAAGCAGCCCGCATGGCCGGTGTCTCGCCGTCCACGCTCCGCCTGTGGGAGCAACAGGGGCTTGTCGATCCTCTGCGCACGCCGTCCGGCCAAAGACTTTATGATGCTGCACTGGTTGAGCGGCTGAAGACAATCAGTTGGCTTCGAAGTGAAAAAGGCCTCAATCCGGCTGCGATCAAACAGGCATTGATGGTGGATGATGCCGCTGACCGTGCAGAGGAGAGCGCGGAAGAGGGGCGCGAGGCTGGCGATATCTCAATCGGCATGAAGGTCAGGCATCTGCGAAAGGAAGCGGGGCTGACGCTGGAGACCGTTGCGCGGGCAACGGGCACAACGGTGTCGATGTTGTCGACGTTTGAGCGCACCTCGCAGGGCATTTCGGTTACAGCACTGCACAACGTTGCCCGGCATCTAGGCACCACCATTGCGACCTTGAGCGGACAGGGAAAATCACGAAAGGGAGCCTCTCTGGTTCGAGACGGGCAATGGACGACATGGCCAACCACGGCCTCGGGCGTGACCATCCATGTGCTTGCCGACGGCAACAATCAGATGGAGTGCCATCGCTTCGATCTTGCGCCGGGAGCCTCCAGTGAGGGTGCCTACCAGCACGAAGGCGAGGAATTTATCCACGTTCTGGCCGGTGGCCTGGACGTCATTCTCGATGGCGATCAGTTTCATACACTACGTGTGGGCGACAGCTTTTATTTTGAGAGTACGCGGCTGCATTCATGGCGCAACAATTATGATGGGCCGACCACGCTCATCTGGATCAACACGCCAGCGACCTTCTAGAGTTTGTCAGGGAAAAGTGGACTCGGCGCGGCGCTTTTAGACCCGCTCGTTGTTTCATCAAAGTGTCTTATGATCATGTTACCCGGTCAAGATGTAGGGCGGGCCGTTGCTATCAACAGGCCCTGTCGTCACCGGGGGAGTGACCCGGAACAAAACCGGAGAGTGGACCATGTTCAATACGACAAATGCATCGCGCCGTCAGGCACTTAAGTTTCTTGCCAGCGTGCCGATGCTGCCACTTGGCACTTCCGCGGCCAGCTCGCTTCTGGCGCTTGGGGCAGCGCGCGACGCTGCGGCCGCGCCAGCGGGTTTCGCATCTGCAACCTTCAGCTCCATGGCGGCACCCTCGCTGAGCGATCCGGCTGCGATGGCCACCACCACGGTTGGTTCTGAACTGACGGTCAAGCTCGCCGACGGCACCAGCCAGGCCTTCAAACTGTCCTATGAACCCTTCTTCATAACAGGCGATATGGTGCCGGATGGCAAGGGCGGCCAGATTCTCGCCGGTGGTTATTACGACATTCACAACAAGCCAATCATCGATACCTCTGTGCCTGGCAAGGAACGCCAGTTCTTTTCTGACTGTCCTGACGGCACCTCGCTGCTGGCACCGATCTCTGGGGCCAAGGTTGATGGCGTGAAGGGCGATGCCGTCTTCGCTGTCGTTCAATTTGAATATATGTCGCGCGATCAGAAGGGTGACGATACCTATGGCCGCATGCCTTCGCCGATTGCGGTGCTGACGCTCGACCAGGATCCGGCCACGGGTAAGCTCACTTTGGTAAAATACCACAATGTTGATACCGCCAAGGCCCATGGCCTGTGGATCACCTGCGGTGCCAGCCTCTCACCTTGGAACACCCACCTGTCGAGCGAGGAATATGAGCCCGACGCATTCGCGGCCTCCTCGAACAAGCAGTTGCTGGGCTTTAGCAAAAACCTGTTTGGCGACGAAAAGGCGGCAAACCCTTACCATTACGGCCATCTGCCGGAAGTCAAGGTCAACGCAGACGGCACTGGCACGCTGACCAAGCATTACTGCATCGGCCGCATTTCGCACGAACTGGTGCAGGTCATGCCAGACCAGCGCACATTGCTGATGGGCGATGACGCCACCAATGGCGGCCTGTTCATGTTCGTTGCCGACAAGGAAGCCGATCTCTCGGCGGGTACACTCTATGTTGCCAAATTTGCCGGCAAGCTATCCACCAACACGGCCGCATCGCCCGACAAGATCAGCTGGGTGAAGCTCGGCCACGCCACCAGTGCCGAGATCGAGAAACTCGCTGATACTGTGAAGCCGCAGGATATCATGGAGATCGCCAAGGAAGATCCCAAGGATGCGAGCTTTACCAAGATCGCCATGAGCGGCGGCTTTCATTGGGTGAAGTTGAAGCCCGGCATGGAAAAGGCCGCAGCCTTCCTCGAAACCCATCGCTACGCAGCATTGATGGGCGGCAGCCTGGCATTTACCAAAATGGAAGGTACGACCGTCAATGCGAAGGATAAGGTCGCCTATTCAGCCATCTCCTACATCAAGGACTCCATGGTAAAGGGCGGCAAGGGCTGGTACGAGACCTCTGGCATCGGCTTTGAAAAGCCGCTTGAAGCCGGTGGCATCCTTGCGCACGCCATGGCTGGCGGCCAGAAGGATAGCGGCGGTGCCGCAATCGCCAGCGATTGGGTGCCATTCGAGAGCCACTTTGTGCTCACCGGTGAAGATATTGCCTCCGACGCTCTCGGCAACACGGCCAATCCTGACAAGATTGGCAACCCGGACAATATCAAGTTCTCGGAGCGCCTGCGCACGCTGTTCATCGGCGAGGACAGCGGCATGCATGTGAACAACTTCCTGTGGGCCTATAATGTCGATACCAAAGAGCTGTCGCGCATCATGTCGGTGCCGGCTGGCGCGGAATCAACCGGCCTGCATGCCATCGACGAGCTCAATGGCTGGACCTATGTGATGAGCAACTTCCAGCATCCGGGCGATTGGGAAAAGATCCATTCCAAGGTGAAGGATACGCTCGATCCGCTGGTTCGGGCCAATTACAAAGACCGCTTTGGAGCAGCCGTCGGCTATTTGACGGCTGATGCGACGAGCATCAAGCTTGAGAAAGCGTGAGCGCCTGATCGTTGATTAGAGTCTGTCAGGTTCAAATTGAACCAGACAGACTCTCGATTCCCGTGTTTTCGTTTGTCTATTCGGGAAAACCGGCTTCCACTTTTCCCTGACAAACTCTAAAACAAAGAATTGTAACGTTTTACAGCGCCGTGCGCCTTATGTGGTGCACGGCGCTGTAACATTTTTAATCTGCTGCATTATTTTCCCTCTTGTTGCGTGCTTGCTGACAATAGATGCTGCTGGATTGCGGATCGCGACGACATCACAATATCAGCCCGACCACGTCGGCAAATTTCGAACCACTTATAAATTTCAGCTTGGTATTGTTGTGCCAACATGAGGGAGAACGACGCTTATGGATGATAAGACCCACCTGGAGTTACTTCGAGAAAAATACGCCAATGCGTCTGGCGGAGACATTTTTGATCCGGATTTTCGTGCTGTTGCTGAGTCTCAATTCAAGGACGGTGACAAACGAAAGTGGCCTTTTGCTGGGATCCCGACGCTGTTGGATGCCCGCAGCTTCACGGATGCGCAGGATGCGGACGACTTTGGTGGACTGGATATCGCGTTGATCGGTGTTCCCATGGATCTCGGCGTGACCAACCGGAATGGGACGCGCTTTGGCCCCCGCGCACTGCGAACGATTGAACGCATCGGCCCTTATGATCATGTTTTGCGGACCTCGCCATTGACCATGGCGAATGTGGCGGATATCGGCGATGTTCCGCTGACGAGCCGTTTCGATCTGGCGAAATGCCATGATGATATCGAGTCCTTCTACCGGAGGCTGGTCGCAGCCGGTGTGAGGCCTCTGAGCGTGGGCGGTGACCATTCCATCACCTCGTCGATTCTCAAAGCGCTTGGTGAAAAGGAGCCGGTGGGTCTCATCCATATCGACGCCCATTGTGATACGGCCGGTCCTTATGAAGGCACGAAGTTCCAACACGGTGGCCCTTTCCGTCTGGCCGTCCTTGACGGCGTTCTGGATCCGCGGCGCACGATCCAGATTGGTATACGCGGCCCGGCCGAATATCTCTGGGAGTTCTCCTATGAGAGTGGCATGACGGTTGTTCACGCCGAGGATGTGGGCGAAGCGAGCCTGCCTGAGATTATCGAGAAGGCGCGGCAGATCGTTGGGGATAGACCAACCTATGTCTCGTTCGATATCGACAGTGTTGATCCGGGATTTGCGCCGGGAACGGGGACGCCCGAAGTGGGTGGTCTCATGCCGCGTGAAGTGCTTCAGATCCTGCGTGGCCTGAATGGCCTCAACATCATTGGCGGCGACGTGGTCGAGGTCGCTCCGCAATATGACCATACGACGAATACGGCACAAATTGCCGCCCAGGTGCTTCACACGATCCTCTGCCTGATGGTGAATGCGCCCGGTGCAAGGAAGACGTGATCAAAACCGTGACATAAGATCGTCGGTGGGCAAGGCTGCCCCTACTGCATAATTCCTTAAATCCGAGTGGATTTAAGGTGGAAATTATACAGCAGATTTAACGCGTTATAGCGCCGTGCCTCATATATGACGCACGGCGCTGTAGCATGTCAAAGTGCCACTTTATCCATCAATCGCAGCAGGCTCAGTGCCTGCCGAGATGACGTCCCATGCGGTAGATGGGCCTGCCGCCGATAAAGTGGCTTGTTGTCAGGATGCCATTGACTGCTGGCCATCCAGCTTTATCTCGAACTCGGCTTCGGTCTTTGCTTTAATCTCATCCACGGTTACACCGTCGGCCAGGCTTGTCAGCGTCATGCGCACATCGCCGCGCCGTTGTATCTCGAATGTTCCGAGGTCTGTTATGACGAGATCTGCGACCCGCTTGCCTGTCAGGGGCAGGGTGCACTCCTTCAAAAGCTTAGACTGTCCCTTGGCGGTATGTTCCATCACCACCACCACGCGCTTGACGCCGGCCACAAGGTCCATCGCGCCGCCCATGCCCTTTACCATGTGTCCAGGAATCATCCAGTTGGCGAGATCACCGTTTGAGGCCACCTGCATGGCACCGAGTATCGATAGATCAATGTGACCGCCACGGATCATGGCAAAACTGTCGGCGCTCGAAAAGAAACTGGAAGAGTCAAGCTGTGTGATCGTCTGTTTTCCAGCATTGATCAGATCGGCGTCTTCTTCGCCCTCATAGGGGAAAGGGCCCATGCCAAGCATGCCATTTTCGCTTTGTAGTTTAACGTTCATCCCTTTGGGAATGAAATTCGCAACCAAGGTTGGGATGCCGATGCCGAGATTGACGTAGAAACCGTCCCGCAGCTCCTGTGCTGCCCTTGCAGCCATTTGTTCGCGTGTCCAAGCCATCAGTTTGCCTCCTCCATGTCGTGCTTGCGCACGGTACGCTGCTCTATGTGCTTCGTCGGATTGGGGACATGGACGACCGATGAAACGTAAATGCCGGGTGTATGGATATGATCAGCATCCAGTTCGCCGATCTCGACGAGATGCTCTACTTCCGCAACGGTCACTTTGGCTGCCGTGGCCATAACTGGATTGAAATTTCGAGCCGTTTTTCGGTAAACGAGATTGCCTTCCGCATCGCCTTTGTAGGCGTGAACGAGAGCGACATCAGCAAAGAGGCCTCGTTCCTGAACATAGGTTTCACCATCGAAGACCTGGGTTGGCTTGCCTTCAGCGACAAGCGTGCCGACACCGGTTTTTGTATAGAACGCCGGGATGCCCGCACCACCAGCCCGCACACGCTCGGCTAACGTGCCCTGAGGATTGAATTCGATTTCAAGTTCCCCTGCAAGGAATTGCTGGGCAAAGAGCTTATTCTCTCCGACATAGGAAGAAATCATCTTGCGGATCTGTCGCGTTTCAAGCAATCGACCCAAACCGATTCCATCGACCCCTGCGTTGTTTGATACGACTGTAAGGTCTTTCACTCCGGACAGGCGAACGGCCTCAATCAGGCTCTCCGGTATGCCACAGAGTCCAAACCCGCCCGCCATAATCATCATTCCGTCACGCAGAATTCCGGCAAGCGCTTCGCTGGCCGTCGAACTGACTTTGCTCACTGAATTTCCTCCTCCAGAACTTTGCAACACGCTGTGTCAGATATGATTAAAAGCTCTCGCCAATGAATTTAGGAGTGGTATAAATACTGCATGCATACTCAACGCCTGATGACATCGCTTCCCAAAATAGGGACCCAGCTTCATTTCCCCCTGGCGGATATGCCAGCACCCGTGGCCTATGCAACATTCAGAATAATTCGTGACTGCAATCAGGCGTTCGCGGATCTTTTTGAACGGACGCGAGAAGACATAATCAATCGGAGCTTTGCTCGGCTCTATCCGCAGGTATCAGATTTCAAACGTATCGGCGAAATGTGGGGCGCCAATATGGCGGGCAGTAAAACCTACTACGATGAGCGCATCATGAAAACCGCCACCGGTCGTCGGTTCTGGTGTGCGGTGAGCGGTCGAAGCAGAACGCCTGACGATCCGTTTGCTGAGGCTGTATATTTCTTCCAGCCGCTTGGGCGACCCGTCGACGGCGAACGAAATATTCTCAGCCAGCGACTCCAGCAAATCATGAGCCTCGTTGCGCGCGGTAAGAAAAATCACGAGATAGCCGACGAGATTGGCCTATCTGTTCGCACCGTAGAGGCACATCGGGCGCGTCTGATGCGAAAAGTGGGTGCCAAAAACGGCGGGGAACTTGTTGCGTGGTTTTTGAGTCTTCCTTCGTCCTGAGAGGGATGGGAAGCAATAGCGAGAGCTTTCACTTTGATATCCTTGGCAAGCAGACAGACCTGGCTGGCCAAGCATCCTTCTTCGCCACCCGGAACACCGAATGCTTCTCGGAAATAAAAGGCTATCGGCCCGCCGTGACGCTTCAGAAACACCGCTAGTGCCTCGAAACAAGTGAAGGCACTCTCGGCCTGACTGATCTCTCTATCATTCATTCGAGCGATGATGTGTCGTGCGTCCAAACTCAACGGCATAAAAGAGCGGGCCATTCCATCCTTCTGAAATCATGGCCATTATTGTCTTCGTTGCATTTCAAAATGGAATCTACCCGCCTAATCTCACGAAAGATCGTAGAGCGATGTCGGCCAAGCTTCTCGGCAATCACTTCGACACTTAGCCCAGCCGTTCTCCAGCGTGCAATCTTGCGGCGTTCATCAAGGTCAATGTGGGGGTAGGTGCGTTCCATTGCATTCTCCTTGCGAGTGACAACCCATTGGTATCATTTGCAAGTCGCACTTGATTCTTGAACCTACCCGTGTGAACAAGAAATGCGGTAAGGAAGATTATGGAACCTGGGCTTATCCTGTGAATTGACCAAAGATCGAACCTATCCATGTCCACAGTTATGTCTTCAACGCTCCGCGTTCTGGACTTGGACTTGCCCCTAAAAAGTAGAGAGCGGAAGTTTAGAGGGGGAAGTCGGATGCTGCAAGGTCTCTTGAGACGAGAAGGTTTGGAAACCGGGCGGCTGCACGTCGCCCCGCTGATGAAGAAGATTCACATCGAAGCGATCTAACGTCGCCCCAACACGTCGAAGCCCGCGGCAGGGCATAAGCTTATTCCTATTTTCTGCGCAAGCTGGCTGAGACTAGACCCAACCAGGTGTGGGCCATGTACATGACCTACATCCCGATGGCACGTGGCTTCGTCTATATCTGCGCCGTCGTCGACGGGTTCAGCTGTCGGATTCTATCTTGGCGGCTATCGATCACCATCGAGGCGGTCGAGGAGGCACTTGCCCGCTTCGGAAAGCCCGACATCTTCAACTCCGACCAGGGTTCGCAGTTCACCTCCATCGACTTCACTGGTGTGCGGAAGAAGGCCGAGATTGCCATCTCGATGGTGACAATGATGCTTGGCGGGACAACGTCTTCGTTGAGCGACTGTGGCGGTCGATGAAATACGAGGAGGTCTATCTCCACGTGCTGACACCGATGATGGTGGCGGCATAATCGAGGCGGCAATCCACTTCGCAAAACGCCCGAAACTGTTCAAACAAACCGAACCAGCTCTGAAGCCCATTCGTCGCGACGGCGCTGTAACACTTTAAATTTTCTGCATAATTCCTTAAATCGATGCCGATTTAAGGAATTATGCAGTAGGGAATTGTGCCGTAATTTCGGAGCAATGGTAGCCAGCACAATGAGAGATCAAGCGGGTCACTGAGCGCGCAGCAAACTGCAACCCGCTTGATCGTGTGTGAGGGAAACGTGGTTACCAAGTTAAGAAATTCTATATGATATTGAAAGTCTTACCGTGGATTTCATCGCCGGCAGTCGAGCTGAGACGTAAAAGATTTTCAGCTAAGCTTGTGGTGTGAGTCGAAGAACGTTCTGTTCTTGGGCGGTAGAGGAAATCCTCCGGCGACAAGATCAAGGTCGCTATCCGACAATTCATGTTCACCCGCAGCAAGAGCAGCCAGTTCAGCGGCAACCTCTTCTTCTGTGAACTGAAATCCCTCTCTGGCAGCGAGGGTAACCAGGGCAGCAGGCCCCTCCTGCACCGCCTGCTCCGCCTCTTGTTTAAGGGCGGGTTCATTCTGCACCTTATTGTAAAATGCTTTCATCGCTTCCATGCTCATGAGATGACCTCTTTCTCGTGTGTTATAGAAAACTGTCCAGAAAATTCGTATTGTCCCGGAGTGTGTCAGGCTAAAAGTCTGAAAGGTTCAGATTGAACCAGACAAACTCTGGATTCCTTTGTTTTCGTTTGTCTTTTTCGGAAGATCTGAATTCCATTTTTCCCTGACAAACTCTAAATGGCAGTGTTAAAATCGAGTAATCGGTGAGCCCACTAAAGATTTCCGGCACTCTTGAGAGCCACCACCTGCAACAAGATCGAGATCTGTGTCGCAGAGTTCTCCCTCTTCCAGTTCGGTGCCATGGGACAGCGCGTGCAACAGTTCCTCTTCGGAAAAGTCGAACCCCTCCAGTTTAGCCAGTAGAACGAGAGATTCAGGAGAATCCTTGAGCGATCGGGTTGCGCGGATCTCCAGTTCCGGGTTGGCGCGTACGTGATCGTAAAACTGGGTCAATGCTGAAGTACTCATTTGGCTCTCCTGAGATTTCCAATATCGACTGCATCATCCGATGACAGAGTTGGTGTGACTGGTGTCACAGATTGTGTGGCGCATAACGAAATTTCAAACCGGTCTGCTATCGGTGCAAACCGACGACGGGTCAGTGCCACCATGCGAGGAAGGTTTTGATTGGTGTAATAGATGGCGACAGACTCTGGTCCGAACAGCTGTGCCTGCTTTTGATAGCACTGAAAATAAGCCCGGATCATCACGCCGCTGTGCCAGTAGGCCGGGTCCAGATAGGCCTCGAGATAGCGAACCATGGGCGTTTCTGTCTGAGACACGGCATGCGCGCCCCGGTACGTTTCTTCTCGGATTGCCAAAAGCCAGCCAACCAACAGACCTTGACGGCGAATAATCAAACTCAGGTCATGGTCGTATGGCAGCGCGGGGTTCAGCGGGCCAAACATATCGATGAAATCTGGCCTTGCACAATAGGCGTTCACGGCAAGCCTGTCATCTGATGTCAGCGTGACAGGGTCAAATGTATATGCACTCAACTCAGCCAAACGTCCCCTGATACCGGGCCATTGACCGACTGCCTCAACCATCGCTCCAACGCGCCCTGTGACGATAAATCCATCTTCTTTCGGGCTTGACCAACCGGTCTTTGCAAGCAGGGCCGCCAGACCATCTCTGCTTTTGAGAGTACTTGGATAATTGACCCGCAGTTTCACCGCACCCTGTAGGGCAGCCTGCCTTTGCCATTCCAGCAACAACCCACGCCCTATATTCTGACGACGCATCGGCAATGCGACGGCGATGGAAAACAAGTCTGCGAGATTGCCGGGTTTGAGTTCCCCAATTGCCAAGCCTACGGGACGTCCCATGCAGATCGCCCCAACCGCAATGATGCCGTTGGGCAAGGCGTTTAGCCAAGGGCGTAAGCGTGAAAAAGTCAGACCGGCAAACAGCGCTGCATTGTTTTTTAGCAGTACAAACAATGTGTCTGATGCAGGCGAAATATCCGCATGTTGCAAAGTAGGCTGTGCTGTCCCATCTCTCTCAGTTGCCAACATTTCCCCGGCCCTTGCCAACGTAGTACAGCGCCGTGCGCCATATATGGCGCACAAAACGACGCTGTAACACTTTCAATCTACGGCATAATTCCTTAAGTCGATTCCGATTTAAGGAATTATGCGGTAAGCGTTCTTTGCAGGGTACGTGTCCGAAGAAAAGGGGCGATTGCTGACTTGGGACGATATCGGACCAGATTGGGATGAGATGTTGGTGACGCCCCTCCACAACAACCTGCACCTTGGAATTTTTCAGAGAAAGGCGAAACCGGCTTTCCGAAAAGGTAAATTAAAACAAAGCTATCGACAGCCTGTTTGGCGCTATTTGCACCCGCCACTCTTGCCGCCCGTGCGATCACGCCTTTGCGACGTCGTGCGAAACCGAGGCTTGGGGGAGGCCGATGTCACGACCCGGTGCTGGCCTTCAACTTATCAAGCCAAGCCTGCATCCAGTTGTCTTCGCTGTCATTGAGGTCGTTTTTCGTTCGAATACCGGCTTCAACATTGCGGATAGCTTCACTGGGACGAATACCGAAATGCTGCTGAAAAGCCCGCGAAAAGGCATTTTCACTGGCAAACCCGGTGGAATAGGCCAGTTTGGCAACTGCGCCACGCGACGTGCCCACGGAGGCAAGCTTCAGATGGGCCAGTTTAAGCCGACGTTCGCGGATATAATCTGCAATGCCTCCAAGCGGTTCGAACAGGCGGTAAAGCGCCGAGCGCGAAAGAGCAAACTGCCGCATGATCATGTCCAGAGACAGGGCGGGATTGGTCAAATTGCGCTCAATATAGGCCTGTATCGTTTGCAAATTGGCGTCCAACAGGATGCCGCGCTCTGCGGCTACAGCTGCCGAAAACCCGCTGGACACCAGCACAGACGCCACTTCGGCTGCAAGTTTGCTATCTGGCCCCGTCAGTTGCGGCGCAATTTTTGCCATGGACATCATGTGCTCGCCCAGCAAAATGCCAAGAGCCGAGGAGCCCTGCACTCTTGCGCCGTGCAATTCATCAATCGTCTTGGGCATCAGCCGGATCATGGAACGCGGCAGAATCAGGCTGACAATGTCCATGTCCGTTGTTTGACTTCGCATGGGACGGCTAAGATCGAAGCAAACAATATCACCCGCGACGCCTTTGGAAAGGCCGCCATCCGCATTATAGGCACACTCACCTTTGACATACAGCTGCACGAGAAGGTGATCTACGCCACCGGCCGCAACCAGTTCGTTCGAGCGGTGAAACCGCTGTGCGCTGGCCGATGTCTTGCCGATCAGGAATGGTCCAATATTGTAGCTTTCCAAATCAGCTTTGAAACCGTCCAGCTCATCTGTGGCAGGTACAGCATCAAACAGGCTGGACACTCCTGCCCGCCAATATTCGTAGTTTTCTTCACGCCCCAACTGTGAAGAGTCCAAAATTTGCCGTTCAACATGCTCTGTTGTCACGTCACATCACTCGCATCGCTGAATACCCGCCCATACCCCATTAGGTCATTATTTCATGACACGAACGACGATTTCCGAAGCGCGTGTCAAAAAACTGTCGCAGACCGAACCACCCCCGTGGCCAAAAGAGATGCCCAGATCACCTTACAACCAATGTGCAAAATCTGATCTGTATGAATTGAGATAAAACCCTTATTTTTCAAGCTGTCAATGGCGAAGTGAGCACCTGTCTCCAGCAGGCCAATCCATACACAACCGGTTGCAATCCCGGCCAATCCGCCGTGAATGACCGCGTGCGCGCCAAGCAGATAATACCATGGTACGCCAGCCACCGGTGTGCGCCAATTTTTGCCCCGCGCCATGAAATCATTCTGGAGAGGATAGTCACCCAGTGCATGGCCAAAAATCATCAAGCAAAACGCCAGAAATACCTCTGCCATCGTCATGCGAGCCCTTCCCCATGGCTGGAGAGACGTGCCAGAAGATGCTCGAAACGGGCACCTGCCAGGGAAATTGTGTCCAGAATACCATCGTCCAGCTCGTCTTCCATGACGGCGTCACCGGATAGGCCTCGTGTCGAATTCATGCGTTGAGTTGTGCTGCGCAGGCGGTCGGCAAGAAAGATCGCCAGCGCCTTGTAGAAACGCCCGCAAAAGCCGGAATTCTCCGTAAGCCGCTGCTGAAGGTCATGTTTATGAATGGCAAGAATCATAGCCCCGCCCATTGCCTCAACCGTTGCGGAAGGTGGTGCGCTGTCAACCAGTGACATTTCGCCCACCACTTCGCCTCGCCCAAGCCGGGCCACTTCACCAACCCCTGCCACCATGACGGCGACCTCTCCGGAGAGCACAAAGAACAGCTCATCGACGGATTTGCCTTCATGAATGAGAATCTGGCGGGCATTGGCCGTAAACCGCCGCCCTTTTCGCGCCATCCATTCAATATCTTCGTCATCGAGTTGGCCTAGAATGTAAAGGACTTTGCGCATTACGGGAAACTCTCCAAAAGTTGACGCCGGGCAAGCGCGTAGAAAACGCCTCTCTCCTCCATCAATTGATTATAGGTGCCGCTTTCCACCAATCGGCCTTTGTCCATCACGAAAATCCGATCGACATCCTGAATTGTGGTGAGCCGATGGGCGATAACAATACGTGTGACGGAAAGGCGGCCCAGTGTTTCGGTGACAACTCGCTGTGTCCGGTTGTCCAGCGCGCTGGTGGCTTCATCCAGCAGCAGAATGTTGGGTTGATGCACCAATGCACGCGCAAGCAAAATACGCTGGCGCTGGCCGCCCGAGAGCGCGCTACCGCCATCGTTGAGCACCGTATGCATGCCCATGGGCATGGCCTCAATGTCGGCCGCCAGCGCCACAAGCCGTGCCGCAGCCCAGGCGGCCTCAAGACCCAGACCCGACGCGCCAGCGATGTTTTCATAAATCGATCCGGGGCTGATGCGGCCGTTTTGAAGTACAACGCCGATTTCCTTGCGTAGCAGCGCGGCATCAAGCCGATCCGCAGGCTTGCCGTCAAAGAACAGTGCTCCTTCATGCGCGACGTCAAATCCAAGAAGCAGGCGCATCAGGGTGGATTTGCCACTGCCCGATTCCCCGACAATGCCAATGTATTCGCCGGGTTTTATGGTGAAACTCACATCTTTCAGAACCAGCGGACTATCCTTGTCATAGCGAAAATGGACGCGGTTGAACGCGATTTCACCCCTAAGGCGCCCAGGTGGTTCACTGGTCCGTTTAACCTCCGGCTCGGCCTCGATCAACGGTAGAACACGCTCGACCAGCGGATTAATGGTCAACACTTCCGATACAGCCGTGATCGCGGTGGTCAGCGCGGTTGATGCCTGACTAAAGGCTGTGACAAACGCCACGAACATGCCGGTGGACAGAGCTGCGGCCTGCGTAGACGCATCCGTTGGATCGACAAGCGCCATCAAAGCCGCTTGAGCCGTTTCCGATTTCAGCACCAGCAGCAGGCAACTGAAAATAAACAGCAAGGATAGCGCGGGTAACACCGCAACAGCCACCATTTGCCACCCTTGCCAACGGCGCGCCTGGCCCAATTGTTTACGCTCGTGCATTGTTCGCCAGATCCATTCCGAGAAGGCCCGCATCTCGGCGGCTGCCGCGCGTAATTTTGGCAGCCCCACCAGAACCTGAAGCAGGAAGCTTCCGCCCCTTCGCTCAAACCGATCACGCTCATAGCGTAATTGCTGACGGGAGATCCAACCAGACACCATCAGGATGATTGCAAAGGGGATCATCGCGAACAAGGTTAGCCGCCAGCTGATGAACGCCATGGTGACAATGCCTGCAACCCCGCCAATCAGACCCAAAAAACTCCCAAGGGTCGAAGCCGTCAAAGTCTGCCGCACTTCTTGTAATCCAAGTGTTCGTTGCCCCAGATCACCCACAGCAAATCTTTGAAAAAAGCTGACAGGCAACCGAAACAGGCGCAGTACCAATGCGGCCTGCAACTTGGCATCCAAAACCGCTTCCATGCGCAGAATGGTCATGGCCCGTGTGAGTTCAAAGATGGATTGGCCAAGAGCTGCTGACACGAGCAGCAATGTCACCTGCCAAAGGCCTGAACGGTCATTCACGGGCACGACAGAATCAAACAGAATCCCGGTCGCAACCGGCAAAAGCGCCATGGCTGCTGCTGCCAGAACTGACGTTGCAACGATTCTCCAGACGTCCCTGCCCAGTCCCTGAGCACAAAACCGAACCATATCGCGCAAGCCAAGTTTACGGTCATCCAGCATTGGATAGAGTTGCAGGGCGGATTGACGAACCGTGGCGGCCGTGGCGTCGTCAACTATCTTCGATCCTGACTCACCAATCACCCTGAAGCGGCCGTTTCCATCGGGCACCAGTGCAACAGGTGCACCATCGACTGTTTCGCCCAACAGCGGCAATCCATCGCGCTTCCACCAGCCGGAACGCAGTCGCACCGGGCGATAGTCCAACAAGAGATCATTCAGAACCGGCTCGAAGGCTTTAACATCCGACGCTTTACGACGCAAAATGTCCGGCAAGTGATCCGTCTTGTGCCCAAATGCCGCAAGCGCCGCCTCAATCGCGAATATCCAGGGATTGTCCCAGATTGTCTGCTCGTTGCGCACGCGGGCGAGCGCTGTCAGTGCATTGGAAAATTGCTGATGGGACTCATTCTCACGTATTTGCTGACGCCTATGACGCTCACGATGGTCAGCCTCAAAGCGCCGCCCACCCCATTCAACCATCATTTCGGCCAGGTGGGCCAATGCTGCGGCTGTTTCAATGGCATTTGGCGTTGTCATAACGTCGACGCGACACGTTTGCGCGGCGGTTAACACCCCCGGCGCGGACACAGGAAACGGCCTGCCAACCTCAAGCGATATGCCATTCCAGCTCAGTCCGGGCGCTTCGGCCTGCACCAGATGATATTCCCCCGCAGACGAAGAGCAGGTTTCATCTGCTTCGAGTGTAAGCGTTTCAGTTTTCAGGAGGTGTTTTGGCCATTGGTGATGATCGCTGACGGCGGCGTGAAGCGCATGTATCCACGCGACAAGCGCACGTGCATTTTCGAGCGCTTCCTCCCCAGGGATCTGCACGAATCGAGATCCAAGGCTGCCAATTGCCACAAGTTTTCCAAAACCATGGGTCGGTGTTGAAAAAAGGATTGCTCCAGCCTCCAGCCGAAACAGGTGATGACGGGTATCGCGCTCATCATCGAGAATGAAAACATCGGCAAATCCTTGTGCCAAACGGTATGAGCCTTGCCCGTTGTTCAGCGCGAGCGGCCTGTTTGCACCACCCTCTATCGAGATTTCAGGCACGCTGTTGAACGGCATGGGTTGAACATCCATAACCATCATTGGCTCCCCCGAACAAGATCTGCATATTCGCCGTTCAGAGCCATCAGCGTGTCGTGATCGCCCCGTTCCACAATGCGCCCATGCCCCATCACAATGATTTCGTCACAATCACGGATGGTGCTGAGCCGGTGGGCAATGATAAGGCAACCGCAGCCTCGACGACGCAGGTTGTCATCAATCTGTTTTTCGGTGACAGGATCCAGCGCTGCCGTCGCCTCATCGAGCACAATCAAGGCAGGATTGGCACTGAGCACCCGTGCCAGTTCCAGTCTTTGCCTCTGACCTCCCGAAAAATTCAGCCCCCCTTCTGAGACACGGGCATCCAGTTGCCCTGGTCGCATCAGAATATCATCCAGAATTGCGGCGTCGGATAAGGCCGCTATCAGAACTTCCTGCGGGATGGAATCATCCCAAAGCGTCAGATTATCCCGTACTGAGCCTTCAAACAGGAAAACCTCCTGATCCACATAGCCAATCAGGTGCGAGCGCCTCGCCTGCGGCAAACATTGGGCATTCACCTCTCCAATGCGAATTTCGCCACTCCAGGGCGTTTGCAGCCCGGCAATCATGCGGCCAATGGTGGTTTTGCCACTGCCGGAGCCGCCCACCAGCGCAACACGCTTGCCGGGACTGAGCTGGAGTGAAAAATCCGCAATCAGTGGCGGATCCAGTGGTGAATAGCCAAAGCTGATCCCATCGAGTTCCACCCGGCTCGATGCGGGCACGGCAGAAGGATCGCCCGGCTCCACCTGTTTTGCGCGACTGATATCGGCGATCTTGATCAAATCGGCACGAATGGCCTGAATTTTCCCCGCCAACCCAACAAGTTCGAGGATAGGACTGTTAAAACTCCGTGCCAATCCCTGAAAGGCCACGAGCGCGCCGATGGACATGTGGCCATTCATCACGCTGATGGCACCCAAAATCAGCACCAGAACCGAGGAGAGCGATTGAACAGTGGTTGGGATGGCATTCAGCAATGTCTGGGCGAAGGCAAGCCGCGCCCGCGTCCCCAAAACGCGGCTGTGCAGCCCGGCCCAACGACGATAGGCCTGCCCTTCCATGTTCGATGCTTTCAGGGTTTCGATGGCGCGAATGGGTCCCAAAGTCGCGGCCAGCAGATTGCCAAGTTCAACCGATAGTTTGGCGCTCTGGGTGCGCTGAACCTCGCCACCGTGATAGATGACAAAAGCGTAGATGACCTGCGTGGCATATAAGAACAGGGCCAACATCGGATTGATCAGCCACATGATGATGGCGTAGGCGATCAGGCTCGTCAAGTTGAACACCGCAGAGGAAAGCCTGCCCGATAGCAGGCCGGCAATCCGGTCGCTGGCACCCAGGCGGCTTGTCAATTCGCCCGGATGGCGCTGGGCGTAAAATTCTGCCGGAAGCCTCAACATGTGCCACAGAAGCTTGCTGGCAGGCACGACCATCTGCTTCATTTCAAGGCGGCGCAGTCCCAATTGTTGCAGCATGGTGGCCGCACCACGCAGCGCAATAATCGCTGTGAGCGCAACGCAGAACGGCAGAAACCAGTCCGTTTGTTGCCCCACCAGAATTTGATCAATGAATGCGCGGGTAAACACCGGCACGGCAATGCCCGGCACCACCAGCGCAAGAGAGGCAATGAGAACGAAGAAAAGTCCTTTTTGTGAGCCTTGCAACCGCTCCATCATCATCGGCATCGCCAAGGGTGGCGCGCCTGCGGGAATGAAATCTTTGGACGGCTCAAACGCGAGAACAACTCCCGTAAAGGCCTCGTTCAACTCCTCAAAGGTAATGGTGCGGCGGCCCAGGGCGGGATCGTTGATGAACACCCGCTGGCCTCTTATGCCTTCAAGAACAACGAAGTGATTGAAGTTCCAATGGAGCACCGCTGGCCATGGCACTTCGTGCAGCTTGCTGACATCCTTGCGAAAACCTTTTGCAGTCAAGCCGTAGTGCCGTCCAGCTTTGAGCAGATTGCTGGCTTTGGTGCCGTCGCGCGAAACACCTGCGGCGGTGCGCAACTCCTCCAGCGTCACCCAACGACCATAGTGGGCGAGGATGATGGAAAGGCAGGTTGCGCCGCACTCGACCGCTTCAATTTGTAAAATCTGGGGTGTGGCCCGCGATTTTTGTCGAGGGGGCGAAGACGCGGGTAAACTGAAAGCAAGACCCATGCTCATGCACCCGATACTTTGCGGATGAATGGCAAAAGAAAGGAAACCGGCTTTCGACTGTCAATCGTAACCTTGGCTGTTCCTGTTGTGCCCGCACTGAGGTTTGCAAGCGCGCCAGTGCCACCCGACCAGCGATAACCGCTCACAGTCGTTGCGTCGTGATCAAGCTCGACAATCACCCCAAAGGGAGAGCCTTCCTTGGAGAACCGAGAAACGAGCCCATCATTTTGCAAGATGGCCTGCATGCCCTCGCGCGTTGCCGGAAAATCGGAAACAGATCGCACATGGCCCACCAATGTTCCCCATTGTTCCTTCTGCATACCGCCCAGCTCAATATAGACGGGCATGCCAGGCTCAATCCGCTTGCCCTGTGCGGGAGGCACATAGAGCATGAATTCCAGCGACCCCTTCCCGCTGGCCACACTGGCAATGCGTGTGGCCGCCGGTGTGAAGGCACCGAAGGGCGTTTTCCACTCCACAAGCGTGCCATCAGCAGGGCTTGTTATCTTGCCGTAAGCGGAGAGCTGGAATTCCAGTTGTCGGATTTCGGCCTCAGTTGCGCGCGTCTTCTGATCTTGCTCAAACCGGACCCTCTGGGCATCTGACTCCATTGAAAGCTGCTCTGCCGCCAGCGTGAGCAGTCCTGTACGCGCGGTCGCCAGATCAAGAGTGGCATTGGCCAATTGTTCACGCGCCTGCTGCAACGCAGCGGCCGTGGTTATGCCGCCCGCTGAGAGCTTTTCCTGAGCGCTGACCAGTTTTTCATAAGCGGCATGACGCTGTTCGGCAGCCTTGATCTGTGCTTCCAATGATGCCTTGCGGGCCTCGGCATTGGCTTTCTTGGCGTTGATTAAAGCCGCTTGTTGGTTTCGCATGGCGTCATAGGCATCTTGATTGGCTTTTGCCTGCGCTTTGGCAACGTCCAGCTTTGCTGCGATATCGGGTTGAAGGATCTCGGCAATCACGTCACCCTTATGGACTTTGTCGCCAACCTTGACGTACGGTCGCAGCAGGGTGCCGGGGGCTGACGAAATCGCATCGACCACTTGCCCACCACCGGAAAACAAAATGCCCTGTCCCTGAATGCGGGTGGGAATATGGGCCGTGAAGGCCCAGACAATGAATGTGGCAAGCAGCAATAGAACGCCGACGGCGGCGATCCAGCTGCCGGAGCTGGTGATGACAATGGCTTCATCCAGTTGTTCGGGTGACGAGAGCCGATCAAGCGCTTCCTGACGAAAGAGATTGGACTTCTGTTCAGTCATGTTTCCACAATTCCAGACTATTTCGAGCGAGCGGTATAGACGCCATCCCACTCATCGCCGACAGGATCGGCGATGAGGACAGTGAGACGTTCACAATAGAGATCATAAAGGCCGGAGATTTCAGCCGGGCATTGCGTGCGCAGGGCAGACAAAGCCTGTTGAGCTGCGATAAATTCACCTTTGTAGTAGAGTGACATCATGGTCTGATGCTGCGTCTCGAGGCTTGAAAAGGCGGCACTTTTTGCCATTGTCTCATCACCAAGCAATGCGTGGAGCCGCACGGGTGTGGTGCGCCCTTTCACCCGGACAAAATCAATTTCGAGAAAAGCAAAATGCGGCACTGCCTCTCGCGTGAACTCGCTGACGGCAATGGTCACGCCATAGAATTTCGTCAGGCTTTCAATGCGCGACGCCAGATTGACGCTGTCACCCAGCGCCGAGTAGCTGAAGCGTTGAACAGAGCCGAGATTGCCAACGCAGGCCGGGCCTGAGTTCAAGCCAATGCCGATGCGGATAGGCTCCGACCGGCTGTGGTTGAGATCATTCAGGGCTTTTGTCATGTCCAGCGCGGCGCGGCAGGCTTTTTCCTCATGCCCGTCTATGTCGAGCGGCGCATTCCAAAACGCCATGATCGCATCGCCAATATATTTGTCGATGGTGGCCTCGCGGGCCAGCAGCACATCCGTGAGTGGTGTCAACACGTTGTTGATCAGGCCGGTCAGTGTCTGGGGATCCATGCCCTCGGAGAGGGTGGTGAAACCGCGAATATCCGAGAAAAGCACCGTCAATGGCCGGGTTTCGCCGCCCAATTGTAGAGCATGTGGCTCTTTTGCCAGACGCTCCACCAAGGATGGTGCGAGATAGCGCCCAAAGGCATTTTTCACAAATTGCTTTTCGCGGTTTGCAAGCGCCAGCCGGAGCGGCACAAGAACAAGAAAAATGACCAGCAATGTTGCAACAGCCCCGACGGGATCGATCAGAATGTGCGCCTGCACGAATGCCAACCACGACAACGCGGCAAGCGTGCTGGAAAGCAGCAAAAAAGCAAGTGTGCTGACCCCGGCACCGCAGCGGCAGGTCACAAAGATCAGCAGGCTTCCCGCAACGAAACCGGCCAGCAGCGCAAGGCCCGCAGCCCAATCCGGCTCTTGCAGAAATACGCCCGCCACGATCTGGTCAATAATCTCGGCATGCACATTCACGCCGGGGACTGCGGCAGCCAAAGGCGTGGCGACAATATCGCGCAAGCCAATGGCGCTGGTGCCAATCAATATAATGCGGCCCGAAATCGCTTGCGTCTGGCTGGGTGTCAGACGGTTTGACAGCAGGTCTGCGGCACTGATCACGGTCATGTTCTCAAGACCGGAGTAATAGATGCGCAATCGTCCGTCTGGCATGGTTGGAACCGTAAAGCCCCCGACACGCATCTCCACAAGACCGGGATGGCTTGCGCCCTTTTCGCCGCTGGCATCATTGCTGCGAAGAATGAAACCCGATGCCCCTTGCGCCAATCTGAGCGTCTCGATGCTGAGGGCGGGAAACAGCGTGCCACCTGCCGTGCTGAAAAGTGGCATGGTCCGGATGACGTTATCGCGACTGGCCGGAAACGAGAAAAAGCCCGCGCCCGCGGCGGCGGTATGCAAAATTGTCAGATTGCCCACGGCGGAGGAAAACTGCGGAAGGTAAAGGCGTGGGTCGCTGCCACCAAAAGAAAATGCAGCCTTTGCAGGGAGCGGGGACTGGCCAGCCTCGTCCGTCAAAGCAAGACCAACCGATACGTTCGCGGTTGATAATGCCCGCGCCAGAGCGGCGTCACTGTCAAGCCTGTCAGGGTCTATCGGGAGTGCAACAGACACGCCTTCTTTCCGTAACGCCTCGACGGCCCGGCTGAGTGACAAGCGATCTGGCTCCGAAAACACAATATCAAAACCGATGGCAGCAGCATCCAGAGCATGGAGCCGCTCCACCATGTTTGCAAGCACCTGTCGGGACCAAGGCCATTGGCCAAGTGCCGCAATGGACGCCTCATCAATATCCACAATCGCAACCGGGGGATCGGTATTCGGGCGAGGGTGCAGGCGCTGATAGCCATCGAAAATCGGTGTTCTCAAAATATCTGTTGCATGGGGCCAAAGTCGCAACACACCTAAACAAAGTAAAAGTGTGACGGCCCCAACGATGGCCGTCTGCGTTGGCACTGAAAGCCTTCGCGCTTTTTGTGTCGGAACCGACATGGCCGCTGCCCCAAGCTTTGCCATCAGTTGCGATTTCCGCCAAAAATCCCTGAGGCAGACCAACCGCCACTCGAGGTCGAGAAGCTCCCCATCATGCCTTTTGCGACCTCACCGCTTGAACCATTCACCAAGGCCCCAGAGATCTGCGTAGCACCATTCGTACCGCTAAAACTGGAAGAACTGGGGAAAGTCACACCGCTTGAGAAAGAGTGACTGTCGAAGTTGTTGACGGAAACGGTGCCATTGCGCGCCGCAAAATCCACCGTGGCCGAGAGCTGACCCGTTGCAATATATTGCGATGAGCCGCTAACCACGGTGCCAACGGCATTGCCGGAATAGGTTGCTGTGCCGCTTGACGGCAAATCGACATTGGCCGTGACATCGCCAATAATCCAGTTGCCCAGATGGCCGGATATGATCGAACCATCGCCCGTGTCAGCTTCACCCCACCACCCCCATGTGAGGTAGCTGCAATTGCACAGCTCCGAGGACGTTCCGCCCTCAAACACTTTGACGGGTGCAACTTTGGAACTCATCACATAGGCACGATTGCTGCCACCCGAGGCGGCAAAAGTCTTGTCATCCAGATAGACCGCGCCACCATCTCTGTCGGTGAAGCCGATTCTATCATTATACGAAAAACTGTCACCGTCGATCCGGGAAAAGTCCGCCGAAAAACTGCTCTGGCTGGCATTGAACGTCATGGAGACCTTGCCAAATACCGAGGATGTGGCACCATCTTCACTAAGGGCAATGGATGAAAACCCTTGCATGGTCTTGCCAGCATAGGCCTGCGTGCTGGTGGTCGTGGATGTCAGATTACCGACATGGATGGTCGAGAATGACGTTTCATCTTCAATGCCATCACTATTGTAGGAAACAGCGTCCTTAAGGAACGAGCCAGTCCCGTCCAATGTGTTGGTTACCACCAGATATTGACCATTGGAGCCGAAAATCGCATCACCACCATTGGCGCCCGCAACGCTGCCAATGTTGCCAGAGGCATAATAGGTGACTCCATTGGCGCTGAGCCGGTCACTCCCTCCCCGTTTGCCCGAAAAACCATAGGTCACATCATCGTCAAGCAGGCTGATCTTGCCGGTCGTCATACCAATCGCGCTTTGCTGACTTTCTCCTTCCCCGCTGATCACAAGCCATCCCTGCAAGCCTTTGGCGAGAATGCTGGTGTCCGTTGGCGCAGGCGTCACCGCAATCAGGAGGTCGCTGGAGGCTGCATTGGCGAAATTGACACCCGACAGACGTTGGCCATCGGCGAAGGCAAGTGCGCTTCCCGATCCGGTGACCAATGGAGAGATGGCATCGGCTGACAATGTGTAATGCCGAATGCCGGAATAGGTGAACACATTGGCGGCATTCGCCGCATCGCCAGCAATCACATAGAGCGGATTGCTTCCATTCTTCAGCAGATAGGCACGAAAATTATCCGTGCCGACATAAGCATTGCCCGAATAAGTGGCACCTTTGTAAGCGACATTTGACACGCTATTGCGCGTGAAAGCGCGATCAGCATAGACTGGAAGCCTGAGCGTATCAGCGTCTGTCAACGTGGCAGTGCCATCACTCCCCTCATTTCCACTGAGCGTGCCTGTACGATCGGTCTGGGCAGAGCCGCCGACAATGCTATCATCACTCGCGGACGTCAGAACACGCACCGAAGCAGTGCGGTTGATGGGAGGGGATGGTGTTGGCGTTGGTGTCGGTGTTGGAACTGGGGCTGGGGCTGGGGCTGGCGTTGGACCTGGTGTTGGAGTTGGAGTTGGACTTGGAGTCGGAGTCGGGGCAGACGTGCCCGGCGTGGTCGCGGCGACTGCGCGGTTGGCATCCTGCTCGATCAAAGACAGCTTGGCCGTGGCGCTGGCCGTTTGCTCTGGCAAGAAAACGGGGCGTGGTTGTGGTACGGGAAGATTGGAGAGCAAAGTGCTTCTGGAGTTGTACCGGCCAACACCGCTCTGGCTCACCTGATCATCAACTGGCACTTTTCCCGCACCGCCATGGCTGCCCGCCGGACTGGCGAGACGGCTTTGCATTGCTTTCAGGAACGTTTCGGGCGTGCGCGAAACCCTGCGGCCATTGGCATCGACAATGATGGAATAGCCTGCCTTGAACAAACGGGTCGAGGTGCCACCAAAATTCAGAGTCACATCACGGCCAAAAATCATGGAGATATGCGGCGGTGTCTCATCGCCGCCTTCCTCTCTATCTGTATTCTTCTTGCCAGATTCTCCGCGAGAACCGCGCTTGGGTTCCTGCCCCATTTTGCCGAGGTCAATATCGACAACAGCGCCGCGAATACCGGCCGTGCCAATGGGCGTGTTGATTGTCGCGCCGCCATCGGTTTTCGACGTCTTGCCGCCGATAAACCGCATGAACCCCCTGGATAGGCTAGCGGACACTTTGGCTGTTCCGGCCTCTGGATCGTAGACAAAGCTGTCTATTGTCAGTTTGGAATTGGGGCCGACGGTAAAAGCTGTTCCATCCGCAAGCAGGATCTGCACCAGTCCTTCCCCACTGGTGTTGATCACCTGATTATGGATCACGGCATCGCCGATGCTCATGAGACGTGCGCCTTGTCCGGGGATTTCACTGGACGCTTGCGGATTGACCGCGCTTGCCACCCCGACACGGGCATTTTCTCTGGCCACAGCAGGGCCGTTGGCAACAAGAATCCCAAGACCTGTGACCACAAGATGGGCGCTGATCGCATGCCACCATGAGTTTCGCATGCCCATATCAAAAAGCCCTCTTAAAACCGATTGCCAGCGTGGTATTGTCAAAGACGCTGGTGTCATAGTTGGACCAGGACTTTTCATAACTGGCCTGTGCAAAGGCCGACCATTTTTTGGAAACGGGGACTGTCTGCGTCAGATTGATCGACCATCTGGTCATCTGCTGTGACGAATTGCTGATCATTGGATCGGCCTGATCAGAGAAACGTCGAGAGAGCAGAGTGGATACGGACACATTCCATGGGTCCGGCAGGCTTGATATCGGCGACATAAAATCCACGGAGATGCCGCTTGTTGCGGCAAATTGCCAGTAGGAATTATAATCAACGTCCGCGTCAAACCGATCGACAATACCGGAAAACCCTAGATTGACGCTGTTCGACAACCGGTAAACGGACAGAAATTGCGTTTGGAACCGATCACCCGATTTATTGCTGAGAGAGGGATAATCCTTGGAATTGTATAGATGCTCATAGCGATATTCGCTACGGATGCCGTAAAATGCGTTGTTGTTGGCGCGCATGCCGACGAGCGCGCCCGCACCAAACGTTACCATCAGGGGATCTCCTGAGAGAACGCCTCCGCCCATGATGCCATAGGTATCCAGTGTATAGTCTGCCAAACCGATACTGTTGAGATCAAAAGACGGACCGGCGGTCACTTCCCCATAGCCGAGATTGAGGTTTGTTGTTTGGCGGTAGAACTCGCCATAGGTGCGTAAACCGGTCTTGAATGTTACCCCCTGCATGGGCAGATCAATGACACTTTGAAACTCGCCGCTGGTATAAAGGCTGACATCTGACGATTTGCGGGCTTCATTCGACAAGACGTAATTGAGGCCATTCAGTGTGACGGTTGCGGCAGTTGGGCCGCTGTTGGCATTCGTCTGATAGCGCGTGCCTGCGCTGATCACGCCGGAAAATGCCGTGATATCACTGTTGCGCGCGATCGCCTGCTGGTATTCTTCTACCTTCTGGCGCACTTCCGGCGGCGTGTTTGCGCTGGAAACGGCCGCGTCAAAATAGGTTTTTGCCGTTTTGAAAGCACCAAGCCGGAAATAAAGCACACCGAGTTCAAGCTGAAGACGCGGCAAACCTGGAGCAAAAATCAGCATGCGCTCCAGCGTTGCAATCGCACCTTCAAGATCGCCAACCTGCGATGACAAGGCTGCATACTCAAACGCCGCATCCAGATTCCCCGGCTGATCAAGCATCGTCTGAAACAGAACCTTGCGCCGCGCTTCAATGGTTGCCACAGCCAGTTTCTCTGCCCGTGGCGGCCGGTTAAACTGGTCTTGGGCCTTTGCAACATCAGCCTGCGCAACCGCAGCAGCCGACAAGGCGAGACACGACAATATCATGGTCGCCGCCGCGGGTAGCCGCCCATAAATCCTGAAAACACGCAACATCGTTAAATCTATTCAAAAGGGTGACTTTATCAGCCTCCATTAACATGGACCCGGTATAGATAACGAGAATTCAACGGGTTATGATTATCGGCATTCCGTCCCTAAATAGACACATTTCGTCCCACTGCGGTTTCGGCCTGGTCACGGCCGGATTAAAACCTGTCGTCGTGAATAGGATTCAGTGCGACAGGCTTTAATGAAGATTGCAAGCGCGACAATTCCGGGCAAGATCTAATGCAAACCGAACGCCAAGCGATGCGTCGTGATGGGTGGAAACAACGGGCGGTCATAACGCCCGACATCCTTCAGGGCGAGCATGCCGAATGCGGAATCGCCGCTCTTGCGATCCTGCTCGGATTTCATGGGGTGCATGTCTCACTGGCCGAATTGCGCCAGCAAAGTGGATCATTGCTTCGAGGATCAACTTTGCGCCACTTGGCGCAGCTTGCTGAAAAAGAGGGTTTCAAGGCAACGGCCCATCGGTGGGAGCCTTTGAACCTTAAACAACAAGAACTTCCAGTGATCGCCCATATGCGTTTTATCCATTTTGTGGTGGTCGAGCGGATCAATGACGATGGCGTTCTCATCAATGATCCCTCCTGTGGGCCTATGCTGATAACGCCACAAGCCTTTTCCCGAGATTTCACGGGCATTGTTCTCAAGATCCAGCCGAGAATCCCACGCCGCCGTGGCACTGCCTTTTCCTTCCATCAAGCGCTTGCGACATGTTTTCGTCCCGATCGGATATTGCGGAAGGCAGGCTTTGAAGGGGCGGTCGTCCGTTACAGTCTCGCCGCCAGCCTGCTGTGTATTGCCAGTGGCATTACGGCACCGCTGGGGCTGGACATTCTGTTGCAACAAAGCGACCAGCATCCGTTTGCAGGCGTTGTCATGTTCGCAAGCGCAGGTCTTACATTTTTCATGGCCTTGGTTTTGAGCGATGCCTGCTGTTTGAATTTGGGCAGAATGGCCTGGAAACGCCTCGTAAACAGCATCAGGGCCGCAGGTGATGAACACTTCCTGTTCGCGCGGCCACAGCGCACAATGATGTTGTTTGGTGCCGTGAAAGACATTCAGGCTACGGAGGTCATGAACGCCTTTCAGGCTCTGCTATGGACCATGAGCGCGCTGCTGGTCGGCGCATGGCTTCACCCTCTTCCGGTTTTGCTGGTGGCTTTGCTGTTTCTGACGCAAGGACTTTGTTTATGGCAGGTGTATCGCAGACGTGGCGGAGTGATTGCCCGGTTTGGAGTCGGGAAAATGCCCGTAGAAAGTGTCGATGTGGATTTCCTCAGCAATCCAAACTGGGCCGCAATTGGATATTCAAGCGACATTCTCTTCAATAGGTTGGCAGGTGTCCATGCCTTGAAGGCATCCGATGCGATAAAGACAGCCGAGGCGTGGCTTGGCCCCGAGACGCTGATAACGGCGCTGGACGTGATGAAATTTGCGCTGCCGATCCTGCTTCTCATACATGGGCAGGCCAACGCCGATGCCACCCTGTTTGCGCTCATACTTGGCGTAGCGACATGTTTTATGGTGCCTCGTCTCAAACGAGGGCTGCATAGCAAGCCGCTGAGGGATGCTTTGGTTTACCTCCATGATTTGCCGCCTGCGGCTGCGCAACCGCGGGCGGCAATATCTACAACGGCAAAGGTATCGATCACCCAAGGTTGCTGGTCGCCAACCGTCGATGCGCCACCGGTGCTGGAAAATGTCAACATGAGCGTGCACAGCGGGCAGGTGTTGATCGTGCATGGACCGCCAGGCTGTGGCATGACAACATTGGCGCGGCTGGCGTCTGGTCTGCTGACGCCAACCCATGGGGCGGTTGAGATCGGTGGTCGCGCGATCCTTGTTGATCATCGGCTTTTGATCATACCGGGTACGATCCGCCAGAATTTATGCCTCAATCGTGCCGACATCGCGGATTCCACACTGTTGGCAAACCTCGAGGCGGTTGACCTTTACCAAACGATTCATCGACGTGGCGGCCTGGATATGACGTTAAATGGCGATCGGCCAAGCCTGAGTGGTGGTCAACTGCGACGCCTGATGATTGCGCGTGCGCTCTGCCATGAAGCCGGGGTTTTGGTGTTGGACGAAGTCCTGGATAACGTGGAAACCGATCTGGCAAAAGAAATCCTCGGCACTCTCAAAGCTCGCGGTCTGGCTGTGGTGCTCACGACGAAAAACAAGGATTTGCTGGACAGCGAGGACCAACATCTTTGCCTTGAAGAGGCATGATGACACAGCCTGCTCACCACCCTCATCAATGGTACCGTGCCCATGTCAGGCTCAGACGGGTACGTTTTGCAGCCTCGTTGCAGCCCCACCAGGATGCCGGGCCATTGGTGCGCCATGGACCTGAGGAGGCAGACACAGCCTCAAGCGCTGAACGGATAGAAATGCCCTATCCGCTTGCTCCGGCCCAAGGCCTTACGCTGCGCCAATGGATTTCCCATTGGCCGCTCGCAGGCTCTCGACGGCGCTATATTATCGATCTCGTTTTGGCCCATCTGCCGGTTTTTGGCTCTATTTTTCCTTTCTTATGGGTTCAGGCTCCCAATGATGGTATTCGGCTCGCCTTGATCATTGCCTTCCTATGCCTCTTCATGGGTGGCCGCCGTTCTAAAATTCGGCTGCAACGCAATCAAACGGTGGCGGTCCATGGTCGCCTTTGGGATCAACTTCTGTCGTCCCCCCCACCGCCCCCCCCACCGGCCCCTCCTGCGGATGATCTTGCGCAAGACCGCCACGCACAGGCCTTGCGGCTTCGCATGGCGCTGGAGGGCGCGCTTTGCGTTGACGAAAACCGCTGCAAGATCGTCGCGTCAGCATGTTTGCTGGTGACGCTTCACGGCCTGATGGCGTGGTCTGCGGACCCAAACGCTGTCGCGATGATGCTTTGTGCCTGTGCATCAATGACGTTCCTCGCTGGACTATTTCAGGTCTATTGTGACCGGCTGAACACGCAACAGACGATAAAAGCAGAACACTTTGCGCGTCTTCAACAGCGTTTGACGTTCCATTTGCCGCTCTTGCGGCAAATGGAACAAGCCGCTTCCATGCACGCGGAGCTGAATAGGGTTCAGCAAGATCATAGCGCGCATGTGTTTTTTACGCGCTGCATCCACTCATTGGCCGCCCTCGCCTCTCTGGTTCTCGCAAGCGGGTGGCTCTTGGGAATTTGCCTAAGCCGGTTGCCGTTGACGATAGGAATCATGACGGATCTGCTGTTGCTTGGCCCAGGCCTCTACACGGCTGCGCGTTTCGGTGTCAGCATTGCGCGCGTGGTTTGCAGCATGTGGCGTGTGGCGGCGGCATCCCCCGATATGCCGCACTTGTCGGTGTCCAGGGACGAGCGAGACATCGAAGGCCTATCCAGAATTTGCCTCAATAACATCAGTTTCAGCCATGACGATCCATCCCACCTGCTGTTGCGCAATGTATCGCTTTGCGTCAACAAGGGGGATGTCATCGCCCTGACGGGTCCCTCCGGGAGTGGAAAATCCACCTTTCTCATGCTTCTTATGGGGCTGGTGACGCCGCAGGCTGGCACGATCACCATCAATGACCAACTTTATCCGTGGACAGGGCTTTCCGGGTATCGAAGCCGGATTGCCAGTGTATTTCAAGATACGTTGATTGGCTTTTCGACTTTGCGCACCGCGATCAGCCTCAATGCAGCGCATTTAACCACAGATGACATTCTTCAGGCTGCTGAAGACGCAGGGCTGAGCGAAGCCATTGCCATGCTGCCCATGGGATTGGAAACTTTAATGGTTGAGGGAGGGTTTCCAAACAGTCTGATGCAACAAGTTTTGATTGCGCAAGGACTGGCGCAAAAGCCGGACCTTCTGGTTCTCGATGAGACATTTTCCGCGCTGGGTCTGGCAACAGCGAACAACATCATCGCCGCCGTTCGCCGCCGCCGCATCACGCTGGTCTTTGCAACCCACAGAGCCGATCTCGCAGCTCTGGCCGACCGTATCTTGCCGTTTGATGTTGCCCGGAATGATTAACGGTTGTCCGCGAAAGGCCCGCAGAGGCACAGCATGAAACAAAATGCCACGATTGCGGGATGAAATCGACGTATAGCGATGTGCCGTGGACCAGATGGATCGCCTATACAAGCTCCATAGAGTTTGTCAGGGAAAAGTGGAGTCCTGTTTTTCTGATCAGACAAACGAAAACAAAGAATATGAGGGTCTGTCAGGTTCAATCTGAATCCGACAGACCCTCATATCCGCATGTCTTCAGGTGCATCCGTTTCCCATGCCGATCCGTTTTTACTCACCATGTCCCGGAAGAACACGGTCATGCGCCCAATCTTGAAGCATTTGCGCGATCAAAAAAAGCAGCGAGATGTTCTGAACGCCGTAGCCTTCGGACTGATTGCAGGTCTTGATGGTCTTGGCACCAGCGTGGCCTTTGCCGCCTTGATTTTCACTGGTACGCTTTCCTCTGGGTTTTCCATGGGCGTCAGCGCCATGCTGCTCAGCTGCGTTATTCTGGCGGGTTATATTGCCTGGCGAAGCCGATACCCAGCCAGTCTGGCACAGGTGCAGGAAACCAGCATTGCCATCCTTGCCGCCGCAGTGACATCGGCTGCGAGCACCATGACGGATGCAGGTTCGGAAGAAAAAATCGCCACAGCCTTCGCTATTCTGGCTGTGAGCACAATCGGCACCGGTATGTTGTTCTATCTGTCTGGCCGCTTCCGGTTTGGTGTGTTGGTGCGGTTCTTGCCTTATCCGGTTATTGCAGGCTTTTTGGCAGGGTCCGGCTGGCTCCTGCTGGATGGTGCCTGGATGATGATGACCAATCAATCCAGCTATGCGGCGATTGTGCACTCTCTTGGCAATGCCAATGTTCTCGCCATAGTTTTGCCATCCCTGATTTTTGCCGGTTTTATGGCCTGTGCCCTGCGCTTGACGAGCAATCCACGCGTGGCACCGCTCATCATGATCCTATCAATCGCATTGTTTTACGCCATGCTGTGGTCGAATGATTTGCCGATACACATGGCGCGGCAGTTGCGCTGGCTTCCGAGCCTTTCAGAGCAGCAAGCCGGATTCTCTCTGCCCTCGCCGGTTAACCTCTGGTCAAAGGCCGATTGGTGGGCGGTTCTTGGCGTTTTGCCAATGCTGGTGTCTGTGCCGTTGATTTCGATTGCCGGTCTGCTTCTCAACACCAGTGGGCTGGAAGTGGCAGCGCGCGGTGATATCAATGCCAATGCCGAGCTGAAAACAACCGGGCATGCCAATATTCTTATTGGATGTCTGGGTGGCGCACCGGGATTCACCGGCCTTGGCATGACGCTGCTTGCGGGAAAACTGGGGGTGCACGGTCGCTTGGCTGGCGCTGCAACCGCCGTCATTCTTGCGCTTACACTGCCTTTTGCCACGCAAATCGCGGCAGGTGTGCCTCTGTTTGTTGCAGCCGGTCTCATGATCATGCTTGGCGCGGAACTCGTCTATGACTGGGCCTTTGCCGCCCGCAAGACGCTGCCTCCCATGGACTGGGCGGCGGTGCTGGCGATTGTATTCTCCATGATGGCCTTTGGTTTCATGACTGGTATTGCGGTCGGACTTGTCTTTTCCACCGTCACTTTCGTGTATAATTATGCGCGTCTTCCTGTAATCCGCCTTGCCGCGAGTGGGCATGATCGACGCAGCAGCACAGACCGATCCAATACCGCCAATAGTGTTCTCGATCAGCATGGCCATCTCATTCATATCATAGAATTGCAGGGCTATCTGTTTTTTGGCACGGTCGAGCAAGTTGTCCGAGCCGTAAAAAAGCGCTTCTCAAATGCACCAAAGCCGAAATACCTGCTTCTCGACTTTCGCAATGTCAGCGGTATCGATTCTGCCGCGATTGCGGGATTTGTTAATATTTTCAGTGTCTTATCAGCGGAAAAGGTCGAAGTTATTCTCTCGCCCATAAGTGCTGACGTACAATCCGTGCTGCAACGCATCAATGATATCACCGACTCTGCCACGCTTGAAGCGGCCACAGACCTCGACCACGCCCTTGAAGAGGCTGAGGATCGCCTGTTGGCATGCCATTGTGGTGCCGAATACTCTGTCGATATTGCCGATCAACTGCTCGCAACATTAGGCCCACACCCGCGCGTGCCGGATCTGGTGGCCGTGATGGAAAGGATAGAGCTTGAGGCGGGGACATGCCTGATCAAAGCAGGCGAGCTGGCCAGCGACATCTTTGTGTTGGCCACGGGGCGGGTCAAAGTCGAAATCACCTTGCCGGGCGGCGGACGTCTGCGCCTTCGTAGCATGGCAGCAGGCGCGGTTCTCGGTGAAGTGGCCTTCTATCTCGGCGGCAAAAGAACCGCCGATGTCATTGTCGAGACCCGCGCCTCCCTGTTTCGCCTGACAGGCGAGACGCTGATGCGACTTGAGGCGGAAGACCCGACACTGGCTGTACTTGCTCATCGGTTGTTTGCATCCACCCTTGCTGAACGCCTGACGTTGGCAAACAGAATGGTGCAGCTTGCCAATGCATGATCACCGAGAACCCGATGAAGGCAGACAGACGATTGCCGGAGATCGGCTTTTTTAGCGAGGAACCAACCTCGCGTGCATTTCGATGAGAGCAGGTTATGGCACCATGCCCCATATATGGCGCACGGCGCTGTAACCTGAGTATCGCATTCTATGTCGGGATAATCTTCAACTCACCATAGGTCACGGACCGCTCCGCCATCACATGATCGGCAAAGTGGCGCACCTCTTCGGTTTTGCCGCGCAAAACGCTGATTTCAAGACAGCGGTGCTGATCCAGATGCACATGCATGCTGGCCACAGACAGATCATGGTGATCATGAAAGGTTGTGGTGAGGCGGCTGGCCAAATCTCTGGCCTCGTGATCATAGACATAGCTTAAAACACCAGCGCATTGGGCGATATGGCCCTCCTCGATTGAAGCCTGCTTCAGCCCGGCCCGTGCCAGATCGCGCAGGGCTTCAGAGCGGTTCTGATAGCCTTTTGCCTGAATCATCCGGTCCAGTTCAGTCATGAGGTCATCGTCAATGGTGATGGTAATGCGCTGCATGATTGTTCCCCCGCTGATGCTGATGGATGGTGTATCATTTTTTGACGCCGCTTCCAGCTTTTGTCCCGATAGATGGTTGACCTGACAAAGTCAGTATGATGTATCAACAAAAACATCTTACTCAACAGCAGCCCACAGGACATTCCATGCTCACATCTTGCTTTCGCCGTGCGGCACTGGCCTTGACGCTGGCCATTTGCAGCCCTCTCGCCCAAGCAGCGGCGGGCGAGATGTTGAATTTCTCCTGGCCCATCAACGTCGGCCCGCTCAACCCTCATCTCTATTCGCCCAATCAGATGTTTGCCCAAAACATGGTGTATGAGCCGCTGGTGCGCTATCAGGCTGATGGCACGGTGAAGCCATGGCTGGCAAGTTCGTGGCAGATTTCGAACGAGGGGCGAACCTATACGTTTCAATTGCGTGAAGGGGTGCAGTTTTCAAATGGCGAACCCTTTGATGCCGCAGCCGTCAAAGCCAATGTGGATGCGGTGCTGGCCAACCGCTCCCGTCATGCATGGCTGGAACTGGCCAATGAAATTGAAAGCGCTGACGTGGTGGATGCCTCGCATGTGCGCATCACGCTGAAACATGCCTATTATCCTTTGCTTCAGGAATTGTCCCTGCCGCGTCCCTTTCGGTTTATCGCGCCGTCACAGTTCAAGCAGGGCGGCACAAAAGACGGCATTCTCAAGCCGATTGGCACCGGCCCTTGGGTTTTGCAAGAAACCCGATTGGGCGAGAAAGACGTGTTTGTTCGCAATGACAAATACTGGGGCGCAAAGCCGAAATTTGAGAGCGTCGATGTCAAGGTCATTCCCGATCCCAACAGCCGCGCCATTGCGTTTGAGACCGGCGATATTGATCTGATCTACGGGTCCGATGGGCCGATTTCGCCCGATACGTTTGAGCGTTTCCGCAAAATGGGAACCTATACAACAGAGCTTTCGCAGCCTCTGGAAACCCTTGTGCTGGCCATCAACACCAACCTCGGCGCGACAAAGGATGTTGCGGTGCGCAAGGCCATCAACCATGCGGTGGACAAGGACAAGATGATTGCCACGGTGCTTTATGGCACCCAGCAACGGGCTGACACGCTTTTTGCCCCCAATGTGCCTTACGCCAATATTGGCCTCAAGCCCTACACGTTCGATCGTTCCGTTGCCGAAAAACTGCTGGATGATGCTGGCTGGAAGCGGCCTGCTCCGAACGCTATTCGGCAAAAGGATGACCAGCCGCTGTCCATCGAATTATGCTTTGTTGGCACAGACGCCATCAGCAAATCCATGGCCGAGATTGTGCAGGCCGATCTGGGTAAGATCGGCATTCAGGTTATCCTGACCGGAGAGGAAGAAAGCAGCATTTTTGCCCGTCAGCGCGATGGCCGGTTCGGCATGATCTTCAATCGTACCTGGGGGCCTCCTTATGATCCACACGCCTTTGTCAGCTCCATGCGCATTCCCTCCCATGCCGATTATCAGGCGCAGCTTGGCCTGCCGGACAAGGCAAAGATTGATGAGGAGATTGGCGCGGTGCTGATTTCGACCGATGAACACGCACGGCAGGATCTCTATCGAGATATTCTGACCCGCTTGCATGAAGAAGCCGTCTATCTGCCGCTCACCTATGTCACCGCCATTGCCGTTGCCAAAAAGGAGCTTGGCCCTATTCCCTTTGGAGCGATGGCGAGCGAAATTCCGTTCGATCAGATCGGGCAAAAGGCGAACTGATCCATGGGTGCATTTATTCTGCGGCGCATTTTGCTGCTGATCCCGATGCTGCTTGGCGCGTCACTGGTGATCTTTCTGATGCTGCGGCTTGGGCCAAGCGATCCGGCCATGGATTACTTGCGCCTGTCAAAAGTGCCGCCAACGCCTTTGGCGCTGGCCGATGCGCGGCAGATGCTTGGCCTCGACCGGCCCATTGCCATCCAATATGCCGACTGGCTGGGCCATGCCTTCCGGCTGGATTTCGGCACCTCCTATGCCACGCAAAGGCCGGTTTTGCCGGATTTGCTCTACTATCTTCCGGCAACGCTGCAACTGGCCGGGCTGGCGCTGATTCTGACCTTTGGCATTTCCATTCCCATGGGGGTCTGGGCATCGCGCCACCGCAACAAACTGCCGGATCATATTGTGCGGCTGGTGTCCTTCCTTGGTGTTTCCATGCCCAATTTCTGGCTGGGCTTTCTGCTGGTGCTGGTGTTTTCCGTGCATCTCGGCTGGCTGCCGGCCATGGGCCGCGGCGGCTTTGCCCATATGATCATGCCGGCCATTGCCATTGCCTTCATGTCGCTGTCCATCAATGCGCGGCTGTTGCGCGCCAGCATGCTGGAGGCGGCAGGCCAGCGCCATGTGCTCTATGCCCGCCTGCGCGGCCTTTCCAGACAGCGGGTTGAGCGCGGCCATATCCTCAGAAACGCGCTTTTGCCAATCATCACCGCCACGGGCATGCATGTCGGTGAACTGCTCGGCGGCACATTGGTGATTGAGAGTATTTTCGGCTGGCCCGGCGTTGGCCGCTATGCCGTCTCTGCCATCCTGAACCGGGACTATCCCGTCATTCAGTGTTTTACCTTGTTGATGGTCGGCATTTTTGTGACCTGTAATCTCCTTGTCGATATTGCCTATGCCTGGGCAGACCCACGAATCCGACTGTCAGCGGGGCATGTCGAATGATGAAAGCATCAACGTTGCCGTCAGCCACGCGCCCGGCTGGCTTTTGGCGCTCCTCGTCGCTGGGTGTCAAAGCCTGCGCGGTCATCGTGCTGCTGTTGGTGGTGGCCACAATTGCAGGGCCGTGGATTTCGCCGCATGATCCGAATTTTGTTGAATTGTCGGAGCGCCTTCAGCCGCCCAACCTCAGCCACTGGCTGGGAACCGACCATCTGGGCCGCGATATTTTTTCGCGTCTGGTGGCGGGTGCCCGCGTGTCGCTTGGCTCTGTTGCCATTGCGCTTGGCCTGATCATCCTCACCGGCATTGTTCTTGGCGGAACCGCAGGCGTTGTCGGCGGGCGCACCGATCAGGTGATCATGCGCATTGCCGATGTGTTTTTGACCTTTCCAACGCTGGTGCTGGCGCTGTTCATGGTTGGAATGCTCGGCACGGGCCTGTCCAATGTCATCCTTGCCATCGCGCTGTCGCATTGGGCCTGGTATGCGCGCATTGTGCGCGGCATTGTGCTGTCCTTGCGCCATCGGGAGTTTCTGCTGGCGGCGCGTATGAGCGGTGCGGGACCGATCAGAACCTTTGTGGATCACCTGCTTCCCGCCACCCTGTCCCAGCTTGTGGTGCTGGCAACCTTGGACATTGGCCATATCATGCTGCATGTCTCTGGCCTGTCCTTTCTGGGATTGGGTGTCGCCGCACCCACAGCCGAATGGGGTGTGATGATCAATGATGCCCGGCAATATGTCTGGACAGCACCATCGCTGATCCTGTGGCCGGGCTTAACGCTGTTTATCAGCGTCATGGCCTTCAATATTCTGGGCGATGCCCTGCGTGACAGGCTCGATCCCCATCTGCGTATGGAGCATGATCACCCATGATCCAAACCCTCTCCATCCAAAACTTAACGGTTTGCCCCGCACAGGCCGATGCTCATCCAGCACTTGTCGATCATCTCTCGCTTGAACTCAAACGTGGCCGCATTCTGGCGCTGGTGGGAGCCAGCGGCTCAGGAAAATCGCTGACCTGTTCGGCAAGCCTTGGCGTCGCACCTGCGGGTGTCAGGGTCGCCCATGGCACGCTTGCGCTGGATGGGCAGCCCGCATTGCCTGAAAATGTGCGTGGCAAGGTGGTGGCCACCATCATGCAAAACCCGCGCAGCGCCTTTAATCCGGTGCGAACCATGCGCCATCATGTGGTTGAAACACTCAAAGCCACGGGCCGGTTGCCGCCAGACCATGACCTGCAACAGGCATTGGCCCTGATGCACGATGTCGGGCTTGAAGAGCCGCAGCGCATTCTGGAGATGCATGCGTTTGAGATGAGCGGCGGCATGTTGCAACGGATGATGATTGCCCTTGCGCTCATGTCCGGTGCGCCCTTTCTGTTTGCCGATGAGCCAACCACGGACCTTGATCTGATTGTGCAGATGCAGGTGCTGGATCTGATTGAGCGCGTGGCCAAACAACAGGGCCTGGGCGTTTTGCTCATCACCCATGATATGGGCGTGGTGGCGCGTCTGGCCGATGATGTGGCGGTGATTGATCAGGGCAAGCTGGTGGAGACAGGCAGCGTCATGGAGATTTTCCATGCGCCGCAACATCCAGTGACACGCATGTTGGTGCAGGCGCACCTCTCCCTCTACGGTCTGGAGCTGGCGCAATGACGCTTTTGCACGCAAAACATCTGAGCAAGCGGTATCGGCACCATTCACTGCTGGGCGCAAGCCCGGCCCGAACAGCTGTCGATGATGTTTCGCTTTCCATTGCCAACAGCGAAACCGTCGCCCTTCTTGGCCGCAGTGGCTGTGGCAAAAGCACATTGGCCAGATTATTGGCGGGGCTGGAAAAACCAGATGCGGGAGAAATCTGTTTCAATGGCACAGCCCTTGGCAGGCTCGCAAAGGCGGAGAAAGCCGCTTTTCGATCCGCCGTGCAGATGGTGTTTCAAGATTCGCCCAGCGCCGTTAACCCACGCTTTGACATTCGCGCCATTATCGGTGAGCCTCTGCGCCACCTCACCACCCTGAGTGAGACAGACCGCGAGAACCGCATCCGCGAGGTGCTGGATATGGTGGAGCTTCCGCTTGCCATCGCCGGGCAATTGCCAGGGCAGCTCAGTGGTGGACAATTGCAACGGGTCTGCATTGCCCGCGCCCTTGCTTGCGCGCCAAAGCTGATCATTCTGGACGAGGCCGTGTCCAACCTCGATCTTCATCTCCAGACCTCGGCCCTGTCTCTGTTAAAATCCTTGCAGGATAAAACCGGGATGGCCTATCTGTTTGTCACCCATGATCTGCGTTTGGTCGAGCGGTTTGCATCACGGGTGATGATCATGGATGCGGGACGCATTGTTGAGGAAGCGACCACCGGCGCGCTGGCTCAACTCAGCCATCCCGCCTCCCTGCTTTTGAAATCGGCCATTCTGCCCGCCTATCCGCGCCGGGCAGCATAATTTTCTCTTTAAACCGATTCCGGTTTAAAGAGTTATGCAGCAGATTTAAAGTGTTACAGCATCCTTTGTGCGCCATATATGGCGCACGGTGCTGTAGAAAACCGGTCTCCACTTTTCCCCGACAAGCGATAGAAGAGCGTGATCCCGTCAATTACCGCTCAAAATGAACAAGCGGCTTGCCATGATAGGGCGAGCGGGTGACATGCGCATCGACACAAAACACATCCCTCAGCAGCTCCCGGGTCAACACATCTTCAGGGGTTCCGAATGCGACGACTTTTCCAGCCTGCATGACGAGCAGCCTGTCGCAAAACATGGCCGCGTGATTGAGGTCATGCAGCGCAATGATGCTTGTAACGGGGAGTTCCGAGACCAGCCGCAGGAGGCTGACCTGATGATGAACATCCAGATGGTTGGTCGGCTCATCAAGGATGAGCTCTTTCGGTGACTGCGCAAGCGCACGGGCGAGATGGGCGCGCTGCTTCTCCCCTCCCGACAGGCTCTGCCAGCTATCATTGCGTTTTGCGGTCAACTCCGTTCGCGCAAGGGCATCGTTGACAGCAGCATCATCTTCGCCTGTCCAGCCGGAAAACATCGATCTATGGGGGAAACGTCCAAGTTTGACGACATCCACGACTTTGATATTCGCGTTGGTGGTGGCGTGCTGCTCGATCAATGCAACGCGCTGGGCAATGGTTCGACGGCGGATCTTGTCGATGTTTTGCCCATCGAGCGTCACCTGTCCCGAGAGCGGGCGTTTCAGGCCCGCCAACAGTCGCAACAGCGAGGTTTTGCCCGATCCGTTCGGCCCTAAAAGTCCGAGCATTTCTCCGGGGCTGACGATAAGAGACACGTCGTTAACGATTGTCTTCGAACCAATTTTCCAGACAAGATTATCGGCTCTGATACTCATGATGCCCGCTGCAACTTATAGAGAATGACCGAGAAGAAGGGGACGCCCACCAGGGCTGTGACCACACCGATTGGCAAAAGCTGCTGGGGAACAAGCGTACGCGAGGCAATGTCTGCCAAAACCATGAATATGGCTCCGGTAACGGCGCAGGCGGGCAAAAGCCTGGCATGCAGTGGGCCTACCACAAAACGGGTGGCGTGTGGAACGACAAGTCCGACGAAGCCGATTGTGCCAACCATGCTGACAATCGTTGCCGTCATGATCGCCGTCAGTGCAAAGAGGACAATCCGTGTTCGACCAATATCAATGCCCAAGGATGCTGCCGCTTCGTCGCCAAAGGCAAAGGCATCGAGAACCCGCGCGTAGAAAAGACAGGCGATCAATCCGAGACCCACGACGATGGACACGAGCGCAAACTCTGGCCAGCGGACGCCGCCAAGGCTGCCGAGCAGCCAGAACATGACGTCGCGCGCCTGCTGCGCATTGCCAGAGGTTGTGACAATGTAAGATGTTGCCGCATTGAACAATTGCGATGCGGCAACGCCTGCCAATATGGTTCTGTCGGCACCGCCGCGCGCACCGTTTGACAAGAGCGCCACAAGCAGAAAAGCCGCGAATGCTCCGGCGAAAGCTCCAGCCGACAGAGAGACTGCACCGGCGCCAATGCCAAGAATGACGACGGCCACCGCGCCGGTCGACGCACCTGCCGAAATGCCGAGCACGTAGGGTTCTGCCAGAGGGTTGCGCAGCAAGGCTTGCATGATTGCGCCGCACAAGGCCAGTCCGGCACCGCAAAAGACCGCAACCAGCGCACGGCTAAGCCGATAGTCCCAGATCACGGTTTCATGGATGCGGTTCAGCGGAACCTCTGTCCAGCCAAGCTTGTTGGTGATCGCGAAATAGGTGGTTGACAGCGGGATCGGCATATCACCGATCCCCACGCTGACGCCAACCACCAGCGCGATGGCAACGAGCGAGGCGAGGGCAAACCCCACCATCGCGGCGGTGTGTCGCTGCGGTTTGGCAGACGAAGCGTGGATGGCTTCGGCGCTCACCTTAGGCCGAGCCTCTTCAGTTGTTCTGCAACTTGCTCGGCACCGTAAATTGTCCGCACGGTCGGATTCATGGCTTGACCATCCATGACCACGATCGCCTTGTTCTTCACCGCAGGCATCTGGCTGGTGGCGGGATCGGTTGTCAGGAACTTGATCTTGGCCTCTGACTTGTCGAGTTCCCACCGGTTGCGATCAACCTGCGCAACGACGATGACATCGGGGTTGCTGGCGATGATGCTTTCCCAACCGAGAGCAGGAGATTCGGCCTCTGAGGTAATGGCATTCGTTCCACCCAGAACATCCGCAATAAAGCCGGATGCGCTGTTCTTGCCGCCAAGGTAGGCGTCAGCGGAGGGCGATGGACTGGAGAACCAGAATACGAAGGACAGTTTCTTTCCGTTCTTGGGCGCATCCGCGCGCAAGGCAGCCTCCCGCTTTTTCAGATCGGCAATCAGGGCATCCCCCCGGTCGCGGACATCAAAGATCTCGGCGAGTTCATCGATCTCCTGATAAAGGGTGCTCATGTTCCACAGCTTGGATCGCTCACCGTAGCCGAATTTGTCCTTGGCCACACCGTCCGCGACACAGGTGCTCGGCGAGATATAACTTGGTACACCAACCTTCTCAAAGTCCTCGCGCTTGGCAACCTTGCTCGATGGGCCAAGCAGGCTCGGCAACGCGGCTGCGACGAAATCCGGGTTCTGGGCAAGAATGGCTTCGAAGGTGGGGAACTCGACCGAGATAACCTTGACCTTCGCATTGGCTTCGGCAAGTTGCGGAAGAACCTTGTTTGGCCAGAAAGCGGTGCCCACCATCCGGTCTTGGAGGCCGAGCAGCAGCATGATCTCCGCGCTGTTCTGGCCCAGTCCAACGGCGCGCTGCGGTGCCTTGTCGAAGGTTATTTTCGTGCCGCAGTTTTCAATTGTCAGCGGATAGGTGGTGGAGGCTGCAAAACTCGGTGTCGCCATCATGCCAATGACGGCGCAGAGACCTGCACCTATAAACATCCGCTTCATCATTCGGCTCATCCTTTTCCAGTCTCGATAACGATGAGCATCCTATAATCAGCAGTGTGGAGATAAACAAGATGATTTTTATCATCTTTACAGCGCCCGTCACCAAACATGGGGCACAACGGACGCTGTAAAGTGCAGCACGTTTTACTGCACTCAGGAGAGCGGCCCCTTATCTTTATTTTTGCGCATATGCTTTATTGTTGAATGGCGCACAATTACAGCGCGAAATGCTTTACAATTTGATGCCACGGGCGCGCAGCATGGATTGAATATTGACCATGGCACCTGTTTCAATTGAAGCATTGGCGGCAATGCCGGTGAGGATGGACCACGCACCGGCGATATGGTCTGATGCGCGGTTGTATCGATCCGGTTCCATGGTATCGGGCGCAAAAATATATCCCAACATCACCGGGTCGGCACCGCCGTGATGGCCCTTGGCTTTTGGCACATCCAGCATGCGCGGATGCTCGCCCGCCAGATGCAGCTCTGTTGTGACGGCCTCTTCATCGGCATGGGCGCGCTCGCCGCCAAACACGCCATGCACTTCCACATGGCGATGGGTGATATCGCCCTTGGTGCCCTGAAACTTGATTTCCAGCCCTTCCCAAGGGGAATAGGCCGTCAGGGTATAATTGGCCGTCACACCCGATTTGTAGCGAATATGGGCCTGCATGGTGTCTTCAATACCGATCTCTTCGTCAAACACGCAAAGATCACGGAAATAACCATCTTCGGCTTCACCATCGAGATAGAGCGCTTTCAGGCCCTCGTCGGCGGATAGATCAAGCTCAAAATCGCATTTATCCGCCACCGGACAGAGGTGACACCGCGGCCCCCTGCCCTCCAGCCCCAGCGCTTTTGCGGTTTCTGGCCGATAAAAGGAGCGACGTCCTGATGCCAGCACCTCGGTTGGCACCGTGCCAAGCCACCAGTTGAGAAGATCGAAATGATGGGTGGATTTATGCACCAGTAATCCGCCGGAATTTTCCTTCTGGCGATGCCAGCGACGGAAATAATCGGCCCCATGCACGCGGTCGAGATGCCAGTGAAAATCCACCGCCGTCACCTCGCCAATCGCGCCTGAGGCAATCAGCTCCCTGATCTGGGTGCGGGCCGGCGAATAACGATAGTTGAACGTGACTTTGACTTGACGACCGGTGCGCGCTTGCGCATCGACAATCATTTTCAGCCGCGACAAATCAATGGTCAGCGGCTTTTCGCAGATCACATCGCAGCCAGCCTCAAAAGCCCGCACAATGTAATCGGCATGTAAAAAATCGGGTGTGGCCACCACAACCGTATCCGGCTTTTGTTCGGCAATCAGCCGGTCAAAATCCTCGGCCAGATAAGTTGGCACGCCATTGGTGCCGGGTTTCGAGACCGCTTTTGCGGCCTCATTTAATCGGTGTGGATTGCTGTCGCTCAGGGCAACAATCTCATGCCGGTCGTGATAATCATCTATCACGGAATCACGAAACATCTTGTGTCGTGAGCCGCAGCCTACAATCGCAATTTTCACAGCACTATACTCTTAATCAGGGTTGGTAATCAGGTTTGGCTCCACGCGCGTGCCATCGGCATCGAAATAATGAAGATCGGCAGGATCAAAGCCGATGGTGAGCGCGTCGCCCACCCGATAGTCTACCTTGCCGCTATCGCTGATCAGCAGCACCTGGCCGCTGGAAAGCACCACATGCAACAATGTCTCGCTGCCGAGATATTCAACCAGCCGAATGATCGCCTCGCCAGAGACCTTGCCGCTGCCAATACGCAAGGATGACGGGCGCACACACAGTGTCAACGTCTGATCGGAGGTTGGCAGATCGGGGATGGTAAAATCGGGCAGACCATCCACCCGCACCCGCGCAATGGAGCCTTCGCGGGATACTTTAGCTGCGAGCATGTTGATCTTGGGCGAGCCAATGAAGCCCGCCACGAAGAGATTTTGCGGCTTGGTGTACAGCTCTTGCGGCGTGCCAACCTGCTCGATCTTGCCGCCGCGCAGCACCACGATGCGGCTGGCCATGGTCATGGCCTCCACCTGATCATGAGTGACATAAATCATTGTCGTGCCAAGGCGATTGTAGAGCGAGGCAAGCTCGGCGCGCATTTGCACCCGCAGTTCTGCATCGAGATTGGACAGCGGCTCATCAAACAAAAACAGCTGTGGTTCACGCACAATGGCGCGGCCAATGGCAACGCGCTGCTTTTGCCCGCCCGACAATTGCCGGGGTTTGCGATCCATCAGCGGTTCAATTTGCAAGATGCGGGCCGCATCATTCACGCGCCGCTCAATCTCCGCCTTGCTCATCTTGAAATTCTGAAGGCCAAAAGCGAGGTTTTTGCGCACCGACATATGCGGATAAAGCGCATAGCTTTGAAACACCATCGACAGTTCGCGCTTGGAGGCTGGCAGGTCATTGACCACCTTGCTGCCGATGGAGACAGTGCCATCGGAAATATCCTCAAGGCCTGCAATCATCCGCAGCAGCGTGGATTTGCCACAGCCGGAGGGGCCAACCAGCACCAGAAATTCGCCGTCATGAATATCAAGGTTCAGCCCATTGATAATGCTGAGTGCGCCATAGCGCTTGGCGACGTTGCGAAGTGTCAAACCAACCATGTCGTCTATCCTTACTTCATTCCGGAGGTGGCGATGCCACGCACAATCAATTTCTGGAACAGGACGAAGAAAATCACCACCGGAACCAGGGAGAGCACCGACATTGCAAACATCTGCCCGTAAGATGACTGGCCGTCCTGATCGAGAAACAGGCGAAGGGCCAAAGGCACGGTGTAGCTTTTGATGTCGTTGAGGTAGATGAGTGGTGCCAGAAAATCTTCCCACACCCAGATCAGCGAGAAAATCGCCGCCGTGCCCATGGCAGGCAGCGACAATGGCAGAATGATCGCCCAATAGATCTTGAAGGGCGAGCAGCCATCAATCATCGCCGCTTCATCCAGTTCACGCGGCAATTGCCGGAAGAATTGCACCATCAGGAAAATGAAGAAGGCGTCAGAGGCCAGAAACCGTGGCACCACCAGCGGCAGATAGGTATCGACCCAGCCAAGCTGCAAGAACAGCACATATTGGGGAATGAGAACCACATGATAGGGGATCATCAGGGTCATCATCATCAAGGCAAAAAAGAAGCTGCGACCGGTAAACCGCAGCCTCGCAAACGCATAGGCCGCAAAGGAGCAAGACAGCAGATTGCCAATCACCGACAGGCCGGTGACAATGGCCGAGTTGATGTAGAAGACCGTAAAAGGCAGCGGCAGGGCGTTCCACCCCTTGGTGTAATTTTCAAGCTGAAACCGGCTTGGCCACAGCGCCAGATTGCCAAAAATCTCGTTCTCGGGCTTGAACGATGACGCTACCAGCCAAAACAGCGGGTAGAGCATCACGCAGGACATGCCGATGAGAAAAAGATGCTTAAGGATGCGGGCATTGCGGGCCTGCTTTTCACGTTTCAGGCGCATCTCATGGGCAACCAGCGCTGCCTCATCCAGCTCGATCGCGAGCGCCAGATCAGTCGCGTTCGTTTTCATAATGCACCCAATATTTCGAGGTCAGGAAAGCAACCGCTGTGAAGACACCGATGATAATCAGCAGCACCCAGGCCAAGGCCGAGGCATAGCCCATGCGGAAGAATTTGAAGGCTTCATTGAAGAGATAGACCGTATAGAACAGCAGGCTATCCGCCGGCGCGCCCGTGCCATTGGAGATGATGAAGGCGCTGGAAAAGGTCTTGAAGGCCTCGATGGTTTGCAAAACCAGATTGAAGAAAATCACAGGTGCCAGCAGAGGCAATGTGATGCGGGTAAATTGCCGCCAGGCGGGGGTGCCATCAATTTCGGCCGCCTCATAGAGATCCCGCGGAATGCTGCGCAGACCGGCCAAAAAGATCAGCATGGGCGAGCCAAACTGCCACATGGCCAGCACCACCAGCGTGTAAAGCGAGGTATTGGGATCGGTAATCCATGAGGTTAACTGCAAGCCAAAGCGGGCTGCAATCTGGTTGATAACGCCATGGGTATCAAACAATTGCCGCCAGAGAATGGCGATGGCAATGGACGATCCGAGCAGGGATGGCAGGTAGAAGATCGCGCGGTAAAGACCAATGGTGCGCAAGCCCTTATCCAGCAGCATCGCGACTGCAAGCGCCATGATCAGGCGGGCGGGAACAGCAAGGGCAACATAATGAAAAGTCACATCAATGGCCTGCCAGAATCGGCGGTCACGGGTGAACATATAGACGTAATTGCCAAACCCCACCCAGCGCGGCTCACCCACCATGTCATAGCGCGTGAATGAGAGGTAGAGCGATGCCAGAATAGGCCCAAGTGCGAGCAAAAAGAAGCCGAGCAGCCACGGCAGCAAAAAAGCATAGGCCGGCCCATTGCGGGCAATGAAACGTCTCATCGGCATGACCTTAATAGCGGGACGAAAATCCCGAAGCTTATGAGGAAGAAGCGGATTCCGGGCCATGAGCCAGCCCGGAATCAACAGGCTTACGCATGTGTCATTGGGCGCGATCGATGATGGATTGCGCATCATCAATGAATTGGGCTGCCGCATCCTTGGCGGTCATCTTGCCCAAAACAACCTCGGATCCGGTGCGCATAAAGGAATCGCGCACCTCGCCTGCCCCTTTGGGCGCAGGCAAAGGCAGCGGTCCAACCTTGCTCTGGATCTTGTCGAAATAATCGACGCAGAGTTTCTCAACGTCGGTCAACTTCGGTTGAAGTGCTGCGCGCACTTTTGGCGATGCGGGAATGCCACGTTCCAGACCCAGAATGCCGGTGATGTCGGGATCATTTACCCAGGCGTTCATATAGGTCATTGCCGCTGTCGGATCTTTGGCATCACGGCTCAGGGACATGAACATGGATGGCTTGATATATTGACCCGGCTTGCCGCCCGCCTTGGCGGGCACGGCTGCGGCGCCAATCTTGTCCTTGGCGGCGGCTTGAATACCCACCATCTGGTTTGACCAGAAATGCGACATGGCGGTGTCACCCACCGCAACGCCCGATTCAACAATGGGCAGATCGAGAACCAATGTGCGATCCTTGTTGCGCACCGTGCCTGCCTTGCGAAGATCCTCCCAGAACTGCCAGAACCCCGCGACATCGTCAGCGGTTGCAGTGACCTTGCCGTCCTTGTCGTAGAATTCATGGCCATTTTGGCGTGACCAGGATTCAAACACTTCGATCATCAGGGCGAGGTCATCGGAGCCTTTAACCTTGCCGCTGGTCGACTTCGTGATTTTCTCGGCGGCTTTGGCAAAATCATCCCAGGTCCAGCTCAGGAGATCGGCATCAATGCCAGCCTCTTTGAACACGCGGGTGTTATACATCATCACTTGCGTGTTTGAGCCGATGTTGAGCGCATAAAGCTTGCCATCGACCTTGCCGCCATCAATAGGGCCTTGATCGAACCCGTCCAGCATCAGGCTTTTGCCAATAAACTCATCCAGAGGCTTTAACGCACCACGGCGCACATATTCAAACAGATAGCGGTAATCCATCTGCACCAGATCGGCCATGTTGCGGCCCGCCGTCTGGGTGGCCATCTTGGTCCAATAATCACCCCAACCGATGGTTTCGCCAGACACTTTGATGTCGGGATGCATTTTCTGAAATGCATCAATAGCGGCAAATGTGCGCTTGTCACGGTCGGGATTGCCCCACCAGAAATGGCGGATGGTGGTTTGGGCAAACGCTGGCAGTGCTGGCAGCATGCTTGCCGCAGCACCGGCGGCGATGGTGCCGAGAACCTTGCGTCTTGTCAGGTCAGTCATCTATTCCTCCTCCTCAAAGTCACAGGGATGGCATGGCCAATCCCGATCCGTGACGTTCTCCCGTTTCAACGGCGGTTAAGCTTCCTCCTCGCTTAGGTCCGCAGCCACTTTCCTTCGCAAACTTCAGATGTAACTGCGCAAAAGCTCTGTGAGGCAAAACATCGCCATGGCCTGCCCATAGGGCATGGATGTACGCTTGATCTGGCGATAGAAATCCAGATCATTGCCCATGGCCGTGCCAAACGACACTTGCTGCAATTCGCCTTCCGCGCTGATGTTGTCGATCACCGCCTGCATGGCGCGTTCGGCCACCGGCATATAATCCGCTGGCAAATAACGTTTGCGCACGCCCTTCATCAAACCATAGGCAAAGCCAGCCGTCGCCGACGCTTCGAGATAGCTGTCGGGATCATCAATCAGCGTGTGCCAAAGCCCGGACGCATGCTGATGGGCTTTCAGTGCCTGTGCCTGACGCCCCAAAATCGACACCAGATGCCTGCGCAACGGATCAGTCTCGGATAAGCCGACAAGCTCGATAAACTCAGGAATGGCAATCGTTAGCCAGCTATTGCCCCGCGCCCAGCGGGCCTTGGCAAAATTGTGATTGCCATCAAATGTCCAGCCATGAAACCACAGGCCGGTCTGCGTATCCATCAGATATTGGGCATGCACCAAAAATTGATATTTCGCCTCTTCGACAAATTCCGGCCGGTTGAGAACAAGCCCGATCTTGGCCAGCGGCAACACGCTCATCATCAGCGTGTCGTCCCACATCTGCTGGTCGTTGACGTTGTTATAGACGATATGCTGCAAACCACCTTCGCGGGTGCGCGGCATGTCATACATCACCCATTCCGCCCACGTCTCGAGATAGGGCAGCCAGCGGGCATCCTGTTTGATCTCATAAAGATGGGCAAGGGTGATAAAGGGTGCCACCGTATTGATATTCTTGGTGGGTGTGCCTTCAGCAAGACGCTCTTCAAACCATGTTTCGATAATATCGAGGGCTTTTGGGTTGGCCGTCATTTGCCAATATTTGAAAAGTCCATAAAGACCAATACCGTGGGTCCATTCCCAGCCTGCCCAGCCCTTGGTATCAATCACCCGGCCGTCATCAAGCCTGAGCAAAAACTCGCCCGTCTTGTCTTCGATGTGAATGAGATTATCCGTCAGCCGGTCAATCAGCTCGCAAACAGCACTGAGCTCCAAAGCATGGTGTTTTTGTTGCAGCAGCGGATGCATGGTGGAGGCCCTCGTGTTTATTTTTTCGGAACGCCGTTTCGAAAAACAAGAAATCACACTCCTAAATACTTTTCAACGGTGTTTTTTAATGGCACTATCCGAAACAGAAAATGGCTATTGGTATAAGAACGCCTCATGTCTGAGCACACACCCAAAACAGAGAATGTTGCTGCCGCCCTCAAGGTGTTCGCCGTCATGGAGGCCCTGGCGGAAGAAAAGCGCATGGGTCTGGCCGAGCTTGCCCAACGCGCCATGACATCCAAAACAACGGCCCATCGATTGGTGCAGACCATGGTTGAGCTCGGCTATGTCGAGCAAGATGCCGAGACGGAAAAATATGGTCTCACCTTGAAGCTCTTCAGTTTGGGTGCACGCTCGCTGTCTGAAAAATCAGATCTGATGCGGGTTGCCGATCAGGCTATGGGCGTGCTGTCGCGTGCCACCGGCGAGGCGATCAATCTCGGCATTCTCGATGATCGCGACCAACGGGTCGTTTATATCCACAAATATGAATCGGCCTATGGCCTGTCGATGAAATCGACACTGGGCCTGCGCAATCCGCTGCACAGCACCTCATTGGGAAAGGCCCTTCTGGCATGGCGCGACGACGATGAGTTGAAGGAGCGTATCGCAAAAATGGAGCTGACAAAACACGCGCCGAACACCATTACCGATCCCGCTGTGCTGCTTGAAGCCCTGCATCTCACGCGCGCGCGTGGTTTTTCTGAAGAGGTCGAAGAAAGTGAAGCGGGCGTGCGCTGCATGGCTGTGCCGATCTTCAATTATCTCGGAAAACCCATTGCTGCCATGTCGATTTCATTCCCGCTTTTTCGCTTTGATGAAGCACGAAAGCCAGATTATATCGATCTGCTTCTCTCCGCCAGCGCGCGGGCGTCGGCAGCCCTTGGCTATCAGGGCAGCTGAAGCGGCGGTATTCAGATAATCTGGCTCGTAAACAAGCGCTTAGAGCACTGCGCCGAGTCTGGTTGAAAACACTCGACACAGAAAAAGAAAGCCCCTCTTGAGGAGGGGCCAGACTGCTGACAAACCCTAAATTTATCCTCGACGTCATGCTCGGCCCTGTGCCGAGCATCTAACCACACTAATTTCATAAGCAAAGTCAATTGCTTATCCAGCCACGGCAGACCCTCGGGACAGGCCCGAGGGTGACGAAACGTCGAGCGAGAGGTTTGTCAATAAGCTGGCCCCTCTTGAGGAGGGGCTCAGACTGCTGACAAACCCTAAATTTATCCTCGACGTCATGCTCGGCCCTGTGCCGAGCATCTAACCACGCTAATTTCATAAGCAAAGTCAATTGCTTATCCAGCCACGGCAGACCCTCGGGGCAGGCCCGAGGGTGACGAAACGTCGAGCGAGAGGTTTGTCAATAAGCTGAGCCCCCCTTGAGGAGGGGCTTTTGAAGCTCAGAAACCTTTGCCTCGGATACTGTGGTTCGGATAATTTCCTCAGAATTCGATCTCAAGTCCGCTTTCGCAGAAATCGAACTTGGTTGGCTCCGCTTCGCTGTCATCGGCAAAGACCGCCTTGACCCATTGCGTGCAATTCTCGCTATTCGTGCTTTGGTCCCATACGAGCTTCGTCGTCGCACCTGGTTTGATGCCGCGCCCGATATCAAAATAGCCCCATTTCCGCTTGTTCTCGGATACCAGGATTTTGGTGATGGTCGTATTGGTAGAGTTTGTAACCTTGAAAGAGTACTCTTCCGCATGGGCGGCGGTGAAGTTTAGGCCGCTGCACATAAAGCTGAAGGAAATTGCGACAAGACTTGTGCGCACACCATTGAAAAACATAGATATCCCCCGATGATTCAAGTTTGCAGTGCTTATTGGCATTATACTTTGGATATGTCCATAGAGATGTTATGTGATTAAGACGATTTGGTGCCTTATTCACTGAGATATAGATATGATAAAATCATATTGTCATTTATATATGTGATTTAATCATATAGCATTTTTCATATGATTATTGAATGAATATTAATATTTTTATTAATTCTGAATCTATTTAAATATTTCGAATATCTCATGAGTTAATTTCTATTTAATCAAGAAAATACTTCGTCAGACTCTCCGAGTATTTGTATTGCCGCTCTATTATGAGTGTTGTTATCAATCGACTTTTTCGTGGTAGGGGATCTTTTGCAGCCGGATGGATTTCCGGTGGATCAATCAATGCAATGCTGTCATAGATTTGCTCCTGACCCGACTGGCCTGCTTGAGGAGAAATGCCTGTGTCTGAAACCATTGCCCTGGATATTGCCAAAGCCCTCCAAACCAATGGTTTGATCGAGGCGGACCGCTTGAATGGCCTGAGTGTCGCCCAAGCTTTTGATGTGCAAAAGGCGGTGATGAGCCAGCTCAAGCAATCGGCCACGACCTTTAAAATAGCGCTCAGAAAAGATGGTACAGCTGTGGGTGCTCCGATCTTCAGCAATCGCAGTGTCTCGAATAGTGAGGCCATTGCGATTTCCGATGCAGGCTATACCGGCATTGAGTTTGAACTTGCCGTCGTCTTGAAGAGCGACATCACCGCCTCCATGGCAGCCCATGGAGTAGACGGCATTTTGCCCGCCATTGAGCGCTTTATCTTTGGCTTTGAGATTTGTGCGACACGGTTTTCTGATCCGCAAGTGGCCGATGAAAACGCCCACTTGGCCGATAATATGTCCAACAGTGCATTTGTCGCGGGCAACGAAAACTGGGCTGGTGGTGTCGATATTGACGGAGCAGACCTGACGATCTCGGCCAATGGAGAGACGATATTTGCCGCTAAGGCAAAGCATCCCTTTGGCGGTGTCCTGGCGCCAATTCTTGCTTATGCCTTGGCGGATGACGATAAAATCGGCTTGTTGAAGGCTGGCAATATTGTCACGACGGGTTCTCTGTGCGGTCTTTTAAAAGCATCGCTTCCGGCGACCTTTGAAGCAAGCGTGAACGGGGCTTATAAATTGCGAGCCACACTCGATCGTTGATCGTTTTATGGCAAATATTGCCAACGAATTTGACAAATAATGCCATTCCTCGTTATTCTAAGGAGAATAACGAGGAGAATTGTCATGGCGACGATGAATGTTTCACTGCCTGATCCCATGAAATTATGGGTTGAGCGTCAGGCGAGCGGCGGACGTTATAGCAATACCAGCGATTATGTCCGTGATTTGATCCGTAAAGATCAGGAACGGCAAAACGCAATTTCGACCTTGCAAGCGGCCATTACCGAAGGCGTGGAAAGTGGTGACGCCGAACCCTTTGACGCCAGTGCTTTCAAGTTGAAAATGCGCGAGCGTCATGTCGTCCGCTGATCCGTTGCGCGTCCAGCTCTCGCCAAAAGCGCTGGAAGATCTTGAAGATATCTGGCGGTACACGGCTGAAACATGGTCGATAGAGCAGGCCGACACCTATGTGGATGCTCTATCCCACGTTTTTAATATCATTGCTGCTATGCCCACAATGGCGCGCGAGCGGCTGGAGTTTGATCCTCCCGTGCGTATTCACGTTCATCAAAACCATTTGATTGTTTACACGGCTTACGACGATCATATCAATGTGCTGCGTCTTCTGGGTGGCAAACAGGATTGGCGCGCGATCTTGCGTGCTGTCGCCGATTGAAAATACGACAGCACCTTGCGCCATATCTGGTGCCCGGCGCTGTCGAATTTTCAGGAAAACTGTGGAATCCGGTTTTCCAGAAAAAACAAAGGACTAGCGCCTGTGAGGCTTTAAATATAGGGTCGTTCCTGTCGTGAAAGAGGGTCCCACTTTGCCAGTTCGGCCAGGGCTTTGGGCCTCAGCACTTCACAGCCGCGATCACGCCAGCGGATGAACTGCAACGTAGCCAGCTTTTTCAGCGTCTTGTTGGTATGAACAATGGAAAGGCCAAGCGTATCGGCAACCATATTTTGGGTTACGGGTAGAAACGCGCTGCTTTCGCAGGCAATTCCTGCTCTCACGGCTCTATGATGCAGGAAGGCCATCAGATAGGCAGCACGCTCAAGGGCAGTGCGCCGCCCGACACTGAGAAGATGCTCGTCCAGAATGCTCTCTTCGCGTGATGCCAGCCATGTGATGTCAAAAGCGATACCGGGATGTTTCTCGAAAAGAGAAAACATGCGGCTGCGCTCAAAGACGCAAAGCCTCATGGGGGTGAGCGCATCGACGCTATGGTCCATGTGTTCCAACATTGCGCCCTGAAGGCCGATCATGTCGCCCGGCAGCACGTAATTGAGGATTTGGCGTCGCCCATCTTCCAGTGTTTTGTAGCGAAAACCCCAGCCCTCTAAAATCGTGTAGAGATGGGGGCTATGGGCACCCTCCTCTATAACAGTCATGCCCGGTTCGCAGCTTAATTCACCAGACTTGAACGAGGCGATAAAGTTCTCCTCATTGGTCGTGTGGGGCCGAAAAGCATTGATTGTCTTCAAGGGACAGCTTGAGCATTTTGTTGGCGAAGCGATGATGCGGGAATCCATAAAATTTCTCCTTCGCGGGGCCGTATCCCTTATTAAAAATGAAAAAAGTGGGCATTTCGTTCCTTAAAAGCGCTTGGAACATGTCTTTTTTAAATGACAGTTGCGGCCGTGACTGATCTTTTCACGCCCTTGGAGAGCATTATTGAGCCTCCCCCACCCCGGACCGGCCCGGACCGGTTTGTCCGATGACACCGATCGGCGGCATAGGAGTAATATGTTTGAATGGGTTTGTTCCCCGCATTCTGATTGCGGACAATAACTATATGATTGGTCTCGAAGCGCAGCGGATCCTCACGGAAACGCGGCCTTGTGCTGTTGAAATCTGCCGTCGCGATGATCTCGCGCAGGCGCTCGCCGCCTCATTTGATCTGGTTTTTGTCGATGCAGCTCCCACAGCGGCGGAGCAAGTAAGTCAGGCGGAAATTGTGCGTACCCACCGTGCGGGACTGGTGTTCATGCACACGGGTCAATTGCTGGATCACGAACGAGTGCAAGGTGATGTTCTGGCGGTGTTTGAAAAGCCGTTCTATGAGCAAGCCATTCGCGATTTCATGACAGAGTTGAATTTCAACTCAAGCGAGGTGTAATGCCAAGAGTCATTGAAAATGACTTTTGGTATTCCTTTTGCAAATATCTCAAGCGTCTGATGCATTTGAGATATTTGCAATGTCTTCAAGGCGAGGATGCTCTCGCATCTTCGAGCCTTGGTGTAACAAGAGAGTCATTGAACCCAAAATCGCGATCGGTTTTGGGTTCAATCGAGATGATATAAAGTAGACATCTTGCTATCAGAAGGTGTCGCACGATGTCATATTCGGTTCAGACCAAACCAGATACATTGCGGGTTGCTTCGGCAGACCGATTTGTTTTTAAAACCCCTCAATTGTTACCTTCCAGGAAGATTTCACAGTGGAAGGTTCATGAGGGCAAAGAGAGGCGGGATCAATTACGATAGGGCTGACGGCCTGATGACGGCCGCAGTGTGAGCATCAGGGCCAAAATCGCCCTCGCCATCAATACCAAGCAGTTCTTGCAGCCGAGCGCGTGCCCGATTGATTCGGCTTTTGATTGTTCCAACGGCGCAGTTGCAGATTTCTGCGGCTTCATCGTAGCTGAAGCCCGATGCAGACACGAGAATGATCGCTTCGCGCTGGTCGTCGGACAATTCAGCAAGGGCCTTTTTGAAATCTTCCATATCCATCGCGCCGTGCTGGCTCGGCTGGACGGCCATTTGCGATGTGTAAATATCGTCTGGGTCGCCAATCTCGCGTCCGCGCTTGCGCATCTGCGAGTAAAATTCGTTGCGAAGAATGGTAAAAAGCCATGCTTTAATATTGGTGCCGGGCTCGAAACTACTTTGTTTGGCCCACGCCTTCATGATGGTCTCTTGCAACAGATCGTCTGCTCGATCAGGGACGCCTGACAGCGACAATGCAAACGCACGCAGACTTGGAATGCTCGCCAAAAGAAGTCGTTTGAAATCGTGATCGCTCGGAGCTGTATCAGTCATCGGATTTCTTCCTTGCCGCGGCACTCGCTTTTTCGGCCTGGTCCAATTTATCCAATAGCATCAACAAATTATCAGGTACGGCTTCCTGCTCCAGCTCCTGATAAAATTTTCTAAGCTGTTTCGAAATGCCGTCGTTCTGACCGGCTTGCGATGGCGGCGATCCTTGATTACTGTTGTCTACTGTATTGTTCATCGTCACTGCTTTCTAACATAGCTTTTCACGAAAACGCGGATCGGCCATTTAAGTTCCGTGGTTTGTAAAAATTGCGTTTCTGTCCTTGATTTTTTCCAACCAACCTTCTTGTTGTCTGGTGCTGTGGCAGCTCTGATCAGATATGGCACACAAAGGATGCTTCAACATTTTAAAAATGCTGCAAAAAATACTTCAGAAACGGCCTGCGGTTTTTTCAATATTATAGATGCATTCGTTTCGAAATAAATCATGTTCTGTCGGAACAATCATCTATCGATGGCGTTTATCTCCCAGAAAACAAGAGGAGAGACGTCATGCTTTACTATTCACTCGTATTTCTTGTTGTAGCCCTGATTGCCGCAGCCCTTGGCTTCGGGGGCATCGCAGGTGCATCTGTCGGAATTGCAAAAATTCTATTCTTCATCTTCATCGCGTTGTTTATCATTTCCTTGGTGTTTGGTGGTTTCCGCCGAACTTAAGATTTGAAGATACAGACGTGTGATGAATAAACACCGCGGCTTGATTGTCGCGGTGTTTTCTCGATACTATAATTGAACAATCTTTATGTGTATTGCGAGATACGAGTTTGTCAGGGAAAAGTGGAATCCGGTTTTCCCGGATAAACAAATGAAAACAAGGAAAGCGACAGTCTGTTTGGATAAATTGAATCTGAAACAGGCTTCATATTTTTTCTGTGTCTAAAATATCGTTTATTCAGAACAATAAAGCGCGACATGCTTTAGAAGAAAGCCCTGCCCCTTGAAGGCGTGAGAGTTTCACCTTCCAGCCGGGATGGGCTCGTGGTTTCAACGTCGCGCTTGATGTCGATGCGAGGTCTTTTCGCCAATAAATCACCGTTGACAGAATTGCACTCGCCATAAATTTTAAATCCGGGGACGGTGACTTTGCGTATCTCATCCTCCCGCTGCGCAGCACAGGCCATTGCACTGTCATAGGATATAACCCGGACGGGTTCGCTCACGCAGGTTGTCCCGCTTGCCGGGCAAGCGATAAGCACAAGAACCGCTGCAAAATTCCCCATAATATGCCCCATCCTTGGTCCCGAACCGAAATGTAAAGATCGGCTCGTGGATTGCCCCGCTGCTAAAGCAGAAATTGACAACACCGTGCCTTTAAATTTGCACTGTGTTCAAACGCTTTGAGAGAAACAAAATAGAAGGGGTTTTGTTCCTGAATTTTGCCGTGTTTTCGCCATTTTTATGGCTGGCGGATGAGATCATGGATGAAGCGCAGCTTGTTGATGACCGGATCAGTTAGCACAAACGGATAGAGATCCGGCTGCCCCATAGCCCGATTGAGCGCGTTAACGGAGACGGTCAGCGGAATCCAAATCTTGATCATCTCATCAAACGGCATATCTGCATCTGATCCGTCAATCCTTGCCAACCCATGAGAAATCGCCGTCTCAAGGCTATCGGCAATATGCAGATAATGCGCCCAGCTTTCTGCAAAGTCCTCGTGTGGGTGGCTGGACGCATAGGCACTGATAAACTGCTCCTGCCAGTTGGGGGCAGGCCCATTGGCATAATAGGTTTTCAAGGCCTGTTGATAGTCGTCACGTTCGTCGCCGAACATTGCTCTGGCCTGATCAACCTGACCTTTCTTTTCAACCAGTTGTTTCCAATAATAATGGCCCGATTCATGGCGGTAATGTCCCAGCAGCGTGCGAATAGGTTCGCAAAATGCGTTGCGCCGCGCTTCGCGTTCCGAGCCGTCGGCCTCGGCGACATCAATGGTGATGAGACCATTGCTGTGCCCAGTCATAATGGAATCTTTGGGGTCATCTGACCAATCCGCCAGCAATTCAAAGGCCAACCCATTTTCCGGGTCTTGAATGCGTGAAACAATCGGCAACCCGAGATGGAAAACTCCGTAGAGAAAATACCGTTTGGCGGCCTCCAGCCGCCGCCAACGCTCAAGATTGGCCTCATCCGACAGGTCTGGCACCATGCTGCTCAGCCGACAGGAGAAGCAATAGGGTGAGCCATCCGTTTCATTTACCAGCCAGTTACATCCGCCTTTTTCGGCGTTTGCGCAAACCAGAAAGCCAGCAGGTGGCGCATCCTGATAGGCCACCATCTCTGCGCGGGATGGTATGTAACCGAGTGATCGCGCGCAGGCCACGCAACTAAAGCTGTCGAAGAAAACCGGATTTTCACAGCCGGTGCAATGGAATAGCTTCATGATGTCCTCTTTCCCAGCGCGAAGCACACCGCTGATCTCGACAGATCCGGTGTTTCGCGCCGCACAATGCCATAAACGGGAAGTCTTCCTGGGCTATTCGCTCACGTCGACAGGGAATTTCAGATCGTAGAAAATGCCACGATGATCAATTGAGTAAATGGCTTGACCGTTGACCGAAACAGGCACGACCTTTTCCAGGACCGTGCTGCCAAACCGGGCTTTCAGTTGTTGGTCGGCAGCCTGCGATGCGTCTGGCAGATCTTCTTCCCATCCCACATTGATGTACGGTTTGCCATCAACCTGCTCCAGATGACAGGACACGCGAATGGACCCGGCAACGTCCAGCCCTCCGCCATAATTGATTGAATTGACAATCAATTCATGCAGGGCCAATCCGATATGCATCGCGGCATTGGGAGACAGCAGGATATTCTGCCCCGACATTTTAATTTGGGCGACTTTGCCTGGATTGCTGAGCTCAAGCTGCGCGTTCAGCAGGTCCATAAAGCCAACGCCGCGCCACTCTGACTCCGTGACAATATCCTGCGCTTTGGAGAGAGCGTAGAGCCGTCCCCGGAATTTTTGCAGGAAATTATCAAGCGTTCCAGAAAAGCGCGCTGTTTGCGAGGCAATTCCCTGCACAACGGCGAGAAGGTTTTTGGAGCGGTGGCTCACCTCCATCAACAACATCCGCAAGGCGCGTTCGCGCCGCCGCTCTTCTGTCTTGTCTTCAATGGACATGATGGAGTAGAGGCCATGTCCGGGTATAGACACTTTGCGACAGCGAAATTCAAAGACGCCCTTTTCGGCAAGGTCAATCTCAAGCGTGGCATGATCGCCCGCCTTGAGAAGTTTGCTTCGCAAATTCAACAGGCGGTCGGCAATCGCTTCGCCAAAAATCGCAATATCGGTTGGTGGATTATCGGAGTCTGTTCGCCATATCGCGGGAAGGCCAGTGATACACATGCACCGACCCGCGTCATTATAAAGCAAATAGCAGGCACCCAGATCGATCAACGCATGAATAAAGAAATCGCGTGAAACCGCTTCAATTTCTCCTGGCTCGACCCATGAAAATCTCCGCACCTGATCATTCTCCGATTTTCAGTCATTCCAGTTTTATCGCCGTCGGAACGGCGCACATCGTAGGCGAAATGGCTGGCACAACAAGGCTCTATCAGGACGTAGGGTCAAACTCTCATCCTGATAAACGTTTCTTCTGCGGCCTTTTCTAGTCTTCGTGATGAGCAATCACGCAAGTTCCTTTTGCCGGACATTGAAAAACAAAGCCTGACTGATCAGCGCTTTGACCATGTCGGGGTTAAACGGCTTGGTGACCAGAAACGCTGGTTCAGGGCGCTGACCTGTCAAAAGCCGTTCTGGAAATGCGGTAATGAAGATCACTGGAATAGTATCCACACTCAGAATGTCGTTTACCGCGTCAATGCCGGAGCTTCCATCTGCAAGTTGAATATCTGCCAAAATCATCTTCGGCTGGGTTGCGTTAAACAGCTTCACAGCTTCGGCATGGGTCCGCGCGATGCCCGTCACACGATGGCCCATGCTTTCCACCATCTGCTCAATGTCCATCGCAATCAGAGGCTCATCCTCAATGATCATGATCTCGGTTGCCACCTGCTCGGCAATCTGGCGGGATGCTTCATCGATCAGAGCAGAGAAATCATCCTCGCCGACGCCGAGAATCTCTGCCGCTTCACTGGGAGAAAAGCCTTCCAGAGAGACAAGAAGAAACGCAATCCGCTCGGTTTTGGGCAAATTCAAAAGGTTGTCTGCTGCGCGCCGCTCCCAGGCGAAGGGCGATTCCTGCGGCGTAACAACCACATCGAGACGATCGAAAATCTGGGCAAAAAGTTTGTAGACCGCAATTTTATCATTGGCTGCGGTTGGAAAAATGGACAGATCGGCAATCAACGCCTCTAGCGCCGCCGCCACATAAGCATCGCCTGAAGATTGTGAACCGGTAACGGCACGGGCAAAGCGCCGCAGATAAGGAAGATGAGCTGCAACACGCGCTGTCAACGACATTAATACTCTCCAGTCTTTCTATTTTTAAGGCGCAATTGCCCCACTCGATCATAACGAGTTGCATTCAAAAAAGTTCCGCCGTCGAGACATTTTTTTCTATATTTTTTTAATGCAGAATTACCTCATGTTTTGCGCTCAAGCGGGTGCTTAAAGCTCACCCCACCGTCCGGGTTTACGGGCTTATAATTTGGCACCAAGGTCTGCGAGAGCTTTTTCAATATTGCGCAATGTGTCATTAAGGCCATCATCGTCAATCATAGGGCTTTCGGAAGCCGTTCGCTGTTCTGCGCGACCGTGCTCATAAAGACCCTTCAAGGCTTCAATCTTTTCTCCTCTTGTCAGATTTTCATCGTTGAGGAGATCCTGCATGCGGGTTGGAAGATCGTCTACGGTTTCCATTGGCTGCTCCTTTCATCTCCACGCATTGGGAGAAAAACCAACCTTTAAATGCGATTTCGAGGGTGGCACCATGTCTTCGGCGCGTCTTTTCACGCATTGCTTCTTTTAAAGCTTCATTTGGATTTGGCACTTTTCGTCACGGCAAAGGCGGCGAGCGCCACGCATGCCAGCGTCAAAACAGGCTTGTTGCGCACCAGTTCGGGCAAGATGCCAAGCGCTGTTTCTGCCAATTGTAATTCCGGTGACACGCTGGCGCGCAGTCTCTGTATCTCCAGTTGGCGTCGTTCAGCCCGCCGGTTCAGAAGGCTGGTCACGCCCCAAGCGAGCAGGCAAAGTATAAGTGAGCCTGCCGCAATCGCCATGCTGGCGTTGACCGGGCCGTAGATATTGGCAACAGCAAACCATGCCGCAACCACCAGCGCGACATAGGCGGTTACCATGAAGAGCACGATCAAGGCTCCTCCTGCCGCATTGCGTTGGACTGCCCGTGCTTGTGGCACGATACGTCCCATCAGTGCGGATAGAATGTGACCGGCGGCATCGCCCATAATAACTCTCCAGCTTAGCGGCGTGACGACAGCAGTGCAGCAATAAAGCCAATTCCGGCTGCTATACCCACGGACGCAAGCGGATTGCGACGAATCTGTGCTTCAAGGTCGCTTTCAGCGGCGACAATACGATCCTTGATGTCGGATGCAGCAGCAGAAGACCGCTGAGAGATTTCCTCTGCAATGGACCGCGCCTGTTGCTGTGCTTCGTCGAGCTTGCCATTGCTGAAACTGGCGACGATTTTCGTCAGCGCCGCAATCTCGGCACTCAGCTTTTCGAGCTGCTGTTCAACATCGGCCGAATTTGCGTAGTCGATTTTCTTGGCATCGTTTGCTTGCGAAGTTGATGCTTCGGGCTTGAGAGCAGCCATGACTGTTTCCTTTTCGCTATGTCAAACTGAGTTATTGTCCAATAACGTGGGGTGTAGAGTTTTGTTCCCTAGCCTTTTGCGAGGGCTTTTGGGTGTCTCGACATGAATCAACCATGCTGTAGAAAGAGCGGGAACTTTGTGTACTTGGCCGCGTTGAGGGGCTGTTGTGATTGTGTCATGCAAGATATGGACGGTTCGTTAGAGTAATCCCTTGCGCTAAATCAATCCGTGTTTTGATCTTGCCCCGTTTGATCTTGCCCTGTTTGATGTTGGGAGAAATCAAAAAGGCAATGATGATGATGGGCTTTCGTTCGGAGTATTCTCCGGGAACCTGATGTGAATTGGACGCATGACATTATGAAGATAAAAAGAAAGTTTATCCATTCATCTCTTCTGATGGTGGTTGCGGGCATCTCCCTTCTTTTGGCGATTGTTGGATCTACGCTCGTCTTGATCAGCAATACGCGCGATTCATTTGATGTTCTGGTCAATGAACGTGCGGTGCGCAGTGCCGCCGCCGATCTTTTTAGTCTTATACAGGATGCAGAAAGTGGGCAGCGCGGATACCTGCTCACCAATGACGCTAAATTCCTCAGCCCTTACAAGGAAGCAACGAAGGATGTGGCAGCGGCAGTTGATAATCTCGTTGCGCTGACAGCAAAACGCCCCAAGTATAAAGCCCTGGTCGACCCCATTCCTTCGCAGACAAACGCCAAACTCAACGAGTTGGCGACAACCTTGACCTTGGCCGCCGACGGCAAAAAGGCAGAGGCCATGGCGATTGTGCGTGATGGGCATGGCCAGAATTTGATGAACACTCTGCGCGCGCAGTTGCAGGCGATTATTGACCTGTCTGATGCCAATATCCATGCCAGCATCAATCAGCAGGTCACTGGATCAGATCAGATGAAATGGATCATGATTGGTGCTGCGGTGGCCATCATTGTCATTTTGGCCATTTCGATTTTGACGATTCGGCAATATATACACTCGATCAATGAGGCGCGCGAGGAAGTACAGAAGTTCAATACAGCGCTGGAAATGCGGGTAGAAGAGCGCACACAGGATCTGGTGCGCGCCAATCAGGAAGTGCAGCGCTTTGCCTATATCGTTACCCATGATCTGCGCGCGCCGCTGGTCAACATCATGGGCTTTACCACGGAGTTGGAAAACTCCCTGACGATGATGCAAAACTATGTGCTGGCCGATGGCGCACCGCTGAGCCAGGATGATATTGCCCGTGCCCGTGAAGCGGCAGCAGAGGACGTGCCGGAGGCCCTGCGCTTTATCCGTTCCTCGACATCGAAAATGGACGGGTTGATCAACGCGATCTTGAAAATTTCACGCGATGGTCGCAGGCAGTTGAAGCCTGAAATGGTTGATATCCGTGCGATTGCCGAAAACAGCGTCAACAGCTTGAAGCATCTCATTGATGCCGCCGATGGCGAGGTGCAAATCTCCCCTTCCCCGCTGCATGCTGTTAATGATCGCCTGTCTCTTGAGCAAATCTTTACCAACCTGGTGGATAATGCCATCAAATACCGTTCCCCTCAGCGGCCATTGAAGATAAGTGTGACCACAAAACGGGCGGGCGGATTTATTGAAGCAACCGTTGAAGACAACGGGCGCGGAATAGCTGAGGCCGATCATGAGCGGGTGTTTGAACTTTTCCGCCGGGCCGGCCAGCAAAACCAGACCGGTGATGGTATAGGATTGGCACATGTCAGGTCTTTGGCGCGCAATCTCGGCGGCGATATTTCTGTTCGCTCCGAGCTTGGCAAGGGATCGGCATTCACACTCACGGTGCCCGCAGATTTATCGGTCGTCCTAAGGAGAGTTGGCGTATGAAGGCGAGCGGAAAAGAAGTCACGATCGTGATGATCGAAGATGATGAGGGCCATGCGCGCCTCATCGAAAAGAATGTTCGGCGCGCTGGCGTCAACAATGAGATCATCCCCTTTACAGATGGCGGCTCCGCGCTGGATTTTATCCTGGGCGAAGATCGCAGCGGCGTTGTGTCCATTGATCGCTATCTGCTGGTGTTGCTGGATTTGAACCTGCCCGATATGCAAGGCACGGAAATCCTTGATCTTTTGAAGACCAATCCCCACACCAAGCGTTTGCCGATTGTTATTCTCACCACCACGGATGATGAGATGGAAATCCAGCGCTGCTACGATCTGGGCGCCAATGTCTACATCACCAAACCGGTGGATTATGATGGCTTTGCTAATGCCATCCGCCAATTGGGCATGTTTATTTCCGTGATGCAGGTTCCTTGATCACGCGGGCGGGCAATCACCTGCCCGCTACGAACCCGCGATCCGGGCCGGCGCTCACGTCAACAGCAGCGCCATGCCTGGAAGCAGGATCAGTAAACCGATTCGCAGGATGTCCATCAAGACAAATGGTGCAAGGCCTTTGAAAATCGTGCGCAGCGAGACATCCTGAACCACGGCTTTGAGCACAAAGGCATTCATGCCCACCGGCGGCGTGATCAGGCTGACCTCTGTGACCATGACAATAAAGATACCAAACCAGATAAGGTTGATACCATGCGCTTCGGCGATGGGGTAAAACACCGGCACGGTCAGCATGATCATCGACAGGCTTTCCAGCACGCAGCCAAGCAGCAGATAGATCACCAGAATAACAAGGATCAGGCTGATGCGGCTTTCACCGAAGGTGCCGATGAAGGTCTGAATATCCTGTGTCATGCCGGACATATTGACGTAATTGGTGAAGGTGAGCGCACCAAACAGAATGAAAAACATCATGGCCGAGGTTTTCATCGTCTCATACAGAACGTCAAATAGGCCTTTGAGGCTGAACTTGCCCAGTAAAATCGTTAGCAGGAAAGCGCCCCCCGCTCCCATGCCTGCACTCTCGGTTGGGGTGAACACGCCGAGGTAAATGCCGCCCATAACAAAAGCGAACAGCAAGATTGCCCCGGCTGAGCCCTTCAATGCCCGCACACGCTGCATCAGCGGCAGTTTCGGCTCGGTCGGCAAAGTACCTTTGTAGAAAAATAGCGAAATACGAACGGCAATGATATAGCCGGTCACCCCGACAATGCCGGGGATGATGCCGGCCAGAAACAGCTTGCCAATATCCTGCTGTGTCATGATGCCGTAAAACACCAAAATTACTGAGGGCGGTATCAAAATACCCAGAGTGCCGCCCGCCGCAATCGTCGCCATGGCCAGATGATCGGGATAGCCGAACCGGCGCATAGAGGGCAGAGATATGCGCGCCATGGTCGCGGCTGTCGCCATCGACGATCCGCAGACGGATGAAAAGGCACCGCAGGCCAACACGGTTGCGGTGGCAAGACCGCCTCTTCGGTGGCGCAGCCAGGCATAGGCGGCGTTATACAATTCCTCGGCAATGCCGGATTGCACCACGAAATATCCCATGATCAAAAACAGCGGCAAGACCGACAAGGAGTAATCCCGGCCATAATCAAAAAACACCGTGGCCACCAAGGAAAGGGCCGGTGTCATGCCGATGATGGAGGCCACCCCGACCAGTCCCACAGCCGTCATCGCAAAGGCAATGGGCACACCGGTCAACAGCAGGGTGAGCAAAATTGCAATGCCAACAGGCCAATGCTGCATCGACTTAACCTTTGATGGAGGAATGAGATGGCGCGAGGAAGGAAGCCATGAGTGAGGCCGCTGCACTGGCAAAAGTACAGAGCGCGCAGAAATAGCCAATCGGGGCAATTGGCAGGCGCAATGTCGTGGTGACATCGCCGTAAGCCCCAATCTGGCTGGCATGGAGCCAGATTTGCCAGCCAATCAGGGCGAGAATAACGGTGTTGATGATGCCGATGAGGGCGAGACGCCAGCGTTCAGACCATTTCGGCAGATGGTCGCTTAGCACGTCCACGGTCACATGGCCATTTTCAAGCGTCACGGCAGGCAAGCCCATAAAGATGAGCGAGACCAGCAACAGCTCGGTCAATTCGCCAGCCCCCCGCAAGGGGCTGTTGAAAGCGTAGCGACCAATCACGTCGACAATGGTCATGGCCATCATCACGAGAAGAAGAATGCCGCCTAAAAGCGCCATTATCCGTTGCAACCATATCACCGCTTTGCTTTTCACCGGCCTTGGTGCTGCCGAGGCGAGGTCTTCCGGCAATCTGTCTTGCGATATCATTTTGAAGCCGTAGCCAGTTCCGACATGAACAGAGCGTGGGCGGCCTTGCCGTCAATGCCGGTTTTCGACACGGCCTCGATCTGGGCATCAATGGCAGGCTGGAGCGCTTTTTTCCAAGCCGTCAGCTGTTCATCCGTGGCGGGGGAGATTTTAATCTTGCCCTTCATGGCTTCCAGCCCTTTGGCATCGGCGCGATCCCACATTTGCCCGGCCATGCGTGCAAGTGCCTCGCCAGTGACGCTGTCAATTTCGGCCTGCTGCTTTGGCGTCAGGCTGCGCCATTTTGCCTTGTTCATGACAATGAAAAACGAGGTATTGTACAGGCCGCCCGGTACGGTAATAGCCTCATTCAATTCAGGGATCAGCTTGAAAGAATTGACCGATTCAAACGGAAACAGAATGCCGTCGGCAACGCCCTGGCTCAAAAGCTCATAGGCCTTGGACGATGGCCCTTCAACAGGAACCGCTCCCAATTGGGCAACGATCTGGTTGACAAAGCCACCGCCGGTGCGAAGCTTTTGTCCTTTCAGCACATCCACGGCTGTGACGTCGCCTTTTTTCAAAAAGATTTCGCCAGGCCCATGGGTGAAGACAGCCAGGACTTTGACCTTGTCATACTCCCCAGCCTTAAAGAGCATTTTCTCATAGGTGCGCCAGTAGGCCACCGAAATGGCTTCAGAGCTATTGCCCAAAAACGGCAGTTCAGCAAGATTGGTGGTCTTGAAGCGTCCGGCATTATAGCCCTGCACCCCAAAGGTGATATCGGCCACGCCATTGGCCGCCAGATCAAACTGCGCAGGTGGCGGCCCCAAGGGGGCTGGCAACATGCTGGCCGTGACTTCGCCGCCAGTCACCTCGGAGATTTTCTGTGCCATGGGCACAATAACCTCGGAAACGAGAGGATGTGACGGCGGCAGCCAATTGGCAATTGTCAGCTTTGTTTGTGCAAAAGTGGCAGATGCAAAGCTGAGAGCGGCGGCGGCCGTGATGGCAAACAAGGTCTTTTTCATTGTGATCCCTTCTGGCGTTGTTATGGCGCAAGCCCCTCTTGATGGGGGTTTTCTATGCAGTATCGTACACGCTGTCGATCTCTGCCGGAGTTCATTGCTATTTGTATTTTAGATGAATATTACTGCTTTCCCCTGATCCGTAAACAGAAATAAATTGATAAATTCATATTTCTTCCGCAATCATCATTTTGCAACCCAAAGCAAAAAATCAGCGGGAGTGTCCCCAGGTTGGCTCTTGACCGGTTTAACGAAGATGATTACCGCGTAAGGCCCAGAAAGTGGTCAGGTTCTCTACAGCGCCTCTCACCATATATGGCGCACAAAGGCTCAAAGTAGCTCTTTAAATCTGTTGCATAATTCCTTAAATCGATTCCGATTTAAGGAATTATGCAGTATGTCGCGATTGAGCCTCTCATCCGGGATTACCGACAAGCCAAACAGCGAGACAGCCTTGAACGCCAAACACACAAGTACGACGCACTTCAAGAGAAACTGGCCTTTCTACTGGATCAGCCGGGTCAATGCGCGCTACGTTCAGATTCTCGATGCGCGTTTGAAACCCATCGGCATTGATGTGCCGAGGTGGCGTGTGCTGATGTCACTCTATGAAGACACCTATCTGTCGATCTCGGAAATTGCTGAATTTTCGACGATGCGGCTTAATACCACCACCAAGGTGGTGCAGAGAATGATCGCGGATGGCCAATTGGTAACCCGCGTGCGGCCCTCAGATGCCCGTGTCACCGAAGCATGTTTGACGGCGGAAGGTGATCGTCTGCGGGCGCTTGCATTCATAGAGGCAAAAGAGGTGTTCGAGGTTAGCTTTCAAGACGTCAGCGAAGAAGAAATGGCCGTTCTCAATACAATCCTTGGCAAAGTGTTTGATAAGCTCAACACATTGTAAGGGCCGCAGAAAAGCGTTTTATCCCGTCGCGTCGGGGACAGCAAGGCTGACCATGACTTCGGCGACGGCACCTCGTTCACGCGATGGATAATGGATGCCGCTGCCAATCGCATCCGCCATGGATTTGATGATTCTGTGGCCAAGCCCGGTGGAGGTTGCGTTTTTATGTTCGCTCGCCAGTCCAACGCCTTGATCTTCCACGGCAAGTTTGGCTAGCCCCTTGTCGTGCTGTTTGAAACTCACATGGATCTTGCCAGCCGTTCCTTCCGGATAGGCATATTTCAGGGCGTTGGTCACCAATTCGCTGACAATCATTCCCGCAGAGACGGCTTTATCGGCTGGCAGTTCAATCGGATCAGCATCAAGCACAATCTCAATCAGGTTTTTCCCCGTATCGATTGTGCTGGAAATATCCTTGATCAGGGCATCAAGATAGCGATCCATTGCGACATCATTGACATGCTCCGATGTGTAGAGGCTGCGATGCATACCGGCAATTGCCGATATACGGCTTTGTGTTTCGGTCAAGGCTTGTCGCAACTGTTCGTTATCGGTGGCCCCCGCCTGGAGGCGCAAAAGACTTGCAACCAGCGCCAGACTGTTGGCCACTCTATGGTTCATTTCCGCTAGCAGCGTTTCTGCACGCTCTTTGCCACGGCGAATTTCTTCATCCGCCTGCTGTTTTTCCTGCCGCAGGCGTGCCGTGCTCACGGTCTGGCGAATGGCGTCTTCCAGAAGATCGAAAAAATCCTCATCCACGCTTTTGATGACATAGTCGGCGGCCCCAGCCTTGATTGCGTCGATCGCCACCCGCGCCTCATTTGAGCCAGTGATGTAGATAACGGGCACATCAATCTGGGATGTGCGCATTTGCTCAAGAACGTCGTGGCCGGTGGTGTTTTCGAGATAGTGATCAAGAATCACAACATCAAAAGGCTCTTGCTGCAAAAGCAACAGGGCGGCCTGGGCATCACTATCGTGGCGGACAACACAATTGCGGCGGCCAAGCTTTTTCTTCACCAATTGGGCCAGAGCCAAGTCATCATCAATATGCAGGATACGCAGATCCATGGCCGTCCCTTTGATAAAATCCCATGCCCCAAAGCCATCGCAGTGCAGCGAACAATAAGTCTTTGCGCTAAATGCTTACAATTTCTATTGTTTAAAGCATAGCGGCAAAAATTAGGCACGCACACTTTCCCACATGGATAAAGTTGAGAATCCCGTTCTATGCAACTGTGGCATTTTATGCAAACCTGCAACTTTAGGCACTTGTAACCCGACTTTGGGCGAAAATGGACACTCTCAGCCCGCGTTTGTGCCAAAGTCATGATGCGGTGATCGGCGATAATGCGCAGTTGCCATGCGAAAATCGATATGGTTGGTTTGCTCGATTATGTGCTAGCCCGCCCCCTGAAGAAACCGAATTTGAAGAAACAGAATTTGGCGAAACGAATTTGACGATGGAATCACCCAGCCGATTCAATCGACAGGTTCGTCCAATGGGTTGCGACAAAGCCATGCACGCGGCAACACGCGGTTGAGACTGTTGGTTGCTGGTGCGGGCTACGGCAATATGGGTGCCTTGAGGTGGAACAGGGAAGACATGCAAGACCTGCGCGATCATAATTCGGGTGTTGGCAAACATTCCAGCCTGCCTGTCACCCTGCGCCGCATGGCGCGGTGGCTGGAATTGCGCTCCTTTGGGCTGACGCCCGAGCATTTTACGCTGGCCGAGGCAAGGCGCGCAGCGGTGGCGGTGGCGGTGCCTCTTGTGCTGGTGGTTGGCTCTGGCCAATATCATATGGGCTGGGCCATTTTTGCATCCTTCTGGACGTGTCTTTGCGATAGTCCGGGATCTGACAAGCAGCGCCGTTTCCAACTGTTGCTCTTTGCGCTGTGTGGAACCCTGATCGCGTTTGGGGGGGCGTGGGTTGCCTCGCTTGGCTATCCGGTGCCGCTGATTGCCGGTCCGTTGCTGGTGTTTGCCTCTGTGCTTTTGCCTTCAAGGCTTCCGCATTCCGGCATGGTATCAACGCTTCTGGCTGTGGTCAGTGTTGTTGCTGTTGGCTTTCCCAAACCCTTGGTGCCTGCCGCTGTGCAAGCGCTGGCCTTTCTGGGGGGAAGCCTTTGGGCCTTTGTGCTGATCACCTGGTTGATGCGCATTGATCCGTGGCTGCCTGTTCGCCAGTCGGCAAGCGCTGTACTGATGCGGCTGACGGATATGGTCAGCGACCTCGTGGTGACGGCGGATCGTCCTCATCGGGATTATCAATGGCATCCCGATCATGCGACCCATAGACGTTCTGTGCGGATGGCCATTGAGCGTTTGCGTCTGTTGATGGTCCGCTATCAGGGCGCGTCTGCAAAACAGTTTCGGCCCTTTGCCACATTGCATCACTCCAGCGAGACCATTTTCAGTGCCTTGATTGCGCTGGATCACGCCTTCATTGTTAAAAAAGGTCGCTCAGAAGATCGAATCGCCTGTGCATTTGCCATCTTGGATGCGCTGAACGCCAGTCGCGCGGCGCTGAAAAAATGGTCAGCAAGCGAACCGGTGTTCATCAAGGCGCTGGAGCGACTGCATCAGGCAAGTGTCGCCATGCAGGATGAAACGCTGAAGGGTTGTCTTTTGGCTGTCGAGCAGGCCTTGCGCCGCACCATGCTGCCATTTGAGCAGCCTCAGGCTGTCTTGAGCTTTACGCATAGCGCCCATGAAGGTGTCATGCCGCTTAATGTTGCTTTTCGCCATGCGCTTCGGCAGGCAACAGCCGTGCTGGCGGTCTATTATGTCGCGCTTATTTTCAGCTTCGGCTATCCCTATTGGGCCACCATGGCGGTTGTGGTTGTATTGCAAGGGGCGGCGCGGTTCACATGGACCCGGGGCGTGGAGCGGATTTTGGGCAGTTCACTGGGCGGTATTCTCACGCTTGGCTTTTTGCATTTTGTTGATCAGCCATTGATTCTGGCGCTGATTGTTGTGCCGCTGGCTGGTCTGACTATTGCGCTGCGCAGTGTCAATTACACCGTGTTCGTCCTCTTTTTGACGATGCTGTTTATTATGGTCACCGAGATGCTGCAATCCGGTGCCGGTGTTGCCTCTGCGCGTATTGTTGACAACACGGTTGGCAGTTTGACTGCCCTTGTCGCCATTCTCGTGCTGTGGCCGGATTTTGGCTCACCCTTGTCGGCATTGATTCAGGAAGGGTTGAGAGCCAATCAGGCCTATCTTGACGCGGTTGAAAGCGGTGCAGATCTTCAAACCATCATCAAGGCCCGACGGGCTGCGGGCCTTGCCAGTACGGCTGCCGAAGTCGCCATCCACGATCTTGGCGGCCTCTTGCGTCGTTTTAACCGGGTGTCCGAAGAGGATGGCGCAGCCCTTCGCGATCTTCGCCTGCTTGCAGGCGAAGCGGCAGGAGCGTGGCATCGTCGTCTTCAACAAAATGACAAGCCTTAATGCGTTGACGCTTTCACGCGGGTAAGGGCTGCATCCAGATCATGCCATGCAGGTTTGTCGGGGGCGTAGCGGGCGCGCAGATAGCTGGCCAGATTCTTGATCTGGCTATCGGTGAATTGATCGCGAAAACCGGGCATGGACATCACTTCCGGAGCTTGTCGCCCGGTGGTTTCGGCAAGAATGGCGGGAGCCTCAACACCGTGGAAAATCGACTGCAACAGATTGTCGGGGCTTGATGCGTGCAGGTTGGTGTTGAGCGCCAAAGACGGCAAAAGAGCACTTTGCTCATGGCATGCGGCACAGGCTCCCTCGAAAAGCCGTTGTCCTTGGGGTGCAGCGCGAAGCGCCTCGGTTTTGGCGGCCGAGCTGGCGGCAATCACTGCGTCATGGGCGTCAGTTGCGTCTTTGGGCGCGCTATTACCACTCAGGCTGGCAAGATAGGTGGCCATGGCGGCAATGTCGCTATCAGGCAGCGGTTGCATAGCCGTAATGACCTGCGCCATTGGCCCGCTGGCGCTGCCATGCTGGCTGGAATGGCCTGTGCGGAGATAGTCGTAATAGGCCTCTTTCGTCCAATGTACAGGGCTGACTGCGGCACCGTTAAGCGCAGGCGCGTGCCAACCATCGGCATAGCCGCCGGAGAGATGGGCGGTCCCGGTTTTTTCCGCGCCCAAGCTGTTGCGTTCGGTATGGCAGGCAGAACAATGGCCCAATGTTTCGACCAGATAGGCCCCACGGTTCCATGCGGCATCATGGCTTGCATCGAAGGCAAAGGGCTTTGCGTCCAAAAATAGGGCGTTCCAAACGGCCATCATCGGGCGCAGATTGAAGGGAAAGCGCAAATTTGCCTTCGGTGATACCTGCGCCGCCGGTGCTTCGCTCATCAAATAGGCATAGAGGGCCTGAAGGTCTGCGTCTTCCGCGCCCGCAAAAGACGTGTAGGGGTGGACCGGGTAAAGATGATGGCCATCACGGCTGACACCTTCACGCATGGCGCGCTCAAATGCCGGGTAGGACCAGGCACCGATGCCGGTTTTCACATCCGGCGTGATGTTGGTGGCATAGATCGCACCGAACGGCGTTTCAAATTTGCGCCCACCGGCAAAAGCGTGGCCATCAGCTCCACTATGACAGACATTGCAGGCCCCGGCGGCCGCCGCCAGCCTGCCGCGCTCAATGGTGGCGGCACTAAAGACATTGCCGTCTGGAGGCGAAATTTGTGCAATGGCCGCCCGCCAGGGGGAGGCTAAAGTCATCACGCCTGCTATGGCTGCGGCAACGCCTGTAAGGGCGAGACCCAAACCTGCAAAGCCCCATCCCTTTCGCTTTTTCGGGCGCACAGCGGCGGGAGCGGATGTGTCGCCTTGCAGGCCTTTGAGGATCATTTCCGGCGTCAGCGGCAATTCGCGAAAGCGAATGCCGGTGGCATCATAGACCGCATTGGCAATGGCGGCCGCACTGGGCACGGAGGCAGATTCACCAACCCCCAGCGGCGGCTCATCTGGCCTGGGCACCATGAGCACATCAATGTCCGGTACCTCTGGAAAGCTCAGGAGCGGATACCCGCCCCATTCCTTGGAGGTGACCGCGGTGGATGAAAAATCAACTTTTTCCTTCAAGACCCGGCTGGTGGATTGCACGATATTGCCGTGAATCTGATGACGCACCCCATCGGGATTGATCATCAGGCCAGAATCCTGACCGCAGGTCACCTTGGTGACGGTAATTTCTCCGGTTTTGGTGTTGACGGCTACATCCGCAACCCAAGCGGCCCATGCCGCCGCAGTCCCCGGAAAGGGGCCATGGACATAGACGGCATAGGCAAAGCCGCGCCCGTAAACAAGGTCACCCTCGCCGCCCAGCGTGCCAAAGGTGGTGTGGGGAACCCATCCTGCCCGCTCGGTCACGGCATGGACGAGATCAATGGCGCGCGGGTCTTTTAAATAACGCAGACGATATTCGATCGGGTCCACGCCTGCGGCTGACGCCAACTCATCCATATAGCATTCGTGGGCAAAGGTGTTGGGCATGGCCGACACACCACGAAACCATGAAGCCCGCGCCATTGGCGGCATGTCATGCACGGTCACACGCAAATTGCCAAAGCCATAGGGCGGAATGGCTGTGCGATCGCCCATTTGGGCAATATTGGCCACCGGCGGTATGGTTCCCGTCAGCAACAGGGCCAGTGTTGGGGCAAGATTGGAGGGATAGCGTGTTTCGAAATCATACCCCAAAGGGCCGCCTTCAAGATCAAGCCCGCCACGCACATCCATAATCTGGGCAGCCCCCTTTGGCTCCCAGAGATGCTCTTGCTCTCTGCTTAGTTGCACGCGCACGGGTGCTCCAACCGCGCGGGACAACAGGGCGGCATCGGCGGTGACATCATCAGCGCAATTGCGGCCATAGCAGCCTGCCGCCTCCAGCCGCTCTATGGTGATTTTCTCCTGCGGCATATCCAACAACTGGGCCAGATCTCGCTGCATTGGAAAGGGATTTTGGGTGCCGGACCAAACCGTCAAACCCTCGTCTCGATAATCAGCCACCGCACAGGAAGGGCCAATCGAGCCATGCATCTGATAGGGCCAGACATAGGTGCGGTTCATCGCCTGTGTTCCGCCTGCAAGAGCGAGATCGATATTGCCTTTGTCGGCCAAGATACGCGGCGTGGAAGGATTGTTGCGAAGGGCGATCTCAGGCCTATTCAAATCAGGCTGTGGTGGCGGATCGCGCCAAATGACAGCAAGGCAATTGGCCGCCGCAATGGCATTTTCCTCGCGGGTTGCGACCACGCCGACAAAATCGCCCTGCACCACCACGCCAATGAGGCCGGGAATATGAGAAACGGAAGCCTCATCCACCGAGATCAGGCTGTTGCCAATCATGTCGCCGTGGTCAAATCCGGCATAGGGCGGGCGCACCACCCGGCCATGCAGCATGCCCGGCACACGCACATCATGCACATAGGTCCATGCCCCTGTGGCTTTGGCCGGAATATCCACCCGTGGCGTGGCTGTGCCCACCAGCCGGTAGCTGGATGGCGGCTTGAGCGGTACCGTTACATCAATCGGAAGATCAATTTCCGCGCCAGCAATCAGCTCTCCCAGACTGATGTGCCAATTTTCCGGGCCAGATGCTTGAAAAATACCATCCTCAATGCCCAGCTTTTCTTTATCAACCCCAAGCCTGCTTGCTGCCTTTGCCAGCAGATAGGCGCGGGCTGTGGCGCAAGCCTGGCGCAGAGGAATGGCGGTGACCTGAATGGTTTCACTGGCGATGGTTGCCCCCTGATCGGGGCCGGTTCTGGTGCTGCCCAGCACCATGGTCACCTGATCAAAACGAACATCCAGCTCTTCGGCGACAATTTGTGCAAGAGCGGTGCGAATGCCGGTTCCAAGATCAACATGACCGTTATAGGCCAGCACCTGTCCGCCTGCATCAATGCTGAGAAACGGGCGGCGGTGGCCATCAAGGCTATGGATGGTGAGGGTTCCAGCCTTGCCTGCGTCAGTCTGGCCCTCGTCAGTCTTGCCTGCGTCAGCCGTCATGGTTTCACCTCCTCTGTCAGCGATTGGGCATAGCCAAGGGCGCGGCGGGCGGCGGCGAGAATTTCGATATGGGTGCCGCAGCGACAGAGGTTGTGGCGCAGGGCTTCGCGTATTTCGGCCTCGCTTGCGCCGGGGTTTTGCATCGCAAGCGCTGCAATCGCGATAATCATGCCATTCAGGCAATAGCCGCATTGCGCGGCAGCTTCCTCGATAAAGGCCTTTTGAACAAAATGCAGCGTGCCACCGCTTGCCAGCCCTTCCAGAGTGATCACCGGCCGTTTTGCAGCAGTCTGAAGGGGCACACGACAGGAGCGCACGGCGCGTCCATCCATCAAAACGGCGCAGGCACCACATTCGCCCAAGCCACAGCCGTATTTGGGGCCGTTCAGCGCCAGATCGTTGCGCAATATATAAAGAAGCGGTGTTGTGGGATCGGCATCGACGGTGTGGAGCGCGCCGTTGACTTGAATTTCAACCGGTGCCATCACCATGCCGCTGCCCTGTGGGCAAGGTTGCTGCGGTCGGTGCCGGGCAATTTGAGATCGCGAGAGCGCGATCCGAGATGTAGCAGGACTCCAATGCGCATCAACGCCGCCTCCCTTAAGCCAGCATGTCCCGAATGATAAAATGTTCCCTTGGCGTTTTTCGCCTTATAGTGACAATTGAAAGCAAACAGCATGCCAGGCGCATATCGTAATAAAAAGCGTATACTCTTGTTTATCGCGGTGCCATTGCCGTTCGCTTTTCCATTGCAAAGAGCAGGATCGGCTATTCTGATCAAAAAACAAGTGAAAAATCAGCGGGTGCTTTTTTATCATTGCGCCAACTAAAGAGAGCACTCTTGTTATCGAATTGAAGGCGTGAGGAATGACGACAGTTGCAATTGTTGTGTTGGCAGCCGGAAAATCGAGCCGCATGGGCTCTCATCCCATGGGCCAAAGTCATAAGCTGCTGGCCCGGTTTGATGGAGTACCATTGATACGGCGTGTGGTCTCAGCGGGCCTCGAAACACAGGCAGGGTCAGTGACGGTCGTTACCGGCTATCGTCATGCCGACATCGCGGCCTGTCTGGAGGACTTGCCAATTCACCTGTGCCTCAATGCTGCCTATGAGAGCGGCATGGCGAGCTCGATTAGGGCTGCGATAAGCCAGCCGCATGTGAGCGCTGCCGATGGAGTGCTCATTTTGCTTGCAGATATGCCGGGGATTACGACGGACCACATGGATCAGTTGATTGCGGCCTTTCAACAGGCAGGTGGCGGGTTGGTTGTGCGGGCAAAGGCCGATGGTCAAAGCGGCAATCCGGTTCTATTGCCCAGCATCCTTTATCCATCAGTTTTAGCGCTCAAGGGAGACCGAGGCGCGAAATCCGTGATTGAAACCTCCGGCTTGGCGGTGGTGGATGTCGAGATTGGTTGGCCTGCCCTCACAGATGTCGATACACCCGCCGACCTTGACGTGGCAGGCGGGGTGCTTGAGCCATGAGGGGTCAACGGTTTTTGGCGCATTGAAACGCCTCATGGATATAATTGTGGTTGAGGTCCAGCCAGGGCGGGTTTTCGGCATACATTTCACCAATCAACTGTTTGACAAGCTCAATGTAGCGCGAATTGTCGCTGATGCGGTGATTGAGGATCACCGGCGAGGTCATGTCTTTTCCTTCCAGCAATCGGTAATGCACATCTGAACGCATCTGGCGGGCTGTTGCCGGTATAATGCAGATACCCGCCTCTGCCGCAACCAGCCCCAAGGCTGTCTGGATTTCGCGCACCTCCTGCACCTCGGCAGGACGTGCGTCGTGGCTGTGCAACAGACCAAGGACATGATCAGCATAACCAGGGCGCGGCTCTTTGGGATAGACAATAATTTTGCAGCCATTGAGCGCTGTGGGCTGCAAAGGTCCGGTCTCTTGCGCAAGCGGGGTGCCCTTCGGAATGGCAGCCATCAGGCGCTCATCGCGCAGCAGGACATCGGCAATGTTGGGATCACGATGGGGCACACGACCAAAGCCGATATCAATGCGTCCTTCTTTCAGGGCCGGGATTTGCTGCACGGACACCAGTTCCAGCAATTGAATATCCAGCTCCGGCGCATGGTGGCGCAGTTTTCGCACCAAGGACGGCAAGCCGCCATAGAGCGTGGAGGCCACAAAGCCGATGGAAAAAACGCTGTTTTGATTGAGGCCAACGCGCCGCGTTGCCGCCTGCATCTGTTCCACGCGCCCCAGAATTTGCAAGGATTGCTCAAAAAACAGCTTTCCCGCCTCCGTCAGCCGCACCGGGCGGCTTTTGCGAATAATCAAAGCGACGCCCAATTTTTCTTCCAGCAACTGGATCTGGCGGCTGAGAGGCGGTTGGGCGATATGCAGCATCTGGGCGGCGCGGGTGAAATTGCGCTCCCTTGCCACGGCCACAAAATAACGAAGCTGGCGTAAGTCCATCATGTGTCCCCTCCTCAAGCCTTCCTATCAAAAATGATTGGATTGCTTGCTATGTATGCCGATAGTAGAGCATTTTCATGTCTATCATACCAAATAGGTATTATTATAGACGCGAATGATATTGGACGAGCATGTGTCTCGGTCGTAACGTCTCCTCATGAACACGATCTCGCTCACCCCTGCTCTCGACACTTCCGCTTTTCCCGTTGTTGAACGGGTTGAAACCATGCTTGTCGATCTTCCGACCATTCGGCCCCATAAATTGTCGGTGGCCACCATGAATGGCCAGACGTTAATGCTGGTCAAAATCCATTGCAGCGACGGAGTTGTCGGTATTGGTGAAGGCACTACCATTGGCGGGTTGGCCTATGGCGGCGAAAGCCCCGAGGGGATGAAGCTTGCCATTGATACCTATTTTCAACCCCTGATGCTGGGGCAGGATGCCACGGCGGTGCGGGCGCTGATGCTGCGCATTGGCAAAATGGTCAAGGAAAACCGCTTTGCCAAATGCGCCGTGGAAACGGCCCTGCTGGATGCCCATGGCAAGCGACTGGGGCTGCCTGTCAGCGCCTTGCTGGGCGGGCGGCTGCGCAGCCGTTTGCCCGTTGCCTGGACGCTGGCCTCTGGCGATACCGCCAAAGACATTGCTGAAGCCGAAAACATGCTGGATCTGCGGCGACACAGGATTTTCAAACTCAAGATCGGCGCAAAACCCCTGCTGGACGATATCAAGCATGTGGCCGCCATCAAACGGGCTTTGGGTGATCGAGCCGCTGTGCGGGTTGATGTCAACATGGCCTGGAGCGAAACCGAAGCGGCCTATGGTATGGCCGCGCTCTCTGATGCGGGCTGCGAATTGGTGGAGCAGCCGGTGGCATCTTCCGCAGCTCTTACCCGTCTTATGCGGCGCTTTCCCACCGCCTTGATGGCCGATGAATCGCTCCATGGTCCTGAGAGCGCGTTTGAGCTGGCAAAGCTTGGCGGTGCCGATGTGTTTGCCATCAAGATCGAGCAAAGCGGCGGTCTTTTCAATGCGCAGCGTGTGGCTGCTATTGCTGATGCCGCAGGCATTGGCCTCTATGGCGGCACGATGCTGGAAGGTGCCTTTGGCACCATTGCCTCGGCGCATGTGTTTTCGACCTTCAATCAGTTGCAATGGGGAACCGAGCTGTTTGGTCCGCTGCTTTTGACCGAAGAAATTCTCACAACGCCGCTGGATTATAGCGATTTTGAACTCACGGTCCCCAATGGACCGGGCCTTGGCATTGCGCTGGATGAAGAGCGGGTGGCGTTTTTTGTACGTGACGGTCTGCGCAAGACCATCAGTTTGGCCGAATAACAACAAAAGTCATTGAAAATGACTCTTGTTGTTCCTTTTGCAAATATCTCAAGCGTCTGATGCATTTGAGATATTTGCAATGTCCTCAAGGCGAGGATGCTCTCGCATCTTCGAGCCGTGATATTAGGAGTGTCATGATGCTGTTTCATGTAAGAATGGACGTTCACTTGCCCCATGACCTGCCACCAACGGAGGCAGCAGAGATTTTGGCGCGTGAAAAAGCCTATTCGCAAGAGCTGCAACACAGTGGCAAGTGGCGCCACATCTGGCGCCTTGCGGGCCAATACGCCAATTACAGCATTTTTGATGTGCGTGACAATGAAGAGTTGCACGCAATTCTCTCTGGTCTGCCGCTGTTTAAATTTATGGATATCGAGGTAGCCCCGCTGTTGCGGCACCCCTCTTCCATCCGCGACAGCGATGCCTGAAGGCCACAAGACCGTTCTGCGGAGAGTGGCACCCAATTTTTGAAAGATCCTGGAGGAGGATGAACACATGAATGTACAGATCTTTGATAGGCCCGATATTCAGGCTTTTCTCAAGACTTTGAGCGGGTTTGATAAAGAGGGCGGCAGCCCGCGCATGAAGGAAATTACCCACCGCATCGTCTCAGACCTGTTCAAGGCCATTGATGACTTGAATATCACACCGGATGAATATTGGACGGGTATTGCATGGCTGAATGAAATTGGTGCGACCAGTCAGGCAGGCCTGATCTCGCCCGGCCTTGGTCTCGACCACTTTATTGATGAGCGTCTGGATGCATCCGATGCTGCTCTCGGCATTGAAAATCCAACACCGCGTACCATTGAAGGCCCGCTTTATGTGGCGGGAGCACCGGTATGCAAAGGATTTGCCCGTCTGGATGATGGCACAGATGAAAACGGCCATCTGCTGATCATGCATGGCACCGTTTGGGGTGCCGATGGCAAGCCATTGCCCGGTGCGACCGTCGAAGTGTGGCATTGCGACACCCGTGGCTTCTACTCGCATTTTGACCCCACCGGCAAACAGGCCGATTTCAACATGCGGCGCACGATTATTGCCGACGAGAATGGCTGTTATAAATTCCAGAGCATTCTGCCAAGCGGCTATGGTGTGCCGCCGGGCAGCCCAACCGAGCGGCTGCTGTCGGCGCTTGGTCGCCATGGACAGCGCCCGGCTCACATCCATTTCTTTGTCAGCGCCGATGGCCATCGCAAGCTGACCACGCAGATCAATATTGAAGGCGATCCGCTGATAAATGACGACTTCGCCTATGCAACGCGAGATGGCTTGATTCCGCCAGTGATTGAGCGCACCGACGAGGCCAGCATCAAGGAAAATGGCCTGTCTGGCCCGTTTGCCGAAATCAAGTTCGACATTCATCTGACGTCACTGGTTGATGGTGTTGATAACCAGATTAATGAACAGCGCAAACGCGCAGCCGCCTGATAAAAACGGCTGGCGGCATATAGCCGCCAGCCGTTCTGATGCCAAAATCCGATTTTAATTACGCCATGCGCGTTGCCAGGATTTTATCAATCCTGCGGCCATCCAGATCGATGATCTCAAAGCGCCAGCCATCGAATTCAAAGATTTCACCTACCTCTGGCAAATGGCCCAATTGATGCAGCGCCAAGCCTGCAATGGTGTGAAAATCACTGTTCTCTGGTCGCTCCGTCAGCGCCAGCTTTTCAAAAGCATCGTAGGCTGGCATTTGCCCGTCAATCAACAGGGAGCCATCCTCCCGTTCTACGATCTGCGGGTGGTCATCATTGGCGGCGGAAAGATCACCGGCAATGGCTTCGAGAAGATCCGTTTTGGTCAAAATACCTTCAAGGCTTCCGTATTCGTCCACCACCATGGCGAGCCGTACCGGCGTTGTCTTGAAATTTTCCAAAACCTTGAACACCGAGGTTGATTCATGGATGACCAGGGGTTGCTGTAGCACCGAAAGAACATCAATCGGCACGCCATCAAGCACCTGATCCAGCAAATCCTTCTTCAAGACCATGCCGATTGCATCATCAATGCTGCCATGGGCCACCAGAAGCTGCTCATGCGGGCTCTCGCGCAAGCTGCGAAGGATGTCTTCAGGGCTGTCGTCGGCATCAATCCAGTCCACGTCCAGCCGTGGTGTCATAATGTCAGACACATCCCGGCTGCCAATGTTGAACACCCGCTCAACCAGATCTTTTTGCGCCTGCTCAAGCAGGCCTGCTTCCTGGCTCTCGGCAATCAGCAGTTTGATTTCGGCAGGCGAATGATGCGCGCCTTCGCCATTGCCAGGCTGAAGTCCGCAGAGGCGAATAACAGAATTGCCCATCGCGTTCAAAATGAGAATGGCTGGCCGCAGGATCATCAAAAACAGCCCCAGCGGTCGCACAACGGCGAGAGCCGTTCCTTCACTGCGCTGCAAAGCCAGACTTTTCGGCGCAAGCTCTCCGAGAACGATATGCAGAGCGGTGATGATGATGAACGAAATGGCCACCGCAAACGCATGTGATCCGGCAATTGCCCATGATCCGGGCAAAAAGGCCAGCAGAGGTTCAATCAAATGGGCCAGTGCAGGCTCGCCAACCCAGCCGAGCGCAAGCGATGAGATGGTGATGCCAAGCTGGGTGGCGGCCAGATTGGCATCCAGATTGTCAACAGCGCGTTGCAGGGCGCTGGCATTCATGCGGCCCTGGGAAACAAGTTCGGTAACACGGCTTTTGCGCACAGACACAAGGGCAAACTCGGCCGCAACAAAAAAGCCGTTGGCGGCAACCAGAAAAACAACCGCAAATATGCCAAGGCTATCAAAAAAACTACTTCCGGAGTCGGGCATAAATTCCTTTTAGGCGGGTTTCGCCATGATCTGTTGTCAGAAACTTTGGCCCACAGCATCGCGGGCCATAAAGGACGCACAAGGTTTGCTGTGGTCCTTTACTGCATAATTCCTTAAATCAGAATCGATTTAAGGAGAAAATTATGCAGCGGTAAAATCGTGGAACAATCTAGCGTGACCCATGGAAAATGCAAGCAAGCGCGAATAAACATCATCAGGCAAGCGGCAATGTCACCTGCACTTCCACGCCCTGAGGTTTCATGGGCCGGGGGGAAATGACATTGACCATCATGCTTGAGCGCTCGGTGATCGCCTTGATGATCGACAGGCCAAGCCCGCTGCCGCTGATTTTGGCACTGCCGCGCTCAAACCGCAGCATCAGCCTTTGCATCATATCCGCAGACAGAACCGGGCCGTCATTGATAACGCTGAGCAAACCGTTCGGCTGGAGTATTGCCTCGACCTGACAATCTTGCGCTCCGTGTTTTAAGGCATTTTCAATCAGATTGCGAAACAGAATGCCAACGGCGTCGGGGTCCAGCCTGGACATAACCGGCGCATCTGGCAGGCTCAAGACAATGCGGCCCTCACCCACCCGCGTGAAGTCCTGAACAATCATGGTGAGCACAGGTCTGAGATCGGAAGGCTCATCGCTTTGCAGGCGCCCACCTTCGGCGCGGGCAAGCTGCATCAGTTTCTCGGACATGCGCATCAATCGTTTGAGCGTATGGGTGATCTCGCCTGCCCGCTGGCTGGTCAACTCCTCTGCCGTTTCTGAACGGATACGTTGGGCCTGGGCAATGGCACCGGCCACCGGGGTGCGCAACTCATGAGCCGCATTGGCGGCAAAGTCCCGCTCGGCGGAAAAGGCTGCCTTCAACCGCGCGAGCAATTGGTTGATGCCCGCCGATATGGGCCGCAATTCACTGGGCAAATTATTGTCTGGCAGCGCTGAGAGATTTTGTGCTCCGCGAGCACTGAGCTCCTGTTGCAGCGCCCGCAACGGATATAATGAGCCACGGACGGCCATGAATATGGCCAGAAGGCTGACCGGGATCACCACAGCCAGCGGCAAAATCAGTCCCAGCAGCATTTTTCGCGACAGTTCCTTGCGGTGAGCCAAGGGCTCGGCCACGGCAATTGTCACATGTCCTTTCGTGCTTGCGTCGAAATATATCTGATGGCTATCGGTGCGAACAAAGCCGACAGCGGAAAACGGCGGAAAAATTGCCAAATCCGCGTCTTTTGAGGCAAGGATGACCTGGCCACGGTTATCGCGGATGATAAAGGTCACGTCATCGCCATAGCGGGCCTCACGGCCCTGGTGGGTTTCAATTTCATCACTGCCCGATCCGTCATCGTGTTCAACGAGATCACGAGTCTTATGGCCTTCGCGCAGATCATGCAGAGCGATGGGTAAAATGCGCTGGGCGGTCGATCTCAGGCCATCGTCAAACACGTCCTCCATCTCTGCCGTCAGCCGATGGGCGGTGATAGCCGCAGCCGCCAGCCACAGCACGGTGACTGAAAGCCCGATGGTGAGTGCCAGGCGCGCCTGCAGAGAAAAGCTCTTTTTCATGGTCTTCCCAGACGATAACCAAGGCCGCGTTCTGTCTCAATCACCTTCGCGCCGAGCTTTTTACGCAGACGGCTGACGTGAACCTCGATGGCGTTGCTTTCGATGTCGGTATCGAAAGAATAAAGCTTCTCCTCAAGCTGCGTCTTTGAGAGCAGCTGGTTCGGCCTTTGAAGAAAGGCCTCAAACAAAACCCATTCGCGCGCGGTCAAAATAACCGTCTTGCCGTTGAGGATAACGTGTCTGGCCGCCAGATCAATGCTCAGCGCGCCAAGCGTGATGATGGGGTTGGGGTTGCCGCTATAGCGGCGGGCGACAGAACCAATTCGGGCCGAAAGCTCCTCAAGATCAAAGGGTTTGACCATATAATCATCGGCACCGGCATTGAGGCCCGCGATCCGATCAGACACCTGATCAAGCGCGGTCAGGATGATCACAGGTGTCACATCGCCTCTGGCGCGCAAGGCTTTCAAAAAGGGAATGCCGAGGCCATCGGGCAACATGAGATCCAACAACACAAGCCCATAGCGCGTTGAGGCCAGCGCATCGGTTGCAAGGTCCAGCCGTGTCATCCAATCGACCGAATGACCATCGGCGGCGATCTGGTCGCGAATGGCCGCGCCTAACGCCGTGTCGTCCTCGATCAATAGCACGCGCATCCACGCCTCCCCTGGCTTACGCCCCAGTTTCAAGCTCAAGTCTCCAGCTCAAGTCTCAAGCTCTCGTCTCAAGCACTTGTTAGTCCTCTCATCAGCTTACCGGAAGCTGAAGCAATGTCGCAGCTTTTGTCAGGAGCCGGTCAGCTTTTACCACCATTGATAAAGCCAACATGGAGAGGAAACGACAATGAAAAGCAGCATTCTGCTCGCCCTGGCCGCCATGGCCGCCATGGCCGCCGCCCCTGTGCAGGCACGAGACGATTGCGATGTGCCGATCAATGATTGGCACACACGCGATGCGGTGCGCACCTTGGCAGAAACAAACGGCTGGGTGCTGCAACGGATCAAGATCGATGACGGTTGTTATGAAATCCATGGCACCGACAAGCAAGGAAGGCGCTTTGAGGCCAAGATTGATCCTGCAACGCTGACCATCATCCAGATCAAGCCCGATTACAAGCGTCGTTGATTTCAAAAAGCTTCAACGTAACACCCCCTGCAACCTCCGCAACAAGCCGCAATGGCGCACCAGATATTTCTAAAACTCTGAAGGATCATCCCATGAAATCTTTTCTTACACTTCTTGCCGTCACCACCGCTCTTACCTTGCCCTTCTTTACTGCCCCTCGTGCTGCCATGGCGGGGCAGGTGACCCTGAATACCTCAATGCGCAATTACGGTGGCAATGGCGCTTTCCTTGCCTATTACCTCACAGATGCCCAGGGCAAATATGCGGGCAGCGTGTGGATGGCCGGTGGCAAGGCCCGATATTACGAGCATCTCACCGGATGGTATCGGGCAACAGGTGGCGACACGCGCCAGATCGATGGCATCACCGGGGCAAGTGTTGGCTCCGGGCGCACACTCAAAGTTAGTCTCGATCTCGCCGATACCCTGTTTGATGCTGGCTATAAGCTGCACATCGATGCGGCGGCGGAAGATATGCGCGAGAGCCCCAACGAGATTGTTGTGCCGCTGACCACGGCCGGCTCCGGGCAAAAGACCAAGGGCACCCGCTACATCGCCGATTTCAGCTACACCCGTTAAGGCATAAGGACGTCCTTCATGATCCGCTTGCTCCACCGCTGGTTTGCTCTGCTGGCCACAGTGCTTCTCGTCACTCTTGCCGTCTCTGGTGTGGCACTATCCGTGTTTCCGACCATGGAAGCCCTCACCATTCCACCCGCCCAACAGATCACAGTTGCACAACTGGCGTCGCGGGTGCGAGACGCGGAACCGACCGTAGAGCAGATACGGCGCGCGCCCTCTGGCCGCATCACCGCCTATTATTTTGATGGGGATCAAGCGGCTTCCGCCGTGATTGATCCTGCAACGGGCAAACCCGTCGGCCCTGCCGATACCCCGGCTGTCGAGCGGTGGCTGATCAATTTCCACCGCGCGTTGTTTTTGGGCGATCAGGGCCGGATCATCACGGCGGTGGGTGCGGCAATCATGCTGCTGATGTCCATCTCCGGCCTCTTTCTTCTCGTGCGTCGGGCGGGCGGCTGGCGCTATGTGCTGCGGCCTGTCCGCGATCAAGGAAAGGGGCAGTTGCATTCGGTGATTGCGCGTGTCACGCTGCCAGGCCTGATCTTGTCCTCGCTGACCGCCCTTTGGATGGCGGCCGCTACCTTTGGCTACTTGCCGGAAGGTTCTGGTACGCAGCCCTTTCCGGCAACAGTGAGTGGTAAAACAGGCATTGCGCTTGATGCCATTTCGACCCTGCAAACAACACCAATCGATGAACTGCGGTCTCTCAACTTTCCCTCGGCCAATGATGCGACAGACGTATTCACACTGAAAACAACGGCGGGCCAAGGCTATCTTGACCAAGGCACGGGCGCGGTTTTGGCGTGGCGGGCGATGAGTTGGGTGGATCAAACCTCTGATCTGATCACCATGCTGCACACGGGTCAGGGCATGGCCTGGCTGGGCCTCCTCCTTGGGCTTTGCGCTTTTGGCGTGCCGTTTCTGGGATGGACCGGCATTGCAAGCTGGCTGTCCCGTCGCGGCCACGGCAAGGTTGCATCGGTGTCCGCCAGCGCTGCCGATACGATTGTGCTGGTTGCCTCGGAAACTGGCACCACGCGGGGCTTTGCAGCAACACTTCAATCTGCGCTGACATCAAACGGCCTTCATGTCCACGTCGGCAGCATGACCGGCTTTGAGCCTGCGCGCTGGCCAAAAGCAAAGCGGATCATTCTGCTGGCTGCCACCTACGGCGATGGTGCGGCGCCCGCATGTGCAAGCGGCTTTCTGGAGGTGTTTAAAGCCGTCCCACCCTGCCCCCATCTTTCACTCGCCGTGCTTGGATTTGGTGATCGCAGCTTTCCACACTTCTGCGGTTTCGCTGCGCAGATTGCCGAGATTGCCAAAACAAACGGCTGGGCAGAGCTTTTGCCTTTCGACACCATCGATCGGCAATCGCCACAGGATTTCAGCCGTTGGGGCCGCAATCTTGCAAAAGCCCTTGATCTTGATTTTGAACTCAACCACCAGCCCGCCACAGCCAAAACATGGTCTTTGACGCTGATCTCGCGGCGTGACTATGGCGCAAGCGTTCAAGCGATGACCGCGATTTTGCGCTTTGACCTGCCCAAAGCATCGCTGTGGCAAAGGTTGACCGGTCAGGGCTTTGCACCATTTGAGGCCGGTGATCTGGTCGGAATTGTGCCGCAAGGCTCGGATTTACCGCGATTTTACTCGCTTGCCTCCAGCTCCAAAGACGGGTTTCTTGAAATTTGTGTGCGCAAACATGCGGGCGGTCTGTGCTCTGGTCAATTGACAGCACTGGAACCTGGCGATGCCATCCCGGCTTTTGTGCGTCACAATCCGGCTTTTCGCCCGCTAAAAACCCGCAAACCTGTTATCCTTGTTGGGGCCGGAACAGGCATCGGGCCACTTGTCGGCTTTGCCCGTGCCAATGCAGCGCATCGGCCCATGCATCTTTATTTTGGTGCACGCCATCCCGGCAGCGATGCGCTTTACGCAGAAGAACTCTTGAACTGGAGCCAGGATGGACGGCTTGCCTCTGTCACCACCGCCTATTCGCGCGCACAAACACCGGCCTATGTGCAAGACAGCCTGCGCAAGGATGCGGCAAAACTGTGCAGCCTGATCAAAGCAGGCGGGCAGGTTCTCGTGTGCGGCGGCACAGATATGGCAGCTGGCGTGGCGGCAGCTCTCTCTGATATTCTCGCCGGTGACGGCATCCATCTTTCCACTTTGAAAGCGCAGGGCCGCTATGCAGAAGACGTTTACTGACCTTACCCGCCACGCGCTGAACGGTGCCACCATGGGCACCCGCTGGTCGGCGCTGTTTTATGGCCCGTCTGGTTTTGACCCTGCTCCGGTTCACACCGCGATGGCCAATGCCGTGACCGAGGTCGATCAGCAAATGTCGAGTTGGAAGCAAGACAGCGATCTCAATCGCCTGAATGCGGCACCCGTCGGCATCTGGGTTGAACTGCCGAAGCAGCTTATGACTGTGTTGGAGGCTGGTCTTGCGATTGGTCACGCCTCAGATGGTGCTTTTGATATTGGCATGGGCGATGCTGTCACCGCCTGGGGCTTTGGACCAAGACAAGCCGATGAGGCAAGGATCAAAGCCGCCCGACGTGAGCGCCGGTACCCGGCCTATGATATTCTTGAGCTTGACAGGGCGAAAAGCCGTGCGCGAAAGCATAGGGACGCCTGCTTTGACCTCAACGGCATTGCCAAGGGGTATGGTGTGGACAGATTGACCGAGATTGCCTTGCAACATGGCATTACGGCGGGACTTTTTGCCATTGACGGTGAGTTGAGGGCAATCGGTACCCAGCCCGATGGCTATGGCTGGACGATTGCCGTCGAAATGCCCGATTTAACGATGCGCGCACCGCACTCCATTCTCGAACTGCAAGATGCGGCTGTTGCGACCTCGGGTGATTATCGCCATTGGATTGAGGTGGCAGGCCGCCGCCTCTCCCACACCATCGATCCGCGCCGTGGTATGCCCCTCACACAGCCGCCTGCCTCGGTCACGGTCATCGCCCGCGATTGCATGAGCGCCGATGCATGGGCGACGGCCATGATGGTGCTGGGTGAAGAACGCGGTCTTGCGCTTGCCGAAAAGCTGGGCCTGTCTGCGCTGTTCTTACAGCATGACGCAGGATCTCTCCTGTGAAGCACGCCAGCCAAACTTTTTGAATATCCTACAATATATCGCCTACGATATAAATTGAAAGGACTCGATGGCGCTATTGGGGCATTTCATCGACGCGGTGACAGGCAACCATCCGGCCCGGCGTGACGCGATGAAGCTCCGGCCGTTCAAGGGTGCAGCGTTCAGTGGCAATCGGGCAATGGGCGTAAAACGCACAACCCTGGCCGGTGCCCGCAGGTCTGTTGGGCAGGCCTTTTCTGGCTTGCCTGCCAAAGCGGTCCACGTTCAATTCGGCATCAATCAGCACATTGGTATAGGGGTGAAGTGGCTGTTTGAAAACCGCATGGGCTGGACCTTGCTCCACCAGCCGACCGCGATACATGACGCCCACCCGGTCAGCGATGCTGTTGACCACTGCCAGATTATGGCTGATGAACAAAAAGGTGACGCCGCGCTTCTCACGCAGGTCTTGCAGCAGATTGAGCACTTGTGCCTGAACGGAGAGATCAAGGGCCGAAACCGGCTCATCGGCAACCACCAGACGCGGTCCGGTGATCAAGGCTCTGGCAATGGCGATGCGTTGGCGCTGGCCGCCGGAAAATTCATGCGGGTAGCGCGCCGCGTGGCGGGCTTCCAGCCCCACACTTTCCAGCATGGTGGCGACGCGCGCGTCAATCTCGGCTTTGTCCGTCTTGCTGGCCAGAACATGCAATGGTTCGGCCACGATCCTGCCAATTTTCTGGCGCGGATCCAAAGACCCGAAAGGGTCTTGAAACACCATTTGAAAATCCCGCCGCTTTTGCTTGAGTTGCTTGTCTTTTAGGGAAAACAAATCCTCACCATCGAAAAGCACCTGGCCGGAGGTTGGGCGATCGAGCGCCATCACCAGCCGCGCAAGCGTGGATTTTCCGCAGCCACTTTCGCCAACAATGCCGAAAATTTCCTGAGCATCAACGCTGAGTGATAGGGAGTCCAAAGCGCGCTGCGTGTGCGGCTTGCCCAACAAGGGGCGGCTGAGATAATCGCGCGTCAGGTGACGAACATCGAGAAGCGGTGCTTTTTTCATCAGCATGTCTCTTCCGGGTCACTGCGTCGGCTGGTTTGGCTGCGGTTCGGCACTGATTTTAACAGGTTGCGTGTGTAGGGTTGCGCAGGATGTTCAAATACCGCGCGGGTTGCCCCCTCCTCGATTTTCTGTCCGGCAACCATGACAATGGTGCGATCACACATGCGGGCAATCACACCCAAATCATGGCTGACAAGCATCATGGCCATACGATGTTCAGCCACGAGATCGCTGAGCAGGTCGAGCACCTCGGCCTGCACCGTCACATCCAGCGCCGTAGTCGGCTCGTCGGCAATCAGAAGAGCGGGCTTGAGTGCGAGGGCAATGGCAATGCCAACCCGCTGTCGTTGTCCGCCAGAGAGTTCATGCGGATAGGCCTTTGCACGCCGCTTGGCATCGGGCATGCGCACCTGATCCAGCATGTCCAAGGCGCGCCGCCGCGCTTTGCGCCATGATAATCCCTCATGACAGACCATGCCCTCGGCAATTTGATCGCCAATGGTCATGGCGGGGTTGAGGGCCGTCAACGGCTCTTGAAAGACCATGCCAATCCGCTTGCCCCGAAGTGCACACATCCTCGCTTCACTGGCGCTCAGGAGGTCTTCGCCCTCAAGCAAAATCTGTCCGCTGGCTTTGGCAATATCGGGCAAAAGTCCGATGATCGAGAGGCACAGCAGCGATTTTCCTGATCCGCTCTCGCCGACAATGCCAAGGGTTTCGCCGGAATGCAGATCGAAATCCATAGCATCCAGCACCGGTATCTCGCGCCCTTGCGATAGCGCAATACCAAGGCTGAGGCTGCGCACGGACAAAAATGGGCTATTGCTCATGACAGCCTCTTTTCACGCGGATCAAGCAGGTCTCGCAAGCCATCGCCCAGCATATTGAAGCCGAGCACCGTGAGAGCAATGGCAAGGCCCGGCAAAACAGCAAGCCACGGCGCAATCCCCAGATAGGTCTGAGCATCGGCCAACATGCGCCCCCAGGTGGGCGTTGGCGGCGGCATGCCCAAACCCAGAAAGCTCAGGCCCGCCTCGGTTAAAATGGCAAGGCCCAACTGAATGGTGACCTGAACAATGATCTGATTGGCGATATTGGGCAGAATATGCTCCCAGGTGATCAGGATCTTGCCCTTGCCTGCCCCGCGTGCGGCAAGCACGTAATCGCGCGTCCAGATTTGCAGGGCGGCGCTTGCGGTAATGCGGGCAAAGACAGGCACCATGAAAACGGCGATGGCGATAATGGCCGTGAACCGACCCGCTCCCAGCAAGGCCCCCAACATCATTGCCGACAAAATCGGCGGAATCGCAAAAATCACATCATTGATCCGCATGATCAGTGCTGCAAACAGGCCGCGCTGTGCTGCGGCCGTTACGCCCAAAAGAGTGCCGACTGCGGCACCAAGGCCAACCGCCAGAACCGAGGTTGACAATGAGTTCCACGCGCCAACCATCAGCATGGATGCAAGATCACGCCCAAGCTGATCTGTGCCCAGAATGCCAAAGGCCAAAGGCGGTTTCAATTTATGAATGATCTGCATTTTCAAGGGCGGGAGCGGCGTCCAGACCAGAGACAAGAGTGCAATTGCAAGCAGCACCGCAATGAGGGTGGAACCGATGACAAGAGTGGGCCTGCGAAGAGGGTGAATCGCCGCCGCTGGTTCTGATGTCGTGCGAGTGCTCATATACCCCTCCCCCGCAATCTGGGATCAAGCACAAGATAAGAAAGATCGATCAGGAAATTCATGACAATCACCAGACCGGCAAAGAACAGCACCACGTCTTGCATCACCACAATGTCGCGCTGGATCAGTGCCTGATAGGCCAACCGCCCGAGCCCCGGCAGGTTGAAGACATTTTCGATCAAAATCGCACCTGCGATGAGAAAGGTGAATTGCAGGCCAAGTATTGTCATCACCGGCACAAGGGCATTGGGCACAGCATGACGCCAGAGCGCCTGCCTGCGGGTTAGCCCTTTGGCGCGCGCGGTACGGACAAAATCCTCATTCATAACCTCCAGCACTGAAGAGCGCGTCACGCGGGTCAAGACGCCAGCTTGCGGCAAAGCCAGCGCAATGGCGGGCAAAATCAACGCCGTCAGTGCTTTGCCGAAACCGGCTTGCCATCCCGGAAAGCCGCCAGCGGGCATCCAGCCCAGCCAAATGGAAAACGCGGTGATGAGCAACAGCCCAACCCAGAAGCCAGGAATGGCAATGAACACTTGCGACACAACTCCGGCGATATAATCGAAGGGGCCATTGTGCTTTCCTGCCGAGACGACACCCAGCGGAATGGCAATCGCGACCGAGAGCGCAATCGCTATCAAGGCCAGCGGCAATGTCACTACCAATCGTTGGCCAATCAGATCCGCTACCGGCACGCCATAGGTATAGGATGTGCCAAGATTGCCCGTTGCCACCCCGCTCAGCCATGCAAGATAACGCATCACCACGGGCTGATCCAAACCAAGTTCGCGGCGCAAGGCCATGAGCGTGTCGGGGCTGGCCGAAGTGCCCAGCATGACCGCCGCCGGATCACCCGGCAGCACATTCATGATCACAAACACCACGGCAGACACGGCAAAAAGTGTCACGATCAGCCCTGCCAGCCGTCTCACGATCAGTTCCATCATCTCTGGATTTCCCGGCCAGGATCACATCTCACGGCACATTCGCCATATGGAGACGCCTTCAGACGCCGGGCAGTAGATCGCATCCGGCTGAGGCCCACACAATGGTGGCGGATCAATCTTGCCAATGCACATCGGTCAGCACGTTTGAGGGGATTGGCTCATTCGTCCACAGGCCTTTTAATTTTTTGTTCCAAACGCCCAGCTTGGCCATCACAAACAAGGGTAAGGCTGGCACATCTTCTGCCAGAATTTTCTGAGCTTGCCCATAGAGATCATTCTGTGCTGCTAGATCGGTGGTGGCCTGAATTTTCTTCATAATGTCATCGAATACCGGATTTTTATAATTAAAATAATAGGGGTCGCGCGCGTAAATATCGATATCCATCGGCTCGGCATGGGCCACGATTGTCATATCGTAATCGGTGGCCTTGAATACATCCGCCACCCATTTTGCGGGAAACTCAGTGGGCTGGATGGTCATGGTGACGCCAATTTCGGCAAACATGGCCTGCATGATTTCTGCACTGCGGGGTGCATAGGCCATCTGGGGCGTTTTGATCGTGAAGCTGAAGCCATTGGGGTAACCGGCTTCCGCCAGAAGCGCCTTGGCTTTGGCCGGATCGTAGGGCAGAACATTGTTTGTATCGATATAGCCCGGATCATTCGGTGTATAATGGCTGCCGATGGCGGTGCCATAGCCCGACCATGCGCCATCGATGACGGTTTTTCGATCAATGGCCATCATCAACGCTTGCCGCACACGCTTGTCGTTAAAAGGTTTTCGAGCATTGTTCATGCCCGCAACCACCTTCAATTCTGTATTGCCGATCACGGTGATCAGCTTGTCATCCCCTTTGAAGCTTTCCATCAACTCGGGAGCCAAAAACTCCGCAAAAGCATCAACATCGCCAGATTTGAGGGCCGCGGCCTCGGCTTGGGGATCGGAAATGAAGCGAAATGTCGCATCCGTCAGCCCAAGCTTCACAGCCTTGTTCCAGTAATCTGGATTGGCCGTGAGCTGCACACGGTCGCCCTTGGCCCAACTGACAAATTTGAAAGGGCCGGTGCCAATGGGTGTGATCTTGTTGTCAGCCGCGCTTTTAGGCGCCACCATCACTGAGGCGGGCCATCCCAACCAATAAAGCAGAGAGCCGGTTGGCTGTTTAAGCGTCAGCACCAGCGTCTTGCTATCGGGCGTTTCGATATGATCAATCGAGGTAAAGAAGCGCTTTTGCGGATTGATCGAATCCGGGCCGCGTGCGCGATCAAGGCTGAATTTTGCGACGGACGCATCAAAGGCCTCACCGTCATGAAACTTCACGCCCTCTTGCAAATGGAATGTATAGGTCAAGCCATCTGCCGAAATCGTCCAGCTTTTGGCCAGTTGCGGTACGATCTTGCCATTTTGATCAATGGCAACCAGTCCTTCAAAAATATTCTGCCATGTCACCTGGCCGATGGCCACAGGTGCCGCCGCTGTCGGATCGAGCCCCGTTGGTTCAATCGCCATGCCAATCGTCACCTGTCTATTGGCCGCATGGATCGGACCCGACCCCAGGAGTGAGACGGCAATGGTACTTGCGAACAACAACTGTGCGAAATGCCGGATCCTCGCGGGGCGACAGTTTTTCGAGACCAACACTTTCACCATCGCAAATCCCCCTCACCCTCGGCGGCTTTCACCACGCAGCGGGCTCGTTTCCTATCATCTGGGTGTCGCATTCACCCATATTTTGTTCAATTGTGCCATTGCATCCACATAATCTTACCCTTTAACGTATTCTGCTGAGGAATTTATAGAGAAAATGCAGTGATTGTTATAAAGCCCCGCGATCATCGAGATTAAGAGTATAAAATCTAAGCTATGACAATCGAAAACAAAGCGCCGACTATCTCGATCGCGGTTACGACATTCAATGGCGAGGGCTTTCTGCGCGCGCAGATGGACTCGTTGCTGGCCCAAACTTTCCAGGATTTTGAAATTCTTGTAAGCGACGATGCGTCAACGGACGCAACACTCGAAATTCTTGAGGAATATCAACGAAAAGATTCAAGAATCACAATTTTCAGACATACGGAAAGGCAGGGCCTGCAAAAAAATTTCGACTTCGTCATGCGCAAATGTACCGGTGATTTCATCGCCCCATGTGATCAGGACGACATTTGGCTACCGCAAAAATTAGAAGTACTTCTTGCGCTTATAAAGCAGCGTCAATGTTCGTTGGTCTATTGCAATTCAAAATTGTTCGGCACCTCCATAGAGGGACGAGAACTGACCATGTTTGACAAGTTCGAGCCAGTTGAGGGAGCCAATGCACTTCAATTTGCGTTCAGGAATTGCGTTTCAGGCCACGCGACACTTTTCGACCGCTCAATCCTTCCGCACGTCTTGCCAATCCCCGAAAATCCGATGTTTGACTGGTGGCTTGCTGCTGTCGCCTCGTCGTGCAAAGGAATTGCTTTCACGTTAGAGCCTTTGGTTCTCTATCGCCAACATGAAGCAAGCACAACAGATGCCTTTCGACAGAAAAAGAGAGTTGGAAGTCGAATTCGGGGGAGCTTGACCAGAAAGAAAAAGAGATCTGCTTTGGTGCGGGAGAGAATAAAGCAGTTTCGCTTCTGTCCCAATCGGTCTGGTGAAGATTTTTCTTACCTGTTTTCTATTTTGAAGAATAGGAAAAATATTTTTTTTAATGTAATTAGTATTCGATTTTTATATAAAAATAGAATTTTATTGTTCGGACGAAAATATAAAAGCATTTTGAGATTTCTCCCTAAGATGTTTAAGATTGTATCGATGTGATTGTTTTTTGAATAAAATAAGAATTTTCGAATATTTTCTTATTTCAGGAAATTCAGTTTGATAAGGGTGCGCAGAAATATAGAATCCGGGCCGAATTCTGACGCAAACTCGTGCTCTTGTGAAAGCCAATAAGAATTTGGTTTTGCGCGAAGATTTGTGCATGGGGTCGGATTTGCTTTGCCGAGGTCGAGCTAGACCTGATGCGCGGCATCGGCTATACGCCCTTGAGTGTTTGAGAGCGACTGCCTAGCGATATAGAGATGAAATGGCCGACGACATTGAATTTACCGGCGAGCGTTATTTGCCGAGCATTGATGTGAACATCAATCTGGAGCGCATGCACAGATATGACCTCGCCAGAGGTTTGGTGCAAGGTAAGGACGTGCTCGATATCGCAAGCGGCGACGGTTTTGGGTCGGCCATTTTGGCGCAAGGAGCAAAGTCCGTCATAGGCATTGATCTTTCAGAAGAAGCCATGGGCGAGGCCCAGGCCCGGTATGGCTCGGTCAATCTTTCCTTCCGCCAAGGCTCTTGTGAGGCAATTCCCCTACCGGACGGATGTGTGGATGTTGTGGTGTCTTTTGACACCATGGAACACATTGAAGCGCATGAGGTTTTTCTTAAAGAAATCAAGCGTGTGTTGCGCCCAAATGGCAGCTTGATTGTGTCTGCACCGAAGAAGAAAGCCAGGACAATTGCCGCAGGATTGGAAAATTCGCGGCCTGTCAAAGAGCTTGGTCGTGGCGAATTCGAAGCGCTTTTGTCCAGACATTTCAACTATGTCTCCATGCATGGGCAAGTCATTGGCTTTGGTTCTGTTATTGCGCCAGAGGGGCAGCCAAGTGTTTTCCTTGAGACCAATGCAGGGGGCGTGACATCAGCATCTGGCATTGAAAAGCCGATGTATATGATCGCCGTTGCGTCCGATGATGCTTCTGGCAGCAGGGCAATCGGTGGATTTTTCTCACAGGATATCCAGTCGTGTGAGCCTGTTCTCAAGCACGTTGAACTGGAGAAAGAGAAGTGGTTTGATAGCGTCATTGACGATATTGATCAGATATCGCAAGAGGTAAAGACGCTTCAGAATGTCAACTGGGTCAGCCGGATGTCGCTTTTGAAGCTGTTGCGCGGCCTAGTCTATTCGAGATTTCTCTATAAACTGTCTGAAAGCACACTCTTCAGTGAGCGCCGTCGCAAGCGTTTGCTCAGCTCAGCCAAAAAGCGCGATCCCATGCTGCTTTCCAGTCGGGTCGCTGAGTTTTGTGAAAATTATTACACGCGCATAAACAAAAACAAGGAGCTCTTGGCAAATCGCTCATTACGAGATGCCAGAAGCGCCTTAAGGGTGACAGCAATTGTCCCCAATTACAATCATGAAGCGTATTTGCGTCAACGCCTGGATAGTATCATCGCGCAAACCTATCCGCTCATTGATATTATTGTCCTGGATGACTGTTCCACCGATGGCAGCAGAGCTGTCATCGAATCCTATGTCAAAAAGCATCCCGAACGTATTCAAGCGATTTACAACGAGGAAAACTCCGGCGGTGTGTTTCGTCAGTGGCAAAAGGGACATGCCAAAGCCACTGGCGATCTGGTGTGGATCTGCGAAAGTGACGATTTTTGCGAACCGGATTTCGTGGAGCGCATGATTGGCACATTCAGCGACTCTAGCGTCATGATAGCTTTTGGGCGAATTGAATTCGTTGATGCTGGTGGCAAACCTATGGAAGGAATGGCGCAATACCGGGAAGAAAGTGAGCCGGGCATTTGGAATTCGCGTCTTGTGCGTCCTGCTTCCACCTGGTTTGCTGGTGGGTTTGGCGTGAAAAACGTGATTGCCAACGTGGGCGGCAGTATCTGGCGTCGTTTCGATATTGATGACAGCGTATGGGAGACCGCCGGAGGCTATAAAGTCATGGGCGACTGGTTCCTCTACTCTGTCATTGCGGGTGGTGGACAGATTGCCTATGAGCCTTCTGCCAAATCCTATTTCCGCATTCACGGCAGCAATACGTCTGGTGCTTCGGCACAATCAAAACCAGAGTATTATCAGGAATATGCCCGGTTAATGGCAGCGCTGAAAGCACGCTGGGACATACCTGCCGAGACCGTCAGAAAATTTCTGAGCGTTTGTCGCAATGTCTATGATAACGCGGGAGCGGTATCAGGCGATCCGTTCGACACGCTCTTGCCTTCCACGAACTTGATGTCCTTGCCACAAACAAACATCCATGTGCTGATCGGCTTTCTTGGCTTTTCGTTTGGTGGAGGGGAAATTTTCCCGATTAATCTGGCCAATGCTTTGCGCCGCCAAGGCGTTATGGTCTCCATGCTGCAAATGCAGACAGAGGATGACCATTCTGACGTCAGACGCATGTTGCATTCAAGCATTCCTGTGTACACAGCCAATACTGTCAGAGGAATCGGGATCAGGAAATTCATTGAAAGCGCTGGTGTTTCCATCATCCATTCTCATATTGCCAGCATAGAAGCTTTCCTGCTCGAAGAAGGAAATGTTTCTGCGCCTTATATCGCGACGCTTCACGGTTCTTACGAAGCGATGCAAATCAATAAAAGAAAAATTGCCCGCTGGAGTGCAAATATTGATGAGTTCGCTTACACGGCGGAACGGAATTTGACGCCATTCGAAGGGCTGGGATTGCCCGCGACCAAGTTCAAAAAAGTGCGAAATGCCATGCCGCTGGATGTGGCAGACTATCCAAAGAGTCGCAAGGATCTTGAGATTGCCGATGATGCCGTGGTATTTTGCCTTGTTGCGCGTGGTATCGAAGGAAAGGGCTGGCAAGAAGCGGTTTCGGCCTATTTGCAACTGCGGGCCCGGCATCCAGACGTGGCAATGGCAATGTTGATGGTGGGTGAAGGCCCGGCTGCGGATGCAGCCAAGGCGATGGCCGCAGGGGATACCACCATTCACTTTCTGGGATATGCCAAGCAAATTCACGGTATTTACCGCATGAGCGATGTCGCGTTGATTCCAACACGGTTCCCTGGGGAATCATACCCGCTTTGCCTTATTCAAGCCTTGCAGGTTGGCGTGCCTTGTATCGCAACGGATGTTGGCGAAATTAGAAACATGTCCGAAATTAACGGGCAACAGGCTGGTATCATTCTGCCCAATCTGAGTGATAACGACGCGTTTGCGGCTGAAATTACCCATGCCATGGAACAAATACTATCTCCTGATGTGCGGGGTGAACTTGCAAAACAAGCGACTCTTGCAGGCGCAACCTATAACATTGATGATCTTGCTGCTGATTACATTCAGCATTATCGGGCAGTTGCGGCGGCCCGTTCCTGACTCGGCGAAATTTCTGAAAGACATTCTATGAACATATTAGTCATCGGGGGTGCTGGGTTTATCGGTTATCATCTCGTCCATGATTTATTGGATGCAGGCCATATGGTGACGGTACTTGGCCGGAGCGAACAGCCGACGAGACCTTTACCCCTTGGCGTGCGCTATTTGTCTGGTGATCTCTCCAATGCGGCACAGCTCAAGGATTGCCTGGCAGGCATCGACGCCGTTGCTCATCTTGCCAGCGGTACTGTACCTGCAACGGGCGATAAAGATCCGATAGCGGATGTCAATATGAACCTCAATGGGACGTTGAACTTGTTGATGGCAATGGAAGCCTGCAATGTGAAGCGTCTTCTTTTTCTCTCCTCCGGGGGAACGGTTTACGGCCCTCCTCAGGAAGTCCCGATATCGGTCCACCACCCTCTGGCCCCTATCTGCTCTTATGGGATCGTGAAAGTCGCCATCGAGTCTTACCTGAAGCTCTTTGAACGCAATGCTGGTTTGAGGCCAATCGTCATCAGAGCTTCAAATCCTTATGGTTCCCATCAGGGCAATCTGGGTGTTCAGGGGATTATCGGAACATACCTCAATCTTGCATCACAGCGGCGCCCTCTCGAAATATGGGGTGATGGCTCAACCATCCGAGATTTCATTTATATCAAGGACTTAACAAGTCTATGCGTGAAATCACTGGAGAGTGACAAGGTTGGTATTTACAATGGTGGTAGCGGAACGGGGACATCGGTGTTGGCTATCGCCCAGCTCGTGCAAGACATTACCGGCAATCCTGCGCCGATTGTCTATAAACCTCACCGCAATTTGGACGTTCCAATATCTATTCTTGATGTTGAGACAACCAAGGCGGACTTTGATTGGAAACCTGAGATTGGCATCAAGGAAGGTATTCTAAAAACGTGGGATTGGCTGCATATTGCATAATTGCTTAAATCGGAATCGATTTAAGCAATTATGCAGCAGATTAAAAGTGTTACTTTGAGCCTTTGTGCGCCATAGCGTAAAATAGGCCTACAGGATATTCCTGAAATCTGGAGCGATTAAAGGCACTATGCCGTAAAATTCACTGTCGTACTTTATACTGCCTGCAATGTTATCCCTGAAACCAGCGCCGCGCAGCCGCCAGTTTTTCAGGTGGCAGGAATTGGGGCGTCGAAAACCGGCGATCATAGCTGGGATTGGCGGCAGGGTCGAAGAAGTCTGCCGTGCCGTGCCGCGTTTTCAGGTTTTCTTTCTCCGCATTGAAACGTCGTTTGCGCTCGCCGAAAATATCCGAACCACGGGAGACAGATTCATGATGATACAGGCATGAAAAAGGTGTCCAGAGTGTTCTGAAACCAGCTTTGTAGGCACGCAGGCAATAATCGACGTCATTGTAAGCGACGGCGAAATCTTCTTCATTCCACAAGCCAACTGCGCGCGCACATGATCCGGAAATCAGCATCACAGCGCCGGTCACGCATGTCATAGAGCTGCGCACATGAAGTCGGCTCATCGGGCCACCGTAATCTTTGGGCTGGTTGAGGTACCAATGCCCGGCCAAGCCACCGAAGCCGGCAACCACCCCGGCATGTTGTATTTTGTTGTTGGGGTACAATAGCTTCGCGCCAACAATACCAACGCCTTCAAAGTTGAGACAAGACACCATTTCCTTCAACCAGAAGGATTCCATGACCTCGACATCATTGTTTAAAAGAAGGAAATGCTCACCCTTGGCGCGTGTGATACCCCGATTGATTGCACGGGAGAAATTGAAAGTCTCTTTTTCGATGACATAAGAGAAGTTGGATTTGGTTTGCGCCAATTGCTGATAAAGTGAAAGCACCTGCTCATCGGACGTGCCGTTGTCGATCACAATCACCTCAAAATTCGGATAATCCGTCCGCTCGAAGAGATCATTCAAGATGCGGCTTATCAGCGGATAGCTATCTTTGCTTGGTATGATGATAGACACCATCGGCCAGCTGTCTTCGCTCACGTTTTCGAACATCACGCGGTGCAGCGTGTCTGTGAGTGCGGGATCGACATGGGTTTTTACGCCTTTACGCGCAAAGGATTCATTTATCGCCTTTCTGGCAGCGGTTGTCGCTTTCGCCATGAACTGGCGGGAATATGTCTTGCCGTTCCGACGCCACCAATAGGCAGGATAGGGTAGATGGAAAACATCCTGCGCAGACACGCCTTCCAGATAGCGTAACAGCAGATCATAGTCTTGAGATCCATCGAAGCCTGTCCGCAAGTTGCCGATGTGAGAAAGACGGTCGCGTCGATAGATCGAGAAATGGTTGATATAGTTAACCCCGGTCAACAGAATCGGGTCGTAAGCCGGTTTGAGCGTGAGACCCATCGGCTTTAACTGGTCATCGACCACGACTTCATCGGAATAAATGAATTTCGCATTCGGGTTTTCGACAATTGTTTTGCCAATCACCTTCAGCGCGTGCGGCGCAATCACATCGTCATGGTCCAGAAAGGCCACCCAGGTGCCAGATGCCTGGGCAAGGCCGGTGTTGGTTGCCGTCGCGATGCCACCGTTTGTCGATGTGCGCAAAATTTTGATATTGTCGCGCCGGGCGTGGTTGTCGTACCAGCGTTTTGTTTCTTCCGAGGTCGATGAATCGTCACTCAAAATCAATTCAGTCCCCGGCACCCCCTGATCCAGGAAGGACTTCAAGAGATCATCAAGATAGCGTTTGGGTGCGTTGTAAACGGGTACGACAATGCTGAGCCAGGGTGTTGCATGAGATGCCATGTCCGGCAAAGGCGTTTTCTTGCCGAGCGCATAGTGTGCTTTGATGGTTTTTTCGATTTGTAAGACAGGCGGACCAAACGAAATCGTTGGCATAAACAATCGAAATCGCGGCAAATTACCGAGATTATGGATGATGGCACCGTCCATATTGCCTTTCAGTTTTTCGGCAATGGCGATATCCGCAGCTTTACGATTGGAAAAAGCTTCCATTGAAATGTCAAACCGGCATGGGAAACTGCATGGATCAATCCGCAGAGATCGTATCCAGCCTGAGGAGCCGACGTTCGCCAGGAATATAAAGCGATTATCCAACGCAAAGCCGTGGCTTTCTTTCTCACTATAATAGCCGCCCGCGTTGATATAGATCCGAGGGTCTATTTTTTCGCCGTCGGATTTTAGAGAAATCACGATGAAAGGTTTGCGAATATAGTCGAAGCGGATTTCAAAATTTGGATCATCGCCAACGCTCTTCCAGGTGTTTCCTGCGGCATTTGACTGTGGCTCGAGATCGGTATTCGGGATGATCCGTAAAGACATGCGTGACGACTCAGCCTTCCAACATTTTCCAGCGCAAAAGGCGCTCAAGTAACAATCCGAGAAACAATGCCGTCAGCCCGTACCCGATAACATATGTTTTGTCTAAAAGTTTGTCGCTATAGGTCGGGTAATAGGCGGTGCGCATCCACTCCACGCATTGAAGAACAGGGTTCCACGACAATGCATAGGCAATTGGCGCAGGAAAGGATGATGCGACGAACAGCACGCCAGAAAGAATGTAGACGAGGATCATGGCAAGAGCATATATCGTCACAAAAAAATGAAAGAACATGACGATAACACCCGCCAGGGTGCCAACTCCGACAGCCAGCAACAACGTTGCCAGATAAGCATAAACCGCTTGTTCGACGTCATAGGGAATTGGATTCTCTCCAAGGGCGAACAAAATGGCCAGCAAAAATACGAGCGTCAGAAAGGCGGCCATCATTTCAAGGAAGGCGCGCGCAAACATGATATCGACCACGGTCACGGATGGAAAAGCCATCATCGGCCGGTTCAAGATCAATGAAAGGGACATGAAGCGGGAGATGTACATGAACGCGAGGCTGGGAATGAGGCCGGTGGCAAAGAAAATTTGCGTGCTGTCGCCAAATGGTGCCTGCTTGCCAGTCAGCGTGTAAATCGCGAGAAGAACAACCATGTGCGCCAAAGGCCATAGCGCCACAATCAGAAAACCGAGCCCGTGATTGAAAAAGCGTGTGCGCATGTCGCGCAGAATAACCGCCTTCATCACGTTTCGCTTTTGCCGCAAGGCGTCAAGAAAACTGATGGTCCGTGCTTCACGCACATCCGTCATTGGTCATCCCTCTTCGAACAAAAATCGCCAAGCCCAGGTAGCTGGGGTGACGCCTGCCTTAGCATTTCAATCACGGAAGCGGATGTCGCATATCTGGCTTCCTGTCGTCTGTCCTTGTTCAAAACCAGACATTTGATGGCGTCAAGCCAGCTTTGTACATCGTTGTCGACCATTATTTCCTTTTCGGTGAAACAGCGCTCATAAGTCTTGCATCTGGAAAATATCGCGGCGGCTGCAAGTCGAGACGCATCAATTCGTTTCGTATCAGCCCGGGCGTTGTTAACACGTCCGTTTAAAAGTGGAACCAAAAGAATGTCTGTCTGCAAATGACTTGCGTTTTTCAGATAGTCCGGCCACGGCAATGGCGAAATGGTCTGCACCCGCCCGCTGAAGTCTCGCAATTCATGTCGCCAAATTTTCGCCAGTCTTTCCTCGGCAACCACCTTAAAATGAAGGTTCGGCAGCATATGTAATGCGGTTTTGACGATGGGCATCAAAAAGGCGTGTTCTGCGTCATGAGCCCCCGTTGCATGAAAGGCCATCCGACAGGTGCCGTCCGAATTACTACCCCCTTCTGTATCTTGCACATAGACATCTGGGGCCGGAAATGGTGGCAAAATAGCATTTGCTCGCAAGCTTTCGGCCAATACGGTGGTTGACGCCCAAACACCGGTGAGCACACGATTTAGATAAATCAGTGGGATCAATCCCAAACCGATCAAATAGATCTTGTATCCGAGCCCACTATGGCCTTCGACCACAGTTGCAGCGATGTCATCATCGATAAACAGGGCAACACCCGGAAATTCTGCCCTGTGCCGCCAGAGCCAGAAAAATTTTGATAGCCGGATGTATCGACAGATAATCACAAAGGTCGTCGCGGGATCGATCTCGGCCACGGTCCCGGTATTTTCGATCACATCAAAAGGCACTTCAAGGGTTTTGAGCCGTGCTTCCAGATAATAGGTAAAGCTGGGGTTGGGGCCTTCCCTTATCACCAGAACACGTTTCACCGGCGCTGATATAAGGCTGATCTCCCGTCGCGCACACGGTTTCGGCAGGGCGTGATAGAGCCAGTTTTTGATAGCGCTTTTCATTGAGGCCCCTAATGCGCGAGGTGTGCGCGTGTTAGGTTTAGGGCACCGAGGGTTATAGCCCAGATGGCGGTGCTTGCGAGGATTGTCAGGACGATCCAGAGGGGGCGTTTTGGGTATTGGGCTTCGTCTGGGAGCTGCGGGGGCAGGAAGCTGTCGAGGTAGAGGAGTTGTTGTTTGCTGACGAACTGGATTTGTTCGAAGGATTTGACGGCGGCTGCGAACTGTTGTTGGGCGAGGCTTTGGGCCAGTTGTAGCTGGGAGAGGTCTTGCGAGATGGAGGCGAGGTTTTTGGTTTCGCTCTGCTGACCGGCGAGGCGTTGTTTGAGCTCATCGAGCTGGCTTTGCTTGCTGTCGATTTCGCGTTGAAGCACGCGCATTTGCGGGGCGTTTTTTGACACCATGGAAATTTGCGTCTGATAACGCTGTTGCAGTTTCAACAGATCGCCCTCGACCGAGGAGATCAGATTGGTGACGACATCGGAGCTGCCCTCGACCGAGAGCACACCATTGTGGTTTTGGGCTTGCGCGAGCTTTTCACGGGCAGTTTGCAGTTCATTGCGGGCGTGATCGAGATTGTGCTGGGCGGTTGCGGTGACATCTCTCCAGATGCGGTCATTGACATTGTTGACCACGGTTTCGGCGGCTTTGACAATGTCTTTGGCAAGGCTTTGCGCGTCATTGGGGCTAAAGGCGCGCACCTTGAGGGTGATGATGCCGCTGGAGGGAGTGACGGAAACGGAAACCATGCGGTTCCAGTGGCGCAGAAGGTCTTCTTCGGTGGCGTCACTTGGCAGGCGGGCGACCCAATCGACGTTTGGCCCGCCAAACAGGGCGTGGAAATCAACACGCTTCT
>NZ_SSOA01000006.1 GCF_004801395.1 Gillisella terrae
ATTCCCTATCAGAGCCGTGGAAGACGACCACGTTGATAGGACGGGTGTGGAAGTGCAGCAATGCATGAAGCTTACCGTTACTAATAGCTCGATCGGCTTAATTGTTCTCATTGATTATGCTCATCAAAAATGAGCCATCTCTTCTGAAAACATCCAGAAGACAAAACGTGTTACAAAATCCAGCTTCTCATCAACATTGCCCTTAGCCGACCTGGTGGTCATGGCGGGGCGGCTGCACCCGTTCCCATTCCGAACACGGCCGTGAAACGCCCCTGCGCCAATGGTACTTCGTCTTAAGACGCGGGAGAGTAGGTCGCTGCCAGGTCTGCTAAAGGCAATGTTGATATCAAATCAATCAATCCTTCTCACACAAACATTGGCCTCGCCGAAAACTCAATGGGTCGCTCAAGCGGCCCTTTTGCATTCAAGCATAACGCGGGGTGGAGCAGCCCCGTCCGATCACAGGAAGCATCGCTTCCGAGAACGGACAAAACAAATAAACGACCGGGCTTCCGCCCAACGTCAGATAACAATAACGCGGGGTGGAGCAGCCCGGTAGCTCGTCAGGCTCATAACCTGAAGGCCGCAGGTTCAAATCCTGCCCCCGCAACCAAATATCACAAAAAACCCCGTAGCCAACCCTGCGGGGTTTTTCGATTCTTGGGCGACGGTACATACAGGCGGAGCGGCTTCGCACCGCAATACAACGCGAACGTGCACAATACAGCAATCCGACACGTCTTGAGCGAAGTCAAAACTGGATAAAACCTGCGGGCAAGGTCATGCCGAAGCATCATCTCAATCGGATGAAGGGTATGGGCGAATGAGTGCTTGTCAGTAAGCGTCGGTATTATCCGCAGATTCAGAGTGTTACAGCACCTTTTGTGCGCCATATTTGGTGAGAGACGCTTTAACATTGCCTGTATTTGTCACGTCGGCAGGACTGTCATCCAACCCGCCTGATCCTCACACATGCCACGTTGCACATCGCGAATATATTGGGAGAGACGGCCGGCCAGAGTTTGTCTGAAAGGCTCCTGCGGCAATACATACTCTGTTCCACGCCAGGAGAGGCTGGCCACAGGGGCGATGTGGGTGGCGGTTCCAGTCATAAACACCTCTGCAATGTCATCTTTTTCAATTGCTTTCACCAACGCTGAAATTGAGATTTCCTGCTCTTCAATATCCAACTTCCAGAGGCGGGCTTGCTGAAGCACAGCGTCGCGTGTGACCCCCGCAAGGATTCGGCCATTCAGCGGTGGCGTCAATAATGTTCCGGCTCGGGTCAGCACAAAAAAATTGGTAATTCCAGCCTCCTCAATCCAGTCCTGATGTACGGGATCGAGCCATAGAACATTATCGAAGCCAGCGGCGCGGGCTGCATCGAGAGCAAGGATGGTTCGGGCGTAATTACCAGCCGTTTTGGCGTCGCCTCCGCCTCGTTGAGAACTTCTGGAAAAATCCTCCGTCACGGTGAGGCGCATTCCCGGATTTCCGGGCTGGTAAAGATCATCCACCGGTGTGGCAATGGTGAAGAATAGATAGCTTGCCGAACGCCTGACACCGAAGGCAGCCTCATCACCGATCAGCACCGGACGGAGATAAAGGGAGCCCGTTTCGCTTTGCGGAATCAGATGCTTCTCCTTGAGGACAAGCTGGCTTATTGCATCGAGAAAAAGCGTGCACGGCATTTGGGCCATGGCCATGCGTGCCGCTGATGTGCGAAATCGCTCCGCGTTTTTCTCCGGTCGGAAAAGGCCAATCGAGCCATCTTTCCGGGCAAAAGCCTTCATACCTTCATAGATAGATTGCCCATAATGCAGCACGAGCGCGCAAGGGTCGAGTTGGAAGCTCTGATAGGGAATGATCTCTGGCGTGTCCCAACCATGCTCTGCATTGTAGCGGCACACAGCCATGTGGCCCGCGATATATTTTCCGAACCCGAGCGGAGCTGAAAGGCGAGGGTTCTGTTGACTGTCGAGGATGTTTATCATCAGGCGTTTTCCTCCACCTATGTCGTTTGAATGCTGTGCTCCGGTTCGCTCAAAAGCGTTTCAAGCAGGTCATCGACCAGGATTTTCGCGTCCTGTAACTGTGTTGAAGGCCGTCCGGGGCGTGGCAAAGCGTGGGTGTGGAAGCGCGCTCCCTCCGTGACATAGCCGATAGCCCAGGCATTCGGGCTTGGTGTGCCATTCTGTCTGAGCAGACGCAGACTTCTATTCACATCCAGTCCGTAGGGTTGATAATCGCCATTGCGAAAGGGCCGAGCGAGATCATGGGCGATCAGGCTGCGGGAGAAACCGCGTTTATCCTGCATGGGTCGGTGGCCCGATACACGGGCGATGATCAGCACATCTGCTTTTGTGCGCGTCAAACCTTTAGAAAATGGCGTGGAAATGGTGAAGCATCCGTGGGTTTCATCAAGCTCCACTTTGGCTCCGGGACCGCCAGCCCAATCGATAATACCGGCATCAATCAAGGCCAGCAGTTCGGCATTGCGGATCAGCGGAGGCCCAAAGGTGACACGATTGGTCATGGCAATGAATTGCTCGACCAGATAGGCGTGAGAATGTGGCAGCAATCCACCGAATTCGATTGCAGCACTCAGGCCAGCCCGTAGATCTCGGATGGTGTCCGTTGCCGCCTTGAGCGGCGACGACAGATTGCCTTTCAGCGCTTCCTTCAGATCCTCACGCATATGGGCGATGATGTCGCGGCGAAAGCTGGCAAGATCAGGTTTTTCCAGCAGATGTCGAGGAAACAGGATGCGGTCTATAATCGCATTTTCCTCATCTGTGGGCTGAAATCCATCCACGTCTGGCTCCATGCCAAGCTTTGCAGAACGGTAGCCGAAGGCCATATCCTTGCGCAGCAGCGGCATGATGTCCTGTTCGAAATCCAGCCTGGAATCTCCTGTTTCATTGCGCCGTTTATGCCGGGCGACCTCCACAGCTTGTTTGGTCAGGAACCGTGCCACATGGCCACCATCAACGCCCTTCTGGTTGATGCCGCGAGCATTGTAAGGCAGCGATTGCCGAGAAAAGAGCCGGATCTTGGGCTCCTGTCCGCAAGGGTGATAACGAAGGTCCGCTGCCGTTCCGGTGAAACGGCCGCCGCGCCCTAATGTCAGTTCCGTAATGACGTCATAGGCCGTCAGGCCAAGTCCCTGAAGGGCAACCGTTGTGCCGGGATCAATGGTGGCAAGCTGGCCTGTCGGGTAAACGCAGGGGAAATAGGCAAGTCTTGGATTTTTGTCGCGCTGCGTGTTCACAAAATCCAGACGCTTTTGATCCTCAATCCCCGGCATTGTCTCGCAATGGCCGGTGGCAACGATCAGACCATCGAAGGCAAGCTGGCTGCCATTTTCCAAAACAACGGCTTTGCCCCCCTTGGCGATCTCCATGGCCAGTTGCCGATGCTCCACCACTTTCAGTCTTGCAGGAGCCTGCTCGACAATCCGGCGAAAGGAGAACGCCAGATACTCTCCGAGCATGGCGCGTGGCAGATAATCCAGATCGCCTATGGGATCTCCTTCATCGGGGCCCGCCTTCTCATAGGACATGCCCATGCGGCGATAGCCTTGCGCCCGCGCCCATTCGGTAAAGGATGGGCCTGATGGGCCGGAGCGCGGATCCTCTGGATTGATGCTGGAAAAGCTGGTGACTTGCGATGCGAGCGTATTGGTCAGCAGCAACCGGGACTGGTCCGGCGGATGCGCGCCCGCCCCTGCCACGCCGGGATCAACAAGATGGACTGTGATTGCGGGCAGATGTGGATTTTCTTTGATTTTCCAGCAGAGACGCTCAATGACGTTAAGCGCGCGTGGCCCGGCACCAATGATGACGATGGACAGATTTCTCATGCACCCATTCCTAACAGAGGTTGGCCCATCAGAGGCTGGCTCTGGCCGTGCATGTCCGAGGCGGCGTCCGTCAGTTTTCGATAGTCTTCGTGAAAAAAGAACTCGTTTTCCGAGCCGGAAGGCTGGAGGTCATCCAACCAGCGGGCATTTTGCGAATATTTCGCCAGAAACGGGCGGTTGAGCCATTCCTTTTTGCGGGCCTGAAGGAAGGAAAGGACAAAGTGCTCGCTCCCGCCATGGGTCAGCCTGCCCAGCACATGCACCTTGCCGGGGCCAGCACTCATCACCGGGCCGCGGGCCGTTCTGCAAATGCCCGATACGGCGGCGTGAGCCTCCTGATAGATGGACAGGGCGCGATCAACGTCAATGCCGAAATAGTGGTGAGCGCCGGTATCGCGCTCCATGAAGGCGTAATAGGGAATGATGCCCATGGCCACTTGATCCTTCCACATCCGGCTCCAGATTGCGGCGTCATCATTGATATGGCGAAGAATGGGGCTTTGGCTGCGCAGAACAGCACCGGCCTTGCGCAATGCGGCAATGGCCTGCTGCACCGGCTCTGGCTGCAATTCCCGCCAATGATTGACATGAACCATAATCGCCACATGCTTGCCAGCGTTGGTGAGGCGCGTGATCAGGTCCAGCAGGGCAGGGGCGTCTTTGTCGTGCAGGAAACGATGCGGATGATAGGTCAGCGCCTTGGTTCCCAGCCGGATATTACGGATATGATCAAATTCAGGCGCAAGGAGCGGTTCCAGATAGACGCTCAGGCGTCGCGTGGTCATCACCATGGGGTCACCACCGGTCATCAGGATGTCGCTGATTTCGGGTTTGGCCCGCAGGTAGCTCAACATCTGGGCTGCCTCATCCGCTTCGAATTTCTCAGCACCTGTCTGCACGAATTGCGGCCAGCGGAAGCAAAAGGTGCAATAGGAATGACAGGTCTGACCCTGCTTGGCAAAAAACAGCGCGGTTTCGTGATATTTATGCTGGACCCCCTCCACATGCTGCCCCTCAAACATCGGAATATTGATGAGCTGGTTTGAGCTGTGCGGGTTCATGCTGTTGCGGATGCGCAGAACTTCAGCAGCTATGGCATCATCGTCGCCGCTGTTTTGCAAGCGGGTCAGGATAGCCAGATCATCCGGCAGCAACATGTCTGGATGGGGAAAAACCAGCCGGAACATCGGGTCGTTCTCGGCATTGTCCCAATCGATGAGGTGCTCCAGCACATAGCTATTGACCTTGAAAGGAAAAACCAGCGCGGCAAGACGAATGCCTGCCACCAGTTCCGGCGCAAGCCGTTCGAGTTGCGGTACATGATCGAGGCGGTGATTGGCGTAGTAGATGATTTTTCCGGCATCGCCAGCGCTTTTGATCGGCAGGGTCGGGGCTGCTGCAATTGGATTGCGGGCTGTGGTGTCCATGCTCGTCGCCTTTCATGATAAGGGTCGCCAGGCCCGATACGGCCAGCAACAGAATTTTTGAAACAGGATGGAATTGCGGTATTATATTACCGTATTTCTCGCATGAGCCCTTCTGCTGCCAGTTGCTCGGCCACAGAGTGAGCAAGGGCGAGGCAGCAGGTCATGCCGGGGCTTTCGATCCCAAAGAGATTGACCAATCCCTCCAGGCCATGGGTTGCCGCCGTCTGGATGATCCAGTCTTGCGGGTCGCCGGGCTTGCCGATCTTGCAACGAATGCCAGAATAAGCAGGCATCAGACGTCCCTCCTTCAGTCCGGGCCAGAATGTGCGAATGGAGGAGTAGAAGGCATCTGCCCGCTGGGGATCGACATCGTAGGAAATGCGATCCACCATTTCGACATCCGGGCCAAACTTGGCTTGGCCATCCAGATCCAGCGTCAGATGAACACCGAGGCCGATGGGTCCGGGCAGCGGATAGATCAGATGCGAGAATGGCGTGCCGCCCTGGCAGGTGAAGAAATTGCCCCGCGCCAGATAGCTTTCCGGGATCAGATTTGAGGGCATATCCTCAATCCGCGCCGCGAGTTGAGGTGCTTCGATGCCGGCGCTATTGATCAGCACGCGGCAGCCAAGGCGCGTCAGGCTTCCGCCGCTGTCCACCGTCAGCGACCAATGCCCCTTGTGTCTGGAAAGGTTAAGAACCCGGCTGGACAAGGCAAAGGTTGCACCATGCGAGGCGGCGTCAAGTTCCAGCGCCTGAAGCAGGGCCATCACATCAATGACACCCGTGGAGGGTGACCAGAGGCCTGCCGCACCGGTCAGCTCTGGCTCCATCCGGCGCAGTTCTGCTCCGGTGAGCATGTCAACATCCGTGATGCCGCAGGCCTGCGCGCGTGCCTGCATGGTTTGCAGTTTTGCTGTTTCACGGTCTTCGGTGGCGACAACGATCTTGCCGACGCGCTTGTGTGGAATATTGCGCTGCTCGGCAAAACGATAGAGTTGCTGCTTGCCCTCGTGGCATAGTTTGGCCTTGAGACTGTTTTCCGAATAATAGAAACCGGCATGTATCACACCGCTGTTGCGGCTGGATTGATGCTGTCCCGCTGCCTTTTCCTGATCCAGTACCAGCACATCAAGGCCCCGGCTGGCCAGTTCGCGGGCAATCGCCACGCCGATAACGCCAGCACCGACAATGACGGTGTCGATGAAATAATCGTCTCCGCTCATGCTGGAACCTTTCTCGCCGCAAATTGCTGGCGGATCAGCACAGCCGGATCGATGAGAGGTTCTTGGTGCAGCAGCGCAATACTCTCAAAATCGGCATGGGCTGGAAAAACCGACATGATCAATGGGTCATGTCCCGGAATGACATGGGCGAGGGATCCGCCCGCAAGCCGGTGGATGATATCGAAGGCCTCCAGCGCTTGCGGAAAGCTGTCGAGGATCGGAAACGGGCTTTTGTTTGCAAAATTTGCATAAAAATGGGCTGCATCCGAGGCCAAAACAATCTGGCCCCGTTGGGTGTTGATATTCACCGTCATGCTGCCGGGCGTATGTCCGCCCACCTTGCTGACGCTGATGCCGGGAAACAGGATGGCATCGCCCTTCAGCAAAGCCACGCGCCCTTCGAAAAGCGGCACCAGAAAGGCCTGAACATCTTCGCGGTTGTAGATTTTGCTCACGCCGCGGTGAAGCATGGCACGTCCCGTGCAAAAGGCCAATTCATCCGCCTGCACATGAAAGCGGGCATTGGGAAAAAGCCCGATATTGCCGGCATGATCCCAATGAAGATGGGTCATGATAACATCGGTTACATCTTCGGCCGCAATGCCAAGATCAGCCAGATGACGCTCCACAGGACGCAGCATCCTTCGGCCCCGACGCTCAGACGCCTCTTGATTGAAACAGGTATCCACCACGATAAGGCGGCCATTTCCCTCGATGATCCAGAAAATATAATCCTGAGGCATGGGCAGGTCCGCATCCGCGGGCATACTGTCAAAGAAAAAATTCGTGCCGACTGTGCGTTGCGGATCGGCTGCAACCCGCAACGAAAGCACCCTGTATTGAGGAGCGATCATATCCATCAAGCAATCCAGTAACGGGTGAGATGGCGGGCGGAATCGGCATAGTCACCGCGACCGTGGATCAGGCGGTGGTTGTTCCACACCATCATGCAACCATCGGGGATCAGCACCGGAGTGAGGTTGTTGGCAAACCACGCTTCGCCCTGCTCGGCGATGCGGGCAAGCGGTGCATCCTTGAGGCGATCGGCATTGGCCACATCCGTTGCGCTCGGATTGACGTTGCCGTAGCGGAAAAGATTGTAGCTGAACCTCATAACCGCCTGGCCGTTTTGCTCCTCCCGGATCTTGGCCGAAAACGTCTTGTGATCGCCCTCGCCAGGCTTTGAAGCCGCTACGAATTGAATCTGGTTTTCATCTGCCCAGATGCGCAGATCGGCATCGAGAACATGATCATAAAATCTAACGCCATCGGCCAGCAGGGTCTGCCCCTTGCCGCAGCGTGCCTGACGGTGGCAATAAAGGGCGAGATATTTCGGCGGAGGCTGGTAACCGGGAGCCTCCGTATGCGCACCCAAACCATTCATGCTCTGGCTGTAGGGGGCGTCATCAAAACCCGCCTTGTAGGTCACATCAAAGGTGAGCTGGCCATTATATTGCGGCAAAAGCTTTCCAAGTCGGCTCAACGTATCGGCAGGATCGTTGGCGATGGCATCTGGACGAAGGATGGACCAGCCACGCTCCTCCAACTCTGGAAGGAATGTCTCAAACGAGCGGATTTCAAAGTTCTGTTCAGCAATATTTGACATTTTTTCCCCGAAGCAAAGGCATGCGCAGCAAAGCGGATGGCGCGTTGCAATCACGACATGCGAAAAAAGATTGAGCCGGGATGAATTACAGCGATCACTCCCGGCAAATGATCGAGTGCGGTGTCTTTTACAAAACAAACAACCGGAAAGTGAAGATTTAATATTTTGAAATACTTGAATATATATTAGAAAATATATTATTTTTTCTTGTTTAATGTTATGAAGTACTTAAATTAACTTAAGGTGTTATGTTTGCAGAATAATTCTGGTTGCTCTTGGCGTGGCGCCCTCAGATCATGCCGAAGTGCTGGTTGCACCGCTTGTGATTTTGTGATGTCTTGCATCAGATTTATCTGAAAATCGGTTCCCACCTTCCGGTCCGATGCTCTAACACTATGGAAAAAGACGATAATCTTGACCGGTCGATAGGGGGCGGCTTGAGTGTCGCCACCTTGTTTGATGCATTTGAGATATTTGCAATGTCTTCAAGGTGAGGATGCTCTCGCATCTTCGAGCCTTGGTATTAGAAGCCGCAACAACACCTCTCAATATGCAGACTGGTCAATTTAAATACTGGAGATAATTGATGAGCCGTTTTGAAAACCTGACCCTTTGGTATTGGCCAACTGCCTGTTCGTTGGCTTGCCATATTGTGCTTGAAGAAACCGGCCTGCCCTATAAGGAAATCAAGGTGGACTTTGCCTCTGGTGCCCAGCGTCAGCCCGACTACCTCAGCATAAATCCAAAAGGGCGGGTTCCCGCATTACAGGTTGCTGACGGTATCCTCACTGAGACACCAGCCATTTTGACCTATCTGGCACCGGCTTTTCGCGCAGCTCTTGGTCAGGCCGAATCTGACGCTCTGCAATCCGCCCGCGAACTGGAGTTCATGTGCTGGCTCGCTTCCACCGTGCATGTCGCCTTTGCGCATATCAGCCGTGCAGAGCGATATGCGACATCTCCCGAGGCGCAGGCGGATGTGAAACGAAAAGGGGCTGAAAGTTGCAGGCCGCTTTGGCAAGAGATCGAGGCGAAATTGCAAGGTCGTGAGTGGGCCATGGGCGAGCGCTACAGCGTTCTCGATCCCTATTTGCAAGTGTTCTGGAACTGGGGCAAAGGCGAGCGGCTCGGCTATGACATGGAGGCAGACTTTCCGGTCTGGACTGCCCATGCGCGCCGCCTTTGCAGCCGCCCTGCCGTCAGCAGGGTCTATGCACGCGCAGGGCTTGTTGCCCCCTGATCCGCTGGCCTCTCTTTTGAGAGTTTGTCAGGGAAAAGTGGAATCCGGTTTTCCCGAATAGACCAACAAAAACAAGGGAATCTAGGGAAAAGCTGGTTTCTGGTGTGCGGCCACCGTGCTTAGACCCGCCGAATGCGGGAATGGCGACGGATTGGCCCCCGCCATAACCAGTTTCAACTGCATCTGGTGGATAAGCTCCGGTAGCCGGGCTTGCAAAGCTTCGTGTTGTTGCTGCAAGCGCAGGCTCGCTTCATCTCTGTCACCTTTCTGAAGGCATGAGCGAAGGTCAGCCAGAGATTTCGTCCATTCCGTGCGCCGTGCAGCATTTTCAAGATCGATTGATCGGATGCACCGCGTAAGGTCAAGATGGCGCGTAATCTCCGGCACCAGCAATATGTTGTGTGACATGGCGGCAATCGACAGATAGAGGCAATTGGCCTCAATCGTTATCGGATGGCAGGCCCTATCGTTTTGCGGTGCAGGGCCAGGCTCTTTCCAGCTCTGCGCACGAGGAGAGCTTTGCAAGGCGTGTTGCAGCAGCAGAAAAAGAAGGTCCAGCCTGCACCGAACTTCATCGACCGTGACATGCCGTGCGAAATACCCGCGGTTGGGAATATTATCGATCAGCCCTTCGCCCGCCAGCCGCGCCAACACTTCCCGTACTGGTGTGGTGCTGGCCGAAAAGCGTGTTGCTATCTCTTCTATGTTGAGTTGCTGAAAGGGCCAGAACCGATAAGTGAGGCACATTTCTCGCAGCGAGGGATATAATTTTTCACGTTTTTCAATGGGTCGGGCAAAAGTCAGAGACACTGGATCCTCTTGAAATTCATAGAGATAAAATCATGGGCGCGCATGGCGTGTCGGTGCGCCAAACATGACGCACAAAGGAGGCTGTAGCGCTTTAAATCGGCTGCATAATTCCCCAGATACATGCTGATTTAAGGACTTATGCAGGAGAGCCTGGTTCCACATTCAGTTCTTTTGCGTTCATTGTTAGCAGTGCTGATGGCGCTAATTCCTCCAGTTTTACTCAGTTAAGGGCTGAAGAAAAATCAAGTTGAATTTCAGTAAGTGCAAATTTTACTGCTTTCGTGCCGTATAATTTTTCTCATTTTTTAATTTATATTTTTATTGTTTGAATAAAAATTAAAAAATAATACTTTCTGTGATTTTAAAATTTCATAAAAATAAATATTTTATAACCATTTATAATTTTTATTATTAAATATAGTCATTATTCTTGGAATTATTTCGGAATCGGCAATATGTTTTTTCATCTCACAGATGACATGTCGGTGAGATTGGATTTCGGATATGCTACAGCAGGAGACAATGGGCTCTGTTCAATCGCCCAACACGCTGACGGCGGATTTGATGATATCCAATCCCTGACGGGCGCGATGGGATCCGATCTGTGAGAAAAGAACGATGTCGCGCTCAGGAAGCGCTGGCAATCCGAGGCTCTCGCCGACCTCGGTGAGATCCTCTTGCGTGGCACTGAAGCTGAGGGCCGCCACCCCAAAGCCGGCAAGAATAGCGGAGCGCAAACTGGCCGCAGAGACACCAATGAAAGATTCTCGCCAGGCAATATTGGCCTCATCCAGCGCCGCAATCGCCATGGCTCGCATGTTGCAGCCGGGTGGATGGGTAACAAGTGGAACTGGGCCGTCCGTGAGGCGTCGTAATTTCACATCACCAAACCAACCAAACCGTGCAGTGCCAATCGTCTCTCCATGGCGCCGTGTGGCGCTGTGCCGAAGCAGGAAAACGGCATCCAGGTCGCCTTCATCATAACGTGCCATCAGGCCTTGTGAGCCATCAATGCTAAGGCTTACGAGAAGTTCCGGGTCCTTGTGCGTGAGATGGCAGAGGATGTGTGAAACGTCCGGTCCGACCAGATGATGGCTGATGCCGACCTTCACATGGGGACGTTCCACTGAAAATACGGCTGTTGCCTTGTGGTGTGCCTCCAGAAAGTCGCGGGCGGGCTGTAGAAAAGCCTCTCCCGCCGATGACAACTTGATTGATCGGGTGGAGCGCTCAATCAACCGCGTTCCCAATTGCTCCTCCAATCTGCGAAGACGGGCACTGACCGCCGATTGGGTGCTGTTCAGAATGTAGGCAGCCTTCGTAAAACTCTTCTGTTCGCTAACAAGAACGAAGGTGAGGACTGCCTCGGTATCGAGAATGAGCATTGCCGTTTATTCCTGAATGACATCACTGAAATCAGCTGCAGCTGGTTTGCAAACCTCCGGCCACGTTGCAAGAAATACATATGTAACACAAGAGACGCTGACTTCCAGTACGGGCGAGGTCGGCAGAAGGCAGCACGTGACTGAAATTCTCAAAACCACACCTCTTCCTCAGGTTGGCGAATACGGTGCCAGCCGTAACATTCATCTGGTTGTTATTCGCGTCATCACCGCTGTCACATTGTTTGCGGTTCTGGGCGAGGCCAATGTCTGGCTCGACACGACAACCAACACAATTCTGGCTCTGGGCTATCGTTTCGGACTGGTCCTCTTGCCTCTTACCATGTCGCTTGTCGGTGCACGGTCGCTGGTTGTGGCGCTTGCCTTTATGGCGGCGGGTGCGGGCCTCTTGTCAACCAGCGGAGGTCTGGCCTCCTCAATCGCGGCCGCTTGCCTGTTTTCCTATGGCGCAGCGGTTAGTGGCTATCTTATCAAGAATGTTGCTGCCCAGTCAAAGAGGGGCGCTGCCAATAACCGAGTTGCCATGAATGTCGGATCGCTGGTCGCAGGCGTCGTGGTCATGCTGCCGTTTCTCACATCTGTCAGCTTCTTCTGGGGCGCGGCTGGGCTGGTGGCTATCTGTATGATGATTGCCGTGCCGCGCCCGGTGGACACCAGCACGGTCCATGTGAAGATTTTTCAAGGCCAGCATCCTGCTACACTCCTGGCCTGGGTTCTGGTGGGGACGGCGATGGGCATGATGCTGTTCAGCATTTTTTCTGTGCTGCCGCAAACCATCCTGAAGTCCGGGCAGGCGCTGCCCGCCTGGTACGGCTCAATGATCATTCTCAACAGTGTGGTTGTGGTGCTGATGCAGGTTCCAAGCCTCAAACTGATCGAAATGTTGGGACGTTATCGTATGCCCGGTATTTTTGCTTTCATTCTCATGGGCTTTACGCTGCTGGCATTTCCCGATCTTTTCTATGTGCATACAGTGATTGGAGCCACGATCTGGGTTGTGCTGGTGTCAATTGCGGAATGTGCCTTCGGCCATATTGATTATTATTCCGTGAAGCAGAAAACCATGTTCATCAAGGAAATCTGCATCGGCCTTGGAGCTGGCTTGACTGTTGTGCTCATGCGTACTGTTCCGTTCCCTTACAGCGCCATGGTTGTCGGTGCACTGGGAATTTCCTTCACTCTTTCGTGGTGGCTGCTGACCCATCGTCATCTGCGAGAATTCGATTGAGCGCGCCCATGAAAGTCTTCGTCGTTGTTGGATATAACAATACCCGCGTCTATGATGTGATACGTTTGCGCGACTTGGCAAGGCGTCACTATCAGGCGGGTCTGTTGCTGGTCGCGGAAGCGGCGAGCGCTCTGGACTCACAGGCGGCTGATGACATAATCATCACATCGCTGGCTGAAAGCATGTTGAATCAGAGCTTTCAACTGGTGACGGAACGTCTTTATCTCAAAAATTTCCATCCCATCGGGATATTGCCCTTTTCCGACCGAGGCATTCTTCTGGGTGCGCGTCTGGCCAACGCCTATGGATTGCCCGGTCCTTCGCCGAGGGAAGCGCGAATTGGCGTGGACAAAGAAGTCTTCCGCACGATCGATCGAATTGCCGAACATTCCTCCAATTATCGCTCCATCGGATTTCGCCGCATCAAGACCTATGACGAGTTTCTTGCTTGCACAGAGGAAATGGGAGGAAAGGCTTTCGTCAAGCCAGCAGGCGAAGGTGCCAGCCGAGGCTGCTTCGTTGTGGAGGATTTAGCCCATTGTGCGGAAATCTGGCCGCAAATCCAGCGCTATGCAAAGGATGGTCTGATTGTCGAGGAGCTGGTTCAGGACGCAAGAGAATATAGCTGGGACTATGTTGCCGGAACCTCATGGATTACCGAGAAAGAGACGACTCAAGATATTTATCGCGCAGAAATTCAGCAAATCGTGCCTGCCCGCCTTGATGCTGCGCAAGAAAAGGCAATCCATGAGGCGGGCTGCCACATGCGGCGGCTATCCGCCACCAATCACGGCGCGTTTCATAATGAGGTATTTCTTCGACAAGATGGCACAACAGCGGCCGTTGAGGTCAATATGCGACCTGGGGGCATGCATATCTGGGACTTGGCCTGTTTGTCCTTCGCCAGTTTCGACCCTTGGATTCTATGGCTGGAGTGGGCAAGTGGGAAACGCTGGATGGAGACAGAAGCCTGCACGCGCAAGCTCTACAGCGGAATCCGTATGCTCAAGGCTCCCAAAAGTGGAAAGGTTAGCGCGCTACCTGACATCAATCATTGTTTTGGTACAAGCACCGTCCACGAAATCTCTTTCTCCATCCAGGAAGGCTCAACTGTGAGCCACCATATCACCGATAATCACGCTTTTATCGGCCATATGATCTTCAGCAATTCCGATTATGACAGCCTCAAAACTGATCTGCGCGCGGCTGCGCAATATTTTGAAGACAAAATTGAGTTTGAAAAACAACAATCCTTTTCTCCGGAAAATGCTTGAGAGTGAGCCATGAACTATATTGATGGAACTGTGAGTAGCTACACGGCGATGAAAGTCAGCCTGACAAATATCATGCAGAAGTCGCCCAAGGTCTGGAGCGCTGACAGGCTTAATGTGCTGAAAGAAAACCTTCGTCATACCTCGGAAGATGCATTGGGCCTGACGCATGGATCAGCCAGTCATGATTCAGAGCTCTTCAATGGTATGGCGCTGGAATATCAATGGATTCGCAGTCGTGAAAGCATGGACATGCATTCACATGCCTGGTGGCACCTGTTCTTCGTGATTTCCGGTCAGGTCTTTCTTTTGCTCGAAAAAGAAGTCGAAAAGCTCTTGGGACCAGGAGATACCGCCTTCATTCCGCCAGGAGCGGCTCATGGATTTCGCAACGAGGACCCTGACAGCGATGTGGTGATGTATAGCCTGACCAACAAGGCCGAGCTGGCGCAGATAGGTCAATTTATAACGCCGAAAACGGTGACTGTGGAATGAGCCTTGCCCAGCGACAAACCTGCAATCGAGCACCTGTGAATAGCCGTAAGCCATACCAGCAACGCTTTGTGAAAAATGATAAAACCCGAAAATCATTGGAGGTCTTTATGATTTTCGCTGCGACAACAAATAGGCGGCCAAGCTTGGTTATGAGTGCGCCGACGCCATCAGTTGGATCGATGCACGATTGCGCCTCTCACCGTGTACCGCACAAAAAAACGGGCTGTAGATCGATAACTATGGTGCAATTTTCTAAAAGCCGATTCCGAGTTCAGAGAAAACGCCAAGGTTGAGTCATCACAAAAATGTATGTTGTTAATTGTGTAAATCCATGCTTAAATATATCTAGAGAATTAATATAGTAAATTATAAATATTGAATACGTATATCGACGTTGTGTAACGATTTAAATTACCTAGTTGTGTTGTATTTATATATAAACTGTTTCTATGACGTAATTATATTATTTTAATTTAAATTGTTTATATTTTATATGGAGAATCTTGCGCGGAGTATGAGATGCATCACGAAATTTTTGTAAAAGATGTTGTTGACAGATTTACAGCCAGAACTCTTGAATCGTCTACATTGTCTGATCTGAAAGAGATCCTTAATGATGTGATGGTCTCCTTGGGGTATCGCTTTTTTGGTTATTGTATTGTTGAACACACTGCCCTTTGCGGCGGGGCTGTCAAACAGCCTGCTCATGCTATCTGTAACTTTCCGACAGAGTGGTTAGAACAATATTACAGCAATAACTATTTTAAGGATGACAAGGTGTTTGAGCTTTGTCGTTCCAGAAAGACTCCATTTCATTGGCGTGCGGAACTTAAACGCTCAGAAATGACTGCGATACAACAACGTATCATGGATCATGCAACGCGTTCTGGACTCGTGGATGGATACACCATGCCACTCATTTCCCGAGATGGTGAGATTGCCATTATGACGGGGATTCCCGACCCTAAGAGGTATGATCCGGAGAGGCAAAGGTACAATGAAAGCCTATTGTACATTTTGGCCCATTTTTTTCATGCTCACGCGTTGCGTCTGGTGATGGAGGCGGAGTTGGCCAGCACGGTGGTTGGCCGTCGGCGCGCGTTTCTATCGGGCCGGGAGCGAGAGTCTGTCTTTTGGATTTCGCGCGGAAAATCCTCTTGGGAAGTTGCACAGATCTTGGGAATATCTGAAAAATCCGTCGAATGTTATATGGATTCCGTCAAGCGAAAGCTTGAGGCTTCGAACAGAACCCAAGCCGTCGTCAAAGCGCTTCTTTTGGGTCTGATTGATAGCAATCATGAAACATCGGGCTGTCATGAGCAAGGCGGTCCTTCCGTGGATATGCGTATGGAGTCTGCCGTTATTTCTTGATTGTCTTACGCGGGAAAATATTTTGACACGAGATCGACTGTATAATTCCTTAAATCGGCATCGGTTTAAGGAATTATACAGTGGCTTGCGATCCATAAATGGCCGGGATCGTTTCGTTTCCTTGCGCATTACACAGTATTGGGTCGAAAGCAGAATTGGTGTTCGACAGGACATTCTGCAAATGCCTCAACGGCTCCATAAAAATGAGCCTTCTTCACATTTTTCCGTAAGCTGATGCAGTAGATTTCGGCATAATTCCTTAAATCTGAATCGATTTGAGGAATTATGCAGCAGATTTAAAGTGCTACAGCGTCCTTTGTTCGCGATATTTGGTGAGAGGTGCCGCAGAGACTGTCTTTGCAAAAAGACGGACTCCAAACTTACCGTTTTGGTTGTGTTCAAGCTTATGACAATATTAGGCTGTATTAATAATTCGGTATTTCCCCTAGGTTGTATTTTTGAATGGTTCCCGCAAGATCGTCTCCAACGACTGAGCAGGGTTTGACCGGATAAATCGGTCTTGCCTGCATCGCGGCACAAGCGCCCTAAACGTGTATCGAGACAAAGGAGGTCCTTTTGAGGATCGTTGCCTTAAGCGAAGTTTTGCCCGGAGAGCCGGTGACCAATCGCGATCTTGCAGAGAAGTTTGGCCTGCACGAACAGTGGCTTGACAGTATGACTGGCAACAGAAGCCGCTATTTTTGCCGTCTGGATACGGCCCGGGATGTGCCGAAAAGCACGGGCGATCTGGCCTATGAGGCAGCACGAAAGGCAATGGCCGATGCAGGCGTTGAACCCGAGGATATCGAGTTTTTGATCCTGACCACGGCATCGCCGGATCACCTCATGCCCGCCACGGTCAACCTTGTTGCTGACCGGCTGGGCATCAACAATATCCCGACCTTACAATTGACTTCCGGTTGTGCCGGTGCCCTTCAAGGGCTGTTCACGGCAAAGGCATTGTTGGCAAGCGGTTATCGGCAGGGGCTGGTGATTGGTGCTGATACCTGCCTGAAAATGTGGCCCTCTGCCAAGGATTCACGGCAGATGAAGCCTGCCGAAATGGTGAATTTTGCCTTGTTTGGCGATGGCGGCGGCGCAGCTGTGGTCTCCGCCGACAAAGACGGCCCCGGACTTGTTGTCGAGCATCTGTTTTTGCGCGGCATCGGGCTTGGGCGCAAGCCTGCACAAATTGTCAAATGGTTCGGTGCCGAAGGAGCTATCGGCGGCGAAGCCATGGGTGAGGAGGATTACAAGGCGATCGAGCGCCATGTTCCAGACATCGCCCGTCAGATCCTTGATGAACTCGTCAAAACCCAAGCCTGGGAGCTGGCTGAGGTCGAACATGTCCTGACACCGCAGCTGAACGGTGTGATGACCGAAAAAATCCGTGAAGGCCTCGGCGTTCGCCCTGATCAGGCGGTCAATTGTGTGGCTGAGACAGGCAATAACGGCAATGCCTTGCCCTTCATTCAGCTCCGTCGACTGATGGAAAAGATCAAGGCCGGTTCCGGTCAAAAGGGCCGGGTGCTGGTCGCAACCGTTGAGTCATCGAAATGGATCATGGCCGGAATGGCATTGAGGCACGCATGACAAACGCAGCTGAAAAAACCATATACCGCAGTCCCATGGCTGAGCTGCGCGCTCTGAAGCGGCAGGACTTGGCAGGATCAATCGGCAGGGTGCGCGCCATTCTCGCGGGCTTTTCCGATCCTCTGGACCTTGATGCTGCTGGTGCGTTGCTGTCCGGGCAGCAGGAGCAGTCCACGCTGGCAGGCATTGCGGGTCTTCGCAGTCAGAGATTGGCGGTTTTGGGCAGTTCTACGCTCGATACCTTACCCAACCTCTTGGCAGCCCTGCTGCTACGGGATGGCGTCGTGGCGCAAACGCGCCTTGCGGGCTTCAACCAGTGGCGGTTCGAGGTCTTGTCGGGCGGAGCGCTTTTGCGCGATCACAAACCGCAAGTGACCCTCTGCCTTCTCGACGATGAAGCAGTGTTTGCCGATATTGGCGATGCCCTTGATATGAGTGAGGTTGAGGCGCGGCTTGCACGTTTTGCCGGCGAGCTGCGTGACTGGGCTTCGGCTTGCCGCTCTCTGAGCGGTGGCCGGGTGGTTTTAACCACCATTCCGCTGTCGCCCCTTCGTCTTGCACGGCTGATCGACTACCGTAACCGGGCGCGGCTGGCATCGGCATGGAGTGCGATGAATGCAGCCATTCTGGCGCTGTCTGCTGAGGAGGATGGGCCACTTGTGCTCTCATTGGCCGAAACGGTGTCGGTTGCGGGGGCAAGCCCATTCGCCAGTCACCGCCTGCATCATGTGGCAGGTCAGGCCTATTGCGCTGACTTTTTGAAATGTGTTGCGCAAGAGCTGGCAACCGTTGTGAAAGCCAATCTGGGGCTTGCCAAAAAGTGCCTTGTGCTTGATCTCGATAACACCCTGTGGGGCGGTGTCGTTGGCGATGTCGGCACCGCAGGTCTGGAGATTGGCGGCTCCTATCCCGGATCGGCGCATCTTGAGCTGCAAGCGCTGGCGCGGGACTATATGCGGCAGGGCGTATTGCTAACCGTTTGTTCGAAAAACGATGATGCCAACGCCCGTGATGCTTTGGCCAACCACCCAGAAATGCTGTTGCGACCAGATGATTTTACCGTCGTGACCGCCAATTGGCAGCCGAAGGCCGAAAACATCCGCACTCAGGCCAAGACCATCAACATCGGGCTCGATGCCATGGTGTTTGTCGATGATCACCCGCTCGAGCGCGATGCCGTTCAATCCTTCTTGCCTGACGTGACTGTGGTCGATGTGCCTGACGATCCGGCAGGCTATGCGGCCACACTTGCCGCTGGCAACTATTTCAATCTGCTGGAACTGACAGAAGAAGATCGGCAACGGGTGGCCATGTATCGCGCAGAAGCCGCGCGCACGGAGCTGCAATCCGAGAGCCTGTCCATGGACAGCTATCTCGCTGGCTTGCAGTCGCGATTGACGATTGAACCCCTGAATGAGCTGAACAAAGGCCGCATCGTTCAGCTGTTTGCCAAAACCAACCAGTTCAACCTGACGGGCCGACGCTTTACCGCTGATGACATTATTGCCGCAGAACTCTCTGTGTTCGCAGCAAGACTGTCGGATCGGTTTGGAGACAGCGGGCTGATTGCGGCGCTGGCAATTTCCAAGGCTGAGGACGGCAGCGCCATCGTTGAAAACGCCGTCATGAGCTGCCGGGTTTTTTCACGCGGGGTTGAGACGCTGCTCTTCGCCCTGCTTTTGAAAGCGGCGCGGGCCCAAGGCCTGCCTTCTGTGACCGGGCGCTTCGTCAAAACCGCGAAGAACAGCCAATTTGCCGAATTCTATTCAAACCTGGGTTTCACAGCAGAGGGCGAGGACGGCTTCCGTCATTTGCTCCAGAGCCTGCCGGAGACACCAGACTATCTTGAAATCACCGAAGGTGCGGAGGTGTTCCATGGCATATGAAGCCGTAGTTGTCGGCGTTATCGCCGAATTGCTGGATCTGGATGAGGATCAACTGGGGCCAGACACGGTGCTTGCGGGGGTCGAGGGCTGGGATTCCGTCAATGCCCTGCGGGTGTTGGTTTTTTTGGAGCGCGAAACCGCTCAGCCTGTTGATTATCAACTGTTCATGGCCGCTGAAAAGGTTGCGGACATCGTGAAGGCCATCAAAACGCCAGCGGTGACATGATGAATGCAATCATCCATCATTTCCCCAAAGAACGCGGGCACACTTACGCCTTCCTCAAGGACGCGCGAAACACCGCCCATATCTACCTTCTGGCGGATGTGGATGCCAGCGCAATAAAAGCCGCCCGGCTGGCTATAGACGGCGTGAATGGTAGCAAAATCAGCTACGTCAGCTTTATCATCAAGGCCGCAGCGCAGGTGATTGCCACCACAAAAGAAGCGCGCATGGTGCTGAAGGACGGACTTTCTCCAAAGCTTGTGACCACGCCAAATGTCACCGCCAAGGTCTTGTTCGACAAACACATCGGTCACACCCGATGCGTGGTTTCAGGCACGGTCAATGATCCCGATCTTGCCAGTTTGCGCGAAATTCAGGCCTCCGTTGATCTTCATAAGGCCGCCTCGGTGGGACCATCAGGGCCATTTGCTGCCCTGTCCAAACTGCATCGGCTGCCATTGCCGCTGATGCGGCTGGCCTACAATCTCGTGCTTGGCAAGCCGCTGAAACGGGCAGCACTTCAAGGCAATTTCTCTGTGACCTCGGTGGGGCAGGAAGAGGTGAGCGCCATCCTGCCGATGATTGCCGGCACGATCGGCCTGGGTGTCGGACGGATTACTGAGAAGCCGGTTGTTGTTGATGGCCAAATCGTTGTGCGGCCTCAGTTCACACTGTCACTGACCTTTGATCACAGGGTGCTTGATGGCGCTCTGGCCGCCGAAATTCTCGGAAGCATCAAGAAACGTCTTGAAAACTGGGAGATAGAACAATGAGCGATAGATATGAAACCGATGTTCTCGTGGTGGGGTCGGGGCCAGCCGGTGCGTTGATTGCCAATCTTCTGGTGCGGCGTGGTGTGAATGTTCTGCTGGCCGAAAAGGGCAGCGATATCGAGCGTAACTTTCGTGGCGAAACCATTGCCGCCCGTTCGGTGTTGACCTTGAGGGAGTTGGGCTTTGGGCCGAAGCTTGCCAGCCACGGCTTTGTCGAGCTGGAAGGAATTTCCTTCTGGGAAAAGGGCAAGAACATCATGTCGATGGATTATCGCAGATTTCCGATCGATGCCTTGCCCATTGATATCCCGCAGCCCGCCATGATTGGCGCGTTCAATGACAGTTCTGCGGCCTACCCCAATTTCAAACTGTTGATGGGATATCAGTTCACGTCCCTGATTGAAGAGGGTGACGCGATCAAGGGCGCAAGACTGGAAGGTCCGGATGGTCAGATCCTTGAGGTTCGCTCGCGGTTGGTGATTGCGGCGGATGGCCGGTTTTCATTGGTGCGAAAAGCCTCTGGCCTCAAGGTGAAAATCACCCCGATGGAGCGGGATTTCGTCTGGTTCAAGTTTCCGCGCCCGTCCGGCTGGGCGCATGAATCGCAGCTTGTGGTCAAGAAGGACCGCCATCTTGTGATTCTGCCGACCTTCCCCGATCTTTTGCGCATTGGCTATAATTTGCCCAAGAAGGGCTTTGGCGATGCGCGCAAACAGGGGATCGCAGCCTTCCGGGACAGTATTTCTGATCTGGATCCGCGCCTCAAGGATCTTGTCAATCAACATATCCAGTCGTGGAATGATACTTCGTTTCTGGAAATCTTCACCGCCGAGGTTGATCAATGGTCACGCGATGGCTTGCTGCTGATTGGTGATGCCTCTCACACGGCCACACCCATTCTCGGGCAGGGGGTCAATCTTGCCCTTCAGGATACCATCTATTTTGCGCCAGTTATCGAGGAGGCGTTGAAAAACAGCACAGGTCCGCTTCCCTCCACGGCGCTGGAGCCGACCGCAAATGTGCGGCGTGCCCATAAGGCCATGGTGACCAAATTCCAGCGGCTTCAGGAGGCCAATCTTGCTCAGAGCTCGGCCCTTGGCACGATGATGCGCCGGGCGCGGATGCGGCTTCTCAATCTGAACCCCGCAAAATATCGGTTGATGGATAAGGTCATGAATGCCCCTCACAACATGCCAATGGAGGCCCTCCATGGCAGAGTTGCCTGAAGCCAAACAGTTTGTTGGTCTGCACGCCCGGCATATGGGCTTTACGCCAGCCTTTATCGATGATGTGCTTGGGCGCATCAAGACCCTGGATGGGGAAGGCGCTGGATCATGGGTCGATGAATGGTCGGCCAAGGCGAAGGCCGAGGCTGATGCGGGCGAGCACCTCAAGGCGGCCAACCTCTATAATCTCGCCCGGTTTCCGGCTGCTGATAATGATGCCAAGCGCCTGGCTGGCAAAGCGTGCAGCGAAAATTTTGCGGTCTGGATGAAAGCTGCAAATGTCGGCGAGCGCCGCAAGATCAACGTTGGCAATGCCGCCCTGACAATTCTGTTTTCCCCCGCAAAGAAAAAGCAGGCACCTCTGGTGATCCTGATGGGCGGAATTGTTTCGCTCAAGGAGCAGTGGGGCAGCTTTCTCAAACTTGGCCGTAAAATCGGGGCCGCCGTTGCCATCGCGGATTTTCCCGGCATGGGCGAAAATACCCTCACCTATGATCGATCCGCAGCCGATCTCTATGGGGCCATCATGGCGGCGGTTGCGGGTGAATGCGATATTTCGCGCACGCTGGTGGTGGCACCAAGCTTTGGTGGCTATCTGGCGGTATTACACAGTCTGAAGAACCCACGCATTCAGGGTGTTGTTACGGTTGGCGCGCCGCTGCGCAGTTTCTTTCTCGATCCGGTGGCAAAGGCAGGTATGCCCGCCATTTCACGGTTTGCTCTGTCCATCGCTCTCGGCTGTGAGAAAGAGAAGGTCGATGATGCCTTGTCGGCACTGGCCTTGAGCACCGGCGAATTGAAGTCGGTTTCTGTTCCGCTGCACTACGTTGCGGCCCTTGAAGATGAAATTATCCCATCGTCCGAGTGGACCGATGCGCAGCAACTGGTTCCGCAATTTCATCTGCATGCTTTCAAGGATGTGCATGGCGCGCCCAATCATTTGATCGAGACCCGTCTTCTCATCCTGTCCATCCTGCTCCAGCACACGGGGCGGGCGATTTTAAGCCGTTTCATCACACAGATTTTGCGGTTCCGGTTGCGCTTTGCCGCCCCCCGCCTTCGTCCTTCCTGAGGTCTATCATGAAACAGTCTGCTTCCTCTTCAAACAATGCCCGCCAAGTACAACCCCGTCTGGCCGTTGTTGGCATGTCTGGCCGGTTTCCCGGTGCACCCAGCATGGATGACCTCTGGCAGCTGATGCTGCAACGGCGTGATGCGATCCGCCCGGTCCCTGCCGAAAAATGGGACGCAAACCAACAGCTTGATCCGCAAAAAAGCGTGCAGGCCGTGGGTGGTTTTCTCGAAGGCGTCGATCAGTTTGACCCAACCTTTTTTGGTATTTCGCCCAGAGAAGCCGAGGATATGGACCCCCAGCAGCGTTTGATGCTGGAAGCAAGCTGGACGGCCCTTGAAGATGGCGGACAACGACCCGAAGTGCTGGCTGGAAAGCGCATCGGGGTTTATGTCGGCGCGTCCTGGCATGATTATGAAATTCTGCGCAAAGAAAATGGCGCACCAACAACCCAGCACAGCATTGTCGGCAACGCGCTGGATGTGGTTTCTGCGCGTGTCTCCTATTTCTATGGTTTCAAGGGACCGAGCCTCACGGTTGAAACCGGCTGTTCATCGGGCATGGTTGCCCTGCACATCGCCGCGCAGGCGCTTGCCTCCGGCGAAATTGAAGGCGCACTTGTTGGCGGCGTGAATTTGGTGATGGCACCGGATGTCTCCATCGGGCTTACGCATTTTGGTGGTTTATCGGCTGTTGGTCGTTGTCAGGCCTTTTCGGCCAGTGCCGATGGCTTTGTGCGCGGCGAGGGCATTGTTGCCTTTTATCTCAAACGTCTTGACGATGCCGTGGCCGATGGCGACCGCATCCATGCGGTGATTGTGGCGTCTGCCGTCAACAATGATGGTGGCGGCGATAGCTTGGTCACGCCAAGCCCTGCCGGACAGGAAGATCTTCTCTCCACTATTTACAGCAAAGCCGGAATTCCGCTGGAAGATGTTCTGTACATCGAAGCCCACGGAACGGGCACTGCGGTTGGTGATCCGATTGAAGCGGGGGCCATTGGCCGCGTTCTTGGTCGCAAGCGCGCAGAAAAGGGATTGGAGCCGATCATTCTCGGTTCGGTCAAAACCAACATTGGCCATCTTGAAGCGGCGGCTGGCCTTGCGGGCCTGTCCAAGGCCATCATGGCGGTTGAAAAACGTCAGGTGCCTGCAAACCTGCATAGTGACGTGCTCAATCCATCGATTGATTTTGCCGCATTGGGCCTGAAGGTCGCAAAAGAGCCAACACCGCTTCCAGCCGACAAGCCTTTCTATGTTGGCGTCAACTCCTTCGGCTGGGGTGGCACAAACGCCCATATTGTTTTGACTCAAGCCCCTGAGCGCAAGGTCGAGGCCGCGCAAACCACGGATGCGCCTGTGCTTCTTGCCCTGTCTGGCCATAGCGAGGCGGCGCTGAAAGAAAGAGCGCGGCAGTTGATGGATGTGTTGGCAAGTGGTCAGCAAGACCTGCGTGACATTGCTGGCACGCTGGCGTGGCGGCGCGGCCATCTGATGCGGCGCGTGGCCTTGGTGGGCAATGATGCGGCCACATTGGCGGCTGATCTTGAGCAGTGGTTGGCAACCAATGACGAGGCGGAGTTTACCGTGAATGGGACTGCGCGCAAATCTGGAAAGGTTGCCTTCGTGTTTCCCGGCCAGGGGTCGCAATGGGCTGACATGGGTGTTCACCTCTTAAAGGAAAGCCCGGCTTTTGCCTCGACAATGGAGCACTGTGCTGCGGCTTTGAAACCGCTTGTGGATTGGGATCTGATTGAGGTGATCTCCGGTGCGGCCGGAACCGATTGGCTTGATCGTGTCGATATCGTCCAGCCAGTGCTTTGGGCCATGATGGTGTCTTTGGCGGCGCTGTGGCGTGAGGCTGGCATTGTGCCGGATGTGGTGGTTGGTCACAGTCAGGGTGAAGTGGCGGCGGCCACGGTTGCCGGTATCTTGAGTTTCGAAGATGCGGCGCGTGTTGTGTCCAAGCGCTCATCCATCATTCGTGGCAAGGCTGGCCGGGGTCTGATGCTGGCCGTGGACCTTGATCTTGCTGGTGCCAGGGCCGCGCTGGAAGGATTTGAAGATCAGATTTCCATCGCCGTCAGCAATGGGCCGCGCTCCACGGTGTTGTCCGGTGACGCCGAGGCCGTGATGACGCTCAAGGAATTGCTGGATGCGGAAGAGACCTTCAACCGCCTGATCAAGGTCGATTATGCCTCGCATAGTCACCACATGGATGAATTCAAGGAAGAGTTGCACGCAGCCCTCACGGATATCCAGCCTATGGCGGGTGATATTCGGCTGGTTTCGACCGTGGATATCCGGGACATGCAGGGCGCGGAACTCGATGCCACCTATTGGGTGCGCAACCTGCGTGAGCCTGTGATGTTTGCCGACGTGATGACCGGGTTGTTTGCCGAGGGCGTGACCCACGTTATCGAGGTTGCACCGCATAAGGGCCTCGCTCCGGCCATCGAACAATTGGCCGCGGATCAGCCTGATCCGCCCATTGCACTCTCAACCATGCTGCGTGACATGGGTTCCCTCAAGGATGTGGTGCTGTTTCATGCGCGGGCCTATGCCGCCGGGCTTTCGCCCTTCGGCCTGTTGCCAAAAGCCGATGTTGCGCTGCCCGCCTATCCTTGGCAACGCAGCCGTTATTGGATCGGTGCGCCGCGTCGTAAAGGCTCTGGCCGCAGCGGGCTTGAGGTTGAACTCTTGCCATCCTCGAAGGAACCGGATGCTTGGGAAGGCGTGCTGGAGATTGGCGTAGAGGATAATCCATGGCTGGTGGATCACAAGGTCCATGAAGCTGTGGTCTTTCCCGGCGCTGGCATGATGGCGCTGGCGCTGGCGGCTGCACGTGCGCGCACCGGCGTCATGCCTGCCCAATTGAGCGCCGTGAAATTCATGGGTGATCTGACCATTGCCGATGAGCCGGTCCGCGCCAGCCTGACCGTGCAGGACACCATCACCGATGGTGGCACTGTGACCCTGCGGTCCCTGCCAAGGGGAAGCAGTACATGGACCGACAATGCCACAGCCCGCTTTCACAATCGCTTGTCGCCGACCGAGACACGCCCGTTCCCCGAGTATCTGTTAGGCGCAGAAGCCCTCTCCATTGAAGACTTCTACAGCAAGACAGCGGCGCGCGGCATCCATTATGGACCGGCGTTCCAGGGAATACGGCAGCTTTTCCAAAACGAGGCCGACGTGCTTGCCGAGATTGCCTTGCCAAAGGTGGCGCGGGCCAGTGCCCGCCCTCATGGCCTGCATCCGGCGCTTTGGGATGCGGCTTTGCAAAGCGCGCTGGCGCTGTTTCCGGGCGATGCCACGGTGGTGCCGGTTGCGGTTGCCAAAGTGGCCTTCTTCACGGACCCGCAGGAGCCAGTGACCGAGGTTTATGCCCATGCGACCGTCCGAAATACCGATAGCGACACGCAACACTATGACATTTTCCTCTACAATGGCGACAAGAGCATTCTCGCCAGCATGGAAGGCATAGCACTGCATGTGCTTGACCAGCGTCATGACGATGGTGAGGAAGCAGGCCGGAGTTTCAGACTAAGCTTTGTTCCGGCACCGCGTCAGAAGCAGGCCTCTCCTGCCAGCTGGATCATCTATGGTCGTGACGAAGACGGAGCCGATGCGCTTGCCGATGCGCTGACCCATGCAGGCGGCAAGGCCCTGCGCGTGCAATCCGGGCCGCTGCCAGACAAGACCGATGCCGCTGGCGTGGTTTATATGGCACCTTGCGCACGTTCCGGTATTGAGGCCCAGAAGCGCGGATTGTTTGAGCTGTCCCAATTGGTCAAAGCCGCAGGTTCTTTGCCCTCGCTTCCGCAGCTCGCCATTGTCACGGCAAACGCTCGCACTGTCGAAGGGGATAGTCTGGCAGATGCAGGTGCCGGGTTATATTGGGGCTTCCTGCGCGTCTTGCGGCGAGAACATCCCGAATTACAGGGCATTGTCCTTGATATTGATCCCTCGGCACCCTCATGGGCCGATGAGAGCGCGGCAGAACTTCTCTCCCAAACCGGAGAGGATCAGGTTGTGCTGCGTCAGGAAAAGCGCTGGGTAGGACGCCTAAGCCAGACCAAGCCGCAGGAAGAGCCTGCGAGCACGGCATGGAAGACTCCGGCGCAACCTTTCCGTTTGGTGTCGGCACGGCCCGGTTTCTGGGACGGTCTGGAGTACCGACCGCTGGCGCGCACCGCGCCCGGCAAGGGAGAGGTTGAGGTTGCCGTCAAGGCCGCAGCACTCAATTTCATCGATGTGATGAAAGCCATGGGAACCTATCCGGGTCTTGATGAAAAATCCTCTCGGCTTGGCGGTGAATGCGCGGGCGAAGTGGTTGCCCTTGGCGAAGGTGTCACCGAATTTGCGGTGGGGGATCGTGTGGTGGCCTGCACCTTCGGCTCATTCGCGTCCCATGTGACAGTGGATGTGCGCCATGCCCGGCGCATTCCGGCCCATGTGTCGGATGCCGATGCAGCCGCTCTGCCACTGGTGATGGCGACCGCCTGGTATGGACTGATTGACCTTGCCGATCTGGAAGCGGGCGAAACCGTTCTGATCCACTCGGCCACCGGCGGGCTTGGTCTGGCGGCCATTCAGATTGCCCGTATGCGCGGGGCGCAGGTGATTGCCACCGCAGGCAGTGAGGACAAGCGGCAGATTCTGCGGGACATGGGAATTGACCATGTGTTTGACTCCCGCAGCCTTGATTGGGTCGATGCCGTTAAATCCGTCACCGAGGGCAGGGGGGTTGATGTTGTTTTGAACTCCCTGACCGGTGCCGCCATTCCGCTGGGGCTTGAAAGTCTGGCGGAGGACGGTCGCTTTATCGAAGTCGGCAAAAAAGACATTTACGGCGGTCGCTCGATCAACCTTGGGGTCTTCAAGGGTCGCATATCGATCTCAGCCGTCGACCTCGCGGGCCTGATGGAGCGCCGCCCCAAGCGGTTCGCACGCCTGATGCATGATGTCTGGCAGGCCGTGGATGCTGGAAAGCTGAGCGTGCTGCCGGTGATGACTTACAGTTTTGCGGATGCCGCAGAAGCCTTGCGCACCATGGCAAAGGGCAATCACGTTGGCAAATTCGTACTGACCACACCGGAATCGGTTGCCCACGTTGCGCCAGAGCCTTTGCGGGCTGGCCGATACCGCAGCGATGCCACCTATGTGCTGAGTGGCGGTCTCGGCGCGCTGGGCCTGTCTCTGGCAAGCCATCTGGTTGAGCATGGCGCGGGTGCCATCGCCTTGCTCGGGCGCTCTGCTCCCACCATCGATGCTTCTTCGGCCATAGAAGCGCTGCGGGCCAAGGGGGCGGATGTCCGAAGTTTTGCCGTTGATGTGGGCGACGCAGTGGGGCTGGAGAGCGTGCTGCACTCTATCCGCACCGATATGAAGCCAATTCGTGGTGTTGTTCATGCAGCGGGCCTGCTGGATGATGCATTGATTGTCAATCTGACCCCGGAACAGGTGGAGCGGGTTCTGCGCCCTAAAGTGGATGGTGCCATCCACCTTGATCGACTGACGCGCACTGATCCGCTTGATCTGTTTGTACTTTTCTCCTCGGCCGCATCGCTGTTTGGCAATGCCGGTCAGGCGGTCTATGCCTCTGGCAACGCCTTTCTCGATACGCTTGCGGAAGTCCGACGCCTTGAAGGGTTGCCAGCCCTTGCCGTGCAATGGGGGCCATTTGCCGAAATTGGCCTTGCCGCAAAGGATGACATTCGCGGTGCCCGTCTGGAAGAACGCGGGATGGGCAGTTTTACCGCACAAGAAGGCTGGAATGCGCTGACACGCTATCTTCTGGAGGGTGAGGTGCAGGTGGGCTATGTGCCGCTCAATCTGCGTCAGTGGTTTGAAGCCTATCCCGATACGGCGGCCCAGAGCAGTTGGCAGCTTTTGCTGGAGGCTTCCAAGAGCGGAGGTCAGGCAACCACCGGGCAGGACTTCAAACTGCATCTGGAGGCAGCCCCGGAAGGCGAAAGACTGAGCCTTGCGGAAGACAAGGTGCGAGAGCTTGCAGGCCGGGTCCTGCGGCTTGATCCAGCAAGCTTTGATTCCGATGTGCCGTTCAAGTCTCTGGGGCTGGACTCGCTGATGGGACTGGAGTTGCGAAACCGGCTGGAGGCCTCCTTCGGGCTGAAACTCTCACCGACGCTGCTTTGGACCTATGGCAACACCAAGGCGCTTTCGACGGTGCTCTGCCAGCGTGTGTTCGCCGAAGCTGCGTGAGCTTTCAATCTGCAAGATCACAAGCGCACCTGAGCAAAAGGGTCTCGTGATCAGACGTGCTACCTGACCGAAAGGGATAGACGAGATGGAAACCAAAACTCCTGCCACACCGCTGACGCGGGCACTCGATACGATCCGCAAACTCAAGGCGGAACTGGATGCCAAGGGCACGCATCAGCCGCTGGCCGTGATTGGCCTTGGAATGCGCTTTCCCGGCGGCATCAGCGATCTTGAGAGCTATTGGCAGGCTCTGGCAGAAGGCCGGGATCTGGTGGCCCGCATGCCCGAGGCCAGACGCGCCCGCTTTGCCGATGAATGGGAAACACTACCGCACAAAGGCGGTTTTCTGGAGGATGTCACCGGCTTTGACGCTTCGTTCTTTGGCATCAGCCCACGGGAAGCGCGCGCCCTTGACCCCCAGCACCGTCTGTTGATGGAGACCAGCTATGAGGCGCTTGACGATGCGGGCCTGCCAGCCGATCGGCTGAAGGATCTGACCACCGGCGTGTTCATCGGCATCACCGGTCAGGACTATCGGGACTGGCAGGAAGAGGACAAGGACGCCTATTGGGCAACGGGCAATGGCCATTGTTTCGCTGCCGGTCGCATCTCCTACACCCTTGGCCTGACGGGGCCGGCCATGGCGGTGGATACTGCCTGCTCGTCCTCTCTGGTGGCGGTGCATCTGGCGGCGCAGGCGATCCGGCGTGGCGAATGCGATCTGGCCCTGGCTGGCGGTGTCAACCTCATCCTGTCACCAAGGTCAACGCGGCTGGTGCGCGAAACGCGGTCACTGTCACCGGATGGCTTGTGCAAGTCGTTTGACGCGCGCGCCAATGGGTTCACGCGCGGTGAAGGCGGTGGCATGCTGGTGCTGAAGCGGCTGGATCAGGCCATAAACGACGGCGACCGGGTGCTGGCTGTTTTGCACGGCTCGGCCATCAATCAGGATGGCCGCTCAAGCGGCTTTACGGCCCCGAATGTTCTTGCCCAAGCCAATTTGCTGGAAGCGGCCATTGCCGATGCACGGTTGACGGCTGCCGATATTGGCTATCTTGAAACCCACGGCACTGGCACATCCCTTGGTGATCCCATCGAGATGGAGGCCATCATCGCCGCCCTCGCCAGCAAAAACGGTGGTGCGCCCTTGCACATCGGGGCCGTCAAGAGCAATATCGGCCATCTTGAGGCGGCCGCAGGGGTTGCAGGCTTGATCAAGGCCATCGCCTGTCTGCGTCACGGTGCGGTTGCGCCCATCGTGCATTTCGAAACGCTGAACCCTCGCATTGACATATCCGGCACGGGTCTTGATTTCCCCAAAACCGTTACCCCCTGGGGTGCGGCCGGGCGCTATGCGGGTGTCAGTTCGTTCGGCATGAGCGGCACCAATGCCCATATTATTCTTGGTCCTGCTGAGGCGGTGCCGCCTATTGCAACCGCGGTTGCCGGTTTTGAGGTATCTGCCCGGAGCCAGGAACAGCTTCAGACGCTGGCAAAAGCCTATCATGCAAGTCTCGAAGAGCTCAATGACGGCGCTTATCCCGCTTTTGCCTATACGGTGCATTTTGGCAGAGCCCGCCAGCCTGAGCGGGTGTTCATCAAGGCTGAAACCCGCGCCCAGGCGCTGGAGGCTTTATCGCTGCTGGCGGAGGGAAAAAGCAGCACGGCCATTGTGTCCGGTGCTGATCTAGCAGCATGGGATGCAGGAACTCTCCCACGACAGGTTGTCAGTCTGCCAAGCTATCCGTTTGAGCGGCAGAGGTATGAGCCCGAGAGAGCCGCCAAGGCGGATGCAGAGCAACCACTTGCAGTGCCTGCCGTCGCTCAGGAAACACCTGCGGCCAAGGCACCCGCTTTGCACGTTATCGACTGGCAGCCTGCGGATATGAAGGTTTCCAACACAGCGTCCACTGTCGTTCTGGCAGGCGATGATGAGACCGCGCTGGCACCGCTGGCCTTGGCTGCCAATGGGGCTGGCCGACAGGTGGTGCGCCTTGCCAGTGCGTCACTGCCAAAAGACAATCAGGGTTGGGTTGATGCTCTATCGGGTCTTGATGCCCCCGTGCTTTTGCTGGGCCTGAACCCCAGCGCTCTGCCGAGTGCGCTGGATCAAACCGACATTGCCGCCGATGGAGCGGCCCTGTGCGTCCGTGTTGTGGAAGCGCTGCGCGCAGCCGATAAGGCGAATGGAAGGGTGTTTGTGCTGACAAAGGCGCAGCATGTCGTGGCAGACGGTGATCAGGTGATTGCCTCCCATCATGCGCTGCTGCACGGCTTGGCACCTGTGCTGGGTCTGGAATATCCCAAGGCTTGGGGCGGGGTGATTGATCTTGCCTCTGAAACGCTTTCTACGGCTGATGCCACCACCACGCTTTCCATCGCCCTGTCGGACGGATCAGAAGACGTGACGGCTGTTCGTCAAGGCAAAGCCTTTGCGGCGCGTCTGGCTGCTGTTGCTGCCAATTATCGCCCTACTCTGTCGGTGCGTGCGGATGCGACCTATCTTTTGAGCGGTGGACTTGGCGCGATTGGCCGGGAAATGGCGCTGCATCTTGCTGATCTGGGCGCAAAGCAATTGCTGTTTACCGGCCGCACGCCTGAGGCTGGGCTGTCGCCGGAGGCGCGGGCCAGTCTTGTGGCGCTGGCCAGCAAGGGCGTTGATGCGCGCTACATTGCTGTTGATTGTGATCAGGGCGAGGATTTGAAGATTGCGGTTTCCGCTGCCCTCGCATCCGGCTTGCCGCCGCTGGGCGGGATTATCCATGCCGCAGGCAGCCTTGCACCGTGTGCGGTGGAAACTCTTGATCGTGCCGGATTTGAAGCGGCCCTGCGCGGCAAATATTCCGGTGGCTGGTGGCTGCATCTGTTGGCCCGTCAACACAAGCCCGACTTCTTCATCTCCCTCTCGTCGGTGACGGCCATTTGGGGCACGGAGGGCTATGCGGCCTATGGTGCCGCCAATAGCGGGCTGATGGCAACAATTGCCGCCGAGCAAGCCGCTGGCCGCGCCGCAGCCGCCATTGCCTATGGCCCCTGGGCGCTGGATGGCATGGCCGACGCCGCCTCGCGCAGCAATTTTGAACGGTTAGGGGTGTCCGCACTCAGCCCCGCCGCAGGCGTTGCCGCGCTGACGGCCCATGCTCCGAAGGGCGCAAGCGCACTCATTGCCTGTGACGTCAATTGGAAGCGGTTCAGCGACGTGGTTGGTGCCCGTCGCAAGCGCGGCCTTTTCGCCAATCTTGGGGGCGCTGTACAAGACGAACCATTAAAAACCAGCGGTGACACCTCGGTGGCTTCCACCATCCTCGCCTTGCCGCAGCGGGCAAGAGCCGGGGCTATCCGCGAAAAACTGCGCACCATTGTGGCGACGATTTTGGGGTTCACCGATAGCAAGGCGGTGCAAAATGAGGTCGGTCTGTTCGATCTTGGCCTCGATTCAATCATGGCGGTGGATCTGGCAGGTGAAGTGAGCGCCACTTTCGGCGTCGAGGTTTCCGCCGCGGCTATCCTTGACAATGCTTCTGTTACAGCTCTCGCCGCCTTCGTATCTGATCTGCTGATCGGTGCATCGACGAGCACCAGCAGCACAATCTCTGAGCCAATCCAGCCCCCAGCGCTTCCTGAGTTGGTTGCCGTGTCGGACGCCGCACCACTTGCGCCACCACAGCCGAAGATCGAGCACAGTCCTTCCCGGCCGACAGGCGAAGCCTCCTCAGAGCCAATTGCCATCATCGGCATGGCGGGGCGTTTTCCGGGAGCCGATACGCTCGACGAATTCTGGCAAGTTCTGAAGGAAGGGCGCGATACGGTTGGGCGTGTGCCAGCGGAACGTTTCGACATCGCAGCTCTGCATGATGCCGATCCGTTGTCGCGTGGAAAAATTACCACGGATCAGGGTGGCTTCCTCTCGGATCTTTCGCGTTTTGATGCGCAGTTCTTCAATATGCCAGCGCGTGAGGCCGAGAGCCTCGATCCGCAGCAACGCCTCTTGCTGGAGACCGTCTGGCATGCACTGGAACACGCCAATATCAATCCGCGAAGCCTGAAAGGAACGGCAACCGGCGTGTTCCTGGGCGTTTCGAACTCCGATTACGCGCGGCTTCTGGAAGACGGCGGGCTGGATGAGCTGGATGCTTATTTCGGCACAGGCACCGCTCTCAACGCCAATGCAGGCCGGATTTCCTACATCCTTGGTCTCAATGGCCCAGCTCTTGCAGTGGATACGGCCTGCTCGTCGTCGCTGGTGGCTTTGCATCTTGCGGTGCGGTCTCTGCGCAGCGGTGAGAGCAATTGTGTTCTCGCAGGTGGTGTGAATGTCATCACTGCGGCCTCCTGCTCGGTGGCGGTCAGCCGCGCGCACATGCTCTCACCAGAGGGACGTTGCAAGACGTTTTCGGCCGATGCAAACGGCTTTGTGCGGGCTGAAGGTGTCGGCATGTTGGTGCTGAAACGCCTGTCGGATGCCAAGCGCGACGGCGATCAGGTGCTTGCCGTGGTGCGCGGCACGGCTGTGAACCATGATGGTGCCTCGTCTGGTTTGACCGTGCCAAGCGGAAAAGCCCAGCAGGCGGTGATTGCCACGGCGCTGGCGGATGCAGGGCTTGCACCTGCACGGGTCAGTTATCTTGAAGCCCATGGCACAGGAACATCTCTGGGTGATCCGATTGAAGTGGATGCCGCCTATGCGGTTCTGAGCGAAGGCCGGGCGGCAGATCAGCCGCTGCGCCTTGGATCGGTCAAGAGCAATATCGGCCATGGTGAATCGGCATCCGGCATGGCATCGGTGATCAAAACGGTGCTTGCCCTGCGCAACAAGGCCTTGCCAGCCAGCCTGCACAGCGAGGTGCTCAATCCGCATATCCGCTGGTCTGATCGGCATCTCGATGTTGTGCGTGCCTTTACGCCTTGGGACAGCAAGGAAACCCGCGTAGCCGGTGTTTCAGGTTTTGGCTTCAGCGGCACCAATGCCCATGTGCTGCTGGAGGAGTATCGCGATGTTGACGCCCTCCCAAGGCTTGCCGCAAAAGGCCCCTATCTGCTGCCGCTCTCAGCCCCCGATGGGGCGGGCGTGGACCGTCTGACAAAAGTCTGGGCCACGGCTCTCAAGGATGCCAATGATGATACGGCTGCATCGCTGGTGGCCACGGCGGGTTCCGGTCGCGCGCATTTTTCGCAGCGTCGTGCGATCTTTGGCAAAACCCGTGAGGAGCTGATCACCGCTTTGCAACAGCCAAAGGCCGCCGTGCAAGGCAGTGAAGACCCAAAGATTGCCTTTTTGTTTTCCGGTCAGGGTAGTCAGTATTTTGGCATGGGGCGGGAGCTTTATGAAAGCGAACCCGTCTTCCGGGCCGTGATTGATGATTGCGACCGCATCCTTGCGCCGCATTTTTCCGGACGGTCTTTGCGCGAGTTTATCCTGTTTGGGGCCGATAAGGAGGCGATCAACCAGACATGGATCACCCAGCCAGCCATGGTGGCGCTTGAACTGGCTTTGGCCGAACTCTGGACATCCTATGGGGTCAATGCGTCGATTGTGCTCGGCCATAGCGTTGGTGAGATTTCGGCTGCCATTTATGCGGGGGTTATGGACCGCGCATCAGGGCTTGCGCTGATTGCCACCCGTGCCCGCTTGATGCAAAGCGCCGAGAAAGGCGCAATGCTGGCGGTGGCCGCGCCGGTGGACGTTGTTGAGACGTTCATCACCGGCACCACGCTTGATATTGCCGTGATCAACGGGCCTGAGGCAACGGTTGTGGCTGGCCGACAAGACGAGATCGATGCGCTTGCCGAGCGGCTGAAGGCCGAAAAAGTCATCGCCAGACCACTCACGGTCTCCCACGCTTTCCACTCCCGCATGATGGAGCCGATCCTCAACGATCTTGAAGCGCGCATTTCTGGCTTTGTTTATCGTGCGCCAGAGGTGCCAATCATCTCGAATGTCACGGGCAAACTCGCAGGCGCTGGAGATTACACCGCAGCCTATTGGTGCCGCCATGTGCGTCAGGCCGTGCGCTTCCATGATGGTTTGAAGACGCTCGCCGACTTCGGGGTCGATCTCTGCCTGGAAATCGGACCGGACAAGACCCTTGCGCATCTGACAACGGCGGCTGGTCTTGCGCCTGCCCGTGGTGCGACCCACTCCCTGAAACGCGGCGTGAGTGATCGTCAGACGCTGCTTGCCGCCGTAAAGACAGTGTATGAAGCCGGGCAGGAGTTGAATTTCAAAGCGGTCAACGCCTATCTCTATGCGTCCCCGGCCTCCGCACCACTCTATCCGTTTGCAGAGACCCGTTACTGGACAAAAGTTCGGGCAAAATCACAGGCTGTGGCTGTCGGGCCACGCCGCCATTGGGGTCGTGAGGTGCGCTCACCAGCCATTCAGGGCCGCATGTTCAGCTTTGAGCGCGATAGCCATTTCCCGGCTTACCTGACCGATCACCGTCTCTATGGCACGGTTGTCACGCCCGTGGCCTCGCATCTGGGCACAGTGTTTTCAGCCCTCGCATCGGGTGGCAAACAGGTGGTGATTGAAGACATGGTTTGCCCGCGGGCGCTGGTCATTCTGGATGGTGAGCAATATGAGACGCAGATCATTATTGGGAACGGCGCAGGCAAACAGATTTCGGTTGAGAGCCTGATTGATCCGGCCCATGGTGTCTGGCAGGAACATCTGATTGGCCGTCTTGCCGACAGCGCACCGCGTGAGGGCCTGCCTGTGGACCGCGCCGCTTTCATTGCCAAGGCCGAACGCCATATTTCCGGCGATGATTTCTATGCCCACTTCCGGTCTTTGGGCTATACGCTTGGCCCATCGTTTCGCTGGATTGCGGATGTATGGATCAGCGGTGAGGAAGCGGTTGTGCGCTATGCCCAACCGGACTTGCCGGATCAGCGCAACGAATATGAAATCTATCCGGGCCTGATTGATAGTCTGTTTCAGTCCATCGCAGGCTTCATGGTCGATGATGACGGCGAAGAAGCGCCATCACTCGCCATTCCATTTGCAGCACAACGATTGTCCTTTCATCGGGCAGCGCCCGAGGGCAGTGAGCTGTGGGGCTTCGTGCGGGTTGCCAAGGCCGAGCCGCTGCCGAATGGTCGCTTGCGCGTCGAGACGGCTGATCTCCATCTCTTTGATGAGACCGGGCAATCCTACCTCGCGGTGGATGAGTTCCGGGTGCGTCATGCGCCGCGGGAATTGCTGCAACGCAGCCTGAAGCGTGGTGTTGATCATGCCTATCAATTTGTCTGGAAAAAGCACGATCTGATCACCAATGAGCCGAGGTCGCAAGCGGTGCAGCGTCTTGCCGTGCTTGGTACGCTGGATGGTGTTGTCGGCCTTGCCGACACACTTACGGCGAGGGGTGTCGCGCTTGCTGCTGGTTTGGAAACCGCAGAACGGATTGTGGATCTGCGTTTTGCCGCTCTCACCTCGGCCTCGGCTGAGGATGCAGAGCGCGCCGTGGTGATGCTGGCTGACAGCATCAAATCTGCTCCGCGCGACACACCTTATGTTGTCGTCGTTGATGGAGATACAAAAGCATCACCTCTGCGTCAGGCTTTGTGGGGCATGTTGACAGCGCTTGAGGCAGAGGCGGCAGACCGTCGCTTGGTCCGCATCGCGTTTGCGCCGGGAGCAAATGTCGATCAGCTTGTGTCCGTCATTGTTGGAGACATTGTGGAAACCCGCCTGTCTGTTGATGGCGATGGTTTGCAAGTGGCCCGCCTGGCACCCATTGAGGAGCAGGCTCCGGTCTGGCAGTTGAACGGCAGTGTGTTGATTACCGGCGGTCTTGGCGCGCTGGGCCTGAGCGTGGCTGCTATTGCGGCACGCAATGGTGCAAAGGGAATTGTTCTGATGGGACGTTCCCAGCCAGATGAGGTCACGCGCCGGGTGATCAGGGAACTGGAGGCGGATGGAACGCCTGTGGTGACAATTGCAGGCGACATTACCAATCCAGTTGATTGCACCCGCGCCATCGATGCCGCCCGTGTTATCGCGCCGCTGGAAAGTATTTTCCATTTGGCAGGCGTCACCGATGATCAGGCGTTTGAGCGAATTACCCCGCAATCTTTCGCCCATGTCTTCGCAGCAAAGGTCAAGGGTGCCGATGTGCTGCTCAAAGCCGCAGAAGGCGAGGCAGCGGCCAAAATTGTCTTCTTCTCATCGGTTTCCGCAAGTTTGGGCTCGGCAGGACAGGCAAGCTATGCAGCCGCCAACGGCTATCTTGATGGTTTGGCCCAAAGCCTTCGGGCGCGTGGTGTGAATGCCACAAGCATTGCCTGGGGGCCATGGGTTCCGACGGCAAAAGGCGGGCTTGCGGCAGCAGGGGCGGCGGCGAGGGCCGCAGAACGGCTCGGTGTGCACAGTCTGTGTGATGCTGAGGCCGAGCCGCTTCTGGCAATGGCGGCGTCAGGCCAACAAACGCATATCGTTGCGGTATCCGCCAATTTTCAGGCTTTTGCAGCCCATATTGGCGCTCATCCGCGATCGGCCATCGTCGAAATGCTGGCGGGTGGAGCATCGGGGCAGGGTGCGGGCATTGTTGCACCAACAAAGCCAAAAGGCTGGCTGGTACAGGAGCTTTCTGGTCTCGAGGCGGATGAGCGGGCCGAGCGGCTACGGGATGTGTTGATTGAGGTGATTGGTGACGCCATCGGTGATCACGGTGCTGTCACGGATGATGTCGGATTTGCAGATATTGGCCTCGATTCCATCATGGCCATCGACCTGCGGGCGCGCTTGGCTCAGGCACTGGCTGCTGATTTGCCAGCAACAATTGCCATTGATTATCCCAACCTGCCAGCGCTGACCGGCTTCCTGTTGCAATTGCTGCCAAGGGTCGCTGCCAGCGCTTTGGATCGGCCAAAGCCAGTTGCCGCTCCTTTAGAGCGCCCGGTGCCGCAACCAGAACCATCGGAACTGTCGCTTGAAGATCTTTTGCGGGCAGTGAGGGATGATCTGGCAAATTTCTGACATTTGAGCGGGAAAGCTGCCCTGCTTTCCCGCTCAAACACACAAAAAGACATTGTTTCATCACGTCGGCGCCGTGGATTCCCAAGGTCACCGTGCCAGCATCTTTGCAGGAAAGTTATCGCCATGAATGAGCAAGACCTGAGAAAAATCATAGAGGACCAACTTGCCCTGTCCCGTCGTTTGAAAGCAAAAATTGAGGCGATGGAAGCCGAACAGCATGCGCCGATTGCTATTGTTGGCATGGGGTTTCGCTTGCCGGGCGGGATTGACAGCCCGAATGCCTATTGGGACTTTTTGCAAGGCGAGGGCGATGCACTCAGCGATATTCCAGATAATCGGCCCAGCCTGAAGGCGGTATTTGATCCTATCACCGATCAACTGGGAAAATCCTACGTCAATCGCGCCGGGTTTCTGGCCGATGTCGAGCATTTCGATGCCAAATTCTTCGGCATTTCCGCCCGCGAGGCCGAAGCGCTTGATCCACAACAGCGGCTTTTGCTGGAAACCTCCTGGGAGGCCATGGAGCGCGCAGGCATTGCGGTGCGGCGAAATGAGCGGCTGAATGCGGGTGTCTTTGTGGGCATCATGGCTTCGGAATATCCAGAGCGGCGTCTGGGCCTCAAGGATAAAACGACAATTGATCCTTACTTCGGCACGGGGGGCGGTCATTGTTTTGCTGCCGGTCGGATCAGCTATGCCATGGGCTTTTCCGGCCCGGCGATGAGTGTTGATACCGCCTGTTCCTCCTCTTTGGTTGCCTTGCATCTGGCCGCCCGCAGTCTGCGCAATGGTGAATGCCGTTACGCGCTGGTGGGCGGAACCAACCTGATTTTCTCGGCCGATCTGATGGTGTCTCTCTGCCAGAGTAAAGCACTGGCGCCGGATGGCCGCTCCAAGACCTTCACTAGTGAAGCCGATGGCTATGGGCGTGGCGAAGGCATCGGCACGCTCGTGCTGATGCCGCTTGCCGATGCGAAACGCGAGGGAAGACCCATTCTGGCGCTGTTGCGCGGCACGGCTGTCAATCACGATGGAGCCTCCTCCGGGTTGACGGTGCCAAGCGGCCCGGCCCAGCAGGAGGTGATTGCCGCAGCCCTGAAGGATGCAAGATGTGATCCAGCCGATATTGCCTATGTCGAGGCGCATGGCACCGGAACATCACTGGGTGATCCCATCGAAATTCAGGCGCTCGATGCCACTCTTGGCTCCGCCATAGAGGCGCGCGCGGTGCCGCTTCGGATCGGCAATGTCAAATCGCGCATTGGTCATCTTGAGGCGGCCTCCGGCATTGCCGGGGTTGTGAAGGTGGTTCTGTCTCTGCGCAATGGGGTGATTCCGCCATCCTTAAGCCGCCGCGATGCGGGCCTAAGCCCGATGATTGATTGGAAAAACATGAATGTCGAGGTGCCAAGGCAGGCAACATCCTGGCCACAAGCCTATCAACGCAGGCTGGCTGGCGTCAGTTCATTTGGCTTGAGCGGCACCAACGCCCACGCCATCTTTGAAGCGTGGCAGGCCGTTGATACCTCTGAAGAGCCTGCACCTGCAGAGGAACTGGTGCTTGTTTCTGCACGCGACGCAGCAGCATTGCGGGATCTTGCGCTTGGCTACGCTGCCGAACTGAAAGGAAAAGCCACAGCCGCAGTTGCAAGCCTCGCCCATACAAGCCGTGTGGGGCGCAGCATCTTCCCGTTTCGCCTTGCTGTCACCGGCGAGAGCGGTTCGGCGCTGGCTGCCGCTTTGGAGCAGGCGGCGAAATCCGCAGCAAGGCTTGAGGCCGTCAAGCCGGTCAAGCCGATCTATCGCCCCGCCACCGCGCAGGCAGCTTTGCTGCTGCTGAGCCATCTTGATGCTGAATTTCCACATATTGCCACGATGGTGCCGGAGTTGACCGCTGAGGAACGGCTTGATGCCGTGTTGAAAGCACTCGGTATCCGGTCTCAAAAAGACGGATTGGCCACGGATCATCCGGCGCTGGTGATGGCGGGTCAGGTTCTGCCGCTGCTTGGCAAAACCAGTGCGGAGAGCAGGAGCCTCTTCTTGAAAGCGCTGGCGACACTGTTCAGCCATGGGCTGGACTTAAGGCTGGACGCATTGAAGGCTGCGGGGTGCACCATTTCACCAGACCTGCCGGTCTACGCCTTCCAACGGCAGCGGTTCTGGATTGAAGAGCCGCGCCATCAAATGGATTCTTTGCCGCTACAAAATGTAGAGGCGGCGGTTCTGATCGATGATGCTGTTTCGCCAGAACGGCTCGAGCTGTTGCAGTTTGTGGAGCGGGAGTTGCAAGAATTGCTCCGCACCGACGATGCCCTGGACGCCAGCATGACCTTTCTTGAGGTGGGCGGGGATTCGTTCATTGCCATGCTGCTGAAGAAAACCGTTGAGCAGCGCTATGACATCGATCTTCCCTTGGATGCGCTGGCAACCGATGTGCCGCTTGAGATCGTCTATGGGCGCATTGCCGATCACATTCTCAGTTCCGCTGGCAATAGAGTGGGCGTGGCCGCCGAATGAGTGTGTTTGTTCGTCCCCGCCAACTTGCAGAACCTGACGTCCGGCTGGTTGTTTTTCATCATGCAGCCGGATCGTCGAGCACATATTTTGGTCTTGGCCGTCATATGCCGCCGGGATGTGAGCTTTTGCTGCTCGATTTGCCGGGCCGTGGCAAGCGCCATCGTGACCCGCCGTACAACAGTATGCAGGACATCGTGGCATCTGCGGTTCGTGATATCGAACCCTTTCTGGATCGGCCCTTGGCGCTCTTTGGCCACAGCCTGGGTGCCGTCATCGCGTTTGAGACGGCCCATGTGCTTCAGGCGCGCGGGTGCGCACCCTTTTGGCTCGGCGTTTCCGCACGGCAAGGACCGGGACTGGTCACGCCGCAACGCAAGCTTCAGGAAATGTCAGATCAAGCCTTGCTGGATGAATTGGCGGGACTTGGCGGCATGCCTGCACGTTTTCTGGACGCGCCAGATTTTCTGGAAATCGTGCTGCGCAATGCCCGAGCTGATTTCACCGCGATTGATACCTATTGCGCACGGCCAGAACGTCCACGGCTTGACGTGGCATTGACCGGCTATGCCGGACGTCAAGACCCTTGGGCACCGCCCGCGATGATGGAATGCTGGGCTGATGAGACACTTTGCGACTTTACATTGCAGCAGTTTGAGGGTGGTCACTTCTATTTTCTGGGCCCGACATTGGCAATGCTGGCACGTGATATCGGCCATCAGATCGAAACGAGAGCATGAATGCCCGCAGTTCTGCTGCGTGCATCGAATTGGACGGTTTGATTTTTGGAGCAGATTATGGCCCGTACCCTTGAAATGGCGATTGAAATCAATGCACCGGCGCAGGATGTCTGGCGTGTGCTCACCGATTTTCCATCCTTTGCAGATTGGAGCCGCTTTATTCTCTCCGCCGAAGGCAAGCCTGCACAGGGCGAACGTTTGATGCTGAAAATGAACGACGGCGGCGGCATCATGACGTTTACGCCGCAGGTGGTGGTCTGCACGCCAGCGCGCGAATTTGGTTGGCGCGGTGTGGTCGGGGCCGGCTTTATCTTTGCCGGTGAGCATCGGTTTATTCTTCAGGAGCGTGCGCAGGGTATCACGCATCTCATTCAGCGCGAGACATTTTCCGGCCTGTTGGTGCCGCTGCTTTGGAAGAAACTCAACACGCGCACGCGGGCCGCATTCGCAGACTTCAATATGGCCTTAAAGACCAGAGTTGAAGCGGGGAAGTGCTCTTAAGCGACCGCGTCAAAGCATTCAGCCACGTTTCGCACCGATTGATCCTTGAGAGTGCCATGGGAAAATTGAAGGTTGCTATTTCTGAAGACATCAAGAGCAAACGCGCAAATCCCGGATTCGCGGTGAAGACTGCTAAACGGTTGTGGCAGCTGGTGCGGCCCTCGTCTGGCAGGCCCGAGGCGGTTTCAAAGCCGACGGTTGGCTTTCTGTATGGGAGTCAGACTGGAAATGCTGAAAACCTTGCACGGGACGCCGCGGCCCTCGCCGAAAGCTTTGGGATCAAGGTCTTGTTGGCAGCCATGGACGAGATTGATGTTGAGGATTTGCTCGGTCTCTCGGAGGTGGTTTTCTTCCTCTCCACCTATGGGGAAGGCGACATGCCGGATAATGCCCAGCTCTTCTGGGAGGCCCTTTCGGGAGCCGAAGCACCGAGGTTTGACGGACTTCACTTTGGCGTCCTTGCGCTTGGCAACACGAGTTATCGCGATTTTTGCCGTGCTGGCAAGCAGCTGGATGCGCGGCTTGAAGCCCTTGGTGCGACACGCCTGCTCGCAAGACTGGATTGCGACGTTGATTTTGAAGAACCCGCAGCCGGATGGACCCGTCAGGTTCTTGCGATGATTGCCGGTGAAAATTCTGTTGTGGTTCATCCCGGCGAAGCCGCATTCATCGGGCATGCCAGCACCCGGCATCAATTTTTCAATGCCCGGCTTGTGGAGCGCTACCGTCTATCTGGCCCGCATTCGGAAAAAGACATTCATCATCTTGAGTTTGATCTCAAAGAGAGCGGTATGACCTATGCCGCAGGCGATGCGGTTGGCGTAAAGCCTGTCAATGATCCAGACTTGGTTGATACCATCATCACATGGCTTGGCGTAAAGCCGGATAGGCTCATCAATGGAAAGCCGTTGGAGTTTGTTCTGGCGCGTGAACGTGAGCTTCGAAATCCTACTGCCGAGCTGGTTCAAGCGGTTGCAGAGCGAGCACGCGATGACGATTTACGAAGGGTGTGGCAGAGCGGCGATGCGCAGGCGCTCGGTGATTTTCTCCATGGTTTTGATGTTGTTGATGTTTTGTCATACGCGCCTTCCGCCAGTCTGTCAGTTGATGATCTGTTGCCGCTGCTGAAACCTTTGACCCATCGCTGCTATTCAATTGCCTCAAGCCCTCTGGTGGTGCCACAAAAGGTCCATCTGACGATTGGCAGCCTGCGATATATGCGGGGCAATCGCAAATATCATGGAACCTGTTCGTCCTTCCTGACCAACCGCCTTGTCGATGGCACAGTGGCCGATATGTTTGTGCTGCCAAACAACCATTTCCGCTTGCCGTCCGATCCGTCAACACCGATCATTATGGTGGGTCCGGGAACCGGGATTGCGCCGTTTCGTGCTTTTTTACAAGAGCGGCGGGCCATTGGGGCAAAAGGTCGAAACTGGCTGTTTTTTGGAGACCGGAACTACCATGGTGATTTCATTTACCGCGACGAAGTCCTCGGCCACGTGCGGGATGGCATTCTGACACGGCTTGACCTGGCTTTCTCACGTGATCAATCAGAGAAAATCTACGTTCAAACCCGGATGCAGGACAAGGGTGCCGATCTCTACGACTGGTTGGAGCAAGGGGCCTCTTTCTACGTCTGTGGAGATGCCAGCCGCATGGCACGCGACGTGGAAAAAACGCTGATCGAGATCGTTGCCCGGCATGGTGGCATGTCGGCCCCCATGGCGCAGGATTATGTGGCAAGGATGAAACGAGAGAAGCGCTATTTGCGCGATGTCTATTGAGGATGGGGCAGACCCGAAATTTGCTGTGGGGCAGGTACGAAACCTTCGTTTTTCATTATTTACAATTCAACCATTTGGGGTGTCCAAGCATGGCTAACCACTTCCCAATCAAGTCAGAGAGACATTTCTCGCAGAGGGAGGTCCGACCATGACCAAGAAAACCATTGAAGATTGGCAGGCTCTGGCCGAGAAAGAGCTGAAAGCGTCGCCGGAAACGCTGACATGGCTGACGCCGGAAGGCATTGCCGTCAAGCCGCTGTATACGGCGGATGACTTGGCAGACGTGGGGCATCTGGAAAGCCTCCCCGGTTTTGCACCCTTCACCCGTGGCCCCCGCGCCACCATGTATGCCGGGCGGCCATGGACCATCCGCCAATATGCAGGGTTCTCCACCGCTGAAGCTTCTAACGCCTTTTACAAACGCAATCTGGCCGCTGGCCAAAAAGGCCTGTCGGTGGCTTTCGATCTTGCCACCCATCGCGGTTACGATAGCGACCATCCGCGTGTTGAGGGCGATGTGGGCAAGGCGGGTGTGGCGATTGATAGTGTGGAGGATATGAAAATCCTCTTTGATGCCATTCCGCTCGATCAGATGTCGGTATCCATGACCATGAACGGCGCGGTGATCCCGATTCTGGCCAATTTCATTGTCGCCGGTGAAGAGCAGGGCGTGTCGCGCGATAAACTGTCTGGCACCATCCAGAACGATATTCTCAAAGAGTTCATGGTGCGCAACACCTATATCTACCCGCCAGAACCTTCGATGCGGATTGTTGCGGACATTATCGAATATACCGCCAAGGAAATGCCGAAGTTCAATTCGATTTCCATATCCGGCTATCATATGCAGGAGGCGGGTGCCACACTGGTGCAGGAACTGGCATTCACCTTGGCCGATGGGCGCGAATATGTCCGCGCCGCCCTTGCCAAGGGGCTGGATGTTGATGAATTTGCAGGCAGATTGTCGTTCTTCTTTGCCATTGGCATGAATTTCTTCATGGAAGCCGCGAAATTGCGGGCGGCGCGGCTGTTGTGGACGCGGATCATGCAGGAGTTTTCGCCGAAAAAGCCATCGAGCCTGATGCTGCGCACCCACTGTCAGACCTCTGGCGTGTCGCTTGCCGAGCAAGACCCCTATAACAACATCATCCGCACCGCTTTTGAAGCGATGTCGGCTGTGCTGGGCGGCACGCAATCGCTGCACACCAATTCCTTTGATGAGGCGATAGCGCTGCCCACCGAGTTTTCCGCCCGCATTGCTCGTAACACGCAGCTGATCTTGCAGCATGAAACCGGCGTGACCAAGGTAGTCGATCCCTTGGCAGGCTCTTATTATGTCGAAAGCCTGACAAAGGAATTGGCAGATGCCGCCTGGGCGCTGATTGAAGAGGTGGAAAGCCTCGGCGGCATGACCAAAGCGGTGGATGAAGGTCTGCCGAAACGCCTGATCGAGGAAGCCGCCACCCGTCGCCAAGCGGCTGTGGATCGCGGCGAAGAGGTGATCGTTGGCGTCAACAAATACCGGCTGGAAACCGAAGACGAGATCGATATTCTCGATATTGATAACACTGCGGTGCGTCTCAGCCAGATCAAGCGGTTGGAAGAGACCAAACGCCGCCGGGATGCCAAGGCTGTTGAGACCACACTGGCGGAACTCACCCGTGTTGCCCAAACGGGAGAGGGTAATCTGCTGGCGGCTGCTGTCGAGGCTGCCCGCGCCCGTGCAACGGTCGGCGAAATATCAGATGCCATGCGGGCTGTGTTTGGCGACCATTCGGCGGAGCCAAAGGTGGTATCGAAAGTTTATGGCGACAGCTATCACGATGATCCCGAATATCAGATGATTGTCAGCCGGCTCTCCGAGTTCAAAACCGCGCTTGGCGCGAAGCCGAAAATCATGGTGGCCAAGCTGGGGCAGGACGGTCACGATCGTGGTGCCAAGGTGATTTCGTCAGCCTTTGGTGATCTTGGGTTTGAAGTGCTGGCTGGGCCACTGTTTCAGACGCCGGAAGAAGCGGCTGATCTGGCGATTTCGCAAAAGGTGCATGTGGTTGGCATGTCGTCGCTGGCGGCAGGCCATAAAACGCTGGCTCCGCAATTGGTGGAAGCGCTGAAAGCCAAGGGTGCCGACAACATTATCGTTGTGGTCGGCGGGGTTATTCCAAGGCAGGATTATCAATACCTGCTCGACCACGGCGTCGCCGCCGTCTTTGGCCCCGGCACCAATGTGTTAGAGGCCGCCCGCGCTGTGATGGATTTGATGCAAGGCCGCTTGCGCAATGGGTGAGCAACGATCAGGAGCGTGTCAGAAATTTTGACGCTTAACGTTATACTTGGCGTGCCGAGACGAAAGTGTCTGATATGTGAGAATGCCAAAAAGCTTTTCTGAGGAAGGCTCAATAGAGGGCTTGGCGTGTTTGATAGTTGATTAAAGCCTGTCGCAGTAAATAGGACGGACTGCGCCAGGCCTTACAGCACCATGCGCCCTATATGGCGCACAAAGGATGCTGTAAGCCTGTGAATATACTGCATAATTTCACCTGAAATCGATTCCGATTTAAGGAATTATGCAGTAATTTCTTGTGTCGCATTGACGTTATCGTTTTATTGCGGACCATAAAACGCGACATACTTTAACAGACCCTGTGGATTGCAAAATTACCGCCCGGTGATGCCTGGGAAAGCGATGAGTAATCCAACCGCCAGCATTTGCAGCAGAATGAACGGAACCAGGGCGCGGAAGATGATGCCAAGGGTTATATCGGGTGGAGCCACGGATTTCAGGTAAAAGGCGGCCGGTCCAAAGGGCGGTGAGAGAAACGAGATCTGCATGTTCATGCAAAAGAGCACGCCGAACCAGACCGGGTCCATTCCGAGAGATTTAATCACCGGCACAAAAATCGGCATGGTCAGCAGCGCAATCCCGACCCAGTCCAAAAATGCTCCAAGCACAAACAGAATAAGCATCATCACCAGAACAATCACGGTGGGATTGTCTGACAGGCCTGAGATAAGTTGCGAGACGAATTTCACCCCACCCATCAGATTGTAGACGCCAACAATTGCTGTTGCGCCAATGCCGATCCACACAATCATGCCCACGGTGGCAAGGGTTTGCAAGGCGGCCCCTCTGAGCAGGCTGTAAGAGAATTCGCCACGCAAAATGGTGGACAGGAGAACGCCCGCAACCCCAATGGCCGAGGCTTCGGTCACCGAGGCAATGCCACCGTAGATACAGCCAAGCACCAGCGCCACTACAAGAATTGGCAGAGCCAATCCCTTCAGGAGACGGATTTTTTCCGACCTTGGGATGGGCGTTGAATCGGGTTTGGGCACAACATGCGGGGTCAGATAGGCTCTGGCCAGAATATAGATCACGTAGAACATGGCCAGCATGAAGCCGGGGAGAAAGGACGCGGTGAAGAGATCACCAATCGAAACATTGGCGGTCAGCCCGTAGATGATCAGCACGATAGAGGGTGGGATCATTGTGCCAAGCGAGCCACCGGCGCAGACAACACCAATCGCGAGGTTTTTGTCATAGCCCTGCCGCAGCATCTGGGGCAACGCGATGAGGCCAAGAAGCACAATCTCTCCGCCAATAATCCCGCTCATGGCGGCCAGAATGACCGAGACAAACACCGTTTGTACCGCGACGCCGCCACGGATACGGCCCGCAAACAGCTTCATGGCGTCAAACAAATCCCGTGCAATGCCGGAGCGATCCAATATGGCCGCCATCAAAACAAACATCGGCACAGAGACGAATACGAAGTTCATCACAAACGAATAGACCCGGCTGGTGATCAGCGGGATCGACATGGGGCCAAACCAGGCCAGCGCAAAAACAAGCGCAACAAGCAATGTCACAAAAGCAAGGGGCATGCCGGTCAGCAACAAACTGACCATCATGAGGAACATGATGATCGTTCCCCAGCCAATACCAAGGCTGCTGATGTTAAAGCTGAAATCCAGAAATTCGGTCATGTCTTAGTCCTTCGCGCCGCGCCGGGCGTAGTTCCACGCCAAAATCACAAATTGAACCACCAGAAGAACCATGGTTATAAACACGAAGATCTTGATCAGGGCCGGGGTAGGAGGGCTCCATGCACTGCCGGTGGTTTCCAGACGGATTGCGCCAGAGGGCGCAAACACGGCGCGGGAGACCATGTGAAAAGCGGCATAGGCAAAAAAGCCACTTGCCAGAGCGCTGACGAGTGAGATCAGCACATCTGCGATCCGGCGGATGCGTGGGGGAAAAAGATCATAGAGCAGGACCACACGGATATGCGTGTTGCGGCAGGTGCAAAAAAGACCACCAAACACAAAGGCGGAGCCACATAAAAACACTGTGGTTTCGTGAGCCCAGATGGTTGGCCGGTTCAACGCATAGCGCAAAAATACCTCAAGCAGCAAAATGCCTGCCGCGAGAACAATACCTGCGGCAAAAACATAGCTGACCTTATCGACAATGCGCCCCATCAATCCGGCTTCGGGTACGGCGCATTTTTCGCTGTCGATGTCTGGCAATGGCGCTGTGTGGATGTCCTGTGTCATGTCTCTCCCCTCACCACAAGAAAGGCGGTCGCTACTCCATGCGACCGCCGCGCTGCATCAAAGCAGGTCTTTGTTTTTCAGATAGGTCGTGAGCGTATCGAACACTTTTTGCGACATTGGCGATTTGGTTGCCAGGCGGCTCCATTCGGCAACGGCGATCTTGCGGAATTTCGCGCGCTCTTCTGGCGGCCAGTTGTGAATGGTGATCGCGCCGCTGGCCTTGGCTTCTTCAACTGCTGCCAGATCAGCCTTTTTCAGCCCGTTAATCTGGGCTTGCTGAAACTCCTTGACCGTTTCTTGCAGCATGGATTTCACATCATCCGGCAAAGCCTCCCATTTTTCCTTGTTCATCGAAACCTCGACAAGTGGCAAGGAGTGGAAACCGGGATAGACCGGATGCGGTGCGATCTTGTTCAGACCCAGCTGTTGATTGACCGAAAACACCGAATAGTCGGCAGCATCGACAACGCCCTTGTCGAGAGAGGTGTATACTTCAGAGGCCGGAAGGTTCACGGGCGACGCACCGGCTGCTGCAAAGACATTGGCAATCGGACCTTCTGGAGAGCGAATTTTAACCCCCTTGAGGTCGGCAACCCCGTTGAGCGGCACGCGCGACACAAAGGCTTCCAGACCGGGCGTGGTGACGCCAATAAAATGCAACCCATAGGAGCCAAGCAGCTCCTGCATGATTTCTTTGCCGCCACCATTTTCAACAAAATCAATCATTTGTGCCGGATCAGACCAGGCACCCACCGGATTGGAAATCAAGCCGAAGGCAGGATCTTTGCCCGCCCAATAGGATGAATCGCAAATTTGCCCATCCAGAATGCCACCGGCAACGGCATCCAGTGTTTCGTTATATTCGACAACCGTTCCGACGGGGAGAAGCTCGATCTTGACCTTACCATCAGAGCGTTTTGCGACCAGATCGGTCCAGTCCTTCTGGTATTGAAAATTGGGACTACCGGCCGGATCGGATGACTGGAACCGGAACGAGAGTTCCTGCGCCAGTGCGGCAGTTGTCAGCCCAAATACGGTCACCAGCGTTGCTGCTGTGTTGAATAGAAAATGTCTCATCATCTTTCCTCCCTTTGATGATTGATATGGATGCATTTGGCGCGGCCCCCACGCCAATTGGCTCTTTCGCGCTCGCGCTCATGAAAGCGGTTAGCGCAGGTGTTTTGGGATTGGCGAAAAGAACTGCGGAAGATGCCCGCTTAAGTTCGGATGTGATGTCGCCAATCGGCAGCTCAATCCCTTGGTTGGCTGCAAAGCGGCTCGATGCTGACATCCAGCAGGCTCGGATCAATCTTCGCCTCCAGATCGTCAAACATGTCATCGACAAAAGCGATCAGCGCATCGGATGCTTGCAAGGCGGCGTCCACATGGCGGTTGGCCACGGCATCCAGCACGCTGAGATGCACATCAATGGTTGCCTTCAAATCCGCACTGCCGGGCATCTGCCGATGATAAAGCCAGCCGGTGCGGCGAAAGATGGTGTGGAGAGGGCGCAATGTGTGTTCGACAAAAGGCTCACCGGCAGCAATCAGCATCAATTGGTCGATCCGCCGGTCGATCTCATTGAATTCATTGATGTCCATCACCTCGCGCCGCTCGCGCAGGATACGGTTGAGATGCAGCATCTGATTGCGGTGTGATGCGCCGGAGCGCTGGGCGGCGAGCTCTATGACAAAGCGCTCAATATCCTTGCGAAGACTGAGAAGCAGTCGCTCGCGGGATAGATCAATCGGTGCAATGCGCAAGCCGTGACGGGGGCGAACAATGATCAGCGTATCCAGCGCAAGACGGTTTACCGCATGGTGGATGGGTGTGCGGCCAAGCCCGATCAGATCCTGAAGATCCTGCATCGACAATTCGCTGCCAGGCTTGAGCTCACATTTCACAATCAGGTTTTCGATGCGCTCATAGGCCAATTCGAAATGATTGACGCGATTGGTGCGGGCCGGGCGCTTCTGTTTGGTGCCTGAATCTGAGGTCTCTTCCTCAGTCCCCACAACGCGCAAACCACGTCCGCCTCCATTTGATGGATTTTTTGCCATCGCTCACCTCCCGATTGCGATCACTCAACAATCAAGCAATAAACATGTTGTGACATTTTACAAACTGAATTATGTGTTGCAACACTGAAATCGTCAGAGAGGACTGACGACAGCATATGAGGTCTTGCTGGCACCATTTGCGCGCCCGAGACAATCATTCCGGGGAGGAACGATGAAAATCACAGCAATAAAGACCTTCCGTCTCGAAGAGTTCGCAAATGTCCTTTGGGTTCATGTCGAGACGGATGCAGGCTTTGTCGGCTTAGGCGAAACATTCTATGGTGCGGGTTCGGTGGAAGCGCATATTCATGATGTTTTGGCCGGACGGCTTTTGGGCAAAGACCCGCTGCGCATCGAAGCGCATTCGCGCGAAATGGTCAATTTGCCCATGGCGCAAGCCTCAACAGGCGCGGAATATCGCGCGGCATCGGCGATTGACCTCGCCCTTTGGGATATTTTCGGCAAAGTTTGCGGCCAGCCGGTGCATCAAATGCTGGGCGGCCTTTGCCACGACCGGGTGCCGGTCTATAACACCTGCGCGGGCTATGGCTATGTGCGGTCCAACAAGATCAAGCCCGTCGATACATGGAATTTTGGTGCCGCCGCCGGGCCTTATGAAGACCTGAACGGGTTTATGACTGATGCCGGTGCCGTGGCCGAGAGCCTTTTGGAACAAGGCATTACCGGCATGAAAATCTGGCCGTTTGACCCCGCCGCCATCGAAAATGATGGACGGTTTATCACGCCTGAGCAAATGCGGCGGGCAGTGGAGCCGTTTGAGAAAATCCGCAAGGCTGTTGGCGATAAAATGCAGATTATGGTGGAGTTCCATTGTCTGTGGAATCTGCCAACCATCAAGCGCATTGCTCGCGAGCTGGAGGCCTATGACCCGACCTGGTATGAAGACCCGATCCGCATGAACTCGGTCTCGGCACTCAAGGAGCTGGCAGGTTTCACCTCGGTGCCGATCTGCGCGTCAGAAACCCTTGGTTCGCGCTTTCCCTATAAGGACATGCTCGAAGCCGGTGCTATTGGCGTGGTGATGACGGACCTTGTCTGGACCGGCGGCTTGACCGAGGGGCGCAAAATTGCGGCTTTGGCAGACACCTATCACCGCCCCTATGCGCCGCATGATTGCACCGGGCCTGTTGCCTATGTCGCCGCCGTTCACTCGGCATTGTCGCAGCCCAATACGCTGATTCAGGAATCCGTTCGCGCCTTCTATACCGGCTGGTACAAGGAGCTGGTGACGGAGTTGCCGCGCATTGTGAATGGCCATGTTTTGCCGATGGAGGGGGTAGGGCTCGGGACCGAGCTTTTGCCAACGGTCTTCACTCGGCCTGATTTTTCCGCCCGCGTGTCCACGCTTTGAACCGAGATATGATATGACAAATCCCTTTGATCTTTCCGGGCGCACTGCCCTTGTCACCGGCTCGTCGCGCGGGCTTGGCCGCGCCATTGCTGAAGGACTGGCCAAGGCCGGAGCCCGCATCGTGCTGAACGGTGTGGATGAAACGCGGCTTGAGCATGCGGCAAGCGATATGCATGAAGCCGGTTTTGATGTCTTGACTGCTGCCTTTGACGTCACCAACGAGACGGCCATACAGGCGAGCTTTGACCATTTTGATCAAGCTGGCATCGACATTGACATTCTCATTAACAATGCGGGGATGCAGTTTCGCAAGCCGATGATTGAGCTGGCAACCACGGACTGGCAGCGGGTAATTGATACCAATCTCACCAGCGCTTTTGTGATTGGCCGCGAAGCCGCACGGCGCATGATCCCGCGCGGTCATGGGAAAATTATCAACATCGGCTCGCTGACAAGCGAGTTGGCGCGGGCCACAGTTGCGCCTTACACGGTTGCCAAAGGCGGCATCAAAATGCTGACCAAGGCCATGGCCGCCGAATGGGGTGAACACGGCATTCAAGCCAATGCCATTGGTCCCGGCTATATGATCACAGACATGAACGAGGCGCTGATTTCCAACCCGCAATTCGATGCCTGGGTCAAGGCGCGCACACCTGCACGGCGGTGGGGCAAGCCGGACGAGCTGGCGGGCACCGCTGTCTATCTGGCTTCATCTGCAGCCGATTACGTCAATGGTCAAATCATCTATGTCGATGGCGGGATGATCTCGGTTCTTTGAACTGGATTTGTTATCACGCGCATTGAATTTTTGCGAAGAGGGAGATCTCTATGCCTGCTGTCATGATTTATAAAGCGGGCGACCTGAGGGTTGAGCCATCCACGCGCACCGCACCACTGGCAGGGCAGGTTGAGGTTGCCATTGGTGCTGGCGGCATCTGTGGTTCTGATCTGCATTATTATCGGCATGGCGGCTTTGGCACCATTCGCCTGCAGGAACCTATGGCTTTGGGGCACGAAATCGCAGGCACGGTCTCGGCACTGGGGGAGGGCGTATCAGGTCTGGCCATTGGTATGCGCGTTGCCGTTAACCCCAGTCTGCCCTGTGGCACCTGCCTTTATTGTCGGCGCGGCATGCGCAATGAATGCCTTGATATGCGGTTCATGGGCAGCGCCATGCGCGTTCCGCATGTGCAAGGCGGCTTTCGCAGCCACGTGGTTGTCGATGCCGAGCAGGCGATTCCGATTGCCGATACGCTCTCGCTGGGCGAGGCGGCCATGGCCGAGCCTTTGGCTGTATGTTTGCATGCTGCTGCCCGCGCCGGGTCATTGATGGGCAAGCGCGTTCTGATCACCGGCTGCGGTCCGATTGGGGCCTTGATGATTTTGGCTGCGCGTTATGCCGGGGCAAGTGATGTTGTGGTCACGGATATTGCGCCATTCCCGTTGCAGAAAGCCCTCGAAATCGGCGCGACCCGAGCGATCAACACCCTGTCAGAGCCTGCTGCCTTTGAGCGCGAAAAGGCAGACAAAGGCTGGTTCGATATCGTATTTGAGGCGTCAGGTGTAGAAGCGGCGGCGCGCAGCGCTATAGAAACTCTTCGAGCGGGCGGCACCTTTGTGCAGCTTGGTTTGGGCGGAGACATGAACCTGCCTGTCAATCTGCTTGTCACCAAGGAGATTGTTTATACGGGGAGTTTCCGGTTTGACACAGAATTTGCTCTGGCGGTGGAACTGCTTGGTAAAGGATTGATAAATGTCAGGCCGCTTATTTCAGCAACATTACCTGTCAAGCAGGGTGTGGAGGCTTTTGAGCGCGCGGGCGATCGCTCGCGCTCCATGAAAGTCCAGCTTTCTTTCTAGAGTCTGTCAGGTTCAAATTGAACCAGACAGACTCTCGATTCCCTTGTTTTCGTTTGTCTATTCGGGAAAACCGGATTCCACTTTTCCCTGACAAACTCTAGCCTTTGTTTGGCTTAGGCTTTAAGCCCTGCCTCAAAGATAAAGCCCCGATGGCTGTCCCAATCGGGGCATTTTTTGACTTAACGAGCGGCCCAACTGGCTCCGCGTCGAAAAATTGTTCGCATCTCAGGAACATCGAATTCCTTGGCGATGTGGCCGAGGGAGGAGTAGAAGACCCGACCCTTACCATACATCCGTTTCCACACGACCGGCATGACCACACCGTTGATCCAGAAGGCGTGGTCGCCCGTGAATGTTGTGGTTGCCAGCACCTCGTTGGACGGATCAACATGCATGTAATATTGCTCCGAATGGTAGGCGAAATCGGAGATTCCATGCATCAGCGGATCATCAGGGCGGGTGATGTTGACTGTGTAATCAATGATATTGCCGGGGTGGGCAACCCATTGGCCACCAATGATAAATTGATAATCCACCGACTCGCGAAAGGCGTCTCCTGCGCCGCCATGGTAGCCGGCAATGCCGACGCCGCTTTCAATCGCGGCCGCGAGATTTTTGACCTCTTCCTTTTCGATTTTGGACATGGTTACAATCGGAACGATCAGGCTCAGATCGTGGATCGAAGGATCGGCCAAAGCTTCGGTGCCTTGTTCGACATAGACCTTGAAATCGTCTTCCTCCAGCATGGTCTTGATAACCTCGGCGCATTCCTGAGGTTCGTGGCCGCTCCAGCCGCCCCAGACAATAAGTGCCTCGCGCATGATCTGTTCTCCTCCGCAGTTGTTCAGTGTGCGATAACGCCGCCGGATAGCGACGTGATGAGCGGCTCCGGCCGCTCTACGGTGGTTGTGATGGTCACGGTTTTTCCGTTTGCCGCCGCCGTATGGAATGCTTCCATGACCTCAAGAACATGCAGCGCAAGATCGCCATTGGCGCGGTGCGGGCGGTTCGAGCGGATGGCGTGGGCCATGTCGGCAATGCCGAGTGAACGGAAATTGCCATCGGCATAAGGTTGCGTGACTGGCTGGTCCTCGAACCCTCCACCTTTCTTTAAAAGCTCGACCGGGCCGGCAAAATGGTTTGGATCAGGGACAATCAAGGTTCCTTCCGTACCATAAACTTCAATCGGTACATGTTTGTGGCCAGCCACGTCAAAACTCATGCTCACCTGAACAATGGCGCCATTTGCAAAGGACATCACCCCCGCCACATGGGTTGGGACTTCCACCGGAATATGCTCGCCGTTGCGTGGTTCACTGGTGATCACTCGTTCTTTGCGGAGCTTGGTTGCAAAGCCTGCCACCTGTGTGACCGGGCCAAGCAGGTTAACGAGGTCGGTGATGTAATATGGTCCCATGTCGAGCATGGGGCCGCCACCAATTTCGTAATAGAAGCCGGGATTGGGGTGCCAGCGCTCGTGACCCGGGCACATGAAGCTTGCACTTCCGCCCACCGGAATGCCGATCACGCCCCGATCAATCAGGGCGCGGGCGGTCTGATGGCCACCACCGAGAAATGTGTCTGGGGCCGAGCCAATCCGCAGACCTGCTGCTTTGGCCGCATCAGCCAATTTTTTCCCGTCCGCGAAATTAATGCCAAGAGGCTTTTCACTATAGGTGTGTTTGCCCGCCGCCAGCGCCTTCAATCCCACTTCAACATGGGCTTTGGGAACCGTTAGGTTGACGATGATCTCGATTTGAGGGTCGGCGAACAAATCCTCGATTGTTCGTGCTTGCAGACCAAATTCCTCGGCGCGGGCTTTGGCCGCATCGTGATTGAGGTCGGCGACACCACGGATATCGAGGATCGGAAACCCGGCCATTGCTTTGAGATAGGCTGCGGAGATATTGCCACAACCAATAATGCCGATACCGACTTTTTCCATTGAATTCCTCCCAAGGTAAAATGATTGCGTCAATGTGCTGGCCCGGTTGTTGTCCAGGTTGATTCATAAAGGCCGAAAAGGGCAACGGCTGCGGCACCTCGCGCCCAAAAATCATCGGTGGCGTCGTCGAACACCAGTTCGGTCACGCCCTTGAGGGAGGGCGGAATGGACAGATCGTAGGCGCTTTGCAAACTGTTTAAAAACGGCTCGCCCAGCGCCAGCGATGTGCCGACAAGAATGACGCGAGGGGGCGCAAAAATGGTGACAATATTGGCAATCGTCAGGCCAGCAGCGCGGCCAGCGCGGACGGCGGCCCGCAGGAGGCCTTCGTCTTTGGCGGCAATCAGATTGCGGGCATGGTCCATGCCGCGGCCAAGCCTGAGCGCTTCAGCGAAGCGTTCGTCCGACAGGTGATTGCTGAAAATTGCGGCTTCGCCCGCCTGCCCGGACAGGCGCTGAACACCGTGCTCGTCAAGCCCCAAAACCAGATCGCCGAGATTGTGGCTCAGCCCGCCTGCGCCGCGAAACAGCCGGTCGCCGTGCAACACGCCGAGGCCAAGGGTTTGCTCCAATGAAATCAGGACCATGTCCGACAGATCGCGCGCCCGGCCAAACCAATGGTGCCCAAGAGCGATTGCGTGGGAATCGCTCTCAACAATGGTCTGGATGCCCAGTCTCTGCGTCATTTCTGTTGAGAAATCCACGTTGACCTCACGAAAGATGGGACAGGAGCGCACGATACCGGTGCGATGTTCGATCACGCCGGGCAACCCAAGGCAGACACTCTTGATGTCTGACATCGACAGATTAGCGTCTATGACGCAGCGACGGACGCCATCCTCTATCAAGTCGGCAATGACGCTGATGGGCTGCCGATCAATACGGATCGGCAAAGTCAGGTTGGATAAAACATTGCCGCTGAAATCGGTGACCGCAAACACCAGCCGATTGGCGGTGATTTTGGCCCCCACCACGCGTGCCGCATTGGGGTTGACCTCGAGCATGACGCGGGGACGCCCTCGGCTGGTCTCATTGCGAATGTCGCCGAGATGGCGCGTGAGAATCAGGCCATCGTCCAGCAGGGATGCTGTGATGGCCGACACAGTGGTGGTCGAAAGTTCGGTGCTCTCGCTGATTTCCACGCGAGAAATCGGGCCGTTGCGCCGAATTGTGTTCAGCACATTCAGGCGATTGTTGGCACGCATCAGTTCTGGATCTGCAGTTTTCATCGGTACCAGCTTGTCAGTCTCGCGTGGGAACGAATGTTAAATTAATCCGACACCCAAATTAAAATCATCATTGTCTAGGGCTGTTTTAAGGCCGAATGCAAGTCGAAATTTGAATTTTGACTTAAAAAACGGCATTTTGCCTCGCTGAGGTCATGCGCTATTGACAGGGCGGGTAATGTGCTGGATGATTTAATCCGGGTATAGAAATAAAAGACAATCGGGAGGAGCGTCTGTATGTCTATTATCGGAAAGCAGGGATTGCGGTTTGCTGTAGCGGCGAGCGTGGCAATCACAAGTTTTGGCCTATCAGGCGAGGCGGCATTTGCCGATGCGACCATTCGCTGGCTTCATGTGGAAAATGTGCCGGGTACTGTGGAGATCTGGAGCAAACTGGCGGCTGAGTTTGAGGCAAGCCACCCCGGCGTCAAGGTGGATTTGCAGTTTTTGGATAATCAGGCCTTCAAGGCAAAGCTTCCGACACTGTTGCAATCCAAAGACGCGCCAAGTTTCTTTTATACCTGGGGCGGGGGTGTGTTGAAAGCCCAATCCGAAACCGGCATGTTGCGGCCCGTGGACAAGGCGCTTGACGCCGATAATGGTGCGTGGCGCAACTCACTCAGCGCCTCGGCAGTTCATGGCATGAGTTTTGATGGCAAAGTCTGGGCAGCGCCCTCCAAGGTTGGTCTGGTTTCTTTCTTCTACAATAAAGAACTTTTCAAAAAGGCCGGTGTTGATGCCTCGGCCATTAAAACCTGGGATGATTTCCTCGCGGCGGTGAAAGCCCTCAAGCAAGCCGATATTACGCCCATCGCAGGCGGCGGCGGCGACAAATGGCCGATTCATTTTTACTGGGGCTATCTTGCCATGCGTGAAGCGGGCCAGGACGGTTTCAAAAAGGCAAAGGCGGGCGAAGGTGACGGGTTTGCCTCGGAGGCTTTCATAAAAGCTGGGCAGCATCTCGCCGATCTTGGCAAGCTTAAGCCTTTCCAGAACGGTTATCAGGGCGCAACCTGGAATGACGCGCTTGCCACTTTTGGCGACGGACGCGCAGCCATGTTGCTTGGTTTTGAAAATACCAGCGACAGCGCCAAGAATGCCTCAACCAGCCGCAAGGGCTTGGCTGATGACAACCTTGGGCGCTTTCCATTCCCTGTGATCAAAGGTGCTCCGGGCCTTGTGACCGACAATCTCGGGGGCTTGAACGGCTGGGCCGTGACCAAGAATGCGCCGCCTGAAACCGAGGCGTTTTTGAAATTCCTCTCCAGCGAGAAAAACCAAAAGCTGCTTGCGGAAAAAACCCGTATTATTCCGGTAGCCAAGGGGGCTTTGGACGGCGTTCAAAATCCAATTCTCAAGGACAGCGCGATCGCGCTCAGCAAAGAGACCTGGCATCAGAACTTCCTTGATCAGGATTTGGGCCCGAATGTTGGCGGCGTTGTCAACGATGTGAGCATGGAAATCGTCTCCGGCGCAATGACGCCCAAAGATGGCGCTGAGCAAATTCAGGATGCCTATTCGCTGGAAGCGCATTGACGGTCTGCGGGCGCTTTAACGCAAAAGCGCCCGCATTTCAGATGGGCTGATATGTCCTGTGCGGTACCGATGAATTTCATGGTTTTAGAGAAGCAGAACATCTGCCTTTTGGGTATGGCCTGTCTTTTTCCGGATAAAACCGACGGGCAAGTAAAAACTGAGAGCATCGCAGAGGGTTCATAACCAAAACCTCTAAGCCTTTGTTTCCCATAACTTCTAAGCGCATGGCTATGAAGCATTTTTGTTGAAACTGTTGTCATGGCCTCGGCTAAGGGAGCCTGCAAACGCAATGACCAATACCACGATGAACGCTGCGGACGCCATGGCAGAGCAGATGTCGAGGCCGATTCGGCGGCGGCGCTCGCTTGCGCAGGGCAAGTGGCCCGTGCTTGTGCTGTTTTTACCGCCCGCCTTGTTGCTCTTTACCGTGCTGGTGATCCTGCCCATGGGGGAGGCCGCCTGGTATTCCTTCTACGATTGGAATGGATATGGCACGCCCGAAAAATGGGTGGGATTGCGCAACTACCTGTTGATCTTCCACAATCGCGCTTTCACGCAGGCCTTGCTGAACAATGGCCTCATTGTTCTCGTGTCAATTTGCGTACAGATTCCCCTGGCGTTGTGGCTGGCGACCATGGTGTCGTCACGGATAAAGGGCGCGTTGGCTTTTCGGCTGATCTTTTTCCTGCCTTATGTTTTGGCCGATGTTGCGGCTGGCATGATCTGGCGCTTCGTTTATGACGGCGATTTTGGTCTTGTGGCCGGTATCTGGCATGCCTTTGGAGCGGAAGCGCCATTCTGGCTTGCGGATCGCCATGTTGCCATGTTCGCCATTCTTGGCGTTATCGTCTGGAAATATTTCGGCTTTCACATGATGCTCTTCATTGCGGGGCTGCAATCGATAGACAAAAGCATTCTGGAAGCGGCCGATATCGATGGTGCCACCGGTTGGCAGAAATTCCGGCTGGTCACCCTGCCGCTTCTTGGCTCAACGGTGCGTCTATCGGTGTTCTTTGCGGTTGTCGGGTCTTTGCAGCTGTTTGACATGATCATGCCGCTCACCGGTGGCGGTCCTTCAAACTCCACCCAGACAATTGTGACCTTCCTTTATAACTTCGGGGTGACACGTATGCAGGTCGGTTTCGGCAGCGCTGTTGGCGTCGTGCTGTTCGTGATCTGCGTCACGCTCGCCTTCAGCTACAAACGGGTGTTTATGCGCAATGACTGAAGCAACAGCAGAGCCAATTGATGCAGCAAGTGCTGGCGGCGAGGGGCGTCAGCTTTCAGCGCGGCAAAAACTCTACATCTATTTTTCCTTGGTGATTGTGGCGAGTATTGTGCTGGTTCCGCTTATCAGCACAGCCCTTGGCGGGTTCAAAACCCTATCCGATCTGCGGGGGAACCCGTTTGGCATGCCGAGCCAGTGGGAATGGAGCAATTATACGGACATCATCTTTAGCCAACGCTATTGGTTGCAGATGGGCAATTCATTGTTGATGGCTGTGTTGACCGTGTTTCTCACGCTGGTTTTCGGTGGCATGGCGGCCTTCTGTTTTGCTCACATCCGCTTCTTCGGGTCGAGCTATCTGGTCAACTATTTCCTGATCGGGTTGATGTTTCCGGCGGCAACGGCGATTTTGCCGCTTTATATCCGTATTCGTGATCTGGGAATGCTCGATACCTATTGGGGGGTGGTGTTGCCGCAGGTGGCTTTCGGGCTTGGTATGAGCATCATGCTGTTTCGCAACTATTTTCGAAACATGCCGAGCGAGCTGTTTGATGCCGCTTTCGTCGATGGCTGTGGCTATATGCGCTTCTTTTGGCATATCACCATACCGCTGGCGCGACCGATTATCGCGACCGTTGGGATCATTTCCTTTGTTGGCAGCTGGAACAGCTACATTCTGCCGCTGATCCTTCTCAATTCAGAGAGCCTCTATCCTTGGCCGCTGGGTATCATGATCTACAAGGGTGAGTTTGCGACGGAATGGAACCTTGTGCTCGCTTTCATCACGCTGACTATCCTGCCCACCATCATCGTCTTTTTCCTTGCCCAGAAGCACATCATCGCTGGCCTTACGGCCGGTGCGGTGAAGTCCTGAGCAGACGAAAGCACGTTGCGTTCAATCGCACTGATGCATCGTGCTTTCACTTTTTGTTTTACCGCATGTCTTTATCCCAAAACCGCATACCACTTTTGGGAGACATGCTATAGCGGAGTAACACCTATGGCATCAGTCGAACTCAAGGATATTCGCAAGCAATACGGCGCGCTGGAAGTTATCCACGGCGTGTCATTATCGATCGAGGATGGCGAGTTCATCGCGCTTGTTGGCCCCTCGGGCTGCGGTAAATCCACGCTTTTGCGCATGATCGCAGGCCTTGAAGACATCAGCGGCGGCGATGTGGTGATTGGTAACGAGATCGTCAATCAGCTCACACCGCGTGAGCGCAATATTGCAATGGTCTTTCAATCCTATGCGCTTTATCCGCATATGACGGTTGCCGAGAATATTGGCTTCAATCTCCGCATTTCCGGTCAGCCCAAGTCGGTGATTGACGAGCGCGTCGGTGAAGCAGCGCGAATGCTGGATTTGACAGCGCTTTTGGATCGCAAGCCGGGACAGCTCTCGGGAGGGCAGCGGCAGCGTGTTGCCATGGGGCGCGCGGTGGTGCGCAATCCGGCCGTGTTCTTGTTTGATGAACCACTGTCCAATCTTGACGCCAAGCTGCGCGTGCAGATGCGCTCTGAAATCAAGACGCTGCATCAAAAGGTGCAGACAACGTCCGTCTATGTCACGCATGACCAGATTGAAGCCATGACGCTGGCCGACCGTATCGTGGTGCTGAACAAAGGCAGGATTGAACAGATCGGCACACCGATGGAGCTTTACCGCAATCCAGCCAATCTCTTTGTTGCGGCCTTTATCGGCTCACCTGCCATGAATATGGTTGACGGCACAATCGAGAGTGACGGCGGTATGCCGATGGCGCGTCTGGCCGATGGCAGCAGCATTCTCATTTCAGACAATCACGATGTTGTCATGGGGCAGCCAGTGACCCTGGGGCTGAGACCAGAACATCTAACCCCTGGAGGGGAAGGTGGATCGCGTTTGGGTGGCAAGACATTGCTGGTGGAGCCAACCGGTGCGCAAACCCATGTCATGTTTGATGTCGCCGGCCATTCCCTGACGGCGGTGGTGGACGGCGAGGTGCCTGTTCGCCACGGCGGGCCATTTGAAGCCCATATTGCCCGCGATCTGGTTCATGTCTTCGACAGAAAAACCGGCGCTGCGTTATAAGACCCCAAAATTGCATTGTTACCACCAGACGGCAAAGCGCGGGGGTAAGCACCTCGCGCGCAAAGCACACGTGTGGCCGTCGAAACTGGCGAAGACGCTTTCCGCGCATCGCCACATATGGCGCACGGCGCTGTAAAATGAAATAACTTGTGTAAACAAATCAAGTTATATGTTGCGTGGTCTCGGGCACCGATTTAGGAAGGCAACACTGACGGCGACTAACGAAAGTTTTGAGTGCCAAATGCCCATGGTGCGTTTCAAATGGCGAACGGTGCCTTATCGAGGAGGTGATGTTGCTCTCCCGGATGTGGTGCGACAAGCGTGGGGGAGGCCGATTGCGTGCCTGCCATTTTGAACGCTATTTTTGCCGCCCACCGGCGCTCCCTGCTCTGGACCGTCATGCGCATCGTGCGCGATCCGCAGACGGCGGAAGACTTGGCCCAGGAGACCTATCTGCGCGCTCATAAGGCGGTCGAGAGTGGACAGGTTGAGCATATCGAGGGCTTTTTGCACCAGACGGCCCGCAATCTTGCGCTGGATCATCTGCGCCGCCGCAAGACCCGCGCGGGTGCCGAAGTGCAGGGATTGGACGAGCATCTGCTTGCTGGAATCTCGGCCGATATCCCCTCCATAGAACAGGCTTTGATTGAGAAACAGACGTTCGGTGTGTTTCAGACGGCGCTTGCAGCCCTGCCAGAGCGCGCTCAGGCCGTGTTGGTGCTCAGCCGCATCGAAGAGTGGTCAAATGTCCGCATCGCCGCACATCTCGGCATTTCGGAGCGCACGGTCTTCAACGACCTGAAGCTTGCCATGGCCCATTGCCGGGATGCGATGGCGCGTCTGGACCGGAAGTAAGGAAGACAATGGCGATTTTCTTGATCCTGCAACTTAGCGAGGCTACCGCGACAAAGGCTCTGCTTTGCTGTCTTCAAGAGCATTTTTCCGGGTTTGCCACGCTCGCACGTCAAGGTAAAAGGCCCCTGCAAACACGTTTGGATCGGATCGCCTGAGTGGGACACCAGAACGGACACGACACGGATAGGACAAGCGGTGGATCTCCCTTCGCAAATTCGGTAGCGGATCAGGCGCTCGACTGGTTTGCCCGGTTGCGAAACAGCGAGCCGGATGCGGGGACACGCGCGGCCTTCCAGGCATGGCTGACAGAGGATCCCCGGCATGAGGCAGAATTCCGCAATCTCGAGACCCTGTGGAACTCGACGGCTTTCAGCGATGCGGTGAAAACGCTGCCGGTGGGTCGGCGCACGCTGGTGCGGCCGAAGACACGTCGCTGGTCGTTGCAGGCCGTCGCGCTTGCGGCCTCGGTTCTGATTGCCGTCGGCGTCTGGCAATATCCGGCGCTCACGATTGCCTTTCAGGCAGATTTCCAGACTGCAACCGGCAGCCAGACCACGGTTCGTCTGCCGGACGGCTCTATGATGATGCTGAACACCGACACGGCCGTGGCGACAGATTTTGAGGGTGGCCGCCGTCACATTCGCCTGCTGCGCGGCGAAGCCTTCTTTGATGTCGTGCATGATCCTGCCCATCCCTTCACCGTCAGCGGTCATTATGGTGAGGTGCAGGTGCTGGGGACGGCCTTCTCTGTCAGAACCGGGGATGACGAGGATCAAGTGGTGCTGGAGCGTGGTCGGGTTGAGGTTCTCTGTCTATGCGAGGGTAAGGGTAAGGGCAAGGCTGCACTTGTGCCAGGAGAAGCAGTCAGCATCACGGCATCCGCCATTTCGCCCGTGCGGGCGGCTGACCCATCGGCCACACTTGCCTGGCGGGAAGGACGCATTATCTTTGAAAACGCCAGCCTCGGCTCGGTTCTTGAAGAGCTGCGCCGCTACCATCGCGGACCCATCGTGGTCGCAGATGATCGGGTGAACCGACTGATGGTCACCGGCAATTATCGTCTCGACAATGTCGAAGGCGCTTTGAGGACGCTTGCCGATGCGGCGGGTGTCGGATTCTACCGGATTCCCGGCGGCATTATAATCCTTCGCTAAATATTCAACTTTTTTTGCCGGTTTGCAAACCGTGCTGCGTCCTTGCTGACAGAAGGGCTGGATGATGCATGACGCACATCTGTCCTGGGGTTTTCTACAGAGGGTTTGGACGAGCATGGTTTCGGGGAAAAATTCACGCGTTGACATGGTTGCTTACGAGCGCCGCCGCCAAAGGACAAATGTGCTTCTGGCGTCAAGCATTCTAGCCTGCATCGCGGGTCTTCTTCCGGCTGCCGCCCATGCGCAGGCGCGGCCGGTCGCAAGCGCGACCGAAGCCCTCAGCTTCCAGATTCCGGCCCAGCCGCTCTCTGCCGCCATCAATACTTTCATTCGTCAGAGCGGCTGGCAGATCAGCTATTCCTCGGCGCTCGCCGCCGGTAAGACCTCAACCGCCGTCTCCGGCAACCTCACGCCGTCGGCGGCATTGCAGCAGCTCGTGCGCGGCACGGGTATCACGGTGCGGATCAGCGGGCCGGGCTCAGCCGCTCTCGTTGAGCCGCAGGCGGCCGACGCCGCAAGCGTTGCGGCGAATGGCACGACTGTTCTCGATCGGATTGTCGTCACCGAGAATAACAGTGGCGTTGATACCTTCGTTCCATCCCGCTCGCAAGGCGCGCTGAAGACCAGCGCTCCACTGATCGAAGTGCCGCAATCGGTATCGGTCGTGGGGCGCAAACAATTGGACGCGCAGAACGCGCAGAGTGTTTCTGAGGCGCTTCGTTATGTTCCAGGTGTCGCCATCGAAACTTACGGACCCGATCCCAAGGGGTATGATTGGATCATGATGCGTGGCTTCAATGCCCAGGCCACGAGTTCCTATCTCGATGGCTTGCGGCAGGTGTCCAGCAGCTACAGCTTTTTCCGGACCGATCCTTACGCCTTGGAAAGTGTCGAGGTTTTGCGTGGCCCATCTTCGGCCCTGTACGGACAGAGTGATGCAGGCGGCATTGTCAACAAAACCTCCAAGAAGCCGACAGAAAAAGATGTGCGCCAGATCGAGCTTCAGTATGGAAGTCACGACCGCAAGCAGGCAGCCTTCGACGTCGGCGGCGCGCTCAATCAGGACAAGAGCATTCTCTACCGCGTGATCGGTGTTGCCAGGAATGCCAACACCCAGTTCGAATATTCGAACGGGGCCGAAATCGGCGATGACCGGATGATGATACAGCCTGCCGTGACCTTGAAGCCCGATGAGGACACCACGCTGACGGTGACCGGTCAGGCGCTGAAAGACAAGAGCGGCGGTACGATCATGCTGTTTACGCCGACCAACATTCTCCTTGGTGACCCCAATTTCAACCAGAGCACCCAGGAGCAACAGAGCATCGGCTATGAGTTCGAGCATCGCTTCGACGAGACCTGGACCTTCCGCCAGAACGCGCGTTACGGACATGTTAACTTCACACTCGACAACCTTTTCTTGTCCGGTCTTGGCTCATCGGGCCTTAGCCGTATAGCGCGGCATTTCGACGAAAGCCTGGATACCTTCACGATCGACAATCAGGCTTTGGCCGAATTCGATACGGGGGCGCTCTCCCATGAGGCGCTGTTCGGCATCGACTATAGTTGGTCTGATGCTGACGTTCGGCGTTTTCAAGGATCTGCTCCATCGCTAAACCCCTATGCACCAGTGTATGGCGTTACCGTTCCGGTACCCACGACGCCTATGATCAACTATACGGAGCGCTACAGCCAGACAGGCATCTACGCCCAGGACCAGATCAAGTTTGGCAATGGCTTTGTAGCAACTCTGGGCGGTCGGTATGACTGGCTTAACCTGGAGACCCATAACCGCCTGACAGGTGCCGATACCAAGATTGATGTCGGCAGCTTTTCCGGTCGCGCTGGTCTGAGCTACGTCACCTCCTTTGGTGTGGCCCCCTATGTCAGCTATTCCGAATCCTTCGTACCCAACAGCGGCGTGGATGAAAAGGGAAATACCTTCGATCCATCCAAAGGCCGCCAGTGGGAAGTCGGCGTGAAGTATCAGCCTAACAGCTTCGATGGGCTCTTCACGATCGCATATTTCGACATCGAGAAGACGAATGTCCTCAACTATCTCTCGAATGGCTTTGCCGTGGCAACGGGCGAGATCGCTTCGCGTGGTCTCGAGCTGGAGGGCAAGGTCAGCCTCGGCGGCGGTTGGGACTTTGTCAGTTCCTACACATACACCGATGCGGAGATCACACGCGACGCGACCGGCAATGTGGGTAAGCGCCCGATGCTCGTGCCAGCACAACAGTCCTCGGCATGGTTGAACTACACGTTTGAGACGGGCGTTCTCGAAGGCGCATCGGTCGGGGCCGGGGTTCGTTATGTCGGGAAGGTCTACGGCAACAATGCCAATACGTTCTCAGTGCCCAGTCGGACACTCATTGACCTTGGGGCAAGTTACCGGATCAACGAGCATGCGAAGGTCTCATTGAATGCGACCAACCTGTTCGACAAGAAGTATTTTTCGACCTGCGAGGCGAGCTACTCCTGCTATCAGGGTGATCGACGTACCGTTATCGGCAAGCTGACCGTCGATTTTTGAGATGGGGGAAGGCGTGACCGCAAGGTCACGCCGCCACAAATGTCATGTTGAACAGACGCTTTTTCATCACCAGTAGCCTTGCCGCTCTTCTGCCTTCGATACCGGTTCTGGCTGAGGAGGGAAGGCGCATTGCCGCTGTAGATTGGGCTGCCGCCGAGTCTCTTCTTGCCTTGGGGATCGCGCCGCTCGCCGTTGCCGATACTGGCTACTACAATCAACGTATGCCGCAAATCCTGCCCGCAGAAACCCACGACATCGGGCCCTTCTGGGAAGTCAATCTGGAGCTGCTGGACAGGCTCCGCCCGGACCTCATTTTTATTGGTGCGGCAAGCCTGTTCATGACGCCCCGCCTGAACGAGATCGCGCCTGTCGAGGTCGTCGAGGATAGGACGGGCGATAAATCTTACGGGCGGGCGGCAGCCATTCTGCGTCAATGCGGACGTGCTGCTGGTATTTCGTCCAGTCAGGTCGAGGCCGTCCTGTCAAACTTTGAGCAGCGAATGCAGAGCCTTGCCGCAAGCCTTGGAGGAGGGCGGCGGGTCTGCATTTTGCTACCCGATCAAAGCGGCAGCCGCGCCATGGTCTATGGCAATGGCAGCATGCCCGGGTCCGTGGTCACCCGTCTGGGTTTGCAAAATGCGTGGCAAGGACCAACCAATGCCAATGGCTTCATTCAGGTCGGGTTCGATCAGCTGATGGCGCTGGACGATGCCGTCTTCATGCAGATCGAGATCCCGTCACTTGCTCCGCAGACGAACAGGGCGCTGGGCAATAGCCAGCTCTGGCGTCGGCTTCCCGCAGTGCGCGACGGACGCGTGGTGCCCATGCCGCAATTCTATCCGTTCGGGGGATGTCTTTCGATGCTTCATCTTGCCGAGGCTTTGGCGCGCGCGCTTCAAGCGCCTTCAGGAGCGGGTATACCATGAGCATGAGCAGCATCCTTGCCCGACGCGGTTCACTGCAAGGCCTCGTCCTGATCTCCCTCCTGGCTTTGCCGGCTCTTGCTCTTGCCGTGCTGGCCATCGTGCAGGTCAAAGAGCCGGCCATCCTTTTCTACGCGACTTTGCCGCGCATTGTTGCTGCGCTGGTTTCCGGTTGCCTGCTGGGGTTGGCGGGGGGCGTGTTTCAGAGAACCTTCGACAATCCGCTTGCCGAACCGTCACTTCTCGGCATCTCTGGAGGAGCGGCACTCTGTCTCGCCGCATCGCTGGTCTTCGCCCCGGTCTTATGGTCACACGGCTATCAAATCGTGGCACTCGCCGGGGCGCTCATTGCGCTTGCAACGGCTTTCGCCGTTGCCTGGGGGCCGCACCTTTCAACCCAGACACTGGTGCTGGCCGGTGTGATGATCAATCTCTTCTGCAATGCGGCCTATGCTGGCCTTGTCCTTTTCAATCATGATTTCCTCAGCAATCTCCTGATGTGGCAGGCCGGTTCGCTGCAACAGAGCGGCTGGGGGCCATCGCTTCGGCTGGCGGTGCTTGCCGCAATCTCTCTCGGTCCGCTTCTTCTTCTGGAGCGCCCGCTACGGCTGCTCTCCCTCGGTGATGGTGCTGCAGCCAGCCTCGGTCTTTCCGTGCGCACGGTGAAGCTGATCCTGCTTTTCATCGCTTCGCTGCTGGCCGCGTCGGTTACAGCCGAGTTCGGCCAGATCGGTCTCGTGGGGCTGGCCGCTCCGGCGCTTGCCCGCGCTATTTGGCGCGAGACGCAGGCGGGATTGATTCGCTGTGGGGTGACGGGAGCTCTGCTTCTGCTTCTGACGGACCAGGTTATGCGTTTGCTCTCCAGTGTGCTGGGCAATCTGCCGGTCGGGGCGGCTGCAGGGCTTCTGGCGGGGCCTTTGCTGGTTGGTCTTGCACGCAGGGCACCGCTGAACGCGCCGACACCAATCATGCTCACCTTCGCGGCGCGTGGCCATGGCAATATTAAGCGGCTTGTGATCTTGTCTCTGCTTCTATTGGCCGCATTTGCGTTTGCGGCAGTCGTGGGACGCGGACCGGAAGGATGGGCACTTGCGGGGCGTGACGACCTGGCTCTGGTCTGGCGTTGGCGTCTTCCGCCGCTGCTGGCAGCAAGCGGTGCCGGTCTCTGCCTTGCGGTTGCGGGTTTCATTTTGCAGCGCTTGCTGCGCAATCCCCTGGCCGGTCCCGATCTTCTGGGCATCAGCCACGGTGCCGGACTCGCTCTTGCTGTGGCCTTTGTTATCCTGCCGACGCTCGGGGTTGCAACGAAACTGGCAGTCACTTCTGCCGGTGCCATTGCTGCTCTGTTGGTCGTGACATTGCTTGGACTTCGAGCGCGTTTTGAGCCCACGCGCATGCTGCTGCTCGGCGTCGGCCTCGCAAGCATGGCGAATGCCATGCTCGTCATCGCACTTGCCGGTGGCGGGCAAAGAGGTGCCGCGCTGCTCGGATGGTTCTCAGGCATGACCGCAGGTGTGGATCTCGCAACATCGGTCGCCGCGTGCCTGGTGGGCTGTGCCGGTCTCCTCGCCTGCCTTTCGCTCCATCGGCAGATGGACCTGATATCGTTGGGCGATGCAGCAGCTACGGGGTTCGGCCTGCGTGTGGCCGTGGTGCGTGCGGCGGGCATTGCTCTCGCCGCCATCCTGACAGCCGCCGGTACCATGGTTGTCGGTCCAATCAGTTTCATCGGCCTGATGGTGCCTCATGCCGCTGCAATTCTGGGTTTTCGCAAGACAGCAGGGGCAAGCGTTGCCAGCGGTCTCATTGGCGCATTGCTGATGACGCTTGCAGAGTGGCTGAGTCGTAATCTCGTCTGGCCCTGGGCGCTTTCGCCGAGCCTGCTGGCCGCGCTCGTCGCCGGACCCTGGTTCCTCTGGCAGTTGCACCGTCGGCAGAGACAGTGAGCAGAGCCCTTGTCGGTGCAAACCATTCCATTCCAGCCATACCAGGAGACATATTCCATGCCGCTTCCAGCTCCGGTCCCCGCACAGATGGTGCCGAAGTTCTCCTTGCAGGGGATTTCCTTTACCGTCGCCGGTCGCACGATCCTGCAACCGCTGGATCTGGACCTTGCGGCGGGCAAAACCATTGGTCTCATCGGACACAACGGCTCAGGCAAATCCACTCTGGTCCGGCTGCTGGCCCGGCAGATCAGGCCCAGCACCGGACACATTCTGATTGATGGACATCGGCTGGAAACTTGGTCGAATCGCGAATTCGCAAGGCAGCTTGCCTACCTGCCACAACAGATGCCGGTGCCGACGGGAACCAGCGTGCGCGAGCTTGTCAAGTTCGGACGTTATCCTTGGCATGGTCCTCTTGGCGCTTTTGGCAGACTGGATGAGGAAAAGGTGGGGGAGGCACTCGACCTTACGCACACGACGACGCTTGCGGATCGTTCCATCGAAACACTGTCTGGGGGCGAGCAGCAGCGCGCCTGGATTGCCGCACTCGTCGCACAGGACACAACATGTCTTCTGCTTGACGAACCCATTTCGGCACTCGACATTGCGCACCAGATCGCAGTGCTCGATCTCGTCCAGAAACTCAGCAAGGCAAGGGGGCTTTCCATTGTCATGGTTCTCCACGATATCAATATGGCGAGCCGCTACTGCGATGAGATTGTTGCGCTTCGGGACGGTAGCCTCATCGCCAGAGGGTCGCCAAGTGACATCATGACGCCGAAACACCTCAAGCGCATCTACGGGGTGGATTTCACCATCCACCACCCAGCGGATGGCGGTCGGCCCTCAGCACTGCTGCGTTGAGTTTCTGGTAACCGGTATATGCTGGCCGGGTCTATAAATGATCGGCGTTCATTGCCCCAATACAGCACCGTGCGCCACCCATGGCAAACGGTGCTGTAACGCTTAAATCTGCCGCGAAGGGGGGCACGCTGCCGAATTGCTCTGCGTGCCAACTCATCACTGTCAGCGCCAGTCGTTATTTCCCCCCACTTTTATCCGCCCCTTGATCCTTGTGTCACCAGTCGCATATTGGTAGCGAGGTGTGCTGCCTGCGATGACGTGTTTGGAGTGTTCATGAAACGCGAGAGCCTGCGTGAGAAAAACAAAGAAGATAAGCTTCTGCGTATCAAGAACGCTGCCATCGAGCTGTTTTTGTCCAAAGGGTTCGACGATACGACAACCCGTGAGATCGCAGCCCAAGCCGGTGTCGGTATGGGAACGGTTTTCGTTTATGCGGAAACCAAACGCGACCTTCTGTTCCTGATCGTCAACGACGGGCTGGAAGCCTGTGTCACCGAAGCCCGCGCGACGATTCAACCGGACTATTCGCTGTTGCGCAATCTGTTGATTGTTCTGCGGCGGCACTATCAATATTTTGCAGAAAGCCCGGTGCTGTCGCGGGCGGCATTGCGCGAAATGTATTTCTATCAATCCGGCAAGCAGGCCGAGCGGTTCAACCAAACGCGACACGCACTACGCCACCTGCTGATCGATCTGATCAGCGAAGCGCTGGAAAAGGGTATCATCACATCGACCGAGGGGGCGGATCTGATCGCCCAGACCATCTTCGCCATCTATCAGGTCGATCTGCGAATTTGGCTTTCCGAGGATGAGCTTGATCTTGACGCTGGCACTGACCGGCTGCGCCGCCAGATCGAGATCGTATTGACCGGCCTTTCTCCTCAGGCGTCTGCGCTGGCATTGCCCGGCTAACATCCCTCAATCTGTTTTCATAAAAAAATTGAGCATGATCAAGTTGACATTGATCTTGCGTTATGCAAATTTTGATCATGCTCAATTTTCCACACAAAGTCGGTGATTGATGCGGCGCTGAGGCAGCATGCTTCGGTTATGGGACATGAGGAGCGTGTCCTTCGGGAGGATCAGAATGAACAGCTTGCACACTGCGGCCGAACACGGTCGCGGCATAGCGATGGCGGTTGCGCCCAACGGTGGTCGTCGGTTGAAGGTCGATCATCCGGCCTTGCCGCTCTCGCCTTCAGAACTGGCCGAATGCGCGGCGGAATGCCTGGAGGCAGGTGCCAGCATGATCCATATCCATGTGCGTGATGACGCCGGGCGTCATTGCCTGGATGTGGAGCGTTACCGTGCGGCCACGGCTGCCATTCGCGAGCGCGTGTCGGATCGCCTGATCATTCAGATCACCACCGAGGCGCTGGGGATTTTCAAACCCGCTGAACAGATCGATCTGGTGCGGGTGCTGCGTCCTGAGGCGTGCTCGATGGCGCTGAGGGAGATTGTGCCAGATACCTCCTTTGAACGTGGCTTTGCCGCGCTGCTTGCGTGGATGCGGTGTGAGCGGATCGTGCCGCAAATCATTCTCTACGATCGGCGCGACCTTGAATATCTTCAGGATATGTTGCGGCGCGGGTTGATCCCGGCTGACGATATTCCGGTTCTTTTCGTGCTGGGGCGTTACACGACACATCAGCAATCCAGCCCGGCGGATCTTCAGGATTTTCTTCAGGCCTCGCCCTCTTTTGCGCATTGGAGCATGTGCGCCTTCGGGCGGGATGAATCGGCTTGCGCGGTCGCGGCGGCTCTGATGGGCGGCAATGTGCGGCTCGGCTTCGAAAACAACCTGCACCTGCCGGATGGCACGGTGGCGGCCAACAATGCCGCGCTGATTGCACCGGTGCGCGAAAGCCTGCGTCTATTGGGACGCAGGATCGAAACGGCGGAGACCCAGCGCGCAGCGCTGGAGGCGATCTGGTGATCGCAGCTTTAAAACCAAAACAGGGAGACTGCTGATGTCGGCACCGACAGGCGAACTAACCGGACCACGATCTCTTGACAATGCCAAGGCCTGGATGCGCGATCGTCTTGCCAAGCGCATCCACCCGCTCGGGTTGACCGACCCGCAGGCGACGTCGGATACCATCGACAGGCTGGAAGGGCTGGATGGCGCGCGCTGGGCCAATGCCTGGATTGCGACCGGCAATGGCTACATGGAAAAAGCCGAGGCGGCTATTGCCGCCGGGGATACGGCGGCGGCGCGGGATGCCTATTATCAAGCCTATGGCTTCTATTTTCTCGGCCGCTTTCCCTGCCCGAACCATCCGGACAAGGAAGAGAGTTACCGGCTTGAACTGGAGGCCTATGCCAAATTCGGCGCACTGGCCGATCCTCCGATCATGCCGGTCAGCCTGCCATTTGACGCACCGGATGCGTTATCCCACGAGATCCGCTTTTATCTGCGCAAGCCTGCCAATGTGGAAAAGCCGCCCGTGGTGATCATGTGGGGCGGTGTCGATGCCTGGAAAGAAGAGATGACCGAGCTTTCCAGCCAGCTCGTCTCGGCAGGCATTGCCACGATAGCCCTGGACAATGTTGGCACCGGTCAGTCGCCGATCAAGGCGCGCCGAAATGGCGAGATCCAGTTCGCCCCGGTGATCGACTGGGCCATGCAGGCGGCGGATATCGACGGCAGCCGCATTGCTTTGATCGGTCGTTCCTTCGGCGGTCACTGGGCCACCAAGCTTGCCCATCTGATGCCCGAAAAACTGCGTTGCGCGGTCAATTGGGGTGGCGGTGTGCATTACATGTTCCAACCGGAATGGGTCGAAGCATCCCGCTACCCTGACAGCTATCTGATGGAACTTGTCGAAACCCGCAGCCGCATGCTCGGGGCGCAAAACGATGCCGAATATATTGAAGGTTTCCGGGTTCTGTCCCTGCTGGACCAGGGGCTTCTTTCGCAGGCTTGCGCGCCGCTGCTGCTGGTGAACGGCAAGGACGACAAGCAGTGCCCGATTGCCGATATCCACCTGCTTTTGGAGCACGGCAGCCCGAAATCCGTTCGCCTGTTCCCAGGTGGTCATATGGGCTTTGGCCCGCACACGGTTCCCACGATTGTGTCGTGGGTCAGCAATTATCTGAAATAATGGGAGAGAGACTGCCATGAGCAATTGGCGGCTGATGATGCCAACCACGGAGGCCTATCTTTTGGATAAGGTGCTCTACGAACTCCACCACAAGCCCGATGATCTGGCTGCCTACAATCAGGACAAGGCGGCCTATCTGGCGCGTTTCAAGCTGAGCCCGGAGATGGCCGAGAAAATCAGCGGCAACGATGTCGCTGGCCTCTATGAGGCGGGGGTGAACCCCTACCTTCTGCGCGCCCACTGCATCGGCGTTCGCATTCCCGAAGATGTATCGCTGGCGGCTCTGCGCAGCCTGATGAAAGAAGGAGACGACAAATGGCTGAACTGACCGGAATTTATACCGCAAGCCACACGCCGGTCATGCTGAACTTCCCGGACCGGATTCCGGCGGACCTGCGCACCGAGATCTTTGGTGCCTATGAAGCCATGGGCCGGGATTTCGAATCCGGCAAGCCAGATGCGCTGGTGGTGCTTTCCAACGACCATCTGCACAACTTCTTCCTCGACAACTTTCCAGCGCTGTGCATTGGCGTGGGAGAGAGCTATGAGAGTCCGATCGAACACTGGCTGAAGGCCAAGCGGCGGGTGTTTGCCGGCAATCAGGCCTTCGGTGCCTACCTGCTGCAGGAAGCCCTCAACGCCGATTTCGACCCGAGCTTTTCCATGGACATGGTGCTCGATCATGGCTCCTTGACGCCGCTTGAGCTTGCAGGTCTCGACCCTGACCTGCCCATCGTGCCGATCTTGTTCAACTGCGTGCAGCCGCCCATGCCAACGATGCGCCGCTGCTACCAGTTCGGAAAGTTCCTGGGTGATGCAATCCGCCGCTATGACGGTGTGGAGCGCGTGGCCATTCTGGCGACCGGCGGCATCAGCCATGATATTGCCACGCCGCGCATGGGCATGGTCAACCGCGAATTCGATGAAACGCTGCTCCAGCTTCTGGAGGCGGGCGATCCGGATGCGGTGATAACCTATGCGACCGAGCAGGTCCACACCGCCGGTAATGGTGCAGAGGAAATCCGCATGTGGATGGCGGCCATGGGAGCTGCGGGCGGCTTGCCCTTCCGCCGTGCCTATTATCGTGCTGTCAATGATTGGTACACGGGCATCGGCATCGGCCATTTTGGCCAGGCAGAACGCGCAGCGGCGACGTCCAGCCATGGCTGAAACACGCAAAGCGCTCATCATCGGCGGCGGCATTGCTGGCATGACGGCGGGCATTGCCCTTCGCGAGGCAGGCCTGACCGTGGACCTCTGTGACCAGGACCCGCATTGGCGGGTCTATGGGGCAGGCATTACAATTACCGGCCCAACGCTTCGCGCCATGGGCCGGCTCGGTATTCTTGAGGCCGTGCTTGAACACGGCTACACCGCCGATGGAATCGACATCTGTTCCGCCGATGGTAAGCCCTTGTTCAGCATCGATACGCGCAACGATGCCCTTGGCGATATTCCCACAGCCGGCGGCATCCTGCGACCGGTGCTTCATCGCATCATGTCCGAGCGCTTCCTGGCACTGAAGCCCACGGTCATGCTGGGTGTTACGGTGGACGCCATCGACTGGCATGGCGATCTTGCCACTGTTCGCTTCAGCAACGGTACCTCCGGGACCTACGATCTGGTGGTCGGTGCCGATGGTATCTATTCGCGCACCCGTCAGCAGATGTTTGAGACGGCACCTGTGCCGCGTTATGCGGGGCAGATGTGCTGGCGGTTGATGATGGAGCGTCATCCTTCCATCGTGCGGCGCACCTTCTTTTTGGGTGGTCCAGCCAAGGTCGGCCTCAATCCGGTGGCACCCGACCAGATGTATATGTTCTATCTCGAAGCGCAGCCGCAGCCGGTCTGGCGCGATGAAGCAGACCAGCATCTCGTGCTTCGTGAGCTGTTGCACAGCTATGGCGGCATTCTGCGCGAGGTGGCGGATGGTCTGAATGCGCGTTCCAACATCATCTGCCGACCGCTGGAAACGGTTTTGGCCGGTGACACCTGGCTGCGTGGAAATACGGTGCTGATCGGCGATGCCGCCCACGCCACCACGCCGCAGCTTGCATCCGGTGCCGGAATGGGCATTGAGGACGGTCTGGTGCTCGGCGAGGAGATCGCGCGCCAGCCACATGTTCCCACCGCGCTGCAAAGCTTCATGCAGCGACGCTATGCGCGCTGCAAACTGGTTGTCGACTCGTCTCTTGAGATTAGCCGGCTGGAGCGTGAACGCGCCGCACCACAAGCGCAAACCGCCGTCGTGGAAAAAGCGCTTGCCGCGCTGAATGAGGAGTTTTGAGCGATGTTTATCAGCATCAATGACCACAATATTCATGTAGCACTTCACGGCAGCGCGGATGATCCGGCACTGGTTCTGCTTCATTCGCTTGGCACGTCGCACGATGTCTGGCAGGAGCAGGTTCGTGCCTTTAGCCGAACGCATTATGTGATCTGCCCTGATTTTCGTGGCCACGGCCTCAGTGATCTTTCCCGAACACCCGTCACAATCGAAGCACTCGCAGAGGATATTGTCGCCCTGCTGCGGGAACTTGGCGTTGACCGCTTTCATCTGGCGGGCATTTCTATCGGTGGGCTGGTGGCGCAGTGCGTTGCCGGGGCCTTGCCGGACCGCGTGCGCACATTGACGCTGTTCGATAGCAATATCGTCAGCCTCGCCCCGCAGATGTGGAAGGATCGCGCGGCAAAGATCAGAGCGGATGGACTGGCCTCCATCGCCAGCGGTGTTCTGGCACGGTGGATCACGCCGCAGGCTCTGGAAACGCCCTTTGGCCGTGGGCTTGCAACCATGCTCGCCCGCATGTCTTCGGAAGGATACGCCGCCGGTTGTGATGCGCTGGCAATTGCCGATTGCCGTCCGCACGCCGCCCGTCTCACCATGCCGGTTTCTGTCGCGGTCGGAGAATTGGATGAGGCCACGCCGCCCGCGGCAGGCAAGGCCTTGGCCGATGCCATTGCCGGTGCACGGTTTTCCATCATTCCGGGAGCCGCCCACATTCCGCTCTTTGAGCAGGCAGCCGTCGTGAACAACACGCTCGAAGCGTTGATCCGTGAACCCTGACGCAGCGCCAATCCGAGACGGCCGGGAGAGGGGGGGGGGGAGGCGATGGCGATCCCATCACTCTGCCCCGGCAATGTCATGCAGCGATGGTGCCGCCCATCTAAAACCGTGAGGCAACACAGGCCGTGGGACTGGCCGGCCGAGGAGCCAGTCCATCAATTGTCATCGGGAGGAAGACAATATGACCAACGATATGATAGCAGCTATGCCGGAGAGAGGAGGGGCTCACCTTGCAAAAGGGACCAGCCGTCAGGCCGCAGGAGCGACTGCCGCAGCAACGGTGGGACTGGTTTTCGGGCCAAGCACCTTCCTGCTCTTTTTGTTCGGCGTTTTCGTTGAACCCTTGTCGCGCACCTTTGGTTGGTCGAAACCTTCGATCCTGTTTGCAGCGACGATCGTGTCGCTGATGATCATGGTGATTTCACCGATTCAGGGCTATTTGATCGATCGTTTCGGCACCCGACCGATCGTGCTGGCATCCAGCGTCACCTTTGCGCTTGGCCTTGGCGGCATGTATTTCCTCTCCGGCAACATTGTCGGCTTCTACGTGATGTATGCGGTCTTGCCGCTGCTCGGCATCGGGTTGTGGCCCGTGTCTTATCTCAGGGTCGTCAGCACCTGGTTCGAGCGACGGCTCGGTCTTGCGATCGGCATTGCCAATGGCGGCATCGGACTGGGCGCGGCCCTCCTTCCGCCGGTCATCACCTTTGCAATCCTCAACGGGTCAGTGCAATGGGCCTATGTCAGCCTCGGCGTCATCGTCATGCTGATTGTCCTGCCGATCAATGCCCTCTTCCTGCACGAAGCAAAGAAGGCACCTGTCGCCCAAGGCACACGGGCTGCAATCGCGGAGGAGACCGGCGATTTCAAAACGCTTGTCAAAACGCGGGCCTTTATCGTGCTGGCGCTCGCCTTCTTCCTGCTCGGCTTCGTCAACACAGGTCTTGTCACGAACCAGATTTCCCTGCTGATTGATGGCGGCCTGACACCGCAGAATGCCGCCTTCGTACAGTCAGTCTTTGGGATCGCAGTGTTGCTCGGCCGCTTTCTGACAGGAGTTCTTCTGGACTATGTGCCGGCAAAACGTCTGATGAGTGCTGTCTGCCTTGGCGGAGCCCTTGCCTGTCTTATCTATGCTTCCGCTCCGGTGGGGGGGCTGGTTTTCCTGTCCGCCATCCTGATTGGTATGGTTTACGGTGCCGAATTCGACGTGCTGAGCTATATCATCAAGCGCAGCTTCGGCCTTGCTGCTTTTGGGCGCATCTATGGCACGATCTTCGCCGTATTTCAGTTGGGCGCAGCTTTAGGCGCAACGCTTCTTCCGCTGAGCCGCACGCACTTCCTAAGCTACGCACCCGGCCTCATGGTCTACGCCGTGACATTGCTGGCGAGCGGATTGCTTTTCGTCTTGCTGAAGGACAGGTCGACCAGACACCCTTGACGCCAGACCCTTTGACAATTGTGCATCGACGATAACAGAACACCAGATGGCGGCATGCCCGAACAGGCGAATGTTCCGGGCTTGCCGAAAAAGGCTCACCGTAGACACAATTGGCGAAACCGCGAAAAAGGGCTACAGGGGGCCGTCTGTTCTGGCGAAAACGCCCGGCGTGACGCCGACATATCGTGTGAATGCGACGCTGAATGCGCTGGCTGAGGCATAGCCAATTTTTGTTGCGATCTCGACCAGCGACATCTCTCGCCGGACCAACAGCTCCTTTGCAAGTGCCATGCGCCAAGCCGCCACGTATTCCATCGGAGGCAGGCCCACCTCCCTTCGAAAACGATCAAAAAACGCCGAGCGAGACATGGCGGAGGTCTCTGCCAATGTCTTCACGGACACGTCTTTGCTCGGGTCTTGATGAATGCGCCGCAGCGCTGGAGCGAGGCGGATGTCAGAAAGGCCCCGCAACAGGCCAGGAGATGTCTCTGCTGCTCCTGTGCTGCGCAACGCGTCGATGAAGAGAACCTCCAGCAATCGGGCAAGGATCATATCCCGCGCTGCACGTCCGCCGACCATCTCGGCGTGAATCATCGCCACGAGGTCCATAAGCCTGCGTTCGCCTCGTGCATGAATGATGTCCGGCAGCAGCGAGCTTAGCAACTGCTTGTCGTTTGCCAAGAAAGAACAGTGACCCACCATGGCCGTGACGTCTGCTGGCGCGTCTGGATCGCCGAGGCGGAAGACGCCGGGGTTGGTCTCCAGCCGTCGCGGCAAGGTGCCCGGCGGAGGCGGTTGAAGGCTGCTCATGGTGAACGCATGAATTTGCGGGACGAGAATGAAATCGCCGGATTCGAGGATGATCGGCGATCGGCCAGCGATGGTGAGAAGGCAGCGTCCTTCCACAATCGCGCAATAGAACGGACTTCCAAGCTCACGGCGCTCGACCAGCCAGGCCCCACCGGCGGTTACCAGCTTGGCAATTGAAGGCACAGGCTTGAGAAACGAGACGATCTCGGCGAGTGGATCGAACATATCTGGACTTTCGCGAAACAAATTCGGACATTTAAATATAGAACATCCAATCTTGTTCGTCCATCTTGGTGACGCACAAGGAGACCACGCATGACCACGAACAATCTTATCGACATTGCCCGCAATATCCCGACACCGGATGCCGTTCTCACAATCGCCTATTCGCCGATCCGCCTCGACATGGCTGGGCGGCAACCTCTGGAGCTGCGTTTGACGGCACCGGCAACTGGCGATAGCCTCCCGATCGTCATTCTGTCGCATGGATTTGGGCCATCCTTTTACGTTCCATCGAAGGATGGCTACGCGCACATGGCAAATTTCTGGGCGGAGCGCGGCTTTGCTGTTATTCAGCCAACTCACGCGAGTTCCCGCGTCGGCGGACTTCCTGCAGATGCCGAAGGTGCCCCTTTTTTCTGGCGCGAGCGCGTCGCGGAGATAAGGACAATCATCGACCGGCTGTCCGAGATCGAAGAGCGCGCCTCGGCCGTCTCTGGCCGACTTGACCATAACCGCATCGCTGCGGCAGGACATTCTTTCGGTGGCCATACCGTAAGCCTGCTTTTAGGTGCGCAACTCCATGGAGAAACGTTTCGCGATCCACGCATCAAGGCCGGAATTCTTCTGACGGCTCCTGGCAGAGGCGGGAAGGATCTGACGGAAGAGAACGCCGCACGCTTTCCGTTCTTCGACCTCGACTTCTCACACCTGACGACGCCGAGCCTGGTCGTTTGCGGGGCCGACGACAATCCGCATTTTACACCCCGTGGACCGGAGTGGCACGCCGACGCCTTCCATGACGGGATGGGTGCGCATGCGCTGCTGACGCTTGATGGCGTGGGCCACGGCATTGGCGGCATTGCCGGGCTCGACGCCAAAGAGACTGAGATTGAAGCACCTGATGCGCTTGAGGCGACGAAGCGCATGACGCTGGCATGGTTGAGAACTGCCCTTGGCTATGACACCAATGCCTGGTCTTCGGCATGTGCGGCATTGACAGGTCCGGCGCGCAGCCTTGGACATGTTGTTGCGAAGTAACGGGATCCCTGAGACCGGGTCATGACATACGCTTTCGGCAGGCAGAGGGGTGTGAACGCGGCGAGGGCAAGATATTGCCTCCGCCTCGCTCACTTGCGTCTTCCTTTGTGCGCCCTATTTGGCGCACGGCGCTGTAAAGCCGGACCGACAGCAGCGGCCTGTCGCCGTTTCGACGCCGATGTGCCAAAACCACAGGCGGCACCGTCACAACGATGCATTGGTTTAACCTCGATCAGCATTTGCCAAAAACCGCAGCAACTCAATGGTGTTGCGTGAGAACGCCGCTGGCGATTGCGCAAAAAGCCTCGATAGCCTTAGGCAGCACCGTGGCAGCATCTTGGCTCGCAGCCACCCAGAGGGCGGCGTTGAGGGCCGCGCCGCTGATCAGCCGGGCGGCGGCTTCGGGATCCAGCGGTTTCATGGTTCCACGCGCAATCAACCGCTCGACGGCTTGTTGTGTCACCTGCAGGCAATTGTCCTGGCTCGGCCATTTGGACGGGTCACCCAGCACGGCTGGTCCATCAAGCAACACGATGCGCTGCACTTCTGGATCAAGCGCCATTTCAATATAGGCTATGCCTTCTGCGACCAGGGCCTTCCACTCGTCAGGCTCGGAGGCTGCCACCGCCTTGGCGCGCGCCGCCATTTCGGAATCGATCTGGTTGACGACAGCGGCAAACAGCCCGCGTTTATCTCCAAAATTGTGGTAGAGCGCGCCACGCGTAAGGCCCGCCTCTGCGGTCAACTCATCCATGGAGGCGGCGGCATATCCTTTTTCGGCAAAGGCCTTGCGTGCTGCCGCAATGAGTTTCGCCCTGTTTTCTTCCATGGTTTCTGCACGCGTCTTCGCCATTCCGTCCTCATTTCACATACGGAGCGTATTTAATTTGACATACGTTCCGTATCTCGTTATTTCACATACGCACAGTATCTGAACTGCATTGCCATTGGAAGTAACTTTGGCATAGCCACCTGAAAGGAAGACCCATGACCGCACGCACACCCATTTTTCCAGCCGACCGGCACGCGCTTTACCAGCAGCATGGCTATTCCGCCGCCATTCAATCCGGTGACCTGCTGTTTGTCTCGGGTCAGGTCGGCAGCCGTGAGGACGGAACGGCAGAGCCTGATTTCGGCGCGCAGGTTCGGCTGGCATTCCAGAATTTGCGGGCAACGCTCGAAGCAGCAGGCTGCACCTTTGACGACATCGTCGATGTCACGACGTTCCACACCGACCCGCAGAACCAGTTCGAGATCCTGATGCCGATCAAGGATGAGTTTTTCCCGGCACCACCATATCCGAACTGGACTGCCATTGGCGTCACCTGGCTTGCCGGGTTCGATTTCGAAATCAAGGTCATCGCCCGCATCCCCAAGGCGATTTAGCGCACCGACTGTGATCGAAACTCTTTCAGAAGGGATTCTCTCATGCATTCTCTTATCGTGATTGCTCACCCCGACGCTGAGTCGTACACCCATGCCGTGGCCAAGCAGGTGATCACGGGCCTTCAGGAAGACCCGCAGAACACAGTCGAAATTGCCGATCTGACAGCGGAGGGTTTTGATCCGCGCTATACAGGTGCGGACTATCGGGCCTTTCGCGACGCAACAGCTTTGCCCGCCGACATTGTTGCCGAGCAGGCAAGAATCGACCGCGCTGATCTGCTGATCCTGATCTTCCCTGTCTACTGGTGGTCCATGCCGGCCATTCTCAAAGGCTGGATCGACCGCGTCTTCACCAATGGCTGGGCCTTCAATGCCGAGGGTCAGGAGACAACCCGTCTTCTCGACCGGCTCTTGGTGCAGACGGTGGCGATTGGCGGGGCAACGCAGCACACCTATGACAAACGGGGGTATGCTGAGGCCCTCCGGACACAGATCGATGAGGGAATTTTCGACTATGTCGGCGCTCGCAGGATTGGATCGGACCTCCTGCTTCCGCTCCACGCCGGGTCTGCCCAGGCAGGTCTGCAACGAGCGCGTACAATCGGCGCAAACCTCATCTGCGCAACACAGGAATCGGCTGGCGCATAGCGTGCTTGGAAAGACCTGCAACATCCGGAAGCCCCGTGATCATCTTGAGCAGGCCGGGCGGTCCAAGCTGTCCTCTTCGGGAGCAATGCGGCCATGGCGCTGATACACCAACACCGGACATCGACCAAGGATCACGTCTGTGGTTTCTTGCGAATACGACATAAAGCATATCGCCCACCGCTTCGAGGCGTTGAGGTACTTTACCGTGTCACGAATGGGTGGTTGTCTGGTGTGGATGAACCAAGCCCCGGAGTGAATATTTCGCTCCGGGGCGTTGCGGGCACGCCTGCCCGAATGGCCATCAATGCCATGCGGTCTTGACATCATCCGATGGTGACATCGCGACGAACGGACATCAAAGTGTTGTATTGAGCACCGGCATGTTGGCCCGCTTGCGAATGGACTCCTGAGCCCGTGCCGCCTTTTCAACAACGGCATGGACATCGACGCCGATCAGCTTGCCTTGGCGCTTGCGGATGATGCCGTCAATGATCACGGTATCGACATCCGTTGGCGCTGCGTGCTGGACGAGCTGGAAGGCGGGGTTGGTATTTGCAGCTGGCAGCATGTTGGGCTGGTCGGTGCGCACGAGGATGACGTCTGCCCGCTTGCCCGGCGTCAGCGAACCGATCTGGTCGGCAAGGCCCAGCACATGCGCGCCACTCAGTGTTCCGACGCGAATGGCATCCCGATAGCTGAAAGCCCATTTCAGGCCCTTGTGGGCAATTCCCAGCAAATCGCCGGTCAGCTTGTTGGCTTCTACCTGCTGGATGCGGCTGGAATTGACCAGGGTTCTCATCCCGGCAAAGGGATCGGCTGGCGACTGGCAGGTGACGTCGATGCTCATACTGATATTGTCGAGCGGAACGCCGCCCTTGATCAACGCGTAGACGGGTGGGAGCCCGGCACCAATCATCGGGTCTGTGCTGGGGCACAGGGCAACCCCGAGCTTCTTGCCAGCGATCAGAGCGACGGCCTCCGGCGCAATACCGGCACCATGGGTAAAGATAAATTCGGGTCCGATGACATCCGGATACGCCATGAAGCCGCCATGGTCCGTGATCGGGCGCAGCTTCAGTTTCCGGGCAAGTTCGACCTGCGGCTTGAAATACTCCCCGGCATTGTCCAGAGTCATGCCGAGACCCAACCGGCCCTTTCCATGGGCGGCAATCCACTCCAGCGCACGCTGAAAATCGGCAGCGGGGGTTGGCACGTTCTGAATGACGCCGTTATAGCTCAGCTTCGCGCGAATGCCAGCCTCTTGCAGCGCTGACAGTTCGGCCTCCATGTCATCATAGTTCCGCAGGCCGTGCGCCCAGTTATGGCAGGTGGTAAATCCAGCATTGATCGCTTCCAGCGCCGCATACTGAACGGCGGTGTGATGGTCTTCGACGCTGTAATAGGGCAGCAGGTCGTGCCGGTTGAAATAGTCCGTGGCATCGTTGACCAGGCCCCGCCAGAGACCATCCCACATGTGCCAGTGGGTATCGACGAAGCCCGGCAGAACAATCATCTCGGACGCATCAATAACGTCCGCGCCCGAGGCCTCAATCCGCTCCGCGACCGCAACGATCTGGCCATCCTTGATATGCACGTCGCCCTTGACCAGATCCTTCATCGTCGGGTCGACGGGCATCACATATCCGCCGCGGATCAGGATCTCACGCGGCGACTGGCCAGCGCTTTTGACCTCTTCCGCGGCAGCCGGTCGTGGCAGTGCAGAGGCCAAAAAAGGGCCAAGCAGCCCGGCACCCAGCGTCGCCAGTGTATTCCGTCTCGTCATATTCAATTGAGGTGTCTTGCAATTCTCGCACATGGCGTCTCTCTCCCGGTATGCGTGTGTTGATATGTGCAGCGGGAGTTACAGGGCCGCGCACCATATATGGCGCTCGGTGCTCTAACACTCTTAATCTGCTGCATAATTTTTGCCTCAAACCCACTCTGATTTAAGGAATCATGCATTAGCAGCAGCTGGCGTAGATGTTCAAATCGTTTGCAACGCGAGGCGGTATAAATGGGATTTATACTGCTGGTCCTCCGCCTCGAGATGATGCCTGATATTGGCGCGCAGCCAGTTCAGCCCCTGATCAGCATTGGCGCGCGAATGCCATTGCATGACGAGCCGGACGGGCGGAATAGGAAAGGGGGGATCCAGCAGCTTCAGGTCCGCAAAGGACATGTAAAGCTCGGCCGTCTTCGCCGGCAATGTTGCCAGCCGCTTTGTACCCGAAAGGAAAAACGGCACGAGGGAGAAGTTATCCAGCTTCACGGCGACTCTCCGCCGAAATCCCAGAGACGAAAACAGAGGCTCAGGCAAATAGGGCTTTTGCCCCGAGCCGACAAAAACCTCCACATGGTCCGCTGCGGCATAGTCCTCCAGTGTGACGTGGTCGGGCGCGAAGGTCTGGCGACAGGCAATGACACGGTGATCTTCCTCTAGAAGCAGCTCCTTGGGATGATCCGGCGAACAATGCATTTCCGGTGCAATGATCAGGTCGACACGGCCTGCCTCCAGCCGCTCTCCGAGATCCCCATGGGGTGTCGCGATCTCGAGACGCAGCTTCGGTGCCTGTTGGAAGATATGTTGCAGCGGCTTTGCCAGGAAGCCCGCGACAAGCGTGTCTGCGGCCAGCAGGCTGAAATCCCGCTCATCCACGCTCGGGTCGAAGGACGGCTGGGTGATGATCGTGCGGTCAATGGTCCGCAGCATCTCGAAAACCGGTGTCGACAGTGTCTGGGCCAAGGGTGAAAGCACAGACTTGCCACTGCGGGTAATCAGCAGCGGATCGCCAAAATATTGCCTGAGCCGTGCAAGCGCCGCACTCATCGCTGGCTGGGTAATATTGACGACATCAGCCGCCCGCGACACGTTCTGCGTGCGCAACAATGCGTCAAGAGCCACCAGAAGATTGAGGTCAAGCCCCCGATATCGCATCGTTTAAACCTTGAGAGATGAAAGGAGAGGCCACCGTTTCGCAGTGAAGGCAGTAATTGTCAATCGGCCAGAAAGTCTATCCCGCATGGGACGTGGTGTTGCCTCTTGTTGCATGATTCGGAGCTGCTCTGGCCGCGAATTGGCAATTAGTCGGATAAGCTTGGATCCGGGCATTGCCTATGGATTGAATCAGCGATGCAGACGAGTGTGGCTGTGAACCGCAGTTCAAACTTCAGGCGAAGAGTTGTTCGTTATCCTGCTTGCAAATGGGCCATAAACTTCGAGAGTGAACCGCTGGAAGGATTATAGATACGCTGGGAAAGCATGACAGTTTGCTTCATATCGCTGACTTTGACACGACAAAAGAGCGACCATGCACATTATGTTCCATAATTTACCTTATCAATTTTTTGCAGTAGCCGGTTGGGTTTAAGAATGAAGTGCGACTTGCAAATGATACCAATGGGTTGTCACTCGCAAGGAGAATGCAATGACCCCCCTCTTTTATGCAGTTGAGTTTGGACGAACGACGCATTATCGTTCAAATGAATGACAGAAAGATCAGCGGCAACCGGCTCTGTCGAGCAGAATAAATGTGATAATAGACTAAACAAGTTTCAATTCTTCTATATTTGAAATCTAAAATGGCCAACCATGAACAATGGAATGCCTATTGTGTTACTCGGGATGTCGGCAAGCACTGTGTGGCGGCATTGTTAAGGAGATGAAAGTGCACGAAGATTCGATGCGAGGACTGTCCGTTGGGCGGTTGTTTGGTGTGTCGAATGCGCCACATCTGCGGATCAGGCCTGTGCGTGAGGCTGCGTTTTCTGTGACCTATCTTGAGTGTCGTGTTGATGCCAGCGGCTCCCGCGTGGTAAACCTTCCAAAGCAGGACTGCTTTTTTCTGATGCTTTATCTTGATGATACACGCCATTGCGATTTGATGCCCGATGGGCGTGAAAGCGCGATTATGGATTACCACAAAGGATCTCTTTGCCTGGTGGATCTGGCGGAAGGAGCATCGATCAGATTGTATGATACGCTTCGCTCTTTGGCTTTTCTCATTCCGCGCGCTCTTTTGGCCGAGGTGTCAGAATTTTCGAACGCTCCAGGGGCGCGAAATCTGCGCGGCTGTCGGGGAGCCTATGATAATGTCATGGGCAACCTTGGCGGGGTGCTTTTGCCGCTGCTTCAACAGCAACACTCTACACCGTCGCCTGTCCTTGGGCATGTTGCCGTAGCAATTTGCGCCCATCTTCTACACAGGTATGGCGATACGAAGCCGCAAAACCAACGAGGGCCGGCTTTCTCCGCGATGACGAAAAACACAGAGAAAGATTCTACGACATTTACGGGTTTTTCGCTAGAAGATTGGCGCAAACGCTGGTTGAATTGATGACGCAATAAGGCACGGTCGCCTCGACAAAAATATCAGCCTTGGGTCAATATGGCCCAATTTCAAAGATTGCACGTCGCATTCAAAGAGGATGAGTAACCGTTATGAACATCAGCGTTGCAGCCGGTGCTATGTCGTCCCTTGAAGGTAGCCCACAGATTGCTGGCAAGCCAAGCATGGTGGGCGCAATTGCTCAGGGTGGCATTGTGATACGCCGGGTGCGATCTGAAGGTGATGATGCTGGAAAAGTGCAGATTATGCCGCGGGCGGAAGCGTTTGATATTAGCGTGGAAATGCAAGAACTTATCAAGGTAAAACGTTGGCACCGTGGACGGCTCGCCGGTTGTGGTGCACAGAAACAGGCATCAATGATCATTACTGACCTTACTCAGGATTGGCAGGTTCAGTATTTCTCAGCCTTTGATACCGTTCATTTCCATGTTCCCTTCGCGCAGTTGAATAATTTCGCAGCAGAAACCGGGCGCCCGCTTTTTACCGCGTTATCCTGTCATCAAGCTCGCTATGACCCGGTTATGTTTGGCCTTGCGCGGGCGCTGCTGCCTTCATTGGATGATCCCGCCACAGCCAACCTGCTTTTTGTTGAGCGCATAAATCTCGCGGTTCTTGCGCATCTCAGCCAGACCTACGGTGGCATGTATTTTCCCGTTGAGAAAAAAGGCACGTTGGCACCATGGCAAGAGCGACGTGTGAATGAGTTTCTAGAGGCTAACTTCAGTCAGTCAATTTCTATTGCAGATCTTGCTGATGTATGCGAACTTTCGCGCAGCTACTTTATCAAGGCCTTCAAGGAAAGTTTTGGACAGACACCCTATCGGTGGCTGTCAAAATATCGGGTTTCACGCTGCCGGGACATGCTGCTTGGTGATCAAGCGATTGCGGAAATTGCTATCGAATGCGGCTTTGCCGATCAGAGTCACATGACACGGATTTTCGCAGAGTTTATGGGCCTGACACCAGGGCAATTTCGTCGTCAAAATCGCTTAGATCGTGAGAATTGAATGAGAGATGGTTGTGCGGGCGACGGCGACAATCGAAAGACACGCATTTTTATACAAAACGCCTGACTTTTCCACAATATGCATGGGCTGCGTTTCGCTATAGCCGCAGTGCAAAGGCGAAGCATTTCACATTTTTAAAGATTGTATTTCGTGAAGCATCTTTGACTGACAGAATCATAGAGCAGGAGTTGGTAGAGTGGATCAAGTTTTGCCTGAAAAAGCAGCTTTACCACGCGACAGTCTTGGCTGTTCCCGCGATAAGCTGAAAATTGATCAATCGATTTCCAATGGGAGAATGAATTTTTATCGCAAGGGAGCCTTGAGTGCGCCGAAAGAGCGGGTGATAACCCCTGCCAACAATCGAGGATATTTGCTGGGACTGTCTGCGTCGAATGGGCACCGGCGACGCATTTTTCATGAGCATCACTCGAGCCTGCATGATTTTGAGGAAAACTCAGTCTATCTACGCAGTTTCGCGGAGGATTATCAGGCCGATCTGCATGGAACCTTTGACTTTTTGCTGCTCGAAGTGAGTGAGGCAGCAATGGCGATTATGGCAGATGAGGCCGATATTAAAGGTGTTGTCGCTCTGGAATGCGTCAGTGAACGTCCTGATCCGGTTCTTGGCGGATTGCTGGCCGCGCTGTTTTCCCCGGTTGGTGGGGAGATCAACAAAAGTGCCTTGTTTGTCGATCAGATTTCCGTAGCCATCGGAATTCATCTGGCACAACATTATGGCAATCGCCCGGCGCAATCGTTGGGCCGCAGACGGATGCTTTCTACAAGGCTTCTCGCGGCGCTCCAATCTCAAGTGCGCAGCAATCTTGATGGCCAACTCTCGGTCGAAGAGCTGGCGCGAACCTGTAATCTCTCCACAAGCGCATTCCTGCAGGCGTTTCGTGAAACAACTGGCAAGACACCTCATCAGTGGCTGACATTGGAGCGGATTGAAAAGGCGAAAGATGTGATGTTGTCCTCAACCCAATCGCTGAGAGATATCGCAATTTTGTGCGGATTTGCCGATCAGAGCCATTTTACGCGCGTTTTCTTGAAAATGACCGGAGCCACACCAGCGTCGTGGCGTCGTATTCGGCAATTTTAATCGGCCTATCATTTGCAAACCAGATTGTACAAATTGGAGTTGTTATCGACAAGAAGTTGATGATCAGTTGAACAATAATCCGCCCATTGCTGAAAACCACTTTTAGCCAGCGGAGATCATCTCATCATGACACTGAACGCGACACCCACGCCGAGCCCGAAGCTGTTGGAACCAAAGGATCACACGCTGATCCTCATTGATTTTCAATCACAAATGGCGTTTGCCACCAAGAGCATTGATGCGGTTAATCTGCGCAACAATGCGGCCCTTATTTCGCATGGTGCCAAGGGGTTTGGCGTTTCCACCATTCTGACAACGGTTGCGGAAAAGAGCTTTTCCGGCCCGATGTTCAGCGAAATCACCGAGGCTTTCCCCGGTCAGCCCCTGTTTGATCGCACCTCGATGAACACTTGGGAAGATGCCGCCGTTATCGGCGAAGTCAACCGTATTGGCAAAAAACGCATCGTGCTGGCAGGTCTTTGGACCGGCGTTTGCATCGTTGGTCCTGCTCTGTCGGCGATCGCCCAGGGCTTTGAGGTTTATGTTATCGCTGATGCCTGCGGCGACGTCTCGGATGAAGCCCACAACCGCGCCATGGACCGCATGGTTCAAGCCGGTGCGCAGCCGATGACCTCGGTGCAATATTTGCTGGAATTGCAGCGCGATTGGGCACGCAGCGAGACCTATGACATGACCACTGGCATCGCCAAGAAATTTGCGGGTTCCTACGGCATCGGCATTACTTATGCCAAGACGATGTTTGGTGCATCCGAAGGGCATTAAGCAGGCCAGACGTGACATCCGGCGCGAGCGAGCTTGCGCCGGTCTCCTTTGCTCCCAAATTTGCTGGCCGTGTAGCCTCGGTCGCATCATGTCGATTGCGTATATCACCTTCCATTCAAGGACACGTCGATGAAGGTCTATTTTTTCTCGCTCGCGGCAGGTTTGCTCGTTGGTATCATCTACAGTCTCATCAATGTTCGCTCGCCTGCGCCGCCGGTTGTGGCGCTGGTTGGTTTGCTGGGCATTCTGGTGGGCGAACAGATTGTGCCTATCGCTAAAGGCTTCTGGAAGAATGAGCCCGCAGCAATGTCATGGCTGCACCAAATCAAACCGCATGTGTTTGGCCATTTGCCAAAGGGCAGTGACGGTGCTGCACGCGCGTCCGTTCTGGATGCTGAGAAAACGAAAAACGCAAGCTGAGGTCGCCGCAGACTGGCACCACGCATTTTGTTAGACATTGGAGATATTCCATGACCGCAGACATTATTCTCCATCATGGCCTTGTCACGACCCTTGATCGCGAAAACCCGACGGCCTCGGCAATTGCCATCAAGGATGGGAAGTTTCTCGCCGTGGGTCGAGATCACGACATCATGGCGTTTGCCGGTCCTGAGACGAAGATTGTTGACCTGAAGGGCAAGCGTGTGTTGCCGGGCCTGAATGACAACCACACCCATGTTGTGCGCGGTGGCTTGAACTTCAATATGGAGCTGCGCTGGGACGGCATTCGCTCGCTGGCCGATGCGATGAACATGCTGAAGCGGCAGGTGGCGGTGACGCCTGCGCCGCAATGGGTGCGGGTGATTGGCGGCTTTACCGAGCATCAATTCATGGAAAAGCGCCTGCCGACCATAGACGAAATCAACGCGATTGCGCCCGATACACCGGTTTTTCTGCTGCATCTTTATGATCGCGCCTTGCTGAATGCTGCTGCCGTGCGGGCCGTTGGCTATACCAAAGACACGCCAAACCCGCCCGGTGGAGAGATTACCCGCGATGCAAAGGGCAATCCCACTGGTCTGCTGCTGGCCAAGCCCAATGCGGGCATTCTTTATGCCACGCTGGCCAAGGGCCCGAAGCTGCCTTTTGAGTATCAGGTCAATTCCACCCGCCACTTCATGCGCGAGCTGAACCGTTTGGGTGTCACCAGCGTGATTGATGCCGGTGGCGGATTTCAAAACTATCCCGATGATTATGCGGTGATTCAAAAGCTGGCTGATGAGCAGCAGATGACGGTGCGGCTTGCCTATAATCTGTTTACGCAAAAGCCCAAGGAAGAGAAGGAGGACTTTTTGAAATGGACCTCCTCGGTCAAGTACAAGCAGGGCGATGATTATTTCCGCCACAATGGCGCTGGCGAAATGCTGGTGTTTTCAGCTGCCGATTTCGAAGATTTCCGCGAGCCACGTCCCGATATGGCCCCGGACATGGAAGAGGATCTGGAAGGCGTTGTGCGTATTCTGGCCGAAAACCGTTGGCCATGGCGCCTTCACGCCACCTATGATGAGACGATTTCGCGCGCCCTCGATGTGTTTGAGAAGGTCAATCAAGATATTCCGCTGGACGGCCTTAACTGGTTCTTTGACCATGCCGAGACCATCTCGGATCGCTCCATCGACCGGATTGCAGCCCTTGGTGGCGGCATAGCTGTGCAGCACCGCATGGCCTATCAGGGCGAATATTTTGTCGAGCGCTATGGCTATGGCGCTGCCGAAGCAACCCCGCCTGTGGCCAAAATGCTGGAAAAAGGCGTGCCGGTGTCGGCTGGCACCGATGCCACCCGCGTTGCCTCTTACAATCCATGGGTCTCGCTGTCGTGGATGATCACCGGCAAGACCGTCGGCGGCATGAACCTCTATCCCCGCGCCAATTGTCTTGATCGTGAAACGGCACTGAGAATGTGGACAGAGAAGGTTCAATGGTTCTCCAACGAAGAGGGCAAAAAGGGCCGGATCGAAAAAGGCCAGTTTGCGGATCTGATCGTGCCCAGTCAGGATTTCTTCGCCTGTGCGGAGGACGAGATCAGCTTTCTGACATCGGACCTGACCATGGTTGGCGGCAAGATCGTTTATGGCGCTGGCGATTTTGCTGACCTCGATGAAAACCCTCTGCCACCGGCCATGCCGGATTGGTCGCCTGTGCGGACCTTTGGCGGTTATGGCGGGTGGGCAGAGCCCGAAGGCGCTGGCCGCAACTCACTGCGCCGACACGCAATCTCCTCATGCGGATGCGCCAGCAATTGCGGTGTGCATGGCCATGACCATGCGAGTGCATGGACATCGAAACTGCCGATTGCCGATCTCAAGGGCTTTTTTGGCGCACTTGGTTGCTCGTGCTGGGCTGTTTGAACGGGAGAAAAAGCATGCTCCGACGTGTTGAAATGCCTATCGTACAAGCCATCGCACCCTTTGCAAAAAGCAGAGTCCTGCTCTGGATCGGATTGCTGGGACTTTGCTCCGCCTATCTCCAGGGCAGCCTGATGAAGCTCTTCGATTTTGCATCGGCAATTGCCGAAATGCAGCATTTCGGGCTTTGGCCTGCCGCTCCGTTCGCGGCGGCTGTCATCGTTTTCGAGCTTGTTTGCTGCCTTTTGGTCTTAAGCGGCTTTTGCCGGTGGCTTGGTGCGCTGGCTCTTGCGCTGTTCACACTGGCGGCAACGTTTGTGGCACTCCGCTTTTGGCAGGTGCCGCCCGGTCCCGATCACATGATGGCGACCAACGGCTTTTTTGAACATCTCGGTCTGGTGGGTGCGTTCATCCTCGTGGCCTTGAATGATCTTCGACACAAAGCAGAACCTCTTGCATGAATTGGCCAGTCTGTCTGCCCATGAAGAACGCTCATAGGTCTGACGACAATCAGGACAAGGAAATCATTATGAAACAATCGATTAAAGGCACGGTCGTAAAACTCTTGGCCACGGCTGTCGTCAGTTTTGGGCTGCATGGTACGGTCTTGGCCGATGACACACAAATCGGTGTCGCGCCACAATATGATACCACCCATGTCTATGTGGCGCCAAAAGATGTCGATGCATTTTCCCGCAGCTTTTTGGCGACATTTGGCGGCAAAAGCACCAAGCAGGTGGTGGCGACCGTAACCCCGACACCCAGCAAAACAACATCGCAACTGCTGCAAACACCAGTCGGCACTGTATCGCTGTTTGGCTTTAAGACACCGGTGCCCTATCCGTTCGGTCAGGAGCGCACCGGATATCTCGTCAAGGATATGGATGTTGCCGTCAAACAGGCAATAGCGGCTGGCGCAGAGGTGGTGGTTGCACCATTTCCCGACCCTATTGGCCGCGATGCGGTCATTCGGTGGCCGGGCGGCGTGAATATGCAGCTTTATTGGCACACGACAACGCCTCATTATCAGGCGTTCGATACGGTGCCTGACAACCGGGTCTATCTATCACCACAAAAGGCCGATGCTTTTTTCACCAGCTTTTTAGCCTTTTCCGGCGGCCATGTTGTGTCAGACACGCCTGATGCGCCCGGTGTTACCATCGGACGGCCCAATGAAACCTATCGTCAGATTCGCCTGACCTCCGCATTTGGCAATATCGTCGCTTTCGTCACGGATGGACATCTGCCCTACCCCTATGGACGAGAAATGACCGGATATGCCGTGCACGACCTGAGCCAAACACTGCGCAAGGCGAAAAAGTCAGGTGCTGAAGTTCTCGTGCAACCCTTCACCTCCAACGGCGTCGAAACGGCGATGGTCAAGTTTCCAGGTGGATATGTCGCCGAAATTCACAGCACCTCTCACTGAAACTGGCTGTGAGCACAGCGGACACCTGAAAGGAGCCTCGCGATGGTAAAACTTTTGCTCTCCCGTCGTCAAACCCTGATCGCAGGAGGCAGCGCCTCGCTTGCGATGATTGCACCTGCCTTTGCAGCAATGAAGACCAACACTCAGCAAACCAATGGAGCTATCTCAATGACAGAGAATTTCGTAAAAACCAAAGACGGCGTTGATATTTTCTATAAGGATTGGGGTCCGAAAGACGCTCAGCCCATCGTTTTCCATCACGGCTGGCCGCTGTCATCCGATGATTGGGATGCACAAATGCTGTTCTTTGTGCAAAATGGCTTTCGCGTGATTGCCCATGATCGTCGCGGCCACGGCCGCTCGGCGCAAGTGAGCGACGGCCATGATATGGACCATTACGCCGCCGATGCCGCTGCCGTGTTTGAGCACCTGAACCTCAAAAATGCCGTCCATATTGGCCATTCCACCGGCGGTGGCGAAGTGGCCCGCTATGTTGCGCAGTTTGGTGAGCCGCAAGGCCGCGTCGCCAAGGCCGTTTTGGTCAGCGCCGTGCCGCCGTTGATGCTCAAAACGGCCTCAAACCCAGGCGGTTTGCCAATGGAAGTGTTTGATGGTTTCCGCTCTGCTCTGGCCGCCAACCGTGCGCAGTTCTTCCTCGATGTGCCTTCTGGCCCATTTTATGGCTTTAACCGTGATGGAGCAAAGATCTATCCGGGCGTGATCAACAACTGGTGGCGTCAGGGCATGATGGGCAGCGCCAAGGCCCATTACGATGGCATCAAGGCGTTTTCGGAAACCGACCAGACTGAAGATCTGAAAAAGATCAGCGTGCCAACCTTGGTCATGCATGGGGATGACGATCAGATCGTGCCGATTGCCGATACATCGGAACTGGCCGTCAAGCTGTTAAAAAATGGCACGTTGAAGGTCTACAAGGGCTATTCGCACGGCATGTTGACCGTGAATGCCGATGTGATCAATCCCGACCTGCTCGCCTTTATCAAGAGCTAACGCGCCGCATGCCCCGGCTTGCTGCCGGGGCATGCCCAGTTCGCACGCAATGCTTGGTTCTGAAGATGAAAAGGAAATGCCATGGCCAAGCCACATCTTGCCGTTGTTTTAAGCCTCAATGCTGGCTACGTTGATACAATGGGCTTTCTCGCCTTAGCCGGACTGTTTACGGCGCATGTTACCGGGAACTTTGTCACGCTGGGTGCTGCCAGTGTTTTTGGCAGCAGTGGCGGTTTGGCCAAACTGCTGGCGCTGCCGGTGTTTTGCATCATTGTTTTGCTGACCGGTCTGTTCATGCTGCGCCTCAAACAAGGACGTGAGCAAAAAATCCGGCTTTTGCTTTTGTTACAATTATTTTTTCTGATCGCTGCGGCCATTATGGCTATTCTTCACGGCCCTTTACAGCATGGGGATCAATTGGCTGAAGTCACCATTGGCATGACTCTGGTGATTGCCATGGCCGTTCAGAATGGCCTGCACCGCATCCACCTCGGCAAAATGCCCCCCACCACCTTGATGACCGGCACAACCACGCAGATCATGCTGGATGCGGCAGAACTCATCAATGGCCGCGCAGGCAGCCACAAACCTGCTATCATTGGGCGCATGAAGCGCATGATCGCCAATCTCGCCGCCTTCGCCTTGGGTTGCGCCGCCGCCGCCCTGGCTATCACGGTGCTTGGAATTTGGAGCTTCGTCATTCCACCGCTTATTCAGTTGCTTGCCTTTTTCACCGAAACCTCAGAGCCTGATGCATGAGATATCGATCTGAACTGATGGAATGAGATCGTACACTTCCAATCAGCATCAATAACAACGGCTGAGCACAATTTTTACCTTAAATCCACTCTGATTTAAGGAATTATGCAGTAGAGGCTGTCAGGTTCAGGTTGAGCCAGACAGACTCTAACATTCTTTGTTTACGTTTGTCTGATCAGGAAAATCGGATTCCACTTTTCCCTGACAAACTCTCATGCCGCACAAACGGGCTGCGCAAGTAACCGCTGGCAATAAAGATCACAAACGCAAAGAAACCCCTGCATATCAGGGCCTGTTTATAAACAGCAACGCCCAGTTGACAGCAAGAGTCTATACATGCCATTTCAGTGATATTAAAATAAGATTCTCGCGCACGGGTATTGTCAGCCTTTTGTGATTCGAAGATTCTACTTTAAGTTGGTTGAAAAGCTTCAGTGCTGAGGGGTTAGCAATGAATCGGACTGGATTTGTCAAGGCATCTCAGCGGCGCGGGCTGCTGCGCGCAGGTGTTTCTCTGCAAACCCTGGGTATTGCGATCGCGGCCAGCCTTGCAAGCGTGAGTCCTGCGACCGCTGGCTGCACCAGCAACGGAGCGGTGCTCTCTTTTCAATGCGACGTCGGCGGCGTGAACATTCAGCCATATGGGACGGATGTAACGACCGTTGCTGATATGACGATTCCGAACGGATGGATCAATTATTCGGTCAGGCCGGCAGGAACACAGCTCGTTACCCAGCCGCTGGCGATAACGCTCAATGTTTCCAATACCAGCGTTACTGCGTCTGGTAACGGTGCCGTCAATGTGTCGGCTCAAGATTATGCGGCCGACATCACGGTCAATTTGGATGCAGATGTTACCCTTAGCAATACGGGCGGTTCCGGCGGTCTGTGGGTGCGAAATCAGATTGGCGGTAATATTGTTGTCACCAGCGGGGCAGGTATTACGTCCACGGGCTCTCCTGCGCTGACTGCCACCAGCAATGCCGGATCGGTGCTTATCACGAACACTGGCACAGTCACATCCACGGACGATGTCGGCATCTACGCGGACGGCAGCCCGATTGGTGGCTCCACGGCAGTTCCGGTTTCGGTAAACAATAGCGGCATAGTCAATGCCTATCTCGCTGGCATTCGCACCATTGACTATCTGGGTACCTCCAAAATCGAAAATTCTGGAACAGTAACCTCGACGACCAAACAGGGCCTCATTGCGTGGTCACAGTCAGGCGACACGATTATCGAAAATTCTGGCAGCGTTCTGGCTAGAAATTATATCGGTGTGCAGGCCGCGACCAACGCTGGCAATATTACGGTCAGCAATAGCGGTTATATCGAGGCTCAGCGCGACTCGTCGCTTGGTCCATCCACGACCAACCAAGGCATTTCCGCATCAGGCAGCAACAATGTTACGATCACCAACACGGCAACGGGCCGAGTTGTTGCTGGCTCAGATAGCGGCATTTATGCGGCGACGGCCAACGGCACGATTTCGCTGAGCAATGCTGGACGTGTGACGGGCACCAATGGCATCGTCGCCAATGCTACCATTGGTAACGTCTCGCTGAGCAACACGGGCACGATTACGGCGACTTCAGGCTCAGGTGCCAGCCTCAGCAGCGGCAATGGTGCGGTGTTGCTTACCAATAGCGGTACGATCTCCGCTACCAGCCTGGGAGTATCCCTCAATGGCACCACCAACCAGATCGTAAACACCGGCACAATTAGCTCTACCGGATCAACGGCTGTGCAGACTGGTAACGGTGACAGTACAGTGGTGCTAAATGGTGCGATTACCGCCCACACGGCAACGGATACAGCAATCAGCATGGGTTCGGGAAGCAATCGTCTCGTCCTGTCGGATACAGCCACGCTTGTCGGCAAGGTGGTGAATGCCAGCACAGGCAATATGCTGGAATTGACAGGCTCAGGCAATGGCAGCCTTGCTCTTGATTCTGTAGGTGCTGCGGGTAATTTCCAGGGCTTTGCCAATCTGACCAAATCGGGTGCCGGCCAATGGACATTGACGGGCAATGGCACGGGTGGCCTTGGTGGCACCGGGGCCATTGATGCGGGAACTCTGACGCTTACCGGCTCGCTCGGCCTCTCTACCATGACCATCGGCAATACCGGTCAGGCGATGCTCAACATTAATGCGGGCGGCACGCTCACCAGCAGCCACGCCACCATTGGCACAAATGCCGGCGGGGATGGGCATGTCACGGTTTCCGGTTCTGGCAGCAAGTGGACAAGCACCGGCAACATCTATGTCGGCAACGGCGGCAATGGTGCCCTGACTGTCGAGAATGCTGCCGTGGTGTTCGCTGTGGATGGGTATGTCTCAACCCTCACGGGTTCGACGTCCAGCCTTATGGTGTCAGGCGCGTCTTCAGCAATGAACCTTTCTGGCGTTTTCATTGCGGGCTACAGCGCAGGCACCAGTGCCACTGTTACGTTGAGCAATGGCGGCCAAATTACAGGCTTGCAAGGCACGCTTGGTGATCTGGCGGGATCGTCCGGGTCGATGACCATCACGGGTAGCGGCGCGAAATGGTCTGCATTTGTTGACAATAGTGTTACCTACTCCGGCTTTTTGAATGTAGGTCGGCTTGGTACTGGCAACCTGACGGTCAGCAATGGCGGTATGGTCAGCGGCGAGCGCCTTTATATCGGTAACGAAGTTGGTTCTGAGGGTACTGTGACGCTGAACGGTCACGATACCCGCCTTCAAATGAACAACAATTTGTATGTGGGAAGTGAAGGAACAGGCACCCTCACCTTATCGGATGATGCGCAAATCTCTGCGGCCACCATCAAGATTGGTTATCTGAATGGTTCAACTGGCACCCTGAATGTTGGCGCAGCCTCCGGGCAAACGGCAGCAGCGGCGGGCACCATCAATACCTCAGAAATCGTGTTGGGTGCAGGCGCAAGTAAGCTTGTGCTCAACCATACCAGTAACAGTTTCGGCCTTTCCGCCAATATTACCGGCAGCGGCCAAGTTAACCAATTGAATGGCATCACCATTCTTACCGGCGCAAACACCTATACCGGCGGCACAACAATCTCGGGTGGTACGCTATCGATCGGTAATGGTGGTACGGCAGGCTCTATCGCTGGCAATATCACGGACAATGCATCCCTGGTTTTCAACCGTTCAGATGATGTGCAATATGCCAACATTATCTCCGGCACCGGATCTGTGACCAAGGCAGGCGCTGGCACTTTGACCCTCACGGGCACCAATAGCTACACCGGCGGTACCACAGTGTCGGCAGGCATATTGCAACTGGGGAATGGTGCAAATACTGGTTCACTCACAGGTGCGATTGCCAATAGCGGTACAGTTGTCTTTAATCGCTACGACGATGTCGTCGCGGGTGGTACCATCTCAGGCTCTGGTGCGTTGATAAAGCGCGGTTCCGGTAAGTTGACACTGGCCGGTACCAACAGTGCCGTCGCCGGAACAACAGTTGAACAAGGCTCGCTGCAAATTTCGGATGGGACATCCCTCACCAGCGACGTAACTGTCGGGTCTGGGGCTGCATTGCTGGCCACAAATGGTGGCGCTATCAATGGCACCGTCTCGGTGCAGGATGGCGGCATGTTGGCTCTCGCCCCACCCACCGTTCCGGGCTACGGCCTTTCCATGACAGGTTTGACGCTGTCGCATAATGCGATCCTGTCTGTGGGTCTGGGTGCGCCGACAGGCACTGCGCTTGCCTCTGTCGGCACATTGTCTCTGGATGGTATTCTGAATGTTACCAATGCCGGAGCGATGGCGCAGGGCGTGTATCGCTTGCTTGATTATACCACACTTGCGTCCAACGCCGGTCTTCGCCTTGGCACGACACCGAGCGATTTTTCCTACGAGATTCAGCAGGTTTCGGGGCAAGTTAACCTGTCGGCCCTGACCAGTACAATGTCATACTGGAATGGCAGTCAGACAACGGCAGATGGAACAGTTCACGGCGGGAATGGCACCTGGAGCAACAACGCCGGCTTGACAAATTGGACCACACCGCAGGCCAATCAATCACGCGGATGGAGCAACACATTCGCCGTGTTTGGCGGAACAGCCGGAACGGTGACGATTGACAATACATTCGGAGCCGTCTCTGCACCGGGGCTCCAGTTCATGGTTGATGGCTACAACCTGACTGGCGGACAGTTGACGCTCGCAGCACCGTCTGGCCAGACCCCCATTCGCGTTGGTGATGGAACATCTTCTGGGGCGTCTTTTGTGGCGACGATCAGTTCGGACATTACGGGCACAACCGGCCTTGAAAAGACCGACCTCGGGACACTGATCTTGACGGGGCTGAACAGCTACACAGGAGGCACGACGGTCACGCAAGGAACCTTGCAGATTGGCAATGGAGGTACTTCGGGTTCAATCCTTGGGGATGTTGTCAACAGCGGTGTTCTTGCCTTCAACCGCAGCGACGCAGGCACCTACGCGGGATCGCTTTCTGGCTCCGGTATTTTCAACAAGCTCGGCTCTGGTACGCTGACACTGACAGGGACCAATACCTATACTGGTAATACGAACGTCAATGCTGGTACGCTGATCGTTGGCGGCGGTCAGGCGATTGGTGATACGAGTGCTGTGAGCGTGGCAAATGGTGCGCGCCTGACCGTTCAGAGCAATGAGACGGTCGGATCGATTGCGGGGGCTGGTAACATTACACTTGCCGGGGCCAAGCTGACAGCAGGTGGTAACAATAGCAGCACGATCTATTCCGGCGTCATTGATGGATCGGGCGGCCTCGTCAAGATCGGCTCCGGTGTTCTTGTGCTCACAGGGACTAGCAGCTACACCGGCGGCACAACGATTGCCGAGGGCACGCTGCAAATCGGCAATGGTGGCATAACTGGTTCGATCATCGGCGATGTGGTGAACAACGCCAACCTCGTGTTTAACCGTTCTGACAATTACGTTTTTAACGGATCTGTTTCGGGCGCCGGTTCCGTGACCTTCAAGGGCGGTGGCAAGGTGGTGTTCTCTTCACCTTACAATGGTCCTGTGTCGGTAGAAGACAGTTTTACCCAACTGCAACTGGGCACTGTAACCGCGTCCCCATTCACGGTGAATGCGGGTGGCGTTTTGGGAGGCACAGCATCGATAGGTGGTCTGGTCATCAATTCGGGTGGTACCGCAGCACCGGGGTATTCGCCGGGTACGCTGACAGTCAATGGTCCGGTGACATTCAACAGTGGTTCGATCTATGCTGTCGATGTGACCCCTCAAGGGGCGCATGACCTGATCATCGCAAATGGCCCGGTCACCATATCGTCCGGCGCGAATGTGCAGGTATCTGCGGTGGCGGGTCGTTATCCGAGCACCAGCAAAATAGCAATTATCACCACCTCGAATACGATCACCGGAACGTTCGGAGGTGTCACATCGAACTACGCTTTCCTGACGCCGCTCTTGGGCTACGATGCTCAGAACGTTTATTTGACATTGAACTATAACGGCGCGAATTTCAGGAATTACGCCCTCACCGCCAACCAGACCAATGTAGCAGATGCAGCGCAGTCGTTGGGGACCGGAAAACTGGTGTTCGACGCTCTGTATGCTCTGCCGCAGACGGCGGTATCGTCCGCTTTGGATCAATTATCGGGCGAAATCTATGCGTCAGCCAATACAGTCATAAACCAGCAGTCGATTTATCTGCGTGATGCTGTGGGGGCTCGTCTTCGCCAGTCAGAGGCGGCAAATGGAGATCCATCCAGCGCCTTGAACGCCGCAGCCAAGGCGGGTGGGCCTGTAAGCACCGAAATCGGCAAAAATCTTCTACCCACTGTATGGATGCAAGGCTATGGTGGCTGGGGTGAGCGGTTTGGCGACACCAATGCTGCAACGGTTTCCAATACGATCGGCGGTATTTTTGGTGGCGTTGATGTGGACCTGTCAGATACGATGCGGGTGGGTTTGATTGGCGGGTTCAGCCAATCGCATTTTGATGTCGATAGCCGCAATTCTTCCGGCTCAATGACCAATTACGACCTTGGCCTTTATGCTGGCAAGCAATTTGGACCCGTTGCTTTGCGGGGTGGCGTGTTGCACTCATGGCATGACGTGACGATATCACGCAATGTCTCGTTCTCCGGCTTTTCCGATTCAGAGCGATCTGACCGTGTGCTTGGCACGACCCAGGTCTTTGGCGAATTGGCTTATGACCTGGATGTCGGCGGTTATAATGTCGAGCCCTTCGTCGGTCTGGCCTATGTCAATACAAAGGGTGGATCCTTCAGGGAACGCGGTTTGAACGGTGCCGGACTGTCAGTGAATACCGACTCGCAAAATACGCTTTACTCCACGCTTGGGGCGCGGGCTGCAACGTCCATCACCCTGGGTGAAAGCGTCTTGACGCCAAGCCTGACCTTGGGCTGGCAACATGCAAATGGGGATACCACCTCTGATGCAACTGCGCAGTTCCAATCTGGAGGTTCTCTATTCCGGGTTTCTGGTGTGCCCACAGCAAAGGATACGGCGTTGATCGGTATCGGCGTCGCCTATGACCTTTCGGAAACCTCGAAGTTCCAGTTTAACTATTCGGGACAAATAGCGACCCATGGCGTTCAGAATGCCTTCAGTGCACAGTTCTCGGTAAAATTCTGACTTTCCTGCGCCTTGCGTTTGCCAAATTCAAGGCGCTGAGCAACTTCAATATTTTGCGTAAAACATTGAAATTATGTTATTTAAATGGTTTGCGCGGCAGCCGTAATAGACCTATTCGCTGATCCGCAGGGTTGCGGATCAATCTTTGAATGACAGTGAAGGTAAAGCAGACATGACAAAGCGTTCAACTGCCGTTTTGGTGAGCCTCTTGGTTGCTCTTGCAGGCGGACCGCTCTCGGCAGTGGCCCAGACAAAGGCGGCAGGAACTCAAGCAAAGCCGGTTGCTCCGGCCGAGACCAATGCGCAACCTCAGGGCACAACGGCAACCTATCAGGATTGGTTGGTGCGGTGTGTGACTGCTGCGGAGAACGCCCGGACCTGCGAGATTGTGCAGAACCTGCAAGTGGAAGGTCGAGGACTTGTGGCGACTGTTGCTTTGGGGAAAATTGATCCCAAAGACAGTTTGCGGATGGTGGTGCAGGTTCCATCTGGTGTGTGGTTGCCGACTGGCGTGACATTAAAGATCGACGAGAAAGCAAATCCTCTGCATCTTGAATATAAGCGCTGCTTGCAAGGTTGTTTTGCCGAGATCGAAGTAGACGCGCCAATCCTCCAGGCTCTAAAATCCGCAACTCAAGCCGGAAGCTTCACATTCGAGGACGGTAATCGGCGCGCTGTGACCCTGCCGCTGTCCTTCAGCGGCTTCACTCCCGCCCTCGACGCAAGCCTGAAGCCTTAATCAAAGCTCGATGCATCATAGGAAGCGCAGTGTATTTCTAAATTGGGTCCGGCAATGACGTTAGACGGAGCGTCTTATCCGGCCTATAGGACGCGCTTCGCATAATGGCCTGCTGCCGGTTTGGTGGACACTGAGTTAAGGTGTTCTGCATGAAACCGGAGAGTGTGAATGCAACGATGACAGTTCGGTCGAGAATACAAAATTGAGGCTGTGAAACTGGTCAAGGAACGCGGTGTCGGCGTTGCTCAGGCGGCCTGCGATCTTGATGTTCATGAGACGATGCTTCGAAAGTGGGTGCGCGAATTCGGAGCAGATCCAGCTCAATCATTTACTGGTAACGGTCAGATGAAGCCAGAGCAGCTTGAGATCGAGCGTCTGCAGCGTGAGGTGAGCAAGCTGAAGGCGGAGCGTGACATCTTAAATTGAAGCCGGAAGAGCAATCGATCCAATGAATCGATTGCCCGGCGGAACGCCGCAGCCTACTTTGCCAAGGACGTGATATGACCCGAAGGGCCGCGCAAAGCAGCGAATTTCGCGTTCATTGCAAACCACCGTTCGATCTGGCCGTGAAACTGGAATTGCGGCATGGCTCTGCGAAGCGCTGGGTGTCTCACGTTCGGGCTTCCATGCCTGGCTTGATCGCTCGCCGAGTGATCATGCCCGCTATGATGAAGTCCTGCTCGACACGATCGGGCAGAGCTTTCGCTCAAGCGACAGAACCTATGGTGCGCGCCGTGTCTGGCATGACGTGCTGGCGGAAGGGCTATCCTGCGGGCTTCATCGCATTGAACGGCTGATGCGCCAAAATGCTCTGAGGGCGCGTCCAAGGCGGCGTGACCTGCCGAAAGATGCGGGCGAGCGTTCGGTGATCGGACCGAATGTGCCCGACCATCAGTTCTATGCCGAGCGACCCAACCAGAGATGGGTCGCAGACTTCACCTACATCTGGACGGCGGAAGGGTGGCTTTATGTGGCCGCCGTGATCGACTTATTCTCCCGCCGCGTTGTTGGCTGGTCAATGAATGTCAGCATGACGGCCCAACCGGTTACCGATGCGCTAATCATGACCGATCATGGTATTACCTGCTCGATGAGCCGCTCTGGAAATGTCTGGGACAACGCCGCGATGGAGAGCTTCTTCTCATCCCTGAAAACAGAAAGGACGGCGCGGAAGGTCTATTGGAGGCGGAATGATGCTAGAGTTTGTCAGGGAAAAGTGGAAACCGGTTGTCCCGAAAAGGCCAAGAAAAGAGATTAACTGAGAGGCTGTCAGGTTCAATCTTAACCTGAGAGCCTCTCATCACCGTTTATGCTCCGTAGGGCACCCAGATGTTTTTCACCTGCGCGGCTCTGCGCAAATAATCGCGGCCCTGAGCTTCGGTGCGATTCAGCCAATCGGGTTGGCGGCCATTGTTGACCCAGGTGGCCTTGAGATTGCCCGCAGAAGCCTTCTCGACCATTGCGCTTCCCTCCGTCGAACCAAAATACCACACTGCCGCAACCTCATCATGCTCTGCCAGCGTCTTTGCAAGCAGATCGCGTTCGCCGGTGACAATGTTGATGACGCCGCCGGGTACATCCGAGGTATCCAGCACCTGATAGAAATCACCGGCAATCAATGGATGGCGAGATGACGGGATCACGACAACACGATTGCCAATCGCGATTGCTGGCAGCACCAGCGACACCATTGAGAGCAGCGGCGCTTCATCCGGGCAAACGATCCCGACAATGCCCCAGGGCTCGTTCATGGCAAGAGTGACATGACGCGACTTGGTAGAGTGTACAGCACCATCGAACTTGTCGGCCTGCGCGGCATAATAGAAAATACGGTGCAGGGATGCTTCAAATTCCTCACTCGCTTTCTTTTCGCTCACGCCCGTGCTCTCGATGATGCGGGCAACGAACTCGTCGCGCCGGGCATCAAGGTTCTCGGCGAGATAATAGAGCACTTGCGCACGGTTATGGGCGGTTAGGGAACTCCAGCTGCTTGCCTTGGCCGCTGCTTCCACCGCATTGCGGATGTCCTTGCGGCCGCCTATTCCGGCCATACCAATCACGGTATCGCCCTTGCCCGTCACAGAATAGCTGTAGCCGCCGTCCGGGCGGGCTTGCTTGCCGCCAATATAGTTCTTCATGGTCCGATCGAGACCGTTAGTGGCCATCTTGCTGTCAACGTTCGGCAATGCGGAGGGTATAAAGGCTTTAACGGGCTTGGGAAGCGCCATGTTCTTTTCCCAATCTGCTGCCAGATATTCAAAGAGCCCTTCCCGCGCACCTTCCCGACCGAAACCGCTTTCGCGGTAGCCGCCAAAACCAGCGCCCGCATCGAGCATGTTGGTGCAGTTGATCCAGACCACGCCTGCCTTGACACGCGCTGCAAGATCAAGCGCAACGTTGATGTTTTCCGACCAGATCGAGGCGGCAAGGCCGTAACGGGTGTTGTTGGCCAGCGACACGGCTTCATCGGGCGTTCTGAACGTGGTCGCGGCCGCTATCGGGCCAAAAATTTCCACCTGACAAACGGTCGATGCCGGATCCACATTGGTGAAGAAACCGGGAGCGACATAGTTGCCAGTGGCCGGGAGGGGCTTGGAGCCCTGCCATAGGTCTCCCCCTTCTTCCACGCCTTTGAGGACCAGATCCGTGATGCGTTTCACCTGCGTGGCAGAGACAATCGCGCCGACATCTGTTGACTTATCCAGTGGATCGCCGACCCGCAGGGTTTCCAGCCGCTTTTTCAGTCGTGCATAAAATGTCTCGGCAATGCCCTCCTGCACCAGCAGGCGGGAACCGGCGCAGCATACTTCGCCCTGATTGAACCAGATGGCGTCAACAACACCTTCAACAGCCGCATCAAGATCGGCGTCCTCGAACACAATGAAGGGCGACTTGCCACCCAGTTCCAGTGACAGCTTCTTGCCCGAACCGGCAATTTGCTCGCGAATAACGCGGCCAACCTGTGTCGAGCCGGTAAAGGCAACTTTATCAACACCATCATGGCCGCAGATCGCAGCGCCTGTGGTGCCATCGCCTTGAACAATGTTGACGACACCCACTGGGAGGCCGACCTCATGGCAGATTTCGGCAAAGGCAATGGCCGTCAGCGGTGTCAGATCAGCAGGCTTCAGCACCACGGTATTGCCTGCTGCGAGTGCAGGCGCAATCTTCCAGGCCAACATCAGCAAAGGGAAATTCCAGGGGATCACCTGTCCGCAAACACCAACAGGCGAGAAACCACGGAATTCGTCTTCCACCATTTCGGCCCATCCGGCGTGATGGTAAAAGTGGCGCGCAACCAGTGGAATGTCGATATCGCGGGTTTCGCGAACCGGCTTGCCATTGTCCATCGTTTCCAGAACGGACAGGAAGCGTTCGCGCTTTTGTATATGGCGGGCGATGGCATAGAGATAGCGGGCACGCTCAAAGCCCGACAGCTTCGACCATTTTCCAAAGGCGGTGCGGGCGGCCTTGACCGCCTGATCAACATCCTCCTCATTGCCGCAAACAATCTCCGCCAAACTCTCGCCATTTGCCGGGTTGGACACGGCAATGGTCTTTCGGCCTTCCGGTGAAACGAACTTGCCATTGATATAGTGGCCAAATGAGCGGCCATGCATGTCCAGCCATCGCTTCACATCGTCATTGGCCTCGGGAGACGGTCCATAGTCCATGGTTTCCAAAATGTCCTTGATGGGTCGCATTTTTTCGGTCCTTATGCGGCAGCGTGATGGTGAGCGCTGGAATAGCGGCCGGTGACAAAATATTCGAGCTGCCGCTCGATATCGCCCAGCATTGAGCTGGCACCGATGCGAAACAGGTCTGGCTCCAACCAACGATTGCCGAGTTCTTCTTTCATCAGCGTCAGCCAGGACAGCGCATCCTTGGCTGTCTTCAGCCCGCCCGCAGGCTTGAACCCGACCATCTGGCCGGTCAGATCGCCATAATCGCGCAGCGCACGCACCATCGTCAGACTGACCGGCAGGGTCGCGTTGACCTCCTCTTTGCCGGTTGAGGTTTTGATGAAATCCGACCCCGCCTGCATCGCCACCATGGAGGCGCGATATACATTGGTGAGCGTGTTGAGATCACCTGTTGCCAGAATAGCCTTCATATGGGCGTCGCCACAGGCTTCACGCATGGCCGCGATTTCATCATAGAGTGCCGACCAGTTCTGCGTCAGAACGAACTCACGGGTGATGACGATATCGATTTCTTTGGCACCCTGCTCCACAGCATAGCGGATTTCGGCCAATCGCTGCGGCAGTGGCGTGAGGCCAGAAGGAAAGCCTGTCGCCACCGATGCGACGGGAATGGAGGTGCCTTCCAGCGCCTTGACGGCATGAGGCACCATGGTTGGATAAACGCAGACCGCACCCGTTGTGATACCGGCGTCGGCAAGGCCGAGTGCCTCAAGAATATCATCGCGGACCGGGTGCCGCGCTTTCGCACACAGGCGGCGCACACGACCGGGCGTATCGTCGCCAGACAGTGTTGTCAGATCGATGCAGGTAATAGCCTTTATCTGCCAGGCAGCCTGATATTCCTTCTTGATCGAGCGCCGGGCGGTGATTGTGGCGGCACGCCGTTCGGAGGCACTGCGATTGACGGACACATCTTCAAACCATTCCGGTTTGAGAGCTGTGCCATTGTTTCTTGGGAATGCTTCGCTCATTGCTTGTCCATTCTTGGGGTCAGGCTGTGGCATGGGCATGTTCGCGGCAAAATGCTTCGAACTCGGCTATGCTGGCATAGGCCTTCTGTGTTCCGGGACGGGTGATGGAATGCGCCGCATAAAGCGATGCCTTCTTGAGTGAGGATAAGACGTCGCCCGTCTCGACATAGAAGTGAGAGAAAGAGCCAATAAAGGCGTCACCTGCACCGGTGGTGTCTTTTGGCGTGACCTTGACGGGCTCAATGTTGACGATGTCGATGGCGGTAATCATACGCGCGCCACGACCGCCCAGTGTCACAATGACTGTGCGAATGCCGCGTGCGATCAGGGAGCGGGCAGCAATAACGATGGCGTCGTCGGTGTCGGTCGGCAACCCGGACAACAATGCCAGCTCGCTCTCGTTCGGAACGAGGAACGTGACCTGGCGGATACGTTCTGGATCGAGATTGGCAGCAGCAGGGGCAGGATTGAGGATTGTCTCGATGCCGTTTTGAGCCGCAAAGTCGATGGTGTGATAGACGGTCTCAACCGGTACTTCCATCTGCAAGAGGATCAATCGGCACTGCTCCAGGTCGGCTGCTGCCTTGTCGACTTCTGCCGGAGAAAGATCGGCATTGGCACCCTTGACGATAAGGATCGAATTCTCGCCGGATTGTTCGACGAAAATCGGCGCAACGCCGCTGGACTTGCCAGCAAGTTTCACCACATGGCGGGTATCCACACCAAAGCTCGCGAGATTGCGAATGGTGTTGTCGGCAAAGACATCGTCACCCACACGGGTGACCATCATCACCTCCGCGCCAAGCCGCGCCGCAGCCACCGCCTGATTGGCCCCCTTGCCGCCGCACCCCATCTCAAAAGCCGGAGCCTCAAGCGTCTCGCCCGGTCCGGGCATACGGTCGACATAGGTGATAAGATCGACCATGTTGGAACCGACAACCCCGATTTTCTTGCTCATACTGACATTCCCCGATTATCCTGTTTCAAAGGGTGCTGATCTTCGCACTGAACTGATCGGCGGCAGCACGGTCGAGATAGCCGAGCCGCACCGGAAACACCTTGCGTTCACCCGGCAGCAGACTCTGCACGTTGTTCTTGGCCTTTTCCGCCAGATAGCCCTCCGGCTCGCAGGTGGACGGCAAAGCAAATGCCGCCACTTGCGCATCTCCATTCACCAGTATCCAGCGCACCGTCTTCGGGAAGGCGGCCAACGGGTAGGAGATGGCAAAGCCATCGCCCTCACGACGCTGCATCATCAGATGTGTAAGCCCCTCGCCGTCTGCGGGCAGGCCGTTAATGTAAAACACCTGCTCGGGGTCGTAACGGTGCGGCTCATTCAGCACTTCCATGGCTGAAGGCTGCTCTGCCAGCGTCTCCAGCAGCGAAAGATAATCGGGGTTTGGCACCACATGGCCGGGTACGACGTTGCGCACCTTGACCTGCGCTGGCGTATACGGCACGGGCTGAACGATCCGCGCGCCCTCGGCATAGGCGAAGTTCACATGGCACATATACATCAGATCCATCGGGGCCGATGACAGGTTCTCTATGTCCATGACCATGTCAAAAAGCGTGTCTTCAGCATGCAGTGTCACGCTGGGGCGGGCCAGATAATTGGCACCGAAACCCATGACATATTCAACCTCACCAGTGACCTGCACGTAAGCGCCGCGTGCATCAAAGCCGATGGTGAAACCGGCCTTGTCCATCTGGGCGCAGGGCATTTCACCATGCAGGGCGTGATTGTCCTGTGGCGACGGGCAGCCATTGCGCAACATGCCGCTGTGGAAAGCAAAGCAGCCGTAGGTCTCGACAATTGAGCCTGCGGGTCGCGGCATGGAAAAGCGGCTGCCCATGGTCAAGTCGACACCGTTGAACGCAACACTCCAGATCATCTGCCCCATGAAGGGCAGTATGACAATCCGACCGTGGTGATTGTCCAACTGGAGCGCCTCAACACCGGTGGCATAGCGAAAGGCGGTAACCTTCAGCCCGTCGGTTTGTGCCAAAAGATGCGGAACGTCGGTGAAATCTTGCCTGCGGAGATGAAATTCTGTCGTCTTCATGGGATCACCTGCCGGGATTGCGCCACGCATTGATGGCAATGACGAGAATGAGGAATGCGCCCCAGATAAAATCGATAAGATGGTAGGAGAACCGCATCATCTGAAAGCCGGAAGAGAGCAGCATGAGCGCGATCAGCGCGATGACGATGCCGAGAACCCGGCCTTTTCCGCCTGCCGGATTGGTGCCGCCGAGCACGGCAATCAGCACGGCTTGCAGCAGATAGGATGCGCCGTAGTCGGATTTTGCCGCATTGGTGCGCCCCGACAGAATGATACCTGCCAGCGACGCCAGAACGCCTGTCAGCATATAAGAATACAGCATCATGCGATCTTTGCGAATGCCTGCAAAAACTGCGGCCCGAGGATTGGTGCCGATCAACATCAGATTGATGCCGAGTGTCGAGCGTGTGAGCAAAATTGCGACAATGATGCAGACGGCGATGAAGAGGAGGAATGGCGTCGCGATACCAAAAATCTTGCCGTTTCCAATCCAGTTCCACGCATCGGGAAAGCCGACAATTGCTGGTCCCCCAGTGAGGACCAAGGCCAAGCCCATCAAGACCTGGCCTGTGCCAAGCGTGGCCAGGATTGGCGTGATGCGCAATTTTGCGACCAACAAGCCGTTGACCAAACCGGCCAGCAACCCCACGGCTATGGCCAGCAAGATCCCAAGCCCGGTGTAGAACACCATGCTGGAGGGGGAAGAATGTCCCGCCTGGACCATCGTGGAATGGAAGTAGACACCAGCGATAATGCCCGCCAAATTGGCAATTCCCACCACCGAGAGATCGATACCACCAGTCAGCATGGCAATCATAATGGCAATGGAGAGGATCCCCAGTTCGGGCATGATGTAGCTGATGGATTCGAAATTGTAATAGTTCAGGAACTTGCCGGGATTCATCCACGTCATCAAAGCAAAGACAATGATGGTGATGACCAGCAGCTGAAAGATATTGTTATCGCCGCCGAGAAGCCGGCGCATGTCGAACGAGTTTTTCATGATGCGCTCTCCCGTTAGCTTACGCTTTTACGATCACGCCATGCAGTGATGGCAGTGGCGACAATGATGATCACACCCACAACAACCCGCTGCCAGGTGGTGTCCACCTTCATGATGATCAGTGAGTTTTTGACCATCACCAGCATGAACACGCCCATTAGCGTGCCTATAACCGTGCCGCGCCCCCCGAAGATGGATGCACCGCCCAGAACCACGGCGGCGATGACGTCCAGTTCCAGCCCAACAAAATCGCGCGGGTTGGCAAGCCAGATCATCGACGAATGCAAAAGGCCAGAAAAGCCTGCCAACGCGCCGGCAAGACAATAGACAAAGAAGATCGTGGCACCCGTGTTGAAGCCCACGCGCTTGGCGGCCTCCGGCGAGCCGCCATAGGCATAAATGCTACGCCCGATCATGGTGTAGGTAAGGACGAGATGAATGATCAGCGCCAGAGCCAGATAGACCAGGAACATCGCCGTCAGGCCAAAAGTTGAACCCGTGGCCGACGTCAGCGCGATCACGTCGGTTTTGCCGAACTCGATAAGGTCCTTTGGCATTTTGTTGATGTTGACGATGCTGGTTCCAACGAGACCGAGAACCAGACCGCGCACAATCGATCCCGTTCCAAGCGTCACAATCAGCGGTATCATCTTGAAACGATGGATAATCAAACCATTGAATGCACCGAGAACCAAGCCGATCAGCGTTGCCGCAATGAAGGGAATGAGCACGCCATCATAACCCAGATAGACCATGGCCCGCACGGTCAGATACATGGCAGCAATGGCGAAGGCCGAGAATGATACGTCGATACCCCCCGAAATCATCACCAGCAAGACGCCAAGCGCCATGATGCCGATCACGACATTGGAACGCAACAGGCCGAAGATGTTGTTGAGCGACCAGAATGCAGGATTGATCAGGCCGATGATGACCATGGCTGCGAGCAAAACGCAGGCAATAATAAACTCTGTGCTTTTGAAGAATTTCATGTTCTGCGACCCCTCAATTCAACATCTTGAGCCGGTCATTGACGGCATCCTCGGTCATGTTTTCGGCCGACAATTCGTCGACGAAACGCCCCCGGTGCATCACCAGCACCCGATTGCAGTTCTGCACCAGTTCCGGCACATCGTCGGAAATCATCAGCACGGCCAAGCCCTCCTTCTCGGCAAGCGTGCGGATGATGGTGTGGATCTGCGCTTTGGAGCCAACATCCACCCCCACGGTCGGGCCGTTGAGGATCAGCACCTTGGCACCCGTCAGCAGCCAGCGGGCCAGAACCACGCGCTGGGCATTGCCGCCGGAGAGATGATTGACTGGCGTGTGTGGTCCCGGTGCCACGATCTGCATGGCCGAGAACATATCGCGGGTCGTCTCCTCCGCCTTTTTCCGATTGATGAAAAAGCCACGGACAAATTTATCGATCGACGTCACAATGATATTGCGCTCAATTGATTGAGTCAGAAACAGCCCCTCGGTCAGGCGATCTTCCGGAACATAAGCAATACCACTGGCAATAGCGTCTTGAACGCTCGCAGGATGAACCTCCCGCCCCTCCACGCGCACGGAGCCAGTAAAATCGGGGCGCATGCCAAACAGCGCCAGAGCAAGTTCGGTGCGGCCCGAGCCGATCAGGCCGGAAATTCCAACGATCTCGCCCGGCTTCAGGGTCAGACTGACCTCTTCTACAGAACCGGGAACGGAGAAATTTTGCACGTCCAACACAGGTGTGCTGGCACCCTCTTGCGGAACCCACTGATAGCTGTGGGCTGTCAACTCCTGCCCCGTCATTGCGCGGGTGATTGCTGATTCGTCGAATTCGGTGATCGGTCCTTCGGCGACTTTCTTGCCGTTGCGGAAAACCGTCAGGCGCTCGCTGATTTCCAGCATTTCGCGCATTTTATGGCTGACAAAGAGTACCGCGATACCCTGCGCCTGTATATCGCGGACGATCTTGAACAGAGCGTCGACCTCATGGCGTGTCAACGCCGTGGTCGGTTCATCCATGATGATCAGACGCGCGTCGGCCATGACGGCGCGGGCGATTGCCACGATCTGCTTGCCCGAGGTCGGCAGGCTTTCAACATCGGCATCAAGATCCATGGTCACACCAAGGCGATCCAGCGCTTGTCTAGCCAGTTCACGGACACGTCGCCAGTCAACCGACTTGCGACCCTCAATCAGGAAAGTATTGATCGCCAGGTTTTCAGCCACCGTCAGATTACCGAACAGCGAAAAATCCTGATAGATAACCTGAATACCGTGGTGAACGGATTTCACCGGATCGAGTTTGCCAACGGGCTTGCCGTCAATCAGAATCTCGCCGTCTTCGGGCGTGTAGACGCCCGACATGATTTTGATGACGGTGGATTTGCCGGAACCGTTTTCACCGGCAAGGCAATGGATTTCACCCGGACGAATGCTCAGTGATACGTCTTCAAGCGCCTTCACGCCGCCAAACCGCTTGCCGATATGGCGCAGTTCGATCAGATTTTCAGTCATAATGGCCTCGTGCAAGGCTGAAAAACACGGAAATAAAAGGAGAGAGGGCTACCCTCCCTCCTCGGCTCGGATCAGAAATTATACTTATCCATGTTTTCTTTGGTCACACCGACCCAACCTGCACCATAAAGCAGATGTGGGTTGGAAGCGTCTGGAACCAACAGACTTTCGTAACCGGGCAGACCGAGGTTGAGACCGGCCTTGATCTGATCATTCTTCTTTTCGAGAACAGCCACAGCCAACATGTTCATGGCATAGCCAGCAACGGCCGGATCCCAGAACTGGATGTACTGTATGTTATCATTCTTGAGGTATTCGCCGGCAACAGAAACCAGACCGGTCCCCGCAAAGAACACTTTGCCCGACAGACCGCTCTCGGCGATCAGACGGCCAGCACCTGCGGATGTTGGCATTGGAGCACCCAGAATACCGGTGATGCCCGGATAGGCCGTCATCGCTTCCTTGAGCTTGGTGTAATCGGTATTGGCATCGTCATAGGTTTCCAGACGCTCGGTCGCCATCGACATGTCCGGGAAATTGGCCTTCTGATACGCAACGGCACCATCAATCCATTCCATCTGCGACTTGGACGTCAGGCTGCCGACGGTGGCAATATATTTGCCCTTTCCGCCCATGGATTTGCCAAGTTCCTTCATCAGGTTGGCACCATAGGCCTTGTTGTCGAAAGCTTCGATGTCAAAATCGACGTTCTTAATGTTAGAGGCCTCATGGCTGATAACCACAATGCCGCGATCGCGTGCTTTCTTGAGTACCGGCTCAACCGCTTCAACCGAGAATGGGACGATGGCGATGGCATCAACACCCTGAGCGATCAGGTTTTCAACGATCTGCACCTGAGCTGCGGCGTCAGCCTGACTTGGGCCAACCATCCAGACATCATTCCCAGTGTCGCCCTTGAATTGGTCGACACCCTCGCGCATGCGGTCAAACCACGCGATACCATCAACCTTCACAACGGTTGCAATTGTGTACTTCTTGCCGCTCGGTGACGTGATCAACTCCTTGTTGACCTTCGACGTATCAACGGCACTCTGCGCAAAGACCGCTGACGCCGAAAGCGACGCAGCAAGCGCAATGGTTGCGAAAATTTTATTCATAGATAGCTCCTCCCATGGAAATTCCGATGTGCGACATCGATCCAGTCGCAAAACTCGGCAATATTCAACCTCCAGCATTCAACCTCCAGCGCCGGCACGCACCTCTCGTGTCCGACACGTCCTCACCCTTTCGGAATAGGATTCCCACATCCTACCGATAGATCATGACAGCGGTCCTTCGTGCGCCGTATTGGCGCAAGACGCTGTCGATGACCTAGAAACCTGTTGTTTTCCTCTCCCGATGATGCGAATTATGATGTTACAACTCGATCATTATGTTACGATCGTTTCATATTTGTTATTCCCTTGTCAAGCGCAGCAATGGGCAATTGTCAAGAAAGTGACACCCAAATCACAAGCGTGCAAATGAACCGAAAGCGGAGATACGGTGAGCAGAATAAGTGCACACAACGCCAGGCTGAATGCGTTGGCTCTTCTTGTTCAGGAAACGGGCGTCCTGCGACTGCGAGATGCGGCTTCCCGGCTCGGCGTATCTGAAATTACCATTCGCCGCGACATTGCCACTGATGATCGCAAGCAGTTGAGCTGTCTTGGTGGCTACATTATTCCAATCCAGGATGGCGTAATCAGCAGCGATTACGTGCTGGAGCAGGAAAAGGATAGCCACGCGACGGCCAAAGAGCGTGCCTGTGCGCAGGCGGCAGCGCTGATCGAGGCTTACGATACAGTGTTTATTGACTGCGGAACGACAACGCCTCATCTGGCGCGACACATTCCGGCCAACGCCCATGTCACCGTTATCTGCTACTCCCTCAATGTTGCAGAGGAGCTGGCGAGCAGAAGCGATGTCCGATTGATTATGCTCGGGGGGCTCTATCACCCGGAAGCGGCATCCTTTTCGGGGGATGAAGGCATTGAGGTTCTAAACCGTATCAACATCAACAAGGCATTTCTGTCGGCCGGTGGCGTAGACGAACAGCACGGGGTCACCTGCTCGCATTTCCATGAAGTGCCAATCAAGCAAATGGCTATGCACCGCTCGGTGCAAAAATATCTGGTGGTGGACAGCAGCAAGTTCAGCAAGGTGCGCGCCGCGCGTTACGCTTCCATTCGCGACTTCAAGTCAATTATCTCAGACCAGCCTGCACCATGGGGTTGAAACAGCTGCGAGCATTGGCCGACAATGCGTCGAGTGTCGCTGACAGCGCATCTCGCTTCCATTCAAGCGTATGCCATACGGCAGAAAACCGTTCCCGGGCCTGCCGGTTCAGATCAGCAAATTCCCCGACGCGGCTCGGCGTTGCCTTCTGGGCAATAGCCTGTGTCAGTGCGGCAGTTCCCGCCGTCGCATCAGCTACGATCGCGACATCTGGCTTCAGACGCGCCAATTCCGTCGGATCGATGTCGATGCGGATGACCTTGAGTCCCCTGGGGAGCCGTCTCCAGCGCATGAACTCAAGTTCAAGACGGCTACCAATGCCCTTGCTGGAGCGATGCGACGTGACTGGAGCATTAAGCGCCTCTGCCAGTGCAGCGATCTTCAGACCGGCATTGACTGTACCGTGCAATTGACAAGCATCGCAATCCGATCGACTTTTTACGAATGGCAAAGCGCGATTTCGGTGCCGCCAAACGGTTCTTCCGCGAGATGCTGAAGGACGAGCCCCTTCTCTCGCTGTGAAAGATCGGTACCGACGGCACCAATACCTTTCGCGCAACGATCAAAACAGCCGTCTATGACAGGTTCCTGTGTTCAGACCCGGTACAGGCATCGTGAATTTATGCAGCAAATTTAAAATGTTACAGCGTCATGCGCCATATACGATGAGAGACGCTGGCAGCAACGCCGGAGCTTTTTCTATCTGGAAATCCGTGTTGAGAGGATAATCGATGACAGGGTTCGCTCCACCCCGTCAATTGTGCCAATCTCGTCAATTGCTTGATCCAGCTCAGTAATCGATGGAGCTGCGAGAAGGGCAATAAGATCGAAATTGCCGCTGACTGAGTGCAGCGCGGTCACCGGTTTTAATCGCTCAAGCGCACTCACCACTTGGGAGAGCGCCTTTGGCGCAATGGTGATCAGAATATGGGCGCGGATCAGCGATGAAGCGTAGCGGTCGGAAAGCCGCACGCCATAACCGGCAATCACGCCTTGCGCCTCCAGCCGCTCAATCCTCGCCTGCACAGTGGTGCGCGACAGGCCAAGCTTTTTGGCAAGGGTTGCCACCGGCATCCGGCTGTTTTCGCTCAGCAGGGCTAACAATTCACGATCCTTGTCATTCAGCATGGAATGTCACTTTGTCTATTATGATTGGCATATTGTCTGAATTTGACCTTTATTATGCTCATTTCAACACTGTGAATCAACAGTCAGGCAGCGCAAAATAATGTCCAGAAAGCTATTCAAAGGGGAATATCATGAAGGACATCATCGTTATCGGCGCAGGCAAGATTGGCGGTGCCATTGCGCTCATGCTGGCCGCGACCGGCGATTACAAGGTCACGGTGACGGATCGCAGTTCCGAGCAGCTTGCCAAGATCGACAAGCATCCGGCGATTTCCACATCCCTGCTTGATATTGCCGATCAGGCCCAGCTGGTCAAAGCGCTTTCGGGCAAATTTGCCGTTCTTTCTGCCGCGCCCTTCAACCTCACCGGCCTGATTGCCGAAGCCGCGAAATCGGCAGGCGTGCATTACCTTGACCTGACCGAAGATGTGGCAACGACCAAAAAGGTCGAGCAATTGGCCCAAGATGCGGATGTCGCCTTCATTCCCCAGTGCGGCCTTGCACCGGGCTTCATTTCCATTGTTGCCAATGATCTGGCCAAACACTTTGACAGCCTCGACAGTGTGCGTATGCGCGTTGGTGCCTTGCCGCAATATCCGTCCAACGCGCTGAACTATAACCTGACATGGAGCACAGACGGGCTGATCAACGAATATATCGAGCCTTGCGAAGCCATTGTCGAAGGCAGGTTCGTCACGGTTCCGGCCATGGAAGAGCGCGAAGAGTTTTCGTTGGATGGTGTGACCTATGAGGCTTTCAACACCTCAGGCGGTCTCGGCACGCTCGCCAAGACGCTGGAAGGGAAAGTGCGGACCATGAATTACCGCACCATCCGCTACCCCGGCCACCAAGTGATCATCAAGGCGCTGTTGAATGATTTCAACCTGAAAAACCGCCGCGATGTGCTGAAAGACCTGTTTGAAAACGCGCTGCCTGCCACCATGCAGGATGTGGTGGTGATCTTTGTCACTGTTTGCGGCTGGAAAGACGGACGTTACTTGCAGGAAACCTATGCCAACAAGGTTTATGCCGGTGTTGTGGCAGGCAAAAAGATGAGCGCCATCCAGATCACCACGGCAGCAGGGATCACCACTGTTCTGGATCTGCTTGCTGAGGGCAAGCTGCCACAGAAGGGCTTTGTGCGTCAGGAAGAAATCACCCTGGATGATGTGCTGACCAACCGCTTCGGCCGCGCCTATGATCCAGCAGCGCAGCACCTCAAAGAAGCTGTCTAAGAGAAAAGACGATCACCCCTGTCTGGGCGGTGCTAAGCGCCGCCTGTCCTATCGGTCCAAGGGGGGGCTTACGTTCCAGGCAACCGGCAGGAGGCCAGACGGTGAGATGCGGTGCGGACCGGCTCTAAAGTGTCGAGGAAAATTGCATAAAGCTCGTCATAAAACCGGCTCTCGGCAGCTTGTGGCTCAAAACGTCGCCAAGGTGCCGAAATGCCCTCCGTCGCTTGCGCAATACTTGAGACAAGTGAAAGCCCAAAGCGAGCAACCGCAAGGCACCCCATAAGCCCGACCTCCTCGGCCTCGGAAACGATAACCGGTCTTTTGAGAATATTCGCCCTGATCTGGTTCCAGTCGGCATTGCGGGCACCGCCGCCGCCGAGGCGGATCTCCTGGACCTCCTGCCCTGCCCCCGCCTCTGCCCGCTCCAACACCATGCGGTTGACAAAGCTAACCCCTTCCATGGCACCGCGCACCAGATCACCCGGCTTATGGCTGGCCATCAATCCCATAAAACTGGCGCGGATATCTCGATCCCAGAGCGGTGTGCGCTCACCATGCAGATAGGGATGGAAAAGAAGGGGCAAGCCGGTCTGCTGCGACAGAAGAGCCGCGAGCCGTTCGTCGAACGGGCGCTCATCTGGCATCAGGCTGTTGACCATCCACGTCAGCACGTTTGCGCCATTCAGTCCGGGGCCGCCCAGTTGCCACAGAGTATCCGCCCAAGGCATTGTGATTAAACCCGGCACTTCTGCTTGTGCGTCGGACAGGATGCCGAATACTTCCGACGAGCCGGAAATGCAGTAGGCCATTGCATTCTTGAGCGCGCCAAGGCCAGCCGCTGCCGTCCATGTGTCGTTGCAGCCGCAAAAAACACTCGCCCCCGCGATCCTGCCAAGCGCGCCCGGCATGTGTTTCAAAACGGTTCCGACAGCCTCATGCGGCCTTCTCAATTCTGGCAGCAAAGACCTGTCTAAACCCGCCAAAGCCGTCAGCGCATTCTCTCCGCCCTCCATCGCACTCCGCAGCCAGAATTGCGAAATGGGGTCCGAGGCCAGCGCGCCTGTGAGCTTGAAGTTTAAATAGTCCTTCGGCTCAACAACCCATTTGGTCTTTTCCCAGACGGCGGGCTCGTTATGCTTCAGCCACAGGATGCGCGCCAGCGGATGGAAGGCATTGAAGTGGCGAACAAGCGGATGATCCGCAACGCCGGGACGCAACAACACGTCTTCCACAACGCCCTGAGCCCGTGAGTCCCGGAAGGTGATTGCCGGGCACACGGGCAGGCCATCATCGTTGAGAAACACCTGCGTTCGGGTGAACCCGCACAGGACAACCGCCTCTATGCCTGCCAGTCCGTCTGGAATGTGCTTGTCCAATCGATCTGCGACCGTCTGTAGCGCCGTCCACCAGCCGTCTGGCTGCTGTTCAGATTTGTTGATCTCATCCTCGATGAAGACATTGGCAACGCGCTCGGTGGCAATCAACGTGCCATTGAGGTCAAATACCCCGGCTTTGAGCGATGATCCGCCCAGATCAACCAATAGCGCTCGTCTCATGCAGTGAACTCCTGATTTGAATTTTCAAGCAGCACGATGTGGAGCCGTCCGCCCACCGGCGTTTTCAACAGGCAGATGGCATCCTCCGTCCGTTCGAGGGATAAATGGTCTTGAAGGACTCGACAAACAAAATGCTCATAACTAAAGACGTAATAATATAACATTATGAGGCGAACTTATGTTCAAGACATCCCTTTTTGTGGCATCGATCGTGATGCTATTTTCCGGCTCGGCACTGGCTGGCGTGAAAGACGCATCCGTAAACGTGGTGGCTCCTTTTGAGATCACCGGCCTGGACCCCGCCAAGTCGGGCGATATTTTTCTGCGGATGGGCATTGTCGAAACACTGGTTGAAGCGGACAAGAATGGCAATCCGATACCAGCCATCGCAAAAAGCTGGATCATTTCGCCAGACGGTAAGTCGGTGCGTTTCACGCTCCAGCCGGGCATCACCTTTCATGATGGATCGCCCCTTGTGGCAGAGCATGTTGCCAAAGCCTTGAACATTTCGCGCAGCAAGCCGGGCCTTCTGAGCAAGGCCCCGATTGAAGCCATCACTGCCGACGGTCCAGATACTGTTGTTGTGACGTTGAGTCGGCCTTTTGCCCCGCTACTGGCTTTTCTGGCCGAGAGCCGAGCGCAGATTCTGGCACCGTCAGCCTATGAGGGCGACGCCGTCAAGGCTGTTATCGGGACCGGCCCCTTTAAGCTGACGCGGATCGAGGCGCCGCAAAGCCTCGCCGTTGAACGCTTTGATGGCTATTGGGGTCACAAACCAAGCATTGAGAAAGCGACCTATCTCACTGTCAGCCGCAGCGAGACCCGCGCCTTGATGGCGGAAAGCGGCGATGCTGACTATGTCTTCAATCTCGATCCGGCCAGCAGAACCCGTCTGGCCAAAAGCACCAAGGTTAAACTGCTTTCAACCTCAATTCCACGCAGCGTCCTTTTGAAGGTGAATGCAGGTCTGACCTCATTGAAGGACGTCAAGGCGCGCGAGGCCCTGAGCCTTGCCATTGACCGCGAAGGATTGGCGGTTGCCATCTTGCGCTATCCCGCCGCCGCAACCCAGCTCTTCCCGCCAAGCGTCGGCAATTGGCATGACCCGTCGCTTGCCCCTCTCGCCTATGATCCAGCCAAGGCCAAATCCCTTCTTGCCGAGCTTGGCTGGAAATCGGGGCCAGATGGTATGTTGCAAAAGGATGGCAAACCCCTCGCCCTGACACTGATCACCTATCCCGACCGCCCGGAACTGCCGTTGATTGCCGCCGTCCTTCAGGAACAGTTCAAGGAGATCGGTGTTGCCTTGACAATCAACGCCACCAATTCGAGTGAAATCCCCGCGAAGCATCAGGATGGCACTTTGGAACTGGCGTTGATGGCGCGCAATTTCGCACTGGTTCCTGATCCCATCGGAACCATGCTGTCTGACTATGGCCCCAACGGCGGTGACTGGGGAGCGATGAACTGGACCAATCCGACCTTCAACAAGGCGCTTGACGCCCTTAGCCGCGTGACGGATCCGGCAGAAGCCAGCGCCTTGCGTCACCAGGCTGTCGCGACCATCCAAAGCGATATGCCTGTTATTCCGATTGCCTGGTATCAGCAGACAATTGCGGTTTCACCAAAGCTGGAGGGGGCGATGATCGACCCCTTTGAGCGCAGTTTCGGCCTACAGACCATGCGGTGGGTAAAATGATCCGGGCGATCACCAGCCGTCTCATTCAGGCCGCTCTTGTGGCACTGATGGTTGGCATTCTGACATTCATCATGGCAAGGTCGCTTCCCGGCGATCTTGCCTACCGGATCGCGGCTGGCCGCTATGGCTACGATATTGTCGATAGCGCCGCGGCTGCGAAAGTGGCAGCGGAGCTTAACACCGGCCAGACATCATTTGCAGCCCTTGGGCAATGGCTGCTGGATCTGTCGCGTTTTGATCTCGGCACATCGCTGGTGACGGGAGAGCCCGTGATACAGGCTATCCACCTTCAGTTGAGCCATACGCTCGAATTGTCGCTGGCAGCCATCCTGCTATCGCTTCTGATTGGCCCACCTTTGGGCGTTCTGGCCGGTCTGCGACCGGGCGGTCTGCTTGATCGTGCGCTGATGTTGCTCTCAACCGCGCTTCGGGCCCTACCGCAATTTGTCCTTGGCCTTATCCTGATTGTGATTTTCGGCCTCACTCTCAATATCTTGCCAACCGCTGGGCACGAACATGGTGGACACCTGATCCTGCCTGCCCTCACGCTGGCGCTTGGCCTCGCGGCCGTGTCCAATCGCGTCGCCAGAGACACCATGCTGTCCGTGTCACAATCCGCATACTATGCCTTTGGCCGCACCAAGGGCCTCTCGGAATGGCAGGTCTTTCGCCGTCACGGCCTGCGCAATATTGCCGTGCCGATCATCACCTATCTCGGAGTGCAACTGGTCTATCTTGTTGAAGGCGTGGTGGTGGTTGAGACGCTGTTCGCATGGCCGGGAATTGGGCATGCCCTGGTTCATGCTATTTTCGGGCGGGATGTGCCGATGATTCAAGGCACAGCCCTGATCATGGGCTTGTTCTTTGTCATCCTCAACGCAGGCATCGACCTTTTGTGCCACACGATTGATCCTCGGAGACGGACGCTATGACGGCTCTCGACTTTACCGCACCACCTGAAACACGCTGGCCACTGCGGCGATTGACCGGAATTGCGATTCTGGCAAGCTTGCTGCTCTTTGCCTTCCTGCCCTTGTTGATCGGTGGTGAAGACCCGTTAAAACAATCCTTGCGCCTTTCCCTGCAAGGGCCAACGGCAGAGAACTGGTTCGGATATGACCACCTTGGCCGTTCGATGCAAGCGCGCTTGTCAGCGGCGATGCGGCTATCCCTCGGGCTTGCCGGGCTTTCCGTGCTGACAGCAATGATCCCCGGTGCACTTCTGGGTATTGCCGCCGCCTGGCGGGGTGGTTTTGTTGATAGAGCCATCGGCAGCGTCTCCGAAGCCTTTATGGCGCTGCCCGGACTGCTCTTGGTGCTGATGCTGACCGCGATTGTGCCCGATAGCGCGACCACGCTCTATCTGGGGATTTCCCTTGTGCTCTGGGTCGAATACTTCCGCATCACCCGCGCTCTTGCCAAACCTTTGCTCACCTCGCCAGCCGTGGAGGCTTCAAGACTTCTCGGGTTCGGACCCGCTTATATCCTGCGCCGACACCTGTGGCCGGATATCGCACCGGTGCTGTTGACCGTGGGGGCCTATGGCGCGGCTTCAGCGATCATGGCCATCGCGGCACTCGGCTTCGTCAGTGTTGGTGTTCGGCCCCCTACGCCTGAGCTGGGGTCCATGATGATCGAACTTCTTCCCTATTACGAGGAAGCGCCGCACGCCATTCTCCAGCCCATCGCGCTGATTTTCCTGATCGTTTTGGCCTTGCAACTCATTGGGGGAAAGAACAAGCCATGACCGTTTCACTCAACGTGACCAATGCAACGGTGTTCACACCCAGCAATGTTCTTGTGCAGCCTGTCAACCTCGCCCTTCGCGCTGGCCGCGCTTTCACCATTCTGGGCGAAACGGGATCGGGTAAAAGCCTGCTCACCCAAGCGATCATGGGAACCCTGCCGGACGGCCTCATAGCCAATGGTGAAGCCATCCTTGACGGCAACACCCTGGACCTCGCCAATCCCTCAGGACATCGCGCCTTTTGGGGGCGCAAGATCAGCATTTTGCCGCAGGAACCATGGCTGGCGCTCGACCCGACCATGCGCGCGGGTGCCCAGATTGCCGAAGGCCATCGATATGTTGGCGGCATGACTGCTTTGAGAGCTCGTGCACAAGCCCGTAACGACCTGATGGCTTTGGATGTCGCCGATGCAGAAGGCAAATTACCGGGCGAACTTTCGGGTGGCATGGCCCAGCGCGTCGCCTTTGCCGCAGCGACAACGGGCGGTGCGCGGATTGTGATTGCCGACGAACCAACCAAGGGGCTGGACATTGCGCGCCGGGATGATGTCATCGCTTTGTTGATGAAAGAAATTGAGGCCGGGGGCACGGTCCTCACCATCACCCATGATCTGGCACTCGCCCGGCAAATGGGCGGTGACGTCGCCGTTATGCTCAATGGGCGGATTGTCGAGCAGGGAGAGACCGCAAGCGTTCTGGCTGATCCCGCCCATGCGTATACGCGCCGTCTGATTGCTGCCGATCCCGAGAATTGGCACAAAACGGCAACGCGACCTGCCATCCCGCGCGATCCTATCCTGACCGCCCGCTCCCTCGCGAAGCGTCGGGGCGGAAAGCACCTGTTTGAAGCGCTTGATGTGGATATTGCAGCAGGCGAAATTGTCGGCGTGACAGGCCCCAGTGGCTCCGGCAAAAGCACACTCGGTGACATTCTTTTGGGTCTGCTGCCGCCGGACACAGGATCTGTCAACCGCCCTAAAGCAATTGCGCGGACGCGCTACCAGAAGCTCTATCAGGATCCGCCCTCTGCATTCCCGGCCAAGATCCGCATCGGCACTGGGCTGGATGATCTTATCCGCCTCCACCGACTGGATTCAACGCGGATTGCCCCGCTGATGGATCGTCTTCATTTGTCGCAGACATTGCTGAAACGCTTACCCACCGAAGTATCCGGCGGCGAATTGCAGCGCTTTGCGCTGCTGCGCGCCCTCATCCTTGACCCCGTTTTCCTCTTCGCCGACGAGCCGACATCAAGGCTCGATCTCATCACGCAACAGGAAACCATTCAACTCCTGACCGAACTGGCACGCGAACAAAATTGCGCAGTGCTGATCGTGAGCCACGATCCAGCGATCATAGAACACACCTGTGACCGGAGACTGGACATTTCGCGCGGAACCTCTTCGACGGGCACCGTACCGCACAGCCATGTCAACTTCAGCGCGGTGCGCCATATTTGGTGAAAGGCGCTGGAGCCCCCGATACCTCATCCAATCAGGATCGCCCGGATATCATTGACATTGGTCAGCGTCGGGCCGGTGACAACCAGATCACCAATGGCCTTGAAAGCCGTATGGCTGTCATGGTTGGCGAGAGCCTGACGCGGCGCGATACCGGCCTGCTTCAGCCGGACAAGCGTATCTGGGCCAATAATTGCGCCTGCGGCATCCTCGACCCCATCAATTCCGTCGGTGTCGCCAGCAATTGCCCAAACAGAAGCAAGACCGTTCAAACCGAGGGCAAGGCTGAGGAGAAATTCGGTGTTGCGCCCTCCCCGTCCGGTGCAGCCCTTCGGCAGTGACACCGAGGTTTCGCCACCAGACAAGATGACGGCGGGAGCGGAAACGGGAAGCCCCTTGCTCTTCACCGACTGGGCAATGCCGGCAAAGACAGTGCCGACCTCCCGTGCTTCGCCCTGCAATGCGTCGCCCAAAATGATGCTGGGCAATCCCTCTTGCCTGCAAATCTCCGCCGCCGCTGCCAAAGCCATCGAAGGCGAGGCAATCAGCCGGACATCAACATTCATTGGCGCGGGAGAAATCTGGCTTTGCTTCTGCGCAAGAACCTGCTGTGCCGCTTCCGGCAAATCAAGCTTATACCGCGCAACAATCTCACGGGCATCCTCAAGCGTTGTCTGTGTCGGCACGGTTGGTCCAGATGCAATTTCGGAAGGATCATCACCCGGAACGTCGGAGATCACCAGCGTTACCACCTTTGCCGGATAGGCCGCCTGTGCCAGGCGTCCGCCCTTGATGGTGGACAATTGCTTGCGCACCGTATTCATTTCCGCAATCGTCGCACCACTGGCCAGCAATGCCGCGTTCACGGCCTGCTTGTCTGCCAGGGTCATGCCACCAGCCGGAGAGACGAGCAGCGAGGAACCGCCGCCGGAAATCAGCGCAATAACCAGATCGTCAGGCCCAAGACCGCGAACGCTTTCCAGAATACGTTTGGCCGCTTCCACACTCATGGCATCAGGAACAGGATGCGCCGCCTCGATGATTTCGATCCGCCCGGCAGACACGGCATGACCATAACGTGTGACCACAATACCGCTCAAATCAACATCCTGCCATGCAGTGTCGAGCGCCGCTGCCATGGCCGCCGAGGCTTTCCCGGCCCCGATCACCACACATCGCCCAGACGGGCGCTCGGGCAAATGCGCAGCAACAACTTTGGCCGGATCGGCGCTGGCAACCGCAGCGTTGAAAATTCGACGCAGCGTGGCCCGTGCAGAGGTATCATTCCAACTCATGCGGAAGCCGCCACTTTAAGGATATTGGAACCGGCGATTGTCTGGCAGACAGCCGCCGCGATCGGCGAAATCTTGTGTTCATGCATCAGAATTCTCCGTATCGGCTGTATCATTCCTCAAGTCAGACTCACTGTAAGGAATGGTGCAGCAGATTAACAGTGCTACCGCGCCGCGGCCATTGGCGGGCGAAGGTTTACGCCGTGGCGGTCGCGCAATTGCTGGATCACGGCTTCTATCTCTTCGGTCTGTCGTGCCGCATCCCATCCAAGGGTTGGGGCGGCAATGGCGGCGATTTCTTGCAAGGTTTGCCCACTCAACGCATTTTCAATCGCCATGCTGGTGCGGCGAAACACAATGTCTGCGAGGCTGACCACCAGTTCGTGCTTCACAAGCCAGTCGATTTCCAAGGCGCTGTAGGACGCCGCAGCACTCAAGCGTTGGTCATCCCCATAGGGCGAAGGTGTCGAGAGCATTGCTCGCGCCGTCGTGCCGTAGCGCGATAGTAACTCGGCAGCCCTTGCCGTGCTCAAGCCATATTGCTTGGCCAGATCGGCCACCCATTGGGCGCATGCATCATCGCTGGCGGGAAAATCCCGACCACCACCGATTGGCAGATTTTGCGTGCTGCAAACCCGTTTACGATCAAGCCTTGCAAGGACGCTATCCGTCACCTCTTCAGCGAAGCCGCGAAAGGTTGTCCATTTGCCGCCCACCAGAGAAATGATGGCAAAGGGCCGCTCACCGTTTGCCTCCAGCACGGGTGCGGAATGATCGCGGCTGATCAAGCCGGGGTTTTTGGCATCCGAGGCCGGGAGCGGACGAATGCCGCTGTAGCTGTACACCACCTGCTCACGGTCAAAGGACAGACCCGGTAGCAGGCTGCGCAAACTGTCGAGGAAATAATCCAGCTCTGGCTCTTCACAGCGCACCGCATCGGGGTTGTCGCTGGGAATATCCGTTGAGCCCACCAGAGCAAAGCCGAGATAGTCGTAGACCAGGCATATGCGCCCGTCATCGGCCTCAAAATAGATCATGTGGCCTTTCAGGCTTTGCAGCAGCTCCGGGTGGTCAAGCAGGATGTGCGAGCCTTTGGTGCCGCCGATCATCTTGGTGGGGGTACCCAGTGCTGCATTCACCCGATCAATCCACGGACCACTGGCATTGACCACAAGCGAGGGTTTTACCGAAAATGTCGTGTTGTCTTGCTGGCGAAAACTCAGAACACCTGCCTCACTTGCCACCAGATCGGTATAGGTAACCGCTCTGGACTGGGAATTGGCGTTGAGCCCGTCGCGCACCAGCTCATAGACCAACCTCTCAGGACGGCTGATTTTGGCATCATAATAAATGCCGCCCGCCACAATGCTGTCGGTCAAGGGCGGAATATGTTGTCGCGACGCGGCTTTAGACAAAAAGCGATGGCGCGGCATGACCCGATGGCGCGCGCCATAAAAATCATAAAGCGCTAAGCCGACCTTGATCAGCAAGGCACCTCGGCTACGCGGTGCCGTTGTTGATCCCGCAAGGGTGCGCAGCGCTGCGTAGATACCCCGCATCCATGAAAACGCCGGAATGAAGGTGGGCAGCGGCGTGACGCAATGGGGCGCGTTTTTTAACAGCAGGTTGCGCTCCAGTGTCGATTGCGCCACCAGCGAAAACTCGCCGGTTTCCAGATATTTCAGACCGCCGTGTATGAGGCGTGAGGGAGCGGCACTGGTGCCCGCGCCAAAATCGGTTTTCTCCACCAACAGGCATTTGATGCCCTGCTCGCACAGATCGCGAAACAGCCCGGCACCGTTGATGCCAGCACCGAGAATAACCACGTCAAAAAGGCTCTCATTACGGTCGTTCATAGCGCTACCTGCTGGGTGTCATTCAATGTAACCATTCGCGACCACATGGGGGCCATGACTGCTGCCAAATCCTGAAACAGCTCAAACCGTTGCTGATAGAAACTCGCCCTGCCCGCGTCTGGCACATAATGCTGCTCCAACTGATCCAGCGGGCGTGGGTCATGTCTGGGCGTTTCAAAAATATCGACACCGGAGCCCGCGCACAAAGCCGCACCCCAGGCGGCGGCCTCAGCTGTTGTGGTCACTGTCACCGGCATGTTCAGCACATCGCAAAACAGCTGGGCAACAGATGCGTTGCGCGACACGCCGCCGGTGAGGCGCACGCTGTCAAAGGCAAAGCCGGTGGTCAGATCATCAACATGCAGGCGATGATTGAAAGCGATGCCTTCCAGCACCGCGCGCAACAGATCGCCGCGATCATGCCAGCCGTTGAGCCCGAAAAATCCGGCACTGGCTTGCGCGCCAAAAGGAGAGCCGAACAGATAAGGGTGAAACATCACCGTCGAGGGCCTTGCAAAAGCCGCATCAATTTCAGCGGCCAGCAGCGTGTGGATGGATTGCCCATTGGCTTCGGCGGCCCGCGCCTCGGCATCACAAAGCCGATCAACAAACCAATCATAATTGGTGGTGGAAGCAGGCGAAATTGCCATATTGTTCCACTCACCGGCCGCGATACCGTTGCGGCAAAACCAGTTGCGGCTGACATTGGGCTGGAGCGACATTGTCTCGTTGATGGAATAGGTTCCGGCGATCACCGATGCAACCCCCGCACCATAACCGCCAATGCCCAGCGCTGATGCGGTCACATCATGCAGGCCTGCCACCACAGGCGTGCCGACAACCAGCCCGGTTTCCACGGCGGCTTTCGCACTGACCCCAGCCACCACGCAATCGGAACGGGAAATGGGCGGAAGCCACGGCCAGACCTCGTCAAGGCCAAACAGGGATAGCGCATCGCGGCTATAGGTCTGGCTTTGCACGTCGGTGAACGATGTGCTGGCCTCGGTGTAATCGGTTCCCACCTCACCGGTGAGGCAAAAGCGCAGCCAATCCTTGCAGCTCAGCACATGGCCAATACGGCCAAAGCGCTCAGGCTGGTGGCGCTTGATCCATGCCAGCAAGGCGGAAGGGGCGGACGCATGCGGCAATTGGCCGGTCAGCGCCAAAATTGCATTCGAGTCCGGGCCGTCGACCCATTGTTGCACTAACGCACCCGCTCGGCTATCGAGCGATAAAATACCAGCGCCCAAGGGTTGGTGGTGCTGATCAAGAAGGTAAATGCCATCACCATGGGCGGTTGCACCCACGGCTTGAATGTCAGACGCAGGCCGTCCCGATGAGGCAATCACCTCTTTGATGGCATCTGCGGTTGCCATCCAGAACGATTGCATATCACGTTCAACATGATGCGGCTTTGGCATGGCCTGGGCAATGCGACGGCGCGCAACGGCAATCTGCGTGCCATCCACGTCAAACAGAACGGCTTTGGTCACCGTCAGGCCACTATCAATTCCAAGCAGGCTTGGCATGCCGTCTCCTCTTTCCAGCAGGTCACGGCTTGCGCATGGTCTGCGCGGCCCGCCTGTTACGTCTTGTTTCGTGCGCCCCGTGCCACCAGCACATTGACGCCTTTGTCACGCATTCGATCCAGATCGATGTTGGGCATGCCCTCATCGACAATCACCACATCAAACTCTTTCAGCGCCGCAAAACTATGCAGAGCGCGGCGCTCAAATTTGGTGTGATCGGCCAGAAGAATGCGCTTGGCGGCACACTCAAACATGGCCCGCTTGGTATCCACCATTTCCGGCGATTGGTGAAAGGCGATGTCATCAATGATGGCCGACATCGACATGAAGGCGATGTCAGCGCGAAGCTGGCGGATTTCGTGGGTTGTCACCCGCCCCATGAACGCATTGCACCAATTGTAATAATGCCCGCCCAGACTGAGCAATGTCAGGTCACGCACATCCTTCAAGGCGTTGATCAAGGTCAGTGAATTGGTAATCGCTGTCAAAGGCACCTTGCCGGGGAGCTGCTGCACCATATGCTGCACAGTGGTGGAATCATCGAGAAAAATCGCCTGCCCCGGCTCCACGAAGGTCAGAGCCAGATCAGCAATCTGTTGTTTTTCATCGGCCTGACGGGTGGCGCGATAGACATCGCTGGCCTCAATCAGACTGGTGGGCGAGGCCGAGACAACGCCACGGGTTTTGCGAAACAGGCCCCGGCTGACCAGTTCATCCACATCGCGATGGGCGGTCATGAGGCTGATGCCAAAACGCTCGGTCAGATCCTCGATCCTCAGCGATCCTTCCGCCAGAATGGCCTCGGCAATCAACTGACGGCGCACCAGCTGGCGCGCATGGCGGCTGTCGCTGGGCAGTTCCGTGGAAAGAAGAGTGTCTAAATTGGCTTTTTTGCTCACGATCACGTCCGATGTTGATGGCACTCACACGTTGGTATCATCCATTGCAACACGCAGATCAACCGGCCAGCACAACGCTTTCGGCGAAAAACAAACAAAGGCGTGGCAGAGCCACGCCCCGATTTGCGGTGACCGCTTACTTCGACAACACAAAGGGTGCTGTGTATTTCGCCACATTGTCCTTGGTGATCAGCAGGCAATCAAACAGCTGCTTTTCAGCGCTGGCTCCGGTTTTGCCGGTCTTGATGAAACTGTCGGCCTGTTTCACCGCTTCGGCAGAAAACACAGCAACAGGCTGCAAAACGGTATATTGCAGCTCACCGGCCTTGATGGCGGCCACAGCATCTGGCGATCCATCGAAACCGCCAACCTTGACCTTGGACAGTTTACCGGCTTCCTTGAGGGCGGCAATCGCACCGAGCGCCATTTCATCATTGCCGCTGATCACGCCGATAATATCGGGATGCGCTTGCAGCATTGACTGCATCTTGTCATGGCCCTGGGTGCGGTCCCAGTTGGCCACTTCCTTGGCAACTTTGACCAGATCAGGATATTGGCTCAGGACCGTCTCGTAACCATTGGAGCGGGTTGCGGCGTTGTTGTCGGAAGGCGCGCCCAACAATTCGGCGTAATTGCCCTTGTCGCCCACATCAGCCACCCATTGGGTCGCACCAAGAGCCGCCCCTTGCGCATTGTTGGACACCAATTGCGCCTTGGCCAAACCTTCCTGATTGATCTCGGCATTGACCAAAAACACCGGAATGCCGGCCGCAACGGCCTTTTTCACCGCACCAACCGAGCCATCAGCATTGGCCGGGTCCAGAATGATGGCTTTGGATTTGTTGGTGATGGCGGTATCAATCAAACGGCTTTCCGTATTGGTGTCGCCTTTGTGGGCGCTGACGGTTGCCGTATAGCCCAGCTTTTCAGCTTCTGCTTTTGCCACCTGACCCTCCGTATACCAATAGGGGTTGGACGGATCATTGACGATAATCGTCATCAACCCATCGGCCCAGGATACGCTGGCCAGAAGCGGCAGAGCCGCAACGGCCGCAAACATGATTTTCATGGTTTTCTTCAACATTCACTCTCTCCCGTTAATTCAGTTCACCCATTTTGCCGAGAATCCGGCAGTCCTCCCGATGCGGCCCGTGAGCTACCCCACCCCGATGCGGAAAATTTTAAATTCACGAATGTCTGCCTTGGTTAGAGTCTGTCAGGTTCAGATTGAACCAGACAGGCTCTAAAATTCTTTGTTTTCGTTTGTCTTTTCGGGAAAACCGGATTCCACTTTTCCCTGACAAACTCTAATGACGTCCGTAACGAATGCTGTTGAGCAGCACGGCCATGACAATCACCGCGCCGGTAAACACGGTTTGCCAGTAGGAGGACACGCCGATGATCACCAGGCCATCCGACAGAAAACCAATCACGAAGGCCCCAAGCATGGTGCCCAGCACCGTGCCACGCCCGCCGGTCAGCGCCGCTCCGCCAATCACCACAGCCGCAATGGCGGTGAGTTCGTAAGATGTGCCCGCCGTTGGCCCCGCCGAGGTCAGTTGTGATGACAGCACAAGGCCTGCGATGGCGGCACACACGCCCGACAGCACATAGGCCGTGATCTTGACCCGCTTGACCGGAACGCCCGACAGCTCGGCTGCATTTTCATTGCCGCCCGATGCATAGAGCCAGCGGCCAAAGGCGGTGCGCATCAGCAAGATCGCGCACAAAATGGCAACGCTTGCCAGAACCAGCACGCCAATGGGCACGCCAAACAGGCGGTTAAAGCCCAGCCAGTCAAAGCCCATATTGCCATGCTCTGGTGTGCCACCCAGATTGTTAAACGTCAGACCATTGGTCATCAGCAGGGCGGCACCGCGCGCCACATACAAAACACCCAGGGTGGCCACAAAGGCAGGCACCCGCAAAAAGGCAATCAACACACCGTTGATAGCTCCGACAAAAGCCCCCAGCGCGCAGGTCATCACCACCACCGCCCAGACCGGCGGATAGAGAATGACACCATAGTCTTTCAGCACCACGCCCTGCATCAGAAAGCCTGCCACAACGCCGCAGAGACCAAGGGTGGAGCCGACTGAGAGATCAATGCCGCCGTTGAGGATCACCAGCAGCATTCCCAGGGCCAGCAAGCCATAAATGGCCACATGCGAGGCCATGATGAGGAAATTGTTCAAGGTGAAGTAATAGGGCGACAGCGATGAAAACACGGCAATAATTGCAATCAGCGCGAAAAATGCCCGTCCCTCGAACAGAAGCTGGATGATGTTGATCTGCCGTTTTGGCGGATGGATCTGGCTTTTTTTATCTATCGTGGTTGTTACCGACATCATCAATGCTCCATGCGTTCTGACGAATGCGCAACAACAGCCTGACCAGAGGCGGCCATGATCTGCTCCTTGCTTGCATCAGGTCCAAATTCTGCCGAAATGCTGCCGCGGCGCATCACGATGATGCGGTGGGCGATGCTCAGGCATTCTCCCACCTCGGAGGTGGAGTAAATCACGGCCAACCCCTCGCGTGCGCCCTCGGCCAACAGCTTGAACACTTCGGCTTTTGCGCCGATGTCGATGCCACGGCTGGGTTCATCCAGCAAAATGACGCGCGGGTTGGTGGCCAGCATTTTGCCAATCACCACCTTTTGCTGATTGCCGCCCGACAGGGCACCAATGGCGGAATTGCCGCCGCTGGTCTTGATATGCACCCGCTGGATGGAGCGATTGACAATCGCCTGCTCTTTGCTGTGCGAGGTAAAGAGCCCACGGACAAAATTGCTGATACTGGCCAGAGACAGATTGTTTCCAACCGTCATGGTTTGCACCAGCCCGTCGCGCTGGCGATCTTCCGGCACCAGAACAAGGCCTGCTGCGATGCAATCGGCAATGCGAAAATGCGAAATATCCTGACCTTGCAGCAGTATACGGCCGCTGGCAGCTGGCACCCGTCCGGCAACGCATTCCAGCAGTTCGGTGCGGCCAGCCCCCATCAAACCATAGATGCAGACAATTTCACCGGCGCGCACATTGAGTGACAGATTATCCACCACGGCATAGCCCTGACCGGGACCACCCTGAACCGTGACATTTTCAATCGACAGCGCAACATCACCCATGGTGTGACCCGTGGGTGGTGAGCCGAGATCGAAATTCTCGCCCACCATGTTGCGAACAATCCACTCAAGATCAATATCCTTGCGCTCGGCATAGGCTGTCATGGTGCCGTCGCGCAAAACCACGGCGTGGTCGGTGATCTGCAAGGCTTCTTCCAGATGGTGGGAGATGTAAACAATGGAAACGCCACGGCTTTTGAGATCGGAAATCAGCTTGAACAGCACCTCCACCTCGGAGGCGCTGAGCGCCGATGTTGGCTCATCCATGATCAGAATGCGCGAATTGACCGACAAGGCGCGGGCAATTTCAACAATCTGCTGCTGGCCAAGGCGCAATTCTTCCACCGGCGTCAGCGGATCAATGTCTTCTTCCAAATCTTGCAAAAGCGCGCGCGCCTGGCGCTCTTCCTCGGCATAATTTACCCCCGTGGCGCTTTTTATTTCGCGCCCCATGAAGATATTGTCTCGCACATTCATGTTGGGGGCGAGGCTGAGCTCTTGATGAATAATCGAGATACCAAGATCGCGGGCATGGGAGGACGAGGCCAAGGTTACCGCCTGCCCATCCAGCACAATTTCACCGGACGTGGGGCGCACAACACCGGAGAGAATTTTCATCAGGGTTGATTTTCCAGCCCCGTTTTCGCCAAACAGGGTGGTGACCTGACCGCGATAGATGTTGAAATTCACCCCTTTGAGCGCATGAATATTGCCATAGGATTTCGCCACATTGCGTGCGGCTAAAACCACTTGGGCAGAAGATGCGGATGCGAGATCAGCCATGGCTATTTCACCTCGAAGCTGACCGGCGTCACCAGCCAGTTTTTCGGATTGATCAGTTGAAACACGCCCACAACGGAAACCGTCTTTCCGCTCAGATTTGCCGGATCAAGATTGGCAAGAACCTCTTTCTTGACCTGATTGTTGATGGCTGAACCGGCGTTTTGATATTCGATCTGATTGGTAAACTGGCCAAATGAAATGGTGCCGGTGGCATCGCGCAAATCGGTGCCGTTCAAGGCTGGTCCCGTTTGCACCCGGACGGTCACGTCACCGGCAAGGCCATCGACCTTGACCACATTGTAATTGGCCTTGCGCTCGCTCACCACGCCGGTGAATTTGATCGGAATGATCGGGCCAACGCCGCCTGCCACACCAAATTTTTCACCGGCTGCTTTTTTATCAGCCTCAATGGCTTTTAACAGCACCACAGCATCCACGGCGCGCTTTTCGACATTGTCTCTGATCTTGGGAAATTCTTCGACGCCATAGGCTTCAGCCGAAAAGGCCTTTTGGCGCACATCCTGCTCCGAGCCAATGTGAACGACCGTGGTGTCGAGCGCGATTGCACCAAGAACGGCGAGCACACCGACCACGGTTATCACGCCATAGGAGCGTGATTTTGTCGATCTCGGTGATAGCCCTGCATGTGCTATGCTCATGGTCGAAGACCTCCGCTTCAATTCATCATCGCAATCGGTTGCCCACCAAAAAGGCGGCGTGGCGCGCTAGCCTCAGTTGGTAGACATTCAATTTTCGACACGCCTTCACCCTTCCAACCCGAAGAGGTTGAACGGAGGCAGTCACTCATGGTCGAAAATTGGTGTGAAAAATTTGCGCCTTTTCCTGAAGCCTTTGCACAAGACGCAGAAGCTAAAAGGCAAAGATCGCATCAGCCTGGCTCGAAAACAGCCAACGACCGGTCGACACGCCTTCCCCGGTCTGCGCACATTCCCCGGTTTGCGCACATTCCAAAGTGTAATGTAATCACGCGGATCTCCTCCCGACATTGACCGCCCTAAGCCTGACCGCCTCCTCCGGGCATGTTGGTCAGCATGGCAGCAATTTAACGGTATTACTGTGTTATATTCACCTCGAAAGATGTTATAAATATGAAGGGCTGTCAATCGGTGAATTTAACATTTTCCAACAATCTCGAAGATGTGAGAATGAATCAATCTGCCCATCAACCTGAGGCGGTGACGATTTCGCACAACAATCCTCCGCCCCATCATGCATCTGTCATGCACACATTCAAGATTGAAGGAGAAAGAAACAAGTCATTGTTTATAATAGATATTATTGTTTATCATGTTCAACACTCCCAAAAAACCGGTAGGAAGGCAACCCTGTCTTTTACGTGCAAAGCAGCAACAACCTCGGGATGGTCTGTGCGATTGCCAAGCAGGATGGCCCCAGGAGCGCAATGGCACTTGCCTGTATATTTTTTCTGGTTTTGAAAAATTTTACGAGACATATGTTAAATCTATGGTATTTGATAACACCAGTTGAGTGATTGATCTCACAGCAACGAACCGCAGCAAAAACAACAGCGGTTCGACGCGCTCCGGGAGAGAGCGCCAAAGAGGCGGGAGGAAACCATGGTAATCAGGCAGGATTGTTTGAAGCCTCTTAAAGCGGTTTACTGTTTCACGGAAACCACGGTAGACGACCTAAACGTTTTAACGTGCCGCTTACCCCCTCATCCCCCTGCCGGGACCTTCTCCCCGCTGGGGAGAAGACATGTCAGGGAAGCCTTGTCCTTCCTTAACGTGTCTTTCCTCAACACAGAACCGAGGCACCGTGCTGTCGCTTTGGTATCTTCTCCCCAGCGGGGAGAAGGTGGCGGCAGCCGGATGAGGGGGGCGAAGCCCCGAAAAGATTTGCGTCGTGTACTGTGCACGGAAACACCAAGCCGTTCTCACTTTTTGTTTTTGCGCATGTCCGAACGGAAAACCATTACACAGTTTTCCTGGACATGCTCTCAACGAGGTGGAGCGGCGCTATGATCGTTCAAAGTGATCGTCGGGGCGATATCATCATTGGCATTGATGCCGGCACATCGGTGATGAAAGCCGTTGCCTTCACGCTCAACGGCGAGCAATTGGCTGTCTCATCCATTCGCAATCACTATGTCATGGGCCATGATGGTTCCGCCACCCAGTCGCTTAGCAAAACATGGGCCGATTGCCAAAGCGCCCTACGCGCGCTGGGTGATAGGGTGCCGCAGCTGGCGGAGCGCACGGCAGCGATTGCCGTCACCGGACAGGGCGATGGCACGTGGCTGGTTGGCAAGAACAATCAGCCGGTGGGTGATGCATGGCTGTGGCTGGATGCGAGAGCCGCTCCCACCGTTGAGCGCCTTAGCCTGCAAGAGAGTGATCGCCCCCGGTTTGAAGCCACCGGCACCGGCCTGAACACCTGCCAGCAAGGCAGCCAGATGGCCCATATGGATGCCACCACCCCCAATTTGCTCGATGAGGCCGAGGTCGCCCTGCATTGCAAGGATTGGCTCTATCTCAATTTGACCGGTGTGCGCGCCACCGACCCCTCGGAGGCGAGCTTCACCTTTGGCAATTTCCGAACCCGCCGTTATGACAGCGTGGTGCTCGATGCGCTTGGGCTTGATCATCGTCGGCATTTGCTGCCGGAGATTCTGGAGGGCACGCAAGCAACCCATCCGCTCACCGAGGCAAGCGCCAAAGCCTGTGGCCTCAAGCCCGGAACACCCGTGTGTCTGGGCTATGTGGATATGGTCATGACCGCATTGGGGGCCGGTGTGCGCAGCGGCGGCCACAATGCCGCCTGCTCCACCATTGGCTCGACCGGTGTGCACATGCAGGCAAAGGCGGTGGCCGATGTGCAGCTGAATGCGGCCCGCACTGGCTATGTGATCGCCTTGCCCCTGCCCGATCTGGTCACGCAGGTGCAAAGCAATATGGGTTCGACCATCAATCTCGACTGGTTGTTGCAGCTGGCCGCCGATCTGATGGGCGAAAATGGCGATGTGGTTGATTACACGGCGCTGATCCCGCGCATTGATGCATGGTTTGCCAAAAGCCAGCCCGGCACCTTGATTTACCATCCCTATATTTCCGAGGCCGGTGAGCGGGGGCCTTTTGTCAATGCCCATGCGCGCGCGGGCTTTACCGGGCTCAACAGCCGCCATCGTTTTCCCGATATGGTGCGCTCCGTGGTCGAGGGTCTGGCCCTTGCCACGCGCGATTGTTATGCGGCCATGGGTGCCTTTCCCAAAGAACTGCGCCTGAGCGGCGGTGCGGCGCGCTCAAAGGCTTTGCGCCAGACACTGGCCGCCGCCGTTGGCGCGCCCATTCGCGTCAGCCGCCGCGACGAAACGGGCGCCGCGGGAGCGGCGATGATGGCAGCGGTGGCCATTGGCGCTTATGGCAGCATGGATGATTGCATTCAGGATTGGGTGACGCCCTATCTTGGCACCGCGGAAACGGTTGATCGGGGTGAAGCCCGCCGCTTTGATCTGCTTGCGGCATCTTATAGCGAAATCCGCCATGCGCTGGAGCCGGTGTGGAACCACATGGCCCAGGGTGACGGCTGGCCGGACGCAGCAGCACTCCCATCGCCCCCACAGGACACCATGACCACCATGCAGAGGAGCCCCTTATGACGGAGAGGGATGATAACACCATCATTGATCTTATGGTGATTGGCGGCGGCATTAACGGGGCTGGCATTGCGCGCGATGCCGCAGGCCGGGGACTGTCTGTTGTCTTGTGCGAGAAAGATGACCTGGCACAAGGCACATCCTCGCGCTCGGGCAAATTGGTGCATGGCGGCTTACGCTATCTGGAATATTACGAGTTCCGGCTGGTGCGCGAAGCGCTGATCGAGCGTGAGGTTTTGCTCAATTCCGCCAGCCACATCATCTGGCCGATGCGCTTTGTGCTGCCGCACAGCCCCAATGATCGCCCGGCCTGGCTGGTGCGTCTGGGTCTGTTTCTCTACGACCATCTGGGCGGGCGTAAAAAACTTCCCGGCACCCGCAGTCTGGACCTGCGCCGCGCGCCCGAAGGTGCCCCCCTGCAAGACCAGTTTACCAAGGGCTTTGAATATTCCGATTGCTGGGTCGATGACGCCCGCCTCGTTGTTTTGAACGCGCTGGACGCGGTTGAAAAAGGGGCAACCGTGCTGACCCGCACCGCCTGCATCAGTGCGCGGCGCGAAAACGGGCTTTGGACCGTGCAATTGCGCAACAGCCGAAACGGCATGGTCCAAACCTATAAGGCGCGCGCTGTCGTTAACGCCGCAGGGCCGTGGGTCAATGACATTATCGGTCGGGTTGCTGGCACCAACAGCCAGCGCACGGTGCGACTGGTCAAAGGCAGTCATATTATTGTGCCAAAGTTCTGGAACGGCAATCAGGCCTATCTGGTGCAAAACCACGACAAGCGGGTGATTTTCATCAACCCCTATGAGGGCGACAAGGCGCTGATTGGCACCACGGATATTCCCTATGATGGCGCGCCCGAACATGTGGCGGCAGATGAGAGCGAAATTGAATATCTGATTGCCGCGGTTAATCGCTATTTCAAGGAAAAGCTGCGACGCAGCGATGTGATCGAGAGCTTTTCCGGTGTCAGACCCTTGTTTGATGACGGCAAGGGCAATCCATCCGCGGTCACCCGCGATTATGTGTTTGATCTGGATGAGACCGGCGGCGCGCCGCTGCTCAACGTATTTGGTGGCAAGATCACCACGTTTCGTAAATTGTCCGAGCACGCCCTGCAAAAACTCGCAGGCTTTTTCCCGAAAATGGGACCCGATTGGACCGCCCGCGCCACCTTGCCGGGCGGCGAGATTGCCAATGCCGATTATGTGGCCTTCACGGAGCAATTGCGCAGCCGCTATCCATGGATGCCTCGGGCATTGCTGCATCACTACGGCCACCTTTATGGCGCGCGCACGCCGCAAATCATCAAGGATGCGAAGGCCTTGTCGGAGCTGGGACGCCATTTTGGCGCACAGCTTTATGAGGCGGAAGTGCGCTATCTGATCGCCACCGAATGGGCTGAAACAGCCGATGATGTGCTCAAGCGCCGCACCAAAGAAGGGCTGCACATGACGGAGCTGCAAAAGGCCGAGTTCACCGCCTGGTTTGAGGCTGAACTGGCAAAAGCGGCGTAAACGACAGGACACACCATGCCCCTCACTTTGTCTTTAAACACAAATCCGCTGGTCAATCGTTTTGCCGATCCCAATGACCTGATCGACACCGTGGCGCGGGATTTGAAAATCCGCGACCTGCAATTGACCCACGAGTTTATCAATCCCAGCTGGCCGGCTTCCACCCTTCGCCGCCTGACGCGGGAGATGAATGCAGCGCTGCACAGAACGGGCGTGCGCGTTACCTCCGGCATGACAGGGCCTTACGGCCGCCTGAACCATTTCGGCCATCCCGATGCCGAAGTGCGGCGCTATTATGTGGAGTGGTTCAAGACTTTTGCCGACATCACCGCCGATCTCGGCGGCCAGTCGCTTGGCACGCAATTCGCCATCTTGACCTATAAGGATTATGATGATGATGCGCGCCGGGAGGAGCTGATCCGCATTGCCATCGAATGCTGGCAGGAGGTGGCGGACCACGCGAAAGCGGCAGGCCTGTCTTTCTTGTTCTGGGAGCCGATGAGCATTGGCCGGGAATTTGGCGAAACAATTGATGCCTGTCTTGCCCTGCAAACCCGCCTGACCAACACGCCCATGGCCATTCCCATGTGGATGATGGCCGATATTGACCACGGCGATGTGACCTCCCCCAACCCGGATGATTACGACCCTTATGCCTGGGCACGGGCCGTGCCGAAACTCTCACCAATCATCCACATCAAGCAAAGCTTGATGGACAAAGGCGGTCATCGCCCCTTTACCGCCGAGTTCAACGCCAAAGGGCGCATTCAGCCCGCTCCTCTGCTCGAGGCTTTGGCCGCTGGCGGGGCCATCGACAATGAAATTTGTCTGGAACTGTCGTTCAAGGAGCGCGAGCCCAATGACCGGCAGGTGATCGACCACATTGCAGAAAGCGTTGCCTTCTGGGCACCGTTTATTGAGACCGGCGTCAACGACCTGAATATTTAGAGATTGGAACGGCTCGGCATGGATAGGCTCGTAAAAACCAATGTGACCACCAGCGACGCTGACGAATCTCTCGCCATCCGTGCCGCCTGGTTGCATTATGTTGGCGGCTTGACCCAATCGGCGGTGGCCAAACGGCTTGGCTTGCCCTCCGTCAAGACCCATCGGTTGATCGCCAAGGCGGTGGCAGAAGGGGTGGTGAAGGTCACCATTGACGGTGACATTGTCGAATGCGTTGAGCTGGAGATGCAGCTCTCAAACCATTTTGGTCTGGCCTATTGCGAGGTCGCACCCGACCTTGGCGAGGACGGACTGGCGCTGCGCACGCTGGGGGCTGCCGGTGCAGGCTTCTTGCGGCGCGAGATTGAGCGGGGTGACAACAAGGTAATTGGCCTTGGCCATGGTCGCACCTTGTCGGCAGCCGTGCAGCACATGCCAAGGCTGAATGGCAGCACCGTGCGGTTTGTGTCGCTTTTGGGTGGGCTGACGCGCCATTATGCTGCCAATCCCTATGATGTCATGCATCGGCTGGCTGAGAAAACCGGCACGCTGGCCTATGTGATGCCGGTGCCATTTTTTGCCAATACGGCCGAGGATCGCGATGTGCTTTTGGCCCAGCGCGGCGTGCGCGAAGTTTTTGATATGGCCAATCAGGCCGATCTGAAGCTGGTTGGTATTGGCACCGTCGATAGCCATGCGCAATTGGTGCAATCGGGCATGGTGGAAATGCGCGAGATTGTTGCCATTGCCAACCAAGGCGGTGTTGGCGAATTGCTGGGCCATTTTTTTGACGACAAAGGCCGAATCCTCGAAACCGACCTCAGCAATCGAACCCTTTCCGCTAATCTCCCCACCCGGCGCGGAGACAGGCTGGTGGCGCTGGCAGGTGGTGCCTCCAAACTTTCAGCCATCCGCGCCGTGCTCAAAAGCCATCGTCTGCATGGCCTGATTACCGATGAAACAACGGCGCGGCATTTGCTGAGCGAAGCCACCCCTATCAAGAGAACCGATAGATCATGACAGACACCACAGCTTGCTGGATTGGCACCAGCTGGAAGATGAACAAAACGTTGGATGAGGCTTTGGCCTTTGCCAATCGTCTGGCGGATGTTGCCGAGATGCCGGGCATTCAACGCTTTGTCATTCCGCCCTTTACCGCCGTTCGCGAGGTGAAAGAGGCTTTGGCAGGTACCGCCACCAAGGTGGGGGCGCAAAACATGCACTGGGCCGATCACGGTGCCTGGACCGGCGAAATTTCACCCTTGATGCTCAAGGATTGCGGCGCGGATCTGGTCGAGCTCGGCCATTCTGAACGGCGCAGCCATTTTGGCGAAACCGATGACACGGTAGGCTTGAAGGTGGAAGCGGCTTTGCGCCACGGCCTCGCGCCTCTGATCTGCATTGGCGAGACACTGGCTGAGCGCGAGGCGGGCGACGCGCAAAAGGTGCTGGAGATGCAGGTTCGCGCGGCACTGTCGCGCCTGTCACCACAACAATGCAAGGCTGAGATTCTTTTGGCCTATGAGCCTGTCTGGGCCATTGGCGAGGGCGGCATTCCGGCAACCGTTGATTATGCCGATGCCCGCCATGCCGAGATTATCGCGGTGGCACAATCGGTTCTGGGGCGCGCCATTCCATGCCTCTACGGCGGCTCGGTCAATCCCGGCAATTGTGAAGAGCTGGTTTCCAGCCCCCATATCGGTGGGCTTTTCATTGGCCGTTCCGCCTGGAGCGTTGACGGCTATCTGGACATTTTAGCGCGCGTTGCGCGGACATTGTGAGGAGAACATCATGAAAATTGCGATTGCCGGAGACAGCGCGGGTGAAGGTCTTGCAAGCGTGTTGGCAACCTATCTGAAAGACCGTTTCGAGGTGCATGAAATTTCGCGCACCGATGCCGGACCAGACGCCTTTTATGCCGACCTTGCTGACCGGGTGGCCTCTGCCGTCATAAAGGGCACCTATGATCGGGCCATTCTGGTGTGCGGCACCGGCATTGGTGTCTGCATTGCCGCCAACAAGGTGCACGGCATTCGGGCGGCCCTCACCCATGATACCTATTCGGCCGAACGGGCGGCCCTGTCCAACAATGCGCAGATTATCACCATGGGCTCACGGGTGATTGGCCCGGAAGTGGCCAAAGCGGTGGCGGACACTTTTCTCTCCAACACCTTCGATCCGCAAGGCCGCTCTGCCGATAACGTCAAGGCGATTGATGCGGTGGATGCCAAATATAGCGCGTGACAATACCGTGTGTCCTTGATTGAGCGACACACGGTCTATCTTTATCTCGGCATGGCTCACAATTGCGCGTCCTGCCGGGCAATGCGTTTCAACCAGATGGCAAGCTCTGCCTCTGCCCGTTCCAGCGCCGGGTGATTGAGCAGTTTGCGCAAAAACGCGACTGTCACCGCCCTAGCCCGCAGGTTGAACAAGGCCTCGCTGCTGGTGTCAGCACTGGGATTATAGACCCCCAATTTGTCGTAGATGCTTTGCAGACGGTTTTGAACGCTTCTGAGCGAGAGGTTGCGCCGTCTTGCAATGGCGCGATCCGTCAGGCCCAAGGCAATGTCGATGAGAATTTCATATTCGGAATCACTGAAGCCATAGACATTGCCCAGGCTTTTTTGCTGTAAGCCTCGAATTTCGCGATCAATCACGCATTGCGCCTCAACGAATATTGAGCGGAGCGCCAGATGCAGCCGTTCCTCTGATGCCGATTTCAACACATAGCCATAGGCGGCACCGTCGGGCACGATGCGGGCAATGCCGCGCACATTGGCCTCATCGGCAAAATTCGACCAGAACAGAATGCTGGTTTCCGGTCGCTCATGCCATATGGTTCGTGCCGCCTCAATTCCGTTGCGCGGGCTCATCTGCAAATCCATGACGATTTTGTCAAAGCGGTACTCACGGGCGAGCTTTTCACAGGCAAGCCCATCGGACGCCTCCATGATCAACTCGCACTCCGGCAGGGCTGCATGCACCGCTTCGTTCAAATACATCCGATGCAACGGATCATCTTCAACGATCAAAACTTTCATCGATCCCTCCCTGTTCTGGCACCGGCCAAAGTAAAGATACGCAGAAGCCGTTTTCGCCATTTCGGCACACAAACCGCGCTCCGATCAGTTCGGCACGGGTTCTCATATTGTCCAGACCGTTGCCGCGCATGACGCTCTTCTTTTCCAACCCGACACCATTATCGCAAACTTCAAGCACAATCTGGCCGTCTTCATTCCACAGACGCACGGTCAGCTTGTCTGCACGAGAATGGCGCACGACATTGTTGATCGCCTCCTGCGCAATGCGGAAAATTGCCAATGTTTCCGTGTCCGGCAATTGCGATGACAGGCCCTCTGTGTCGTCTGAAATCTGCCATGCGATCGAAACACCGCTATCGCGAATAGAGCGCTCCAAATGGTTTTCAATCGCTTCCACAAGGCCAAAGAGCTGCAACACCGAAGGCCGGGCCTGCTCGATGATCAGGCGCAAATCCTGCATGGATTGCTGCAAACTGCGGGTCAACGGCTCAAGCAAGTCTCCTGAAAGAGTCGGCATCAGGCTTAAGCGTTCGAGACGGCGGGCATAGCGGGTCATGTCGGCAAGGGTCTGATCATGCAGGTCCATGCCAATACGCTGGCGGTCCGCATCGAGCGCCTCCGTCAGGCGGCGCGCGCCCTGACGCAGCGTTTCCTCGCGCACCCGCGCTTCCGCCTCAATAATGGCCGATTGTTTTGCCCGATCGGCGATCAAAAGTGCGTAGAAATAGGGGGCCAGAAGATCGGCAATGGCTGCCAAACGCGCAAGATCGGCCTCCGTGTAAACATCGGCCTGAAGGCTTGAGCACGACAGCGCCCCAATTGTTTCACCATGCACCTTCAGGGCGGCGTGCAGCCGTCCTTTGAGCCTGTTTTCAAGGATTGGAGACGAAAAGGCACCGGGAAAATGAAAGCGTGGATCGGCGCAGGCATTGCCTGTTATCATGCAATCGATCACGCCCTTCAACAGGTCACGCAAGGGGCTTTGTTCGATACTGGCTGGTGGCCGCGTGCTCCATTCGGTCTCCAGGCCATTTTCATAGGCGGTGTGAAACGTGCTGCCCGGCGCAATGATGCAGACATCCATATGATCATTGGGCACAATGCTTTTGATTTCCTTGGCCACGGCATTGATCGCCGATTGAAAATCAAGCTGCCCGGCGAGAAGACGGGAAATACGCATATATTGCGCAAAAAGACCCGCCGATAGCGCGTTGGACATTGTTTCCTCCTGCCAGCGCCATCCTCCCGGCACTGTCCTACAGATTAATCCGATCAGGACGGCATCTGTCTTGCGGGATCCCGCACATGATCTGCATAAAACCGTAAGCTTTTTGCACCCCTTCGTCTATTCGCAAGCCTAAAGATGCGGCATTCTCTTCTTGCTGAAGACTGAATTCAGGACAGTATTTTCGGTCAAGCCGTTGAGGAGCGGCCCGAAAGTAGAGCCGCAAGCGGCTTTGAGGGAGAGAGACATGAATTCCAAGAGTATTTTCATGGCATCCGTTGCCATGCTGTGCGCAGCTTTGCCCTTATCGGCTCATGCCGAAACGGCTGATAAGAAAATTGCCCTGTCCAACAATTATGCTGGCAATTCGTGGCGTCAGGCCATGCTGACCAGTTGGGACAAAGTGACGAAAGAGGCGGTGAAAACCGGCGTTGTCAGTGCGGCCGATGCGTTCACAACCGCAGAAAATCAGGCGACAGAGCAGGCCGCCCAAATCCAGAACATGATTTTGCAAGGCTATAATGCCATTGTGATTGATGCCGCCTCGCCCACCGCCCTGAACGGCGCGGTCAAGGAAGCGTGCGATGCGGGCATCGTGGTTGTGTCCTTTGATGGTATCGTCACCGAGCCTTGCGCATGGCGCATTGCTGTTGACTTCAAGGGCATGGGCAAAAGTCAGATCGATTACCTTGCCAAGCGGCTTCCCAAAGGCGGCAATCTGCTGGAAATTCGCGGGCTGGCTGGCGTCTCCGTTGATGATGAAATCTCCGCAGGCATTCATGAAGGCGTAAAAGAACATCCACAGTTCAAGATCGTCGGTTCCGTGCATGGCGATTGGGCACAGGAAGTGGCCCAGCGCGCCGTGGCCGGTGTTTTGCCAAGTCTTCCCGAGATTGCCGCCGTTGTGACCCAAGGCGGCGATGGCTATGGCGCAGCGCAAGCCTTTGAGGCCGCCAAGCGTCCGACACCCGTCATTGTCATGGGCAACCGACAGGATGAGCTGCAATGGTGGAAGCAGCAAAAGGATGCCAATGGCTATGAAACCATGTCGGTCTCAATTGCGCCCGGTGTCTCGACACTGGCTTTCTGGGTGGCGCAGCAAATTCTGGATGGCAAGACCGTGAAGAAAGATCTGGTGGTTCCTTTCCTGCGCATCAATCAGGATACGTTGGACAAGGCGCTTGAAACCACCCCGAAGGGCGGCGTTGCCAATGTCGAATATACGTTGAAAGACGCGCAGGCCGTGATTGACGCGGCAAAATAACCCGGCCTCACAGTGTCTCACGCTCTGCCCTTTCACATGAGCGGCAGAGCGTCCGACGTCTCATGTTCGATTTTATTGGAATGCGGAGAGCCATGCAGAGCCCTCAAACAGTTGTCTCAGTCGAAAATGTGCGGATCCAGTTTGGTGCTGTCAAAGCGCTGGATGGCGTGGATCTTGCCATTCAAAGCGGTGAAGTGCTCGGCTTGATCGGCCATAATGGCGCGGGAAAATCAACCATTGTCAATGTGATCAATGGCGCTTTGGCACCCCATCAGGGAACGGTAGCCTATGGGGCGAGTACAAAGCGCACAGGCATCGCCACTGCTCGCGCCAATGGCATTCGCTGTGCTTTTCAAGAGCTGTCTTTGTGCCCCAATCTCACGGTTGCGGAAAACACCAGGCTGATGCACGCTGCACTCAAGGGTTTTGGCTGGCGAAAGCGTGCCGGTCAGCTTTTTCGCCAGGCCATGGATGAGATTTTTCCCGGCAACACCGTTGCCGCCGATGATCTTGTCGGCGATCTGTCGATTGCGGAGCGGCAGATGGTGGAAATTGCCATCAACTTTATGACCGCTGGTGAAAAGCCAAGGCTTGTTATTCTCGATGAGCCAACATCCTCGCTGGATTCCGGTCTTGCCGAGCAATTGCTGGCCTATGTCCGGCATTTTGTGGCAAATGGCGGCTCGGTCATCTTGATCTCCCACATTTTGAGCGAAATTCTGTCCACCGCCAACCGCATCGTTGTGATGAAGGATGGTAAAATCGCAGCCTCAAAACCAGCATCTGAGTTCACGGTGCGCAGTCTGGTGGAAACCATGGGCAGCGTGGTGAAAGAGAAAAGCCATCGTGCCGAAAACAGTGATCTGAACGGGGCTGAAATTGTTATCTCCCATGCTCAGAAGCCATCAGAAAACATTCCCTTCCATGCCCGCAAAGGCGAAATTGTCGGGCTGGCCGGTCTTGCAGGCCATGGACAGACCGAAATGCTGCTCGAACTTTTTGAGCAGCAGTCCAGCAATTGGTGGCCAGCGCGCGACAACAGCATTGCGTTTGTTGCAGGTGATCGCAGCCTGAACGGCACATTTGCGCTGTGGAGTATTCTCAGAAACCTGACGATCAGCAATCTGCGCGCCCTCGCCCGGTTTGGGACAATTGACGGGTTGCGCGAGGAAGCTTTGGGGCAGGACTGGAAAAAGCGCATCTCGATCAAGACGCCGGATACCGATCTGTCCATTCTCTCGCTATCCGGCGGCAATCAGCAAAAAGTGCTGTTTGCCCGGGCATTGTCGCTCAACGCCCCCATTGTGCTGATGGATGATCCCATGCGTGGTGTCGATATTGGCACCAAGCAGGAAGTCTACAAAATTCTGCGCGATGAGGCCGCCAAAGGCTGCACCTTCCTGTGGTATTCGACCGAAATGGACGAAATCTGCCTCTGCGATCGGGTCTATGTGTTCCGTGATGGGGCCATCGTGGCGGAGCTCTCTGGCGAACAAATTTCCGAAGAGAGCATTCTGGCAGCGTCGTTTAGCGGAGGAAATCCATGAAGTCCCCTTCAGCCAATGCCATGCGGCTCCTGATCCCGGCAATCTCACTCATCGCCCTGCTTGCCGCCGTTTTCTATCTCCAACCACGCGCCATGAGTTATGTTGGCCTCAACCTGCTGTTCAATCTGGCTGTGCCGATTGCGCTGGCCACCATTGCGCAAATGACCATCATGGCTGTGAATGATCTCGATTTGTCGATGGGCACATTTGTCAGCTTTGCCGCCTGTGTCACGGCGGTTTATATGCCGCAAGAGCCCGTGCTTGCTGTTGTAATTCTTCTGGCTGCCATTGCCATCTATGCCTTGCTTGGCTTTCTCATCGCGTTGCGCGATTTGCCGTCCATTGTGGTGACGCTTGGCATGAGCTTTGTGTGGGGCGGGCTTGCCGTTCTCATTTTGCCAACACCGGGCGGGCAGGCTCCGCAATGGCTGCGGGCCTTTATGACGATCAAACCACCATTCGTGCCCATGGCCATCATTGCCAGCGTGGTGATTGCTCTGTTGGCGCACTATCTCATCATGCGCACCACCTTTGGTGTGATCATTCGTGGCGTTGGTGGCAATAGCCGCTCTGTTGCCCGCGCTGGCTGGTCGGTGCTGAAAATCAAGGCTGCGGCCTATGCGCTCGCCGGTTTCTTTGCCGTGCTCTCCGGCATGGCGCTCGTGGGGCTCGCAACCTCTGCCGATGCCAATATTGCGCTGCGCTACACGCTGCTCTCCATTGCAGGCGTCATCCTTGGTGGCGGCGAGTTTGTCGGTGGCCGGGTTTCGCCCATCGGGGCTGTGATCGGCACTTTGACGCTCACCCTTGCCGGGTCATTCCTGTCATTTCTTCATATTTCGCCCGATTGGCAGATCGGAGCCCAGGGCGCAATCCTGATCCTTGTGCTTGGCCTACGCTTGCTGTTCAACCGTACACAAACTTCGGGGAGCAAATCATGAAACATCTATCCCTGCTGTTTTCCAAGCCATGGATCTGGTCGTTTATTGCGGCCCTGATCACCTGGATCATCACTTTGGTGTTTACCGGTGGCGCAAGCTTTGTCGGTCTTTCACAAGCGGCTTTAACCTTCGCGTCCTTTTCGATCATCGTAGGGCTTGGCCAGATGATGGTCATCACGCTCGGCCCCGGCAATATCGATCTTTCGGTTCCCGCCACAATCACCCTGTCAGGCACCGTGGCGCTGAAGGTGATGGACGGCAACAATGCCATGATCCTCTCGGGCCTGTTGATTGCCATCGGTATTGGGCTGGCAATTGGCGTGTTCAATTATGCGCTGATCAAGCTTCTGCGCATTCCGCCCATTATCGCAACCCTATCAACCAGCTTTATCGTGCAGTCGGCAGCCATCTGGTATAATCGCGGCCTGCGTGTAAAGCCGCCGGAGGCGCTGGCCACATTCACTACCTCAAGCGTGATGGGCATTCCCAATCTCGCCATTCTGGCCCTGATTTTGTCCCTGATCGGCTGGTGGCTGCTGGAAAAAACCGTTTATGGCCGCTGGATATCCGCCATCGGGCAAAGCGCATTTGCAGCGAAAATGGCAGGCATTCCGGTCGATGGTGTCAGGCTTGTGACCTATATGCTGTGCGCAGTGATGTCATCGCTCTGCGGCTATGTGCTGGCCAGTTTTTCCGGCGGTGCAGCACTCAATATGGGGGCAGAATATCTTCTGATGTCGATTGCCGTCGTAGTGATCGGCGGATCGGCGGTGGCCGGTGGCAATTCCAATGTTCCGGGCATTTGGGGCGCATCCCTTTTTCTGTTTTTGGTGGTGTCAATGCTCAATACCTATGGATTTGGTGCCGGTATCCGCCTGATCCTGACGGGCACCATCATCATCGCTGTCATCCTTGTTGCCAGTCGGCCCCCGCGCAGAGCGTGATGCTTTTTATACCCAACCATTTCGAACCCAATAGAATTTGAGGAGTTCAGTCCGCCCATGCCCCATGAAGACGACACCTGTTTTGAAATTCACGATTCGCGTTTTCGCCACCTGATTGTCCCAAGTGCCAAGCTCGAAGAGCTTTATTCGGGGTGCCGCTGGGCGGAAGGGCCTGTGTGGTTTAGCGATCACAACTATCTGATTTTCAGCGATATTCCAAATCAACGCATGCTGCGTTACACGCCGGACGCTGGCATCTCGGTTTTTCGCGAGCCCAGCAATTTCATCAATGGCAATACACGCGACCGCAGTGGTCGGCTGATCTCCTGTCAACACGGCAACCGTCAGGTGGTTCGCACCGAAATCGACGGCACCATCACGGTGCTGGCCGATCGCTATCAGGGCAAGCGCCTGAACTCACCCAACGACGTTGTTGTCAAAAGCGATGGCAGCATCTGGTTCACCGATCCGACCTACGGCATTTTGTCTGACTACGAAGGATACCGGACTGAACCAGACCTTCCGACCCGCAATGTCTATCGGCTTGATCCCGAAAGCGGTGATCTGCGGGCGGTTGTTGAGGATTTTCAACAACCAAACGGGCTGGCTTTCTCGCCCGATGAACGACTGCTCTATATCGCCGATTCCGCCTATAGCCACGACGAGTCAGCGCCACGTCATATCCGCGTTTTCGATGTGGTGGATGGGCAGCGCCTTGAAAACGGCTGTATCTTCTGCACGATTGATAAGGGCCTTCCAGACGGCTTTCGGCTTGATCTGCAAGGCAATGTCTGGACCAGCGCTGGCGATGGCGTTCACTGCTTTGCACCGGATGGCACGCTGCTTGGAAAAATTCTGGTGCCACAAACCGTCGCCAACCTGACATTTGGCGGACCACGCAAAAACAGATTGTTCATCACTGCCACCCAATCGCTCTATGCCATCTACACTCTCGCAACGGGTGCGCAATATCCGTAACGATAGAGAGGTTATGCTGAATATTATCTGCGCTGAAGGGAACATTGCGGGGTGGGCGTGGTTGGGGAATGGACGGCCTGATTTTACGAGGCCGGAATTTACCGCTCCAGATTGACCGAAAGGAAAAAATCATGCCCGCAAAATCACAAGCCCAACAAAAAGCGGCAGGAGCAGCCCTGGCTGCCAAGCGCGGAGAGATGAAAAAGAGCGATTTGAAAGGTGCTTCGAAAAGCATGGAAAAGTCCATGTCCGAGCGCGAACTCGAGGAGATGGCCTCCACCAAGCGCAAAGGAAAACCTGACCACGTTTCATGACCGCCCCTCCACGGAAGGTGTGGAAGGTGCCACGTGCCTGGGTATCACCTTTCCAGCAGCAAAATTGCGCAACAGATTAAAAAATCAGGGATATCAGCCGCGTCCCGATGTGCTGCATTCTTCTGCGAAGATGAGCCACGGGATGGAAAGGCCTGGACGGATCGACAAGCGCTGTTCCCATCACCGGCTCCGTCTTTCCCTTTTGCACATCAACCTTGAAATCGCGCAGGCCACGGGCGTTAACATTATGCCTGTCAATGGTTTGGCCCAGTGTGCCACATTCTTCAAAGGTTTCACAAATCTCTTTCGGGGTGCTGGCCAAATGCTCGGCCAGCAAGCGATGACGCAATCCGGCAATTGCCGCCCGCTCCTGTGGTGAATGGGCCTCAATTGCCAGATCCGCTTCTGTATCAAGCCCTTCTGAGCGATTGTTGAGATTGGAAGAACCGACGCGAATGAAGCGATCATCGACAATCAGCAGCTTGGAATGAATGTAAACGTCATGAAGCTCCCCGGCCTCATCGGGAACCACAGCATACATGACGCGCAGCCGGTTTTGCCTGTCAACGCGCTTCAAACGTCGAATGAGACGCTGGCGATTGACGCCCAACACCAGCTTTTCCATCAGACCATGGCAAAGGCGAGTGGTGACCACCACAATTTCAGGCGGGTTTTCTTCTGCCAGCCGTTTGGCCATCGCGTCTGCAATGGAAAAGGACGTGAGATACTGCGCTTCGATATATATATGGCTTTCGGCCGCGTGAATGGCATTCAGGGCGAGCCGGTTGGATTGCCCTCTTCTGATCGGAGATTTTGCATCGGGTTGAGTGAGAGCCAGCGCGACGCGACAATTCTCCAGATCCGGCATGCGGTGAGCAGGCCAGCGCGTGGTCTGCACCGGCCGATGCCGGGGTATTTCTTCATTCGCTTGCGCCCAGCGATGGCGCACAATATCGCTGATGCTTCTGGCTGCGGAGCCATCTATCATCACCTGCATATCGTGAACGGCTTCATACGGTTTACCGTTGGGGCTGACGCGCAGCGGATTGGTGGGCAGATGATTGCTATCATCCCAGCGGCGGGCCGTCAGATCGATCCCACCGATGAAGGCAATGGAATCGTCGATAACCACGATTTTCTGATGGTGCGAGCTCCAAACGGGCTGACGCATGGCAAATTTCAAACACACACGCTCGTGACCAAGAATGCCGTTTTCCTGGAACACCTTCAGCGATTTTCCAGAATACACCGGCCCCATGGCCCAGACCAGAATGCGGATCACCAGATCCGGTTTCGCATCCAGCGCCTGTTGAAACAGCTCCCCTAGCCGACACTCATCCTCGTGTCCGGGGCGTAAGGGAATGTCCGGGTTAAAATCCCAACCAACCACCCATATCTCGTGCTCCGCCTGGCGGAGCGCCTCGGCAAGTTCATTGAAGTAATCGGCGGAATCCACCAGAAAGGCCAGCCTTCTGGCGCGATCCATGCTCCACACGGTGTCCTGAGAATGAGCGAGAACTGTATTCAAGATCGATAGTCCGGCTTGTTGGAATAGCAGACTAACCCCTCAAACGTCCTATTGTTCCTTGAATACCCTGCTTCATCGACAAACTTTGTTCGAAACGCCATCTGGTCCGTCGTCCAATCACAAGAAGATTGCCACGCCGTTAAGCAACGGAGTCGTCATCGCTGACCGACGGCAGCAGTAAGATAACCTCTCTTTGCCTTTCTTCATCGAGACTTTCAATGTGTTTATGCCAGAAGATCTTCGCCTCCTCGGGCTCATCTTCCCAGTGGCGCACAAACACCTTGTTGTCATCGATCAGGCCAAGGCGGGTACCGCCCAGCGAGAGATATTGTTTGGCAAGGCCCTCAGGTGCAAGTTCGGCAGGGTGGCTCTGAGACATGGGTTCACACTTCTCGGGTTCAAGCTCCTCGCGGAGGATTAAGAGAGCGGAGTTGCGTCGGATGGATAGGAAGCTCGACTGCCATTTCGTTGGCCATCGGTCGAAAACGGAAAAAGACCGATGTTCTTCAGCACCATCGTGTCCGTTTGGCACGACGCAACTCCTGTCTGTCAAACTCAGCTCGGCCGCCATGGTTCCAAATGATTGAGACGTTTTCGCCGGGAAGTTTTCGGATTGGAACGGCAATGACGACCCGCCACTGAATGCTTTCTTCAATCGGAAAGCCTCTTCAAAAAACTGCGAAGCCACACCCCTGTTTGGGGTGCGGCTGCATTTTATCACCTGCGTGAGGTTCCAGCCTACCGACTGGACGATTTCTGTTTGGGGCTGCCTGCCACAGAGGGCGAGGAGATTGCCACAGGGTCACTGGCAGGAAAGCTATCTTCGATGGCGGATTCCAGCGTGTCCTCCTTCTGCCCCGCCTGCTTCTTCTCCTTCAGATAAGACACAACCGGCGCACTCTCGCCTCCTTCCGCTTCATTTTGCAGCTCTTTCTCGGCTTGAAGCCAATGATCGACACTTCGACCTTGCTTGCAGCCGTCGTTCTGCCAAAGTTGATAGGCGCGGGCACGAATTTTATCTGTTTCAATCGACATGGTTTTCTCCCTTTGTTGATACACTAACCCGCAAATGTCGCTTGTGTTCCATCCCGGCGCATCTGAATTTATTCCAAGCTTTGAGATCGGCGTTGCTCAGCGGGGGCAGTAGTGGCGACTTCATAGAGCCCGAACAGCAGCAGACCGAGCAAAAGCGGCACAAAATAATAGATGACGCGAAAAGCGATGACCGCAGCCAAGGCTTTTGCCCCCGGCAGAATATAGGAGACGGTGGCTTCGAGAACGCCAAAGCCGCCGGGCACATGGCTGATGATGGCGGCAACATTGGCAATAACAGAGATGGCAGCGACCTTGAGATAGCTGGCCTGTGAAATGGCAGAGAGCACCTGATGCAGGCTTGCAGACACAAAAGCAAAGTTCACCGTGCCAATGATCACCTGCAAAACCGCAATGCGAAGGTGCGGCAGATACAGGCGACGTCCGCGAATGGTCAGCGGGCGGCGAAAAAAAGCAGCAAAAACGAGATAGAGCACAGGCAAACTCGCAGCAGCGGCCGCAATAGTGGCAATGACGCCCTCACCCAGCCCTGTCAGGGCTTCGGCATCCTGAGGTCGGAGCACCAGCGCCGCAGAGCCCAGCGTGGACAAGCCCAGCACCACGGTGGCACCACAAAAGATGACAACCAGCCCCACATCGCCGGATGAAAATCCCCAACGGGAATAAAACCGATAGCGGATGGCGGCACTGCTCAAGGCCGCCATGCCGACGTTATGGCCAATGGACAGGCTGATAAACGAGGTGAGGCCTGTTTTCCAAAGCGGCAGAGGCTTGCCGATGTAGCGAGTTGCCAGCCAATCAAACAGCGAGAGCGACGCATAGGAAAGACCCGCAAACAGAAATGCCAGCCCCAGACTGCCAAAAGGCAGCGCAAAAAGCGCATTGATGATCTGTGCAACGCTATATTGCTGTACGGTCTGAAACAGCAGATAGGCCGCAACCCCGATGCTGATCACAATGACCACTTTGAAAATCATGTTTAAAAACATCGTTCTGCCATTTGTTTGTTCACGGTGGGAACGAAAAGGCAGAGGAATAGTTCCCTTTTTATGAGCCCAAGATCAGACAATTCATCCGACACGACCTTCACTGTACTGACCTACAATGTTCACAGTTGCATCGGCACCGACCGGCGATTGAACATCCGGCGTGTTGCGGATGTTATTCTTGAAAGCAAGGCCGAGATTGTGCTGCTTCAGGAGCTGGATGTGGGACGTCTTCGCACAGGGCACATGGATCAGGCAGCAGAAATCGCCGCATTTCTGGGCATGAGCCCGCATTTTCATGCTGCACTGCATGTAGAAGAAGAGCAATATGGTGACGCCATCCTGACAGCTTTGCCGTCCCGCAGGGTTCACGCCGCAGCCCTTCCGTCTTTGGGTGAACAACGCGGGGCGATTTGGGTGGAGGTAGAGGTGGGTGGTCAGCCTGTTCAGATCATCAACACCCATCTCGGCTTGCGCCGCAAGGAACGGATCCTGCAAGTCAACCACCTGCTGGGTGACGAGTGGCTGGGGCATGCCAAGCAAGGCGGCAAGCCGCTGATTTTTGGCGGCGACCTCAACGCCGTGCCATTGTCTGCCGCGTTCAAAACCTTGGGAAAAGTGCTGCACACGGGTCGCAAACCGCACGGCTTACGTCCGACCTTTCCCTCGCGCTTTCCTTTTTTGCGCCTTGATCACCTGTTCTGCCAAAATGGCATAGACCTGCTGGACATGGCCGTTTTATCAACGCCGCTAGCGCGGCTTGCATCTGACCATCTCCCACTCTTGGCGAAGTTTCGTTTGGCGAGCTGACAGACAGCGCATGCCTGACCAAACAGGGCAGATCCTGAACACAGTTGACGCATCCAGTCGCCCCGCTGGAATGCAAAGATGTGTCACTCAGATAAAATTAGAAAAGCGTTATTGTTTATATTCGATACTACATATGCTTGTGCATTTAATGAGCCGTGCGAGGGAGAGCAATGCGCAATTATCTCGAGCATATTTTGGAAAATCTCGGTCAAGGGATTGTTCTGCTCGACTCTCGTAATGTTGTTACATTTTTCAATTCGACCGTTTTAGAGATGATCCAGCCGTTGCAAGCCACCCTGCGCACGGGAATGATGGGGGAGGTTTTGTTGAATGCGGAGAATTATCGCTCACCATGCATTGAAATGCGGGATGGAAACATCGGTTTTCTTAAAAAACTGAAGGAAAAACTCGGATTATTTCTCAACACAATCGTAGGTCCGCATCAAAGCCCACCGGACATTGCCACGTCATTCTTCTACGCCGACTATCTGGAAAAAAAGATATCGCGCTCGTTTCGGTTTTCGCTTCCAGACGGGCGAACCATTTCTTTGACCTGCGTTCCTTTACAGGATGGGGGATGGCTTTTAACCTATGATGATGTCTCGACGCTCACCCGCAGCGAATCCAATTTGGCCCAGCAAAACAGCAGGTTTGACGCGGCGTTGAACAATATGCCGCATGGGTTGTGCATGTTTGATGCCGACACAAAACTCATCTTGTGCAATGCCTCTTACGCACGCATGTATAGCTTGCCTAAAACCTTGACGCGGCCCGGCACCCCATTGACCAGCATTTTGACCCACCGCCGTAAGATCGGCAACGGCCCGGCCAATAGCGCGCGCTACTTTGATGTTGTTGCTGAAGCAACCTTGAAAGGCACGTCTGCCAGCCAGAATACGCTGCTGGAAGATGGAAGGGTCATAAAAATTTATCACACGCCCATGCATGGCGGTGGCTATGTCGCAACCCATGAGAATGTGACTGAAACAGTACGCATGTCGGAAAAACTGGTGGAGCATCGCAACGAGCTTGAGGCAACCGTTCATGCCCGCACAGCCGAGATAGAGCGACAGGCGCAAGAGCTGGAGCGAATGCTTGATCATGAGCGCGGCATCAATGAGTTGCAGCGGCAGTTTGTGGCCATGGCATCGCATGAGTTCAGAACGCCGCTGGCAATTATTGACGCCGCAGCCCAAAGACTGGATCGCAAAAAGAAAGATTTGACGCCTGAATTTGCCAGCCAGAAGATTGAGCAGATCCGCACATCGGTCTCGCGCCTTGTTGATCTGATGGAAAGCATTTTGGCAGAAGGTCGCCTCGACAATGGCAAGATCAGCATACGTCACGAGCCTTGCGCCTTGGTGCCCCTGATAAAGAAATGTTGCGACCGTCAGGCGGCGATCAGAAACACCCACAAATTCCTTCTGGACATCAAACGCTTGCCGGAGACGATTGAGGCCGATCACAAGGCGCTGGAACAGGTGATTACCAATCTTTTGTCAAATGCAGTGAAATACGCCCCCGCGGCACCCGATATCCGCATTGCTGGCTGGCAGGAGGGGGACACTGTCAAAATCGCAATCAGCGATAAGGGCCTTGGGATCGATGAAGACGACATTCCCCAATTGTTTCAACGCTATTTCAGAGCAAGAACCTCGGTGGGCATCGCTGGCACTGGCCTGGGTCTGCATCTGGTCAAGCATATTATAGAATTGCATCAGGGATCCATTGAGGTTGCAAGCGTCCGCGGCTCTGGCACCACATTCACAATCACGCTTCCTGTCATGGCAGGCAGTCCATCAGCGTCGGTGTCTTCGCACATTGATGCAGCTTAAAATGAGGATATTTTAAATGGTTACTGTTCTATGCATCGACGACGAGATCGACATCCGCAAGCTGATTGTTGAAGAACTTGCGGACGCCGGCTTCAACACATTGGAAGCCGCCAATGGTCGCGAAGGGCTGGAGGTCATCACGACAAAATGGCCCGACATCGTTATATGCGATATCACCATGCCGGAAATGGATGGCCATGCACTTTTGGCCGAAATTCAGATCAACTACCCGGAACTCAGCAATATCCCCTTCATATTTTTGACCGCGTTGACAGATCGTGACAACCTGATTGCTGGCCTGAAAGGTGGGGCCGCTGACTATCTCACCAAGCCGATTGATTTTGATGTGCTTCTGGCAAAAGTGGCGGGTTGCGTGTTGCGGATCGAAAATGATCATAAAACCGGCAGAGGTTTTTGAAAATACTGCATAAGTCCTTAAACCGTAACCGATGTAAGGAGAAAATTATGCGGAGGAATGAACTGCATAATTTATCCGCTCACCTCTGATATACGACATTCAGACGCCGCGAGCACGGGGGTAATCAGTGTGATGGTCATTGCAATCTGCCGCTCAATTGCAATCTCATCATTCGTGCTGGTCAGTCGCCAATAGCTCCAATTGGCATTTACCAGCGTGTAGAGGCTGATCCCGAGATCAAAGAGCTGCTCCGGTGCCCAGCAAGACCCCAATCTTCGCAACAATCGGACATAGTTCGAGGCAATCAGCCTGGCGTGTTGCTGGGCTATGGGAAACAAGGCTTCATAGTAATAGGCGGCATCAACAATGGTACGGTCCAGGCCGATGGACAGTTGATAGGCCCATGTCTCGCGGATGACGGTTGCCAATTGGCTCTGCCAATGCTCCGCCGCGATTGTCTCAAAACCGGCCTCGAAAAACCGTCGCACCTGCGCCAGTTTTTCCTCGTAGATTTCGGCAATGATCGCCTCCTTATTTGGAAAGTAATCATAGATCGATCCGACTTTGATGCCCGAATGGGCCGCAACCGCGTTGGTGGTGACCGCCCGCACTCCCTTTTCGCGCATTACCGCATGGGTTGCGTCTTTAATGGCTGTTCTGGTTTTTTGAGATCTCGCCTGAACCGGCCTGCGCTTGATCTCTGTACTCGTCACCATCCCCTCCTCCCTCATCATCACATTTGCGACAACCATCAGATAAATATCCGTCTTGCGCAAATGAAAAAACCGGATAATCATTCGGATTATTCGAGCAGCCTTTTTTTGTTCAGGATGTAAACATTTTTCAAGAACCTGTGAAATGCAACAGAAGAACAAAATATAGGCATAATACAAGCCAAATCATGATGCGCAAATACATATTTATATTTGTTAATTTGCGATCATTATAAAATATAAAAGGGGAATGAACTTGAAAAAAATCCTTCTGCTGACAACATGCCTCGCCTTTTCATTGAACAGTCTCGCCTTCGCAGAGACCCGCATGAAAAATGGCGAGAAGCTCGCTGAAAATCAAAGCTACACCTATCGCGTGCTGGATTCATTCAAAACGCTGGACCCGCAGTTAAACGCCGACACCGATGGTTCGGACGTGCTGCGCAATCTGTTTGAAACCTTGATGAATGAGGATTCGCAGGGCAACCTCGTGCCGGGTGCCGCATCCAGCTTTGATGTGTCTGCGGACAAGCTGACTTATACATTCCATCTGCGCCCGGAAGCGAAATGGTCCGATGGCAGCCCTCTCACCGCCGGTGACTTTGTGTACGCCTGGCAACGGCTGGCCGATCCCAAGACCGCTTCTGAATATGCCTCCTATCTTGAAATGATGCAGGTGGAGAATGCCAAGGACATTGTTGCGGGTAAAAAGCCGCCACAGGACTTGGGTGTGAAAGCCGTGGACGACCACACCTTTCAGGTCAAGCTGATTGCGCCGATTCCGTATTTCGTAAAAATGACCGTCAATGCATCCATGTCTCCGGTCAAAAAATCGGTGATCGATAAGTTCGGTGATGACTGGACCAAGCCCGGCAATCTGGTAGGCAATGGTGCCTATGTTTTGACCGAGCACGTGCCCGGTGAAAAGCTGGTGATGAAGCGCAACCCGAATTATTGGAACAACGCCAATACCGGACTGGACACCGTGACAGCCTTGATCATCAATGACGGTAATCAGGCGATGACCCGCTACCGCGCTGGCGAATTGGATAAGACCGATATTCCGGCAGGCCAGTATCCGCGCTTGAAAAAGGAATTTCCGGATCAGGCCATATCCACCCCGAAATCCTGCACCTACACCTATTTGTTCAACCTTTCTGAAAAAGGCCCGGCCGCGCTGAAGGATGCGCGCGTGCGTCAGGCGCTGTCTTACGCCATCAACCGTGATGTGATTGTCAACAACATCCTGCAAGGTGGGCAAAAGCCAGCCTATAACTGGGTGCATTGGGCGACTGCCGGTTTCAAAATGCCAGACATTCCTGCGGCAAAGATGACCCAAAAGGAACGCGACGACAAAGCCGTGGAGCTTTTGAAGGAAGCAGGCTACAGCCCGTCTCATCCGCTCAACCTGACCTTGAGCTATAACACCGACGAAGGCCACAAGAAAATTGCCATCGCGGTTGCGCAATTCTGGAAAAAAATTGGCGTCAATCTGACGCTCACCAATATGGAATGGAAGGTCCTGACGGATAAAATGAACCATCAGGATTTTGAAGTCGCTCGCTACGCCTGGTGTGGCGATTATAATGAAGCCTCGACCTATCTGGATGTGTTTACCACCAGTTCTGGCAACAACTATGGCAAATATTCGAATCCGGCCTATGACAAGTTGATGCAAGAAAGCAAGACCGCCGCCGATCCGCAGCCTCTCTACACCAAGGCCGAGGAAATTCTGGCAAAAGATGCGCCCCAAGCGACTATCTATCAATATACCGGCGTGATGATGCTGAAGCCCGATATTCACGGCTATCCAGAGAAAAACGTGATGAACAACTGGTACGCCAAGGACATGTACCGCGTCGCAAAGTGACGCCGTCTTTCTTGTCATAGCATCGGACCGGACATTGTTTTTCGATCCGGTTCGATGCTTTCACGGGCAGCAGGCTTTTCACTGCCCCCTCTTGTAGAGGCGATCCAGAATGCTGGTCTATATCTTAAGGCGGTTGGCCATTGCCATACCGACATTGCTGATCCTGATTGTTGCCTCTTTCCTGTTGATGAAAGCGGCTCCAGGCGGCCCTTTCACCATGGAAAGAGCTGTACCACCCGAAGTGCTGGCCAACCTCAATGCCAAATACGGCCTTGATGCGCCGCTGTGGCAGCAATTGGTCACTTACGTCTGGGGCGTGATTGCCCATTTCGATTTCGGCCCATCCTTTGTTTACAAGGATCGCACCGTCAACGAAATCATTGCCCAGGGCTTTCCTGTCACTTTGACCTATGGTGCCATTGCCTTTGTGGTGGCCGTGCTGGTGGGCGGCGCACTCGGCATTTGTGCAGCTGTGTGGCACAATAGCTGGCTGGATTATCTGGCGGTTGGCGTGGCCATCGGCACCCATGTGCTGCCCAGCTTTGTGCTTGCCCCCATTCTGGTTCTGGTCTTCACGCTTTGGCTGGGCTGGCTGCCGGGTGGCGGCTGGGAAGGTGGTCAATGGCCTTATGTGATCATGCCGGTGCTCTCGCTCTCGGCACTGTTCATCGCCTCGATCTCGCGGCTGACCCGCTCGTCCATGCTGGAAGTGTTGAACGCCAATCACATCCGCACCGCCCGTGCCAAGGGCATTCCGGCAAGGGTGGTTATTTTTCGCCACGCGCTCATTCCGGCGCTGCTGCCGGTGATTTCCTATCTCGGGCCTGCCTTTGTCAGCATGATCACCGGGTCTGTGGTGGTCGATATGTATTTTTCCACCGGTGGCATTGGCAAATTCTTCGTCGATGCGGCCCTTAACCGCGATTACGCGGTGATGATGGGGATCACCATTCTCATCGGTGGCCTGACAATTCTGTTCAACCTTGTGGTCGATCTTCTCTATGCGTGGATTGATCCGAAAATCCGGTATTGATGCGATGTTGGTTGAAAGAGCACAGCTGCAAAAGCTGGCAGAACACATAACCGAAGAGGCCGTCAAAGGCCGCTCGCCTTGGGCCGATGCACGGCGGCGCTTCATGCGCAACAAGGCGGCGGTCGCGGGGCTGATTGGCCTCTGTTTTGTCGTCCTGTTTGCCGTTTTCGGCTCCTATCTTGCCCATTGGTCCAATGACGAGCTGGATTTCTCGGTGATGGGACAGGTGGCTGATCTTGGCCGACCATCCTTTGAGAACGGCCATTATTTTGGCACCGACGATCTGGGGCGCGATCTGTTTGCCCGCACGGTGCAGGCAACGCAGGTCTCCATGTCGGTGGCGCTGATTGGCAGTCTGATCGCCGTGGTGGTTGGCACGCTCTATGGGGCAATTTCAGGCTATGCGGGCGGGATTGTCGATAGCATCATGATGCGCGCTGTCGATATTCTGATGGCCATTCCCTACATGTTTGTGCTGATCCTGCTTTTGGTGATGTTTGGCCGCTCCACCACCATTTTGTTTGTTGGCATCGGGTTGATGTCGTGGCTGGATATGAGCCGCATTGTGCGCGGGCAAACGCTCAGCATCAAATCCAAGGAATATATCGAGGCGGCACAGGCCACAGGCGTATCCTCCATCAAGATCATCCTGCGGCACATTCTGCCCAATCTGATGGGCGTGGTCACGGTCTATGCCACTTTGCTGGTGCCGATCATGATCATGACCGAGAGCTTTATCAGCTTCCTTGGTCTTGGCATTCAGGAGCCTTTGACCAGTTGGGGTGCGATGATTTCTGAAGGGGCTGGCAGCATGACCCATGGCACCCTGTGGCAATTGGCGGCCCCGCTGTTTTTCTTCGTCATCACACTGTTCTCCTTCTATTTTGTGGGAGATGGTCTGCGTGATGCACTGGACCCAAAGGATCGCTGATATGACATTGCTCAAGATTACCGATCTCTCGGTCAGTTTCGACACACCAGACGGTCAGGTGCAGGCCGTACAAGGTGTGAATCTAACGCTCAACCGAGGCGAAACACTCGGCATTGTTGGCGAAAGCGGCTCTGGCAAAAGTCAGGCCTCCTTTGCCATCATGGGCCTTCTGGCGCGCAATGGCAGGGCTTCCGGCTCTGTGCTGTTTGATGGTCAGGAAATTCTCAACGCACCTGCCAAGGTGCTGAACCCCATTCGCGGCGCGCGCATTGCCATGGTGTTTCAAGACCCGATGACATCGCTCAACCCCTATATGCGCATCTCCGATCAGATGGCTGAGGTGCTGATCTATCAAAAGGGCATGTCCAAACGCGACGCGCTGAATGAATGCACCCGCATGTTGGATGCGGTCAAAATTCCCGATGCCAAATCCCGCATCCGGCTGTATCCGCACGAATTTTCCGGCGGCATGCGCCAGCGGGTGATGATTGCCATGGCGCTGCTTTGTCGCCCCGATCTGTTGATTGCCGATGAGCCGACAACCGCTCTGGATGTGACCGTTCAGGCCCAGATCATGCGGCTTTTGAGCGATTTGCAGGCTGAATTTGGCATGGCGATGATTTTGGTCACCCATGATCTCGGTGTGGTGGCAGGCTCCTGCAAGCGGGTGCTGGTGCTCTACGGCGGTCGCGTGATGGAAACGGGGCCTGCGGAAGCGCTGTTTTCCTCGCCATCACATCCTTATACGCAAGGTCTGCTGCGGGCCATTCCGCGTGTGGACCGGGAGGATGAGCGGCTGCGCACCATTCCCGGCGTGCCGCCCAATATGATGAACATGCCGCGTGGCTGTCCATTTTCGCCGCGCTGTGATTATGCCATTCCCACCTGCAATGAGGCACCTCGCCCGTTGGAAAGTTTTGCGCCAGACCGTGCGCGGGCTTGCACGCGTCCTGTGGAGGAACTCGTATGACCGCGCCCCTTCTCAAGGCCGAGAATCTGCATGTGTCTTTTGCGCTCAAGGGTGGCGGATTGCCATGGCAAAAGCCTCGCAAATTACATGCCGTCAATGGCGTGAATTTCGAACTGCGTCCGGGCGAAACATTGGGTATTGTGGGTGAATCCGGCAGTGGAAAATCCACGCTTGCCCGCGCCATCATCCGCATGCTGGAGGCCACAGGCAGCGTGATCTGGCAGGGCAAGACGGATCTTCTGCGCCTGTCATCGCGGGAAATGTTGAAACATCGCGCTGACATCCAGATGATCTTTCAAGATCCGCTGGCAAGCCTTAATCCACGCATGACCGTGGGCCAGATCATTTCGGAGACGCTGATCACCCATCACCACGGACTCTCTTCAAAAGAGATTAAGGCACGGGTGCAGGCTGCCATGGATCAGGTGGGCCTGTTGCCCAGCATGATTAACCGTTATCCCCATGAATTCTCCGGCGGGCAATGCCAGCGCATCGGCATTGCCCGCGCCTTGATTGTCGAGCCAAAGCTGATCATCTGCGATGAGCCGGTTTCTGCGCTGGATGTGTCGATTCAGGCGCAGGTCATCAACCTGTTGATGGATTTGCAAAAAGATTTGGGATTGGCGCTGATTTTCATTGCCCATGATCTCAGCGTCGTCAAACACATCTCAACACGGGTGATGGTGATGTATCTGGGCCGCACCGTCGAGATTGCCGATCGGGATGCACTTTATGCCAACCCGCAGCACCCCTATACCCAGGCGCTGCTCTCGGCTATTCCCATTCCCGACCCGAGGCTGGAGCGCGAAAAAATCGTGATTCCTCTGGAAGGCGAATTGCCAAGCCCAATGGCACCACCCTCTGGCTGTGTGTTTCGCACCCGCTGTCCGCGCGCGCAAGCGCGCTGTGCTGTGGAGGTTCCTGCCTTGCGAGGCGACGGCCATGCTGTCGCCTGCCATTTTCCGGGCGCGATTTAGATTTTGTCAGCAATCCATTGCTACGCAACAGTGCCACGCAGCAAAAACGGCTGCGTGGCACGCGTCAAATTATTCGGACATGACGCGAACAAAATCAGTTGTGCAGAAAATCAGTTCTGTGCAGGCCCGTTCAGACGATCAATCACCTGAAGCAGGATATCCGCACAGGCCTTCATCGGCTCGTCGTCGGCGCATTTGATGTCGATTTTGGTCTCGCCATCCTCAACCCGGAAGTGGGCTGCCTTCGATGGTGGCGGTGGTGGTGGCGGACGATGGCCGCGAGGCCCCATTGCACCTTCAGGGCCTCTTGGCGGCGGTGGTGGCGGGGCGGCGCGGTCCTGCGGATCGGCAGGGCCTCCCGGAGGAGGTGGAGGCATAACCGCATCAGCAGCCGGAGGTGCACCGGCAGGCGCTGGTGGTGCGGGTGGCTGCTGGGCAAAGGCGGTTCCTGTCAGAGCGGCGAGGGCCAGGGCGGACATAACATATCTTTTCATAGCGTTTCTCCTTGAGTGAGGTAAGGCGAAGCAGGCATCCCATAACGCGAGAGGCCGCTTTTGGTTCAATGAGATTGAAGGCCGTTTAGGGCGCTGGTCGGGGAGCCGGTTTGCGCATAAAATCGCCAGGCTCGCCGTGTGGCGGTGGCGGTGGGCCTGCTGGGCGAAGAGCTTCCGTTCTGCCGTCTTTATCAATCAGGTAGCTGGCATGAACAAAGCCATCGTCAAACCGGCCCTGGATGGTGACCACCTCATCCTTGGTAACAAGCCCGCCACCGTCGCCAGCCCGGCCGGTTTCAACCAGCGTCTTGCCGCTATCGTCCTGCAAGATGAATTTATTGCCGTAAATCTCGGCAACCTTGCCCTTGATCGTTACCAGACTGGAAGCCGGCATGGCGGAAATGGCAACGGGAGCCAGAGGAGCCATTTCCGGTGCCGGGCGCATCAGCTTCATGGCTCCGGCACCGCCAACGGCACCAATGGTCAGGGCAATGGCAATGGCTGGAAGAACAACCCAACGGCGACGGCGCTCATGCGGCGGCTTTGGCTTTTTATCTCCGTGCGGGGGGCGGTGTGTATGGTTGTCGTCTTCGTCTGTCATCATTCAGTCTCCGTGGTGATTGACAAGCCGAACATACGCCCTACCTGCCATCACCTCGCTGAACCTTCTGGTTCAGATTCAGTTCAGCCGTTTGCGATAACTCTGCATCTCCTCTTACAGCACCGTGCGCCATATATGGCGCACAAAGGATGCTGTAACACTTTAAATCTGCTGCATAATTGTCTCCTGAAATCGTTTCCGATTTCAGGAATTATGCAGTAAACATGAAAGTCATGGTCCAATGCGCATACTTCTCGTCGAAGATGATGATGATCTCAGCGGCCGGATCGCAGCCGCGCTCAGGTCCGAGAATTTTGTCGTTGATATTGCCCGCAACGGTGAAGATGCCCTGCACGCCGGACTGACCGAGCTGTTTGATGTTGCCATTCTTGATCTTGGTCTGCCCAAGATCGATGGCGTGGCGGTCTTGAAGGGATGGCGCGACAGCGAGCGTAATCTGCCGGTGCTGGTTTTGACAGCGCGCGACGGATGGCCGGATAAAGTCTCCAGCTTCAAGGCGGGCGCTGATGACTTTCTGGCCAAACCCTTCAAGATAGAAGAGCTTGTGTTGCGGCTGCGCGCTCTGGTGCGCAGATCCACGGGCCACGCCGCGTCGCGCGTCAGCTGTGGTGCGCTGGTGTTTGATGCGCAACTGGGCACCTTTGAGCTCAACGGCCTTCCCGTGAAGCTCACCGCGCTGGAATGGCGGGTGCTCTCATGCCTGATGCTGCGAAAAGAAACTGTGGTTGAGCGCCGCGAGCTGAATGAGCGTGTGTATGATGGCGATGCAGAGGTGGATTCCAACTCTTTGGAAGTGATCATTGCCCGATTGCGCAAGAAGCTTGGCGCGGAGGCAATCGAGACCGTCCGTGGCCGGGGCTATATGCTGACCGCGGCAGGGTCGCCATGAAGACCGCGCGGCACATGGGGCCGAAATCGATTGCCGGACGCTTGCTGATCTTTTCAGGCGTTTTTGTCACGCTGGCGCTTGTGGTCGCCTCGGTTGTGCTGTGGCTGGCGCTGAAAACCGTGATCCGTGAGCAGATCGATCAGCGCCTTGATACCCAGATCAGTGCGCTGGCGGGAGCCGTGGTCAAAGACGCGGGCGGCAAGCTCCGCCTCACGACGCGCATGGATACGCCGCCCTTTGATCGAACCGGTTCCGGCTGGTACTGGCAGATTGATAGTGGGGGACAGCGCTTGACTTCGCGCTCACTGCTTGGCGCAAGCATAGATGCGCCCCCTTTGCGCCAGAGCTTTCTGCAGATCATGACCGCCACCCCCTCTCCCGGTGAGGGGGAGGATCGCGGACGAAAGCTGTATTTGCGCCAAACAACCCGTGATGTGGGTGGCATCATCATGACCATCACTGTGTCTGCGCCGCAAGCCGCTTTGGCCGATCCGGCCATCCGCGCCTTGCTCTGGCTGATCCCCAGCATGTTGCTGCTGGGTGCTGTGCTCATTGCTGGCACCTTGTGGCAAATCCGCTTTGGCCTGCGCCCCCTCACCTCCATGGCGGGTGATATTGACGCCATCAATCGCGGCGAAAAATCGCGGCTGGCGGAGATGTCGATCCGGGAGCTTGCGCCCTTGGCCTCCAAGACCAATGCATTGATTGAAACCAATGAAGAGAGGCTTGTGGCAACCCGCATCCAGTTTGCCAATCTTGCCCACGGATTGAAAACACCCATTGCCAGCCTGCTGCTGGCGCTCAATGACACCAACGATCCAGACAGCACCTTGCGCAATCTGGTTATCCGCGTTGACACCAGAATCAAACATCATCTCAGTGCGGCCCGCAAGGTCATGGTGTCGGCAGGCGCGCCCGCCAGCACCGATCTCGCCCGGTCCGTGAAGGATGTGAGTGGCGCTGTCAGCCTGATCCACGCGGAGAAAAACATCAGCCTGCGAACCGACATTGCCAAGGGCACATCTGTTGCCTGCGATGAAAAAGATGTTGAGGAAATGCTTGGCAACCTGATCGACAATGCGTTCAAATGGGCAGCAACGCAGGTGTTCATCACGGCAGGGCGTGAGGGACCAGCGATAAGGATCACCATTGACGATGACGGCCCCGGCATTCCGCCGGAACGCCTTCAGGCCGTGCTGCTGCCGGGCGTGCGCGAGGATGAGCGTATTCCGGGCGATGGCTTTGGTTTGAATATCGTCATGGAAATGGCGGCACTCTACGGCGGGTCGTTTGAGCTTGCGCAACGGGAGCCTACGGGCCTGCGGACGAGTCTGGTGCTGCCTGCTGCGCAAAAGCGCGAGCCGAAGAAGGACAACGGGCAAAAAAGCGCAACGCTTTGATCACAGAGATCCACAAAACCTCCACGAAATATCCACACAACGATGAAGATTGACTGATAGGGGAAGGACTTGAAGGTCACAGAAAAGCAATTTTGATCGTGTTTCGCCCCAGAGAGGTCACCATGATGGATAAAAAAGCACGAGATACGGTGGAAAAATATCCCTTGTCCATGCGAGCCGTTCACTGGTTGCGGGCCTGTCTGGTGCTCGGTTTGCTGGTCTGCGGCTGGTACATGACCGGGCTTCCCGAAGGCGATTTATCGTCTTTTCTGTATAAGAACCACAAGAAATTCGGCATTCTGGTGTGGCTGGTCGCTTTGCTTCATCTTGGTCTGCGCTGGCGTTATAAGTCGGTTTTGCCCAGCGCTCCACAGGCTTTAGCCGCATGGGAAAAATTGCTTTCCCACCTCATTCACAGGCTTATCATTGCATTGACGCTGCTGGTTCCGATGATGGGCTATCTTCTGTCAAGCACCTTCACCCAGAGCGATGGCGTCCCGTTCTTTTTCATTGCGCGACTTCCTGATTTTCTGCCCAAGAATGATGCGGCCTTTGAGGTCTTTCAGACCCTTCACAAATACAGCGCCTATCTTCTGCTGGCTTGCGTTGTTCTTCACGTTGCTGGAGCGCTCAAACACAGATTTCAAGACAAAGGCGGCAAAACCGACGTGCTGCCACGCATGATGTAGGGCCACTGTCCCCAAAATAGCGATCCCCAACATAGCAACCGGCTTTCGAGACAGAAGTTTCATTGTCCGAGGCGTAAACCACACGTCTTGCTCTGCGCTGCGTGTGGTTTACGTTCGTTCATCCTCTGGTTTGGCGGCAAACCTTGGTCGCTTGCCCATCCACGCTGCCATCCCGCATCAGTATCACGCCAAACAAATGCTCGGCCTGTTTGGATGTGTAGCGGCCCAGACGGACATCTTCAGCAACGGTTTCACTATCGCGGCGCAAGGGGTCGCCATAACCGCCGCCGCCGGGAGTCATGACCCGCACGCGATCGCCAGGGTTGAGCGGAATATCCTGCGCTTTTGAAAGATGTTGCGGCACAATCACTCCATCACCCTTGAACACCTGCACGCAATTGGGCGCGCCATCTTTGCCGCCCAATGCACCGGGCGGGCCGAAACGACCGTGATCCATGACAAAGCTTGCGGTTGCCTGCCCGCGCCGCAACTCGATTTCATAATCCAGCCCAAAGCCGCCGCGATGATGGCCCGCACCGCCGGAGCCTTCGCGCAGCGCATAGCGGTGATAGAGCACCGGATATTGCTGCTCCATGATTTCCACCGGCGGGGCCTTGGAAATGCCGATGGTGGAGCAGCCATTGGCCAGACCATCGTGATCAGAATTTCCACCATAACCGCCACCGGAAATCTGATACATCACATAGCCCTGATTGCGCTCAGGATCGAAGCCGCCCAGCGCAAAATTGCCGGAACTGCCAGCGGGCGATGCCGTGACACGATCGGGCAAAGCCTCGACAAGGGCGGCAAACACCGCTTCGGCAATGCGCTGGCTGACTTCTGCCGCACAACCGGACACTGGCCTTGGATAGTGCGCATCCAGAAAGGTGCCGACGGGTCGGATCACGTTAAGTGGCTCGAAGGCACCAGCGGAGATTGGCACATCCGGGAAAATATGGCGCATGGCCAGATAGACCGAAGACAGCGTCGTGGCCAGAACCGAATTCATTGGACCAATGCAGGGCTTGGACGAGCCGGTAAAGTCGAAGGTCAATTCCCCGGATTTGGCGGTGATGCTCAAGCGAATTTCCAGCGGTTCGTCGACCACACCATCGCTATCAACATAGGCGGTGGAGGTGTAGGTGCCATCCGGGATCAGCTTGATAGAGGCGCGCATTTGCTCGGCTGATCGGTGGCGCAACTCGGCAATCGCCTCGTTGACGGTCGCATCACCATAGCGATCCAGCAGCCGCGTGAGGCGTTTTTCACCAACCAAAAGGGCGGCGGCCTGCGCCTTTACATCGCCAATCCGCTGCTCGGACACCCGGATATTGGAGCAGATGATGGCGTAAATCTCTTGATCCAGCACCCCTTGCTTAAACAGCCGCACCGGCGGCAGGCGCAATCCCTCTTGCTCCACGGAAGTGGCAGAGGCCGAAAAGCCACCCGGCACCGCACCGCCAGTATCTGGCCAATGGCCGGTGTTGGACAGCCAGCAAAAGATTTCTCCACCCCGATAGACCGGCATGGCAAAGCGCACATCCATCAAATGGGTGCCGCCGAGATAAGGATCGTTGACGATATAGATATCACCGGGCTGCGGTGCTGCGGCCTTGCCATTGGCGATCATCTCAATCAACACGCGGGTGGAATATTGCATGGTGCCAACAAACACCGGCAAGCCACTGGAGCCTTGGGCAATCAGCGCGCCATCAATGGCCGAATAAATCCCGTCAGAGCGGTCATTGGCCTCGGCAATCACCGGCGAAAAGGCCGCACGCGAAAAGGAAAGATCCATCTCGTCGCATACCTGTTGCAGGCCAGACTGGATGACCGAGAGGGTGATGGGATCAACGCTCATATCAGCCTCCAATGCCGTTTTTCAAGGTGATGATAAGATTGCCGTCCGCATCCTGATGGGCATGATCGCCCGGTTCGATGATAATGGTCGTGTCCATTTGCTCGACAATGGCGGGGCCAATCAGCGTGGCATCGGCAGGCAGGTGGTCGCGCCAATAGATTGGTGTATCAACAAACCCGTCAAACCATACGGAACGAATGCCGGTTTGGGCATCGGTAAGGCTTTGCTTACGCCCCTCGCTATCAATCAGCGCTGAAAGGTCAATCTCCTCACGACGGCCAATCACCGAAGTGTTGACATTGACGAGATTGGCGCGAATTTCCGGCAAGGCCACATGGAAGCGGGAGAAATAGGCCTCTTCAAAGCGCTGTTGCAGCTCTTCACGGGTGGGTGTCGCATTGGGCAAAGGAACCCGCAAGAGATGTGTCTGGCCGATAAACTGCATGTCCACCGAGTAGATCTCGCGGATCTCGCGAATGAAGACTGCTTCCTTGCCGATCAGACGATGCCCCTCGTCTCTTTGGGCTTTGAACCGCTCATGCACCGCATCCATATCGACAATCGCTAAGGGCCGATTGACGGTGTTGACAAAATCGTGACGCAGATCGGCCACCACGCAGCCCAATGCATTGGTGATGCCGGGGCGTGATGGCACCAGCACTTTGGGAATGCCCAGTTCGCGGGCAATGGCTGAGGCATGCAGCGGCCCTGCCCCGCCAAAGGCAAACAGCGCAAAATCACGCGGGTCTTCGCCAAGGCTGACAGACACCATCCGCACCGCATCAGCCATGCGGGCATTGGCAATGCGCAGCACCGCAGAAGCGCTGGCAATGGCATCAAGGCCCAAGGGCTTGCCCAGCTCCGTTTCAAAAATGGCTTTCACATCATCCAGCGTCATGCCGCCGGGCACTTTGTTCAGCCGCGACGGGTCGAGCCTGCCCAGCAGCAAATTGGCATCTGAAATGGTCGGCTTGGTGCCGCCGCGTCCATAGCAGATTGGGCCGGGCGAAGCCCCTGCACTCTCTGGCCCCACCTGCAACAGGCCAGCGGCGGTGATGCGCGCAATGGAGCCGCCACCAGCCCCCACCGTGCGTACATCCACCATCGGCACATGGATGGGCATGGCATATTCAATCTCGATCTCATTCGAGACGGTGGGTTCTGCATTGCGGATCAGCGCCACATCGGTGGAGGTGCCGCCCATGTCATAGGTGATCAGGTTGGGCATGGCGGCTCTGCGTCCGGTGTAGGCAGCGGCCATCACGCCGGATGCGGGGCCGGACATCACCGTTTTGGCTGCCTCTCGCGCCACGTGGCGGGCAGAGACCATACCGCCATTGCCATTCATCACCAACACATCATGCTTATAACCGCGAGCGGCCAAGGTGTCGGCCAACCGCTCAACATAGCGCCGCAGCAAGGGCTGCACAGAGGCGTTGACGGCAGCGGTCACGCCGCGCTCATATTCACGGCTTTCCGACAACAGCGCGTGGCCAAGGGTGATATTGTCATTGGGCCAAAGCTCAGCGGCAATTTCGCCAGCCCGAAGCTCATGGGCCGGGTTGGCATAGGCATGCAAAAAGTGAATGACCAGCGCCTCACAGCCCATATCGATCAGGCTGGTGATACTGTGGCGCAGGCTTTCCTCATCCAAGGGCGTAACAACTTGCCCTTGAGCATCCATGCGCTCCGGCACTTCAAGCCGCAAATCACGCGGAATAATCGGCTTGAACTCGCCTTTCATACCATAGGCTTGCGGACGGGTGCGTCTGCCAAGCTCCAGCACATCGCGAAACCCCATCGTGGTGATAAAACCGGTTTTGCACAGCTGGCGCTCCAGCACCGCATTGGTGGTGGTGGTGGTGCCATGCACAATCAGATCCAGCGCGGCAATGTCGGCCCCTGCCGCATCCAGCGCGTTGATGACGCCAAAGGCCTGATTGTCCAGCGTGGTCGGGGTTTTCGCCAGCCGCACGGTGCCATGGGTGGCATCAAACAACACAAGATCGGTAAAGGTGCCACCCACATCAATGCCGGCCACCACCGATTGTGTGCCCTTGCCGTCCGCTGATTTGGCTGCTTGATCCACGCCTGTTCCCTTCTTGTTTTTTTGCAAAAGATGCCCCGTTCTGTGCGGGGTCATCTTGTTAAACCGTTCTGTCACGATCGATTTTCACCGCAGCCCGTCCTTGCCCTCAATTTCGGACACTTGCAGCCCGCCAATGCGTGGCAAAGGCCTGCCGCTATCGGTTATCGCCACCGCCACCATGATTTCATCGGCGCGGGGACTGTCGTTGAGAGAGATGCGCATGGCATCGAAATGGCTGCGCACATAGGCGGCGTCTTTGTGGCCCAGCGGCACATCCAGCACCTGCCCCGGACCGCCCATCGCCTTGGAAGATGGCACAAGAGCCGCCCCTTTCTCCACCGCATCGCGCAAAGGCTTGCCCAAGGCCGGGTGCAAAATAGCGGCAGCATGTTCCAGCTCGCCATGTTCGCCGACCATGGCGGCCTTGCCATAGCTCTCGGCTTTTGTGGGTGAAATACCCAATGCGTCGACGCAACGCTTGCCCAGCAATCCGCCCAGCTCCGCCCCGATCTCGATCAGCTCCGACAAATCCTCTTGATAACGCCCGGCGTAAGGGTTGCGAACAATTGCCACCGCACAGGCTTTGCGGGTGGCGGGGGCAATGTCCTTGCCCATCTCGCGCCGGGTTTCATCCACAAAGGTCACAAGCTTGCGGATCTGCGCTTTCATCGCAAACCGTCCTCGCCCTTGATGTCCGCCGCATTAAGGCCGCCAACGCGGGCATGGATGCGGCTGCCGGTGGTCATGACCAGGATGAAAGCCAGTTCATTGGCGCGTGGACCATCGGGCACGCCCACTTCCATGGCGTCAAAATGGCTGCGCACATAGGATGCGTTGATATGGGTGATGGGCACATCCAGACGGGTGCCGGGGCCGCCAACCTTCTTGGTGGATGGTACAATGGCTTTCGCATTGCCCAGCACATCGCGCATGGCATAGCCGCCCGGCGCGTGCCACAGAGCGCCGTGTTCCAGCTCGCCTGCCTGACCAATAATAGAGCCTTTGCCATAGCCTTGAATGGCCTTGGCATCGCCACCGAGGGCATTCAAAAGGCGAGTTGCCATGTCAAGACCCAGCGGCTCAAGGTCTTTCATGAAACCGGCGATGTCTTCGTGGTAGCTGCCGGCAAAAGGATTTTCGATGACGGCAATCACTGCACCGCGCTTCAAAGGCACTTCCGAAACGGGACCGCCTTCGTGGAAAATGTCTTCAACAATGGTCAGGACTTTGCGGATTTTGGGTTCAGGCATAGTGTCTTTCCTCCGGAATAAAGGCTGTCGCCTTCGAGCTAAGCATAGGAATGGGGTTGGGCGTAACAATACGCGACCGCCCTTTGAGAAACAGCGCACAACGCGCCACCAGCCCTTTCGCCATAAAATGGCGAGCCAGCACTTCGCCAGCGTCCAACGCTTGCGCGATATCATCATCATTAAGAGCACCGCAGGCGGTCACCACCAGCCGCTCGCCCAGATCGCTATCGTCCTTGATGCTGTTGGCCGCAGCGCGCGCAATTGCGGCGTGGCCGGGAAGATCCACAGCATTGCCAATCAAGGTCGCCGCCGCATCGGCCATCGCAGCAGAGCGGGCAATGACCGTAACACTATCGGCAATGCCCATGGACAGGCTGCGGCCACCGCGCCCGGATGTGGCAATGCCCCGGTTTGGTTCCTGACCGCTCACCTGAAAACGTCCCAGGGCCGAGCCGGATTCGTCAGCAATGCCAATCTCAAACGCTTCCTTGCTCGCCAGATGCAGCGCAATATCGCCACCATTGTTGACATAAAGCCGGGATGGCCGATCATCACCCTGACAAGCGACCAAAATGGCACTGACAATTTCATCGGCAACAGAACCCGCCACAGCCGCCATGGGCGTGATGAAATGATGGTTGGAGAAATGCGTCACCGCATCGACCATGCGCTGCGCAATCGGCGAGCTTGGGCGCGGATTTGTGGCACCATGGGGCATTTTCAGCAAGCTCAGCTCTCCCACAAGCTCCTCCAGCACCGTTGCAAACCGGGCATAGGCCACCTGAAAAGCAAGGGCACGCTGACGCTCCACGCCGGCATTGCCAACGCGGTCGTGATCGCCCACGCCAATCACCAGATCAATCGGGCCGTGCTGCAAATGCAGCCGTCCATTGCGGTCTCCATCCAGATAAGATGCTGCTATGCTGCCATTCATCGGCTGATCTTTCGCTTGCTCACGCACCCCATCGAAAATTCGTCTCATCCATCGGCCAGGGCGCATCACTCTGCCGGGCAATGCGCCGCTCTGCCTGCCTGAGCGCCTCTTCCAGCGGCACAATCGCCTCCATATGGCCGCCAAGCGCGCGGTAATCCTCAAGCCGCATGGTAAATTCAATCGGGGCAACAATGGCGGGGGTTGGCACATAGCCAAAACTGTTCGATGGCATTTTGCTCACATCCGCCATCACCGTAATGCCGCCACCGGGCCACAGATAAGCAGGGGCTCCACCGCAGGTGACATTGGTCAGCGCTTGCCGCACCGAATTGGTCAACCGCACCGGATTGGTGGTCACCCCTGCCCGCAGGCTGCCGCCAGCACCGCCCATGAACAGCACCGATACCATGGCCGGTTCACAGTTTTCGGCCACAATCGCCACAGTTTGGGCAACCGCATCAGGTAAAACATCCTGTTTGACCGGACAGAGCGCATCATCGAGCACATAATAGCCAAATTGCTCGCCGGTGGTGGACACCATCAGCAAACGCAGGCCCGGATAGGCAATTTTGGGGTCAAAATCGCCAAGAATGTCCAGCGGATCGGAAATATTGGTGCCGCCCCAGCCGATGCCCGGCTCTGCCACCTGAAAATAGCGCCCCGGCGTGGAGCGTCGGCCTTTGATCTTGATACCGGTGGGTGCAACATCCAGCAGCTTGCCCGCCTGATGCTCGGAAAGCACCCCGGTGATATGGTCATCCACCACCACGACTTCATCGACCATATCTTTCCATTGGCGCGCAAAAATGCCAATGGTGGCCGAGCCGCAGCCAACCCGCATGCGCTCTTCCAGTGTGCCATTGATGATGGGGGCGGCCCCGGCTTTCAGCAACAGCGTCGCGCCGCCATCCACCACCATTTCCAGCTGTTCGCCATTGCAAAGGCGCATCAGCGTATCGCAGGTCACACGGCCCTCTTTTTTCGAACCGCCCGTGAGATGATGCACGCCGCCCAGCGAGAGCATTTGCGAACCATATTCGCCGGTGGTGACATGGCCCACGGCCTCGCCATCGACCCGCACCAGCGACGTCTCCGGCCCGATGAAACGATCCGTGTCGATTTTAACCTTGGCACCGCAATAGGAAAAAATGCCCTCGGTCACAACCGTGACCATATCCACGCCATTTTGCTTTTGCGAAACAATGAAGGGGGCAGGCTTATAATCAGGATAGGTGGTGCCTGCACCAACCGCCGTAATAAAGGTTGATCCGGCGTGCACAAGATCGCCATCCCAATCAGCACTGTCGTCAGGCAGGAAGGGTACAATTTTGCCGCCCTCAGATGCGGTTTTCTCGATCACCGTAAAGGGATCAACCCGCACCAGCTCACCGCCCTGGTTGGCATAGCGATCACACGCACCAGATTTGCCATCGGCGATATAGCACATCACCGGACAGGCATCGCATCGGATTTTGCCGTTCACTGCATTGGCGACTGGCTGCGTAACCATACCCTGCTCCCGATTGTTGACGATATCGGATCGTCTGCCGTGTTCCCGTTCATCGTTTTCGATGATATTGTTTGTATACGAATGACTATCCACGCACGAAAAGGAATGTCAAGAGAGTGCCCATCGCATCACGCTGGCCATTTTATTGACAATTCAAATGAGCGGGGTATGCGATAGCAGGCACAGGGGGAACCTATGTCCAACACAGACCGCAGCACGCCACAAGATCCACACTTGAGTCCTGCATCGAAGACAGATCGGGTCGGCGATTACCGTGTGGACCAGCAGATCGGCTTTTATCTTCGCCAGGCCAACCAGCGCCATGTGGCCTTATTTGGCGAGCGCATGGGCGAACGTTTGACCACCACGCAATGGGCGGCACTCACCAAGCTGAGGGAAATCGGCCCCACCTCGCAAAACCAGCTCGGTCGCGATACGGCCATGGATGTGGCAACCATCAAAGGTGTGGTGGATCGACTGGTGGCGCGTGGCTACGTCTGCTCAAGCCCCGACCCCAATGATGGACGCCGCCTGCTGCTTAGCGTCACCAAGGATGGCAATGAAGCCATTCAACGCAATATTGCCAACGCATTGGCTGTTTCCGACGCAACGCTGGCACCGCTGACCTCGGGTGAGCAAATGATGCTGGTCGAGCTTTTGAAAAAGATCTGTTAAGGCAGGCGTTATCTCGCGCGTCATGTCTGGCATGGTTGGACACCATGCTCTCTCTTGCAAATGTCATTTGCATGCGAATGACGATTATCGATTGTGTTGATCGTCTTCCCATGCGCTTTCGCCGGTGTTTCCCTCGTTCGGCTCTTCCAGCAATCGCTTGAGTAGATAAATCAAGGCGACCCGTTCGGCCGCATTGAGCGATCCCATGGTCAGTTCGGAAATCATTTGCGCACTGGGCACCATATTGTCGAGCAGGGCGTCAGCCTCGGGTGTCAAGGCCATGATCACCTTGCGGCCATCCTGCTCATCGCGTGACAGCGAAATCAAGCCCCGTGCGGTCAGGCGCTCGATAATGCCGCGAATGGTGCCTTGATCAATGGCTGTTGCCCGCACCAGTTCGCTTTGCGAGCTGGGCCCCTTGTCGCGCAACACGCACAGCGTCATAAACTGGACCGAGGTTATGCTCGGATCAAAGGCGTGGTCTTGGAAAATCGCCAGATGACGCTGGTAAACCCGCCGCAAAAGATGGCCAACCTGTTCCGTCACATTATACGCTGTGCTCATGCATTTGGCCTCCGTGAGAATAAATCGGCGTATAAATAGAGTACACACCCTAAATGGGTGAATGTCGGCGATAAAAAACTGAACCCTATCATCATCGACCCAAAAAATGAGCAAAAAAATATCTTGCTTTTAAAGTGGGCACACTTGAAGATGCCCTTCGGAGCCGCGCAAAAATAAAATAAGCGCCGGACCGCATTATAAAAATAAGGCTGCTATAAGGTCTAGAGTGGTCAGGAAAGAGAAACCATCGTTTTTCCTGAAGACAACTCATACCAGGAACCGTGGGCCTGTTTGGTTCTCGCTGAACCCGACAGCTCTAAGCCAGAGAGAGAACAGTGATGAAGCGCATTTTGGCCGTCATGGGAACGGCTCTGAGCCTTTGCGCCGGAGCAAATGCATCTGCTGCCGATATTAAAATTGGCGAAATCAATAGCTATTCTGGACTTCCTGCCTTTACCGAGCCCTATAAAAAGGGTTGGGAAATGGCCGTTGATGAAATCAATGCCGCAGGCGGTATCCATGGCAACAAGCTTGTGGTGATCTCCAAGGATGATGGCGGCAAGCCGGGCGATGCCATCACCGCCGCCAATGAACTGGTGTCCAAAGACGGCGTTGTGATGATTTCCGGATCATTCTTCTCCAACATCGGCTTGGCGGTTTCGTCTTTTGCCCAGCAAAAGAAGATTTTCTATCTGGCGGGCGAGCCGCTGACCGACGCAATGACCTGGTCTAAGGGCAATGATTACACCTTCCGCCTGCGTCCATCCAATTATGTACAGGCGGCCATGCTGGCAACGGAAGCCGCAAAGCTGCCGGCCAAGCGCTGGGCCACCATTGCCCCCAATTACGAATATGGTCAAAGTGCTGTCGCAGTTTTCAAAGAGCTGTTGAAGAAAGCCCGGCCTGATGTGGAATTCGTGGCAGAGCAATGGCCGCCACAGGGCAAGATTGACGCCGGATCGGTGGCGCAAGCCATTGAAGCCGCAAAGCCAGAGGCCATTTTGAATGTTACCTTTGGTGCCGATCTGGTCAAACTGGTGCGCGAGGGTACAACGCGCGGCTTGTTCAAGGATCGCTCGGTTGTTTCGTTTCTGACCGGCGAGCCGGAATATCTTGACCCGCTGAAAGGCGACACTCCAACCGGCTGGATTGTTACCGGCTATCCGTGGGACAAGGTGACAATTGCCGAGCACAAGGCATTTCTGGACGCCTATCAGAAGCGCTATAATGATTACCCGCGTCTCGGCTCGGTGGTGGGTTACACGCTGATCAAATCAGCCGCAGCCATCCTCAATAAGGCTAAATCCACAGACACGGACGCGCTGATTGCCGCCGCCAAGGGCATTTCAGTGGATAGCCCCTTTGGCCCCATCACTTACCGTGCTGCCGATCATCAATCAACGCTTGGCGCCTTTGTTGGCAAAACCGCGCTGGTGGACGGCAAAGGCACCATGGTGGATTTCAAATATGAAAGCGGTGCCGATTTTCTGCCCAGTGAAGCGGACGCTGCAAAGATGCGCCCCTGATTTTTGGTTGTCGCGCTGTTGATGTCATTCGGGCGCGACACGCCAATCAATTTGCTCCTTTGCCGCAAAACGTGAGATCATGTCGTTTGCGGCGAGGCAGCCATTATCTTTCGCGCCAACGTATCCGGGGAAGGAACCTCTCTTGGATCTCTATTTCGCACAATTCCTGACCGGACTTGCGAATGCCGCATCGCTGTTTCTGGTTGCCAGCGGCCTATCGCTGATTTTTGGCGTGACCCGCATTGTCAATTTTGCCCATGCCGCTTTCTACATGCTCGGGGCCTATCTGGCTTATAGCCTGACAACCCGCTGGGAAAGCGCGCTTGGCTTTTGGGCAGCGCTGTTGGTTGCCGCTGCTATTGTGGCCGCAGTTGGAACGGTGATCGAGATTCTGCTGCTCCGGCGCATCTATCATGCACCGGAATTGTTGCAGCTTTTGGCAACCTTTGGTGTGACGCTGATCATCGAAGATCTGGTTCGGCTGATCTGGGGGCCGGAAGATCTGGTGGGGCCACGGGCTCCCGGCCTTGAAGGCGCATTCACCATATTTGGGCATCAGCTACCGATTTATGATTTTGTGCTGATCGGTCTGGGGCCTGCCGTACTGGCCGGTTTGTGGCTACTGCTCAATCGTACCCGCTGGGGCACACTGGTGCGCGCCGCAACCCAGGACCGAGATATGGTCAATGCCTTGGGCGTTAATCAAAAATGGCTGTTTACCAGTGTTTTTGCGCTGGGTGTTTTTCTGGCCGCCTTTGGCGGCGGCCTGCAAATCCCGCGCGATGCGGTCAGCCACTTTATGGATCTCTCGGTGATCACGGAGGTTTTCGTGGTTGTCGTGATTGGCGGGCTTGGCAGCATCCCCGGCGCGTTTTTGGCAGCCGTGATTGTGTCTGAGCTGAACGCCTTTGGCATTCTGGTGTTGCCGGGTATTTCGCTGGTGTTGATTTTCATTGTCATGGCGGTGGTGCTGGTGGTGCGCCCCTTCGGCCTGCTGGGCAAGCCCATGCCCAAATCGCGCACCAATCTGGTGACATCCGCAGTCTGGAAGCCGCTTGGTAATGCTGCGCGGCTTGCCGCTTTGGTGTTTGCGATTGCCATGGTGTTTTTGCCTTGGGTGTTGGGCAGCTATGGCATTGGCGTGGCTGCCGAAGTGATGATTGCCGTGACCTTTGCCATCAGCTTGCAATTTTTGATGTCGGTGGGTGGGCTGGATTCCTTTGGTCACGCCGCAGGCTTGGGGCTTGGTGCCTATGGCGCTGCCCTGTCGGTCCAGTATTTTGCCTTGCCGATGGAATTGGCATTGATCGCTGGACCAATTCTTGCCGTTTTGGTCTCAGCCATCGCAGGTTGGTTTTGTGTTCGGCTTTCCAATATCTATTTCGCCATGCTGACATTGGCATTTGCGCAGATTGTCTGGTCCATTGCCTTCCAATGGGTGGAGGTGACCGGCGGCGACAATGGCATTATCGGCGTGTGGCCATCCGCCTGGGCCAGCAGCGCGCAAGCCTTTTATTGGCTGACGCTGGCAGCCGCCGTGATCACTATTGTCGTCTTTCGCCACCTCACCTTTTCGCCCTTTGGCTATGCGTTGCGGGCGCTGAAAGATTCCCCCATGCGGTCGGCATCCGTGGGTCTTTCGCAGCAAAAAGTGCAGCATCTGGCCTTCACCATCAGCGCCTTCTTTGCCGGATTGGCCGGTGCTCTACTCGCCTTTCAAAAGGGCAGCGTTTTTCCCGACAGTCTTGGCATTTCCACCTCAATTGACGCCTTGGTCATGGTGCTGCTGGGCGGTTTTGGAACGGTGTCGGGCAGCGTTGTCGGCGCGGTGGTGTACAAAACCGCATCCATCTGGCTGATGAGCAACACAGATTATCCGCGTCTGATCCTCGGCGCGCTGATTATCACGCTGGTCATTGTTTTCCCCGAGGGCATTGTCGGCACAGGCGCACGCCTGATCCGCTGGTGGCAAGCGAGAATGGCCATGGACAGGAGCGTTCTTCAGCCCAAAGGAGAGGTCGCATGAGCAGGCTAGCCCCCCTTCTTTCTGTCGAAGACTTGAGCAAAAACTATCAAGGTGTTCATGCCGTGCGCAGCGTATCATTTCAGGTTCAGCGCGGCGAATTGCTGGCCATGATTGGTCCCAATGGAGCGGGAAAAAGCAGCTGTTTCAATATGATGAATGGTCAGATCCGCCCCAGTTCCGGGCGCGTGATGATCGAGGGTGTCGATACGACGCGCTATTCTCCGCAGAAAATCTTTTGCCTTGGCGTTGGCCGCACATTTCAGATTGCCGAGACCTACCTTTCAATGACGGTGCTTGAAAATGTGCAAATGGTGCTGCAATCCTGTCATAAGGGTGCCTTGAGCCTCTCGGCCTTTTTCGGTCGGCTTGGGACGCTCTACCGCGACGATGCCATGGCGCTTTTGGCCTTGATCGGTCTTGATAACCAGGCTGATCGACTCTGTCGCGAACTGCCTTATGGTGATGTGAAGCGGTTGGAACTGGCCATTGCCCTGGCTGGCGAGCCAAAACTGCTGCTGATGGATGAGCCAGCCGCAGGCATGGCCGCCAAAGAGCGTGTGGCATTGATGGAGCTGACGGCAAAGGTTGTGCGTGAGCGACAGATCGGCGTGCTGTTTACCGAGCATGATATGGACATTGTGTTTGAACATGCGACCCGTGTGATCGTGCTTAACCGCGGCGAAATTATTGCCACCGGCACGCCCGATGCCGTGCGGGCCGATCCGCAGGTGCAAGCGGTCTATCTCGGCTCTGGAGCCTTGTATTCCCATGGAGAGGCGCATTGATGCTCAGTATTTCCGGGTTAAACAGCTGGTACGGTCCGGCCCATATTCTCTTTGGCGTGGATCTTGAGGTAAGCGCTGGCGAAGTTGTTGCCCTGCTTGGCCGCAATGGCGCTGGCAAATCCACCACCTTTAAATCTATCATTGGTCTTTTGGCCCGCAGAACCGGCACAATCCGCTTTCAAAACGATGACATCACCGCCCTGCAACCCTTTGAAATTGCGCGCAAAGGGCTTGGCTATGTGCCGGAAGAGCGCCGGATTTTTACCGAACTCACCGTCGAGGAAAATCTGGAAGTGGGCCGCCAGCCAGCCCGTGGTCAAAATGCAATTTGGACGCCAGAGCGGATTTACGAGATTTTTCCCAACCTCGCTGAAATGCGCAAACGCCCCGGCGGTGCCATGAGCGGCGGTGAACAGCAAATGCTGACCATTGCCCGCACCTTGATGGGCAATCCTTATCTGGTGCTGCTTGATGAGCCATCGGAAGGCATTTCACCAAAGATTGTCGAGCAAATGGCGCAGGCCATCACCATCATGAAGCAATCCGGCATTTCCGTTCTTTTGTCTGAGCAGAACCTGCCGTTTGCCCGCCTGATCTCTGACCGTGCCTATGTGCTGGAAAACGGCACAGTGCAATTTTCAGGCACGATCAAGGAACTCACCGAGCGCGATGATATTCGCAAGGCCTATCTCGCTCTTTAGAAAGGCTAACAGGGGCGTGCGCTATAATTAGAGTCTGTCAGGTTCAGATTGAACCATAGTACCCGACACAAAGGCCTTTATGTGCCGTTTACCCCCCTCTGGCTTGCCAGCCATCTCCCCCACAAGGAGGGAGATCGGATAGGCGCTCCCGCTCGTTTTTAACAATGAACCTGTGATCTCCGACACATAGGACGTATGCTGTTGAGCAATAGGGTTGCTTTTTGTCGATCTCCCTCCTTGTGGGGGAGATGCCCGGCAGGGCAGAGGGGGGTGAGCTATACGGTAAAACCTATGCGTCGTGTACTGTGAGATTGAACCAGACAGCCTCTAAGATTTTTTGTTTTCGTTTGTCTTTACGGGAAAACCGGATTCCACTTTTCCCTGACAAACTCTTGCGCACGCCCATGTAAGTCTATGTCACTTGCAGGAAAAATTCATCCGGACTGTCCACTTCGATCAACCGTTTGCGATCAATCATCCAGAACCGATTGGCAACGGCGTGAACAAAATATCGATCATGCGACACAAGCAAGCAACTGGCCTCTTTGTCGCGCAATTCCTGCTCCAGCGCCTCCTGCCCTTCAATATCGAGATGGTTTGTCGGCTCATCCAGAACGAAAAAATTGGGGTCCGCCAAGCGCAATATCAGCATGGCCAGCCGGGCTTTCTGCCCACCCGACAAGCGTTCAACGGGGCGAGATTGCATGTCAAGGTTTATGCCAGCACCGGCAAGCAAGGTTCTCGCCTTTTGATCACCAATGTCGAAACGGCTGATAATCGCTTCCATCGGCGTGTCACGGCCTCGCAGATTGTTCAAGCCCTGATCAATCGCACCCAGCACCACGGATGGTGTGGCTTTTATGCCCGGGTCTTGATGGTCCGGCCGCTCAATCGCGCCCCGTAAGAGATTGATGAAGCTGGATTTTCCGACGCCATTGCCGCCCAGCAAAATAATCCGGTCGCCTTGGCGGATAAATTGCTGACCGGTTTTGAAGAGCAAACGTCCATCAGGGGTGCAGACCTCCACGTTGTCTAACGTCACCAGAACTTTCGCATGGGTTCCGCTATTGGTAAGCCTGATGGTGCCGGCAGAACGCTCCTGATAAGCAGGCTTTGCCGTGCTCTCAAGCTTATCGGCCCGCTCCTTCAACTGTTTGGTTTTGACAACCAGCAAGTCGCTACCAGAGTTGATGCCAATATTTTTAAGCTTCGCGGCCTGCCGACGCAGTTGATCCGCCGTTTTCATATCGCGCTCAAACTGCTTTGCATCAGAGGCGTCCATGCGTGCAAGCTCGCTGCGCGCGCGCGAATAGGGCAGCGAAAACAAAGGGCTTTGTCGCTCCCGCAGGAACAGCGTTTTGTTGGTCACCGCGTCCAGAAAGGCGCGGTCATGACTGGCGATGATGACAGGAACGTCCCGCTGCAACGCATTGAGCCAGTTTTCCAGCGCCGCGATCTTGCCAAGATCAAGGTGGTTTGTTGGCTCATCCAGCAGCAGCACATCTGGCTCGGTAACCCAAACATGGGCCAGCATCATCATTCTTTGCCAGCCACCACTGAGCGCCATCACCTGTTGGCCCCGAAGCGCCTCTGGCACATCCAGCATATCCAGCACAATGTCCACCCGCCAGCTTTCTGTCTCTATCTGCTCCGGGGAAAGGGCCGAAAGCACCGCCTCATAAAAGGACAGAGAGTGGAGGGCTGAAGGCACATTTTGTTCAACATAACCAACAAGAAGCCCACGGGTCTTGGTAATTTCACCCTCGCTTGGCTCAACCGTGCCCGCAATACATTGCAGAAGCGTAGACTTTCCACGCCCATTGGCGGCCACGAGCCCAATACGGTCCCCGGCATTGACGGTGAAATTGAGGGTCGAAAACAAAGGTTGAGCGCGCACCACGCCAAGATTACGAATATTGATCAGCGACATTTTGGTCTCGAATGATGTCCGCATCACTGCTGCGCCCATGGCAAAGCCAAGGCACGACGACAATCAAATGCGGTGAAAACACATTGCCAGCGTCTCAAGCTCAATAGCTTAAGCGCCAGCGCCATAAAGGGCGGACCAGTAACGTCTTAAACGAGATTTGGTCAGCCCTGCAAACGCATCTGCAGGGCGTTGACGGGGCCACGTTGCTGGTAGAACCGGCAATAAAAATTATACACGTGACCCTCCTTTCTCTCAATTGGTTGCACGAAGATCTTAGCGTCGTGATTTTTGGGTTGCAAGGATTTTTAGATGCAATGGCAGCAATCATACCAAGATTGCCCGGACAAGATACCCCCTTGGGTGACGAAGCTTGCGCGATGAAGCTTGAACGAGATCATCGCGTAGGCGCCGCTATGCATATGTTGCATAGCGGGCGTGAGGTCTTGTGCCTTATCAACAAAGGCATGAGAGCCTATATTCCAATCATCGAAACGACGTTGGAACTGAAGCAAAGTTGCTGGCGTCACAGAGGACCTTGAAAAGGGGATCATTATGAACGTAGCTCGCTCTTTCAATACATGGCGTAAATATCGTCAGACCGTTACCGAACTGGACCGTATGAGCTCTCGTGAGCTTCAGGATCTCGGCATCAACCGCGCCGACATCCGCAGCGTCGCCCGCGCATCGGTCGCTCGTTAAACCCTGACGTCATAAATAATCGATGATCGCAACGCCCGCCGGTAACGCGGGCGTTTTTGCGTTTTCTCTACGGAGAGGGCGTGACGGTGACGGAATACGGAGATGCTTCATTTTTGCATATCTGCACTGCAACAAAGTCTATTTTCTGAGCTGAAAAATAGGCTATCTTCAATTTCAACGAAGCGATGCTCCTCCTCCCGCAAAGCTTCGGTTTCAGACGGCCCACTCCTCCTCCCTACGGGCGTCTGATGGAGCAACAGCACTCCTCCTCCCAGCTGTTGTTCGTTGTTTTCGAAAAGCCTGCCGCACCTCCTCCCGCGGCAGGCTTTTTCGTTTTCAGAACCAAGCCGTTCAAACATTCATCTTGCACCGCGTTTTTTCTCTCCATTCGGTGCCAGACCGGAAAAGTGGCGCACAAAGGACGCTGTAACACTTTTAATCTGCTGCATAATTTTCTCCTTAAGTCGATTCCGATTTAAGGAATTATGCAGTAGAGTTTCCACTCACGTCCGCCTGAATGGGTAGGCCCGAGGGAGGGAAATTGAAAACAATCGTACCCTTCAAGCGAAACTGGACAATACGTGACTCGCACCTCAAAAGCGCTCTCAGCGCGGCATTCGCAAAGGCGGTATCGATCGCATCTTGACCACTTTCAATGATCTTTGGCTTCTCGGCGAAAGACCCGTCCGCGGCAAATGTAACCGACACCTGCGCGTTGTGTGTCGCTCCGGGCGGTGGAGAGAAGCAGGATAAAATCGTATCGCCCAATCGGCTGTCGATGGAGGCAGCACGCGCTGTAGAGATCGAAAAGGCGCAGACGCCCAAAATTGTCAAAATCATAACAATCATGTCGATAAAGGTGCGGCGCTTTTGGATGACATGCTCGCGTCCAATGCCGTTGAGTTCCGCCATCGAAAATGAAGAGGATGACAAACATCTCATGAGCAAAATCAACTTTCTGGAGAGCAGGAATATCCATCTCTCTTGATGATAGTGCTCAGAGGTTCGCGTGGCAAATCTCAGCCCCAACAGACACCAGTGCCATGATGAAGGAGCAGGACCGAGCCGGATGTGTCAAAGATATCTTACCTCATTGTCGTCCTTGTTCGCGTTCTATTTGATCGACGCGTGTATACCGCCCCAACTCCTTGGTTGAGGCGGGTGTCCATTTCTGTAACGCCTTATCAGCCCAAGACGAAACGCGAGAATGCAAGCGCGTTTTTCGCGTCTTCATCCATCTTTGCGGCATCCGCGCCGCCGGTCAGATCGCGCCAGACCTTGATGTCTGAACCGATGGTGCCGCCGGTCTTGACAAAGGGTTCCATGACCACTGCGCCGGTGTAGTTGATGTCTCGCAATGCTGCGCCAATCTCATGCCATGGCATCCGGCCCTTGCCCGGCACACGTCGATTGCTCTCGCCGGTGTGAAAGTGGCCAAGGAGGGAGCCAGCTGTGCGAATGGCCTCGCCGAAGCTGTCTTCCTCAATGTTCATATGGAAGGTATCGAGCATAACCTTGACGTTGGATTTGCCAACATCTTTTACGAAGGCAACCCCTTCTGCCGCGGTGTTGAGAACGTGGTTTTCGAAGCGGTTCAGCACTTCGATGCAAAGATTAATTCCAAGATCATTGGCGAAATCCGCAATGTCGTGAATGCCTTCAACGCCGCGCGCGCGGTCACCTTCCTTGTCCACCGGTTGCGAATAATCGATTGGCCAATAGGAGTGCAGCGCACCACCGATTGTATGGATATCGAGCTTGGCCACATTGGTCAGCGTCTTCTCAAAGAAAGCCTTGCCCGCGTCGCGGACAGCCTTATCGGGTGAAGAGAGGTTTTTCGATTTTGACGGGCCGATACCGGCCGTCAGGATAATGCCGTTGTCGCGCGCACTTTGTTTGATCGTTGCGAGTTCAGCATCGCTATATTCGTTAATATGGTGGGCAGCGACTTCGATAATATCGAAGCCAAGCTTGGCGACTTTCTCGACATAGGGGCCGAACTTGGCGCTCCATTCATGTTCCCAATAGGAGTAATAGATTCCGTGTTTCATATCAGCCTCTTGATTTAGCCGTTTGATGTCTGTGTTGATGGTTGGATTGGTGTTCAAAGCCCTGCAAAATGCGTCACGCGCTCCCCGGATTTTTCAGCCTGAGATCGGGCTCTGCGGCGGTCTGGGTGATGAATGCGCCGTTGGGTAAATCGTTTTCTTCGACCTTGCGGTTGATCTCGGCCTCATCAAGACCGAATCCACGCCAGCGCGACCGTAACCGCTCACGCAGATCGACGGTCTCCACATCGACAAAGACCGTGAAATCGAAGATCGGCTTCAGCCTGTCCCAAGGGGATTGCCTGGCCAGCAGATAATTGCCTTCACAGACGATGATCTGCACAGATTGGGCAATGAGGCGTGCCCCGGCGCGGGCGATTTCGATGGATCGATCAAACACCGGCACAGCAATGACATCGTCTTCATTGGCTTTGAGGCGCTCCAGCATATGCCGCAAGCCATGGGCGTCGAAGGTGTCGATTGCGCCTTTGAAGGCGCGTCTGCCCATCGTCTCCAGAACGGCATCATCGTAGTGATACCCATCCATGGGGAAAAGTGCTGCTGAGGTACCGCTTTCGCAGATGAGGTCTACGACCCGTTCGGCGATTGTGGATTTTCCCGATCCCGGCGCACCGGCAATGGCAATAATCAGCCGCTGTCCCTGCCTGTCAGCGAAACGCTGCATGGCAAGGGTGGCAATGTCACGGGCATTGGTGTCAATCGTGCTCAAAGGCTTGGCTCACATAATGGATTTGAAGCGTTTCTGTGGTTATGAGCGGGAGGCAAACAGGCCGTATTGCGCTGCCTTGTTGCGCAGAAATGGAATGCCTTTGTCCAAAACGTCCTCAGCGCTCAGGGCTGCGGGTCGCCAGGTGCAGGTTGATCCCGCCATGGAAGACGGCAGGCCTCCAAAGCTTTCCAGAACCAGAAGCCCGTCGAAATCAATGGCCGCCAGCGCACCGAAAAGCTCATCCCAGGCAATATTGCCGAAGCCCGGCGTGCCGCGGTCGCTTTCCGACATATGCATATATTTCAGGTGATCGCGCGCAGCGACGATCCCGCTCGCAAGCCCCTTTTCCTCCATGTTCATATGGAAGGTATCGAGATGCACGAAGACGTTGTCCATGCCGATCCGCTCGACGAGATCCACCGCCTGTTTGGCGGAATTGATCAGGTGGCTCTCATAACGGTTGACCGCCTCAATGCCAAATTGGAGACCGAGCGCTTTTGCGTGCTTTGCGACTGTGCCTAAGGCGCGGGTCAGATTGTCATATTCGCTTTGCGTCGGTGCAAACCCTGTGCGCTCCGTCGTGCCGCCGAAGGTAACGCCGGTCAGCGCGTCAGCACCAATCTCGGCAGCCTTGTCGAGGGCAGCCTTGAGGTGATCGATTGCCGCGTCCGGGCGCACAGAGGCCCAGGCGTGTTCCGGTAACACCAGAGAGCAGGTTGCCCGCATCAGGTGCGTTTCCAGAAGGGCTCGGCAATGGGCGGCATCGACCGAGGGAATGTCGAAGAACGGGATTTCGATATAATCCTGTGCATGGCGCGCGGCTCCGGCAATGGCGCGCTCAGCGCTTGCGTGGTCCCACGTGCTTGCCCACATCATGGCGTGAACACCAAATCCTTGCATATTATACTTTCCTTCCACGGGCAGCAGAGAGTTTCGACGCCAGCGTCCTGGCCGCCATGACGACGATCATCAACACGCCCCACAAAGCTGTTGCGAGATGCTGGTTCGCGCCCATAAGATTGAGACCAGACGAGAGAAGCTGAAGAACAATCAGCGCGACAAAGACTGGCAGAACACGCCCAAAGCCGCCAAAGGGGTTGACGCCACCGAGAAAGGCGGCAAGCACCGTGATCAACAGATAGGATTCACCATGGCCCACACGCACTGAGTTGAAGCGGGCCAGCATGATCAGGCCAGCGACAGCGCACATCATACCTGACAGGGTGTAGACGAGAACAAGAATGCGGCGGGTGTTGAGGCCAGAATAGCGGGCAGATTCGATATTGGAACCGATCATCAAAAGCCCAAAACCGAGCTTTGCCCGTGTGAGCAAGATATGCCAGAGCCCGACACAGGCGATGAAGATGACCAAGGGGATAGGCAACCCGAGCACAGAACCCTGACCGATGGTGGAAACGTAACCGGGAAAGCCGGAGATATCGCCGCCGCGTGTCAGAAACTCGCCAAGACCACGCAAAAAGATCATCATCGAGAGTGTGATCAGGATGGGGTGCGCGCGCGTATAGGCGATCGCTGCCCCGGTTAACGCGCCAACGGCTGCGCCGGTGAGGAGGGCTGCAAGGCAGGCGAGAAGAAAGGCACTTGGCGGCGCATTGACGCCACCTTGAGCCTGCAACACCCATGCGGCGGCAAGGCCGGACAGATTGGCAGCGAAGGTGATCGACAGATTGATCCCGCCTGTCAACAGCGGAAGCAGCATGGCCAGCGTCAGAAGACCCAGCTCCGGTAACTGGAAGGAGACGGAGCCGAATGTTCCAAGGGAGAGGAAATTGTCGGCCAGGGTTCCAAAGACGACCATGACCGCAATGAAAGCAATCACTGGCCCCGCCATGTCCGCGCCGAATGTGCGGTTAAACTTCTGGGTGAGAGAGGTCATTGGCGCACACTTCCCTGTCTTGAACTCTTTGTGGGGTTTGAACTCTTCATGGCGGACGGCAAAAGCTTGTCGAAGCGGGTCGAAGAGAGTGTGATCGCGATCAGAATGATGGTGCCGACAACCATCTTGAAGGCGAAGGGCGACACGCCCATCAAATTGAGACCGTTCTGGGTAATCGACACAAGCAGCACGCCAAGCACACAGCCAATGACTGACCCCTTCCCTCCCCCGAGACGTGCACCACCGAGAACGGTTGCGGCGAGAACATCGAGCTCACGGCCATAGAGCGCGTTTGGCACCACTTCCTGGGCGTAATGCGCCTGCATGAGACCGGCAATTCCGGCCATCAGGCCAAGCCAGCCGAAGGAAAGATAGTGCATGGCACCGATATTGATGCCAAAGCGGCGAGCCCCTTCCGGATTGTCGCCGAAAGCGTAGAGTTGGCGGCCAATGGTGGTGCGCGATATCATGAACCAGGTGGCGATACAGCAAAGGATCATGACGACAACCGGCAGCGTCAGCTCGATCCAGGAGCCATCACTCATCTCGTGTTCGTAAAAAACCACACGGGTGGAAAGCCAGTCTGGCAGATTGTAGATCGAAACGCCCTTTGTGAAGAACATCAACAGACCGAAGAAGATGTTAAATGTCGAAATCGTCGCTACGATAGAGATGATCTTCAGCCGCCAGACGAGAAACGCGTTGATCAAACCCAGTCCGATGCCCACGGCACCCGCGATGATAAAGCCCTCAGCCCAGTTGCCGCCACCAAGTTTCGCCACAGCAAGGGCGGTGACATATTGAACAACGGAGGCCGCGACGGCAAAGGAGATGTCGATACCACCAGAAATCAGCACGACCAGCAGACCGACAGCAAAGATGATGTTGACGGCAGAGACATTCAGCACATCAAAGGCGTTTGAGACCGTGAAGAAGCGATCAGTCCCAAGCGACAACCCAGCACAGAGCAGGATTGTTACGATAATCAGCGCGAATTCTGTTGTATTCGCCAGGATCAGCCTACGCATAGATTGCAGTCTCCAGTTCGGTCATGGAAATGGTTCGTGGATCGTAGGTTGCGTGGAAGCGCCCCTCGACCATGTGAACGATCCGGTCTGAATTGAAATAGACCTCCGGTGCCTCGTCCGAGATCAGGATGATGGAGAGGCCTTCGGCCGCGAGCTTGCGGACAATGTCGAAAATCCCGGCGCGTGCACCGACATCGACACCGACGGTCGGTGCATCCAGAATCAGTATCTTCGGACCGATGGCCAGCCATTTGGCAATGGCAACGCGCTGTTGGTTACCGCCTGACAAGGTACGGATCGGGTCTTCCGGCTGCCCAATCTTGACGCCGAGGGAGCCGATCCAGTGTTTGACGACCGAGGCTTTTTTTGACGTCGAGATCAGCCCACCGACGAGCAACTTATCAAGGGACGCCATAACGAGATTGTCGGCAATCGATTGCGGCTGATTGAGGCCGAGCGACAGGCGATCTTCGGAGAGATAGGCAATCCCTGCCCGAATGGCATCCCGATTTGATCCGAAGTCCACCAGCTGGCCCTCAAGACGCATTTCACCGGCATGGGGACGGTGCATTCCAAACAGTGTCAGGGCAAGTTCAGTGCGTCCGGCACCAAGCAGACCCGTAATACCGAGCGTTTCTCCGCGCCGCAGATCGAATGAAACATCCGAGAACTCGCCATGCCGGCTCAAGCCGCGCACGGAGAGCACCACCGGCTGGTCATCATGATCTGTCGCAATGACGGCATTGTCGAACATGCGGCCCGTCATCAGTTCAGTGACGCGCGATTGCGTCATGCCTTCAACGGGATAGACACCGACAAGCGCGCCGTCACGCAGCACTGTGATCCGGTTCGAAATTTCCAACACTTCGGCGAGACGATGGGAGACAAAGACGACAGCCACGCCGGAAGCTGACAAATTGCGCACAATGTCGATGAGATAATCAGTCTCCGACTGCGTCAGGGAGGCGGTTGGTTCATCCATGAAAACCAGACGCGCCTCACCCACCAGCGCGCGGGCGATGGCGACGATCTGGCGTTGAGCGATTGGAAGTTCCTTAAGTGGACGATCCAGGTCAATGTCCACGCCAAGCCGCGCGAGCGCCTGCTCGGCAGCCTTTCGGATTGCACCTTTGTCGACCAGGCCAAATTTACCCTTCATGGCGTGCTGGAAGCCGATGTTTTCGGCAACCGTCATTTCATCGAAGAGAGCGAGATCCTGCCAGATGACCTGAATACCGAGAGATTGTGCGAGCGCCGGTGTCATGGCCCCAATCGGCTTGCCATCAAACTGCAATTGTGCGCCTGCTTGCGGTTTGTAGACACCGGTGATGACCTTGATGAGTGTGCTCTTGCCGCAGCCGTTTTCACCGGCCAAACAATGGACCTCTCCAGGATTAACCTCAAAAGACACGCCCTTGAGTGCACGGACACCGCCAAACGTGACGCTGACATCGCTCAGTGATAAAAGTGGCCTCAAGGGCAAGACTGGTTTGTCGCTCATGGCGCAATGATCTCCCCTCGCCCGACTGCAAGTGGGCGTCGTTCATTGTCTTGTTTTGCAGAAGATACCGTCGCGTCACCGATGGTGTGCAACGCGACGGAATATAGGGTTGGCGGCCCGCTTTGAGTTCAGCATTGCGGGCGCGCTCGACGCTCAGGCGTGTTTAAAGACCCATGCCGACAAGCTTGTCGATGCTTTCCTTGTCGATCTTCAGAAGCTGATCGACGACGATCGTGTTGCCTTCTGGATTGATCTTGCCAAGACCCTCAATGTCATCGCCAGCCTTCGGGGTTTCGCCCTTGACGAGACGATCAGCAAGCGTAATGAACACTTCGCCCGCCTGCTTGGGGTTCCACATGAAGCCACCGGTCAGAGCGCCGCTCTTGATGAGCTTGGCACCCTGTCCGGGAGAAAACGGACCAACCACGAACACTTTACCGTCCTTGCGGCGCTCTTCCACGGCGCGTCCGGCACCAATAGGCCCCTGCGAACCGAAGGCCAGAAAACCCTTCAGATCGGGATTGGCGGACATAAGGTCGAGCGCTGTAGAACGGCTTTTATCGAGATCTTCTGCAACGCCATAGCGGTCGCCAATGAGCTTCATGTCAGGATAATGCGCCTTGATGTAGGCGATCGCCGCGTCAGCCCAGGCATTGTGCAGCGGAACTGTGAGCGAGCCAACGAAAACCGCGTAAGACCCCTTGCCGCCCATCTTTTCGCCGAGAAGCTTGCCATGGGCTTCGCCAAAGCCCTTGGCCGACGCCAGTTCGAAATCCCAGTTTGCGCCCTTCTGATTGGGCGATTCATGCGTGATGACCTTGATGCCAGCTTTCTGCGCCTTCTCCAACACTGGCTCCAGAACTTTCGCATCATTCGGAACGACGCCAATGACATCGACCTTTTGCGCGATCAGATCCTCAATGGCGCGCACCTGAAGAGCAGGATCGGCGCTGGTCGGGCCGACCATGAAGCCATCGACGCCAAGCTTGGCGCTCTGTTCCTTAATGCCTGCCTCCATGGCGTTGAACCACGGAATACCGCCGATTTTAACAACGACACCAACCTTGGGGCCTGCGGCAAAAGCCGTGGACGCGAGCAAGGCAAGTGACAGACCGAATGCGGCTGAAATGATTTTTTTCACGAGTGTTCCTCCTCCAGGAAACGTGTTCAGCAGGTGTCCCGCCACAGCTTTTGCCTCTGCGTGCGAGCACTTTGATCTCGGCTATTCGAAATTTTCCTCCTGCTACTCCCATAGCGTACATCGTTTGCACAATCGATATTTCAAGGTTGCACAATCGATGGTGCAGAAACGTTAGGCAGATTTTTTTCTTTCGTCAAGAGGAGGATTGCTCTACACATCAATTTCATGAGGAGGATGAAAATGGCAGACCTTAATCCCAAGAAGGCGACTATTTACGATCTGTCGGTGTTGTCAGGCGCATCCGCATCGACGGTCAGCGCTGTGTTGAATGGCACCTGGCGCAAGCGTCGCATTTCTGAAGAAACGGCTGGGAAAATCCTCTCGCTGGCGAAGGCGCAGCGCTATACCACCAATCTTCAGGCCAGAGGGTTGCGCAGCTCCAAATCAGGTCTGGTGGGCCTTTTGGTGCCTGTCTACGAAAACCGGTTTTTTTCCTCCATGGCGCAGGCTTTTGAGGCCGAGGCCCACAAGCGTGGTCTCTCACCGATGGTTGTTTCCGGGCGGCGCGATCCTGAAGCAGAGCGCAAAACTGTGGAGAGTCTGATCGCCTATTCGATTGATGCGCTGTTCATTGCTGGCGTGGCCAACCCCGATGGTGTCCATCAGGTTTGCGCCGATGCCGCCCTTCCCCATGTCAATCTCGATCTTCCCGGTAAGCTCGCTTCTTCTGTCATTTCCAACAACAGACATGGTGCTGAAATTCTAACCAGCGCGATTTTGGAGCATGCGGCACGCGCTGGCGCGCTTTCGCCTGACGATGTGGTGCTGTTTGGTGGGCATGATGACCATGCCAGTCTTGAGCGCATCGCTGGCTTTCATGCCGCCAAAAGCGCTTATTTCAAAGCGGACGGCAGCGTCGATGATGTCGAGAAAACAGGCTATTCACCAAGGATGACAGAGCTTGTTCTCGAAAACTATTTTAAGAGAAAAGGCCGCCTGCCGCGCTGCTTCTTCGTCAACTCATCCATCAACTTCGAGGGCCTTCTGCGCTTTATGGGAAGGCATGATCCTTCGGTTGTTTCGGACATCGTGGTTGGCTGTTTTGACTACGATCCCTTCGCATCATTTTTGCCGTTTCCGGTTTACATGATCAAACCCGATATTTCCAAGATGCTCGAAATCGGCTTCGAGCTTCTGGACACCGCACCCGTTGAGCCGCTCGTAACAATCATCGAACCAATGCTGATCCCACCTCGCACCGCGCTAACCGGCCCGCTCGACGACGTCAGCCAGATGCACACCGCGAAGTGATTGCTTTTGCGGGTTGGTGAGGCAGGCAGGCCGTCAGCGATCAAAAATCCCGTTTGGATCTGATGTCGGCTTGAAGCATGTCGCAGTGAATCCCATTGACTGCGATGGGCACTGCGACGGGCTTTAGAATTTCAGTTTGTAGGACACGGCTGCCGCCACGGCCCAATCGCCTTTGGCGTCGGCATCAAAGGTCGCGCCCTGAGATACACGCTGCTTCCCGGCCGTCAGGTAGGAGATGGCGGCACCCAGGCCAAATGTGCCGACATTGGCCTTGTATTGCAGGCCAGCACCAAGGGTCCAGGTATCGGTGGTGATATCGGCACCTGTGCCCACGCCCTGATCCCAGGTGATGTCGGTGGAGCCGGAAATCTTGTCGGTGAAGTCGTGGCCGACGCCAAGCTGGAGCGTATAGCCGTTTTTGTAATTGAACACCTTTCGGGCCGTACCAAGATCTGTGACTGTGTAGTTGAAATTCGGCAAGACGCTCCATTCGGTCCATGCGGCAGAACCGTAAACGAGCCAACCCGGTGCCACGCCTGTTTGAGCGGCAAGCTTGATGGATTGCGGCAGAGTGCCCTTCCCGAAGGCTGGCAGTGTGTTTGGAATACCCAGCGAGGTGCCGACATCGGACGCCGTGAAGGTGCCATTGCCTTCATGCTTGACCTCGGAACGATAGAGGAGCTGGACGCGAAAGGCGTATTCAGGAATATCATAGGCCAGCCCTGCCCGATATCCGAATTCACCGTTATCTCTCAGCCGCACGCTGCCGATCAACGTGTCCTCGCGATAGCTGAAACTTTCAATAAACATACCGCCGATAAAGTGCAGGCGTCCGGGACCGGCGGCAACATGCACATCACATGTCCCGCCATATTCGTCCGACGACAGTTCCATGTGAGAGGTGGGGTTTGGCAAGGGATTGCCATTGGCGGCGGCTGTCACGCCTTCAGCATTTTGTGCGGCCTGGCTATAGGTCCCTGCGCCGCCGAACGGTTTTGTGTATGTGAAGGCGCATGACAGATTGTCGGTTAAGCGCGCAGCAAAGGCGATATTGGGAATGGTAAAGGACTGAGAATAATCGCCATCATGGACGGACTGCCCAAGGAGTTTTGAATAGGAGCGATTTGGCGACACATACACAAGCGACGATTCCGTGCTGAAACGTGCGTCATCAAAAAGAATATCAGTGTTTGCCTCACCGCGCGAAAAGCCGCCTGCCATCGCCGGTATGGAATATGCCGTCGTCATGCCTGCCAACAGCAGGAAGGCGCCTGTGCGCCGAGCCATCCTGAATTTCATCTGCTACGTTCCCACCTTGTTTTTATGGAGATGATCACGCAGTTGGTTGTCGCTGATGATTTGCCGGTCCTTGCCTCCTGCCGGCTTATCGCAACGCCCCTCTGCGCTGATCGTGTCCAGAATATGGACAGAGGGTCAACCTTCAACGTGGCAGCGGGGACAAAGAAGGATCATTTACGGCCATTTGCCCCTATCGTGTCGCAAGGAGGGGACGCAACCCTATTGATCGTGGCCGGTGATCAGGACCGGCCGCGCTGGTCCGCCCAGCTTTGGTAATGATCGGCAATCGTCTCCGAAAATGGTCGGTATGTGATGCCGAGTTCTTCGCGGCTGCGATGATTGTCGAGCGCGAAACGAATGCCGAGATGGTTGGTCATGTAAGACTGGGTCAGTCCGAACAGCGGCCCTACGAGCCGCACGACGGCATTGGGAATTTGCCAGGTGGGCAAGAGATAGGGTCTGGGATGAACCCTTCGCGCCACGGACGCAATTTCGAGAAAGCTGCGGGTGTGGTCTTCAGCCACGATATAACGGCCCCGGGCCGCAGGATTTTCAGCAGCGCGGATATGGGCTGCGGCCACTTCGCGGACATCAACGCAGGCAAGGCTCAGATCGGGCATGCCGTAGAAGAAATAGCCCTTGAACATCTCGTCCAGCAAAAACAGTGAGCCGGATTCAGACGCCGGTGTCAGAGAGGGGCCGAGGATCATGCCGGGATTGATGGTGATAAGCTCCCACCTGTCCTGTTCCTTGGCTTTTGCCCAGGCGGCTTTTTCAGCCAGCACCTTTGAGTAATGATAGGGGTTATTGTCAACGGTGCTGGTCGTATTGAAATACTCTTCGGCAACCGTGTTGTTCTTCATGCGTCGCACGTCAGCATAGTCACCAAAGATGGCGCCAATGGTCGATGTCATGACCACCTTGCGCACCGAAGGCGTTCTGTTGACGCTACCCAGCACATTATGGGTGCCGCGCAACGCTGGCTCCACCATCTCTCTTTGGCCATCCTTGATTTTCTCCGGCAGTTTGAAAGGCGAGGCAACGTGATAGACGATGCTGCAATCGGCCATGGCCGCGTCAAATGAGCCGTCCCGCAAAAGATCCGCCTCGAACAGTTCAAGGCGGTTATCAAATTGCGCCCGCATCTTTTGCAGCGGCGCTATTTTTTCAGCATTTCGCAAGCTTCTCACCGTGGTGCGCACCGTCTTGCCCGCTTGCAACAGCTGCAAAATAACATGGCTCGCGACAAAACCGCTACCACCCGTCACAAGGACAGTCTCTCGTGCAGTCTCTTGCATGTTTGCTCTCCTCCTCCCGGCTATATGACGGCTGTTCAGCAGATCAATAGCCAGCTTTCATCACGGATCGTTTGCCGCTGATGTGCAGAGCTGCGGCCTCTTTTTCGTCTTTGCGCAATCGGCCATTTGCAATGTAACGGATGAGCCACGGAATCCGCCTCACACGGCTGCCTGAGCTGTGGGCCAGCACATAACACTGCGCACATTTTTCCAGAATTTCGATATTCAGCAGCAGACGTTCCAGCCCCATGCCGAAGCAAAGAACAAGATCGTCCAGACAATATGCGTTTGCGCCATTTGAAAGCGCCGGTATCGGACCCGTTTGTTTTGAGGATAGGCCGACGCGTTTTGCTTCGACACCCAGATGACGAACCTGCTCATCGAAAATGGCTGGCATGGTCAAATCAGTACGCGATAGCCAGGAGCACCAGGTGAGTTGACCCGCTGCAATCGCCCCGACATCCGGGCGGGCCTGATAAATCCGCTGATGGAGATCTGTCGATGGTTGGGTCATATCCACCCATTCGAACGTGCCGGGAATGTCGCGCCCGGCCTCGATGCGAACGCGCACAAAGGCCTGACGCTCAGGAATGCGCTGAGAGACAACATCACCCGGCTTGAGCAAACCCTTGCCAAACAGGCGGGCCGCAGCGAGCCCCAATTCCTCTTCCACGTTGGCATTGGTCTGGTGACTGACCGCCTGATTTACCATTGGAGCGACCATATCACACCATCCCGAACACAGTATCGAAACGGTTGAGTGCATCGTCGATCACCTCATCGGTGTCGGCCATGCTGGTGTAGATGCGGCTTCCGGCAAGGGTGAGCAGCCCCTGCGAGAGATAGGCAGCGCCCATTTCTTCCATCAGGTGCTTTCGAGCATTGGCCTCGCGCATGAGCTTGATCGGATTGCGCATGCTCATCAGCAGCACTGCGGATGTCTGAAGATGAACAATCGAGCCCATGTTGTAGACAACATAGGGCAGGCTTCTTCGGTTCATGATTTCCTTGAGGCCCCGCGCCAGCCGATCTCCGGCCCGCCCGGCCAGAATGGGAGCGTTTGTGCGGGCCATTTCCTCAATGGCATAATAGCCAGCCACGCAGGACAAGGGGTTGGCCGAGAGTGTGCCGCCAACGAAGGCCCGTTTGCTGGAGGTGCCAATGCCGCCGACAAGGGCCATCATCACTTCTTTTCGTCCGCCAATACCGCCCGCCATCAGATAGCCGCCGGTCAGGCATTTGCCAAACACCGTGATATCGGGATTGACGTTAAAATAGCCCTGTGCGCCACCCATGCCGACGCGAAAGCCGGTGACCACTTCATCAAAGATCAACAGCGCGCCGAACTCGTCACAAAGCTTGCGCACCTCCCTGTTATATTCCGGGGTCACAGGTCGCGTGCCGCTCTCGGGGCCGAGCGGCTCGACAATGACCGCAGCCGTGCCGCCGCGAATGCGGTTCAGCATGAGTTTGCGACGCAACGTGCCAAGCTCATTGGGAAAGACTTCCTGCGTATAGCCTGTCACGCCCTTTGGTATGCCGGTTGCCTCACGGCGGCCCGTTCCCGGCACGCGCATGCCATACACCATCTGGTCGCTCCAGCCGTGATAATCGCCTCCGACCTTGATCACCCATTTCTTGCCGGTGTAGGCGCGGGCGAGACGGATGGCCCCCATGCAGGCTTCGGTGCCGGAGCCAAGCATGCGAAACATCTCGATACCCGGCATGTGCTGACGGATGATTTCGGCCAGCTTGATTTCATACTCATGCAGCAGGCCTGTGACCGGCCCGCAGGCATCCAAGATTTCATGGGCCTTTTCGCGCACCGGCAGATAGTTTGACCCCAGCAGTGTTGGGCCGCCTGCCTGCAAAAAGTCGATGTATTGATTGCCATCGGCATCCCACATATGCGCGCCATCCACCTTGGTGGCCGCAATTGCGAAGGGATAGTTGAAGGCAAGATTGTGCTGCACACCGCCGGGAATAACCTCGCTTGCGCGTGTCGCCAAAGCCTTGGATGTCTGGCATTTTTGCTCGAAATAGTCCAAAACCTTGGGCATATTGGCCTTGGATATGCCTTTGGGCGGCTGTTTCAGCAAGGTGCCGAGCCGATCCATCAGATCCTTATTGTCTGGCCAGGTGCTGATGGCATAGGCGGCGGGTTCTGCGGTTCTTGTTGCCATGTTCATATCAGGCTCCTTTGCCCTTCGACGTCTCCAGCGCTGCCAAAAGAAAGGCCTGAAGCTGCTTGTCGAGCGTTGTCATTTTTTGGATGCGTGTTTGAAGGTAATGCTGGGCGGATTGCTCGATCTGGCGCAGCATTGTTGTTGCCGCTTTCAGATTGTCTGCCGAGCAGATAACGCCATGACTTGCCATAAGGTAGGCGTAGGTCTTGGGCTTTATTGCCTTGGCGAAGGCTTTGGCAAGCATGCCCGTTCCCGATGGCCTGTAGGGGATCAAACCAACATTGTCGCCATTGGCATCAGTGCTGATACCCGGTCCCCAAGGCAGAATCTCATGCAAAAGAGCGATGGCGCTGGCAACCGGCTGATGGGTGTGAATGCTGGCGCGCCGCGATGGATAGGCTTTGATCATGCAGGCATGGAGCGCCTTTTCCACCGTTGGCACCGTCTCACCGTCAACGCGTTTTAGCGTTGCAATCTCGATGATCGGCACATCTGCGGGGCCGATGGCATAATAATCGGTGGCAGATGGCGTGACGGCCATAAGGCTGGCGTCAAGCCGGACACCAATGTTTCCGCCCGTGCCGGCAAAGTAACCATGATCTGCCAGATAGCGACACGTATCGGCAATCTCCTGGCGAACGGTGGCAAATCTAACCATGTTTGAAGCCCTTTGAGCTGTTTATTTTGTGATAGATTGGAGCAAGGCGGCGGTGGAGCTCATTGAAAATGCCAAAACGCTCCTCGTAAAATGCAACAGCAGGTGCCGATGGTTCATAAAACCGCTCGATCTTGACCTGACGCACGGATTCATCCAGCCGCATCAAACCCAGCCCATGGGCACCGATAAAGGCGGCCCCTCTCGCATTTGCCTTCAAAGGATCATGGGGCTGGCGGATTGTGACGTTGAGGACATCGGCGTAAATGCGACACCAGATATTCGACATGGCACCGCCGCCGATCATGGTAATCGCTTCGGGACGCTTGCGCATGAAACGCTGGATCGGCTTCATCATCCAGCGGGTGTTGAATGCCACACCCTCAAAAACGGCGCGCACGATTGTTTCGCGATTATGGCCCATGCCGAGATTAAAAATGCCCGCACGAAGCAAGGGGTCGTCCACCGGGCAGCGCTCTCCAAACAACCATGGCAGATAGAGTGCACCATCAGCACCAATCGGCTGGCGGGCGGCAATCTCGTCGAGAATGCGATAGGTATCGGCCGAAGGCTCGCCCCTGATCAGACCGTCATCGTGAAACACAATGCGATCCTTGAGGAAGGCGATATTGTTCGCCCCGCTCGTTTGCAGGGCCACCATCAGATATCGGGAGGGAACGGCGCAAGGCACGGATGTGATCTGATCGAGCACATTGGTGCGCTTGAAAGGAACGTGTGCGGCAATCCACGAAGATGAACCGACATAGAGATGGCAATCGAAGTCATCGAGTGTGCCTGCACCAATGGCGGCTGCGGAATTATCGATCGCCCCGGCCACCACAGAGGTCTTTGCTGAGAGACCAAGCTGTTCGGCAACATCCGGGAGCACGGTTCCGATCACATCGGTGCAACGCACAAGGTCAGGAAATTTTTCGCGCTCTATGCCACTGGTGGCAATCAGGCCGTCATCATAGCGAATATTGTCCGGGTCACGATTGTCTGTCACCCACGACGTCAGAATGGAATCCTGTGTGGCACAAAAGCGCCCGGTCAGGCGCAGGTTCATATAATCGAGAACATTGAGGAATTTGTAGGTTTTTGCGTAGATCTCGGGAAAGGCATCGCGGATGAGCAGCATATGGCTTGCCGGATCCTTGCCCGAAAGCGCAGGCGCACCGCCACACAAGCGAATCCATTTTTGCAGTTTCAAGGCATCGTAGCCCGCGATTTTCACCCGGCCGCCCATTGTGTTCTTGAGGTGTTGCGCGCCCCGCATATCCAGCCAGAGGACAGCATTCATCAAGCTTTGACCGTTGCGATCAACGGCAACAGTGCTTTCTCCCTGGGTCGAGGCGCAGATAGCAACAATATCGGAGCGCGGAACGTCGCTGACACTCAAGACTTCGCGGGTCGCATCAATGAACGCATCCCACCAATCCTGCGGGCGTTGTTCTGCACCAACGCTGTCAACGACGATAAGCTCCACGGGGCGAAAGGCCCAGGCGACAACATCACCTGCCAAAGACACCAAGCCGACTTTGCAGCCGCTGGTGCCGAGATCGATGGAAAGAATATATTGATGTGTGCCTGTCATGGCCCCTCAGCCGGATCATGCCGGCTCGGGCCGGTCGGTTTTCTTACTGAGAGGATAGTCCCGCCAAGGCGGCGAAATGAAGCGGTCCAGCCGCCCTAATCAGGGTCTATTCCGGCCAAATCCGAGATAGGTCGGTTCGAAGCGCACCCGGCGTTGTGCCGGTCCAGCGGCGAAAAGCACGGCGAAAATTATGCGAGTCGGTAAAGCCAACGGCAAAGGCGACCTGCTCGATAGACATCTGAGGATTGCCCAGAAGTTCCAGAGCTTTGTTCTTGCGCAGATCGTCCAGCAAGTCCTGAAAGGACACGGAAGCCTCAGCAAGTCTGCGCCTCAATGTTCTCTCGCTCATGCCCAATGTCTTGGCGACGCCTGAAATGCTGATCCGCTTTTCAAGCTTCTGGCGCAGCACGCGCTCAACGGCTTCTGTGGTTTCCACAGCCTCCCTTGCCCGTTCATGATGATAGGCGATACATTCGAGCAATTGCCGATTGGTGTAGGGATCAGAGGTCGCCAAGGGCTGTTTGTACAAGCTTGGTTCACACAGAAAAAGATTCTCAATGGTTCCAAACCGAATCTCGCAACCGAAAATCCTTTTATACGCCGCCGAATGTGCAGGCTCTGGATAGGCGAGTTCAACCCGCAGCGGCTTGAAGCCATCGCCCAACAGGCCAATACCGATTGTCATGAAATTGGCGAAGGCTTCTTCAACAAGAAAGCTGTAGATTCCAGGCTCCGGGAAACGGCTGGCCGCGGTAATAGCAACCCCCTCTTTGGTCAAGCGGGTGTCAAACTCCAGCATGCTTCCCGTGTTCTTTTGAAATTGCATGCCGAGTTTGACGGCCTCTTCAACGGTGGCCGATGTCAACATCGCAAAGCCAACGAGCCCAACGGAGTGTATGTTTTGTCGAAAGCCTGTCTCCAGTCCCAATGCATGGCCGTCTGCCATCTGTAGCGCGCGAACAATGATTTCACGGCCCTGGCGAAATGAAACCCGACAGTCTGGATCCTCTATATCCGTCAGGGTAAGCCCGACGCCCACCAGCAACCGGCTGACATCGATGTTGCAGTCTTTCAGCGTTGCCACGAGGCTTCTCAGCATGAAGACAGGGATATTGGCCGTCGTTAAACGTGAATCGATAGGTTTCATGTGCCGTTTGATCTCCTCCCCGACACTTATATTGCTTTTATGACACCTCTTTTCCAACTGTCCGGTCAATAAACTTTGCGTTGTTCTTACCATTATTGGCCGAAAATGACCCGAAACAGGCCCCCGAAATCATTTGTAGGATCGGGGGCTTGTCATATGGTCGTCATTCGAAAAGCTGGAGAAAGGCTGGAACGGTCGCACAGCGTGGTAATCTCCCGGGGAGAGACTGCAATGATCTTATGGATTGTCAGTTTGAGTGCCGCCTATGCCATCGCGTTGAATGGCACGATGGTTATGCCGGTGGTCGTTTTAGCGATGAGCAAACTTGCCGGATACAATGAAGGGCTTGCGACCATTGTTGCCAGTGCGGAACTGGCGGGGGTTGCGATTTATGGTCTGTTCCTGCCGAAACTGGCGCAGCGGTCATGGAAAGCCGTGGCAATCTGCGGTGTGCTGGCTGTTCTTGCCGGGGAAGCGTCAAGCTTTTGGCAGCAATCACCGTCGCTGCTTGCCTTGGCCCGTTTTATCACGGGGCTGGGTGAAGGCGCGATCTTTTCCATCGTTGCGATGAACCTCGCGTCGCTGGCCAATGCCGAGCGGTTGTGGGGGGCGCTTGCGCTCATTGGCGGCACGGCAATGGGTATTTTGCTGTTCGTTGTATCGCTGATGCCGCATCAACAGGCGCAAGCGCCGGTGTTTCTCGCCATTACCGCTTTTGTAGCCCTCATGGCACCTTTCATGCTGTTTATGGCCAGACGGCCGCGCGACTTGCAAAAAGCAACGGTGCATTCCAGGCTCGATCGCAAAAAGATGACACTGGCGATGATCATCGTGTTCATGGTCTATGCTGTTCAGGCCGGACAATGGGCCATCTGTGGCTATGTCGGCGAGCGTATTGGCCTCGACAATTCCGAGGTTGGGTTTTATCTCGCCATTTCATCGCTTGCCGGTTTTCTGGGGGCCGTGGTTCCAGCGATGACCCATGATAAGGCCAAGCGTCTGCCTGTGGTTTTGCTTGGCTTCGTGATCATGGCTATATCAATCTACTATCTTTTCCATGTCTTCACGGCTTCCGTGTTTTTGGCCACACAGGTTCTGGTCAACATCGGCTTTTTCATTGTCACCCCGTTTGTGACCGGTGTGCTGACAGAAAATGACCCGGACGGCTCTCTCATGTCACGCATTCTGGTCATCGCCATCATCGGCGCAACCATTGGCACAGCCATTGCGGGGCCTATTTTCTCCATGGCAGGTGCCTCGGTCTTTGCCTGGTCATGTATCCTGCCTTTGGTGCTTGCCGTTGTGTGTGCAATATTGGTGTTTGGACACCTTCACCGCAGCCTTCCGGCAACAGTGAGAACAGGCCTATCGGAGTGAGCAGGTTGAGCGAAAATAACTTTCTTGAGATGTCACTGGCGAGGCTGCGCAAGGCGTTCGAGGCAGACATCAATCCGTCGCTTGCCACGCGCCGCGATCGTCTGAGCCGGATTGGCCAACTGCTCAAGGAAAACCAGGACGCTCTGTGCGTTGCCGTCTCCAACGACTTTGGCCACCGCTCCCAGCATGAAACGATAATGCTGGAGATTGTGCCGCTGATGGGCGCGCTGAGACATACGCGCAGCCATCTCAAGCGTTGGATGAAAGCGGAGCGTCGCGCGCGCTCCATCGAGTTTTTGCAGCTTTCAAATTATGTTCAATATCAGCCGCTTGGCGTCGTCGGCATTATGGCCCCCTGGAACTATCCGCTCTTTCTGACACTTGGACCATTGATCGATGTGCTGGCCGCAGGAAACCGCGCCATGATCAAGCCTTCGGAGCTGGCACCACAAACCTCGGCCCTGATATCATCCTTGATTGGCAAATATTTCTCCGCCGACGAGGTGCTTGTGGTGGAGGGCGATAACGAGGTGGCAGCGGCTTTCTCAGCGCTTGCTTTCGATCATCTCGTTTTTACGGGTTCGACGGCGGTGGGCAAAAAGGTCATGGCGGCGGCGGCCGCCAATCTTACACCCCTGACACTTGAACTTGGTGGCAAATCGCCAGCGCTGATCGCGCCGGATTATGACAATAAGCGTGCTGCGCGCGACATCGTCTTTGGTAAACTGATGAATGCAGGCCAGACCTGCATTGCGCCGGACTATGTGCTGGTCGAGAAAAGCCGTCTTGATGGTCTTGTCGATGCGCTGGTTTCAGAAGTGCAACAGCGTTATCCAAAATCCAGCGCCGCTGAAAACTATTCCAGCATTCTTGGAGAGCGCAGTTACGCACGATTGATGGATGGACTTGATGAATGCCAGAGCCGGGGTGTGAAACTGGTGACCGCCGACATTGCCGTTGCGCAACAGGGGCAAAGTATCAGGCCGACTTTTGTGCTGAATCCTCCTGCCGATTGTCGCTTGATGGAGGAGGAAATCTTCGGGCCCATCCTGCCGATCATTGCCTATGAGACAATTGATGAGGCAATCGCTTTCATCCGTGCCCGTCCGCGTCCTCTGGCGCTTTATCTTTTCACAAGTCACCGTGCGTTGGAGCGCAGCGTATTGGAAAAAACGATTTCCGGTAATGTGACGGTCAACGGCACACTTCTTCACGTTGCGCAAAATGATCTGCCTTTTGGCGGCGTTGGACCAAGCGGCCTCGGTGCCTATCACGGTCAAGATGGCTTTCGGCGGTTTTCCCACGCGCGCGGCATCAGCAAAGTGCGTATATTCAACCCGGCCCGTCTCGCTATGCCGCCCTATGGGGTCATGACACGGCTGCTGGCAAAGTTGATGGGGCGGGGCTGAAGCATGATTCCTGAAATCGGAATCGATTTAAGGAATTATGCCGTAGTGGGATAGGCAGTTCGCAAAAACGTTTAAAACAGAGCTTTGGTGAACCTGACAGAGTCCAGGCGGTTAGGCCATCTCTTTGTCGTCGCCCATAAAGCGGTAGCCAACCCCGGCTTCTGTGCAAATAATACTCGGCTGCGTTGGATCTCGCTCTATCTTCTGGCGGAGCTGACCAATAAACACCCGCAAATAATGAAGATCATCGCCGTGCGCCGGACCCCATACGGAGGTGAGCAATGTTTTGTGGGTCACCACCCGGCCTGAGTAGCGCGCCAACAGAACCAAGAGGTCATATTCCTTCGGTGTCAGCTTGATAGGCTTTGTATCCCGCGTCACCAGTCGGCGCACGGTATCAATGGTCAGACCATCAACGTTCAAAACGGTCGCAATAGCGCTTTCGCGATTTTTTCGGCGAAGGGCGGTGCGAATACGGGCTGTCAACTCGCCAATGCCAAAGGGCTTTTCGATGTAATCATCCGCGCCAAGGTCGAGGGCCGCGATTTTTTCGCTTTCCCTGTCGCGGGCCGAGAGAATGATGATCGGAATTTCCGACCAGCCGCGCACGCTGGCAATCACCTCTTTGCCGTCCATATCGGGCAGGCCCAGATCAAGGATCATCACATCAGGTGCAGCGGTGGCGGCCGCTTTCAAGGCTTCTGCGCCGGTGGCAGCCTCAATCACATGGTAGCCGGCAGCCGTCAGCGCCGGGCGCAAAAAGCGCTGGATCTGCGGCTCGTCATCAACCACCAAAACCCGATCAAGGCTCATGGTGCGTCCTCTCGACAGGGCATGTCCTTGCCCTGTATCTCTTTGATCGGAAACCGCATCACAATTCTCGTGCCTCTCTTTTTCAAAGCGGGGCTTTCCGCTTTGATTGTGCCGCCCATGGCAGTGACAAAACCCCGTGCAATCGAAAGGCCAAGCCCTGTTCCCGGTGCGCGGCCATCCGCCTTGCCACGGCGGTAGAATTTCTCAAAAACCTGCTCAAGCTCTTCCACAGGAATACCTTTACCAAGGTCTGTGACAGAAATCAGCACCTCATTGCCATCGCGCCTTGCATAGACGTTGATCGGCTCGGTTCCGCCGTATTTGACCGCATTGTCGAGAAGATTGAACAACACCTGCCCCAAAAGAACACTGTCCGTCTCGATCAATGGCAGGTCGGGCGCAATGCCCGTCTCAATCACCCGTCCCGGAAAATATTTGCGCGCCCGATCAGTGGAGGCCCGAACAACATCAGCCACATCCACCCAATCGCATTTCAGGCGCAACATGCCCGCTTCAATGCGGCTCATATCGAGGAGATTGGCGACAAAACGTGAAAGACGTTCACTTTCTTGCTCGATCGATTGCAAAAGGTCGTCGCGGCTTTCCGCATCCATCTTGTCACCAAAAGTGCGCAGACTGCTGACCGCCCCGGTGATGGTGGCAAGCGGTGTGCGCAAATCATGGGAGATGGAAGACAGCAGAGCATCACGGTAGCGCTCGCCTTCCAGTCTTGCGGCCTGCTCAATGCTGGTTTTGGACAGGCGTGCCCGGTCAATGGCAATGGCGGTCTGATCCAGAATGGCCGAAAATGCCTTTTCTCCCGCCGCATCCAGCGCAGTGTCGCCTTGCTCTATGCCGCACACCCCAACGGCACCGTGGGGTGTCATCAAGGGCCGGAAGTGAAAGCGGCTGTTGGGAAGGGTGCCGGTGCCCTTGCCCGCCGGTTCCTGCTTTTCATAGGCCCAGCGTGCGGCGGTGATGTCGGTCACGCCCGGCTCGGTATCGGGTGGCCATGCCGCTTGCGTTTTGAGATCACCGTCTTGCGGCAAAAGCAAAATGGCGTTGCCTTTGACACTGGCCTGCAATTGGGTCACGGCAGCCCAGAGCACCTCGTCTGATTTGACGGTGCCGGAAAGTTTTCGGGAAAAATCATAGAGCGCCTGCATGGCGATGGTGCGCACACGGGCTGTGGCCGCCTGTTCGCGAATGCGCGCGGCCAAGCTGCCCGCCAGGACCGCGGCCCCAAGATAGGCAAAAAGGGCAAACACTTCATAGGGTTCGGCAACCGTGAACGTATAGCGCGGCACAATGAAAAAGAAATTATAGGCCAATGTGGACAGGCCCGCCGCAACCAGCGCCGACAACAGGCCGCCGTAGCTTGCCGCCGATAACACGGCCAGCAAAAAGATAATCGATAGATTGGGCAGGTGCACAAAGCTGTCGATGGCAACCCCAAGAGCGGTGGCACCACCAACAAAGCCCGCCGCCACCAGCAATGAGCGCGGCGCATTGGACAACTCGATTGGCTTGAATATGAATGCCCGCTTTTTCTCACCCTGATCGGGCGGCACCAGATGAATGGCAACGCCCGGCGAGCGCTTTGCCAGCGCATCGGGCAGCGTGCGGCGTCGGAGGGAATACCAGGGGCGCTTTTGCGATGTGCCGATGACAATCTGGGTGGCGTGCTCGCGCCGCACGAGCTTTATCAGCTCTTCGGTAAAATCGCTGCCCGCAATGCGGCGCAGATCGGCACCCAATTGTTGTGCCAGTTGCAATGTGCGTTCCAGCCGTTGCTGGTCTTCGCCCTGCCCGGCATCGCGATCGACCATTTCGACATGCACAACGATCCATGACGCATTCAGGCCAGAGGCAAGGCGGCTTGCCGTGCGCACCACCTTTTCAGACAAAGGGTCTGGGCCGACGCAGACAATCAAACGCTCACCGCTGGCCCATGGGCCTTCGATTGCATTCTGGCGCAGATAATCGATCATCTGGTCATCAACGCGGTCGGCGGTGCGGCGCAGGGCCAGTTCGCGCAGGGCCGTTAAATTACCGATGCGAAAAAAGCGATCCACGGCGCGGGTGGCGCTCTCCGGCAGGTAGACTTTGCCACCCCGCAGGCGCTCCACCAGTTCTGCCGGGGGCAGGTCCACCAGCAGCACCTCATCAGCCTTGTTCAACACCGTATCGGGCACCCGCTCACGGATGGTGACACCGGTGATCTGGGTGACAAGATCCGAAAGGCTTTCGAGATGCTGGATATTGATCGCCGTCCAGACATCAATGCCCGCTTCGATCAGCTCTTCAATGTCCTGATAGCGCTTGGGATGGCGGGCATCCTCGGGATTGCTGTGAGCCAGCTCATCAACAATCAGAATGCGGGGCTTGCGGATCAGCGCTGCATCCAGATCAAACTCTTCCAGCACACGGCCACGATAATTGACCTGTTGCCGTGGCAAAATGGTGAGACCCTTGAGAAGATCAGCGGTCTCCGAGCGGCCATGGGTTTCCACCAGACCCACGACAATATCGACACCATCATCATGCAAGCGCCGGGCGCGCGACAGCATGGCATAGGTTTTACCCACACCCGGCGCAGCGCCTAAAAAAACAGTGAGTTTACCCCGGCGGTCTTTCTCCGCCAGGGTCAGCAAAGCATCCGGGTCGGGACGCTTGTCCGGGTCTTGACTGCTTGCAGCCATGCGCTTGATCAGCCTTTCAATGCATCCAGTGCCAGGTTCAGCTTCAGCACATTGACCTGTGGTTCACCAATGAAGCCAAGGGACGGCAGAACTGTTTCACTTTGCACCAAAGCAGCAACGCTGGTTTCTGGCAAGCCTCGCGCCTTGGCCACCCGCGCAATCTGCGCCTTGGCAAACGCTGGCGAGATATGCGGATCAAGGCCGGAGCCGGAGGCCATCACGGCATCGGCGGGCAGAGGGCCATCGATGCCGCTGTCTTTCAGGTGCTTGATGTTGGCGGCAACCGCATCACGCAGCTTGGCCGCCGTTGGCCCCAGATTGGAGCCGCCCGATGCTTGCGCGTTGTAGGCATCGGGGCTTGTGGCCGATGGCCGTGGCCAGAAATAACGCTCGGTTGTGAAATTCTGGCCAATCAGTTGCGAACCAATCACGGTATCGCCTTTGGTGATCAGGCTGCCATTGGCCTGCGCAGGCATGGCAAACTTGGCAACCCCGGTAATAGCCAGCGGATAGCCGATCCCCGTGAGCACGGTCATGAGAATAACAAGCGAAAATGCGGGACGAAGATGATTAAGCATGATCTTACACCAGATTGAGGAAGCCAACCACAAGGTCGATGATCTTGATGCCCGCAAAGGGCAGAACCAGACCACCAAGCCCGTAGATCAGCAGGTTGCGGCGCAGCAGCACGGCAGCACTGGCCGGGCGATATTCAATGCCCTTCAGCGCCAGCGGAATGAGTGCAATGATGATCAGCGCATTGAAAATTACAGCCGACAGAATGGCCGACTTGGGCGACGATAGCCCCATGATGTTCAAGGCATTGAGCTGCGGATAGGTGACAACGAACAAGGCCGGGATGATGGCAAAATATTTGGCCACATCATTGGCAATCGAGAAGGTTGTCAGCGCACCACGGGTCATCAAGAGCTGTTTGCCAATACCAACGATTTCGATCAACTTGGTGGGGCTGGAGTCGAGATCCACCATGTTGGCGGCTTCGCGGGCGGCCTGGGTGCCGGTCTGCATGGCAACACCCACATCGGCTTGCGCCAGTGCTGGGGCATCGTTGGTGCCGTCGCCGCACATGGCCACAAGGCGACCGCCCTGCTGCTGCTTGCGGATATAGGCAAGCTTGTCTTCCGGCTTGGCTTCGGCCAGATAATCATCCACGCCAGCTTCTGAAGCAATGGCGGCGGCTGTGACCGGGTTATCACCCGTGACCATCACGGTGCGAATGCCCATGGCGCGCAATTCTGCAAACCGCTCCTTGATGCCCGGCTTGACCATGTCCTTCAGATGAATCACACCCAGCAGACGATTGCCATTGGCAACAGCCAGCGGTGTGCCGCCGGTGCGGGCCACCTTTTCCACGGCCTGACGGAAAGCGGCAGGGGCGCTGTTTTCCTTGACGTTGGCAAATTTCAGCACCGAGTCAACGGCCCCTTTGCGCAAGCGCCGATCGCCAATATCGCAACCCGAGATGCGGGTTTCGGCGGCAAATGGCACCAGAAGATCCACCGTGACATTGGGCGTTTTCACACCATAGGTGCCGTTGGCCAAAGCAATGATCGAACGGCCTTCCGGGGTTTCATCGCCAAGGCTTGCCAGCAGGGCTGCTTCGGCCAGCTCATTGGCATCGACGCCGGGAGCGGGAATAAAGTCAGCCGCCATACGGTTGCCGTAGGTAATCGTGCCGGTCTTGTCGAGCAGCAGCGTGTCCACATCGCCTGCGGCTTCCACGGCCCGGCCCGAGGTGGCAATAACATTGAACCGCACGAGACGATCCATGCCGGCAATGCCGATGGCCGACAACAGGCCGCCGATGGTGGTGGGAATCAACGTCACCAGCAAAGCTGCCAGAACCGTGATGGACACAACTGTGCCGGAATAACCTGCCAGACCCCAGACCGAGACAACGACAATCAGGAAGATCAGCGTCAGGCCGGACAGAAGAATGGACAAGGCGATTTCGTTGGGGGTTTTCTGCCGTTCGGCCCCTTCGATCAGAGCAATCATGCGGTCCACAAAGCTGGAGCCAGCCTGCACGGTGATGCGCACCTTGATCCAGTCCGACAGCACCTGTGTGCCGCCGGTGACAGCCGAGCGGTCGCCGCCGGATTCACGAATGACGGGCGCGGATTCGCCGGTAATGGCGCTTTCATTGACCGAGGCAATGCCCTCAATCACTTCACCATCGCCGGGGATGAGTTCACCCACATCAACGCGAACAATATCGCCGACTTTCAAGCTGGTGGCAGGCACCATCTCTTCCTGACCATTGGCCGAGAGACGGCGGGCCACCAACTCGGATTTGGTCTTTTTCAGGCTTTCGGCCTGAGCGCGGCCGCGGCCCTCGGCCACGGCTTCGGCAAAGGTGGCAAACAACACGGTAAACCACAGCCAGGCGGCAATCTGGCCAGAAAAAACCGGATCGCCAGTGTGGGTGATCAGATCACGCAGGCAAAGGGCCGTGACAAAGGCTGCCACAACCTCGGTGACAAAAATCACCGGATTGCGCACCAGCTTGCGGGGATCGAGCTTGATAAAGGCATCTTTTGCGGCTGGTCCCAGAATGGACGGATCAAGAATGCTCATGCTGGAGGATGTGCGAGACATGGAAATCTCCCTCAAAATGTTTGGCCAGCGAGCATGGCGAGATGCTCAACAATCGGACCAAGGGCGAGTGCTGGGAAAAATTGCAGGCCACCAAGGATCAGGATGACCCCGATGAGAAGACCGGCAAAAAGCGGTGTGGCGGTAGGGAATGTGCCTGTCGATGCCGGAATTTTCTGCTTGGCGGCCAGAGATCCGGCAATGGCCATCACGGGTACGATATACCCAAAGCGGCCCAGCATCATGGAAATACCCAGCGTGGTGTTATACCAGGCGGTATTGCCATTCAGACCGCCCATGGCCGAGCCATTGTTGCCGGCAGCAGAAGTAAAGGCATAGAGAATTTCTGACAAACCATGCGGACCGGGCGTGCCGATACTGGCCACCGCAAAGGACAACATGGCAGACACCGCTGAAAAGCCAAGGATGACGGCAGGCAGGATCAGCACCGCAAGCATGGCAAATTTCATTTCGCGCGATTCAATCTTCTTGCCCAGAAATTCCGGTGTGCGTCCCACCATCAGGCCAGCCACAAACACCGCCAGAATGGCAAACACAATCAGGCCATAAAGACCGGAGCCAACACCGCCGGGCAGAATTTCGCCAAGCTGAATCAGGAACATCGGCACCAGACCACCAAGGCCGGTAAACGAGCCGATCATGCCATTGACGCCACCGTTGGATTCACCCGTGGTAACGGCGGCATAAAGCGCTGTCATGGCCTGACCAAAGCGCACTTCCTTGCCTTCCATATTGCCTTGCAGGCTATCTACACCCAGCGAGGTCAGAATGGGATTGCCTTGGGATTCGGCCCAATAAATGATCGCCACACCGGCAAGCAGCAGAGCAGCAATCGAGCAGATCAGGGTCCAGCCCTGACGGCGGTTGCCGGTCATTTCGCCAAAGGTGAACACCAGAGCGGAGGAGATAGACATCATCGCAAAGATGTTGAGATAGCCGGAAATCACATTTGGATTTTCAAACGGATGGGCGGCATTGGCATTGAAAAAGCCACCGCCATTGGTGCCAAGCTGCTTGATGGCTTCCTGACTGGCCACAGGGCCAACGGCGATCATCTGCTTTGCGCCTTCCAGCGTGGTGGCAGCCACCGAGCCATCCAGCGTCTGCGGCAGACCAAGCGCCACAAACACCAGCGCCAGAATGATAGCCATCGGCAACAGCACATACAGCGTGGCGCGGGTGACATCGACCCAGAAATTACCAAGGGTCGGGCTTTGCGAGCGCATAAAGGCGCGGGTCACGGCAATGGCCAGCGCAATGCCCGTGGCCGCAGACAGGAAGTTCTGCACTGTCAAACCGGCCATCTGGGTGAAATTGCTCATCACCGCCTCACCGCTATAGTTTTGCCAATTGGTATTGGTCACAAAGCTGACGGCGGTATTGAACGACAGATCGGCAGGCACATTGGCGAAGCCTTGCGGATTGATGGGCAGATAGGCTTGCAGGCGCATAATGGCATAAAGAACGATAAAGCCAGCCAGCGAAAATGCCAGCATGGCCAGCGTATAGGCCAGCCATCCCTGTTCCTTGTCTGCCTTGATCGCAGACAGTTTATAAAATCCGTGCTCCAGCGGGGCGAGAACGGGGGTGAGAAATGTTGGTTTGCCGGAAAAAACCGCGCTCATGTAAAGACCAAGCGGTTTGATGACGGCAAGGACGAGCAGAAAGACGATGCAGATTTGCATCCATCCGAGCAAAGTCATGGGAAATGTCCTTGAGGCGTTTAGAATTTCTCGGGCCGGAGCAACGTTGCCACCAGATAGACTGCCAGGGCCGCTGCAATGAAAAGACCAATAAGGGGCTCAAGCATGGCACCCTCACAAACGCTGGAGAGAATGCGCATAAAGCGCGAGAGCACCGAAGATGCCCACGCCCAGCGCAATAAAGATGATGTCGGACATAGCCGCACTCCTGTTGTTTACAGGCACAATCTAGGCTGACTTCGGCTCAGGTTTCGATTGCGAAGAGCCGGTGCGGGCATAAAGAAAATATAAAGATCGAGCCTATGGCGGCGGAGGTCTTACAAATTGCTTCCGGGCGGATCTTTGAGGCTTCTGCATAATTCCTTAAATCGGAATCGATTTAAGGAGAAAATTATGCAGCAGCTTAAAAGTGCTACAGCGGATAGAAAAGTGCGGCAGCAAAACTTTATGTGCCACATATGGCGCAGGGCGCGGTAAAGAGAGCTTTCGCGGAAAGATATGCGGCTGTCGTGTGTCTCCAGCATCCATCATGGGGATCACACTTTTGTCGATTGAACATTTTGTAGAGCATTATGGCTTGCTCGCTGTCTTTGGCGGTGCGGGGATAGAAGGCGAAGCTGTGGTTTTTCTCGGCGGCGTGCTCGCCCATCGCGGCTTGCTGATCTATTGGCAGGTGGCAATGGCTGCCGCCGCAGGGTCGTTTCTGATGGATCAATTGCTGTTTTTTGCCGGGCGCTATGCCAGCGGCAATCTGTGGGTGCGCAAGCTGATTTCGCATCCGATCCTGATCCGTGTAACAGAGCTACTCGAGCGTTATCCCACCGGGTTTGTCGTGGCCTTTCGCTGGATTTATGGAATGCGCACCATCAGCCCGATCGTTATCGGTATGTCACGCATTCCCACCCTCAAATTCATGGCGCTGAACGCGATGGCTGCGGCAATCTGGGGGCCGGTTATTGCCGGGATTGGCTTTATCTTTGGCCACGGTATTGAAACGCTGTTGGGCCGATTTGCGCTCGAAGCACATCTCGCCTTCGCTTTGGTGGCCATTCTTGTGGTGCTGTGCGCCGCCGTTCTCTATCAAAAATATGCGGAAAAATAGCGCCAACAGCATTGGAACGAAGCGTGGAAACCGCTCTTTCTCTGTGCTGCATCATTTTCACCTTAAATTGATTCCGATTTGCGATGAAAATTATGCAGTAGCTGCACCAAGAACGCATTTCAACCAGATGTGTATAGGCTGAAGGTTTGATGTTTTGAATGTATTGCAAGACTGAAAGAGTAGAGGATATGAGTGACGCCGTTTCGGCCGCAAGCCGCTCCACACCTGTGCCGCGAGATTTCCATGCCATTGCCTGGCGCTTTCCGGTGGCCATTGCCGCAACCGGTTTGTTTGCAGGTATTTCGGGGATGCTGCTGGCGCTTTTGCTGCATGCCCTCCAGCACATTGCTTTTGGCTATAGTTTGGATGCGATCATTGGTCCCATCAGTTTTCTTGAGGGTGTTCAGCATGCCTCACCGATGCGACGCCTTATTGTGCTGTTGACATGCGGTGCCATTGCGGGCGTGGGATGGTGGCTTGTCTACCGTTTTGGCCGCCCGCTCGTGGCTATTCGCAAAGCCGTTGCCAATCCCGAATTGGAAATGCCGATCATTTCCACGCTCGGCCACGCTCTCTTGCAGATCATCACCGTCGCGCTCGGATCGCCGCTTGGCCGTGAGGTTGCGCCGCGTGAGGTGGGCGCCTTGTTTGGCGGCTGGCTGGGCAGAAAACTCAAGCTTTCTTTGGAACAGGTGCAGATTCTGATTGCCTGTGGCGCAGGGGCAGGCCTCGCGGCGGTGTATAACGTGCCATTTGCCGGTGCCGTGTTTGTTTTGGAAGTCCTGCTGGTAACGTTTAACACCCAGGTTGCTGCCGCCGCATTATTCACCTCGGCAATCGCGGCCTATGTGGCATGGCTTGGGCTGGGAGATGCATCACAATATGCCTTGCCGCCGTTGCAGATGGGGATTTCGCTTGTGGTCTGGGCCGCCATTTGCGGGCCGATCTTCGGTGTCGCTGGCCTCCACTATGGTCATCTGGCCGCCTGGGCCCGCAAGGCCGCGCCGCGCCAGCGGCAAATCATTCTGTGGTGTGTCGGTGCTTTTGGCCTGCTCGGCGTGTTGTCCATGGCTTTCCCGCAGCTTCTGGGCAATGGCAAAGGGCCAATCCAGTTAGGGTTAAACGGCGGCGTCTCAACCCAACTGGCGCTTACACTTCTTGTTTTGAAACTCTTTGTAACAACGCTGTGTCTGCGGGCCGGTGCTGAAGGCGGACTTCTGACCCCGGGCATGACGATTGGCGCACTCCTTGCCCTTGTGCTGGGGTCTCTGTGGAATATGCTGGGTTTTTCCCCAATCGCCATGGGTGCCTTCGCACTGATCGGTGCAAGTGCCTTTCTTGCTGTGTCCATGAACATGCCGCTGACGGCCATTGCCCTTGCATTTGGTTTTACCGGCGCAAATCAGGATTTTTATATTCCCATTCTGATTGCCGTATCCCTCGCAACCATGACGGCCAAGCAATATAGCCGGTTCGGATCCCGATAATCGTTTACAGTGCCTCTCGCCTCTGTGGTGAGAGGCACTGTTGATGGGTGCAACGCCCCTCCTCCGCAATCGCGTGTGGCGGTTAAGGTGCGCGTATCGGGACCAATAGCGTTGGACTGTCTTGGTGACGGTATGGAAGGGTGAGAGAACGATCAGGGTGCCGACGGCTGGTTTTTGACAATATCGGCCAGAACCGAAATGGCGATGTCCCGAGCCGATTTTGAGCCGCGAAAAAGACCGGCAGGCCCGTGGATGCGCTCGATATTTTCTTGTGAAAAGCCGCTTTTCAAAAGTGCTTCACGCCGCCGGACGTGGGCCGCCTCATTTCCAATCGCGCCGATATAATAGGCAGGTGATGCAAGCGCTGATGGCATGAATGCGTCTTCCCACAAATGATCATGAAACATGAAAACAACAGCCGTACGGGCGTCGGCAGCAAGCGCATAAGTCTTTGTGGTGCTGACAAGTGCTATGACTTCTACCCCCAATGACTTTGCATGTTCGCGGGTCATGGCATCGGGAGAGAGCAGTTGAACATCAAACTCGGAGATTATCGCCAGACGGGCCAATTGAACCGCAGATGGCCCGCTGCCTGCAATGATGAGCTGGCGTCGCGGCCTGTAGTGCACAGTGAACACGCTCGCAATATCGCTGCGGAATGCGGGCAAATGCAGGGTCATGATCTGCGGACAACGTTGTTGCAGTCCTCTATCGATAGAAATGAGGGTCTCGGTGGGCTGGCTCACATCAAAATAGAGGTCTATCCCACTGCCACATGGCAATTGGATGTCGAAATATTCCGATCCCTCGCCATATCTGACCAGACGGTTTTGGCCACTGGTCAGCGCGCCCAGCGCTTCGGCAACAATGGCGCGTTCAATGCACCCGCCAGATAGATAGCCAATGAACGAGCCATCTTCTGAAACCACCATTTGAGCTCCAGGATAGCGCGGTGAAGAGCCATCAATGCGAACCAAAGTCACAATGACGTAACGATTGCCCTTTCTGGCGCAATCAATCGCATAGTCCAAGACGTAATCGGTCAATGCATCCCATTGCATCTGATTGTGTTTCATATCGCACTTTTCATGGTCCATGCGCCCAGTCGCCTATTGGAAAAGCCATCTTGCAGCTACAAAACTTGCAAGATAGTTTATTGTATAATTTAAGCGTTTACAGCGTGCCTTGTGGGCCATAGATGGCGCACGCTGCTGTAACACCGCCTCATCGTGCATCTTCTGATTTGGTGATACGCATCTGTGCATAAGAGCACAGATGCGTTCAATGGGAATTTCCGACCACCTGCCCGGAAATATGAAGAAGCACTTGGTTAGACGGTGGGCACGGTCCCACCGTCAATGGTGTATTCTGCGCCGGTGATGGAGGCAGCGCGCTCGGACGCCAGAAAGGCAATCAGATTTGCCACCTCTTCCGGGTTGGCGGGGCGGCCAAGGGGTATGCCACCCAATGAGTCCATGATGATCTTTTTGCCGCCTTCAAGGTCTGTGCCTGCCTGCATTGCCAGTCGCTCCGCCAAATCAAGAGAGGATTCTGTGGCGATCCAACCGGGAGAAACCCGAACAACCCGCACGCCCTTGGGCGAAACCTCTTTGGAGAGAGACTTGCTATAGGTGGAAAGTGCGGCTTTTGCTGCTGCATAAGCTGTGGTGGACTCCGGCAAAGGAAGAACACTCTGGATCGACGTGACATGGATGACAACGCCACCGCCTTGGTCGATCATCTCCGGTAGCAATTGGCGATCGAGCCGAACAGCCGGATACAGATTGAGCGAAAATTCCTGATCCCACACCGCGTCTGAAAGGGCCGAGAAGCCTCCTGCGGGCGCAGATGAGCCGCCAAGCATGTGCACCAGAACATCAACTCCACCCAGATGCTGGCGGGCGGCCATGGCCACAGCTTTGCATCCGTCTGATGTTGTGAGGTCTGCTTCGACAAACGCTACCTCCGACATGTGAGGGGGACGCGAGCGCGCAGTTGTCAGAACCTGCGCGCCAAGCTGTTGAAACAATTGGACGGTGGCGGCCCCCGCACCTTTTGTTCCCGCCGTCACCAGAACGCGCTTGCCTTTCAGATTGATGAAATCTTCCATCACTTGATCTCCAGCTTTGCGATCTTCCCATTCGTGATGGTGAATGTATGCGTGAGTGTTATGGGGCTGCCCGCAAATGCACCACTGACGCTGGCCCGGACTTGGGTCACATTGCTTTCGGTTTTGACGTCCAAAGGCGCGACCACGAATTGCGATGCCTGCTTTGCCGCCGTCCACCAGATGCGGATAGCATCCTTGCCTTGATGCAGGCTTTGTTCATCGTCAACAACGGCATCCGTTGTGAATGTATCTATGAGCGCATCGGCATCATTGTGATGATCCGCCTCAAAATATGAGGCCACAATCGTTGGCATCGTCATGGTCTTCTCCTGGCTTTCGATTTCGATCTCTGCAGGGAGATGTAAGGCTCTTTGTTTCTTACGATAAGTGGGATAAAATGGCATCTTGAGATGAGAAAATCGGGACAATGGAACAGGCAAGCCTTAGAGAACTGAATGCAGTGATAACCATCGCCCGGCGAGGAACATTTCGTGCAGCCGCTGTCGAACTTGAAATGTCCACCACGGCCCTCAGCCATATGATTGCGAAGTTTGAGGCAGCTCTGGGCGTACGATTGTTTAACAGGACGACGCGGAGTGTATCGCTCACCGATGCTGGCAGGCTTTTGGTTGACCAGGTAACGCCCTCACTGCATGACATCTTTGATACATTGACGACTGTGCGCTCCCAGCGCGAAACCCCTTCGGGAACAATCCGCATCAATGCCGCCCCGTTTGCCGCCCGCGCCATCATGTCGCCAATCGTTGTGGAATTCCTTCGACGCTACCCCGATATGCACATCGATCTGGTGACGGAAGGTAAAATGGTCGACATTGTCAAAGACGGTTTCGATCTGGGGGTGCGGGTCGCAAGTCTTGTTCCCACCGACATGATCGCGGTCTCGCTTGGCAGTCCTCATCGACACGCGGCTATCGCGGCGCCCGACTATCTCGAACGATATGGCAGACCTATGGTCCCCGCCGATCTGCTTTCCCATAAATGCATCCGCGTGCGCCTTCCCGATGGCTCCCTTTTTCCATGGCGTTTTGAAAAACAGGGTGAACCGGTGCAAATCAACGTGCAAGGGCCCATCACGCTTGATGAAGCCAGCCTGGTAAAAGCCGCAGTGATTGAAGGCATGGGCATAGGATATGTCATCGAGCAAGATATCCTGCCGGATATTATTGCAGGCCGCCTTATCCGACTTCTGGAAGATTGGACGCCGCCCTATCCGGGCCTCTGTCTCTATTACCCCGGCCGTCGGAATCTTTCCGCGGGCATGAAAGCTTTTTTGGATCTGGCACGCGATTTCGCAAGACGGCAGAGAGCCTGATGGGAAAAGCGCATGTCCCATACCTTGCTTTTTTAACGGTCATGCCAGCGGTATAGACACACCAAATGCCGTGTCTATAGCTTGTCCTGAGAAGCCGTGGGGCGGACCTTGCATCTCTCCATGCCTGTCACAAGGTCATGATTTACTTCATATTATTTGTGACGGTTGTTGCGGCTGCGACGATACCGACGGGGCTTGCGACGATGTTTATGAACTTTGAGAAGTCGACGGATGGGTGACGGGACGCATAGATGACGTCGCGGTTTTTGACTTCGAATGTCTGTCCGATGAGGAGGCTGTCGGCTTTTTCCATGCTGAGGCGGTAGACGACGGGGTATTTTCCGTCCTTGTCGGGCTGCATGCCGTTGGCGAGGAGCTGCTTGACGCGGGCGGGGCCGACGAGATCCATGAGGACTTCAGGCTCTTCGAAGCGGAAGACGAAGTAGCCCTTCATGTTGACGGATGCGCTGTCTGCGCCGCCTGCGAGTGCAATGGCTTCGAGCAGGTTGACATCGCTCGCGCCAAACTCGACACGCTTGGCCTGTTTGACAGAGCCGAGAATGGTGAAGGTCTGCGGATCGCGGTAGACATAGATCTGGTCCTTGGGCTGGACCGGAATGTTTTCCTTGGGATTTTCGATGATATCCTTGAGCAGAACCGAGCCGCGCACATTGTTGCGCGTCAGGCTGATATAGGTCTCATAGGGCTGGGCGACAGCGCCGCCAACGCGGGCGAGCATGTCGAGAATGGTTTCGTGGCCAAGGCCAAGCGGGATGACGGCGGAGCGGGCAACGGCACCCGACACCGTGACATCGCGCGAGGACGAGGAGACCAGATTGACCAGAACATCGGGCTCGACGGCCTTGTTCTTGAGGGCGGATTTGATGGTTTCGCGCACCTGCTCAAGGGTTTTGCCCACCAGCCGCACGGTTCCGACATAGGGAATGGAGGCCATGCCATTGGGCTGGACCACGATGTCGATGCTTGCCTGCTTGGAGTTTTCGGTCGAGAACAAGCCGTCGGCACTGGCCTCAAAAATCGTCACCTTGAGAGCATCACCAACGCCAATCACCGGCACACCGGTGGAGCCACTGACCTTGAAGCGTCTTTGCAGCTTTCTGGCCTGGAAGGCATGGATGACATTGGCCATTCTGGCATCAACGTCAATCAGCTCAAACACTTCTGCACTGGCACGGCTCTGCTGGGCAGCGGAGCGTCCGGCTTCTCCAACAATATCACTTGCGAGGGGGCCATCCGCGGGCACCATTTGACAGCCCGATAACGCTACGCAGGACAAAATGACAATCGCTTGTTTCAATTATAAAAGTCCCCGTCGTTTCCGCGATTGTCAAATCATATTTCTGACGAACCGGCAAGGTCCAGATCGTTTCAATGCCGGGTTTTACACCTGCTGCGGATGCCGCGCCTGCACCAACACGGCACACGTGCGCACCCGACAGCATAAGGCCCACCAGACGATATTTTTTCAGGATTGGCACAGATCTATTACAGTTCTATTAAAGTTTAACCGCGTGAAGAGACGTGCTCAAACACCCCAAACCATCGCATCCGCCACGCCCGACTGGCGGATCAAATCATCGCAAGGCTTGTTGATATGGCGCATATCTTGATCACCGGAGGCTCCAGCGGCATAGGGCTGCACATTGCAGGTCTTTTGGTGCAGCGGGGCGATAGCGTCAGCTTGCTGGCACGCGACCAAGACAAGCTGGACGCGGCAAAACGCGCCTTGCAAAGCCAATATCCGAACAGCCGCCCGGTTCACACCCAAGCTGCCGACGTCACAGATGGTGCGGCGCTACACACTGCGGTCATGGAATGCGTTGCCATCCATGGTGCCATTGATACATTGATTGCCTCGGCTGGCATGATTATCCCCGGCAATTTTGCCGATCAAAGCGGTGCGGATTTTGATGTGCAGATCCATACCAATCTGATTGGAGTGAGCAATGCCATCCGGGCGGTCTACCCATCGATGATCGCAGCCGGGCGCGGCACGATCACGATCATTTCATCGGGTGCAGCCTTGCTGGGCATTCCGGGCTATACGGCCTATT
>NZ_SSOA01000007.1 GCF_004801395.1 Gillisella terrae
ACCTGCACTGGGTTCTTGATACCGTCTTTGCCGAAGATGCGGGGCGCTCACGAAAGAACAATGCGCCCCAAAACCTTGCCATCATGCGACGGCTCGCACTCAACATTGCCACCATGCATCCAGAAAGGGTTCCCATGCGACGAAAACTCAAAAAGGCCGCATGGAACGAGAAATACCTACTCGAGCTCATTCACCATATGCGATAGGCCTGCCCTTGTGGGGAGGGCTGGGGAGGGGTTCTTGAAACTCAGGAATCTTTCCGCCTTGGACTGTGATGATCAGAAATAATTGCTACCGACCGCATGTGATCACTGCTTCTTGCCCACGGTCGTTGCCTTCGTGTCCCACAACACCCTTACCTCATCCCAATCCGGCACCGTATCGCTCTCAAAGCTCATGGTCTTGCCGGTGGCGATTGCTCCAAAGGCTTTCATCGCTTGCAAATGGGCACCCGCCACAAGATAGCGACGCATGGCGGCCTGATCTTTCCAGACACTTCGTGTGTGGTGAACCCCATTGATGGTGCGGGCATCAACGGCAATGATACCCTCAGCTTTCTTTGCCTGCGCCATGGAGCGGATGGCGTGCCACCAAAAACGCAAGGTGTGGCGTTTGGCTTTGAGCTGTAAGCCGGTGATGGAAATGTAGGGCATCGGGTTTCCTGACAATCAGTTTTAAACTGCGCTTCAACCTCTTATCGATCCAGCGTGATGATCAGATCATAACTATAGCCAGAAAAACTCTTCGAAAATGAAAAAAGCCGAGCTGTTGCCAGCCCGGCTTTTTTCTCACACGCGCTAAAATCTTAGCCCTTGTGGTGCTTTTTGTAATGATGGTGGGTTGGGTGATATTGCACGGCTGGGCCATTATCCAGCGCCTTTGGTGTTGCTGGTGGCACGTAGGCGAGTTTCATCGAGGCGATGGTTGCGCCGAGGTTGATACCCAGTGTGCTTTCCAGCGCAATGGGTTGAAGTGCAACAGAGCCTTCAAAGCCACCGCCGAGCACGTTCACGGCACCGCCAAAGCCAAGGGCTGCGTTTGCGCTGGTGCCGCCGTAACTGCCTTGCAAGGCACCTTCCATCAGGCGGCTTGGGGCGTAGACGGCCCATGCCAGATTGCCAGCCTGCACATAGCCAAGGTCGATACCGAATTTGTTGAGTGTGCCCTCATAATGTTCTGGCGGGGCGTTGCTCGTTGGCTTGAAAATGCAATCCAGATCACGGCTGGAGCCAACAACGGCGCTGATGCCGGGGCTCATTTTGCACTCCAACATGCCAACCTTGACCGGCCCTGCGTTCGCGGCGCTCACGCCAAGCGGAAGGGCGACAGCAGCGGCAACAGCCACAGCAGAGATTTTTGCGAACGATGACATGAAACACTCCTTCATGGATATAATTCTATCAGATGAGTCTATGCCGACGAATCGGGCAAGATCATGCTGCGGGAATAACGTAACTCTTAATATTTTGTTCCTTCCTTGATTTTTATTGGGTCTTTCACAAGAAGGTGATTGGTCTGTTGCAAGCTCGCTCAAGTGTTGACCTGCGCCCGAATGCGCTCTGCAATTGGTAATGCCAGATAACGCGCTTTTTGCTCTTGGCTGAGAGACTTGAAAGCCACACCCATCATGTCTTTGAGCATCAGCCGGTCTTGGGCAAAGGGTGCGTGAAACACGTCCATTTCTGTCTGGACCCAGCCGCCTTGCAGCACGCGGCAATAGGCACCGGGCCTTTCTGCCTGTGTGTAGCGTTTGGCAAAACGGGCATCCTGCATGCGAGCGGAAAAGGTGGCGCAGGGGATGCGCGGTGCACTGATCTCCAGCAGAATATCGCCGATCTGCAATCGGTCCCCCACTGCGAGATCACGATTATCAAGACCATCAATCACCAGATTTTCTCCAAACGTGCCGGGCTCCAGCGCGGTGCCCAGTTGCTCCTGCCACCAGTTAAGTGTGAGGGAGCCTTCGAGGTAAATTGCCTGATCCAGCCCGCCGTGGTGCTTGCGATTGAGAATCGAATCACCCACCAGTCCGTGCGCATCCACCATCACCGGGCCTGTGACCGGTGCTTTGAAAATACCGGTCTTATAGCTCTTACCCTCCAGCTTTTGCGGCTGACCAAGGCAGACTGCGGTGATTTTCATGGGATGATCCGATCTTCTGTGATTCCGTTTGGATGCGATATGGGATAGATAAGCGCCATGGCAAAGCGAGTCACTGGTCCCGAAATTGAAAAACTCATCCAGCTTTTGGCAAAAGTGCCGGGCCTTGGTCCGCGCTCGGCCCGGCGGGCTGCACTGCATCTGATCAAAAAGCGCGAACAATTGATGGGGCCTTTGGCGCAGGCCATGGGCGATGCCCATGCCAAGGTGAAAATCTGCTCGTGCTGCGGCAATGTGGATACCGTTGACCCCTGCACGGTCTGCACCGATGAGCGCCGCGACCAATCGGTGATCATTGTGGTCGAAGACGTGTCTGACCTTTGGGCGCTGGAGCGCTCCGGCGCGATGAATGTGGCCTATCATGTGCTGGGCGGTACGCTCTCGCCGCTGGATGGCGTGGGGCCGGATGACCTCAACATCAAGGGCCTGATTGATCGGGTGGCCAAGGGCGGCGTGCGCGAAATCATCATTGCCGTGAATGCCACGGTGGAAGGGCAAACCACAGCCCATTATATCACCGATCATCTGGCCGATCTGGATGTGAAAATCACCCGTCTGGCCCATGGCGTGCCGGTGGGTGGCGAGCTGGATTATCTGGATGAAGGCACATTGTCGGCAGCGCTGCGCGCCCGCACACTCATTTAACGCGCGCTGATTTGATTGGCGCTAATCTGATTCTCTGAATTTTACGCACCTGTTGGGAGGAAAACATGGCTCGAATTTTAGCTGCGGCCGTTGTCTCACTGTCCATGGTCGCCCTGTCCATGACCGTATCGGCTGTACCCGCCAAAGCCGCTCCCTCCAAAGCGCAGGTGGAAAGCCAGTTTCGCAGCTGGATCAGCCGCGATTTGTGGCCGCAAGCACAAAAGGCCGGTATCTCGAAAGCGGTGTTTGACAAGGCCATGGCGGGCGTCAAGCTCAACTGGTCCTTGCCCGATCTGATGCCGCCGGGCTTTCCCAAGCCAAAGCAGCGGGCGCAAAGTCAGGCCGAGTTTTCGTCGCCGGGGCCGTATTTTAACGAATCGCGGATGCAGGCCCTGGCCGCCAGCGGGCGGGCTCTAGCGGAACAATATTCCGGTGCCTTGAAAAAAATCGAAGCGCAATATGGTGTGCCGGGGCCTATTCTTCTGGCGCTTTGGGGACGCGAGACCGGCTATGGTCGCGCCAAACTGCCCTATGAGGCGGTGGATGTGCTGGCCACCAGCGCCTTTATGTCGACCCGCAAGGAGCTGTTCACCCGCGAATTGATTGATGCCCTGCACATCATCGAGAGCCGCGACGTCAATGAAAGCGCCATGATGGGCTCAAGTGCTGGCGCACTCGGTCAGCCACAATTCATGCCATCCAGCTTTTTGAAATATGCCGTCGATGCTGATGGCGATGGCCATCGTAACATCTGGACCTCGGTGCCCGATAGTCTTGCTTCCATGGCCAATTTCATGGCGCAAAAGGGCTGGCAGCGCGGGCGTGACTGGGGTTTTGAGGTGAAAATTCCAGAGGGCGTCAGCTGTGCGCAGGAAGGCCCCGATCTGGCAAAGCCCCTATCGGCCTGGGCAGCCACCGGCATTCAGCGCGTGTCGGGCAAAGCCTTTCCCGACCATGAAATGAAGGCATCGGGCATGATGCTGGTGCCGGCTGGCACCCATGGGCCGGAATTTCTGGTGACGCCAAACTTCTACGTGATCAAGGAATATAACAATTCCGATCTCTACGCCCTGTTTATCGGCAATCTGGCGGATCGGATTGCCTATGGTTCGGGTGCGTTCACTGCCCCATGGGGCAATGTTGGCCACATGCTGCGCTCAGATGTGCTGGCGATGCAAAAGACGCTGGTGGCCAAGGGCTATGATGTCGGCAAGGCCGATGGTCTGGCAGGCTATAAAACCCGCAGATCGCTGGGACAATGGCAGCAAAAGGCTGGCCTGACGCCAACCTGTTTCCCGGATGAAAGCCTGAAGGCAAAGCTGCGTTAATGATGGTCGATATGCGGTTTGTGAAACACGTCATCGGCGGGTGGAATGGCCTGACGCTCGATCATCCGGTGCACAAAGGGTGGTTTTGAACCTTTGTGCAGCTCTCGCAGCCGGTCGGTAATCAAGGCGTCAGCGTTGGTGCGGCGGTGGTTGTGGCGCACGTAATCCACCCACGTCGGTGTGTGATAGGTCTCGGTCCAGATGTCGGGGTTTTCCAGATCGCGCATCAAGGCCCAGTTTTGTGCCCCATCGCGAATGCGAATGCGTCGCCGCTCGACCATGACTTTCAGAAACTCGGTGACGTCCTTGTCGTCGATTTCAAAATCGATCTGAATGACAATCGGGCCACTGCGCGGGCGAATATCCAGCCTCAGCGGTGGCTCATTAAAGCGGTTGAGCGGGTTGAGATCCAGCGTGGCAAAGGCGGGCATGGGCAAAAGAAAGCCAATGCCAACCCCCGCCAGCATCACCACGGCCGAGATCAGCAGTGCATGGCCAGAGCCGAGATTTTCGGCAAACATGCCCCAGACCCATGAACCGCCCGCCATGCCGCCAAAGGTGGCGGTTTGATAGAGCGACAGCGCCCGTCCCACCACCCAGCGCGGGGTGGAGAGCTGCACGACGGTGTTGAACAAGGACAGCGACAGCACCCAGCAGGCCCCGGCAACAATCAGCGCCGGTGCCGTGAGCCAAAACGTGTGGCTGACGCCGGTAATGGCTGCGGCCACCGCAAAGCCTGCAAACGAACAGCGCACGATCTGTTCACTGCTCAGCGCCTCGCGGATGCGGGCATTGGACATAGCCCCGGCAATGGCTCCAAGGCCAAAGGCACCGAGCAGGCCGCCATAGGTCAAGGGTCCGCCGCCAATGCTGTCTTTGGTCACAAGCGGCAAGAGCGACAGAATGGCTGTTGCCGAAAAGCCAAACAGAAAGCCGCGAAACAGCACTTTCATCAGATTGGGCGACATCGACACATAGCGAAGGCCTGCGGCTATGGCATGGCCAAGGCTTTCGCGCGGCAATGTGGTTTTCGGATAAACCGGCTTCCAGCGCGCCAGCGCGTAAATCATCGAGAGATAGCTGACGGCATTGACGGCAAAGGCCGTTGCCGCCCCGGCCAGCGCCACAATCAAACCGCCAATCGCGGGGCCAACGCTGCGGGTCATGTTAAACCCCATGCTGTTGAGCGATACCGCCGATGGCAGATCCTCACGCCCGACAATATCCCCCACCGAGGCCTGCCAGGACGGGCTGTTGAGCGCCGTGCCGCAGCCGATCAAAAAGGTAAAGGCCAGTAGCGACCATGGCGTCAAAAGGCCAAACCATGTGAAAATCGACAAAAGCGCCGACACCGTGAGCAGAAAAATCTGCGCGGTCAGCATCACTTTGCGCCGGTCAAAGCCATCGGCAATGGCTCCTGCTATCAGCGAAAACAGCATGATTGGTGCTGTATTGGAGGCCTGCACCAAGGCCACCATGCTCTCGGATTTCGAGATGGATGTCATCATCCATGCCGCGCCAACATCCTGAATGAGGCCGCCAAAATTGGAGGTGATGCTGGCCAGCCAGATGGTCAGAAACACTTTGTTCTTGAACGGTGCGAGGGGAGATCGTCTGTCCGGCACGGGCTTTTCCGCTTTATAACGGGATTTCGGGAATGGAAAACGTTAAAGAGAGAATTTAACGATCGTCGTGTGAGCTGGTGTGAGTCGCTTGGTGCGATTGATGGTCTATATTGGCCATATTGATTTTTTCTTCAACTGATTCCGGCGCTTGTAGCGTATTACGTGCAGGTCAAACTGGCCCATATTGCGGCAGACTTGACTGTTTTAGCTCTTCTCTTGCCAGCGCGCCGCATGACGGCCGATGGGGCCCGCTGCAATATCCCAAAACATCGGTGTGCCATCGATGCGCAAAGCCGGTTTGAGCCGCTTGGCTTCGCCCCAGGCAGTTTGCTCAGTCTTTGCCTCGAAATCCTCTTCGGTTTTGGGGGCTAACGGGCTTTGCCCCTCCACAGCTTTTGGATGGTTCAGCAAAACACCTGCCATGCGCGCCAGCGATGTGCGAAAGCGTGCGCCGTGGCCGGTTCTTTGCCGTTCGGACAGGCCCCGTAAAGCGGCTGCCGCCAGCAGATAACCCACCGCGTAGTCGAGCGCCTGTACGGGCAAAGGTTTGGGTTGATCTGTGCCAAACGCCACAATGCCCTGGGCCGCAATGCCGCTGCTCATTTGCACAAGGCTGTCAAATCCGCGCCGATCAGCCCAGGGGCCGGTCCAGCCATAGGCATTGAGGCTGACATCAATCAGGCCGGGGCGAATGCGTTGACGCGCCTGTGCACCAAAGCCGAGGCGCTCCAGCGCATCAGACCGGTAGCCGGATACACATATATCGGCCCCCTCCAGCAAGGTGCAAAATTGCGCGCGCCCGCCATCGGTGGTGAGGTCCATGCGGGCGCAGTGTTTGCCCACCGTCATCTCGGCTTCCAGACTTGGCTCTTCCCAGAAGAGCGGATCCAGCCGCAGCACATCTGCCCCATAGCCTGCCAGAAAGCGGGTGGCGGTTGGACCGGCCAGAACCCGTGTCAGGTCCAGCACGCGAATGCCTTGCAGCGGACGGGCGGCGTTGATGGTGTGGGATCGGACATTGCCGCGCGCCGTCGGCTCAAACCACACGAGGGGTTCGCTCATAACCGCTTGCCCTTGCGGATGGAGGAGCCATTCGGCTTGGGTGCGCATGTGGGCGGCGCAGCCGCCAGCGTCGACCACAGCCGTTTCCAATGCGTCCGCCCGCCAGGTTTTCACCGCATCGGCTACTTTTTGCCGATCGGAAGATGTGCCCAGAACGGCAAGTGCCGCATCACGATGGTGCCGGGCGTTGGTATGAAGCCTGATCCAGCCGTCGGCTGTTGGGTAATCTCCTGCAATGGCATCCCAGGCTGGTGGCAATTGCCATCCGATGGGGGACACGCTGCCCGCAAACCATAGGCTTGCAAGACGACGATTCACCTCGATCTGGGCGGTGGAGACGTCATTGATGGCAAGCCATTCGCGAAGCGCCAATCCGGCAGTCCCAATCGAGGCTGAGGCCAGATCGCTGACCGAAAAGCAGGACGGCCACGCACCGTCACCGGTTTCTGTAAAACAGTCGAGATCATCGGCATTGCCCCTTAGCGCCGCCCAAAGGGTTGAAAGCATCATCTGTGTTTCTGGCTGTGTTTCAGGCTTTGTCATGGAAGGCCTCCTTCAGCTTTCGATCATGCCTTCACTTCAAGCCGGATTGGATTTATCGTCAATATTGATAATATCAATCAATATGAGGTTTTCATGCCCGGTTATCTGGCAGCCAAGGATGCGGCCCAGCGTCTCGGTATCTCAAAAGCAACCCTCTATGCCTATGTCAGCCGTGGTCTGTTGACGGCTTACCCCTCGGACGATGGCCGCAGCAGCCGCTATCTGAAAGATGCCGTGGAGGTGCTGGCTAAGGAGCGCAGGCGGGGTCGAAAGCCAAAGGAGGTTGCCCGCTCGACCATTGATTGGGGTGCGCCGGTGCTGGAATCGCAATTGACCCTGATTGAAGGCGGGCGACTGTTTTATCGGGGCCGGGATGCGGTGAAGCTGGCCGAGCACGCAACATTGGAAGATGTGGCGGCTTTGCTTTGGCATGTCGATAAAGATCAGGCTTTTCCGCAAGAGCAGCCTGCCTGCGGCCCGGGCTATGGGGCCGTGTTGCAAGCGGTTGCCGGCATGCCCACGCAGGAAACGCTGATGGCGCTGTTTGCAGCCATCAGCCAAAATGAGCCAACGGCCTTGTGGCAACAGGACACGCCGCGCTTTTGGCCCGCCTGCGGTGCCTTGATCCGCCAGCTCACGGCGGCCTCCCTGCAAGCTGAGGTCAGTGCTGAGGCCATTCATCTCCGTCTGGGGCAGGCCTGGGGTCTGGATGCCGCTGGCTGTGATCTGTTGCGCCGGGCATTGGTGCTCTGCGCCGATCATGAATTGAACGCCTCCGGCTTCACCGCGCGCTGCATCGCCTCCACCGATGCCTCGCTTCGGGCTGCCGTCATCGGTGGTTTGGCAGCCCTGAGTGGGCCGCGCCATGGGGCCACCACGGTTCGGGTTGAGCGCCTGTGGGACCGCTTGCACTTTGACGCCTTAACGGCAGATCTGCGTGATCAGCTGGAGGCAGGTTATAGCCTGCCGGGCTTTGGTCATATCCTCTATCCGCAAGGTGATGTCCGCGCCGATGCGCTTCTCAAGCTGATTGTACCAAAAAGTCATGAAACGCGGGCAATTGTGGAGGCGGTGGAAGCGCTGACCGGTGAAAAACCCTCGATTGATTTTGCGCTGGTGGCGCTGCGCCGGTTTCTCAATCTGCCGCCCGGTGCGGCGTTTTTGCTGTTTGCCATTGGCCGCAGCGCGGGCTGGATTGCCCATGCATTGGAGCAACGCGCCAATGGTCAGCTCATTCGCCCACGCGCCGTTTATGTTGGCCCCCGGGCAGAGCGGTGAGCGGCACAAAGCCTTTTCGCGTCCCGCTGGTGTCGCAGGGGTGGCGTCGTCGGGGTGGTATCATAGGAATGACTTGCATTTATGCGATTGAGGGCGTATAGAGCCTGTAAATTCTTGATCGTCAGATGAAGGGTGGGCCCGCAAGGACCCGCTCTTTTTTATTGGCGATGACATTCTAAGCGCCAATTTCCCCGGTGCCAATTTTCTAGGAGGACAGGTTTGTCCGAACAAGTGCCCGCATCCGATTTGCTGGAACCACGCCTGATTACCGAAACCGGTCTGGACCGGCGCATTGCCGAGATTGTCGAGCCGGTGGCTCTCGATCTGGGCTTCAAGCTTGTGCGCGTCCGCATGATGAATCAGAACGGCCTGACCTTGCAGATCATGGCCGAGCGCGCCGATGGCACCATGACCGTCACCGATTGTGAAGCGCTGTCGCAGGCGATTTCGCCGGTTTTAGATGTGGAAGATCCGGTCGATAAAGAGTATCATCTGGAAGTGTCGTCACCGGGCATTGATCGCCCCATGGTGCGTGTTTCCGATTTTACGCGCTGGCAGGGCAATCTGCTGAAATGCGAAACCTCGATTTTGGTCGATAATCGCAAGCGTTTCCGGGGCAAGATTACCAACGTTACCCCGGATGGCTTTGTTCTTGAGCGTGATCAGGCAGCCTATGGCGAAGAGCCACGGGTGACCATTCCGTTCACGGCGCTGGCCGAAGCAAAACTCATTCTGACGGATGACCTCATCCGCGATGCCCTTCGTGCTGATAAACTGGCAAAGGCTGAAGCCGCCAACCAGAATGAAGAAGCAGACGAAGAGTAATAACCGATAACACGCCTCGCGGGTCAATTCCGGGGCAGGAAGACGGAGACTTTAGACAATGGCAGTCAGTGCTAATCGGCTTGAGCTGTTGCAGATCGCAGATGCGGTTGCGCGCGAGAAGGTCATCGATCGTGAAATCGTGCTTGCTGCGATGGCTGACGCCATCCAGAAGGCAGCGCGCTCGCGTTACGGCTCCGAGACCAATATCCGTGCCGACATCAACTCCAAGACCGGCGAAATTCGTCTTCAGCGTCTTCTGGAAGTGGTTGAAACGGTCGAAGATTACGGCACCCAGATCGCGCTGCCTTTGGCGCGCGACCGCAATGTTGATGCCAAGCTCGGCGATTTCATTGCCGATCCGCTGCCGCCCATGGATTTTGGCCGTATCGCTGCCCAATCCGCCAAGCAGGTGATTGTGCAGAAGGTGCGTGAAGCCGAGCGTGATCGTCAGTATGACGAATTCAAGGATCGCGTTGGTGAAATCATCAACGGCACGGTCAAGCGTGTTGAATATGGCAATGTGATTGTCGATCTTGGTCGTGGTGAAGGCATCATCCGTCGTGACGAGATGATTCCACGCGAAGCCATGCGTTACGGTGATCGTGTTCGCGCTTTTGTCTATGACGTGCGCCGCGAACAGCGTGGTCCGCAGATTTTCCTCTCACGCACCCATCCGCAGTTCATGGTCAAGCTTTTCACCATGGAAGTGCCGGAAATCTATGATGGCATCATCCAGATCAAGTCGGTTGCCCGTGATCCGGGTTCGCGCGCCAAGATCGCGGTGATTTCCAACGACAGCTCGATCGATCCGGTCGGCGCTTGCGTCGGTATGCGCGGTTCGCGCGTTCAGGCCGTGGTTGGTGAATTGCAGGGCGAAAAGATCGACATCATTCCATGGTCGGCTGATCCTGCCTCGTTCATCGTCAATGCGTTGCAGCCTGCCGAAGTTGCCAAGGTTGTTCTGGATGAAGATGCAGAGCGTATCGAAGTGGTTGTGCCGGATGAGCAGCTGTCGCTGGCCATTGGTCGCCGTGGTCAGAACGTGCGTCTTGCCTCGCAGCTGACCGGCTGGGACATTGACATCATGACGGAAGCGGAAGAATCCGAGCGCCGTCAGAAGGAATTCAACGAGCGCACCAACCTGTTTATGGAAGCTCTCGACGTGGACGAAATGGTCGGTCAGGTTCTGGCCTCCGAAGGCTTTGCGCAAGTTGAAGAGCTGGCCTACGCCAATATCGATGAAATTTCCTCGATTGACGGCTTTGACGGCGATACCGCTGAAGAAATTCAGACCCGTGCCCGCGAGTATATCGAAAAGATCGAAGCCGAGTTCGATGCCAAGCGCAAGGAATTGGGTGTTGCCGACGAGCTGCGTCAGATTTCGGGCATGACCAGCCAGATGATGGTGGCTCTGGGCGAAGACGGCATCAAGACCATTGAAGATTTCGCGGGCTGCGCCTCGGATGATCTGGTGGGCTGGACCGAGCGCAAGGACGGCGAGACCAAGAAGTTTGAAGGCCTGTTCTCCAAGCTGGACGTATCGCGTCAAGAGGCTGAGCGCATGGTCATTCAGGCGCGTTTGCTGGCTGGCTGGATCACCGAAGATGAAGCCCAGGCCCAGGCCGAGGCTGTTGAAGCTGACGGTGAAGAAGAAGGTGCAGACGAGGCTGAGCGGAGCGCGTGATGGCCTCCGATCAACCATTGGAGAAGGAGCGTCCGCCCAAGCCACAAAAGGGTGTGTCAGGCAAGGATGGTCAAAATGACCGCACTTGTATTGTGACCCGCAAGGCTGGGACGCCAGACAGTTTGATCCGGTTCGTCGCCACCCCAGACGGGGTGGTTGTGCCGGATCTGAAACGGGAACTGCCCGGCCGTGGGTGCTGGGTGTCGGTTTCCCGCGAGGCCGTTGACAAGGCGGTGGCGAAAAAGCAATTCGCCCGCGCTTTGAAGGCGGATGTCACCGTTGCGCCCGATCTGGGCGCGCAGGTTGACAGGCTGCTTGTGCAACAGGTGGCGGGAATGATGAATCTGGCGCGCAAGGCGGGCCAGTTTGTAACAGGATCAGCGAAAGTTGATCTCGCCATTCGCAGTGGCTCGGCTTTGTGTGTGTTTCACGCCACCGATGCCGCAGCTGATGGTGTTCGGAAATTGGACCAGGCCCGCAAGGCCTGGCACCTTGGAATGGAAACGGACGAGGAGATTCCTGCGTTCCGGCTCTTTTCCGAGGCGGAAATGCAAGAACTGATAGGCCAGAATGCGTTTATCCATGCTTGCGCGCTTGCAGGGCAGGCCGGTGAGGGTGTAGTGAAACGCGCAACTCTGCTTGAGACCTATCGTGGCAACTGGCCACGGGGATTGAGCGAAACTGGCCGGAAGCCACAATGACCCGGTCACCGGCGCAAGCCGGCCTCCGTGGTTTAGGACAGTATGTGAACGGCGTGGTCTGATGGATGTCATCCGGCCTCGCTCGAAGGAACGGGAACGGAATGACCGACAACAAAGACGACAAGACACTCAGCGTAGCGGGCAAGAAGACACTCACGCTCAAGCCGACGGGAGTGAACCAGGGTACCGTGCGCCAGGATATGGGTCGCGGTCGCACCAAGGCCGTTGTGGTCGAGACGCGCAAGCGCCGCCCAACCCGTCCTGAAGACGACCGTGCACAACAGGCCCAAACCCCGACGCCAGCAGCGCCTGTGCAGGCCGCAACACCCGTTGCGCCAGCTCCCACGCCTGCACCTGCTGCACCAACGCCAGCCCCCGCACCTGTGCAGGCGGCGGCACCCGTGCAGGCCGCAACCCCGGCACCAGAGGCTGTTGCAACGCCTCCAGCCCCTGTTGCTGCGGCCCCTTCGGCTCCTCGCGCGCCAGCCCCAGCCCCTTCGGCTCCGCGCGCGCAGCCTTCCAATCAATACGGGCAGAACCGCGCACCCGGCCAGCAGAACCGGCCACAGGGTCAGAATCAGGGCCGTCCGCAGGGACAGGGTCAAGGTCGTCCCCAGGGTCAGCAGGGCCGTCCGCAAGGCAATGGTGCAAACCAGCAGAACCGTCAGCCCGACCGCTCGTCGCGTGGCCCTGATCGCCCGCGCGGTGCCGTTTTGCATGATCTGTCTGCCAGCGAGATGGACGCGCGTCGCCGCGCCCTGATCGAGGCACAGGCCCGCGAAGTGGAAGACGCCAAGCGCCGCGCTGAAGAAGAAAAGCGCCGCGAAGCCGAAGCAGCTGCCCGCAAGATCGAGATGGAAGCCGAAGCCAAGCGCAAGGCCGAGGAAGAACAGGCCCGTGCGCTTGAGGCTGCCAAAGCCCCGGCTCCAGAGCCTGCTGCCGAGCCTGCGGCCCCGGCTGCACGCGCGTCCGAACCGTCTAATCGCGCACCGTCGGTCACACGCACAGCACCACAGACACCGGCTCCCGGTTTTGTCCGTGGTCGCAAGCCTGCGGTTGATGATGACGAGCGTCCGGCACCTCGCGGTGGTGCACCGGCGCGCGGCAAGGTTGCTCGTCCTGAGCCCGCCAAGGTGCCAGCCCGTCCAAAGACCGAGGATGAGCGTCGTCGTGGCAAGCTGACCGTGACAACGGCGGCTGTGGATGATGATGGTTCGAGCCGCGGCCGCTCGCTTTCGGCCATGCGTCGCCGTCAGGAGAAATTCCGCCGCAGCCAGATGCAGGAAACCCGCGAAAAGATCAGCCGCGAAGTCATCCTGCCGGAAACCATCACCATTCAGGAACTGTCGCAGCGTATGTCTGAACGCGCTGTTGACGTAATCAAGTACCTGATGAAGGAAGGCCAGATGATGAAGGCTGGCGACGTCATTGACGCCGATCTGGCTGAACTGATCGCTGGCGAATTCGGCCATACCGTCAAGCGCGTCTCCGAGTCTGACGTTGAAGAAGGTATCTTCAACGTGGCTGACGACGCTGGTGAAATGGTAGCGCGTCCGCCGGTTGTCACCATCATGGGTCACGTTGACCATGGTAAGACCTCGCTGCTCGACGCCATCCGCCAGACCAGCGTTGTGACGGGCGAAGCCGGTGGCATCACCCAGCATATTGGTGCCTATCAGGTTGAGCATAACGGCCAGAAGATCACCTTCATCGACACCCCCGGCCACGCCGCCTTTACGGCCATGCGTGCTCGTGGTGCGCAGGTCACCGACATCGCCATTCTGGTGGTTGCGGCCGATGACGCCGTAATGCCGCAGACGATTGAATCGATCAGCCACGCCAAGGCTGCCAATGTGCCGATCATTGTTGCCATCAACAAGATCGACAAGCACGAAGCCAATCCGGACAAGGTGCGTCAGCAGCTTCTCCAGCATGAAGTCTTCGTGGAATCCATGGGCGGTGAAGTGCTCGACGTTGAGGTTTCGGCGAAAGCCAAGCTTCACCTCGACAAGCTTCTGGAAGCTGTGCTGTTGCAGGCCGAAATTCTCGACCTCAAGGCCGATCCAACCCGCACGGCAGAAGGCACCGTTGTGGAAGCGCAGCTTGACCGCGGCCGTGGTGCCGTTGCTACCGTTCTCGTTCAGAAGGGCACGTTGAAGCCTGGCCAGATTATCGTTGCTGGTGATCAGTGGGGCCGTGTGCGCGCTCTGGTCAACGACAAGGGCAATCACGTCAAGGAAGCTGGCCCTGCCATGCCGGTCGAAATTCTCGGCCTGTCGGGCACACCTGCAGCCGGTGATCGGTTCGCAGTGGTTGAAAACGAAGCCCGTGCGCGTGAAATCTCCGAGTACCGTCAGCGTCTGGCTCGTGATAAGGCAGCCGCCCGTCAGTCTGGCCAGCGCGGTTCGCTGGAGCAGATGATGAGCCAGCTACAGAACACTGGTTTCAAGGAATTCCCGCTGGTCATCAAGGCCGACGTGCAGGGTTCTGTCGAAGCCATTATCGGCGCTCTCGACAAGCTGGGCACCGACGAAGTGCGCGCTCGTATCGTTCACTCCGGCGCAGGTGGTATCACCGAGTCGGATCTGGCACTGGCAGAAGCATCGAATGCCGCCATCATTGGCTTTAACGTTCGTGCCAATGCTCAGGCCAAGCTGGCCGCTGAACGTGCTGGCACGGAAATCCGCTATTACAACATCATCTACGATCTGGTGGATGACGTAAAAGCGGCCATGTCCGGTCTTCTGTCGCCAGAGCGTCGCGAAACCTTCCTCGGCAATGCCGAGATCCTCGAAGTGTTCAACATCACCAAGACCGGTAAGGTTGCGGGTTGCCGTGTTATCGAGGGCAAGGTCGAGCGTGGCGCAGGTGTGCGTCTGGTGCGCGACAACGTGGTTATCCACGAAGGCAAGCTCAAGACACTCAAGCGCTTCAAGGACGAAGTGGCCGACGTGCCGATGGGTCAGGAATGCGGTATGGCCTTCGAGAACTACGAAGACATTCGCGCAGGCGACACCATCGAGTGCTTCCGCGTGGAACACATTACCCGTACGCTCTAATCGGCGTAATCGATACGGAGGCCGCTCTTGGGCGGCCTCCTTTTCAGGTGCAGTTGAACTGGTGAATATCCACTCTTCCGAGAGAAGATCAGGAGCATCAGTGACAGGGTTCGATCCCCCACGCCCGATGCGGGCAAATGAGAAAAGAACATGAGCAAAGCAACAAGTTCCGCGCCTTCGCAGCGTATGCTGCGCGTTGGCGAACAGGTCCGCGCCGCCATTACCCAGGTTTTGCAACGGGGTGAAGTGCGCGATGACCTAATTGAAAAAACCGTGATTTCCATTTCTGAAGTGCGTATGTCGCCGGATTTGAAAATCGCCACCGCCTATGTCTCGCCGCTGGGGGTGAGCGATCATGATGTGGTGATTGCCGCCCTGAACCGTCATGCGAAATACATTCGCGGTCGTCTTGGCGGGCAGCTTCGGCAGATGAAATACATGCCGGAAGTGCGCTTTCGCGATGACACCAGCTTCGACAATTACAAGAAAATCGATGAACTTCTGCGCTCGCCCGAAGTGGCGCGTGACCTTGGTTCCGATGACGACACGCAAGAAGACAATTGAGATTCTATGTCCAAACCCAGAAAACCCAAAGGCCGCCCGGTTTCCGGCTGGCTGATTCTTGATAAGCCGGTGGATTTTGGCTCGACTGAAGCAGTTGGCAAGATCAAGTGGCTGTTCAACGCCCAAAAAGCCGGTCACGCTGGCACGCTCGATCCCTTGGCGTCTGGCATGTTGCCGATTGCGCTGGGCGACGCCACCAAGACCGTGCCTTACGTGATGGATGGTCGCAAAATCTATGAATTCACCGTCACCTGGGGTGAAGAGCGCTCAACGGATGATCTGGAAGGCGAAGCCACACAGACGTCTGAATTGCGCCCAAACGAAGCGGACATCAAGGCACTTCTGCCGAATTATACGGGCGTGATCAATCAGATCCCGCCGCAGTTTTCGGCCATCAAAATTGCAGGCGAACGTGCCTATGATCTGGCCCGTGAAGGCGAGGTTGTCGAAATCCCTTCGCGAGAAGTGGAAATTCACCGGCTCACGCTCTTGAAGGCCGATCAGGATCGCGCCTGGTTTGAGGTTGAGTGCGGCAAGGGCACTTATGTGCGCTCTCTGGCCCGCGATTTTGGCCGCGATCTTGGCTGCTATGGCCATATTTCCGAGCTGCGTCGCTCGTTTGTGGCACCCTTTGCCGAAGACATGATGGTGCCTTTGGAAGAGCTGATCGAGCTTGAGAAGATCGAAGACCGCGAAGAGCGTCTGGCTGCGCTGGATGCCTTTTTGGTCGATACCGGCGAGGCCCTGATGGCGCTGCCGCAGATTCGCATCAGCGACGATCAGGCCCATCGTTTGCGGATGGGCAATCCGATCATCCTGCGCGGTCGCGACGCACCCGTGGCAGAGCCGGAAGTGGTGGCCTTTGCGGGTGGCAAACTGGTGGCGATTGGCGAAATCGGCGAAGGCGAATTCCGCCCCAAGCGCGTTTTCAACTGAAGCACCTGTCTGAGAAAGACGCTACCATTTAAACCACTGTCGCAATGGGCGCATAGATAAGCGCCCATTGCTGTCGCGGGGTCAAATGATGGGCGTTCGAAATTATCTGATTGAAGGTGTTTCTTGTTCAGGCAAGACCACAGTCTGCGATGAACTGCTGCGGCGTGGTCATCATGCCATTCATGGCGACCGGGTCTTGGCCTATCAGGGTGATCCAGAGACGGGTGAGCCGCTTGATGGCTCCTGTCATGAACATCACATCTGGGATGTCGGCAAAGTCAACGCCTTGATGGATGACCAAACTGTTGCGATGACCTTTTTTTGCGGTGGCTCGCGCAATTTTGACCACTTCATTGCCCGGTTCGATGCCATTTTTGTTCTCGATGTTGATCTCAACACCCTGAGCAGGCGATTGTCTGAGCGGCCAAAGGATGAATTTGGCGCAAAACCAAGTGAGCGGGCGCTGATTTTGCGTTTGCACGCGACCAAGGAAGATACCCCGGCAGGAATAAGAATTGATGCGACTGCCTCTGTTGGGCATGTCGTTGACCAAATCCTCTCAAGGTGTTCCGGTTAAACTGGGTTCTTCTTATGGCACGCAGGTCTAAAGAGCGCACGCAATATCAGCTCTTCCCTTGCAGGTGTGGATAATGTATAGCGACGCCAGCATTCAACCTGTTTGCATGCATTCACGGCCTTAGCTGGACGACATCTTGGCTAAAGGCGTCTTATTTCTCATTCTCCGAAAGGAATAAACGATGTCGATTACTGCAGAGCGTAAAGCCGCCCTTATCAAGGAATATGCAACCGCTGAAGGCGACACCGGTTCGCCAGAAGTACAGGTTGCCATCCTGACCGAGCGGATCACCAATCTGACCGAACACTTCAAGGGCCACAAGAAGGATAACCATTCCCGTCGTGGTCTTTTGACACTGGTTTCCACCCGCCGTTCGCTTCTTGACTATCTCAAGAAGAAGGACGAAGGCCGCTACAGCAAGCTGATTGCGAGCCTGGGCATTCGCCGCTAAGTGTTCTTCGGCGGGCTTCCCCAAAGGAAGACCCGCCGATTGTTTTTCTGGAGCGTGAGATTGCTCCACCCGACCAGCTTTTGCGGCAGGATTTGCCGAAAAGCGAAAAGGCAGCCCGGATGGGCCGGTGCTGCCGATTGTAACCGATGACCTGTCATGGGGCAGGATTGTTGGAGGCTTCGTCAAAGTGCTTTTTCCAAGCGTTTTGCGCCTTTGAAGCCTCCCACTGTCTTGCCCGTGATGTGTCAGCACAATGTGGTTTGTGCGTGCCTCTTTGTTTCAGACAAAGGTGAGCGTGCCGCCGCATACGAAGGACAAGATATGTTTGATACGCATAGCGTTGAGATTGAGTGGGCAGGCCGCCCGCTGAAGCTGGAAACCGGCAAGATCGCCCGTCAGGCTGACGGCGCTGTTATGGCCACCTATGGCGAAACCGTTGTTCTGGCCACCGTCGTGTCGGCCAAGGCACCAAAGCCAGGCCAGGACTTTTTCCCGCTCACCGTCAATTATCAGGAAAAGACCTATGCTGCCGGTAAGATCCCCGGCGGCTACTTCAAGCGCGAAGGCCGTCCAAGCGAAAACGAAACCCTCGTTTCGCGCCTGATCGACCGCCCGATCCGTCCGCTGTTCCCGGAAGGCTACAAGAACGACACGCAGGTTGTTGTGACCGTTATCCAGCACGATCTGGAAAACAACCCTGACATCCTGTCGATGGTTGCTGCTTCTGCGGCGCTCACCCTGTCTGGTGTTCCTTTCATGGGCCCGGTTGGCGGCGCACGTGTGGGCTACATCAACGGCGAATACGTTCTGAACCCGCATCTGGACGAGATGGACGAGTCCATCCTTGATCTGGTTGTTGCTGGCACGACTGATGCCGTGTTGATGGTGGAATCGGAAGCCAAGGAACTGAACGAAGACGTCATGCTCGGTGCTGTGATGTTTGGTCATCGCGGCTTCCAGCCGGTGATCGATGCAATCATCAAGCTGGCCGAAGTGGCTGCCAAGGAACCACGCGAGTTTGAACCGGAAGATCATTCCGAGCTGGAAGCAGAAATGCTGAAGCTGGCTGAAGCTGAATTGCGTGACGCCTACAAGATTACCCAGAAGGCTGACCGTTACAACGCGGTTGACGCTGTGAAGGCCAAGGTGAAGGCACACTTCTTCCCAGAAGGTGTTGAGCCAAAGTATACGGCTGAAGTTGTTGGCGCCGTGTTCAAGCACTTGCAGGCGAAAATTGTTCGTTGGAACATTCTCGACACCAAGAGCCGTATCGATGGCCGCGATCTGGAAACCGTTCGCCCAATCGTCTCGGAAGTTGGTCTTCTGCCACGCACCCACGGTTCTGCCCTGTTTACCCGCGGCGAAACCCAGGCCATCGTTGTTGCCACACTGGGCACCGGCGAAGACGAGCAGTATGTGGACAGCTTGACTGGCATGTACAAGGAACGCTTCCTGCTGCATTACAACTTCCCTCCCTATTCGGTTGGTGAAACAGGCCGCATGGGCTCTCCGGGCCGCCGCGAAATTGGTCACGGCAAGCTGGCTTGGCGCGCTATTCGCCCCATGCTGCCGTCTCCTGAGCAGTTCCCTTACACGCTGCGGGTTGTGTCTGAGATCACTGAATCCAACGGTTCGTCTTCCATGGCAACCGTATGCGGCACATCGCTGGCGCTGATGGATGCCGGTGTGCCTTTGGCCAAGCCAGTTGCTGGTATTGCCATGGGTCTGATTCTCGAAGGTGATCGTTTTGCTGTTCTGTCCGACATTCTCGGCGACGAAGACCACCTCGGCGACATGGACTTCAAGGTGGCTGGTACGGCTGACGGCATCACCTCGCTGCAGATGGACATCAAGATCGCCGGTATCACTGAAGAGATCATGAAGGTTGCTCTGGCGCAGGCTCAGGGCGGTCGCAAGCACATTCTCGGCGAAATGGCCAATGCCATCACCGAGGGTCGCTCGCAGCTCGGCGAATTTGCGCCACGCATCGAAGTGATGAACATTCCGGTCGACAAGATCCGTGAAGTTATCGGTTCCGGCGGTAAGGTTATCCGCGAAATCGTTGAAAAGACCGGCGCGAAGATCAACATCGAAGACGATGGCACGATCAAGATCGCGTCTTCTTCCGGCAAGGAAATCGAAGCAGCCCGCAAGTGGATTCACTCCATCGTGGCTGAGCCTGAAGTGGGCGTGATCTACGAAGGCACGGTTGTGAAGACCGCTGATTTCGGCGCATTCGTCAACTTCTTCGGTTCGCGTGATGGCCTCGTGCATATCTCGCAGCTGGCCTCTGAGCGCGTTGCCAAGACTGCTGATGTGGTCAAGGAAGGCGACAAGGTTTGGGTCAAGCTGATGGGCTTTGATGAGCGCGGCAAGGTGCGTCTGTCCATGAAGGTTGTCGATCAGGCCACCGGCAAGGAAATCGTTGCTGAAAAGAAGGCTGAAGGCGACGCTGCCGCTGAATAAGCGCTGCCAATCCTGATTTGAAGGCGCGGGAGACTTTCCGCGCCTTTTTTGTTACCCTGTTTGTTTCACGCAATTGCGCCAAGGAAAGCCCTGCGCAGTCCGCGCATTGCTTTAGAGAGCCACCCATGAGCCGCGAAACGTTGAAAACTCTGTTCTATCCCTTTGTCACCGAAGCCGTTGCCCTGCCGGGTGAGGGCGAGCGATACCTGTTTCTCGGTGCAGAAGCAGGCTTTGTGAAGCCCGAAGGCTTTGCAGCCGAGCTGACCATTGTACAAGGCTTCCGCCCCGAATTTCGCCGCCTTGAGGCTGCCCGTCAATCCCCCGTTCCGGTGATTGAGGGTGATGAATTTGATGGCGCGCTGGTGCTGGCAGGCAAGCACAAGGGCCTGAATGAAAACCGCGTCGCCGAGGCGCTGTCGCGTGTGCGCGCCGGTGGTGTGGTCATTCTGGCGGGCTCCAAGGAAGATGGCATCCAGCCGCTGCGCAAGCAGGTGGAACGCCTTGGCCTAGAGCCACAATCCATGCCGAAATATCACGGTATTGCCGTATGGTTCTATGTGCCTTCGGATGTGACCGCTGCCGTGGCTGCACTGGCCTCCAAGCCGGTGATGGTTGATGGAAAATTCGAGACCTATCCGGGCCTCTTCTCCCACATGCATGCCGATCCCGGCTCTGAGCTGCTGGCCAGCCGCTTCCCGGAGAATTTCGATGGCAATGCCGCTGATTTCGGTGCTGGCTGGGGCTATCTCTCGGTGATGCTGGCACAGAAATCGCCACGCACCAACCGCATTGACCTGTTTGAAGCCAATTACGACGCACTGGAGCAGGCCAAGAAGAATCTGGCCAGCAATTGCCCAAGCCTCACCACCCGCTTCTTCTGGCAGGATCTGGGGGCAGAGCCGACAAAAGAAAAATACGATCTGGTGATCATGAACCCGCCCTTCCACGAAGGCCATGCCACAGAGCCAGCGATTGGCGAAGCAATGATCAAGACGGCAGCGGATGCCGTGCGCAGTGGTGGCGAGCTGTTGATGGTGGCCAACCGTGGCCTGGCTTATGAGCCGCTGTTGGCATCAAGCTTCCGCCAGACCGGCGAAACCTGCCGCAATGCCCGCTACAAGGTGTTGTGGGCCAAGAAGTAAGAAAAAAAGGCGCTGAAATTGCTTTCAGCGCCTTTTTTTGACAGGAGTGAAAACCTCTCACTCAGCGTCCGATTTGCGCAATTCCTCCAGCACGGGCAGGGCGATGATGTTGTAACCACCATCGACGTAATGCACTTCGCCGGTGACGCTGGCGGACAGATCCGACAGCAGATAGAGCGCCGAGCCGCCGATGTCGTCAATGGTGGCCGTGCGGCGCAAAGGTGCGTTCTTGACATTCCAGTTCAGCATGGCGCGGGCATCGGAAATGCCAGCACCAGCCAATGTGCGCACCGGGCCTGCCGAGATGGCGTTGACGCGAATGCCGCGGGGGCCAAAATCGGCTGCCAGATAGCGCATGGACGCTTCGAGTGCGGCCTTGGCCACGCCCATCACGTTGTAATTTGGAATGACGCGCATGGAGCCGCCATAGGTCAGCGTCAGGATAGAGCCGCCCTCTGTCATCAGATCGGCGGCGCGGCGGGCAATTTCGGTGAAGGAAAAGCAGGAGATCACCATGGTACGGGTGAAATTCTCACGGCTTGTATCCGCGTAGAGGCCCTTCAGCTCGTTCTTGTCGGAAAAGCCGATGGCATGAACCACAAAATCCAGCTTGCCCCAACGCTCCTTGATGGCGGCAATGACAGCGTCCACGGATGCGAGGTCTTCAACATCGCAAGGCAGCAGAAAGTCCGAGCCCAGCTCGGCTGCCAGGGGCTTGACGCGCTTTGCCAGCGCGTCGCCCTGATAGGTGAAGGCAAGCTCTGCGCCCGCAGTGGACAATGCTTTTGCAATGCCCCAGGCGATAGAGTGATTGTTCGCGACACCCATGATGAGGCCGCGTTTGCCTTGCATCGAAGCAATCATCGATATTATCCGTTGTAGCGCTGGTAGACCAGCGTTGCATTCGTTCCGCCAAACCCGAAGGAGTTGGAAAGCACCGTATCAATCTTGGCGTTATCAATGCGCTTTCTGACAATCGGCACGCCGTCAAATTCAGGATCAAGCTCCGTGATATGGGCGCTTTCGCCAATGAAGCCTTCCTGCATCATCAAAAGACCATAGATCGACTCTTGCGCACCCGCAGCACCGAGCGAGTGGCCCGTCAGCGACTTGGTGGACTGGATATGTGGCATCTTGTCACCAAACACGGTGCGGATTGCGCCAATTTCCTTGCTGTCGCCCACCGGTGTCGATGTGCCATGGGTGTTGATGTAATCCACATCACCCTTCACGGTCGAGAGCGCCTGACGCATGCAGCGGATGGCACCTTCGCCAGATGGGGCAACCATGTCGTAGCCGTCGGACGTTGCGCCATAGCCGGTGATTTCAGCATAAATCTTGGCACCGCGCGCCTTGGCATGTTCCAGCTCTTCCAGAATGAGAACAGCGGCACCACCGGCAATAACAAAGCCGTCGCGGCTCACGTCATAGGCGCGTGAGGCGGAAGCGGGCGTGTCGTTATACTTTGACGACATGGCACCCATGGCGTCAAACAGGTTGGACATCGACCAGTCGAGGTCTTCATGGCCACCGGCAAACATGATGTCCTGCTTGCCCCACTGGATCATTTCCGCCGCATTGCCAATGCAATGGGCCGAGGTGGAGCAGGCCGACGAGATGGAATAGTTGACGCCGTGGATCTTGAACCAGGTGGCAAGCGTTGCTGATGCCGTGGATGACATGGCCTTTGGCACCGCAAACGGGCCAATGCGCTTGGGGCTCTTGTTCTGACGGGTGATATCGGCAGCGTCCACGATCTGGCGGGTTGAGGAGCCACCAGAGCCCATGATGATGCCGGCGCGCTCGTTTTCAGAATAGTCTTTTTCGTCCAGACCTGAATCGGCAATCGCCTGCTTCATGGCTACGTGGTTCCACGCGCCGCCTTGCGACAGGAAGCGCATGGCGCGCCGATCAACAAGCTCGGACGGGTCCAGCGTTGGCTTGCCCCAAACCTGACATTTGAAGCCATGCTCGGCAAAATCGGGGGAAAAGGAAATGCCGGATTTTGCATCGCGCAAAGAGGCTGTGACCTCGGCAGCGTTATCGCCGATAGAGGACACAATGCCCAAACCCGTAACTACAACCCGTCTCATGTAATCGACCTTTTTTTGGTGGTAGGGTGCGCTCAAGGAGCCTTCTGGAGGCCAACACGAAGGTCGGTTGCCTGATAGATGGTTTCACCATCTGCCTTCAACCAGCCATCGGCCGTGCCCAGAACCAGACGGCCACGCATGACGCGTTTGAAATCAATCCCGTATTCCAGAAGCTTTGTCTCTGGCCGGATCATACCCTTGAATTTCACTTCGCCGGTGGAAAGTGCCATGCCGCGTCCCGGCTCGCCGAGCCAGCCCAGAAAGAATCCGGTCAGCTGCCACATGCCGTCCAGCCCAAGGCAGCCTGGCATGATGGGATTGCCCTGAAAGTGGCAGGGAAAATACCAGTCGTCCGGGCGCACATCGTATTCGGCACGAATATAGCCCTTATCGAAGTTGCCGCCCGTTTCGGAAATGTCCGTAATGCGATGAACCATCAGCATTGGAGGCAAAGGCAATTGTGCATTGCCGGGGCCAAACAATTCGCCACGGCCACAGGCCAGGATTTCTTCGTAGGTAAAGCTGCTTTGTTTTTCGGTCATCGGTCTTTCATTTCCCCCGTCAGTCTCTCCCATATAGGAGACTTAGAGCAAGATGGCGACGAATTGAAGCCAATGCCATGTTAATTCAACGCATGGCAATGCGTAAAATGGCCCTGGTCCGGTCGCTTTCCGCCGTTCGCATACAGGAAGCCTTGAGCCTCCACCAGAGGTAAAATCGGTCAATCGCCCCATTGTTCGGGCTTTTATCGAATTTTACCCGCGCTGGAACTATTGAAAGCACTCCCGGCAAAGGGTATATCGTGTTACACACACATGAATTGCAAGGGACCTGATGGAGACCAATGGCATGATGGCGCAAGCCCCGGGTGAAGTTGAAGCAAAGCTGCGCCGCTCAGGGTTAAGACCCACGCGGCAGCGTGTTGCCTTGGCTGCGCTGCTGTTTGCCAAGGGTGACCGGCATCTGACCGTGGAAGAATTGCACGAAGAGGCGGTTGCCGCTGACGTGCCGGTGTCGCTGGCCACCGTCTACAACACCCTTCATCAGTTTACGGAAGCTGGAATGATTCGCGTTCTGGCTGTGGAAAGCAACAAAACCTATTTCGACACCAATGTGTCCGATCACCATCATTTTTTTGTGGAAGGTCGCAACGAGGTTTTGGATATTCCCGTCAGCAATATCGAAATCGGCAATTTGCCAGCCCCGCCAGAGGGCATGGAAATTTCCCACGTTGACGTGGTGATTCGTCTTCGTCCAAAGGGCGAGTGACAGACTTTCCTTTTTATCGTGTGCTCACAGCACCTCATCAGGATGTCGCCCGGCCTTGTGGTTGGGCGTTGGCAGTGTCCAGCCGAAATAGAGCGCACCACCGCGCACCAGAAAGGCGGCCACAACACCGCTTGCTGATGCCCAATAGAGCGGCGCGCTGAGCGAATAGACCCCGGTAAAAACGCAGGAGCCGATGACGGCTGCGGTGATGTAGATTTCCGGGCGCAATAGCACCGAGGGCTCAGACGCCAGAAGGTCACGCAGCACCCCGCCGAAGGTTGCTGTCAAAACGCCGGTCACAATGGCAATGGTGGCCGAGCCTGTGGCGGCCATGCCCTTGGCGGCCCCCATGACGCAATAGGCCGACAGGCCGATCGCATCCAGCCAGATCAACAGTTTATAGCGCGATTCCAGCAGGTGGGCCGTGAAGAACAGCACAAGGCCAATGGCGCAGCAGATCAGGATATAGCTGGGGTTTACCACCCAGAATACCGGCAATCGACCCAGAACGATATCACGCACTGTGCCGCCGCCTGTGCCGGTGACGATGGCGAAGAAAAGAAAGCCGATAATGTCGAGTTGCTTGCGCGATGCGGCCAGCGCACCCGTTGCCGCAAAAAGCGCAACACCTGCGTAATCAAGATAAAGCAGAAGCGACATGGCAGCTCCGGGAGGGGGCAAAAGGTTGTTCTAATCTTTTTGATAAACCACGGGGACAAGGGCGGCGCAAGCTGGCGGGTGTATTTGCGCCGTATTGCCCATAATCATTCAAGGGTTGCGTCGTGAGATTTTTTATTCGTTTGCTCGCCTGTCTGCTGTTTGTCCTGCCCGCTTCTGTCGCGTTGACGCAGCAGCAATTGGTGACGGACCCGGAGATTTACGAGAAAGATCACTTTCGCAAGGTTTGCGCCGAAGCCAAGTTTGATCCGGATTACGTCACCCGCCTTGATATCAACAACGATGGCCTGATTGATGCGATTGTCAACGAGGGTGGATTGACCTGTGATGGCAAGCACGCGCCGGACTGCAATGAAGAGGGCTGCCCTTATAATTTCTATGTTCAGGTCAAGGAAGGTGGCTATCTGCTAATCGCCACGGCCCGCATCTTTGGCTATGACTTTATCAAGCGCTACGGCAACATGGTGTTTGTGCTGAAAATGCCACCGCACTATTGCGACCGCACCGACGGCCCGCAGTGCGAAATGACCGTGCGGGTGCGCGGTGTGCAGTTTGTGACGATTTTCAAGAAATAACGGATTCCGCCGACAGGATGTTTCCTCGCGAGAGAGAGGCTTACGGCGCTGGAAACAGCGCCGATGTTTTGCCGGACAGATAATAGACGCTCAAGCCGATCCATTCGCGCAGTGCTGTGGCCGTCTGCTGGGCATTCAGTGTCGGCTGGGTAAAGTCCAGCCCAAGGCTCGTGATGCCGTCCGTGCGATAATCCGTGGGCCATGGCGTGGCCGCCAGCCCGTCCTTTCGCATCAGACCCATAGCGCGCGGCATGTGAAAGGCCGATGTGATCAGCAGGCAATTTTGCAGGCCTGCTTTTTCCAAAAGCGATTTTGTGTTGGTGACGTTTTCAGAGGTGTTACGCGAGGTGGTTTCGCGAATCAGCCGATCAGGATGGATGCCGAAGGCCTCAAAAAAGCGCTCTGCTGTCAGTGCATCACCCTCATAGGCACCGCTGAGCGAACCATCACCGCCAGAGACGAGAATTTTTGCCGTCGGATAATTGCGCGCCAGCCGCAGCGCTTCCACGAATCGGTCGGCTGCCTCACCCATTTCATAGCCGCCGCGCCGGGTGTTCACATTGTTGGAAAAGGCTCCGCCCAGCACAATCAAGCAGGAGACCTGCGCCGGGTCGTGTTCCGCCTTGGGAAACCGTGCCTCCAGCGCTTGTAGGGCAACGGTGCCTGCGGAGGTGTAAAGCGTGACAAACAGAATAAACAGGCCAAGGCCCGTGCTGAAAAAGCCAAGACGCGGAAAGCGCGAGAGGCTTGCGACCAGGCCGCCCAGGCCAAGCACAAAGGCCAGCGACAAAGGCTGCGCGATGATCCAGAACAGCTTGGACAGAATGAACATGGTTTTCGGTCCCCGAATCTCACGGCAGATTAAAACGGATGTTTAGCCATACCAATTTCTAAAACATCTAAGCGGGCGGCACGGCTGTCGAGCGGTGGCTATCCTCGTGGGTGCGTCGAAATCGAAACTGCTGGAGTATCTAGCTGCCGAAGATCAATCGACGGGATAAATTCGGTGCACTCTGTCCCACCACACAAAGTAGAAATGGCTTTGAACTATATATCCCCATACTCTTTTCGTGCCGCCAAGTCGAAAGCGAAACAGTACGTCGAATTCTTCTAAATTTATTTCTTTCCATCGCGCTTGCGCCTCCCCCACAAGGTCCTTGATCTCGTGGGTATGGTGCATCTTATGGCCTGATTCTGAGGAAAATGTATCAACCTCACCCCACGTTAACTTCTCAAATTCGGTGAAAAAGGGATGAATTTCGCCCGCCCACTCTGCACTTGACCACTGCCTCGCCTCTCCCCAATACCATGAGTCTGCCACGTCAGACTTGGTTATGCACCAAGTGACTTTATGCGGAAAACGGCTTCCTGTCGCCCTAGGGACTTTTTTCTCTTCAGACGCAGCCATTTCTCTTTCGAGATGGGGCGCAACGCGCGGCTGTTCCCGAGATCGTAATTTAGCAGAAATTATTGGCTCGTTGGTTTTTGTACGCTCTAAGAGGCGAGCCTTCTCTGCTTCGAACCTTATAAGTTTCTCTGCCCTCTTGGCAGCTCTAGCGTCGGCCTTTAACCCCATGGCTTGGATTACAGCGAAGAGTAATATTCATGCATCGCTGCTTTGGAAATGGCTGCATTTGAAGGAGCCCCAATTGCGGTGTCACCTCGTGCAGCAAGCCACGGGGTTTCATTGTGAGTCAAATCGCTTAACCACTGCGCAGTCTGTTTTCCGTAAAATTCCAGAACACGCAGCACATTCTCACGTTGCGTATTGCTGAACGCATCCGGATTGCCATCAGCAAAAAGGTTGGCATCAACCGAAAATCGGCCGCGATGGCGCTCATAGAGGGCCCTGATAACTGGCCCATTCGCCCATGCTTCAAAGTCCTCTTCAATGAGAGGCTGCTCTTCCCAAACCAAACTCCAAGCTTGTGAGTAATAAACGAGCTTTTGAAGTTTCATTGCGGAAATTTCACCCATCTGCTCAGTTATGAGGCGGGCAACATCAACTGCAGACGGCATAAATCATCTCCCGGCGGTTCGCTTCGTAACCAAATTATGATTCCGAATGATCATTTCTGCCTTTAGAATCGGTTTATTCGCAATACGCAAGCAATCTTGAATGAATATTATGAAAAACTCGTGGCTGCCTAGTGAATAACACATTAGCATAGCATTAATTTTTTTTAAGGAAAAATCAAAATCGCTATAGAAAAAAAATTTGGTGGAGCTAAGCGGGATCGAACCGCTGACCTCTTGCATGCCATGCAAGCGCTCTCCCAGCTGAGCTATAGCCCCATAAGGGTCCGGCATTTGCCGGTTCCGGGAACCTCGTGAAGCAGTGCTTCGTTCGGTGTGGGCGCTTCATACGTCGTTGATTTTCGTATGGCAAGCGAAAAAAGTAAGGCCCCGAATTTTTTTTTAAACCGGGGCCTCAAGCTGTGAATTAAACTTCGTCGTCGTCGCCAGAAACGCCGATAATGCCCGACATATCGTCGTCTTCATCATCTTCATCGGCTTCAAGGAAGGTGTCGTCGTCATCGTCGCCGATTTCAACGTCGTCATCGCCGATATCAGGAATGTCATCGCCGCCTGCTGCGTCGTCGGCATCTTCCAGCGACACCAGTTCTACGTCGGTGTTCTCTGCATCGACTTCTGCCACTTCTTCCTCTTCTGAAGCCTTCTCCATGATGGCTGCAACCGAGGACTCTACAAAGTAAGAGAGTGGCCAGGATTTCTGCGTATAGGGTGATACGACCGGATCTTTATTCAGATCGTAAAATTTCTTGCCGGTGTCGGGGCAAGTGCGTTTTGTTCCAAGTTCTGCCTTCGCCACTGTCAAAGCCTCATGAAGTCCGTGGAAAATAAGGGCATGCGCCAAGGGCCCGAACCCTTTTTTGAGTTTGTCTTTTCGGGAAAACCGGTGACCACTTTTCCCTGACAAACTCTAAGGCCGGTCCAACTGTAGTCGGTCCCCTTAATCAAAGCTTATGCGTCTGTCAAAGGCAATCTGATATTTGGCCTTTATTGATGCGGCCGGACACGGATTATGCCTTCGACATCCATGGCGCAAACGCAGTTCAAGGATTTTCCCGCCAGGCGGTTCCGGTCGCGCCAATTATGCAGTACATGCCAAAGCAGCGCAGCCCACCGAGCGCAGACCAGGTAGATGAAGGATAGTGTCGTGAGCGATGATGTGAGACCAAGCTTTACCATTGCTATTGATGGACCGGCTGCTGCCGGCAAAGGCACTTTGTCTCGCCGCATTGCCGAAGCTTACGGCTTTCATCATCTCGATACCGGCCTGACATATCGCGCAACCGCAAAAGCGCTGCTGGACGCGGGCCTGCCGCTGGATGATGAAGCGGTGGCCGAGCGGGTGGCGCTCGCGCTCGATTTGTCCGGACTTGATCGCAATGTGCTTTCAAAACACGAGATCGGTGAGGCGGCTTCAAAAATCGCGGTCATGCCCGCTGTGCGTCGCGCTTTGGTGGAGGCGCAAAGGCGTTTTGCCTTGAAATCGCCGGGCACGGTGCTGGACGGGCGCGACATTGGTACCGTTGTTTGCCCCGATGCGCCCGTAAAGCTTTATGTGACGGCCTCAAGCGAAGTGCGCGCCCGCCGCCGCTTTGATGAGATTGTCGCGCGTGGAGAAGAGGCCGATTACGAATCGATTTTTGAGGATGTGAAGCGCCGTGACGCGCGCGATATGGGCCGCGCCGACAGTCCTTTGAAGCCTGCTGAAGACGCGCACTTGCTAGATACGTCTGAAATGAGTATAGAGGCGGCGTTTCAAGCTGCGAAAACCTATATTGACGCGGGTTTGAAAGCCAATTGACTTGCATTGAATGGCCGGTTTTTCCGGTTTTATCGCCTGATCTCTCGTCCTTGCGCCGGATTGTCCTTTTTAGAGGACGGATGCTGGATCGGCTTTTATCAACACCAACCCACCGGCGCGACACATATCTTTCGAGATATGACTAGGAGATTTCATGTCTGTTTCTAACCCGACACGGGACGATTTTGCAGCCCTGCTGGAAGAGTCGTTTGCCAAGACCGATCTGGCTGAAGGCTATGTTGCCAAGGGCATCATCACAGCCATCGAGAAGGACGTCGCAATCGTTGACGTTGGTCTCAAGGTTGAAGGCCGCGTTCCGCTGAAGGAATTTGGCGCACGCGCCAAGGACGGCTCGCTGAAAGTTGGCGACGAAGTTGAAGTTTACGTTGAGCGCATCGAAAACGCGCTGGGCGAAGCTGTTCTGTCGCGCGAAAAGGCTCGCCGCGAAGAAAGCTGGATCAAGCTCGAAGCCAAGTTCGAAGCTGGTGAGCGCGTTGAAGGCGTTATCTTCAATCAGGTCAAGGGTGGCTTCACCGTTGATCTCGATGGTGCCGTTGCCTTCTTGCCACGTAGCCAGGTGGACATCCGTCCAATCCGCGACGTATCGCCTCTGATGCACAACCCACAGCCCTTTGAAATCCTCAAGATGGACAAGCGCCGTGGCAACATCGTTGTATCGCGTCGTACCGTTCTGGAAGAATCCCGCGCTGAACAGCGTTCGGAAATCGTTCAGAACCTTGAAGAAGGTCAGGTTGTTGAAGGCGTTGTCAAGAACATCACCGATTACGGTGCGTTCGTTGACCTCGGCGGCATCGACGGCCTGCTGCACGTTACCGACATGGCATGGCGCCGTGTGAACCATCCTTCGGAAATCCTGTCCATTGGCCAGTCGGTCAAGGTTCAGATCATCCGTATCAACCAGGAAACCCACCGCATCTCGCTCGGCATGAAGCAGCTCGAGTCGGATCCATGGGATGGCATTGCTGCCAAGTACCCAGTTGGTAAGAAGATCTCCGGTACCGTTACCAACATCACCGACTACGGTGCATTTGTTGAGCTGGAGCCAGGCATCGAAGGCCTCATCCACATCTCTGAAATGTCGTGGACCAAGAAGAACGTACACCCCGGCAAGATCCTGTCCACAACGCAGGAAGTTGACGTGGTTGTTCTCGAAGTTGATCCGTCCAAGCGTCGTATCTCGCTCGGCCTGAAGCAGACTCTCGAAAACCCATGGCAGGCATTCGCATTCAGCCACCCAGCCGGTGCTGAAGTTGAAGGCGAAGTGAAGAACAAGACTGAATTCGGTCTGTTCATCGGCCTCGAAGGCGATGTTGACGGCATGGTTCACCTGTCGGATCTCGACTGGAACCGTCCAGGCGAGCAGGTCATCGAAGAATACAACAAGGGCGACGTTGTTCGCGCTGTTGTTCTCGACGTTGACGTTGAGAAGGAGCGTATCTCGCTCGGCATCAAGCAGCTCGGCAAGGATTCGGTTGGCGAAGCAGCAGCTTCCGGCGATCTGCGCAAGAACGCTGTTGTTTCTTGCGAAATCATCGCAAGCAACGAAGGCGGCATCGAAGTGAAGCTCGTGAACCACGAAGACATCACCTCGTTCATCCGTCGCGCCGATCTGGCCCGTGACCGTGATGACCAGCGTCCAGAGCGTTTCGCTGTTGGTCAGGTTGTTGACGCCCGCGTCACCAACTTCTCCAAGAAGGACCGCAAGGTTATGCTGTCGATCAAGGCTCTGGAAATCGCAGAAGAGAAGGAAGCCGTTGCTCAGTTCGGTTCGTCCGACTCTGGCGCTTCGCTCGGCGACATCCTCGGTGCCGCTCTGAAGAACCGCAGCGAATAATCGCCTTCAGGTTTGAAGACTTTAAAACCCGCCGGACAGCAATGTCCGGCGGGTTTTTTGTTTTGTTGGGAAGGCAATAAAAAAGCCGCCCCGGAAAACCGGAGCGGCGCATTAATCAACAATGTGCGTAACTTAGAGAGTGCCTTGGCGCTGCTGGATCATCTGATAGGTGTCGAAGCTGTATTCGGCAATCTGCATCCAGAGATAGGCGTCATTCTTGAACGCCTGCTGGCTGTCGTAGATTTTCTTGAAGTTCGGGTTCTTGGCATTGATGTCCGCAAACACTTCTTTTGCGGCTGTGTGGCAAGCGTCCAGAATTTCCTTTGAGAATGGACGAAGCAGTGCGCCTTCTGCCACCAGCTTGCGCAACGCCGCGGCATTGGCCGCGTCATAGCGGGCCAGCATATTGGCGTTGGCATTGGCGCAGGCATCTGCCAAAATGCGCTGATAGCTTTTGGGCAGGCCTTTGAACTTTTCAAGATTGAAGAAGGCGTGAACTGCCGGGCCGCCTTCCCACCAGGCTGGATAGTAGTAGTATTTGGCAACCTTGTAGAAGCCGAGCTTCATGTCGTCGTAAGGGCCAACAAATTCTGTGGCGTCGATCGTGCCTTTTTCCAGCGCGGGATAGACGTCGGCCCCGGCGATCTGCTGTGGTGTGACGCCAACCTTCTGCATAACCGCACCGGCAAGACCAGCAATGCGCATCTTCAGGCCTTTGAGATCTTCGAGCGTGTTGATCTCTTTGCGGAACCAGCCGCCCATTTGCGCACCGGTGTTGCCAGCAGGCAGCGCATAGAGATTGTAGCCGGTCAGAAACTCGTTAAACAGCTCATTGCCGCCGCCCATAGAGAACCAGGCATTGGTCATGCGGGCGTTGAGGCCAAAGGGCACGGCTGTGCCAAGCGCAAAGGTCTGATCCTTGCCGATATAGTAATAGGCGCAGGTGTGGGCCATCTCGACGGTGCCGGAGGATACAGCATCAGCAGCCTGAAGAGCCGGTACAATTTCACCAGCGGCAAAAGTTTCGATCTTGAAATTGCCGTCGGTGGCTTCTTCAACGCTCTTGGCAATATCAGTGCTGGCGGCCCAGAGAACATCGAGGCTCTTGGGGAAGGATGACGTCAGGCGCCATGTAATTTTTGGGTTTTCCTGCGCAATCGCAGGTGTGGCCAGCGCGGCTGTTGCCCCTAAACCTGCGGCTCCTGCTTTGGTGAAAAATCTGCGGCGATCCATGGTTCTCCTGCCCCCGGTTGTTTTCGTATCTTTTGGCTCTAACCATGCAGGAAGAACTGCGCAACAAGAAAACGCGCAAAATTGCGCGCCCTCAGGAAGAAATAGGGCATTTCATTGCGAGTGCATTGCAGCAAACGAAATAATATTACGTTTTGCGCAAGGCCGGGTCATCCATGGCCGGATTGTAAAACAAAGCGAGGGTCAGGCTGCGGGCAATACGCTCGGCGCTGGCCATAAACCACGCATGGGCTTCTGGCGTGGGGGCAATGCTATCAAGGGTCTTTGAGAACAGTGCCAGCCATTGCACAAATAAATCCGGCGTCATGCCACTTACGCTCATATGGGCTTGAACCGGTTTTCCACCGTAAGCGCCGGTCTTAAACGCGATTGCCGCCCAAAAGTTCTTCATCTTAACGAGATGAGCATCCCACGCGCCAGCAAGCTTTTGCTCAAACACCGGGCCAAGGGCCGGGTGCTTCTGGATATTGCCGTAAAAGCGATCAACCAGTTGATCGATAAAGGCTGCGTCGACACCCATGGCTGCCATGTCCTGGATTGCACGCGCCTGTATATCGGCACGGTTTGCGGCGCGACCTTTGAGATTGTCTTGCATGGTTGGATCCCGTCTCATTCATCCGGTCATGATGGTGTCCTATAGGTCATTTGTCGCTTCTCGCAAAGAGATGGCTGCTATGCGGCAATGGTTGAGCGGTTGGGATTGATCTCTTTTTCCTTCTGCGCTAAATTTAGAATAATTCTAAAATTGAGGATCCTCGTCATGTTTCGCTCCCTGTTTTCCACGCCCAAGCGCCGTTTGGACAGTCTTTCTGAGCAGGAAGTGCTTGCACTGGCGATATCGTCTGAAGAGGACGACGCCCGGATTTACCTTGCCTATGCTGATCGCCTCAAAGCTCAATATCCCGCATCGGCCAAGGTGTTTGAGGATATGGCCGAGGTCGAGCACAGCCACCGCAATATGCTGATTGATATGCATAAGCGCCGCTTTGGAGATCGTATCCCTTTGATCCGCCGCGAGCATGTGAAGGGCTTTATGGAGCGCAAACCTGACTGGTTGCAGGCGCAGCTCAGCGTCGATCAGGTTCGTGAAGAGGCCGAAAGCATGGAGCGCTCGGCCTATAACTTCTATGTCGCCGCCCAAAAGCAGGTATCTGACACCGACACCCGCAAATTGCTGGGTGATCTGGCCATGGCAGAGCAGGGCCATGAAGATGTTGCCCAAATGCTGGGCGAAAAGCATCGCCCAGAGGATGTTCAGGCCCATGAGAAGGAAACGGCCCGGCGTCAATTTGTTCTCACCTATGTGCAGCCGGGCCTTGCAGGCTTGATGGATGGCTCGGTCTCAACCCTTGCGCCGATCTTTGCCGCCGCTTTTGCCACCGGCGATACCTGGCAGACATTTCTGGTCGGCCTGTCTGCATCGGTTGGTGCAGGTATTTCCATGGGCTTTACCGAGGCGTCGCACGATGATGGCAAGATTTCCGGCCGCGGCTCGCCCATCAAACGCGGTCTGGCCTGTGGCATCATGACCGCTTTGGGTGGTCTGGGCCATGCGCTTCCCTATCTCATTCCACATTTCTGGACGGCCACGATTACGGCGGGCGTGATTGTATTTTTCGAGCTGTGGGCTATTGCCTTCATCCAGAACAAATACATGGAAACCCCCTTCTTCCGGGCAGCCTTGCAGGTGGTTGTGGGCGGTGCGCTGGTGCTGGCCGCTGGCATCCTGATCGGAAATGGTTGATTGACGCACAAAAAAGCCCGGATGGTGTGTCCGGGCTTTTACTTTGCTATTGGACTTTATTACTTCAAGGCGGCTACCGGGATGTCCTTGCCGCTCTCAATCGTCACCCAGCGTCCCGTGTCAAAGCTCGCCTGACGTTTCAGGTAGGTGTAGGGTGTGGCATTCCAAGGCTTTACCTCGTCCACCAGATTGTCGAGAATGTAATCGCCAACCGATGTGCGCACGGTCAGCACAGCGTGGCCTTCGCCATCGGGCTTGCGCACAACCGTGATCAAAAGATCCGATTCAGAAAAACCGGCCTGCAAGAGCTTGCGACGCTTGAGCAAGACGAAGTCTTCGCAATCGCCAGCGTCAACCGGATATTCCCACCATTCTTCGCGACCATAGACTTCCATGTCGGTCATCGGGGTAATGGTCTTGTTAACCTCAAGATTCACCTCGCGAATAACATCCCAGCCATGATCGGTGACCTGACGGGCCGGGCCGGGCTTGCTGCGCACCTGACATTCAGCTTTGTAGCGAAGGCAGAACTCATAATGACCAATCGGCTGCGAGGTGATGCTGCCGGTAACCATGGATGTCGCAGAAAATGCCCCCGCATAAGCGGGCGCATTTGCCAACAACAACAGGGGCAATGCCATAATGGCAGCCAATCTGGTGATCCTGATAGTCATTATCCGATCCTTGAATTCTTAACAAAGAGTTAAGATTACTCACGGCTCGGAGTCAATCGTTGCAGGATGGCCGGGCGAATCAATCGAGTGTTATGGTTAAAATCTGTTAATGAGTGTGGAAATTATGTCTCATTCTCCGCCGTTGATCAGGTTCTGAAGAGCCTGGCGCATACGCAGAATATCCTCGGGCCGCGACAGGCGGTGGTCGCCATCGCGCACCAGCGTGAGAACAACATCATCGCTCGGCAGATGCTCCATCAGCTTCAGCGCGTGCTGGTAGGGTACATCCGGATCTGCCATGCCTTGCAAAATGTGAACCGGGCAGCCGGTTTGAACAATACCATTCATGACCCGGTTCAGACGCCCGTCTTCAAGCAAGGCGCGGGTGTAGATGTTGGGGTCTGGGCTATATTCCGATTTTTCTTCGAAATAGCCTTTTTCTGTCAACTGGCTGCGCTGATCGTCGGTCAAATGCGGCTCAATCAATTCACTGGTAAAATCGGGAGCAGGGGCAATGAGGACCATGCCAGCCACCTCAGGGCCGCTTTGGCTTTTGGCCACTTCCTGCGCCAGTCTAAGCGCAATCCAGCCGCCCATGGATGAGCCGACCAGAAGGACGCGCCGGGGCGCAAGATGGGCAAGGACGGCCTGCGCTTCTTCCAGCCAGCGCGAGATGGTGCCGTCGCGAAATTCGCCGCCGGAGGCACCATGACCGGAATAATCAAAGCGGATGGCACCTGCGCCAAGGGTGGCCGCCAGCGCGTCCATTTCTATCGCCTTGGTGCCTGTCATGTCGGAGCGGTAGCCACCGAGCCAGACAAGCGTCGGAAGCTGTTCTTGGGTTGCGCGCCTGTTTAAAATTGCAATAGACCGTGCCGCTTGCCCTTGGCCAACGGTGATGGTTTCAGCGTCAACTGCCTGTGTCTTATCTGTCATATTGCTCTCCAAATGGTCTTTCCAGGCTATAAAACAGATTCTTCCTCTCATGACAGCAGGTGATTTTTTTTAAAATATCTGTTATTGAGGCTCGAAAGGCGCTTAAAGCACAGCTCAGCCTTGCCAGCCGGGCTTTTCAGGCCTATCTGAACATCCGAAACCATTTGGGAGAATACGACCATTCGCAGACCGTTCAAAGCCGATGCCCCCGTTAAGGACGGGCCGCGCTCAAACCGTGAAATCCGGGTTCCACGGGTACAGTTGATTAATGAAGAAGGCCAGAACCTTGGTTCTATTCCGACCGATGAGGCGCTCCGCATGGCGGAAGAGGCCGGTCTGGATCTGGTGGAAATTTCGCCGAACGCTGAGCCACCGGTTTGCAAGATCCTTGATCTGGGCAAGCTGAAATACGCCAACCAGAAGAAGGCGGCGGAAGCGCGCAAGAAGCAGAAGATCGTTGAAGTTAAAGAAATCAAGATGCGTCCGAACATCGACACCCATGACTATGAGGTGAAGATGAAGGCCATGAGCCGCTTCTTTGAAGAAGGCGACAAGGTCAAGGTAACGCTGAAGTTCCGCGGGCGCGAAATGGCCCACCAGGAACTCGGTATGAAGCTTCTGATGCAGGTCAAGGAAGATACCGGCACCATTGCAAAGGTGGAAGCCGAGCCTAAGCTTGAAGGCCGCCAGATGATGATGGTTCTGGCTCCGCGCTAAGCATCACCGATGGAAAGCTGATACATAGGGCGCAGTCATTGCGCCCTTTTTGCCGTTTGTCTGCCGCATCAGTCTTTGAAGCATCGGCGCTACGGCATAATTCCTTAAATCGGAATCGATTTAAGGTGAAAATTATGCAGCAGATTTACAGCGTCATTCGTGCGCCATATATGGCCACAGTACACGACGCATAGGTTTTACCGTATAGCTCACCCCCCTCTGCCCTGCCGGGCATCTCCCCCACAAGGAGGGAGATCGACAAAAAGCAACCCTATTGCTCAACAGCATACGTCCTATGTGTCGGAAATCACAGGTTCATTGTTAAAAACCAGCGCGAGCGCCTATCCGATCTCCCTCCTTGTGGGGGAGATGGCTGGCAAGCCAGAGGGGGGTAAACGGCACATAAAGGCCTTTGTGTCGGGTACTATGGCGTTTTATAAAACGCACGGCGCTGTATTGCTGACAAAATGCTGACACGGGCGTCAGTGCGATATCAGTACGGTTGTTGTAATTTCATCTTCGACAGGACGGAGCACCCCTACGTCCCCACAACGTACCGTCCTGTTCTCTACTCTTACTGCCATAACAATCGGGCTGCCATAACGTTTGGGCTCATGATTAGGCCTGATACCTTGCAAGATAGCTTGATAGCCCAATGAAACATCGAAACATCGTGTGTCTGATAGGATGCGCGATGTTTCATGTTTTCAACTCTGCGGCTTCTGGCGTGAAGTCTTTGGTGATTTCTGTCGAAACAGGGGAGTCGATTTTGTTTCCAGCTCTTGCGAATGGGGTGCTACATTCGCCTCTCGTTACAGCGCCTCTCACCATAGATAGTGCACGAAGGACGCTGTAACAGTTTTAACGTACTGCATCGTTTTCTCCTTAAATCCACTCCGATTTAAGGAGAAAACGATGCAGTAACCAATCAAATGCCGACTGGTATCCTGCATGATGCAATTTCATCGCAAAGAACAGCCATTGAAAAGCGTAAGGTCGCCATCGGCCTATACGCCTCTGATGGCTGTGCGTTCTGCCGGGTTGATCTTGGCCCAAGCGATGATGTTTTCCGTTCTTTTGTTCTGCCCTGCCCACGCCGAAAGACCGGATGGACATGGCGGCGGGCGGCATGGCGAAGCGGGTGGCCCCAGAGGTGCAGATGGACCCAGAGGTTTCGATGGACCTCGAGGTTCAGATGGGCCGAAGGGTTCTGAGGGCAGGAACTTTTCGCACGGGCCGGATGAGCGCGGCGCACATGATCAGCATCAGGGTCGTGGCAAAAGAGGCTTCCGCAGCCACTGGAATGAAGAGGGCTTTTTCGACAATGACAGGTCCGACCTTGATCACCAGCGCGCTCTTGCAGGCGTCAAAAGTGGGCGCTATCGATCCTTGAAGCAGATTATCCGCATGGTCGGTATTGCGCCATCATCGCGCATTGTCGGCATGGATTTGCGCAGTCGCGACGGCATCGATGTCTACTCCATTGTGGTGCGCGATGCGGCGGGACATGTGGAGCGAATGACCGTTAAAGCCGAAACCGGCGAAAGAATTGACTAGAGTCTGTCAGGTTCAAATTGAACCAGACAGACTCTCGATTCCCTTGTTTTCGTTTGTCTATTCGGGAAAACCGGATTCCACTTTTCCCTAAGAAACTCTAAAACCTTCGAGTGCATTGATTGAAAAAAGAAATGGCTTTTGCTCTGATCTTGTAAAAACACTGTGCCGACCTGACAAAACTTGATTCTCTTTCGACTGAGGTGACCGTTGCGAATTCTGCTGGCTGAGGATGACCGGAGCATTGGGGCGCATGTGGCAGAGGTTCTGCGCTCTGAGGGCTATGATCTGTCGATCTTGACGGACGGCCCGGATGTGCTGGAGGCTGGCGAGTATGGTGATTTTTCTGCGATTATTCTGGATCTGGGGCTGCCCGGTCTGGATGGTCTGTCGATTTTACGCCGTTGGCGCAAGAAAAACATCAATACGCCTGTGCTGGTGCTGACGGCCCGCAGTTCATGGATGGAGCGGGTGGATGGATTTGACGCAGGCGCGGATGATTATCTGCCCAAGCCGTTTCGCACAGAAGAGCTTTTGGCGCGCCTGCGCGCCCTGTTGCGGCGCGCAGGTGTGCAAACACAGGCTGTTCGCTCTGGTGGGCGCTTTCAGGTGGATGATGCGGCACGCTCTGTCACCTTTGACGGTGCCGCGCTGGATGTCAGCCCGCTTGAGTTCCGCTTGATCCATCTTCTCGTGCAAAACAAGGGGCGGGTGTTTTCGGCTTACGAGATTGCCTCGCAAATTCAGGGGCGGGATGATGACGCATCCAAGAACGCCGTTGAAGCCATGGTGGCACGGATTCGCAAAAAAACGGATACGAGCGCCATCGAGACCCGCCGTGGCTTTGGCTATTTTGTGCCGGATGAGGGTTGATGTTTAAATCCCTGCGGCTGCGGCTGGCCATTGCGTCTGTGGTGGCAATTGGCGTTTCTCTGTTCCTTCTTTGGTTTGCGGTTGGTTTTCTCTTCATCGATTATGTCGGCCAGCAATATCATTCCGAGATGAGCGCCATCACCGATACGGTCACGGCGCGGTTGAGTGTTAAAAACGGTCGGTTGGAAATGCGCTCGCCGCCTTCTGATCCGCGTTTTGCATCGCCCAGCGGTGGGCGCTATTGGCAGGTGCAGACGCCGGATGGTCGGGTGATGCGATCGCGCTCGCTGTGGGATGTTGAACTTCCCAAGGGTGATATGGCGCTCAAGCCCCCCTTTGGTTTTGGCCGTGTCGAAGGTCCGGGCGGTGTGATCCTTTTGGTGCAGCGGAGCGCGCTGGAGATCACCGATCAGGGTGTGAATTATCCCTTTGTCGTCGCTGTTGCCTTTCCGGCAGAGGAATTGATTGGCCCGCTTGATGAGCACCGCGCCCGCTCGCAGCTGGTGATGTTGATGGGGGCTGGCCTGCTGCTGCTGGCAGCGTTCTTGCAGGCTCTGGTGGTTTTACGGCCATTCAAGCGCTTGCGTTTGCAGGTGGCCGATGTGCGCACCGGCAAGCTGCGCCAGCTTGATACTGCCGTGCCGGGCGAGGTCATGCCGCTGGTGGAAGAGATCAATCTGCTGTTGGGCGAGCGTGAAACCGCCATCGAGAAAGCCCGCGCCCGCGCCAGCGATCTGGCACATGGGCTCAAAACACCGCTCACGGTGCTCTCGCAACTGGTCAACTATCTGCCTGTGGAGCACCGCGACGAGGCCTTTGCCCAGATTGATCTTGTGCGCCAGCGAGCAGACCGGCAATTGCAGGCGGCGCGCCTCGGCGTCGAGCAGATGCTGGCAACCGATCTTGAGAGTCTGATTGGCAAGCTGGTTAAGGTGCTTGATCCTGTGGCGCGCACTAAAAATATCGGCTGGCAGGTTGAGGTTGAGCCGGGATTGTCTGTGGAGGCCGATGCTGCGGATTTGGCAGAAGCTTTGGGCAATATTCTCGACAACGCGGTCAAATGGGCCTCTGCTGTCATCCATATCAAGGCAGGCCGTCACGATGACCGTGTGGTGATAGTGGTGAGCGATGACGGGCCGGGTGTGCCTGTTGCTGATCGCGAGAAGGTTCTGCGTCGGGGTGAATTTCTTGACACCGAACAGGGTGGTTCGGGTCTGGGGCTGGCAATCTGCTCTGATATCATGGCAGCCTATGACGGCAGCGTTGCGCTGGAGACCAGCGATCTGGGCGGGTTGTGCGTGCGGCTTGAGCTTCCGCAAACAGGCGGACGCCGCGTGCCGCCACACCCGGTTTGAGCGCAGACGACTCTTTTGTGCCGTTTCAAACGAATCCCGTTGCACTTTTATGGATGTCCGGTTATAAGCCGCCGTCCGAACGGTCCGGCAGGGCATGCCGTGGCCGTTCTTTATGCTTGAAAACAGGCCTCGTCTGCCTGTTTCGATACAAGAAAAATGGAGTAGCAAAATGCCCAAGATGAAGACGAAGTCTGCCGCGAAAAAGCGGTTCAAGGTTACGGGCTCTGGCAAGGTATTGGCAGCAGCAGCTGGCAAGCGCCACGGCATGATCAAGCGGTCCAACAAGTTCATCCGCAATGCACGCGGAACGATGGTACTTGCCGAAGCAGACGGCAAGAAGGTCATCAAGAACTACCTGCCAAACGGTCTCTGAGACCCTTTCGCTTTTTGGATCATTTAAGGAGATCATGACATGGCACGCGTAAAACGCGGCGTTACCGCCCACGCAAAGCATAAAAAAGTTCTGAAGGCCGCCAAGGGTTTCTACGGCCGTCGCAAGAACACCATCCGCGCTGCTAAGGCTGCGGTGGATCGTTCCAAGCAGTACGCTTACCGCGACCGTAAGGTCAACAAGCGCAACTTCCGCGCTCTGTGGATTCAGCGTATCAACGCTGCTGTTCGCGAATCTGGCCTGACATACGGCCGCTTCATCGACGGCCTCAACAAGGCTGGCATCGAAGTTGACCGTAAGGTTCTGTCCGACATGGCAATCCATGAGCCAGCAGCGTTCGGCGCTCTGGTTGAAGCCTCCAAGAAGGCTCTGGCTTACCTCAAGGACGCCGGCACAAAGAACGAGTTTGAAAGCGCGGTTAAGTAACCAGCGCGTCCCAAACTGAATTTGGTTATTGGGAAACCCGCGCTGGGTACACTGGCGCGGGTTTTTCATTTTTATTTCAAGTATTGGCGCTAGAGCCGATGGCGGAACATGGGCAGGAAAGACGACAATGTCCGATCTCGAGAGTTTGAAAACATCCCTTCTGGCTGATATCGCGGCGGCCTCCGACGAAGCGGGCATTGAAGCCGTGCGCCTTGCTGCCATGGGCAAGAAAGGCTCGGTCTCCGAGCTTTTGAAAACGCTGGGTTCGATGACGCCGGAAGAGCGCCAGAGCCGCGGCGCTGCCATCAATGCGCTGAAAAACGAGATCACCGAACAGCTCAACACCAAGAAGGCCGAGCTGAAGGACGCCGCCATCAATGCGCGCCTGAAAGCGGAAACGCTGGATGTGTCGCTGCCGGTGCGCTCCTCGCCGGCTGAGCGCGGCCGCATCCACCCGATCAGCCAGATCATTGATGAAATCACCGCCATTTTCGCCGACATGGGCTTTTCCATTGCCGAAGGCCCGGATATTGAAACTGACCACTACAACTTCACGGCGCTGAACTTCCCCGAAGGCCATCCAGCCCGCGAAATGCACGACACGTTCTTCCTGCAACCCGATGCCAATGGCGAGCGCAAAGTGCTGCGCACCCATACATCGCCGGTGCAGGTGCGCACCATGGAAGCGCAAAAGCCACCGATCCGTATTGTTATTCCGGGCAAGACCTACCGGCAGGATTCGGATGCCACCCATTCGCCGATGTTCCACCAGGTCGAAGGTCTGGTGATCGACAAGACCGCCAACGTTGGCCACCTGCGCTGGGTTCTGGAAGAATTCTGCAAGACCTTCTTCGAAGTCGATAGCGTCACCATGCGCTTTCGCCCATCCTTCTTCCCGTTCACGGAACCATCGTTCGAGGTGGACATTCAGTGCGACCGCTCCTCGGGCCCAATCGTCAAATTCGGCGAAGGCAAGGACTGGATGGAAATCCTCGGTTGCGGCATGGTCCACCCCAATGTGCTGCGCGCCGGTGGCCTCGACCCCGATGAATACCAGGGCTTTGCCTGGGGTATGGGCCTCGACCGCATCGCCATGCTGAAATACGGCATGCCCGACCTGCGTGACTTCTTCAATGCCGACGTCCGCTGGATGAGCCACTACGGTTTTCGTCCGCTGGATGTACCGACATTGTTTGGTGGTCTTTCGGTATGATGGGATTACCAGAGCCATACCAGAACGCTGTCACCTTTGCATTTGGCGATTCGCCTGCATTGGCAGACGGTCTTTTGGCTTTGGTGCTTGCCGGAAAGAAGACAGCAACCTGCGCAGCCGTAACGGCTTTTAGCCCGGATGGTGAGCCTTTCCCGGTGGTTGGTCGCCGGGATGTTGTTTTGGATGGCAAGGGCCGCCCGGCAGCCGTGATTGAGACTGTCGAAGTCACAATCCGGCGTTTTGATGAGGTGGATGCTGCATTCGCCCACGATGAAGGCGAGGATGATCAATCATTAGAATCCTGGCGGGTTCAACATGAGATCTATTTCCGTCGCAATGGCGGGTTTACGCCAGAAATGGAACTGGTTTGCGAGCGGTTTCGCCTCGTGGACGTGTTAGAGCGAGATCAGGGCTGAGGCCCAGTGCGGAAGAAGAGATTGCTAAGATGAAATTCACACTCTCCTGGTTGAAAGACCATCTGGACACCGATGCCACGCTGGATCAGGTCTGCGAGCGCTTGACCGCAATTGGCCTTGAAGTTGAGGATGTTGATGACAAGGCGGCCTATAAGCCGTTTGTGATTGCCAAGATTCTGAGCGCCGAAAAGCATCCGTCTGCCGATCGTCTGAAAGTTCTCTCGGTTGATGCTGGCGACGGTAAGCCGGTTCAGGTCGTTTGCGGCGCGCCGAATGCGCGGGCGGGCCTGATTGGCGCGTTTGGCCGTCCGGGCATGTATGTGCCGGGTCTGGATGTGACGCTGGCGGTGGGCAATATTCGTGGCATCGAGAGCCATGGCATGATGTGTTCTGAAAAAGAACTCAACATGTCTGACAATCACGATGGCATTATCGATCTGCCCGAAGATGCGCCGATTGGCACCTCTTTCGCGGCTTACGCCGGCATTGATGATCCGGTGATCGAGATCAATCTCACCCCCAACCGTCCCGATTGCACCAGCATCTTCGGCATTGCCCGTGATCTGGCCGCTTCTGGCCTTGGCACGTTGAAGCAGCCAAAAGCGCCAAGCTTTGCGGTGGAAGGCGAGACGACGCTTGAGGTCAAGCTGGAGCTGGATGATGCCAAGCTGTGCCCCGGCTTTGCCTATCGCCTTGTGCGTGGTGTTAAAAATGGCCCAAGCCCGGTCTGGATGCAAAAGCGCCTGATTGCCATTGGCCTTCGTCCGATCTCGGCATTGGTGGATGTGACCAATTACATGACCTTCGATCAGGGCCGCCCGATGCATGTCTTCGATGCGGACAAGGTGAAGGGTGCGCTCACCGTGCGCCGTGCCAAGGATGGCGAGGAAATTCTTGCCCTTGATACCCGCACCTATAAGCTGACACCCAACACCGTGGTGATTGCCGATGACAATGGCGTTGAATCCATCGGCGGGATCATGGGCGGCGAGCATTCCGGCTGCGATGAAAACACCACCAATGTGCTGATCGAATCGGCTCTTTGGGATCCGATCAACATTGCCAAATCGGGCCGTTCGCTCGGTATCATCACTGACGCCCGCTATCGGTTTGAGCGCGGCATTGACCCGGAATATATGGTTCCCGGCCTTGAGCGCACCACGGAACTGGTGCTGGAGATGTGCGGTGGGAAAGCTGCCGCCTCCAAGGTGGTTGGCTATCAGGGCCACACCAAGAAGGTGGTTGATTTCCCGCTCGCAGAAGTCAAGCGCCTCACTGGCCTCAATGTCTCCACTGACGAATCCCGCTCCATCCTCACCGGCCTTGGCTTTGATGTGTCGGGCGAGGGTGACGTGGTCAAGGTGGCTGTGCCATCATGGCGGCCAGATGTGGACGGCAAGGCCGATCTGGTGGAAGAGGTCATGCGTATGCATGGCGTGGATAAGATCACGCCAGAGCCGCTGCCATCCATGGGTTCGGTGAACGGCAAAATCCTCACCACCTTGCAGATCCGCACCCGCACAGCCAGACGCGCGCTGGCCAGCCGTGGTATGCTGGAAGCGGTGACATGGTCGTTCATCTCGGCAGAACAGGCCGCCCTGTTTGGCGGTGGCAAGTCCGCGCTGAAGCTGGTCAACCCAATTGCCGCTGATATGTCCGATATGCGCCCATCGCTGCTGCCGGGCCTGCTCACCGCTGCCCAGCGCAATGCCGACCGTGGCTTTGGTGATGTGGCGATTTTCGAAGTCTCCGGCACTTATGAAGGTGACACGCCGGAAGGCCAGCGCCGCGTGGCTGGCGGCGTGCGCCGTGGTACGGCATCGCTTGCCGGTGCTGGTCGCATGTGGTCCAACGCCACCAAGGGCGGCGGCAAGCCGGTGGATGTCTATGACGCCAAGGCCGATGCGCTGGCCGTGCTGGAAGCCTGCGGCCTGCCGATGGGCAATGTGCAGATCGAACAGGGTGGGCCGGAATGGTACCATCCGGGTCGCTCCGGCACCATCAAGATGGGGCCAAAGGTTGTGCTTGGCTATTTTGGTGAGTTCCACCCCAAGACGCTGGCAGCATTAGATGTTTCCGGGGCGCTCTGCGGCTTTGAAATCTATCTCGATGCCATGCAGGAGCCGAAGAAGAAGGCCACTCGCACCAAGCCTGCTTTGGATCTCTCGCCCTTGCAGATGGTGAAGCGTGATTTTGCCTTTGTGGTTGAAAAGCAGGTCGAGGCGGGCGCGATCATCAAGGCCGCCACCAGCGCCGACCGCAAGCTGATCACCGGCGTTAACGTGTTTGACGTGTTTGAAGGTGCCAGCGTTGGCGAAGGCAAGAAATCGGTTGCCATTGAAGTGCTGATCCAGCCATCGGACAAGACCCTGACCGATGAGGATTTTGACGCATTGACCAAGAAGATCGTCGGCAATGTGGAAAAAACCACCGGCGGTGCCTTGCGGGCGTAAATGATCAACGTTTCGTCACCCTCGGGCTTGTCCCGAGGGTCTGCTGCCGGTTATTGTCTGATTTTGTTGAATTTTTATCCGACGTGGGTAGATGCTCGGCACAGGGCCGAGCATGACGACGCAGGTAACTGTGGCCGACTATTTCAGGCCTGTTTGGTTTGGGCTGGCAACACCGCCGGTGTGCCCCGCCGCAACGAGGGCGCAAACATCACAAGATTGCCCAGCAGTGTCAGCGTCAGCCCAATCATGGCCATTGGTGTCCACTGATAGCCCTCATACAGGGTGGACAGTGTCAGCGCCACCACGGGAAACAGCACGGTCATATAAGCGGCTTTGGCCGAGCCGATGCGCGACACCGCCATCAGATAGGTGGTAAAACCCACCACCGAGCCAAACACAGCCAAATACAGCATGGCAGAAATATAGCGCGCATCCGGCGGTGTCACGATGGGTGTGCCCGTAATACCAATCAGCACCAGCAGAAACAGTGCGCCATAGCCCATGCCCCAGGCATTGGCGGTAACAGGCGAAATACCAGCCGCACTGTTGCGCCGCGACACCATATTGCCGAGTGAGAAAAACAGCGTGCCAAGGGCAGCCAATCCCAAACCTTTCCAGCTATGGGCATCGAATTTGCCCAGAATATCCGGCCCAAACAGCAGCAAAAGCCCGGTTACGCCAATGGCCCCGGCCACAAAGGTGCGTGGCTTGACGCGCTCACCAAAGAAAATCCGCGCATTGATGGCATTATAAATGGTCGCCAGCGAAAAAATCACCGAGATCAGACCGGAATGCACATAGCTGGAGGCCGTGTAAAAGCAGATGAAATTGCAGCTGAACAAACACAGCGCCTGCGCCACAATGAAAGGCTGATGTTTCAGGGCCGGGCGCTTGAGCTTGCCCATCAGTGAGAGCGCCACCAGCATGATAATCCCCGCCGTGGCAAAGCGATAAAACACCGACACCAGCACCGGCACAGGGCCAACCTGCATGGTGATGGCAATCCAGGTGGTGCCCCAGATCAAAACGGTAGACGCAAAAAGCAGAATATTGATCATAGAATCCTCGCATGTCTGCCCGCGAGTTAGGCCTGAATGACGCAAGGCTTCTTGCAGATTCTTGCGGTGAAATGCATTGCCGAATTGGCACCGCAAAGGAGGTCATCCAACAACAAAGGCCCCTCCCCAACCCTCCCCACAAGGGGGAGGGGGTCTGTCACGTTCGCTGTAAGTAATTGTTTTAAAATTATAAATAGTTAATCCTCGCAAGGCTGACGCTGTTCTCGACCTGCTCCCTCCCCCTTGTGGGGAGGGTTGGGGAGGGGTTTTCACACGCGATAAATCCTCTCAAGTTTTGGTAAGCGCCGATACAATTTTCTAAAATGGCGCTAAGATGAACGCCTGTTTTCAGGATACACCCATGTCGATTGCGCAGTTTTCCGTCTTCAGCTCTCTTAAAGAATCGCCCTGCGCGCAAAATCTGGCGTCGCTAAACCTCGGCTTTGGCCAATCCGCCGCCATCTGGAGCAATGCCAATGATAGGGTGCGCTATGCGCGACCCGACGGCCACACCATCAGCCTCTATCTTGAGGGCGGCACGGGCACGCGCCGCGTGGATGGCGCGGCCAAAAACGGCTGGCCGGGCGCACTGTGCGTGATGCCACAGGGAGCCTCATCGGAATGGGAAATCACCGAATCCTTCCGGTTTGTGCATCTTTATGTGCAAGATCAGGAATTGCGCCGGGCCTATACCGAAACCTTTGATCAGGATTGCCGCCTGATGGTCATGCCCGAAGTGACCTTTGACAATGCCCCGGCCTTGGAACGCTCCTTGCGAGGGCTGGCATGTGCCGTGCAAAACGGCGATAGCCTGGCCGCCGAACAGGCCACCGCCACCGCTCTCACCCACCTGTTTGTCCACCCCCGCTATGGCGGTGCTTCAAACATCACCATCAAGGGCGGGCTTTCCCCTTTGCTGCGCAACAGGCTGATTGATTATATCGAAAATCACCTACACCTGCCCATCACCCTGCAAACTCTGGCCGATATCGCAGGCCTCAGCCCCTTTCACCTGCAACGCATGTTCCTCCTTAGCTGCGGCCTCTCCCCCGCCGACTGGCTCCTGCGCCGCCGCCTCGCAAAAGCCAAAACGCTGCTGGCCAGCCAAGACCCCATCGCCCAAATCGCCTCAGCCTGCGGCTTTAGCAGCCAAAGCCATATGACGCGGGTGTTTAAGGAAGCAACGGGGTGTACGCCCTCGGTTTATCGGGGGCAGGTGAGGAGTGACACTTAATAGTATGAAGTGATATAAGAAAAATTGGAATACTACTTCATTTAAATCAATAGGTTAATCGCATTATAATGCGTCATAATTAAATTTTGAAAATCGGTCATTTTCTAATTTGAGTTGCTGCCAGTCAAAGTCATAAAGGTCATCATCGGCCCAATCATCTGGAAATTTTATTCTAAAGAAAGAACCTATTGCAGGTTCCATATCGTAGTAGTCATAGCCTGAAACAGCCACCATATCACTGCCCGCAGAAAAATCCTCGGTTCTGAATTGCGAAGAAATGAGCACTAGAAGGCCGCTCACTGACATGATCAGCGTCTCTAAGTTTGCTCTTTTAAAATTTTCATGACGATCATGTTTGCTTGCATTGTAATTTTGATACCAATCTAAGGGGTCATTTGCTTTCCAAGCTTCAAATGGTTTCCAAATTCTTGTTTCACCGTTCCATATTGGAAGCATTACACCATAAGATGAAAGATGGTGTGTCGTATCAATTTTTTTGTAAATATCAATATTAAGTTTTTTTGGATTGGTATTGAAATTATTTTCGTATAATATTGCTTTAAAATTCGCTTCTATTTCGATGCATGTTCGCATCAATAGTTCATGTATTCTGTATGAGTAAGCGTGGATGCTCTCGTTGCTCGGCTCTATATATTCAAATATTTTTTGCAAATCTTTTTGTATAAGAAGGAATGCGCGGACATAATGCGACGATGCTCGGGCATATTCTTTATCTCGTATATAGGCCCAGCTACTATATGAAGCGTTGTTGCCGGGTTTAAAGCCTCTTATCATCCGATGGTATGGCTTGGTAATACTCATGCTCCTGATACCCCATAACGGAAAATTGGCAGATAAAAAATCGACATCTTATTCACCACAGCATAGCGCTTATCTGATTGTATCTTCAATCATTTTCAATGCCGTTACGCATAAAAGAGGTCTTTAAATCCGGCAGGATTTTATCATCCGAGTACTCTTGTTTGATGGGCTTTCTAATTCTTACCGCTTGGCAGAGTGTATGGCGAGAGCTTCCGTCCTCGCCATACGGACTTATGCCCAATTTCACCGCCCCGCCATCTTCGCCATAGCCTCAGGATAACGCCCACCCGCCACCTTGGCCGGTGACAGCAAATCCCCAAGCGCGGTCGCCTCCTCTGGCGTCAGCACAATCTCGGCGGCTGCAACATTCTTTTCCAGATTGGCAATTTTGGTGGTGCCGGGAATGGGGACGATGAAATCGCCTTGGGCCAGCACCCAGGCCAGTGCCAGTTGGGCGGCGGTGGTGTTTTTGGTTTTGGCCATCTCTTCCAGTGCGGTGATCAGGGCCAGATTGGCCTCGAAATTCTCGGCTTGAAAGCGCGGCAGGGCGCGGCGGAAGTCGGTGTCGGACAGGCCATCGAGGTTTTTCAAGGCTCCGGTCAAAGCGCCGCGTCCCAAGGGGCTGAAGGGCACAAAGCCGATACCCAGTTGGCGGCAGGTGGCCAGCACGCCGTTTTCTTCCACGTCGCGGGTCCAGAGCGAATATTCGCTTTGGATTGCGGCAATGGGATGCACCGCATGGGCGCGGCGTAAAGTCTCGGCGCTGGCTTCCGAGAGGCCAAGGGCGCGCACTTTGCCTTGCTTGACCAGATCGGCCATGGCCCCAACCGTGTCTTCAATCGGCACGTTCGGGTCCACCCGGTGCTGGTAAAACAGATCAATCACCTCCACACCCAGCCGCTTCAGCGAGGCTTCGGCCACTTCTTTCACATGTTCCGGGCGGCTGTCGGTGCCGTTCATGGCATTGCGGTCGGTTTTGCTCGTGTCAATCTTGAAGCCGAATTTGGTGGCAATCACCACCTTGTCGCGGTGGGGTTTGAGCGCTTTGCCCACCAGAACCTCGTTGGTAAACGGGCCATAGACTTCGGCAGTGTCAAACAGGGTCACGCCCAGTTCTACCGCGCGATGGATGGTGGCAATCGAGCTTTGCTCGTCGCTTGATGGGCTATAGGCGTGGCTCATGCCCATGCAGCCAAGGCCAAGGGCGGATACGGTGAGGTCGGAGCCGAGTGTGCGGGTTTTCATGGCGGTCCCTTTCTGTGATATTGCGGTCAGACTAATCCGCCGCATTGATCTTGAAAATCGCTGTTATTTTCACAAGCTTGTTCTATAATTTCGATCAATGAACAGAGCGCAGCTTTCACAATTATCGGTTCTGGCCACTGTGGCCGAAACATGCAGCTTTCGTAAGGCAGCGGCAGAATTGGGCATTGCCCCGTCTGCGGTCAGCCATGCGATTTCGGCGCTGGAGGAAAGCCTCGGTGTGCGCCTTCTGGCCCGCACCACCCGCAGCGTTGCTCCCACCGAGGAGGGCCGCCAATTGCTGGCAACGCTTGCACCTGCGCTGGCCGAGATTGATGCGGCGTTAGAGACATTGGCCGAGAGCCGGACGCGTCCGGCGGGGCCGCTTCGCATCACGCTGCCGAGATTAGCGGCCGAACATCTGATCGCGCCGCGTTTAGGGGCTTTTACCCGGCAATTCCCCGAGATCGAGCTGGATCTGATCGCCAACGATAGTTTTGAGGATATTGTCGCGCACGGTTTTGATGCAGGTCTTCGCCTGGGTGAAAATCTGGAAGCCGATATGGTGGCGGTGAAGGCCAGCGGCCCATGGCGGGGCGCGGTGGTGGCCACGCCCGAATACTTCGAGCATTTTTCGGTGCCGCATCATCCGGCTGATCTGATGGCGCATCGCTGCATTCGCAGGCGGTTTGCCAGTGGCAGGATTTATCGCTGGGAGTTTGAAAAGGATGGCAAGCCGCTGGTCGTGGATGTGCGCGGCCCGCTGATCTTGCCCGATGACCGCGCCATTCTGGCTGCCTGTCTGGATGGCGCGGGGCTGGCTTTCGCCTTTGAAAACCGCATTCAGCCGGAATTGTCGGATGGCCGCCTGCTGCGTGTGCTGGAAGATTGGTGCGAGCCGTTCGACGGGTTTTATATTTACTATCCAACCCGTCGTCAGATGCGCCCGGCACTTCGGGCTTTTGTCGACTTCTTTCGTTATCGATCCTGATACTTAGCCGGGCCGTAAGCCTTACGTATTGTCGGCCCCGGCTTCGTTCAAAAGCGTCATTTGCTCTTTCGTCAATGTAAGGTTTCCAGCCTTGATCATGGCCTCCAACTGAGTCAAGCTGGTAGCCGAGGCAATGGGTGCGGTGATGCCCGGCCGGGCCGCAACCCAGGCAATGGCAACGGTTGCCGGTGTGGTTTTTGTCTCTGCTGCGACTGTGTCGAGCGCTTTGAGAATGCGATGGCCTTTGTCATTGAGATAATCACCCACCCGATAGCTGCGGGCCTTGCCTTGCGTGTCTTCGGCCTTGCGGTATTTGCCGCTCAGAAAGCCTGCCGCCAGCGCATAATAGCTGATTACACCAATATCGTTCTTGATGCAAAGATCGGCCAAAGGCCCTTCAAACCGGTCGCGCGTATAGAGATTATACTCCGGCTGAATCACGTCATAGGCTGGCAAACCCGCCTTTGCCGCGGCATCGAACGAGGCCTGAAGCTGGCTTGCGTCAAAATTGGAGCAGCCAATGGCGCGGATTTTGCCCTGTTCTTTCAGCTTGGCATAGGCACCTAATGTTTCCTCATGCGACGTGTCAGGGTCAAAGGTGTGTGACAGATAGAGGTCGATATAATCGGTCTGAAGCCGTTTGAGCGAGTTTTCGACCTCTTCGATAATCCATTTGGCCGAGAGATCAGGCTTGCCTTGCCCCATATCCATGCCGACTTTGGTGACAATAACCACTCTATCGCGTGCTATATTTCTGGCTTTCAACCATTTACCAATCACGGTTTCAGACTCGCCGCCCGAATGGCCATCAATCCAGCGCGAGTAGACATCGGCGGTATCGATTGCGTTGTAACCAGCATCCAAAAAGGCATCGAGCAGTGTGAAGGATGTCTGCTCATCGGCGGTCCAGCCAAAAACATTGCCGCCGAAAACAACGGGGGCGATGGAAAGGCCTGAGCGGCCAAGCTTTCGTTTTTGCATGAGAATTTCTCCCAAAATGCGTGTGAACTGATTGACAAACTAGCGTTCGTATACGGATTGGCAACGGGCCAGCGCTCACATTCGCGCTATACATACAATTGCAGAGGAGCCAGCCTTGCCCTATGTTTGCAACAGCATTTCAGGAGGAAAACATGCTGCGTTTTGGGATTTTATCGACGGCAAAAATTGGCCGTGAATTGGTGATTCCGGCTATTCAGGATGCGGAAAATGCCGTGGTCACCGCCATTGCCAGCCGCGATGCGGATAAAGCCCGCGCCTTGGCTGATCGCTTTTCTGTGCCGCATGCTTTTGGCTCTTATGATGAGATGCTGGCGTCAGACACAATTGATGCGGTTTATATTCCGCTGCCCACCTCGCAGCATGTGGAGTGGACCATCAAGGCGGCCGATGCTGGCAAGCATGTTTTGTGCGAAAAGCCGATTTCCCTGAAGGCCGATGAAATCGACAGCCTGATTGCGGCGCGCGATCGCAACAAGGTGGTGATCTCGGAAGCCTTTATGGTCACCTATGCGCCGGTGTGGCAAAAGGTGCGCGCCTTGCTGCATGAAGGTGCCATTGGCCGCTTGCGCCATGTGCAGGGTGCATTCACCTATTTTAACCGCGATCCCGGCAATATGCGCAACATCGCCAGCCTCGGCGGTGGTGCTTTGCCCGATATTGGCGTCTATCCCACCATCACCACGCGCTTTACCACCGGTGAGGAGCCGTTGCGGGTGCAGGCCGTGACCGAGCGTGACCCGGATTTTGGCACCGACATTTATTCCAGCGTCAAAGCCGATTTCGGCAGCTTTGAAATGAGCTTTTACATCGCCACCCAGATGGCCAATCGCCAAAACATGGTGTTTCACGGCACGGAAGGCTTTATCGAGGTGAAATCGCCGTTCAATGCCGATCTCTGGGGGGCAGAAGAGCTGGAACTGACCAACCAGTCTCACAACCAGTCGCAGATTTTCCGCTTTCCCGGAAGCCGCCAGTATCGCCGCGAAATAGAGACTTTTGCCAAATGCGTGGCAGGCGAGGCGGTTGAGGTGGTGACGCTGGAAAACTCAAAGGCCAATCAGCGCTTTATTGATGCCATTTATCGCGCCAGCGAAAAGGATGGCTGGGAGAAGGTTTAGCCCTTGTTCCCAAACACAAAGCGCGAATAGCCCAGAAAACTGAACACCATTGCGGCCAGTGAGGCCGCAATGAGTGCGATAAACGGGCTTAAGGCCGGAATAGTAAGCAGCAGGCCGGCATAGATGGCATAATTGACCAAAGCCGAGACAATGCCGACCGAGCCATAGCGAAAGCCCTCGGCGATGATCGTGCGGGTTGACGCTCCAAAGGTGAAGGCGCGGTTGAGCATCCATGTGGTGAACATGGCGGTGGCAATGGCAAAAATACGCGCCGTGAAGGCCCCAAGCGGCGTCAGATGCATCAAAAGCCAGAGAACACCGGCATCGACAGCAAAGCCAGCGGTGCCCACCAAAGCAAAGCGGATCAGTTTTTTCATGCGGCGTCGGCTATCCGGTCTGGTTTTGTCTCAACAGGTCCGTCTTTCTGCTCTGGCAGATCGGCGGGGTAGGTTGCCACGGGTTGGCTGATATAATGCAATCTCAGATGCTCAATACGGGCACGGGCGAGAGAGTCAAGGATCAGGCCCGCCGTAAACACCAGCAGGCTTGTCATCAGCAATGTCATGGCCAGAACCCAGGTAGGCAGGCGCGCGACAAGGCCCGTTTCAAAATAACTGAGCAAAACCGGGGTCATGAAACAGGTGCTGGCCAGCAAAAACACAGCGGCAATGCCGCTGAAAAAGGCAAAGGGTCTGGTTTCCTTGGCCAGCATGGCAAACATCCAGAGGATTTTTGCGCCATCTTTCAAGGTGGAGAGTTTGGAGTGCGAGCCTTCTGGCCTGCGGCCATAGTCCAACTCGCGCTCAACCACGGTGAGTTTCAGCCGGGATGCATGCACTGACATTTCCGTTTCAATTTCAAAACCGGCAGACACGGCTGGAAAACTTTTGACAAAACGGCGCGAGAAGGCCCGATAGCCAGAGAAAATATCGGTGAAACCGGGGCCAAACACAAATCGGTAGAGCACGTTGAACACGCGATTGCCCAAGGCATGACCCTGACGGCCAGCGTCTTGCTGCACTCCTCGCCGGGTGCCCACCACCATATCGGCCCGCTCAAGCTGCAACGTATGGATCAGCTCAATCGCATCGTGAGGAGAATAGGTGCCATCGCCATCGGCCATGATGTAGATCTCGGCGTCAATATCAGCAAACATGCGACGCACCACATGGCCCTTGCCTTGTCTGCGCTCGTGCCACACCTCGGCCCCGGCCAGTCTGGCCGCAAGGGCCGTGCCATCGGTGGAGTTGTTGTCAAACACATAGATACGCGCCTGCGGCAGCGCCTGGCGAAAACCGCGCACAACGCTGGCAATGGTGCTTGCCTCATTATAGCAGGGAAGCAGCACGGCCACGTCCCGATAATCTTTGATGCCCATCAACGTTACTCAATACAAACTTGTTCTCGGAACTGGCAGGCGGTCAGTGATAAAGCAACCTATAGGGGTTGAAGCCTTATTTTATGCGCACGATAACACAATGTGCTGTCATGACTTTGGTTTACTCTTTCTTGATAAGGTTAAGGTTAGGTTTCGATTGCGTATAATTCTTCATACTGTGTCTGGCGTGAAGAAAAATTATGCAAATAATATAATATCTTAATGCAGAGCTGTTTCTTGCTCGCCAAAATAGGTCCTGGAGCTGGCTATGGCTGTCGCACCCCCCATACCGGCAATGTCCAAAGCCCGGCCTGCTGCATGGATCATTGCCGCCTATTGCGCCTTGGTGATCGCCATCATTCTGGTGGTGAGATTAAGCTTTGCCCAGGACTATGTCGGTGCCGATAATGATGATGCCATGCGGCTGGTTGAGGTGCGGGATTTTCTGGCCGGGCAAGGCTGGTTTGACATGATGCAATATCGGCTGGGGCTTTTGCCCGGCACGCTGATGCATTGGTCGCGTCTGATCGATTTTCCCATTGCCGTCCTTATTCGCCTTTCCAGTCTGATGTTTCCCACCCAAAAAGCCGAGGCCATCGCGCTGGCCATCTGGCCCTTGTTGTGGGTTGCGCCCGTCATGGCATCGCTGGGGTGTGCAGCACTTAAGCTGGGCGGGCGGGTGGCCCTGCATGTGGCGCTGGGGCTGACCGGGCTTTATCTTTTGACATCCAATCGGTTTTTGCCGGGCTCAATTGACCATCACAATGTGCAGATCGCGCTTATGGCGTTTTTGGCCATGGTCTTGAGTGTTTCCACAGCCTGGCAGGCCTATGCGGCAGCGGGCGTGGCCTGCGCGCTGGCTTTGGCGATTGGCGCAGAAACCACGCCGATTGTTGCCGTTGCCTGTCTGATTGTTGCGGTGAAATGGGGCGTGGTGGGCAAGGCAATGCAGGTGCAGGCCGCCTCTTTTTCACTGGCGCTGGCGCTGTTTGTCAGTCTGTTTTTTGTCGGCACGGTGCCTCCGGCGCACTATGGTGTGGTCACATGCGATAATCTTTCCTTTGGCTATTATGCTTTGACGGCCATGGGCGGAGGTTTGCTGTGTCTGGCATCCGTTGTGGCAAGTCGCTTGAGCTTGTCCTATCGGCTGGCCAGTCTCGCGCTGATTGGTGCGGTTGTTGGCGTGTCCGCTCTCAAGATTGCGCCGCAATGCCTTGGCAATCCGCTGGCCAATCTCGATCCCCTGTTGGTCACGCTCTGGCTGAACAATGTGGGAGAGGCCATGTCCTTTTCCGCCATTGCGCAGCGGGAGCCATCCGAACTTGGGGCTTTTTATGCCGTTGGCTTTTTGGCACTGCTGGTTTGCTGTTGGCGCATCTGGCGAAAAGACAGGGCTGCTGCCCATGCGGTTCTGGCTTTGCTTTTGGCTACAAGCTGGGCCGTTTCGCTCATTCAGGTGCGGGGCAATATGTTTGCCAATATGCTGGCTATTGTGCCGCTTGCCCTGCTGATTGCCGACCTGCGCGAGACGACGCAGCAAAAGCCTTGGAAAATAACTGCGCAACTGGTTTATATAGCCAGCATTCTTTGTTCGGTTCCAGTGCTCTGGGCTGTTGTGGGAGTGTTTGTATCACAGGGGCCGCAGGCCCTTCGGGTAGGAGCAAATACTGCGCTCACCACAACGAAGCAGTGTAAATCGGCACAAGCCTTGGCCCAATTGGCCAGCATGCCCGCCACCACGGTTGCGGCTTCTTCAGAAATTGGTACGGCCATATTGCGGTTTACCCACCACCGGGTTCTCACTGCCCCCTATCATCGCGATCAGGGTGGGATGTTGACCGAATTGCATATCGGCCTTTCAACGCCCAAGGATGCGCAGTCGTTTTTGCATGGTGCAGGGGTGGGAATTGTGGCGTTTTGCCCGTCGGATGCGCAAACAAAGCAATTGATAGAGCTGAAATCCGATGGGCTTTATGCAGCCCTCGCCAAGGGCGCGGTGCCAGACTACCTCGCCCCCTTGCCACCAGATACGCAGTCGGGTTTGCAGTTGTTTTCTGTTCGGTAATCGAAAAAACGTGGTCAATGAGAAGTGGCATCAAGCAGTAGGACCGCTGATGATCAGGCCGGGCGTCGGCTCGTCACCACCATCGCCAGAATAAGGCAATTGATCAGCCCGACTTGATAGCCGATCAAGGCCATCAGCAGATCCATTACGCCAAACGACGTGCCGAGCGCGATCATGACAACGCCGCCCAAAAGCAGCATGGCCGATACCATCACAATGGAAAAGATGCTGCGTATTGCGCCTGTGGCAATGCCAATTGTCATGGCAATCAGGAAAGTCATGTGTTTGATCCCGTAACAGAAACGTATCGTGATTTCCGAAAGTATAACCCTCGAGAGTTAACGATTGTTCCATCGCCCCTTACTTTGTTGCTATGACGTCTGCGTGATCCGGCTTTAAGCCGCCAGCGGAAAAGCCTGCGTGTTGATTTGAGAAGGGGGTGCGTTTTAAACCGTACTCGGATAAATAATCGCCATGGCCAGTTTTTTCAGCGATGATTCGCCCACCAATCTCAGCGAGTTTACCGTTTCGGAGCTTTCCGGATCGATCAAGCGCACCATTGAGACCGCCTTTGATCAGGTGCGGGTGCGCGGGGAAATTTCGGGTTTTCGTGGACAGCATTCCTCCGGCCACGCCTATTTTTCGCTGAAAGATGACAAGTCGCGCATTGATGCGGTGATCTGGAAAGGCTCGTTTTCCAAGCTGAAATATCGGCCGGAAGAGGGCATGGAAGTGATTGCCACCGGGCGCATCACCACCTTTCCCGGCTCCAGCAAATATCAGATCGTCATTGAGCAAATGGAACCGGCCGGTGCCGGTGCCCTGATGGCGCTGATTGAAGAGCGCAAACGCCGCTTTACCGCCGAAGGCCTGTTTGATCCGGCCCGTAAACAGCTTTTGCCCTTCATGCCCAAGGTGATCGGGGTGGTGACCTCACCAACCGGGGCGGTTATCCGCGATATTTTGCACCGGATTTCTGATCGCTTTCCCGTGCATGTGCTGGTCTGGCCGGTCAAGGTGCAAGGCGAAGGCTCTGGTGATGAGGTGGCCAATGCCATCCATGGCTTTAACGCGATGGAGCCGGGTGGCGCTCTTCCAAGGCCCGATGTGCTGATTGTGGCCCGCGGTGGCGGCAGCCTCGAAGACCTGTGGAGTTTCAATGATGAAGCCGTGGTGCGGGCGGCAGCCGCCAGCACCATTCCGCTGATTTCTGCGGTTGGCCATGAAACCGACTGGACCCTGATTGATTATGCTGCCGACGTGCGCGCCCCCACGCCTACGGGTGCAGCCGAAATGGCGGTGCCGGTCAAGGCCGATCTTCAGGCTCAGATTGCCGGATTGTCGGCGCGCCTGTCGAGCGCCATGACCCGCCAGATGGACCATCACCGCCAAAGTGTGCGTGCCCTTGCAAGGGCTCTGCCATCACTGGATCAACTGCTGGCGCTGCCGCGCCGCCGGTTTGATGAGGCGGCAAGCGGCCTGGGGCGGGGGCTGGAGCTGAACACCATGAGCAAGCGGCGGCTGTTTGAGCGCGCCAGCGCCAAGCTGTCACCCGATATGCTGGCCCGTCGATTGATTGAGCGCCGCCAAAAAGTGAGCGAGCGTGCGGCCCTTGCTGATCGAATTGTCGAGCGGCTGATTGAGCGGCACAAAGCCCGCCTTGGTCGGTTTGATGCCACCTTGACCACACTTCCGGCGCGCCTGAAAGCGCAGACAGAGCGCGGGAAGGATCGGCTGGAAAGCCTGAGCCGCCGGGCTGATAGTGCCATTGTTCACGATTTGAAACGGGCGCGTTCAATGGTTTCGGCCCATGATCGCATGTTGCAATCCTTGTCCTACAAGAATGTGCTGATGCGCGGCTATGCCGTGATTCGTGATGAGGACAATCGCCCCCTTTCGCGCGCCAATGCTTTGTCCAATGGTCAGGCCATTGCCATTGAGTTTGCCGATGGACGGGTTTCTGCCGCCGTTGGCACGACAGCCAGTCCGCCACCTCCGCTGGTGCCTGCGCAAAAGCCAGCACCGGCTGCAAAAGCGTCGAAAAAGTCAGAGCCACCAGCAGGGCAGGGCAGTTTGTTCTAGAGTTTGTCCGGGAAAAGCGGACCACGGTTTTTCTGATCAGACAAACGAAATCAAAAGCCTGCCTTGCCGTTTCAGGGTTCAAACCCAGCTAAAAACTGCCGCAGCAGATCGTCCAGTGCAGCCTGCTGCTCCGGCGGTAGTATCGCGACCAATCTTTGCTGGTTTGCCACATGCTCGGTGACGGCTTTGTCAACCAGCGCAAAGCCCTTGTCCGTCAGTGCAATCAACAGACTGCGCCGGTCTTGTGGATTGGGCAAGCGCTGCACCAACCCCTGTTTTTCCAGTTGATCAATGCGGTTGGTCATGGTGCCTGAGGTGACCATCATTGTCGCCAGCAAATCCGAGGGCGGAAGCTGGTAAGGGCTGCCCGCCCGTCGCAACGTGGCCAGCACATCAAAACTCGAGCTGTTGAGACCATGGGATTGCAGAACGGCCTCGACATTGCGTGCTAAATGCTCGCGCAATCGGCCAAGCCTGCCCAAAAGGCCCATAGGGGTCACATCAAGGTCTGGCCGCTCATTCTGCCACTGGGCCAAAATTTGATCCACGGCATCCGGTGTCTGTTTTTTTTCCATAGGCCAGCGATAGCAGAAACTATCTTGATTTCAAGATAAATAGTGGTAGGGATAATTATCTTGAAATCGAGATAATGAACATGAAGATAAATATCACCTCTGTTTGGCCCATCGCCGTCACCGCCCTGGCTCCCGCCATTTGGGGCAGTACCTATATTGTCACCACCAACCTGTTGCCGCAGGGATATCCGCTGCATGCGGCCATGCTGCGCGCCCTGCCGGCGGGCATTCTTCTTTTGCTGCTGGTGCGTCAGTTTCCCAAGGGCCTATGGGCTTTGCGGGTTTTCGTGCTCGGTGGGCTGAATTTCACACTGTTTTGGGCCATGCTGTTTGTGTCGGCCTATCGGCTGCCGGGTGGGGTGGCTGCAACGGTCGGCGCGGTTCAGCCGCTCATTGTCATTGCTCTTGCCAGGCTGGTGCTCGGCACGCCGATCCGTCTGGCCGTGATCCTTGCGGCCTGCATCGGGCTTGCGGGTGTGGCACTGCTGGTGCTGACGCCAAAGGCAGCCCTTGACCCGGTGGGAATTGCGGCCGGGTTGGCGGGGGCTGTGTCCATGGCCGCAGGCACGGTTTTAACGCGCCATTGGCGTCCGCCAGTGTCCAACCTGACCTTTACGGCCTGGCAATTAACCGCAGGTGGCTTGCTTCTGGTGCCATTGGCCTTGATGCTCGAGCCTGCTTTGCCAACATTGACGCCGCTGAATTATCTCGGCTTTGCCTATCTCGGCGTGATCGGTGCGGCCTTTACCTATCTTCTTTGGTTCTGGGGCATTGCGCGGATTGAGCCAGCGGCTGTTGCCGCCCTGGGCTTTCTCAGTCCTTTGGTTGCCACCCTGCTGGGCTGGGCCTTGTTGGGGCAAAGCCTGTCTCTGTTGCAAGGCATTGGCTTCATTGCGGTGTTGGTCAGCGTCTTTATCGCCCAGCGGCGGGCAAGTGCTGCTGTAAAATAAATCGGCAATGGGATGCCGCTCGCTGCGTTGAGGCATCCTATTCCAGATCAGCAATCTTCCAGTAGAGCGAATCGGCGAGAACCGGCTCGTCCTGCGGGGCGGGCAGCATGGGCAGGTCGGGTCGCATCGTCGGATGGTGCTCTTCATCGGTTTGCGTGCGGGGCAGAGCCTTCTCGTCTATTGCCTCCGGGGCCTCATCGGCGCTGGCCTCATCCTCTTCGGATTGATCCTGATAGGGCTGTTGGTGGGCATCCTGTTGGGTTTCTTCGTCGCCAAGAGCATCAATCGCGTTAATGCTGATGTCACGCTCATCGGCAGGCGTTTGCTGGTTGGCAAGGTAATTGACCACCGGCACCGGCACCGCCAGCGGAAACATAATCTGTGCGGGTGCGGGAACAGGCACGGCTTGTGCGCCCGCCAGGGTCAACACAGCTTGCGCACGCATGGATGCATGCTCTCCCACCTGCTTTTCCGTCTCCGTGTCGCGGCTATCCGCCGTTTTGGGCTTCGCACTCTCAGCGTTTTGCGTAGCTTCTGGCCGGTTGACAAGCGCGCGCAATGCCGCAGCCTCAGCACTTTCATTGAGGTCAGTCGCTTGAAAAAACATCTGGCGAAACAGCGCAGCACCGCTCGACGCGCTATCTTTTTGCACGCTCTGGGGTGCCGGGAGTGGTGCTTCACTCCAGCCTTTCATTGAAAGGGCGGTGGCAATGGCCGCTTCCTTCTGGACCACGCGCTCATCCATCGCCGCGGCTGTTGTCTGGAGGCTGGCGTGTGGTGCGGATTTTTCCGTGTCTTTAGCAGTCTGCGCCAGATGGCCCGTCTCCGTTGCCGGATTTGCCGTCGATCGCGGCGCGGCTTCTGTGTTCGGCTGCGGCAATGCAGATCTGGACATGTCAGAGGGCAGTGGCACATCAGCACGTTTGGCCGTCAACAGAGATGGCTCTGGTGCGGCGGCGGGCGAGGATGAAAACGCCTGCGCCATCAATTGTCTGGCTTGTGGCGCATCCATGGGCTGGGTTGCTGCTGCTTTGAGAGGTGTTGCAGGTACTGAGGTCTCAGTCTGCTTATCATGCTGTGGGCCAGCGCTGGCTGGGGGACTGCCAAGATCCGGCATTTTTGCACCCAGCCCTTCTGCACCAGGCGCTTTTGCGCCCAATGCTTTTGGGCTTGTCCCGCTATTGGTATCTGGGGTGGCGCGAAGCGCCTCTGTCTCAGTGCTGTCGTTTGGCAAAGCTGACACTGAGATAAGCTGCCCGGTTTCTGTTTGGTAATCGGTCAGTGCGCCTGAAGACGCCTGTCTTAATGCTGCCGCCAGATTGGCAATTGCGGCCTCCTTGACCACCACACCTGCGACAGAGCCTTGTAAGGCCACGGTTATGGAGGTTTGAGGTGCGGTTGAGCGCGGCGCGCCTGCATTTGTCGCTTGCGTCTCCGCTGGCTTTGCGGGTTCACTTTGAGAATTTTGAGTGTAGGACGACACAACCGTCTGGGCTTTGAGGTTCTCGCGATTGCTGCGCTGAATTTCCATATAAGCGGATAACAACGCCGCCTCTGGCCCATCCTGATTTTTCAGCACTTGCAACAAAACCTGCACTTGCAGGCCCTTGAGCACCTGATTGAGCGTTCGTTGCAGTGCGGCCCGCTGGCCTTCATCCAGCTTGGTCAAGGCAGCCACAAAACGTGCCGCAAAGGCGGCATCGGCTTCATTGGGCTTGCGCTCAATGCCAATGGAAGCGCCAACCATATCGGCAATGGTCGCCATATCGGCCCGCACGGTGTCGCGGCTGCTGAGCAACAGATTGTTGATACGTCCGGCGATCGAAGAGCTGTTGTTTTGATCTGCGCGCACACCGGCATCCTGACCAGTGTTGCCCTGCGTATTGGGCAGGTGCGGAACATCTGCGGCGCTGTCAGCAACGGCGACAGCACTTCGCGATGTGGGTTGGACGGGAGGCAGCACGGCATACCCCTTTTCAGTTGCAGTTACGGCGCATCGTCTTTTACATCATATGGCGCGAGGAAGAAAACGATCAACAACCGGATAATCGAACAAACACTCTGTGTCGTGCGCCCGCCATTTTATCAATGCGCAAAGAGCACTTCTATCGTTTACAGCGCCTCTCACCAAATATGGCGCACAAAGGACGCTGTAGCACTTTCAAGCTGCTGCATAACTTTCTCCTTAAATCCACTCCGATTTAAGGAATTATGCAGTAGAGGGGGCCGGGCGTTGTAGCGATATTTGCCAACGCAATACCAAGGCCATTTTCAATAATTCCTACTGCAACTTGCACAATGTAGGGCGCACAGAGGACACTGTAACGCTTTTAATCTCCTGCATATGTCTTAAAGCGATTCCGATTTAAGGGGGTATGCTGGAGCGTCGCCTGTGAAAATGGGCCGCCACTGTGTCGAATCATCTGCGTTCACAGGATGATTAATCTTGGTTAATATTTCGTTAATTTGAGTTTGCAGCCCCGCTGCCGCCCCGTGCCCGCCGTAAGCTTCGGGTTGGCTTGGCCGTCTATGACGTGCATTTTGCATGCCATAATCAGACCTTTTGTCTGACTCAAACGCCCGGTGACACCATGAGCCGCACAAATCCGATTTTGAATACCGACAGCTATAAGCTTGGGCATTTTTTGCAATATCCCCCCGGCACGCAGGCATTAAGCGGCTACATTGCCACGCGCGGCACGTCCATGCGGCCTGAAATCGTGTTTTTCGGTCTCCAGGCATTTTTGAAGGAATATTTGTCGCAGCCGGTAACCGCCATCGACATTGCCGAGGCGCAGGATATTGCCGCTTTGCATGGCCAACCCTTTGATCGCACTGGTTGGCAGCATATTCTCAATGCCCATGGCGGCTTCTTGCCCTTGCGCATCGAGGCGATACCGGAAGGGTCTTTCATCCACCGCGGCGTGCCCATGGTGCAGGTGGTCAATACGGATCCTGCCTGCTTCTGGTTGACATCCTATATCGAAACCGCGTTGTTGCGGGCTGTCTGGTATCCATCGGCGGTGGCCAGTTCGCTGCGACATGTGAAGCAGACGCTGATCCCTTATTTAAAAAATACCTGCGATGACCCCGACAGCATGATTGCAACCCGCCTTGCCGATTATGGCGCGCGCGGAGCAACCAGCCTTGAGCAGGCCGGTCTTGGTGGGCTGGCAACGCTTTTGCATTTCGATAGCACCGATACGCTCGAAGCGATCGTCTATGCCCGGCGCTACTATGGGGCGAAAATGGCGGGCTTTTCTGTGCCAGCCTCCGAGCACACCACCATGATTGCCTGGCCGCAAAGCCAAGAAGAAGCGTCTTTTGCGCATATGGTCGATCAGTTTGGTGATTATCCCACCTATTCGGTGGTGTCTGATAGCTATGATGTTCGAAATGCTGTGGCGGAACTGTGGGGCAAGGCGCTGCAACAAAAAGTGCGCTCAAAGCCGGGCACTTTGATCGTGCGGCCTGACAGTGGCGATCCCATTGATGTGCCGGTGCAAACAGTGGCGCAGCTGGCCTATCATTTTGGCACCCGGTTGAATGCCAAGGGCTTTAAAGTGCTGGATGACAAGGTGCGGGTGTTGCAGGCCGACGGTGTGTCACTGCGCGATATCACCATGATTCTCGGGCGTCTGGAGGGATTGGGCTTTTCTGCCGAAAACATCACCTTTGGCATCGGTGCCTCTCAGTTGCAGAAAATCAACCGTTCCATCTATTCCTTCACCATGAAATGCACGGCATTGATGGATGAAACGGGTCGCTGGCGCGATATCTCCCGCCGGCCGGTGACCATGCATGAGCGGCTGCCCGAAGTTGGGCGGAGAGCGGTGGTGTTTGAAGCCAACGAATTTACATCCGTGCGGCTTGAAGAGCTTGGCAGGCGCGAAAATCACCTGCAACCCGTCTGGGAAAATGGAAATCTGCTCCGCGAATGCAGCTTTGATGAGGTGCGTCAGCGCGTTCGCACCAAGCATCGGCAGGATCTTTAAACCCAGAAAAGCGTCGCCCATACGGGCAGACGCATCCTATCAAACGGGATTAAACCGTTTCCGGCAGAAACATCCGGTAAAGGCCGTTCTCATCGGGGTTGAAAGTTGATGGCCGGTCGGCGGCAAAACCATTGTGGTCCTGGTTCGAGAGGGCGTCCAGCCAGCTTGAACGTGCCTTTGCCTGCGGCGTGGCCTCGGAAGAGGGCGCAGCATTGGCTGGCGCGGTGTCATAGAAGTCTTGAAACAAGGGCGGTGCCTTTACCGTGTCGCGCTGGGTCTGTGGTTTGGAAAACAACAGACCGATGTCTTTTGCATCATCATGCGCTGCACCTAAACGCACGGTTCGTTCATTTGAAATGCTCGTCAGAGACGAAGCAGCGTCGCTTGCACTTGCCGCAGAATCCATCATGGCCACATCGGTTGAGAAACACGGAATGATTCCGCATTTACAAAAACTTACATAGGTTGAAACAGGCGGTATGAACGACAAGACCAATGTCTTTTCGCTACAGCGTATCTCATCGGTTTCCTTTTGCGCAGCCAAGTATTTCAACACTCTGCTTCGCCTTTTGAACGCTACCGTCAAACCTTTAAGAAAATACTGCGTAAGTTCTTCAAAATGCGGTTTCTTGCTTATCCTGTTTGAAAGAAAATCGGCCTCGTGCTGCTCAGGAAGATCCGGGTACCGACTGGGGCAATCCATTCTGTTTTATGGTGAATTTGCCTTGAATGCTCAGTGGTTGTTCAGGAAAGCCAACCGTCTAGGCCCCCAAAATCCATGCCCAGAAAGTCACAGAAAAAACACCCAAAATTGTGGTGATGGTAATGGTGGAAGCGGCCAGCGCATGGCCAACACCAAACCGATTGGCAATCAGCCAGGCATTGACGCCGGTGGGAACCGACGAGGTCAGCACCATGGCTTTGGTCCATTCCGGTGACAGATGCAGAAGATGGCACGTCGTCCAAACCGTGAGGGGCAGCAAAAACAGCTTGAGCACCGATGTCGCGGCCGCAAGCCCCAGATTGCCGGTGACGTGATATTGCGTCAGCGCCATGCCCAGAGACATAAGGGCCGCAGGCCCGGCCATGGCGGTGATTTGCCTCAGAACGATGTCCAAAGGTCCGGGAACGGTGAGACCAACAGCGTGCACACAAAGGCCCGCCGCCACCCCGATGACCAGCGGATTGGTGATGAGGTTGCGCCCTATCTGTTTGAGAATGGCAAGAATGCCGCGCGTTTGGGTGCCTTTTTCCTTGGCATCAGCATTTTCCATCAACACGGTGCCAATCACCATCATAAGAGGCAGATGCACGGCAAGCAGGATAGAGAGCGCAACCAGCCCGTCATTGCCGACCATGTGGCTGACCAATGGCAAGCCAATGAACACATTGTTGGCAAAGGCTGAGGACACGCCAGCCAAAACGCCAATACGCGAGTCGCGACCAAAAACCGTGGTGGCAATCAGATGGCCGGTGGTCCAGGTAACGCCAACGCCGGCAAAATAGGCCGCCCAAAGGCGAAAGGGGGATGCGCCCTGAAAATCCGCATGGGCAATGGTGTAAAACATCAAAACCGGCACAGCCACCTTGAAGACAAATTCGCCGAGATCGGTTCCCATATTGGCATTGAGAAAACCGGAGCGAACCAAAGCCCAGCCAATAAAGATCAGCAGGAAAATTGGAATAACATTCAAGGCTATGTCATGCATGAAAAAGGCAGGCTTTCAATCGACTGGCAACGGGCGGGAAAATGCACCTGCTGTTAAACCATTGTTGTACGGTTCTCGCAATTGCAGCCCTTGCAAGGCCTGCCTTTTTTGATAGGCATGCAGCAGACAATCAGTCAGTGGAGCGCTTATGACCATCACCCTTTACGGCATTAAAAACTGTGACACGATGAAAAAAGCGCGCACATGGCTGGACGATCATGGTGTGGATTACACCTTCCACGATTACAAGGCCAAAGGCATTGACCGCGACAGCCTGCAAAGCTGGTGCACAAAGATGGGCTGGGAGATTGTTTTGAACCGGGCAGGCACCACGTTCAAGAAATTGCCAGAGGATCAGCGCGCAGATTTGAGCGAAGACAAGGCAATTACCCTGATGCTGGCGCAACCTTCCATGATCAAACGCCCCGTGCTGGACAAGGACGGCGCATTGCTGGTGGGCTTCAAACCGGAGCAATACAGCACTTTTTTTGCCGAATAAGGATGGATGATCATGTCCAAGTCGACCCGCGCAACATTGGCACTGGAGAAGGCCAAGGTCGCTTTCAGCGTTCACACCTATGACTATGATCCCAATGCCGAGCGCATCGGCCTTCAGGCCGCAGAAGCGATTGGCGAAGACCCTTGCCGGGTGCTGAAAACCCTGATGGCAGAGCTGGATGGCAAGCCGGTCTGCGTGGTTGTGCCCTCGGATCAGGAAGTCAGCATGAAAAAGCTGGCGGCAGCCTTCAGTGGCAAGCATGCGGCGATGATGAAGCCAGCCGCTGCCGAAAAGCTGACCGGCTTTGTGGTCGGCGGTATCAGCCCGTTTGGGCAAAAGAAGGCGGTGCCGACCGTGATTGAAATCTCCGCCATGAATGAACCGCATGTTTATATGAACGGTGGTCAGCGCGGATTGCAGGTGCGGCTGGAGCCTAAAGAGGCTTTGCGCGCACTGGGTGCCATTGCGGCTCCCGTTATTGCCTAATTTATACTCGCCGCCTTCAAATGTGCTTGCCCGCCTTCAAATATGCTTGAATGCGGCCTATCTGTTGAAAGACACCCATTATAACGTCAGGAATTGTCCAATGACCCTCCCCGATTTTGCGCATTCTATTGATCCGGTGAAGCTGGAAAAGCTGGCCGAAGTGGCTGTCAAGGTCGGTCTTGGGCTGCAACAGGGGCAGGATCTGGTGATAACGGCACCCATCAATGCATTGCCGCTGACACGCCAGATTACCAAACATGCCTATATGGCCGGGGCCGGTCTGGTCACCACATTTTATGCGGATGAAGAGGCAACGCTTGCCCGTTACGCTCACGCGCCGGATGCCAGCTTTGATCGGGCCAGTGATTGGCTGTATGAAGGCATGGCCAAAGCCTATGCCAATGGTGCGGCCCGGCTTGCTGTGTCTGGCGACAATCCCATGATGCTGGCCGGACAGGATTCCGCCAAGGTTGCCCGTGCCAACAAGGCCAATTCCATTGCCTATAAGCCTGCGCTGGAGCCGATTTCCAACTTCAACATCAATTGGAATATCTGCGCCTATCCCAACCCGTCCTGGGCCAAGCTGGTGTTTCCAGAGCTGCCGCTCGATGAGGCCGTGAAGAAACTGGCCGATGCGATTTTTGCAGCCTCGCGCGTTGATCAGGACGATCCCATTGCGGCCTGGGCTGCCCACAATGGTGAGCTTGCCAAGCGCTCGCGCTGGCTCAACGATGAGCGTTTTGAAGCTTTGCATTTTACCGGTCCCGGCACGGATTTGACGGTTGGTCTTGCCGATGGTCACGAATGGTTCGGTGGAGCATCGACCGCCAAGAATGGTGTGACCTGCAATCCCAACATCCCGACCGAAGAAGTGTTCACCACGCCGCATGCGCTGAAAGTGGAAGGAACGGTATCGTCCACCAAACCGCTGTCGCATCAGGGCACGTTGATCGACAATATTCAGGTGCGGTTTGAAGCGGGCCGGATTGTCGAGGCCAAGGCCTCAAAGGGTGAAGACGTGCTCTTGAAAGTGCTGGATACTGACGAAGGTGCACGGCGTCTGGGTGAGGTGGCTTTGGTGCCGCATTCGTCGCCAATCTCTGCCTCCGGCATTCTGTTTTACAACACCCTGTTTGATGAAAATGCCTCGTGCCACATTGCGCTTGGCCAATGCTATTCCAAATGCTTCCTCAATGGGGCCAAGCTGACACCAGAGCAGATCAAGGCGCAGGGCGGCAATTCCAGCCTTATTCATATTGACTGGATGATTGGCTCGAACAAGGTCGATATTGATGGTGTGCGGGCAGATGGCACAAAGGTGCCGGTGATGCGCAAGGGCGAATGGGCCTGAAAATAGCAAAGGGCCACAGCAGATGTGGCCCTCAGCTTATTGACAAACCTCTCGCTCGACGTTTCGTCACCCTCGGGCCTGTCCCGAGGGTCTGCCGTGGCTGGATAAGAAATTGACTTTGCTTATGAAATTAGCGTGGTTAGATGCTCGGCACAGGGCCGAGCATGACGTCGAGGATAAATTTAGGGTTTGTCAGCAGTCTGAGGGCCACAGCAGATGTGGCCCTTGATTTGCTAAACGATGGGATTTGCTCAGCTATGGGCAAAAATATCGGTGTCATCCCAGCCCAGAAGGTCAAGCTTGGCGCGAGTGGGCAGAAACTCGAAACAGGCCTTGGCGTGGTCCATGCGGCCATCGCGCAACAGGCGCTCGGTTAGCTTGTCGCGCAAGGCATGCAGATGCAGCACATCGGATGCCGCATATTCCAACTGGGCCTGACTCAGCTTTTCCGCCGCCCAATCTGATGATTGCTGGGCTTTGGAAATATCCACCTCCAGCATTTCTCTCAGATTGTCTTTCAAACCATGGCGATCGGTGTAGGTGCGGCTCAGGCGTGAGGCGATCTTGGTGCAAAACACTGGCGCACAGGTGACCCCAAAGGTGTAAAACAGCACGGCAATGTCAAAGCGGCCGTAATGGAAGATTTTCTCAACAGACGGATTGGCCAAAAGCCCAACCAGATTGGGCGCTTCCTTTTGCCCAGCTGCAATGCGGATCACATCAGCCGTGCCATCACCGGGTGAAAGCTGCACCACGCAGAGGCGGTCGCGGCGCGGAACAAGGCCAAGGGTTTCGGTGTCGATGGCAATTGCGCCGGTGTAGCGCGCGCAATCTTCTGCGCGAATATCCCCTTCATGATAGCGAATTTTGGCCGCCATATCTGTCTCCAAACATCAATATCGTGAGGCCCGCTATACTGGAAATGGTCGCAAAGAGATACCTGCTTTCTAAACCGACAGTCGTGGCTTGCTGACGGGGCCATCCTCGCGAAGCTCCGTATAGGCCAGCGTCTGGTCGAGATGCTCTGCCCTGAGCGCCAGAAGCTTTTCGGCATAGTGCAGCCGGGTGGCAAGATAGGCGGGGTCATCGGCCAGATTGATCATTTCGCCGGGATCGGCCTTCAGATCAAACAACAGCGGCGGCAAACCGGCAAAATGCACATATTTGAACTGATGATCGCGCACCACCGCCAGATTGCACTGGTTGGATTTCAGGCCCAAGGCCTCTTCCGGTTCGTTGGCGACCACATCGCGAAAATCAAACTCCCAAAAGGTGTGATCGCGCCAGTCTTTTGGCTGTTCGCCCGCCACAAATGGCAGCAGCGATGCGCCGTCCTGATGGTTCTTCGGCGTAATCTTCATCCGCTCCAAAAGCGTTGGCATGAGATCGGCAGAGGAGGTGAAATTTTCCACCACACGCCCTCTTGTGTTTGTGTGGGCGGGATCTCTGATCACCAAGGGAATATGATAGCTGCCATCATAAGCGCCACCTTTGCCCATCATCCAGTGATCGCCCATCATCTCGGCGTGGTCGGAGGTAAACACAATCACGGTGTTGTCCCAGTCACCACTTTGTTTCAGCGCATCGGTGATACGGCCAAACTGGGCATCCACTTCGGCGATCATGCCGTAATAAACGGCACGTATGGCATTAAAGTCTTCCAAACGCCAATCGCAGACGCGGCCTTGCGCGCCATAGACGAAGGATGATTGCGAAAGCTGGCGCAAAAACAGCGCCGCCAGCGGATGCACGGCTATTTCCTCTTCCACCGTCGCCTGGCGCATCAGTTTTGCGATATTCCCCGGATCAAACATCCGGTTATAGGGCTCTGGCACGCAAAAGGGCGGGTGCGGTCGCAAAAAGGAGATGTGCGCAAACCATGGACGGCTTTGCTCTTCAAGCCAGTTTAGAAAGGCTTCGGTCAAAAAGGCGGTCTGGGTTTCTTCTGCGCTGTAGCCCGGCGGTTCACGGCTGGGTGTTGTTATCGATGGGTCTGCTGCGGGCCGGTGAATGTCGCGGGTGGGTCTGTCGCTGCCCCGGCGGGCTTTCAGCCAACTCAGCCATTGCCGGTCATCTTCCAGCAGCAATTGCCCCACGCTAAAGCCCGGCAACACACCTTCATAGCTGCTCAGATGCGGATCGGCAGGATCCAATGATCGCGGATCCGGCGACACGTCGGTGTAGCCAAACAAGGTTGGATCATAGCCTGCGCGGCGCGCAGCCAGGGCAATCGTGTCAAACCGCGCATCCAAGGGCGAGCCATTGCGGCAAACACGATGGTTCATCTGGTAAAGCCCGGTATAGATCGAGGCCCGCGCTGGCGAACAGGGAGCTGCATTGGCAAAATGCTTGCGAAACAAGGTGCCGTCTTTGGCCAAAGCATCGATATGAGGGGTGCGAACCACCTCATGTCCTACAGCAGAGAGGCAATCTCCGCGCCACTGATCTGCGGTGATCAGCAATATATTGGGCGCGCGGTTATTCTTCATCAGTCCTCACTCCCATTACAGCGCCTCTCACCATATATGGCGCACAAAGGACGCTGTAACACATTTAATCTGCCGCATAATTTTCTCCTTAAATCCACTCCGATTTAAGGAATTATGCAGTCGGCATTGCTGTTTTCTATGGCAAACCTACAGAAAGTCGAGCCGATCTGCCATTTACTGTTTTTGGGTGTTTTATTGTCGATATGCATGAAAACAGAGCGAGTTTGCTGAAATTCTCGCCAATTTCGCGTGGAATTTTGCAATTTCAGCCGTTGATCCTCGGCTTTTAGGGGGTAAACCCGATGCTCATTCGTGGTGAGGAATTTGAGCTATGCATTTCATGCATTGCTGCATTGCGGCATCAGGAATATTCAAACGAAAAAAATGCGCTATATTCAAATCATCGAAGCGACGCACTCCTCCTCCCAGTGTCGCTTTGAGGGGATCGGCAATACTCCTCCTCCTCCCAATTGCCGATCAAGTTCAAGAGCTCGACGCATCCTCCTCCCGCGTCGAGCTCTTTTCTATTTTAGCTCCTTCCTTAAAAATCCAATGCTCGGGTGCAATGATACCCCGGATTTAAGCTTGATCGCCTGCGCGATACAGCGCCTCTCACCCTATATGGCGCACAAGAGACGCTGTAACACTTTAAATCTGCGGCATAATTTTCACCTTAAATCGATTCCGATGTAAGGAATTACGCAGTAGATCTTTTGACGCTGGCTTTCCTGAGCGATATACCGCCCGCATTGCGTATCAGTGGGAGCCGATTTTCGGCATGGTGCTCTATAGCGGGGAGATCGCCTTTATGGCTGCAAAATTCGGAACGAGTGGCCTGCGTGGTTTGTCAACTGAGCTTGTTGGCAGTGTATCGGCGATGCATGCCACAGCTTTTGCGCAGATGCTGTTGACCAAAGGGTATCTACGCCCTGGTGCGCGGGTGCTGATCGGGCAGGATTTTCGCCCCTCCAGCCCTGAGATTGCCGCCAATTGTATGGCAGCTCTTGGGCGTGCTGGCCTTACCCCGGTGGATTGCGGTGCCTTGCCCACACCGGCCCTTGCGCTCTATGGCATGAGCATCGGTGCGGCCTCTTTGATGATCACCGGCTCGCATATTCCAGCCGATCGCAATGGCATTAAATTCTATCGCCCCGATGGTGAAATCGACAAGGCGGACGAGATTGCCATTACCGAGCTTGCTGCCGCTCTGAGCAATGATGCCTCCGCCAACCGCGTTGAGCATGGCACGGCAGAAGACGACAGCGCGCGCGCCGCAAGCCTGTTTATCGAGCGCTACACCCGCTTGCTGCCAGATCATGCCTTGGCGGGTTTGAAAATCGGAGTCTATCAGCACAGCAGCGTGGGTCGCGATATGCTGGTGACCATGCTGGAAGGCTATGGTGCTGAGGTTTTGGCGCTGGGACGCTCCGAGATCTTCGTTCCCGTGGACACCGAGGCGGTTTCCCCTGAGACCTGTGAAAAAATGAGCGCCTGGGCCAGGGAGTTCGGCCTTGACGCGATCGTCTCGACCGATGGTGATGCCGACCGGCCCTTGGTGGCCGATGAGCATGGTGCACCCCTGCGCGGTGATCTGCTGGGGTTGATCACGGCCCAGTTTTTGAAGGCAGAGGTCATTGCAACGCCGGTGACATCCAATTCCGGGATAGAGGCGATCAGCGGTGCCGATGTGACCCGCACACGGGTGGGCTCACCCTATGTGATTGCGGCCATGGATGACGCTTTGCAGGCGGGCAAAAGCAATGTCATGGGCTTTGAAGCCAACGGCGGGGTCATGCTGGCCTCGGATTTTTCAATCAATGGCACAGTGCTTGCAGCCCTGCCGACACGCGATTGCATGCTGCCCATTCTGGCCGCACTTTTTGCGGCTGCCAGCACCAAAACACCTTTGTCTGCGGTGGTCACACGCTACGCGCTGCCGGTGGCCCTGTCAGACCGTATCGAAAATTTTGCCCAAGATCGCAGCAGCGCGCTGATGGCGCATCTTCGCGCCTCAGACAATAACCTCAGCGCGTTTCTTGGCTCCATTGGCACGCTCAAAGCCAAAAGCGATATTGATGGCCTTCGGGTCACCTTGGGCGATAACCGGGTCATTCACTTTCGCCCCTCGGGCAATGCACCCGAAATGCGTTGCTATGTCGAGGCAGCGGATCAGACAGCTGCGGAAAGCTTGATGCACCAAGGGCTGTCAGTCTTATCAAACTGGCAAGCGTGAGAGCCCGATCTTTCTGCTCTTTCATATCTGCTGCATAAGTCCTGAAATCGATTTCGATTGCCGGGTTTATGCAGTATGCCTTTTTGCCGGATACAATGATCTCGCAGTTTTGAGAGGATAACCCATGGACCGCGCCCACGACCCCAGTGAGCTTGAAATGGTTGTGCTGATGACGCCAGACATGGCGAATTTTTCTGGCAAGGTGCATGGCGGCGCGCTGTTGAACCTTCTGGATCGCGTGGCCTATTCCTGCGCCTCGCGGTTTTCCCAGCAATATGCCGTGACGCTCTCGGTGGATCAGGTGGTGTTTCGCCAGCCCATCCATGTGGGCGAATTGGTCACCTTTCGCGCATCCATCAATTACGCAGGCCGTACCTCGATGGAAGTGGGCATTCGGGTGGAGGCGGAAGAAATTCGCACCGGCGAGCGCCGCCACACCAATTCCTGTTATTTCACCATGGTGGCGGTCGATGCCAATGGCAAACCAACCGCTGTACCGGCGCTCAGCCTCCACACTGATGCAAAGAAGCGCAGAGAAAAAGCGGCGATTCATCGACGCGAATTGCGCCACGAATTCCAGGCGCGCTTCGAAGAGGTGAAGTCCGCGAGTCAGGAATAGCAAGCAATCGGTGCGAAAACACAAAGATATAAAATCGCGCCACTGTTTTGTCTCTTTGATGGGCTGAACAGTGACGGCAAAGGCGTGACGCAAGCAGTGGAGAGTGGGCATGGCAAATCTTGTGGTTGAAGGCGGTTATCCCGTCAGTGGTACGGTGCGGCCTTCCGGCAACAAGAATGCCGTGCTGCCGATGCTGTGCGCGACATTGCTGAGCGAAGATGAGGTGACGTTGCAGAACGTGCCCGACATCAGCGATATCGATAAGCTGCTGGCCTATTTCGAGAGCAAGGGGTCGCGTTTTTCTCGGGATCGTGATGCGCAAACGCTGACCATTCAGCACGATTTTCAAGCCTTTGCCACCAATGAGGCCGAGCTGCCGTTTGGCATTCGCGCCGCCGTGCTGTTGCTGGCACCGGCCATGGTGCGCAGTGGCAATCTGCATTTTGACACCGAAGCCAAGGGCTGTGCTTTGGGTGTGCGCGAAATCGATCCGCATCTGGACATCTTGCAGCGTTTCGGCTGCCGCATGACGGCGCGCCATCCGTGCCATATGGAAGCGGTGGGGCCAGTGACGGCTGCAAAAATCTGGGCGGATTACGCCTCTGTGACCGCGACAGAAACCTTCATCATGATGGCCAGCGTGGCAAAGGGCGTGTCTGTGCTCAACAATGCGGCGTCCGAGCCGCATGTGCAGGCGCTGTGCGAGATGCTGGTGGCCATGGGCGCAAAGATTGATGGGATCGGCACATCGCGCCTGACGGTAACGGGGGTTGAGCGCCTGTGCGGCACAACGGCCCGCGTGCCTGATGATCACCATGAGGTTGCGACCTTTTTGGCCATTGGTGGTGTCACGGGCGGACGCTTACGGGTGGAATCAGGCATTGGCGAGCATATGGAGCTGATCTTGCGCCAGTTCAGCAAGCTTGGTCTGGAGTTTGAGGTGGAGGAGGAGGCCATCACGGTGACCGGCTGGACGCGCAAGATTACCGAGCCTTTCACCACCGAGTTGCTTCCCAAGATCGAGGCAGCCCCTTGGCCCTATTTTCCAGCCGATCTTTTGCCGCAAGCCATCGGTGTGGCGGTCGGCTGTGAAGGCGACATTATGTTCTGGAACAAGGTCTATGAAGGTGCCTTGGGCTGGACGGGTGAATTGTTGAAATTTGGCGCGCGCGTTCATTTGTCCGATCCGCACCGGCTTGTGGTGTTTGGCAACAACCAGCTGCGTCCGGCGGTGGTCGAAGCACCCTATATCATTCGCGTGGTTGTGGCGTTGTTAGTGGCGGCGGTGCAGGTCAAGGGTGTGACCCGTATTCAGAACGCCGATCCGCTGCGCCGCGCCTATCCGCATTTTGTGGAAAAGCTCACGGCCCTTGGTGCCAAAGTCCACTGGGAGTAAAGCGCACGCCTGCAAAATGCGTCAGATGAGTGAGGCAGGGGCGCGGTTTTCGACCCGCTCCCTGGCGCTATAATAGCCTAAATTAACTGCATAATTCCTTAAATCGAAAGCGATTTAAGGAATTATGCAGTAACGAGGTCGTCGGCTTTGAAAGCGCGATTGCGGCCACTTCTCTTGGCGTTATAAAGCGCTGTATCTGCTTTTTTCAGCAGATCTTCGAATGTGTTGCCGGGCAAAGTGACGGTGGCGACACCAAGACTTGCCGTAACCACCTTGCCCTGACCAAGGCCGCTGTGGGGAATGCACAGCGCCTCAATGGCGGCGCGGATGATTTCTGCAATTTCCAGCCCTGCCGCCTCATCGGCATCATCGATCAGCACCAGAATTTCTTCCCCGCCAAAGCGAAACACATGACCATCATTGCCGATCATCTTGGCAATCGACTGGCTGACCTTGCGCAGGCATTCATCGCCGTGGATATGACCATGAATATCATTGAATGCCTTGAAGTGGTCGATATCCAGCAGGATGGCACAGATGGTGGATGGCGTGTCACTGGACCATAGGTCGTCACTGATGCGCGACAGGCTATGGCGATTGAGCAGGCCGGTCAGGCCATCCTGCTCGGATTTGAGGATCAGTTGCTGGTGCAGAAGTGAACTTTTCAGCCGGTGGAGAAAGTTCATCCGGTCGGTATGCTCGAGATAATAGGCGCCAGCCCCAAGGAAAACGGCTGTGCTGAGGACGAGAGAGGCAATGCTGAGATAAACGCCAGAATCAAACGCGCCGGTCAGTTTCATCGTGATGAGGTGAATGGCTGACAGAAGTATCAGCCCGATAACGCCAATGAAAAAGCGTGGGCGCAGCACGATGATAAAAAACAGAAAGGCTGCGGTATTGGCATTCTGGTAAGCATAGAGATCATGGCTGCGGCTGAAAATCACCGTGGTCATGGGCAAAAGTGTCGAAAAAACCGCCACACCAATGGCCAGCAGATCGTAACTCAACGCCGTCGGGTGGCGGTGAAGAAAATAAAGTCCGACAACGACCAACGGCGTAAAAACGCAGACGCGGACGAAGAGCAATTGTTTAAAAACATCGCCCGCCAAGGCTGCATCGCCAAACAGCATGAGGTTGTAAACGATTGTGCCGACAACAGCCCAGCCCAGCACCAGCTTCATGCGGTTTGCAGCATAATCGACCAGATACGCGCTCTCAATCTTTGGAGAAAATCGCATCAGCAGAAATCCTCGGCGGACTTGCCGATCAACATCCTCGACTGTGATATTCTGCATTATAAAGCGCCCATTTTACTATGGAATATATCATAATCCGATAAAGCTTGATCAATTTATAAAACATACATGCTCTTTCGAGCATATTCTATTTAAAATCAGCGCTGGTCTACAAAAATTCGATTCTAATTGTGTCGCTTTAAAAAGAATCACAGAATCTCGGATGGTTTGTTTTTTGTGAAAACCGCAATGGTAAGTTGTTTTTTTATTAAATTTCCTGAAATGCTGGATATTGCCGCTCCAAAATCAAATTCCACTGATGTCATCATCATTGTTTTGGTGGTTTTTCATTGTTTCATGATTATTTGCATGAAGGATCGCTCAGGAAGACCAAATTTCCTGTAATATTGAATGAAGTTGCGGTTTTATTAAATACTTTTAAATAAAAGAACATTATGAATATCTAATCTAGCGTTGAAAGGCGGCATCATGCCACCTCACGTTGGGGGCGGCCAACGCATCACCTCATTCTTGATTTGCGATTCCCGCAAAAGTGGAAAAGTGATGGGTTGCACATGTCGCTCACATCTATCAGGTTGCCCGACAATGATCTGCGCGGGACAGGCCTCGAAGAAACGTCATCTTTGCGCAGGAGCGTTACGTGAAGCACATATCTATCATTGGAAAATTTCTCATCATTATGGCCTGCTTCGGGATTTTTTCCCTTGGAATGTCGCTCTATTCCGCCAAGCAGATCGCCAATATTGATAGCGGCTACAGTGCACTGCTGGATCAAGAATCAACAGCGGCCTTGTATCTGGCGCGTTCAAACCGCAGTCTTCAGGGTGCCCGTGCGGCTATTGGTGATTTGATGATGTCACGTTCACAAGAGTTGAACGACCGCGCGGAAAAAGAATTGAAGAGTATGATCGACAATTTCGCCCTCTACATGGACAAAGTGATGGCAGCCCTTCCAGGGCGCAAGGATTTGGCCGATATAAAAGCGGAGGGTCTTAAAATCCTGTCGAATACGTGTAGCCCCGCTATAGCGGCTGGCCGCGCATCCACAAACGAGCAAGAGATCAGCGCATCGCAACAGCTGTTTTTGCAGCAGTGTCAGCCAGCTTTCGCGGTCCTTTCACCAAAGTTTACCGCTGTGACGACTGACATTGTCGATTCGGCCTCGAAAGAGAGCGATACGTTGACAGCAATCTCAAACAACACTGTATGGACCACGTTGAGTGCCGTTGTCATCGGTCTGTTTGCGGTTTTGTTGTTCGGTTTTGTTGCCATCCGTGCCTGGCTTGTGAAACCCATTCAGTCCATGGCCGAGACCATGAAAGTGCTGGCCAATGGCAATCTCTCTGTTGCTGTTGAGGGTGCTGATCGCCGCGATGAAGTGGGCAATATGGCTCAGGCCGTGCAAGTTTTCAAAGACAACGGATTGCGCGCCCGCCAATTGGAGCAGGAAGCTGAGAAAACACGCAGTTTGAGCGAAGCCGAGCGCGAGCGTGTCGCACAGGCTGACCGCCAACGGGCAGAAGAAATGGCGCAGGCAACATCGGGTCTCGCCGAAGGGCTGAAGCATCTCTCGAAAGGTGATCTCACCTTCCGGCTGAGCCAGCCGTTTGCGTCTGATTTTGAGGCCCTGCGGGCTGATTTCAACGCCACTGTGAGCCAGCTTGCCGAGAGCCTGCGCGCCGTTGCCGATGCCACGGGCTCAATTGATGGCGGTGCTCGCGAGATCAGCCGGAGCGCCGAGGATCTGTCAAAGCGCACCGAACAGCAGGCTGCGTCTTTGGAAGAAACAGCGGCGGCCCTGGACCAAATCACCACCAATGTGTCCAATTCGTCGAAGCGTACGGAAGAGGCGCGCCACATTGCCATAGAGGCCAACAAATCGGCACGGCGCTCGGGCGAGGTCGTTTCCAATGCCGTGACGGCGATGCAGCGCATCGAGCAGTCATCCAACCAGATTTCCAACATCATTGGCGTGATTGACGAGATTGCCTTCCAGACCAACCTGCTGGCCTTGAATGCAGGCGTTGAAGCGGCCCGCGCCGGCGAGGCAGGCAAGGGCTTTGCCGTTGTCGCGCAAGAGGTGCGTGAGCTCGCCCAGCGGTCGGCGCAAGCCGCAAAAGAGATCAAGGATCTCATCCGCAATTCTGGCGAAGAGGTCAGCGCCGGGGTGAAGCTCGTGCAGGAAACCGGTGATGCTCTGAAGCATATTGAGGAACAGGTGGTTGTCATCAACAACCAGCTTGATGCAATTGCCACATCGGCCAAAGAGCAGTCGGTTGGTTTGGCGGAAGTGAACACAGCCGTGAACCAGATGGATCAGGTCACCCAGCAAAATGCGGCGATGGTGGAAGAATCAACCGCGGCCAGCGCCAGCCTGGCCTCTGAAGTGAACCGTTTGCGCGACATTATCTCCGAGTTCCGCCTTGGTACGGCGGCTGCCGTTTCATCGGGACACCGGCCTGTGACGGGCAAACCGGAAGCTGCACGCTCAGATCACAAACCCGTGCCATCAGCGGCCCGGCGGATGATTGCCAAGGTGGCAGGTGCCGTCGGTCTTGGTGGCGGAGCCACGGCTGCATCCGCCGACAATTGGCAGGAGTTCTGACCAAATCGGTTATTGACCAAAAAAGGGGCGGTGATGAACCGCCCCTTTTGCATGTGTCTTCTTTTCTTTCGACTTTGCGCTTATTCGTCGCTCATCTTCAGGGCGGCAATAAAGGCTTCCTGCGGAATCTCGACCTTGCCGAACTGGCGCATGCGCTTCTTACCCGCCTTCTGCTTGTCCAGCAGCTTGCGTTTACGGCTGGCGTCGCCGCCGTAGCACTTGGCGGTTACGTCCTTGCGCAGCGCCGAGATGGTTTCGCGGGCAATGACATTGCTGCCAATCGCGGCCTGAATCGGGATTTTGAACATGTGCTTGGGGATCAGATCCTTGAGCTTTTCGCACATGTCGCGGCCACGCTTTTCGGCGGCCATGCGGTGCACCATCATCGAGAGCGCATCCACCGGCTCGCCGTTGACGAGGATCGACATCTTCACCAGATTGCCCTCGCGATGGCCATCCAGATGATAGTCAAACGAGGCATAGCCCTTGGAGATCGATTTCAAACGGTCGTAGAAATCGAACACCACTTCGTTGAGCGGCAGCTCATAGGTCAGCATGGCGCGCTTGCCAACGTAAGTCAGCTCGGTCTGAATGCCGCGGCGGTCCTGACACAGTTTCAAAATGCCACCCAGATAATCATCCGGCGTCAGAATCGTTGCCTTGATCCATGGCTCGTGTATTTCGGAAATGCGCACCGGATCGGGCATGTCGGCCGGATTGTGCAGCTCGCGTTCAGAGCCATCGGTCATGAACATCTTGTAGACAACAGACGGGGCGGTGGCGATCAGATCAAGGTCAAACTCGCGCTCCAGCCGCTCCTGAATGATTTCCAGATGCAGAAGGCCGAGGAAGCCGCAGCGGAAACCAAAGCCCAGCGCTGCCGAGCTTTCCATTTCAAACGAGAACGATGCATCATTGAGGCGCAGCTTGCCCATGGCCGAGCGCAGATCTTCAAAATCCGCCGCATCAACCGGGAAGAGACCGCAGAACACCACCGGCTGGGCGGGCTTGAAGCCGGGCAGCATGGTGGCAGTGGGGCGCTTGTCTTCGGTAATGGTATCACCAACGCGGGTGTCGGCCACTTCCTTGATCGAGCCGGTGAAAAAGCCAATTTCGCCCGGTCCAAGGCTGTCCACGGTCAGCATTTTTGGCGTGAGAACGCCAACGCGCTCGACCTGATATTTGGCATCCGTGCCCATCATGCGAATGGTCTGGCCCTTGCTCAAGACGCCGTCAATGACGCGCACCAGAACCATAACGCCAAGGTAGGTGTCGTACCAGCTATCCACCAAGAGGGCTTTCAGCGGGCCTTTGTCACCCAGTTCGCTTTTGGGGGCTGGCAATTGCTTGACAATGGCTTCCAGCACATCGGGAATGCCAAGACCGGTCTTGGCCGAAATCAGCACCGCTTCGGATGCATCAATGCCAATAACCTCTTCGATCTGTTCCTTGATGCGATCAGGTTCGGCCGCAGGCAGGTCGATCTTGTTGAGAACCGTAACGATCTCATGGTTGTTGTCGATGGCCTGATAGACGTTGGCCAGCGTTTGCGCTTCCACGCCCTGGGATGCATCCACCACCAGCAGCGAGCCTTCGCAGGCCGAGAGCGAGCGCGAGACTTCGTAGGCAAAGTCAACGTGGCCGGGGGTGTCGATCAGGTTGAGCACATAGGTTTCGCCATCATTGGCCTTATAGTGCAAGCGCACGGTCTGGGCCTTGATGGTAATGCCGCGTTCGCGCTCGATGTCCATGCTGTCGAGCACCTGCTCCGACATATCGCGCTCCGCCAATCCTCCTGTGGATTGAATCAGGCGGTCTGCCAGCGTCGATTTGCCGTGGTCAATATGGGCCACGATCGAAAAGTTGCGGATATGGTCGAGAGGGGTGCGGTTATCTGTGCTCATAAGGTTCGCATATAGAGCATTTCAAGGAAAACTGTGAAGCGGTTTTCCGCCTGAAAATGCGAAAAGAGAAAAGTATTTGCGCCCCGCACGTCTCAAACTGGAAATGCGAGGCTTTTGGCTGATATTTTTGACCGCACAGGCGGGGTTTTAGCCCTGTGGCTGCGGATATCCGTCGTCGCCAAGGCCGGTTGCCACAACCGATACCCGGAACGTGCCATCCAGCTCCTTGTCAAAGATCGCGCCGACCACAATATCGGCTTCATCATAGACTTCGTCGCGGATGCGGGTTGCGGCTTCGTCGACTTCAAACAGCGTCATGTCCATGCCGCCGGAGATGGAAATCAGTACGCCCTTGGCACCGCGCATGGAAACTTCATCCAGCAACGGATTGGCAATGGCGGCTTCGGCGGCCTTGATGGCGCGGCCATCGCCGGTTGCTTCGCCCGTGCCCATCATCGCGCGGCCCATGCCCTTCATGACCGATTTCACGTCGGCGAAGTCGAGGTTGATCAGACCTTCCTTGACGATCAGGTCGGTGATGCAGGACACGCCCGAGAACAGAACCCGGTCGGCAATCACAAAGGCATCGGCAAAGGTGGTCTTGGCATCGGCAATGCGAAACAGGTTCTGGTTCGGAATGACGATCACGGTGTCGGTGGCTTCACGCAGGCGCTCAATGCCTTCTTCAGCGGCCATCATGCGGCGGCGGCCTTCAAAGCTGAACGGCTTGGTGACCACGCCAACGGTGAGAATGCCTGCATCGCGGGCAGCACGCGCAATCACAGGGGCGGCCCCGGTGCCGGTGCCACCGCCCATGCCAGCGGTGACAAAGCACATATGGGTGCCTGCGAGATGATCCATCACCTCATGCAGGGTTTCTTCAGCAGCCATACGGCCGGTTTCGGGAATAGAGCCCGCACCCAGGCCTTGGGTCATTTCAGCGCCAAGCTGAATGAGGCGAGGGGCTTTGGACATGGCGAGCGCTTGGGCATCAGTGTTGGCGGCAATAAAGTCCACCCCCTGCAAGCCCTCGGTGATCATGTTGTTGACGGCATTGCCACCGCCGCCGCCAACACCGATCACGGTAATCTTCGGCCGCATTTCTTCTATTTGCGGTTTTCTGATTTCGATCACGTTTGTCTCCTTGGGTCTGGGCGTCGGCAAATTGCCACCGCGCACGAATCACACACTCTCTTGCCACGGGAAAAAGGCCGGGAGTTGGGCGACATGCAAGAGGCTTGTTGATGAAACATCATTTTCCTTGAGCGAGGATGACCAGAAATGCGCTTGACTCTATTAAATGATCATAGTTTTCTATGATAATGGAAAATGACAGCGATAATTTTGACAATAGCATAGCAGACCGTCTCAAGGCATTGCGCATGGCGCGGGGCCTCACGCTGGATCAATTGGCCGAGCAATCGGGCGTCAGCCGTGCCATGATTTCACGCATTGAGCGCGCGCAAGCCAGCCCAACGGCGGCCCTGCTGGCACGGCTTTGCTCAGCATTGGGCCAATCCCTGTCGGTGTTTTTTGCGCCCGCCGAAGAGAACGCACCGCTTGCCCGCTTCGCACAGCAACCCGTCTGGAAAGACCCGGAAACCGGCTACCTGCGCCGCTCGGTGTCTCCTCCTGGCACAGGCTCTTCGATTGATGTGGTTGAGGTGGAATTTCCGCCCGGTGCATCCGTGCATTTCGCATCCCAACCCGCCAGCCGCAATCAGTGGCAGCATGTCTGGCTGTTTGAAGGCCGCATGGAGCTGACTGTTGGCGATGTGGTGCATGTGCTGGATGCGGGCGATTGCCTGCACATGAACATTGGCGATGTCCACGCCTTTCGCAATCCAACGTCAAATATAGCCCGCTATGGGGTTATCATTCATCTTGGCCATTCAGCTTTTTAAGAGGTTTTCATGACGATCATGCGCGCGCTGAATGCCCATCAGGCAAGAGAAGCAATACCGGCCCTTTGCGATATTCTTTGTGATTGCGTCGAGGGTGGAGCATCGGTTGGCTTCATGCAGCCAATCGAGACGGACACGGCGCGCGCCTTCTGGCACGGCGTTGCAGATGCCGTCGAGGCCGGTGATGTCGTGCTGTTGGCCGCAGAACAGGAGGGCAAAATTGTCGGGACGGTGCAACTGTCGCTAAACCAGCCGCCCAACCAACCCCATCGCGCCGATGTGAAAAAACTGCTGGTCCATCGCAGCGCGCGCGGCCTTGGCCTCTCGCGCCTGTTGATGACCGAGCTTGAAAAGCAGGCAGTGTTGGCTCGCAAAAGCCTGTTGGTACTGGATACCGCCACGGGCGAAGCGGCAGAGGTCATTTATCAAAAGCTTGGCTGGAGCAAGGCCGGTGTTGTGCCGGACTATGCCCTGTTTCCCGATGGTCGCTTTTGCGACACCTCGATTTTCTACAAGCGGATTGAAAATACCTCTACCGCCAACCCGTAGAGCGGGCTTTATGAGCTCGCGGAGGTCAGGTCCTCAACCTTTGCATCCGGCGCGTTCTTTTGAATAGAAGCTATGGCGCTCAAGGCCGAGGCTTTGGCTTTATAGCCTTCGGAGCCGAACATTGTTTCGCCATTCGAGGCCTTGAAGCGAAATCGGAATTCGCCAGCCTTGTCCTTGTAGACTTCGAACTTATACATGATTTCCTCCCCACTCTTGTGCGTGTAAAGACGAGGTTACACGCCGATAGTTGGGAATTCAATTGTTCTTTATTATGGGTTTTGAATATCCCGAAATGGAGTTGCGCCATGACCGAAAAACCAAAAATCACCATTCTCTACTGCACCCAATGCAATTGGCTTTTGCGGGCAGGCTGGATGGCGCAGGAATTGCTGCAAACCTTTGGTGATGATCTTGGCGAGGTCGGGCTTATTCCCGGCACGGGTGGCAATTTTGAAGTGCGGGTCAATGGCGCGCTGATTTGGGAGCGTAAGCGCGATGGTGGTTTTCCCGGACCAAAGGAATTGAAACAGCGGGTGCGGGACATGATCGATCCCGAGCGTGATCTCGGCCATGTTGATCGTGTTTCTGTCGATACACATAAGGGCGAAGCATAGGCCTCGCCCTTATGTCGATTAGAGTTCACCGAAAAGGTGAGCGGCAAATCCGATAGCGTCCATCACGATCCAGATAGCGGTTGCTGTCCGGGTCGTAGGCTCGGTGGTTGTTCAGGCACCAACGCACATGCGCATCCCAGCCATTGCGTGGCGGTGGTGGCCTGCCATAGCCGGGCGGTGGGCCGGGGCGGTAATAGCCTGGCGGCGGTGGTGGTGGTCTGCCATAACCCGGTGGAGGTCCGGGCGGCGGGCCGGGGCGATAATAACCCGGCGGTGGCGGCGGAGGCCTGCCATAGCTCGGTGGTGGGCCGGGAGGATAATAATTTGGCGGCGGTGGCGGTGGTGGGCGGCCAAAATCGGGCCGATCATAGCAGCCATAGTTGTCGCAGACGTAACGAATGTCGTGAACAAGAGATGTGCTATTGTCGAAAGGTGCCACCGCAAAAGGCATGGCGGATGACGCTGTCTGCGGCAAGCCGCCAGCAACCATCATCGCAATACCGGCCAAGGCCTTGCGGAAAAAAGACATTCAGTGCCTCCTCGAAGAATCCGTGAGATTCGGATCATGGTTATGACGTCGCCGTCTGGCATGACGTTTTGCAATAGCATTGCGCGTGATTCTGCCTCAGCGCCACCTGCTACAGCCTTTTGTCTTCCGGTGATTGGGTGCCATGGTCGATGCAGATGATATATTAGTACTCGTGTTTCGGCTTGTCAGTATTTTTCTTTGTATCAATGAAATCAATTATTTCTCGATCAAATTCAAAGGCCTGTCCAAATGTTGAATCGTGATCTGCAAGGTTCATTTTTGCCGCCACAAAAAAAATACACAGCCTGACATGAAAAGTTCAAAAACCGTGTTGACTTACGCCGTCCAGCCGACTAAATCCCTCGTCAACGCCCAGATGGCGGAATTGGTAGACGCGCCAGCTTCAGGTGCTGGTACTCGCAAGGGTGTGGAGGTTCGAGTCCTCTTCTGGGCACCAATTCCTTAATCAAGTCAATGGCTTGATTTAAGAATGCCAAAAATGACTACCAAAAATAAGCCCGGTTCGCCGGGCTTTTTTTTGTTCATTTTTCCGCTTTTGAGCAAACGCTGTCCTGTCCTTTGTGCGTCCTATCTGGCGCAGGATGCCATCCCTCTCCGCCAGAGGTATCAGCCCTATTTTTCGCGCTTGCAATCCTTCGGTGTGAGTTTTGGTGCGGCGCTGAAAATATTACAGCGCCGTGCGCCATATCTGGCGCACGAAGGACGCTGTAACACTTTTAATCTGCTGCATAATTTTCACCTTAAATCGATTCCGATTTAAGGAATTATGCAGTAGGAATGCCTCAATAAAGTCGTGCCTTGAAAAAATGTGTCACAATTAAGGCATGTCACACAGTTGTTAATCAGCGCCTCTATTCAGCCCCGGCATCTTCCCATCCGTTTGCTTAAAACGAAATATTAAGAGGTCGTGACATTGTCCGGAATTGAAAAGCTGCGCTTCTCCACAGCGCTTGGCGTGGTTCTTGCTGTTTGCCCCGCTGCTGCGATGGCGCAGGAAGCCTATTTGAACAAGGATGTCCCCGCATTTGTGGACACCGGCGCAACCAACCAGCGCGGCGATGCGCGCTACGCCACAAAGGACACCAACGCCGCTGTGCGTTTGCTGAGCGGCTTTTTGCAGATCTGGCAGCCTCGGACACCATTTGTCGATGCGGGTGTTTCCGCACCGGCGCGGGATGGTTTTCCTGCTGTGTCGCAGACCGATTGGGATGGCATTCCCGGCAGCGCCACCGATGGCACGATCCTTAATCGGGCAGTGCATGATTATAATATTCAGTATGTGGTCAATGCCACACGCAATCGCACCGCTCAGCAGGCCGTTGATGCCTATCTCGATGACCGTCGCGGCAAGGCAATCAGCGTGTTGGACGGCCTTGGCCCGCTGCAAAATGCCTGGGTCAAGGGCACGAAGCAATTCACCACCATTCTGGGCGTGGCACCTGATGCCACAAGCGTGAAATACGATGATCAGGGCAACAACACCGGCATTGATAGCAGCAGCAATGCCGATTTGGGGCTGGCCGTCGATCTGCTCAATCGTGTCGGTTATGATGCCTCCACAGAGCCTTCAAAGCGCTATTTCAAATATGGCCGTCCGTTCCGCTGGTCCAGCGATGTCGCCCTTTTGCCAACGTTGGTTCCTGCCAAGAGCAGCAGCCCGGTCACGGATGGCGGTTTTCCAAGCGGGCATACGGCTGAAGCATGGCGCGATGCTTTGACCATGGCCTATCTGGTGCCTCAGCGTTTTCAGGAAATGGTAACACGCGCTGTTATGCTGGGCGACAACCGCATTCTTGCCGGCATGCATTCACCGCTGGATGTGATTGGCGGGCGTATGTTGGGTACGGCATCTGTGGTCTATAATCTCAATCGCCAGAATGGCGATTCAGGTTTCAACTGGCAGGATCTGAAAAATCAGGCCTTTCAGCAGACACAGGCCTGGCTGAAGAAAGAAACCAATTCGACAACGGCGACCGATCTGTATGTGGCAGCCCATGCGGCTGATCTTTCCACAGATCGCTTCGCCAGCCGCGAGGCCAATGCGGCCTACGTGTCGCAGCGCCTCACCTATGGCTTCGCGCCGATTGGTGCCACAGACAAGCCAGCCTTTGTGCCCAAAGGGGCTGAAGTTTTGCTGGAAACACGCATGCCTTATCTGAGCGCCGATCAGCGCCGCGCGGTTTTGGCAACCACTGCTCTGCCCTCGGGCTATCCGGTGATGGATGATGCCGAAGGCTATGGCCGTCTCAACCTGTTTGCCGCTGCCGATGGCTACGGTGCGTTCTGGCAGGATGTGACCGTCAATATGGACAAAAGCCTTGATGGCTTTAATGCTTTCGATGCCTGGCGCAATGACATTGGCGGTAGCGGCAAGCTGACCAAGCAGGGCACCGGCACATTGATGCTGACGGGTCTCAACACCTATTCTGGCGGCACCCGCATCAGCGGCGGCATGCTGGTGGGCACCAATGGCAATGCCTTTGGTACTGGCCCTGTTCAGGTTGATGCCAATGGACAGATGGTGGTCAACACGCTGGTCACCAGCACGCTGGCCAACACCATTTCCGGTACTGGCGTGTTTGAAAAACGCGGCACGGGCACACTTCTTTACACCGGCAATGGTTCGCAGTTCACGGGCACAACGCTGATCAGTGGCGGTCGTTTTTCTGTCAACGGTTCGTGGGGCAGTGCGCTTGAGCTGGAAAGTGGTGCCAATCTTGGCGGTAACGGCACGGTTGGCAGCGTTACGCTGAAAAGCGGCAGCCGCCTTTCACCTGGCAACTCCATTGGCACTCTGAACGTCAATGGCAATCTGACCCTTGCGCCGGGCTCCACCTATGATCTGGAAATTGCCAATGATGGCCGGTCTGACCGCACAATCGTCAGCGGCACGGCTGCCGTCAACGGTGCCAACCTGAATGTCATTACCATGGATCCAACGGTCAGCTATGCGGCAGGCCAGTCCTATTCCTTCCTGACGGCAGGCAGTGTCACCGGGCAGTTCAGCAATTTGCAGATCGATTCAGCCTTCATCAATTCGAAGCTCTTCTATTCCCCAACCGATGTCACGTTGCGGCTTTCCAGCTGGGGTGGCCGGGCCTTTACCACGGCGGCACAAACGCCAAATCAGCTGGCAGCGGCCTCCGCGCTGGACAAGCTTGATCAGTCCGCAGGCTCCAGCAGCCTGCCGCTGTACAACACTGTTCTGTTCATGAACGCCGACAATGCGCGCAAAGCCTTTGATCAGGTTTCCGGCGAAGACCATGCCAGTGTTCAATCGGCCCTTCTCAGCAATTCCCGCTTTGTCAGTTCCATGGCGCTTGACCGGCTCTATGATGGAGACACCGGTTTCTGGACCTCCGGCTACGGGGCGCGTACCCACTTTGGCAGCGATGGCAATGCCGCGTCCTATGATCTGTCCGGTGGCGGCGTCTTCTTTGGTGGTGATGGCTTTGTCGCTGATCACGTTCGTCTTGGTGCTCTGACAGGCTGGGGCCATTCCGAGCTCAACAATGATCGCACCAGCGGATCAAGCAATATCGACAGCTATCACATTGGCGTCTATGGCGGTGTGGATATTGGCCAACTGGCTCTGAATGCCGGCGCAGCCTACAGCTTGAACCAGACCGATGTGAAGCGCTCCGTATCGTTTGGCAATTTCTCCGACAGGCTGACAAGCGATTACAACAGCGGTCTTGCCCAGTTCTTTGGTGAGGCAAGCTATGCTGTGAAGTTGAATGATCAGCTCACGCTGTCGCCGTTTGCCAATCTGTCCCACGCCATTCTGTCCACAAACGGCTTTTCCGAAAAGGGCGGTGCGGCAGCGCTTTCCTCATCGGATAATGATGCGCGGGCAACCTTCAGCACTGTTGGTCTTCGCACATCGGGAGATTTCGATCTCGATGATACGCCAATGACCTGGAATGCAACAGCCGGATGGGTGCACACCTATGGAGACACAACGCCGGAAAGCCGGTTGTCTCTGGCAAAGGGTGGAAGTTTTCTGGTATCGGGTGCGCCCATTGCCCGTGATGCTGCAAAGGTCTCGGCTGGCGTTGGCATGAAGCTCAGCGAAAACGTCAATTTTGGGCTGTCTTACCATGGCGAGTTTGCCAAGGATAATTCCGAAAATGCCGTGCGCGCTGATCTCAAAATTCGGTTCTAAAGTGTGTCAGGCAAACGTGGACGCCGCTTGAACTGAGTGTTGAAAACCGAGGCCAAGTTTGGCCGGGGTCTGCGAATTTGGACGAACAAGGCTGCGCCGCGCATTTCACACGATGCGCGGCGCACTTTTATATGACTGATAAGCGAGAGCCTGCCGGACCAAATAATCGTGACGGCATACGCTGGTCATGCACAATAATTCCCACAATCGCATCGCGCCATTCACTGCGCCGGTTGCTGGCGTCTCGAAAACCATGCTAGAATGAGAACAAATCAGAAACTAATTCATGTCATGAATGAGCGCAACGTTCAGCTCAAAGGAATGCAATGCGACAGCCGTTTTCGTTCTATGAGTTTTTTGCAGGCGGCGGCATGGCGCGGGCGGGGCTTGGACCGGACTGGCAATGTACGTTTGCGAATGATTTTGACGGCAAAAAGGGACTGACCTATCAGGACAACTGGGGCACAGGTGGTGAGCTGAGTGTTGCTGACATTCGTGCTCTCACGGTGGATCATTTGCCCGGCTCGGTTGATCTGGCCTGGGGCTCGTTTCCCTGTCAGGATTTGTCTTTGGCGGGCGTGGGTGCAGGCTTGCGCGGGGCGCGATCTGGCACATTTTATCCGTTCTGGGATTTGATGAAAGGTCTTGCCGCTGATGGGCGTGGTCCGAAAATCATTGCTCTGGAAAATGTGTGCGGTGCGCTGACCTCGCACAAGGGCGAGGATTTCAAGGCAATTTGCGAGACGTTTTCCCATGCAGGCTATCGTTATGGCGCGCTGGTGGTGGATGCCGCATTGTTCTTGCCACAGTCGCGGCCGCGGCTATTTTTGATTGGCGTGCGCAAGGATGTGGTGATTGACCCGTCCCTCCTGTCGCCGGAGCCGACTTTGCCCTTTCATACTCGCAGTCTGCGCAATGCGCATCAGCGGCTTGGCAAGCGCGTGGCGAAAGATTGGCTCTGGTGGAATGTGCCGTCGCCTGCGCTGCGCACCACGGCTTTTTCCGATATTATCGAGGAAAATCCGGCTGATGTCGCGTGGCATACGCCGGAGCAAACGGCCAAATTGCTGGCCAGCATGTCGCCGGTCAATCTGGCCAAGGTTGAGGCAGCCAAGCGCGCCGGGCGGCGGATGGTGGGTGGTGTTTACAAGCGTACCCGTCCTGAAGCCAGCGGCCGCATTGTGCGCGCCGAGGTGCGTTTTGATGAGATTTCGGGCTGTTTGCGTACGCCAAACGGCGGCTCGTCTCGCCAGACCATTCTGGTGGTCGAGAATGAGCGGGTGCGCTCGCGGCTGATTTCGGCGCGCGAAACCGCCCGCCTGATGGGGCTGGATGAGAGTTATCGGCTGCCACGCCGCTATAATGAGGCTTATCACCTCACTGGCGATGGCGTGGCCGTGCCAGTGGTGCGCTTTCTGGCGCAATATCTGTTTGAACCACTTTTGGACCATCGCGCCGCAAACGATGCCAAAGCGCCGATGAACCGCCAAGAGGGTGTGCGGTTTGGCCGTTGATTTCAATTTTCGAAAACGGGCGGTCGCTTCGCTGATCAATGATATCGGCGTTTACATTCTGGCCGATCTCGACAATGTGCCGCTCTATGTCGGTCAATCCAAGGATGGTATTCGCGCCCGCGTGGCCCGGCACCTGACCTCGGCGCGGTCTGACATTATCGCCAACCGGCAGATTGATGTATGGGAAATCGCCTATGTCTGGGCCTATCCTGTCGCCGACAGGGCGGAGATCAATGTGCTTGAGGCCAGCCTTTTTCATCATTTTGATCCCAGTTCGCAACTGGTCAATGGAGCCTTGCCGCCACGCACCGCCCTGTTGGAAAACCTTCCCGATCCCGCTCAGGTGGTGCAGGTGCTGAGTGATGAAGAGATTTCAGAACGCAAACAGCCAGAGCAGCGTTTGCCACGCCAAGCCAATCATTACGCCCAGATTGTCAGCCATTTTCTGTCGGTGAAAAACTCAACCCAGATTGCGCGGGCCATGAATGCGCATTTTGAGCGGCTTAACCGTTATCACTCGCTATTGTTGGGCAAAGCCGAAGTCATGCCCGGCGAAAAAGATAATTAGAGTTTGTCAGGGAAAAGTGGAATCCGGTTTTCCCGAATAGACAAACGAAACTCGGGAATCTAGAGTCTGTCTGGTTCAATTTGAACCTGACAGACTCTAGAGCCTTCGTTTGTCCGGAAAAACCGGACTGCACTTTTTCCCGACAAACGTGAGATTTATTCACCTACATCACGCGGGTTGATGCCCGGTATCCATGCACCGGTATTCGGGGGTTGTGAGCCCGTATAAGAAACACCGGTGCCGTCATCGCTATTGCCGGTGGTGCAATGGTAAACGGTGCGCGGCATGCCGGAGCCGAGAAAATGAAAATCGCGGGTGCCACGGCCCTGCATCAATACAGTTTCCGTTGTGCACTTATAGCTCGGCTGGAGATTTTGCCGATCAATTTCAGCCTGAGATTTGACACCAGGCAAGTCTTTGTATTCCTCGGCAGGCAAGGTCCAGCTTTGCATGGTCGGCATTTTGTTGGTGCTGGGTTTCTTGATGGGCTCTGCCTGCGCACTTGTTGCCAGCATGGACGCGGCCAGCAACAGGCTTGCTATCATGGGGGCTGGTGCGCTGCTCATAACGGTCTCCTTCCCGATCGGTTCGGGCCCGATTGGTTCGGGTTCTTACCCCTATATAAGATCAGATTGCGACCGACAAAAGGGTGGCGCGTTCACAGTTTTTCCGAAAGCCGCAACAATCAGCGTGGGATCGAATTAGAAGCGATCCGACACCCGCATGCCAGCCGGCCCCAAAATCACAGCAATCAGCACCGGCAGGAAAAACAAAATCATCGGCACGGTCAGCTTTGGCGGCAGGGCAGCGGCCTTTTTTTCTGCGGCATTCATCCGTTCATCCCGGCTTTCCTGGGCCAGCACGCGCAAAGCCTGTCCAATCGGCGTGCCATAGCGTTCGGCCTGCACCAGAGCCTGACAGACCGACTTGACCGTTTCCAGCTGGGTGCGGTTGCCGAGATTTTCATAGGCCAGGCGCCGGTCTTGCAAAAATGACAACTCGGCTGTGGTCAGCACCATTTCTTCGGCCAGATCGGGCGATTGGGTGGCCATCTCATCGGCCACGCGGCGCATGGCGGCTTCAATCGACATGCCGGATTCGACGCAGATCAACATCAGATCGAGAGCATCGGGCCAGGCGCGGCGAATGGAGAGCTGGCGTTTGGAAATGCGATTTGAAACATAAATGTTGGGCAGATAAAAGCCGATATAGCCCGCGACAATTGCCGCCAGAAGGCGTACGGCAAAAGGCCGTTCATGCAGATTATGCAACGCGAAAATCCAGATGCTGGCCAGCGTAAGAAACACAAAGGGCAGCACGAAGCGGGCGGCAAGAAATGTATTGAGCGCATTGGTGGAACGCAGCCCTGCGGTTTTCAACCGTCCCACGGTGTTCTCATCCACCAGAGCCTTGCGCAGGTTAAAACGCTCAACAATCTTGCTGGCAGAGCCGCTATCGGTGTTGCGCAAACTTCCACGACCGGTTTCAGAATTCATGCGGGCGCGCTCACGTGCTCGGATCTGGTCACGCTCGGTTGAGACGGCTTTCATCCGCTTGTTCAGGTCACTGCGTTCAAACAGTGGCACGACAATGGTGTAAATGGTGGCAAAAACCGCAACCGCCACCAAAAGCGCGATCAGCAGGGACGGATTGGTCAGACGCGCGGCAAGATCATCGGTCATGGCTTTTCCTCAAATATCGAAATTGATCATTTGGCGCATGATGAAAATGCCAATCAACATCCATATGCCCGAAAGACCCAAAATCAGATGGCCACGCGGATCGGTAAACAAGATCCCGATGTAGTCAGGCGAGGTGAGGTAGACCAAAAGCGTGACAACAAAGGGCAGGGAGCCGATAATCACCGCTGACGCCTTGGCCTCCATGGAAAGTGCGCTGACCTTTGCGCGCATCTTGCGCCGCTCACGCAGAACTTTGGACAGATTGGCCAGCGCCTCGGAAAGATTGCCGCCTGCCTGAGACTGGATGGTGATGACGATCGAGAAAAAATTCACCTCCTGAAGCGGCATGGCGGAAAACATGCGGCCACAAGCTTCCGGCACGGAAATGCCGAGCTGCTGCGAATCCACCACTTTGCGAAACTCCGCCTTCACCGGCTCCTGAGCATCGGTGGCAATCATGCGCAATGCGTCGTTCAGCGGCAGGCCGGATTTGATAGCGCGCACCATGACATCCAGCGCATTGGGAAACTCGATCAGGAATTTTCCCTGTCGCCGCTTGATCATGAAATTGAGAATCCAGCGTGGCAGGCCGACACCTGCCACGAAGCCAACGCAGGCTGCCAGCAACAGGGTCATGCCAAGCACGAGACCGATGCAAAAGAACACCAAGCCCAGTGTGGTGCTGGCAATGATGAAATGGGTGAGGGTCAAGCCAAAGCCGGTTTGCGGCAAGCGTTGTTTCAGGGGTTGATTGGCAATCTTTTTGGTGTTTTCCGCCTGCTTACGCTCAAGTTCTTTCAATGTGTCCTGTACGGATTTTCGCCGTTTTGACAGCTCCTGCACCCGGTCACGCGCACTGCGCGCCTTGGTGGTGTCAGACTCGGCGTTTTTTACCCGCGCCAGCCGCGATGCCGCCTTTTTATCGGCCTCGACCCGTGAAAACATCAGCACATAGGCCAGCGAGCCCGCCGCAATGGCCGCCAGAACAACAATCGCAAGCACATTGAGGGTCATCTGTCTGGTCCTTATAGCGCGCCGGATTTCTGTTCCATGGCGTCCAGGGCCGCCGCCAGCCGTCGGTCTTCATTAAAATAGCGAGCACGCTCCCAAAAATGCGGTTTGCCAATGCCGGTTGAGACATGGCGGCCAATGATCTTTCCGGCGAGATCTTCGCCTTCAATCTCATAGCGCATCAAATCCTGGGTGATGATCACATCGCCTTCCATGCCAATCACCTCGGTAATCTGAGTGATGCGGCGAGAACCATCGCGCAGGCGGGCGGCCTGAATGATCACGTCGATGGAGCCGGAGATGATTTCCCGCACGGTTTTTGCCGGCAGCGAATAGCCACCCATGGCAATCATAGATTCCATACGGCTGAGGCATTCGCGCGGGGTATTGGAGTGAATGGTGCCCATCGATCCATCATGGCCGGTGTTCATGGCCTGCAACAGGTCAAACACTTCCGGGCCACGCACTTCGCCGACAATAATCCTCTCTGGCCGCATACGCAGGCAGTTTTTCACCAGATCGCGCATGGTGATCTCGCCTTCGCCTTCAATATTGGGCGGGCGGGTTTCCAGCCGCACCACATGCGGCTGCTGAAGCTGCAATTCGGCGGTGTCTTCGCAGGTGATGATGCGCTCATCCGCATCAATATAGCGGGTCAGGCAGTTCAAAAGCGTGGTTTTGCCCGAGCCTGTTCCGCCGGAAATCACCACATTGCACCGGACCCGGCCAATGATCTGCAAAATCTGCGCCCCTTCGGGCGTAATCGCACCAAACTTGACCAATTGATCGAGATTGAGCTTGTCTTTCTTGAACTTACGAATGGTCAGTGCCGGGCCATCGATGGAGAGCGGCGGTGCAATAACGTTGACGCGCGAACCATCAGGCAGGCGGGCATCGCAGATCGGACTGGATTCATCGACGCGCCGCCCCACCTGACTGACAATGCGCTGGCAGATCGACATCAGCTGGGCATTGTCACGAAACCGGATTTCGGAATCAATGGTCCTGCCACCGACTTCGATAAAGGTCTGGCCCGCGCCATTGACCATGATGTCGGAAATATCATCGCGCGCCAGCAGGGGTTCCAGCGGGCCATAGCCCAGCACATCATTGCAAATGTCCTCCAGCAGCTCTTCCTGCTCGGAGATCGACATGGCAAAGTTTTTGATGCTGATGATGTCGTTGACAATGTCGCGAATTTCTTCGCGCGCACTCTCAGCATCCAGCTTGGCCAGTTGCGACAAATCGATGGTATCAATCAGGGCGGCAAAGACCTGGCTCTTGGTGTCGTAATAGTCGTCGGTGCGGATTTGCCGTTTGCGCACGGGTGCAGCCGATGGCGGCGATGGTGCGGGGGCTGTGGTCGCAGAAGATGGCTCGATCAGGTTTGACTGGCTGGATGATGGTGGTATCGGGGCAAGCGGCATGGGGGCAAGCGGCACCTGCGCTGCGTTGCCCTTTCCAACCCCATCATTTCCACGTTTACCGAACATGTCATGTCTTCCAGTTGCGCCGAACCCTTATCGAAGGTTCGTGTTTGTGGCGTATCGCCAGTGGTTATTTTCCGGCAAGGCGCTCCAGCACCCGGCTAAGGCCTGCTTTTTTGGCTTTCTTGGCGCTGGTGCGCCCGGTGATGAGATGGGCAATCTGCGAAAAGGTTTCTGCCGTTGGACATTTGGCATCAACCTCGGCAATCATACGCCCGCTGTTGGCGGCATTGCCAAACAGTTGCACATCAAACGGAATAATGGCGGCGGGCTTGATGTCCAGCGGCTCAAAGAAGTCGGCGGGCGAAATTTCCGGGCGCTTGGGCATGCCAACCTGATTGAAAATCAGGTGCGGCGGCCTGTCATTGGGCCTAATCTTTTTCAGGGCATCCAGCAGGTTCTTGGTGTTGCGCAAATTGGCAAGGTCGGGCGCACAGGTCAAAACAATCTCGTCCACCTCGGCCAGAAGGGCGCGCGTCCAGTCATTCCACGTGTGCGGCACATCCAGAATGGCAATGGGTGCGCTGCGCTGCAAGGTTTCCAGCACCGGCAGGAAGGCACCCCGCTCAAAATCGTAAGGACGATCAAGCAAAGACGGAGCCGCCAGCAAGGACAGATTTTTGGCGCAATCGGTCAACAACCGGTCCAGAAACGTCTCATCCAGCCGTTCCGGTGCAAACACCGCTTCGGCGATACCTTGCGCAGGGTCTTGGTCAAAATCGATATTGGCTGTGCCATAGGCCAGATCCAGATCGGCCAGAATGGTCTCTGATGAAAACAGCGAGGCGACCATAAAAGCCACGTTGTGGGCAATGGTGGATGAGCCAACACCGCCCTTGGCCCCGATAAAGGCAATGCTGCGGCCCAGCGGTTCGGCATCGGGATCAATGAAGATGGTTGAAAGCGCACCAATCACGTCCGACATGGTGACGGGCGCAACAATATAGTCTGAAACGCCGTTGCGCATCAGTTCGCGATAAAGAGCAATGTCATTGAAATGGCCAATGACAATCACGCGGGTGGAGGGATCACACACCTCGGCAAGCGGGGCCAGCTCCGCCAGCAGGGTTCCGGCCTGCGCTTGTGTTTCCAGAATGATCAGATTGGGTGTTGGCGCGCCCGAAAACATGTTGATGGCTGCTGAAATGCCACCGCTGGTCACCCGCATGCTCACCTTGGCCATGCGTCGGTCGCGTCCACATTCCTCCATCACCGCCAGCACACTCTCCGAGAGGCAGAAGGCATGCACCGAAATGCGTGGCAAAGGCCGCAGCTTGTCCAGATCACCTGATCTTGACGGCTCAGCCCGATGCCCATCGCCGTTTTGCGTCACGGATTGAATATCATAGTGAATGGAGTTCATGGCGTTGACCGATCCCGCTGTTAGTTGATTCGACCGTTGCGATAATCGGTGATGACCTTTGTTCTGTTGTCGGCATCAATCGGGGTCATGCCGCGCGGCGCGATCAGGTCCGTTGGGCTGGCAAGCTGGGCCGCCAGATTGGCCTGGGTGGCGCAGCCAAAATTTTCCCAATGTTTGTTTTGTGATGTGTCATTGGCCAGATCTTCCGGCCATTGGCCGCAAGGGCCAGCCACGGCGGTGGTGGCCGTATAGCTCAGACGAATGGGCGCGGCATCGCCACTGGCTTGTGCCTGATAGGGGCGCTCGATAATCTTGGAAGACGGAATACCCTTGGCAATCAACCGGCTGCGCACCTGCCGGGCAAGCGTGGATGCGGCAACGCTGTTGGGCGAGCCATAGGGCACCATCATCTGCACGTAGCCGCTCGATGCCTTGCGGTAATCCTGCGCAAAACCTGTTACGGTGTCACCCATGCCGGTTGTCATACGGCTTGAGCCTTGCGCCACCGGCAAATCAAGGGAATGCTCGACATCGGTCACCACAATCGGGTGCCGGGTGCGATAATCATCGGGGATCGAGCCGGTCGACATCGTATCCTTGCCCATGCCGCCGCAGCTGGAGAGGGATAACATTGTCACCAATCCCAACGCCAGTTTCGGGGCCAGTTTTGCGGGGAATTTTGCATTTTGCAGGATCATCGCCGCCTCACTTGTAAATAAAGCCGACCGTGCCGTGATAGGCACCGGTGGTGTTGGTGTCTTTTCGGCCATAGACCTTGTTGACACGGTTGAGAAAATACATGGCTCCATCGCCCGCCGGATTGAAATTGTCGTCTGGGCGCTGCAACTGATTGCGCGCAACCGGGCGAGTCAGATAGGGCGTGGCAATAATCACCAGCTCGGTTTCCTTGCGCTCAAACTGCTTGTTGCGAAACAATGCACCAAGGATCGGCACGCTGCGCGCACCGGGAACGCCAGTGCTTTGCTGGGTGACATCGTCATTGATCAGACCCGCCAGCGTAATTGATCCGCCCGAGGGCAATTCCACCGAGGTCGTGGCCTGACGCTTGCGAAACTCGGTTGTGCTGCCCGTGGTCATGGGTTCGGACACTTCGGTTTCGATCTTCAGGCTGATGCGGCCAGCCGACAGAACCACAGGGGTGAAATTCAGCTTGATACCGTAATCATAGGTCTGGGTGGTGGTTGATCCATTGGCCTGATTGATGGTTCGGATCAACTCTCCGCCCGAGCTGAACGTGGCGCTCTGGCCAGAGGTGGCCGTCAGGGTTGGCTCGGCCAGCGTCTTGATCACTTTGGCTTCTTCCATGGCATTGATCACGGATGCCAAGGAATATTTGCCCAATGCTGTCGAAATGGCCGCAGAAATTGCGGTTGAATCGGCCGGATTGGCGGCTGTCACCGGGGTATTGCCCGAAATGGTGTTTTGCAGCGTGGTGTTGAAGCCCAATTGCTTGAGGATTTCGCGGCGCACCTCGGCAACCGTGATTTTCAACGTGACCTGATCATCGCCTTCAATCGTCAGCATATTGACGATCTGCGATTGTTGACGGCCTTCGGCATAGATCGCCACTGCACCATCGCCACTGCTGTTGCTTGAGACAGTCTGGTTTCTCGTGGTGGCCTCACCGCCTTTGACAAAGGCCTGGGCGAGGGCAACAGCACGTGCTGAATCCTGCGGAGTGCGCACCGTGCCGGTCAGCACCACATTGTCCGAGATGATCTCGACCTTGATGTTGGAATCAGGAATGAAGCGGCGAAGATTGGCTTCCAGCCCGTCAATATCGCGCTCGATTTGCAGATCCAGGCTGACGATCTCGCGCCCGTTGGCACCAAAGATGAAGATATTGGTCTGCCCAACGGTTTTGCCAAACAGATAGATGCGCCGCGAGGTGCGGGTCACCGCATCGGCCAGCGTGGGGTCGGCCACCAGAATGTCCTGCGCATCTTCGGGCAGATCCACCACAATCGCCTTATTGAGGCCAAGCTTCAATGTGCGGTGCGCGCCGGGGCCGGATTGGGTGATCCGCACCAGTGATTGCTGCTCGGCATAGGCTTTTGCACCCTCACGCCACAGGCTGGAGCGTTCACCCGGAATGCCGGAAACGGTGAGAACAAGCGCAAGGCCTGTCATTGTAATCGCGCGAAACAGGCGGGGCCGGGTGGCATTCATCAGAAACATCCTGTTCATTATTGCGTGCCCCCCGCATTGTTCACGACGGTTCCTGACTTGATCACCTGCACTTCGCCGCTGGTGCTTGATGTGGTGAACGTATCGGGCTCTTGGGCATCGGCAACAGAACGCAGCGTCAGCGAGAGCCGCTCGGCGGCCTGCTGGCCTGTTGCGAGCGCAATGGCTTGCTCGGGCGTGAGTTCAAGGGTTGCTGTCGTGCCGATGACCGAGCGGCGACCGCCTTGTTTTTCTTCAATCTGCTGGTCAATCGCCAGCACGCGCACATTGCTGAGCAATACGGAGCTGACATGCATGTCGTCCTTATTGCCATCTTGCGACAGTTTGCGCACCATAATCACGTCGACGCGATCATTGGGCAGGATGAAGCCGCCCGCGCCAGTTGCCACCGAGATTTCTACGGCGACGGCGCGTTTGCCCGCCGGAAGCAGGGCCGACAGCGTGCTGCCCGATGCATCGGCCACTTTTTCAATGCGGATAGGCTCACCTTCAAAAATCGGCAGACGCACGATGCTGCCATCAAGATCTTTCATGGCATCGGGGCGGCTGTCCTGGGTGATGAATCCCGTGACCAGATCATTCTTTGGCCAGGCCATCCAGCGCATGACCTTATCGGACAGGCGCGCACCCACCGGCATGCTGGTTGAGGCCACCAGAATATTGACGCTTGGATCCTTGATGACCGTTTTTTCAGCCTGCTGAACAACAACCTGCTTCGGCCCGCTCATGCTCATGGCCAGCAAGCCAGCGAGCCCTGCCGCAACAAGGGCGACAATCAGAATGAAGATGCGGGCGGGTTTCATGGTCTTTCCTCAGGTGCAAGCGCAACGTCTTGACCCTTAGAAGATCAGGAATTGGTGTAATTAGGGTTAACAAATGCCTTATGGCTTTGGTTAATGATTTATTTCTTCGTGTTGAGAGCCAGTAAAACCAAAGGCGATTGAAGAACACTGCAAAAGCCGCCAATGGCGATGGCAATGCCATAAGGTATCTTCTTTTCCATCAGCAGCGATCGTGGCACGGGCAGGCGAAGGGCCAGAATATGCGAAGACTGGCTGCGAATCAGCAAGATAAGAAGCGTGAGCACACCGCCAAACACAGCCACTTGCAGCAAAAACACCAGTAGAGTGATGTTAAACCCAAACCATACAGCGCAAGCGGTGAGCAGTTTTGCGTCTCCTCCACCCATCACGTTGAAAGCAAAAAACGTAAAACAGGCCAAAAGCACAATGAAACCGGCGAGAAGATGAAGGCTAACCTCGCGCAGCGGCAATCCCACCACCGCGGCCAAGGCAAAAAAGCCCGCCAACATCACCAGTGGAATGATATTGGGAATTTTCATCTCAAACAGATCAGTAAAAGCGGCTGCCGCCAGACAAAGCGGAAAGATAAGTACGATTATTGCAGCCATCATGGCGGAAAACCCCGGTTGGTACGGGGTGGATGATAGGGATGAGAGGTAAACAAGAGGTTTGGTAAACAAAAAGAAAACCGCCCCGATGCGAGGCGGTTACTCATTGTGATCGATTGAAAGAGTGTTATTTATCAATCAGCCACCAGTGCCAGTGCCAGTGCCAGTGGCACCTTTGTTGGTCGCACTATCAAGCTTGCCCGCAAGGCCACTGAACGTAGTGCTGATGCTGTTACCAAGCGTTGTTGCACCGGCAATCAGCGCCACGGAAATCAGGGCTGCAATCAGGCCGTATTCGATTGCGGTGGCACCTGATTCGTCTTTTAAGAAACGTGCAAAAATCTTCGACATGGTGTGTTCCTGTTCCAAGAGGGTGATCAGCTCCGTCAACTGTTTCCGCTGATCGGATGTATAAAACGTACAGGGAAGGCCATTGCGATTGACTTAAGAATTCAAGTTAACAAAGTTTTAATCCATGCTCTTGGCGCGTGTGGTAAATGAATTTAAAATATAATTGATATCAATGTTAGATTTGAGAAAAATTCTCTATTTGTTCCGATATTGGGGCGCAATATTCGGTATTTTTCTCGGAATTTTACTCTGCTCTTCAAGCGTAAATGGATGTGACTTTGCTGCATGTTTCAGGGTGAGGCGTACATGTAATGATCCATTTACCATTTTGCTGCACAGTATGACGCAATTCAGAAAAAGAGATTGTTCTTATATGAGACCGGTTCCGCCGTTTCGCTTTGGAATTGCACTTGCACTTGGTGCAATCATGATCGCAGCCGGAAGTGCGAGAGCCGATAACAATCTGCTGCGGGTCTATATGAATCAGGCACGCATCCTGAAGCTTGATCGGCCGATCAGCAAAGTGATTATCGGCAATGACAAAGTGGCGGATGCAACGGTTGCCGATGCGAAGACCATTGTGTTGACGGGCCGCAGTTTTGGCACCACCAATATCGTTTTGCTGGACCGTGACGGCAATGCTGTGCTGGATGAGCGTATTCTGGTCTCGATTGATGAGGGCAATACGGTGCGGGTTTTCAAGCAGACGGAGCGCACTGTTCTGTCGTGCGATCCCAATTGTGAAGAGCATTCAAAGTTTAACAATGTCGGCAAATCCTCGGCTGCTGGTGCCACCAATTGATCGTTTCGATGTGCTTGATCGGGTTGTTGAAGTGGTAGGCAAAAGTTGTTTTTTAGATCACCCAAAACAAGGTTTGTGATTTTTCTGCGCAAATCGAGACAATTTGGAAACGAAACTTAAAGACTTGACCTCATATTTTGCGGTCAGGTTTAACAATCGGCGCTGAGACATGACGTTCATCAAGCGGGCCTGTGACAACGGTTTCAGACCACGCCGTCGCACATGGCTGAAATTGCTCAAGCGTTTCCGGCGTTCAGCGGACGGCTCGGCCGCGATTGAGTTCGCCATTCTGGCCATCCCCTATTTTCTGATCGTCTTTGCCATTCTGGAAACCTTCATCGCCTTTGTTGCCGAGCAAGTGGTGACGTCTGCCGTTGACACATTGGGCCGCAATATCCGCACCGGCAATATCACCTATAAACTCGGCAAATCGACAGATAAGACGAGTGCCGAATTTCGCCAGCTGTTTTGCAATGAGATTTCCTTTATGTTGAAATGCGATGCCGCAGAAGTGGCAACGCCCGATCGGCTCTATCTGGATGTGCGCAGCTTTGCCACCTTTGCCGAAATCCCCAAAGTCATCACCACGGCGAACGGCAGTCTGGATACGACCGACTTTGCCTATGCGCCCGGCGGCTCTGGCTCCATCAACATGCTCCGCGCCTATTACTATTGGCCGGTGACGACAGATCTGGTCCGCTCCTACGTTGCCACCATTCAAAAGCCCGGTGAAACCAGCAATTCGGATTATCTGATTGTGGAAACCACAGCCTTCCAGAGCGAGAAATATTGATGATGCTCTGGCGTAAAAACATCCAGCTTCTGATCTACCGCCTCCAGCATTTTTCCAAGGATAGCTCAGGCGTTGGTGCGGTGGAATTTGCGCTGATCGTGCCGGTGCTGTTGCTGCTCTATCTCGGGGCATTCGAATTGACGCTCGGGCTCAACGTGGCTTCACGCGCAACCTCCAGCGCCGGAGCCATTGCGGATATTGTCGCCAGCAAAGATGCCAGCTTTAACAAGGCATTTCTGGCGACAATGCCGGATGTGGCCGCTGCCATTTTCGCGCCAAAGCCAACCACGGGATTTTCGATGAAAATCACCGGCATTCAGGTGGATTCGAGCCTCAATGCCAAGGTTGCCTGGTCATGGGCGCAGGATGGCAGCAAACCTTATGGTGTGGGCACGGCCGTCACCATGCCGTCTGGCATGGCCGCGGCCTCGACATCCTTTGTGCATGTCGAGTTTTCAATTCCCTACAAAATGGTGACCTATGCGCCGGGGCTGGATGCCGTGCTCAAGACTATCACCATCAGCCGCGATTATTATTATCGCCAGCGTACCACTGAACCCGTGAGCTGTTCCGATTGTTAAACGGCTGATGCGTAGAGATTTGCAACACTGCGCGCAAATCGCTATGGATCAGGAACAGTAAACGGCATGTGGTGAAGTATGGCACGGGCATTTCTTTTTGTTCTCGACTCCTTTGGCGTCGGCGGGGCACCCGATGCAGCGCGCTATCATGATCAGGGAGCAGATACGCTTGGCCATATTGCCGAGTTTTGTGCCGCCGGTGCCGCAGATCGCCAAGGCCTGCGCGAAGGGCCATTGCAGCTTCCCAACATGTCGGCACTGGGTCTGGTGCATATTGCCCAAATGGCCAGTGGCTCTCTTCCTGCTGGCATGCCAATGCCTGAGCGCACCTTCGGCATTTATGGTGCGGCTTCGGAAGTGTCAAAGGGCAAGGATACGCCTTCCGGCCATTGGGAGATTGCCGGTACGCCGGTGATGTTTGATTGGGGCTATTTTCCCACTGAAGGCGATGCATTCCCGCAAGAGCTGGTGGATCAGATTTGCCAAAAAGCCAATCTTCCCGGCATTTTAGGCAATTGCCACGCCTCCGGCACAGAGATTATCGCAAGGCTTGGGCAGGAACATTGCCGAAGCGCCAAGCCGATTTGCTACACATCCTCCGATTCCGTCTTTCAAATCGCGGCGCATGAACGCTATTTCGGCCTCGATCGGCTGCTGCAACTGTGCGAGATCGTGCGTGAATTGCTGATGCCCTATAATATCGGCAGGGTGATCGCCCGACCATTTATCGGCGAAACTCCAGCGACGTTTGAGCGAACCGGCAATCGCAAGGATTATTCGGTGCTGCCGCCGGAGCCGACACTGCTGGACCGGCTGACAAAGGCCAATCGCACCGTGCACGCCATTGGCAAAATTGGTGATATTTTTGCCCATCAAGGCACAAGCCGCGAAATCAAGGCCAGCGGCAATGAAGCGCTGATGGCTGCCACGTTGAACGTGATGGATGAGGCGAAGGACGGCGACCTCGTTTTCACCAATTTCGTCGATTTCGATATGCTCTATGGGCACCGCCGCGACGTGCCGGGCTATGCTGCGGCGCTGGAGGCCTTTGATGTCTGGTTGCCGGCCATCTATCGCAAGCTTGTTCCCGGCGATCTGGTGATCCTCACCGCAGACCATGGCTGTGACCCGACCTGGCGCGGCACCGACCACACCCGTGAGCGGGTGCCGATCATGGCGTTTGGCCCCGGCATTCGCAGCCGCTCGATTGGTCTGCGCCCAAGTTTTGTAGACATTGGCGAGAGTGTCGCCGCTCATCTCGGCATTGCGCCGGGTCCGCATGGCAGGAGTTTTCTATGACACGGGATTTGCTGAAAGCTGAGTTGCATTGCCATGTCGAGGGGGCGGCCCCACCGGCGCTCACATTGGCGCAGGCCGAAAAATACGGCATTGATTCCACCACGTTCGTGCGCAATGGTGCCTATGTCTGGCAGGATTTTACCAGTTTTATAGCCTGCTATGATTTTGTCGCCTCCGTATTTCGCACCGAAGAGGATTATGCCGCTTTGGCTGAGGCTTATCTGTGCGAACTGGCGGGCGTCAATACAATCTATAGCGAGCTATTTGTTTCCCCGGATCACGGCGAGGCCGTGGGGCTTTCGGCGGAAGCCTATATTGAAGGGCTGGCTGAAGGCATTCAACGCGCCAAAGCCAAGACCGGCATTGAATGTCGCATGGTCATCATCGGCGAGCGGCATCTGGGGCCAGACAATGTTTTGCGCCGGGCCAAATGGCTGGCAAACTATAGCCATCCGCTGGTCACAGGCTTTAACATGGCAGGCGAGGAGCGCATGAACCGGGTGGTGGATTATGCGCCTGCCTTCCAAATCGCCAAAGAGGCAGGCTATGGCATTACCATCCATGCCGGTGAATTGTGCGGGGCTTTCAGCGTGACGGATGCGCTCGACCATGTTGCGCCAAGCCGCATCGGCCATGGGGTGCGCTCCATTGAAGATACCGATCTGGTCAAGCGGCTGGCTGATCTGGGCACAGTTCTGGAGGTCTGTCCGGCCTCCAACATTGCCCTCAAGGTCTTTCCCGATCACCAAAGCCATCCCCTGCGGCAATTGGCGGATGCTGGTGTGCGGGTCTGCATCAATTCCGATGATCCGCCGTTTTTCCATACCTCGCTTGCGCAAGATTATGAGATTGTCGCCAATATGGGCTTTGATAGCGCGGAGATCAACGCCATGACCCGCACGGCGATTGAGGCGGCGTTTGTGGATGAAGAGACCCGCTCAAAGCTGCTATCGCGCCTTGATGCGCCAACACGTCAGGATGCATCTGGGGATGGTCTGGTAAAATAGCCTGCACACTCTTGCCCTTTGGGTCTATTCTTGGAACAGAATGACTTCAAGATCAGAGCAATAAACATAAGAAGGTTCTCTCCATGGACGGCGTTACAGTCATCAATCACCCCCTCGTGCAGCACAAGCTGTCTTTCATGCGGCGCAAGGAAACCTCGACTGCGGGATTTCGGCGGTTGCTTCGGGAAATTTCCACGCTGTTGTGCTATGAAGTGACCCGTGATCTGGAATTGACCATGGAAACCATCGAAACGCCGATGGTCGAGATGGAAACTCCGATTTTGGAAGGCAAGAAGCTGGTGTTCGCCTCCATCCTGCGGGCTGGCAATGGTCTTCTGGAAGGCATGCTGGATCTGGTTCCTTCTGCCCGCGTTTCGCATGTCGGCGTTTACCGCGATCACGAAACCCTGCAAGCGGTGGAATATTACTTCAAGGCCCCGGAAAACCTCTCGGAGCGGCTCGTGATTGTGGTCGATCCGATGCTGGCCACCGGCAATTCATCGATTGCGGCGGTGGACAAGCTGAAAGAGCGCGGCGCGAAAAACCTGCGTTTTGTTTGCCTGCTGGCAGCCCCCGAAGGCATCAAGAATTTCCGCGAAGCGCACCCCGACGTGCATGTTTACACGGCATCGATTGACAGCCATTTGAATGAGCACGGCTATATCGTGCCGGGTCTGGGTGACGCGGGCGACCGCATGTATGGCACCAAGTAAGGCCTTATTCACGATCAAACACTGCAACCCCGGTGCCTGTCGCCGGGGTTTGTATTTTGAGGATTTACGCAGCAGCTTCTCTCTTGTGTGGCATTGAAATGCCCATATAAATTGAGGTCTTGTTTTCCGAGATCACAACGAGAGGCAGCAATTCATATGAATCCAGATGCTTTGACGGTTCTGACGGCGCTTGGCCTGTATGCTGCTGTTGTCATCAGTCCCGGTCCTAACTTTGCTTTAATCTCGAAACTGGCAATATCCGGGGCACGCTCAACCGCTGTGGGCGCGACATTTGGATTGGCCATTGCCGCAACTTTTTATGTGGTTTTGACGATGGCGGGTTTGGCGTTGTTTTTGGCAAAGGTCGGATGGTTGGCAAGCCTTATTCAGATCGCTGGCGGCTGCTATCTTGTCTATCTCGGGGTCATGGCGTGGTTGTCTGGCAAGGCTGATACAGCGAAGCAAGGTGTATCAGCTATCGAAAAAGGCAGTGTTTTGCGCGGTATGCGCATGGGTATGATTGTTAATCTCTCCAACCCGAAAGGAATTGCCTTCTTTATTGGCCTTTATGCCGTTGCCGTGCCGCCGGAGACGGGACTTTTGGCAAAACTGGCAATTCTCGTTGGTGGATTTTTAATCGAGATTGTCTGGTATGGACTTGTGACCGCTCTGTTGTCTCGTCGGCACGCCAAAGCCGTCTATGATCGCTTCGGTCAGTGGATAGAACGCGCGATTGGAACCGCTCTCGCTGGGTTTGGCATACGCCTGATTGCTGAGAAAATCTGATTTTCTCAAATGTGCCGCCCATTCAATTGCATGAGCGGCACAGTTTTAAACTGCTTTAATGCGCGCCGGACATATCGCCGAGCACTTCCTTCGAAGCCACGGTGGAATCGGCATTGAGCTTGTAAACCATCGGCACGCCGGTGGCCAAATTCACACCGAGGATCTGCTCCTTGGTCAGCTTGTCCAGCACCATCACCAGGGCGCGCAATGAATTGCCGTGGGCGGCCACCAGAACGGTTTCGCCCCGCAGCACGCGCGGCAGAATTTCCGTCATGTAATAGGGCCAGACGCGAGCGCCGGTGTCGCGCAGGCTTTCGCCGCCCGGTGGTGGAACGTCGTAAGACCGGCGCCAGATATGCACCTGTTCTTCGCCCCATTTGGCGCGAGCGTCATCCTTGTTGAGACCGGAAAGATCGCCATAGTCGCGCTCATTCAAGGCTTCATCGCGGATGGTTTCGAGGCCAACTTGTCCGACATTGTCCAAAATGATGCCGCAGGTTTTCTGGGCGCGGCTGAGGTTGGAGGTGTAAGCCACATCGAATTTGATGCCGTAATCGGCCAGCGCCTTGCCGCCTGCATTGGCTTCCTGCACGCCCAGTTCGGTCAGGTCTGGATCGCGCCAGCCGGTGAACAGGTTTTTCAAATTCCATTCGCTCTGGCCGTGGCGCACGAGCACGAGGGTACCAGTCATCGACAAATCCTCTCACATAGATCAGTTGGTATCAGCCAGCCCGAGCACATCGAGCATGGAATAGAGACCGGGGTTTTTATCCCGCGCCCAAAGAGCGGCCTTCACCGCGCCTCGGGCAAAAATAGAACGATCACCGGCACTGTGGGACAGCGTGACAATCTCGCCTTCGCCTGCCAGCAGCACCGAATGCTCGCCAATCACCGAGCCACCGCGTAAAGTCGCAAAGCCAATAGAGCCAGCCTCACGCGGGCCAGTAAAGCCGTCACGCACTTTTACCGCCTTGTCCTTGAGATCAACCCCACGGCCAGCGGCGGCGGCTTCCCCCAGCAAAAGTGCTGTGCCAGATGGCGCATCGACCTTATGCTTGTGGTGCATTTCCAGCACTTCAATATCCCAGCCCGCCGCATCCAGCGCTTTTGCCGCCTGCTGCACCAAAACCGAGAGCAGATTGACGCCCAGGCTCATATTGCCGGATTTCACCAGCCGCGCATGGCGCGATGCTGCTTCAAATTTGGCCTGATCGTCTTCCGAGCAGCCGGTGGTGCCAATCACATGCACAATGCGGGCCTGAGCGGCAAGGGCCGCAAATTCCACGGAGGCTTCTGGTCTGGTAAAATCAATCACGCCGTCAGCATGGACAAAGGCGGAGAGCGCATCATCGGTGATCGTGACATCCAGAGCGCCTAGCCCTGCCAATTCGCCAGCGTCCTTGCCCAGTGCACTTGATCCGGCGCGTTCAACCGCCGCATGCAGCACCGCCCCTTCGGTTTCTGCAATAATGCGGATCAATGCCTGTCCCATGCGGCCGCTTGCACCAACCACCACCAGTTTCATAGGCCCTGTGCCACCCGTTGTTGCCATGTTTTCGTCTCCCGTCCAGATATCTCGTCTCAGCGCGTCCAGCGGCGGCCTTCGTGCCGCACGCCGAATTTATCGGGCGATCGCGCATAGGCGGCAAGCCCACACAGAGCGGCTTGCGGGTGGGTGACCACAAAGGTCGGAATTTTTTTCATCATCGCGGTGTGTGGTGCCTTGTCCTCAAAGGCGGCGCGGAACACCGGGCTTTGCAGCAGAGGCGCAATTTTTTGCGAAATGCCGCCCGAGAGGAACACGCCGCCCCGCGCCATAAACACCAGCGCCATATCGCCCGCCAAACGCGCCAGATAGGTCACAAACAGTGTCATGGTTTCGACTGCAACCGGATCGCTGCCACTCAAGGCGTGGGCGGTGACATCGGCGGGGTCAGTCCATTGCGGATTGATACCATCGGCTTTGCAGATCGCATTGTAGAGATGAATGATGCCGCGACCACACAGAATTTGCTCGCCCGAGATGCGGCCTTCAATCTTTTCAATATGCGGGAAAATCTCGAAATCACGCGCGCTGCGCGGGCCAAGATCGACATGGCCACCTTCGCCGGGAACCGGAAACCATTTGTGCTGGGTATAGAGCAGACCACCCACGCCCAGACCGGTGCCGGGACCGAGAATGACCCGCGAACCGATGACGGCTTCTTTGCGCTCACCAATCGGAGCGCTATCCTCAAGCGGCAGGGCGGCTGCGGCCAGCGCCTGCGCCTCGAAATCATTGACCACCAAAACATCGGTGAAACCAAGGGTCTCGATCATCACCCTGGGGCGGATCACCCATGGGCAATTGGTCAGCGGAATTTCATCATCCTTGATCGGGCCAGCCACGGCCAGAATGGCCGAGCGCGGTGCAATGTCGCTCTGATCCAGAATCCGTTCTTTCAATGCCTGATCAATGGTTGGAAAATCTGCCGTGTGAATATTGGCAAATTCTTTCGGCTTTGCATCGGCATCGCTCAAAATCCAGAAACGGGCATTGGTGCCGCCAATATCGCCGACCAGAACCGGAAAGGGGAGGTGGTCATTTTCAACAGGATGAGACATCGAAAAATCCATCTTTCGCCGCGCTGGCGTCTATCGTTAACGGGCAATCGCTGGCAACAGCACTTCTGCTGTCGCCCGGTTCAGTGCCATCGGCGTATCATAAAGGATGGCCAGCCGCATCAATGCCTTCACATCAACGTCATGCGGCATGGGGGTGAGCGGATCAACAAAAAACACCAAAAGCGCCACTTCTTCTTGCGCAATCATCGCGCCGATCTGCTGATCGCCGCCCAGCGGGCCGCTTTTCATGCGGGTGACATTGAGCTTGGGGCAGGCGTCCTGCACCTGTCCGCCGGTGGTGCCAGTCGCAACAATCTGCCAGCCTTCCAGAGCATCCTGATGATGGCGGGCAAAATCCGCCATCTGCTCTTTCATCTTGTCATGGGCAATCAGTGCAATTTTCCGTCGCTCAGCCATGGCTCCCCTCCCAGAATTTCAATCGATTTGATCCCTCTTATATCAAGGTTCAGGCCGATGAAAACCCTCATACTTTCAAGGCTTGGGCAGGCCGACATCTTCCGATGGCAGGTTCGGATCATCCGGTGCGTTTGCAGCCGCTTTCACAGACACAGCACCCGGATTGGTATAAGCTGTCGGGCCACCATAGGTCGCCTGCTTTTCCGAGGAAACGGCAGGAGCATTGAGAATGGCGCTACACGCCTTTGGCAAATCAGACACCATCACCGGGCGCGGCTTTGGAGCCGGTTTTGCATTGGGATCTTTCTTTTTCGGCTCCCATGGCTCTTTGGTAAACCACCACGCCAGCGATTTATCGCAGCCATCTCCTTGACCAATCGAGGCCTGCGGCTTGCAATCGGTGGCACCCGGCGGGCAGAATAGCCGCACATGGAAATGGGCATCATGGCCATACATGGGCCGTAGCTTGCCCATGTTGGTGCGGTCGCCCGTCCATGTATCGCACATCTTCTTCTTGATAGCCGGATTGACGAAAATCCGCTGCACCTGCGGATAGCTGGCGGCCAGCATCAACAGCTTGGCCCGAGCAGGGCTCCATGTCTGCGGGTTGATGGTCAGGAACTGGTCTTTCATGATCATCGAGGTAAACGGCAGGTCTTCACGCTGCTGCACGGTCAGCCGCTTGGCAGGCATAGGGGTAAGCCAAACATCAAAATCCATGCCGATCTGGTGCGAGGCATGGCCGCTGGCCATTGGCCCGCCGCGCGGCTGGGCAATGTCGCCCACCAGCAGGCCGGGCCAGCCGATTTTGGTGGCATCTTTCGACAATTGCTCAATAAAAGCAATGGTGCGTGGATTGCCCCAGCGTCGATTACGCGACAGGCGCATGGCCTGCCATGTTGGTCCATCGGTGGGCAGGGCCACAGCGCCACTCATGCAGCCCCTTGCGTAAGAGCCAATTGGCGAGGCTGGGCCCGCATTGGGCAACGTTGCAGCACCAAAAGCCTGTTTGGCGGGCTGATCGGCAAGGGCTTCACCAAGGCTTGCTGTCGCCATGACCATGGCAAGGCCAATCATGGACGCGCGGATGGATGCGGAATGTTTGGCCAAAGGTCACCTCGGGTCAGTCATGTTGTGTGATTCTCTTCCACGCAAACCTAGACGGAATGGTGGCGTCGGTGAATTGACATTTTGCAGCGCGCGGCCTTTTTGCATGGCCGCAAAGACTATCGCCTGTCTTTCGCCCTCATTTATCGTAGAATGTGCACCAAATCAGATGTTTGAATTTGCAATGCGGGGGTAATTTATGGTGGTCATGCGCGTTGGTGCGAGGTTTCTCGCGCTGATTTTGAGCCTTTTTGCCGGGCATGTCATGGCGCAGGAGCTGCAATGGCGGCACGCCATTGGCATTATTGAGCCGCCCAAATATGCTCCGGGCTTTGCGCATTTCAACTATGTCAATGTCGATGCACCGAAGGCGGGGGAGCTAAAGCTTTCGGCAGACGGCACGTTTGATAGTTTCAACCCGGTGGTTGGCAAAGGGCAGTTGGCACAGGGTGTGCAGGTATTGCTATCCTCGCCGCCTGGCGCATCGCTGGTGACCGAGACACTTTTGAAATCATCGCTGGATGAAGATGGTGTCAGCTACGGATTGTTGGCCGAGGCGCTGGCCTATCCTGACGATTTTTCCTTTGTGAAATTCCGGCTGCGGCCAGAAGCCAAATGGGCGGATGGCCAGCCGGTTACGCCGGAAGACGTGGTTTTCAGCTTTGATAAGTTCAAGGAGCTTAACCCCGCATCCTACAATTACTACAGCCATGTGGTGAAAGCCGAAAAAACCGGCGAGCGCGAGGTCACATTCACCTTTGACCAAAAGGGCAATAAGGAGCTGCCGTCCATTGTTGGTCAGCTGGATATTGTGCCCAAGCATTGGTGGGAAGCCAAGGGCCCGGACGGCAAGCCGCGGGACATTTCCAAAACCACGCTGGAACCCATTATGGGGTCGGGCCCTTACCGGATTGCCTCGTTTTCGCCGGGGGCTTCGGTTCGCTATGAATTGCGCGATGACTATTGGGGCAAAAACCTCAATGTAAACATCGGTTACAACAATTTCAGAACGATTACCTACACCTATTATACCGATCTCAACGTCGCATTTGAGAGCTTTCGCTCAGGCGCTACCGATTTCTGGCCTGAAAATTCTGCCATGCGCTGGACCCGCTCTTATGATTTTCCAGCGGTGACGGATGGCAAGGTCAAGCGCGAGCAGCTTCCCAATGACTATCGAAAAGTCGGTCTGATGATGGGCTTTTTTCTCAACACCCGCCGGGAGCAGTTCAAGGATGTCAATGTTCGAAAGGCTTTGAATTATGCTTTTGATTTTGAGGAGCTGAATCGAACCGTGTTCTTTGGCCTTTATAAGCGCATTGATAGCTATTTTTATGGGTCTGAGTTTGCATCCAAGGGTTTGCCCGAAGGCAAGGAGCTTGAGGTGCTGAATAGTATCAAGCAGGATGTGCCGCCGGAGGTGTTTACCACCGAATACCATAATCCCGTGAACGGGGATCCTGAGAAGCAGCGCAACAATCTGCGCATGGCCATCTCGCTGTTCAACAAGGCCGGCTATGAGCTACGCGGCAATCAGATGGTGTCAAAGGCGACGGGCAAGCCTTTCACCTTTGAGATTTTGCTGGATGGCCCAACCATTGAGCGTGTGGCGCTGCCTTACGCCAATAATCTTCGAAAAATCGGCGTTCAAGTCAATGTTCGCACGGTGGATTCTGCCCAATTCACCAGCCGTCTGCGCGATTACAATTATGACGCGATCTATTATTATGCGGCCCAATCGTCCAATCCCGGCAATGAGCAACGGGATTATTGGGGATCATCGGTGGCGGACAAGCCCGGATCGCGCAATTTTGCTGGCATTAAAGACAAGGGGATCGATGCTCTCATCCAGCAAATTATTTTCGCCAAGGATCGGGCAACGCTTATTCCCACCGTGCGTGCGCTGGACCGCGTGCTGTTGGCAGGTGCCTATGTCGTACCCTCCTACTCGCGCGGTGAGGTCTGGTTGGCCTATTGGAACCGGCTGACCCATCCCAAGGACCTGCCCACCTATTCCACCGGCTTTCCCGACATCTGGTGGTCAAAAGCCGCCACGCATTAGCCCAAGCCTTTGCAAGGCCGCAATTGAGCGAGTACCAATAGCAAAACCGAATCAGACCCACCAAAAAGGATCAATGGATTGGCAAAGCAGCATGGCATGGCAACATCGGGAGGGATTGACTGATGGGTGCTTATATCCTGCGGCGTTTGCTGCTGATGATTCCGACCATGGTGGGCATCATGGGCATTTCCTTTCTGGTCATCCAGTTTGCTCCCGGTGGTCCGGTGGAGCAGGTGGTGGCGCAGCTCTCCGGCCAGGGCGATAGCGCCGATCAGCGTCTGTCTGGCGGTGGGGATATTCTTGGCCAAAATGGCGGCGGTGACGGCTCCACCTATCGCGGTGCGCAGGGGCTGGACCCAGATCTGATCAAGAAGCTGGAAAAGCAGTTTGGTTTCGATAAACCACCGCTCACCCGCTTTGCCGATATGATGTGGAATTACATCCGCTTTGATTTTGGCGAGAGCTTTTTCCGCAACGCATCCGTGCTGTCGATCATCGCCGATAAAATGCCAGTGTCGATTTCGCTCGGCGTGTGGGTGCTTTTGCTGTCCTATGCCATTTCCATTCCGCTTGGCATTCGCAAGGCGGTGAAAGATGGCTCGGCTTTTGATGTCTGGACCTCCGGCGTGATTGTGGTGGGCTATGCTGTGCCGGGCTTTTTGTTTGGCATTTTGCTGATCGTGCTGTTTGCCGGTGGGTCGTTTTACAACTGGTTTCCGCTGCGCGGCCTGACCTCTGATAATTTTGCTGACTTGAGCTGGTGGCAGAAGATTATTGATTATTTCTGGCATCTTACCCTGCCGCTGACAGCCCTGTTGCTCTCGGCCTTTGCCACCACAACGCTGTTGACCAAGAATTCCTTCATTGATGAAATCAAGAAGCAATATGTGGTTACGGCTCGCGCCAAGGGGCTATCTGAACATCGGGTGCTCTATGGCCATGTGTTTCGCAATGCCATGCTGATTGTGATTGCTGGCATTCCGGGAGCCTTCGTCTCGGCCTTTTTCACGGGGTCGCTGTTGATTGAAAACATCTTTTCGCTCGATGGACTGGGGCGGCTCGGCTATCTGTCGGTGGTCAATCGCGATTATCCGATTGTGTTTGCTACGCTTTATATCTTTTCGCTGCTGGGTCTGGTGGTCGGGCTGGTGTCTGATTTGATCTACACATGGATCGATCCGCGCATTGATTTTGAGCGGAGGGATGTCTGATGACAATGACCTCTGAAACCCAAGTGGCACAGCCTAAAAAGCCGTTTCTGTCGCCGGTCAATCGCCGCCGCCTTGATAATTTCAAAGCCAATAAGCGCGGCTATTGGTCATTCTGGATTTTCATGGTGCTGTTTATCCTCAGCCTGTGTGCCGAGCTGATTGCCAATGATCGCCCGATTATCGCCTCCTACAAGGGCGAAATCCTGTTTCCGATTGCGGTGAACTACCCGGAAGAGAAATTCGGCGGCTTTCTGGCGGTAACGGATTATCGCTCCAGCTTTGTCTCGGATGAGATCAACGCCCACGGCTGGATGATCTGGCCGCCTATTCGCTATTCCTACCGCACTGTCAATTCCGAAATCCCGCACTCCGCCCCCACCCGGCCATTTTGGCTGATGGACAAGCAAGAGCGCTGCTCGGCCTATCCCAAGGGCGTCGATGATCCCAATTGTATCATTGGCAATATGAACTGGCTGGGCACGGATGATCAGGCCCGCGATGTGGCCGCACGCATGATCTATGGTTTTCGCATTTCTGTGCTGTTTGGCCTGACACTGACGATTTTCTCCGCCATCATCGGTGTCTCTGCCGGTGCCGTACAGGGCTATTTCGGCGGCTGGACCGACCTTTTGATGCAGCGGTTCATCGAAATCTGGTCCTCGGTGCCGGTGCTCTACATTCTGCTGATCATTGCCTCCATTCTGCCACCCGGTTTCTTTGTCCTTCTGGGCATTATGCTGCTGTTTTCCTGGGTGCATTTTGTCGGCATTGTCCGGGCAGAATTCCTGCGGGCCAGAAACTTTGAATATGTCAACGCCGCCCGCGCTTTGGGCGTTGGCAACTGGACCATCATGTTCCGCCACCTTCTGCCCAATGCCATGGTGGCAACGCTGACGTTCTTGCCCTTCATTCTCTCCGGCTCGATCACCACGCTCACCTCGCTGGATTTTCTGGGCTTTGGTATGCCGCCGGGGTCTGCCTCGCTGGGCGAGTTGATTGCCCAAGGAAAGCGCAATTTGCAGGCCCCATGGCTGGGGTTAACCGCCTTCTTCACCATGGCGATCATGCTGTCCCTGCTGATTTTTGTCGGCGAAGCGGTGCGTGATGCCTTTGATCCGAGGAAGACATTTAAATGAGTACGCCGCTTCTCTCCGTCAAAGATCTCTCCGTCGTCTTCCACCAAGGGGGCAAGGAAAGCCTTGCCGTCAACCACGTCAGCTTTGACATCATGCCCGGAGAAATCGTGGCGCTGGTGGGTGAATCCGGCTCTGGCAAATCGGTGTCGGCATCGTCTATTTTGAGGCTGTTACCCTATCCGGCGGCCAGCCATCCGTCCGGCCAGATCCTGTTTGAAGGCCGCGATTTGATGGCTTTGAACGAGCGCGACCTCCGCGCAGTTCGCGGCAATGACATCACCATGATCTTTCAGGAGCCGATGACCTCGCTCAATCCGCTGCACAGCATTGAGCAGCAGATTGGCGAGATTCTGGCGCTACACCAAACCATCACCGGCGATGTTGCCCGGCAAAAAACGCTGGAGCTGCTGCGCCAAGTCGGCATCCGCGATCCAGAAAAGCGCCTTGCTGCCTATCCGCACGAACTCTCCGGCGGTCAGCGCCAGCGGGTGATGATTGCCATGGCCTTGGCCAATCGCCCGAAATTGCTGATTGCAGATGAGCCAACCACGGCGCTGGATGTGACCGTGCAGGCGCAAATTCTGGAGCTGCTGGCTGGATTGAAAAGCCAGCATGGCATGTCCATGCTGTTCATCACCCACGATCTGGGCATCGTGCGCAAATTTGCCGACCGCGTCTGCGTGATGACCAAAGGCGAGATTGTCGAGACTGGCCCGGTGTCCGAGATTTTCGAGCATCCGCAACACGCCTATACCAAAAAACTGCTGGCAGCCGAACCCAAGGGCGAACCGCCGAAAGCCGACACCTCCAAACCCGTGGTGATGCAGGGTCAGGATATTCGCGTGTGGTTTCCCATCAAGGCCGGATTTTTGCGCCGGGTGGTGGATCATGTCAAAGCGGTGGATGGCGTTGATCTCACGTTGCGGGCAGGCCAGACTCTGGGTGTGGTTGGCGAATCCGGCTCCGGCAAGACCACGCTTGGCTTGGCGCTGGCGCGGTTGATCTCCTCACAAGGCCGCATCAGCTTTATCGGCAACAACATAGACGGCTATTCCTTCAAGGCCATGCGCCCCTTGCGCGATCGTTTGCAGGTGGTGTTTCAAGACCCGTTCGGCTCGCTCAGCCCGCGCATGTCGATCAGCGATATTATCGCCGAGGGGCTGAAGGTGCATGAGCGCGGCCTCTCGGTAAAGCAGCGCGACGAGCGCGTTTGCTGGGCGCTGGAAGAGGTGGGGCTGGATGTGGCGACCCGCTGGCGTTACGCCCATGAATTTTCCGGCGGTCAGCGTCAGCGCATCGCCATTGCCCGTGCCATGGTGCTGAAACCGCGTTTTGTGATGCTGGACGAGCCAACGTCGGCGCTGGATATGAGCGTGCAGGCGCAGGTGGTGGACCTCTTGCGCGATCTCCAGACACGCCACGATCTGGCGTATCTGTTCATCAGCCACGACCTGAAGGTGGTAAAAGCGCTGGCCAACGACATCATTGTCATGCGCTCCGGAAAAGTTGTTGAGCAAGGCACTGCGGAAGAGGTTTTCCGCGCGCCAAAACAAGACTATACCAAAGCTCTCCTCGCCGCCGCCTTTGACCTGAAGGCCATGAATATCGGTGGCATCCGCCAGTAAAACCTTTTGTCTTCAAGGAATATCCATGTCTGCAAAGCCGTCCGTGGTAATTGACCTCAAGTTTTCGCGTGAAGCCATGGATCGGGCGCTGGCAAGCGCCTTTCAGGATCGAGAGGTGATCGATCTGGGCAATCCAGACCATGCCGACAAGGACATTTCTGAAGCGACTTACGCGATTTTGTGGAAGCCCGGCCCAACGCTGTTTCAAAAGGCAACCAGTCTGCAAGTGCTGTTTTCCGGCGGTGCAGGCGTGGATCATGTGCTGACCTTGCCCGGCCTGCCGAACCTTCCCATTGTGCGCTTTGTCGATCGCAGCCTCACCGACCGGATGAGCGAATGGGTGGTTCTGAACTGTCTCTATCACCTGCGGCGGATGCCGCAGTATCTCAAGCAGCAGCGCGAAAAGCTCTGGCATGAGATTGCCATGCAGCCCGAAGCGCGCGAGGTCACCGTGGGTGTCATGGGCCTCGGCGTGCTGGGGCTGGATGCGGTGCGCAAATTGAAGGTCATGGGCTTCAACGTTATCGGCTGGTCACGCCGCAAGAAGGAGATCGAGGGTATCGAGACCTTCGATGAGGACCATATCGATGATTTTCTGGCCCGCACCGATATGCTGGTTGGCCTTCTGCCGCTGACCAACGAAACCCGTGGCCTTTACGACAGCAGCCTGTTTGCCAAGCTGAAACAAGGCGGAGCACTGGGCAAGCCGGTGTTTCTCAATGCCGGGCGCGGCGGCAGTCAGGTCGAGACGGATGTGATTGCTGCCCTCGAAAAAGGCGTGCTGGGCGCGGCCTCGCTGGACGTGTTCGAGAAAGAGCCGCTGCTGATTGATAGCCCACTATGGACTATGGAAAATGTGGTCGTGACCCCACATGCCGCAGCAGAATCCGATGTTCGGGCGCTGTTTGCCCATGTGGAAGCGCAAATTGCCCGTTTTGAGGCCGGTAAGCCTTTAGAGCATGTGGTGGATCGCGCATCGGGCTATTAGAGTTTGTCAGGGAAAAGTGGAATCTGGTTTTCCCGAATAGGCAAACGAAAACAAGGGAATCGAGAGTCTGTCTGGTTCAATTTGAACCTGACAGAGTCTCGCGGATCAGGAATTTTGCAAACTTACTGGACAATCGCTGTCATTTTTTTGATAAGTTTGCTCAGAAAGTGGTCATTGGATTCGGTGGCGCTAGAGCATGTCGCCTGAAAGTGTGGGCGGCTCCAGGAAGAAGACATGCGAAAACAAAACTATAACCTGTCCGTGTTTCACGCAAAAGGTTATCGGTAGGACGGCTCTTTCGGGGTCGGGAAAGTGCGGCGGGACAGATGGCCAAGTCAGATATTGCAAGGCGCGTATATAATCACGCTTGGAAACTGGATCCTATTGTCCGCAGCCTGCTGGATACAGATTTTTACAAGCTCCTCATGCTGCAAATGATCTGGAAACTCTATCCAGATGTGAACGTGTCTTTCACCCTGATCAATCGTACCACCACCGTGCGGCTGGCTGATGAGATTGACGAGCAGGAATTGCGCACCCAGCTTGATCACGTGCGCACGCTCAGCCTCAGCAAAAAAGAATTGATCTGGCTGGCAGGTAATTCTTTCTATGGCCGCACGCAGATTTTCGAGCCGGAATTTCTGGCCTGGTTTTCCACCGTACGCCTGCCGCCCTACGAGCTGTCGAAGCGCGATGGCCAATATGAACTGACCTTCCATGGCCGCTGGCTGGAAACCACATTGTGGGAAATCCCGGCTCTGGCCATCATCAACGAGTTGCGCTCGCGCGCGGCCCTGAAATCCTTGGGTTATTTCTCACTGGATGTGGTCTATGCCCGCGCCAAAGCCAAGATGTGGGAAAAGGTCGAACGGCTGAAAGAACTCCCCGGCTTGCGCATTTCCGATTTCGGCACCCGCCGTCGCCACAGTTTTTTGTGGCAGCGCTGGTGCGTTGAAGCCTTGAAAGAAGGCATTGGCCCGGCTTTCACCGGCACCAGCAATGTGTTGCTGGCGATGGATTCCGATCTGGAAGCGGTGGGAACCAATGCCCATGAATTGCCGATGGTGGCAGCGGCGCTGGCCAAAAACGATGAGGAACTTGCGGCAGCACCCTATAAGGTCTTGCAGGATTGGAACAAGCTCTACAACGGCAACCTGTTGATTGTGTTGCCTGATGCCTTTGGCACGGCCGCTTTCCTGCGCAACGCGCCAGACTGGGTGGCCGATTGGACCGGTTTTCGCCCTGATAGCGCGCCGCCAATTGAAGGTGGCGAAAAAATCATTGCATGGTGGGAAAAAATGGGTCGCGATCCGCGCCAGAAACTGTTGATTTTCTCAGATGGTCTGGATGTTGAGGCGATCATTCAAACCTATCGCCATTTTGAAGGCCGCGTGCGGATGGGCTTTGGCTGGGGCACCAACCTGACCAATGATTTCATTGATTGCGCCCCCCATGAGATTGCAGGCCTAAAGCCGATTTCCATTGTCTGCAAAGTCATGGAAGCCAATGGCAGGCCCGCAGTCAAGCTCTCGGATAACCCGCTGAAGGCAACGGGCGAGCCATCAGAAGTGGAGCGCTATCTGAGATTCTTTGGCTCTGAAGATCGGGTGAATCAGGTGGTCAAGGTTTAGGGACAGTATCTTTGTGGCTCTCTATCCATTGCCCTAGCGCCTCAATGACCTTGAGCCGCAAGCTTGTTTTGCGCGCCATTGCCTTTAGCAACGTGCGATCATTGCGTCCAAATCCCATCTCTTGCATGACGTCGGATGGCGTCATGCCACGCGCTTTCATGATAGTTTCAATATCAAAAATCGTCTCGGGCAGCAGGTAGCGGCCATTGGCGATCAAAGCTCTGGCCGCAGGTTCGGCTGGAGGGGCGGAAACAGGCGATTCTTGTGTCAAAAGCCACTCGCCAAACGCGCGGCGCTCATTGTCTTGCGCCTTTTTCCATGCGTTTTTCATCTTTTGTAGCTGGCTTCGTTCTGGCCGTAGGCCAGCAATTTTCAGCGCAGGGCGCAACGAAGCAATCCTGCCAGCCACAAAATCACTATAGGTGCCAGGAAATTGGAGGCGAAGGCGCTCAAGATCTGCGGCCTTTTTCGCTTTATCTTTTTTGGACATCATCACCCGGTCAGTTTGCCGATCAGCATATTTTAAGATGCTTTATCCGCAATGGTCACCTTTCTCCATGCAAAAGCGCTCTTGCTGAGAACGAATACGGCATGCGGCATTTTCGCACGCCACTTTAACCGGCGACAAGGTGCGATGAGGCGCGTTGGGCTGTCTCTGATCTGTTCTTGATCACATTGAGCACGACACTATGGAAGTCTTTGAAAAAGATGCTGCCCCACCAGTCACAATAGACATTGATTGGGGTTCTAATTCGATAGCGGCTTGTGAGCGTAAGCTGGGTATTGCCATTGGCGAGCGGCTTGAGATGGTAGTCGCCGTTCGTGAGCTTGAGATATTGACTATCGACGTTGATATGACCTTCAATGGCAGCAGGAATTGAATCCGGTGAAAACCGAAAATCCCAAGAAAGAAAGCGATTGGTTTCCCAGCCAGTGATCACTTCTTCAAAGCGGATGTTTTTGCTCCATTTCAGGTGGCGCACAGCGTCAATGCCCGCGCCAGTCAACACGGCGTCTTGTGGCTGCGGTACGCCGAGCACACCATGGCTGAAGGTGAATTGCAGCTCGCTCGGATCGATATTGCGAATCTCGACTGTATTTCGCCAGACGATATCAACAGGTGCCGCGATCTCGATAACGGTGGTCACCTCAGCATTGTGATCGGGATAGATCAGGTGAGGCTCAATCGGCAGTCCGATGAAGGGGAGAAGAATGACCAAGGTGGCGCGTCTGGGAGAGCGGAATTTCCGAATGATGGCCAGCGTGAGCAATGATCCCAAACTCGATCCCGAGATAAAGAGTGGCAGGCCCATAACGACACAAATGATACTCTCTTTGAAAAAGATCACGGTCAAGACGAGACCAATGCCCACAACAAGCCAACCGAGCTTAACCTGCCGCCACCGAGTGCTTTCACCTCTTGGATCATGAATACTCGTGGCAAGGCTTGCGATCGCCATCGGCATCAAGACGAGCCCACCGATGAAGCGCATCGCCTTATTGTCCTCGGCACCGGAGCTCGACCAAAACAGACCATAAAGCAAAAGCGCATAAATCAACGCAACAATGACGGCAATGGAAAGACGTTCACCAAAAGATGGACGGACGGGCCTCTGTTTCATTGCATTCACGGCGCTGTACTCCAGGGTATACGTGTCACTGTCGTGGTCAGGAGAACGATTACCATGGACGACCAAGCGGTCGTCAATCTTTTACAGCGTCCTTTGCGCGCCAAATACGGCGCACAAAGGACGCTGTAACACATTTAAACTGCTGCATAATTTTCACCTTAAATCGATTCCGATTTAAGGAATTATGCAGTAAGATCGAATATTGTGCCACTCAATCGGCAAAGCCTACCCTTGCGGCGCGGAAATTTCTGTGATTACGGCCTTTACGTCCCAAAGCAAAAGATGCCTGGAAAACGCTAAGCGGCACACCAAACTCATACTTGATATCGGCAAGGCAAAGAGAGTGACATCGTGAATATCACGTTTAAAGCTCTGCGATCGAACTCACACGTTGTGTAAAGCACACGTCTCTTTAGATCGTAAGATGTTGTTGAAAAGAATGGCGGACAGGGAGGGATTCGAACCCTCGGTACGCTTTCACGCACACACGCGTTCCAGGCGTGCGCCTTAAACCACTCGGCCACCTGTCCGTCTTTTGAAGAGCGATGTTGCAAAGCAACTCGTCTGTTCGGGGCGGACATATATCAAGGATTTTCCTTTGATCAACCCATATCTGACAGTTTTTCGACATTCATACCGAAAACTTTTATCAAACTGTCATTTGTGCAGTTGGGCTGGCGGGTTTGATCCTGTAAAACAAGGGTGGAATGGCGCGTGAGGAAATTGCTATGATACGGTTTTTATGTCGTTTTTTCAGTTTTATTGCGCTGGTCATGGCAATTGGTGCCGCTGTCATGGATTCAATCGAATCGGTTGCCTCGTCCACTGTGATCACAACATCCTTTGAATCCTTGTGGGGCGATGTCGATGCTTCAGGTCTTGCTCTGGCGAAACAGTGGGTGGCGACCCATATAGGGGGGTGGGCGCTGCAATCGATGCAAAGCGCTGTTTTACGCCAGCCTGCATTTGCAATTTTTCTGGGGCTTGCCCTTGTGTTGTGGATGGCCGGATACAAGCGGCGCTCCTCTGCCGGACGATTTGCAGCCTGAGCGACGATAGGAGATCGATCATGTTTCTGAATGCGATGTTGAATAAGAAAACGGTCATGCCAACCGCTGAAACTGCTTTGCCCGGTCGGCAGACGCCTATTGTCGGGCCTTTGGCGCATTTTGTCTCGGGAAAGCCCCTGCAAGGGCCCTATCCAGATGGCTTCAAGACCGTTTACTTTGGTATGGGCTGCTTTTGGGGTGCTGAGCGACTGCTGTGGAACACGCCCGGTGTTTGGGTGACAGCTGCGGGCTACCAAGGTGGTTTTACGCCCAATCCAACCTATGAAGAAACCTGCACCGGCCAAACCGGCCATACGGAAGTGGTCAAGGTTGTGTATGATCCAATGAAAATCTCGCTTGAAGCCCTGCTCAAGATTTTCTTTGAGGCCCATGATCCCACGCAGGGCATGCGTCAGGGCAATGATATTGGCAGCACCTATCGCTCTGCAATTTATGTGGAAAGCGATGAGGATCTGGCCATCGCGCTTCAGGCCAAAGATGCCTTTCAATCCGCCTTGAACGCTGCGGGTCATCACGACGCTATCACCACGGAAATCGCCCCGGCGGGTGCGTTTTACTACGCTGAGGATTATCATCAGCAGTATTTGGCCAAAAATCCGCGGGGTTATTGTGGCTTGCGCGGCACAGGGGTGTCGTGCCCGATCGGATAGAGTCTCGGACCGAAAATCGGATTCGGCGCGATACTCTCGATTCTCGCTTTCGCAACGGCCCAAAACCGGTTCCCACTTTTCGGCCGATGCTTTAAAAAGCAGCAGGAAAGTTGATCTTTGTCGGGGATCTGTATGTTTTCCCGGCAAAATCAACTTTCATCCACTGATATTTACCAGTTGAAAAAAATCTGGTGAATTTTTTCAAAAGGCGTGCAAGGATAAAACCCAGCCAAACCTTAGAGGGGGCGGGCGCGCTTATCCTATGCCATAACAAGGGTGTGGAGCGGGCCTATAAGATCAATAGTAACCATCAGGGCTGCACAATGAAGAAATCCTTAATCACGTTGTTTGCCATGGCCGCCATGTCGGCATCGGCTCTTGCTGCCGATATCAAGCCTGCGCTTGTTTATGGCACGGGCGGCAAATTCGACAAATCCTTCAACGAAGCAGCTTTTCATGGCGCGGAAAAGTTTTCGAAGGAAACCGGCATCAAGTTCCGTGATTTCGAACCCACCAGCGACACCCAGGGCGAACAGGCCATTCGTAATTTTGCCTCCAAGGGCTTTAGCCCGGTTGTGGCCGTTTCCTTCGCCTGGAGCTCGGCGATGGAAAAGGTTGCGGGCGAATTTCCGGATACAAAATTCGTGATTGTTGACTCGGTTGTGGATAAGCCAAACGTTCGCTCTGTCGTTTTCAAGGAAGAAGAAGGTTCTTACCTCGTTGGTCTCTTGGCTGGCATGGCCTCCAAGACCGGCAAGGTCAGCTTCGTTGGCGGTATGGATATCCCGCTGATCCGCAAGTTTGAGTGCGGCTACGAGCAGGGTGCGCGCGCTGCCAACCCCAAGATCGAAGTGTTGCAGAACATGGTTGGCACCACTGGTGCTGCCTGGAACGACCCGGTTCGCGGTGGCGAATTGGCGAAAAACCAGATCGATCAGGGTTCTGACGTGATTTACGCAGCGGCTGGCGCATCTGGCATGGGCGTGTTGCAGACAGCCGCCGACAACAAGAAGTTCTCGATCGGCGTTGACTCCAACCAGAACCACCTGCACCCCGGCTCCGTTTTGACCTCCATGGTCAAGCGGGTTGATCTTGCTGTTTACAATGCCTATTCGGATGCCGAAAAGGGCAAGTTCACCCCTGGTCTTCAGACTTTGGGTGTGAAGGACGACGGTGTTGCAGCCGCAATCGATGACAACAACAAGGCTCTGATTACGCCTGAGATGAAAGCGGCTATTGATAAGGCCAAGGCTGAAATGATCGCTGGAACACTCAAAGTTCACGATTATATGTCTGACAATTCCTGCCCAAAGTGATTTAACATCCGGGCGCAAGCTGTTTTTGCAGCTTGCGCCCTTTTTATATCCAGAGCACCTCGGCCTGTTGAAGGGCAGATGCTTTTGATGTGTTTCTATTTCGCGGCTTTCAGATCAAGCGGGGGTGACGCTTGTTTGAGCCGCCGTAGCATTCGGAGCCTTAGGACGTGGGTCAAGCGCCAGCGATCGAACTGATCGGGATCGATAAGAAATTCGGTCCTGTTCATGCCAATAAGAATATCAACCTGACGGTTGCCAAGGGCTCTATCCACGGCATTATCGGTGAAAATGGTGCGGGAAAATCGACGCTGATGTCGATTCTCTACGGCTTTTATCAGGCCGACAGCGGCGAGATCAAAATCAGCGGCAAGACGGCCAATATCAAAGATAGCCAATCGGCCATTTCCGCAGGCATCGGCATGGTGCATCAGCATTTCATGCTGGTAGACAATTTCACAGTGTTGGAAAATGTCATGCTGGGAGCCGAAGGTGGCATGCTGATGGCCAAGGGCACGGCAGCGGCGCGTCAGTCTCTCAAGCAATTGGAAACTGATTACGGTCTGGATGTAGACCCCGATGCGGTGGTGGAAGAATTGCCGGTGGGCCGTCAGCAGCGCGTGGAAATTCTAAAAGCGCTTTATCGTGGTGCTGATATTCTCATTCTGGACGAGCCAACCGGTGTTTTGACACCGGCTGAGGCCGATCACCTGTTTCGCATCCTTGGTGTTTTGCGCGATCAGGGCAAAACCGTTATTTTGATCACCCACAAGCTGCGCGAAATCATGGCGATTACCGATACGGTATCGGTCATGCGCCGCGGTGAAATTGTTGCCACCCGCCGCACCAACAACACGACGGTTGAGGAATTGGCGGAGCTGATGGTGGGCCGCCGCGTTTTGTTGCAGGTTGATAAACAGCCCGCCAGCCCGCGCGATGTTTTATTGTCCGTGCGCAATTTGACGGTCAAGGACAGTCGTGGCGTGACCATGGTCGACAACGTGTCCTTCGAGGTGCGCGCTGGCGAAATCCTTGGTATTGCTGGTGTTGCTGGCAATGGTCAGAGCGAATTGCTGGAAGCCATTGCTGGTATTCGCAAGCCTGTGTCTGGCGAGATTTTCATCGAGGGCAAACCAGTGACCGGCTATGACCCGGCGCATCTGCGCAAGCTCGGCCTTGGTCATATCCCGGAAGATCGCCACCATATGGGGCTGGTTTTGCCGTTTGAGGAAAGCCTCAACTCGATCTTGGGCTATCACCGTGATAGCCGTTACGGCAAAGGTGTGTTTCTTGATCCCAAAGCTGTCCGCAAGGCGGCAGAGGTCGAGATTGCCAAATATGACATTCGCCCACCCAATCCTCGGCTGAAAACGGCCAATTTCTCTGGTGGCAACCAGCAGAAAGTTGTTGTGGCGCGCGAAATCGAGCGTGATCCCAAATTGTTGCTGATCGGCCAGCCCACCCGTGGTGTCGATATTGGCGCGATTGAGTTTATTCACCGCCGGATTATTGAGACACGCGATGCAGGCAAGGCGCTGCTGCTGGTGTCCGTTGAACTGGACGAAATTCGCGCGCTGTCCGACCGGATTCTGGTGATGTTTGCCGGAAAAGTCGTGGGTGAAAAGACGGCAGATGCCGATGAACAGACGCTGGGCCTGATGATGGCCGGCATTGCCGCTTGAGGTTTTGATGAGTACCGCTTCCATTCCATTGCCAAACTGGATCACCTATGGCCTTTTGCCACTGATCAACCTGCTGTTGGCGTTTTTAATCTCCGGTGTTGTTGTCTGGATTATTGGCGAAAACCCTTGGGAAGCCCTGGAGTTGATGCTGCAAGGGGCCTTGGGGCGCGGCGAGGGCATTGGCTTTACCCTCTATTATGCCACCAATTTTATTTTCACAGGTCTTTCTGTGGCCGTGGCCTATCATGCGGGCCTGTTCAATATCGGCTCTGAAGGTCAGGCCTATGTGGGTGGTCTTGGGGCGGCGCTGGTGGCGCTGGCGCTGGATCATTATTGTCCGTGGTATGTCACCATGCCGTTTGCCATCATCGGTGCGGCGCTGTTTGGTGCGGCCTGGGCGCTTATTCCGGCCTGGCTGCAAGCCAAGCGCGGCAGCCACGTGGTCATCACCACCATCATGTTCAACTTTATCGCTTCGGCGCTGATGGTCTATCTGCTGGTGCATGTGCTGATCGTGCCGGGCAAGATGGCCCCGGAAACCAGAATGTTTCTGGAAGGTGGTCAATTGCCCAAGCTGGATTGGCTGATGGCGCTGTTTGGCCTGAAGTTGGGGCCTGCACCTTTCAACGTGTCTTTCCTGATTGCACTGGTGATGTGCGCTCTGGTCTGGGTGCTGATCTGGCGCACCAAGCTGGGCTATGAAATGCGCACACTGGGCATCAGCCGCACGGCCGCAAGTTACGCTGGCATCTCCTACGTCAAGATTGTCATGATCACCATGCTGATCTCCGGTGGCTTGGCGGGCATGATGGCGCTCAACGTGGTCATGGGCTCGTCGCAGCGTTTGCAGGTGGAGTTTGTTGGTGGTGCGGGCTTTGTCGGTATTGCCGTGAGTCTGATGGGGCGCAGCCATCCGCTGGGGATCATCGTTGCCGGTATTTTGTTTGGTATCCTCTATCAGGGCGGCGCCGAACTGTCGTTTGATATGCCCAACATCACCCGTGATATGATTGTGGTCATTCAGGGTCTGGTGATCCTGTTTGCGGGCGCGTTGGAATTCATGTTCCGCCCGGCGCTGGTGCGCCTCTATCAGAAACTGTCCTAAAGGAGCGCTCGACATGGAAAATTTCGATATGTTCGTCAGCATTCTTGGCTCGACAGTGCGTCTCTCCATTCCTCTGATCTTTACCGCCCTTGCCGGGCTGTTTTCCGAGCGCGCCGGGATATTTGATATTGGTCTGGAGGGAAAAATGCTGGCAGGCGCGTTTGCGGCCGCCTGTGTTGCTTACCTCACCGGTTCCGCTTGGGCAGGTCTTGCCGGTGGCATTGGTGTTTCCATTGCCTTTTCCCTCATCCACGGCTTTGCCTCGATCACCAATCGCGGCAATCAGATTATTTCCGGTGTGGCGCTCAATTTTGTGGCGGCTGGCCTGACGGCAGTGCTGGGGCAGGCGTGGTTCAGTCAGGGTGGGCGTACTCCGCAACTGTCGTTTGATGCCCGCTTTATGCCGATTACGCTGCCTGGCGTGGACATGATGCGCAACGTGCCTATTCTTGGGCCGATCTATACGGATGTCATTTCGGGCAACAATGCCCTGACCTATCTGGCGTTTGCTGCCGTCCCCTTGAGCTGGTGGGTGCTATATCGCACCCGCTTTGGCCTTCGCCTGCGGGCTGTGGGTGAAAATCCCGGTGCGGTGGATACGGCTGGCATTTCGGTTTCATGGCTGCGTTACCGGGCGGTGATTGTGGCCGGTTTTCTCTGCGGTTTTTCCGGGGCCTATCTGGCCATTGCCCAATCGGCTGCCTTTATTCGTGATATGTCGGCGGGCAAGGGCTATATTGCGCTGGCGGCGCTGATTTTTGCCAAGTGGAAGCCGGTGCCGGTGTTGTTTGCCTGCCTGTTGTTTGGCTTTCTCGATGCGATGGCCAATTTCATGCAAGGAAAGTCGGTGCCGGGCATTGGCGAAGTGCCGGTGCAGATTTTCCAGGCACTTCCCTATATTCTTACCTGTATTCTGCTGGCCGGATTTATTGGCGTTGCCAATGCCCCGAAAGCCGGTGGCGTGCCCTATGTGAAGGAACGTTGATATGGCGCAGATCGCGCAGGATTTGTTCGAAGCGGCGCGTGATGCCATGCAGCATGCGCACGCGCCCTATTCCAAATTCCCGGTTGGGGCCGCCATTCGCGCTGAAGATGGCAAGATTTACACCGGGGCCAATATCGAAAACCTATCCTTTCCGCAGGGCTGGTGCGCTGAGCCAACCGCCATCGGCTGCATGGTCATGGGCGGGGCCAGGCAGATTGTCGAAATCGCCGTGATTGCTGAAAAGCTGGCCCTTTGCCCACCTTGCGGTGGCTGCCGCCAGAAAATCCGCGAATTTGCCTCCGTGGATACCAAAATCTACCTCTGCGATGAGGTGGGTGTGCAAAAAACCATGACCATGGATGAGCTTTTGCCGTTTAGCTTCCAGACGGATACACTCGGATGATCCCAGCCGCTGACCTGCTGATTGATCGGCTGAACGGGCTTTTGCCGCGCGTTGCCATTGTGCTTGGCTCGGGCCTCGGTGGTTTGGTGGACGAGGTTGAAGGTGCCATCCACGTTCCCTATAGCGATCTTCCGGGCTTTCCTGAGGGTGGGGTTTCTGGCCATGCCAAGCAATTGGTAGCCGGAAGTTTTGCGGGCATTCCGGTGATCATGCTGGCAGGCCGTGTGCATTATTATGAAAAAGGCGATGCCTCCGCCATGCGCCTGCCGCTTGAGGTGTTGGCGGCATTGGGCGTGACCACGCTGATCCTGACCAATGCAGCCGGTTCCCTGCGCGAGGATATGCCGCCGGGATCTGTGATGCAGATCACCGATCACATCAATTTTTCCGGCTTCAACCCGCTGATTGGCGAGCCAAGCGATGCGCGTTTTGTGGGCATGACCCAGGCTTATGACGCGGATTTGATGCAAGCCATGCGACAGGCTGCCATTGATGAAGACATTGCTTTGTCATCTGGTGTCTATATGTGGTTTTCGGGGCCAAGCTTTGAAACGCCTGCGGAAATTCGCATGGCGCGCACGCTGGGCGCTGATGCCGTTGGCATGTCCACAGTACCCGAAGTGATTTTAGCCCGGTTCCTGGGCTTGAAAGTCGCGGCAGCATCGGTGATTACCAATTTCGGTGCGGGAATGACCGGGGCAGAACTGAGCCATGAAGAAACCAAAGACATGGCACCGATTGGCGGTCAGCGGTTGGCCGCAATATTGAAGAGAATGCTCAAGCAATTTTAGGCCGCGGTGGTGTGCCTTACGATCAATTGCCTGATAGATCATTGGGAGTACAGACCATGGATACTCGTGAATTGCGCGTTTGCGCAGCCGTCGCCTTGTCGGTTCTGGATCTGACCAATCTGAAAGATGATTGCACAGCAAAAGATATTGATGATCTGTGCGCCAAGGCGTTCACAGGTTTTGGCAACACGGCAGCCATTTGCATCTGGCCGCGCTTTATTGCGCAAGCGCGCAACATTCTGGGCGCTGACAGTCTGGTCAAAATCGCAACCGTGGTCAATTTCCCCTCAGGCGATCTGGAGGTTGCCGAAGTGGTGGCGGAAACGCAAAAAGCCATTACGGACGGTGCCGATGAGATTGATCTGGTCATTCCCTATCGTAAACTGATCGGCGGTGATGAGGGTGCGGTGTCTGAGATGGTCCGCGCGGTTCGCGCCGTGATCAAAGCGCCGGTGATTTTGAAGGTCATTCTGGAAACCGGCGAGTTGAAGGATATGGCGCTGATCCGCACCGCGTCGTCGCTGGCCATTGCCGAAGGTGCCGATTTTATCAAGACATCGACCGGCAAAGTCGCGGTCAATGCCACGCTGGAAGCGGCAGACATCATGCTGCAAGCCATCCGCGATAGCGGCAAGAATGTTGGTTTCAAGCCAGCAGGCGGCATTTCCACCGTCAAGGATGCGCGGCTCTATTTCCGCCATGTCAACGCCATCATGGGCGAGGATTGGCTGATGCCATCGACCTTCCGCTTTGGTGCCTCTGGCCTGCTTAATGATATTCTCGCAGTGCTGAGTGGCGAAAAATCCTCCGAGCCGACAAGCGATTATTAAGATGACGCCTCTGGAGGTTATTCGCCGCAAACGCGATGGCATGGCGTTGAGCCCTGATGAGATCGCTCTTTTCATTCGGGCATTAAGCCGCGATGAACTGTCAGAGGGGCAGATTGCCGCCTTCGCCATGGCGGTGTTTTTGCGCGGCATGAATGAGGCGGAAACCGTGGCGCTGACACTTGCCATGCGCGATAGCGGCACGGTGCTGTCTTTTGCCAATGCGGGCCGTCCGATTTGCGATAAACATTCGACCGGTGGGGTTGGCGATAATGTGTCGCTGATGCTGGCTCCGATGATGGCGGCCTGCGGTTTGAGCGTGCCGATGATTTCGGGCCGTGGCCTTGGCCACACCGGCGGCACATTGGATAAGCTGGAATCCATCCCCGGCTATAATATTGCCCCCGATTCTGAGAGATTTCATCGCCTTGTCGATGAGGTGGGCTGCGCCATCATCGGCCAGACAGCCGATCTCGCCCCGGCAGACAAGCGGCTTTATGCCGTGCGCGATGTGACGGCAACGGTGGAATCAGTGCCGCTGATAACCGCTTCTATCCTGTCGAAAAAGCTGGCGGCTGGCCTTGGCAGTCTGGTGCTGGATGTCAAGCTGGGCAATGGTGCATTCATGACGGATGTGAGCGAGGCGCGCGCGCTTGCGAAATCGCTGGTGGCGGTTGCCAATGGCGCAGGCACCAAAACCTCTGCGCTTTTGACCGATATGAACGAGCCTCTGGCTGATGCCGCAGGCAATGCCGTGGAATTGCGCAATTGCATTGCCTTCCTGAAAGGCGAGAAGAGGGGAACCCGGCTTGAAGCCGTGACTGTGGCGCTGGGAGCAGAGATGCTTCTCAACGCTGGCGTGGAAAAGGACCATGGGCGGGCAGAGCAGCTCTGCCGCGACACCATTGCCTCAGGTCGCGCCTGCGATGTCTTTGCCCGCATGGTGCATGGTTTGGGCGGTCCTGTGGATCTGGTCGAGCGGGTTGATGATTATCTGCCAAAGGCAGCCATCGAATTGCCGGTGCTGGCGCAAGACAGTGGCTTTTTGAGCCATATCGCGACCCGCGATATCGGCATGGCTGTGATTGATCTGGGCGGCGGGCGCAGGCGCGCCACCGATCAGATCGACCATAGTGTCGGCTTTAGCGGGTTTTTGCCCTTGGGTACGGCGGTGAACAAAGGTGATGCGCTGGCGATGGTTCATGCCAGAGATGAGCAAAGCGCTGAAAAGGCCAAAGAGACAATTATAGCCAGCTATGTTGTTTCAATCGAAGCCCCGCAGCCCCGCCCTGTGGTGCTGGAGCGCCTTTGAAGGTCAGAGCCTTGATATAAAGCTTCACGTCTCGATGGTGAATTGCACGCGATCAGCTGGAAAGCGTGTGACGGCATATTGCACAGGTATCCCTTCGGGATCGGCGTTGAGGGCTTTGGTCACCAGCACAATGGCACCCGGCGAAAGGCCCAGTTCTTGCCGGTCACTGGGGTCGGCGTGGACGGCGCTCACTTCGGTCTTGATCCGCAGATAGTCGGCAAGGCCACAAGCAGCAAAGGCGGCGGTGACCGAGCCTGTTTTGCGATAGGCATCGTCTATTCCGGCAAAGCGCTTGGCTGGAAACCAGCTGGTTGCGCGTGAAACCGGCTGACCATCAGCTTTGCGCAGGCCCTCCATGCGGATCACTTTTTCTCCCGGCTTGAGTTTGAGGTGGGCGGCCAATTCCGCCGTGGCTGGCTCCTCGGCGCTTTCCAGCAGCAATCCCTCCAGAATACGGGCCTGATCGCCGATGCCCGGCGTAAACCGCGTGCGCTTGGAGATCGGGAAGGTGATGCGGTCGCGGCGCTCAATCAGCGTGCCGCGTCCCTGCACGGCGCGTACAATGCCTTCTTGCGCGAGAGCGGCCAAGGCACTGCGCACCGTATGGCGATTAACCTCAAATTCTGCCGCCAGCACCGCCTCCGGCGGCACCATGCCGGTGGCATCATAAAGGCCATCACTGATCGCGACACGAATCCGATCGGCAATCTGCCGCCAAAGCGCCACCCCCGTTTGTCGCTGGATGGCCTGCTTCGGGCTTGTCTGGTGGGGCAGGCTTTTTGATCCGGTCATGTCACACGCTTGTCATTGCAGTTGGTTATCTATACTCTCAATTTGTATGGTTGTCTATATTAATAGACATATGGAGCGACATTTATGGTTGGCATGGCGAACAATGCAGCGCCAGATCAAGCGGCCCGCAAACGGGCCGTTGACCTTCTGGCTCAATCGACACTGGAGGAGTTGCGCGCCCTTTGGCACACGCTACCGGAAAAGCCCGAAGCCGAATTTTTACGCGGTCCAGAAACGGGACTGGTGATGGTGCGTGGCCGCATTGGCGGCGGCGGGGCCGCTTTTAATCTCGGAGAGGTCACAGTCACCCGCGCCACCTGCCGTCTGAAATCCGGCACCATTGGGCATGCCCACGCGCTGGGGACGCTGAAAGAAAAGGCAAAGCTGTCTGCCATTTTCGATGCGCTTTGGCAGCAGGGCGATCGCCGTCCGCAGATCGAAGTGCTTCTGACGAAGATCGAAAGTCGGATGATTGCTGCTGATGAGGTACGGGCGCGCGAAGTGGCGGCCACCAAGGTCGATTTCTTCACGATGGTACGGGGAGAGGATTGATGTCGATGAATCATGCGAGCCTGCTGGGCGGCTTTGCCGATCCGGTGTTTGATACGCAAGCCGTGTTTCGCGCCGTCATGGATGCCATGGCACGGCCGGGTCTTTTGCAAACCATGGATCGCCCGCTCGCGCCGCCTGCTCCTTTTGGTGAGGCGCAAGGCGCCATTGCCTTGACGCTTTGCGATCACGATGTTGGCGTCTGGCTGAGTACCGGCCTTGCCAAATCCCCCGTTGGAGCATGGATTGGTTTTCACACCGGTGCGCGTCTTGTGGAAGAAAAGAGCGCGTGTCAGTTCGCCTTTCTGGAGGCGGGAACCACGCGCCTGACCTTTAATGCCTTTGCGCTGGGCAGTCAGGATTATCCAGACCGATCAACAACATTGGTGCTGGAACTGCCATCTTTGACCGGTGGGCCGGAGCTTGTTTTGCGCGGTCCCGGCATCAAGGAGCAGGTGGTGATTGCGCCCTGCGGTCTTCCCGAGAGCTTCTTGCTGCAATGGCAGGAAAACCATCAACAATTTCCCCGCGGTATCGATCTGATTTTGACGTCTGGCCGTGATCTCATCGGCCTGCCGCGCAGCTGCACTATTTCGCTTAAGGAGTCCTGAGCCATGTATGTTGCTGTAAAAGGTGGCGAGAGCGCCATTGCCAATGCGCATCAATTGCTGGCCGATCGCCGTCGCGGCGATCGGTCCGTCGCCGCGCTCACCGTCGAGCAAATTCTGTCGCAGCTGTCTTTGGCTGTGGCGCGTGTGATGGCGGAAGCCTCGCTCTATGATGAAAAGCTGGCCGCCCTTGCCATCAAACAGGCGCGCGGCGATATGATTGAGGCGATTTTTTTGCTGCGTGCCTATCGCACCACGTTGCCGCGTCTGGGGCTGTCAAACCCGATTGAAACGGGTGCCATGCAGGTGGAGCGGCGCATTTCCGCCACCTACAAAGATTTGCCCGGAGGTCAGCTTCTGGGGCCGACGTTTGATTATACCCATCGTTTGCTGGATCCATCGCTGTTGGAAGACGAGGCCGTGGAAGCGCCTGCCCAAAAAATCGGTGATCGTGAACCTGCCATGCGGGTTTCAGAAATTCTCGCTGAAGAAGGGTTGATTGAACCGGATGGTGATTTACCGGAAGAACACATTGCCGGTGACATCACCCGCGAGCCTACCAATTTCCCCATGCCGCGCGATTTGCGTCTGCAATCGCTGGCGCGCGGCGATGAAGGTTTTTTGCTGGCACTCGCCTATTCCACCCAGCGCGGCTATGGCCGCAGCCATCCCTTTGCCGGTGAAATTCGCATCGGTGAGGTGGAGGTTGAGCTGGATGTGCCAGAACTCGGCTTTGCTGTTTCTCTTGGCCGTATTCGGGTCACCGAATGCCAGATGATCAATCAGTTCAAAGGCTCAACGTCGGTGCCGCCGCAATTCACGCGTGGTTACGGTCTGGTGTTTGGCCAAAGCGAGCGCAAGGCAATGGCCATGGCGCTGGTGGATCGCTCACTTCGTGCAGGCGAACTTGGCGAGGACGTAACGGCACCGGCGCAGGACGAGGAGTTTGTCATTTCCCATTGTGACAATGTGCAGGCTACGGGCTTTGTGGAGCATTTGAAACTGCCCCATTACGTGGATTTTCAGGCTGAACTGGATCTGGTGCGCCGTATGCGCAAGGAACATGATCAGGCAAAGCAAGGTGTTTGTGAGGCCGCAGAATGATCAGGGGTCGTAGAGCCCGCCTGCGGCGATTATCGGATGGGCTCTCAATCGTGGCCCGCATACCACAGGGCGCAAAGCGTCGACATGCCGAGCATAAGGGCAATGAAAATAGCGAACATCATTTCGATTTCCATGTGTCTTCTCCCTTTTTTTGTTTGCCAGAGGGTAACGCAAAATGATTACGGAAGTTCCAAGATCTGCTGATTTAGCAAAATATAATTTTGCTTATCTGGACGAACAAACCAAGCGGATGATCCGCCGCGCTATCCTCAAAGCCATCGCCATTCCGGGCTATCAGGTGCCTTTTGCCAGCCGCGAAATGCCCATGCCTTACGGCTGGGGCACCGGCGGCGTACAGGTGACAGCCGCCATTTTAGGCCCCGATGACGTGCTCAAGGTGATCGATCAGGGCGCAGACGACACCACCAATGCCGTCTCGATCCGCGCCTTTTTCCAAAAGGTCGCACAGGTGGCGGTGACCACCCACACCAAGGATGCCACCATCATTCAGACGCGCCACCGCATCCCGGAAGAAACATTGCGCGAGGGTCAGGTGCTGGTCTATCAGGTGCCAATTCCGGAGCCTTTGCGGTTTCTGGAGCCACGCGAGACTGAGACCCGGCAGATGCATGCATTGGCAGAATATGGCCTGATGCATGTGAAACTCTATGAGGACATTGCCCGCAATGGCCGCATTGCCACAACTTATGCCTATCCAGTGAAAGTGGCGGGCCGCTATGTGATGGACCCATCACCAACGCCGAAGTTTGACAATCCGAAAATGCATATGTCCGAGGCCTTGCAGCTGTTTGGCGCGGGCCGCGAAAAACGCATTTATGCGGTGCCGCCTTACACGCACGTGGTCAGCCTCGATTTTGAGGATCATCCGTTTGAGGTGCAGCGTTTTGACAAGCCTTGCGCGCTGTGTGGTGCCCACAATGTCTATCTGGATGAGGTGATCCTCGACGACAAGGGCGGGCGGATGTTTGTCTGCTCCGACACCGATCATTGCGAGGATCGGCGCGCCAACGGCCATCGTGGCGCAATGCTGGCCGAGGAGGTGTGATATGAGCGACCAACCCCTTTTGAAAGTCCGTGACCTGTCCAAATATTATGGCCGCCGTATCGGTTGCTCGCAGGTTTCGTTTGATCTGTGGCCGGGCGAAGTGCTGGCCATTGTGGGAGAGTCGGGTTCCGGCAAAACCACGTTGTTGTCGTGCCTGTCCACCCGGTTGATGCCAACCACCGGCAGCGTCGAATATCATATGCGCGATGGCCAATACCGCGATCTTTATCATATGAGTGAGGCCGAGCGTCGATTTTTGATGCGCACCGATTGGGGTTTCGTGCATCAAAACCCGGCCGATGGCCTGCGCATGACGGTCTCTGCCGGGGCCAATGTTGGCGAGCGCTTGATGGCGATCGGGGATCGTCATTATGGCCGCATCCGTCAAACGGCCACCGATTGGCTGGAGCGGGTGGAAATTGCCGCAGATCGCATTGATGACCAGCCGCGCGCCTTTTCCGGCGGCATGCGCCAGCGGCTGCAAATTGCCCGCAATCTCGTCACCAGCCCCCGGCTTGTGTTCATGGACGAGCCAACTGGTGGTCTGGATGTGTCAGTGCAGGCACGATTGCTCGATCTGGTGCGCGGGCTGGTGGCCGATCTTGGCTTGTCGGCCATTGTCGTCACCCATGATCTGGCGGTGGCCCGGCTGCTGTCGCATCGCATGATGGTGATGAAAGATGGTCAGGTGATCGAGCACGGCCTGACGGACCGGGTGCTGGATGATCCGCAGCAGCCCTACACTCAGCTGCTTGTGTCTTCAATCCTGCAAGTTTGAACGGATAAACACCATGCCTACACCTCTTATTGTCTCGGACGTTTGCAAAAGCTTCACCATGCATCTGCGTGACGGGTTGGTTTTGCCGGTGGTGCGCAATGTCAATTTCTCGGTGGCCAGTGGCACCTGTAGCGTGCTGGGCGGACCCTCCGGCGTGGGGAAAAGCTCGATCCTGAAAATGCTCTACGGCAATTACGCTGTCGATAGTGGTCAGATTCTGGTCAAGCATAACGGCGCGATTGTTGATCTGGCCACCGCTGAGCCGCGCACCATTCTCGAGATCCGCCGCGATACCATGGGCTATGTCAGCCAGTTTCTGCGCACCGTGCCGCGTGTGTCGGCTCTTGATGTGGTGGCAGAACCGCTGACCATGCGCGGCGTTGGGCAAAGCGAAGCGCTTGAGCGTGCCCGCGATCTGCTGGCGCGTCTCAACCTGCCCAAAGACCTGTGGCAATTGCCACCGGCCACCTTTTCCGGCGGCGAGCAGCAGCGTGTCAATATCGCTCGTGGCTTCATCACCGATCACGCCATTCTTCTGCTGGATGAGCCAACCGCCTCGCTTGATGCGCAAAACCGCGCCGTGGTGGTGGAGTTGATCCGCCAGAAGAAGGCGGATGGTGTCGCCATGCTGGGCATTTTCCATGATGAGGACGTGCGGGCGCTGGTGGCCGATACGATTTTGGATGTTTCGCAATTCTCACCAAGGACGATGGCCGCATGACCCGCAAGCTTGGACTGACACCCTATATTCATGAAACCGCCTCGGTGAACAATTCCACCCTTGGCCGCTATACCGAAGTGTCGGAGCGCTGCCGCCTCGATGAGGTCGAGATGGGCGATTACTCCTATGTCATGCAGGATGGGGCCATCTGGTGCGCAACCATTGGCAAATTTGCCAATATCGCTGCAAGTGTGCGCATCAATGCCACCAATCATCCAACCTGGCGGGCAACGCTCCATCATTTCACCTATCGCGCTGCCGATTATTTTGATGGTGCAGATATGGAAGAGGATTTCTTTGCCTGGCGGCGCGAAAACCGCGTGGTGATTGGCCATGATGTCTGGATTGGCCATGGGGCAACAATTCTGCCCGGTGTCACCATTGGCAATGGCGCGGTGATTGGGGCCGGTGCCGTGGTTTCCAAATCGGTGGAGCCTTACACCATCGTGGGTGGTGTGCCCTCTAAGCCCATTAAACCGCGCTTTGCGCCAGAGATTGCCCAAGGCATGGAAGCCTTGGCGTGGTGGGATTGGTCGCATGAGCAACTGTTTAAAGCGCTTAGTGATTTTCGCACACTGTCAGGCGAAGATTTTCTCAAGAAGTACCAAGAATAGAGCCGATTAAATTTAACAAAACTGTCACGGAACTGACATTCGCTTTTCATTCACACATCGTAATGCTCACCCCAATTGTAAAACCATGTCGGATGATGCGAAATGAATTTCGAGCTCACTCAGGTAACGCGGCGGTTTGGAGAGAAAACCGCAGTTGACAGCGTTACTTTGTCTATCCCGCATGGTCAGATGGTTGGCGTTATTGGTCGCTCCGGGGCTGGTAAATCCACTTTGCTTCGCATGATCAATCGTTTGGCAGACCCAACATCCGGCTCTATCCGCTTTGGCGAACTTGAAGTGTCAAATTTGCGGGGCGCGGCCTTGCGCCATTGGCAGCGCGATTGTGCCATGATCTTTCAGCAGTTCAATCTGGTTCCGCGCCTTGATGTTTTGACCAATGTCATGTTGGGGCGGCTTAACCATCGCTCCACCCTTATGAGTGTTTTGAGCATTTTTACCCGCGAAGAGCGGATTATGGCAATCGCGGCGCTCGAGCGTCTGGGGATTGAGCAAACGGCGATGCAGGCAGCGGGCACGCTCTCAGGCGGTCAGCAGCAGCGTGTGGCCATTGCCCGCGCCCTGATGCAGGCTCCGAAAATGCTGTTGGCCGATGAGCCGATTGCCTCGCTGGATCCGCTGAACGCCAAGATCGTGATGGATTCCTTGCGCGACATCAATGAGCGTGAAGGCATTACCGTGATCACCAACCTGCATACGCTGGATACGGCCAGAGCCTATTGCGAGCGCATCATTGGCATGTCCGGTGGTCGTGTTGTGTTTGACGGCGGTCCGCAAGACCTGAACGCCGATGCCGTGAAGGCGATTTACGGAGCCGGTCATGACGGCAACGAGATCGATGAAAGCATGACCTCAACAGCCATTCGGGCACCTGTCGCCAAAATCGCCACGGACGCTTCCCTGTCCCCCACCGCCATGGTGGCGACGGCACACTGAGCCTCGCTCAGCCCCAAGGTTCGCCCGCCCGCGTCAAAGGCTTAATTTTCTAAACAGACGTGACCGGTTTTAAACCGGAAAATCAGGAGAGAGACCATGTTGAAGAAGATCCTGCTTGCCTCCGTGACGCTGTTGTCGCTGTCGGGCATGGCTGCCGCTGAAAACCTCAAGGAATTCCGCGTTGGCATTCTCGGCGGTGAAAACGAAGCCGATCGTCTGCGCAACTATCAGTGCCTGGCGGATGACCTCAAGAAGGAATTCGGCTTCGAGAAGGTGTCGATGTTTCCGGCCTCAGATTATGATGGCGTGATTCAGGGCCTGCTCGGCGGCACGCTGGATTTTGCCGAGCTTGGTGCGTCCGGCTATGCCAAAGCCTATCTGGCCAATCCAAAGGCGGTTGAGCCGATCCTGACCACGGTGCAGACCGATGGCTCCATGGGCTATTACTCCATCATGGTGGCCCGCAAGGATAGTGGCATGACCAAGGTCACCGACATCAAGGGCAAAAAGCTCGGCTTTGCCGATCCAGACAGCACCTCTGGCTATCTGATCCCAACGGTTACCCTGCCAGAAGCGCTCGGTGGCGTCCCGGTGAAGTCTTATGTTGCCTCCACCGGCTTTGGCGGCGGCCATGAAAATCTCGTTCTCGAAGTGCTGAAGGGCACTTTTGATGCTGGCACCACATACGGTTCTGGCGTTGGTGATTTCAAGGATGGCTACACATCCGGCAACCTGCGCAAGATGGTCGACAAGGGTGTACTCAACATGGCCGATCTGGTTGAATTGTGGAAGTCGCCGCTGATCCCGAATGGCCCGCTGGTGATCCGCTCTTCCATCAGCCCTGAGATGAAGGCCAAGGTAACAGCCTTCTTCAAGGCCTTGCCAAAGACCGATGCTGCTTGCTTCTCCGCCATCGAAGGCGGCGATTACAAGGGCTATGCGGACGTTAACGTCGATTTCTACAAGCCTGTGATTGATGCGCGCAAGGCCACAATCGGCGGCTGATCGCCTCTCGCAAACACCTTGGCCGCCGGTGGGGATCGTGACCGGCGGCTCTTTTTTTCCAACGGATGCCAAAGAAGAGTCGATGAGCCCATCTGCGAAACTGCCTGTGCTGAGTGACCGTGCCGCCCAGATTGAGCAGCACTGGAATGGGCTGGCCAAAACCCGGCGGCTCTACACGCTGATCGGGGTTTTGGTGCTGCTCTTTGCCCTGTCTGGCTCGCTCTGGTTTGCCAACGAGACCAATTCGGGCAAATTCTTCAACCGTTTGCCGCATGTGCTGGATTTTACCGAAACGCTGATTCCACGTGACGGCATGGAGGTCTGGCGGGCAATGTTTGATCTGCCATCGCCCTATGACGATGGCAGTTTAAAGTATAACTATAATGAAGGTCGGCTTTACATCACGCATGACCTCTATATTCCGAAATATTTCTACAAAATGCTGGAGACGCTGAATATTGCCATCGTCTCGACCCTGTTGGGTGGCCTGTTTGGCTTTTGTTTCTGCTTCATGGCGGCGCGCAACATGATGCCCAGTCGATGGATTCGCTGGCCGGTGCGCCGGTTGATGGAACTGCTGCGGGCTTTTCCCGAAGTGGTCATTGCTGGTTTTTGCCTTGCCATTCTCTCGATTGGACCCATTCCGGCGATGATTGCCGTGTCGGTTCACACCATTGGAGCACTTGGCAAGCTGTTTTTCGAAGTGGTTGAAAATGCCGATATGAAGCCAGACGAAGGGCTTCGGGCCGTGGGCGGGAGCTGGCTGGAGCGGGTGCGGTTTGGCATTGTGCCGCAGGTCATGCCCAATTTTATCAGCTATGGATTGATGCGGCTGGAAATCAATGTGCGGGCCTCCACCATTATTGGTGCGGTGGGCGGTGGCGGCATTGGTGAGCCATTGCGCTTGTCGATCAGTCAGGGCCATGCCGCCAAAACCATCGCCATCATCATTCTGCTGTTGTCCACCGTGATTGCTGTTGATCAGTTTTCGGCCTGGCTGCGGCGCAAGCTTGTTGGTGAGCAAGCTTTTCACGCTGTCGCCTGAGGAATAATTGCCATGACCGTGTTTGACGCAAGCGAGATGGACCGTATCGCCGCCCGGCATCCCGAAATCTTTGGTCGCAGCCTGTGGCAGCGTTATCGATTGCCGTTCGTGGTGGGTGCGGTTATTCTCTATCTGGTGTTTTGCTGGTGGTTTTTTGCGGTTGGCAAGGTGATCTCGACGGCCAACTGGGGCATTGCTGGTAATTATGTTGCCGATTGGGTGTCCTATGAAATTCGCCCCGAGATCAATATTGACGCCGACGGGGCGATGAGCATCACTTATTCGCGTTTTGATCCCATTGGTCCAAATCCCAATCCCGATTGGCTGACGACCAAAAAAGAGATGATGACCCGCACCGAGCAGGCCCCCGCCACCGCCGCTCCGCCACCGGCTGCCAAAAGCTCGGCCTTCAACTTCATGAGTGCGGCCCCGAAAACGGCAGAGGTTGAAGCCCAAGTCGCCCCCGTGACGCGCCGCGAAGAGGTGATCACCGACGCATTCGTGCGCCTTGGCGCGCAGGCAACGGTTGATGTAACACCGTCTCAGGTGGTGCTGGTACGTGGCTCTGAAAAAGTCGCACTCACGCTGGATCGCAAAGCCGATGCGGTTTTCGCCAATGGCCCACTGCCACAGTGGGTCGAGCAGCGCGAGCGTGGCGGGCGGGTGATGGCCTATTTTGGCATGCACGGCTGGGCCGATATCAGCTCGGACCGTGTGCGGGTGCGCAACCGCTTCTTTGGCTGGGCCAATTTCTTCTTCGATACCAATTCGGCATTTTTTGGCAAATCGGCAGGCGAAGTCTTTGGCCTGGTGACCACAGGTGCCCGGCTTGACCCCAGCCAGTCTAATTTGGCTTTGGCCTGGAATGATATTCTTTACAATCCGTCTTGGCAGCATCTGGATGTATGGACCAAGCTTGCGCAAACGCTGGTGATGGCCTTTGTTGGCACTCTGTTTGCCACCATCTTGTCCTTTCCATTGTCCTTTATTGCCGCACGCAATATCACCCGCAACCGACCGCTCAATCAGATCACCAAGCGTTTCTTCGACTTTTTACGCTCGGTGGATATGCTGATCTGGGCGCTGTTTTTCACCCGCGCTTTTGGCCCCGGACCTTTGGCTGGCATCTCGGCCATCTTTTTCACCGACACCGGCACCTTGGGAAAACTCTATTCCGAAGCGTTGGAAAACATCGACGACAAGCAGCGCGAGGGGATCAAATCCGTCGGCGCATCCGCTTTGAATGTGCAGCGTTTTGGCGTGTTGCCACAGGTGCTGCCGGTGTTTGTATCGCAGGCTTTGTATTTTTGGGAATCCAACACTCGCTCGGCCACCATTATTGGCGCGGTTGGGGCAGGGGGCATTGGCCTGAAACTGTGGGAAGCCATGCGCACCAATCAGAACTGGGAAAATGTCTGCTATATGGTGCTGCTGATCCTGCTGGTGGTGTTTTTGTTTGACGGCATTTCCAACATGATCCGCTCAAAACTGATGGGTGCCAATCGATAAATCCAGAGTTTGTCAGGGAAAAGTGGATCCCGGTTTTCCAGAAAAGACAAACGAATACAAAAGGATATAGAGTCTGTCTGGTTCAATATGAATCCGACAGACTCTCAATGATGATGTCATCAATATTTCACGGCATTTGTCTAGTGAAACAGCCTTGATTTGTCATCTCTGAGGGGGGCATTGTGAAAGCCTCCTTTTATCGATTCCCACTCAGTTTCGGGATATTTTATCGTGCGTTACGCCATCTATTTCACGCCGCCTCAGGGGCATGCATTTACTGTTACCGCCAGCCGCTGGCTGGGCCGGGATGCCTTCTCCAACGCGAGCATTGAGCAGGCTCCGGTTGCCGGGTTTTCTCCCGATGAGATCAAAGACCTGACCGCAGACCCACGCCGTTACGGCTTTCACGCCACGTTGAAAGCGCCGTTCAGCCTGAAAGACGGTGAGACGCAAGACAGCCTGATGGAAGGCTTTGAGCAATTTTGCGCCAACACCAAGACCTTTGATATTCCAAAGGTGATCGTGGACCAGCTTGGACCGTTTTTTGCCGTGGTGCCAGATCAGGTCCATCCAGCCTTGCAGGATTTTACCGCCTCTGTTGTGCAGTATTTTGAGCGGTTTCGCGCCCCTCTGTCTGATGCGGATATGGCACGGCGCAAGCCGGAAAAGCTGTCCGAGCGCCAGCGGCAATTGTTGGAGCAATGGGGCTATCCGTATGTGATGGAAGAGTTTCGCTTTCATATGACCCTGACGGGGCCGGTGGATGCTGAACAAAGCCCCGCTATGCGGGATGCACTTGAAAAGACCTTTGCAGAATTTACCCACGGCGCGCTGCCCGTGTCCGGCCTTGGCCTGTTTGTTGAGGAAAGCCGGGGCGCGCCCTTTACTGTGTTGAAATGGTTGCCGCTCAAAGCGGCATAAAGGATGTCCGATGTCGAATGAAACCGTATTGTCCAATGCCACCGTGGTGCTCGAAGATCGGCTTTTGCCCAACAGCACTGTTGTGGTGCGCGATGGGCTGATTGTCGATATTGCTGAAGGGGTGAGCCGGGTTGGCGAGGACTTTGGCGGAGATTACCTTCTCCCCGGCTTGGTTGAGCTGCACACCGACCATCTCGAAACCCATTATTCGCCACGCCCCGGTGTGCGCTGGAACAAGACGGCAGCCATTCAGGCCCACGATGCTCAAATCGTCACGTCCGGCATCACTACGGTGTTTGATTGTCTGCGCATGGGCTCGGACGCGGATGACGGCTTTGAAGACGGCGAGATGCGTGAAATGGCCGATGCCATTCAGGCGGCCGAAAAAGAGGATCGTTTGCGGGCCGAACACCTCATTCATCTGCGTTGCGAAGTGGCATCTCAAAATGTGTTACAACATTTTGAGGATTTTCGCGAAGATCCACATGTGCGGCTGGTGTCGCTGATGGACCATTCACCGGGTCAGCGCCAGTTTCAGACCATGGATCAATACACGCTTTATTACAAAACCAAGCGTGGTCTGACCGATGAGCAATTTGCCCGGTTTGTCGAAAACCGCCTGGCAGCCTCCAGCCGTTATTCTGCTAAACATCGCGATGCTTTGGCGGAAATCTGTGCCGCCCGCGGCATTACTGTGGCAAGCCATGATGATGCAACGCTTGCGCATGTGGAGGAAGCCAAGGGCCATGGCGTGAAGCTGGCCGAGTTTCCCACCAGCATGGATGCTGCCACCGCATCCCATAAGGCTGGCATGAGCGTGCTGATGGGGGCACCCAATGTGGTGCGCGGTGGCTCCCACTCTGGCAATATCGCTGCCACTGATCTGGCCGAGCATGGGGTTCTGGATGTGCTGTCATCCGATTATATTCCGCTCAGCCTGCTGCACGCGCCTTTTGTGCTGGCCGATCGGTTTGAGCATATTAGCCTGCCGCAAGCCTTGAGCATGGTCACATCCACACCTGCCCGCACCGTGAGCCTCGATGATCGGGGTCGGATTGCCACAGGCTTGCGGGCCGATCTGGTGCGGGTGCGTCGTGATCATGGTGTGCCGGTTGTGCGTGCTGTCTGGCGGCAGGGCAGAAGGGTGGCGTGATGGCGGACCCACAGGACGGAGCAGGGCTTAAAGGCCGAATGATTGTTGTGGTTGGCCCCAGTGGTGCAGGCAAGGACAGTCTGATTGCCTATGCCCGACAGCATCTTGCTGAAAACCCAAATGTGCATTTTGTCCGGCGGGTCATCACCCGACCGGCCAACGCAGGCGGCGAAGATCACAGTGCGGCCACACCGTCAGAATTTGACGATCTGAAAGCCGCAGGGCGTTTTGCCGTAGACTGGGATGCGCACGGCTTGAGCTATGGTATTCCGCAGGATGTCTGTGATTGGCTGTCGCGAGGCGGTGTGGTGATTGCAAACGGCTCGCGCTCGGTTTTGCCGTGTTTTCAACGGGCATTTGCGCAGATGACGGTTGTGAACGTAACGGCGAGCACAGACGTGCTGGCCGACCGGCTCGAAGCCCGCGGGCGGGAAAACCGGGACGAAATCCTGCGCAGACTTGCGCGAAGTTCTCTTGAGATTGTCGGCGATTATCATGTGGTCACACTCGATAATTCTGGACGCTTGGCCGACGCCGGAGAGCGGTTTCTGAACGTGATCAACGATTGTCTGCCAAAGGCTTGCTCTCGCTAATTCCTTAAATCGGATTGGATTTGAGGAAAAAAATATGCAGCAGATTAAAAGTGTTACCGCGTCCTGCTGAAAGCAAAAGCCGGAGAGGGTCTCTTTCCGGCTTCGCGATGACGGCTTATACCAAGGCGAAGATGCGAGAGCATCCTCTCCTTGAAGACATTGCAAATATCTCAAATGCATCAGATGCTTGAGATATTTGCAGAAGGAATACCAAAGTCATTTTCAATGACTCTTGATATTATGGCTGAATTCTCAGAATTCCTCCCATGACGCATTGGTCGCTGCGGCAGTGGATGGCGCTGCTTTGCCCGAAAACGCACTGGCAATCTTGCGACCCAATGCCCGGGCAGGCGAGATCACGGCGGTGTCAGCGCTTTGTGCGGGGCGGACCGCTGCGGGTGTGTGCTGACCACCGGACAGCTTGAACTGCGACAAAAGCACGTTCATAGATGCGACTTCTCGAGCCAGACTGTGGCTTGCCGCCGTGGATTCTTCCACCATGGCAGCATTCTTTTGCGTGTCCTGGTCCATTTGATTGACGGCTGTGTTGATCTGCTGCAAGCCGCTGGATTGTTCGTGTGCGGCGTCCACAATCGCACTGACGTGGCGATTGATTTCTTGCACTTCCGACACGATGGTTTCCAGTGCTTTGCCGGTTTCTCCCACAAGCTGAACGCCGGACGTGACTTGCGCATTGGACGTGTGGATCAAGGCCTTGATGTCTTTGGCGGCGTTGGCAGAGCGCTGTGCAAGCTCGCGCACTTCTTGCGCCACAACCGCAAAACCCTTGCCCGCTTCGCCCGCACGCGCCGCTTCAACACCGGCATTCAGTGCCAGAAGGTTGGTCTGGAAAGCGATTTCGTCAATCACGGTAATGATATTGGAAATCTCGCTCGACGACTTTTCAATCTGTTCCATGGCAACGACGGCCCGACGCACCACCTCGCCGGATTGTTCAGCCCCAGCCTTGGTGCGTGCCACCAGCGCGCCAGCCTCCTGCGCACGGTTGGTGCTGTCTTTGACGGTGGTGGTAATTTCTTCCAAGGCAGCTGCGGTTTCTTCCACCGAGGCGGCCTGCTGCTCCGTGCGCTTTGCCAGATCATCGGCGGCAGATTTGATCTCATTGGCCCCTGCATCAATGGCGCGGGCATTTTGCAAAACACCCGTCAGTGCCTGTTGCAGCTTGTCTGCGGAGGCATTGAAATTAGCGCGCACAATGTCGAGATTGGCGGTAAATGTCTGATCAATCCGATAGGATATATCGCCATCGGCCAGATGAGACAGGCCACTGGCAAGATGATCGACCGCAAACTGAATGTCGGCCGCTTCTTTTGCCTTTTGCTGCTCACGCTCAAGACGTTCTTTTTCAGACAGGCTGCGATTGGCTTCGGTTTCCCGTTCCAGCCGCACGCGCTCAATCGCATTGTCTCGGAACACCGAAACAGTTTGTGCCATCTGTCCAACTTCGTCTTTTCGATCAAGGCCCTGAATGCCTTCTTCGGTTTGTCCGTTTGCTAGCGTTATCATCCGGGCGGCAAGCACGTTGATCGGTCCTGTGATACCGCGCGATGCGATGTAGAGTGCCGCAGCAATACCGGCGGAGAATAAAATCCCCAGAGACAGCAATGCATTGAAGATGGTGCTGTTGGTATTTTCGGTGATATCGTCGCTGTTTTTCAAAAGCGACTTGGCTCTGTCATCATTCCAGGTGCGTAAATCTGTGCGCCACTTTCCGATCATTGGATCGGCCTTAGCCATGGTGGCCTTGCTCTGTTCGAGATCGCCACTCGTTGCGGCATTCATGGCTTTATCGGTCAATGCAAAGATTGCGTTGGCCTGGCTTGTGAAACGATCAATATCGCCAGCATTTTCGGGTGTCAGAACCTTGGCCTTTTCAAGCCGGTCTATCAACGTCTTTTTGCTGTTCTGGTAATCCTGAATGACCTGCTTGGCCTCATCTGAACCCTTGTCGTAGGTCATTGCCTGATAGACGTCGTAGCCGACCGTCATCAAGGATGTGACCGAGCGAGCGATCTGGTTTGCAGCCACGGTATCTGTCGAAATAAAGTCGGAATAGGTGCTGTCTGCTGCGCTATAGCTCTTTGCGACGTAGGCAACACCGCCTGCACCGATCAGGCAGATGGGAATGATCACCGAGAGAATTTTGAGCTTAATGCTCGAATTGTTCAAGAAAGACATCGCTTCTCGCTTTGTGTTTGTTTGAAAATTGGGATTTTTTCACTCTAAAGTAGAATTATTCATCTCGAGCGAGTGAGCAGAGTCCTTCATGGACAATGTATTTCTAATTTATTAGATCTAGGGCGGCTTATTTAATATACAATAAAAAAAATGCTTTTAAATTTGATTTCCGTCAATTTTTTCGGCCTTATATATTATACACCGTATAAAAGATGCTGGACCGGCACTGCCTTGTCTCCACTGCCCACACCTCTGCTTCATAATTTTCGCCTCAAATCGGAATCGATTTGAGGCGAAAATTATGCAGCAGATTAAAAGTGTTACGGCTTCCTTTGCGCGCCATATATGGCGAGAGGCGCTGTAATCAACAGGCCGATCGCGATGACAGCAGTAGAAATGTCAGAATTGATGTGAGGTTGATTGCCGTGCTGCAATCTTGCACAAAGTTTCATTGTCGCTGAACATCACAGATCATTGCCCCGGATGGTTTTGGGGCTGATCATTCCAACGGGCATGGCTTTTGTTTCTCTGAGGACAGGCGCCAGCCCCGGATTTTTGTGGTAACAGTTTTGTGCGCCATATTTGGCGAGAGGCGCTGTAAAGCCTGTCACATTGAAGGGGATTCACTGTGACAGGCTTTCATCTCTTGTCGTGTCGCATGTCCGTTGGCGTTTTATTGATGACGATAAAACGCGACAGGCTTCAGGCCTTGCCACCGTCCTTGGCGGCCAACTGCTTCCAGGCGTTCTGCTGGCTGAGCATGGTGCGCAGATAGGCCACGTTGGCCTCAGCCTGCTGGGGCGACAATTCCTGTCGGGCAATCTTGTCTGCTTCGTCAAACCGGCCTTGGAGACCCACCACCAGCGCCAGATTTTGGCGCACCCGGCTGTCGGCTGTGGGCTGCTGGGCCGCGGTGCGCAAATAGGTTTCCGCTGTTTTCAAATCGCCACTCAGCACGTAGGACATGCCCATGTTGGACAGCACGGATGGTTCATTTGGCTGGATTTGCAGGGCTTGCTGATAGGAGGTGCGGGCGTCTTGCGCGCGCCCAAGCTGGTCAAAGACCGCACCTTGGGCAGAATAGAGACGCCAGTCTGGCCTGTCTGGTGTTTGCGCACGGGTCAGCGTCACGAGCGCCTGTTCCAATTGGCCTGCGGCAGCCTGCGCCTTGCCGTAAGCGCCCAGAACCTGGCGGTTGGTGGGGTTGGCAATGGCGACTTGCTGCATCACGGCCAGAGCTTGAGGCGCACGTCCGCTTGCTTGCAACAGATTGGCATAGGCTATGCCGATTTGCGGGTTCTGCGGTGTTTTGGCGTAGGCCCGCCCCATGGAGTCCGTAGCGGTGGCAACCTCACCGGGGCTCATTTGATCGACTGGCTTTGTCAGGGTCGGAATAGAGCCTGTGCTCATCCTGTCAGGCGAGGTGGTTGTTGCGCAACCGGCAAGGCTGAGCGCTAGCAGCGTGACCGTCAGCGCCACAACGCGCTGTGCCAAAGCGGGCTGAAATTGACCCTTTGAGGATGTTTGCCGGACGGTCATGCTTCTACCCTTGCGACTTTCGTGTCTGTCAGGTTCAGTCCGAGCCAGACAGACCCCAAGCTTCTTTTATCGTTCGTCTCGTCAGGAAAACCGGATTGCACTTTTCCCTGACGAACTCTAAATCCGCGCCCGGAACAGCGTTTGATTCGACGTGAAACGAACAGCTATCCCCTTCCTCTGCGTGTGTTTTCTTTTTCAAAAGAAGCTGAAGTGCCCCGGATTGAAGTCTCTAACACGCTCTATTGGTTGCATAATTCCTTAACCTGCATGTGATCTAACCTGAGATAGCGGTTTTCGGCGCAACGCAATGCTGACTTCAGTAATAATCTGTTAAGGCTAACAGAGTGTTAATTTGCGTTCGCCACGGTAGAGAGCAAAAGGCAATTATGACACCCTATCAATATATTGAACGCCCCACTCCATTTTTGACCAAAGGCGGCAAGACGCTGCCCATATTTGCTGTGACGCCTGCCCATATTGAGACAGGCACGATTGACCCCATTGCCCTCGATTGGGCCAAGAAGGCAGGCTATAAGGCCGAATCTGGCTCTGTTTTGCTGATTCCAACCAGTGATGGTCATTTGGGAGGCGCTTTGTTCGGTCTGGGAAGTCAGCCTGCCGAAAATCCATTTCTGACCGGCAAGCTGGCGCGCGCGTTGCCCGCCGGTGACTGGCACATTGAAACGGCCCCTCTGACCGCCAATCGGTTGACTTTGGGTTATGGTTTGGGAAGCTATCGTTTTGATCGCTACAAGACCGAGCGGGCCGACACACCCCGATTGATGATTCCGCAAGATGCGGATGCGGCCGACATCCATCGCCAGTTGGCAGGCGTGTTTCTGGCTCGCGATCTTATCAACACACCCACCAATGACATGGGCCCGATTGAGCTGGAAAAGGCATTTCGTGCCCTGGCCGATCACTACAAGGCAGAGGTCAGCGTCATTACCGGTGACAATTTGCTGACCCATAATTTCCCGCTTGTTCATACGGTTGGCCGCGCAAGCAGCGAGGCACCCCGCTTGCTGGAAATGCGCTGGGGCAAGAAGGGCCACAAGAAGATCACGCTGGTTGGCAAGGGCGTATGCTTTGACACAGGCGGTCTCGACATCAAGCCAGCCTCTTCGATGTTGTTGATGAAAAAGGACATGGGCGGGGCTGCCAATGTGTTGGGCCTTGCGCTGATGATCATGGATGCCAAGCTGAAGGTTGATCTGCGCGTGATTGTGCCTGCGGTGGAAAATTCCATAGCTGGCAATGCATTTCGTCCGGGCGATGTTTACACCAGCCGCAAGGGTCTCACGGTACAGATCGACAATACTGATGCCGAAGGCCGGTTGATTTTGGCCGATGCCTTGGCCTATGCCGATGAAGATCAGCCCGATCTGTTGATTGACATGGCAACCCTGACGGGGGCCGCCCGCGTCGCCCTTGGTCCTGATGTGCCTGCCTTTTTCACCAATGACGACAATCTGGCCTATGATCTTTCAGAAGCGAGCCTCGAGGTGGATGATCCCATGTGGCGTATGCCGCTGTTTGCCGGCTATGAGAAATTGGTGCGCTCACAGGTGGCAGATTTGACCAATGCGCCTGCTGGCGGCATGGCAGGGGCGATTACGGCGGCGCTCTTCCTCAAACGTTTTGTGACCAACACCGCCTCATGGGCACATTTTGATATCTACGGCTGGGCACCGCAAGAGCGCCCTCATAGCCCCGTCGGCGGCGAAGCGCAGGTTATCCGTGCGCTCTATCGCCATATCGCTGCGATGAAGTGATTGTCTGCGGCACTTTGATGCTCTGTCAAAAATCAGCCGGGCCTGCTTGCAGCGCCCGGCTTTTTTGTGGAATATGAAACGGCAGCGAAACGAAACTGGAGCGGATCGATGAGTATTGAACTGACCGCGACAGCTGCTCTGGGGCTTTGGCATCATGTGACATTGGCGCAGGTGCAAGACGACGGACCTGACCTGACCTTGCGCCAATTGACCATTCTCTTACATATCTATCTGGTGCCGCCGCCGCACACGGTGCGCGGGCTTGCGGCAACCTTGAATGTGACAAAGCCCGTGATTACCCGCGCGCTCGACACCATGGGCGACATGGGGTTGGTTGAGCGGATGCGTGATGATCTGGATCGCCGCAATGTGATTATCAAACGCACGGTCGCGGGCGCTTTGTACCTGGAAAAACTCGGTGACCTGATTATGGATCGGGCGCGTATATTAAGGACCTGACATGACCCTGGATCGTCGATTGCACGCCTATAGACCTGATCTGGCTGATGAAGCGCTGCGCGGACAGGTGGAAGCCGAGCGCTTTGTCAGCGGCACTCCGGCCCGTATTGCTTTGGCTGTTGCCGATCTGCGGCCAAGCCCAAATCTGGCCTGCGGGCTGGATACGCAATTGCTATTGGGGGAGGATGTTCTGGTGTTTGAACGCGCCGACGGCTGGGCCTGGGTCAAGGCCGTGCGCGATGGCTATGTTGGTTACCTGCCGGAAACATCGCTCACCGTGATTGAGACGCCCGCGACCCATTGGGTCACAGCACCCCGCAGCTTTTTGTATAATGGTCCCGATCTGCGCTTTCCCAATGCCCATGCCATTTCCATGGGCAGTCGGATGACTGTGACGGGCGAGGCTGAAACCCGTGGCACGCGCTATTTTCTGCTGAATGACGGGCGCTCTGTGATTGCCAATCATTGCGCCTCGATTGGCACACCTGCTGGTGTCGATTATGTCGCGGTTGCGGCGCGCTTTCTGGAAACGCCCTATCTTTGGGCCGGGCGTTCCGGCATGGGCATTGATTGCTCAGGCCTTGTCCAGCTTGCCATGCACATGATGGGGCTTGAAGCACCCCGCGATTCCGACATGCAGGCAAACGGCTTTGGCAGTCCAATCACCCGCGAAGAGTTGCGACGCGGTGATTTGGTGTTCTGGAAAGGCCATGTCGGCATCATGGAAGACGAAAAAACCCTTCTGCACGCCAATGGCCATACGATGAGCGTGGCGCGCGAAGATTTGAATGCCGCCATTGAGCGGATTGGCTGGCTCTATGAGCAGCCAACCGGCTATCGCCGTCCTGATCGCATTGCGTAAGGCTGGCGGGGGAGGCGCTTAATGCGCCTCATCCCAATTGTGGGCGGCTCTTGCCTCGACTTTCAGCGGCACCCGCATGGACACCGCAGGCATGGCCGCATTTTCCATGGTCGAGATAATCACCGGCATGGCGGCATCAATCGCCTCATCTTCGACTTCGAAAATCAATTCGTCGTGCACCTGCAACAGCATGCGGGTCTTTTCGCCAAGGCCTGCTTTTGCCAAGGCGGGTTCAATTTGCACCATGGCGCGGCGGATAATGTCGGCGGCAGCGCCCTGGATAGGGGCGTTGATGGCGGCCCGCTCATTGAACGCCCGCATGGAGGCGTTGGAGGATTTGATCTCGGGATAATGGGCGCGCCTGCCAAAGATGGTTTCGACGTAGCCATGCTCGCGGGCAAATTCCTTGGTGCTTTCCATATAATCCTTGATGCCCGGAAAGCGCTCAAAGTATTTTTTGATGTAGTCGCTGGCTTCCGAGCGCTCAATGCTGAGCTGATTGGCCAGACCAAAGGCCGAAATGCCGTAGATAATACCGAAATTGATCGCCTTGGCGCGACGACGCACCTCGGAAGGCATGCCCTCAATCGGCACACCAAACATCTCAGATGCCGTCATGGCGTGAATATCCACCCCATCGGCAAAGGCTTGGCGCAGTTGCGGAATCTCGGCCACATGGGCCAAAACCCGCAGCTCAATCTGGCTATAGTCTGCCGACAGCAGCTTATGGCCGGGCGTGGAAATAAACGCGGTGCGGATCTTGCGGCCTTCGGCATTGCGCACCGGAATATTTTGCAGGTTCGGCTCTGACGATGAAAGACGACCTGTGGTGGTGGCTGCCATGGAATAGCTGGTGTGCACCCGCTTGGTTTCAGGGTGCACATAGCCGGGCAGGGCGTCGGTATAGGTGGATTTCAGCTTGGTCAGCTGACGCCAATCAACAATCTTGCGTGGCAGCGGTTCGCCTTGGGCGGCCAGATCTTCCAGCACCTGCGCGGACGTTGACCATTGCCCCGTCTTGGTTTTGGAACCACCGGGCAGGCCCATTTTACCAAACAGAATATCGCCAAGCTGTTTGGGCGAACCAATATTAAAGCGCTCACCGGCCAGCTCATAAATCTCATCTTCGAAGGCTGCGGCCTTTTGCGCCAGCTCGCCAGAAAGGCGCGACAGAATTTGCTTATCAATGGTAATGCCGCGCTCTTCCATCATCGCCAGCACCGGAACGAGAGGCCGCTCCAGCCGCTCATAAACGCGGGTGAGGCCTGCTGCCACCAGACGGGGTTTCAGCACCAGCCATAGGCGCAATGTCACATCGGCATCTTCGGCGGCATAGGCGGTGGCTTTTTCAATGTCGACGCGATCAAAGGTGACCAGTGATTTGCCGCTGCCCGCCACATCCTTATAGGGAATCGGTGTGTGCCCCAGCCAGCGCTCCGACAGGCTGTCCATGCCGTGATTGCCATTGCCAGCCTCCAGCACATAGGAGATCAGCATGGTGTCATCAAAACCGGCAATGGTAATGCCGTGGCGTTTCATCACCAGATAATCATATTTCAGGTTCTGCGCGATTTTGAGGACGGACGTGTCTTCCAGAAGGTCTTTCAGCGCCTCCAGCGCCGCACCCATGGGAATTTGTCCATCAACCAGCTTCAACCCATCACTGAACAGGTCATCAGCCCCCGCCTTATGGCCGAGCGGCACATAGGCGGCGCGGATGGCGGTGGAATCCGGCGAGGCGCTATTGTCCTGCAGGGCCAGTGAAACCCCCACCAGCTCGGCCTGCATGGGGTCCAGTGACGTGGTTTCTGTATCAAACGCCACAAGCCCGCAGTCTTTGGCCGCCGCAATCCACTGTTTCAATGTGTCGAGATCGCGGATGGTAACATATCTGCTGCGATCAATCTCTTGGCCCTTGAAGACGGCTTCGCGGCTGGTGACGAGATCGGCAGGTGTGGCACCTTGACCTGTCTCGGCACTTTTTTGCGTTTTTTCGGTCTTTTCTGCGGGCTTGTCGTCAGCTGTTTCGGCCTTTTGATCAAGATCGGGGCCGCGGGCCGTATCGCCCCACTCGACCGTAATCGATGAAGGCTCAATGGCGCTGGCATCGCAATCACAGGCGTCGGCTACCCGCTTGGTCAGGGAGGTAAATTGCATGGCCTTGAGGAAGGAGATCAGCTTTGGCCCATTTTGCTGTTCCAAAACCAGCGCATCCAGCTCCAGCTCCAGCGGCACATCGGTGCGCAATGTCACCAATTGGCGCGACAGCTTGACGGCTTCAACACCGGCCAGAATATTTTCACGGCGCTTGTTTTGTTTGATCTCGCCTGCGCGGGCCATCAGCGTATCGAGGTCGCCATATTCTTCCAGCAATTGCGCCGCTGTTTTGGGGCCAATGCCGGGAATGCCGGGAATGTTATCGGTGCTATCGCCGGTCAGTGATTGCAGATCAATCATCTTTTCTGGCGGCACACCCCATTTCTCAATCACATCGGGAATGCCGATCTGCTTGTCCTTCATGGCATCATACATATGCACATTGGGGGTTACCAACTGCATCAAATCCTTGTCGGAGGAGACAATGGTGACATCAGCGCCCAAGGCTTCTGCCTTGCGGGCATAGGTGGCAATAATGTCGTCGGCCTCAAAGCCCTCGGTTTCAATACAGGGCAGATTGAAGGCGCGGGTGGCCTGACGGATCAGGCCAAATTGCGGTATCAACTCTTCCGGCGGGGCCGAGCGGTTGGCCTTATAGTCGGGATAAATATCTTTTCGGAAGGTTTTCGACGAATAGTCGAAAATCACCGCCAGATGGGTGGGCGTTACGCCCACCGATGTGTCGCGCGCTTCGGTCAGAAGCTTCCACATCATGTTGCAAAAGCCCGAGACGGCACCAACCGGCAGGCCGTCGGATTTGCGGGTGAGCGCTGGAAGCGCATGGAAGGCCCGGAAGATAAAACCAGAGCCGTCGACTAGGAAAAGATGATCGCCGTTTTTCATGGCAAATGGATAGCGCGCCGCGCACAAAAGGTCCATGCCATTGCATCATTGTTTAAACCGGAATCGGCGGGATGCCTTTAAGCACACCGCGCCTGAGACCACGTGGAAGGCAGTGCGGGCAAGAAATGCCGGAAAACCGATCATCACGAAAAGCTTACCGCATTGTAATCTTGTTACCCTTGAAATGACACAATTGGCGGCGCATTTAGTCTTCACCGACGCACGATAAAAAGCGTCGCGGTCTGAAAGCCGGCTCGTCCCCCGCCGCTTCAGGCTTCCAGAACAAAGGCCTTATCCCCCCTCTCCGGGCCTTTGTTCTAAATTTTGAAAGAGTCGTTACAGTATCCCCCCATGCTGTGGCGACTTTTTCATTTATAGCCTGGTCGAAAGCCAAGTTGCTTCCCTTTCAAATCCAGCTTATCATTTGATTATGGGGTTTCATCGTGAGCAGTCACCAAGCTATCTTGTGAGCCAACTCGCCAAAGAATTTGCCAGGGCTTTGCAAAGTCAGGCATTGCAGCTGGGTTTTTCCGCAGGTCAATTTCCCATTCTTGTCGAGCTGTGGGAAGGTGATGGCCTCACCCAGAAACAATTGCTGGAGCGGGTGGATATTGAGCAGGCCACCATGGCCAATACGCTGTCGCGCATGGAGCGTGATGGTTTGATTGAGCGCAAACCGCACCCCACAGATCGACGCGCCCAATTGATTTATCTGACCGATAAGGCGCGCGAGATCAAAGACGGGGCCATTTCTGCCGTTTGTGCGGCTGATAACGTTCTTTTGAACGGCCTCAAACGGTTTGAAAAAGAGCTGTTGCTGGAATTCATGCGCCATGCGCTGGACAATGCCCGGGACGCCAACAAATCTGACCCTGATCACTGATTTTTTGATCTCCTCCCTCGAAACAGCGGGCGGGGTGGTCTATCAATGCACTAACTTGAACAGTGCAGGATAGTTCCATGACCGATATCGCCCCCGTTTTGGCAAATGCCGATGAGGCTTTGCCGCAAAGCCTTGAGCGGCTTTTTGATCTTGTGCGCATTCCTTCGATCTCAACCGACCCGGCTTACAAAGCCGATTGCCGTAAAGCGGCTGAGTGGTTGACCAAGGAGTTGAACGCGCTTGGCTTCAACGCCTCAGTGCGTGATACCGCCGGTCATCCCATGGTGGTTGGTCATCATGATGGTGCAGCCGAAAATGCGCCGCATGTGCTGTTCTATGGTCATTATGATGTGCAGCCGGTGGACCCTCTCAACCTTTGGGAAAATGATCCGTTTGAACCGGCCATCAAGGAAATCGCACCGGGTCGTAAGGTGATCACCGGTCGTGGCACGGCTGATGACAAAGGCCAATTGATGACCTTTGTGGAAGCCTGCCGCGCCTATAAGGCTGTGCATGGCGGTCTGCCGATCAAGGTCACCATTTTGTTCGAGGGTGAAGAAGAATCCGGCTCGCCATCGCTGAAGCCATTTCTGGAAGCCAACGCAGCTGAATTGAAATGCGATTTCGCTTTGGTCTGCGATACCGGCATGTGGGATAAGGACACACCCGCCATTGCCGCCGCACTGCGCGGTCTGGTGGGTGAAGAAATTGTCGTGACAGCCGCTGACCGCGATCTGCACTCCGGCCTGTTTGGTGGCGCTGCTGCCAACCCGATCCATGTCCTCACCAAAGTGCTGGCCGATCTGCATGACGAAACCGGCCGCATCACCATTGATGATTTTTATGAGGGCGTGGAAGAAACGCCAGCCAATATCAAGGCGTCCTGGGACAAGCTGGGCCGCACGGCGGACACGTTCCTGAAAGATGTTGGCCTTTCCATTCCATCGGGTGAGCAGGGCCGCAGCGTGCTGGAGCTGACCTGGGCGCGGCCCACGGCGGAAGTCAACGGTATTATCGGCGGCTACACCGGCGAAGGCTTCAAGACCGTGATTGCCTCCAAGGCCTCGGCCAAAGTGTCGTTCCGTCTGGTCGGCGATCAGAACCCGGATAAAATCCGCGAAAACTTCCGCGCCTTTGTCCGTGCCCGCATTCCGGCTGATTGCTCGGTGGAGTTCCATGAGCATGGTGCATCGCCTGCTATTCAACTGCCTTATGATTCGGCCTTTCTGACCAAGGCCAAGACGGCCCTGTCGGATGAATGGCCAAAGCCTGCCGAAGTGATTGGCATGGGCGGCTCTATTCCGATTGTCGGTGATTTCCAGACGTTTTTGGGCATGGATTCGCTGCTGGTCGGCTTTGGTCTGGTCGATGACCGCATTCACTCGCCCAATGAAAAATATGAGCTGACCTCTTTCCACAAGGGCATCCGCTCGTGGATCAGGATTATCGACGCTTTGGCGAAGTGATTTGAAAGCGGCCCCGCGCTGTGATGGTGCAGAATGTACGACGCAAAAAGAAGGGCCCCTCCCCACAAGGGGGAGGGAGCACCTCGAGTGCATCGTTCAGCTTGTGCTTTTGAATGATTTTTGGTGAGAACTCTTGCGCTGGCACGGGATGCAACAGACTCCCTTCCCCTTGTGGGGAGGGTTGGGGAGGGGTTCTTAAAGCTCAGGACTCTTGGCGTCCTGTCCTGTGATAATGGAGCCGGGCATTTTTGCACCATGGCCCCAAAAAGCAAAAAGGCCGGGGATTTAACCCGACCTTTCCCACTCGCTCATCTCGTTGCCAGTACATCCGTGGTCAACGAAGCGCGAGGCTTCAGCTAGTGACGGTTAAAGGCCTTAGCCTTATCTTCCGTATGTCTAAACTATCGCGCCAAATGCTTAATTCTTGGTTAATCCAAAATAAACATCGTCGACGACACAAACATTTTGGAAAGTCCGCGTCAGTAACTGCACTGTAAATGGTGTCTCTCGTTTCCGTTTCAAGGGCGGGACGAAAATTTCTGACGGATTGGCGTCAATCTGGCCTTGCGCAGACGCGTAAAGCGATTCCATACTTCTCGTATGAGCCTTATATCCGTCAAAGATTTCTTCGCGGCCCATGCGCCGGATATTCATGTGATCGAAACCGAGCAAAGCTCGGCAACCGTGCCCTTGGCCGCCGAGGCCCATGGGGTGGAACCAGATCAGATTGCCAAAACCCTATGTTTGCGGGCCGGGGATCTGACCATGCTGGTGGTGGCCGCCGGAATGCGGCGGTTGGACAATAAAAAGTTTAAAGAGCGTTTTGGCAACAAGCCCCGCATGTTGGGTGCCGAAGAGGTCGAGGCGCTGACCAGCCATCCGGTGGGTGGGGTTTGCCCGTTTGGCGTGGCAACGCCGCTACCGATCTTTTGCGATGTGTCTTTGAAAGATTATGATGTTGTGGTGCCTGCCGCAGGGGCCACCAATTCAGCGGTGCGCATCGCGCCTCAGCGCATGGTCGAGTTGACCGAGGCGCAATGGATTGATGTTTTTCAATAAAAAAAGGGCAGCGCTTCATGCGCCACCCTTTTGTCTTGCTTAAAATTTCGCCCTATCAATACCAGCGGCGACGGGGTTCCTCAGCGGTCTGGCTGCCCAGCAGATAGCCCAGCACGCCGCCAACCAGGGCCATGCCCAGAAGGGCGGTTGATGTCGCTGTTGGGTGCTCACGCACAATCCCCGCAACAGATGCCGCTTCATTGCGGGCGTAGCGAGTAGCACCATCAACCTTGCGGGCGGCACCATTGAAGGCAGAGGAGGCAGTGTCGCGGACCTGATCTGCAACAGAATAACCTTGCGATGTCAAACTGTCCTTCAGATTGGCAATTTGATCTTGCAATGCGCGCATTTCTTCTTGCATACGTGTATTATCAGCCATCGGGTAACTCCCTGTTTGTTTCGCATCAATAACGCTGATGCAGGGGTTTTGTTCCGCTTTTATGAGGAAATGAACATTTACAGGGCTTTCCTTCTTACAGTTGCCGCAATGGGTGTGCAGCAGGAGCATGGTCTTCCATCGCGGACCAAGACATTATAAGTAGATTTTTCCGGCAAAGGTTCTCACCGCCCGTTTTCAGGAAAACGGCCAGCGCGTAATGGCAGGTATGAAGAAATCACGTAACCGTATCGAACCCTCCTTTGGTGCGCCAGAGGATGATGACAGTGATGACGACATCCGGGTCGATAGCAGTGATCGCGTGATTGGTGGACGATCGAAGGCTCCATCCAGGAAGAAATCAAAAAAAGATGAGCCCCTTGAGGGCGAAGTTTTGTCGCGCAGGGCGCGCTGGCGCGAGCGCGAGCGCTCCACCGGGCTGTTTGGCTGGATTCGCCGCCTGTTTTATTGGTGCATTGTTCTCGGCATCTGGGGCACCATTGGTGTCGTTGGCATGGTGATCTATTTTGCCTCGCAAATGCCCAGTGCCAGCACATGGCAGGTGCCCGCGCGTGCACCCAATATCAAGATTGTCGCAACCGATGGCACCTTGATTGCCAACCGTGGCGTGACGGGTGGCGAAGCCTTGCCGCTGGATGAAATGTCGCCCTATATGCCAGAAGCCATTGTGGCGATTGAGGACAAGCGGTTCTACAGCCATTTTGGTGTCGATTTTATCGGCATTGGCCGCGCCTTTGTGACCAATATTCTGTTGGGCCATCGGGCGCAGGGTGCCTCGACCATTACCCAGCAATTGGCCAGAAACCTGTTTTTGTCGCCAAAGAAAACCTTTGAGCGCAAGGTGCAGGAAGTGCTGCTGTCGCTGTGGCTGGAGCAGAAATACACCAAAGACCAGATTTTGGCGATGTATCTCAATCGCGTCTATTTTGGCGATAACGCCTATGGGGTTGAGGCCGCATCACGGCGCTATTTCAACAAATCGGCGCGCGACATCAATCTGGGGGAAGCAGCGCTTCTGGCCGGGCTGGTGCAGGCACCATCGCGGCTTTCGCCGGTCAACAATCCAAAGCCTGCCGAGGACCGCGCCAAGATCGTTTTGGGGGCCATGCGCGAGCAGGGCTATATCACCGATAGCGATTTCAATCGCGCCATGAAGCAGACGCCGGACCATGCCAAGCGCCAGACCGATGGATCGGGCCAATATGTGGCCGATATGGTGGCTGGCCAGTTGAAGGGGCTGATTGGCGACGTCAAGCAGGACATTGTGGTGACAACCACCATTGATCCGGCACTGGAGAGCGCCGCGCAGACGGCCATTGCCACCACGCTGGACAAGGATGGCAAGAAATTCAATGCAACGCAGGCGGCGCTTGTTGCTGTCGATGGCAATGGCGCGGTGCGCGCCCTTGTTGGCGGGCGTGACTATGCCACCAGCCAGTATAATCGTGCGGTGACGGCAAAACGTCAGCCGGGTTCATCCTTCAAACCCTTTGTCTACGCAACGGCAATGGAAATGGGCGATACACCCGAAACGGTGATGAATGATGGTCCTGTGAAAATCGGCAATTGGACGCCGGAAAATTACGAGCAGAAATACAATGGCCCTGTCACATTGGCTTATGCTTTGGCCAATTCGCTCAACACCATTGCTGCGCAACTGGTGATGAAGGTGGGGCCGGATCAGGTCATCAAGATGGCGCACCGGCTTGGCATTGAATCAGATTTGCAAAACAATGCCTCTATTGCGCTTGGAACGTCTGAAGTGTCGCTGCTGGAGCTGACCTCGGCGTATGCGCCGTTCATGAATGGCGGTTTCAAGGCAACCTCGCATGTGATCAGCCAGATTACCGACACAGACGGAAAGGTTCTCTACACCGCCGATTATGGTGAGCCGCCGCGGGTTCTCAGCCAAAAGGTTGTGACTGAAATGACTCAGATGATGGAAGGCGTCATTACCAACGGCACGGGCAAGGCTGCGCGTTTGAAAAACTGGCAGGCAGCTGGCAAGACCGGCACCACGCAATCCTATCGCGACGCCTTGTTTGTTGGATTTACCAGCAATCTCACAACCGGTGTATGGTTTGGCAATGATGACGGCACACCGATGAAACGGGTGACCGGCGGTGGCCTGCCCGCCAAAACCTGGAAGGATTTCATGACGGCAGCCCAAAAAGGTCTGACGCCAGTGCCGTTGTTTGGCGATCCAACCCCGCAAACCGATCAGGAACCATCACTGACGTCGATGATCCGGCAGGTTTTGTCTGGCACGCCGTCGACGCCGGAAAATGAATATCCGCCGGCACCACAGCCGGTGAACCCGCTGCCGCCCGGCTCTCCGCAGCCAGCCAATCCGGCTTTAAATCAGGACATGAACCAGCCGCAGGCCGCTTATCCGCCCGCAAACTATCCAAATGCTGCTCAGCCCAATATCCGCCAGCCGATCCCGCCGCAGCCACCGCAACAGGGTGTGCCGCCGCGACAGCAAGGCCAATATGGGCAGGGACGTTATGAGCCAGAAAACAGACAAGACGTCGATCCCTATAATGATCCCTATAGTGATCCGGGAAATGGCCGCCCGGAAGGTCCGCTGGTGTTGGAAGGCCGTGTGCCGCCGGGGCAGGAACCGCAAGGCTATCCGCCGGTGCAAAACGGCTATCCGCCGGTGCAAAACGACTATCCGGGTGGAAATGCCGGTGCAACGCCGCCCGCCGATGTGGGCGGACGTCAGCGCACGCAGGGCAGCAGAGGGGATAACACCACTTTGCTCGACGTTCTGATGGGGCGTTAGCAAAGAGGGGATAAACGGATACAGGTGTCGCCCGCCTGATTCTGGGTAAGCTTGCCACAAGGTGAAGAGATAAAACAAATAGGACACGCGGGTTAATGTGCCTCTTGCGCATGCTCACCTCAGTATTCTGAAAAAAATGGGAGATGTTTGCAGGCCTCCATCAATTTGGTGCCTTGCAGTCGCAAATTCCGCTTCTTATATAGCCCGCATAAGGCAGCGCAGCTGCGCATTCCCGTAGACCATGCACGTCGAGGGGTTGTCACTGAATGCCTGTTGGGGTTCTGACAGCCTGCTTCAAGGAGAGAATAAAATGGCTAAAGTAATCGGTATTGACCTTGGCACGACCAATTCCTGCGTGGCCGTCATGGACGGCAAGGATTCCAAGGTAATTGAAAATTCCGAAGGCGCTCGCACAACGCCTTCCATGGTGGCTTTCTCGGATGATGGCGAGCGCCTTGTTGGCCAGCCCGCCAAGCGCCAGGCTGTCACCAACCCAACCAACACGCTGTTTGCGGTCAAGCGTCTGATCGGCCGCCGTTTTGAAGATCCGACCGTTGAAAAGGACAAGGGCCTTGTTCCGTTCGGCATTATCAAGGGCGACAATGGCGACGCATGGGTTCAGGCCAATGACAAGGGTTACTCGCCAGCTCAGATCTCTGCGATGATCCTGCAGAAGATGAAGGAAACGGCAGAAGCCTATCTCGGCGAAAAGGTCGAAAAGGCCGTTATCACCGTTCCCGCTTACTTCAATGACGCCCAGCGTCAGGCCACCAAGGATGCAGGCCGCATCGCCGGTCTGGAAGTGCTGCGCATCATCAACGAGCCAACCGCTGCTGCTCTCGCTTACGGCCTTGATAAGACCGAAGGCAAGACCATCGCTGTTTACGACCTTGGTGGTGGTACCTTCGATATTTCCGTTCTGGAAATCGGCGATGGCGTGTTTGAAGTGAAGTCCACCAACGGTGACACCTTCCTCGGTGGTGAAGACTTCGACATGCGTCTGGTTGAATATCTGGCAGCAGAATTCAAGAAGGAGCAGGGCATTGAGCTGAAAAACGACAAGCTCGCTCTGCAGCGCCTGAAGGAAGCCGCTGAAAAGGCCAAGATCGAACTGTCGTCTTCGCAGCAGACCGAAATCAACCTGCCGTTCATCACGGCTGACGCTTCCGGTCCAAAGCATTTGACCATGAAGCTGACCCGCGCCAAGTTTGAAAACCTGGTGGACGATCTGGTTCAGCGCACTGTTGCACCGTGCAAGGCAGCTCTCAAGGATGCTGGCGTCACGGCTGCTGACATTGATGAAGTTGTTCTGGTTGGCGGCATGAGCCGCATGCCGAAGGTGCAGGAAGTTGTGAAGCAGCTGTTCGGCAAGGAACCACACAAGGGTGTGAACCCGGACGAAGTGGTGGCCATGGGTGCAGCTATTCAGGCTGGCGTGTTGCAGGGCGACGTCAAAGACGTTCTGCTGCTCGACGTAACCCCGCTGTCGCTCGGCATTGAAACCCTCGGCGGTGTCTTCACCCGTCTGATCGACCGTAACACGACGATCCCGACCAAGAAGAGCCAGGTGTTCTCGACCGCTGACGACAATCAGCAGGCTGTGACCATCCGCGTGTCTCAGGGCGAGCGCGAAATGGCAGCTGACAACAAGCTGCTCGGTCAGTTCGACCTCGTTGGCCTGCCACCAGCGCCCCGCGGCGTTCCACAGATCGAAGTGACCTTCGATATCGACGCCAACGGTATTGTGCAGGTTTCCGCCAAGGACAAGGGCACCGGCAAGGAACAGCAGATCCGCATTCAGGCCTCTGGCGGTCTGTCGGATGCTGACATCGAGAAGATGGTCAAGGATGCTGAAGCCAATGCTGAAGCCGACAAGAACCGTCGCGCCGTTGTTGAAGCCAAGAACCAGGCTGAAAGCCTGATCCACTCCACTGAGAAGTCGGTGAAGGATTATGGCGACAAGGTATCGAGCGATGACCGCAAAGCGATCGAAGATGCGATTGCCAGCCTGAAGGAAGCCGTTGAAGCCTCTGAGCCAAATGCTGAAGACATTCAGGCTAAAACCCAGACCCTCATGGAAGTGTCCATGAAGCTGGGTCAGGCGATTTACGAATCGCAGCAGGCTGAAGGCGGCGCAGAAGGTGCGGCCTCCCACGATGACGGCATTGTTGATGCCGACTACGAAGAAGTGAAGGATGATAGCACGAAGAAGTCGGCTTAATGCGGTCTTCGTCGCGACAAAATCTCCTCAGATGGCTGGCCTTCGGGCCAGCCGCATTTGCTTTGGCTGGCAGCCTGACCGCCCATGCGGCATCGAGCAGCGATCTGCATGCGCGCATCAGCAATGCCGAAAAAGCAATGATCAAAGCAATTTCAGCGCATGATACGGCGCTTTTGCGCCGAACCGTTGGCAGTCTTGGACCGTTGATAGAGGATGCGCTGAAGCGCAAGAAAGCAGGCGGACAGATTTCGTCTTGCGATCTGGCGGCTCATTCTCTTGGCTTTGCGGGCACCTCTCTTTCAGAGGCCATCGCGCAGCGCGGCAAAGAGAGGCAGCTGTTGATGGGAGATGCGCGGCAAGCGGCTGCTGATTTTGACAGGGACATGTCTGCCTGTGATGTACAGGCCGGGCAAAAGACAGGCAACCACGCAGGCGTGGCTAAGGCTTTGAGAGCTTTGTAAGATCATGGCAAAAGCAGATTTTTACGAGACACTTGGCGTGTCAAAAACCGCAGACGAAAAAGAGCTGAAAAGCGCTTTTCGCAAACTGGCGATGAAGTACCACCCGGATAAAAATCCGGGCGATGCCGAGTCGGAAAAGAAATTTAAAGAGATCAACGAGGCCTATGAAACGCTGAAAGACCCCCAGAAGCGGGCGGCCTATGATCGTTTCGGCCATGCTGCCTTTGAACAGGGCGGTATGGGCGGCGGTGGCGGCATGGGCGGCGGTTTCGGCGGCGGCGGCTTCTCCGATATTTTCGAAGATATCTTTGGCGAAATGATGGGTGGTGGCCGCGGTGGCCGTCAGCGCTCGACCGGTGGTCGTGAGCGGGGCGCAGACCTGCGCTACAACATGGAAATTTCGCTGGAAGAAGCCTTTACCGGCAAGACGGCGCAAATCCGGGTTCCAACCTCGATCACCTGTGATGTGTGCTCCGGCTCCGGTGCCAAACCCGGCACCAAGCCAACCACTTGCGGCACCTGCCAGGGTTCTGGCCGGGTAAGGGCAAGCCAGGGCTTCTTCTCGGTGGAGCGCACCTGCCCGACCTGTCATGGTCGCGGCCAGACGATCAGCGATCCATGCACCAAGTGCCATGGGCAGGGCCGCACCACGGAAGAGCGTCAGCTCTCGGTGAGCATTCCAGCCGGTATTGAAGATGGCACCCGTATTCGCCTGCAAGGCGAGGGCGAGGCAGGCTTGCGCGGTGGTCCGTCAGGCGACCTTTACATGTTCCTGTCGGTCAAGCCGCATCAGTTCTTCCAGCGCGAGGGGGCGGATCTCTATTGCTCCGTGCCGATTTCCATGACCACGGCAGCATTGGGCGGTACATTTGATGTCACCACGCTGGACGGTTCGAAATCGCGCGTCAGCGTGCCGGAAGGCACCCAATCAGGCAAACAGTTCCGCTTGAAGGGCAAGGGCATGCCGGTGCTGCGCTCGGCGCAGATGGGTGATCTCTATATCCAGATCCAGATCGAGACGCCGCAAAAACTCACCAAGCGCCAGCGTGAGCTGTTGCAGGAGTTTGAGCAGATCTCGTCCAAGGAAAACAATCCAGAATCCACCGGCTTCTTTGCCCGGATGAAAGAGTTTTTCGAAGGCTGATTGAAAAAGGCCGGTGCTTTGCGGCATCGGCCTTTTTACGCACTCAATAATGCGGCGGTTTGGTAATCGGCACGGCCTCGTGTGTTTGTTCCTCGAGATTGAGAAAACGCTCGGTTAGCCGGTCCAGCTTGGCGCGCACCTGTTCGACCACTTTCCATTGTTCGGCCAATTGATCGGAAAGCTCTTCAATGGTCTTGGCCTGATAGGCCACAGTCTCTTCCAGCCGGATAAGACGGTCTTCCGCGTCAGCCATCATTTGCTCCTGTCTTGATAGGGAGTGTGCATTTTACAGCGCCGTGTGCCATATATGGTGCTACTGCGTAATTCCTTAAATCGGAATCGATTTAAGGAATTACGCAGTAGATTTAAAGTTTTACAGCGTCCTTTGTGCGCCATATTTGGCGCGCGGCGCTGTAGCTGCTGTAATATAACCTGCAACGGCAATTGTCTTTCGTGTGAGCACGGTTTGCTTATAACACGCAATTGGCAATAATATATGATCGCATCACATGGATTGGCATGGCGCAGAAAACGTTCATCACCCGGCTGAAACTGACAGACTTTCGCAATTATGCGCAAGCCTCCCTGTCGCTGGATGGTCGCCATGTGGTTTTGACCGGCAATAATGGCTCCGGCAAGACCAATCTGATGGAGGCGGTGTCCTTTTTGTCGCCGGGCAGGGGATTGCGCCGCGCAACCCTGCCAGAGGTGGCGCGGGTCGGCTCTTTTGGTAGTTTTTCCATTTTTGCAAGCCTCGAAGGCATGGCTGGCGATGTCGATGTGGGGACCGGTACCGAGGTGCAGGACGAAACCACCGTGCGGCGTCTGCGCCTGAACGGCGCTCCCAGCCGCTCGGTGGATGAGTTGACAGACCATGTAAGGATGCTGTGGCTGACACCGGCCATGGATGGGCTGTTTACCGGTTCATCCTCTGAGCGTCGCCGGTTTCTGGATCGGCTGGTGCTCTCCATTGATCCGGCCCATGGCCGCCGCGCCAGCGATTTTGAGCGTGCCATGCGCAGTCGCAATCGCTTGCTAGGGGAGGGCCGGTTTGATCCAAGCTGGCTTTCCGGTCTTGAGCAACAGATGGCGGCGCTGGGCATTGCCATGGCCTTGGCGCGCCATGAAATGATGCGGCTGTTATCATCTCTGATTGATCAGCGACGTGACGATGTGCCTTTTCCCGTCGCTGATCTGGCCTTGTCCGGTTTTCTGGATGATGTTGGCATGGAGACCCCAGCCATTGATCTGGAGGATCTCTATCGAGAGCGGCTGGCGATGCAGCGCGGACGCGATGCCAGTGCTGGTCGCACGCTGGAAGGGCCGCACCGCAGTGATTTGCTGGTGCGCCACCGCGATAAAGACATGGAGGCGGCCCGCTGTTCGACCGGCGAGCAAAAGGCGTTGCTCGTTGGTCTGATTCTGGCCCATGCCGAACTGGTGGCCACCATGACCGGTTTTGCGCCGATTTTGTTGTTGGATGAAATTGCTGCCCATCTGGATGAGGGGCGACGGGCCGCGTTGTTTGACCGTATTGACGCGCTCGGTGGACAGGCGTTTATGACAGGCACGGATGTGCAGATGTTTTCAAGCCTTGGTCAACGCGCGCAATATATTGGCGTGGATGACGGCAAGCTTTTACCCTGAACCGGCAAGGCCTGAAATGGTAAGGAGAGAGAGATGGACCAAAACCCGACACTGCCGCTCTCAATGGAAGAAATTCAACGCTATCAACGCCATATTCTTTTACCGGAAGTTGGCGGGGTCGGGCAGCAAAAGCTGAAAGCCGCCAAGGTGTTGGTGATCGGAGCCGGAGGGTTAGGTGCGCCGGTGTTGCAATATCTGGCTGCCGCTGGTGTTGGCACGCTTGGCATTGCCGATGATGATCACGTGTCTCTGTCCAATCTGCAACGGCAGGTGATTCACGATACCGGCACTATTCATGCGCAAAAAACCGAAAGTGCGGCCCAGTCTATCGCCCGGTTGAACCCGCATGTGCGGGTGATGCGCTTTGAGGAGCGCTTTGACGCGATTTTTGCTGCAACCCATCTGCGCGGATTTGATCTGTTGATCGACGGCTCCGATAATTTTGATACGCGCTATGGCGCAGCCGACGCCGCAGAGAGCCACCAGCGTCCTTTGGTGACGGGGGCTGTTGGCCGATTTGAAGGTTCGCTCACGGTGCTTAAGCCCTATGAAGCCGGTGCGGATGGGGTGCTTTATCCACGCTACCGCGACCTGTTTCCTGAAAAGCCGCCCGCGGGGCTTATTCCCAATTGTGCCGAAACCGGAATTATCGGGGCCTTGACCGGCGTGATTGGCACGTTGATGGCCATGGAAGCGATAAAACTTATTGTTGGCATTGGTGAACCGTTAGTAGGACGTCTGCTAATGTACAACAGCTTGTCCGCCCGCTTCGATACGATAAACTATCGTCGGCGTGACCAAAACAGGAAAGGCTGATCCGCGTGGTAGACATTGTTCAGATCGACGAGAGCTTTGAAAACTGGGAAGGACTTCTGGCCCTGGTGCAGGAAGCCTTTGATTATATGCATACGCGGATTGATCCGCCATCATCGGCCATCAAGCTGACGGCGGACACGTTAAAATCAAAGGCCCATGAGGAAATCGGCTATGCCGCCATGATCGATGGCAAGCTCGTCGGCTGTCTTTTCTGCCGCCAGGATGCCGAGGATATACTCTATGTCGGCAAGGTGGCTGTGTTGCCCAATCTGCAAGGCCAAGGCATTGGCCGGGCCATGTTGAAGGCGGCTGAAGGTGTTGCCCATGCCTGCGGCGTTGAAAAGCTAAGGCTAGAGACCCGCATTGAGCTGGACAATAACCACATGCGGTTTGAAAAATGGGGTTTTCATAAGGTGGCGGAAAAAAGTCATCCTGGTTTTGATCGGGTTACCTATATCCAGATGGAAAAACCCATCCGTCCTGTTTGACCGATGATAGCAGATTGGGTGGATGGGGACTAATCCCGTCCGGGAAGCACTCTGTTTGGTGGGCGATGCCCATCAAAATAGGTGCGGATATTAATAATCACCTTCTCGCCCATGTCGATGCGGCCTTCAATGGTGGCAGAGCCCATATGGGGCAAAAGCACCACCTTGCCCTGTTCGGCCAGCTTGATCAGCTTCGGATTGACCGCAGGTTCGTTTTCATAAACATCCAGACCTGCCCCGGCAATTTTGCCCTCGCGGATATTTTGAATAAGGGCGGCCTCATCGATGATCCCGCCGCGCGAGGTGTTGACGATATAGCTCGTGGGCTGCATCAAAGCTAAGCGTCGCGCCGACAGCAGATGATAGGTTGCTGGTGTTGACGGGCAATTGACGGACACAATATCCACCCGCGCCAGCATCTGGTCGAGACTGTCCCAGTAGGTAGCCTCAAGCTCGTTTTCTGTCTGCGGGTTGGCGCGTTTTCTGTTGTGATAATGGATCGACAGGCCGAAAGCCTTGGCGCGGCGCGCCACCGCTGTGCCAATCCGGCCCATGCCGACAATGCCAATCCGCTTGCCCCAAATGCGCCGCCCGAGCATCCAGGTGGGCGACCAGCCGGCCCAGTCGGTCGATGGATCAGTCAGAATGCGCGATCCTTCCGCCAGCCGCCTTGGCACGGCCAGAATAAGCGCCATTGTCATATCGGCAGTGTCTTCGGTCAAAACATTCGGCGTATTGGTGACAGTAATGCCCTTGCGGGCGGCTGCATCCACATCAATATGATCTGTTCCGTTGGAAAAGCTGGCGATCAGCTTCAATTGAGGCCCGGCCGCCTCGATCAGCTCTGCATCAATCACATCCGTCACTGTCGGCACCAGAACATCGCAGGTGGTGACGGCTTCGAGCAATTGCTCACGCGTCCGCGGGGTGTCGTCAATGTTCAGTTGCGCATCGAAAAGTTCCCGCATGCGCGTTTCCACAGCGTCCGGTAGCTTGCGCGTGATATAAACCGTGGTTTTTTTTCTGTGGGTCATGAAGACTTTCGATGCCTTGTAAAGATGTTCTTAACCAAGATAATGAGATGATTTACCTCAAAGCTACGCTCAATGTCGCTGATATTTGGCAAAGTTTGGTGCCGCAAACTGTGGTATGTTCATGTTTAACCTGCTGTATGTTTGCGCGAACCAAAAGCCGTTTCGCCAATTATGCCGCAAGATTGAATTTCTATCAAACCTGTCTGCGAAGACAAACACATCTTGTTGTTCAAAAGAATATCGACATGTGACGGAACCGGCGGTGGGGGCTTTTGGTTTCGTGATAGATATAGACCAGTGGAAAGCCATGCCCAAAGGGTTAAAACGCTCCTGTTGCACGTTGTTCGCCGCCGCCTTTCTTTTGGCCGGTGCGGTTGATGCCATGGCGCAAGGTCCGTCCAAGGGACCAAGCGGCCTGCCGCTGCCGCGTTTTGTCAGCCTCAAATCCGGACGGGTAAATTTGCGCATTGGCCCCAGTACCGATTATGCCGTATCATGGATGTATACGCGCAGCGGCCTGCCGGTTGAAATCACGCAGGAATACGACAATTGGCGTAAAATTCGTGATGCAGAGGGCACTGAAGGGTGGGTCAACCAAACCTTGCTATCGGGCGAGCGCACAGCTCTTGCCGCCCCATGGATGAAGGGCAAAGGCAATGACATCTATGTCAATATGCGGCAAGACGCCCAGACCAATTCGAGCATTGTTGCCAAGCTTCAGCCCGGCGTGCTGGCCAAGGTGCTGGAATGCTCGGGAACCTGGTGCCGTATAGAAGTGGACGGCACCAAGGGATGGGTGACCCAGACCGAAATCTGGGGCGCTTATCCGGGAGAGGCTTTTAAATAAGGCCTGCTTCGATTGCGGCATCTTTCAAAGAGCCCAAGGGACGCGGGCCAATTTGCTGGATAACAATGCCAGCGGCCAGGCAGCCCAGCTTGCCACAGTCTTCCAGAGAGCGGCCCTGAGTGTAGCCGTAGAGAAAGCCCGAAGCAAAAAGATCACCAGCGCCGGTGGTATCGACCAGTTCGCCAATGGTGGTGGCTGCTACATGGATGCGCTCGTCTCCACGCACAATCATGGCACCATCTTCGCTCATGGTAACGGCGGCCAGCTTGCAATCCTTGGAGATCAGATCCAATGCCTGCGCAAAATCCTCTGTCTCATAGAGTGCCAGCGCTTCCTGACGATTGGCAAAGACAATATCGACGGTACCGGAGCGCATCAAATCCAGAAATTCCGAGCGGTAGCGGTGAACGCAAAAACTGTCTGAAAGCGTCATCGACACTTCGCGACCATTATCATGCGCAATTTTGGCGCAATCGAGAATAGCCTGCTTGGCGCGTGGCGGATCCCACAGATAGCCCTCGAAATAGGTCACTTTCGATTCGGCCACCACCTGCGCTTCAACATCTTCAGGTCCAAATTCAACACAGGCACCAAGATAGGTGTTCATCGAGCGCTCGCCGTCTTCGGTGACAAAAATCATCGAGCGGGCGGTTGGTGGCTCCTGGCCCTTGGACAGGGTTTGATAATGAACGCCCTGTGCCTGCATGTCATGGGCAAAAATCTCACCCAACTGGTCATCGGCGACCTTGCCGAAATAGGCCGTTTTGCCGCCCAGATTGGCAACACCTGCCGCCGTATTGCCCGCGCTGCCGCCAGAGGCTTCGATGGCCGGACCCATCAGGTCATAGAGCTTGACCGCGCGCTCGGCATCAATCAGGTTCATCGCGCCCTTGATAATGCCGTTGTCGTCCAGAAATTTGTCGTCACAGCGGGAGATGATATCAACGATCGCGTTGCCAATGGTGAGAACATCGAATTGCGTCATAAGAAGCCGGTTCCTCGGTTTAAAATCCGCTTCTGTCATAGACGAATTTCAGTTTCAGGGAAGTAAAAATGGTTTCCAGCGCGTCTTTCCGCGCATTTCCATTCTCGCTTCATTGAGGACGATGAAACGCAACATACCTCAGGCAACAAACGAGCGCAGGATCGGGCAATCCTCGTCACGAAGCAGCAGAGCCAGAGCCTGATCAGCCGGAAGTCCTTTGCCGAAGAGATAGCCCTGACCAAAATCGCAGCCCAGATCCGTGAGGAACGCCAGCTGGCCGCGATCCTCAATTCCTTCTGCGGTGGTGGCCAGGCCCAGTCCCTGACTAAGCCCCATAATACCGCGGACAATGTCTGCGTATTTGCTATCGCGTTCGGAATTGATGATGAAACTGCGGTCAATCTTGATCTTGTCGAACTGGAACTGTGACAGTTGCGACAGGTTGGAATAGCCGGTACCAAAATCGTCAAGCGCCAGCCTGATGCCCGCTTCGCGCAGATCCCGTAGGATGCTGGCGGCGGCGGCCACATCGTGAATAATCGCGGTCTCGGTGATTTCAATTTCCAGCCGCTGCGGCGGATAGCCGGTCTCATTCAGAATAGACATGATGCGCAGCCCAAGCTGACGATCAGAGAATTGCGTGGGTGAAATGTTGAACGCCAGCCTGACAGAATCGGGCCAATGCAAAGCATCAAGGCAAGCCTGCCGCAACAGGCTCTCGGAAAGGGGCACAATCAGCCCGGCGCTTTCCGCAAACTCAATGAAATCGCTGGGCGCGACATATTGGGAAGGGCCGGTTTTCCAACGGGCGAGTGCTTCAAATCCGTGCACCTTGCCGGTCTTCAAATCAATCACCGGCTGATAATAGGGTACAATGGATTGTTCGCGGATGGCCGTTTTCAGTGCCATCTCCACTTCGGCGCGACGCACCACGCGGTCCTCCATAATCCGCTCATAGGCTGCAACATTGTTGTGGCCAGCCTTTTTGGCCGCATACATGGCAACATCGGCGCAGTGAACGGCATCGTTGAAGTCAGCGCTGTTTTCCGGGTAGAGCGCAAAACCAATACTGGCTCCAACCTCGGAGGTCATACCGCCCACATCATAAGGTGCTGACAATGTCTGACCGATAAGGTGGCCGAGATTGAGACAATCCATAGCGTCCTGACGATGGCTGACCACCAAAAACTCATCGCCGCCGAGGCGAAAAATCCCCGCATCGGGCAAAAGGGTCTGCAATCTTTTTGCCACGGCGCGCAGCAAAATATCTCCGCCTTGCGGGCCAGCCAGATCGTTGACCTTTTTAAACCCGTCCAGATCAATAGAATAGATAACGTGGGGCGTGTTGCGATCCTGCTCCTCGACCAGAAGAGCGTGGTTGAGAAGCGCACGGCGATTGGGCAGGGAGGTTAAGGGATCGTGGTTCGACAGCCAATCCATGTTGCTTTGAATCGTGTTCTTGACGTGGATCTCTGTCTTCAGATCATGAATGCGACGGCCAGCGTAAACAAGAGCGAGCAAGCCGGTGATGGTGATGGCATCAAACAGCTCGTCCAGCTGCCAGGCTTCATACCGGTGTAAAAATGCATCAAGGTGATCATGAAAGTTGAGGGCGATGGCTATAAGCCAAAAAGCCATTCCGACAATAAGAAGCACCAGGGCGTCTTTGAAGGCGCGATTGCGATCAGAGAATTGCATTTTCACCGCGAGCCATCTCCTTCAGACGACTGATCCCGATGCATGGCCGCCCATCTGGAAAATAGACACAGGTGGGTGAAGCTGGCGTTAATATAATATGCTAAATAACAAATATTGAGAGATTGTGGAACGTATTTCAACGTCAGGCGGTAAACAGATCGGCATCGCAGATGCTCTCCGAAAAAAAGCCATCCTCATAGAGATCTCTATGAGATTGACCGGCATTCTGTCGATCATGACTGAATACCGGTCAGGGACTGTTAACGGCACCTTACAACTGAGTGGGGTGTGATATTATTCCCACTCGATCGTGCCGGGTGGTTTTGATGTCACATCATAAACCACGCGGTTGATGCCGCGCACTTCGTTGATGATGCGGGTGGCGGCGCGGCCGAGGAATTCCATGTCATAGTGGTAGAAATCGGCGGTCATGCCGTCCACCGAGGTCACGGCGCGCAGCGCACAGACGAATTCATAGGTGCGGCCATCGCCCATGACACCCACGGTCTGCACCGGCAAAAGCACGGCAAAGGCCTGCCAGATGGCATCGTAAAGACCAGCTTTGCGGATTTCATCCAGATAGATCGCATCGGCTTCACGCAGGATGTCGAGCTTTTCGCGGGTCACGCCGCCGGGGCAGCGGATGGCAAGGCCGGGGCCGGGGAAGGGGTGGCGGCCAATAAAGCTGTCGGGCAGGCCAAGCTCCTTGCCCAGTACGCGCACTTCATCCTTGAACAATTCACGCAAAGGCTCCACCAGCTGCATGTTCATGCGCTCTGGCAGGCCGCCAACATTGTGGTGGCTCTTGATGGTCACCGATGGGCCACCGCTAAACGAAACGCTTTCAATCACGTCGGGATAGAGCGTGCCCTGGCCGAGGAAATCCGCACCGCCAAGCTTTTTGGCTTCTTCTTCGAAGGTTTCGATGAACAGGCGGCCAATGATCTTGCGCTTGGTTTCAGGGTCAGACACCCCTTCCAGCTCACCGACGAAACGATCAACGGCATCCACATGGATCAGGTGCAGATTGTAATGCTCCTGGAACATGGCCACGACATCGGCAGCCTCATTCTTGCGCATCAAGCCGTGATCAACCAGAATGCAGGTGAGCTGATCGCCAACCGCTTCATGGATCAACAGCGCTGCCACGGAGGAATCGACACCGCCGGAGAGCGCGCAGATCACCCGCTTGTCACCCACCTGTTGGCGAATGGCCTCAACCGCTTTGGCGCGGTAAGCCGACATGCTCCAATCGCCGGTGATGCCGGCAACATTGTGCACGAAGTTCTGGATCAGCCTTGCACCGTCTGGTGTGTGTACCACTTCGGGGTGGAACTGCACCGCGTAATATTTGCGCGCTTCATCGGCGATAAAGGCAAAAGGCGCGTTGGCCGATGTTGCAAGCACACGAAAGCCCGGAGGGATGGCGGTGACGCGGTCGCCGTGGGACATCCACACCTGATGGCGCGACCCTACCGACCAAAGGCCTTCAAACAATTCGCAATCCTGTTCGATTTCCAGAAAGGCGCGACCGAATTCGCGGTGATGGCCGCTTTCCACCTTGCCGCCAAGCTGGGCGCACATGGTTTGCTGGCCATAGCAGATGCCGAAGATGGGCAGGCCGCTTTCAAAGATCGCGTCTGGCACGCGGGGGCTGTTTTCATCCAGCGTGGAAGCGGGGCTTCCAGACAGAATGATCGCCTTGGGCTTGAGGCGGGCAAAGCCTTCAGCGGAGGATTGGAACGGGACGATTTCGCAATATACGCCGGTTTCGCGAACGCGGCGTGCAATCAGCTGCGTTACCTGGCTGCCGAAATCGATGATGAGAACGCTGTCGGGAGGTGCTATCTGGGTCATGGCGAGCCTTTAAAGAAAACTGCCGCATCTGGCAATTGAGAAATCGTTACAGTCATAAAAAACCGAAGATCGGCGGGATCAAAACCAGAAAACGCCCTCTTCCAGCGCCTTGATCAAGCTATCCACGGCATCAGCGAGCTTGCGGTCGATGATGTGCAGGTATTCGGTCCAGTCATTCACATGGGTAAGTTCTGATTTGCCATCGGAAATGCCGCGAAGGCCAATCAGCGGGCGGTTGAACATATGGCACACGCGCATGACCGCAAATGTTTCCATATCGACCATGTCCGCTTCAATGCCATCATAGGCGGCACCTGAGACAATATTGCCGCCGGTGGAGAGGCTGGCCGCAGCAATGCCGGGAATGCGCAAGGGCAATTCCACAACCGGCGGCAAATCGAGAAAGGGCGTCTTGCCTTTCTCAAACCCCAAAGGCGAGGCATCCATATCGCGATAGGCAACGGAGGAGGCCTGATAAACCTGGGTTTGCTCTAGTTTGGCAGACCCTGCCGAGCCAAGCGAGACGACCAGATCCGGCAAGGTGCCGGCAGCGTCCAGCGCCAGCAGCGCCTTGGTGGTGACAATAGAAGCCTCCACCGGACCAACGCCGGTCATCAAAGGCGCAATGCGGGAGCGCAAAAACGGGCCATATTCGGCGTCCACGGCCATGATGAACAGAATGGATTTACCGGAAGCCGATTTCAGTTCAAATGTCATTCACGAATATCCTCACGCCCCCGAATGACCATCAGCGTGCTGGTCATGGAGGCAATCAATTTTGCGGGGCCATCGCCAATGGCGTAGCCACGGCCATCGGCCACAATAATGGTGGAGCCGGGCTTGGTAATTTCACCGCGAAACAAAAAACGATCACCACGTCCGGGCGACATCATGTTGACCTTGAATTCTATGGTCAGCAGCGACGCATCATTGGCAATCACAGTGTAGGCGGCATAGCTGCAAGCGGTATCAAGGGCGGCTGAGATGACGCCGGCGTGGAGAAAGCCATGTTGCTGGGTGAGCTTGTCATGGAAGGAAAGCTCGATCTCGACCATTTTATGGCCGATCTGGGTCAGCTCGGCCCCAATGGTCTGCATCGCTCCCTGGCGCGCAAAGCTTGCCTTTATCCGCGTTTGGACATTGTCATCCATCATGTCTCGCCGCCACTTCTGTCACGTTGTAGCCATTTGGCATGACACAGGGTTTGAGGCAAGACAGGAACGGAAGGATCGGTTAATTCAGCAGATAAAGCGCCAGATTCAACACTGTTGCGAACGATACCCAGGCAGCATAGGGCACAAAACAAAGGGTCGCGATTTTATCCAGCCGTCTGGCCTGCCAGATAAAAGCAAAGATCAGCGACAGCAGAGCCAGAATGATCACCAGAGCAAGGCCGATGTCCTGCATGCCGAAAAAGGCCGGTGACCAGCTGAAGTTCAAGGCCATCTGCAAAAACCACAAGACCATGACATTTGAGGTTTTAGCCCGCTGCCAGATGCGTCCGCCTGCTACGCCCGCCAGCACATAGAGCACACTCCATACTGGGCCAAAAACCCAGTTTGGCGGGTTGAAGGCGGGTTTGACCAGGCTTGCGTACCAACTGCCGGGAAGATTGGCAAAGCCAATCAACACCCCGATACCGGTGGTGATGATGATGAAGGCGAGATTGATCCAGGCAGTGCGCATGGATCTTTATGTAACGCCACCTTGCTGTGAAGGAAAGACCGAAAAATCAACTCAGGCGGATGATGTGCTGATCCCAGTTGATGTTGGAGTGCGGCGTAACGAACTGCCCGTCATAGCTGGAAGTGGCAAAGCCATGGACGGCAGGGGCAATGCCCGCCGCGTCCTTGAGCGGCATCCGCGCAATCACTTTTCCGGTCTCGGCATCAAGGGAGACACTCAAACCGCGAATGGGCGAGCTTATCCCCACCAGCCCATCGCGTCGGTTGACGGCAATGGCTCCGACATAATTGGCAAGTCCGTCGGTGATTTCATCCGGTAGGTTCAGCCAACGCAGGCCATCGCCCGGTGCGAAATGGCCCACCAGCGGCGGCAGATCATTGCGCGGTCCCTGATATTGGCAGGCAAACCAGATCCGCCCCTTGGCATCGACAGCGATATGGCGAGTCGAGAGCTGGCGCAGCTCGGCTGGCATCTCGTGCTTTTCAATCAGCGCCCCGGTTTTGGCCTCCACAAGCACCAGAGAGGGCTGCATATGGTCGAGATTCAGCTTGGTGCGGCCAAAATCCGGGTGGGTTTCAATGCCGCCATTGGCAATGATCAGCAGGCGGCCATCATCGCTGACGCCCATATCATGCGGGCCAATACCGTAGGATGAAAACTCCGCCATGCGCCGAAAACCATCGGTGGCATCATAGAGGCCAATCACACCACGATTGGCCTCAAAATCATTCTCGCTGGCATAGAGAATGCGTCCATCCGGTGAGAAATGCCCGTGACCATAGAAATGCCGATCCGCCGGAGAATTGATCACAATCGGCTTTTTGCGATTTTGCCTGTCAAACACGAAAGCAAAGGTGCCAGGGCGGCGGGCAAAGGCCACCACCTTATCGGCGCTGGAGGCTAAACCATGGGCGCGGCCGGGCAAGGTGATCTGAGAGACGATCACGCCTTCTTCGCTCACCAAGGCCGCGCCAAATGTGCCATTGGCCGCCCGAAAGCCGGAGGCATAGACGGCATCGGTGCGCACCAGCGTTTCAGCCCGCGCTTCCGCCAGCCCGGCGAGATAGGCGATACCAGCGGCTTTGAGAAAATGCCGCCGATCCATCAAGGCACCCTTCATGGTGATCAATCCCCATCCGCAAAGGAAAAGCCAGCGGTAAGGCCAACACCACCGCCCACCCCATCGCTGAGATCGGTGATCATGGTGCGGCTATCTTTCAACAGGCTTTGCAATTTGGCTTTGTCTTCATCGCGGGTGACGGCCATTTGCACATCGGGTGTGATGCTGCTGGCAGTATTGATGAACTGGTCGGCAAGCTTGGTGACGTTGCTGACAATGCCGCGCTTGTCGGCAGGCAGCAGGGAGGCAACATCAGCCTTGGTCAACAGATCACGCACACCCTCAATATTGGCGCTGAGACTGACAAAAGTCAGGCTGGAGCGCCAGAAAATGGCCTGTTTGGGGGCAATTTTGTTGCTGGCGGGCTTATAGAAGGTTTCAATCCGCTCATCGCGCACCGCTTCTGTGCCATGCACCAAAATACCAAGCAGGCCGGTAACGGCCTCAGGGGCATCGCGGAAAGTGTCATTGTCCGGGCCCGGCTTTTTCCAGGCGTCCTGAATGCCGCCGGGCTGGTCCCAAAGTGAGGAGAGTGTGGCGGCCATGGTGTCCACATTGCCAGCAATGGCCGCGCCATAGAGGCAGCGGAAATTGCTCTTGTCTTTTGGCAGGCTGCCCGCTCCGGTGCCGAACAGCACATAGTCCAGCGCGCCCAAGCCCTGTATCGCCACACTTTTTTGCCGCAGGCTCTCTGACTGGGTGTAGCTTTTATCGTCTGAAGCAATGGCCGCCTGAATTTGCTTCAGCGCCAGACCCTTGCGATCGGGATAAAACAGAATGTGCTCAAAGCGGTTGTCCTCAATCACCGGCCCAACCCGCACAATTTCAATATGCCCCCAAGCCTTGACCGCCTCGGTAAAGGCGGCTTTGGCGGCAATGAAATTGCTCTCCGATGGCGCAGCACACAAATTGGTCATGGATGTGTGGAGGGCTGAAGCACTTGAATGAAAATGGCGGTAGCCGGGGCGAATAAAACCATCCACCACCTTTTCCATCACCGCAGGCACGGCCGCCGTTTGCAGCTGGCCTGCATGGGCGGCAGGCTCTTCGGCATGAAGTGGGGCGGTGGCTGCGACAAAAGCAGCCAGGGTGCAGGCGGCAAAAGAAGCGGCGGAGAGGGGCAGGGTAAAACGCATCATAGCGACTCCAAAAAACGGATCAGTGCCTTGCGATCATCCGGCACCATGGATGCAAATCTGTCACGGGCGGCCTTGGCTTCGCCGCCATGCCACAGGATGGCTTCTGGCAGGGTGGCGGCTCGGCCATCGTGTAAATAGGCCTGGGAGCCGTTGACGGCCTTGGTCAGGCCAAGCCCCCAAAGCGGCGGCGTGCGCCATTGGCGGCCATCTGCAAGGCCAACCTGCTGTCCATCGGCCAAACCCTCTCCCATGTCATGCAGCAGAAAATCGGAATAAGGCCAAATCAGCTGAAAGGCCAGCGCCGGATTGCTGACATCGCGCCGCGTCACATATTTCGGCCTGTGGCAAATGGTGCAGCCGGACGCATAAAACAGCGCCTTGCCTTGTAGAACATCAGCGGCACTGACATTACGGCGCTTGGGCGGGCTGAGTGTCTCGCTGTAAAAGGTCATGAGATCAAGCACGGGTGGTGGCGCTTCAACGGAGCCCAGACGTGGTTGCACCCCATTGGGCAGCGCAAGGCAGGCCGTTTGTTTGGCGGTGCAATCCCCCCAGTGGCGCGGATCATCCGGCGATGAAATGCCAATGTCACCGGCCAGCGCGCCAGCGCTCTGGTCGCGCACTGTGGCATTCTGGGCCTTCCAGCCGAAGCGGCCAATTTTGATCTCGCCGGTCAGGTGGTCCCGCACCTTTGCCACGGTGCCGGAAATGCCCTTGCCGTCGCGCTTTTGGTTGTCAGCATTGGCCTCAATATCCTGATCGGCAATCGCTTCAATCAGGCCCATGCCAATCATCGGGTTGGCAATGCGCGGCGAAAGCGTGGTGTCGGACCCCAGCGGTCCATAGGCCAGATTTTTCACACCATAGTGAGGTCGCCGCAAGGTGATGATCTCGCCGCCCGCAAGCTGCACCTTTTCATCGCTATAATGCACGCTCACTTGCCCTTCGGCGCGAAGGCCCGGCACGGCCCGGTCCTGAAGCTGTTGGCCGTAGGTGTCATCGGCAAAGTTCAGCACTTTCAAAGCGGCAATATCTGCCTTTTCCGCATCATTGCGGGCAGGGCGGGCAAGTCGCAAAAACATCGATGTCGCATCGCCGTCAGCCTGCGGTGCATGGCCTCTGCCGGCCCGAATATGGCAGCTTTCGCAGGAGCGCGCGTTAAACAGCGGCCCAAGCCCGTCAGAGGCCTGCGTCGATGACGGGGAGGATACCCAGAATTTCTGAAACAGGGCTTGGCCCAGCACAAAGGATTGCTGTTGATCGAAGCTCAGATTGGCCAGCGGATGGCCAAAAGCATTGCGCGTGGCTTTGCCGGTAAAGGTTGCGGCTCCTGCCGTCATGGCTTCAAACGGCTCAGGCTTGGAAAAATCGTCGGTTGGTGCGGTCACAGCGCTCACGCGGTCTGCCTCTGTTGGGGTGAGGTCAGGGCGCGGGTCTGCCGCAAGCGCGGTGGTGGCCAAGCCGGTCAACAAGACGATGCTCAACAACATTGGGGTGAGAGAAAATCGCCGCAAAATGGGCTTCCTTGTCGAAAATAGTCGCCATCCCAATGGGGATGGCGACCATAAATATGCTTATTTGAACACCGCGCTTGGATTGTCCAGGCTGTCGGAGCCTTCCATCTTCACTTCACCCAGATCGAGGGCGGCAACCACGCGCTGGATTGACTTGGTCTGATCAATCAAACCGTCAATACCAGCCTGTACGGTGGCATTGCCGTCCTTGTTGCCTTCCGCAATCATCTGGTCGTAATGCTCGATTGTCTTGCCGCGCTTGACCATGGCCGTCATGGCTTTCATGGTGGTGTTGAGCTTGGAGCGCATTTCCTTGTCGAGCTTCTTGTCCTTGGCGGCCACCAGATCAGACAGCGATGGGCCGGTCATCTTGGTGCCGTCAACGCGGGTGTATTTGCCGGTATAGGCTTCGCGAATGCCCGCGGCATCGTAATAATGCGAATTATAGGTGTTGTCCGAGAAGCAATCATGCTCTTCTTCGGGATCATGCAGCAGCAGGCCCAGCTTCATGCGCTCACCCGCCAGTTCGCCGTAAGACAGCGAGCCCATGCCGGTCAGAATAGCCTTGAGACCGGCTTGCGGATCGGCCAGCAAAGTCTTGGTGGCTTCGCCTTCCGGCTTCCACGCATCCACCATTTCCTGAAGATCGGCCACCAGCAAGGTCGAGGCTGATTTCAGATATTGGGCGCGGCGGTCACAATTGCCACCAGTGCAATTTTTCAAGTCATAATCGGTGTAAGGACGATTGCCAGCGCCGGGACCGGTGCCGTTCAAATCCTGCCCCCACAGCAGAAACTCGATGGCGTGATAGCCGGTTGCTACATTGGCTTCCACTTTGCCCGCTTCGTGCAGGGTGTTGGCCAGAAAATCGGGCGTCAGATTGGAGGCGTCTACGTCCTTGCCGTCGATCTTGATGGTCTTGTTGGCAATCACATTGGCGGTGTAAAGGGCATTGGTGTCGCTCTCGGTGCCATAGGATTTGTCAACATAATCGATCAAACCTTCGTCCAGCGGCCATGCGTTGACCTTGCCTTCCCAGTCATCCACGATCTTGTTGCCAAAGCGATAGACCTCGGATTGCTGATAAGGCACGCGCGCCTTGATCCATGCAGACCGGGCCTTGTTGAGCGTGCTCTTGCTGGGCTTGGCCAACAAAGCATCAATGGCCGCATCCAGGGTCTTGGCTGTGGTCAGCGAGTCCGAATATTTGGCCTCAGCCACATCGGCGTAATGCTTCAAAACAGCGTCTGGTGTCGGTGTGGGGGTTGCAGGTGCTGCAAGACTTGCGTGCGCAACGAACAGCGCCAATCCGGCGCTGATCATGAATGGTCGTGACATGCCCTCTCCTTTGGTGCCTTCTGGCACCTTTTCTTGATGGATGGCCTGTCATGGCGCAAAATTAAACTGGTGTCAAATAATCATGAATACCCTCAAGATTGAGGGTATTCATCTTGGCGCTTATATTTATGCGCGCTTCAGTTTTGCAAAAAAGAAGCCATCCGTTCCGGTTGTTGCCGGGCTGAGCGTCAGGCTCGTACCATTTTGCGAAACGGGCTTTGCTGCCGCATCGCCAATCACGCTGTTCCAGCGCTCCACCATTGGAACGGCGGTAAAATCGGGATGGCTTTCCAAAAACGCTTCAATCTGACGATCATTTTCCTCTGGCAGAACCGAGCAGGTCACATAGACCAGCTCGCCACCGGGCCGCACATAGGTCGCGGCTTCATCCAGCGCCTGCTTTTGCTGCTCGACGCGCTCTTGCACGCTGCGCTCTGTGAGGCGCCATTTGGTATCGGGGCGACGACGCCATGTGCCAGTGCCGGTGCAGGGCGCATCAACCAAAACCTTGCTGAAGCGCCCAAGCAGGGCTTGCAGCGCTTTGATATTGTCATGCACCTGCACATTATGGGTGCCAGCACGCTTGAGGCGCTCGATAATCGGTGCAAGGCGTTTACGGTCGCTGTCAAAGGCGTGCACCTGGCCCTTGTTGTGCATGGCAGCCGCCATGGCCAGCGTTTTGCCACCACCGCCTGCGCAAAAATCCAGCACCTGATCAGTGTCGCTTGGCTCCACCAGTTGCGATACCAGCTGTGAGCCTTCGTCCTGCACTTCAAACCAGCCTTTTTGAAAGGCAAGTTCGGCTGTAACATTGGGAAGGCGCGAAGCACCTTCGCCCGCCTCAACGCGAATACCAAGGCTGGACTGGGCGGCTGGCTTTACATTGGAGCGCTCCAGCGCTTTCAGCACCTTTTCGCGTTTGGCCTTCAAAGTGTTGACGCGTAAATCAAGGCTTGGGCGCAAGGCCAGTGCTTTGGCCTCTTCCAGCCAATTTTCGCCAAAGGCAGCTTCAAAGGAGGGGACGACCCAATCCGGAATATCGCCCTGCACACAGAGAGGTGCATGGGTCAAATCGCGGGCCAGAAATGCTTCTGTCTGGCTCTCGGTCAGCGGTGTTGGTGCATAGGTATCACCTTCAAGGGCTTCAGCCAAACTCTCAAGCGAATAGCCCCATTGCCGCAACAGAACGGCATAGGCCAAAGCTGTTGGGCTATCGTCATCCATCATATAGGCGTGAGATGATCTCATGCGCAGCGCGTCATAGACAATATTGCCGATGGCGGCGCGATCGCCTGAGCCTGCAAACCGATGGGCAAGACCCCAATCCTTGAGGCAATCGGCAACGGGCCTGCGCCGCGTTTCAATATCGCCCAATACTTCAATGGCTCCTGCAAGCCGTCCGCCCAAACGCATGGTCTTCTCCGTGTTAACCCGTCAGACTTTGCGTGGTAGCGGGGAATGCAGCCATGAGCAAGCAGTATCAGCCAATCAACTCATAACAGACTTTGCCGGTGCCGCTGGCAACCATGCCAAGATTGGCAGCAGCAGCCTTGGAAAGATCCAACACGCGACCCTTGATAAACGGTCCACGGTCATTGATCCGCACCACAACGGTTTTGCCGTTTTTGCGATTGGTGACTTTCACCTGCGTGCCGAAGGGCAGGGTCTTGTGGGCGGCAGTCAACTTGCTTGGGTTCATATGTTCACCCGAAGCAGTGCGCGAGTGTTCGGCGTACCAGGAAGCCCCTCCGCAGGAGGTTGCAGCAAATGCTTGCCAAGGTGCCAAAGCAACGAGGGTGGAAATAGCTGCGACTGTTACAAACGATCTGCTTGATGATACCAAAATTACATTCCCATTTTCAATTCTTGAGGCGTTTTTTGCGTGGGAACGCTTAAAGGTGGTCAAAAATGGCAAAAAAGTGCCTCACGTAATCACGGAATGTTACGTTAAGATATATTTGTGATGATGGTTGCGGTTTAACGGCTTGGTAAGGTTTTAGAAAAACTGTTTAAAATCAGCGGAAATGCGCAAAAATATTGCGCACTATGGTTTTAAATGGCGATCACAAAATATTTTTTCAAAGGCCAAAATAAAATGCCTTGAATGCCGCCTTGATTGGAAAAAATATAAGGCAGCAGCGCAATATTTCTGCCACTTTTGCCACATTTCGGGAATGAAAGTGCAAATCCTACTCTTGCGGACGTTGCAAAGCCCACAATTGCGCAAGCGAAACCCGGTAATCGGGATAGGCAAAGGTGAAGCCAAGGGCGCGGATTTTGTCGTTCTTCACCCGCTTGTTCTCGCCATAAAACGAGCGCGCCATGGGCGAGAGTTCGGCGGTTTCAAACGGCAGTTCCGGGGGCGGTTCAATGCCCATCAGCCGGGCGGCTTCTGTGACGACATCCTGCGGCGGGGCTGGTTCATGGTCGGTGATATTGAAGATGCCATCGGCCTTGCGCATCGCCAAAAACAGGGTGGCGCTGGCAATGTCTTCCACTCGAATGCGATTAAAGACCTGATCTTTTTTGACCAGCCTGCGGGCGGTGCCTTGGGCAAGGTTGAGCAAGCCATTGCGTCCGGGGCCGTAAATGCCCGACAGGCGCAAAGTTGCCAGCGGAACATCGGCCTGCTTTGCGGCTGCACACCAGGCATTTTCGGCCTCAACCCGCTCCTTGGAGCGCACGGAAACGGGTTTGCATGGCGTGTCTTCATCCACCCACGCGCCACCGTGGTCGCCGTAAACGCCCACAGTGGAGAGATAGCTGATCCATTGCAGATTGGGCATGACGGCTTTGAGATCACCTTGCGTCAAGCGCAGCACCGGATCACCATCGGCACCCGGCGCAATAGACTGCACCAGATGGGTGGTGGTTTCCATGGCAGCCAGCAGAACCGGCGAAAGCAGTTCGCCATCAAACACCAGCGGGTTGATGCCGAGTTCTGCCAGTGCCTTCGACTTGTCGGATGAACGGCTGGTGCCAAAAACCGTGTGGCCTTCTTGCAAAAAGCGCTGACCAATGGCCTTGCCGGAATATCCAGCTCCGAAAATCAATAGAGTCATTGTTGCACTCCTGCGTCACGCCACTCGTTGCGAACATCTTCATCGGGTTCGCTGGAACCATATAGGGCAAGGTTTTTAAAATCTGAAGGTGACATCAGGCGGGACAATGCCCAGACCGCCATGCCGCGCACATCTGGTGAGGCGTCATTCAGCAGCGCCTGACACTGCGGTATCAATGCGCGGATGGCGGAATTGCCCGCCGCAATCAATGTATTGCGCACAAAACGGTCGCGCCCGATGCGCTTGACGGGCGAGCCGCTGAAATGATTGCGAAAAGCGGCATCATCCAGTGTGAGGAAAAAGGCAATGTCGGGTGCCTGCAAATCGGCTCTGGCGTGCAATTTCATCTCGCGTGACAGGCTGGCGAACTTGTTCCACGGACAGGCGGCCAGACAGTCATCGCAGCCATAGATGCGATTGCCAAAGGCGGGGCGAAGCGCACGATCAATCACGCCCTTGTGTTCAATGGTCAGATAAGAGATGCAGCGGCGCGCATCAATTTGATAGGGGGCCGGAAAAGCATCGGTCGGACAGGCATCCAGACAGGACCGGCAAGAGCCGCAATGGTCGCGCTCACGCGCATCGATCTCCAGATCGGCAGTAGTAAACAGGCTGCCCAAAAACAGCCAGGAGCCGAAGGTGCGGCTGACCAGATTGGTATGCTTGCCCTGCCAGCCGAGCCCGGCAGCTTCTGCCAGCGGCTTTTCCATCACAGGTGCAGTATCGACAAACACTTTCACATCTTCGCCTGCACGGGCGGCAAAGCGGGTGGCAACCTCTTTCAGCTTGCCTTTGATAATGTCGTGATAGTCGCGATTGCGGGCGTAAACCGAGATGGCGGCTTTTTCCGGCTGGTCTTGCAAGGCGCGTGGGTCGCTGTCGGGGCCATAGTTAAGGCCAAACATCACGATGGAACGCACATCAGACCACAGCACGCGCGGGTCCGCCCGGCGCTCTTTGGTTTCGCTCATCCATGCCATGGTGCCATGATGGTTGGCGGCCAGAAATTCCTCGAGCCGCGCCGGGGCTTGGGGAATTCTGTCGGGGGCGGTGATGCGACAGACATCAAAGCCTTTGTCTGTCGCTTCCTGTTGCAGAAAAGCGGTGAGCTTGCGCCGCTTCTCGGTTGCTTTTTCGGCCGCCCGGTCGCTGTTGCGGTCATGCGGCATGGCCGATCTCCATCAACAATGGCTTCGTCAAAAGTCCAGATCAGCGTAATGCGACACAGGGGTCAGGCCGCGCACGCGCTCAGCCAAAAGCGGGCGAAACGACGGGCGTGATTTCAAACGCTGATACCAATCCTTGGCAATGGGCGATTCAGACCAATCGATCTCGCCGAGATAATCCAGAACGGAGATGGCAGCGCCCGCGGCCAGATCACCATAGCTGAGGCGATCACCAGCAAGCCATGTGCGCGAGCCAGCCAGCCAGCTGAGATATTTCATATGCTGGCGCACATTGCCGCGCGCCGTGCGCAGCACTTTTGAATCGGGCGCGCCGCCACCCAGACCATTGGGAATTTGCAGCTTGAACACCCGCTCGCGCGCCAAAGGCCGGGTGACGTCCTGTTCCATTTTTTGCAAAAACCAGTCGACCAGACGGCGAATTTCGGCCCGCTGGAACGGGTCTTCGGCCAAAAGGCGACGATCACGCTTCAAAACACCATGGGTTTCATCGAGAAATTCGGAAATCACCGTCGCACCGCACAGTGTGCGCATATTATCGTCAACATAGACTGGCAGCGTGCCAGCCGGGTTGAGGTTGAGGAATTCCCGACGCTTTTCCCAGGTCTGCTCTTCGACCAGATCTGCCTGAAAGCCGTATTCAGACAGGATCAATCGGACAAAACGCGACGTTGTTGACATGGGATGGTGATATAAAGTGGGCATTGCTGGCTGATGTCCGGTTAGGGCGTTGATCGTGTGGTGTTTTACAGTTTACGTATTTTGGCGGATGTGTGTCTCGTTCACATAAGCGCCAGCTTGCGTCTATAGCAGTATGGTTTCGTCATACAGGCGAATCGCTTGCCTTGTCACGCCTATCAAAAGGACAATCCATGGAAGATCAATCGATCATCAGTGCTCTCATTCTTGGTCTTATCGAAGGATTGACGGAATTCATACCGGTTTCATCCACGGCGCATGTGCTTCTGGCCGGTCAATTTCTGGGATTTAAATCGCCGGGCAATACATTTGCAGTGCTGATTCAGTTGGGTGCCATTCTGGCCATTCTCACCGTTTATATCCAGAAATTATTGTCTATCGCCTTTTCCTTGCCGAGCAATCCGCGCAGTCGCCACTTTGTTCTGGCTGTTCTGGTTGCCTTTTTGCCAGCCGCCGTCATTGGTGCCATCGCTCATGATTATATCAAGGCGGTGCTGTTTGAGACGCCGATGCTGATCTGCATCATGCTGATTGTTGGTGGGGTCATTCTTCTCATCGTTGATCGCATGGCATTCACACCGCGCTACACCGATGTGATGGATTATCCTCTGTCGCTGGCGTTGAAAATTGGCTTTTTCCAATGCCTGGCCATGATTCCCGGCACATCCCGTTCCGGTGCCACCATTGTCGGCTCCCTGCTGATGGGCACAGACAAGCGTTCTGCCGCAGAATTTTCCTTCTTTCTGGCCATGCCCACCATGTTGGGCGCTTTCGTGCTGGATCTCTACAAAAATCGCAATGCGTTGAGCATGGATGACGGCATGTTGATCGGGATTGGCTTTATCGCCGCCTTTATTTCGGCCTTGTTTGTGGTGCGCGGCCTGTTGGATTTCGTCTCAAAGCGCGGCTACACACCCTTTGCCTGGTGGCGCATTGGTGTCGGCGTGGTTGGCCTGATTGCGCTGCAAATCTACGGCTAAGTCATTGATAAAGCAGATGAAGATCACAAAAAGGCCCGCATCAAGCGGGCCACTTTTGGGCTGTAAAGCCATATCTGCCTAAGGCAATCTTGCGACAAGAGAGACTAAACTGATCCGGCTGTGGCCGTTTTGAAAACAACCGACCGCGACGCCTGTGCTTAGCGGGTAATCGAGCCCGTGCTGCACGGATCAACACCATAAGCTGGCGTGCAATTTCCCTTGCGGGCGGCAACCGTTGTGGGTGCCACGAAGGAGCCAGCGAGGATTACCAAAGCCGCACACGCGAAAAACAGTGCGATAGACTTGCCCATGAAAAAAGAACCTCAAAAGATCGAAATTGATGGCGCGGCGCATGATGTGGAAGCCCCGAACGCTGACCTGTGTTTACGCAGGGCTTCTTTCAACTTCAATAGCAGAATGCGCTGAATCAGCCGTTAATCGAACTAATTCAAGGGTGCGTCTTTTGTGCAACGCTGGCACAGAAGACGCAACAAAAGTGGAGGTTCAGGCCGCTTTACCAGTGCGGCTGTATTGGCCCTTGGGACGGAAATGCACCAGATAGGATGGCAGCACAGCCGAGACGGAGCGGCCATGGATGCCAAGACCTTCCAATGTGCGCCCTTCAGCCTTGGCGGCTGCCGACACAACATTGTCGCTCTTGAGAAGTGTCAGCTGATCATTGGTCAGAGGTGGCGTGATCAGCGGAATGGCGGATGCGACGCCCGCGATGAAAGATGCCATGCCAAAAGAGATCGAAACCAGCGGGTTCTGACGATCCACCACCCGCAGCATTTCCTCAAGACATTGCTTGAAGGTCAGAACTTCCGGGCCACCCAGTTCGTAAATGCCAGCCTTGATCTGGCCATCAACCGCTTTGCCCACGGCTTGCGCAAGATCTTCCACAAAGATCGGCTGGAATTTTGTCTGGCCACCGCCAATCAGCGGCAGGAAGGGGGCAATGCGGGCCATGGCGGCAAATTTATTGAAGAAATTGTCTTCCGGGCCAAAAACAATCGAGGGGCGCATGATGATGGCATCGGGCAGCACCTTGAGGATGGCCTCTTCGCCACGGCCCTTGCTGGCGGCATAGGCCGATTTTGATTTGGAATCTGCACCGATGGCCGAAATATGCACGAGCTTGGCACCAGCGGCCGCGGTTGCTTCGGCAACCGTTCGCGCCCCAAAATCCTGCACGGCATCAAACTTGTTGCGGCCGGATTCCATCAGGATGCCAACGCAATTGACAACGAAAGACGCGCCTTCGACGGCCTTGATCACGCTGTCCTTGTAGCGCAAATTGGCCTGCGACAGAGAAATCTGGCCGACATTGCCAAAGGGCAGCACAAAGCCAGCGAGATCGGGGCGGCGCACAGCCACGCGCACACGATAGCCACGCTGCGCCAGAACCCGCACCACGTGCCGACCGACGAGGCCGGAGCCACCGAAAACAGTAACAAGCGGCGGAAGATTTGCGAGTGTCATAGATAGCTCCTGCGGATCGGATAGTCAGACCAATTCATCTTGTTGTCTCTTATCGCTATTGCACCAAGAGGTGAAGCAGAATCATCACCTGTTTTGGGCAGCTTTCGCCCTTACTGCCCTTCGATGAGCACGATCTCGCCATCGGCCACTTCCTGACGGATTTTCACAGCCGCCTGATATTCAGCCGAGTTGTAGCAATCGAGCGCATCCTGAAGGCTTGGAAACTCGATGATCACATTGCGAGCCCTTGATTTTCCCTCAACCGCTTCGGTTTTGCCGCCGCGCGCCAGAAAAACCGCACCATAGCGCTCAAAGGCCGGCTTGGCTGTTGAAATATAATCCTTGTAGCGCTCGGCGTCGCGCACATCGACCCGCGCAATCCAATATCCCTTTGCCATCAAATCACCTCTTTCGTTTTCTCTTGTTTGATCGGTGATATAGAGGCCAACGTCAAGCCATAGCGCAAGATCACGCCTTAGAGTTTGTCACGGAAAACGTGGGGACAAAACGTGGGGACATGGAAGAGCGCGGGTGGCTCTTTCGTGTTTTTGCATTGCACTATAATCCTTTGAAGCTCTAAGGCTTTTGAGATAGGTTGAAACACGTCGATTCTGGCACGGGTGCAAGAGGCAAAATTGATGGCAAAGCCGGTTTACACCGCGTTCCTCGCGCTGCTGCTGCACAATGTGGGTTTTGCAAGCGCCGATGCAGCCTCTGCAACACGGGGTGCGCCGGGTGCGGTTCCCTGTTCGGCCGAGCTGTATGAGACATTGCGCGCCGTGCCGGACGATGTTTCGCTGGTGCAGCCGGTTGCCTGCAAGGTTGAGCTAACGCGCGATGATATGGTGACCACGGATCTTGCTTTTCTGGGTGCGCGCGCCAGCGGCGCAAGTCTGGATTGCCACGGTGGCATTATTGGTATTCCGGGCCGGGTTCCCAAGGATGCACCGCCAACCATTCAAATCAGATCGTTGCAGGATGAGCAGGGCAAATGGAATGTTCCCCGCAATATCACCATCCGCAATTGCCGCATTTATGGCTCCATTCGCATTTCGGGGCTTGGGATCAATGGTGAGGCGGATAATGTGCGGCAATCATCGCTCAATCGCAACCACACCGAGTTTGCTCAGGCGGCCGCGCCATCCAATATCGTGCTGGACAATTTAACCATCGTTGCCGATGGCCCAACGCCGGTCTATCTTGCACCGGGGGTCACCAAAGTCACTCTTTCTCATTCGGTCATCAGTGGTTTCACCAAGGGTTCCGGTGTTTATCTTGATGCGGAAACCGCCCATAACGTGATTTCGGGCAATCGTTTCGATGTGACGACGAGAAACAGGGAAGTGCTGTCCGTCGATGGTTCTGCAAACAACGTGATTGAGAACAACAGCTTCACCAATGCGGCGCACGGCGGCATTTATCTTTATCGCAACTGCGGCGAGGGCGGAACAATCCGCCATCAAACGCCGCAGCACAATCGGATTTCCGGCAATAGCTTTGTGTATCAGGATTTGGCGCATCCCAAGCCCGCCGTGTGGCTGAATGCCCGTGAGCCATGGCAGAATTTCTACTGCAATGACGACCCGCCAGCACCCTTTGGTAGTGGTGCGGATAACCACAGCTTTGCCGATTTCAACATCGTCACCAACAATCAGCTTGTTGGCGGCGATGCCAAGTTGATCCGCGACAACGGAAAAAACAATACCGTCAGCGGCAATAGCCAAAAAGCTAAATAACGCTTACAGCGCGGCTTGCATCTCAGTCAGAATGGCCTGCGCTGCGGCTTTCGGGTCTTGGGCCTGGGTGATGGGGCGTGCCACTACCAGATGGCTTGAACCGGCAATCAAGGCTTGGGCCGGTGTCATCACCCGCTTTTGATCGCCATTATCCGATCCTGCCGGGCGAATGCCGGGCGTGACCAGCGCCATGTCTGGCCCAAGAATGGTGCGCACCGCATTTGCTTCCTGCGCCGAGCAGACAATGCCGCCCATGCCTGCCGCTTTGGCCTGGGCTGCGCGGGTCAGCACAAGGCTTTTGGCATCATGGCTATAGCCAGCATCGATGAGATCCTGATTGTCCATTGAGGTCAACACGGTCACGCCGAGCAGGCAGAGATCCGAGCCTTTGGCAGCATCCACAGCAGCTTTCATGGCTTTGGGGTAGGCGTGCAGGGTCAGCATGGTCATGCCCATTTTGACAATGTTTTCCACGGCGGATGCAATGGTGTTGTCAATGTCGAGCAATTTCATATCGAGAAAGATCTTTTTGCCGCTTTGCGCCAGATCGCGCGCCAGCTCCAGACCGCCAGCAAAGGCCAGCTGATAGCCGATCTTGTAAAACAGCACATCATCGCCCAGCGTTGATACCAGCGTCTCTGCCTGTGCCGTGTTTGGTACGTCCAAGCCAACAATCAAACGGTCTCGCGCATCCATGGGCCATCTCCCTGCCAATCTTCCATGGCCGTCAAGTCGCACGAGATGCGTCGATCTGCAAGCGGGAAACCAAGGAGATTACCGCTGCGTTGGAGTTTGTCTTCCCAGGAAAACCGGATTCCGGTTTAAAGAATTATGCAGCAACATCAGCGGCGGCGGTAGACCCACAATTGAGCGGGGGGAATATTGCGGACCACAAAATCAAAATGCTGAACGTAATAGCTGCCACCATTGGCGATCACTGGCGACATGGGGCCATAGGAAATCTGCATGAAGGGGCGTCCATGAGGTACGCGATCCAGCATGTCTTCCACCAGCTTTACGCGGTCCTGCATGGGGAAATTGAGGAGGGGGACGGCAGAGATCACACAGTCAAAGGTCAGGCCAGCCAGCGGCCCCAGCGTGTTTTCGATGTCGAAGGCATTTCCCTGTACGAAATTGACGCCGGGAATGGTGGCCTTCAAGTGCTTGAAGAAGGCGTCCGAATATTCGACGGACACCAGCTTTTCCGGCTCAATGCCCCGGCCCAGAATGGCCTTGGTGATAACGCCAGTGCCCGGCCCAAGCTCCAGAACAGGCAGACCCGATTCTGGATTGACGATGCTGGCCATGCGCCGTGCGGTGATGCCGGAGGTTGGCACAATGGCCCCCACCTGCTTTGGTCCTCTCATGGCACCCTTGAAGAAGCGGATTTCTTCGTCGAATTTCTTTTCAAACCGTTCTTTAAGGTTGAACTTCATGGACTGCCATCTCCTAACAGTATGTCTCGCATCCATCATGGCTGCGTTAACAGTATGTTCGCTTCATTTGTCGCAAAAACAAGACAAAATGGCGCAGATGTGAAAAATTTATGACCCGCAGTCCACAAAGTTGAGATTTTTGATCTGCGGCATGTCCGCTCGGTGTAAACGCCCCTTAAACCCGCATTGGCATGAGCACGTAGAGCGCATCATCGCCAGCCGTATCGCGGATCAAGGTTGGAGAGCCTGCATCGGCCAACAGAAAAATCGCCTCTTCGCCAGACAGCTGCGCGGTAATGTCGAGCAGATATTTGGCGTTGAAGCCGATTTCCATGGTGTCGCTGTCATAGCCCACGGCCACTTCTTCGGTGGCGCTGCCGGAATCCGGGTTGTTGACGGTCAACATCAAGTGACCATCGCCAATTGCCAGTTTCACGGCACGGCCGCGCTCGGACGAAATGGTTGATACGCGGTCCACAGCACGGGCAAAGGTCTGGCAATCGACGCGCATTTCCTTGTCGTTGGATTGCGGAATGACGCGCTGGTAATCGGGGAAAGTGCCATCGATCAACTTGGAGGTTAGCACGATCTCGCCAATGCCGAGGCGGATTTTTGCATCCGACACTTCCAGATTGACAATCAATTCAGGATTATCGACCAGTTTTTGCAACTCGCCCACGGTTTTACGCGGAATGATGATGCCGGGCATGCCTTCCGAGCCGGATGGCGCTTCCACATCGGCGCGGGCCAGACGGTGGCCGTCTGTGGCAACGGCGCGCAGCTTAAGCTTGCCATCGGCTTCAATGGTGTGAAGATAGATACCGTTGAGGTAATAGCGGGTCTCTTCGGTCGAGATCGCAAACTGGGTGCGATCAATCAACATCTTGAGGTCCGATGCCTTGAGCTTGAAGGAATGGCTGAAACTGCCAGCCGTCAAATCCGGGAAATCCGATTCCGGCAGGCATTGCAGCGTGAACTTGGAGCGCCCGGAGGCAACCGTCATGCTGGCCCCATCGGGATTGGTGGACAGCAGCACTTCTGCACCATCCGACAGCTTGCGCACGATTTCATAAAGCAGATGGGCGGGCACCGTTGTGGCACCAGCCTGCTCGACATTGGCGGGTGTGGCTTCGGTGATTTCCAGATCAAGGTCGGTTGCCTTCATGGCGAGGCTCTGGCCATCGGCCCGCAGCAACACGTTGGAGAGGATCGGAATGGTGTTTCTGCGCTCGACCACACGGTGCACGTGGTTCAAGGATTTCAGAAGGTTGGACCGTTCAAGAGTAATACGCATAGACGCTGCCACTTTCGACCTGTGCGATCCTTGCATGGATCGGCTCTGCCTGTTCCAGGCGCTAACGCCCGGAGGATTGGGACGGGCAAAATGGCAGGAAAAGCCTCTCAAATGCAAGGCCTCAAGCGCTTTTGAGCGCCGATGTTTCACGCTTTCCACTGGGAAGGGCTGGGAGAAGCTTGCCGTAGGCGCATCTCTGCCGCATAACGACCTCTTGAACACAGCCCTGTCGTCAAGAAAGTCGTGGCCGAGATTTTGACCCAAACCCAAAACGATCAAGCCCCAAACCATCCAGAGCAGGACGCTGCCAAAACCTTTCGTGTGCATGATCGGGCCGTCACTGCCCGGCCGATGGAGGTTGCGCTCTATCTGGTGGCAACCCCGATTGGCAATCTCGGTGACATTACCTTGCGCGCGCTGGAAGTGCTGGCCGGTGCTGATGTACTGGCCTGCGAAGACACCCGTGTTACCCGCGTGTTGCTGGATCGCTATGGTATTGCGACCCGGCCTTACGCCTATCATGAGCACAATGCCGAAGAAGTGGGGCCAAAGCTGATTGCAGCGCTCACGGCTGGAAAATCCGTGGCTTTGGTGTCGGATGCCGGAACACCTTTGGTGTCTGATCCCGGCTACCGGCTTGGGCAACTGGCGTTGGAAGCCGGTTTGAAAGTGGTGCCCATTCCGGGGCCTTCCGCGCCGCTGGCGGCGCTGGTTGGCTCTGGCCTGCCCAATGATGCCTTTGTCTTTGCGGGGTTCTTGCCTACCAAGGATAAGGCAAGGCGCGATCGCCTGGCCCAATGGGAAGCCACGCCCGCAACCCTGATTTTCTTTGAATCGCCCCATCGCATTGGCGCAACGCTTGCCGCCGCCGCAGATGTGATGGGCAGTGAGCGCGCCGCCTGTGTGTGCCGTGAGTTGACCAAGACCTATGAAGAGTTTCGCCGTGGCACGCTGGGTGAATTGTCGGCCTATTATGATGATGAGCGGCAGGTCAAAGGCGAGATCGTGCTGGTGATAGGGCCGCCGCTGGAAAAAGCCGCCCCCGATGCCGCCGATATTGACCGTTTGCTGATCGAACTGTCGAAAACCCTGCAAACCGCCAAGGCCGCCGCAGAAGCCGCCAAACAAACCGGCCTGCCGCGCAAAGAGCTGTATCAACGGCTTTTGGAGCTGAAGTCGTCGTCATGACCCCAAAGTCCAAGCCGACAGGTTCTCGCCGCAGGGCCGAACGGCGGGGCCGCTGGTCGGAATATCTGGCGGCGGCCTGTCTGATGTTGAAAGGCTATCGCATTGTGGCGCTCCGCCATAAAACCAGATGGGGTGAGGTGGATATCATTGCCCGCCGGGGCGATCTCGTGGTGCTGGTGGAGGTGAAAGCCCGCGCATCGCGACAACTGGCCGTGGATGCCGTGAGCTTTGAAAGCCAGCGCCGTATTCGCGCGGCTGGCGATGTCTGGCTATCGCGCCAAGCCGATGCGGCCCGCCTTTCCATTCGCTGTGATATCATGGCAGTCGTGCCCGGGCGCTGGCCTTTGCATATCAAGGATGCGTTTTAAATCCCCTCAATATTGACGGGCTGTTTCAGTATTTCGGTTGTTGCGTATTTTGTAATCATTCCGTCACAAAACAGTTAAGTGCCTGTCACGAAGTCTCTCTAATGGCTTGCTCACCCCATTTTGGCGGAGAGGATCAAACCATGTTCAAGAAGCTTTCGATGGCCGCATTGGCCGTGACTGTATCGACCACATCATCATTTGCCGCAACCAACATCAGCTGGTGGCACGGCATGGGTGGCCGCAACGGCGAAGTCATCAACGAATTGTCGCAGAAGTTCAACGCATCCCAGAGCGAATGCGTGCTGACACCGGTTTCCAAGGGCTCTTACGAAGAAGCTCTGGCTGCTGGCATCGCCGCTTTCCGCTCGCACGATCAGCCCAACATTTTGCAGGTGTTTGATGCAGGCTCCGCCACCATCATCAATGCCAAGGGCGCGACCATTCCAGCGGAAGACCTGCTGACCAAGGCCGGTTACAAGTTTGATCGCAGCGCTTTCATTGAAGGCGTTCGTTATTTCTATGCTGACAAGACCGGCAAGTTCATCGGCATGCCGTTCAACTCGTCGGCTCCAATTCTTTACATCAACACCGAAGCCCTGAAAAAGGCTGGTGTTGAAGCGCCAAAGACCTGGGAAGAGTTTGAGAAAATCGCTCCAAAGCTGAAGGCTGCTGGCTACATCCCGCTGGTGCAGTCGCAGTTGACCTGGGAATTCACCGAGAATTTCTTCTCGCGCAACAACATTCAGTTCGCATCCAACAACAATGGTTATGACGGTCTGGCTGGCACGACACTCAATGTCACCGATCCAAACCATGTGATGATGTATGAAAAGCTGAAGGCCTGGAAAGACGAAGGCTATTTCGCTTATTACGGTGCAGGCTGGAACGACAATCAGAAGCCTTTTGAAGAAGGCAAGGTTGCGCTGTGGGTCGGCTCTTCCGGCTCGTTCGGTGGCTTGCAGAAGACGGCTTCCATGCCATTTTCCGCAACCTTCCTTCCCTACTGGGGCTCCATCAAGGGTGCAGGCGTCCACAGCTTCATCGGTGGCGCTGCTCTTTATGCCATGTCTGGCAAGTCTGAAGCTGAAAACAAGTGCACAGCCGCTTTCTTCAACTTCCTGACCTCGCCTGAAATCCAGAAGTTCTACCATCAGGCCACCGGTTACGTTGCCATCACCAAGGCTGCTTACGAGCTGACCAAGAAGGAAGGCTATTACGAGAAGAACCCTGTTGCCGAAGTGGGCATCAAGCAGCTTTCTCTGCCAGGCGGCGAGTGGGACAAGGGCTATCGCCTTGGTTTCTACCCACAGATCCGCTCGGTGATGGAGCGCGAATACAACAAGATCTTCTCTGGTGAAACCACGCCAAAGGCTGCGATGGAAACCATCAAGAAGGAAGGCGACGAGATTCTCGCACGCTTCGCCAAGACCGCAGGCTGAGCCTTGAAATCCTGACATGATCCATCCCGGAGGCGATTTATCGCCTCCGGGACTTGCTTTGAAAGGTTGCCGCGATGAAGCGTGTCCAGTTCAACTCGCGATTTCTGCCCTATTTTTTCCTGATGCCGCAATTTTGCATTGTCGCTATCTTTTTCTACTGGCCGGCCGTGCAGGCCATCCAGTCGTCATTTTACATTGAAGACCCGTTTGGCTTCGGCTCGACCTTTGTTGGCCTTGCCAATTATGCCGATATGTTTGGCTCAGACGAATATCGCAAAATCGCGCTTTTCACCCTGTGTTTCAGCGTCATCGTCACTTTTCTGGTGCTCTCGATTGGCACGCTTCTGGCAGTCAAGGCCGATGCCGTGATCCGTGGGCAATCGGCCTACAAAACGTTGCTGATCGTCGTCTATGCCATTGCGCCGCCGGTGGCAGGCCTGATTGGCATGATGTTCTTTGATCAGCACATTGGTCCTTTTGTGAAATTCGTCGCCCTGTTTGGCTGGGACATGAAGGTGGGTCTGAATTATTTCGACACTGCCTTTGCCATGGTGTCTATCGCCGTGTGGAACCAGATTCCGTATAATTTCATCTTCATCCTCTCAGGCCTGCAAGGCATCCCGGCCTCGGTGCGCGAAGCGGCCACACTGGATTGCCGCTCCGGCACACGCCGGTTCTGGACCGTAACCATGCCGCTTTTGACGCCCACCGCGTTCTTCCTGCTGGTGGTCAATATGACCTATTCGCTGTTTGATACGTTTGGTGTGATCGACGTGATCGTCAAGGACAAGCCTGCCGATAACCCCATCACCCTGGTCTACAAGGTCTACACCGATGGTTTCCGCGGCAATGACATTGGCTCATCCTCGGCGCAATCGGTGATCCTGATGGTTGTCGTGCTGGTTTTGACCATGATCCAATTCCGCTTCATCGAGCGGCGTGTTCACTACGGTTGAGGAGACGACCATGTATAAAACCAAACTCTTCGACCATGTGATCCTGATCATCGGCGTGATCATCATGCTCGGTCCACTGGTGGTGGCCTTTACCACCTCATCGCACACGGCTGCCGAAATTCACCAGAAGGGTCTGATGCTCTCCATGGGCGGGCATCTGGAAGAGACCTATCACAAGGTGTTGTTTGCCCAGACCGGCTTTAACGGCAAGGTCACGGGCCTGAGCATGTTGATCAACTCGCTGATTCTGGGCCTCGGTTTTGCCATCGGCAAGATTGTGCTCTCCATGATGGCGGCCTACGCCATTGTCTATTTCCGATTTCGTTTTGCCACGCTGGCATTCTGGATCATCTTCACCACGCTGCTGTTGCCGCTGGAAGTGCGCATCATGCCATCCTACAAAGTGGCAAGTGACCTTGGCCTGTTGAACTCCTATACCGGCCTGATCCTGCCGCTTCTGGCCTCGGCCACCGGCACCTTCTTCTTCCGGCAGTTTTTCAAATCGGTGCCGGAGGAACTGTTGGAAGCCGCCCGCATTGATGGCGCCGGCCCATTCAAATTCCTGATCGACATTCTGGTGCCGCTGTCGCGCACCATGATTGCCGCGGTGTTTATCATCATGTTCGTTTATGGCTGGAACCAGTATCTCTGGCCGATGCTGATGACCACGGATGAGAATTTCTACACGCTGATGCGCGGTATCAAGCAGATCCTTCAGGTCTGGGTGGGCGCACAAATTCCCGATTATAACGAAGCCTTTGCCATGGCCGTGCTCGCTATGCTGCCGCCGATTGTCATCGTGGTGGTGTTCCAGAGCTGGTTCATCAAGGGCCTCACCGAAACCGACAAGTAAAGGACAGTCCAATGGCTTCCATCGATATCAATCAGGTCTCCAAGATCTATGACGGCGGTGTGCGTGCTGTGAACAGCGTGGACATCCAGATCAACGACGGCGAATTCATCGTGCTGGTTGGCCCCTCCGGCTGCGGAAAATCCACGCTTCTGCGCATGGTGGCCGGGCTGGAAAGCATCTCGGAAGGCGTGGTGCGCATTGCGGATCGTGTGGTCAATCAGGTCGAACCGGCAGACCGCGACATCGCCATGGTGTTTCAAAACTATGCGCTCTATCCACACATGACGGTGCGGCAAAATCTGGCCTATGGCCTGAAAAACCGCAAAACCCCGAAGGATGAGATCGACGCTCGCGTGGCAGAAGCGGCCCGCATGTTGCAACTGGAGCCCTATCTGGACCGCAAGCCGCGTGCGCTGTCTGGCGGTCAGCGCCAGCGCGTCGCCATGGGCCGCGCCATTGTGCGCAAACCTGCGGTGTTTTTGTTTGACGAGCCTTTGTCCAATCTCGATGCCAAATTGCGCGTGTCGATGCGGGTGGAAATTCGCAAACTACAACGTCGCCTTGGCACAACGTCCATTTACGTCACCCATGATCAGCTGGAAGCCATGACATTGGCAGACCGTCTGGTAGTGCTCAACGGTGGCCGCATAGAGCAGATCGGCACGCCGCTGGAGGTTTATAACAAGCCTGCCTCGACCTTTGTGGCCAGTTTCATCGGCTCACCAGCCATGAACTTGATCACGGCGCGGCTGGATGGCAATCGCCTGTCGCTTTGGCCCATCAGTTTCGTCTTCGATGGCGAGGCCTCCTATAGCGGCGAGGTGACTGTGGGGATTCGGGCCGAAGACCTCACCATTGCCGCCCCCGGCCAGCCCTATCTGCCGTTCAAGGTGGATTACGTTGAAGAACTCGGTGCGGTGCGCCTTGTGCATGGCTTCATCGGTGATCAGGCTCTGTGCGCCACTCTGCCGGTGGATGTTGAGCTGAGTGATGATCTGCGTCTGGGCATCCGCCCCGAACGTCTGCATTTCTTCGACAAAGAAGGCCGCCGCATTGACGTGCCCTTTCATGAGGCACGGATGGTGCTTGGGGCCGATTCTGAAACAGTCTCCGCTTAACTCGTAAAATGTGAGCGAGGTTGGTAATGAGATCTTGATCGTCTTCTGGTATATGCTCCGAATGACGGGGACTATCGGGGGCGATCATGCCAATCAGACTGCTCATTGGGCTTGCGGGCCTTGCCATGGCCGTGCCGCGCTTAAAGCGTGACACGGATGCACCATCCTTGGTGGCAGCCCATGCCGACGGGGTGGAGCTTTTGCCTGCGCCGATCAATCCGGATTGGGTGATTGACGGCAATCCACAGGCGCGGGTGGCCAATCACTCGCAAAGTGAGGATGAGGCTTCATCAACCGCTGTGTGGGATTGCACGGCGGGTTCCTTCCGCTGGTATTTCGGCTGGGATGAAACGGTGGTTATCCAGGAAGGCGAAGTGCATGTGACCGCCGAAGACGGCACGGAGCGGATTTTACGCACCGGCGATATTGCCTATTTCAAAGGCGGTACCTGGGCCACCTGGCGCATTGAGAGTTACGTGCGCAAGATTGCCTTTCTGCGCAAACCCTTTCCAGAGCCTTTGGCCACATTGTATCGTTTGCGCAATGCGCTGCGCGGTGCTTCTCGCAGCGGATTTTGACGACGTATAAATTACAGCCGGGACGTTGCGTTCAGCGCGCTGCCATCCTACATCTCGACCATAGTCAGCGAGAGATGAACCATGGCCAAGATTACCAATGTCGCCGTCCAGATGGACCACGTTTCCTCCATCAATATTGCAGGCGATTCGACATTCGCCATGAGCCTTGAGGCTCAGGCCCGCGGCTACAAACTCTTCCATTACACGCCAGACCGATTGAGCATGCGGGATGGTCGGGTTTTTGCAAGCGTTGAGCCGATGGAACTGCGCGACGAGAAAGGCAATCATTACACGCTGGGTCAGCCGGAGCGCGTGGATCTATCGACCATGGATGTCGTGCTTCTGCGTCAGGACCCGCCGTTTGACATGGCCTATATCACCGCCACCCATATTCTGGAGCGCATTCACCCCAAGACGCTGGTGGTCAATGATCCGGCCTGGGTGCGCAATTCGCCGGAGAAGATTTTCGTCACCGAATTCGCCGATCTGATGCCGCCCACGCTGATCACCCGTGATCCCACTGAGATTGCTGCATTCCGTGAGGAAATGGGCGATATTATCCTGAAGCCCCTCTACGGCAACGGCGGTGCTGGCGTGTTTCACTCCACCCGCGATGATCGCAATTTCTCATCTCTGATGGAAATGTTCGGTCAAATGTTCCGCGAACCCTTTATTGCTCAAGGCTATCTGCCGGCCGTGCGCAAAGGTGACAAGCGCATTATTCTGGTGGATGGCGAACCAGTGGGGGCCATCAACCGCGTGCCAGCTGAAAACGATGCGCGCTCCAATATGCATGCAGGCGGTAAGGCAGAGCCAACCGAGCTGACGGCCCGTGAGCGGGAAATTTGCGCCCGTATCGGCCCTGCCTTGCGCGAGCGCGGTTTCTTGCTGGTCGGCATTGATGTGATTGGCGATTACATGACCGAGATCAACGTAACCTCACCCACCGGTATTCGCGAAGTGAAGAAGTTTGGCGGTGCAGATATCGCAAGCCTTCTTTGGGATGCGATTGAGAAGAAGCGCGCCTGATATTGTCATTGATGTTGATGTGAACGCCCCCGTGGTTTCCATGGGGGCGTTTTGCGTTCAGGGCACGCCCGTCTGTTCTGTTTTGTTCCACCAATACAACCCTATGCAACCATTTCTCGCTCAAACCGGGTTTTTGTTCATTTATTGTTCTTGTTGTTTTGCCTTGTCTATGCAATTCTAGGGTTGCGGCTGGGTGTGCCATGGTTTTTCACCGAGGCAATTTTATTGATGATAATGGACTGATTTATCTCTTTTATTTCTGTTTTTTGATGGAAAATCAAAAAGAGGAGCAAGAGATACCACGGGGATTTTAAGGGGCAGGGGTTGAATATGGTTGCACGGGTTGGAACTGTTGCATTTCAGGGTATTGATGGCGTTCCTGTTGATGTTCAGGTCATGGTGGCACCGGGCAAGATCGGCATGCAGATTGTGGGTCTGCCTGATAAGGCGCTGGCCGAAAGCCGGGAGCGGGTGCAGGCTGCCCTGCATGCCTCCGGTCTCGCTTTGCCCCCCAAGAAAGTGACAGTCAATCTGGCACCTGCTGACCTTCCCAAAGAAGGCTCGCATTATGATCTGGCCATTGCGCTGGGCTTGATGGCGGCGCTGGAGGCCATTCCCGGCGATGTGCTTGGCCAATATCTGGTGATTGGCGAGCTTAATCTGGATGGGACGATTGCGCCAGTCACGGGTGCATTGCCTGCCGCCATGGCCGCCAACGCGCTCAACAAAGGCTTGATCTGCCCGGCCGACAGCGGGTCTGAGGCGGCATGGGCGGGCGCGGATATTGATATTCTTGCCCCGCGCAGCCTGATTGCGCTGGCCAACCACTTCAAGGGTACGCAGGTGCTGACACGGCCGCAACCGGCCAGCCGCGCCTTGGCTGGGAATCTGCCAGATCTTGCCGATATTCGCGGACAGGAAAGCGCCAAGCGCGCGCTGGAAGTGGCGGCGGCTGGCGGACATAACCTTTTGATGGTGGGACCGCCAGGCTCGGGAAAATCCATGCTGGCGGCCCGCTTACCATCAATTCTGCCCGCTCTATCCGCATCGGAATTGCTGGAAGTGTCGATGATCCATTCCATTGGCGGGCATCTGTCCGGCGGGCGACTGTCAGATCGCAGGCCATTTCGCACGCCGCACCATTCCGCCACCATGGCAGCTCTTGTTGGCGGTGGTCTCAAGGCAAAGCCCGGCGAGGCCTCGCTTGCCCATCATGGCGTGTTGTTTCTGGATGAGTTTCCGGAGTTTTCGCCTCAGGTGCTGGATGCCCTGCGCCAGCCGCTGGAAAGCGGAGAATGTATCATTGCGCGGGCCAATCATCGGGTGACATACCCGGCCAATTTCCAGCTGATTGCCGCCATGAACCCCTGCCGTTGTGGCATGGCCGGAGAGCCGGGCCATACCTGTGCGCGCGGCATTCGCTGTGTGACGGAGTATCAGGGGCGAATTTCCGGTCCGCTGATGGACCGAATTGATATTCGCATTGATGTGCCTGCCGTCTCGGCTGTGGACCTGATCAAGCCTATGGCCGCAGAAAAAAGCGCCGATGTCGCGCGTCGGGTGGCCAAGGCGCGCCAGCGGCAGATTGCCCGCTTTACGGAGGCCGGTGTCGCAGACGTCACGCTCAATGCGCGCTGTTCAACGGCATTGATTGAAAAGCTGGCAGCACCCGATGCGGCAGGCCTTCAGCTGCTGCGCGATGCGGCGGAAAAGTTCAAATTCTCGGCCCGCGCCTATCATCGTGTGTTGAAGGTGGCGCGCACCTTGGCCGATCTGGACGGGGCTGAAGCACTGGGCCGCCTCCATTTGGCCGAGGCCATCTCCTACCGTATTCCGGCGGAGCGTCTTTCTTCTGCCGCTTAGAGTTTGTCAGGGAAAAGTGGAATCCGGTTTTCCCGGAAAGACAAACGAAAGCAAAGAATATTAGAGTCTGTATGGTTCAATCTCATAGTACACGACACAAACGCCTTCATGTGCCGTTTACCCCCCTCTGGCTTGCCAGCCATCTCCCCTACAAGGAGGGAGATCGGATAGGCGCTCCCGCTTGTTTTTAACAATGAACCTGTGATTTCCGACACATACAGCGTCCTTTGTGTGTTTTATAAAACGCACAAAGGACGCTGTAGCGCTTTAAATATGCTGCATAATTTTTACCTTAAATCGATTAGGATTTAAGGAATTATGCAGTAGGACGTATGCTGTTGAGCAATAGGGTTGCTTTTTGTCGATCTCCCTCCTTGTGGCAGGCGAATCGCATATGGAACTGCATGTTTGGCGCGATATTGTTGTTGCCAGCAGCCCACTTTTGGATTCTTGAGATGATCCACCCGTTATGGAGAGGATCACGGATTGGAACGGTTTATCGAGTGTTTTGGGGATATAGAGGATCCACGGGCAGCGAATGCGCGGCATGACCTCTATGAGCTTCTGTTCATTGCACTTCTGGCAAGTCTCTGTGGTGCGCAGA
>NZ_SSOA01000008.1 GCF_004801395.1 Gillisella terrae
AATGGGTCGCTCAAGCGGCCCTTTTGCATTCAAGCATAACGCGGGGTGGAGCAGCCCCGTCCGATCACAGGAAGCATCGCTTCCGAGAACGGACAAAACAAATAAACGACCGGGCTTCCGCCCAACGCCAGATCACTATTCCGCGGGGTGGAGCAGCCCGGTAGCTCGTCAGGCTCATAACCTGAAGGCCGCAGGTTCAAATCCTGCCCCCGCAACCAAATATCAAAAAAACCCCGTAGCACATGCTGCGGGGTTTTTTGATTCTTGGGGTGGACTACACCAGAAACCAAATCGCGCGGTCAACTTCCCGAGACCGCACGTTCAAGATCACTGGCTCTGAACAGCCCTTTCTGAACCAGAATATGTGAAGGTTAGAATCTGGGTTTGCTTACCGCTTCTGTCCTCTCATGAATAATCACATCTGGCGCTTTTATCCCGCGTGGTCTAAGCCATCGCGGGTTTGGCATGGAGAGTAGCTGTGAGCGATATCGACAGGAAACGAGCGGAGAGGTTGATGGGGGAGGTCGGGCTGGATGCTTTAGTCTTGTTTCAGCCAGAAGCCTTTCAATATGCAATCGGGGCTTCTGCTGGCGTTGCCACGATGTGGGGTAGGGCGGGCGCTGCGATTGCGCTGGTACCAGCGGATGCGATCTCGCCCCTTGGCGCGATTGCAAGTGATCATGCCGCAGGGGGCGTACGTCAGAAGGCACCCGATGTTGATCTTCGCACGCACCGTATATGGATCGATACGGTGGATCTCCTGGGGGTGAAGGATCCTGCTGACATTGACGATGCTTATAGAGCTGCCGGAGGAGGGGGAGCGAGGCCGGAAACATTCGATCGCGCCGTCAGCTTCAATCTCTTGTCTGATCTGTTGAACGAACGAGGCCTGGGTGGCGGAAAGATCGGGGTTGATCTCGAATTCATGCCTGCTGCCGATTTCGAGGCTTTGAAACGCGCCTTACCTCAAGTTCAGTGGGTTGATGGCTCACTCCTGTTGAGGCGCTTGCGCTCGGTCAAGACGCCGCGTGAAATAGCAAGGCTAAAGCGGGCGGCAATCGCCGCTGAGGGTGGGTTAAAGCGTATGATGGAGGCGGTTCGCCTGGAAGCATCTGTCAGAGATCTTTCCCAAGCCTGGCAGTCAGGTGCGCAAGATACGGCCACATCGGGTGATTTTACACTGAGTGGTCATTGGGATTTCATTTCTGTTGGGCCAAATCTTTCGGACGTGCGTGCCAAGGTCACGTCTGGTGCCCTTATCAAGGCAGACGTCGGAACGCTGGTGGAAGGCTATTCTTCTGATAGTGCCCGCACTTTTACCTATGGCCCGCCGTCGCCATTGGCGCGGGAGATCTTTAAAGCGCTCGAAACCGCTTTCCATGCCGGTCTCGAACAGATCAGACCGGGGAATAGTTTTGCGACGGTTCACGATGCAATGCTACGGTCCATGAGGCGCGATGGTTTTGGTGAATATTACAGGGGACATTTTGGGCACTCCGTTGGGGGTAGTGTCGGTATAGAGGAGTGGCCGTTCTTTTCGGCGAGCAACCAAGAGGTGATTGCGGCAGATATGGTGGTGGCGCTCGAAGCTCCATTCTATGGCCAGAATTTCGGTGCGTTGATGATCGAAGATCAGTTTCTGGTGACTCCGCATGGAGCCGAATGCATGAACAGTTTGCCGCGCGGACTGATCGATCTTGCCAGACGCGATGTTTGATGATGCGTCGCGATTGCGCGATGTTTGGCAAAGGCCCTTCCAATCTGCACTGTTCATCAATAATCATATCTATCAAAAGCCGGAGTTGCCCGCATGAAAGCTGTTCTGATCGAAGTCGACTGCCCTTGCCCCTAAGTTTTATCCAGTTTTGAGTTCGCTCCAGCGGTTTTGGTTTGCTGTATTTTGGTCAGTAGCGGCGGGTTGCGGTGCGGAGCCATTTCGGCTGCTTAAGCCCGCATCACTTTGCGGGTTTATTGCATGAGCGAAATCGGCAGGTGCCATCCAGCCGAGACCGGAGTGTGGCCGGTGATCATTGGCTGCCATCGGAACCAGCATCGGTGCTCGTGTACCTATTGCTCGCTTGCGACCGCCGCGCTTGTGCACTGTCAGCTTCGCGTTCTCGTCCTTCAGTGTCTTAAGCCGCTTGGCTTCCGAAACGTCCATGCCGCCGTATTTGGCCTTCCATTTATAGATGCTGACGGCAAAGCTCCAACACAGGCGTGCCGGCCTCATGCTCCTTCAATATCCCGATAATCTGCTCGTCTGTAAAACGGTTGCGCTTCATTCTCTGATCCTCTCAATCGGCCAGAGCTTACTTCAAAATCTATTCGTTCTAAGGGGCCAGGTCACGACGAACAGGAATCCGACTGCCTACGGATGGGTAAAGGTTTTATGAAAATATTTTCTGTATTGAAATTGAAGGCAAAAGCGAAGCGAGTGTTCGCAAGAGGCTTGTAACACGCTATTGGTGGTATATGATCGTGTTTCATGCCATTGGCTTGGTGTTTCAGGGAGGAGATAAAGCTATGTTCGGGATGGAAGCCAATTCCTATTCACAATTATCGCAGTGATAGTGAAAATATTTTTTTAATTTCACAGTTTGATGGCTTGTCCAGCAGATTGATCGACGCCGCTTTTGATGATGCAGGATTGAAAATCCATGAACCGAATCCGTAAACTCGACCACCTCCTGTCTCGTCTTCGGGAGCGTGTGTTTTTATCACTGGATTGCGATGTGCCGCTGGTGTTTCGCCAAGCCTTGTCCGGTGAGCGCGCAGCGGTGGCCTTGGAAAGTCGCGAGGGCTGGATACCGGTGTCGCGGGATCTGGTATGGGGTGAGCCAGATGGATATTACTGGTTTGGCGGTTCTGCGATTTTGCCGGCCGCCGCCGAGGGGCGTCGCATTGTCTGTCGGGTGGAAGCGGCGTTTGGCTCCGTGATGGGGCGGTGCGATCCGCAATGTCTGGTGCGCGTTAATGGACGCATCCAGCAGGGTGTTGATGGCAATCACCGGGAGTTTCTGCTGACGAACAGTGGCAAAGCGGGTGAGCAGTTCGATATTCTGATTGAGGCGGGCACGATTGAAGATCGTCGTCAGCTGGGGTTTGCGCTGCAAATGCAGGTGCATGATCTGGAGGTCGAGAACCTTTACTATGATCTGCGCGTGCCGCTGGATGTGGCGCGTTTGCTGAAAGAAGATGATCCGCGCCGTCATTTCATTTTGGGACGCTTGAATGCAGCCATTGATGTGCTGGATTTGCGCCCCGGCAATGATGCGCGCTTCAAGGCTTCGGTGGCTGCGGCGAGAGAGGTCGCGGCTGCGATCTATCAGGCGGTCGATTTCGAGGAAAAGCCGGTGATTGTTGCCACCGGCCATACGCATATTGACGTGGCATGGCTTTGGCGGGTGCGTGAAACGCGCCAGAAAATGGCCCGTTCCATGGCCACGGCTCTGTCCTTGATGCAGGATTTTCCCGATTACCAGTTCATGTATAACCAATGCGTGCTTTTGGATTATCTGCGCGAGGATTATCCCGAACTGTTCAGCCGCATCAAGGCTGAGGTTAAAACTGGCCGCTTTGAAATTGAAGGCGCGCTTTGGTTGGAGCCGGATGTGAACATCACCGGCGGCGAGGCGCTGGTGCGCCACATTCTCTATGGTGTGCGCTATCATCAGAAGACGTTTGATGTCCGGCCTCGGATGATCTGGCTGCCCGATACTTTTGGCTATTCGGCTGCTTTGCCGCAGCTGATGGCAAAATCCGGGCTGGATAGTTTTGTGACTCATAAACTGTCATGGAATGACACCAACCGGATGCCGAACGAGACCATGTTCTGGCAGGGCATTGATGGCTCACAGGTGGTGGCCTATTTCCTGACCACTCAGCCTTATGATTCCCAGACCTATAACACCACCTATTGCCCCAATCTCAAGCCAACCCATGTGATGGGGACGTGGCGGCGTCATGGCCAGCAGGATTTGAATTCTGAACTGTTTCTGGTCTACGGCCATGGCGATGGCGGCGGCGGCCCGACCCGCGAAATGCTGCACAATATTCGTCGCATGGAGCAGGGGATTCCGGGCTGCCCGACAGTAAAACACGCGCCGATGAGGCCGTTTTTTGAAGGCCTGATTGGCCGTATGCAGGCCAATCCAGAGCGTTATCCGGTGTGGGTGGGTGAGCTTTATGCGGAATTCCATCGTGGTACACTGACATCTGTTGCCAAAAACAAGCGCCATAACCGCAAGGCCGAGATTGAGCTGCGCGAATTGGAAACCTTGGCGGTGATGGCGCAGGTGCAGACCGGGGCGGCCTATCCCGCACAGGCTCTCAGAGCGCTGTGGGATATTGTGATGCTCAATCAGTTTCATGATATTTTGCCCGGTTCCTCGATTGGGGCGGTTTATGACGATAGTGATGTCGATTACGCCCGCTTTTTCGATGAGGCGAGTGTGCTGAAGCAATCTTTGCTGTCAGTATTGCCGCGCACCTCCGATGTGGTTGTGTTGAATGCCACGGCCCGCGCCCGCAGCGGTTTGATTTGCGATGATCAAAGCTTTGCCGCTCATGCCGAGCAGGTTCTTGTCGGTGCAGATGGAAAAACCCGTTTTGCGGCAATGGCGAGCGATGTTGCGCCGCTTGCTTTGGCAGAGCCTGCGACCGTGGTTTTACCGGTTGTTGCAGATGACCGGCTTTCGGTTTCGGTGCAGCACTTGACCAATGGTCTGGTGTCGGTGCGGTTTGATGAGGCCGGGCGCATCACAGCGTTGGTGGATGCAAAAACCGGGCGTGATATTTTGCCGCGCGGTGCTTTGGCCAACCGTTTGCAAGCCTTTCGCGATATGCCTGCCCAGTTTGACGCCTGGGATATTGATGATGATTTTGAAGATCAGATCTTTGAAATTGATCAGCTTGTGCGCGCAGAGGTGGTTGAAACAGGCCCCTTGCGGGCCGCAATCCGGTTTGAGTGGGCCTATGAGCGCTCAAAACTGGTGCAGGTCGTGTCTCTGCTGGCCGGTGCGCGGCAGGTGGAGATTGATACATTCATCGATTGGCATGAGCATAATACGTTGGTGAAAGCGGCGTTTCCGCTGGCCATCAACGCGGCGGCGGTGGATGCCGAAATTCAGTTTGGCCATGTCAAGCGCGCCACGCATCGCAACACATCCTGGGATCGTGCCCGCTTTGAATGCTCCATGCAGCGTTGGGTGGATATGAGCGAGCCGGATTTTGGTGTCGCGCTGCTCAATGATTGCAAATATGGTTATGATGCCAAAGGCACAGAGCTGCGCCTGACCTTGCTGCGCTCCCCCACCTATCCGTGGCCGGAGGCCGATCAGGGCGAGCACCATTTCCGCTATGCCTTGTTCATCCATGATGGCGACAAGAATGCGGTTCATTGCGCCGCTGAAGATTTCAACATGCCGCTTCGGCTGTTGCGCGGTGCGGTCAGCCCTGTTGCGGCAGATGTGTCGACAACGCCCCTGATTGAGGTGAAGACAAAAAATATCACGCTGGAAGCGGTTAAAAAGGCCGAGGACGATGATGGTGTGATCATTCGCCTGTGGGAGACAACGGGCGCGCGCCAATCCGCACATCTTGTGCCGGATGCACGTTTCAAAACGGCGAAGATTGTTGATCTGCTGGAAGAGGGCGGAGAAGCATTCGCTATTGGTAAGGATGGGCTAACGCTCACCTTCATGCCGTTTGAAGTCATCACGTTGAAATTGTCACAGCAACAGATTGCGCCGTAACACGTCAACGTTTTCAGGCAAAGGCGCAAACCCGCGCCTGAGAAGGCAAACAGCACACAATATTTTTGAAGTTGCCCGGTTCAAGATGAACCGGGCAGAATCTCGTGTCGAGGGAGAGCGACGTGGATACCTATCAAGATTTTCATCACATCATCGATCAGTTTCCGGAGGGCGAAAAATCCTTCATCGAAATTCCGTTTGAGGTTGGGGCGGATATCGAGCGGATTGATGTCAGCTATCACTTTCCTTTTGGTGGTGGTGGCAGCGTGATTGATCTTGGGGTTGCCCAGCATGGTCGCATGCGCGGCTGGACCGGGGCCGAGCGCGGCCATATCACGCTGGAAGCAGATCGTGCCACGCCCGGTTATGATAAAGGGCCGTTGCAAGGGTTCTGGCATGTGGTGCTGGGCATTGTCAAAATTGGCCCCGATTGCAAGGTGGATCTGCATATACGGCTGACGCCCAAACGGCAGCGCTGGCTGGTGGGCGATCTGCACAGCCACTCGGAACACTCCGATGGCGGGGTGACCGTGCTGGATGCGATTTATCGGGCGCGGGCATCCCGGCTCGATTTTGTGTCGATTACCGACCACAACACGGTGTCGCAAAATGCCATTTGCCCCGATGATCCGGGCATATTGGTCATTCCGGCGATGGAGTTGACGTCTTTTTACGGCCATACCAATTTCCACGGGTTGGCCCAGCCGCTCGAGGACTGGCGTTGTCGCTCGCCGAAAGACGTGGCAGACAAAATGCAGGAAGCGCACGATAAAGGGGCGACGATTGTCATCAATCATCCGTTCCAGAATTCCGCCGGTGGTCGCTGGCAATCCGGTTTTGATGTGGCCTTTGATGCCTATGAAATCTGGAATGGCAACTGGTCGGTGATGAACGAGCAAGGGCTGGCCTTCTGGCAGGAATTGCTGGTCGCTGGCCGTCGCATTCCAGCCACGGGTGGCAGTGATTTTCATTTAAAGAACCGCCGCCGCCATGGCTATCCCGCCAATAATCTCTATGCCGATAGCGGCTCGATTGCCGATATTCTCAAAGCCGTGCGCGATGGGCGCAATGTTGTCACCGCATCACCGGATGCGGTGATGGTGACGCCGCGGGGCGATGGCAGCCCGGTGTTTGGTGATCGGGTGGCCGCAGGCACAGCTTTGACATTTGCGTTTACCGGTCTTGTGGAAGGTGACGAAATTCGGGTTATCACCGAAGAGGGGGTGGTTGGCCATCGCCACGCTGATCAAACTACAATGACATTGGAGCGAACCTTCTCCGGCCGCTTTTTGCGCTTCGAGGTCTGGCGCGATCAAGCGCCGCAGCTGTTCACCAATCCCTTCTATGCGGAATAAATATATTTTTTTGACAGAAAATGAAATGAAAATATTTTTGTTCTTGATTTTTCGAGAGCGATCTACGAGCCTGTCTTAAAGGACGATTTTGCCCCCCATTGGAGGTGTGGGGTAGAATTTGGAAGAGGAGGGAAACATGACAATTAATAAAAATATTTTTACGGTATCGATTGCTGCGCTCATCATTGGCATGGGCGCGCAAGCCGCATTTGCGTTTCAACAATCCCCCATGCTGGATGCAGAGGTGAAGGCGGGCAAGCTGCCGCCGGTTGATCAGCGTTTGCCAGCTCATCCGCGTGTGCTGGATGTGGAAAGCATTGGCAAATTTGGCGGCACATGGCACCGCGCCTATAAAGGCCCCGGCGACCGCTGGGGACCGACCAAGCTGATTGAGGAGCGGGCGCTCAAATTCACCCAAGGGGCCGATGGCAAGCTAAAGATGATTCCGACCTTCATCGAAAGCTACAGCATGAGCCCGGATGGCAAGGAATTTACCTTCACGCTGCTCGACGGTTTGAAGTGGTCAGATGGCGTGCCTGTCACCACCGAAGACGTGAAGTTCTGGTACGAAGATGTCTTTATGAACAAGGATATCGTGCCGACCATTGATACGCTCTATGCGCCGGGCGGCAAGCCTTTGGAGGTGGAGATTGTTGATGGGCGCACCTTCAAGGTCAAATTTGCCCAGCCCTATGTGTATTTCCTCACCATTTTGGCGAAAGATTCCACCGGCGAGCCAAGTCTCGATCGTCCATCCTTCATTATGCCGAAGCATTATCTGAAGAATTTCATGCCGAAATATGCCGATAAGGCTGCCCTTGATAAGGTGGTGGCTGAAAAGGGCGTGAAGAAATGGTCTGACCTCTGGAGCTCCAAAGGACCGATTACGGCTTGGAACCAGAACCCCGATCTGCCTGTGATCACGCCGTGGAAAATTGTCACACCGCCGCCTGCCGATGTGATGGTGATGGAGCGCAACCCCTATTATTACATGGTTGATAAGGCGGGCAATCAGCTGCCCTATATCGACCGGATTGAGCACAAGCTGTTTGACGGTCAGGAAAATTTCAACCTGATGGTCGTTCAAGGCCAGATCGACATGCAGCAGCGCTACACTTTCAATGGTGATTTCACCTTCTATAAAGAAAATGAAAAGCGCGGTGATTACAAGGTTTTGAAGTGGATCAATGCGGAAACCTGGTCTCTGGTGCCCAATCTCACCGTCAAGGATCCGGGCCTGAATGCGCTGATCAACAACATCGATTTCCGGCACGCCTTGAGCATTGCCATTGATCGCGACACCATCAACGAATTGTCGCAATCGGGGCTTGGCAAGGCACGCTCTGCGTCGCCGGTTTCAAGTTCGCCCTATTATAATGAAGAGCTGGCCCAGCATTGGACCGAGCATGATGCGGATAAAGCCAACGAATTGCTCGACAAGATTGGCCTCACCAAGCGCGATGGCGATGGTTTCCGGCTGGACAAGGACGGCAAGCGGGTTTCCATTGTGGTGGAAACCTATCTGGATGCCTTTGCCAATACGCTGGAGATGATCCGCGATAATTGGCGTGACATTGGCGTGGAGCTGCTGCCGCGCGTGATTGACCGTACGCAATACGATTCCAATCGCGATAACAATAATTTCCAGATGCAATATACGCCGTTTGACCGGCTCTCGATTGTGCCTTCCGATCCTCGCCTGATGCTGGGTGACGATGGTTATGCCGAGCAATATTACACCTGGTATCAAACCAAGGGTGCTTCCGGCATGGAGCCGCCGAAGGATTCGCCCATTCGCTCGCTGTGGGCTGATTGGGATAAGGCGGCCGGTGCCAGCACGATTGAAGAGGCAGATGCTGCCACCAATCACATGATCAAAACCTTTGTGGAGCAGGGCTATGTCATTGGTTTGGTGGGTGAAACGCCAGCGCTGGTGATTGATAAAAACACCATGAAAAATGTCCGCGACGGTCTCATCAATGATGATGTGACCCGTGGTGAAGGCATTGCCTATCCGGCGCAGTTCTACTTCGACAAATAAGCGGGCAGGGCACTGTTGCGGTTGTGCCAAAATCCCCTCCCCCAACCCTCCCCACAAGGGGGAGGGAGCAGGTTGAGTGCTTTGCCACCCTTGTGGCAGCTCACAAGAAGGGTTGGGGAATTTATCCGGTTGCCCGGAACGCCAACAGACTCCCTCCCCCTTGTGGGGAGGGCTGGGGAGGGGTCTTTTTTTAACGCCCAACTTCTCGATTCTGCATCCAAAAAATATTCGGCCAACCCCATCACGGGCTGGCCTGACGTTCTGAAATTGGAACCGGCGGGTGTCATCACCCGGAGGAGGAGCCATGATCAACCTGATTGTCAGACGGATCCTGTGGGCCATACCCACATTGATTTTCGTCTCTTTTATATCTTTCGTCATCATCCAGCTGCCGCCGGGAGATTTTGTCACGGCCTATGTCGGACAATTGCGCCACAATGGTGAATATATCACCGATGTGCAGGAAGCCCTGATGCGCCAGCAATACGGGCTGAATGATCCGATTGTGCTGCAATATTGGCGATGGATCAGTGCGATTATCTTCCATGGTGATTTTGGCCGCTCGTTAGAGTGGAACATGGATGTCAAGGATATGATCTGGGATCGCCTGGGGCTCACGCTGGCCATCTCGTCGCTGTCCATGGTGTTTACCTGGATCATTGCCATCCCGATTGGCGTCTACTCGGCCACCCGGCAATATTCTTTTCTCGATTATGTTTTCACCATCTTTGGCTTTATCGGCAAGGGCGTGCCGGAGTTTCTGCTGGCGCTGATTTTGATGTGGCTCAGTTTCACCTATTTCAATCTCGATGTCGGCGGGCTGTTTTCGGCTGAATATGCCTCGGCGCCGTGGTCCTGGGCGCGGTTTGTCAATCTGCTGTCACACCTTTGGGTGCCGGTGGTGGTGCTGGGGGTGAGCAGCACGGCGGGGCTGATCCGCGTGATGCGCGCCAATATGCTGGACGAAATTGGCAAACCCTATGTAGAAACCGCTTACGCCCAAGGCATGACCGAGCGGCAGGTGGTGTGGCGCTATCCGGTGCGTATTGCCCTCAATCCGTTTATCTCGACGGTTGGCTGGGCGCTGCCAGCGCTGTTTTCCGGCGATATTATTGCCGCCGTGGTGCTGAACCTGCCCACCACCGGCCCGCTTTTGCTCAAAGCGCTTCAGATGCAGGACATGTATCTGGCAGGCAGTTTCATTCTCATTCTCAGCGTGTTCACCGTGATCGGCACAATGTTATCCGACATTCTGCTGGCCTGGTCCGACCCGCGCATTCGCTTCTCGTGAGGTGCCCATGACCGACTTGACCCAAAGTTCTCAAGCTGTTGTGGAGCCAAAGCAGCCCCCCTTGGCGGCAAGCGTCAATAAGGAAGAAGCGCTCTACACCGCCAAGCCTTGGACGCTGATCTGGTGGCGGTTCAAAAAGCACAGATTAGCCTTTGCCTCGATGATTTTTCTGGGCTTTTGCATTGTCATCACTGTGTTTGCCGATTTCATCTCGCCTTACAATCCGGGTGACATCAATAAGCTCAACACCTTTGTGCCGCCCACCCGTATTCACGTGATACATGATGGCAATCTGCAACGCCCGTTTATCTATGGCTTGAAGCGCAGCCGCGATCCTGAAACGGCGCGGGTGATCTATGTGGAAGACACTTCCAAGCCTTTGCCGATTTCGTTTTTCACCAAAGGCGATGCTTACGATCTTCTGGGTCTGTTTCCCACCAAGACACATTTGTTTGGTATTGAAGGCTCCAAGCAGAAGATCAACCTGATTGGCACGGATTCGCTGGGCCGCGATCTGTTTTCACGCATTCTCTATGGTGCCCGCGTCACGCTGTCTGCGGGCCTGATTGGCGTTGCCTTTGCCTTTTTCATCGGCATCTTCATGGGGGCTGTGTCCGGCTATTATGGCGGCGCGATTGATGGGGCGATCCAGCGGTTGATGGAATTTATCCGCTCCATTCCCACCATTCCGCTGTGGATGGGTCTTGCGGCGGCGCTTCCAATCACCTGGGATCCGTTGCTAGTCTATGTGCTGATCACCATTATTCTGGCCCTGATTGGCTGGACAAGCCTGGCGCGGGTGGTGCGTGGCCGGTTTTATTCGCTGAAAACCGAGGATTATATTTTGGCAGCGCGTCTATCGGGTGCCAGCGAATATCGCATTGTTACCAAGCATATGCTGCCCGCCATGACCAGCCATATCATTGCTGCCACCACGCTTGCTGTGCCGGAAATGATTTTGGGCGAAACAGCCTTGAGCTTTTTGGGCCTTGGGCTTCGCCCGCCGGTGGTGTCCTGGGGTGTGTTGCTTCAGGATGCGCAAAACCTGCGCTCGATTGCGCTGGCACCGTGGCTGTTGGCTCCGGGCATTGCGATTATTTTTGTTGTTCTCGCCTTCAACTTCTTGGGCGACGGTCTGCGCGATGCCGCTGATCCCTATGGCCATTGAGGAGGTAAGGAAACCATGACTCATTCTCCCATGCCACTCGAGCGTATTCTGCAATTAAACGATGTCGGCGTTCACTTCCCCACGCGCGACGGTCTGGTCAAAGCCGTCAATGGCGTGTCTTATCACGTCAATCGCGGCGAGGTGCTGGGCATTGTTGGCGAAAGCGGCTCTGGTAAATCGGTGACGGCGCGCTCCATCATGCGGCTCTTGCCGAAAAACGCGGTGGATGCAGGTGGTTCGGTGCAGTTTCGCAAGCGCGACGGTGAAGAAATCGTGCTGTCTGAGCAGGAGCGACTTGGCAAAACCATGCGCAGTTTGCGCGGCGGCGACATCGGCATGGTGTTTCAGGAGCCGATGACGGCGCTCTCGCCCGTGCACACCATCGGCACCCAGATCATGCGCACGGTGATGTTGCATCAAAAGGTGTCCAAAGCACAGGCGCGCCAACGGGCGATCGAGCTTTTGACCAAGGTGCAAATGCCGCGCCCGCAGGAGATTGTTGATAATTACCCGCACCATCTCTCGGGCGGCATGCGCCAAAGAGCAATGATTGCCTTGGCGCTGGCCTGTGATCCCTGTCTGCTGATTGCTGATGAGCCCACCACGGCGCTGGATGTGACCACGGAAGCGCAAATTCTGGAATTGCTGAAATCGCTTCAGCAAGAAATGGATATGGCGATTGTGTTCATCACCCATAATTTTGGCGTGGTGGCCGATATCGCCGATCGGATTGCGGTGATGTATCTGGGCCGGGTTGTGGAAACCGGCACGGTGGATGAGATTTTTTACGAGCCGAAACATCCCTATACGCAAGCGCTTCTCGGCTCCATTCCACGGCTTGGCAAAAGCCATGGCAAACGCCTGCGCACCATCTCTGGCATGGTGCCAGACCCCTATAATGTGCCGTCCGGCTGTTCCTTCCATCCCCGCTGCGAACGGGCGGTGGCGGGCGTGTGCAATGTGCGTGCGCCCGATGTGGTGCAATATGACAGCGGCCAGATTGCCCGCTGTCATTATCCCGGAACCGATATGCCCGACCCTGATCGCATGGAGGCAGCCCAATGAGCAATGCACTTCTCTCTCCGACATCCCAGGCTCTGGCCCCGATGGCAGAGGATACGCTTGTGTCTGTCCGCGAGGCCCGCAAGCATTTTCCCATTTATAAAGGTTGGATGCGCAAACAGGTTGGGAGCATCAAGGCCGTCGATGACATCAGCTTTGACATCAAGAAAGGTGAAACCTTTGGGCTGGTGGGCGAAAGCGGCTCAGGCAAATCCTCCATCGCCCGCCTGATCCTGCGTGCCTATGATGTCAGCGGTGGCTCCATTCTGTTTCGCCGTGGTGATGGCTCGGTGGTGGATATCACCGCGCTCAATGACTTCGAGATGCGCGATATTCGCCGCGAAATGCAGATGATTTTCCAAGACCCCTATTCGTCGCTCAATCCGCGCATGCGGCTTCTGGATCTGGTGGGCGAGCCTTTGGTCATTCATGGGTGGGGAACGCCTGCCGAAATCCGCGACCGCGTGGCTGAGCTTTTGGGATTGGTGGGTCTGCGCCCCGAATATGTGATGCGCTATCCGCATGCGTTTTCGGGTGGCCAACGCCAGCGTATTGGTATTGCCCGTGCCTTGGCATTGAACCCCAGTTTTATCGCCGCCGATGAAGCCGTCTCGGCGCTGGATGTGTCGGTGGCGGCGCAAAACATCAACCTGATGCAGGATTTGCAGGAAAAATTCGGCCTGACCTATCTGTTCATCACCCATGATCTTGGGATGGTGGAGCATATCTCGGATCGGGTGGGGGTGATGTATCTGGGTCGGTTGATGGAGGTGGGGCCAACAGCCGAGATGTTTGCAAAGCCGCTGCATCCCTACACCGAGGCCCTGTTGGCTGCCGTGCCGCAGCCCGATCCGCGTGGAAATCGCCTGCGTAAGCGTGTGCCGCTGAAGGGCGAAATTGCCGATGCCATGAATGTGCCAAAAGGCTGCGCCTTTCATCCGCGTTGCCCCTATGCTGATCAGACCTGCCGCGATGAAGTGCCTGCACTTCGCAAGATGGCAGGTGGGAGGTTGGCACGATGCCACCACGCCGAAAAGCTCGATTTGACCGGCGTTGCCGCCTCATAAACAGTATAGCGCGCGCAAAGAGCATTGACTCTGAATGGGATTACATCATGCTGATCGCAGTGATGCGGTTTTTTTGGTCTGTTTTCCCATCACGTTGATGCGATTTTACGGAATTTTGCCCGGCTTTTGTGCATTGCACCTTTGCGCGCGCGTTGACAGTGCTTATATTCCGTACCCTTGAACAGGCGGCTCTCGTGCTGCCTGACACTGCTTGTTGGGCCGCGTGAATATCTGACGATGGATAAAAGTCTTCTCCGTTACATTTGGCGGCACACGCGAAAACAGCAGATTTGGGTGCTGGCAATCGTCATCATTTCCATGCTGCCCTATTTTCTGGCGTTTGATTTGCCCAAGCGCATCATCAATGGACCCATTCAAGGCTCCGGCTTCGAGCAGCCAGATTCCCGTCAGGCCTTTCTGGCCTTTGATTACAAGGTACCCCTGACCGATTGGTCCTTGAATTTCGATGGAATTTCTCTTGATCGTTTGACCAGTCTCATGGCGCTCAGTGGCGTGTTTTTGCTGCTCGTCGTGATCAATGGTTTGTTCAAATTCTACATCAACACCTACAAGGGCCGTTTGGGTGAGCGATTGCTGCGCCGTATCCGCTATGAACTGGTTGACCGGATTTTGCGGTTTCCGCCCAGTTACGTGAAGCAGGTGCACTCGTCGGAGCTTTCCACCATCGTGCGAGACGAGGTGGAGCCGTTTGGCGGCTTTACCGGTGATGCCTTTGTGCAGCCCACATTGCTGGGCGGTCAGGCCATTGCGGCTCTGAGTTTTATTTTTTTGCAAAGCCTGTGGCTTGGCATGATTGCCGGCGTCATGGTCGCCTTGCAGGTCGGCATCATCCCCAAAATGCGCCGGCGCCTGATTGATCTTGGCCGCAGGCGTCAGATCACGGCGCGGCATTTTGCCGGGCGCGTTGGCGAAATTGTCGATGGCGTCGGCGCAATCCACGCCTATGATACCTCCAATTATGAACGCGCTGATATTGCCCAGCGATTGGGTCTGATTTACAAAATTCGCTACGATCTCTATCGTTGGAAGTTTTTTGTAAAATTTTTCAATAACTTCCTCTCGCAGTTGACGCCATTCCTGTTCTATTCGATCGGCGGTTATTTCGCGCTGCGCGGCAGTCTGGACGTCGGGCAGCTGGTGGCTGTTATCAATGCGTATAAAGACTTGCCGGGTCCGTTGAAGGAGTTGATCGATTGGGACCAGTCACGTCAGGATGTGCAGGTCAAATACGAGCAGGTTCTTGAGCAGTTCGAGCCGCAACATATGCTTGATCCCGCCTTGCTGGCCGTGGCCTTGACATCACCTCAAGGGCATGTGGGCCTGTTGCAGGCACAAAATGTGACGCTGCTGGATGGTAGTGGCGCAAAAGTTGTCGAGAATGTCAGCCTGAAATTGACACCCGGTGAAACGGTGGCGGTGATTGATAATCACGGCGGCGGTGGTGAGCTGCTGGCGGAAGCCTTCGGGCGCCAGAATTGGCCGGTGTCCGGCAAGGTCACGGTGGGGGATGTCGATATTCTCGAGCTGCCGGATTCAGTGGTTGGCCGGGCGATGTCTTACGTGTCTGCCGATGGCTATTTCTTCCATGCCAGTTTGAAAGACAATCTGATCTATGGATTGAAACATGCACCAACAAACTCAGTCAATTACACGGGTCGCGAGGCAGCGCAGCGGCGCTGGGATGTGCGCGAAGCGCAATTGGTTGACAACAGCGATCTGGATTTGAATGCCGATTGGCTGGATCGGCGCGCGACATCGGTGCTGAATGGCAAGCCGGGCGATTTGCGCGATTCAATTATTGGTGCGTTGGACGCGGTGCAGCTGACCAATGATGTGCTGGAATTGGCGTTGCATTCCATTGTTGATCCGCTGGAATATCCGGATCTGACCGAGCGGGTTGTCGAGCTGCGGCTGGCACTGCGCGAGGAGTTGCGCACCCTTGGACTGTCCAATCTCGTGGTTCATTTTGATCCCAGCAGCTACAATAGCGAAGCGACGGTCGGCGAAAATCTGTTGTTTGGCACGTTGAGGCCGGTCGCCGATATGCCGGTCTTCACCCATAAAAGCGATTATTTCTATGCCGTTCTGGAGCGGGCGGGACTTCTGAGCCTGTTCTATGAAATGGGCTTTATGATTGCCGAAAACCTTGTCGAGATCTTTGCGGGTTTGCCGGCCGATCACCCGTTTTTCCAGCAGCTCGATGTGCTGACCGCTGATGATGTCGTTTATTATCAGCAGATTCTTCAGCGTTTGCAGGGGCGCACCAAGCCCGCGCCGACCGAAGAAGAGCAGCGCGCCATGATTCGTCTGAGCTTCAATTATGTCGAGCCGCGTTATCGTCTGGGTGTGCTGACAGATGAAATCATGGATAAAATTGTCGTCTCGCGCGACCAGTTTCACGATAATTTATCACCTGAATTGCGCAATAGCATTGAACGCTACGATCCGCATCGCTACATGGCGTCGGCATCGTTGCGCGAAAACGTGATTTTTGGAAAACTGGCCCACCGTAACCCCGGAGCACTCGCGAAGTTTCGCGAAATTGCCCAGCGCCTTTCGATTCAAAAGGGTCTATCCGATCGCTTTCTGGCCCTTGGGCTGGAATTTGACGTGGGAAGTGGCGGGCGCCGCTTAACAATTGCCCAGCGCCATAAGCTTAATTTGGCGCGCGCCCTTGTGCGTCGCTGCGATTATTATATCTTTAATAAGCCATTGCCGGGTCTGGATCGGCGCGCCCAGGAAGATATTGTGCGAGATGTGCTTGCATTTTTGCAACAGCAGGACAATGATCCGACAATCATGTGGGTGTTGTCGAACACATCATTGTCAAAAAACTTTGATCGTGTTGTTGTATTCGACAATGGATCAGTGGTCGCGGACGGATCGTACGAGACTCTTGATAAAGAAAATGGTATCTTCAAAACGTTGGTGGCATAAAGTTTCATGCCACCTGCACAGAGGAGCTGGTGGCAAAGATGTTACTGAGAGACGAAGTGCAGTTATTGCGGAGCGTGCCCTACTTCAAGCATGTTGATCCATGCAAGTTGAAGTTGTTGGCTTTTGCCTCGCAACGGGTGACGTATAATGCCGGTGACGAGCTGTTTCATCAGGGTGACGGCGGGGATGCCGCCTACGTCATTTTGTGCGGACAGGTTGATCTTCTTAGCGAATTTCCCGGCGGCGAAACCAAATTGGGCGAAGCCAAGTGCCAATCGATCATCGGTGAAATGTCTTTGCTCTGCGACGGTCCGAGAACTGTCACTGCCCGTGCCACAACCCCGGTTGATGCGTTGCGCATTGGCAAGGAATGTCTTTCAAAAGTAATGTCTGATAGTCCACGGATGGGTCTTGAGATTAGCCGTGCCTTGGCCGAACGCTTGAGAACGGCAACGTCTGAGCTGGATAGCAGTCGCATGCGCCACGCTGATCCCGTCTGACTTGAGCTGTTTGAATGGCGTTTTGGGCTTTTCTAAGGCGTTTTAGTCTGTGGTATTTTGTCGCAGTTTTATCGGCTGCGACGATAGAGAAAATAGCGGTCCTTTTCGATCGTTTCCAACATGGGCAGCGCTTCCAGCCTGTCATGGTTCAGTGGCAGCCCGCACAGGGCAATTCCCCCAACAGTCAGCATTCCGGCCACCATATCCGGCAGCCACGTCAGCGTCACCGCGTCCTTGTCCGGGTAACCTGTGCCAATATCGGCGTGTACCATGGCAGCGCCGCAGCCGATGAAATCCTGACCTTTCTCGGCAATTTCACCCAAAACCAGATCACCTTCTGCTGGAATTGAGCTTTTGTGTGCGCCAAGCTGGCGGTCAAACGCGATAATGCGGTGGTTGGAAAAGTTTTCGCGCAGGTGGCTATAGGTGCGGCCATTGCCCAGACCCACTTCAAGAATGGGACCGTCTGGGAGGGGATAGGTGTCGCGAATGTGATTGAGCAGATCGCGCTGGGCGCTCATGCGGTTGATAAAGCTATCGAGACGGCTCATGAGGTTTCAAGCCTTTATAACAGTTTGGCCAGAAATCTGGCGACGGGCGAATGTGTTGCGGGTATCGACGATCAGCGGGCACCAATCGGCCAGCGTCTGGTAATCAACCGTGTCGTGGTCGGTGGCAATCAGCACTGCATCGAAGGATGAGAGATTGTCTTCACTCCACTCCACACTGCGCCGACCCTTCAGGTGGCTGTATTCGCGGGTCTTTGGAATTTCCGCAATAAACGGGTCAAAGTAGGAGACCTCCGCACCGCGTTCCAAAATGAGCTCCATCAGTCGCAGCGATGGGCTTTCGCGAATGTCAGGCACGTTTTTCTTATAGGCCAGCCCCATCACCAGCACACGCGAGCGGCTGAGCGCCTTGCCTGCCTTGCGATCCAGCGCTTCGGCCAACTTTTCCACCACATGATGGGGCATGGCGGTGTTGATCTCGCCAGCCAGCTCAATAAAGCGGGTGGGCTGGTCAAACTCGCGCGATTTCCACGTCAGGTAAAAGGGATCAATAGGAATGCAATGACCACCAAGGCCGGGGCCGGGGTAAAACGGCATATAGCCAAAGGGCTTGGTTTTGGCTGCATCAATCACTTCCCACACGTCGATGCCCATGGCGTCGTAAACCAGCTTCAACTCGTTCACCAGCGCAATATTGACGGCGCGGAAGATGTTTTCTGTCAGCTTCACGGCTTCGGCGGTGGCCGTGGACGATACCGGCACAATGGTTTTGACCACCGCGCCATAAAATGCCGCCATCATGGCCGATGCTTCTGCTCCATCACCGGCAATGACTTTCGGGATGGTGGAGGTTTCAAACTCGCGATTGCCGGGATCTTCACGCTCCGGCGAAAAGCCGAGGAAGAAATGCTCGCCTGCGCGCAATTCCGAGGTTTCCAGAATGGGCTTGACCACTTCCTCGGTGGTGCCGGGGTAAGTGGTGGATTCCAGCACAATCAATTGGCCGGGGCGCAAGGAGCGCGAAATCTGCCGACAGGTATTTTCCACGTAGGAAAGATCAGGATCGCGGTGGCGGGTGAGGGGAGTGGGCACGCAAATGGCAATCACATCATAATCGGCCAATTGCAAAAAATCTGTTGTGGCACTGAAACGGCCCGCCTCACATTCTGCTTCGAGAATATGATCCGGCACGGCTTCGATATAGCTTTTTCTGGCGTCAATGGCGTCGATTTTGCTGGCGTCAATATCAAAGCCCATCACGGTGAAACCGGCCCGTGCGATGCTCATGCCCAAGGGAAGACCCACGTAGCCAAGCCCGATAACGGCCGCTTTGGCGCTCTTGGACCGAATGCGTGCGAGCAAATCGGCGGCGATTGTGTGGTGAGACATGGCGGGATCAAACTCCGTGACACTTTTCGGATGTGCTTCAGTTGTCGTTGCCAAACCCATATGTCAAGGGTGCAGCATGGTGGTGACGGCGGATTGATGCTCTGTGATCGGTTTGAAAAATCATCTTCGCCTCTTGCAACTGCCATCAGAGTGGGCACATTGCGCCCATGAAAATAGCGTTTTATGCACCGTTGAAATCGCCGAACCATCCTGTACCGTCCGGTGATCGCCTGATGGCACGGTTGTTGCTGCGGGCTTTGCGTCTTGCCGGGCATGAGGTGGAGATTGCCTCGGACTTGCGCAGTTTTCATGCATCTTCAGATGTGGTCCTGCCAGATTTGCAGGGCTCAGCGACATCCGAGGTAACGCGACTGACGGCCTTGTATCAGAATGAGGGCAGACCCGATATCTGGTTTTGTTATCATCCCTATTACAAGGTTCCCGATCTGATTGGCCCTCGGCTGTGCCAGCAATTTGACATGGCCTATGTGACCGCCGAGGCATCCTATTCTCATCGGCGCAATCTGGGTATATGGGCTGGTTTTCAAGCGCAATTGCTGGAGCATGTGAAAACCGCAGTCTTGAACCTGTGTTTCACCGAGCGTGATTTTCGCGGCCTTCAAGCGGTGGCACCGGATGCGCATCTGGCACGCCTTGCACCTTTCATTGATGCGGCACCCTTTGTGTCCCGTTTGCCGCAGCCACAGCCGGGCGTGCTAGCCACCGTTGCCATGATGCGCCCCGGCGACAAGATGAGCAGCTATACGGGGCTGGCACAGGCGTTGGCAAAGCTGGGCGATACGTCATGGCGCTTGCGGGTGGTTGGGGACGGGCCGTGCCGGGACGAGGTGCAGGCGTTGTTCTCGCATTTTGCACCGGAACGGATTGAATGGTTGGGCGAGCAGCCGCCCGAAAGGGTGGCGGACGTTTTATCCACCGCGTCGCTCTATGTCTGGCCCGGTCATGGCGAAGCCTATGGTCTGGCCTATCTGGAAGCGCAGGCTGCGGGATTGCCGGTGGTGGCCGAAGCGGTGGCGGGCGTGCCTGAGGTGGTGGCGTCAGGCGTGAGCGGGCTGCTCACGCCGCCGGGTGATGCTGATGCGTTTGCCGAATCTGTTGCGCAATTGCTGAACAATGGCGCTCTGCGGGATACCATGGCCGAGGCGGCGCGGGCGCGTGTGAACATGCAACATGGACTGGAGGCAGCCTCAAAGCGCCTCTCCAGCCTGTTGCAGACTGCATTGGAGATACGTCATGTCTGAAGAGAGAGTGAAGCAGCGGCTCGATGCGCTGGCAAATCAAGGCCAGCAGGTAACATTCTGGCTGCGCGACGACGACGCCATAGAGCCAACGCCAGCGCTGGAGACGCTATTGCACCTGGCCAGCCGCTATCAAATCCCTCTAACACTTGCGGTGATCCCGCAAAACACCGGCGCGGCACTGGTGGAGCGCGTGGTGCAAGAGCCTGCCCTGTGTGTGAGTGTGCATGGTTGGAGCCATGTGAATCACGCCACCCCGCCCGAGAAAAAGCAGGAACTGGGTTTGCAGCGTCCGGCAGCGATGGTCCTAAATGAACTCAAAGCCGGGTTTGACAAGCTGAGAGACCTCTATGGAGCGCATTTCCTGCCGATGCTGGTGCCGCCATGGAACCGGATTGACGCAAGATTGCTGCCAGAGCTGTCCGCCCTTGGCTTTTCGGCGCTCTCTGTGTTTGGCCGCGAGAAAGTGCCAGCACCGATGCGGCTTCTCAACACCCATGTGGATGTGATGGATTGGCGCGGTACTGGCGGTGGACGCGATGCGGATGCCCTGTTTGCCGAGATTGCCGATTGGCTGGCGGCCGATGCCGAGCCGCTCAATGCGCTTGGCCTGCTGACCCACCATCTTGTGCATGATGCTGCGGTGTGGCGTTTTCTGGAGCGCTTGTTTCAACTGACGCATAATCACCCCGGCTGCCGCTGGATGTCAGCGAGAGCCATTCTTGCCACGGCATAATTCTTTGAATCGACATCGATTTCGAGAATTTTGCAAAAATCAGGACTGATTTTACCAGGATTTCCAGCCAATCAGCAGGCCGCCATCTTCTTGCTGTGCGGTTTCGCGTGCGGCTTCCACGGCTGAAAACTCGGCTTTTCGGGGCAGATTTGCCGCCACAAACTGCGCATCGGGCACGTTAAAGCTGGTGCCGCGAAACACCACGGTCAGCAAGACGGGGCCGGTTGACCACCAGGCTGGCGCATCCGGCAGGGCTGCCATGGCCTGGGGCATCGCCTTGATGATGCGGGTAAACACCGGATGAGCGGGCGGGCTGGCCAGCAGCGAATTGGTCAAAAGCAGGCTGCCCAGCCCCAGTTGACGCGGCGTGTCTTCTGCCAATGCGGTCAGGCCGGTCAGGGGCAGGCAATCGGCAAAGCTGATATCATCGCGGGCCGGATACCAATCGCAATCGAGATAGATTCCGCCAAAGCGTTCTAAAATCAGATAGCGGGCCACATCCACAGCACCCGGATAATCACCGCGCGCCAGCATATCTTGAAAACTCGGATGTTGGTCCAGCCCTTCGATGCGCAAATCGGCCTCACGCCAGAGGCGATAGGTCAAGCCATGACGAGCGCAATGGTCGGCCCAGGCGCTTGTGGCCAGCGGCAAAGCAAGGTCGCCCAGCCAGATTTGATGCAGCACCCGCGGCACCGGCAGCCGGTTAAGGGCTGCCATGGCCCGGCGCTCACCACTGTCAAACCGGGAAAACGGCAGAAGGATCGACGGTGGCGGCACCAGACTATATTGCAGGGCGATGATTTTGCTGCGGTCTTTTTCAAGCTTGGCAAGCTTCAGATAGGCCGCATGCAGTTTGCGCGGCAGACCCAATGCCGTACGAGGGCCAAGCCCGGCATGATCCAGCATGTTGTGGTCTGAGGCCAGCTGATTAAGTCGTTCATGGGCTTCCTCAAAGGAGCCTTGCTGTGCAAGGGCGATGCTCTGCGCGATCAGTGCGCGGCTCGCTTGTCTTAGGTTGCCGTCTTTTCCTGTGTCACGCATGACCTTCGTCCTGATATTTCTGAGTCCTGTTCGCCATCCATGGCTCAAAGAGCTCCCTTTACAGCGCATGCACCACATGTGGCACATAAAGGACGCTGTAGCATGTTATATCCACTTTATACGTCCTAAAACCTTTGCCGATCTCCGGAATGAATCCGTCGGCATCAGCTTCGCTCATGTATGAAGCCTTTATAGGCTGTTTCTAACCTTGTGGAATTTTGATGACGTGAAGGGAATTGATCTGAATGCATTTTGTTTTCATGCACCCGACTGGAAACGGCTACACTCCCGCTTCACCTTTGAACAAGCCCATGGGGGGAACGGAATCGGCCGTTGTCTATCTGAGCGCGGCGCTGGCGCGGGCAGGTGCCAAGGTCACCTTGCTCAACAATCCACAGGTTGAGGCCGTTATTGATGGCGTTCATCTGGTGCCGAACGATAAAATAAAGCCGGGCCTGATTGATCGCTGCGATGCGCTGGTGGTGGTGTCCACGGCTGTTGGCAGCCGCATTCGCGCCAGTTTCGGCAATAAGGTGCCGCTTTTGCTCTGGTGTCATCTCGATACGGATCAACCCTTCATTGGGGCCTTGCGCGAGGAAAAAGAACGGCAGGCATGGAATGCCTATGTCATGGTCAGTCAATGGCAGGCCTCGAAGTTTGTCGGTCATTTCGGTCTGGAGGCTGAACGCACCCATGTGATTGGCAATGCGGTCTCGCCCGCTTTTCTGGATTTGCCGCCCACACCGGCGTGGTTTGAAGCCGGGCAGGCTCCCACGCTGTTTTATGCCAGCACCCCCTATCGCGGGCTGGATATGCTGTTGCAGTGTTTTCCTTCCATTCGCGCCCGCGTGCCAGACGTGCGCTTGAAAATTCACTCCTCCATGGGAATTTACGGCGTGGGGGCGGCGTCAGACGGTTTTCGCTATCTTTATGAGCTGGCGCGTGGTCTTGATGGTGTCGATTATGTCGGCCCGGTGTCCCAGCCGGAGCTTGCTCTGTCCCTGCAATCGGCTGCGGCCTTGGCCTATCCCACCTCGTTTGAAGAAACCTCCTGCATTACTGTGATGGAGGCGATGGCGGCGGGTGCCGATGTGCTCACCACCAACAAGGGGGCGTTGCCGGAAACTTTGCATGGTTTTGGCTATATGCTGAACTCCGAAGACCTTAAAAATGAGTTCGGCACCCAGAACATGTTGGCCAACACGTTTATCGAGATGGTCGTTCATTCCCTTACCCAAGCCCGCGAGAACCCCGTTGAGGCGGGCTTGAAGCGAAAGGCACGGATGGAATTTGTGCGTGAAAACTATCTGTGGGACCGGCGTGCGCACCAGTGGATGGCTCTTGTTGAGCAATTGTCATCCCAAAAACGCGCTGCATCGCGTCGCTGATCCGAGGGCTATGGCGGGCATTGTATGTCCTGTACAAAATGCAGCGTTTCCGTCATAGACTTCACTGATATGCTAGGTTACGGTGGCCCGAATTTATACGGTGGGGTGGGAAGATAGACGCATGGCAGAATGCGCGGATCTGCTTTATGTGGATAAAATAAATGTGTCGTTTCCAATGCCCGGCGGCAATATTGAGGCGGTTAAATCCTTCAGTATGCGTGTGCGCCCCGGCAAGGTAACAGCTTTGGTGGGGGAATCCGGTTCAGGCAAGTCTGTGTTGGGTCGCTCGATCATGGGCATAGAAAGCCCGCTGGCGAAAGTCAGTGGCCATGTTTTCTTTCACGATCCCGAGATTGCCAAGACCGTGGATCTTTTGGCATTGCCGCATGACGGACGGCAAATCCGTCATATTCGCGGCAGCCGTGTCGGCATGATTTTTCAAGAGCCGATGACCTCTTTTTCGCCGGTGCATACGATCGGCAATCAGATCGAAGAGGTCCTCACCGTCCATGCGGTTTTATCGCCCAAGGAAAGACGGGCGCGCGTGGAAGAAATGCTCGGATTGGTCGGATTTGATAACCCGTCCCGCGTGTTTGACATGTATCCCTTTGAGCTGTCCGGCGGTATGCGTCAGCGCGCCATGATTGCCATGGCGCTGATTTGCAAGCCTGCCCTGCTGATTGCCGATGAGCCAACCACGGCGCTGGATGTGACCATTCAGGCCCAGATTCTCAAGCTTTTGATGGAGCTTCAGGAAAAGCTGGGCATGGCGATTTTGCTCATCACCCATGATCTTGGCGTGGTGGCTAGTCTGGCCGATGACGTGGTGGTGATCTACCGCGGTGAGGTGATGGAATCCGGCCCGGTTGAGGCGATTTTTCAAAATCCGCAACATCCCTATACCAAGGGCCTGATGGCCGCCGTGCCGCATTTTGACATGGATCGCGGCGAGCGCCTAAAGCCCTTGCGCGAGATCAAGGTTGACACAGCCGGTCTGATTGAGCGGCGTAGCACCCACCACAGCAGTTCCGATGTGCTATTGTCGGTGCGCAATGTCAGCAAGTCCTTTCAGACCAAGAATTCGAACGGGTTTTTCTCCAAGGCTTCGGCGGCAACCATTGCCGTCAATGATGTCTCTTTCGATATCATGCGCGGCGAAACGTTGGGGCTGGTGGGAGAAAGCGGCTGCGGCAAAACCACACTCAGCAAAATCTTGATGCGGGGCGTGAGCGCTGATCAGGGCTCGGTGCATTTTGATGATGGCAACGGCTCTATCGACGTGTTGAACGCCCAAGGCGCCGCCTTGCAGGCGCTTCGCACCAAGATCCAGATGGTGTTTCAAGACCCGGTGTCGTCACTGTCTCCGCGCATGACGGTGCGCGGCATTGTCGGAGAGCCCTTGGAAATTCACGGCCGTGGCAATCGTGCGTCGCGTCTGGATGTGGTGCGGCGGCTTATTCACTCGATCGGCCTGCCTGAATCGGCGCTGGGTCGTTATCCACACAGCTTTTCCGGTGGGCAGCGCCAGCGTATCGGTATTGCACGCGCACTCGCGCTGGGGCCTGATCTGGTGATCTGTGATGAGCCGGTGTCGGCGCTGGATGTGTCGGTGCAGGCGCAAATTCTCAATCTGATGAAGGATTTGAAAGCAGAACTGGGCCTGACCTATCTGTTCATCTCCCACAATCTGGCGGTGATCAATTATATGGCCGATCGGGTGGCCGTGATGTATGCGGGCCGCATTGTTGAGATTGCTCCGTGTGAGACCATCATGCGCAATCCGGTGCATCCCTATACCAAAAAACTATTGGCTGCCGTCCCCATGCCCAATCTCGATCACCCGCTGGATTTTGATCTGATTGGTCAGCCCTCAAAAGCGGCCAAGAAGCTCTGGGCCAAACAGTTTCATGATGGCGGGGATCCGCACAGTCTAACCCATGTGGATTTGGGGAATGGCCATCTGGTGCTGGCTCGGCGCAATGTGGATGCAAGGGAGTTACGCGCGTGATTACTCGGCGTCAAACCCTGGCTCTGCTCTCGGCCACTCTGCTGGCGCGGCCTGCCTTCAGCTTTGCTGCGCAAGATGTGGCGCGCGAGCCGGACAGTTTGAAAGAAGCGGTGGCGGCTGGCAAGCTGCCCCCCATGCAGGAGCGCTTGCCCAAGGTGCCGCGGGTTATTCCGCTGAGCGGTCCGGAGTTGTCGATTGGCCGTTATGGTGGCGATGTGCGCATGCTGATCGGCGGCCAGCGTGACATTCGCTACATCCCCATCATCAGCTATAGCCGCCTGATCGGCTATGATCTGCACTTCAACTTTCAGCCCGATATTCTGGAGCGGTTTGAGGTTGTTGAAGAGCGCATCTTCACCTTCCATTTGCGAAAAGGGCATCGCTGGTCGGATGGCAGCCCCTTCACCGCTGAGGATTTCCGCTATACTTGGGAGGATATGTTCCACGACAAGGAACTCTATGTCGGTGGCATTCCCACGGTGTTTCGCATCAATGACAAAGAGCCGGTGTTCGAGGTTCTTGACGAGGTTACGGTCCGCTATACGTGGGATGACCCCAATCCTGATTTTCTGGCCGAGCTGGCGTCGCCGGTTGCAACGCGCCTGATGATGCCATCAGCCTATCTCAAGCAATTCCATCGCAAATATCAAAAGCCGGAAAAACTGGCGAAGATGGTCGAGAAGAAAGGCTTGCAGGACTGGGTGGCGCTGCACCAGAAAATGTCACGCACGGTGCGGCCTGAAAATCCTGACCTGCCGACCCTCGATGCGTGGATGAACACCACCAAGCCGCCAGCGGGTCAATTTGTCTTTGTGCGCAATCCCTATTACCACCGGGTAGACGAAAACGGTTTGCAGCTGCCCTATCTGGACCGCATGGTGCTGGGGGTTGGCTCTGGTGATCTGGTGGCGGCCAAAACCGGCACAGGCGAGAGCGATCTGCAATTTACCAATCTGGATTTTACCGATTACACCTTTTTGAAAAGTGCCGAGAAGCGCTTTCCCATCAAGGTTGATCTTTGGAAGCGCACCCAAGGCTCGCGCATTGCCTTGATGCCCAATCTCAACTGCAAAGACCCGGTGTGGAATGCGCTGTTGCGCGATGTGCGGGTGCGGCGCGCCATGTCGCTGGCCATCAACCGCGATGAGGTCAATAAGGCGGTGTTTTTTGGCCTGGCCCAGCCAAGCGCCAATACGATTTTGCCAGAAAGCCCTCTTTTTAAACCTGAATATCGCGATGCTTACGCAAATTATGATGTCGATACCGCCAATGCGCTGTTGCAGGAGGCGGGCATTGTGCGCGAGGGCAAGCATGGAGTGCGAACCCTGCCGGACGGACGACCGGCGACATTGATTATCGAGACAACCGGCGACAGCGGCTTTGATTCCGATGTGCTCGAGCTGGTCACCGATCAATGGTACAAGATTGGCATTCGGGTGTTTGTGCATGTGGCCCACCGTGAGCTGTTTCGCCGCCGCATCACGGGTGGGGAAACGGTGATGTCGGTGTGGATGGGCTTGGACAATGGCATTCCGACGGCAGACATGTCGCCGCGTGAGCTGGCCCCGACCAGTGACGAGCAGTTGCAATGGCCGCTGTGGGGCCTGCACACCTTGTCCGGCGGCGGCGATGGCCGTCCTGCCAATCTGAAAGAAGCCAAGGCGCTGCTGGATCTGTTTTATGAATGGCGCCGCTCTGACACATTGGAAGAGCGCACCGCCATCTGGCATCAGATGTTGAGCCTCTATACCAGTCAGGTTTTCACCATCGGCATTGTCAATGGTGGTTTGCAGCCGGTGGTGCGGGCAAAAAAGCTGCGCAATCTTCCAGATAAGGGGCTCTATGGCTTTGATCCCACATCCTATCTCGGTGTCTATATGCCAGATACCTTCTGGTATGATGAGGAGGTGTAGATGATACGCTATATTCTCTGGCGCATTGCCGTGATGATCCCGACGCTGTTCATGATTTCGGTTTTGGTGTTCACCATTATCGAGCTGCCCCCTGGCGACTATTTTGAAAGCTATATCGAGGAAATGCGCGCGATTGGCGAAAAAGCCGATATGCAGCAGATTGATGAATTGCGCGCCCGCTATGGCTTTAACGAATCCGAGCCAGTGCGCTATTTTCATTGGATCACCGGCTTCGTTCAGGGTGATTTTGGCTATTCGTTTGAATATCGCCTGCCGGTGTCGGAAGTGGTGGGGGATCGGCTTTGGTTGACCATTCTGGTGTCCATGGTCACCATTATCATGACCTGGCTGATTGCCTTTCCGATTGGCATTTACTCGGCCACCCATCAATATAGCTGGGGCGATTACGGCCTGACATTTATGGGCCTGATTGGCATTGCCGTGCCCAATTTCATTCTGGCGCTCATTCTGATGTATTTTGCCAATATCTGGTTTGGCACCTCTATCGGCCATTTGATGGATCAGCAGTATCTCGGCCAGCCGATGAGCTGGGCCAAGGCCAAATCCATTCTGGAACATCTGTGGATTCCGGTGGTGATCATTGGCACGGCGGGCACGGCGGGCATGGTGCGCCGCGTGCGCGCCAATCTGCTGGACGAGCTGAACAAGCAATATGTGATGACCGCGCGCGCCAAAGGTCTGCATCCCTTCAAGGTTTTGATCAAATATCCGCTGCGGCTGTCTTTGAACTTCTTCATCTCCGACATTGGCTCGGTGCTGCCCACCATCATCTCCGGTGCCGAAATTACCGCCGTTGTGCTGTCATTGGAAACCACCGGACCGATGCTGATCCGCGCCTTGCAAAATCAGGACATGTATCTGGCGGGCTCGTTTTTGATGTTTCTGGCGGTGCTGACCGTGATCGGCGTGTTGGTCTCTGATATTGCGCTTGCCTTTCTGGACCCGCGCATCCGGCTTCAGGGCGGGAGAACGAAATGAGCGAGAGCGGTATGACATCTTCACCCACCGCGAACCATTATGTTTCCACGGCTCCGTTTGACCCTTATGCGGCGGAGCTTGGCGGAGCGGCGGAAGGCTCGGTCTTCAATCATGCCTCGCAGCTGAAATTGACCTGGTGGCGGTTCAAGCGACATAAGCCAGCACTTTTTGCCGGCATTTTGTTGCTGTTTGCCTATGCCATGATTGTCATTGTCGAGTTTCTGGCTCCCTATAATGTCCATACCCGCGATGTAGATCGCATTTATGCGCCACCGCAATCGGTGCATCTGTTTCATGATGGCTCCTTTGTTGGCCCCTTTGTGTATGGGCGCACCATGACGCTGGATATGGACACGTTGCGCCGCGTGTATACCGATGACAAAAATCGGGTCGAAAAACTGCGGTTTTTCTGCGCTGGCGACAGCTATCGCTTCTGGGGCATGGTTGATGCGAATGTTCATCTGGTCTGCCCGGCAGAGGGCGGCAGCCTGTTTATTCTGGGCACAGATCGCTTGGGTCGTGATGTGCTGTCGCGCATCCTTTATGGCGCGCGCATTTCGCTGACCATCGGCCTTCTGGGGGTGATGACCAGCTTTGTGCTCGGCATTGTCATTGGTGGTCTTGCAGGCTATTGGGGCGGCTGGTTTGATCTGATCGTCCAGCGCATTATTGAAGTGCTGCATTCCATTCCCAGCATCCCGCTTTGGCTGGCTCTGGCTGCGATTATGCCGGCGGATTGGTCACCGCTGGTGGTCTATCTGGGCATCACCTTCATTCTCGGCCTGCTGGATTGGACAGGATTGGCGCGGGCTGTGCGCTCCAAACTGTTGGCCTTGCGCGAGGAAGATTACGTGCTGGCCGCCCAGATGATGGGGGCTGGCAGCTCGCGCATCATTGGTCGCCATCTTATTCCCGGATTTATGTCCCATCTGATTGCCAGCGCCACTTTGACCATTCCCGGCATGATTTTGGGTGAAACCACCTTAAGCTTCCTAGGCTTGGGCCTGCGCCCGCCCATCACCAGCTGGGGCGTGTTGTTGACAGAGGCACGCTCTGTCAATGTGATCGCCCTTTATCCATGGCTGTTGTTTCCGGTGGTTCCAGTGATTGTGATTATCCTCGCCTTTAATTTTCTGGGGGATGGTTTAAGAGATGCCGCAGATCCATACAAATGACCAAAATCGCAATCTGGTCGTATAGGGTATGGAACACGGTTTGCCATACAACGTTAAATCGGCTGTATCACATCGCTTTGTCTGCGCTTTTGTCAAAAGCCCGATACAGTCATAAGGATATGTCGCATTGTCGGGTGCTCTAAACTCCGGTGCTCAGGAGATATTGTTTACATGTTGAAACGCCTTAGCAACGCGCGCATCTTGATGTACAGCCACGACACATTTGGTCTTGGCCATTTGCGACGCTGTCGCACCATTGCCCATTCGCTGGTCGAAGACTATCGCGGTGTGCAGGTTCTGATTATTTCGGGCGCAACCATTGCGGGTGCATTTGATTATCGTGCTCGGGTTGATTTTGTCAAGATTCCCAGCGTGATCAAGCTTCACAATGGCGAATATACATCGATGGATCGCCACATCGATCTGCATGAAACGCTGAAAATGCGTCAATCCATCATTCGTCACACGGCTGAGAGTTTCGAGCCGGATATGTTTATCATCGACAAGGAGCCGCTTGGCCTGCGCGGTGAGGTGGAAGACACGCTGGTTTACCTGAAAACCAAGGGCACGCGGCTGGTACTCGGCCTGCGCGACGTCATGGATGCGCCGCATCTTCTCGAGGCGGAATGGAAGCGCAATGATGTGCTGACCAAGATTGCCAGGCTCTATGATGATGTCTGGGTCTATGGTCCACCAGATTTTTATGACCCGCTGACCGGCATTGATGTGCCGCAGGCCCTGCGCGACAAGATGCAATTTGTCGGCTTTTTGCAGCGCAATGCGTTGACGGGCTCCCGTTCCGAGCATGCACCGGAGGGGGATTACCTGCTGGTTACCACCGGCGGTGGCGGTGATGGTGCCGATCTTGTGCGCGATGTGATTGCGGCCTATCAGGCCGATCCGACACTGGATCACAATGCGCTCGTGGTGCTTGGCCCCTATATGCCGGGCGAGATGCGGCAGAAATTCATGGAGGCGGCTGCAAGCCTGCCGAAACTCAAGATCATCGATTTTGACAATCGAATGGAAGATCTTATCTCGGGGGCCAAGGCCATTGTGGCCATGGGCGGCTATAATACCTATTGCGAAATTCTCTCCTTTGATAAACCAGCCTTGATTGTGCCGCGCACCGAGCCACGGCAAGAGCAGCTGATCCGGGCAACGCGGGCCGCTGAGCTTGGGCTGGTCAGCATGGTCTCTGCTGATGATTCCAGCAACAGCCTGGCCTTTGCACAGGCCATCAAGGATGTGATCAAGCGCGATCCGCCATCGGTCAACGCGCCGGGCATGCACCTTGAAGGCTTGCCGACGATTTCGCGTCTGGTGGCGGAAAGCATCGAAAATGGCGCAAAAAGCCACCTCTCGGTGGTGCAAGGATAAGTGAACGTGCAGTCTCCCCGGAAAATCACCGTTTTGCTCAAGGGCTATCCGCGCCTGTCCGAAACATTTATTGCGCAAGAACTGCTGGGTTTGGAAAAAGCGGGCTTTGAGCTGGAGCTGGTGGCCATGCGCCGCCCGACCGATAAAAAGCGTCATCCGGTGCATGATGAAATTCGCGCGCCCGTGCATTATCTGCCGGAATATCTGCATGAAGAGCCGTTGCGTGTTCTGAAAGCCTTGGTCAAGACCTGCCGCCTGCCGGGCTTTGGCACAATGCTCAAACAATTCTGCAAGGATCTGCCGCGGGATTTTTCGCGCAATCGCTTTCGGCGTCTGGGGCAGGCTATGGTGCTGGTGGCCGAATGGCCGGGCAAGGCCGAATGGTTGCACGCCCATTTCATCCACACACCGGCCTCTGTTGCTTTCTATGCCAGCCTGCTCGGCGGTTTGCGGTGGAGCGTTTCGGCTCATGCCAAGGATATCTGGACGTCAAAAGATTGGGATCTTGCCGATAAGCTCGCCCATGTGGATTGGGCCGTGACCTGCACTCGTGCCGGTTATGATCAGCTCAGCGCCTTGGCAAAAGACCGCCGGGCAGGCGACCGCAAGGTTGTGCATTTGAGCTATCACGGGCTGGACCTTCAGCGCTTTCCGCATTTCGATGGCCCGCGCTCAATGCGCGACGGATCGGACCCGCAAAATCCCGTGCGGCTGCTCTCGGTGGGGCGAGCCGTGAAAAAGAAGGGTTATGACGTGCTTTTGCGCGCTTTGGCCAGCTTGCCAGATGACATGGCATGGACCTTTACCCATATTGGCGGCGGTGATGAGCTTGCTCCCTTGAAGGCGCTGGCCAGCCAGCTTGGCATTGCCGATCGCATTACATGGAAAGGGGCAATGGATCAGCGCGATGTGCTGGCCCATTACCGCGACAGTGATGTGTTTGCGCTCGCCTGCCGCATCACCGCCGATGGCGACCGCGATGGCCTGCCCAATGTGCTGGTGGAGGCGGCAAGTCAGGGCTTGATGGCGGTTTCCACCACGGTGTCGGGCATATCGGAGCTGTTTGTGGATGGTGAGAATGGTCTTTTGGTCGCCCCTGATGACCCAACGGTTTTGGCCAATGCCTTGCAGCGGGCCATCTCCGATCCCGCCTTGCGCATAGGTTTGGGCCGCGCCGCCGAAGAGAAGGTGCGCCGGGATTTTGACTATCAAAACAGTATTCGCGATCTCACCACCTTGTTCAATATGAGCGCAAGGCAGAGCCGATGAGCAATTCCAAACGCCGCGTTTTATTTTACGTCCAGCATTTGTTGGGCATTGGCCATCTGGCACGCGCCAGCCGCATTGCCGATGCGGTGGTTGAAGCAGGCTTTGCGGTCACGCTGGTGACGGGCGGCACACCGGTCAAAGGCTTTCCGGGGGCAGGGGTGAACCATGTGCAATTGCCAACGGTGTTGGCGGCCACCGGCTTTTCCGGCCTCGTAGACAGTGAGGGTGTGCCGGTTGACGCTGCCTTTGAGCAAAAACGCACCGCAGTTTTGCTGGAAACCTTTCACACCGTTCAGCCCGATGTGGTGATCATCGAAGCCTTTCCCTTTGGTCGAAGACAGGTGCGGTTTGAACTTTTGCCTTTGCTGGACACGATCAAAGCGACAACGCCCAAGCCTCTGCTGTTGAGCTCGGTGCGCGATATTTTGCAAGAAAACCGAAAACCCGGACGTGATCAGGAAACCGCCGATCTGGTGCTCTCTCATTTTGATGGTGTGCTGGTGCATGGTGATCCCAATTTTGTGAAGCTGGAAGAGACGTTTCCTTTGGCCGCAAGCATCCGGGACAGGATTTACTACACTGGTCTGGTGGCGGCACCAAAGCCAGCACCCACCGATGATCAGTTTGATATTGTTGTCTCTGCGGGTGGCGGTGCCGTGGGGGCGGCGCTGATTGACGCTGCACTGGAAGCGCAAGCGATTTTGGGTGAAGACGACCGCTGGTGCCTGATCACCGGGCCAAATCTGCCGCAGGCGGATTATGATCGCTTTTCAGCAATGGCCCCGGATGCGGTAACACTCTATCGTTTTCGGCCCGATTTTCCGGCCCTTTTGCCGGGGGCAAAACTCTCCATTTCGCAAGCCGGTTACAACACCGTTTGTGATCTGTTGCGGGCAAAATGCCCAGCGCTTCTGGTGCCCTTTGCTGCCGGTGGCGAAACCGAGCAAACGGTGCGCGCCCAAAAGCTTGAAGCGCTTGGACTGGCCAAGGTGATTTTGGAAGACGGCATCAAGGGTGCCGCTATGGCAGAGGCGATCACCGCTGCCAAAGCCTTGCAATTTCCCGAAAACCTCACCGTGTCCCTCAATGGTGCCAGTGAGACGGCACGGCTGATCACCGAGCTGCTGGATCAAAGACCCAGCTGAGCATGATGCTCACGATACCATTCGACCGTGGCTCTTACCCCTTGCTCAAGGGTGATCATCGGCTTTTGGCCAGTGAGCGCCACCAAAAGATCGGGGCTGGCAAAGGTGCGGGGCACATCGCCCTGCTGCATGGGCAGCATCACGCGCTTGGCGGTCTGACCCATGATGGCTTCCAGCGTTTCAATGAAATCCATCAGCGCCACGGGCTGGCCCCCGCCAATGTTGATGACGCGAAACGGCGCGTTATGCGAGAGGGTATCCAGGCCTTCCGGTGCGCGCACGCGATTGTCTTCTGATGGCGCAATAGCAGAGAGGCGGATAATGCTGTCGATCAGATCATCAATATAGGTGAAATCTCGGCTCATCTTGCCTTCACCGTAAATCTCAATGGCTTCATCGGCCAGCATGGCTTTCATGAACTTGAACAGGGCCATATCCGGGCGGCCCCATGGACCGTAAACGGTGAAAAAGCGAAAAGCGGTGGTCGGCACTTTATAGAGATGGGCATAGCTATGGGCCATCAACTCCATGCCCTTTTTGCTGGCCGCATAAAAGGTCATCGGCTCGTCGGCGCGGTCCATTTCGCGAAACGGCACTTGTGGGTTGGCACCATAGATCGACGAGGTCGAGGCCAGCATCAAATGGCCGATTTGCAATTGCCGGGCAATTTCAACAATGTTCCACGAGCCAATCAGGTTGGAATCCAGATAGGCTTTGGGATTTTCAAGGCTGTAGCGCACGCCTGCTTGCGCCGCCAGATGAATGATGACATCGGGCTTGGCCGCATCGACGGCTTTTTCCAAGGCTGCCCGATCTTCCAGCATGGCGGTGACGCCGGTGAAATTGGGAAATTGCGCAAGTCCGGCATTGCGGGCTTCTTTCAGACGCAGGTTATAATAGGCCGTCATGCCATCATAGCCGGTCACGGTATGCCCGTCTTGCAGAAGACGACGGGCCAGATGAAAGCCAATGAAACCTGCGGTGCCAGTGATAAAATAGCGCACGATCAAAACCATATTGCTGGGGCGTAAAGCCCGGAATGACAGACTGCCGACGGCTGCATAGTGCAGTGTGACCTGATTGCCTGCTGCATAATTCCTTAAATCGGAATCGATTCAAGGAATTATGCAGCACATTAAAAATGTTACAGCGTCCTTCCTGCGCCATATATGGCGCATGTCGCTGTTGTGGCTGACGTTTAACAAAGGGTTGGGCCATCAAGTCAAGCGATTGGTGGAGAAAAGCGACAGGCTTTCGCTCTTTCTTTTTTCGCATGTAGATTATTGTTTTATCGAGGACAATAAAACGCGACATGCTTTATTGATGAAAATAAAAAACCGGCGCAATTTTGCGCCGGTTCCGTATTTCGCTGTGATGCTGTCGTCGTTCACGCCGCGTGGGCGGTCGTTGCACGGTGGGTTTGCTCGCTCCCCAGTTTGAACTGGTTGATCAAGGCCATCAGTGAATCGGCCTCGTCCGCCAATTGCCGGGTCGCGGCATTGGTTTCTTCCACCATGGCGGCATTGCGCTGGGTCATCTGGTCCATGCCATTGACGGCGGAGTTGACCTCGCCAAGAGCGGTGGATTGGTCGCGACTCGCCACGGCAATGGCTTCGACCCTTTCAGAAACAGTGACGATTTTGGTGGAGATTTCCGACAGCACCACGCCTGTACGCTGCACCAGTTCGGCGCCTGATGCGACTTCCGTGCTTGAGGCCGTGATCAATCCCTTGATCTGCTGGGCGGCACCAGCAGAGCGCTGGGCCAGTTCGCGCACTTCCTGTGCCACCACGGCAAAGCCGCGACCAGCCTCGCCAGCGCGTGCGGCTTCAATGCCCGCGTTCAAGGCCAGAAGATTGGTCTGAAAGGCAATTTCATCGATGACATCGATAATCTGCACAATCTGACCAGAAGCGGTTTCGATCCGCCCCATTGCGTCGATAGCGCTGGCGACAACATTGGAGGAGGTGTCGGCGGCACTCTTGGTTTCAGCCACAATGGTATTGGCTTCGTGGGCCTGTTCTGCCGAAAGCTTTACTGTTGTGGTGATTTCTTCCACGGCGGCTGCGGTCTGCTCCAGCGATGCGGCCTGCTGTTCGGTTCGTTTGGCCAGTTCATCCGCGGCAGCACTCATTTCACCGGCATTGCGCTGAATGGAATAGGTGTTGGAGCGGATCTGGCGCATGGTGTTTTGCAGATGCTCCAGAGAGGTGTTGAAGTCGGTCCGCAGTTGCTCAAGGCGACCGGTGAAAGGCGTATCAATGGTCGAAGAAATGTCTCCTTGCGCAAGGCGTCCAAGTCCAGAGGCCAGCGCATTGACAGCAAACTCAATCTGCCTATCCGTCTCCTGCTTTTCGAGATCGCGCAATTTGCGCTGCTCTTCCGCCTGACCGCGTTCTGCTTCGCTGCGATGTTCGATTTCAATTTTTGACAGCGCATTTTGCTTGAACACGCCAAGGGCGCGGGCCATTTCACCAATTTCGTCAACGCGGGTTTCTCCGCTGATCTTGGTTTCCAGCATACCATCGGCAAGGCGGCGCATGGCGGCGGTAATCTGCCCGATCGGGCCTTTGAAGGTTATCACAAGCCCGATGCCCGCAAAAATCGAGATGATAATTCCCAGCGTCATCGCGCCAATGGAGATGGAATTGACATCGCGGCGCTCTGCGTTGGCGTTGTTTTTCTGCACCTGCGCAAAGGCGGTCAATTGCTCCCAGATTTTATCGAGGTCATCATTGGCCTTGCCAAAACTCTTCTGACGCTCGCTGCGGATTTTGACCAGATCAGGGCTTGCGTTTTCCATCAGGTCGATGGCGTTGCTCACCTGTGTCTGTAGGGCTTCAAAAAAGTCGAGGGAGCCTGCGCTTCCTGCCAGCGTGGAGATATTGCTGCGGACGCCAATAAACTCGTCCTGGAGGTGCCTGAGGTTTTCTTCGGTCGGAGCGAGCATGAAGCTCGCGGCCATGATTTGGGTGGAATAGATGGAATTGACCAGATGACGTCCATCTTCCTGCACGGATTGCGCCAGAGACAGGGGCTGATCCAACTCACCAAACCGCTTTGTGGCGTCCTTCATTTTCTGCTGGGCGGCAAGACCGAGATAGGCGGACAATTGCACGAAATTGCGCAGCTTGGTTGCCATGGCATCGGCGGCTTCCGGTGATTTGTCGGTTGCTTTCACCATCTCATCCAACTGGACCAAAATAGTGCCGATGGTTTTTGCTGCCGACTTGTTTTTTTCCGGCAAGGCCATTTCCAGAAGATTGCGACGAAGGTTCATCTCTTTGAGATTTTTGGCAATCAGAGCAAATTTTTCTTCCGGGGTCGCAAGTTTGCCGAAACTGCGGTTGATATCGCCCAAAAATGTGCTTGTTTGTTCAATGGTGTCGGCATCGCGCAAAAGCTGCTTTGCGGCCCTGTCATCGCGCTGAATCGAGCTGGAGATGTCGCGCATGTGGTCGCTCAGGGTGGTTTGTGCCTGTACGATTTCACTGATGCCCTTTTTCATCTCCTCCGTCAGGCCCTCTTCCTTCTGGTGCAAAGACCAAAGCGTGCCAATCTGCGCCGAGACGCCATCGACCATGGTGATGGCCTGTTGCAGTTGATCGCGTCCTTCGGCGTCATCTGCCAATTGTTGCTGAGTTGTTTTCAGCATCTCCTGGGTTTTTGACAAATTGCCTGAAACAGCATCACGGGTTTGCACGGAGGCTTTGCCCAGAAATTTATCCATGGAGGCCGAGACATCGCGAAAGCCGCTCAGCGATTGCAGCACGCTGTTGGAAATCTCCATACGGCCTTGAAGCAGGCCGGATGCGTAAAGGCCCGTAAAGCCGACGGCGCTGATGCTGAGAACAAAAGGCAGAATAAAGATCAGGACTTTGGTCTGGATACGGAAACGTGACAACAATCGATCAACAAACATCGCTTCTAGGCCCCTCCAAAAGCCACGGCACCAAAGCCGAAATACCATTATGCCGGATCATTGCCTGATCACGACACGTTTTGAAAACCACCACGTTGCTACCTCACCCTTCAATCAATGCCTGAGCAAACCGCTTTATCGCAATAATCGAAAGGCTTGAGTGGTCTTCAACAGGTATCCTGATTACAGCGCCGTGCGCCATTTATGGCGCATAAAGGTTCGCTGTAACACTTTAAATCTACTGCATAATTCCTCAAATCGATTCCGATTTAAGGAATTATGCAGTAATCTACCGCGGCACCCATTTGGTAAAACAGGCTAAATACGGTAACGCTCCCATTTCGCTGCATGATGTCTTGAACCCACATGGTTTCGAGACCTTATGCAGCCATCAGTCCGCGGAACAATCATTGTGCCCGGCGCTGCTGCTTGGCTTACATCATTGCCACACTAAAATTTAGGGTATTTATATTAAGATAGGTTTAAATCCCTTGCGGTTCAGGGCATCTCACAGGATGGCAAGTTTTTGCTTACGCTTGCCTGGCCATGAAGCACTGTAAATTTTACAGCGCCTCTCACTCTATATGGCCGATATATGGCGCACAAAGGCTCAAAGTAACGCATTTAATCTGCTGCATAATTTTCACCTTAAACCGATTCTGATTTAAAGAATTATGCAGCAGGTTCGGCTGGTTCTATCTGAACCTGAGAGACCCTAAATCCCGTGGTCATGAATGGTATTTACTGCGAGCGGCTTTCGCTCTTTCTTTTTTCGCATGGACGTTCTCGTTTTACTGAGGACAATAGAACCCGATACGCTTTATACAAAGGCTCGAACATGCGAGAGCATCCTCGCCTTGAAGACATTGCAAATATCTCAAATGCATCAGACGCTTGAGATGTTTGCAAAAGGAATACCAAAAGTCATTTTCAATGACTTTTGGTATTAGAGTTTGTCAGGGAAAAGTGGAATCCGGTTTTCCCGAATAGACAAACGAAAACAAGGGAATCTAGAGTCTGTCAGGTTCAATCTCATAGTACACGACGCAAAGGCCTTTATGTGCCGTTTACCCCCCTCTGGCTTGCCAGCCATCTCCCCCACAAGGAGGGAGATCGGATAGGCGCTCCCGCTCGTTTTTAACAATGAACCTGTGATCTCCGACACATAGGACGTATGCTGTTGAGCAATAGGGCTGCTTTTGTCGATCTCCCTCCTTGTGGGGGAGATGCCCGGCAGGGCAGAGGGGGGTGAGCTATACGGTAAAACGTGTGCGTCGTGTACTCTGGTTCAATTTGAACCTGACAGACTCTAGCGCACGAAAACGCCTACGCTTGCGGTTCGGCCCAAAGCATCAATCACTGTCAAGGTCGAATAGCCGCTGCCCTTTGGCATCCAATTGGTGTTGCGGGTGCGCACAAGATCCGGCAGGGGCTGGCCATTGGCAAGCCAGCGGAAGGGCGCACGGCCTGCCTGCAATTTTAGCGCCAATGGCAAGGCCTGTCCGTCCTGATCTTTGCCCAGCTCCACATGGGAGCCTTCGGGCGGATAGACAATCACCGGGGCTTTTTCGCCAGCCCGCAGGCTGACCAATCCGTTGTTTTCTCTTGAAAACCGTTTCAGCCCGGCAGGCAAATCGGACTGTCTGGGGCGTTGGGTGCCGGAAAGTGCGGCGGGCAATGCGGCGTGTGCAATGCCGGACCTTGCGAAGGCCTGAAACAAAATGGGCGCGGCGGTGCCATAGCCGCTGAGGCCGGGAATGGCGCTGTTATCGGGCCTTCCGACCCACACGCCAATCACGGTGCGGCCGTCATAGCCAATCGACCAGCCATCACGATAACCATAACTGGTGCCGGTTTTATAGGCGATACGCTCTCTGGGGCTGCCAAGTGGTGGTGCGACGCCTGCGAGAATATCGGTGATGCTGGATGCGGCAGCCTTATCAAGCAATGGCTCTGGTTCAGGCGTATTGACACGCGAGGGCGTGCAGTTTCTCAGGCGTATGCTGCTGCCGTTGCGCGCCAGTGCGGTGTAGAGTGCCATCAGGTCTTTCAGCGTCGTGCCAGCCCCGCCAAGCGCCAGCGCCAGCCCCGGCGTTTCCTGCGACGGCAACTGGATTTTAATATTGGCTTTGCGCATCCGCGACAGCATCTGCGATGGACCAACCGCATTGAGCAGACGCACAGCGGGGACATTGAGCGACAGTTGCAACGCCTGCCGCACCGTGACATCGCCTTGATAGGTCATGTCAAAGTTTTTGGGTCGGTAGCCGTAGAAATCAGCAGGCCGATCTTCGATCATGGTTTCTTGGGCAATCATTCCCTGCTCAAACGCCAAGCCATAGATCAGCGGCTTGAGAGTGGAACCGGGGGAGCGTTCAGAATTTGTCATATCAATCCAGCCGGAGCGGCTGGCATCGAGATAATTGGCTGAACCGACATGGGCCAGAATCTCGCCGGTCTGGCTATCGGCCACCATGATAGCCACCGACACTTTCGGCGGAAGCCGCTGGGCCGCCTCTTGCGCCACGGTTTCCATGGCGACTTGAACGCTTTTGCGCAAAGTGGTGGGATAGAGATAGCTCTCTGGCCGCTTCCGCCGCTTTTCTTCCGCCAGATTGGCGGCCAGCAAGGGCAGTTCCAGACGGCGTCTCGGCAGGTGTGCGGCGCTTGCCTGTGTCCGATCAACGATGGAGACAATGCCTGCCGTTTCCATGCGCGCCAAGACGCGTTCACGGGCGTGAAGGGCGTTGTCGGCATAGCGGTCAGGCCTGCGGCGCTCCGGCAATTGGGGCAAGGCCACCAAAAGAGCGGCCTCGGCGGGTGTCAGATGTTTTGGCTCTTTGTTGAAATAGGCAAGGCTTGCCGCCCGCACCCCTTCCAGATTGCCGCCATAAGGCGCGTGGGTGAGGTAAAGATCAAGAATTTCTGCCTTGCTCAAGCGGCGTTCAATTTGCACAGCCCGCGCCATTTGCAGCAATTTCTGCGAAAAAGAGCGGGCTTTTCGCGGCTCGATCAGCCGTGCCACCTGCATGGAAAGGGTCGAAGCACCCGACACGATCCGGCCATGGCGGATCAATTGATAGGCCGCCCGCCCAATCGCCCAGGGATCGAGGCCCGAATGCTGATAGAAACGATGATCCTCATAGGCAATCACCATGCGGATCAACAGTGGATCGACATCGCTTGCTGTGGTTTTCAGCCGCCAGCGGCCTTCCGGCGTGGTGAAGGCGCGCAGCAATTGCCCATCGCGATCCTGCATCTCTGCCGAGTTCGCACCAATGCTGTCCAGCGGCGGAGGAAAGGCGCGATCAAGCCAGTTGAGCGCCAACCAGCTTGCTCCAGTCATCACCAGAACAACCAGTCCAACGACACCTATGATCCGACCACGCCGCCTCACGGGTTGGCTTTCACCTCCATGCGGCCAACGGCGGTGCGGGCATAGCGCTGCGGACGATACATATCTTCCACCGTGGCGGCTGGATGATCGTAAATGCCGGGGGTGACAGCCCGCACCACATAGGCAAGCACCATCTCGCCATTGTCCTGCCGGGTGCTATCGAGAGCCGCGACAAAACGATCGTTGCGGAATTCCAGATGGGCGGCTTGCGTGTCGCCGATCCAGTCGAAATTGGCGAGGCTGGCGCTGCCAACCAGCGCCGGATTGTCAATTTCAAGGCCTGCGGGCAAAAGATCGGTGATCAGCAATTGGGTTGGCAGGGGCTTGTCCTGCGTCACCTTCAGCACCACCACATAGCGCGTGTTCTGCGTGGCTTCGCTGATATTCACCGGCTCACCGTTGAGATCATAATAGCTGCGCTCAATGGTAAAGCCAGCGCTGGCTGCTGGCAGCGGATAACGCGGTGCTGCAACCGTTGTGACCGTGGTTGTGAGCGGTTCCTGACTGGTGTTTTGCAACACAACAGGCTGTTTCACCAAGGAATCGCCTTCAATCCGCGCCCGGTACGCGCCGGTATTGACCGCACCATTGACGGTCACGCTCATGCCGTCATCGCCCTTATCAACGGCGCGGGCGGCCAGCAGCAACCATGCCTCTTCCTGGGTGCTGGTGCTATCTTTAGCGTTCCAATCCTGAATGACCGATTTGCTCAACGCCGGAATGATGGACGGAACGGGACGCGATTCGGCAGCCAGCGCCAGAATGGCAGCACCATCGCGCAGTTGCGAACCATAATCGGAGCGCTCAAGGCTGACCGGCTTGATTGATCCTTGCTCGGACATGCTGGCGGCTTGCGCAAAAATGGTAGCTGCGCGGGCCGGATCGCCATAAAGCGACAGCGCTGCCGCCAGATGGGCTTTGGCCAGCGGCGTTGGGAAACGGTCCAGCATGGTATCGGCATAATAACGCAAATCACTGATGGCGGCCTTGCGATTTCTGGCCAGAACATAGAGCGCATAGGCAATGTCATTGCCCTTTGTCGCCACGTCCGTCTCGTAAGACAGCTTGTTGGAGAGATTATCCAGCGCCTGCACCAGCGCATTGTCTGGCACATCAAAGCCTTTTTCACGGGCGCGGGTCAGGAAATCACTGACATAGGCATCCAGCCACAGATCTTCCGAGCCGGGTGCCCAAAGGCCAAAGCTGCCCGCTGCGGCCTGATAGGACAGAACCCTATAGATGGCATCCTGCACCCGCCGCTTGATTTCGGCATCATCGGGCAGACCGGCCACTGAGGCCATCTCGTTGAAATAGAGCAGGGGCAGGGCGCGGCTGGTGGTTTGCTCGGCGCAGCCGTAAGGATAGCGATCCAGACTGGTGAGCAGTGCTGCGATATCCAAACTGGCACCACGCGACACAGACAGGCTGACAGAGGCACCCTCCATGATGCTATCGGCCAACAGATCAGCATCCACTTTCAGGCTTTGGCCAGCCGCCAGCGGTAGCTCACGGCGGGTGGTAACCGGCAGCGAGGCCGGGCGCACGGGCAGATCAAGCGACTGAGAGAGCGACAGGCCACTCGCATTGCTGAGCGCTACCGTAAGGACACCATCCCCGGTTTGAGTGGCGGTAATGGGCACGATCAGGCTTGTTTTGCCGCCAGCCGTCAAGGCAATGGTTTTTTGCGCATCCTTTGCGTCGACGCCAACTGCGGCATTGCCCGTGACAGAGAGGTTGTAATTGCCGTCTGGCGCATCGGTTGCCGCCAGATCAAGGCGCAAGCTGGAGGCATCGCCGGGGGCCAAAAAGCGCGGCAGCGAGGCGGTGACCACGACCGGATCGCGAATGATGACATCGCTTGTGGCATGGCCAACGCCGGTGCGCGACCACGCCACCGCCATCACCCGCACCGTGCCGTTAAACTGCGGAATGTCGAATTTGACCTCTGCCTTGCCATTGCGGTCAAGCTTGACCGGGCCGGAGAAGAAGGCCACCAGTTTTTCCTTGGGCGGGCTTGCCTGCAAGGCCATCATGCCGCCGTCGCCACCGCTGCGCAAAGCGCCGGTTTCACCCAGCGATCCATCAATGAGACGGCCATAGAGGTCGCGCATCTCAAGGCCCAATCGCCGCTGGCCAAAATACCAGCTTTCCGGGTCGGGAGCCTGATAGCGGGTGAGATTGAGAATGCCGACATCCACTGCGGCCACCATGACATAGGCGTCACTGCCGCCACCCGTCACCGACACCGGAATGGTCAGGGCTTGCCGCGGTTGCATCTGTTGCGGCGGATTGAGCTTCACCGCCAGCTTGCGCGGGCCGGGATCGATGTTGAGCCATGCCACACCAATGGAGCGGCTTGGCATGCGGCTTTCCTGCGCATCGCCGGGTCGCCACAGTGTTGCCGTGACATAGCTGCCCGCACCAAAACTCTCGGTGACCGGAATGGAAATCTCGCTATCACCCTCTGGCACGCTGGCTGTCTGGGTGGAAATCAGCGATTCCGAGCCAATGGTCAGCAAGACCTCGCCCGCAAAATGCGCAGAGATTTTCAGCTTGGCCGTGTCGCCCACCTTGTAGACGGGCTTATCGAGGGCAATCTCCAGCGCGTCTGGTGTCTCGGACGAGCTTGCCTCAACAAACCAGCCAGCGTTGAATTCTATGCTGCTTGCGGCAGCGCCCGCGCCTTGGCCATCAACCTCAAGCCGATAACGGCCCCAGTTCACCGAAACAGCTAAGTCTACGCCATCAGCGGCAATATCAACCACGCCATTGGCCACCTGTTTCGTGGTGGTGATCGGCTCATAGCGCCATGAATTGCCATCGCGATACCATTGGTAATTGCGCTCCAGCTGCACCAGCTTCCAACGGGCACCCGTGCTGGTTTCAGGCTTGCCGTTGGCGTCCAGCGCAATCACATGGAAATGGCCGGTGGCCCCTTCGCCCAGATCGCCAGAAAATTCGGGCTTGATGCCAATTGCGGGCTGCTCTGTCTGCACCGGCAGGGTCAATTGCCGCTCAACGGCGCGGCCGCTGCCTTCCTTCAGGCGCACTGAGAGTGTGGCCTCCAACAGGCGGGTGGTGGAGGGCAGATCATTCAGTTGCACATTGATCGTGCCATGGCCCTTGGCATCCAGTGGCTCAAGCCCGTCGAGCGTCAGGGTGGTGTTGTCACCTGCCTCTTCATCGGCAAGACCAAAAACGTATCCGGGCCATGACTTACTGCTGCGGGTGGGCTTGATCACCACATCGCCTTCCAGTGTCAGGCCTTCAGCTGGAGCACCATAAAGATAGCGGCCATCGACATCCACGGAAAGCGGTGTGCCGGGCGTAATCGCACTTTCCTTTGAGGTCAGATCAAACTCGATCCGGTCCGGCAGAAAATCGTCCACCAGGAAGGTTTTCTCGGCAATCGCCGCCTTTTTGGGATCGACATGGATGCCCAATGTCCATGTGCCGCGCATGACATTGCTATCGAGCGCCAGATCGACATTGTGGCCACCAAGGCCTGCACCGGTGCTGACCACGCGACGATATTCCACGCCGTCAGGCCGGGTGAAAATAAAGGTCAGCGGCAGGCCATCAATGGCTTCCGCGCCAATATCACGAGCCAGTGCGCCCACATGCACGGTCTCGCCGGGGCGATAGATGCCGCGCTCCGTCCAGGCATAAATATCAATGGCACCGGGGGCAGGCCTGCCGGTAACGCCGCGATCTGATAGATCAAAGCCTGCGCGGGTCATGTCCAGAAACACGTAGTCTTTGATGGGTTCTCCGGCTTTGCCGGGCTGTTCGGCGGTCAACACCGCAGGGGCAAGGGCGGCTCCGGCCCGCATCAGGCCGGGGGAGAAAATGGCGCGGCCATCGGCGTCGGTTGTGGCAGTGCCGAGGATTTCATTGTTCTTGGCCAGCAGTTTCAACTCAATACCGGCCAGCGGCTTGGCAGAGGCTAGGGAGCGGGCAAAGACATTCAGCCCGTCGGTTCCGGCAAAAGTGGACAGGCCGATGTCGGACACCAGAAACCATTGGGTGGCACGGTCGTCCCATTCATCGGACTTTCCGCTATTGGCAACTGCGGTCAGCACATAAATACCGGGCTTGCGCTCAGGCAAAACCTCGTCCACCGGAAAGCTGGTTGTCACTTCACGGTTCAGGCTGGTGGCAATGTCAATGCTGCCCTGCCAGATCAATTCACCATTGTCCTGCTCGATGCGGCTGGCGCTGTAGCCACTGAGCTGCGACAAAAACTGCGAATTGGTCATCAGCGGCGCAATGGCGCGATCACCGATGCGATAGAGCTTGAGATTGGCGCGATCCGTGTTCACCGACACCAGCGGAATGCCATGGCGGGCCGACGATGGCAGGACAAAATGGTCGCCGGTAAAGCGCACACTTGGGCTGCGGTCCCGCACATAGACCTGAATATCGGTCTTGGCAGTCAGTGGCTCATCCACGGAGGATGGCAGGCCTTCCCGCAATGAAATGGTATATCGCTTGCCATAGTCCAGCCCTTCCACGCAAAGCTGGCTGCCTTTGACCTCCATGGATTTTGGCGGCTGGCCATCCACAGTCACATAGGGTGTGTAATCGGTGCCCCGGGCAATCAGCGGATCGGAAAACTGGATGCAGGCGCGCGGAGATGCGCCATCGGCATCGACACTGTTGCCAGTGATGCGAAACCCCTTGGTGGATTTTAAAAGAAGATAGGCAGCACGCACAGAGGGGTTGGCATTCAGCTCCAGGCTGGCCTTATAGGCGCTTAAGCTTGCGCGATAGTTTTCATTGCCTTCCAGCCCCTTGGCCATCACCGCCAGCGCGGTGGCGCGCACTTTGGCATTGCGGGTCAGATCATAGCCGATGATGGCGGCATAGAGGCCCTGATTGGCGAGGTCGCGATTGTTTTTGATAGCATTTCCGGCGCGGGCAGCATCAATCCAAAGGGTGGCATCATCAGGGGCAATCAGCAGGGCTGAGAGAAAATCGCTCAAGGCGTCTTGCGCCTTACCGGCACTGAGTTTGCCATAGGCCTGCCCCATCAGGGTGTTGAGGCCAAGCTCCGAGGCGGTGGCTGTCTGTGGCAGATTTTCGCGAAAATCCTTGGCCTGCTGGCGCAAATCATCGGAAATAAAATCAAGCTTGGGCGCGCGGCCAAGATCTGGCTGCGCATCTTTGAGCACCACTTTGCCAGCAACGGCACCGGCAAAGCTGTTCAGCGTGTTGAAATCGGATTTGAGAAAGCACCAGCGGGCTTTGACATTATAGGTAAAGGCGCGGCAGGATTTGTCATCAACACAAGCGGTTTGGCATTGGGCCTGGGTGACATTTTGCAAGGTGCGAAGGTCAAACCCAGCATAGTCGCTATCGACTGTTGTTTCGACGATCCGGCTTTGATCTGCGGCCATAACAGGTTGGGTTTGCAGAGCGGAGATTACCACAAATCCCGCAATGGCCAATTTCAGATATGTGAACACGCCCAGGCTCCCCGTACCTGCACCACAGCAACGTTCGCCCCCAAAAGGCGCACAAAGCTTCGCTGTAGCACTCTATTTGCTGCATATTTTCGCCGTAAATCGATTCCCGTTTAAGGACTTATGCAGGACCAGTCATCGGCAAAATACTCTTCTTTTTTAACCGATTGGTGTCAATTGTCTTTTTCGGTTGTTGTCACATTCACATGCAGATTTCGGCCTGCCCGCCAGCCATGCCACGCAGCACCCAGACCAAGCGCCAGAAACAGCAGAGCAGAGGCGTTAAAACTGCCGGTGAAAGCGCGGATCAGCCCCACCAGAAGCGGGCCAATGGCAGCCAGACAATAGCCGACAAATTGCGCCATGCCAGATAGATGAGCGGCAATCTGCGGGCTGCCGGAGCGCAGCACAATGGTGGTCATGGCCAGTGCAATCAGACTGCCCTGGCCGACCCCTTGCAGGATGGCCCAGAGCCAGACGGTTTCGAGCGGCGCAAACAACAATCCGAACAGGGCAATCACCGCGACAAAAACAAAGGTGGCGTTGACCAATCGCTGATCTTTGCCGCGCACCGCCAATTGCGGCGCGATAATACAGGCGGCTGCCTGCACCATGACGGAGACCGACACAATACCCCCAGCGGTGACGCCATCCAGCCCGCGCTCGCGCAAAATCGGCACCAGCCAGCCAAACACGCAATAGGCCAAGGCCGATTGCAGGCCGGTGAACAGCGTGACATTCCATGCCAGCCGATCCTGCCACAGGCCTTTTACGCTGACGCGTATTTTCGCGCGTCTGGCATGGGTGGAAAAATTTTGCGGCAGCCACAGCAAAAACACCAAAAGGGCAGGCAGCGCCCAGATGGCAAGCCCAATGGAGTAGGAGCCGCTGGCATCCTTGATGGGCAAGGTGAGCCCGGCAGCCGCTGCGGCCCCACCACACAGGGCCATGGTGTAAAAGCCGGTCATCAGGGCTGTGCGGTTGGCAAAATCACGCTTGACCAATCCGGGCAGCAGCACATTGCCCACCGCAATGCAGCCACCGGCAAGGGCGGTTCCCAAAAACAGGGGTGTTGCCGCATGCAAGCCGCGCAAAGCGGTGCCGATGGTGAGCAGCAACATCATGACGCCCAGCGTTTTTTCTGCGCCAAACCGATCGGCAAGGCGTGGAGCGAGTGGTGAGAAGACGCCGAGGCAGACCACGGGCAAGGTTGTCAGCAGACTTGCGCCAAAGGCGGAAAGGCCGATCTGGTCGCGTATTTCGGGCAAAAGCGTGGAGGCGCTGGAAAACAGCGGGCGCAGATTAAAGGCAATCAACACAAGACTGATGCCGAGGATGATCCGCGAAAAGCGCGAGCGCGTCGCAGACACAGCGGGCACCTCATCGGGTTCGGCGTCGATCAAAAGCTCATCACCAAGGTCGAGCGTATCATGGGGCTGAGGCATTAATCGCGGCTTTCCGATGGAGTGTCTTGCGGTGTTGGTTGTGGTGCGGGCCGTGTTAGCACAAAAGTGGCGGAGGCGGCCAGAATGGTGGCGGTCAGAATGCGCACCCACAGCGGGGCGGAGGAGAAAAACCACATGACGCCAAGGCTGAGCGCCATCATTGAAACGGCGAGGATCTTGGCGCGTCTGGAAATCGCACCCTGTTTGCGCCAATCCATCAACGGTTGGCCAAAGCGGGGATGATCGAGCAACCAGCGCTCAAAGCGCGGCGAGGAGCGGGCAAACAGACCTGCGGCAAGAATCATGAACGGCGTGGTGGGCAAGAGCGGCAGAAAAATGCCAATCACGCCAAGCGCCACAAAAAACCAGCCAAGAGCAAACAACACCAGCCGCATTGTGCCTCCCAAAACGATACTGCCACCGGCTTTGAGGGGCCGGTGGCAGTGCATAGCACAGGTTTTGGTTTCAGGTTAGCCCTTGTGGGCTGCAACCGCTGCGTCATAGGCGGCCACTAGCTTGGCAGCTCTCGCCTTGACCACATCGGCCTTGTCGCCGGGCTTATAGAGGCTGGTGCCAATACCAAAGGCGCGGGCTCCGGCCTTGAGGTAATCGCCAAAATTGCTTTCACCCACGCCGCCCACGGCACCCAGCGGAATATGCGGTGGCAAAATCGCCTTGATGGCGTTGATGCCGCTTGGACCCAGCACGCTGGCGGGGAAGAATTTGATGGCGGAAGCACCCGCCTTGATGGCAGAAAGCGCCTCAGTAGGCGTAAACGCACCGGGCATGGAGACCATGCCAAGCCGTGCAGCCTGACCAATCACCGATGGGTCGGTGTTGGGTGTGACCACCAGATTGCCGCCGACATTGTGCAACTCTTCAACCGAGCCGGGCTCCAGAACGGTGCCTGCCCCAATCAGAATTTCGCTTGGTGCCAGCTTGCGGGCCTTTTCAATCGAAACAAAAGGTTCTGGCGAATTCAGCGGCACTTCAATGGCCTCAAAACCTTCTTCCAGCAGGGCTTCCACCACGCTTTCAATGTCAGCCGGGCCGATGCCGCGCAAAATCGCGACCAGTTCGCGCTTGAGGGTGGGCCATGGAACAATGGGAGAGGTCATGGGTATTATCCTACAAAAAGATGTTGGGCGGCCGCAAACAGGCCGTTGCGAACCAGCGCACTGCCATCAAGGCTTTGCGCCTTGGCACCAGCCAGCGTGAGAGCGCGAATATAAAGCGCTGACAATGATTTGGAAGCCACGATATGCACGGTTTTGCCGGAGGCGTAAAATTGTCGCATCCCGGCAATTTCTGCGCCGATCAACAGACCAGACAGACGGCTGGCGGCTTCATTCGGCTCCGGAGTGGATAGCAAACCGCCAGCACGGATCGAAAACAGGCTGGTGGTCAGCGAAAAGCCATCGCTCAATGCTTCAGCAACGGCGGCATCAAATGCCGCTTCATGGGTAGAGTGGTCGCCATCCTGTGGAATGGAAAGACGCAGGATCGATTGTTTGGACAGCAGATCAAACATCTCGCCCGTCATGGCGGTGCGAAAGCGTTTGACCACGCCATCGTCCAGATCCACCCATTTGCAATGGGTGCCGGGCATGCAGATGATGCCAGACGCTATGCCGCCAGCAACAACGCCTGCCAGCTGGGTTTCTTCGCCGCGCATCACATCAAACGGACCGGTGTCTTTCTGGCAAACACCGGGAAGAATGAAGACCTTGCGCGATGCTTTGGGCGAAACGGTATGCAGGTGCAGACCGGAAAGCGCAGTGGGCGTTTCCACATAGGGTGCTTCCAGCCATCCGGCCCGTGCGCCAGCCATGCCCGCGATCACCACGGGCAGATCGTCAGGCGCATTCAGCGCCTGAAGATTGTCTTCCAAAACGGTGGCAAACCGATTGTCTGCCGCGCAGGCTGACATGCCGTCTGCGGATTGGCGCTCGCCAAGGATTACCCCTTCAGCGTCCACCAGCCACAGACGAAAATTGCTGGTGCCCCAATCCACCAGAGCGGCAAAGGGGGCGTTTTGTGTGTTCATGTCAGCCATGCGAATAACCGTTACTGTTGCAGATCTTCTGGCAGCAGAGCGACCGGAATGTTCTGATAGCTCACCGGACGCAGGAAGCGACGGATCGCCATGGTGCCAACCGAAGTTGCGCCAAAGTTGGTGGTGGCCGGATAAGGACCGCCATGCACCATGGCATCGCAGACTTCCACGCCGGTCGGGAAGCCATTGGCCAGCACGCGGCCAGACTTGCGCTCCAGAATGGGCAGAAGCTTTTTCGCCGTTGGCGCGTCGTCATCATCCATATGCAGGGTGGTGGTCAATTGGCCGACAAAGCTTTCAGCAAGCTTCACCATTTCAGCTTCATCTTTGACGGTGACGAGAATGCCAAGCGGACCAAACACTTCCTCGCCCAACACATGGTTGGCCAACCAGTTTTCGCCGGTGGTTGCAAACAGGTAAGGCGTGGCGTTGCGCAAATCGCAAGTGGTGGTCAGAACGGCCTGAACGCCTTCGGTCGCGGCAATTTTGTCGGCACCCGCACGGTAGGCATTGGCAATACCATCGGTCAGCATGGTCTGGGCGTTGACGGCTGCCAGGGCCGTCTTGGCGGTTTCCAGGAAGGCGTCGGCCTCTGCACCCTCTGTGATGATGGCAATGCCGGGATTGGTGCAGAACTGGCCAGCGCCCATGGTGAGCGATCCAGCCCAGCCCTTGGCCAAGGCTTCGCCGCGTGCCGAGATAGCATTCGGTAGCAGGAACATCGGGTTGACCGAGCCCAGCTCGCCAAAGAACGGAATAGGCTCTGGACGACGCACGCACAGATCAAACAGCGCACGACCTCCTGCCAGCGAGCCGGTGAAGCCGACAGCGCGTGTCAGCGGATGCAGGCAGATGGCCTCGCCCGTTTCGCGGTTGCCACCCTGCACCAGCGAGAACACGCCGGGATGAACGCCGGTGCGCTTGATGGCGGCATCAATGGCTTGAGCAACGATTTCGGCAGTGCCGGGATGCGCTTCATGACCCTTGACCACAACCGGGCAACCAGCCGCCAAAGCGGAAGCGGTATCACCGCCAGCAGTGGAGAAAGCCAATGGGAAGTTGGATGCGCCAAACACGCCGACTGGGCCAATTGGCCGCTGCATCAGGCGAATGTCGGGGCGGGGCAGGGGCTGGCGGTCTGGCAGGGCAGCGTCAAAGCGGCGATCCAGATAGTCACCCTTGCGAATATGCTCGGCAAACAGTTTCAGCTGGCCGGTGGTGCGGCCGCGCTCGCCCTGCAGGCGGGCTTCGGGCAGGCCGGTTTCCTGAGAGCCAATGGCGGTGATGGCTTCGCCACGGGCGTCTATTTCTTCGGCAATGGCTTCGAGAAATTTTGCGCGCTCTTCACGCGATGAATAGCCGTAAGTGATAAATGCTTCTTCCGCAGCCTTGAAAGCGCGATCAACAAGCGCTGCCGAACCCGTGGCGTAAGAGCGGCTCTCTCCGCTTGATGGATGGGAGACGAAAGTGCCTGCGCCATCCACCCATTCGCCTGCGATCAGGTGCTTTCCGGTCAGATTCAATGTCATCCTGAATTCCTCTTTCTAAAAAATAAGATAGGGACACAAGCGCAAGGTCTGCTTGGGAGGTGCACTTGTGTCCTTTCAGAAGCTTTGAGTGCCTCTGTTATTCTATAAACGCTTCAACCTCGTGACGCTCTCCGGTGAGGAAAGCATCGGCAACAAGGCGAAGAGGCTGATAATCGGCATCGCTCTTGCGGGCGCGCACCAGTTCGGCAAAGCGGGTGTAGATGCGGGCATATTCGCGGTCCGGGCCTTCAACCGTCAGCTTGCCATCAATATAGAGTTCCGCACCGCCTTTTGCGAGGCGAAGCGTGCCTTTATCTGTCTCGACCACAATATCCCAGGTCTGTGGACCTTCCTGACGCCAGTCAAATTCGGCGCTGATGGGTGCTCCGGCGGCACTGCGCATCTTGAGACTGGCTGCAATTGGCTGCTGCCGATTGGAGGGAAAAGCCAGCGAGGCTTTTTCAACAATCGTCTGGCCGGGAATGATGGCGGTGAGAATGGAGAGCGCATTGATGCCCGGATCAAATACGCCAAAACCACCGGCTTCCCAGATCCATGCCTGACCGGGGTGCCAGCGGCGTACATCTTCTTTCCAGGTGATGGTGACGCTGGTGATTTTCTTGGTCGACAGCCATTCGCGGGCTGGCTCCACGCCATTGGCAAAGCGCGAATGCCAGGTGGCAAACAGCACAACACCGGCCATCTCTGCCATCTCAGCCAGCGCCTGCGCTTCGCCCATGGTGGCGGCTGGTGGCTTTTCCATCAACACGTCAAGGCCGGCAGCAATGGCCTTCTTGGCCATGTCAAAGCGCACTTCTGGCGGGGTGCAGAGCGAAATGGCGCGAATGTCTTTTCGGTTTTCCAAAAAGGCATCATAGCTTTCAAAATTCTCAGCGCCCTCAATTTTGCCGTTGCGGCTGATGGCAGCTTTGATGTCGAAATCGCGGCCTTCTTCGCAGGAAGGGATGTGCTGGTCACGGGCAATTTTGCCAACGCCAGCCAGGGCCAGCGCGATCTTTTGGGAGGAGGTCATGAGTTTGCCCCGATCTGATAATGCGTCAAAGAGAAATGCGCCGATCCGGCGCATTTCAGTGGCGACAAAGGATTAATGCGAGTCCTTGCCAACGGCTGAACCACGGCAGCCCTTGAGGAAGTCGAAGTCGGCCCCGGTATCGGCACCTTCCACATGGTCATGGAACAGCTTGGCATAGCCGCTTGGTGGTGCTTCCACATTCGGACGCCAATCGGCCAGGCGGCGCTGCATTTCCTCATCGGAAATATCCAGATGAATCTTGCGGGCATCCACATCCAGCTCGATGAAATCGCCATCCTTGACAATCGCCAGCGGGCCACCACGGGCGGCTTCCGGCGAGGTGTGCAACAGCACGGTGCCGTAAGCGGTGCCGGACATGCGCGCATCTGAGATACGCACCATATCGGTAATGCCCTTGCGCAGCACCTTGGGCGGCAGGCCCATGTTGCCCACTTCGGCCATGCCCGGATAGCCGCGCGGACCACAGTTTTTCAAAACCATCACGCAGGTTTCGTCAATGTCGAGCGCCTCGTCATTGATCTTGGCCTTGTAATCGTCAATGTCTTCAAACACCACAGCACGGCCGCGATGCTTCATCAGATGCTCGGACGCTGCCGATGGCTTCAGCACGCAGCCCTTGGGTGCCAGATTGCCGCGCAGAACAACGATACCGCCATGCTGGGTCAGGGCCTTTTCAACGGGCAGGATGACATCCTCGTTCCAGTTTTTGACATCCTTGACTTCGTCCCAGATGGTTTCGCCGGAAACGGTCAGGGCATCCTTGTTGAGCTTGCCTGCTTCGCCAAGACGCTTGATGACAACTGGCAGACCACCGGCATAGAAGAATTCTTCCATGAGGTATTTGCCCGATGGCATCAGATTGACGATGGTCGGGATGTCGCGGCCAAGGCGATCCCAATCGTCCAGCGTCAGATCAATGCCAACGCGGCCAGCCATGGCCAGCAGGTGCACAACCGCATTGGTCGAGCCACCGATGGCACCATTGACGCGGATGGCGTTTTCAAAAGCTGCCTTGGTCATGATGTCAGAGGGCTTCAAATCGTCCTTGACCATCTGCACAATGCGACGGCCAGACAGCTGCGCCATGACGCGGCGGCGGCTATCAACGGCTGGAATGGCGGCATTGCCAGACAGCGCCATGCCAAGGGCTTCGACCATGGATGCCATGGTGGATGCGGTGCCCATGGTGTTGCAGGTGCCGGAGGAGCGCGACATCGAGGCTTCGGCCTCGACAAACTCTTCCTGGGTCATTTCGCCCGCCTTGACGGCTTCCGAGAATTTCCACAGATGCGTGCCAGAGCCAACCCGCTCGCCACGGAAGTAACCGTTCAGCATCGGGCCGCCGGTGACGACGATGGAGGGGATGTCGGTAGAGGCTGCTGCCATTACCAGTGATGGCGTGGTCTTGTCACAACCTACCAGCAGCACCGCGCCATCAATCGGCTGGCCGCGCATGGCTTCTTCCACCGCCAGAGCCGCCAGATTGCGATACATCATCGCGGTTGGGCGGAAGGTGTTTTCAGAGGCCGAGAACACTGGCACTTCGACCGGAAAGCCACCGGCTTCCCACACGCCAGCTTTGACCTTTTCGGCCAGTTCGCGCAGGTGGCCGTTGCAAGGGGTCAGGTCCGACCAGGTGTTGAGGATGCCGATAATCGGGCGACCGTCGAACAGGTCGTGCGGATGGCCCTGATTTTTCATCCAGCCGCGGTGGTAGATGGTGTCGCGCGAGGTGCCGCCGTACCACGACTGCGAGCGCAGGGTGCGGGGCCATTCCTTAGGTTTGAAGCCACTCATGGTGTTTCTTCCCGTGTTTGGTGTTAACGCGGCGGCTTGATACCGCCTCTTGTTGTTCAGATTTTCTTCACTGCAAACGGCGTTTCCTCGGCAACCACCAGCGGGTTCTGCAAAGGCAGACCAAATTCTGGTGCGCTCACTTCAAACACATCACCAGCCTCAGTCTTGAAGCCATCGGCAAACGAGAGAGTGGCGGTGCCGAACATATGCACATGCAAATCGCCGGGCTGGCAGAACAGACCATATTTGAAGTGATGATATTCGAGATTGGCAATGGTGTGGGACATGTTGTCTTCACCCGACAGGAAAGGCTTTTCCCAAACCGTCTTGCCGTCGCGAAGGATTTTCGATGTGCCGTTGATGTTGGCAGGCAGATCCCCCACCAGCAATTCCGGGCCAAAAGAAGCCGGGCGCAGCTTGGAATGGGCGAGGTAGAGATAGTTGATCTTCTCGGTCACGTGGTCAGAAAATTCGTTGGCCAGCGTGAAGCCAATGCGCACCGGCGTGCCATCGGTATCGATAACATAAAAGCCCGCAATTTCCGGTTCCTCACCGCCATCAAGCGCGAAGGAAGGCGATTCCAGACCATCCAGCGGAGCCACGGCATTGACGCCCGTGCCCTTGTAGAACCATTCGGGCTGCACGCCCCAGGCTCCGTCCTTGGGCTTGCCGCCTTCCAGACCCATGCGGAACATTTTCATGCTGTCGCTCATGCCAGCCGTGTCAGCATGCATGCTGTCGCGGGCCGAGGCTGAACCGGTGTGGGTGAGGCCGGTTCCCGTGAGGAACATGTGGGCCGCATCGGGATGGCGCACCGGGCAATCCAGCTTGCCGCCAGCGGCAAGCGCTGCCAGATCAACTTTATCGCCTTCGCCCTGTTTGGCGATGAGGTCAGCAAGGCTCACCTTGGCAGCCAGCGCTGCCTTGGCGAGATCAAAGGTGGAGGAAAAGCCCGGAACGATACGCGCGACTTCACCCTGCCGGCAGATCACACCACCGGCTTTCAATTGCGAAAGATACATGACCCAGTTTCCTTAGGCTGCTTTGTTCTTGTTGTAGACGTCGAAGAAGACGGCGGCGAGAAGCACGAGACCCTTGACCATCTGCTGGAAATCAATCCCCAGACCAACGATGGACATGCCGTTGTTCATCACGCCCATGATAAAGGCACCAATCACGGCACCGGTAATTTTGCCAACGCCACCAGAGGCCGAAGCACCGCCGATAAAGCAGGCGGCAATCACGTCCAGCTCGAAACCACTACCGGCTTTCGGTGTGGCAGAGTTGAGGCGGGCTGCGATAATCATGCCGGCGAGGCCCGCCAGAACACCCATGTTGACAAAAGTCAGGAAGCTCAGACGCTCGGTGTTGATACCCGACAGCTTGGTAGCCTTTTCATTGCCACCCATGGCGTAAATGCGACGGCCAATTGTAGTGCGGCGTGTGACGAACGAGTAGAGAACGATCAGCGCCAGCATCACGACCAGCACGTTTGGCAGGCCGCGATAGGTGGACAGAAGATAACCAAGAGCCAGAACGGCACCGGATACCAGCAGGTTCTGCACGAGGAAGAAACCGAACGGCTCAACATCAATACCATGTTCGACGTTAACCTGACGACGACGCCAAGCGAGCACAAACAATGCGACAGCGCCGACCACAGTCAGAATGATCGATGTGGAGTGGAGGTCTCCCATATCCACCAGATCGGGCAAAAAGCCGGTGCTGATCAGCTGGAATTCCTTCGGGAAAGGACCGATGTTACGGCCACCGAGTACGAAAAGCGTCAGACCACGAAACACCAGCATCCCAGCCAATGTGACAATAAACGAAGGGATGCGGTGGTAGGCCACCCAATAACCCTGAGCCGCACCGATAATACCGCCGATCACCAAACAGATGAGTACGGTCGGGATAAACCCAAGCCCCCATTGTACGGTGAGAATGGCAGCCACAGCACCAATGAAACCAACAATAGAACCAACCGACAGATCGATGTGCCCTGCCACGATGACCAGCAACATGCCTAGCGCCATGATGACGATGAACGAGTTCTGCAAAACGAGGTTGGTCAGGTTGACGGGCTTGAACAAGATACCGCCGGTATAGAACTGGAAGAATACCATGATGGCCACGAGGGCAATCAGCATGCCGTATTCGCGGATATTGGCGCGAATGTAGGACGCGATCGACACCACGTTCTGCTCTTGCGAGGATGGATTGGCGGAACTCATTATTTATTCTCCCCTGAACGCATGATAGCGCGCATGATGCTTTCCTGGCTTGCCTCTTCTTTTGAAAGCTCTGCGACGATGCGTCCTTCGTTCATAACGTAGATGCGGTCACAGGTTCCAAGCAGTTCAGGCATTTCCGACGAGATCATCAGAACGCCCTTACCATCGGCCGCAAGCTGGTTGATAATGCTGTAGATTTCATATTTCGCGCCAACATCGATGCCGCGCGTCGGCTCATCCAGAATGAGCACTTCCGGGTTGGAAAACAGCCATTTGGACAAAACAACCTTTTGCTGGTTGCCGCCCGAAAGGTTGACCGTTTCCTGATAGATGCCGTGCGAGCGAATCCGCAGTTTTGAGCGATAATCGGTCGCAACCTTGATTTCCTTGATGTCATTGATGACACCGCCGCTGGAAACGCCAGGCAGGTTGGCAAGCGTCGTGTTGTGCAAGATCGTATCGGCCAGTACGAGACCCAGATGCTTGCGGTCTTCTGTCACATAGGCAAGGCCCGCATCAATGGCCTTGCGCACGGTCGATACGTCCACCGGCTTGCCATCCATATAGGCTTCACCGCTGATGCGGTGACCATAGGACTTGCCAAACAGGCTCATGGCAAATTCGGTGCGGCCTGCGCCCATAAGGCCAGCGATACCAACCACTTCACCACGCTTCACATGCACATTGATGTCGTGCAAGACTTGGCGTTCGCGGTGCTGGTGATGGAAGGCATTCCAGTTCTTGACCTCAAGAACGGTTTCGCCAATCGGCACGGAGCGCGGCGGATAACGATCTTCGAGATCGCGGCCCACCATATTGCGAATGATCACGTCTTCGCTGACTTCTTCCGCGTGACAGTCCAGTGTCTTCACGGTCATGCCGTCGCGCAACACGGTGATCTGGTCGGCCACTTTGCGCACTTCGTTCAGCTTGTGGGTGATGATGATCGAGGTAATGCCCTGTTTGCGGAACTCCATCAACAAATTGAGCAACGCATCCGAGTCGGTTTCATTCAGTGAAGCGGTCGGCTCGTCCAGAATGAGCAGTTTAACGCTCTTGGACAGCGCCTTGGCAATTTCTGCCAATTGCTGCTTGCCAACGCCGATATCCGTGACCAGCGTGCTCGGAGACTCCTTCAAGCCAACCATGGCGAGGAGTTTCTTGGTGCGACTGAACGTTTCTTCCCAGCTGATCACGCCTTTGGTGGCAATTTCATTGCCCAGGAAGATGTTTTCGGCAATCGACAACTGCGGCACAAGCGCCAGTTCCTGGTGAATGATGATGATGCCGATTTCTTCGCTGTCTTTGATAACTTTGAAGTTACGCACTTCGCCGTCATAGACAATATCGCCATCATAGCTGCCAGCGGGGTACACGCCGGAGAGAACTTTCATCAGGGTGGATTTGCCAGCCCCGTTCTCGCCCACCAATGCGTGGATCTCACCTTTGCGAACCTTCAGGTTCACATTCGCAAGCGCTTTCACGCCTGGGAACGTCTTGGTGATGTTCCGCATTTCGAGGATGGTATTTTCCATAATACTGTTCCAGAGCCACAGCCGCACGACCATGCTGATATCAGGCGCAAGCGCCGCAACTTTCAGCCATGATCTGCAACATACACTTGGAGCGCGATTTCATTTGAAAACCGCTCGCACTTAGCGCCATCTCAGCTTCCTGAGCGGATGGGCGAACAAAAAAGAAAGCCGGAATTTATGAGACATAAATTCCGGCTATTCCCTATTACTTCAGCTGGTCAGCCTTGTAGTAGCCGCCTTCAACCAGAACCTTCTCGTAGTTGGCCTTGGTCACAGCAACTGGCTTCAACAGGTAAGCTGGAACAACCTTCACGCCGTTGTCATAGGTCTTGGTGTCGTTGACTTCAGGTGTCTTGCCTTCCATCAGCGCGTTGACCATGTTGACGGTAACCTTTGCGAGGTCACGGGTGTCCTTGAAGATGGTCGAATACTGTTCGCCAGCAATGATCGACTTCACGGATGGGATTTCAGCGTCCTGACCCGAGATGTATGGCAGTGGCAGATCCTTGGTGCCGTAGCCTACGCCCTTGAGCGAGGAGATGATGCCGATGGAAATACCATCGTAAGGCGACAGAACTGCATTAACCTTGGCATCGGTGTAGTAAGCCGACAGCAGGTTATCCATACGGGCCTGTGCAACAGCACCGTCCCAACGCAGCGTACCAACCTTGTCCATGCCGGTCTGGCCAGACTTTACAACCAGAACACCGCTGTCGATGTAAGGCTGAAGAACCGACATCGCACCGTTGTAGAAGAAGAAGGCGTTGTTGTCGTCTGGCGAGCCACCGAACAGTTCAATGTTGAATGGACCCTTCTTGCCTTCCTTGAGGCCGAGGCCGTCAACCAATGTGCCAGCCTGCAACACGCCAACCTGGAAGTTGTCGAATGTTGCATAGTAGTCAACATTTGGTGTGTCACGGATCAGACGGTCATAAGCGATAACCTTGACGCCTGCATCATGAGCCTGCTTCAGCACGTCCGACAGCGTTGTGCCATCGATCGAAGCAATCACCAGAACCTTGTCGCCCTTGGTAACCATGTTCTCGATCTGCGAGAGCTGGTTTGGAATGTCGTCGTCAGCATACTGCAGGTCTGTCTTGTAGCCAGCTGCTTCGAGCTGCTTGACGATGTTGTTGCCGTCATCGATCCAGCGAGCCGAGGACTTTGTTGGCATGGCAATGCCAACCGTGCCCTTATCTGCTGCGAAAGCAGATGACGACAAAACAGCCGCGCCCAAAGCTACGGACGCAAAAAGCTTTACGATTTTATTCACGTGGAACCTCCCTTGGTTTCCAAATTTCATCCGCTGCATGTTTCCACCTCCGCTCCTTGAAGGTGTTGGACAATGCAGTAGCGGCCCCAGCTCCGTCTGTTCGCCGCGAAAGAATCCGGTAGGCTTTTTCAGCGCACATGATCCATACTGGACTCTTATAGCCGATTGTATGTCTTTCAAATGATTTATTTGACAATCCACATACCAAAGTTGATATATCGCCCATGGTCGCTCCGCTTCTCTCCCGCCTTCAGCCCAAGCACTTCAATCTGGTTCGCGCCATTTTTGAGCTTGGGCAGCTTAATCTTGCTGCCGTTCAACTTTCCATGACGCAGCCTGCGGCATCGCGTCTGCTGGCTGAAACCGAGCGCATTGTTGGTGCCGAGATCTTTGTGCGTACACCCAAGGGCATGGAGCCAACCGAGCTGGGGCAGGCCTTAGCGCGGCGTGCGGAAATCTTGCTGGAAGAAATGCGCGAAGCGATGCGCGAGGTGGATGCCATCAAGCGCGGCGCAACCGGCACGGTTCGGGTGGGGGCGGTGACTGGTGGTGCGCTTGGCTATATCGTGCCAGCCATTCGCGCCTTGAAAATCGAGGCGCGCACGGCTGATATTCATGTGGATGTGGCGCCCAGCGGCGCGCTGATTTCCAATCTGGTCTCGGGGCAGTTTGATTTCGTTCTGGGGCGCATTCCCGTTGGTGTTGATGCGCGGCAGTTTGATATTCGCCATGCGCGCACCGAAGAGGTGGATCTGATTGTGCATCAGACCCATCCGCTGGCCAATGCGACATCGTTGGGCATGGCGGATTTGCTGCATTTTCCCTGGGTGATGCAGGGGCCGGGCGCGCCGGTGCGGCAGGCGGTGGAACATGCTTTCATTCAGGCGGGTACCAGCCTGCCGGTTGATGTGGTCAACACCACATCGCTTTTGGTGATGATTGCGATGATTGCGACCTCAAATGCCATTGCGCCGCTGTCGCAGGAAGTGTCTGATTTGCTGTGTCGACAAACCACAGGTGCCGGCCTCAGTCGTCTTGCGGTCAAAATGCCGATTGTCGTCCTGCCTTATCACATGATCAGTCTGAAAAGCCGCAGCATGTCGACACTGGCTTCCCGGCTGCAAGATCTGGTGTTGCAGGAGTTTATGACCCGTTAGCGGCTCAAGCGTGAGATGGCGGTTTTTGTCTGCTGCCTTTCTTTTCGTGAATGCACCGTAAATGCGACATTTACTGTTCTGGAACGTACCGAAATCCTTAACAAAGGCTTGTGTCAGCAGTGTTAACTCTCTTTAATAACGCGACTGTGATGTGATCAGGACATCATGTCACGGAGACGTGGGAGGGGAGAGGCCGTAGCGTTTCAACCTACTCACATGGTGAGGGTCAGGAGGTGCGTTTTGACATTAAAAATTGGGTCGCCTAAAGAATTATATGCAGGCGAGGCGCGCGTCGCGATGACGCCCGATAGCGCGCAGGCTTTGCAGAAACTGGGGTATGAGTGCGTTGTTGAGGCTGGCGCTGGCAAGGCGGCGGGGTTTTCAGACGACGCTTATCGCGCGGCAGGCGTGACCGTGCTGAATACTGCGACCGAGCTCTATGCAAGTGCTGATGTGATCGCCAAGGTTCGCCCGCCTGAAGCATCAGAGGTGGAACACCTCACCCCCGGCAAAACGCTGATCTCCTTCTTCTATCCCGCCCAGAACAAAGATCTGCTGGAGCAGGCCAAGAACAAGGGTGCCGCCGTTATTGCCATGGATATGGTGCCGCGTATCTCGCGCGCCCAGAAAATGGATGCCCTGTCCTCCATGGCCAACATTGCCGGTTACCGTGCCGTCATTGAAGCGGGCAATAATTTTGGCCGTTTCTTCACCGGACAGGTGACGGCGGCTGGCAAGGTGCCACCGGCCAAGGTGCTGGTGATTGGTGCCGGTGTGGCCGGTCTGGCTGCCATTGGCACAGCCACCTCGCTGGGTGCGATTGTCTATGCTTTTGACGTTCGCCCGGAAGTGGCCGAGCAGATTGAAAGCATGGGTGCCAGCTTCGTTTATCTCGAATTTGAAGCCACTCAGGATGGTGCGGCAACGGGTGGCTATGCCGCACCGTCTTCGCCAGAGTTCCGCGAAAAGCAACTGGCGAAATTCCGCGAATTGGCCCCGGAGATGGATATTGTCATCACCACGGCGCTGATTCCGGGCCGCGATGCCCCAAAGCTGTGGCTGGCGGATATGGTCGCTTCGATGAAGCCGGGTTCGGTGATTGTTGACCTTGCCGCAGAGCGCGGCGGCAACTGCGATCTGACTGTGGCTGATCAGCGTGTGGTGTCGGACAATGGCGTGATTGTTGTTGGTTATACCGACTTCCCCAGCCGGATGGCGGCACAATCCTCGACGCTTTATTCCAACAACATTCGCCATATGTTGGCCGATCTGACGCCTGCCAAGGATGGCAAGCTGGTCCATAATATGGAAGATGACGTGATCCGTGGCGCGACGGTGACATTTGAAGGCGCGATCACCTTCCCGCCGCCGCCGCCCAAGGTGCAGGCCATTGCTGCCGCCAAGCCCAAGGAAAAAGCCAGGGAACTGACCCACGACGAAAAGCGGGCCAAGGAAGCGGCAGACTTCAAGGCGCAAACCACCAATCAGGTAAAACTGCTGGCGATTGGCACGGCGGTCATGCTGTTGGTGGGTGCCTTTGCCCCTGCAAGCTTCATGAGCCACTTCATTGTGTTTGTGCTCGCATGTTTCATCGGTTTCTCGGTGATCTGGAATGTCAGCCATTCGCTGCATACGCCGCTGATGGCGGTGACCAATGCCATTTCAGGCATCGTCATTCTGGGTGCATTGCTGCAAATCGGCTCCAGCAATTGGCTTGTGGTGATTTTAGCGGCGCTATCGGTGCTGATTGCGACGATCAATATCGTCGGTGGCTTCCTCGTGACACGGCGTATGCTCGCCATGTTCCAGAAGTCCTGAGGGGGAGAATAGATTATGGCAATTGGTATTGTTTCGGCGGCCTATATTGCGGCGGCTGTGCTGTTTATTCTCTCGCTGGGTGGCCTTTCTGGTCAGGAAAGCGCCAAGCGCGCCGTGTGGTACGGCATTGTCGGTATGGGGCTTGCGGTGATTGCTACCGTGTTTGGCCCGGATGTTGGTCACTGGTTTATCATTGTGTTGATGATCGCTGGTGGTTCGGTGCTGGGCTACTACGTGGCCTCGCGCGTGCAGATGACCGAAATGCCGCAGCTTGTGGCCGCTCTGCATAGTTTCGTGGGCTTGGCCGCGGTGTTTATCGGCTATAACGCCCATATCGAGGAAGCGCATGTGGCGCGCTTGGATGAGACGGCCCGTGCCTCGCTCACCGGCTTTGCCGCCATTCTGGCTCATAAACTGCCTGTCGAACTGGCGATCATGAAGGTCGAGGTGTTTCTCGGCGTGTTCATCGGTGCCGTGACCTTCACCGGTTCCGTCATTGCTTTCGGCAAGCTGGCTGGCAAGGTCGATGGCAAGGCCAAGAAATTGCCCGGCGGCCATATGCTCAATGCCGGTGCTGCGGCCTTGTCGCTCATTCTGTTGATCGCCTATTTCTATGGTGCAGGCGTCTGGACATTGATCCTGATGACGCTTTTGGCCTTCTTCATCGGCTATCACCTGATCATGGGCATCGGCGGGGCCGATATGCCGGTTGTGGTGTCGATGCTCAACAGCTATTCCGGCTGGGCGGCAGCGGCCATTGGCTTCACACTCGGCAATGATCTGCTGATCGTCACGGGTGCGCTGGTTGGCTCTTCCGGTGCCATCCTGTCCTACATCATGTGCAAGGCGATGAACCGTTCGTTCATCTCGGTTATCCTCGGCGGTTTTGGCACAACCACGGGTCCGGCCATGGAAATCACCGGCGAGCAGGTGGCCATTGATGCTGAAGGTGTGGCCGCCGCACTCAACGAAGCCGATAGCGTCATCATCGTCCCCGGTTACGGCATGGCGGTGGCGCAGGCGCAAGGCGCGGTGTCTGAACTGACTCGCAAGCTGCGCGATGCAGGCAAGAACGTGCGTTTTGCTATCCATCCGGTGGCTGGCCGCCTGCCGGGGCATATGAACGTGCTGCTGGCCGAAGCCAAGGTTCCTTACGACATCGTGATGGAAATGGACGAAATCAACGACGATTTCCCCGACACCGACGTGGTCATCGTCATCGGCTCCAACGACATCGTCAACCCGGCTGCCGAAGAAGATCCAAACAGCCCGATTGCTGGCATGCCTGTGTTGCAGGTGTGGAAGGCCAAGCAGGTGTTTGTGTCCAAGCGCGGCCAGGGCACCGGCTATTCCGGCATCGAGAACCCGCTGTTTTATAAGGAAAACACGCGGATGTTCTATGGGGATGCGAAGAAGTCGATCAATGATTTGCTGCCTATGATCAAGTAGGGTTTGTCGGGTCTGACAGACGCAAAGCCGGGTGGAGACGCCCGGCTTTTTTATGAATACGTGGGGCTTGCCAGCAAAAGCCCCTTTTGAATGCAGTCACGTCTGATGCTCCCAAGAATGGTGATCTCGAATTTGTGATATATCGTGACTTTTTCTATCGCTGCTCATAGAAATTTCTCACCAAAAGTAAAGGTAGGATTGAATCTATGAAAAAGCTCAATGTAATGCTCATCGCTTCCGTTGCATTTTTTGTGGCTGGTACAATTGCGCATGCTGAGGACCTAGTTTTTACCCTTAAAAATGGCACGCATTCGGTTTTGACAAACTTCTATACATCGCCCGTTGGCGTGAATGATTGGGAAGATGATGTCTTCGGTAAAGATGTACTCGAACCTGGCGAGAGCATTGAAATCACCATCGCCGATGGGCGCAGAACCTGCAAATATGACATGAAGTTTGAGTTTGAAGAAAATTCCGATCTCGACACAACAACGGATACGCAGGATCTTTGCAAATTGGGTTCCTATACGATCCACGAGTGAGACCTGCAAATGGTGGCGTCAGGCCTTTTCACGAGCTTGGCGCGATCGACTTTCAATCGAAGCTTGCAGACTTAAATGATGCAAGAGGCGGAGACGTTTGGGGGTATCTGACTGGCTACTGCATAAATCCTTAAATCGATTCTGATTTAAAGAATTATGCAGCAGCATATTGAGTGGGTGCGAAGAGCCTCCGCCGCGATCCCGTTCGTTGCGTTGTCGATAACGCAACGCGGTACTGAAAAATGCAGAGGTTTGGCATCACATAGGGGCTTGCTCGGCTGATTGCACCCGACTTATCAGCCGATAAAATTCACATCACCGCCCCGACCTGCCACGGCACAAATTCATTATCGCCCAAGCCCAGTATCTCCGACTTGGTCTTTTGTCCCGAAGCTGAGGCCAGTACCAAGTCGAGAATCTCGCGGCCCTTTTGCTCAATCGACACACCAGCGCTGATGATGTCGCCGCAATTGAGGTCCATGTCGTCGGGCATGTCTTCGAACAATTTGCTGTTGGTGGCGAGCTTGAGGGTGGGGGTGGGCTTGGAGCCAAAGGCCGAGCCGCGCCCGGTGGTGAACACCAGCATTTGCGCGCCGCCGGCAATCTGGCCGGTGGCTGATACCGGATCATAGCCGGGAGTGTCCATGAAGACAAAGCCGGGGATGTCGATGCGTTCGGCATAGTTCAGCACACCGGTGAGGGGTGTGCTACCTGCCTTGGCCGATGCACCGAGGGATTTTTCCAAAATGGTGGTCAGCCCGCCCAGTTTGTTGCCGGGGCTGGGGTTGTTGTCCATCGAGCCACGGTTCATTTTTGTGTAGTCTTCCCACCAGCGGATGCGCTCAATCAGTTTTTCGCCGATTTCAGCGGAGGCCGCACGGCGCAGCAGCAATTGCTCTGCGCCATAGATTTCCGGCGTCTCTGAGAGCACTACCGTGCCGCCCATGCCGACCAGCAGGTCAGAGGCCACGCCCAGCGCCGGATTGGCGGTAATGCCGGAAAAACCATCGGAGCCGCCGCATTGAAGTGCCAGTTTCAGTTCTGACGCTGGAATGGGTTCGCGCTGTACGGCATTGACGGTGGGCAGAATGCTTTTGATATGCTCGACAAGCTGGCGGATGGTGGCAGCCGTGCCGCCGCTGTCTTGAATGGTCAGGCCAAAGAAACGGCTGTCGTCGGCATTGCCGTAGAGGGTTTTCATCCGCGCCAGTTGCATCACTTCGCAGCCTAGGCCGACAAACACGGCAGCCCCGACATTGGGATGGGTGGCATAGCCCCAGAGCACCCGCTGCAAAAGATCGGCCCCTTCACCAGAGGAATCCATGCCGCAGCCCGTGCCGTGGGCAAAGGCGGCAACGCCATCGATGTTGGGGTAATCGGCCAGAATCCCAGAACGGTTGATCTCGTCGGCAGCGCGACGGATCACCGTGGCGGAACAGTTGACGGTGGCGCAAATGGCAATGAAATTGCGCGTTCCCGCCTGCCCATTGGCGCGGCGATAGCCCATGAATGTTGGGGTTTCAATGGCGGGAATAGCGGCCAGCGCCTTTTGATAATCCGCACCGACCTCATAATGTTGATCATGGGCACCAAAGGCGCAATTGTCGGTGTGGACATGCTCACCCGCTTTGATCGGGTGACTGGCATAGCCAATCACCTGACCGAATTTGATGATATTGCCGCCTTCAGCAATATCGGTTTTGGCAATCTTGTGGCCACGCGCCACAGGATGATCAAGGGCCTTCCCAAAGCCGAGCGGCTGCTCCCCGGCTTTGGCCGGATTGGTCAAAATCGCAACATTATCGTCAGGATGCAGCAGCACGGTTTTGGTGATGTCAGCCATAGCTTACGTTTCCATGTTCAAGGGCGCGGATCACACCGCGCAATTCGGCAAGACCGCGCAAACGGCCAATCAGCGGATAACCTACAACCGTGCCGCTGCCGATGTCAGACAGCAGCTCATGGCCGTGATCGGGCCGGAAGGGGATTTCCCAATCTGTGCGGCCTTCTGCCTTGCGGCGGGCTTCTTCTGCCACCAATGCTGCAATCAGCGCCACCATATCGGTGTCACCATCCAGATGGGCGGCTTCCTGGAAGGAGCCATCCGGCTCTTTGGCCACATTGCGCAAGTGGGCAAAGTGGATGCGGTCTGCAAAGCGCTTGGCAATCGCAGGCACATCATTGGCTGGGTTGGCCCCGAGAGAGCCTGAGCAAAGCGTTAGCCCATTGGCGCGGCTGTCTTGCTGCGCCATGATCCAGGCAATGTCGTCTTCGGTTGAGACAATGCGCGGCAGGCCCAGAATATCGCGTGGCGGATCATCGGGGTGCACACAAAAGCGCATGCCCAGGTCTTCTGCCGTTGGAATGATCTCGGCCAGAAACCGCGCATAGTTGGCACGGATTTCCGCGCGGCCAATGCCTTTGTAGCGCTTCAACGCCTCGCGCAAGCCGTTGATATCATAGCGATCGAAGGCACCGGGCAGGCCGGACATGATGCTGTTGAGCAGCGTTTGGCGGTCTTCCTCAGATGAAGCATCAAACCAGACTTTGGCCTCAGCCCGGACCTCTTCGCTGTAATCGGCCTCTGCACCCTCACGCTCCAGCATGTGGATTTCGAAGGCGGCCATATGCGGAGATGAGAAGCGCAAGGCCGTGCCGCCGCGATGGACGGGGGCATAAAGATGGGTGCGGGTCCAATCCAGCAGCGGCATGAAATTGTAGCAGATGGTGTGAATGCCATTGTCTGCCAGATTTTTCATCGATTGCCGATAATTGGCAAACAGCTGATCCAGATTGCCTTCGCCGCGCTTGATGTTTTCATGGATCGGCAGGCTTTCCACCACATTCCATGTCAGATCAAGGTCATTGCTGGCTATCTCATCACGCCGGGCGGCAATTGCCTCCGACGACCAGACTTCGCCATAGGGTATTTCATGCAGCGCGTTGACAATGCCATTGGCCCCTGTCTGGGCAATTTCACTCAGCGCGATCTTGTCGAACGGGCCATACCAGCGCCAGCTCTCTTTCATGCCTGCAATTCCTTTATTGTATCTCGCGCACCCTTGGTGGCAAGGCTTTCATAATGTTCCATCAAGCTCGATGTGAATGTTGGGTTGTCTGCTAATGTTGCCGGGAAAACCTCACGCACTGAGAGCAGCGCTGCGACCTTCTGTTTTGCGTCGGTTGCCCCATCACTCAAGCTTTTCAGTTTGGCAGCCAGCGGATCGCGCACATCAATGGCTTCGCCCTTTTCGTCCACGCCGCCAACGTAGCGCATCCATGCCGCAACGGCCAAAGCAAGGCCCTTGATAGAGCGGTTTGACGCCAGATTTTCAGTAATGGTGCCCAAAATCCGCTGCGGCAGCTTTTGTGATCCATCCATGGCAATCTGCCAGGTGCGATGGCGAATGGCCGGGTTGGAATAGCGCGAAAACAGCGCTGCGGTATAATCGGCAAGGCTCACACCTTTCGGTGCGTGCAGGCCGGGGGTGATTTCATTGTTCCAGAGGTTTTTGCAGAACGTCGCAAACACCGGATCAGCCACCGTCTCGGCAATGGTTTCATGGCCTGCCAGATAACCAAGGTAAGCCAGTGATGAATGGGTGCCGTTCAGGCAACGCAGCTTCATATGCTCAAACGGCGTCACGTTATCGACCAGTTGCACGCCAACCGCACCCAGATCAGGCCGCGCGCCATCGACAAACACATCTTCCACCACCCATTGGCGGAAAGGCTCGTGCATCACCGGCGAGGCGTCATAGGTGCCTGTTTTTGCGGTGAGGGCTGCAATGTCTTCCGGCTTGGTGGCGGGCACAATGCGATCCACCATGGTGGAGGGGAAGGCACCCTCAGCTGCAATCCAGTCTTTCAATTCAGCGGAAACCAGCCCGGCAAACTCCAGCACCACGCCACGCACCACCTTGCCGTTTTCCGGCAGGTTATCGCAGCACAACACCGTGAAGGGGCGGAGCCCTGCGGCTTTGCGCTTTTCAAGTGCGCGCACCAGAAAACCAATGGCCGAGGTCGGCTTTTCCGCATTCGCCAGATCGTGGATAATATCCGGATGGTTCTGGTTCAGCTTGCCGCTGGATGGTTCGTGGCAATAGCCCTTTTCCGTCACCGTCAGGCTGACGATTTTAACCGAAGGCGCAGTCATGGCCTCCAGCACAGCCGCCGGGTTTTCGCGGGCCACCAGCACACCGTTCAAAACGGTGACCACACGGGCGGTCTCGCCCTCTGGACCAAGTTCAACGGCGGTATAGGCAAAATCCTGCGGAGCCAGCGCATCACGCTGATCGGGCCGCATCAGGCTGACGCCAACAATGCCCCAGTCACCGCCGGATTTTTGCATGGCTTCTTCAATATAAACAGCCCCGTGGGCGCGGTAGAACGCGCCCAGACCCAGGTGGATAATTCCAGTTTCGGGTCTTTTGCCAGCCGGGCGGGTGAGGCGGGGGGAATTAGCGGGCAAGCCAGCCTCCATCAACATTCAAAATCGCACCATGGATATATTTGGCGGCAGGGGATGCCAGAAACACCGCAGCCCCGCCAATGTCTTCGGCATCACCCCAGCGGCCTGCGGGAATGCGCTCCAGAATGGCCTTGTTGCGGGCGGCATCATTGCGCAAAGCCTCGGTGTTGTTGGTTTCGATATAGCCCGGCGCAATGGCATTGACATTGATGCCTTTTGCCGCCCATTCATTGGCCAACAGCTTGGTCAGGCCCGCAACCCCGCTTTTGGATGCGGTGTAAGACGGCACGCGAATGCCGCCCTGAAACGACAGCATGGAGGCGATGTTGACCACTTTGCCGGTGCCATTGCGGGCAAACACCGCTCTGGCAAAAGCCTGAGTGAGGAAGAAAACCGCTTTCAGGTTCACATCCATCACCGCATCCCAGTCTTCCTCGGTAAAATCCACCGCATCGTTACGGCGGATAATGCCTGCATTGTTGACCAGAATATCAACCGGGCCGAGATGATCGAAAATATCCTTTCCGGCCATGGGGTCGGACAGATCAAGTTTGAGACTGGACGCTTTGCCGCCAGCCTTGGTGATCAGACCAATGGTCTCATCGACTGACGACCGGCCAGCGCAAATCACACTGGCGCCGGCCTTGGCAAGTGACACGGCAATGGCCTGACCAATGCCGGTGTTGGAGCCGGTGACAAGCGCCGTTTTATCTTTGAGAGAAAACAGATCGCTCACCGCAATGTCTCCATCGATACCATTTCCACATCCTTGTAATCAACATTGTCGCCAGCCATCGCCCAGATGAAGGTGTAATTGGCCGTGCCTGCGCCCGAATGGATCGACCATGGCGGCGAGATCGCCCCTTCTTCGTTTTTCAGCACCAGATGGCGGGTCTCGTCCGGCTCACCCATCATGTGGAAAGCGCGCTGGCCTTCTGGCAGATCGAAGTAGAGATAGGCTTCCATGCGCCGGTCATGCACATGGGCGGGCATGGTGTTCCAGATCGAGCCAGTGGCAAGCTTGGTCATGCCCACCACAAGCTGGCAGGATTTCATCACGTCGGGGTGGACAAACTGATAAATAGTGCGCTCGTTCGAGGTTTCCTGCGAGCCGAGCTTCACGTTGGCGGCCTCTTCAATCTTGATCAGGCGCGACGGGTAGGTGTGGTGAGCCGGGGCCGAGAGAATGTAAAAACGGCCAGCGCCTGAGAAGGTGATTTTGCCTGCACCCATGCCGAGATAGAGCATATCGCCCTTGCCCATGGTGTAGGTCGCGTCTGCTTCCACGGTGCCGTCGCCACCAATGTTGACGACGACCAGCTCGCGCCGATCAAGAATGGAGGCGGTGCCGCATTCCTTGACATGGTCCAGTGTCAGCGTGCCGCCCGCGGGCACAGCGCCACCCACAATCATGCGGTCATAATGGGTGTAGATCAGCTTGATTTCGCCATCTTTGAAAATATCGCCCACATGAAAGTGCTTGCGCAAATTGGTGGTGTCAAATGTCTTGGCCGTTTCCGGGTGAATGGCGTGGCGGGTTTCAACGCTGAGCATTGGGGCACTCCTTAAAAATTAGAGAAAATCATCACGACGGGGCGTGAAGGTATCAATCAGCACACCGGGCTGAAGTGCCCGACAGCCATGGAAGGCAAGAGAGGGAATGACAAAACTGTCACCGGGGCCGACTTCAAATCTGTCGTCACCAATGAAAAATTCAAACCGTCCCGATTGCACATAGGTAGACTGAATGTGGGGATGATTATGGCGGGCACCCTCGGCTCCTTCAGCAAAGGTAAAGCTGACCACCATCAATTCCGGGCTATCGGACAACACCTGCCGAATGACATTGTTGCCAGTGTCCACGGCTGGAAAGGTTTTCACGTAAGGCTCTGTCATCTTCAATCCTAATGAAACAGCTTTGGCAGCCACAGCGACAATGCCGGAATATAGGTGACCAGCATCAAGGTTGCGAAAGCGGCACCATAAAACGGCCAGATGGTGCGCATGGCCTGGGTAATCGGTATCTTACCAACAGCGCAGCCAACAAACAGCACGGCCCCCACCGGCGGTGTGCAAAGCCCGATACCGAGGTTGAGAATGAGGATGACGCCAAAATGCACCGGATCAACCCCGAATGCCGTGGCCACCGGCAGGAAGATGGGTGTGGTGATCACGATCAGCGGCGACATATCCATGAAGGTGCCAAGGATCAGCAACACGACATTCAAAAGCAGCAGGATGATGATCGGATTGTCGGAGACGCCTTTCAGCAGGGCCACCATCGAGGCTGGCACGCGGGTATAGGCCAAGAGCCAGCCGAAGGAAGAGGCGCAGCCAATCACCATCAGCACCATGGCGGTGGTGCGCACGGCACCCTTGGTGGCTTCCAAAAAATCATGCCAGCTCAAGGTGCGATAGACAAAAAAGGTGATGGCCAGCGCATAGACCACGGCGATGTTGGAGGATTCAGAGGCCGTGAAAATGCCGGAGCGAACGCCGCCGAAAATGATCGCCACCAGAATAAGACCCGGCACGGCTGAGACAAACAGATTGCCAAGGGCTTTCAGGCCGGGAAACGGCTCGGTGGGATAGCCACGGCGCTTGGCCACAAACCAGGCGGCAACCATCAAGGACAATGCCAGCAAAAGACCCGGAATAATGCCTGCGGTGAATAGATCGGCAATGGAAATGCGCCCGCCCGCCGAGATCGAATAGATGATCATGTTATGTGATGGCGGGATCATCAGCGCAATGATGGAGCCAACGACGGTGATGTTGACGGCATAGTCCACATCATAGCCGCGCGCTTTCATTTGCGGCACCATCAGGCCACCAACGGCAGAGGCATCGGCGGCAGCCGAGCCGGATACGCCACCAAACATCACCGAGGCCAGCACATTGACCTGGCCCAGACCACCGCGCAAATGCCCAACCAGAGCACCGGCCAGCGCCACAAGCCTGCGGGCAATATCGCCGCGCACCATCAGATCGCCAGCGTAGATGAAAAACGGAATGGCCATCAGCGCAAACACCGACACGCCGGAATTCAGCCGCTGAAACACCACAACGGGCGGCAGGCCGAGATAGAGCACGGTGGCAAAGCTGGAAATGCCAAGACAAAAGGCAACGGGTGTGCCGATCAGCAACAGGAAGACAAAGCTTCCAAACAGAACCCAAAGTTCCATGATTATTCCTCCACCGCTTCACCGAAGCGGGCAGTCGGCAGCCCTGCCAAGCGGCGTGCTATACGCTCAAGAGAAAACAAAACGACCAGAATGCCACCCAAAATCACGGGCACGAAATCAAAAAGCCCGGAAATGCCGAGGCTTGGAATGATATTGCCTGCAACATTGGCAGCCAGCGACCAGCCATACCAGACCATACCGCCGCCAAAACTGGCGACTGCCAGATCGGAAAGGCAATAAAATATCTGCTTGCCGCGCTCGGGAACAACATAGAGCAAGACGTCAAACGACAGGTGATAGCCTTCCTTGATGCCAACGGCCGCACCAAGGAAAATGAACCAGCCCATGATCATCACGGCAGAAGGCTCACTCCAGATAATACTACTGCCCAGCACATAGCGCCAGAACACCTGGGCGGCGATGATGGTTGTCATCAGCACAAGGCCAAGACCGGCCACCCAGAGCGCTGCCCGCGCCAAGGCACCGGTTACGGGTTCAAGAGATTTCATGAGAATTTGCAAGGCCGATACTCCGACACCATTGAAAATGGCCTGCGGAGACAATCCGCAGGCCGGAGCATTGCATTACTTGGTCGCCTGAATGCGGGCGACCATGTCCTTCAACTTGTCGGACTTGATATATTTGGCGTAGATCGGCTCCATGGCCTTGATGAAGGGGGCCTTGTCGATCTCGTCAACCACTTGCACACCAGCCGCACGGACTTTTGCTTCCGAGACTTTTTCCTGCTTCACCCAAAGGTCGCGCATGATCGGAACAGAGGCCTTGGCAGCTTCCTTGACCGCAGCCTGATCTTCCGGTGTCAGCTTGTCCCAGGATTTCCTCGACATCACCAGAACTTCCGGCACAATCAAATGCTGGTCGAGGGTGTAATATTTGGCCACTTCATAATGGCCGGAGCTGTCATAGGATGGCCAGTTGTTTTCGGCACCATCAATAACCCCGGTTTGCAAGGCGGAGTACACTTCGCCATAAGCCATGGGGGTTGCATTGGCACCCAGCGCCGAAACCATATCGACAAACATGTCGGACTGGATGACGCGGAACTTCATACCCTTCATATCCTCGAGGGATTTGATGGGCTTTTTGGTGTTGTAAAAGCTGCGCGAGCCGCTGTCGTAAAAGGCAAGGCCAATCAGATCATGCGCTTTGAAGGCGTCGAGAATTTCCTGACCGATCGGACCATCCATGACCTTGTGCATGTGATCGACCGAGCGGAAAATATAGGGCAGCGACGGCACTTGCGTTTCAGGCACAATATTGTTGAACGGTCCAAGTGAAACGCGATCAAGGTCAATCACGCCGTATTGGGTTTGCTCGATCGTGTCTTTTTCCTCACCAAGCTGCGATGACGAAAACACTTCAATGCTGATGCGACCCTTGGTCTTGTCCGACAGGATCTTGCCCATGGCCTTGACTGCCTCCACAGTCGGATAGCCATCGGGGTGGCTGTCAGCCGAGCGCAGCTTGATGTCAGCAGCGCTTGCAAACGCCACCGAAGCGACAAGCGCCACGGTGGTCATCATTGCTCGTCCCCAGTTGTTCAGAATGCTCATTTCCATATCCTCCCGTTTGGAAATCAAGGCTCTATCAGAGCCTGTAGGCCTTCTTTGCCAGCCCGTAGGCCAGATCATGTGCCACCTCTGGTGCTTCGTCCTCATCCAGACGGCCCGTCACCACGAGGTTGGCGAGATAGGCGCAATCCACCCGCCGGGCCACATCATGGCGGGCCGGGATCGAGCAAAAAGCGCGTGTGTCATCGTTGAAGCCAACGGTGTTATAAAAGCCTGCGGTCTCTGTTGTGCTTTCGCGGAACCGGCGCATGCCCTCAGGACTATCAAAGAACCACCAGGCCGGACCAAGCTTCAGCGCCGGATAGGCACCGGCCAGCGGAGCCAGCTCACGCGAATAGCTGGTTTCATCCAGTGTAAACAGAATGATGGTGAGGTCCGGGTTCATGCCCACGGCATCGAGAAGCGGTTTCAGCGCGCGCACATAGTCGGTGCGGGTGGGAATATCAAAGCCCTTGTCGCGTCCGTGTTTAGCCATGATGCCGGCAGAATGGTTGCGGTAGGAGCCAGGATGAATTTGCAGCACCAAGCCATCATCCAGGCTCATGCGGGCCATTTCGGTCAGCATATGGCCGCGAAAGGCATCGGCTTCGTCCGGGGTGATCTTGCCGCTCAGGGCTTTTTCAAACAGCGCCTTGGCTTGATCCTGCGGCAGATCTTCTGTGCGGGCCGTTGGGTGGCCGTGGTCGGAGCTGGTGGCACCATAGGATTTGAAAAAAGCGCGACGATTGCGGTGGGCCTCAAGATAGCCCTCCCATGTGGTGGCATCAACGCCCGCCAGAGCGCCAAACTTTTCAATATTCTCAGCAAAGCCTTCAAATTCCGGGTCTACCACCGGATCAGGCCGATAGGCGGTGACCACTCGGCCATTCCAGCCGGAGGCGCGGATCATCTCATGCCATTTCAGCTCATCCAGCGGGCTTTCGGTGGTGGCGATCACCTCAATATTGAAGCGCTCAAACAGGCTGCGCGGGCGAAACTCCGGCTTTTGCAGGCATTCGGCAATGTGGTCATAGGTCTCATCGGCGGTGGCAGCCGAGAGGCGCTTGGTGATGCCAAATACATCATGGAAGGCGTGTTCCAGCCACATGCGGCTGGGGGTTGCCCGCAGCAGGTGAAAATTGGAGGCAAACAGCTTCCAGATCTTGCGGCCATCGGTTTCTGTGGGGCCGCCATCCATGCGCGGCACGCCAAGCTGTGTCAGGTCAATGCCCTGGGAGTACAGCATGCGAAACACGTAATGATCAGGCACCACAAAAAGCTGGGCCGGATCGGGAAAGGCATTGTTTTCGGCAAACCAGCGCGGGTCGGTATGACCATGCGGGCTGACGATAGGCAGGGACTTGACCTGCTGATACAAGGAACGAGCAATGCTGCGGGAGGTTTCATCAATGGGAAAAAGTCTGTCGGGATGCAGCAATGTCTTGGCCTCCTCGCCCTTTCACAGCATGTGCAAAGGGCGCTATCAAGATGATCTCCTGTCTGGACAAACACAGACTGTCTGTGTGTGCTATCAGGCAGTTGCGAAACGGCAATTGCATTTCGCTGGTAATCTAATATGTTAGTATGCAAATTGAGTCAATGGAGCTTTCATGGTGGAACCTGTGAGTTTGCGAATTCTGGAGACGCAACGTGGCCCCTCGGTCACGGAGCAGGTTTTTGAGTTGCTCTATGCTCAGGTGGTCGAGCTTCTTCTGCCGCCAGGCACCAAGCTTTCTGAAGTGGAAGTGGCAAAGCAGATGGGGGTTTCGCGCCAGCCAGTGCGCGATGCGTTTTATCGCCTCTCCCAGCAGGGCTTTTTGCAGATCCGCCCGCAGCGCGCCACCGTGGTCACCCATATCTCCGAGCAAGGGGTGTTGCAGGCGCGTTTCATTCGCACAGCCCTTGAGATGGAAACGGTCAGAGCGGCGGCAGAACGTCTGAATGACGAACATCTTGCCGCACTTGATGATCTGGTGGCCCGGCAAATCAATGCCATTGAGGCTGGCGATAAAATGCTGTTTCACGGGCTGGATGATGAGTTTCATCGCCAGATCTGCGTGATGTCCGATCATGAATTTGCCTGGGCGCTGATCCGTGACAGCAAGGCCCATATGGACCGGGTGCGCTATTTAAGCCTGTCTTTCGGCGCGCAAAGCGCAATTGATGAGCACAAGCACATCATGGCAGCGCTTAAAGCGCGCGATGGCGATGCCGCCGCAGCCCATATGCGTGTTCACCTATCCGGCATTTTGTCGATTATCCGTCGCATTCGTGAAACGCACGGCCAGTATTTTGCCTTGGAATAATTGGCCTAGGTGAACTTGGCCTTGGTGATATATCCGCCTTCAAACAATTGAGTATGTTATGCGCAAACATCAGATTTTGACCATCGGCGAATGCATGGTGGAAATGGCTCCGCGACAGGATGAAGCCTACAATCGCAATTTCGCAGGCGACAGCTTCAATACCGCCTGGTATTTGCGGCAATTGCTGCCAGGCGATGATCAGGTCGGTTATTGTTCTGCTGTGGGCACCGACGGTATTTCCAATGCGATGCTGGCATTTATGCAGGCGGCTGGCATTTCGACGCATGCCGTGCGCCGTATCCCAAATCGCACCGTTGGCCTTTATATGATCGAGCTTGCCAATGGTGAGCGCAGTTTCAGCTACTGGCGGGGCGAATCGGCGGCAAAGCTTCTGGCCGAAGATCGGACCTTTTTGAGTGAGGCCGTGGCCGGGCAGGATTTGGTGCTGTTTTCCGGCATTACACTGGCGATTTTGTCAGAAACCCATCGCCAGCAATTGCTCAACGTATTGGGTGAAGCGCGCGCGCGTGGCACCACAATTGCCTTTGATCCCAATATGCGGCTTCGCCTGTGGCCAGATCAGCAGACCATGTGCCGAGCGGTTTCTGATGCTGCAAAACTTGCCGATATTGTCCTGCCATCTTTTGATGAAGATGGGCCAAATTATCAGGATGCATCGCCACAAGCCACGATTGAGCGCTACATTGCCGGGGGTGCCAAATGCGTCGTGGTCAAAAATGGACCAGATCGCATTCATGCCTTCTCCGAAGAGGAGGGGCATGTGGTGTTTGATCCGGTGCCGGTGGATGCGGTTGTCGATACCACGGCGGCCGGAGACAGCTTCAATGCCGGTTTTCTGGCGGCGCGCCTCACTGGCTCTGCCATGGTTGAGGCCTTGGCAAAGGGCGCATCGGTTTCGGCTCAGGTGATCAAAAGCCGGGGTGCTCTGGTGGCCATTGAGGGGTGAAATGCATCTATTCTTGGTTGCAAAAGACGATTAAGGCGGTATTTGCGGAATAATTTTCTGCATATTTTGGTGCGAAGCAATTTGTTTTCACTTGAACCGGCGCTTGGTTTGATTCTACGATGCCTTTCAAACGGTTTCAAAACCGTATTCTCTTTGTTTGTCAGCGATTTGTGTCTGGTCGGATCAATGCGTTGATAAATGTCAGGTCTTCATAGGATTCGCCATGCAACTGGTTTTCGATGGGCATAATGATGTCCTCCTGCGGCTCTGGAGGGCGCATTCGGCTGGTATTGATCCGGTGCGGCAGTTCATCAAAGGCACGAGCGAGGGGCATATTGATGCCCCACGCGCCAAGGCTGGCGGCTTGGCGGGCGGGCTTTGCGCCATTTACATCCCCTCCATGCATGATTTTGTGCTGACCGAGCCTGATGCACGCGGCCATTACAACACCCCGATGGATACGCCCCTGCCAAGGGCTTCATCGCTTGATATTGCCTTGCAAATGGCGGGCATTGCCTTTCGGCTGGAGCGCGCTGGAGGCTGGCGGTTGTGTCGCTCAACCACCGACATTCGTGCGGCCATGAAGGATGGCGCCTTTGCCGCCGTGCTGCATATGGAAGGCTGCGAGGCGCTTGATGCTGATCTGGCCACGCTGGAAACCTTGTATGCTGCGGGCCTGCGTTCGCTTGGGCCGGTGTGGAGTCGTCATAATATTTTTGGCCATGGTGTGCCTTTTGCCTATCCCATGTCGCCCGATACGGGGCCGGGCCTGACACCTTTGGGCTTTGAACTGGTGAGAGCTTGCAATAAGCTTGGTATCGCCATCGATCTGGCCCATATCACCGAAAAGGGCTTTTGGGATGTGGCCAGAACCACCGACAAGCCGTTGATTGCCAGCCACTCCAATGTTCACGCACTCACTCCTGTTGCCCGCAATCTCACCGATAAGCAGATGGATGCGATCAAAGAGAGCAAGGGGCTGGTGGGCTTGAACTATGCGGTGACCATGCTGCGCGATGATGCCCGTGATTTTGCCGAAACACCTCTGTCTGATATGGTGCGCCATATTGATTATATGGTGGAGCGGATGGGCATTGATTGCGTCGCACTTGGCTCTGATTTCGATGGGGCGACAGTGCCTGCGGAGATTGCGGATGCCAGCGGCAACCAAAACCTGATCGAGGCGTTGAGGCTTGCGGGCTATGGCGAGGCCGATCTTGCCAAGATTGCCCGCGAAAACTGGCTACGGGTGCTGGGCAGTGCCTGGCACGAATAATGTTCTTTGATCAAAACACGACACCTTAAAACACGGCAATAAGGGGACCGGCCTATGAAGATGACATTCGGCAATTCGATACGCCTTCTGACAACCAGCGCAGCAATGGCTTTGATGCTGGCAAGCGCGCCCAATGTGTTTGCGGCGACGCCCAAAGACACGGTGGTCGAGGCCTGGGCCTTTGATGACATTATTACGCTGGATCCCGGTGAGGCCTTTGAAATTTCGGCCGCTGAAATCACCGGCAACACTTATGACAATCTGGTCAAGCTCAACACCAAGGATACGTCCGAAGTGGTGCCCGGCATTGCCGAGAGCTGGAAAGTCTCCGACGATGGCCTGACCTATACGTTCAAGATCAAGCCTGACATCAAATTTGCCTCTGGAAATCCGATCACCGCGGCGGATGTGGCCTATTCGATTGAGCGCGCAGTCAAGCTCAACAAAAACCCGGCCTTCATTCTTCAGCAGTTTGGCCTCACCGGCGATAATGTGACAGAAAATGCCAAGGCGGTGGATGCATCCACCTTCCAGCTCAAGGTGGATAAGCCTTACGCCACCAGCTTTGTGCTCAACTGCCTGACGGCAACCGTGGGTGCGGTGGTTGATAAAAAGCTGGTTGAAAGCCACGCCGTGGCGGTAACACCATCCAAGGATTACAAATACGACACGGATTTTGGCAATGGCTGGCTGAAAACCCATTATGCCGGATCGGGCGCTTTCAAGCTGCGCGACTGGCGCGCCAATGAAATCATTGTCATGGAGCGCAACGATAATTATTACGGCGAAAAGGCCAAGGTTGCCCGCGTTATCTATCGCTTCATGAAGGAAAGCTCTGGTCAGCGTCTGGCGCTGGAAGCCGGTGACGTTGATGTTGCGCGCAATGTGTCACCCAATGATATTGCGGCTCTGTCCACCTCCAAGACCATCAAGCTGGATTCGGCCCCTAAAGGCACGGTCTACTATCTGGGCCTGAACCAGAAAAACCCCAATCTTGCCAAGCCGGAAGTGCGCGAAGCGCTGAAATATCTGGTCAATTATGATGCGATTGGCGGAACGTTGATCAAGGGCATTGGCACCATTCACCAAAGCTTCCTGCCCAAGGGTATTCTTGGCGCGATTGATGACAAACCGTATAAGCTGGATGTGGCCAAGGCCAAGGAATTGCTGGCCAAAGCCGGTTTGAAAGACGGCTTTACCGTGACCATGGATGTCCGCTCGATCGAGCCGATCACCAGCCTGGCCCAATCCATGCAGCAGACCTTTGCGCAAGCCGGTATCAAGCTGGAACTCATCCCCGGCGATGGTAAGCAGGTACTGACCAAATACCGCGCCCGCAACCACGACATCTATATTGGTGACTGGGGATCAGACTATTGGGACCCCAATTCCAATGCCGAAACCTTTACCAGCAACCCGGACAATTCCGACACGCCAAAATCAAAGACCCTGGCCTGGCGCAATTCCTGGGATGCACCTGAGTTGACCAAGGAAACGGCAGCGGCTCTTCTGGAGCGCGATACTGACAAGCGCAAGGCGATGTATGTTGACCTGCAAAAGAAGGTGCTGGCAGAGGGGCCGTTTGTGGTGATCTATCAGAAGACCGAAGTGGCGGGCTATCGCAACAATTTGCAGGGCTTCAAGCTGGGGCCAACCTTCGATTCCAACTTCATGAACACGGTCTCGAAAGACTGATTGAAAGGGTGCCGGATTGGCTTCTGTGGACCTTAAAGGCGGTGCCGGGCGTTCAAACGCTCGGTCTCGCCGACGCATTCGCACTGTGCTCGGCTTTGTCGTCACTGTTCTTACGACCTATATTGGCCTGCTGGCGGTGACGTTTTTCATCGGTCGGGTGATCCCGATCGATCCCGCCCTCACGATTTTGGGCGACCGCGCCCCACAAGCGGCGGTCGAGCAATTGCGCCGCACCATGGGGCTGGATCAGCCGCTCTATTATCAGTTCTACCTCTATATCAAAAACATTCTGGCTGGCGATTTTGGCACGTCTGTTTTGACCTCCAATCCGGTGATGGCGGATATTGCCCGGTTTTTTCCGGCCACCATCGAGCTTGCCACAGTCGGTACCCTCATTGGTGCGCTGGTGGGTATTCCCTTGGGCGTTCTGGCGGCGGTCAAGCGCGGCAGTCTTGCCGATCAGCTGGTGCGGGTGATTGGTCTTGTTGGCTATTCGGTACCCATCTTCTGGCTTGGCCTGCTGGCGCTGTTGGTGTTTTACGCCAAGCTGCAATGGGTTGCCTATCCGGGGCGGATGGATGTGGTTTATGAATATAGCTTCACGCCCATCACCGGCTTTTTCCTGCTGGATGCGATTATCCAGCAGCAATGGGATGTGCTGTGGGATCTGTTTCGCCATATCATCCTGCCCGGTGGCCTGCTGGGTTATTTTTCGCTGGCTTACATCAGCCGCATGACCCGCTCGTTCATGATCGCTGAGCTTTCGCAGGAATATATTGTTGCCGCCCGCGCCAAGGGCCTGTCGGAAACACGGATTATCTGGTTTCACGCGCTGCGCAATGCGGCCGTGCCGCTGCTGACGGTGATTGCTTTGTCTTATGCTGGCCTGCTGGAAGGCTCGGTGCTGACAGAATCAATCTTCTCGTGGCCGGGGATCGGGCTTTACATCACCAATTCCTTGCAAAATGCCGATATGAACGCGGTGCTGGGCGGAACCATTATCATTGGCTCTGTCTTCATTGGCATCAATCTTCTGTCGGATGTTCTCTATAAAACCCTTGATCCGAGGACGCGCAGCCGATGACTTTAACGGCCTCAAAAATTCCTTTGCGCGAGTGGCTGCTGTCTGATCGACCACAATCACGCCGACAGGCAAGGCTTGGTCGTGCTTATGTGATCTGGCGGCAGTTTTCAGCAAATCGGCTGGCTTTGCTGGGCTTGGGATTGATCCTGGCGCTGGTGTTTATCGCCATCTTCGCCAATCTTCTTGCCACCCACAATCCGGTTCAGGGCGATCTGGCGGGCGCACGGCTGTTGCCGCCAGGATCAAACGGCTTTTGGCTCGGCACAGACGATCAAGGCCGTGATATCTATTCCCGGCTGATTTACGGCTCGCGCCTCACGCTGCTGGTGGTGGTGTTGGTGGCCATCATTGCAGCCCCCATCGGGCTGATTGTCGGCACGGTCTCTGGCTATGCTGGCGGCTGGGTTGATGCCGTGTTGATGCGGATTACCGATATCTTTTTGGCCTTTCCCAAACTGGTGCTGGCTCTGGCCTTGGTGGCAGCCTTGGGACCGGGCATTGAAAATGCCATTTTGGCCATTGCTGTCACATCCTGGCCACCTTACGCGCGCATCGCGCGGGCCGAGACGATGACCTTTCGCAATTCCGATTATATTTCAGCCGTCAAGTTGATGGGGGCTTCACCCTTTCGCATCGTGCTGCGCCATATCATGCCCCTTTGTCTGTCCTCGCTGATCGTGCGGGTGACGCTGGATATGGCGGGCATTATCCTCACGGCCGCCGGCCTTGGCTTTCTGGGCCTCGGTGCACAGCCGCCCCTGCCGGAATGGGGAGCGATGATTGCCGATGGTCGCCGCTTTATTCTCGATCAATGGTGGGTTGCGGCCATGCCGGGCTTTGCCATTTTGCTGGTCAGCCTTGGCTTCAACCTGCTGGGCGATGGTCTGCGCGATGCGCTCGACCCCAAGGAGGCTGGCCAATGACACCTTTGTTGACGGTTGAAAATCTGAAAGTCAGTTTTCCAACTCGCACCGGGCTGGTCGAGGCGGTGCGCGGTGTGTCGTTTACCTTGGGCAAGGAGCGCCTCGGCATTGTCGGCGAATCCGGCTCTGGCAAATCCCAGACGGGGCGGGCGATTATGGGGCTGACACCCTCCCATGCGCGCATTACGGCAGACCGTTTGACCTTTGGCGATACCGATTTGTTGAGCCTGTCGGCCTCTAAGCGCCGCGCGTTGCGTGGCAAAAGCATGGCGATGATTTTGCAGGATCCGAAATATTCGCTCAATCCGGTGATGACCATTGGTCGGCAGATTGTTGAAACACTGTTGACCCATGAGCGGCTCTCAAAACGCGATGCGAAAACCCGTGCGCTGGCCATGCTGGAGGCGGTGCAAATCCATGACCCTGAGCGGGTGTTTGCGCTTTATCCGCATGAGGTTTCAGGCGGCATGGGCCAGCGGGTGATGATCGCGATGATGCTGGTGTGCGGCCCGCAATTGCTGATTGCCGATGAGCCAACCTCGGCGCTGGATGTGACTGTGCAGCTCGAGGTGCTGGATATTCTGGATGGGCTGGTGCGCGAGCGCGGCATGGGGTTGATTTTTGTCTCCCATGATTTGCGGCTTGTGTCGTCCTTTTGTGACCGCGTTTTGGTAATGTATGCAGGCCGAGTGGTGGAAGAGTTGGATGCTTCGAAACTCTCTGAGGCCAAGCACCCTTACACCCAAGGCCTGCTGAGCTGTCTGCCGCGACTTGAGGGTGATCAACACCCGCTGCCGACCCTGCAACGCAAAGCGGAGTGGGCGCTATGAGCACCGTGCTGTCAATTCAAAACATGTCGGTGCGCTTTGATGAATTTCTGGCGCTGGATGATGTCAGCCTTGATGTGCAGCAGGGCGAAAGCTTTGGTTTGGTGGGCGAGTCCGGGTCTGGCAAATCAACGCTGTTGCGCGCCGTTGCCGGCTTGAATGCTTTTGAAAGCGGCCGCCTGACGGTGGATGGCAAAGACTACACGGGCAAACGCCGTGATCAGGATTTTTATCGCACCGTGCAAATGGTGTTTCAGGACCCCTATGGCTCGCTTCATCCACGCCAGACGGTGGATCGTTTGCTGCTGGAGCCGCTGGTCATTCATGGTTTTAGCGATGTTGATCAGCGCATTGCCCGCGCTCTGGATGAGGTTGGCCTTGGCTCCGGCTTTCGGTTTCGCTTTTCCCATCAATTGTCCGGGGGGCAACGCCAGCGCATTGCCATTGCGCGGGCATTGATTGTCGAGCCGAAAATTCTGCTTTTGGATGAGCCAACCTCCGCGCTGGATGCGTCTATTCAAGCGGAAGTTCTCAATCTGCTGGAACAGGCGCGCAAGGATCGGGGATTGACCTTCGTGATGGTCAGTCATGATCTCGCAGTGATCAGCCATATGTGCGACCGGCTGGCGGTGATGCGTATGGGCAAAATGGTGGAAACCATGCCGGTGGATGCTTTGCGTCGCCGTGAGGTTGAGGCTGAGTATACGCATCAATTGATGACGGCCAGTGAGGGGTTTCGGCGCAAGTAAGCTGGAATGGCACTGATGTCAGCTTTGTCTTGCAAGAACCCCTCCCCAACCCTCCCCACAAGGGGGAGGGAGCAGGTTGAGGATCAGGCGAATGTTGTAAACCAGTCGTCCTATTGCCAAAAAAATCAAAAGCTTACTGGGGATTTCAGCAGAATCCCTCCCTCTTGTTCAGAGGGGTCTTTTTCGTCGATCTTGATGCTTGCGGTCCTTACGCCACCCGCCGTCCTTCGCGCCAGATTTGCTTGATGAAGGGGTGATCGTGCTGGTTGCCAACCTGCAATAGATCGGCCCTCTTGCCCACGGCAATTTCGCCACGATCAAACAGGCCTGCCGCCTCTGCTGGTGTTTTGCTGACCATGCGCACGGCGGCGGGCAGATCAAGGCGAAGCGCGCTATCTGCGGCGATCATGAAGGGTGCGTCAATCAGCGCGCGCGGCACATAATCGGAGGCGAGAATATCGCATAGGCCTTCCAGCAAGAGATCGCGCACGGCAATATTGCCCGATTGTGAGCCGCCGCGCACGATGTTGGGCGCACCACCGACAATCTGCATCCCCCGCCTTTGTGCCTCGCGGGCCGCTTCCAGTGTGCAGGGAAATTCGGAGATGCTGACACCTTCATCGGCGGCCATGTCCACATGCTCAATGTCGGTATCATCATGGCTGAGCATTGGCTTGTTGTGGCGCTTGGCAATCTCCACCACGTGCGGGCGCACATTTGCACCAATTGCTTTTTTGCGCTCAATCAGATCGGCCAGATGGGCACGCACCGCAGCTTCGCTCTGGCCCCAGGCCTTTTGCAATTTGACAATGTAGTCATCCAGATTGCGGGTTTGCCGGATACCGGGCAAATGTTCCATCACCGAGACCACCCGCACCAGATCATGGCTGATATTGGCCTCCATCAAGGCGGGGGTCTGCGGATCAATCACTTCGCAGCGCAGATGAATGAGGTGTTCGGCCCGAAACATGCCAGCGTTTTGGCATGTTTCCAGCGCCTCGATCATCGGGGCGAGAATTTCAGCGCGTTCGCTATCGTCATGGGCCGCACCCACACACAAACTGTCAAACACAGTGGTAATGCCCGCACCAATAATCTGCGCATCATGGGCCAAGGCGGCTTGCGCAAAGTTCCAGCGCACCGACGTGCGCGGATAGACGTGTTTTTCAAAATGGTCGGTGTGAATATCCACAAGGCCGGGCAATAGCAGATCACCACGAAGATCAATCGCGTCTCTGGCGTGGGTGATTGGCCCGATTGCAACGATGCGGCCGCCTTCGATTTCCACACAGCCGTTGACGATTTTATCGGCCAAAACAACACGGGCATTGGTGAGGACCAGGCGTTCTGTATTGGCTGCACGCATGTCCATAACCATCTTCTCCATTGTTTTGGGCCGCGACTCACAGCCTAGGCAAATCGTGCTGACGCTTTACAGCGCCGTGCGCCATATATGGCGCACAAAGGTTCGCTGTAGCACTTTATATCTGTTGCATAATTTTCTCTTTAAACCGATTCCGGTTTAAAGAATTATGCAATAGCGCTCTGTGATGACTGTTCTATGTCAGCCAAAGCAATCGCGCCATGCGCTTTGCGCATTTTCATACGGAAGGGCTGTCGCTTCATAGACACCACGGGCAATGGCACGGGCCATGACAAGGGTTGCCAGATGACAGAGCGCCATAAAATCAGAAGGTTGGGCCAGCGGTTTTGCCCCGGTTGCAGCCGCAAAGATTGTGTCGCCGTCAGCGGGTAGATGGGCAGGCAGCACGGCGCGCGCCAGACCATCCTGCGCCATGATGGAGAGCCGGTGGGCTTGTGCTTTGGTAAGCACGGCATCGGTGACAATCGCGCCAATGGTGGTGGCGGTAGGAGCAAGGCCTTTGGCGCGAAGGCAAATGTCATCATCGGTAAAAGACGCTGGCAGGCCGAAACCGCCAAATTCGCCCTTCTGCTCAAAGGGCGCGGCCCAAAAGTGCTTGGAGGTTCCAACCGTTGCTGTGCCCATGGCATTGACGGCAACAATGGCACCCACCGTATGGCCGCTGCTGCTGACGGCACTTGCCGAACCCAGCCCGCCTTTGAGGGTTGCAGTTGTCGCGCCCGTGCCAGCACCCACGGTGCCCAGCGCGAAAGCGCCTTGTTGTGCGGCGGTGAAAGCGTCAAAGCCCATATCGCGGTAAGGCGAATGCAGGCCCCAATCCTTGTTGCCACCGTTGAGCAGGTCCATCAAAATTGCCTGCGGAACAATGGGAACAGAAGTGGAGCCAACCGGATAACCACGGCCAATGCTGCGCAGGCCCGCCTGCACACCGCCTGCGGCATCGAGCCCAAAGGCGGAGCCGCCCGACAGCACCAGTGCGTCAACCTCAGTCACTGTCATTGCTGGATCAAGCAGAGCTGTATCACGCCCGCCCGGCGCACCGCCGAGCACGGAGCCGGAAGCACGAGCGGGTTGATCAAACACAATCACCGTGACACCGGAGCCAAGAGCCAGATCGGTGGCGTGACCAACAGCCAGACCGGCAATGTCTGTCAGCAGATTAAGCGGGCCGGGTCTCATGATGTCACTCCCGTATTATTTAAAAAAGCGCCCCGAAAGGCGCTTTTGATTTGGGTTCTAAACATGTCCGAACGCAAAACCGCGTCGCACTTTTGCTGGAAATGCTTACCGCTTCAACGACCGCGGATCGAGTGCATCGCGAATGCCATCGCCAATATAATTGACGCTGAGCACGGTGAGCGAAATCGCCAGTCCAGGCCAGATGGCGCGGGCAGGTGTGATCTGCAAGAAGTTCACGCCATCATAGAGCAGGCGGCCCCAGGTGGGGAAGTCGGATGGAAAGCCAAGGCCCAAGAAGCTGAGCGCAGATTCGGTAATGATCGCCGAGGCGATCCCCAATGTGGCCGACACCATGACCGAACTGAGCACGTTGGGCAGGATATGCTTGAGCAAAATCCGGTATTCGCGCATGCCGCTCGATTTGGCGGCCAGCACAAATTCCTGACTTTTGATGGTCAGCACATCGCCCCGCACAATGCGGGCCGTGTGCATCCAGCTGGTGATGCCAATGACGACAACGATCAGTAGGAAAATACCGGTGTTGGGACCAAAGGCCGAGCGCAGCGTATCGCGAAACAGCATGGTGATGACCAGAAGCAAAGGCAGAATGGGCAGCGCCAGAAACAGGTCTGTGATGCGCATCAAGATGCCGTCTATGCTCTTGAAATAGCCCGCCAGCATGCCAACGACCGTGCCGACAATCAACGCGATCAACATGGCGGTGATGCCCACGGCCAGCGAAATCTGTCCGCCTGCCAAAACTTGCGCGAACAGGTCGTGGCCGAGATTGTCGGTGCCAAACGGGTGAACCCAGGATGGTCCCTGATTTTTGTCACGGATATTCAGCTTGTTTGGGTCAACCGTATGGATCAACGGGCCAAGATAGACCGCCGCCACGATGAATACAAAAACGATCAGGCCAATGACGCCGCCGGTATGCCGCCTGAACTGACCCCATAGTTGCGCCGCGAAAGATTGCGAGCGCTGCGGTTCTGGTGCGGTTTCGAGTGTGGTTCCATCAGTCATAGCGGATCCTCGGGTCGAGAATGCCGTACAGCACGTCGGCAATAAGGTTGAACAGCACGATCAACACGGCGAAGATAAAGGTGAGTGTTTGCACCAGCGGCAGGTCACCACTTTGAATGGCGGTGATCAGCAATTGGCCAAGACCGTTGACGCGGAAAATCTGCTCGGTGATGATCGCACCGGAGAAAATGGTCGGAACGCCCAGCGCAATCACGGTGATCACCGGAATCATGCTGTTGCGCAGCACATGCACCAAAAGCACGGTCTTTTCTTTTACGCCTTTGGCGCGGGCTGTGCGAACATAGTCCTGATGCAGGTTATCCAGCATGGAGGCGCGCACAAACCGGCTGATCTGTGAGGTGTTGTAGAGTGTGAGCACCAGAACCGGTAACACCATCTGTTTGACTTGCAGCACAAACGAATTCCAGTCTGTCACCTGCAAGCTGGTATCGTACACGGAGGGGAACCAGTGCAGGGTGGAGCTGAACACCACAATCAGCAACACGCCGGTGAAGAAGGTGGGCACTGAATAGCCGACCATCGAGATGAAGGTGCCGATCTGGTCGAAGAATGAATATTGCTTGTAGGCCGAGATCACACCAAGCGGAATGGCCAGCATGACGCCAAACAGATAGGAAAGGCCGACAACCCAGAGCGTTTGCGGCATACGTTGCACGATCAGATCAACAACAGGGCTGCGGGTGGTCCACGACAGAACACGCAGGCGATTGCCATCGCCAATCTGCCAGCCGGTCACCTGTTGCAGAATATTCAAAGGCTCATTGATGAAGAACTGATGCAGCCATTTGAAGAACTGGATATACATTGGCTGATCAAGGCCAAGTGCCGCCTTCATCTGCTCCCGCACTTCCGGCGGAATCGTCAGGGGAAGATCGCCAAGGGGATTGTTGGGTGCCATCGCCAAAAGGGCGAAAATGATGAAACTGATGATCAGCAGGGTCGGGACTGCAAACATCAATCGCCGAAGTGTGTAGGTAAACATTTTTTTCCCGTCTCCGGTCGCGTCCCAAGCATCGGCATAACCGAAAAGTGTTGAGCGGCTTTCGGTCTATCCGATGCGTCAAGCAAATCCTTATCGGACCGAAAAATATCGAGCAGCTTTTGAATGATCTGGCCGCGAAACGCAATCCGCCCTGAACCGTATCGGGACCGAACGTATGACGATAGTTTGCGGACACACAGAATTACGCAGTCTGCATATGTGCATACAAGAAAAGCACTGGCCCTGCACGATTGCAGGGCCAGTTTTACGGATTATTTCTTGCGCGCCCAGTCAGCCACGTTCCACAGCTCGCTATCCCATGCGGTCATCTTGATGCCGGTGAGGGTATTGGCGAAGGCGGAAGGCTGACCACGATAGACCAGAGGGATCTGCGCCATGTCGTCAGTGAGCATGTCATTCAACTCTTTGACGATTTTCACGCGCTCATCCATCTTTGCCGTCTGGGAAAGCTTCTTGGACAATGCGTCATAGGCTTCATTGCAGTAGCGTGGCATGTTTTCACCCTGCCAGCCGGTCTTTGGCGAAGGGATCTTGTCGCAACGCCAGCCAGCCAGATAGGCTTCCGGGTCGGTGCCATCGAAGTTGTTGGTGTACATTTGCACATCCGCAAAGAACTTCTGGTACGTATCAGGGCTGGCCGGATCGCCACCGAAGAACACAGAGGCTGCAATGTTGCGCAGCTCAACGCCTACGCCAATCTGCGACCACATGTCCTTTACCAGAGCCTGCGTGCCCTGACGAACCGAGTTGGTCGAGGTTTGGTAGAGGAAGTTCAGCTTGACACCACCTTTGGCGCGGATGCCGTCAGAACCCTTCTTCCAGCCAGCGTCGTCCAGCAGCTTGTTGGCACCTTCGATATCCTGCTTCAGGCACCAGCTGTCGTTCTTGGTCGACACATAGGCGTCTGGACCGGGAACGATATTGCAGGTTGGCTTGCCGGAAAGGCCGTAGCCGGCTTCAACAATCACCTCACGGTCGATGGCCATGGAGAGCGCCTTGCGCACAGCCGGATCGGACAGGGCAGGGTGCGGACCAGCTTCCTTGGTGGAGCGCTTGTCGCCCAGCGATGGATCAACGGCGTAATGGTTGAGGTCGATACGCTCAACCTGACTGCCGAAAGATGTGATGATCTTGCCCTTGCCAGCCGCTTCCATGGTGGCCAGCACTTCCGGCTCAACCTGCATGTTCCAGGCGTAGTCATATTCGCCGGTTTCCAAAACGGCGCGCGCAGCAGACAGCGCATCACCGCCACCCTTGAGCGTGATGGACGCAAAGGCTGGCTTGGCTGCATCACGATAGTTCTCGTTGGCAACGAAGGTCACCACGTCGTTTGGCTTGAATTCCTTGACCTTGAATGGGCCTGTGCCAATCGGGCCAAAGTTTGCAGCCGTGCATTCCGGAGCCTTTGGTCCAAGGCAATCCTTGAACTGGGCTTCCTGAATAACAGGGGACTGGTAGCCAACAAAGGCGCTGTAAGGATAAGGCTTTGGACCTGTGAACGTCACCTTGACGCTGTCGTCACCGACGGCTTCAACATTTTTCACGCCTTCGAATTTCGCAGCCTGAGCGCAACCACCGCCTGGCGCTGTGCAATATTTCCAGGTGAAGATCACATCCTTTGGCGTCACAGGTGTGCCATCAGACCACTTGATGCCCTTGGCGAGCTTCCAGGTGATGCTGGTCATGTCTGCCGAAACGCCACCGTTTTCAATGGTTGGGATCGATTCAACCAGCTTTGGAATGATATTGCCTTTTTCATCAAAACCGGCGAGAGGCTCAAGCACGATCGATGAACTATAGCCTTCCTTGGTACCACCCGAAAGATAAGGGTTGAGCGTAGACACCGCCTGCCAGAACAGCAGTTTCAAATCACCATCGCTGCCGCGTTGGGCCATGGCGGGCGCCGTCGTCATCACGAGTGATGCGACAGATGCCGCCAAAATGAGCCTTACGTTACGCATATATGTTATCCCCTTGTTTTGTATGACTGCTTTCGGACGGGTTTCACAGTCTTGCTGCTTCACCAGGGTCGTCCTGTGGTGCCTTGTGGATATTGTGTGCCGTGCCGTGTCTAATCAGCACGAAGTTCCTGATGTGTGATGTTTTGTTGCGCTCCCCCTGCGCTCAACTTATGAGATATTCCCGTTGATATTGACTGGTTTGCCCAAATTTTGCGCTAGCAAAGCACAGGGTTATTTTTTGTTCAAGAAGAAAATTTTTTGAGAGGTCAATGTTTGATCCCCTTCGTCCGTCTTTGAAATTGCAAATGGCTTTTCTTGGCCTTTTCAAGTGATCTCAATGAGAGGCAACGCATTGTTTTTGCTTGATGATAAGCCCAATTTTTATCGCGACACTTTCACGCAATGGCATGTGCATAGCCGGTTTTTCCCCATTTCAGCGCAAGCTCGCAGCAGGTTTATTGCTGCGAGCTATTTTAGCGGCGCTGAAGATGTTACTTGGCTCTCTGCCAATCTGCAACATTCCAGAGCTGAGAATCCCAAGGGTTCAGCTTGGCATCTTTCAGCGTGTTGGAAATGGCCGATGGTTCACCACGATTGACCAGCGGAATCACCAGTCCGTCGTTGACGATCATGTCGTTCAGGGTGCGGATAATCTCTGCGCGGTTTTCAATGCCAGCGGTGGTGCGCAATTTGTCCACCAGGGCGTCATACTCCGCATTGCAATAGCGTGGGGTGTTCTGTCCCTGCCAGCTATTTTGCGGGGTTGGAATCTTGTCGCATTTGAAGTCCGTCATGAATTTTTCAGGATCGGTGCTTTCAAAGCCGCTGGCAAACATTTCCGCATCGGCATAAAATTTCTGGTAGGTGTCGGGGCTTGCCACATCGCCGCCGAAAAACACCGAGGCGCTGACATTGCGAAGTTCCACCTCGGCACCAATTTGCTGCCACATGTCCTTGATCAGCAATTGCGTAGTCTGGCGCACGGAATTGGTTGAGGTTTGGAACAGCAGCGACAATTTGACGCCGTTTTTGCTGCGAATGCCATCGGGACCGCGCTTCCAGCCCGCTTCATCCAGCAAGGCGTTGGCGGCAGGAATGTCCTGCTTCTCGCACCAGGTCTTGGCGGTTGATGCATAAATTTCAGGAGCGGGAATGATGTTGCAGGTTGGTGTGCCAGCCTTGCCGTAGCCTGCCTCAACAATCACGTCGCGGTCAATCGCCAGTGCCAGCGCGCGCCGCACCTTGGCATCGGACAGGAAAGGATGCGGCCCTGCTTCCTTGGTGGAGCGTTTGTCACCCAAAGATACATTGACCGCATAAGGGTTGAGCAGAATACGCTCAACAGTTGAGCTGAAGGCAGACGTGAGTGTGCCTTTGCCCTTCTGCGTCATGGCCTCCACAACTTCGGGCTCAATCACTGTGTTCCAGGCAAAGTCATATTCGCCGGTTTCCAGCACGGCGCGGGCAGCCGAGAGTGCATCACCACCACCCTTGAGAGTGACGGTGGCAAAGGCGGGCTTGGATGCGTCACGATAATTGGGGTTGGCTTTGAAATTGATAACGTCATTGGCCTTGAAATCGGTGACGACAAAAGGCCCGGTGCCTATGGGGCCAAAATTGGCGGCGGTGCATTGGGCGGCCAAGGCCCCAAGGCAATCCTTGAACTGGGCTTTTTGCAAAACGGGAGAAAGCTGACCGACAAAGGCGGTATAAGGGTAGGGGCGCGGTGTGGTGAAGGTGATTTTGACCGTGTGCGGATCGGGCGCGGTGATGGAAGAGACGCCATCAAATTTGGCGCGCTGGGCGCAGCCGCCGCCCGGTGCCATGCAATATTGCCAGGTGAAAATCACATCATCTGCGGTCACCGGGCTGCCATCTGACCATTTGACGTCTGGATTCAGCTTCCATGTAATGGTGGTCATGTCCTTGGAAACGCCGCCATTCTCGATGGTTGGAATCTCGCTCACCAGCCGTGGCATGAGATTGCCGTTTTCATCAAAGCCAGCCAGCGGCTCAATCACCATGGAGGCAGCATAGACTTCCTTGCTGCCGCCAGAGAGATAGGGGTTGAGGCTGGAAACGGCCTGCCAGAACAGGATTTTGACATTGCCATCCGTGCCGCGCGCGGCCATGGCTGGTGTTGCGGCAAGAAAGAGCGCGGTGGTCGAAGCCGCTGCCATAGCTTTCAGATATTTCATCGATATTGTCGCCCCATTGTCATTGCGCATAAGCGCCGATGCTTAAAAATTAAACCGTGTCGATGCAAGGCTAGTTTTTGGTCAGTTGATGCATTTCGAGCTTGCAAATCGTAAGCGTTGGTGAACAGTATGCCACTGAATATTGATGGGAACAGCATAAAAAGAGGTTATTCATGCCCATTTTGAACCGCGCCAGCGAATTGCAGGACGAAGTGACCGGTTGGCGTCGGCATCTGCACCAGAATCCTGAGCTGCTCTTTGATGTTCATCAGACGGCGGCATTTGTTGCGGACAAGCTCAAGGAATTTGGCTGTGACATCGTGGAAACCGGCATTGGCCGCACAGGCGTTGTCGGCATCATCAAGGGCAATCGCGGTGAAGGCAAAACCATTGGTATGCGCGCCGATATGGATGCGCTGCCGATTACCGAAATCACCGGCGCAGAATGGGCCTCAAAAGTGCCCGGAAAAATGCATGCCTGCGGTCATGATGGTCACACGGCCATGTTGCTGGGTGCGGCCAAATACCTGGCTGAAACTCGTAATTTTGCCGGATCTGTTGCGGTAATTTTCCAGCCTGCTGAAGAAGGCGGCGGCGGCGGTCTTGCCATGGTGCAGGACGGTATGATGGAGAAATTCAATATTTCGCAGGTCTATGGCATGCACAATTCGCCGGGCATTCCGCTGGGCAATTTCTCCACCCGCAAGGGCTCAACCATGGCGGCATCCGATACGTTCGAGATTGTCATCAAGGGCAAGGGCAGCCATGCGGCAGCGCCGCATTTGTCAGTCGATCCGGTATTGGTGTCGGCACATGTTATTCTTGCCTTGCAGTCGATTGTGTCGCGCGGCACCGATCCGCTGGAATCGCTGGTGATCTCGGTCACCACTACGCATGGTGGTGATGCTTACAATGTCATTCCGATGGATGTAACATTGACCGGCACCGTGCGCACACTGCTGCCGGAAATTCGCGATTTTGCGGAAAAGCGTTTGAGTGAGGTGGCAACGGCAACGGCCGCTGCCCATGGCGCTGTGGCCGAGGTGAGCTATCATCGCGGCTATCCGGTGACCTTCAACCACGACAATGAAACGGATTTTGCCATCGACATTGCCAGAAAAATTTCGGGCGAAAACCGGGTTGAAACCAATGCGGCCCCTAAAATGGGTGCGGAAGATTTTTCCTATATGCTGGAAAGCCGTCCGGGTGCTTTCATGTTCCTGGGCGTTGGCGATACGGCGGGGCTGCATCATCCGGCCTATGATTTTAACGACGAGGTCATTCCCTACGGTATCAGCTATTGGGTGACATTGGCCGAAACGAGCCTGGCGACTTGAAATAATCTTGCAGTCGGGCCATCCGGCTGCCACACTATAACGCTCCGGGACATGCCTCGAGGCTTGCCGGAGCGGCTTGATAAAAGGGGAAAACCAGCCGATGGCTGAAGACACAATGCAGGGGACGACGCCCGTTCTTTCCGTTCGCAATCTGACAACATCTTTCCGTGTCGGTGATCGCTGGAAAGCCGTTGTGCGGGACATGAGTTTTGATGTCGCGCCGCGTGAAACGGTGGCTATTGTTGGTGAATCGGGCTCGGGCAAGAGCGTGACATCGCTGTCGATCATGCAATTGTTGCAAAAAAACTTCAGCCGCATTGAAGGCAGTATCAAGCTCAATGGTCGCGAACTGTTGACGCTGGAGCCTGAACAGATGCGTCAGGTGCGCGGCAATGAAGTGGCGATGATTTTCCAGGAGCCGATGACCAGCCTCAACCCGATCTTTCCGATTGGAAAGCAGATCGCCGAGGCCATTCTTTGCCATCAGAATGTGTCAAAGGCTGAGGCAAAAGCCGAGGTTCTGCGTCTTCTGGACAAAGTGCGCATTCCCAATGCCAAGGGCCGGTTTGACGAATTTCCCCATCAGTTTTCGGGCGGCATGCGCCAGCGTGTGATGATTGCCATGGCGCTGGCGGCCAAGCCCAAATTGCTGATTGCCGATGAGCCGACCACGGCGCTGGACGTGACCATTCAGGGCCAGATTCTGGACCTGATCAAAGTGTTGCAAGACGAAGATGGCATGTCGGTGCTGTTCATCACCCACGATATGGGTGTGGTGGCCGAGATTGCCGATCGCACTCTGGTGATGCTGCGCGGTGAAATGGTGGAAAGCGGCACGACGGATGATATTTTCAACCGTGGCAAACACCCTTATACCCGCGCTTTGTTGTCTGCGGTGCCGAAGCTTGGCTCGATGAAGGGCCACGATTGCCCGCTGCGTTTTCCGGTGATTGACATCAAGACCGGCGATACCATTACCGAAGAATCTGAGGTGACGGATACGGTCGGTAGCAACCGTCCGATTCTTGAAGTGAAGAATCTGACTACCCGGTTTGACATTCGTGCTGGCATTCTGGGCCGCAAAGCCGGTGCCGTTCATGCGGTTGAAAATGTCAGTTTTGATCTGCGCCCCGGCGAAACCCTATCCTTGGTGGGTGAATCGGGCTGCGGAAAATCCACCACAGGACGTTCCATCACCCGCCTTGTTCAGCCAACCAGCGGTAATATTGAGTTGGATGGCTATAATGTCATGGGGCTTGGCAGCGGTGATTTGCGCAAAATGCGCCGCACCATTCAAATGGTATTCCAAGACCCCTTTGCCAGCCTTGATCCGCGCATGTCGGTGGGGGCCGCCGTCATGGAGCCCTATCTCGAACATAATCTTGGCACCAAGCAGCAGGCCCGCGAAAAGGCGGCTGATTTGCTGGAACGGGTTGGCTTGAGCGCGGATATGATGCGGCGTTATCCGCATGAATTTTCCGGTGGTCAGCGCCAGCGTGTGGCCATTGCCCGCACATTGATGCTGGATCCCAAGGTCATCGTTGCCGATGAAGCGGTGTCGGCGCTGGACGTGTCCATCAAGGCGCAGGTGTGCAATCTGTTGCTGGATTTGCAGGAGAGCTTTAATCTCGCCTATCTGTTTATCTCCCATGACATGGCCGTGGTGGAGCGGGTCAGTCACCGTGTTGCTGTGATGTATCTGGGTGAAATTGTTGAAATTGGTCCGCGTCAGGCAGTGTTTGAAAATCCGCAGCATCCGTACACCAAAAAGCTGATGGCAGCGGTGCCTGTACCGGATCCGGCGCGTCGCCACATTGCGCGTAATATCGCTAGCGATGAGATCAAAAGTCCGGTACGGCCCTTGGGCTTCCAGCCACCAAAGCGGGAGTATCGCGAAATCTCTGCGGGCCATCTGGTGCAGGTCTCCGAATAGCAAACTCTTGCTTTCTCACGTTTTTATGCTGGCATCCTGATGAAGGCTGCCAGCTTTTCTTTTTGTCAGTTCTGTGAAAGTTTTCGCTTTGTCATTGTAGTCTCGTCATGGCCTTTCCATATCAGTGCCGGTGTCTTGCATCGCAACGAAAAAGTCTGGAGTGTTCATGGTGGATTCTGAAAGCAGCGCGGGTGAACAGCACGCAGGTCATACCCATACAGATCATGGCCATGCTGTCCACGCCAACCGGCTCTCGGAAATCCTCAATCGTATTGCCAATGATGACACCCGTGAACGGGTATCGGTTGCCGACCTGTTCACAGCCATGGGCGATCGTGCTTTTGGCGCGCTGATCCTGATTTTTGCCCTCCCCAATATTGTGCCCACGCCACCCGGCACGTCGGCCATCACCGGGGCACCTCTGGTGTTTTTGTGTTTTCAGCTGATGCTGGGAATGCAGCCGTGGTTGCCGAAATTTATCGCCAATCGCTCCATGAGCCATGGCGATTTCAAAGCGATTATCACGCGGATTACACCCTGGCTGGCGCGTGGCGAGCGCTTTTTGAAGCCGCGATGGGAAGGCTTGGTGCGCCCCCCGGCTGAGTATGGCCTGGGCTTGATGGCCTTTATTCTGGCGATCCTTTTGGCACTGCCCATCCCCTTGGGCAATATGCTGCCCGCTTTGGCACTATCGCTGTTTGCGTTTGCTCTGCTTGAGAAAGATGGCATCTATGCCCTTGCGGGCAGCGTTGTTTTTGTCATCTCTCTTGTTGTGGTTGGCGGCGTTGTGCTGGCGCTTTTCAAAGCGGCGCTGTTGCTGCTGCACACCTCTTTTTGAGGCCGGGATGACAGACGGGTGTTGAGCTTTCACACCACACATCAAAACCGCATCCCGATAAAAATGATTTTTCTCCAGCATGGCGAAAGCTTGGGCTCCTAAGGTGGGGCCAAATGGCGCTGAGCGAGTGTGCGCGCAGGCGTCCGTTTGGCATCGCCCTACTGCATAATTTTCACCTTAAATCGGAATCGATTCAAGGTGAAAATTATGCAGCAACTTAAATGTGTTACAGCGTCCTTTGTGCGCCATGTGTGGCGCACGACGCTGTAGGTTTTCAGGCGATGACGCATGGATTGTGTTTTTTGAATACTGGAGTTTGCCAGGGAGAGGTGGAAACCGTTTTGCCGGGCAGACAAATTGCAACATGAGAATAGAGAGGCTTTCTGGCGGTTACTTCGCTTGCCAGATTGTTGAGGCAGAAACGACGCCGACCGCCTATGGCGCTTTTGCACTCGTCCGCAGACCGGGATCGGTTGAAGGATGGCGCATTTCAAAGCGATAGATCGGGTTTGGTGCCTGTGGATGCAACGTCGGAGCCTCCTTCTTGCACCAGACCGCAATGGCCTGGCTTTTTGCAAGGAGCATTGTCGGTGATGAGGGAAGGAATGCGGGTATCATGATGTCATTGCTCGGTTTTGTGCGGGGTTTTTCTGTCACGCGAGCCTATCATTTCGGCATGAAAAAGCTGGCCAACGGCCATATGCCTTTGGCCGCAGCAGCATTGAAGCGCGCGGCAAAGGGCGGTCATGTCGGTGCCTGCTATGAAATGGCGCGGCTGTATGAAATGGGCCGCGGGGTGATTTGCGATCTGGAGCAGGCCCGCCATCTGGCACAATTTGCAGCCGACGCAGGCCATGTGCCCTCGATGGCGCTGGCAGCCCGTTTGTTTTTGATCTCGCCCGAGCGCCGCGCTCAAACTTCTGGTAGCGCAGCCTCGCAATTGTTCTGTGAACCCGAACTGGCCCGCCATTATGCCCTTCTTGCCCATAGTCGCGGCAATGTGGATGGCTCCGCGCTGGCGGGCTATCTTCTGGCTTCAGGCATTGGTGGTGAGGTGGATGCCGAGACGGCTGTGGTGTGTTATGAACCCGCGGTCAAAGTCGGGCATGTGCGTGCCTTTTTAGGCATGGGCACGCTCTATGCTGGCGGTCATCTCGGTGAGGTGGATTATGCACGGGCATTGCCGTATTTCAAATATGCGGCAGCGGCAGGCAACAATACGGCCCGTCACTATCTTGCTTTGCAGTTTCTCAAAGGCCTCGGCACCGATGTGGATGAGGAGCGGGCGCTGCGCTTGTTGAGCGCCGCCGCCGCCAAGGGTTACCGCGCCTCCATTGAAGAATTGGCGACTTATTATCTGGATGAGACCCACCCGGAGCGTGATCGCCAGCGCGGTATGCGCTGGCTCACAGCCTTGGGGCGCATGGGCGACCAAAAGGCATGCCGAGAGCTGGAGCGGCGCTATCGGAACGGCATTGATGTGCCGGTCAATAGCATTGAAGCTGTGACATGGCTTGAAAAAGCTGCCTTGAAGGGCGATGTCGCAGCGCAGTTCCAAATGGCGGTGCTGGCGGCCACCGGAGGCGGCGAGGCCGAGCCGGATTATGCGCAGGCCAAGCTGTGGTTTGAAATGGCATCAGACAATGGCCACACCATTGCCATGGTCAATCTGGGGCGCTTCCGCATGAAGGGCGTCGGCGGCGATATTGATCTGGATGGCGCGCGTGACATTCTGGAACTTGCGATAGAATGTGGCGAAATGGCTGCCTTTGCTGTTTTGGGCGAGTTTTATGCCTATTACGCCGAACCAGCCGATCTTGATGCAGCAAGGGATATTCTCTTGCATGGCGTAGAGCGCGACGATCCTGTCTGCCGTGATCTTCTGTCGCGACTGGAAGACGATCTGGTCGCCAAAGTGGCCTGAATGGCCTTTGCTTGACGATTTTTCCTTGCCGCTGGGCTAGCGGATTCCCACATCAGGCTCAATTGTATGGAGAGCCTGATGATTCTTGATGCCGCCGCCTTGTCCTTTCGGAATTTGTTTGCGCCAGAAACCCGGTCTGTTTTCTGGAAAGTTCTGGGCCTGACGATTGCTGTGCTTGCCGCCTTGTGGCTTACACTGCGTGAAGCATTTGTCTTTTATCTGTGGCCGTGGTTTGCCAGCTTCTTTCCAGCCATGCCCGATTGGGCCGGATGGATGGTGTTTCTCATGGGGCTTTTTGCCAGCGTTGGGCTGGCTTTGGTGCTGGCGCTTTTGCTGGCCCCGGTCACCGCCATTATTGCCGGGCTGTTTCTGGATGATGTGGCCGAGGTGGTGGAGCGGCGCGATTATCCGTCTGATCCGGCAGGGTCGGCCATGCCGCTGTTTGATGCGCTTGTGCAATCGCTCCAGTTTTTCGGCATTGTCATTGTCGGCAATCTGATTGCACTGCTTCTCTTGTTTGTGCCGGGCATCAATATTGCCGCGTTTTTTCTGGTCAACGGCTATCTGCTGGGGCGCGAGTTTTTTGAATTTGCCGCCATGCGGCTGCGGCCCCGGCGCGAAGCCATGGAGTTTCGCCGCAAACATTCGGGCACCATTTTCCTTGCCGGTCTGGTGATTGCCGGCTTTTTGGCTATCCCGATTTTAAACCTGCTGACCCCTTTGTTTGCCGCGGGTTTTATGGTGCATGTGCATAAAAAGCTCTCGGCCAAGGATCCGCTGTTTTCAGCCGATAATTTGCGGCGGTAATTCTACCAGCGGCGCTGGCACATCGCAGGTCTTTTCCGGCGATTTGCACAGATCAGCCAGCACGCAGTTCTCGCATTCGGGCCTGCGTGCCTTGCAACAGTAACGCCCCAGCAGGATCAGCCAATGATGGGCGTGATAGAGATACTGTTTGGGAATAATCCGCATCAAGATTTCTTCAATCTCATCTGGCGTTTTGCCCGGTGCCAGCTTGATGCGGTTGCCAATGCGCAAAATATGGGTATCCACCGCCATGGTGGGAATACCAAAGGCCATGGACATCACCACATTGGCGGTCTTGCGGCCCACGCCGGGCAGCGTCATCAGCTCTTCGCGGGTTTTGGGCACTTCAGAGCCAAAATCATCAATCAGCTTTTGGCTCAGCAACATCACGTTTTTGGCCTTGTTGCGATAAAGGCCAATGGTTTTGATGTAATCCTGAATTTTCTCCTCGCCCAAAGCCACCATTTTTTCAGGCGTATCGGCCACTTTAAACAGCGCCCGCGTCGCCTTGTTGACGCCCGCATCGGTGGCCTGCGCTGAAAGCGCCACCGCCACCACCAGCGTAAACGGGTTCACATGCTCCAGCTCGCCTTTCGGCTCTGGCCGCTGCACCGAGAGGCGGCGAAACATCTCTTCCAACTCTGCCTTGGAATAAGCGCTGCGGGCCGCCCGTTTGGGTGCGGGTTTTGAAATTGACTTTTTCAAACTTTGGCTGCTTGATTTCATGCTATCGTCACAAAAAGGTTTGTGGGAGGGGACGTCGATGAACGAGACTGCCGATCAACCGATTTTCGCTGCCGAACTCGTACCCTATCGTTCGCTTGGCCGAAAGGGCTTTCGCATCATGCTGATGCTTTCCGGCCTGATTTGCTTTGGTTACGGTGGTTTTTTCCTCGCCACCGGCGCGTGGCCGATTGGCTTTTTCTTCGGGCTGGATTTTCTGCTGCTCTATGGCGCGTTTCGCATGAATTATCACGCTGCCAAAGCCCGTGAGGAAGTGACGGTGTCGCGCAGCCAAGTGATGGTTCGAAAATTCACCCCCGCTGGCAAAATGACCGAGTTTCAATGGCATCCGTTTTGGGCACGCTTCTTTGTGCGCCGCCATGAGGAGTTTGGCATTTTGTCCATGTCGGTCTACGGGCAGGGCCGCTCCACCGATATTGGCTCCTTTCTCAACCCCGATGATCGGGAAAGCTTTGCCAAAGCCTTTCGCGGCGCTTTGGCAACGGTCACGCGCCGCTTGTAATATTTGGCAAGAAACGGGTGGCGCTTTTTTGAAAGCCATGGTCAAGCTGTTGCAAGAGAAGGGCACGACCATGACATTTGCAAACGCTATTGATCTGAAAACGGCACAAGACATCACCCCGGACGGCGGCGATTATGAAACCGTGCGCCGGGTGATTGAAATGCTGACGCTGGACTATCGCGATCAGCCAGCCTTGGAAACCATTGCCGAAAAGCTTGGGCAATCCCCCAGCCAATTGCAAAAGACCTTCACCCGCTGGGCGGGCCTATCGCCAAAAGCCTTCTTGCAAGCGGTGACGCTGGACCACGCCAAACGCCTGCTGGGGCAGGAAGGCCTGCCGCTGCTGGAAGCATCGTTCGAGCTTGGCCTGTCCGGGCCGGGGCGGCTGCACGATCTGTTTGTCACCCACGAAGCCATGTCGCCCGGCGAGTGGAAGGCAAAGGGTTTTGGCCTCACCATTCGTCATGGTTTCCACCCGTCACCCTTTGGGCAAGCTCTGGTGATGGTCACAGATCGCGGCTTGGCAGGCCTTGGCTTTTGCGATCTCGGCGAGGAACAAGCCTGCTATCAGGATATGGCAGGACGCTGGCCCATGGCGACATTTGTTGAAGATCAGGCAGCCATCCAGACCTATGTGCAGCGGATTTTTGACCCCACCTGCTGGCAGGCCGAGCAGCCTTTGCGGGTGGTGCTGATTGGCTCGGATTTTCAGGTGCGCGTGTGGCAAAACCTGCTGACCATTCCCATGGGCAAAGCCGTCACCTATTCCAATATTGCCCAAAACATCGGCCAACCCACCGCCAGCCGCGCCGTCGGTGCCGCCGTGGGCCGCAACCCGATTTCCTTCGTGGTGCCATGCCATCGGGCGCTGGGGAAAAGCGGGGCGCTGACGGGGTATCATTGGGGGCTGACGCGGAAGCGGGCGATGTTGGGGTGGGAAGCGGGGCAGGTAGGGTGAGTTGGGCCCGCGCTTTTCGGCTTTGAGACATTGGAAAGCCGCTGATTCTGGCGGTCACATATGAATTCTTTCCCCCACATCCGCAATGGACAACTTGTCGGCAGAGAATATTCGGAAAGGCTCCAGCGGCAATTCATAGCCTCTAGCCTATTATGGCACTGGATATCTTTTCATGCAAGTCAATGATTTACGAGTGGCTTAAGGGGCTTTCTTACTGCGCTCCTGTAGATTACTCTTTCTTTTCATTCTTTGTTTGAACCGTGTTTGGTGATGCACAAGATGGTGTTTTGGCTTGCTGGTATTTTCAATTAACCAAGTCACCTTATCACGATCTATATAATCAGGAAGTTTGGTGTTTGCATTCCCAAAGGCCGAATTCACAGCATCAATAGATAGATTTAGAACACCGGACAGATCAGCACCGGACAAATCAGCTTCTGTCAAGTCTGCTCCTTCAAGATCGATAGAGCCTTTTACACTTAATCCTGTATAAGGATTTAACATATTATAACGCCCGCCAGTTGGGGCAACCACATTAGAAAAGTCTGCCTTACGGAGATCGCACGATCGCATGTCTACACCTTCAAATTTGGAATACGGAAACCTCGCTGCATATAAGCAGCACCCTCTTAGGTTTGTGTCAATGAATATAGCATTCGTGGCATCGAACCCCGACAGACTTGCATGCTCCAAGTTGGAGCCAATTAAAAGGCTCCATGTAGCAGTTGTGTAGCGGAGGTCAGCACCCTCAAGGTTCGTTCTACTTAGGCTACAATCCCAAAGGCTTTGGTCAGAAACGTTGATTCTGCGCAGTGCACCGATCACAGTTGTTTCAACTGACACTCCAATATTATTGAGCTGATCTTTTGTTGAAAATTTTTGAGATTTCGGCCAATCGATGTTCACTGTCCAAGGGGCGTTAAATTCAGCAGTGTCCCAATCACCGATCGGAATGACAGTTGCCATCGCTGAAGCGCTGGCGATAAGAGCGGAGACTGCGCAGCGCTGCTGCGTCGCAAGCTCGTTCCAAGATAATTCGGGTGCTATCTTGTTGACAGAAAAACCATGCATTAGCGCCCAGTTGATTAACTCAGTCAGTGAGTTTTTTTGCTTGGCCGCTGTATCTGGAGTTAGTTTCAAGCGCGCTTCATCATAGAGGAAACTAATAATTTCAGGTGTTAATTCGGCGAAACCAATGATTTGACACCACTGTTGTTCTAAGTCTTCTGGCTCATTTTCCTCGAGTGCTGTTGCTGTTTTCAAGGCGTGGTACAGTAGGCCTCGGGCAGCGAGGTACTCACCAAAGCTTTTGTGGATGAACTCAAAGCCGCTGCTTGCGTCTTCTTGCCCTGCACGGGTGTGAATATTTAAAGCAACAGATTTTAAGCTCGCTGCGGGAAAGTCCTTGAATTTCCTTTCGCGGTTCAAATGCAGTTTGCGGATTTGGCGAAAATCATTTTCGTCACCAGTGCGGCCATTGCCGCGCCATGCGGCAATCCCAAGGCATTCCATGAATTCAAAAAAAAGTGGCTCGTCGACACCCGCTGCCCGAAAATGCGGCTTGTTTTTGTTTCGCTCAAATATCTTCTGTAAGATGTCCTCATAAACGACGTTTTTGTTGTTAGCAGCAGTTTCCCAGTCATCTCCACAATATTTTGAGATAATCAAAAGATGCAGGAGAAGCGGCTCAACTGTAAGCTCTCTCATACTGGTGGATGTGATGGCATCTGGAATTTCTTTTGAGTTAAGACCTTTGAGAGTGGCCCAGTTCTTCCAGTAGTTCACACGTTGGTCAGCATCCATTAGATGCTCGGGGTCTCGAATATCGTCATCTGGTGACCTCATCATGCAAGTTGCATGATTCATCTTTGTGATGGGTGCGACGTTAAGCATGTGTTCTAAAGGTATGTTGGCAGCAGTCATTGCGGCTTGACATGCCAAATTGCGCCCCAAAACGAGTGCACGAATAGGCGTGCCATCGGTGTTCATTGGCGATAGCATAAGCTTGAGAGCAAGCAGGAGTTCGCGGGCGTTGCGCTCGCCCTCTTCATCTTTTGTCGACAGCTCATCCAGGCCGTCAAAGATCATTAGAATTGGTACTTCATCCGTTTTGCGCCAATCGAGGGGATTTCCGGGAAGGCCAGGACTGCCGGAGTGCCCGGTTGAAGTGTCACGGCGGTCAACATAGCGCGCAATGTCGTCATGTAGAGAACCTGTGAGTGTCATGTGCTGGAGCTGGAGAAACAGGACGCGATGCGCCCCCCGTTGGATCACTTCATGCGCGAAAGCACGGGCGAAAGAAGACTTGCCGCTGCCGGGGCCGCCAGTTACTACTCGAATGGGATTATGCCGTGCGTCACTGGCAAGCCAGTCGTGCGCGGTGCGGTGCAGGTTAGCTACATGGGCGGTCTTGTGTAATACTTCCGTACCATCCTTTTTCGCATCTTTTTTGGTTTGATGCCAAAAGCACCGCGGCGGGAGGTAAACAGCTTCCAACGGAATGATCTCCTCCTCATCGGGAGAAAATATAGGGGCGTCGGTGTATTGGTAAGAAACCCAATTCGCATGGCGTGCCCAGTGGCCATCACGGCGAGCACCTTCCCCGGCCAGTCCTGTAAGCCCGTCTTCAAGTACACGGAAATACACCGGATCTTCGCAAAGTGTACGACTTGAGCCTGTGCGTAAAGCCTGCTTAAAGCGTTCATCGAGAGTATCTACGCCTAAATCTGATCCTGTAGTCGCTTTCAGAATCATTGTCCCTAATGCTTTGTGAGCATTGTTAAATAGGGGTGATATGCCGGGGTTGGTCAATGCGAGGCCATCAAGCTCCTGCCCCTCGAACTGCGTTGAGGCTTCCAGAAATTCCTTTACAGCATCGTCTTTTTGTCCTGATAGCGGCGCTTTGATGAGTTGGGCTTTTAGTACATCGCTAGCTGCGTAGCTGAGTGTTTTATATGCCCAAATCCAGGCACGATGACCCGGTTCGTCTTCAGTTATACCTTTAAGTGCATCGAACCCTGATTTCAGATTTGAGAGAACGTTCGGGATATTAGGGCCGGTAGGGCCTAACGCCTCTAGAACGGCGACAATGCCGCTAAAGCCCGCATCGAAATAATTGGGCTTTTTCTTGGGAGCAGAAAGAATAATTGTCATCGATTAGCCTTTTCTTTGCACCATGTTAACCAATGGTTCCGAAGAGGCAGACCCACAAGTTGGAGCATCGTTTTAAATAGGTACCGCGGAGAATTTAGCTGTTATAGCTGGCGCTAAATGAGGCATCAATATATAAAATCTTAGGTTGAGGTTTGACGCAAAGTTTTGCGTATATTTTTTGCGTACTCAACTGATACCTGAAGCTGCATCGGTAGAGTATACCATGTGCTCTCGGAAGTTAGAGCTTTTATCTAAGCTACCCTCTCACCCAACCCCAACAACTCCCGCGCTGCCGCCTCATCAGTAATCAACGTATTACAGCCAATGCGGCGGATGGTGGCGCGGATGGCGGGGGCGCGGTGGGCACCGCCGGAGGCGATGACGATGTGTTTGGCTTTTTTCAGCGTGTCGAGATCGACAGACATCACCGTTTCATTGATCGGGTGATCGATGGTGCGACCGTCAGCGTCGAGAAAATTGAACATGGTGTCGCAGACGCAGCCAGCTTGTATCAGCTCTTCCAGCGTCTGGCGCGAGATAAACCCTTCTGAGAGCGAGGTGGATTGCGGGCGGATGTCGCCGCAGGAGACCACGGCGAGGTCGAGGTTTTCGGCCAGATCATAGATGGTTTTCAAGCCGCATTGCTCAATCAGCGCCCGTTTGGTGGCAATGGAATCCACCAGCAGCGGGGCCAGAAACATATAGCATTCCGCCCCAAGCTGGCTGGCCAGCCGCCATGTGTAATCAATCGGGTTGGTTTGGTGGACAGTGACAATGCCGCCCAGCAACGAGACGATTTTGCAATTTTCGCGGCGCGGCGGGCGAAAGCCGTTGAGCGAGGCCGTCATGGTGCGGCCCCAGCCGACGCCGATGGTGGTGTTATCGGTGATCACTTCGGTGAGAAACTGGCCAAGCGCCAGGCCAACGGCGCGGGCAATTGATGTTGCCTGCTGATCCTGCGGGGAGGGGACCACCACGGCCTCATCCAGCCCATAGGCCTTTTCCAGTTTTACCGCCAGTTCAACGCAATCATCAATGCCATCAGCAATCCAGATTTGCACTTCGGAGCGTTTCAGCGCCTCATCCAGCATACGAATAACGGTGGAGCGGCTAATGCCGAGCTTTTCCGCCACATCCTTTTGCGTCAGGCCTTGATTGTAGTAGAGCCATGCGGCGCGCAGCCGCTGCGATGACGCTTCGGATTGGGTGCTTTGGCTATCACGTCGCAGTTTGGCCACGGTGTCATGTCGTCCCCGTTTAGGATGGTTCACTATCGCAACGCGTGAAACATTTGTCAAATCGACAAGACAAATGTCTTGACTTCGCGCGGCTAACTGCCGATATTTGGAACAAAGAGGAGGCATTTTCGTTTGTTTTGCGAAACCAAATGCCCGATCAGCATTCACGCGAATGACCTGAAGGAATGAACGGATGACTTCGAAACTTGAACAGCTCCGCGCCATGACCACCGTTGTTGCCGACACCGGCGACATCGAAGCCGTGGCCCGCATCAAGCCGGTGGATTGCACCACCAATCCCTCAATTGTTCTGAAAGCCCTTGGCACAGAGATGTTTGCTGACGCCATTGAAGAGGCGGTCAAATGGGGCAAGGGCCAGAATGGCAGCTCTGAAGCGGTGACCGAAGCCGTTGCTGATCGTCTGGCCATCTCGGTGGGTGCGGCACTTGCCAAGCTGGTGCCCGGTCGCGTTTCCACCGAAGTGGATGCAGACCTTTCGTTTGACACACAAGCTTCGCTGACCAAGGCCCGCTCAATCATTGCTCAATACAAAGAGCGTGGCATTGAGAAGGATCGTATCCTGATCAAGCTGGCCTCCACCTGGGAAGGCATTCGCGCCGCCGAAGTGTTGCAGAAGGAAGGCATTGATTGCAATCTCACCCTGCTGTTCTCCAAGGCTCAGGCCATTGCCTGCGCCGATGCCAAGGTGTTTCTGATTTCGCCTTTCGTCGGCCGTATTCTCGATTGGTACAAGAAATCCACCGGCGAGAACTACACATCCGAGACCGATCCGGGCGTGGTGTCGGTGCGCTCAATCTACAATTACTACAAGGTCAATGGCATTGAGACCATTGTCATGGGCGCATCCTTCCGCAACGCGGGCGAAATTGAAGCGCTGGCCGGTTGCGACCGCCTGACCATTAGCCCGGCGCTGCTGGACGAGTTGGATTCGGCCACCGGCGATCTGCCCCGGCTGTTGTCTCCATCCAAGACCACGCCTGATCCGCGCGTGTCGCTGGATGAGAAGGCTTTCCGCTGGGCGATGAATGAAGATGCCATGGCAACAGAAAAGCTGGCGGAAGGTATTCGCGCCTTTGCGAAAGACCTGGGCACGCTGCGCGGCATGGTGGCCAAGAAGCTGGCTGCTTAAGGACGTTGAGAAAATGAAAAAAGGGCGCGGTGCAAACTGCGCCCTTTTTGCTTGCTCTTACTGATTGAAATCGTTTCTGCCCTTGCCAAAGGCATTCGGCACTTGCCAATCGCCATAGCGGTCGCGTTTGGGCCGAATTGGCATATCGAGATAAGGGCCGCCCGGCAGGCCGCCAATGCTGTCCTCCGGCTCACCGCCAGTCTTTTTCAAAAAGCGACCATCAACCCAGCCACTGATGCGCGGGCGATCATAGGTGGCAATGCGGCACCAATAGCCACCGCGGCTTTCCGTGCAGGTTTGCCGGTCCACAGGCGTGCCTTCATTCAACGTGTTGATAATGCGAAAATTGGGTCCGGCACCAGACAGCACCGGAAGGTCCGAGCCTTTCGGCAGACCTGTGACATGCCAGAGATAGGGATCAGGCATGCCGGTGGTGGGTGTCCGGGTTTGGCTGTCGCCGTCATTCATGGGCGGCGCTTCGATGACAGATTGGCTCATGGCAGGAGAGGTCGCGCACATCCATCCGAGACTGGTGACAATGAGCCCCGCTTTGATTGTCAACTGCATTGCCTTCTCCTTAACATCCGCATGCCGGATCATGATATTGCATAATTCTATAAATCAGAATCGGTTTAAGGAATTATGCAGCAGTGGCTGCGGCTTCTGGTTAAAACGTGCTGGGGGACGGACGTGATCGTATTTTAACGGCTGTCGTGCTCTATCTGCGGTTCTCTTGCGACAAAAAGCTGATATATCTTTGAAAAGGATAGACGTGTCCTTATCCATCTCCGAAAAGATTTTCATTTTTCGAGAGCGAACTCCAGACTTCGATGGCGTGAATGAAATCGAACCCGCTTGGCTATCTCTTTGCGTTCATCGCTTTCACGGTCTTTTCCATTCAGGATGGCATTTCCAAACATCTGGGTGACAGTTATTCGCCGATTGTGGTGGCCACGGTGCGCTATTGGGCCTTTGCCGCCTTTGCGCTTGTTATGGCCGCACGCTCCAAACAGGGCTTCAAGGTTGCGCTCAAAAGCACACGTCCTGTCTTGCAGATTGTGCGCGGTTTGCTGCTGGGTACGCAGATTCTGGTGTCGATATCTGCCTTTTATTATGTCGGGCTCGGTCAATCGCAGGCGATTTTTGCCTCCGGGCCGATTTTCATTGCCCTTTTGTCTGTTCCGCTGCTGGGCGAGAAAGTGGGCTGGCGGCGCTGGACGGCGATTTGTGTGGGGCTGGTCGGCGTGTTGCTGATTTTGTCACCGCGATCGGGAAGCTTTAACCCGGTGATGATTTTGCCGTTGATTTGCGCCGTATCTGGTGCGTTTTATGGCATCCTGACCCGGCTGGTCAGCCGCACGGATCCGCCCGTTACCAGCTTTTTTTACATGTGCATGGTCGGCTTTGTCGGGGCCAATTGCCTGGCACCTTTTTATTTTACGGCGGTTGCGCCTGCGGACTGGTTCTGGCTGGCGGCTCTTTGTTGCACGGGTATTGTCGGGCACCTTTGCCTGATCAAAGCCTATGAAAAGCTCGATGCGGTGGTGCTGCAACCGATTGGATATTTTCAGCTGGTGCTGGGATCGCTAATCGCCGTGGTTGTTTTTCAAGAGACGTTAAAAGTCAATATGGTGATTGGATCGATCATCGTTGTGGCGGCAGGTCTCTTCACCGTTTGGCGCGAACATGTGGTGTCGCGCCGGGCGAGCAACGCTAAAACCTGAATTTTATTCAATTTTTAGATGTAACCACGCGTTAACTACGCTGGTAAATTCCACCGTCTGTTGTGGCCCCTTACCGCCGAAATTAAGTGTTCCGCAATGCAATGAAGCCAATTGTCTCTTCAAGAGAAGTTGGAAAGGCGTGAAACAATGCGCCTTTTCCGCGGGATGTGGGTATCCTCATGAAGAAACTATTTGGCAAAATCCGCCTGACGCGGAAAATGTTATGGATATTTATCGGCGTATGCGTGGTGTGCAATGCCACGGGTGCGGCTGCCGTTTTCATTGGACGTGATCGACTGATCGGCCCATCCTATGCCGATTTGAATGGTCTTTCATGCATGGAGGTTGGCTCGGTTGATATTCATCACAAAGATCAGGTCTGGGTGCGCAAATACGTTTCTGTTGATCACGCCGATGGTGTAAATCGCATCAAAACTGCGTTGCGGGTGGCAAAAGCCGTTGCCGATAGCCGCAAAGTTGATCTGGTGCAGGTGGTGGTGCTCGATAAAAATGGCCCGACCGATCGTTCAGGCATCCGCGGCCACGCCATCGGGGCGGATGTTGTCTATATTCGGGATCCCAAGGCGCTTCCTTCGGGCGTGAACCGGCCAAAACTCACGGCGCGCTATGTGGATGCTAACGCGACAATCAACGGCGATTTTTACGGCACCACGGTGAACCTGCCAACCAACAATGCTGCGGCCATTATGGCCAAGATGACAGACAAGGTTGAATGCGAGAAGCCTGTTCCAGTTCTGCCCGAAGGCGAGCTGAAGGCCAAGGCCAGCGAAGGTGAAAAGGCAGCACCGGCCGAAAGCGCCCATGGTGGTGAAGGGGGCGCTGATGCAAAGCCAGCAGGCGAACACGGCACTGAGGCGGCAACGCCTGCCCCTGCGGAAGAAAAGCCCGGCATGATTGCCTCCATCAAGAACATGATTTTTGGAGCGGAAGAAAAGCCAGCGACTGACGCCCATGGCGACGCACAGCCAGCGGTGCCAAACATCGAAGGACCAAAGGCCGAGGCGCAGCCAAATTCGCATAGTGGCGAGGCATCTGCGAAAAAGCCTGAAGATCATGCCACACCAGAGCCTGTGACAAAGCCCGCAGAGATTGTTGCGACTGTCGAGCCGGTGGTCGATAACAGCGTGCTGACCTCTGTGAAGTCGATGATCTTTGGAGGCAAAAAATCCGAAGAGAATAGCAAGCCGGTGGTGGTAGACCAAAAGTCACATTAAAGGTTGTTGAGGAAACCATACAGCGCCGTGCGCCAAATATGGCGCACGGCGCTGTAACACATTTAATCTGCTGCATAATTTTCACCTTAAATCGATTCCGATTTAAGGAATTATGCAGTAGCCTCCGGCTTTTCTGATCAGACGGTCCCTATGGAAATGAAAAAAGCCCGCCGCGATCCTCTCGCGGCGGGCTTTTTTTGGTGGGTGGGTGGGGGGCTTTCTGATCAGTCTGCTTTGGCGCGGCGGGCCGGGAACAGAATGATGTCGCGGATCGATGGCGCGTTGGTCAACAGCATGATCAAGCGGTCGACGCCGATGCCAAGGCCGCCAGCCGGTGGCATGCCCTGATCAATGGCGTCGAGGAATTCATCGTCAAGCTGCTTGTCTTTTTCGCCTCGGGCATGGGCCTGCTCAAGCTGCTCGACCATGCGCTTGCGCTGCTCTTCCGGGTCGTTCAGCTCAGAGAAGGCGTTGCCGATTTCCCAGGCGTTGCAATAGGTTTCAAACCGCTCGACCAGACGTGGCTCGCCGGGGACTTCCTTGGCGAAAGGCGAAATGTCTTTCGGGAAATGGGTGACATGGCTTGGCTGGATCAGCGTGCCTTCGACCTTTTCTTCAAAGATGAAGGACAGGCATTCGCCCCAGGTCCAGTCTTTTTCAACCGCAAAACCTGCGGCCTTGGATGCCGCACGGGCTTCCTCGTCGGTCTTGATGGCCAGGAAATCAATGCCGGTGGCCTCCTTGACGGCATCGGGCATCGGCACGCGCTTGAACGGGCCCTTGAAGGAGATTTCCTTGTCACCAAAGGCAAATTCAGTGGAGCCGTGGATGCGCATGGCCAGATCAGCGAACAGGCGTTCCACCAGATCCATCACATCTTCATAGTCGGCGTAAGCCCAGTAGCATTCCATCATGGTGAATTCTGGATTATGCCGTGTGGAGACACCTTCATTGCGGAAGTTGCGGTTGATTTCAAAAATCTTGTCGGACAGGCCCGACACCAGCGTGCGCTTGAGGAAGAGTTCCGGCGCAATGCGCAGATACATGTCCTGCTTCAGCGTGTTGTGGTGGGTCTTGAACGGATCGGCAGACGCACCGCCGTAGATGGATTGCAGCATGGGGGTTTCCACCTCCATGAAGCCGTCGCTCTCCATAAAGCGGCGAATGCCGGAGACGATTTTGGAGCGCTGTTGAAAGCGCAGCTTGGATTCCTCATTGGTGAGAATATCCAGATGGCGCTTGCGATAGCGCACCTCGATGTCTGCCACGCCGTGGTATTTCTCCGGCATGGGCAGCAGCGTCTTGGTCAGCATGGTGATGGTTTCGGCATTGATGGTCAGCTCACCACGCTTGGTGCGGCGAACCTGACCTGTGACGCCGATAATATCACCGAGATCGATCATCGGCAGCATGGCGCGGGCCGCTTCCGGTGTCGTGTCCTTGTGGCTGAAAATCTGGATCTTGCCCGATGCATCGCGCAGGTCCATGAACATGCCGGAATTGCGCGAGGAATAGATGCGGCCAGCCACCGTCACCGTCTCGCCGGTCTCCGTGTCCGGCTCCAGCTCGGCGTATTTTTCCGCCAGTTCCGCTGTGGTTGTGGTGCGGTGAAAATGGGCGGGGTAGACATCGCCAATTTGTTCGCGCAGCAGCGCCAGTTTCTGGCGGCGCACTTCGGTGGCGTCGGAGGAGAGGGCGGTTTCGGTCTTTGTTTCGGTCATCTTGGTCGCCTATCGGGCACGGAATTTGAGATCAAGGGTGGTCACCCTCCCCGGTCGAGGGAGGGATGTGTTGCGCCAATCAGGCGGCACCAACCATAGTTTTCAGCACTTGAATGGCCACTTTAAGACGCTGACGCACCACAGAGCGGCCCAACAGCGCCATGCTGTCAAACAGCGGAAGTGAGCGCTGGCTGCCAGACACGGCCACAAACAGCGGCGGTGTCACCACGCGCAGCTTCTTGCCCATGCGCTCCGAGATGGCGCGCAGCTCTTCTTCAATGGTCGCCACATTCCATTCCAGAATTTTTTCCAGATCGGCCTGTACGGTGGTGACGATTTCCAATGTATCGGCAGGCGTGGTCTTGAGCCCGGCAAAAGAAGCGGGCGTCAGGCCGACATCGTTGGAGAGCATGAAGCCTGCAAGGTTTGGCAATTCGCCCAGCTTGGTCACGCGGCTCTGCGCCAGTTTCAGGGCTTCGGTCAGGCGGTCATTTTCGGATGCCCACTCAAACACCCGGCCCAAAAACTCTTCCGGTGTCAGCTTTTCGCGCAGCCAGCGGCCGTTCAGCCAATCCAATTTCTGAATGTCGAAAATCGCACCGGCCTTGGAGAGATTGTCTGGGTCGAAATTGGCAATCAGCTGGTCCATGTCCAAAAGCTCTTCGCCTTCGGCGATTTGCATGAAGAACAGGCCCAGGAAGTTCATCAGTGCTTCTGGCAGATAGCCCAGTGCCGAATAATAGGAAATCGAGGTCGGGTTCTTGCGCTTCGACAGTTTGGATTTGTCGGCATTGCGCATCAGGCTGAGGTGCATGAACACCGGCGGCTCAAGGCCGAGATATTTGTAGATCAGGATGTGCTTTGGCACCGAGGCCAGCCACTCTTCACCACGGGCCACATGGGTGATTTTCATCAGATGGTCATCGACCACATTGGCCATATGGTAGGTCGGCATGCCGTCTGCCTTGAGCAGAACCTGCATATCGACGCTTTCCCACGGAATCGACACATCGCCATAAACGCCATCGTGGAAATCACAAGAGCCGGAGGTGGGGATTTTCAGGCGCACAACCGAAGGCTCACCGGCTTCCATGCGGGCGGTGACTTCTTCGGCTTTCAAATTCAGGCAGTGGCCGTCATAGCCGGGCGGCTTGCCAGCAGCGCGCTGGGCTTCGCGCATCTGCTCCAGCCGCTCCGGCGTGCAGAAACAGCGAAATGCATTGCCTTCATTGACCATTTTATCGACGAAGGGACGATAGGTGTCCTTGCGCTCCGACTGGCGGTATGGGCCATAAGGGCCACCCACATCCGGGCCTTCGGCCCAGGACAAGCCGGTCCATTTCAGCGCATCCAGCACCTTTTGCTCAAACTCAGCCGTGGAGCGGGTCGCATCGGTATCTTCGATACGCAGGATGAACTCGCCACCGTGTTTTTTGGCAAACAGATAGTTGAACAGCGCGATGTAGGCGGTGCCAACATGGGGCTCGCCAGTGGGAGATGGAGCAATGCGGACGCGGACGCCGGAAGTGGTCATGGTTTTTCTCGTATTCGCATTCAGGCGGCCAAACGGGCACCTTGAGAATGATGATGTTAAAAAATGCAGAAATGCCCTTGGCAGGCATATTTTTCAGCAAATTTCCTTGTGCTTGCCTTAGGCCATATTCAAGGCCAAGCGTCAAGGAAAACCCATGAAACGCCCGCGCAGGTTAAGACTGGCGTGGCTTATAATAAAAATGGATTTGCGTGGAACCATTTTGAGCCACTCGCGTTTTTAGATCATAACACAGGTTGTGCCACGTATAGATGACGATAACAGCTGCGGCCGCCTTACCGCTTTTGACGTGATATATATGTGGCAACGGTTCCGCACTAACCGCGCAACCTTTGTTATGAAACCCTCCCCCAAGAGAGCCTGCGTACCCCACGCAGGCTCTTTTTCTTTTAAGAGCATCAATGCCCCCTCATCATGAGCGGAGGACACGTCGCCCTGATTGATCGTTTTAGGTCACTTTATCGGCCAGAACAGAATGAGGGTGGGGATGGCAACCACGATGATCAAAAATGACAGGGGCAGGCCAAGCCGTGGATAATCGCTAAAGCGATAGCCGCCCGGTCCCATCACTAGCGTGTTGCATTGATGGCCAATGGGGGTGAGAAAATCACAGCCCGCGCCAATGGCCACCGCCATCAGGAAGGCTTCGGGCCGATAGCCCAGATTTTGCGCAAAGCTTGCGGCAATCGGGGCCATGACCAGAACGGTGGCGGCGTTGTTGAGAAAGGGTGTGACGGCCATGGCGGTGACCAAAATCAGCGTCAACGCGCCATAGGGCGGAAGATTATGGGCAACATCACCAAGCCAGGCGGCAATGACGTCGCTGGCACCGGTTGTGCGCAAGGTGTCACTGACCGGAATCAGCGCTGCCAGCATCACCAGAATGGGGCCGTCCACGGCCTGATAAAGGTCATTGAGCGGAATGACCCGAAAAACCACCATGGCAACAGCGGCGGCAAAAAACGCAACCGCCACGGGCGCAATACCGAGCGCTGTTGACCCCATGGCGGCAATCAGGATCAAAACAGGGATCAACATGCTGCGGGTGGTGCCCAGCAAAATCTCGCGCTCGGCCAAAGGCAGACAGCCCAATTCTTTCAGCACAGCCGGCAACGCCTTGCGATGGCCTTGCAACACCACAACATCGCCGGGCCGCAGCATCACTTCGGCCAGACGCTCCTTGATGCGCTTGCCCTTGCGGCTGACGGCAAGAAGGTTGATCCCATAGGTATTGAAGAGCGAAATATCGCGCGCCGACAGGCCTTTGAGGGTTGAGGTTGGGCCAATCACCGCTTCAATCGCCGTCACTTCATTGCTGGAACCGCCTTTCTTGCCGGAAAGCTTGAGGGCGGACTGGCTGACCACCCGGTCCAATGCCTCGGAAGGGCCTTCGAGCAACAACGTGTCATTGGCTTGCAGCACGATATCGGGGAAGGGCGAGATACGGCTGTGGCCCCGCAAAATTGCCGTGGCAATGACCTCGCCAGAGGCGGGGCTAAGCAGATCACGCAGCGGCTTTCCCTTGAGGTTTGAGCCTTCGGGCAGGGTCGCTTCGGTGACAAAATTGGAACTGCCGAGCGCTTCTTGCACGGTTGGGTTCTGGTTTTGCCGCTTAGGCACCAGCCAGTAGAAAAACATCAGAAAGACCACACCTGCGGCAGCAAGCGTTGCCCCCACCGGGGTGAAGTCGAACATGGTAAAGGGCGTGCCAGTCAATTCGCCTCGCAGTCGCGAGACGACAATATTGGGTGAGGTGCCGATTTGAGTCATCAATCCACCCAGCAGGGCACCAAAGGCCATGGGCATCAGAAATATCGATGGAGGGTTGTTGGATTTACGGGCAAATTGAAAGGCAACCGGCATCATGATCGCCAAAGCGCCGATGTTTTTGATGAAGGCTGACAGCACCGTAACCGTCAGCACCAAAAGCAACATCTGGGCGCGCAGCGAAGTCAGATTGGGAAAGAATTTCTTGATGGCGGCATCAACAAGGCCGGAGCGGGCCACGCCCGCGCTGACCACAAGGGCGCTGCCAACAATGATAACAATGTCATCCGAAAAGCCGGAAAAGGCCTTGTCTGATGGCACGAGGCCAAGCGCAACGGCTGCCAGCAGGGTGAGCCCGGCGACCACGTCATAGCGTATCTTGTCCCACATGAATGCGAGCATCATGACGCCGATAACGGAAAAGGCGAGAATCTGTTGATGTGTCATGGATGTCCCGATGGTGCGAGGTCTTTGGCAGAATGCATCACACGGCGCATTTGTTCCAGCGTAGGTGCATGGCCAATCGCTGATCGACCATGCTGAGCGCCTGACAGACACTAATGCAGCGTATGCTGGTCTGGTGCCTTGCTTTGGCTTTTCTTTTTGCGGCGTGCCATCATGTTCAGCCCCTCGACCAGCGCCGAGAAGGCCATGGCGGCGTAAATATAGCCCTTTGGCACATGGAAGCCCATGCCATCGGCAATCAACGTCATGCCGATCATCATCAAAAAGCCCAGAGCCAGCATGACTACGGTGGGGTTTTTCTCAATGAAGCGCCCCAGCGGATTGGCGGCCAGCAACATAGCGGTGACGGCAACAATCACCGCAATAACCATGATGATGACATGCTCTGTCATGCCAACGGCGGTGATGATGCTATCGACCGAAAACACCAGATCGAGCAGCAAAATCTGACCAATCACCGCGCCCATTGTGGCTGTGGTTGAGGTGGTGAGAAACTCGCCGTCCTTGTCAACCGGGTCCACAGTATGGTGGATTTCCTTGGTGGCCTTCCAGACCAGAAAAAGACCACCAGCAATAAGGATCATGTCTTTCCATGAAAAGCCGTGGTCAAACAGCGTAAAGACTGGATCGGTGAGTTTGACGATCCAGGCCACGGTGCCCAGCAGGGCCAGTCGCATGACAAGGGCAAGACCAATGCCGATCCGCCTTGCTTTTTCCCGCTGTTGGGCCGGAAGTTTGTTGGTCAGGATGGAAATAAAAACCAGATTGTCGATGCCAAGCACAACCTCCATGGCGATGAGGCTGATAAGGGCGATCCACGCCGCTGGGCTGCTGGCTAAAACCAAAATGTCTTGCATATATGTCCCCGGTCTCCACTCCGCTGGTGATGGTGTGCGGAGTTTAACGCCTATATAAGCAGGAACATGCGCCTGAGTAGAGCCATCAACCGGCTTTATTTTGGACCGTAGCCGAGCATGAACAGGTGCAAAGCACTGTCAATCACCATATCGACCTCTTTTTCGAGGTCCTCTGCATTGGGCTGGCCAAACAGCCTTTCCTTGAAAAACGTGCCCGTGGCCAACTCAATATACTGGCGTGCCGCCAGTTGCACATTGTCAATGTGCAGATGCCCCAGACTGACTTGTTTGTGCAAAAAGACTTCCAGAACAGAGCGGGCATTTTCTGGCCCAAATTGCATGAAGCTGCGACAGAGGCCGGGCATGCGGTCAATCACACCCAGCAGGATGCGGATGGCGCCGGTCATCTCGCTTGTCAGAATATACATGGCAAATGTCTTGCCATATTTGTGCAGAAGATCTCGAACGTCGCCTTCTTCGGCCAAAATATCGCGCAAGGTGGCGGCAAATTTTTGCTTGTTGGTTTCAATCAAAGCCGAGAACAGGTCTTCCTTGTTCTCAAAATAAACATAGAGCGTTCCCTTGGAGACGCCAGCCTCGCGGGTGATGTGGTTCATGCTGGTGGCATCGAACCCATAGGTCATGAACGCACGCCTTGCGCCTTCGAGAATTTGCTCTCGTTTGGCCGGGTCTGCGCCGGCCGCGAAGCGACCTGCGCCGGGCTGGCAGCGCTTTTCTGCCTCCTGCTCTTCCTGAGTACCCGTCGCGATATTGGCTTCGTGTTCCAAAAATTAACCTCAAGATGTGTAATCGGCTGAATAAATCCTGATCGCGGCTTGATATGTGGCAAAAAACGCTCTATGTCAAATCGAACCGAACGGTTTCGTTCGATTAAATTTCTCTTTCGTTCCATTGATGGTGATTTTGATGTCTGTATCTCCCATAAAGGGCGCAGTTCGCGCTTCAGGTGTTTCTGATGATGCTGCGCTGCAACCTGGAAGTGGACAGGAAGAGACTGTGAGCAGGCAGTCAGGTGCCTCCGCCGAGGCTGCAAGCCCCGCCGGCAAGGTTGCTGCAAAATCTGCCAAAAAGCGCAGCCCGGTTTTGCCGGTGATCCTGTTGGCGCTTCTGGCTGGCGGTGGATATTTCGGCTACAACTGGTGGACCGAAGGCCGGTTCATGGTCGAAACGGATGACGCTTATATTTCGGGTGACATTGCAACAATTTCGCCAAAGGTGACGGGCTACGTTCAAACTGTTTCGATTGCGGATAACCAGCATGTCAAAGCGGGCGACGTCATGGTTACCCTTGATGATGGTGATTATCGCATTGCCCTTCAGCAGGCCCAGAGCCAGCTTGCCACCCAGAAGCTGACCGTTGACCGCGTGGCTGCACAAGTGATCGGCGGGGAAGCCGCTGTTCAGCAGGCGCAGGCGCAGCTGCTGGCCGCTCAGGCAACCCTGCATTCGGCAGAATTGACCTTCAAGCGTGTCACCGATCTTCGGGCGCAGTCTGTCATGTCACAGGCCGAGCTGGATTCGGCAACCTCTGCGCTGGAAACCGGCAAAGCCAATGTTGCGGCCGCCGTTGCGGCTGTTGCATCGGCCAACGCCAATCTTTCCGTGCTGAAAGCGCAAAAGGCTGAGGCCGAAGCGGGCGTGAAGACGCAGGAGTTGGCTGTTGCGCAGGCCCAGCGCAATCTGGATTTCACCGTTTTGCGCGCCCCCTATGATGGCGTCATTGGCAATCTGGGTGTGCAGGTGGGCAATCTGGTGTCGAGTGGTTCGCGGCTGGCGTCATTGGTGCCGGTTGACAAGCTCTATGTGGACGCCAATTTCAAGGAAACACAGATTTCCGATATTGTTCCTGGCTCGAAAGTGAAACTGCACGTCGATGCCTATGGCAAAACGCCGATTGAAGGCACGGTTGTGTCTTTGGCCGCTGGCTCTGGTTCGGTGTTTTCCATGCTGCCGCCTGAAAACGCCACCGGCAATTTCACCAAGATCATTCAGCGCGTTCCTGTTCGCATTGCTATCCCGCAAGACGTTCTGGACAAGGGCTTTCTGAAGGCGGGCTTAAGCGTTATTGCTGAAGTGGATACGCGCACGGCACCAAACAAGGACAGCGCAAAGTAAAGCGCGGAGTGCGAGGCAAGCGCTATGGCAGCGACAGTGACACCCACCGCGCAGGCGGCTCCATCCGACACCATTGATCCACGGGTCATGATTGGCTTTATTGCCATGGTGTTTGGCATGTTCATGGCGATCCTGGATATCCAGATCGTCTCGGCTTCCCTGTCCGAAATTCAGGCTGGCCTTGGGGCGGGCACGGAAGAGGTGGCCTGGGTGCAGACCGCCTATCTGATTGCCGAAGTGATCATGATTCCCTTGTCGGGGATTCTGGCGCGGATTCTGTCAACGCGGGTGCTTTTCACGCTGGCGGCCGCAGGCTTTACGCTGTCGAGCGCGCTGGCGGCGACCGCGACCGATATCAATCAGATGATCATCTATCGTGCCATTCAGGGCTTTATCGGCGGTGGTATGATTCCGTCGGTGTTTGCGGCAGCTTTCACGATCTTTCCGCCGTCAAAGCGCAGCTTTGTCTCGCCGTTGATTGGTCTTGTCGCGACCCTTGCGCCCACGATTGGCCCAACCGTTGGCGGCTATATTAGCCACGCCATGTCCTGGCACTGGCTGTTTCTGGTCAATGTTATTCCCGGCATCATCGTGTCTTTGACCGTTTGGTCCTTCGTGGATTTTGACAAGCCAGATCGCTCGCTGCTGAAGAAATTCGACTGGTGGGGGCTGTTGGCCATGGCGCTGTTTTTGGGTGCGATGGAATATGTGCTGGAAGAGGGCAACAGCAAGGACTGGTTCAATGACCAGCGGATTGTCTGGGGTGCCATTGTCATGACCGCAGGTGGCATCCTGTTTTTCTATCGGGCCTTCACCCAGGAATTGCCAATCGTTGATCTGAAAGCCTTCACCAATCGCAATTTTGCCTTTGGGTCGCTGTTTTCCTTCGTAATGGGCATTGGTCTCTATGGCTTGACCTATCTCTATCCTCTCTACCTCGCGCGGGTGCGTGGCTATGACAGTCTGGCCATCGGTGAAACCATGTTCGTATCCGGTCTCGCCATGTTCATGACGGCACCAATCGCGGGCAGGCTTTCGGTCAAGATGGACCCGCGCATCATGATGGCGTCAGGCTTTATCAGCTTTGGCGTGGGTACCTATATGGTCACCGGATTGACGGCTGATTGGGATTTTTATGAGCTGCTGATTCCGCAGATCTTGCGCGGCTGTGGTCTGATGATTTGCATGGTGCCGATCAACAATATTGCGCTGGGCACCTTGCCGCCAGAGCGCATCAAGAACGCGTCCGGGCTCTATAACCTCACCCGTAATCTGGGCGGTGCTGTTGGCCTTGCCATTATCAACACCATGCTGACCCAGCGCACCGATGAGCATTATGCCCGATTGGTTGAACATGTGAACCCCAGCAATCCGGCTGCCATGAACTGGCTTGCTCAGGTATCTGGTCGGCTTGGCATGTTTGGTCTGGATGGCGATGCCGCAGCGCTGAAAAAACTGGCAGGCATGGTCAATCAGCAGGCGTGGATCATGGCATTTATTGATGTGTTTCTTGGGCTTACCGTGCTTTTTTGTATCCTGACCGTGATGACGAGCCTGATTAAAAAGCCTTCTGCGGTGGTGCCCGCAGACGCGGGCCACTGATTTTTCGAAATCCACCGCCGTGGAGAAGCCGTCGCATTCCCCCCGATGCGGCGGCTTCTTTTTTCATAAATCTGAGGTACGTACATCAAAAAACCGTTTACGTGGTTTGCGTTCTCCTTTAAAGGAGATGTTGCGCTCAAGGAGGGGTGATGAAACCGACCGTTCACAGCATTGCCGCTCATGCCGGTGTCAGCCTCGCCACGGTGGATCGCGTGTTAAACGCGCGTCCCGGCGTTCGTGCTGCAACACGGGCGCGGGTGGAAGCGGCGGTGGAAGCCCTGGGCTTTGTGCGCGATGTGGCGGCGGCCAATCTGGCCAAGGGCCGAATTTATCCTTTCACCTTCATTTTGCCCGCCAACGACAATTCCTTCATGCGAGAATTGCGCAGCCAGGTGCTGGATGCCGCCAGCCGGGCAGGGGTGGAGCGGACCCGTATTGATATTGTCGATGTGCCCGCCTTTGATGGGGCGGCTCTTGTGGCTGCCCTTCAACAGGTGGCTGAAACCGGCCCCGCCGGTGTTGCGCTGGTGGCGGTGGATGCGCCCGAAGTTGCAGAAGCGGTCGCACAGCTTCGCCAATCAGGCGTTCCGGTGGTGACACTGGTGTCTGATCTCTCCAGCTCCGAGCGCGATCATTTTGCCGGCATTGATAATATTGCAGCGGGCCGCACGGCGGCAAGCTTGCTGGGGCGTTTTCTGAGCGGGTGCTCAGGCTCTGTCGCCATTTTGGCAGGCTCCATGCTGGTGCGCGACCATCGCGAGCGCTTTGAGGGTTTTTGTGCGGTGATGGCGGCAGAATTTCCATCGCTCACACTGCTGCCCGTACTGGAAGGGCTGGATGATCCGCTCCGGGTGGAGGCACTGTTGCGCGAGCAATTCGCAAGCCATGACATTCTTGGGCTTTACAGTCTGGGTGCCGGTAACCGTGGTCTGGTGCGGGCGCTGGAGACGTTGGAGGCCAGCAAGCGCCCTGCGGTGATTGCCCATGAGCTGACGCAGACGACGCGGGCAGCGCTGGAGAGGGGGTTGATGGATGCGGTGCTCAATCAGGATGCCGGCCATGAGGTGCGAAGCGCCATCCGGGTGCTGAAGGCCAAGGCCGATGGTGCGGCCGTGGTGGCAGCCCAAGAGCGTATTCGGCTCGACATATTTTTGAAGGATAACCTGCCTTAACGTGTGGCAGGTGATGGAGGAATAGATCATGTATCTCGGTTTGGATCTCGGCACCTCGGGTGTCAAAGCCATGTTGATGGACGGCGACCAAAAGGTGATCGGCTCTGGCCACGGCGCGCTCACCGTCTCGCGGCCGCATTCTGGCTGGTCGGAGCAGGCACCTCAGGATTGGATTTCGGCCTGTGAAGAGGCAATCGCTGGCCTCAAAGCGCAGTTTCCCAAAGAGCTTGCTGCCGTCAAGGGTATCGGCCTGTCCGGTCATATGCATGGCGCAACGCTGATTGATGCGCAAGATCAGGTGCTTCGCCCCTGCATTTTGTGGAATGACACGCGCTCCCATCAGGAGGCAGCCATGCTGGATGCCGATCCGCGCTTTCGCGCGTTGACCGGCAATATCGTCTTTCCGGGCTTCACTGCGCCCAAGCTGGTGTGGGTGAAAAACAACGAGCCTGAGATTTTCGGCAAAGTGGCCAAGGTGCTGCTGCCCAAGGATTATCTGCGGCTATGGCTGACGGGAGAATATCTCTCTGACATGTCGGATTCGGCGGGCACGTCCTGGCTGGATACCGGCAAGCGGGCTTGGTCAAAAGAGCTTCTGGATGCGACGGTTCTTTCCGAACAGCAGATGCCGAGGCTGGTGGAAGGCACCGCGCAGGCGGGCACATTGCGCAGCGAGCTTGCGAGCAAATGGGGCCTTGGTAGCAATGTTGTGGTGGCGGGTGGCGCTGGCGATAACGCGGCCTCTGCCTGCGGCATGGGTACGGTGGCCGAAGGCCACGCTTTTGTCTCGCTTGGCACATCGGGCGTGCTGTTTGCCGCCAATGGCTCCTATCTGCCCAAGCCGGAAAGTGCCGTGCATGCCTTTTGCCATGCGCTGCCCAATACATGGCACCAGATGGGCGTGATCTTGTCGGCCACCGATGCGCTCAACTGGTATTCCGGCATTAGCGGCCAATCGGCGGGCAATCTGACCGCAGAACTGGGGAATGAGTTGCAGGCACCCACTGGCGTGACCTTCCTGCCTTATCTCTCCGGCGAGCGTACTCCCCATAATGATGCGGCGATCCGGGGTGCCTTCATCGGCCTTGGTCATGATTCCTCTCGTTCCGTGCTCACCCAAGCCGTGCTGGAAGGCGTCAGCTTTGCCATTCGCGATAGCCTTGAAGCGCTGAAATCCGCAGGCACATCACTATCGCGCGTCACCGCCATCGGTGGTGGTTCGCGCTCGCGCTATTGGCTGGCATCCATTGCCACAGCCCTTGGCATTCCGGTGGATGTGCCAGCCGACGGCGATTTTGGTGCAGCCTTTGGTGCCGCCCGCCTGGGGCTGATTGCAGCAACAGGGGCTGATCCGGTTTCCGTCTGCTCGGCACCTGTGACGGAAGCGGTGGTGGAACCCGTATCCGCTTTGCAAGAGGGCTATGAGGCGGCCTATCAGCGCTATCGGGCGCTGTATCCAGCGATCAAGTCGCTTTGATCTGTTTGGGGATTGGCCATGACGCTGGTTTTGCAACGTATAGAAGACATCCTGCCCGTTGACGTCAACGACCTCGAGTTGTTGGCGCAGCAAGAGGGTTTTTCTCATGTTGCAAGGCTTGTTGCAGAGTGGAATGACGGGTTTCGGTTTGACCGTTTAGGGGAAATGTTAATGGCTGGCTGCCAAGGCGACATGCTTGTGGCCATTGGCGGGGTGACGATTGATCCGGCGCATCAAGACGCGCTGCGCATGCGTCGCTTTTATGTGCATCCCGATTACAGACGCCAGGGGATCGGGCGTATTTTGGCGAAAGCTTTGCTGGATCACGCCCTGTCTTTTCATCGGCCTTTGTTTGTTCATGCCGGAACGGCTGTTGCACCCGTGTTCTGGGAATCGCTGGGCTTCAGTAAGCATGAGCAGGACGGCCACACTCATCAATTCAAGAGAGTTTAAAATCAGGAGGAATACCCATGAGTACAGGTTTTTTTGGCGATATCACCAAAATCAAATATGAAGGCGAGGGCAGCACCAATCCGCTGGCCTTTCGCCACTACAATCCCGATGAAGTGGTGCTGGGCAAGCGGATGGAAGACCATTTGCGTTTTGCCATCGCCTATTGGCACACATTTGTTTGGCCGGGCACCGACCCGTTTGGCGGCAACACGTTTGAACGCCCGTGGTTTGAAGACAGCATGAAGGCTGCGAAATTGAAGGCCGATGTTGCCTTTGAATTCTTTCAGTTGCTTGGCACGCCTTACTATTGCTTCCACGACGCCGATGTGCGCCCTGAAGGTGCCAATTTTGCGGAAAACACCAAGAACCTCAACGAGATCGTTGATTATTTCGCCCAAAAGCAGGCTGACACCGGCGTGAAACTGCTGTGGGGCACGGCCAACATGTTCTCGCACCGCCGCTATATGTCGGGCGCTGCCACCAATCCTGATCCCGATGTGTTTGCTTTTGCAGCCGCCACGGTGAAGACCTGCCTTGACGCCACCCAAAAACTCGGCGGCGAAAACTACGTGCTCTGGGGCGGTCGTGAAGGTTATGAAACCCTGCTCAATACCGACCTGAAGCAGGAACTGGACCATATGGGCCGTTTCCTCAACATGGTGGTGGAGTATAAGCACAAGATCGGCTTCAAGGGCGCGATCCTGATCGAGCCAAAGCCGCAGGAACCTTCCAAGCACCAGTATGATTATGATGTGGCCACGGTTTATGGCTTCCTCAAGAATTATGGTCTTGAGAAGGAAGTGAAGGTCAATATCGAGCAGGGGCATGCGATTTTGGCCGGTCACACCTTTGAGCATGAGCTGGCGCTGGCCAATGCACTGGGCATTTTCGGCTCGATTGATATGAACCGCAACGATTACCAATCCGGCTGGGATACCGACCAGTTCCCCAACAATGTGCCGGAAATGGCGCTGGCCTATTATCAGGTGCTGCAAGCCGGTGGCTTCACCACAGGCGGTACCAATTTTGATGCCAAGCTGCGTCGCCAGTCGATTGATCCGGCGGATCTGCTGATCGGCCATATCGGCGGCATGGATTGCTGCGCGCGTGGCCTGAAGGCGGCTGCCAAAATGGTGGAGGACAAGGCTCTGTCTGCACCGCTGGACAAGCGCTACAGCGGCTGGAACAGCGATAGTGCCAAGGACATGCTGGCCAATGGCACGCTGGAAAGCATTGCCGCGCGCGTGGAGAAGGACAATATCAATCCGCAGCCAGTGTCCGGCCAGCAGGAATGGCTGGAAAACGTGGTCAATCGCTACGTTTAATCAACTTGCAGTCGTTGGCGGGGGAAGGTATTTGCCCCGCCAGCTTTTTGCCTTTGCCCGCTTTTCAGCGGCGATTTTTTCTTTTTCACCTTCGTGACCACAAAACCGCTTCACAGCGTCGAGAGAATTGAATACACCACCTGTAACGTTTCAGTATCATTTTGGAGGAGATGCATATGAAGACGATCAAGGGCCCCGGTCTGTTTTTGGGCCAGTTTGCGGGCGATGCCGCCCCCTTTAATTCCTGGGATTCTATTACCAAATGGGCCGCCGAAAAGGGCTATCTAGGCGTGCAGGTGCCCACATGGGCAGGCCAGCTTATCGATTTGAAAAAGGCGGCCGAATCCAAAGATTATTGTGACGAACTGGCCGGTATTGCGCGCCAGAACGGTGTCGAAATCACCGAACTGTCCACCCATTTGCAAGGCCAGTTGGTGGCCGTTAATCCCGTTTATGATGAAGCCTTTGATGGCTTTGCGGCCCCTGAAGTGCGCGGCAACCCCAAAGCTCGGCAGGAATGGGCGGTGGAACAGGTCAAATATGCGCTGAAGGCCTCCAACCATCTGGGTATTGCGGCCCACGCGACGTTTTCTGGCGCGCTGGCCTGGCCCTATATTTATCCTTGGCCGCAGCGGCCAGCGGGTCTGGTAGAAACCGCCTTTGATGAATTGGCCAAGCGCTGGTTGCCGATCCTCAACTATGCCGATGAGCAGGGCGTGGACGTTTGCTATGAAATTCACCCCGGTGAAGACCTGCACGATGGCGTAACATTCGAGATGTTTCTGGAGCGGGTCAAAAATCACTCCCGTGCCAATATGCTCTACGATCCTTCCCATTACGTGCTGCAATGCCTCGATTATCTTGACAACATCGATATCTACAAAGACCGTATCAAGATGTTCCACGTCAAGGATGCCGAGTTTAACCCCACAGGCCGTCAAGGCGTGTATGGCGGCTATCAGGGCTGGGTCAACCGCGCTGGCCGCTTCCGCTCGCCGGGCGATGGGCAGGTGGATTTCGGCGCTATCTTTTCCAAAATGGCCGCCAATGATTTTGACGGCTGGGCCGTGGTGGAATGGGAATGCGCGTTGAAACATCCAGAGGATGGCGCGCGCGAAGGCGCGGAATTCGTCAAGGCGCATATTATTCGGGTGACGGAACACGCCTTTGACGACTTTGCATCGAGTGGCACGGATGATGCCGCCAATCGGCGGATGTTGGGGCTTTAACAAAACGGAAAAGACCCCTCCCCAACCCCTCCCCACAAGGGGGAGGGGCTTAACCCGGCGGCTGGTCTTTTTATATCAGGCACAAGGTTGCAGCTCGGTTTCTCCCCCCTTGTGGGGGAGATGGCGGCAGCCAGAGGGGGTATCTCAGACCTCGAGGAGGACATTCCAATGACAATCGAAGCAAGCAAATCCGAACAACGCGCCCCAAAAATCCGCCTTGGCATGGTGGGTGGCGGGCAAGGGGCTTTTATTGGTGCTGTGCACCGCATGGCAGCAAGGCTGGATGATCATTATGATCTGGTGGCGGGGGCCTTGTCCTCAACGCCAGAAAAATCCTTAGCGTCTGGCCGCGATCTCGGTCTTGATCCTGAGCGCTGCTATGGATCGTTTGAAGAAATGGCGGAAAAAGAGGCCTCAAGGCCCGATGGCATTGAGGCCGTATCCATCGTCACGCCCAATCACGTGCATTTTGCCGCTGCCAAAGCCTTTTTGGAGCGCGGTATTCACGTGATCTGCGATAAGCCGCTGACCTCCAATCTGGAGGACGCCAGAAAGCTAAAAGAGGTCGCCGACAAGGCCAAGGCGCTGTTTATCCTCACCCACAATTACACCGGCTATCCCATGGTGCGCCATGCGCGCGAGCTGGTGCAAAGCGGAGAATTGGGCGATATCCGGCTGGTGCAGATGGAATATCCGCAAGATTGGCTGGCCGAACCCGTAGAACAGCAAGGCGCAAAACAGGCCGTCTGGCGCACCGATCCGGCTCAATCGGGCGTTGGCGGCTCGACCGGTGATATTGGCACCCACGCCTACAATCTCGGCTGCTTCATCTCGGGTTTGACCCTGCGTGAACTGGCCGCAGACGTGCACACCTTTGTGGATGGCCGCAGACTGGATGACAACGCCCACGTGATGCTGCGCTTTGAGGGCGGTGCCAAAGGTCTGCTCTGGTGCAGTCAGGTGGCTACTGGAAATGAAAACGGCTTGAAAGTGCGCATCTATGGCACCAAAGCCGGGATTGAATGGACTCAAGCCGATCCCAACTATCTGTGGTTTACCAAACTGGGTGAGCCAAAACAGTTGATCACCCGTGGCGGTGCCGGAGCAGGAAGCGCGGCAAGCCGCGTCACCCGCATTCCCGGCGGCCACCCGGAAGGCTATCTCGAAGCTTTTGCGACCATCTATAGCGAGGCAGCCCAAGCGATCAATGCTGCCAAGTCTGGTGTCGCGGTCGATCCAGCGGTTGTTTATCCAACCGTGGATGATGGCGTGAAGGGTGTGGCCTTTGTGACCGCCTGTATTGAATCGTCCAAGCAGAATGGCGCTTGGGTGAAAGTTTAAGGCCCGGAATCTGATATCGGCATGGGGAGAGAACAGGCTGCGCTTGCGGTGGTTTTTTCTTCCCCATGCCACCGCATTGGTCTAAACCGCTCTCTATATTAAATTGTGCCTGTCGATTGACCCTAAAGCCTGTCGCAGTGAATAGGATTAACTGCGACAGGCTTTAGGTCTTATTGTGTTGCATGTGCGTTATCGTTTCATTGAGGACAATGAAACGCGACATGCTTTAACGGGAGTTCCAGATGACCGATCCCAAGCTTCTTGCCGCTCGTTTTCCCAAAGATTTTCTGTTTGGCGTGGCCACGGCCGCTTACCAGATTGAGGGCGCAACCAAAGCCGATGGCCGCAAAGCCTGCATCTGGGATGCGTTTTCCAATATGCCGGGGCGGGTTTATCAGGGGCATAATGGCGATGTGGCCTGTGATCATTACAATCGCTGGGAAGCTGATCTGGATCTGATCAAGGATATGGGTGTGTCCGCCTATCGCTTTTCCATTGCCTGGCCGCGGATTATCCCGGATGGCACGGGCCGGGTGAATGAAACCGGTCTGGATTTCTATGACAAGCTGGTGGATGGGCTAAAAGATCGCGGCATCAAGGCCTATGCCACGCTCTACCATTGGGATCTGCCCTTGGCCTTGATGGGTGACGGCGGCTGGGCTGCGCGCTCCACGGCCTATGCCTTTCAACGCTATGCCAAATTGGTAATGGCGCGGCTGGGGGATCGGCTGGATGCAGTGGCGACCTTTAACGAGCCATGGTGCTCGGTGTGGCTGTCGCACCTTTACGGCATTCACGCGCCCGGCGAGCGCAATATGGATGCCGCCCTGCACGCATTGCATTACACCAATCTGGCCCATGGTTTGGGTGTTGATGCCATTCGCCAGGTCGCACCACAGGTGCCAGCCGGTCTGGTGCTGAATGCCCATTCGGTGATTGCGGGCTCCGACAGTGCGGCAGATAAGGCGGCTGCGGAACGCGCCCATCAGTTTCACAATGGCGTTTTCTTTGATCCGGTGTTCAAGGGCGAATACCCGGCAGAGTTCATGGAAGCGCTTGGCGACCGGATGCCAAAAATCGAAGACGGCGATATGGAGATCATTTCGCAAAAGCTCGATTGGTGGGGCCTGAATTATTACACGCCAATGCGGGTTGCGAATGACCCGACAGAGGGGGCCGAATTTCCGGCAACGGTTTCCGCACCACCGGTATCGGATGTCAAAACCGATATTGGCTGGGAGGTCTATGCACCTGCGCTGAAATCCTTGGTGGAAAATCTCTACGATCGCTACACTCTGCCGGTCTGCTACATCACCGAAAATGGGGCCTGCTACAATATGGGCGTCGAAGACGGTGAGGTTGATGACCAGCCCCGGCTCGATTACTACAAGGACCACATTGGCATTGTTGCTGATCTGATTGGCGATGGTTTTCCGATGAAGGGCTATTTTGCCTGGAGCCTTATGGATAATTTTGAATGGGCAGAGGGCTATAAAATGCGCTTTGGCCTTGTGCATGTGGATTACGACACGCAAACACGCACCGTGAAGAAATCCGGCAAATGGTATGGCACCTTGGCCTCGCTGTTTGGTGGCGGCAATCTCGGCTGAGTAAAAGCGTCACGCAAAGAGCAAAATTTTGCAGAAAAGACAGCCGGGAGGAAAAAATATCTCTCGGCTTTGGTCGCTAATTCCGTTTCAATGTCGCCATCCTTCAAAAGGCTAAATGAGCCTGATTTGAAAAGCGAGATGAACAATGACAATGCGGATTGATAATCGTCGAATGTGTCGCTGACCATCGTCGTAAATTCGCGCCTGTTTCATCCCTGAAAGCCACGTTCTGTGGCGCATCTATCCGAAAGAATGCCATGTTTTTGACTTTTGAGCCGAAACGCTCCTTGAAGGAGTTCGTTCGATGACGCTCGCTGCCACACCTGATCCGCACACCTTCGCTTCTCACAGCATGGTGGCCTTTGAAAGTGTTACCAAGCAATTTGGCGGGCGTGATGGGCAATCGGCTTTCACGGCGCTGGATGGCGTTGATCTCACCGTGCCAAAAGGCGCGATTACTGGTATTATTGGCCGTTCCGGTGCCGGAAAATCGACCTTGATCCGTCTGGTCAATGGTTTGGAGCTGCCTTCATCCGGCAAAGTGCTGGTGGACGATGTCGATGTGGCAAGCCTGGATGAAGCCGGTCTTCGCTCGCTGCGCCGCTCGGTTGGCATGATTTTTCAGCATTTCAACCTGCTGGCGTCGCGCACGGTTTATGACAATATCGCCCTGCCGCTGGAAATCGCCGGTTTGAAAAGCGCCGCGATAAAGGCGCGGGTGACACCGCTGATGGAGCTTGTTGGCCTGAGCGACAAGGCGGGCCGCTATCCGGCCGAATTGTCGGGCGGGCAAAAACAGCGCGTTGGCATTGCGCGGGCGCTGGCCACCGAGCCAAAATTGCTGCTCTCCGATGAGGCCACCTCGGCCCTCGACCCCGAAACCACCCAGTCTATTCTGGATCTGCTCAAAACCATCAATCGCGATCTTGATTTGACCGTGCTGCTGATCACCCACGAGATGGAAGTGGTGAAGGCCATTGCCTCGCATGTGGCGGTGATTGACAAGGGCCGGATTGTCGAAAATGGCCGCACCTTTGATGTTTTCACCCAGCCGCAACACGCGACAACGCAGGCGATGCTTTCCAGCCTCACCGGCTCGAAATTGCCGATCTGGATCACCAGCCGTCTGCATGACAGCCAGCAAGAGGCAGAGCGCATTTACGTTCGCCTGATCTTCTTTGGCGAAACCTCGGAACAGCCCCTGGTGTCGGGTCTGATCAGCGAGCTTGGGGTTGAGGTCAATATTCTGGCGGGCACGATTGATGAAATTGCTGGCGAGCCCTATGGCGCGCTGGTGGTATCCTATCCTGCAACGGCTGATATTTTGGCGCGGGCCGAGCAGTTTTTTGCCCGCACCGGTTTGAAAACGGAGGTGCTTGGCTATGGCGCTTGATATGTTGCTGTCGCTGCTGTCCAAGGCTCTGTGGCAGACGGTGCAAATGGTGGCCATTGCCGGTTTTATTGGCACGGTGATTGGTCTGCCCATCGGCGTGTTTTTGGCCAACAGCGCCAAGGGTGAGCTGTTTGCAGCACCTGTGACCAATCGCGTGGTTGGCCTGATTGTCAATGCCACCCGCTCCACGCCGTTTATCATTCTGGTGGTGGCAATTATTCCCTTCACCCGGCTGGTGGCGGGCACGTCGATTGGCACCAATGCCGCCATTGTGCCGTTGACCATTGCCACCATTCCCTTTGTGGCACGGCTGATTGAGGCCGCCATTCGCGAGGTCGATCGTGGCTTGATTGAGGCGGCCCGCGCCATGGGGGCGACGCGCTGGCAGATTGTCAGCAAAGTGCTGATTGCCGAGGCCATGCCCGCCATCATCATGGCGCTGACCATGACGGCGGTGAGCCTGATCGGCTATTCGGCCATGGTCGGTGCCGTTGGTGGCGGAGGGCTTGGTGATCTGGGCATTCGCTATGGCTATCAACGCTTTATGCCCGAAGTCATGGCGGCGGTGGTGATTCTGCTGATCGTGCTGGTGCAGGTGGTGCAGAGCTTTGGCGATGCGCTGGCAAGACACTTCGACAAGCGCCATCGTAAGGGCTGACGCACATACAATTATAATTTCAAAGGAGAGAGACCCATGAAGACATTGCTTTTTGCAGCATCGATTGCTGCTATTTTATCGGCTGGTAGCGCATTTGCGGAAACCATCAAGGTTGGCGTCAGCGCAGGGCCACACGCCCAGATCATGGAAGAAGTGAAGAAGGTGGCCAAGACCAAGGGCCTCGACATCGACATCATTGAATTCACCGATTATGTCATTCCCAATCAGGCTTTGGCTGACGGTGATTTGCAGGCCAATTCCTTCCAGCATCAGCCCTACCTCGACAATCAGGTCAAGGATCGCGGTTTCAAGCTGGTCAGCATTGCCAAGACCGTTAACTTCCCCATGGGCATCTATTCCAAGAAGGTCAAAAGCCTCGATGCTTTGAAGGATGGTGCCTCGGTTGCCATTCCGAATGACCCCACCAATGGCGGCCGCGCCCTGCTGATTTTGGCCGACAAAGGCCTGATCAAGTTCAAGGATGGTGCTGGCCTGAAGGTCACGCCTGCCGATGTGGTGGACAATCCAAAACACTTGACCTTTGCCGAACTGGACGCAGCCCAACTGCCACGCTCGCTGGATGATGTGGATGCTGCCGTGATCAACACCAATTACGCGCTGGAAGCTGGCCTTGATCCCGCCAAGGACCCGATTGCCCGTGAAGGCGAAAAGGCTCCCTATATCAATGTCATCGCCGTGCGCGATCAGGATAAGGATCAGCCTTGGGCCAAAACGCTGGTGGAGGCTTACCATAGCGCGGATGTGAAGGCCTTTATTGCCACCAAGTTCAAGGGCGCGGTTGTGCCTGCCTGGTAAGTGGTTGCAGATAGCTGATAACGAAAGACCGGCCAAGTGCCGGTCTCAGACTGCTGACAAACCCTAAATTTATCCTCGACGTCATGCTCGGCCCTGTGCCGAGCATCTAACCACGCTAATTTCATAAGCAAAGTCAATTGCTTATCCAGTCACGGCAGACCCTCGGGACAGGCCCGAGGGTGACGAAACGTCGAGCGAGAGGTTTGTCAATAAGCTGAGACCGGCCAAGTGCCGGTCTTTTTGTATGGATCATGCCTTGGATTGCTTTGGGTAAAAGGCGCATTGCATTCAATATTCATAGTCTTTGAAATAATTTTTTCAGTATTGTCGCATAGGCTTTCACTTGTTTCAGGTGGGGCCGTTCTATGAAAGCGTGCGCAGGTTGTCGGGATGGCGCAGGTTTTGCCACACCCTTTTCTATGGCATTTCAGCCGATTGTTGATCTGCACGGCGGCGACGTTTTTGCCTATGAAGCCTTGGTTCGAGGCGTGGATGGCGCAGGGGCATCCAGCATTCTCGCTCAGGTGAACAGCCAAAACCGCTATGCTTTTGATCAGAGCTGTCGCGTCAAAGCGCTGGAACTGGCGGCGACAGGATTGCAAACATCCAATGCCAAGCTCTCAATCAATTTCATGCCCAATGCGGTCTATGAACCGCGCGCCTGTATCCGTGCGACGCTGGAAACGGCCGAGCGTGTCGGCTTTCCGCTTGATCGCATCCTGTTTGAATTCACCGAGAGCGAGCAGATTGATACCGATCATCTGCTGAAAATTCTCACCGCCTATCGCGCTATGGGGTTCAAGACGGCGATTGATGATTTTGGTGCGGGCTATGCGGGCTTGACGTTGCTGACGAGATTTCAGCCGGATGTTGTCAAACTGGATATGGAACTGGTGCGCAATATTGATCAAAACCGGGAAAAGCGGGTAGTTTTGCGCCACACGTTGGCGATGCTGAATGAATTTGGCATCCTGCCTTTGTGTGAGGGGGTGGAAACGCTTCAAGAGCTGGTGGTGCTGAAAGATATGGGCGTGCGCTATATTCAGGGATACTTGTTCGCACGCCCGGCATTTGAACGCTTTGAGCAACCGGATCTTGCTGCTGCGGCGTGAAGGCCGCAGCATTTTTAGCTGCCGATGTGCTTTTCGCCACGCTGTTTTGCCAAGGCAATCTGCTTTTGGCGCTGGCGATAACGATCACGATCGGCCTGCGTGCGGGTCTCATAGCAATTGGGGCAGGAGACACCGGCCTCATAATGTGGTGAGGCCAGATCTTCCTCGGTAATCGGATGACGGCAGGCGTGGCAGAGCAGGTGGTTGCCCTCTTTCAGGCCATGGGTCACAGAGACGCGCTCGTCAAACACGAAGCAGGCCCCGTCCCACAGGCTTTCTTCTTCCGGCACGTTTTCCAGATATTTCAAAATGCCGCCCTTGAGGTGGTAAACATCCTCAAAGCCCTGTTGCTTCATGAAGGCCGTGGCCTTTTCGCAGCGGATGCCGCCGGTGCAATACATGGCAATTTTCGGCTTGTTGTGCAGGCCGGGATTGTTTTTCACCCAATCGGGAAACTCGCGAAAGGTTTTGGTATTGGGATCAACCGCACCGCGGAAAATACCAATCGCCGTTTCATAATCATTGCGGGTGTCGATCAGAATGGTATCAGGATCGGAAATCAGCTCGTTCCAATCTTTCGGGTCCACATAGGTGCCGACGATCTTGTTGGGGTCGATATCTTCGACACCCATGGTGACGATCTCTTTTTTCAGCTTCACCTTCATGCGCAGGAAAGGCATTTTGGAGGCGCGGCTTTCTTTGTGCTCAAGGGCGGCAAATTCCGGCTGGGCGCGCAAGTATGCCAGCATATTGGCAATGCCCGCATCGGAGCCCGCCACAGTGCCGTTGATGCCCTCATGCGCCAAAAGCAGGGTGCCCATGATGCCCTGCTCTTTGCAGAGCGCAAGCAGAGGCTCACGGAAGCTTTCGAACCGTGGGAAAGAGGCAAAATGATAGAGCGCGGCCACACAAAAGGTGCCGCCCTCTTCATGGCGTGGGATTTGAAGATCATCTGTCATGACCTGCGAAATACTGCCTCTTTCGCTCAGAATCAATTGATTTTAGCATGACGACGTTGCTTTGAGTTTTGTCAAGTCAATCGTGATCAGGCAGGCGGCGTGAAAACCCGGATCCGGTGGCCGTCCAGATCGACGGCCACAAAGGTGCGGCCAAACTCGGCATCGGTTGGTGGCTGGAGAATGGAAACATTCATGGCTTTCCACTGCGCATGAAGGGTGTCCACCTCAGAGCTTGCGGACGCACGAATGGCAATTTCACAGCCGCCGCCGGTCATGGTCGCCGAAGGCTCCACCGTGTGGCGCGACCACAGGCCAAACACCAGACCGCCTGGCAACACAAACATCGCAAAAGTGGGTGAGATTTCAACCGGCGCCAGATTGAAGAGCTTTTGATAAAATGCAGCGCTGGCTTCGGGGCTGTTGACGTAGAGAATGGTCATTGTCGGTGTCATGGTGTCTCTCCTTGGTTGACGGCCAAGGTGTAATCCACACTCCTGCCAAAAAATGGCAGGAGTGGTTAGAAGAGCCGCTCTGGTATCGCATTTTCCAAATGCCATTGTTTCAAAAGCACGGCCCGCCGTTTTGGCATACGCGCATCCTTTATCTGGCATTCCAGAATGCGGTCTGTGCGGAAATGGCGAAAGCTTTGCCGCAAACAGCACCACGCCATCAGCACCCGCGCGCCCTCAAAGAAACTGAGCGCAAAGGGCCAGACCTCGCGCAGCGTTTGCGTGCCACTGCCATCTTGATAGGAAATGCGCAAAACGCGCTCGAGGCGGATGGCCTCGCGCAAATCGGCAAGAGCGACAGGCTGTTGTTTGGGGGCTGCATTTTGACCGAAATTGCTGGGGCCAACAATCATTGCGGTGTCTTGCAAGGCTTGCCGCAAATCCTGTGGTAGAACGGCGGTAATTTTTGCCAGGGCATCGCGGGCCGCATGGGCCAATTGGTCGTCCGTGCGTTGAGCAACGAAGCGCGCGCCAAGCACCAGGGCGTCGATTTCATCCCGGCTGAACATCAAGGGCGGCAGCATATAGCTGGGGCGCAGCACATAGCCGAGGCCCGGCTCGCCTTCAATATCAGCGCCCTGGGCCTGCAAGCTGGCAATATCGCGATACAGCGTGCGGATAGAAATGCCCAACTCATCGGCCAGCGTCTGGCCACGCACCGGCTGGCGGTAACGACGTAAGACCTGCAACAGGGTTAAAAGACGCTCAGCACGGCTCATCGGGCACAGTCATTCTGTTATCGTGGCGTCATCCACTTTCAAGCGCCAAAGCTGGGCGATAATCGCAGGTTCCAGCCCAATGTCATCGCCAAACAGGGCCTTGGCCGCAACCAGCGCCTCCTCGCGCAGGGCTTGCTGTCTGCGGATAATCAGGCCCAGCAGATGCGATAGGGTTTCGGCGCTATCAAAGCGCGCCGCCTGCGCATCAATGGCAGCAGACAACATGGCAAGATCGTTTTCATGGCCGAGCACGTCGGCCAGTTGTTTGGCGCTTTGGCGTTTGAGCGCAAACGCACTGGGCCAAAGGCCGCGCAGCAAGGACAGATACATCCAATAGGTCTGCGTGGCCTTTCTAAGATCGTGAAAGCTTTCTGCCTCAAGGCCCTCTTCGCAGGCCAAAATGGCTTGCTGTGCTCTTGCCAGCAGCTTCTTCCAGGCTTTTTGCACAATGCGCGCGGCTTTTGCGCGACGAAGGGGAATGTCGGTGGAATGCAACAGATCGGCGGCATTGCGGCAGGCGGCGGCTGCATTTTGCATTGTCTGCTCGGCGCTGTCCGTGCTTTCAGCCGTTTGGATATCGAGTACTGACAAGGCCCGCTGCAAAGCCTGATGTTCATCCTCATTGTCAGCAAAGGATTGCAGATAGCGCAAGGATTCGATCAATGCGGATGCGTCACGCAAGGTTGCAAGCTGCCTGGCAATGTCGCGCAGACGGATGTTTTCACTTTTGCGCAAATCAGGTGCTGCGGCGGCAATGAGACGGTAAAGCGCACGGGCGCGTTTCAGTCGCCGCCTAGCCCGATGCACGGCATCATCAACACCATTTGGCGGATTTTCCAGAACAGCGGCTGCCGCCATCAACTGTTCATGCAAGATGGCTTTGGCGCTGATGATCAGCCCGTTTTCAGGCCTTAACTGATAGGTCATTGCGCCTTGCCGCCCTGGGAGCCGACATGGCCAACCATTGGTTGGAATAGCGCTTGTCGCCCGTCACTTCCTTGCCAATCCATGGCGGCAGGGCAGGGTCGTCGCTGGCGTCTTCCAGCTCAACTTCTGCCACAATAAGACCTGCGTGGGCCCCTTCGAACACATCAACTTCCCAGAGATAGCCGCCATACTCCACGTTGTAGCGGGTTTTCTCAATCACGCGGCCAAGTGCTTTTTCGATCATTTCCTGCGCATCTTGCATTGAAATGTCATATTCAAATTCATCACGGGTCAGGCCGACATGACCGATTTTGATGGTGAGCGTGGCAGCGCTGTCGTTTTTGATGCGCACACGCACAGACCTGTCGGTTTCCGACAGGATATAGCCTTGAACAAGGCGTGAGGACTGGCTGACATGTTTGCGCCAGACATCGCTGCGAACCAGAAATTTACGTTCAATTTCCTTGGCCATAACGCGCTTTTTCCCGCTTCCCTAACGTTAGTCTATAGAATTGCCGTTTTATGGCAATAGTTCCCTTAATTCTTCGTGCTTTGTTGCGGTGGGGTGCGCGCATTTGCCTCGACACAGGCAGCCTATCGCGCTAATCAGGGTGAAATTCAATCGTTTGAAGGGTGAAATCCTATGGCTACCAAGACGGATAAACTGCTGGCTGTTCTCAAGCTTCAGCCGGTTGTGCCGGTGTTGATCATTGATGATGTGGCCGATGCGGTGCCGCTGGCGAAAGCTTTGGTTGCCGGTGGTCTGAAGGCCATTGAAATCACCATGCGCACATCTGCTGCCCTTGAAGCCGTCAAGCGAGTAGCTGGCGAAGTGGAAGGCGCTGTTGTGGGTGCGGGCACCATTCTCAATGCTGCCCATTATGAAGCCGCTGTTGCAGCGGGTTCGCAGTTTATCGTCAGCCCCGGCACCACGGCTGAAGTTTTGGCCGCAGCTAACGCTTCGGATATTCCGCTTTTGCCCGGTGCTGCGACCGCCAGCGAAGTGATGAACCTGCGCGAAAAGGGCTATGAAGTTCTGAAATTCTTCCCGGCCGAACAGGCGGGCGGTGCGGCCTATCTGAAATCTTTGTCCTCACCTCTGGCGGGTACGCTGTTTTGCCCAACCGGCGGCATTTCGCTGAAAAACGCCATGGATTACCTGAACCTGCCCAATGTTGTGTGCGTCGGCGGCTCCTGGGTTGCTCCAAAGGATCTGGTGGCGGCTGGCGATTGGGCTGGCATCACCAAGCTTGCTTCTGAGGCTTGCGCCCTTAAGGGCTGATCTTCGCCTTTTGCTAAAAAGTGACGCCCGCACCTTGGGAGAGGCTGCGGGCGTTCCTATGTCTTGCTCAGAGACAATGGTTGAGGAGACATGGATGTTTGACGCAAAGAAGCTGCTGGAGCAGTTTTTGGGATCAAAAGTTCCGGGGCTTGGCGGCTCCGTGGGCGGAAAAGGACGCGACGCCATTAACATGGCCAAGGCCAACCCATGGAAAACCGGAGCATTGGCCTCGGTGCTGCTTGGCACCAAAACCGGACGCTCGATTGCAGGCGGTGCCTTGAAAATCGGTGGTCTCGCCTTGATTGCCGGTTTGGGCTACCAAGCCTATCGCAGCTATAAAAGCGGACAAGCGCCTGAAAACATTCCATCCTTGCCAGAACTGCCAGCGCCGCCCGCAGGCTCGGCGTTCAACACCGATACGGGCTTGAGCAATGATTTTGCCCTGACTCTGATCAAGGCGATGATTGCCGCTGCCAAGGCCGACGGCCATATTGATGCCGAGGAGCGGGCCAACATCATGGAAAAGCTGCATGTCGAAGAGCTGGGCGCAGAGGCCGAAGCCTTCATTGCCGAGGAACTGGCCAACCCGACCGATCTTGATGCGCTGGTCAATGCGGCCCGAAGTGAAGAGCAAAAGGTTGAGCTTTACACCGCATCGCGCCTGACAATCGAGCCGGATACACGCGCCGAGCGCGGTTATCTTGATCTTCTGGCCGGGCGGTTGGGTCTGGCCGATGGTCTGATTGACCATATTGAGGCAACTGTTGCTGCGGCCAAGGCGGGGCAGCCAGCTTAATTTTATTTGCGGGCGCGTGGCATCGATTTTCCTTTGCCTTCGCGCCCGCGCCGTCCTACTCATCTATCTATGAAGAGAGAGGATTGTTTCATGCAGGATCTGCGCAATTACAAGGTTCCGGCCCCGGCTCCGGTGACGCTTGAGGGGCGTTTCATCGTGATTGAGCCCTTTGCGCGCGATCGACATCTGCAATCGCTCTGGGATGGTTTGGGCGGCGATGCGGGCGTCAACGCATTGATCCGCTATTTCCCCAATGATGATTTCAAGGGTGTTGAAGACTTTGGCGATTGGCTGGAAGGTGCCAATGCCAGCGGCAGCCTGATCACCCATGTGTTTCGCAATAAAGCCGATAATGCTCTTGTGGGCATGGCCAGCCTGATGCGGCCTGATCCGAAAAACGGCGTGGTGGAGGTGGGGTCTGTGGCCCATGGCCCGGCCATGAAGCGCTCACCACTGTCAACAGAAGCGCATTATCTGCTGGCGCGCCATGTGTTTGAAGATTTGGGCTATCGCCGCTATGAGTGGAAATGCCACAATGAAAATGCGCCAAGCAAGATCACGGCGGCTCGATACGGTTTTACCTTTGAAGGGGTGTTTCGCCAGCATGTGATTTCCAAGGGCAAAAACCGCGACACGGCATGGTTTTCGATGATTGATGGTGAGTGGCCGTTGTTGAAAGCTGCCTTTGAGGCCTGGCTTGATCCGCAGAATTTTGATGATCAGGGCCAGCAAAAACAACGGCTGGAAGATATTCGAACCGCGCTTGGCGCGAAGGCTGTGCAATGACACCAAAAGATAAAAACTCTGCCATTGCAGCGGGCCTGATTATTCTCGGCTTTGGTTTTGCAATGTATTTTCTGCCAAAGCTGGTGCTGTGGATTGGCGAATTTTCGCCCCTTCTGGCAACGGCAATTGGCTCATTGATCCTGCTGTCGTTCTTTATGATCTTCTGGCTGCGGGCGCGCTATCAGCGGCGTCACAAGGACGACATATGATAGCCTTGCAATGAGGCCGCCAAAAGCAGGCTGCCGATCACAATCACAAACACGGCACCGCCCAGCTCAATGGCCGTGCCAACCCGATGCCCGGCCTTCGAGCCGGGACCAGCGATACGCACCGCAAGCCCCTTGGCGCTGACCGCGATGATGGCAAGCGCGGATACGGTGATGGCCGTGCCCGCTGCCATGGCAAACACAGAGAGGATGCCGCCAAGATAGAGGCTGTTGAGCATGGAAAAGGTCATCACCAGCAAAGCGCCGGAACAGGGCCGAAGGCCCACGGCCATAATGGCAGACCATGCCTCTTTCAGGTTGAAGTTTTCGGCGCTGACCATGCTGGGATCGGGCAGATGGCTGCGGCCGCAATCGACGCAAACCTCGCCATGTCGCAGCGATGTGTGGTCGTGGTCCAGCCCTTCTGCCTGAAAGCGTAAGCCGGTTTTCGGGCCGGTTTTGTGGCTGGTTTGCGGTGTTGAAACTGGCGCATCGCCAAACAGGCTGGCTGTCGCTGGTCCCGATGCAATGATGACCGGCTCAAGCCGTGTCCTTTGCCAGATCTCGCGCAGCTTGCGCCACAGCAGCCAAAGGCCAAACAGCACCACCAGCGCGAAACTGGCGGTTTCCATGGTGTTGGTGGCTTCGGTGAGGGTAATGCCGCTGCCACGCAGGGTGAGAAAAATAACCCCGACCGTTGCAATGGCAACAAAACCTTGCAGCAAAGACGAGATGATGGAGATGACAATGCCGCGCTTCAGCTCCAGCTCATTGGCAATCATGTAAGATGAGATCACCGCTTTGCCATGGCCGGGGCCTGCGGCATGAAAAACACCATATGCAAAGGACAGGCCAATCAGCGTCCACAGCGCATGGGTATTTTCGCGCATGTCGCGAAGGGCGGCGGTAAGTGTGCGGTAAAACTCTTCCTGATGAATGTTGATCCACAGCATGACCGGGGCCAGCGGGCCATTCATCTGGAAAGATGGCTCGGATGTGCCAATGCCCAGCGGTGATCCGGCATGGGCCAAGGCGGGCATAAGGAGGAGTGCAAAGCTGAGGAAGGGCAGATATTTTAATGGAGAAACGTGTGGTCTATCCTGGCTCCGTCGCCCAATCATATCAAACCCAAGCCTCAACATGCCAGATCAAGCCTTGTGGCATAGAGTTTGCCCATATCGGTTCCGGTTGGATCATTGAAGAAGGCTTCGGTCAGGCTGGCCTGATTTTGCTTGATCACGTCATTGGGGTTTGGGCGCACCACGGTATGCTTGCATTTTTTAAAGGCGTCGCCGGTTGCCACCAGATCGCTGTCGCTTTTGAAATCAATAGCGGTGTAGAGGGTTGGGTCGTGCACGCCAAAGCTCAAATTGCCCTTGATGGGAATGGGCTTTTCCGGCTTGGTGATAAAATACACCAGCAAGCGGTTGTTCTTGTAATCGGCATTGAACACCTGTGGCTTGGCCGCCTTGATGGTGGCACCGCTGGCGGTAATGAAGGTGAAATAGCCGTAATCGCCCAGCGATGAGCGGATGGTGTTGGCGATATCGTGCAGCTCGCTGGCATCGAGCTTCAGATCGGCGTTTTTGTCAAAATCCATCAGCACACTTGAGGAGAAGACTTCATCGAAACGCCAGGTGTTGCGGAGTTCTTTGACTGTATTGTCGGGGCCAGCCACGACCTCCAGCCGGGCATCAACAAACACATGCGGATGCGCGAGAGCAGACGAGGCGCTGGCGCAGAGCAGGCCAGTGACGAGCAGTTTTTGAGCAGTTTTCATCATCTCATTTTCAATGGCGCTGGTTTATCTGTCTATGGTTCAGCAATCGGACAGAAATGGGGCGTGCCTGATCACGAACCTGTTCCGTTGCCTCCGGGCGTGCAGGGGCCATTGCGCTTGAACCAATTGTGCATGAAATCCACCAGGGCACGCACCTTGGCAGGCAAATAACGCCGGTGCGGATAGACGGCATAAATGCCGCGGCCCGTGGGCATGTATTCTTCAAACAAAGAGATCAAGGCACCGCTTTCAATGTGGGAGCGCGCCACAAAATCCGGCAGCATGGCGGCACCCAAGCCGGAAAGCGCACCGCGCAAGGTGGTTTGCGGACTGTTGACCACCAGCGGGCCGGAAATATTAACGGTGAAGGCGTCTCCGGTTGGTCCTTGCAGGCGAATGCTGTTGTGGCTGCGGCTGTTGGTGTCAATCAGCATGGGGATATTGGCAAGATCCTGCGGGTGATTGAGGGGGCCGTATTTTTCCAAAAGCTTGGGGCTGACGCAGGCATAGATTTTGAAATCGGCCAGCTTGCGGGCAATCATGCCCGAATCATCCAGCTTGGTCACGCGAATGCCGAGATCAAAGCCTTCTTCGATCAAATCAACGAATCGGTCTTCGGCAGCAATTTCGATGGAAAGGTCCGGGTGCTCCAGCGCAAAATCGATCAGGGATTGCCCCACTTCGGCATCGGTGAAGCTGCGCGGCACGGTGATGCGAATTTTGCCGCGAATATCGGCATTGTTCTCACGCACCAGATCAGCGAGGTTGTCGATCTCTTTCAAAATGTCGGCGGCAGAGCGAAAATAGGTATGTCCGGCCTCTGTCATGGAAAACTGACGGGTGGTGCGGTTGAGCAAAAGCGCGCCCAATTCATCTTCCAGTTCCCGAACATATTTGGATAACAAGGCTTTAGAACGCCCGGTCTTTCGGGCCGCCGCTGAAAATCCCTCGGCTTCAACAACGTCAATAAACGCACGAATACGGGTGAGGGTGTCCAAAAGGTGATCTCCAAATCTTTGCGCAACGGGTGAACAATAGCGCGTTATCGTTCAACTTTCACGCCCCAAAAAAACCGGCAATAAAAAAATATGCGGGCTTGCAAAAAACGCTTGATTATGACGGCGTGTTTTCATACATCCCTCCTTGCCCAAAGTCGCACGTGCCTGTGGGTGTCCGCCGACCCTCTATTTGGTGAGGAAATCGGTAAGGTACCTGGAATTAACCCCTCCAGTCGCTATCTCGGCCATCCGGGAAATGCGAGGACATCTTGAAGCAACGACGGTGCGGGCCTTTCTAGTCTCTTCCGGCTTTCCATCAGCCGGGATAACTGTAGAGGCACACCATCATTGCCGGAAGTGCGGTAGGGTCTCCCTCCAATCCATGGCAGACAAAGCGGATAATATGCTCTCAGGCAAGAGGGCGTTTATCCACCGTTCCGCGTTCATTCGCTTACACGTTACCAGTGTCTCCACCGACTGGTTCCGAGTGAGTGTCTGTCGCACTTTGTCCATCTGGCGCTGCTATACAGCACCGGTAACCTTTGGAATATGGAAGGGATCAGCCGATGACCACCGCTCGCATCCGTGACTTCATCAACACCCACCGTCCAGAAGGCCCTTGCCTTGTCGTGGACCTTGATGTCGTGCGTGACAATTTCGGCGCATTCCGCCATGCGCTGCCCGATAGCGCCATTTACTATGCTGTTAAGGCCAATCCTGCGCCGGAAGTGCTGTCGCTGCTGGCCTCGCTCGGCTCCAATTTCGATTGCGCCTCCGTGGCTGAAATCGAAATGGCGCTGGCCGCTGGCGCAACACCGGCACGCATTTCTTATGGCAACACCATCAAGAAAGAACGGGATGTGGCCCGCGCGCATGCGCTCGGCATCAACCTGTTTGCTGTCGATTGCCATGAAGAAGTCGAGAAAATCGCCCGCTCCGCTCCCGGTGCCCGCGTGTTCTGCCGCGTTCTGACCGATGGTGAAGGCGCTGAATGGCCGCTCAGCCGCAAGTTCGGCTGCGTGCCACAGATGGCGGTTGACGTTCTGGTTTATGCTCACCAACAGGGTCTGGAATCCTATGGGGTTTCTTTCCACGTTGGTTCGCAGATGACCAAGGTTGATGCTTGGGATGCAGCCCTTGGCGATGCCAAGCGCGTGTTTGCGCAGCTGGCCAAGCAGGGCATTACGCTGAAAATGGTCAACATGGGTGGTGGTTTCCCCACCAAATACCTGCGTGATATCCCATCGGCGGAAGCCTATGGTCAGGCCATCAATGCCTCGCTGAAGAAGCATTTCGGCAACAACATTCCGCAGACCATCATTGAACCCGGTCGCGGCATGGTGGGCAATGCCGGTGTGATCAAGGCCGAAGTGGTGCTGATCTCCAAGAAGTCCGACAATGATGCACACCGCTGGGTGTTCCTCGACATCGGCAAGTTTGGTGGTCTGGCCGAAACCATGGACGAAGCGATCCGCTACCCGATCCGCACTGAGCGTGATGGTGACGAAATGGAGCCTTGCGTTTTGGCAGGCCCCACCTGCGACAGCGCTGATGTTCTCTACGAGAAGAACATGTATCCGCTGCCGCTGACCCTGACCATTGGCGATGAAGTGCTGATCGAAGGCACGGGTGCTTACACCACGACCTATTCGGCGGTGGCATTTAACGGCTTTGATCCGTTGAAGGCCTATATCATCTGAGCTTGTCTCGGATGATTCCAGCCGTGCCGGTTTGAAACCGGCACGGAAAAAACAACAAAATATTGGAAACTCCCGTGGATAGGAGGTCACTATGGCCGCTGTTCTGAATGCCGTGCGCGCTTTTTTTGCGCAGCCAAGCTTTAAAATCGACACTGAAAACGCCGCCGATGTTGTGGCGCGTGAAACGCTGCTGGATCGCGTCATGGGCGCAGATCGCACCAAGAAGTCCTCGGAAAAAATCCGCCGTGGCCGCATTCCTGCGGAAGGTCTGGCGCTGGTGGCACGTGATCGCAAGGGCCATGTGATTGGCACCGTGCGGCTGTGGAATATTGAAGCGGGCGTCAATGCTGAAGGGCACGCAATTGATGCGCTGTTGCTTGGGCCTTTGGCGGTCGATTGCGCCCATGAAGGCAAAGGCATCGGCTCGGCCTTGATGCGGGCAGCGCTTATGGAAGCCAAAAACCGTGGCCATGGTGCCGTGTTGTTGGTGGGCGATGCGCCTTACTATGAGCGCTTTGGCTTTTTCGCCAGCAAAACAGCGCATCTGGTGATGCCCGGTCCTTTTGCGCGAGATCGTTTCCTGGCGCTGGAGCTTGTGCCCGGCTGGCTCGATGGGGCGGCGGGCATGATCACAGCAACTGGCCGTCGCCTGACGCAGCCTTCGATGCGCAAGGTGGCCTAACTGAACCTGTAAGCCCAATGAACTCCAGTCGTTGGCCGGAAAAGCCCTTTCCAGAGACGGAAAGGGCTTTTTTGTATTGAGACCGTCAGATTCAAAATATCAATCACTTGCTATTTCTGCTTCTGATTAATGTTTTATAACATAGTCAGTAATCTGCGATTTCACCATGTCATATGCTGTCAAGCCGGGGAGACGTGAAAAGAACAGATTGCGATCGGCTGTCTCTGGCCAAGCGGACCAGAGAGTGAGTATCCAGAGACGCCCCGAATGCCAGATGAATGTTGCTTCTATGTCTCCGTCACTGTCTCCATTCTCATCGGTTGCAGAAAAAAGAAAACTCTTGTTTTTGACCCCGGCGTCAAGAAGTTGTGCGTTATCGCGTGTTCCGATCAGCTTGAGTTCAGTTTTTGTCGGAGATTGTTTGTCAAAATACTCACGAACGAGGGGTAGGCTCAGGCTGTCAATGTTCGGTTCTAGTTGTTGTTCCAGCACGGATAACCAAATTGCGCCAACTGCTTTCCCGCCTTGTTGTCGGATCATATGGAGTTCCGCAGGCAACGCTCCGTGAAAGTCATTTATTGGTATGTCCCACCCTGCGGGAATACGAAGATTTAGGCTGTTTTTGCCAATTTCGACTGGCACCTGCTGCATATTGTCGCCAAGACTGGCTGTTTCTCCGTTCGAAAAAACAAGATTGTCGATGAAGGCATCTGCGTGTTTTTGGGCCTGCGTGACCTTGTCACGTATAGTCTCTTGCGATTCTGTTTTACTCAGGTTTGCAACAATGCTTATCGCAAGAGCCTTGGTTCCTCGCGAGAAGCAATACATGAAAACTGCCCCGGTGGTATTTTCTTCTTCGCCATCCGTTGCGAATACTCTAGCTTCGCTAAAATCGGGTTTCACCCTAACGTTTAGCGGCGTATAAGAGGCTAACTTTGCTTCGAATTCACAAAGGCGGGCAGCGTTTGAAGGTGCAAGTAAATCAAAGCCCAAAATCGTTGTTTCTATTTTTTGGTCTTTTTCTACTGAATTCATTTTTCCAATAATTTTGATTGCCCCGATTGTGCCTGCCTCTGCCTTATTCATCGGCACTGTAGCGACTTTTGCATCAGGGGGCACTTTGCTTACAAAATTAAGTTCGGGGGAGTCGAAATCAAAGGCTTTTTGTACCCAATCGCTTTCATGAAAATCGGGTGCGTTGACCTGCCCATAGACAGTACATATGGGCAGCAATAGCATGGCCAATGCGAAAAAAACGACACCCTTTGTATGGGCTGTAGAACTTTGCTTCTCGCCTTTTAAAGGAAGTCTTCGGACAATAATTTCAATGTATTTGCGCATAAAATACCGCCACTTTTGCTTAAAACAATTTATGTTTTTTGAAGTAGCGCTTGTGGTGAGCAAATCCATAGCTTGGCTCACATCATATGAGATAGTTTTCAAATCGGCGAAGTTGATGTGAAGGATCGCGTCTTGGAACGTGGTGCAGCGTCTCAAGGCTTTTTCGAATCCCAGCCGTCGGTAAGCGTCTTTAAGAAGGCAACGACATCCTTGATCTCAGCCTCGTTTAATGCAGGCGGTTGGCCCGGTTTGCGATCCATGGGCGCATCGATGACGTCGATATTGGCCTTGTCGCTGTCGGGCATATCGTTGAACTTGTCCACAGTGCCATCCGGTTTTTTGGGGTAGATTCGGCCCGGATCGGTGTCGCGGAGAACATAGAAGCGGGTGGTGTCTTCCAGCGTGTTGTAGACGCCATTGTGGAAATAGACTTTGCGGGTGGCGACATTGCGCAAGGTTGGGGTTTTGAACAGCCCGCAATTTTGCGGCTGTTTGGAAAATTCGTCCTTGCGAAAGGGGCCACAAATGCCGCGATCAAAAAATGTCGGGTCAGCATTGGCGGGAATGGCGGGATTGCGTGGCACGCCCAGCGCTTCATATTCGTAATCGGTAAAATCGGGCATTTGTCCATCGCCCGTCATCTTGTCCAGATGGCAGGAGGCGCAATTGCCCTTCTTGGGGTCGTCAAACAATGCAAGCCCTCTTGCCTCTGCCGGGGTCAATGTCGCCTTGCCGCGCAAATAAGCGTCATATTTGCTGGAATAGGGATGGAAATCGACATCTTCCACCTGATAGCGCGCCAGTGCAAAGCCGACTTCTGCAAGAGCCATGGACGGATCATCCAGCACCTGTTTGCCAAACAGTGCTTCAAGTTGCGTACCATAGGTGGTTTTGATTTTGCGATAAAGATCGGCCTCATCGCGATTGGCCATTTCAAAAGGCGATAGCAGTGGGCCAAGTGCCTGTTCTTGCAGGCTATCGACCCGACCATCCCAAAACATGCCGCCCTGCGGCACGGCATTGTCGGCGCTAGCCACCGCCTTCACCACAGGCCGGCCTGTCACAGGCCCGCCAGCCGGTGCGCTCTGGCTGGCAAGGGCCACGCCGGATGCTTCCGCCATGGGGGCCGCTTCAGCCGCTTCTTCAGCAGAGTTTTCCGGGCCAACCGAAAAAGCGGGCGTTGCCATTTTATAGGCAAGGCTTGGCGGCGGGCGAAGCCCCGGCTGATTGAGCTGCGGGCCACCAAATTGCACGGGCAGGGCATTGGCAGGGGAATAGTGATTGGCAGGCTCATGGCAGGTGGCGCAGGACATGGTGCCGCTGCCGGACAGGGATTGATCGTAAAAAATGGCCTTGCCGAGCTTTGCCACGGCGCTCAGGGGCGCGGCTTGAGCGGCCGCAGTTTCATGTTTTTGTGCGGCAATGCCGAGGCCCGCCCCCGCGAGGCAAAGCCCCGCGAGTGCCAGCAGCGTCAGGCCGGACGTTTTATAGGTCTGTATCATGCATCCGGTCCTGTCTGATCCTATCAGCCTTTGAGGCCGGTTTTGGGGTCAAGGATCAAGGTGTCGGTGCGTGCTTTGGACCAATTGAACATGTTGTTGAGGGAGCCTGCGACGGCATCAAACGAGCCACCGCCCAGACGTTGACCACCCATCCAGTTGTCCTCGATAAATCGCATGACGGAGGTTTGATCGGTCACGGTATGGTCGACAAAATTCTGCTTGGCATAGGGCGAAATCACCAGCAGCGGCTGGCGCGTGCCATAGCCACAACGGCCCTGAGCGGGCTGACCATTCACACCGGGCATGGGCGTGCCAGTGCCGCAGGCAGCACCGTTCAACACATCATAGCCTTTGACCGGAATGTTGGAAGGGTTGATGACGTGGTGGGCGTGATCGTACCAGCCATCCGAGTCGTCATAGAGGATGATAACAGCGGTATCCTTCCAGTCTTTCGACTGTTGCAGCTTGTTGACCACATCTGCCACAAATTCCTGCTCGTCCAGCGGGTCGGAATAACCAGCATGGCCATCCTGATAGGCCGGTGCCTTGAGAAAGCTGACAGCAGGCATATTGCCGTTTTTCAAAACGGCGTAGAAATCATTGATATCATACTGGTGGTTGGCTCCGCCATCATGGCTGGTGCCAATCACATCCACCGAGCTGGGGCGAATATGCTGCGGATTGGCGGTGGATGGATAGTATTGGAACGGCTGATGGTGGGGGATGTAATCGACCTGATCAACCTTGGTGATCGCCGATGTGGTCGAGCGCTTGCAGGCGGTGGTGCCATTGGGGTTCTTGACGGTGAGATCAAAGCCGCCCTCAAAAAAGCCCCAGGTAATGCCCTTGTCATTGAGCAGATCGCCAATATTGCGGCCCGTCATCAACGCTGTCTTGCCTTGCGAGCAGATGTCCCCGGTGGGATCAAGATCGCTGATCAGCGTCCAGTTGCCGTTGCCATCGGGCACAATGCGGCCCTTGGAATAGGTGCCGTCCGTTTCCAGCGTGTAGCCGGGGGGCAGGCTGATGCCGTTGGTCTGGCCGGAAATCAGATTGATCGCACCCGGCGTGGACGGGCCGAAATTGGTGGAGAACGAATGGTCGTTCAGGGCAAAATGCTGGGCATAGTTCCAAAAGGCCGTGACAGTGTTGCCGTCATAATAGCCCATCACCTGGCCCTTGGTGCCAAAAGCGCCCGCTGCACCCTTGGTGCCGCGTCCGGTATTGGCGGGGAACAGATCCATGGCAAAATTATCATAGGCGGCCTGTTCAGCCGTGTAGCCGTGGTTTTGTGAATTGGTGGCGGCCTGCGTGCGATCGAGCCGGAAAGGGGCAGCCGCATCGGCTCCGTTACCGGCATTGGTCTTGTTGGGGTTGTTTTCCAAAAGCCCGGCATTGGCCAGCGTATCAATATCCTTTGGTGTGTTTGCAGCCGCCGCAAAGGCGGGCTCACCTTCGATATTGGATGCCTTTGGGTAGGTGGCAAAATAATGATCAAACGACACATTCTCCTGGAAAATCACCACGAGATGCTTGATGGGCGTTGCCGTGTTGACGATTGGCTCCGCTGCAAAGCCGGGTGTCGCCCCTGAGAATTGAGCCAGAGAGAATGGGCCAAGACAGAGCGATGCTGACAGAAATACGGTGCCTGCACGCAAGGCCGTGCGGCGTAAGTGAGATGCCATGGTGGTTCCCTTTTGAAACGTCCAGTTTGCTCGACAGGATGTGGCTGGATCTGGGCGGAGGCTAGGATTGGTTTTTATCAGTTCCATGACAGTCGGGCAGTGTCGTGCCGTCCTTTCGTCATTTGCCCATCACAAGTGGTTGATCCGGCGGCAGGCGCGGTGCGGATTTGATCCTCGTCAAATCAACTGATGCAAAGCAGCAACAGGCGGGTGCCTGATGCTCTTTTCATTTTAGAGGGTGTTAAAATATTGATTTATCTCAAGGGAAAGAGCGCTCCGGTTGTGAATAGTCCTGCCATGACGCGGCGGGGGACCCTGTCGCCTATTCGACAATCAGGAGAGACGATATGTCATTGAACCGGACTTTGAGCCTGACGGCAGTTGCCCTTGCAGCATTGGCTTGCACGGCCCCGATCGTATCGGCGGCTGATCTTGCACCTGTGTCAAAGGCCCCGGAGGCTGAATCCCCTTTGACACCGCATAGCCCCTGGCAGATCCGCGCCCGTGCGCTTGGTGTGGTGACAAGAGACAGCGGCAAGGTTGATGGTATTGCCGGATCTGGCCTGTCGTCCAGCGATAGCGTGACGCCAGAATTGGATTTCAGCTATTACTTCACCGACAATATCGCCGCAGAATTGATCCTGGGCACAACCTCGTCGCGGATTGATGGTAAGGGATCGATTGCAGGTCTGGGCAATATCGGCAAAACATGGATTCTGCCGCCCACACTGACCTTGCAATATCATTTCACCGATCTCGGTGCGTTTAAGCCTTATGTTGGTGCAGGTATCAACTACACCGCATTCTACAATCAATCGGCCCGCGGTGCGGCCACCGATCTTGATGTTAAAAACACCTTTGGCGCAGCTTTGCAGGTCGGTTTCGATTACATGATCGATCAGCATTGGGGCTTTAACTTTGACGTGAAGAAGTTGTACCTGCGCCCAGACTTTGAAGCCACGGTGGGCGGTGCCCGCGTCAAGGGATCGGCCAAGCTCGATCCATGGTTGATCGGCACAGGTGTAACTTACCGCTTCTAATCAACAGCAATCCTGTTGATCCATTTGAACACCCTCGTCGCTTGCGGCGGGGGTGTTTTTACATGATGAACGCGGTGTTTTCTTCAACATTCCGTGTTCAGGCGCCAATTTCGGCACCCAAGGTGCTTCAGTCACGAAAGGTTTATTGTGCGCGCCTTGAACCATTTCCGGCGAGCGCAATTATAAATCTGGTAAGCGCATTGTTGCCAACTCTGGCGCATTCCACCAGCGAAGGATGCAGCAATGCAGTCAGACGCAGAGAACATTGGCCACATGGTTTGTTCGCTCGCGCCGATACTGCATAATTCCTTAAATCGGAATCGATTTAAGGAGAAAATTATGCAGCAGATTAAAAATGTTACAGCGTCCTTTGTGCGCCATATATGGCGCACGGCGCTGTAAGGAACGGTGTCGCGGCGCAGCCCCTCTTCGTTCCTTTCTTGAAGGAGGAGGCCTTATGTCTGTTCTCGCAGATCTTCGCGGATTAACACCCCAACAACGCAACACCATCATTGCCAGCTATCTTGGCTGGACCCTTGATGCCTTTGATTTTTTCATTCTTGTTTTTGTTCTCAAGGACATCGCCAAAGAGTTTAACACCGATGTCTCGGCGGTGTCCGTGGCGGTGTTTCTCACACTCGCCATGCGACCGCTGGGGGCTTTGCTGTTTGGGCTTGCGGCAGAAAAATTTGGTCGGCGCAACACCTTGATGGTCGATGTTTTGCTCTACTCGTTGTTCGAGCTGCTCTCGGGCTTTTCAACCGGGCTGACCATGCTGATTGTCTTGCGCATGCTCTATGGCATTGCCATGGGCGGCGAGTGGGGGGTGGGAGCCTCGCTCACCATGGAAACCATTCCTGAGCGCACCCGTGGCATTGTTTCAGGCCTGTTGCAGGCGGGCTATCCCAGCGGTTATCTGCTGGCCTCGCTGGTGTTTTTCTTTCTTTATCCGCTGATTGGCTGGCGGGGCATGTTCTTTGTGGGTGTGGCACCAGCACTGCTGGTGCTCTACATTCGCCGCAATGTCGAGGAATCCCCGGCATTTCTTGCCAGTCGCGGCCGGGAGCGCCAGCCCTTCATGGCGGTGGTGAAAGGCAATATGAAACTGTTCATCTGGGCTGTGGTGCTGATGACTGCCTTCAATTTCCTCAGCCACGGCACGCAGGATATCTATCCAACATTCCTGGAGGTTCAGCGCGATTATTCTGCCCATACCGTCGGTGCCATCGCCATGTTCTACAATGTCGGTGCCATCCTTGGCGGGCTGTTTTTCGGCGCTCTTTCGCAAAAGATCGGGCGGCGCAAAGGCATTGTGATTGCGGCGCTGCTGGTGCTTCCCGTCGCACCTTTGTGGGTTTATGCCTCAACACCCATCCTGCTGGCGATCGGTGCCTTCCTTGTGCAGTTTTTCGTGCAGGGGGCCTGGGGCATTATTCCTGCTCACCTCAATGAGCTATCGCCCGATGAAGTGCGCAGCACCTTTCCGGGCTTTATCTACCAGCTCGGCAACCTGCTGGCATCGGGCAATGCCACGCTTCAGGCAACGCTGGCCCAGCACTGGAACGGCGATTATGCCCTTGCGCTTCTGGTTGTTGCGGTGATTGTTGCCGTGGCTGTGGCCGCCCTTGCAGGCTTCGGCTTTGAGCGTAAAGGCGTTGATTTTGAAGCGGGTGATCGTGGCGCAAAACCGGCCTGATCTGAACACGCACAAAGGCCAGAAGGTCCGTTCTGGCCTTTGTGCGCCATATTTGGCGCACGGCGCTGTAAAGACTGCGATCATGCAGCCCGATGCTGGTTTGGTCTGTGCTGTTCATCACTGTTTGGCAATTGAAACCGGTTTACCAGCACGGTCAGCGTCACCGCGCCATCGGCAATGGTCTGGCTGATCGCATTGGTTTCTTCCACCATGGCAGCATTTTGCTGGGTCATCTGGTCCAGACTATGAACAGAGCTGCTGATTTGTTGCAGGCCACTGGCCTGTTCTTCCGCAACACTCGACATCCTGTCGATATTCTCATCAATCTGGGCCACAAACTGACCAATCTGCTCAAGCACGCTACCGGCTGCGCCCACAAGCTGCACGCCGCTGGCCACTTCCTGGCCGGAGCGTTCAATCAGCCCCTTGATCTGGCGGGCGGCGCCTGCCGAACGCTGTGCCAGTTCGCGCACTTCCTGCGCCACCACAGCAAAGCCCTTGCCAGCTTCCCCGGCGCGGGCCGCCTCGACACCAGCGTTAAGGGCCAGCAGGTTGGTTTGAAAGGCAATCTCATCAATCACGCTGATGATGGAGCTGATTTCCGAGGAGGCAGCTTCGATCCGCTCCATGGCTGTAACAGCATCCCTGACCACGCCGCTTGATGCGGTTGCCGATTGGCGGGCTTCCTTGACCAGATTGCGGGTGTCGCGCGTGCGGCTGGCCGAGCTGGCAACGGTGGAGGCTACCTGCTCGAGGGCGGCAGCTGTTTCTTCCAGCGCTGCGGCCTGTTGTTCGGTGCGCCGGGCGAGATTGTCAGAAGCGTCGCGCATTTCGCGGCTGTTGGTTTGCAATAGTACGGTCTCGGCCTGCACTTTCTCAAGCGTTGCCCGGAAAATGACGATGGTTTTGTTGAAATCGGTGCGCAATTCCTCAAAGCGCCGGTCGAAGGCGTTATCGAGGGTCATGCGCATATTGCAATCCGCAAGACAGTTCAGTCCTGCGCTCAATTCCTCGACCACAAACCGCAACGTGTCGGCCTCAACCATACGCTCACGCTCGCGCACACGGCGCTGTTCATTGGCGGCTGCCCGCGACAGCTCGGCGTCCTCTTCCATCTGGCGTTTTTCAAGACCGGCATTGCGAAAGATGGCGAGGGCCTTGGCAATATCGCCAATTTCATCATGGCGGTTGAGATACGGCGGCTCTTTTTGCAGATCGCCCATGGCCATTGTTGTCATGGCGTCGGTGATGCCGCGCAGCGGGCGAAGCGCCCGGCGGCGAACAAACACCAAAGAGCCAAGAGACAGCAAAATAAGCGCGCCACCCAGCGCATAGCTCATGGTCTCCAGCCTTTTGGACACGTCTGCCGCTTCGCGTTCTTTTTGCTTGCCATAAGCATCGCCCATGGCAACCAGCTCATTAACCGCCTTCTCATGGATGTGAAACGCTATTTTAAGCGGGTTTATCTGCTCGGATACATTGCGACCGGCAAGAGTGTTCAGATCAATATTATCAAGGATCTTCCAAAAGGCATCGCCTTTCACCAGCACATCGGTTTGCAGCTTTTGCTTCATACTGTCAGGCAGGGTCGATGTTTTCCAATATTCCCGACGTTCCTTATATTGGCTGCGCAAGACACTCAGGCGTTCAGCGTTCTGCGCCACCGTTTCGGGATTGAGGGCCGCTTCGCTCACCAGAGAATAGGCTTCAACCACATAGAGCGGCGGCGGCAAGATATCAGCAATCAGGTCTTTGCTATCAATGATCTGATTGTAAACGGGACCATTGACCTTCAAATGTTGAAGGGTTCTCATATCCATTGCCAGAGCAAGAACAATACCAAGCGCCAAAAGAATGCCGCTGGTTGTGACTGCTGATGAAATGCTGAACTTCAAGGTTACACCCTTTGCCGATGGTCGAAATATTGGCCATGTCATAGCACTTCAGGTTGTTTGAAGTGGCAATGACTTTCAAATATTAGAATTCATTAATGCAGATGTTTGTATCGTTTCCGGATATTTATACTTGCTTATGCAACCAGACTTTTTTTATTCCAGAGATCGATAGAATAGTGTTATTACGATTCAGATTTATTTTTAATTAATTTAGAGATAGGTTGTTATTTTCAAAAAAAAACCAGAGCGTGAGCTCTGGTTTTTATGTCAATTTCATCAAGTTTAACTACTGATGTCTATCACACCACAATCACCTGCCTCTGAGGCAAAGCAAAGCAATTTGCCGCTGGCGCTCCAGCCCATGCTGGTGATAGCCCCCTTGCCGGGGCGCCGCAAAAGCGCTTCCTTGCCATCGGCAAGGCGTACAGCCAAAATCATGCCATCGATAAAGCCGATGGCCAGCACTTCTTCTGCCGGGTGAAAAGCCACTTGCGTCACCATGATATTGGCGCGGGTGCCCAGCTCTTGCGGTGCCTTGCCCATCGGGCCATCTTTACCGGCAAAGGGCCAGACAATGGCCGCAGGCGCGCCAGACGATGCAAGCCATTTGCCCTTCGTCGACCAGGAGGTGGATTTGACCTTGGCGGGATAGCCGGTCATACGCATATGACGGGTATCGGTACCAGCCCCGTCGAGTTTCCAGCCATGCAGCGCATTTTCCTGCATGGCGGTGACCACAAAGCGGTTGTCGGGTGAAAAGCTGACGCCGGTGTGTGCGCCCTTCCACTCGAGATCCAGCGGCTTGCTCTCAGCGCCGACAAAGCGCAGCGTGACGCCATTGTAGCGCGCAATGGCAAGACGAAGACCCTTGGGCGCAAAGGCTAGACCTTCGACACTGCGTTCTTCCTGATATTCATGCACCACGCCGCTGGCCAGACGCACAAAGGCCGACTTGCCATGGGCATAGGCCACAGCGCCTTGCGGACCAGCCGCCAGCACCGAAATCCACTTGCGCGGAGCATGGGCCAGCTCGGTTACGCTGCCATCATGGGCAATGCGCAGCACTTTGCCGTCTTCACCACCGGTAAGCAGGGTCTGGTTATGGTCATCCTTGATCGCAACCAACAGACCGGCATTCACGTCCGTGATTTTTTCACCGCCATCGAGACGGTGAACTGCGCCAGCAGCGGTGACGAAAACGGGGATATCCCCCAGGAAGGCCGCGAATAAAACGTGGCCTTCCAGATCAAGCGGAGCAACTGTTGGCATCAGGCGGTTGCCTCACAGGCCTTGAAGCTGTTTTCCAGCTTTTCGCGGTCGAGGTCGCGACCAATGAACACAAGACGGCTCTCGTGCTTTTCGCCCTCTTTCCAGGGGCGCTGGTGATCACCTTCAATGATCATGTGCACGCCTTGCACCACATAACGCTCAGGGTCACCCTTGAAGGCGATAATGCCCTTGAGACGCAGGATTTTCGGGCCATCAACCTGTGTGACTTTCTGAATCCATGGGAAGAAGCGCTCAGGATTCATCTCGCCACCGCGCAGCGAAATGGATGTAACGGTCACATCATGGATCGCAGAGGGCGCATGGCTGTGGCCATGATGATGGTGATCATGCCCGTGGTCATGATGGTGGTGATGGTCGTGATCATGGTGATGATGGCCGTGGTCGTGATTGCAATCGGGGCCACACACATGGTCCGGGTCATCGTGATCAAGGAAGTGCGGATCATTTTCCAAGGCGCGCTCAAGGTTGAAAGCACCCTGATTGAGCACCTTGGACAGATCAACGCCGGAGCGGGTGGTGGTGTAAATGCGTGCCGATGGATTGATGGCGCGCACAATGTCTTCAATCTGGTGCAGCTCGTCATGGGTGACGAGATCGGCCTTATTGACCACAACCACATCGGCAAAGGCAATCTGGTCTTCTGCTTCGCGGCTGTCTTTCAGGCGCAAAGGCAGATGCTTGGCATCGACCAAGGCAATCACGGCATCCAGCTCGGTCTTGCTGCGCACGTCATCATCCATGAAGAAGGTCTGCGCGACAGGAACCGGATCGGCGAGGCCAGTGGTTTCCACAATAATCCCGTCAAAGCGGCCGGGGCGGCGCATCAGGCCTTCGACCACGCGGATCAAATCGCCACGCACTGTGCAGCAGACGCAGCCATTGTTCATTTCATAGATTTCTTCGTCCGATTCGACGATCAGATCATTATCAATGCCGATTTCACCAAATTCATTGACGATGACGGCATATTTCTTGCCATGGCTCTCGGTCAAAATCCGGTTCAACAGCGTGGTTTTGCCCGAGCCAAGATAGCCGGTCAGCACGGTAACGGGTGTGGGTTTTGCGGCAGCTTCGCTCATTCGAACCTCGATAGATGGTCAGGGCAGGGGGTGCCCAATTGTTATGGTGTTACCTCATATAGGGGCTGTTTCATGTCAGTTCAAAGGCTTTCTCAACATTGAAGCTGTCGATGTCGTGAAGCAGTTCCACAAGCCCCTGAATGCAATGGGAAAGCAGCGCTTCGCCTTTTTCAGCTGTTGCCACCTTGGCATTGCCTGCAACGCCAAGAGGGTTGAGATCCGACATTTTCCAGCCAAAGGCATGCGGCCCATAGGCGCGCAGGTGCTTGAAGCGATCCATGAAGAGGGATTGCTGCGACGAAAATGCATCGGCTCTGTCCATTGCCACCAGATCGGGCCGCAGTGCCAGCATCACCGAGGTTTCAATGTCACCACCATGAATGTCGATGGCCTTGTCTTTGGGATCAATCCAGCCCTCGGGTTGGCCAAAGCGTGTCCAGCTGGTGGCCACCGCCAGCATGTTGAAGCGCACGCGGGCTTCGGTGGCAACAATGGTCATCAGCGGGGCATTGCCCCCATGGGCATTGAGCATGAGAAATTTGCGGATGCCAAGTGTGCTGAGGTGTTGGGCAATGCCGAGCCAGCGGGTGATGGCCTCTTGATAGCTCAGGGTTTTTGTACCCTCAACGTCCATATGTTCAATCGAATAGCCAATCGGCTCAACCGGCAGAAATGTCACTGGCAATGGGTCCGGTACTGCCTTGATAAGCCGTTCAACCACGCCTTCCGCAATAATCCTATCGGTCTCAAACGGCAGATGTGGCCCGTGTTGCTCATGGGCCCCCAGAGGCAAAACGGCAATCCAGTGGGCGCGATCCGATGGCAAAAGATCAGGATCGTTCATTTCAAAGCGTGGGTTGGGGCGATGCATCTGGTTTCCCGGTCGGTTTTTGGCTATGGATCAAGGTGATAGACAGATCTGACAGTGATATCAGCACTCACGCTCGCGACTGTAGAGGAAAAATGGCCAAAAAGGACAAGTCCGAAAAGAAGAAAAAGTCCGGCAAGCTGAAAACGGCACCGAAAGACGATATGCTTCTGGCCCATGGCGATCTGGGCATGATGATGACACAAGCCGCGCGCAGTTTTCGCACCGCGCAGACGCGCAGACTGGCCCAATGCGGTCTCTATGCCGGGCAGGAAGGTGTTGTGTTGTTGTTGGCCAGCGAGAATGGCTTGAGCACCGGCGTTCTGGCACAAAAACTGGGGGTCAAGGCACCCACCATGACCCGCACCATTGGCCGCATGGAGGCGCAAGGATTTCTTGAACGTAAGGGATCGGATACGGATGCCCGGCTGACAAAAGTCTATTTGACGCCCATGGGACAGGCCACGGTGGAGCGGATTTTTGCGGCAAACAAGGCCGCCGAGCAGCAGGCGACACAGGGCATGAGCGGCAAGGATGTCAAACAACTTTTAAAACTATTGGCCTTGATGGATCGCAATCTTCATGGAGCCCGAGTGGAGATTGAGGAAAATATGGAAGAGCCCATCGGGTGAGACGGTTTTTACTTTTGAAAATTATTGCCTTCTGCTATTCAACACTTTAATTAAAAATTTTAATTGGGGTATCGGAGAGGATTTGCAACGGGGTCCGATGCTTGAGGCCGATGCTTGAGGGAGGGGAAATGTGGCGCAAAAAATAAAACTCTCGACGATTGCCGATAGTTTGGGTCTATCGACCGCAACCGTGTCTTTGGCGCTGCGCGACAGTCCGCTGGTTGCGGCTGAAACGCGCGAGAAGATCAAGGATCAGGCCCGCGCGCTGGGCTATATCTACAATCGCCGTGCGGCCAGCCTGCGCACCTCGCGCTCAGGCATTATCGGTGTTGTGGTGCATGACATCATGAACCCGTTTTACGGCGAGATTCTCAAAGCCATTGAAAGCGAGCTGGATCGCAGCCGCCAGACCTTCATTTTGTCCAACCACTATGACTCGGTGGAAAAACAGCGCAACTTCATTGAGACGCTGCTGCAACTGGGTGGTGATGGGGTGATCATGTCGCCTGCCATCGGCTCGCCGCCGGAAGATGTGATGCTGGCTGAAGACAACGGCATGCCCGCCATTTTGATTGCCCGCTCCATGGAGGGCCTCGCGCTGCCCACCTATCGCGGTGATGACACCTATGGCATTTCGCTGGCCACCAACCATTTGATTGGCCTTGGCCACCGGGTGATTGCCATGGTCGGTGGCACGGACCAGACCTCCACCGGGCGTGACCGCTATCAGGGCTACGTCAATGCGCTGCGAAAGGCGGGCATTGAGGTTGATCCCGAATTGCGCATTCCCGGCCCGCGCACCAAGCAGGGCGGTTTTGAGGCGGCGGTGAATTTTCTGTCTTTGCCACAAAAGCCAACGGCTGCGGTCTGTTGGAATGATCTGGTGGCGATTGGCCTGATGAATGGCGTGTCTCGGGCTGGCTTTGTGCCGGGGCGCGATATTTCCGTGACTGGCTATGACGATCTTGAGGAGGCCTCGATTGCAACGCCATCGCTGACCACAGTTTGGAATGGTCAGGCCGAAGTGGGCAGGCTTGCAGCGCGCGCACTTCTGGATAAGCTGGCGGGTAGCCACGAACCGGATGGCATGCATCTGATCAAGCCTGAAATGCGCATCCGCCAATCAACCGGGCCGATCAAACACCGAGATTAATAGAGATTGATATGAGTGCTGAAAAACCTGTTATTTTGATCCCCGGAAAAATTCATCCGCGGGTGCTGGAGCGTTTAACCCCTGTTTTTGAAATATTACAGACACCGGCTGGTCAACCGGTCGATCTGAGCGCGGCCGATGCCGCCCGCGTGCGCGGCATTGCCGTTGCGGGGTCTGTCTCTGCGACTTTGATGGAAAAACTGCCCAATCTGCAAGTGATCGCCAATTTCGGTGTGGGGTATGACGGAGTTGATGTGACGGCTGCCGCCAACCGCGGTGTGATTGTCACCAACACACCGGATGTGCTCGATGATGAGGTGGCCGACACCACCATCGCGCTGCTGCTCAACACGCTGCGGCAATTTTATGCGGCAGAAAGCTATTTGCGCGCCGGGCGCTGGGAAAAAGAAGGGGCGTTTCCGCTGACACCTCTCTCCTTGCGCGGCCGTCATGTCGGCCTGTATGGCCTTGGCCGTATTGGTGGCGAAATTGCCAGTCGTCTGGAGCCGTTCAAGGTCAAGATCAGCTATCACACTCGTAATCCGAAGCCCGGTGTATCCTATGGCTACCAGCCCTCGCTGAAAGCGTTGGCAGAAGCGGTTGATACGCTGATCTGTATTGTGCCGAAAACCGAGCAGACCCATAAGGCCATCAACGCCGATATTCTCAAGGCGCTTGGGCCGAATGGCGTATTGATCAATGTGGGGCGTGGCTGGAGCGTGGACGATGCAGCGCTGATAGCCGCCCTGAAGGACGGCACAATTGCCGCCGCTGGCCTTGATGTGTTCTACGACGAGCCGAAAGTGCCGAAAGACTATCTCGATCTGCCCAATATGTCACTCTTGCCGCATGTGGCATCGGCGTCGGTGCATACCCGCAATGCCATGGCCGATCTGGTGGCAGACAACCTGATCGGCTGGTTCGACAATGGCGTGGTGAAAACGCCAGTGCCGGAAACGCCTGTAAAAGGCTGACGCCTGTTAAGGCTTAACGGCCTTTGACGCCGCATACTCTCGCGCTGCCGCCCCAAAGGCTTCAAACAGGGCGCGGGAGGGGGCATCGCTCTCAGCCCAATATTCCGGGTGCCATTGCACGCCGACGGCAAAGCCCTTGGCATCGATGACCGATACGGCTTCAATGGTGCCGTCTTCTGCCACGGCCTCGACTTGGAGGCGCGGAGCAATCGTCGAGATGGCCTGCCGATGCAGCGAATTGATCTGAATGCTGCCATCAGTGCCCAGATAGCGGGCAATGCAGGAGCCTTGCTTGATCGTCACCGGCTGGCGGATGGCATAGGCTTGGTCGCGATCTTCGGTTGGCGGTTTGCGGTGGTCCCAATTGCCGGGCTGCTCTTGAATTTCGGTGGCCAGCGTGCCGCCCAGCGCCACGTTTAACTCCTGAATACCCCGGCAGATGGCCAAGAGCGGCACCCCGCGCTCAATCGCACGGCGAATCAGCGGCAGGGATGTGGCATCACGGGCAGGATCAAATGGCCCATAGGCCTCGGTTGCCTCCACGCCATAGAGCGATGGATGCACATTGCTGGGCGAGCCGGACACCACCACGCCGTCAACGCGGTCCAGCACCGCATCAATATCGGCACCCGTTTCAAGAGCAGGGATCAGCACCGGCATAGCCGCTGCCACTTTCAGCGTGGCATTGACATATTGATCCAGCACGCAATGCCAGTTTGATCCGTTGATGTCTTTAAAATCGGCAGGAATAGCAACAAGAGGCTTAGACATGGGAGGCTTTCGAAAAATCGATGGAATGATGCTGTTTTTGACCTGTTTGAAAATGAAGTCAACGGCGATGAGAAATGCCCATGAACTTTAGTTGTAACAAGGGGGTGTGCTTGCTTGCGTTGCCGCACGCAACATGGTTACTTCCATGCATGATCTCTCGGAGGGGAGACGAGACGTGAGTTTAACCGCAATGGGGAGGATCTGATGGATCGTCGTGGATTTTTGAAAAATGCTGGTGTTGGCACTGTGGGGACAGTGGCTGCTGCGACACTGGCAGCACCGGCAATTGCGCAATCATTGCCCAAAATTACCTGGCGTTTGACGTCGTCTTTCCCCAAATCACTGGATACGATTTATGGCGGCGCAGAAGATATTGCCGCCCGCGTTGCTGCCGCAACCGATGGCAATTTCCAAATTCAGGTGTTTGCAGCCGGTGAAGTGGTGCCGGGCTTGCAGGCGGCTGACGCAGTCGGCGCAGGCACGGTCGAGATGTGCCACACCTGCTCTTACTATTACGTGGGTAAAGACCCAACCTTTGCCATTGGCTCGGCCATTCCTTTTGGTTTGAATGCGCGTCTGACCAATGCCTGGTTCTATCAGGGTAATGGCAACAAGCTGATGAATGAGTTCTGGGCCAAGCACAAGCTTTACGGCATTGTGGCAGGCAACACCGGTGCGCAGATGGGCGGCTGGTTCCGCCGCGAGATCAACACGGTGGATGACATCAAGGGCGTGAAAATGCGCATTGCCGGCCTGGCTGGCAAGGTCATTGAAAAGCTCGGCGGCGTGCCGCAGCAGATTGCCGGTGGTGATATTTATCCAGCCCTTGAAAAAGGCACGATTGATGCCGCTGAGTGGATCGGCCCCTATGACGACCACAAGCTGGGCTTCTATAAGGTGGCGAAATACTACTACTACCCAGCCTTCTGGGAAGGTGGTCTTGCCATCCACGCCTTTGTCAATCTCGACAAATGGAACGAGCTGCCACCTGCCTACAAGACCGCTCTGGAAGACGCCTGCGCCTTTGCCAACACCAATATGATGGCGAAATACGACCTGAAAAACCCGGTTGCGATCAAGCAGATTGTCTCGGAAGGGGCGGTTCTCAAGCCGTTCAGTCAGGATATTCTCGACGCCTGCTTCAAGGCTTCCATGGAAGTCTATGCCGAGATCAATGCGAAAAACCCTGACTTCAAAAAGATTTATGACGACCAGAACGCCTTCAAGCGCGAGGCCTATCTGTGGATGCAGCTGTCTGAATATACCTATGATACGTTCATGATGATCCAGCAGCGCGGTGGCAAACTGTAAGGTTTTTCGAGATTTTCGGCCCGCCAAAAAGGCGGGCTCAGACTGCTGACAAACCCTAAATTTATCCTCGACGTCATGCTCGGCCCTGTGCCGAGCATCTAACCACGTTAATTTCACAAGCAAAGTCAATCGCTTATCTAGCGCTTATCTAGCCATGGCAGACCCTCGGGACAGGCCCGAGGGTGACGAAACGTCGAGCGAGAAGTTTGTCAATAACCTGGGCCCGCCAAAAAGGGCGGGCTGTTTGCTGCTTAAAGATTTGACTGTAGCTCAATCACCAGCAGATGAAGGATGTCGCTGGCAGTGATGGTGATGTCGTCGCCAGCGCTGAGTACTACACTTGAAAAGGGCGTGGTGCTGATCACGCCCTCTCTTGTTTTGATCTCTGCCGCTGATTTAAACACCAATATCGTGTCGCTATCCGCCCGGATGCGCAATGGCTCGACACTGCGATAACGGTGCATGCTATGCTGATAGCATCCGCGCCGGGTCATGATGTTGAGATCGATCGTCGGACCACCAATATTGCTGCTGGAGATGGCCCATTCACCCGCAAAGGCGAAGGGCTCTCCGTAGGGGCGCAGCACTTTGCTGTCCCCATTGGGCAAATCAAGGCGTAGGCCCTCGCCATCCAAAAGCGCAATGCTACGATCCACGCCGGGGAAGATGGAAAATGGTCCATCCTCGCCGACATGAGCAATGGAGAGACGCCAGTCAAACGTCTCCATCGTGCTGCCTAACGGAGCGACTATCACCTCTTCAGTCAGGCCCTTGCCGTTTTTCCAGGGCATCCGCTGATAGCTGCTGCGCGGGATGATCTGCATATCAATTGCCCAATATGCCGGGCAGACGCAGACCCTTTTCCTTGGCGCAATCCAGTGCAATGTCATAGCCCGCATCGGCATGGCGCATCACGCCGGTGGCCGGGTCGTTCCACAGCACCCGCTCCAGACGCCGGGCGGCATCATCGGTGCCATCGGCGCAGATCACCATGCCAGAGTGCTGGCTAAAGCCCATGCCGACCCCGCCACCATGGTGCAGTGACACCCATGTGGCACCCGAGGCGCAGTTGAGCAGCGCGTTCAGGAGCGGCCAGTCCGACACGGCATCCGAGCCATCTCTCATCGCTTCGGTTTCGCGGTTGGGTGAGGCAACCGAGCCAGAATCCAGATGGTCACGACCAATCACCACCGGGGCTTTCAGCTCGCCATTGCGCACCATTTCATTGAAAGCCAGACCCAGCTTGTGACGGTCACCCAGACCCACCCAGCAGATACGAGCAGGCAGGCCCTGAAAGGCAATGCGCTCACGCGCCATGTCCAGCCAATTGTGGAGGTGCTTATTATCAGGCAGCAATTCCTTCACCTTGGCATCGGTCTTGTAAATATCCTCTGGATCACCAGACAGCGCCGCCCAACGGAACGGACCAATGCCCCGGCAAAACAGCGGGCGGATATAGGCGGGCACAAAGCCGGGGAAGGCAAAGGCATTTTCCAGCCCTTCTTCCTTGGCGACCTGGCGGATATTGTTGCCATAATCCAGTGTCGGAACGCCCATGTTCCAGAAATCGACCATGGCCTGAACATGCACTTTCATCGAAGCGCGCGCGGCCGCTTCGACGGCTTTCGGATCGCTTTCCTGCTTGGCGCGCCATTCGGCCACGGTCCAGCCAGAGGGTAGGTAACCATTGATCGGATCGTGTGCCGAGGTCTGGTCGGTAACAATATCGGGGCGGATACCGCGCTTCACCAGTTCCGGGAAAATATCAGCAGCATTGCCGATCAGGCCCACGGACTTGGCTTCTCCGGCCTTGGTCCATTGGTCAATCAGCGCCAAAGCTTCATCCAGCGTGTGGGCCTTGGCATCGACATAGCGGGTGCGAAGGCGAAAATCCACACGGGTTTCATCGCATTCCACCGCAAGGCAGCAGGCCCCGGCCATTACAGCCGCGAGCGGCTGTGCGCCACCCATGCCGCCCAGACCACCTGTAAGTATCCACTTACCTTTTAGATTGCCATTATAGTGCTGGCGACCGGCCTCCACGAAGGTTTCATAGGTGCCCTGCACAATGCCTTGGGTGCCGATGTAAATCCACGAACCAGCGGTCATCTGGCCATACATGGCCAGTCCCTTCTTATCCAGCTCGTTGAAATGGTCCCATGTGGCCCAATGGGGCACGAGGTTGGAATTGGCAATCAGCACCCGAGGCGCATCCTTGTGGGTGCGAAACACACCCACCGGCTTACCGGATTGCACCACCAGCGTTTCTTCTTCGGTCAGGGTTTTCAGCGTGGCAACGATGCGATCAAAATCCTCCCAGGTGCGGGCGGCGCGGCCAATGCCGCCATAGACCACCAGTTCATGCGGGCGCTCGGCCACGTCGGGGTCAAGATTGTTCATCAACATGCGCAGAGGGGCTTCGGTCATCCAGCTTTTGGCGGAAAGCTCCGTGCCGGTTGCGGCCCGCACATCGCGGATATTGTGGCGTGGGTTGGTCATGATCATTCCCCCTTCTTTTGTTTCAGTTGAAACGCGATCTGCTCGATCCGCTCCAGAATAGCTTTGAGATGCACCCGTAAACGGCCCGCCTTTTCCTCGTCATAGGCAAAGGGTGGGGCCTCTGTGGCAAGGTGTGAGCCTTGCGCCAGCTCCATCTGAATGGCGTGAATGCCGTTTTCTGGCTTGCCATACTGGCGGGTGGTCCAGCCGCCTTTGAAGCGGCCATTGAGAATGGATGTGTAACCGTTTGCTGACGCTGCAATTTCAACGGTCGCCGCTTCAATCGCGGCATCACAGGTGCGGCCCATATCGGTACCGATGTTGAAATCCGGCAGGCGGCCCTCAAACAGATAGGGGATGTTGCCGCGAATGGAGTGGCAATCATACAGCACCGCCACGCCATGAATGGCTTTGACGCGCTCAATCTCAGCCAAAAGGGCGGCGTGATAGGGGGCGTGAAAGGCGCTCAAACGCTCAGCAATATCTGCCTCGGTTGGTTCCTGTCCTGCCTTCCAGATCGATATGCCATCGAAATCTGTTTCGGGAATCAGGCCCGTGGTGTTCTGCCCCGGATAAAGGCTTACCCCCGCCGGATCACGATTGGCATCAATGACATAGCGATGGAAGGTGGCGCGCACGGTGGTGACGTTTGGCAGCAGGCTATCGTACAGATGGTGGATATGCCAATCAGTATCGGCCAGCAGCTTGCCGTTGTCGTTGAGGCGATCCCAGATGGGGGGCGGCACATCGGTGCCCGTGTGCGGGAAGGCGAGGATGACGGGGGAGGTGCCTTGGGTGATTTGAAAAATACTGGACATTTAGAACCCCTCCCCAACCCCTCCCCACAAGGGGGAGGGGCTTTGGCCGTTGCGCTGTCGTGCTTCATGCAAACGCGGCATCCGCTGATCGGGTGCCGCGTTGTGAAAACGGTGCGGCATCTTAAGCCCCTCCCCCTTGTGGGGAGGGGTTGGGGAGGGGCCTTTCACCCCGAATACATGCAAAAAAGGCATCATCACTTCACCCCTCCAACCCTGGCAAAATCCCAGCCGACACACTGCCCACCAAAGCCCCATCGGCCACCAACGCAGAGGCCGCAGCCAAATCCGGTGCCATAAACCGATCAACCTCCAGCGTTGGCACTTTGTCGCGCAAGGTCGCAATTGCCTTTTGCAATTCCGGGCTGGTGGTCAGGGGGGAGCGAAACTCCACGCCCTGCGCTGCCGTCAAAGCCTCAATGCCAATGATGGCAAACAGGTTTTCGGTCATTTGCAACAGCCGCCGCGCACCATGGCAGGCCATGGACACATGGTCTTCCTGATTGGCCGAGGTCGGGGTTGAATCGACGGAGGCAGGATGGGCCATCTGCTTGTTTTCACTCATCAATGCAGCAGAGGTCACTTCGGCAATCATCAGGCCGGAATTGAGGCCCGGCTTTTTCGCCAAAAACGCAGGCAGGCCGTAAGACAAAGCCGGATCAACCAGAAGTGCGATGCGTCGTTGAGAAATGGCTCCGATTTCACAAACCGCAATCGCAATCTGATCGGCAGCAAACGCCACTGGCTCGGCATGGAAATTGCCGCCAGACACCACGCTGTCATCGGAGAGCACCAGCGGATTATCCGTCACCGCATTGGCTTCAATTTCCAACGTGCGGGCCGTCATTCGCAGCAGATCAAGGCAAGCGCCATCCACCTGCGGCTGGCAGCGGATGCAATAAGGATCTTGCACCCGCTCATCGCCATCCAGATGGCTCTGGCGGATAACAGAGCCTTCCAACAAGGCGCGCAAGCTGGCCGCCGTATCAATCTGGCCCTTGTGGCCGCGAAGCGTGTGAATATCGGCGGTAAACGGTGCCGAAGACCCCATGGCGGCATCGGTAGACATGGCCCCGGTAATCAATGCTGCTTGTGCTGCGCGATGGGCGCGGAAAAGCCCGGCCAAGGCCAGCGCGGTGGAGGCTTGCGTGCCATTGATCAGCGCCAAACCTTCTTTGGCGGCCAAAATCACTGGCGTGAGTCCAGCCCGTTCCAGCGCCAGTTTGCCCGGCAGTTTCTCGCCTTGATAAAAGGCTTCGGCCTCGCCCATCATCACCGCCGCCATATGGGCAAGCGGGGCCAGATCGCCGGAAGCGCCGACCGAGCCCTTTTCCGGGATCAGCGGAATCACGCCCTTTTCCAGCATGGCCTCAATCAACCGCACCAGCTCCAGCCGCACGCCGGAGGCTCCACGGCCCAGCGAGATCAGCTTGAGCGACAGGATCAGCCTTACTATGTTTTCCGGCAAGGGGGCACCGACACCGCAGCAATGGGAGAGAATGAGATTGCGCTGAAGCGTGGCGGTATCGGCAGCATCAATCTTGATGGAGGCCAGTTTGCCAAAGCCAGTGTTGACGCCATAAACCGGCTCATTGCCCGCCGCAATGGCGGCAATGCGGTTGGCGGCCCGCTCAATGCCCGCATCAAAGCTGCGATCCAGCACGGCAGGTTCGCCCTGCCAATAGATTTTCGCCAGATCGGCCAGCGGCACGGTGCCGGGATGAAGGGTAATGGTCATGATGGCCCCTTGTTGTTATGTGTCTTGGCCGCGCCACACCCGCTGGTGCAGCGGGTTAAAGCCCATGCGGTAGACAAGCTCCGACAGTTCAGAAATATCCCAGATGGCGAGATCAGCCGATTTTCCGGCCTCCAGCGTGCCAATCTCATCCAGCCGACCGAGTGCGCGGGCAGCCTCGCGGGTGACGCCCGCGATGCACTCTTCCACCGTCATGCCAAACAGGGTGGCCCCCATGTTCATGGTCAGCAGCAGCGAGGTGAGCGGCGAGGTGCCGGGGTTGTTGTCGGTGGCCAGCGCCATTTTGGTGCCGTGCTGGCGGAAGAGATCGACGGGCGGCTTTTTTGTTTCGCGGATAAAGTAAAAAGCACCCGGCAAAAGCACCGCAACCGTGCCTGCCTCTGCCATGGCTTTTGCACCTGCCGCATCGATATATTCCAGATGATCGGCAGACAGCGCGCCATATTCGGCGGCAAGGGCTGCCCCGGAGAGATTGGAAAGCTGATCGGCATGCAGTTTCACCGGCAGGCCGAGCGCTTTGGCAGCATCAAAAACCACGCGCATTTCATCCGGTGAAAAAGCAATGCCTTCGCAAAACCCGTCCACGGCATCGACCAGATGCTCAGCGTGGGCGGCACTTAAGCCCGGCAACACAACATCGCGGATAAAATCACCATTGCGGCCCTTATAGTCTGCGGGCGTGGCATGAGCACCGAGATAGGTGGTGGTTATGGACACGGGCCGTTTATCGCCAAGCTGTCGTGCAGCCCGCAGCATTTTCAGCTCATCTTGCACCGTCAGCCCATAGCCGGATTTGACCTCAACCGTGGTGACCCCTTCGGCCAGCAGCGCATCCAGACGCGGCAGGCTTTCGCGCAGCAAATCTGCTTCGCTAGCAGCGCGGACCTTGGAGACGGAAGAGACAATGCCACCGCCAGCGCGGGCAATTTCCTCATAACTTGCACCCGCTAGGCGCATTTCAAACTCATGAGCGCGGTTGCCTGCGTGCACCAGATGGGTGTGGCAATCCACCAGGCCGGGGGTGATCCAGCGGCCCTCGCAGTCGGTGATCTCTGCCGTGTTGAGCAGGTTGATGGGCAGCTCGCTCATCGGGCCAGCATAGACAATCTGCCCATTGCGAACCATCAGCGCGCCGTCCTCGATGATACCGATGCCGGGGAGTTGCGGATTGAGCGTTGCCAACCGCGCATTGGTCAAAATGCGATCCCGATGTGTCATGCTGATCCCTTGTTATTATGGCTCACGCGACGTTGCGCCCAATCGATTTTCCTATTATGTATATACTTAATGAAGCGAGGCGCAAGTCGAAAAATGAGAGGGGAAAGCCGTGACGACACTCCACGCAAAACAGGCGCTGCTGCCGGATGGCTGGGCCAACGATGTGCGGCTGACGCTGAAAGACCGCAGAATTTCCGCGATTGAGCAGGGTGTTGAAGCCAAAGTGGGCGATGAGCGGCATGACGTCTTGCTGCCCACAATGGCCAATCTGCACAGCCACGCCTTTCAACGCGGCATGGCGGGTCTGGCGGAATTGCGCGGGCCGGATAGTGACAGTTTCTGGAGCTGGCGCACGGTGATGTATCGCTTTGCGCTGACCATGAATCCGGAGCAAATGCAGGCCATTGCCGCTCAGCTTTATGTGGAAATGCTGGAAGCTGGTTTTGGCCGGGTGGGGGAGTTTCACTATCTCCATCATGATCGTGATGGTAGTGCTTTCACCAACCGTGCCGAGATGGCGGAGCGCATTGTGGCGGCCTGTGATGAAACCGGAATTGGCCTCACGCTGCTGCCGGTCTTCTATGCCCATTCCGGCTTTGGCGGTCAGGTTCCCAATGAAGGGCAGCGGCGGTTTATCAATGATCTTGATGGTTTTGCAGCGCTGTTGGATGGGGCAAAAAAGGCGACTTCACGCTTACCCTGTAGCGTCACCGGCATAGCGCCTCACAGCCTGCGGGCCGTGACACCAGAACAACTCTCTGCCTTGCAACAGCTTTCTTTCGATGGCCCCATCCATATTCATGTCGCCGAGCAGGTGAAGGAAGTGGAAGATTGCGTGGCGTGGTCGGGCAAGCGCCCCGTGGCCTGGTTGCTGGACAATGCCGCGCTGACTGATCGCTGGTGCCTGATCCACGCAACCCATATGACCGAGGATGAAACTGTGCGTATGGCGAAAGCCGGTGCCATTGCCGGGCTTTGCCCGATCACCGAGGCCAATCTGGGCGATGGCACGTTCAATGCCGAGGTGTTTCTCAAGGCAGGCGGGCGCTTTGGTGTGGGGTCGGACTCCAATATTCTGATTGGCATTGCCGATGAATTGCGTCAGCTGGAATATTCGCAGCGCCTTAGCCATCGCGCCCGCAATGTTCTGGCTTTGCCGGGTGGCTCGACAGGTCGGTATTTGTTTGACGGTGCCGTTATAGGTGGTGCTGCGGCCTTGATGGCAGAGAGTGGCTTGGCCGTGGGCAAGCCCGCAGATGTTGTCAGCCTCAAACCGCGCCATGATCTTGGTTTGAGTGGCGATCAGGTTATGGACGGTTTCATCTTTGCCAATGGTGCTCTAGTGGATTGCGTCTGGGTGGGCGGTGTCAAGCAGGTTGAAGCCGGGCGGCATAAGGCGCGGGAGAAAGTTGCCGCGCGGTTTGTGGGGGTGATGCGGGAGTTGATGGCGGCGTTTTGAGGATGGCTGCATTCACTTCGAAATGAAAAGAAGAGACCCCTCCCCAACCCTCCCCACAAGGGGGAGGGAGTATGTTGCATTCTTGGTAAATCTCTGTTTCATTTATTAAATGTTCAATGGGCGCAAGGATGGCGGCGTTCTCAACCTGCTCCCTCCCCCCTGTGGGGAGGGTTGGGGAGGGGCCGCCGCCCATTGATTATTGAGCCAACTGTCAGCCACCATTCCTGGCCGCCGCATAGCGATTAACCGGCATCGACAGCCCCAAATTCTCCCGCAACGTATTGCCTTCATATTCCTCGCGAAACAGCCCGCGCCTGCGCAATTCCGGCAGCACCAGACGTACAAAATCATTCAAGCTGGCGGGCAGGGTGGGCAGCATCAGAATAAACCCATCGGCGGCCCCAGCCTGAAACCACTCTTCCATGAAATCGGCGATTTCGGTGGGGGTGCCGGTGATGCCATTGCCGGTGCTTTTCTCGGCATAGAAGCGGATCAGCTCGCCAACGGTATGGCCTTCCATGATGAAATCGCGCAGCCATTCAAACATGGCTTTTGAGCCTTTTGGCTCGGCGGGCAGGCGCTCCAGCGGGAAGGGCTGATCAAGCGCTACGCCAGACAGATCGGCTTCCAGAAATTCGCCCAGCATCCAGCGGCCGACATCGGGGTGTAGATTGTCGATCAGGAAATCGACCTTGGCCTGGGCTTCGGCTTTGGTTTCTCCAACATTGACCACAAGGCCGGGCATGAGCTTCAAATCATTGGTGGAGCGGCCATATTTGGCCATGCGGCCCTTGATATTGTCGGCAAAGGCCTTGTTACGCTCCAGATTGGAGGCGAGGCTGAAGACAATTTCGGCAGTGCGGGCGGCCAATTCCATGCCAGCTTCCGAGCCGCCAGCCTGCGCAATCACCGGGCGGCCTTGCGGCGAAGCTGCAATGTTGAGCGGCCCGCGCACTTGAAAATGCTTGCCCTTATGGTTCAGCGTGTGCAGCTTATCTTTGTCGTGATATAGCCCGTTGGCCTTGTCCAGCACCAGTGCATCCGGCTCAAAACTGTCCCAGAGGCCAAAGACGACATCGACAAATTCCGAGCCGCGCTCATAGCGCAGAGCATGCGGCGGCAGGCCTTCAAAACCGTAGTTATAGCCGGTTTCGTCATGGTCAGAGGTCACCACATTCCAGCAGGCACGGCCGCCGCTGAGATGATCGATGGAGGCAAAGATGCGGGCAATGTTATAGGGTTCGTAATAGCTGGTGGAGGCGGTGGCGACAAAGCCGAGCTTTTCGGTGAGCACCGACAGCGCCGAAATCAGCGACAATGGCTCAAACCGGTTCATTTTGGTGGGCGAGCGGGCCAGTGCATCGGCATCGCCAATGGCGGCGGCAGGGGAATCGGCCAGAAACATGAAATCGAATTTGGCCGCTTCTGAAATTTTCGCCACATTCAGCAGATGATCAATCTTGTTGGCCCCATGCACATCGGCGTCCGGGTGCCGCCACGCCGCCGGGTTGAAGCCGAAGGTGTAGACGAAGGTTCCCAGTTTCAGCGTATCGGTGCGGGCCATGGTGATCTCTTCTTTCTGATCAGGCGGGATTGAGAAGGCGTTGCGATGGGGTAAACCGGGCGGTGACGGCATGGCTTGCACCGGGGTAGGTGAGGCGCACCTGTGTGACGGTTTCCTCCAGCCGCCACGTCTGGCGCTCCACCACCAGAACCGGGGTGTTGGCAGCGATGTTCAATGTTTGCGCGGCGGCATCATTGGCCGCTTCGGCGGCAATGCGGTGCTCGGCAGCGCTCCAGGGGATATGGTCCAGCAGCCACGGGCCGGGGGCAAGATCAGCAAAATCCGCCTCAGCCGCCTGCGGCACCACGCCGAGATTGATAATGCGCTCTTCCAGACAAAAGGGCTTGTCATCGGCATAGTGCAGGCAGGTCAAAGCCAGCAGCTTGCGGCGCGGCCCAAGCGACAGGTTATCTGCTTCCGCCTTGGTGGGGGCGCGGATGGTTCGCGCAAGAATGCCGTGATGATAGCGTTTGTCCAAAGCGCTGACTTCATCGCGGATGTCGTAAATTTCCAGAATGGCGCTTTGCGAATTTTGCGGCATGACAATGCTGCCGGTTTTGCGCTTGCGCAGCACCAGACCTGCGCGGGCAAGCTGGGTCAGCACCTTGTTCACGGTCATGCGTGAGCATGCATATTGCTCGGTCAGCACCTGTTCGGAAGGGATTTTATAGCCCGGCGGCCAGCGGCCTGAGAGGATATTGCTTTCAATATCATCCAGAATGCGTTGATGCAGCGATTTGCTGCTTGTGTCTATCGTGTCTGTCATCATGCCAGCATCGATGCGCCGCGATCCAGATAGGTGTCAAGAAATTGTTCCAACCTTGGGTGGCGGGGTTTGGCAAAAACATCCGATGGTGCGCCGGTGAACAATAGCTTGCCCTGATCCAGAAAGCTGATCTGTTGGCCCACGGTTGCGGCAAAGCCAATCTCGTGGCTGACCACCACCATGGTCATGCCCTCAGCCGCAAGATCACGCATAACGTTGAGCACTTCGCCAGTCAATTCCGGGTCGAGCGCCGAGGTCGGCTCATCAAACAGCATGATTTTCGGTTGCAAGGCCAGAGCGCGGGCAATGGCCACGCGCTGCTGCTGGCCGCCAGAAAGTTGCGATGGATAATGGCCTGCCCGGTTTTCCAGCCCCACCTTTTTCAGCTGCACCATGGCGCGGTCTTCGGCCTCGCGTTTTGGCACTTTATGCACTGTTTTCAGTGCTTCAGAGACATTGCCCAGCGCCGTCATATGTGGCCAGAGATTGAATTGTTGAAACACCATGCCGATTTTGGAGCGCACAGCACGGATTTGCGAAGCTGGCAGGCGTTCGCGCTGGCCATCAGGCCGCTCGAAATAGCCCAGTGCTTCGCCGTTGACCGTGATCATGCCTTCGCTGGCCTCTTCCAGAAAAGCCATGCAGCGCAGCAGCGTGCTTTTGCCAGAACCGGAAGGGCCAATCAGGCAGGAGACCTTGCCCTCTGGGATGACGAGATTGATGTCACTCAACACAGTGTTGGAGCCAAAGCGCTTGACGAGCTTGGAGACGGAAATGGCGGGAAGCGTCATGGCGCGGAAAACCTCAATCTGCTCAAACGGGATTCAGCCTGGCGGGCCGCCCAGGCTGTGGCCTCGACAATGACCCAGTAAATCACCGCCAGAATGAATATGGCCTCCAGAAAGGCATATTGGGCCGAGCCAATCGCGCTGACGGTGGCGGTGAGTTCGGGCACGGTGATGATCGACAACACTGCCGATTCTTTTAAAAGAATGATTGCCAAATTAACGCAAGGCGGCAGCACAATCAGCGCCATTTCCGGCAGTAGAATCCGACGAATGATCTGAAAGCGGCTCAAGCCCAGACATTCCGCGGCTTCCACATGGCCGTGGGGAACCGAGCCATAGCCCGCGCGGAAAATTTCGGAATAGTAGGCGGCGGAATAGATCGTCAGGCCAATCAATCCGCAAGGGATCGGGTCCAGCGACAGGCCAACATAGGGGCCGCCATAATAAACGAGGAAAATCTGGATCAGAAACGGTGTGCCGCGCAGCACTTCCACAATGAACCCCAGCGGAATATCCAGAAATCTGCCACCGTAGCGACGCCCGGTTGCCACCAGAAATCCAACGAAGACACCGGCTATCATGCCGACAATCCAGATCCACAGAGTGGTGAGCGCCCCACTGGCAATTTCTGGAAGGTGATCGAGAATAACTTTGGGATCAAATATCATTTGACACCTCCAGGAAGGGCGCGTTCAGCCGCCCGGCTCAACAGCGCCACGCTCCAGCAGATGATCAGATAAATCAGCGCTGCCGAAGAAAACAGCTCCAGCGGCAGATAGGTGGAGGCGGCAAGATCCTGCGCCATACGGGTCAACTCAACAATGCCGACCACCGACACCAGCGAGGAGGATTTGAGGATCATGATCGCTTCATTGACCAAGGCGGGGAAGGTCAGCCGAAGGGCAATGGGAAGTTTTATGCGCAAAAATGTCTGACGTGCGGAGAAGCCAGCTATATCAGCAGCCTCAACCAAACCCTTCGGTACGCTCTCAAAGCCACCACGCAGGTTTTCGGCCTGATAGGCAGCCGTGCAGAGTGATAGGCCGATAATGGCGGCCACCACGCTTGGCACGTTGATGCCGATAAACGGCAGAAGATTGTAAATCAGCAGCAATTGCACAAGCAGTGGCACACCGCGAAAGAAGCTTATGAACAGTTTGGTCGGAGCCTGATAGAGCGCTTTGCCAGAAAGCATTGCACCGGAGAGGAGGACTGCCAGTAAAAAGCCAAGTGCAATCGAAATCACGCTGATGCCCAGCGTCCACCCGGCAGCCTTGACGAGCAGGAAGAAGAGTTTGAACGACATGGCTCTCCGGTCTTTGCGGTTGCGGACCACAATACATCATAGTGTGTGGGATACCCCCTCGGTCCTGCCGGACATCTCCCCCTCAAGGGGGGAGATTGACTTGGGGCAAGCGACGATTTCCTCAACCAATGTCGTCTCATGGCATTTGTGTCGGATTAAGCTGATTGTGTTCGTCTATCTAATCTCCCCCCTTGAGGGGAGATGCCTGGCAAGGCAGAGGGGGGTAAACGGCATACTCAGAAATCATCTGTTGTTCCAAAGGCAAAGCCTCAGGGTAGTTGACCTCAAAACGCAGGATCTTTCACGCTATCAGGCGTATCAAATTTGGTGCCAAACCACTTTTCCTGCAATTTCGCCATGCGGCCGTCGCCCTTCATCTTGATCAGAGCGGCATCGACGGCATCCATCAGGCTGGCGTGGTCTGCGTCCTTGGTGCCGATAAAGCCGAAATAGCTCTTTTTGCCAAAGGGCGGCAGCACCACTTCAAAGGCACCGTTGCGCTGTTTTGCCACGAAAGCAATGTTTGGCAGCGAATTGGCAACAGCCACCACCCGGCCAGCCGCCATATCGGCATAGGCATCGTTGAAAGACACGTATTCGCGGACATCAATTTTCTTGGGCAGGGTTGCCGAAAATTCCTGAAGCTGGGCCATCTGTGATGTGGCCTTGCCAACGCCCACGGCTTTGCCCGCCAGATCCTCGGGCTTGGTGATGGTCTTGTCGCTGGCTTTTTTCAGGATGGCAACGGTTGCCTCAGCGATGGGAGCCGTGAAGCGATAGCGCTCCATGCGGGCTTTTGTGATGGTGGCAGGGCCAGCAACCATGTCAAACTTGCCAGCTTCCAGCGCAGGCAGAACACCATCCCATGGCAGGGCCACCCACTCGATTTTCACACCGAGTTCCTTGCCGATTTCAGCAAAAAGATCGACGTTGAGGCCAACGTGATCACCAGCATCAATGAAATCGAAGGGGGCAAAAGCGGTCTCGGTGCCGACCTTCAAGGTGCCAGCGGCTTTGATCTTGCTCAGCGCGTCTTCGGCATGGGCTGACACGCTTGCACCAAACAACAGGGCAGCACCCAGCGCCGCCTTCAAAAACAGTCTTTTTTGCATCACGATTTCTCCCGTTTTACCCGCGCCCGTCATGCGCTGTCAGGCCGCGCCATTCCCCGTGTGTTGCCAATTGTTTTGGCCTTTTTGACTATACAAATAGAGCGAGGTTCAGGGCTGCTGTCAACAAAATTGTGCAAAAAAAAGCCGTGCTTATTTTGTAAGCACGGCTTTGGATTTTGTCGAGAGAAGAATTCGCTTTATTTCAGATCAATCACGTCGACGCTGATGTCGGCTGACCGTGATTTTTCAATCACCAAGCGGCCATTGGGCAGGTCATTGCCGTTGAGCTTCCATTCAATTGCAGCGTCATCCAGCCCATAATGCACCCAACGTTCCCGAAGGCGCTGTTCCAGCACGTTCAATGGCGGGCCGACAAACAGGGTGAGGTCAAAGCATGGGGCAAGCCGGTTCCAGGGAGCCTGATCCAGCAAAAGGTAATTCCCCTCAACCAGAATAAAGCGGGTGGCGGGCGAAATCGCCCGCGCTGATGCAATGGCCAGCTCGCGGGAGCGGTCAAACACCGGCACCAGTACCTCTTCATTGCCGCGTTTTACGGCGGTGACAATGTCGAGAAAGCCACGAACATCAAAGGTTTCGGGTGCGCCCTTGCGGGGCAAAAGGCCGCGCTCTTCCAGAATGCCATTGTCCATGTGAAATCCATCCATGGGAAGGATTTCCGCCGTTTCACCACGGGCAATCAGCGCATCGCGCAAGGCATCCGACAGAGTGGATTTGCCAGCACCCGGAGGACCGGCAATGCCAATCATGAAGCGGCTGGCACCTTGCGCCAGCCGTGCGATTTCCTCAAGAAGGGAGGAAATGGATGTTGTCATGCGGCAATCGCTTCCGCAGGTGCTTCCTTGGCACCTGTCATGAAGGCAACCGCGTCCGACATGCTGTAATCCTTCGGATTGATCACGCACAGACGCTTGCCAAGGCGGTGAATGTGGATGCGGTCAGCAACCTCAAACACATGCGGCATGTTGTGCGAGATCAGCACAATCGGCAGACCGCGCGAGCGCACGTCCTGAATAAGCTCCAGAACGCGGCGGCTTTCCTTGACGCCGAGCGCCGCCGTTGGTTCATCGAGAATAACCACCTTGGAGCCGAAAGCAGCAGCACGCGCTACAGCCACGCCCTGTCGCTGGCCCCCCGAGAGGGTTTCCACCGCCTGATTGATGTTTTGAATGGTCATCAGGCCAAGCTCCGACAGCTTTTCGCGAGAGAACTTGTCCATCGCCGCCTTGTCGAGTGAGCGAAACAGGCTGCCCATGATGCCGGGCTTGCGAATTTCGCGGCCCAGAAACATGTTATCGGAAATGGAGAGCGCTGGCGACAGAGCAAGGTTTTGATAAACCGTCTCGATACCGGCCTTGCGCGCATCGATAGGAGAGCGGAAATGAACAGGCTTGCCTTCCAGCCTGATCTCACCTTCATCCGGTGTTACAGCACCGGAAATGGCCTTGATCAATGAGGATTTGCCAGCGCCATTGTCGCCAATCACAGCCAGAATTTCGCCCGGATAGAGATCGAAATCGGCTTTGTCGAGGGCGGTCACACGGCCGTAGCGTTTGACGAGACCGCGAGCGGTGAGGATGGGTTCTTGTGCCATTAGCCTGCTACCTTTCTGATCCATTGGTCAATTGCGACGGCGGCGATGATCAGCACACCAATCAGCATATAGGTCCATTGTGGGTCGGTGCCTGCCATGCGCAAGCCAAGCTGGAACACGCCAACAATCAGCGCACCAAACAACATGCCGAGGATGGAGCCGCGACCGCCAAACAGCGACATGCCGCCAATCACCACAGCGGTGATGGATTCAATATTGGCAAACTGGCCCGCCGTTGGCGAAATGGAGCCAATACGGCCGATCATCACCCAGCCGCCGAGCGCACAGATGATACCTGCCAGAGTGTAGACCGAAATCAGCATGCGCTTGACGTTAACGCCAGACAGTTCTGCCGCATCAGGATCATCACCAACTGCATAAAGATGGCGGCCCCAGGCGGTGTTATTCAGCACATACCACAGCACGGCAACCAGCACCGCCAGGGCAATGACGCCATAGGTAAACACGGCACCGCCAATTTTGACGCTCTGGCCAAAAATCTGCAACAGTGCAGCGCTATCGCCAAGATCCTGCGAGCGGATGGTTTCATTGGCCGAATAGAGGAAGTTGGTGGCCAGAACGATCTGCCACATGCCGAGTGTGACGATGAACGGAGGCAGCTTCACGCGGGCAATAAGGAAACCGTTGATAAAGCCGCAGACAGCACCAACGACAAAACCACAAAGAACAGCCAGCGGCGCAGGAACGCCATAATGCACGGCAACCTGACCCATGATGACAGATGACAGCACCATGATCGCACCGACAGACAGGTCGATGCCGGCGGTGAGAATCACCAGAGTCTGAGCAGCACCGATAACGCCGGTAATGGCCACCTGTTGCAAGATCAGGGTCAATGCGAAGGGCGAGAAAAACTTGGCCCCCAGAATCGATGCAAACACAGCAAGCGACAGGATCAGAACGATCAAGGGCACGGCGGCCGGACTCGAATGCAGGAAATATTGAAATTTCTGCAAAGGTGTCTTTTCGTTTGTATCGAATTGCGCGACCTGCTTTGAACTGCCGGACAGCACATTTTCATATTCAAGATGGGGTTTTGTGGCGGCTTTCGGCTCGCTCATCGGTTTTCCTCCCGTCGGCCTCTATTGAGGATGAGGGCCGGGCCTGCCTGCTGCAACAATTTGCCTGCGGCGGCCTTCGGCTTTTAAGATCGTCTCTTTTATTGTTGTTACGACCACAGGTTGGGTCGGCCTATTGTGAGAAAGGCGGCCTGAGCCGCCCTTCGATGTTCAGATTGAGCGATTGGGTATTAGCCCCAGCACTTCTTCAGGCCTTCAGCAACGCTGATGGATGGAACGCCCTTGGCTGGCTTGTCGGTGACCAGCGACACGCCGGTGTCAAAGAAGTTCTTGCCTTCGGTTGGCTTTGGCTTTTCGCCAGTGTCAGCAAACTTCTTGATGGCCTCGATGCCGAGAGCCGCCATCATCAGCGGGTACTGCTGCGAGGTTGCGCCGATCACGCCTTCCTGCACGTTTTTCACGCCGGGGCAGCCACCGTCAACCGACACGATCAACACGCCCTTTTCCTTGCCAACAGACTTCAGCGCTTCATAAGCGCCAGCAGCGGCAGGCTCGTTGATGGTGTGAACAACGTTGATGTTCGGGTTCTTCTGGAGAAGGTTTTCCATGGCTGTACGGCCACCTTCTTCATTGCCGTTGGTGATGTCGTGGCCCACGATGCGTGGATCGGTTTCATCGCCAATCTTGGTTGGATCCTTCGGGTCGATGCCGAAGCCCATCATGAAGCCCTGGTCGCGCATAACGTCAACCGATGGCTGGGCAGGGGTCAGGTCGAGGAAGGCAACCTTGGCATCCTTGGCCTTGTCGCCCAGCGTTGCGGCAGCCCATTGACCAATCAACTTGCCAGCCAGCAGGTTGTCGGTTGCAAAGGTTGCGTCGGCCGCATCAATGGGGTCAAGCGGGGTGTCGAGTGCAATCACCAGAAGGCCAGCGTCGCGGGCTTCCTTAACGGCAGGCACGATGCCCTTGGTGTCGGATGCGGTGATCAGGATACCCTTTGCGCCGTCGGCAATGCAGGTTTCAATCGCTGCAACCTGGCTTTCGCTGTCGCCGTCGATCTTGCCAGCGTAGGACTTCAGCGTGACGCCAAGTTCCTTGGCCTTGGCTTCAGCGCCTTCCTTCATCTTGACGAAAAATGGGTTTGTATCGGTCTTGGTGATCAGGCAGGCAGAAACGCCTGCGGCATGTGCGCCGGATGAAAAAACGACGCCGAGAGCCAAGGCACCAAGCGTGGCACCGATCAAATTGGTCTTCATAAAGGATCCCTCCCAAGGATAAACAATGAACCGCCCTCCTCAGGGCTGTTCGGTTCACATGGCTCAACACGTCTTTTGAAGGTCGTCCATGCTTCCAGATTGAAAAAACCACTAAAAGAAATGCCTGTCAATAAATAAATCGAATTGAATTATTAATTTCCTGTGCCATGCTAAGGAAAGTCGCAAGTTTGGCGGAGGAGCACGTGCCAAGCTGGCACTGTCTGGAATTGCGGTGACAAAAACCCCTGAGAAGAGGGTGGGAGGATAAGGAAATGGCAGAGAGGATGTATGCGAGCGAGGCTGTGCCCGCCGCGATCCTCGAGACAAGCGGCGGTGCCAATCAGGTTGGTGTGCGCGCCTATAACGAGCGGCTGGTGATGTCGCTGGTGCGCCGTCACGGCAGTTTGTCCAAGGCTGAAATTGCACGGCGCAGTGGTCTTTCTGCGCAGACCGTCACTGTGATCATGCGGGTGCTGGAGCGTGAGGGCCTGCTGATCCGTGGTGAGCCGGTGCGCGGGCGCGTGGGTCAGCCATCGGTGCCCATGCGGCTCAATCCCGATGGCGCCTATTCGTTTGGCGTCAAGATTGGCCGTCGCAGTGCCAATCTGGTGTTGATGGATTTTGTTGGCAAAATCCGCCACGAAGTGCGCCGGACCTATTCTTATCCCATGCCGGATGTCCTGCTCGATTTTATGGTTGAGGGCATTGCCGAGATCGAAGCGCGTCTGGATTATACTGAGCGTGCCCGCATTGCTGGTGTGGGTATTGCCGCTCCGTTTGAGTTGTGGAATTGGGCCGAAGAAACCGGCGCGCCAGCGAAAGACATGGATGCCTGGCGCAAGGCCGATCTTCACGCTGATGCTGCGGCCCGCATCGCTTATCCGGTGTTTTTACAAAATGATGCCACCTCGGCCTGTGCCGCAGAGCTGGTGTTTGGTGTTGGTCCGCAATATCCTGATTTTATTTACTTTTTTGTCGGGTCGTTTATTGGCGGCGGCATTGTGCTCAATGCCTCACTGTTTTCTGGCCGGTCTGGAACGGCGGGTGCCGTGGGTCCATTGCCGGTGCAAAGGCGTGATGGCAAGACGGTGCAATTGTTGAAAATCGCTTCGATTTTTGTGCTTGAGAATTTGCTGCGTGAGCACGGCCATGACCCGAAAGCACTGTGGTATTCACCGAACGACTGGATTGATTACGGCGAGCCGCTGGAAATCTGGATCAGGGATTCGGCGGCGGCCCTTGCGCAGGCCATTGTTGCGTCCGCGTCGGTTATTGACTTTTCGGCAGCGGTGATTGATGGCGGTTTTCCCGATTGGGTTCGCCAGCGTCTGGTTGCGGCCACGCGCGATGCCGTGCGTGAACTGGATCTGCAGGGTGTGTTGATGCCCGAGATTGTGGAAGGGATTGTCGGGCATCAGGCCCGGTCGGTTGGCGGTGCCAGCCTGCCGCTGTTTTCCCGCTATCTTTTGGATCAGAATGTTTTGTTCAAGGAGCTTGTGTAATGCTAAAGGGTCTCAACCCCATTCTTAATCCCGACCTTTTGGCCACCTTGCGGGCCATGGGTCACGGCGATGAAATTGCCATTGTTGATGGCAATTATCCCGGCCTTGAGCATGCGCGACGTCTGGTGCGTCTGGACGGCCTGGGCCTCATTCCTGTGCTGGATGCGATTTTGTCGGTGTTGCCGATTGATGATTTTGTGCCGGAAGCCATCTTCCGCTCGACAGTTGGCAAAGATCGTGATCTGCTCGATCCCGTTCATCAGGAAATCATCGATTGCTGCAAAGCCCATGAGCCAAAACAGCCGGTGGTGCCATTGCTGGGGCCGGATTTTTATCCGCGCGTCAAGGCCGCCCATACGGTGGTGCAGACGGGCGAGCCGCGCCTTTATGCCAATGTTATCTTGCGCAAGGGCGTGATTTATCCTTGACCCTCATTTAATTAAGTGTTAACTAAAATATAAAGCAACACATGCAAACGCGGACTTGCATTTGCTGCTGGCGAGGCGCTTCTGGGAGGGGCAATCGTAAAACTGACCGCGTGGATGTCTCCACGCGGTCTTTTTTCTTTTTCAGATGGCCGTGAAGCCATTGTCGACAAAAAGATGCGCGCCGTTGACGAATTTAGACTCATCGCTGGCCAGATAGAGGGCGGCTCGGGCTACATCTTCTGGCTCGCCAATGCGGCCCTGGGCGGCTTTGATGGCATCATCAGACACATCAACGCCAAGTGCTTGCAACTCTTCCACCTCGCGCAAGCCATGGGGGGTGCGAATGAAGCCGGGGCACACCGCATTGCAGCGGATGTTGCGATCTCTAAACTCGACACCAATGGCGCGGGCAAACATATGCACAGCCCCTTTGGTGGTGTCGTAGAGCACTTCCATCGGGGTTGCCGCCACCGCCGAAATGGAGGAGGTGCAGACAATCGAGCCGCCGCCCGCCGAAATCATGCCGGGCAAAACGGCTTTGGTCATCAAAAACATCGAGCGCACATTGACGGCGTGCAGCCAGTCCCATTCCTCCAGCGTGGTTTCCAAAAAGGGCTTGATGACAATGGTGCCAGCGTGATTGAACAGCACGGTGACCGGGCCGAAGGTTTCTTCCACGCCCTTGACTGCGGCATTGACGGCATCTTCCTGCGAGACATCAGCGGTCCAGAATTCGGCCGTGCCACCAAGGGCGCGGATGTCTGCCACGGTTTTGGCAGCCTCAGCCTCATTACGATCAATAATCGCAACTTTTGCGCCTTCCGCTGCAAACAGTTTTGAGGCCGCTCCGCCCATGCCTGTCGCGCCGCCGGAGATGACGGTAATTTTGCCCTTTAATCGGTCTGTCATGGTGCCCCTTGTTGTGTTTTGTTTCGATAGCATTGTCCTCACAATGCAACATGCTCAGGTATTTTCAATGGTTTGCTTGCTGGCATCCAAAATCGTGATCGCTCTATGTTTTGCGCGGCTACCTGACATTTTTGATCACCAGATTAGCAAAATGTCACATCTGTCCATCATACTGCACAAAATGCATGGTTCAAACGCACAGGTCCGTGTGCTGTAATTGCACCATCAAAGGGAGTTTGCGATGAAATGTACGTTGATTGGTGCGCCTGTGCAGATTGGCGCTGGCCGTCTTGGCTGTGAAATGGGGCCTAGCGCTTTGCGCATTGCCGGGCTGGCATCGATGTTGACCGAGCTTGGCCATGAGGTTGGCGATATTGGCAACGTTGCCCCAACGCCGCTTAAACCCCTGCTGCATCCCAATCCCGCCATTCACCATCTGCCCGAAACGGTTGGCTGGATTGAAGTGCTGGAGCAGGCCGCCTATCGTGAGAGCGAAGCAGCCATGCCGATTTTTCTGGGTGGTGATCATGCTTTGTCGGCGGGCACCGTGCCGGGACTGGCACGGCGCGCAAAAGAGCTTGGTCGTCCGCTGTTTGTGTTGTGGCTAGATGCGCACACGGATTTTCATACGCTGGACACCACCCAAAGCGGCAATCTGCATGGCACGCCGGTGGCTTATTTTACCGGCCGTTCAGGCTTTCAGGGCTATTACCCAAAGCTGACCCATGCCGTGGACCCAGCTAATGTCGCCATGATTGGCATCCGCAGCGTTGATCCGGCAGAAAGAGCGGCCTTGCGCGAAACCGGCATAACGGTGCATGACATGCGCATGATTGATGAGCATGGCGTGGGCGTATTGCTGCGTCCCTTCTTGGAAAAGGTCAAAGCCGCCAATGGCCTTTTGCACGTCAGCTTTGATGTGGATTTTCTCGACCCGTCGATTGCGCCAGCCGTTGGCACCACGGTGCCGGGTGGTGCCACCTTCCGTGAAGCGCATCTGGTCATGGAAATGCTGCATGATAGCGGCTTGGTGTCTAGCCTCGATCTGGTGGAGCTGAACCCGTTTCTGGATGAACGCGGCCGCACGGCGATGTTGATGGCCGATCTGACCGCCAGCCTGATGGGTCGGCAGGTGATGGATCGCCCAACGCCGGATTATGCGGGGGGCATTGTGTAATAATAGTGTGTAATAATAGTCGAAAATGAACTCTTTCGACGTTCGTGCGTTGTCACTTTAATTGCTTTTTTATGGAGGCTGCATGGACGTCGTTCGTATTCTCTTCGCTATTCTTTTGCCGCCGGTAGGTGTGTTTTTGCAAGTCGGGCTGGGCTTACACTTCTGGCTCAATATCTTGCTGACGCTGTGCGGATATGTGCCCGGTATTATTCACGCCATCTGGGTAATTCTGCGAAAATAAACGGACTGAGGTGATCAGCTTGGGCGGCGCTGGAGCGGGTAAATCACCTTTCCATCTTCTTCGCCGCGCGGAAATTGCCCATCCCGATGGCGGCGTTCAGCCGCCTTATAGCCTGCGGGGCTTACGCCAATATAATGTTTGAACATGCGCGAGAAATAATAGGGGTCGCCAAACCCGCTGAGTTCGGCGGCTCTTTTCACCGATAGCCCGCCTGCCAACAGGCCCATGGCGCGCTCCATGCGCTTGAACTCCTGATATTTCAAAGGCGTAAATCCCACCTGCCGCCGAAAGATGCGGCGGAAATAATCATGATTGTAGGGAATGCTCTCCAGCACTTGCTCTACGATATGATCATCCAGCGGATCGGCGGCAATGCGGCTGGCGGCCACCATAACGGCCAGCGAGAGCTGGTCCGAATTGTCGAGGGCCGCTTCCTGCTGCGGTCGCCAGCCTTGAAACGCCGCTTCCAAAAACTCAATCAGCAACACCATGAACATATGGTGCTGATTGAGCGTGGTGGAGGATAAAGGCACACTCTCGCGATAATAACGCACCAGCGGCTCCAGCATCGTCCAGTGAGGCAGGGCTACACTGCGGCGGAGTTTCATGTGCGAAATCAAATCCATCTGGCCAAACACTTCCAAAGTGAAATGTTGCGCGAGGCCGGTATAGGGATCTTGCGAGATGGATTGCCCGCGAAACGGCATATTGGCCTCAATCAGCATGGCGCAGCCAGGCTCCATCACAATGTCTTCGCCATCAATGACATAGCGCGCGCGCCCCGTCAGACAGATGAGCAAATCATGCACCGTATTGACCTTATCCACGCTCCAGCGCGGCGTATGCTGCATCTTGATGGCCGAGCGCGTCAGGGTCAGGCTCACCGCATTGACGGGAATGCCTGCTAAAACTGTCTGTTCAGTTTTATCCATCTTTTTGTCCCATATTCTCTATTCTCGCAAACCAGTATGCTAGTATACTACGATCACACGAGGAAGATCTATAAAGGCGTATCGACCCTGCCACGTTGGAGCTCTGGCGGGAAAATACATTGAATCAATATGTTATGTTGATATCGGGCCTGATGGGTTGAAAGAAATATGTGGAGTCTGGCCACTGGGAGGAGCGGGACAATAGACAAGGCTACCCGTAAAAATCGTGCAGCTGATGTTTTCCCGATTGAATAAATGCACAAATTCGAAAACATATTTTCTGCTTTCATTGGCGGGAGGGGCGCTGCATGAGTGGCGAAAACCGTTTCATGGGGCTGGTTTATCTGTCGCCCTATATTGTCGGCTTGTTGGTGTTTACCGCGTTGCCGTTTGTGGTGTCGTTTTATCTCAGCTTCACCGATTATAATTTGATGAGCAAGCCGGTGTTCACGGGTCTTGCCAATTACATCAAACTGTTCACGGCAGACCGCACCTTTCGCAAATCGCTGTCCGTCACCTTGTTTTACGTGCTGCTGACGGTGCCGCTGAAGTTGATCTTCGCGCTGTTTATCGCGGTTATTCTCAATTATCGGCTGAAATTCATCAATTTCTTCCGCACTGCCTTTTATGTGCCTTCCATTCTTGGTGGCTCCATCGCCATTGCGGTGATGTGGCGCTATATTTTTGCCGATACCGGCATCGTCAATATGGCGCTGACCTCGCTTGGGTTTGAAGCGGTCAACTGGTTTGGCGATCCCACCAATGCGCTGTTTACCATCACGCTTCTGCGCTTGTGGCAGTTTGGCTCGGCCATGGTGATCTTTCTGGCAGCTTTGCAAAGTGTTGATAAATCGCTCTATGAGGCCGCTGCTATTGATGGGGCCAACCGCTGGCGCGCCTTTGTCCATATCACTCTGCCTTTGATCACGCCGGTGATTTTCTTCAACCTGATCATGCAGATGGTGCAGGCATTTCAAGAGTTTAACGGACCCTACATCATCACCCAGGGCGGACCTTTGAAATCCACCTATCTGCTGCCGCTGTATATTTATGACGAGGCCTTCAAGCGCTTTGACATGGGCTATGCCTCGGCCATCGCCTGGGTTCTGTTTGCCATCATCATGGTGCTCACCGTCATTGCCTTCTGGTCGTCGCGCCATTGGGTCTATTACGCTGGCGATAAGAGGAGCTGATTGCATGACTGACCACGTTCTTCACTCTTCGATTGTCAGTGCTGACGATGCTGATGTCATCCGCCGCAAACAGGCGCGCCGCCAAGTCATTGGTGCGGTGATCCGCTATGGCATTCTGACTGCCGTTGGCCTGTTGATGCTCTATCCACTGATCTGGCTGGTGGGTGCATCGTTTAAAACCAATGCGGAAATGTTTGCCAATCCCGGCCCGTGGCCCAATTCGCCAACGCTGGATGGTTATATCAAAGGCTGGCAAACCTCGACGGCTTACACCTTCGGCCATTTCTTTCTCAACACTGCCTATATCATTGTGCCCAAGGTGATTGGCACGGCCATTTCCTGCACGGCGGTGGCCTATGGCTTTGCAAGGTTTGACTTTCCGGGCAAGAAAATCCTGTTTGGCTCGCTGATTGCCACGCTGCTTTTGCCCAATGTTGTCACCCGCATTCCGCAATATCTGCTGTTTCGCGATATGGGCTGGCTGGATAGTTTTCTGCCGCTTTGGGTGCCATCCGCTTTGGCCGGTGATGCTTTCTTTGTCTTCATGCTGGTGCAGTTTTTGCGTGCCATTCCGCGCGATATGGAAGAGGCAGCGCGGGTGGATGGGGCCAATAGCTGGCAGGTGCTGATCTTCATTGTGGTGCCGATGCTGGCCCCGGCACTGATTTCGGTCTGCCTGTTTCAGTTCATGTGGAGCATGAACGACTTTCTCGGCCCGCTGATCTACATCTCATCCGTGGATAAATTCCCGGTGTCGCTTGCGCTGAAACTCTCCATCGACACCACGGAAGCGTTTGAATGGAACCGCATTCTGGCGATGTCCGTCGTCACCATCATGCCAGCCCTGATCGTGTTCTTCCTGTCGCAGAAATATTTCATCGAAGGCATCTCGTCGGGCGGGGTCAAAGGATAAAACAATGGCACGTTTGCAACTGAAAAATCTCGAAAAGACCTATGGTGGCTTCAAGGCCGTGCACGGCATCAATCTGGATGTGGCCGATGGTGAATTCATGGTGCTGGTGGGGCCGTCGGGCTGCGCCAAATCCACCACGCTGCGCATGATTGCCGGGCTGGAGCAGGTGAGCGGCGGTGAAATCCGCATTGGTGACAGCCTCGTCAATGACAAGGCTCCCGGCGAGCGCGGCATTGCCATGGTGTTTCAAAATTATGCCCTCTATCCGCATATGAAAGTGCGTAAAAACCTGTCCTTTGGCCTGCGGCTCAAGCGCCGTCCCAGTGAAGAGATTGAGGCCTCCACACAGGAGGTGGCCGGTCTTTTGGAGATTGGTGAGTATCTCGAGCGCCTGCCCAAGCAGCTTTCCGGCGGGCAAGCCCAGCGTGTGGCGGTGGGCCGCGCGTTGATCAAAAAGCCGCAGGTGTTTTTGTTTGATGAGCCGCTCTCCAATCTGGATGCGAAATTGCGCGCTTCCATGCGGGTGCGCATCACCGATCTGCACAAGCAGCTCAAGGCCAATGGCCTGCAATCTACCGTGGTTTACGTCACCCACGATCAGACCGAAGCCATGACCATGGGCGACCGCATCTGCGTGATGAAAGAGGGCGTGATCATGCAGGTGGCCGATCCGGTGACACTGTATAACCGCCCGGCCAATGCCTTTGTGGCGGGCTTTATCGGCAGCCCGGAAATGAACCTGATGGATTGCGAGTTGCGCGGTGATCGGGTGACAATCGGTGAGCAGAGCTTGCAGCTGCCGGCAGAGATGATGAGCAGGCTTTCACCCAAATCCGGTGGGCAAGTGACGCTGGGCGTGCGTCCGCAACATTTTACCATGGTCGATCCGACAACTGACAACGGTTTGAACGGCCGGGTGTCGCATGTCGAATTCATGGGCCATGAGGTCTATCTGCACGTCAATGTCGAGGGGCGCGCCCTGATCGCCGTGACAGAAGCCAGCCGCTATGAGCGCGGCAAGATCAGCGGTGACATGGTTCGGCTTATGCCACAGCCGGGGGCAGCCCATATTTTTGATCGCGCATCGGGCGAGAATATCTCGCTGGCAAATATACAGTAATTGCAATGGGTTCTGGGAGGAGCAACATGAAAAAGATCACAGCAGCATTTTTGGGCCTTGCCATGGCCGCCACCAGCTTAGGCACCGCCCACGCCGCCACCTTGCGCATGTCTTGGTGGGGCAGCGATGATCGCCATAAAGCCACGCAGGAAGCCCTGAAGGTTTGCGGTGAAAAATTTGGTCACACCATCAACCCCGAATTCACCGGCTGGACCGGCCATCAGGAAAAGATCACCACCCAGATTGCTGGTGGCACTGAGGCCGATATCATGCAGATCAATTGGCCCTGGTTGCCAATTTTCAGCAAGAATGGCGATGGCTTTGCCGACCTCAACCAGTTCAAGGATATTATTGATCTCAGCCAGTGGAGCCAGGCCGATCTTGACGGCGGCACTGTCAAAGGCAAGCTGAATGGCATTCCTGTCTCAACGACAGGCCGGGTTTTCTTCTTCAACAAGACCACGTTTGAAAAGGCTGGCCTGAAGGTGCCAACAACCTGGGACGAGTTGTTGGCAGATACACCGATTATCAAGGAAAAGATCGGCGCGGATGCCTATCCGTTTGAAGGCGCGGCACTGGATGCCCGCATGCAGTTGACCCTGCGCGTGACGCAAAAAACCGGCAAATCCTTCATTGATCCCGAGACCAACAAAGTGGCCTGGACACCGGCTGAACTAGCGGAAGGCCTGAAATTCTACAAGACCATGGTGGACAAGGGCACCATCATGTCGTGGAAGCAGGTGGCAGGCACCGGCAATATTTTGCTGCACGAAAACCCCAATTGGGCCGATGGCAAGATTGCCGGAACCTATCAATGGGATAGCGTTTACAGCAAAATTGCGACACCCCTGCAAAAGGGGCAGGAACTGGTGCCGGTTCCGCTGTTGACGGTGGCGGATGCCAAGACACAAGGGGTCTATCGCAAGCCCTCGATGTTGTTTGCCATTTCCAAGCATAGCAAAGAGCCAAAGGCGGCAGCACAAATTATCAATTGCCTGCTGAATGATCCGGAGGCTGTGAAGATTTTGGGTGCGACACGCGGCATTCCATCCAGCAAGGCAGCGCTTGCCGTGTTGGAAAAGGACGGCAAAATCAAGCCTGAGCAGATTCTGGCCCATAAGCTGGTGATGGATGCGACGGGGCCGAAGATCTCGCCACTCTATGAGCATCCGCGCGTTACCGAAGCCTTTGATTCGGTTTTCGAGGCTTATTCTTACGGCAATATCTCTGCCGATGATGCCGCGCAGGAGATTATCGACAGCGTCGATGACGCGCTTTCAGGTCTTTAAGGCTTAAAATGGATGCCAGATCATCGGTCTGGCATCCGTTCCAGAAAGGATGGGTCATGGCTGAGTTACAGTGTTTGACGGTGACTGCGCGAACCGCGTGTTTTGCTTTTTCAGCATCGGACAACCTCTATGCGCTGAAAGCAACGGCAAGCTGGTCGCTGTTTGACGGTGATCGTGCTCCGGTGCAAAAGGGTGAGACCGCCAATGTGGTCTTCATGCTCAGTAATCTCCAGCCGGATCGCCATTATCTCTTGCGCGTTGGTGATGCAGAATATGCCTTTGCAACGCCGGTTGAATCTGCGCTGATTGATATTGCCGAATATGGCGCGCGCTTTGAAGCAGAGGATAATACGGCAGTTATTCAGGCTGCCATCAACGCTTTGCCAGACCATGGCACATTGCACGTGCCTGCTGGCGACTGGCACTGCGGCCCGCTGTTCTTAAAAAGCCGCATGACCTTGCTGCTGGAGAAAAATGCACGATTGATGGGGATTGCCGATCGCAGCCGCTATCCCATTTTGCCGCCCCGTGATGAGAAGGGCCGGGTGCTTGGCACATGGGAAGGGGTGGCCGAGGCCTGTTTTGCCAGCCTGATCACCGCAGTGGATTGCACCGATCTTGCCATTACCGGCGAGGGCACCATTGATGGCGGCGGCGATCGGGGCGATTGGTGGACATGGCCAAAGGAAACCCGCGATGGCGCAAGGCGGCCGCGCACCGTGTTTATCTCCCATTGTGAGCGGGTGACCCTATCGGGCATTACCGTTTGCAATTCACCGTCGTGGACGATTCATCCGGTCTTATCTCAGGCTGTCCGCGCCTTTGGCATTTTTGTGCGCAACGATCCGCTTTCGCCCAACACCGATGGCTTTGATCCGGAATGCTGCACGGATGTCAGCCTCAAGGGCGTGTTCTTCTCGGTCGGCGATGATTGCATTGCCATCAAGGCGGGCAAGCGTGATCCCAAAGGGGGATTGGATCAGGTTTGTGAAAATATTCTGATTGAAAATTGCCGGATGGAACGCGGCCATGGCGGGGTTGTGATCGGCAGCGAAATGAGTGGCTCGGTGCGCAATGTGACTGTGCGGCGCTGTAGCCTGAGCGAGACCGATCGCGGTTTGCGAATAAAGACCCGGCGGGGTCGCGGCGGTGTGGTGGAAAACATCGTGATGGAAGATTGTGTGATGGATGCGGTGCTGACGCCGCTGGCCATCAATGCCTTTTACTTCTGCGATGCGGATGGCAAATCGGATGCGGTGCAAACCCGAACACCGCAGCCGGTCACCGAGACGACACCGCATATTGCCAATATCACGGTGCGCAATCTGGCGGCCCATAATGTGGCTGTGGCGGCTGCCGCCTTTTTTGGCCTGCCGGAAGCGCCGATCATGGGCATCACGCTTGAAAACATCCGCATCACCTATGATCCCAAAGCTGTTGCTGATGTGCCGGTGATGGCCTGTCAGGTTGAGCCGGTGCGCCACGGCGGCATTATTGCCGAATATGCGCAATTCGACAGCCAGTGCGGCCTCGTGTTTGGCCCCTCCAATCGATCTCTGCCTGAAAGTCTTGCCGTATGAGTGACCCTTTTCTGGACTATTTTGATGCTTACGCCCGTGATTACGCACCCTATAAGGGCGGCAGCTGGTGCTACGAAGATGGCTGCCTCTATCGTGGTTTGATTGCCTTGTTTGACGCCACGGGTGAGGTGCGCTGGTATGACCATTTGAAACGCCTGGTCGATGCGCAGGTCGATGCTGAGGGGCAGCTGAGTGGCTATGTTCTGACGGAATATAACATTGACAATATCCTGCCGGGGCGGGCGCTGATCACCCTGTTTCAACGCACAGGCGATCAGCGTTATCGCAAGGCGGCAGATCGTCTGGCGCGGCAGTTGCAAAGCCATCCGCGCATTGCCGCCGGGCCGTATTGGCATAAATTGCGCTATCCCCATCAGGTCTGGCTGGATGGTCTCTATATGGGGCTGGCGTTCAAGGCCGAGTATGGTGCGCTGACCAATCAGCCCATGATGATGTGGGATGCCCTGGAGGAATTGCTGATTTCGCTGGATTTGACCGCAGATCAAACCAGCGGCCTTTACCGCCACGGTTACGATGAGCAGCGTCTCCAAAGCTGGGCGGATGCAAAAACCGGCCTGTCGCCCGCCCATTGGGCGCGTGCGCTTGGCTGGCTTGCCATGGCGATGGTGGATCTGTTTGACCTCTTGCCAGACAGTGCCAACAAGGTTGTTTTACAACAACGGATGACGGCTCTTTTCGACCGCTTATGCGCTCTTCGCACCAAAGACGGGCGCTGGTTGCAGGTGATTGATCAACCGGATCTCGCTGGCAATTATGCGGAAAGCTCGGCAACGGCGATGTTTGCCTATGCCTTTCTCAAAGCGGCCCGATTGGGGCTGGGGCAGGCCTATGCCGAGGCTGGCCTTGATGCTTTACGCAGTCTGAAGAGCAATGCCCTGCATGCCAATAAGGCGGGCCGGATCGTGCTGCATGACATCTGCTGCGTTGCCGGTCTTGGTGGCTTTGGTGATGTTTATCGTGATGGCACACCCGCTTATTATCTCTCGGAAGCGCTCAATGATGATGACATCAAGGGCGTTGGCCCATTGATGATGGCACAGGCTGAGACCTACCGCCGCAAGGCCGAAAAACCGCTGATCACGGCGGCGTAAAAGGGATACGGCTTTGGACCAAAGCGGTAGGTTTTAACAAACACGACCTCCTTATGGAGACAGTCAGGCTGTGGACAATCCTTGGTTTTATCCTCGACGTCATGCTCGGCCTTGTGCCGAGCATCTAATCACGTTTATTTTACAATAAAAATCAATTGTTTGGTTGGTCTCGGCAGATCCTCGGGACAGGCCCGAGGATGACGAAACGTCGTGCGAGAGGTTTGTCAGCAGTCTGACGGCCTCCTTGTGGAGGCCGCGCTTATCGCAGGTTGAACTTGAAAGGCACGGTAATGGTTTTTCCGGCTTCCGGTGGCGGTGCCGGAACAGGGGATGCTTCACGGATCATGTCGAGAATGGCTTGATCCAGGCCGGCAAAACCGGAGGAACGGGTAATCGAAACCGACAAGACATTGCCTCTGTCATCAATCTGGAAACGGGCATAGACGGTGCCTTCTTCCTTGTTGCGCTGGGATTCACGCGGATAGCGTTTACGCCGTTGCAGATAGGCGCTTAACTGCGCCTGCCATTTCGCAGGTGTAGCGGATGAAGAAAACAGACCCGAACTGGTGGTTTTCGCAGCCGTGCGCTCCGATTGCTTCACTTCCGCCTTTGCCTCCCGCGCAGCGGCTTGCGCTTTGGGCGGCGGCGGGGTGGATGCTCTTTGCTTGATGACCGGTTTTGGTTTTTCGGCCCGCTTTTGCTCAACCTTCGGCTCAGGTGGCCGAACAAGAGGCAGTGGAACTGCAACATTGTCCAGCTCTTCCGTCACCTGTTGTTCCACAGGTGGCGGCTCCGGCGCAGGTTCAGGCTTTTGCTCCACCGGCGGTATCACGGGTGGCGGCGGTTCCTCGATTTTTTCCGGCACGGGTGGCGTGGGTTCGGGCTCGGGTTGGGGCTGCACCACGGGTTCCGGTGGTGGCTCCACCGGCGGCGGTGTCAAGCTTTCCGACTTGACCTCCTGCGCATCGTGCTGATCTGGCGTAATCTGGTTTTCATCGACTTTGGTGGCTTCCGGCTCAGCCGCCATTTCAATCATGATGGCGGCGGGCGGCTCGTTGGAGCCTGCCACGTCTACCGGCTCCTGCATCAACAGCACCACAGCACCGGCATGGGCTGCAAAGGCCACAATGCCCGCCACTGTCCACAGCAGAAGATCTGTTGCAGCAAAATGGCTGCTTTTCGCATCAACGCTGGTTTTCATGGAGTGCCCGTGGCCTCAGTCGGGGCGGAGGGCTCGCTAAACGTTGCTTGCGGCAATGTTTCCAGCCCCACCAGCGCAATTTTCAAATAACCGGCATCGCGCAGCAGGTTCATCACAGTCATGAAGTCGCCGTAGCCCACAGATTTATCGGCACGCAGGAAAATCCGTGCATCCTTGTCTCCCTTTGCCACGCGCTCCAGTGCGGCGGGCAAAGCCTCCCGGCTGATCACATCATTGCCCAGAGACAGGCTCAAATCCTGTTTTAATGTCAGATAGATCGGCTCATCCGGCCGCTTGGCAGGTGCCGCGCTCGAGGCTGGAAGATCAACATTGACATCGACCGTGGCCAAAGGAGCCGCAACCATAAAAATGATCATCAGCACCAGCATGACGTCGATAAAAGGGGTGACGTTGATTTCGTGGCTCTCAACGAGATCATCACCGGATTGTTCGCGAATGCCGCCTGCCATGATCCTACTCCGTCACCACCTTGAGACGAGCAGCGCGCACCTCGGCGGGCATTTTGCGAAAGTCCAGATCGCGGCTGAGCAGGCGCTCAACGGCGGCACCTGCATCCACCAATTGTTGGCGATAGCCGGTCACGGCGCGGGCAAAAACATTGTAAATCACCACCGCTGGAATGGCAGCAACAAGCCCGATGGCCGTTGCCAGAAGGGCTTCGGCAATACCGGGAGCAACAACGGCCAGATTGGTGGTTTGCGATTCGGAAATGCCGATAAACGCGTTCATAATGCCCCAAACGGTGCCAAACAGACCAACAAAAGGACCAATGGAACCAATGGTGGCCAAGATGCCCGTACCGGCGGCCATGCGGCGTCCGGCACGCGCTTCAATGCGGGAAAGGGCAGATGTCAAACGCTCTTTCACGCCGTCATTTCCCGCATGATCGAGGGCGGGTTCAGAAAGTTTCAGCTCCTGAACGGCGGTGGTCAACATCAGGGAGACCGTGCCGCGGTGTTTCTCAAGGCCAATTGCGGCCTGATGCAGCGACCGTGCCTGCTGAAGAACAGCAAGGCCGCGTCGCGCTTGCGCCTTTGCCCTGCTGAGTTGCAGTGCCTTGGCAATCAGGATGGTCCATGTGGCAACGGATGCAAGTCCAAGCGAGATCATCACGCCTTTGACGATCCAGTCTGCGGCCATGAACATGCCAATCGGCGACAGATTATGGGGAATATCGGCGCGCGCTTGAGGGGCCGCTTCGGTCTCTATTGCCTTTGTTGCGGTCTCTGCCGGGGATGATGTCTCTGCCACTTGTGATGCGGATTGTGATGCGGGTGGCATCTGCTGGGCAGCAACAGTGAGCGGCAACAACAGGGAGCCTGTCGCAATCAAAAGGGCAAGACCTGCATGAATGAGCCGAGATGAGCAGCGCGACGCCATGAGACATCCTTCCAGACGAAAATTGATTTCAGGCGTCGTCACCGGCATGCGCGTGATCGAGCCATTAACACAGTCTTCGATATTAAACTTGAATAAGAATTTCAAGTAATAATCTGGCTTTGGCACAACCTAAAATCCGGCCATAAAATAGAAGTTGTGAATATATATATTTCTAATATCATTTTTGCGGGTGTTTCTCAAATATTTATTCAACCTTAGAGTGCGTTTATTAAAATGGCAAATCGAAAAAAGAAACGGAGGCTTTTGAAAAAAATCAAATATAAAACAGGAGCCTGGATCGGCAGAGCATTCCGATTTCGCCTTTATGACGATTTTCTAGTATTTTTTTAACGGTATGAAACTACGCGTTGTCCCAGTGCAGTGAGGGACACCCATGAAAAAAATTCGTATTGGTTGGCAACTGTTTTCGGTTGTCGGAATTCTCGTTTTCGGATTTTCCGTTGTTTTATTTTATCAAATCAGCACATCCAGCAAGAATATTTATGATCAAAAATATGATATGCAGCGGATTATGGCGGAAAGCGCCTTGTCTGTTTTGAAGTTTTACCACGCAAAAGAGGTCAAAGGCGAGCTGGATACAAAGCAGGCGAAGGCTTTGGCTTTCGACGCCATTTCGGCGATGCGTTATAACCCTGATGGCTATGTCTTCGCTTATGATTACAGCGGAACACGCCTTGCTTATCCTGATCAGGTTGGGGTTGGCAAAAATTATATCAACACCGCCGACAAATTTGGCACCCGGCTGATTGCTGATCTGATCGACGTCGGCCGCAAGGGCGGCGGCTGGACCAAGTATTATTGGACGCGCCCAACGCAACCTCCTGAGATGGTGTTTCCGAAAGTCGGTTATGGATTGGCATTTGAGCCTTGGGGTGTGATGGTGGGCACAGGTGCCTATCTGGATGATTTGCAAGAGTATGTTCAATCAGGCACCAACAAGGTGCTTGTCGCAGCCGCTGTTGTTTTGATCTTTTCGCTGGCGATTGCTTTCTGGCTTATTCGCGGCATCACAGGCTCTCTCGGTCGGCTGCGCGGCGCTCTTGATGAGGTTGCCAATGGCAATACCAGCTTTGAAATTCCTCATGCTGATATGAGCAATGAAGTTGGGATGATGGCGAAAGCCACGAAGGAGCTTCAGGAAAAGGTGCGTGAGCGTCAGGCAATGGCTGCGCGTGAGCAACAGCAGCAGCAGGCGCTGGATTTGGAGCGCCAAAACAATGCGGACATTCAGGCCCAAGAGGCCAGAAAACAGGCGCATGTTGTTGCCACCATTGGCGCATCGCTGGAGAAACTGACAACCGGCGATCTCACTGTGCGCTGCGCTGATCTTGGCGCCGAATATGAAAGCTTGCGCCAAAACTTCAACAACGCAATCTCCGGTCTGGAGCAGGCCATGGGCCGTGTCAGCCTGAAAGGCAATGACATCGCCGTCAGCAAGGAAGAAATCCGCCGCGCCTCTGGCGATCTGGCTCAACGCACCGAGCGCCAGGCAGCAAACCTTGAAGAAACATCAGCGGCTTTGGATGAATTGACCGTTGCCATCCGTCAGACCGCCGATGGAGCGAAGGAAGCGGCAAATCGGGTGCAATCCGTCAGCAAGGAAGCCCAGCAGAGCGATGGCATTGTGGAGCACGCCATTGAGGCCATGAGCGGCATTGAGAAATCCTCGGAAGAGATCACCAAGATCATTGGCGTGATTGATGAGATTGCCTTCCAGACCAACCTGCTTGCCCTCAATGCGGGCGTTGAAGCGGCACGGGCTGGCGAAAGCGGCAAGGGCTTTGCGGTGGTGGCGCAGGAAGTGCGCGAACTGGCCCAGCGCTCTGCGGCAGCCGCCAAAGAGATCAAGGACCAGATTGCCCGCTCATCAGCACAGGTCAATGAAGGTGTGCAGCTTGTTGGTAAAACCGGGGAAGCGTTGAAGCGAATCTCCAACCAGATCACCGAAGCAAACGAGGTGGTTGCCCGCATTGCCGCAAGCGCTGCCGAGCAGGATACCACCATCCGCTCCATCTCATCGGCACTGAACCAGCTCGACACCGCAACCCAGCAGAATGCGGCGATGGCGGAAGAAACCACAGCCTCTGCCGAAGTGCTGGCCAATGACACTGGCGATCTGCTGGAGCTTATTCAGGGCTTCAAAGTCTCAGGCCAGAGCGGCCAATTGCATGGCATGGCCCAGCAGATGCGCCGGGCAAGCTAATAAAGACTGCATCTGCCAAGACAAAAGCCGCTGGAGCAATCTGGCGGTTTTTGTCGTTTCAGGGCTCATACCCAGAGAAATTGAAAATCACTCTTATACCAAGACTCGAAGATGCTGACGCATCCTCGCCTTGCATAGTACACGACACAAACGCCTTTATGCGCCGTTTACCCCCCCCCCCTCTGGCTTGCCAGCCATCTCCCCCACAAGGAGGGAGATCGGATAGGCGCTCCCGCTGGTTTTTAACAATGAACCTGTGATTTCCGACACATACAGCGTCCTTTGTGCGTTTTATAAAACGCACAAAGGACGCTGTAGCGCTTTAAATATGCTGCATAATTTTTACCTTAAATCGATTAGGATTTAAGCAATTATGCAGTAGGACGTATGCTGTTGAGCAATAGGGTTGCTTTTTGTCGATCTCCCTCCTTGTGGCAGGCCTATCGCATATGGTGAATGAGCTCGAGTAGGTATTTCTCGTTCCATGCGGCCTTTTTGAGTTTTCGTCGCATGGGAACTCTTTCTGGATGCATGGTGGCAATGTTGAGTGCGAGCCGTCG
>NZ_SSOA01000009.1 GCF_004801395.1 Gillisella terrae
TGCACTGGGTTCTTGATACCGTCTTTGCCGAAGATGCGGGGCGCTCACGAAAGAACAATGCGCCCCAAAACCTTGCCATCATGCGACGGCTCGCACTCAACATTGCCACCATGCATCCAGAAAGGGTTCCCATGCGACGAAAACTCAAAAAGGCCGCATGGAACGAGAAATACCTACTCGAGCTCATTCACCATATGCGATAGGCCTGCCCACAAGGGGGAGATGTCCGGCAGGACAGAGGGGGGTGAGCTACACGGTAAAACCTATGCGTCGTGTACTGTGGATTCCAATTTTTGGCACGATGCTCTAGCGTGCAGGCTCAACAGTGCGCGCAAATGCGGCCAAAACGGTACGCTCAGACAACATCAGGTAGGCCTCCAGTGCCGAGGCCGCTTCCGCCGGTTTTCCTTCCAAAAGAAGCGCCAAAATCGCTGCATTCTGATCCACGTAAGGCACATGCAGCAATTCCGGATCATCCAGAAGCCCAAAACTCAGCCGAAGTTCAGCAGCAACGCGCGCATAAAATTCGCTAAGGCGCACGCTGTCGGCGAGATCAACAATGGCAGCATGAAAGACCATGTTGGCGCTGCCAATGCCCATCCAGTCCTGGTTGCTGCGACACTCCTTCGCCACATCTACCGCCTCGCACATACGCGCAACCGCCGGGTGATTGGGATAGGATTGGGAAAGCGCCTTGCACTCGACCAATCGACGCACGCGATAAATATCGATAATCGAGGCCATGCTGGGTGTGGCAACAAACACACCGCGATTAGGCTCATGGCGCAACAAACCATCCTTGGTCAGCAAGCGAAAGGCTTCGCGCAACGAATTGCGCGACACATCAAGCCGGGCGCTGAGCGCTTCTTCAGACAGTCTTTGGCCGGGACGCAATTCGCCCGCAATCAGCTTGTTGCGAATACGCTGCGCCAATCTCTCGGCGAGCGTGAGGCTTGCTATATCCTGCGTCATGCATGTCCCTTCTGCCAAAATCTCTCTCAAGAGTCCGGCTGATCTCCCATAGGCCGACTATTACCAGACCGGTGAGTGCTGGCAAGCAACAGCCGTTTCAAGGCTCGATATTGCACCAATAGCGGGCAGTTTTCGCTTAAAATTTGAGCAAATCGCCCATCGAATATACACAATACGGCAGAATTGCGGAAATATTGTTGAACAATATTGACCATTTTGTAAAACATGGCAGATTAATTCGATGAATCATTCGCAGAGGGGCGAATGAACAAGACTGCTCACCGGAGATCTTCCATGGAACAGAGCTCATTGCCTGCAAGCGGCCCACAGAAGGCAGCAAGCGGCGGATTGATACACACCGCAAAATCGCGCCGCGCATCGCTGGTTGCCGCTATCTTTCTCATGGCCACATCGGCCATTGGTCCGGGGTTTATCACCCAGACGGCCACATTCACCTCTAAAATGGGAGCCGCTTTTGCCTTTGGCATTCTGGCCTCGATTCTGATTGATTTTGTGGTGCAGCTGAATATCTGGCGCATCGTCACCTTGACCCGCATGCGCGCTTCCGACATTGCCAATGCCGCCATTCCCGGCTCTGGCTATGTTCTTGCGGTGCTCGTCATCATCGGCGGGCTGTTTTTCAACATCGGCAATATTGGCGGCACGGGCCTTGGACTGAATGCGCTGTTCGGCCTTGATGTCAAATGGGGCGGTGCCATCAGCGCGCTGATTTCCATCGGCATTTTCCTATCAAAGCGCGCAGGTGTCGCTGTCGACCGCTTCATAGTCGGTGCAGGCATCATGATGATCGCGCTGACGGTTTATGTCGCTTACGCCTCCAATCCACCGCTGGGTGAGGCACTGCGCCAGACAATTTTGCCAGACACGATCAGCTTTGCCACCATTACCACCATTGTTGGCGGCACTGTGGGTGGTTACATCACCTATTCGGGCGCGCACCGACTGCTGGATCGCGGCATGGTCGGCATTGAAAACCTGCCAGCCGTCAATCGCGCCGCCCTCACCGGCATCGCTGCCACGGGCATTATGCGCTATGTGCTGTTTCTTGCCATTCTCGGCGTTGTTGCCAGCGGCGTTGTCATCGACGTATCCGGCAAGGCTGCCAATCCCGCAGCGCAGGCTTTTCAGGCGGCCGCGGGTTCGGTGGGCCTTCGCCTGTTTGGTCTGATTTTCTGGGCAGCCGCCGTCACCAGCGTCATTGGTGCCGCTTACACGTCGGTGTCCTTCCTCACCGTGTTCAAACGAGACATGAGCGAACACGCCCGCAACATTGCAACAGTGATCTTCATTGCCTTTTCGCTGCTGTGCTTTGTGTTGATGACCACCACGCCTGCCGCCATGCTGGTGTTTGTCGGTGGCCTGAACGGCTTGATCCTGCCAATTGGCCTGAGCATTTTCATCTATGCCGGGTGGGCACGCTCTGATCTGATGGGTGGTTATCGCTATCCGCGCTCCCTGTTGATTTTGGGTGCGCTGACCTGTGCATTGACATGGTATATGGCCGCCAATTCTGTTGGCCCTATCTTTGCGCTTTTGAGCAAATAAGGAGGAAATCCCATGGCATCGATTGATCTGAACAGCGACCTCGGCGAAAGTTTTGGCGCGTGGAGCATGGGCGATGATAGCGCCATGCTGTCCATAGTCTCCAGCGCCAATATTGCCTGCGGCTTTCATGCCGGTGATCCGTCCGGTATTTTCAAAACCGTGAAGGCGGCTGCCGAGAACAATGTCTCCATCGGTGCCCATGTCTCCTACCCTGATCGCGTCGGCTTTGGCCGCCGCGACATGGACGTGACCTATGATGAACTGGTGGCCGATGTGATCTACCAGATCGGTGCGCTCAAGGGCATTGCAGCGGCGGCTGGGACCACCGTGCGCTACGTCAAACCCCATGGCGCGCTCTATAACCGCATTGCCAATGACGCCAAGCAGGGCCAAGCCGTGATTGACGCCATCAAGGCGATTGATTCCTCGCTGGTGTTGATGGGCCTTGCCAATGCCCCCATTCTGGAACTGGCGCAAAAATCCGGTCTTGCCACCGTGGCAGAAGCCTTTGCCGATCGCGCCTATACGCCGCAAGGCCAGCTTGTGTCCCGCCGCGAGGCTGGGGCCGTGCTGCATGATGCCGATGAGATTGCCCGCCGCATGGTGCAGCTTGCCACCCAAGGCACGCTGCAAGCCATTGACGGCAGCGTGATCAAAATTGCGGCGCAATCCATCTGCGTCCATGGCGATAGCCCGGGCGCTGTTGCCATTGCCCGCGAGATTGCAGCTCAGTTCAAGGCGAGTGGCATCGCTGTTGAACCCTTTGCAAAGGCTTGACCGATGATTGCTCTGGACCATCTCCGCCACGTGAACGTGGAACCCGCCCGCCTTGCCCGCGAAAGCTATCGGGCCGGTAAGATTGAGCCAACCTCCGGCATTGCCCCCGGCTTTACCCAGGCCAATATGATTGTGCTGCCGCGTGATTGGGCTTTTGATTTTCTGCTCTATGCCCAGCGCAATCCAAAAGCCTGCCCGGTGCTGGATGTGTCTGATCCCGGTTCGCACAGCACGATTTTGGCGGCAGGTGCCGATCTTCGCAAAGATATTCCACTTTACCGCATCTGGCGCGATGGCAAGTTGGCTGAAGAAACCGCTGATGCCACCGCAGCATGGGCGGAACATCCTGATCTGGTTAGCTTTTTGATTGGCTGTAGCTTTACCTTTGAGACGCCGATGGTGGAGGCTGGCATCGAAATCCGCCACATGACGGATAAGTGCAATGTGCCAATGTATCTCACCAACCAGCCCTGCCGCCCCGCAGGTCGCCTGCATGGCAATATGGTTGTGTCCATGCGACCGATTCCGGCCAATCGCGTTGCTGATGCCGCGATGATTTCCGGTCGTTTTCCGTCTGTGCATGGATCACCCGTGCATGTGGGTGCACCGGAGCTGATTGGCATTGCAGACATCTCCAAACCCGACTTTGGCGATGCGGTGCGGATTGAGCCCGGTGAAGTGCCGGTGTTCTGGGCCTGCGGTGTCACGCCACAAGCGGCAGTGATGGCCTCCGGTGTGCCTTTCGCCATCACCCATGCGCCGGGCCACATGTTCATCACGGATATTCCCGATTCCGCCTATCACGCCTGAGGTGTCCATGCGTTTTCTCCCCGTCAGCCTCACAACTCTCCTGATTGAGCTGGCCAATCTTGACGAAACCTTGGCGCTGTTTGCCTCGCTGCAAGCCAATCCCGTGGCGGGCATTCTGGACATGGTCCCTGCTGCCCGCACTTTGATGATCCGCTATCAGCAAGAAATTATCAGCGCGGAAGCTTTGGCAAGCGAGATCAGCACCCGTGATCTCTCCGCCAAGCTGAAGCCATCTGAGCATTTGGTCGACATCCCCGTCACCTATGACGGCGAAGATCTAAGTGATGTGGCCGAACTGACGGGTTTAAGTATCGAAGAGGTGATCCGCCGCCATACCGAGAGCACCTTTACCGTTGCTTTCTGCGGCTTTGCCCCCGGCTTTGGCTATCTCGTGGGTGGCGACCCTGCTTTGCATGTGCCACGCCGCAAAAGCCCGCGCACCCGCATTCCTGCCGGTGCCGTGGCACTGGCGGGCAATTTCAGCGGTGTTTATCCGCAAGCAAGCCCCGGCGGCTGGCAGATTATTGGCGTGACGCCTTTGAAAATGTGGGACTTGAGCCGCGATCCGCCAGCGCTATTTCAACCTGGACATCGGGTGCGGTTTAGCGATATGGCGAAATCAGCCAAGGTTTATGACCTTCCCACCGAGACCAGCGCCATAAGCGCCGCAACAGCAGTGGATGCGCCGCATTTTAAAGTGTTGGCAGCCCCTATGCCAGCGGTGTTTCAGGATTTGGGGCGTTTTGGCCAAACAGGTCAAGGCGTATCCGCCTCCGGTGCGCTGGATCAATCGGCCTTGAAATCTGCCAACCGTGTGGTTGGCAATCCGGTGGGTAACGCCTGTCTTGAGATCACGCTTGGAGGCTTCTCGTTTGAGAGTGCCGCGCGGGCGGTGATTGCCTTCACGGGCGCACCCTGCCCTATCTCTATTCGTGATAGCAAAGGCCGCGTGCTGGAAGCGTCACCCTATCAACCGCTTGCCTTGGAAGCAGGCGATGTTGTCACCCTTGGCCAGCCCACGGCTGGAATGCGCAGCTATCTGGCGGTACGCGGTGGTTTTAAAGTGAAACCCGTACTGGGCAGTGCTGCCACCGATACACTCGCCGTTGTTGGGCCTGATCCTGTCACTGTTGGAACAGTTTTAGCGTTGGCAGAACACACGACCAACCTCACCAGCGTCTCACTCACCGAAGCCCCCGCCTTTGCCTTCCCCACAGCGGGCGATGTAGTGACACTGGACGTGGTTCTCGGCCCCCGCACCGACTGGTTTACCGAAAACGGCCTGAGCACCCTCACCGACCAGCTTTGGCAGGTGACGCCCCAATCCAGCCGCGTGGGTATCCGCCTCTCTGGTGATGTGGCGCTGGAGCGGTTTGATAGCAAGGAACTGCCCAGCGAAGGCACGGCCACGGGAGCCATTCAGGTGCCCCATAGCGGCCAGCCGGTGCTGTTTTTGGCCGATCATCCGCTCACGGGCGGCTATCCGGTGATTGGCGCGGTTGCCGAATATCATCTCGATCTGGCCGGACAAATCCCGATCAATGCCAAAATCCGTTTTCGGCCCATCGCGCCCTTTGGCGAGATTGCCCCGAACAAGCCATAAAAAGACAGAGAGGAACACGCCATGAAGAAAATTCTGATTGCCAACCGGGGCGAGATTGCCGTTCGCATTATCCGCGCCTGTCGCGATTATGGCCTGCAATCGGTTGCCGTCTATGCCGATCCCGATATGGACGCGCTGTTTGTGACGCTGGCCGATGAGGCCTATGGCCTTGATGGCGTGCGTCCGGCAGAAACCTATCTGGATATTGATAAGCTGATCACTATCGCCAAGCGCTCTGGTGCCGATGCCGTTCACCCCGGCTATGGCTTTTTGTCGGAACGGGCCGAATTTGCCCGCGCTGTGATCGATGCCGGCCTCATCTGGATTGGCCCCTATCCAGAGGTGATCGAGGTCTTGGGCGATAAGGTTGCTGCCCGCCGTTTGGCGCTCAAGGTTGGCGCACCCTTGGCCGCTGGCAGCGACGGCCCTGTGGAAACAGCCGCTGAAGTGATTGAGTTTGCCAAACAGCATGGCCTTCCCGTTGCCATCAAGGCCGCCCATGGCGGCGGCGGACGCGGCATCAAGGTGGTGCGCCATATGGAAGAGATTTCCGAGTCGTACGATTCGGCGGTGCGCGAAGCGGTTGCCGCCTTTGGCCGTGGCGAATGTTTTCTGGAGCGCTTTTTGGATCGCCCCCGCCATATTGAAGCACAGATTCTGGCCGATAAGCACGGCACGGTGCTGGTGCTGGGTACCCGCGATTGCTCTTTGCAACGTCGAAATCAAAAGCTTGTGGAAGAAGCCCCGGCCCCGTTTTTGAGCGACGCACAGCGCCAATCCATCCACGACTCTGCCAAAGCAATTTGCGCCGCCGCTGGCTATAGCGGTGCTGGCACGGTGGAGTTTCTGCTCGGCGTGGACGGCACAATCTCCTTCCTCGAAGTCAACACCCGGCTTCAGGTCGAACACCCCGTGACGGAAGAAACCACCGGGATTGATCTGGTGATCGAGCAATTCCGCATTGCCGAAGGCCTACCGCTGCGTATCACCGAAACACCCATTCCACGCGGCCATTCCATCGAATTTCGCATCAATGCGGAAGATCCCGGTCGCGGATTTCTGCCCACGCCCGGCACCATCACCCGGTTTGAGGCACCTTCTGGCCCGGGCGTGCGGCTCGATAGCGGCGTGGTAAGCGGCTCCACCATTCCCGGTGTTTACGATTCGCTGATGGCGAAATTGATTGTCACAGGGCCAACCCGTGAGGATGCCTTGAAGCGGGCGCGTCGGGCGTTAAAGGAATTCAACATTGAGGGCGTGGCAACTGTGCTGCCCTTCCACCGCGCCGCCATGGAGGCCAGTGATTTCATTGGTGATCAGGGTTTCAACGTTCATACTCGTTGGATCGAAACTGACTTTGCCGAGATGCCGCAAGCCGAGCAACGGCCAGAGCCAGCCCATGATTCATCGCTGATCCGCACCCATGTAGAAATCGACGGCAAGCGCCATGCGCTTGGTATTCCGGCGCAATTGCTGGCGGGGCTTGGTGGTCTTGGCGGGGGTTCTGTGCCTGCCGCCAATGGTGTAAATCCCGTGGAAAAGGGAGCCGTCACCGCTCCGATCTCCGGCACTGTGCAATCGTTCAAGGTCGAGAATGGAGCAACTGTTGCTGAGGGCGATTTGCTGACAGTGATGGAAGCCATGAAGATGGAAACCCAGATCATCGCGTCATCGGCAGGCACCGTGCGGCTTGTGGCGGCTGAGGGTGACTATGTGAGTGCTGGCAGCACGTTGTTGGTGATTGAGGGGTAAGTCCATTCAGGCTTGCTTGAAGGAACTGAAACAAACGTTTTGATGTGTCGCTTGCCCCCTCATCCCCCTGCCGGGGACTTCTCCCCGCTGGGGAGAAGAGGTGCGAAGCAACCTTTCGCTCAACTTCAAACGAAGGCTCAGACCTATCCGCTTTGTCTCTTCTCCCCATCGGGGAGAAGGTGGCGGCAGCCGGATGAGGGGGTGGCGAAGCCCCTAAAGGCTTGTTACACGCTCCGCGCACATGGCTTTAAAATGCGCATCAAAGCATTGATGTTATTTACGAATTTTGCGTGATTAGATGCTTGGCACAAGGCCAAGCATGACGTCGAGAGTGAGCGCGAAGATTTTGCACTCCCGCAAGCCACCTCGCATCATCAAATACAATTGAAAACGCCGGACGCATCACACGCCCGGCGCTTCTATATCTTACGAGAAGTCCAAAGCGCGGTCGCCGTCCTCGTCTTTGATCCGTGTTGGCAGGCCGATATGGTTGAGAATGTTAAGGAACGGCCGTGGTGGCAGTTCTTCGACGTTCGCCATTTTCTTCACATCCCACTCGCCGGTTGCCACCAGCATGGCAGCAGCCACGGGCGGCACACCTGCGGTGTAGGAAATACCCTGTGAGCCCACTTCGTTATAGGCTTCCTTGTGGTCGGCCACGTTGTAGATGAAAACGGTCTTTTCCTTGCCGTCCTTCAGACCCTTCACGTAGTCACCAATGCAGGTCTTGCCTTCATAGTCTGGTGCCAGCGATGACGGATCAGGCAGGCAAGCCTTGACCACCTTCAGCGGCACAACTTCAGAGCCGTCCGCCAGTTTCACCGGCTGTTCCGACAGAAGACCAATGCTCTTCAGCACGGTAAAGACGTTGATATAGTGATCGCCAAAGCCCATCCAGAAGCGCACATCGGCACCGTCCATGTTCTTGGCCAGCGAATGCACTTCATCATGGCCGCAGAGATAGGCGCGGCGCGTGCCAACCACCGGCAGGTCGTAATCCTTGCCGATTTCGAACATCTTGTTGACCTGCCATTGGCCCTTCTGCCACGAATAGACAACGCCCGTGAATTCGCGGAAGTTGATTTCGGGGTCGAAATTGGTGGCAAAATACTTGCCATGGCTGCCAGCGTTGATGTCAACGATGTCAACATCAGTCACCTTGTCGAGGTACTCGTCCTTGGCCAGCTTGGCATAGGCATTGACCACGCCCGGATCGAAGCCAGCGCCGAGAATGGCGGTGATGCCCTTCTCTTCGCATTCAGCCGCCCGCTTCCACTCATAGTTGCCGTACCATGGTGGGGTTTCGCAGATCTTGTTGGGCTCTTCGTGAATGGCGGTGTCGATGTAGGCTACGCCGGTATCCATGCAGGCACGCAGCACAGACATGTTGAGGAAGGCTGTACCAACGTTGATGACGATTTGCGAGCCGGTCTTCTGAATCAGAGCCTTGGTGGCTTCGATGTCAAGCGCATCCAGCGCGTGGCCTTCAAGCACACCCGGCTGTTTCATCGCCTTCTTTTCATGCACGCTGGCAATGATGGAGTCACACTTGGCCTTGGTGCGCGATGCAATATTGATGTCACCGAGGACATCATTATTCTGAGCGCATTTATGCGCAACAACCTGGGCGACGCCGCCCGCGCCAATGATGAGAACATTCTTCTTCATAATGCCTGCTGATCTCCTTGCGTTAAACCTGGGTCAGAACCTTAAGAAAGGTTCTGTTCAAAATCGGAATAGTCGAATTCGCGAACGGTACGGATGCTGCCATCCAGTTCCTTGATGGCAATGCTTGGCATTTTCACGCCGTTGAACCAGTTTTTCTTCACCATCGTATAGCCCGCAGCATCCTGAACAGAAATGCGATCGCCAATCTTCAACGGCTGCGGAAACTGAAACTCACCAAACACATCGCCTGCGAGGCATGATTTACCACAAATCATATAGGAATGCGGCCCCTCATTCGGCGCAATCTTGGCCTTTTCACGATAGATCAACAGATCCAGCATATGGGCTTCAATCGAGCTATCAACAATGGCCAGATCCTTGCCATTATAGAGCGTATCCAGCACGGTGACTTCCAGCGTGGTGCTCTTGGTAATCGAAGCTTCGCCCGGCTCGAGATAGACCTGCACACCATAATCGCCCGAGAATTTCTTCAAGCGTTCGGCAAAGCGCTCAATCGGATAATTCTCGCCGGTGAAATGAATACCGCCGCCAAGGCTGACCCATTCGGCCCGTTTGAGTAGCGGCCCAAAGCGGCTTTCAATCTCGCCCAGCATTTTGTCAAACAGATCAAAATCGCTGTTTTCGCAATTGTTATGGATCATGAACCCGCTGATGCGGTCCATCACCGGCTCAACCTTGCGCAAATCCCATTCACCCAGACGGCTGAACGGACGGGCCGGATCGGCCAGATCAAAGCTCGACGAGCTGACCTGCGGGTTCAGACGCAAACCGCGCGTAATGCCCGACGCCTTATCAGCAAAGCGTTCCAGCTGGCCAATGGAATTGAAAATGATCTTGTCGGCGTGAGAGACAACCTCGTCAATCTCGTTATCGCCATAGGCCACGCTATAAGCATGGGTTTCCTTGCCGAATTTTTCACGGCCAAGGCGCACTTCGTAGAGCGAGGAGGACGTGGTGCCATCCATATACTCGCGCATCAGATCAAATACCGACCATGTGGCAAAGCATTTGAGCGCCAACAGTGCCTTGGCACCAGACTTTTCACGCAAAAATGCAATCTTCTCCATGTTTTGAAGCAGCTTGCTCTTGTCGATCAGGTAATAAGGTGTCTGGATCAATGTTTGTCACGCCTTTTCCAAGAAATTCACCGAGCGTCCTTAAGAAATTTGACCTTATAAGGCAAGCGGCTCCCTCGTTTTCAAGGAGAAATGCGACAAGGGTATGAAAACATCGGGCGATAGCAACCCCGTCTATCAACAATGCCCGACCGATCCGGCGCGCGTGAACGAAAACGCCCTGTCCTTTTTCAGAAAAGCGATTTCAGCGCCTCTCACCATATGGCGCACAAAGGATGCCGTAACGCTTTAAATCTGCCGCATAATTTTCTCTTTAAATCGATCCCGATTGAAGGAATCATGCAATATGAAAAACAGAGGAAGAGACCGCCGGAATCCAGCATCCGGCAGGCTCATCTGCTCTGCAACTATTACCAGAGCTTTTTGACAAAGCTCACTTGCAGTGCATCCCCCTCAAAGGCATTTCGGCTATCAATATCGCGCAAATATTTGAATGTCAGACCGGCACCGACCTCTGGAAAATCGATGGCCAGAACCGGGCCAAGCCGCAAGGAATAAAGCCTTTGACCATTTGTAGCAGGCATGGCGGGCGTACCCCGGTCATCCGTCACCTGCTGGCGCACATTGCCGGCAAGGCCGAATTGATAGCGACTGTAGCGCTCTGTCACCGCAAAATCTGCCGAGATGTAATCCCCATCGCGATATGTGAAACCGCCTGTTGAGTCATCCCGGTTGAAGGGATGGTTATAGGAAATTTTGGTCGAAAATTCAGTCGCATCCAACAGAATCGGTTTGGTGCGATAGGTAAATGCGATGTTGGGCGACAATGTCCAGGTGTTGAAACCCAGATTGGAGACCACATTGGTCTTTTCAAATTGCCCCATGGGAATACCAATCCCAAGTCCCATGGCAAAACTGAAGCCCGTTGGCAGGCCCGGCTCGCCGGAGGCATTTTGGGGCTCGGATTGTCCAGCAACGGGCTTGTCATACCAACTTTTCGACCAGATAAACATATCGGAATAGGCATCAAAAAAACCTTGGTGTTTGCCGGTCAGATTGACGGGGAGCGTCTTGGTCACCACAAGCCGGTGATCGCCCGCCGACATCACGAATGACGATGCGAGGCGACCGCCTAAAAACGTGCCGGGATACACATAAAGACCACCAAAATTCACAAGCCCGACCTTGTTGAAGGTATCGGGAAACTGGTTATTGCCATTGTTGTCTGTAAATATGTTTTGCCAGACACCAACACCACCACCCAGCAGATAAAACCCCGGCTCCGGCGGCAGTTCTGCTGCCCTGATATCGCTTGTGCCACCGGGCAAGGTCGTCTGACCAAATTCAGCAGCATTGGACACACTGGACATCAATGTCAAAGCCAGTCCGGTCACAAGCAAACCCAAACCTGACCTTACGTTAAAATCAAAACACTCCATATCATCCTCCCAAATGATGGTTGATTTCGATTGATCGACGCAAACCTCCTGATCCGCCTGCTGCTGCACAATTCCTTACATCGGGATCGATTTAAGAAGAAAATTATGCTGCAAATTGAAAGCGTTACAGTGCCCTTTGTGCGCCATAAATGGCGCATGGGGCTATAGGTGCGCGCATACCCGTGGCCTTCTTCACTCCCTCCTCCAAGAGAACTGAAGAAATCCATTGCAAAGGCTAATATATGTATACATTTGCAATAAAAATAGTGTGTATCACAAACTATTTAAAAGGGAAAGAGACTAAACATTCGCTCTTTTCGTTGATTCGTGAGAAAAATGTACTCTGTGTGATTTTCAACACGCGAGATTATGTATACATAGAACTGCTAAAATACTTCACTGCTCATGACAACGCCGTGCGTTTTATAAAACGCACGGCGGTACAACACTTTTCCTTTTGAAGATTACCTGTAGTGGCGCTTAACAGGCCAACACAATTTGAGCCAGATAAGGCGAAAAACAATTGCCAATGAAGTCGGCAAGGACAAAATCCCCCTGCACATCATCCTGCGCAGAGGGATTTTTCATCAATTACAGGGCGCGCTTGGTGCGCCAGCTTTCAGCGTAGTTCTCACGGGCTTCGGCAGCATAGGGCGTTGCTGCCACGCGCACCCGAATCTGCGCCTGCTTGTGCGGCTCAACCGAGGTCTTGGCCGAACCGCCATTGGGCTCGCCCCACACCAACGTCAGGATATCGCCTTCCTGCACATCGACATCCACAACACCAAGCGACAAGATGCAACGCTCATTAAAGCTATAGCCCGTGAACATCGACATGCCCACCTGCTTGCCATCGCGCAAGATCAGGTCTGCGCCGGAAGAGGCATAATTGGCGACCGGAAAATCAATCCATTTATAATTTTCGCCGCCGGGCTCGAAAGCAGACGCGATGACACGCATCACATCCTCGGCGTTCCACTCAAAGGTGACTTTCTTGCGCTTCACATTGTCTTTGATCTTCTCAAGGGCTTCACGACCAACAAAATCATGATCAAACTTGACGTATACACCATAGCCCAGCTCATAAGGATTCACGTAATAATCCTCAATATTGCTGGAGACCAGACTTCCGCCAATCGAGCCGACAGCTTCATAGGCATCGGCAGGAAGCCAATCACGATAGGCCTGCAATTCCTCTCCAGTGTAAATGCCCGGAAGCGGCGACGGAATCCAGCCTGATTCCAATGTATTGGTCGAGTAAGCGCGGCTGCCAACCGGGTGAAGATCAACGCCAACATCAACAGCCGCCTGCATGATGGTTTCGCGGATATAATCCTTGTCTTCGTAAGGCCCCCAGATTTCCAGACCCGGCGCGCCAGCCATACCATGGCGCAAAGCCTGCACTTTTTTGTTGCCGACATTGATCCAATCAACATGGAAGAATTTGATATCCGGCACAGGGCCGCCGTTGATTTTTTCGAAAATCTTCGGCGCATCCGGTCCCTGAATTTGGAAACGATAGTGCACGCGCGTGACCAGCTTGCCTTCCGGGCGCGATGGCGAGCGCGGATCATGGGTCAGCTTGACATTATACTTGCCCAAAGAGCCATTGTATTTCAGCCAATTGGCCGTTGGTGCGCGACCAACCAGCACAAATTTGTCTTCGCGCTCGCGAAAGATGATCATATCACCGATCACGTTGCCAGCAGGCGTCACCGGCACATAGTGCTTGGCGCGGTTGGTGCCAAAATTGGCAAAGCTGTTGATGGCAAGGCTTTGCAAGAAAGCCTCAGCATCCGGCCCTTCCACGATCAGCTCATCCATATGGTGCGACTGATCGAACAGCACCGCAGAATTGCGCCATGCCGCCTGCTCGGAGCGCCAATTGGTAAATTCGGACGCCACAACCGGATAAACATAGATGCCGGTTTTGGAGTTTCGCAACATGTCAACAGCGTTGCCAGCCTTGGCAATGGCGCTGGTGAGGTTAGCCTTGGTCATTGAATTTCCTCCCTGAAAATCCTGAGGGCTGCATCAAAACGAACAGCAAGGCGGGTATCTCCTACTCTCAAATACCCACTGCATGTATACATGAAATGCCCATTCATTTAAAATTTGCAAGTCAAAATTTCGACAGCGCCCTGTTTTTAGCGCGACAAAAATTAAAAAAAGCGGCCTGAGCCGCTTTAAATTTCGAAAAAATGGCGAAATCGACGGGCTAGCCCCGAATAAGGGCCAAAGCTTTCACCTGCTCCAAAAGGCTCGGATCTTCATTCAAGATGTATTCAAGATTATGTCGAGCAGTGCGGGCGTGCTCTCGCGCAATGGCCTCGGCACGCGCGCCTTCACGAAGCTCAACAGCGCTGACCATGGCTTTGTGCTGCTCCTGCCCTGTCCACAGCGAGCGACGAAAAACGGTGATATTCATGCGCCCAGGCAAAAAGGCAGACGGCGATGCAAATGGCAGGGCGCTGACGCGCTCAACCTCGCGGCGCACGATTTCACTGCCCGAAAGCTCTGCCATTTGCTGGTGAAACAGCCGATTGAGATCAGAATAGGCATCGAAATCCACCTCATCAAACTGCGACCCAAAACAGGCATCCAGCTGTTCAAGCGTATGCTTGATCGCCGCCATGGCCTCTGGTTTCGCGCCGCGCTCTGCCGCAAGGCGCGCCGCCATCCCCTCAACAACGCCGCGCAACTCAATCGAATCCACCACATCATTGAAGCGAAAACGCCGCACGATAAAGCCACCGTTTGGTAGGCGATCCAGCAACCCCTCTTCGACCAGGCGCGACATGGCCTCGCGCACCGGCGTGCGGGAAATCTGCAAAAGCTCCGCAAGCGGCACTTCGAACAGCCGCATTCCACCTTGCAATTCGCCGCTTAGAATCTTCTCCCGCAACTCAATCACAGCCCGGCGACCATGCGTTGCAGCTTCCGTTTGCTTCATCAACCATTCTCCAAACAGACAGGGGGCGCATTGCAACCAAAACTGTTACAGACGCAAATTCAGGAAAACAAGCATACATTTTAGCATCCCCTTACACCAGAGATGGCGATAACGTCGCCTATTGGCACCGACTGTGTACACAAAAAACATTTGCAGCCGCACCCCTTCGGCCGAGTGCAAAATGCTGCACATTGCGGAGCAGCAATTGACGCTTTAAGACGCGCAAACAATGCCAATCCTGCTACACCTGCGCGATCAGCTTCAGTGACATGACCATAATCCGTGCAGACAACACACACCCCAAAGCACCAGACATGCGCTTCAGGTTAACAATGAATACATTCACAACACAACATCGGTCAAAATATCTTGAAACAATCGCAATTTCGCCGATTTCAAATTTGATTGTTGTTTGCGCGTTAAAAAATGTATACATATCTGCGCAGGAGGACGGGAGGATATGATGGAACAGCCAATTTTCTCGCGAATATCAAAACCTGAGGGCAATCGTGAGGGGCACGATAGCCTGATCTCTGGCTGGTCGATTGAGGTCATGCCCCGAACCGCCGCCAAGATTGACAGTTTCCGCGATCTTTTGCCTCCGAATACCCGGGTCTACATTGCGCATCTGGACGGCACGCCCCTTGAGGATATGGTGGCGACTGCAAAGCGGCTGAACAAGGAAGGATTTGCAGTAATGCCGCATATTCCGGCCCGCAGCCTTGAAAGCCGCGACATGCTGGAAGACCTGCTCAACCGTTACCGAAGCGAAGCCGATGTGCGTCAGGCCTTGTTGCTGGCGGGCGGCAATGCCAAGCCGCGCGGCAGTTTAACCAGTTCGATCGATCTGATTGAAACCGGTCTGTTTGATAAAATGGGGTTTACCAACCTGCATATCGCAGGCCACCCGGAGGGCAGCAAGGATATCGACCCCGACAGTTCAACCACCGAGGTGGATAAGGCCCTGCTGTGGAAATGTGATTTTGCCAATCGGACCGATGCGAAAATGGCGATTACCACGCAATTTGCCTTTGATGCCAAATGCATCATCGACTGGGCAGAGCGCATTGAAGCCCTGGGCGTACATCTGCCCATTCACGTCGGCATTGCTGGCCCTGCCAAGCTGCAAACATTGATTAAATATGCCATTGCCTGCGGCGTTGGTCCCTCGCTGAAAGTGCTGCAAAAGCGCGCGCTTGATTTTCGAAAATTGCTCACACCCTATGAGCCAACGGAGATCGTCAGCCAGCTTGTGGCTTACAAGGCCAAGACCCCTCACAGCATTATCAGCAAAATCCACATGTTTCCGCTGGGTGGCATTGAGCCCGCCAGTCGCTGGGCGGGCCAATATGCGGGCTGAAACTCTATGCCGCCCGCTTTCCACCTGCGGCGGCGACAATGATCGCCACAAGAAAGACCGAGACGATGAAGATGCTGCCGGACATGGCATAAATAACCGGTGATGCGCCGCCATTCATTTTGCCAAAAAGCACGACAGGCAGCGTGTTTTGCCGCCCGGCCAGATAAAATGCGCGGGTAAACTCATTCAGCGACAGCAGAAATGAAAAGATGAAGGCGCTGATTAAGCCCGGACGGATCAAGGGCAAGGTCACATCGCGAAACTGCCGCCATTTGCTCGCCCCCAGATCTGCCGCCGCCATCAGATAAGCCGGGCGCACCGCAGAAAAACTGGTCAGAATGACAATGAAGGCAAAGGGCATGGCCCATAGCAAATGCCCCGCCACGATTGTCATGGCCGAAGCTTTAATCCCCATATGGCTGAACACTGTGGATAGCGCCAGCCCCTGAATGACGCCGGGCACAAACATCGGCAGGATCACGGTCATAAACCAGGTTGCGCGGGTTTTGTGCAGCTCGAAATAGGCAAGCGCAGCCAGAAGAGACAGCGATGTCGCCAATGACGCCGTGGCGATGGCAACCAGAAGCGATTCCTGCAAGGCGGAAATCAAGGCACGATCAGCGGGCAAGGCTTCATACCATTTCAACGTCATATCGCTCAAATTCGGCAGACCCGGCTGAAGTGCCGGATTGAAGGATGCGCCGAGCAGATAGAGCGGCGGGGCATAAATAACGATCAGCCCCAGAACGGTCAGCGACCAGATCAAGACGCGGTTTGAATGTCCTTCCAAGCTGCTCATGCTGAACGATCCTCAAAAAGCGACGCAAGACCAAATAGCTTGTTACCAACCAGTACCATGCCGAAAATAACCGCCAGCATCACCGCCGAGATGGCAAAGGCCATCGGATAATTGGCCACCCGCATCACATCATTGATCATGATGGTCACCACAGAGACGCCTGCGCCGCCAAGCATTTGCACTTCCGTGGATGAGCCGGCCACCATGACAAAAACAAACAGAAAACCTGCAAACAGGCCAGAGCGCGTCAAAGGCAAAAGGATGGTGATCAAGATGTGCCAAAAGCCCGCGCCGAGATCCTGCGCTGCCGCCAGAATGGTGCGATCCACCCGTCGCATAGCCAGCAGCAGCGGAAAGGTGGCAAAGGGCAGATAAGAAGCCACCAGACCAACGATCACCGCAAAATTGCTGAACAAAAACCAGTCCACCGGGGCATGGGTGATGCCCATGGTTTGCAGCCAGGTGTTGATCACCCCGGTGCGGCCCAGAACCAGCCGCCAGGAAAAGGCGCGGATCAAATAGGAGGTGAAAAAGGGAATGGTCATCAGCGCCAGCAAAATAATGCCGCCCCGGCGTCCCGCCAGAAACTGCACGGCATAGGCGGCTGGATAGGCCAGCAACAGACATATGCCCGCCGTCAGCAACGCTTTGGCCAAGGTGGAGACAATCACCGTCCAGCGCCCGTCTTTCAAAATACCAGCATAGCCGGCAAGGCTGAAATCAGGCTTGATCCAATAGGTGGACGGGTCCCAGGACCAGAAGCTCCACACCAAAATCACCATCAGCGGCAAAATGCCAAGCAGAATGATAATTGAGAGTGGCGGCAGCAAAAGCTTTATTCCAGCCCCGCGAAATTCGCGCTTCATACCAATTTTCCTTTGCAGCGCCGATGTTCCCTTTTAAAGTTTGTCAGGGAAAAGTGGAATCCGGTTTTCCCGAATAGACAAACGAAAACAAGAGAATTTAGAGTCTGTCTGGTTCCATTTGAACCTGACAGACTCTAAAGGCATTGCGCGACGCAGAGCAGCGCAACGCTTGAAACAGGTGCCTATCAGGCGTTACGCAGCTTCTGCCACCATTCTTCATAGAGCTGGAAGTTGTCGGGCCGCGCATTTTGCCAAAAGACCTTACCGGCAAATTTGGCCTTCACATGGTCGGCAAGTGCTGCCACGGCATCCGGCTTATATTCATCGGGATGGGCTTTGGCGTAAGCGAGGTTATTGTCTGTTGGAACCAGATAACCGCGCGCCTGCCCCAACTCGCAGCCATAAAAGCCGCCCAGCAGACCATTGACAAATTGATGGGCAATGTCTGTGACGCCGCGTTCGCCCGCGCCTTTGAGCAGCACAGTGTTGTTGGCCCAGCCTTCATATCCCTCGACCGGCGCGGCATAATCGACCTTCAAACCGCGCTTGCGACCTTCATACACAATCGGCTCCCAGCCGGTCATGGCGTCAACTTCTTCATTGGCCACCAATTGCACGCCCTGCTCCCAGCCATTCCAGAAGGTTCTGAACTGGCCATCCTTTTTGTGCTTGATCAGGAATTCCATCACTAGACCAAGCTCGGATTCACTCAGATTGCCTGGGTCCTTGATTGGCTTGTTTTCGGCCTCTTTCAGATAAATCGCGGCAAAAATCGCGCTATTGATCCAGGCATCTTCCATGGCCACGCGGCCTTTGAGCTTGGGATCAAAAATCACGCCATAGCTATCCACCTTGCCCAGCTTGTCGGGTCGATAAATGATCGAGTCGGCATTGACCACCGTTGGAATGCCATATTGCTTGCCATCCTGCTTCAGATAAGGAATGTCGCGCGCCCATTGCCAAAGGCTATCGTAATTGGCGATCTTGCTGACATCCCAAGGAATAATCACGCCCTGGCGGGCCAATTCCTTTTCGGCACCGCCCTGAAAGCCACCAATGTCGAAAAGATCATTGGCGTTGCCAGCCGCAAGACGTGCAATAACCGGCCCAAGGTCATTGCCATTGTCGGTGAACTCGGGTGCCACGCCTGTCTGCTTGGTAAATTCGGCCCACTTGGCACCAATATCCAGCGTGCCCGTTCCCCAAAAGGCAATGGTCTTTGGATCGGCAGCAGATGCACCTTTTAGAAAGCCGAGGCTGCCCGCAGCAGCCGCCAAAGAGCCAACGCCTGCCATTTTCAAAAGTCCGCGACGCTGAAGATTGCTCCAGCCTGCCGAAGATCCGTTCTGTATGCGTCCTGTCATTATCTTCCCCTTTTTTTATAGACTTAACTCGTTCTTTAAGCTGCCGTCAGCAAAGCGGCCTTTGGCTTCAGTGTCACAACCACATTCTCGCCCACATTCAGCAATGGCCCTCCCGCATCCAGCGCCATCACCAAAGTTTGCCCGTCAGCAAAGGCCAGTTTCACATCCCGATAGAGGCCGCGAAACATGGTCTCGACCACTTTCAGCCGCAGCCGATCGCCATCCGTATCGCCTTCACCCAAAACAATACGGTCAGATCGAATTACCACGAGGCTTGTTGCGGAATCATGAAGCGCGCCTTGCACGGGTACACGCTGGCCGCAGATAACAGCCACAACACCGCCGCCAACCTCTTCCAACCGTTCAGGCTTAACCTGATTTTCCATACCGACAAACCGCGCCACAAAGGCGTTGGCAGGCGATTGAAAAAACTGCTCCGGTCGGTCCAATTGTTCGATTTTGCCTTTGTGCATAATCGCCATGCGGTCAGACAGACTTAAAGCTTCATCCTGATTGTGGGTGACGAGAACAAAGGTCGCGCCGGTGCGCTTGTGCAAGCGGCCAAATTCATCGCGCATCTGCTGACGCAGGCGTTCATCCAGTCCGGTGAGCGGCTCATCCAGCAGAAGAATGCCAGGCTCCATCACCAGCGCGCGGGCCAAGGCGACCCGTTGCCGCTGACCGCCTGACAATAAATTCACGTTGCGCTCCTCAAACCCGCTTAATTCCACCAGTTCGAGAATATTCCCGACTTTCCTGGCACGCTCCCCGCCCGACAGGCCACGCAATCTTAAGCCGTATTCGATGTTTTGCGCAACCGTCATATGGGGAAACAGCCCCAAGGACTGGAAGACTGTATTAACGGGACGTTTATTGGCCGAGATATCAACCACATCGCGCCCATCAAACAGGATTTCTCCCGAACTTGGGCGCTCAAAGCCACCAATCATTTTCAAAAGCGTGCTTTTGCCACTGCCTGACGAACCAAGGAGCGTAAAAAACTCACCAGCCCTGATCTCAAGCGATAGGTCGTCCACCGCTCGAACAGGCCCGTAGGCGCGCGTGACATTGTTGATCCCGATTGATATAGCCATATCAGATTGCCAGCGCCTCCTGCTCTCGAATAACCAGTATGCCTGTATCCGTCACGGTCACGGTCTGCCCAGAAAGAACCAGAGTTGTCGCGGTTGTTTCTTCAATCAACAGAGGCCCAGCCATAGTTTCGTTGAGCGGCAATTTTGCCCGATCATACACAGAACATGACTGCCATCCACCATGATGACCAAAATAAACAGATCTCTCACCCGTTCTTGACGCGGCTTCGCTCAAACCCTCCGCCTTTATCTTGGAAAGAGAAATTGTTTTGCCCTTTAGCACGGCTTCAAGATGCAGCGTGGTCAATTCGATTTCAGCATTCGCCAAACGGAAAGAATAGGCCCGCTCATGCACATCGTGGAAACTCTGGCGGAAGTCTTCAATGGTAAAGCCATCGGCAAATTGGGCAAAAACCCCGTGCTCCTGGCCTTTGTAACGCGCTTCGATCTGGTAATTGAAGCGAATATCGGCATTTGAGCCCGCTGCGAAATAAGCGATAGCCTCTTGTTCCATCTGTGCAAATCGCGCTTTGGCCTTTAAGAGCGCATCGCCTTGCAATTGCGAAAACCATGTTTCGCGAAAATCCGCACGCGGCTCTGCCGCCAACATGCCCCAGGCTGAAAAAATTCCCGGATGGGGAGGAACAATGATTGATTTGGCCTGAAGCTCGCGACCCAGACTGCTGGCCATGGCAGGACCGGCCCCACCGCTGATCAGCAGGGAAACATCCCGCGGATCATGACCGCGCTGCACCGTCACCAGCTTCAATGCATTGATCATGGTGGCGTGCGCTATATCAACAATGGCCTGCGCTGCATCTTCAATCGACAGGTTCAAAGGCTTGGCAATCGTCGCAATTGCGGCTGCGGCCTTATCCTTTTGCAGCACCATCGTGCCACCCGCAAAGGTTGCGGGGTCAAAAATGCCAAGGGTCAGCAGAGCATCCGACAAGGTCGGCTTTGTACCACCGCGACCATAACAGGCAGGCCCCGGATTGGACCCCGCACTTTCCGGCCCGACCCGCAACGCGCCGCGCTCGTCCAGCCAGGCAATGGAGCCGCCGCCTGCGCCAATTTCGACAATATCGACCACCGGAACCTGCACCGGATAGCCGGGTTCGATGCGCGTGTGTTCCAGCTTGTACTCGGCATTCAATGTCGGTCTGTTGCCATGGATAAGCGAACATTTTGCGGTGGTGCCGCCAACGTCGAGAGACAGAATTTCACTTTCGCCCAGTTCCGCACCAATGCGGGCAGCACCGGCCACGCCGCCAGCAGGTCCGGACTCGACCATTGTGAGCGGGCTTTTCGTCACATGATCAAAGGAGGAAATACCGCCATTGGACTGCATGGCATAATAGGGGCAGGTCAGATTGCGCCGGGTCAGCGAATCCTCCAGCCGCTCGAAATAATGCTGGATAATCGGCTGCACATAGGCATTCAGAACGGTGGTATTGCTGCGCTCATATTCGCGCCACTGACGCGACACCTGATGGCTGGTGCAAATGGTGGCAAATGGCAGCGCATCGGCCAAAATATCGGCGCAGGTTGCCTCATGCTCTGGATTGGCATAGCTGTGCAGAAACAGAATGGCGATGGCATCGACATCTTCCGCCTCAAGGGCGCGGATGATCGGGCGCAAATCGCATAATTCCAGCGGCTGCACCACACGCCCGGATGCATCCACCCGTTCACGCACCTCAAAACGCAAATGGCGCGGCACAAAAGGCTCAGGGCTGTGGAATTGAAGATTATAGAGATCAGGGCGATTGCCGCGACCAATCTCCAGCACATCGCGAAAACCGGCAGTGGTGATCAGCGCCGTCTTCGCCCCCTTGCGCTCGGTAATGGCATTGATAACGGTTGTGCCGCCATGAGCAAAGAACGTCACGTCACGAACCCGCAAACCGTCCTTCTTCTCGCTCATGTCAATGGCAGAAAGAACACCCTCGGACTGATCATCAACCGTGGTCAGGCTTTTGGCGGTAAACACCTCTCCGGTGCGCTCGTCGTAACCCACGAGGTCTGTAAAGGTACCGCCGACATCTGTTGCCAAACGAATCATTGCGCATTCCTCCCTTTAAAACCGTAGAGCGCGCAAGCGATGTCCTCGCTCACAAACCCGTTTTTAATATCCGCAGCAACCAATTCCGGTTCGCGCTCCATAGGATCGCCCCAGCCCCCGCCACCGCCGGTGATGATCCGCACCACATCACCTTCATTGAGCGAGATATGGGCAGAGCGCCCGTGATGATGGGTTTCGCCATCAGCCGCCACAACCTGAAGGCCATTGGCCGACCCATTCTGCCCATCCTCCATGCCCCAAGGCATGGTTTTGGTGCGACCAAAGCTGCAATAAGCCGAGGTCTTGCCAGACAGTATCTGATACTCACGGACAATGCCGTAACCGCCACGGCGACGACCGGCACCCACCCCGCCTTCCGTGTTGAAGCCGTAGCGCTTGACCAACAGCGGAAAGCGCGCCTCCATCACTTCAACCGAATAATTATAGGTATCGCCATCGGTGAGTGCGATCAGCGCGTTGGCACCATCGCGATCGTGGCTGGCACCCCAGCCACCGTGTTGCGGCTCGATATGAATAAAGGGCGCACCACTCTGGTCTTCACCGGCAATATAGACCACGCAAAGGCTGGAGTAGGAGCCTGCCGAAAAACGCTCCGGCACCAGCGGTGCAAGCGCCTTCCAAACCAGTTCAGAGGCATGGACAGAACCCTCATAATACCAGCCCGTTGGTGCTGGCTTTTCCGCCGTAAACACTGTTCCTGCCGGTGCCACAACGGTCAGCGGGCGAAACCAGCCCTCGTTAGAAGGTGTTTGCGGCCCAACAAGCGCTTTCAATATGGTCCGCACCGCTGATTCCAGCGCACCACGGGCGCAATTGATCGGCCCGGCCACGGCGGGCGGGCATCCGGTAAAATCGGCCGTGATGGTGTCTCCGGCAATGGTCACGGCAACCTGCACGGAAATCGGCGCATCTGACACCCCATCACCATCAATCGTGTCGGTGGCATGATAGGTACCATCTGGCAAGGCTGCGATGGCGGCACGGCTCATGCGTTCGCTGACGCTCAAAAGATGCTCGAAACTGGCAAAGACGGTGGAAAATCCGTATTTCTGCGCCATTTCGCCAACGCGGCGGGCCGCCACCCGCACCGTGGCAATCTGCGCCGTCAAATCGCCCATTGCCACATCCGGCATACGAACATTTTCCAAAATAACGTGCAGAATGTCATCGGCCAGCACATCATTGCGTACGATCTTCACGCCCGGCAGCCGCAGCCCCTCTTGAAACACAGAGGTGGCATTGGGGGCAAGACTGCCCGGCACAGAGCCACCCACATCCAGATAATGGGCAACATTGATGGCATAGGCCAGAATTTGCCCATCCACAAAGATCGGTTTGACGATGGCAAAGTCACAGGCGTGGGTGCCACCTGCATAGGGGTCGTTGGTCAGAAGCACATCGCCATCGGCAAGCTTATCGGCAAAACGGGCAATCAGCGACTTCACCTGGCGGCCAAATGTGCCGGTAAACAGGGTGATACCATTCATCTGGGCCACGAGTTCGCCGTCGGCGGTCAAAAGGCCACAAGCAAAGTCAAGAACCTCATAAATGACCGGGCTCATGCTGGTGCGCGCCATGACGATGCCCATCTCGTCGACGATTGCGATCAGCTTTCCCTCGATGATCTCCTGTGTCACCGGGTCAAAATGGCGTTCACCCATCTGCATGATATTCTCATCCCAATTCAATCATTGGGAGCAGAGTAACGCCAAACCAACCTCACACAAGCCTGCCATATGGGTAGGGTCGCGCACCACACCCTACCCATATGGGTGGTTGCAAGGGCAACAGCGCCGCCACATCCTTTGGTTACACCAAAATCCCAAGGCTGCGCGCGGCGGTCACGGCAGCAGTGCGCGTGGTGACGTTAAGCTTGGTGAAAATATTCCTGAGGTGAAATTTAATGGTATTGTCGCTCAAAGACAATTTTCGGCCAATTTCCTTGTTGCTGAAACCTTCGCTCAAAAGCTGCATCACCGCTAGCTCGCGTTCAGTCAAGGCATCCAGCGCACCGGCAGGTGTCGGCTGCGGTGCGGCATCCGGCAGGGCCTGCGCGGTTTCAGAAGAGCTCAACATAGCCTGAAGACGCGACCGCAGCACCGGTGAAAACCCGCTTGAGCTGGCGCATTCCAGCAAGAGGCTGATCAGGGGCGCACCTTCAACCAAAACCAGAGAACGATAGTCCTCCAGCGGGAAATTCAACAAAAGATCCGCCAGCCGCACACTGAGCATAGACCGATTGCCTTCAGTTCCCAGCAAGAGAATATCGATCAAGGCAAGCTCGATCGCCCTGACCACATGTGGCTTTTTCGTCTGCTGCGCCAACAGCCACTCAAACGTCACCCGCGCTTGAGCTATATCACCGGATGCAAGATAAATCCGTGTCCAGAGCAAAGCCGGCGTGGTTCCACGCAAATGCGTGGCAAGGTCATTATCGGCCTCAGACCGGATCGTCGCCTTGCCAAACCCATTGGCCTCCGCATAGCGAATGGCCTGATCCACATCTCCGCTTTGCACCAAGAGCAAGGCGCGCTCCCCATCAATCAGGCGCATCAGCCGGTCAAAACCCCGGCGCTTGGCCACAGGGCGGGCGCGGTCCATAAGTCCATGGCTGGCCATTGCATTTCCGGTCAGCCTGGAGAGAATCTGTTGGCCCATAAAGCCCGCCGCCAGCACATCAAACCACGCATCGTGACGCTCCAGATGCGGCAATGCCCAGCGCAAAATATCGTTGGCACCGTCAAAATCGCCGCGGACTGCCAAGAGTTCGGCTTTCAGCACCTGCCCAAGGGCATCCAGATCGCTGCCTTTGCCAATGTTGGTTTGCACCTCATCAATAATGGTGTTGTAATATTCCAGTGCTCCGGCACAATCGCCGCCCATATAGGCGGCCTGTCCAATGTGTGCGTAGAGGTGAACGGCCCCGAAATCGGCTCCGGCATCTCGAAAAACACGAATGGCAACATGACCGTAGTGCAGCGCCCGATCCAGCTCGCTACGCTGCAAATAATTGTAGCACAGCATGTTCAGGCCCAAAGCGCGATAGACCAATTCGCTATTGGCTGGATTGGCGAGATCGCTCTCAAGCCCGACCAAATCTTCTGATGACACCTGTTCATCAAAATAAAGCCCCATCAGCGCCCGCACCACCCGCAAATCGCACAGGTAGCGCTCCAATGATCTGCTGGCACCGCGCTCGGCAATTTCCATATAGTGATTGGCGGCATCGAGCTGCCCAGCCTTTGCACTCACCACCGCCAGACCAAGAGTGGTCAAGGGAAAGCGGGCCAGATCAATCAGTGCAACATTGCTCAAAATCGCGTTGAACAGATTGGTCTCACCGCGACTGCTGACATAAACGCGCCGCCATCCGCCAGACATTTCCACAATATCCGCGGCCAGATTGGCATTTCCACTCATCAGCGCATGGCGCACCGCTGCATCCAGATCGCCCTGGGCCTGAAACCAATGCGCTGCCTTTTCCAACAGGGGCGCAGTCAGCAAGCCGCGCCTTGATGCCTCATCCTTGAGAAAGTCATTAAAGACAGGATGATAGCGCACCCAGCCAAATTTTCCGCCCAAAATTGCGATCGGCAGAGCATATTCATTCAGGCGGCCAATGACGCTTGCGAAATCCTCACTCTGAAAGACCGTTTCCAGCAGACTTCGGCAAACGGCGGGAAACGGCGACGTCTTGATCAGAAAATCCTGAATCTCGGCAGGCAGATTGCTGAAAACCTGCTCCGACAGATAGGTTCCCATCTCAACGCTGCTGCCGCCGAAGGATGATAGCAGCGCGCTGCTATCTTTATTTTCAGCGACCAGAAGGCGCACCATTTGCAGGGCCACCACCCAGCCTTCAGTGCGTTTGTTTAGTTCCACCAACTGCTCGCGCGTCAGGCCAGCGGTCTGCTCCGCAAACAATTCGGCGGTTTCACACTCGGAAAATCCGAGATCGGCAATATTGATCTGCTTCAACTCGCCCCGCAGACGCAGCGCCGAAACCGGAAACCGCGGCGGTGTGCGTGAAATCAGCACCAGTTTCACATGATCGAGGGTGCGATCAACCACAAGACGGGCAACAATGGCCTCCGTCTCATCGGTCTGGGCAAAATGATAATCATCCAGAAACAAAACCACGGGCGACGATGTTTTTCGCAACCGTGTGGCCAGCATGGCCAGCAGAGAGGCCGCCGCCATAGCCCCATCGGCACTCGGCGCATCATCCGATAAGGTCGCGCTGGCAGCATCCAAAAGCATACGCAGAAAAACAATGGGATCACCATGCTCCTGATCGAGCGGCAACCAGGCAACACGAAACCCCTCTTTCCGCAGCGATGAAAACCATTGTGAGGCAAGCGACGTTTTGCCATAGCCTGCGGGCGCGATAATGGTTGTGACGCGCTTCACCCCCGCACTCTGTAACTGCGCCAAAATTGCATGTCGCATAACGGCATGCTGCGTACTCACAGGCGGTAAAAAACGGGTCTCGATCGTCATGAAGGGAAAATGCGCCGTCGTTTTGACTTTAGCAAGCTAGAACACTGTTTCATTGAGATTTTTGACAGAAAATCCCATCAATCCCTCACAATAAAAACAGAAACCCCTAGTATAGCAGGGGCAAATATTGGCGCAAAACCCGTCGCAATCACCCTGAGACTGGAAGACTGATTCCCGTATGCACCAAACCGGCACTTACGCGAAAATGACCAGTCAATTTTACAGAACGGCAAAACTCTTGCGTCAAATCTGTCATCAACTCAGCTTGAAAGATACCTGCGGCATGATCCACAATCTCTATGCGGGCATCTTCAAACCAGAACATCTTGCCGACCAGGGCATGTAGACATTTAAACAGGCTTTCCTTGGCCGAAAAGATCATGGTGGTATAGACTTGCTCGGTCATGGGCGTTTGCGGCCCATAAGCCTCATCAGGACGGCAGATGCGGGCCTTGACATTGGCCATGACTTTTTCTGTCATGATTTCTTCGCTATCAATACCCAGACCGCGAAAGAGTTTTCCATCACCAAGGGCTGCCGCCGCAAAGCCGTGGGTGTGGGTGATGGATCCAACCAGACCTTCTGGCCAAACCGGCGCACCACTGGTCCCCGTGGCAATGCTGACCCCAACCTGCCCCGTTTGCGCCTCAATAGCGCGCATGGCGCACAAGCGCCCGGCCACATATTCCGCCTTGCGCTTGGCGACGGCTTTTCCCATGGTCTGCGGCAGCGTAATTCCCAGCTTATCCGCCAGTTCTGATGTATAAGCTTCGACGTGAAAGCGAACCGCCCGATGCGCAACACTTCTATCAAACAGGCTTGGCGCATCCAACTCTTGATACATGGTGATCTATAACTTTCGTAAACATCAGAACTGACACAGATCTTTCAGCAATGCTTTTCTTTTGCCCGCAGATCAAAGCGGAGGCAAGAGAAGATCTTCAGCCTCCTGCTGATCCATTTCCACCACGCGCTGTGCCAGAGCAAAACCAAAGCCGTTGCGCGCCAAAGAGGAGAGCTCGCGCGTGAGTTGCCGCTGATCGGCCTCTTTACGCCGAAACGGGCCATAGCCGCGTTTGCGGGCAAAGCGCACCGCCGCCAGCACATCATCGACCTCTTCCAGAGCCGCTGTTACCAGCTCTTTCTCAATACCTTTTCGGGCAAGGGTTTGGGCAATGGCCCGCCGCGATTTACCATTGCGCGCCGCCGATTGCGATTTGACATCGGCATAGGCCTGATCATCAATCGCGCCCATGGTCTCACCAAAACGCACAGCTTCTTGCGCCAGAATCTCGACTGTCTCGGGTGCAATATCCTCATATTTTTGCCGTGCCTTGCGGCTCACCGCCTGCATCAGCTCCTGACGGCTCATCATGCGACGCGCCAGCCTGTAGGCGGCCGAATTGCGCGCCCAGGCCAGCATACGGGGCGTCGGCTGGGTGTTTTGCTCACGGCTTTCATCATCGTCCATCATCAAGCAATCCAGACCTGTCGTCTTCTCTGCCCACCAGCTAACCAAGCCTGTGCCAGAGGTCAATCGAGCAAGACCGACGGGCAAGATAGGCGACAGCTCAAAAGAAAATTTGCCTTTCTGATCGAAACCCGCACGGAGCGCCCCATATAGGAAACAGAATTGCATAGCCCAAAAGGATATTCCATGACGGACATTCACAACCAAAAAATTCTTCTGGCGTCACGGCCTGTTGGCAAGCCAACCACGAGTAATTTTAAAATCACCACAGAAACCGTTGCCGCGCCCAATGATGGCGAAGTGCTGCTTGAAATTCTCTATCTCTCGCTTGATCCCTACATGCGCGGTCGCATGAGCGACGCAAAATCCTATGCCAAACCCACCGAGATCGGCAGTGTCATGGAGGGCGGTACCGTTGCGCGGGTCAAGACCTCCAAACACCCGGATTTCAAAGAGGGTGATGTGGTGCTCTCTTATTCCGGCTGGCAGAGCTATGCGATTGCCAAGGGCGAGAACCTGCGCAAGCTTGACCCCTCTGTTGCTCCGGTCAGCACCGCCCTTGGCGTGTTGGGCATGACTGGCTTTACCGCTTATGCCGGTCTTTTGACCCTTGGAAAACCACAGCCGGGCGAGACCGTGGTGGTGGCAGCCGCCAGTGGCGCGGTTGGCTCCGTGGTGGGCCAGATTGCCCGCATCAAGGGAGCACGCGCCGTGGGCATTGCCGGTGGGCCAGACAAATGTGCCTTTGTGAAAAACGAATTGGGCTTTGACGCCGTTGTCGACCATCATTCCCCGAATTTCGCGGCGGAGCTGGCAGAGGCTTGCCCGGACGGCATTGATGTCTACTTTGAAAATGTTGGTGGCAAAGTGTGGGATGCCGTTTTTCCTCTGCTCAACACCTATGCCCGTGTGCCGGTCTGCGGGTTGATTGCCCAATACAATCAAACGCCCGGCGAACTGGCTGGCCCCGACCGCTTCCCGGCCACGATGCGCGATATTCTGACCAAAAGCCTGACCATTCGCGGCTTTATCCAGACGGAGTTCGTGGCCCAGTTTCCCGAATTTTACAAGCAGGCGGCAGGCTGGATCAAAGATGGTCGTTTGCGTTACCGCGAGCACATTGTCGATGGGCTGGAAGCCGCACCAGAGGCCTTTATTGGCCTACTGGAGGGCAAAAACTTTGGCAAACTGCTGGTGAAGGTGAAAGACACCTGATCGTCTGATCACCCCTCTTCGGCGGCAAAGCGTTTCAGCGCGTCGCCGGAGAGGCGATATTTGATCCACTCGGTTTGGGGTTCGCCACCAATCTGGTTATAAACGCGAATGGCTGGCTCATTCCAGTCCAGAACACTCCATTCGACCCTGCCGCAGCCTTTTTCGACGGCAAGCTTTGCGAGATAGCGCAGCAACATTGTGCCACCACCGCCACCGCGATGAGCCGGATCCACATAAAGATCTTCAAGGTATAATCCGTTGCGCGAAAGCCATGTTGAGTAAGAGTAAAACCACACAGCAAAGCCTGCTGCCACGCCGTCTTTTTCCAAAATCGCAGCCTCTGTGACGGAGCCGGTGCCAAACAATGTGGCTTTGAGGCTGTCTTGTGTTGCCAAGACTTCATGCTCGGCTTTTTCAAAAATCGCCAAATCAGTAATGAAGCGCAAAATAACAGGAACATCCTGTTCACGCGCTCTGCGAATAGAAAATGTCATGCGAAATCTCCAAAAGAAAAGCAGGCCATCTCTGACCTGCTTTTTTTAAAAACACCAATGCAAGCGGTCTTATTGGAAGGGTAGCCACCACGATTTATTCGAGTTGGACATTTTCGCTTCCTTCTCGCGGCGCTTTTCTTTTTTCAGTTCTGGCTCACCCAGATCATTGAGCTTTGCTTCGTCAATGGAGCGATAAGAGGCCGGTGGATCAGACAACAGACGACGCTGGTCGATATAGGCTCCCTTTTGCTCGGCGCGCGCCTTGCGGAAAGCTTCCCACTTTTGCGTCTCGGTCATTGTGCCATTGGTGCCGTACCCATTCAGCAAAGGAGAACGATATCCGGGGGTATCCTTATTCTCATCGGCTTCGGCCACAAGGCGGGCGCGAACATCTTCAGGTGATTCGACCCATTCCGGATTGTCCTTGGACGCCAGCGATTGTTGTGGCTGAACCAAATCTGCGGTGGCACCCTTGGGTGGCAAAACCAGATCAGGACGCGGATTATAACTGGTGCCCGCGTTCTTCGGCTTGCTTGCGCCCAAAGAAACAGCCGAACCCACATCGTCTCCCAGCTGCTCAAGAGCCGTCTTGTCCGTGCCGTAAGTTGGGCTGCTCATGCAGCCACTCAAGGCTGAGCAAGCGGCAAACACACCGAAAACTGTGGCGCCAACGCGAAACATACCTGCCTTAACCATACACACCTTCCAGCCCTTGGGACCGCCTCCAACAATTCTTTCAGGCGGGAATATTCCGCCTGAAAGAAAAATCCGGCCAATTTCAGGCCGCTTGTACCGGAATTGCGCTAAAAGCGCAAATCATCCAGTAAATATTCATCACAGCGTCACACCAAGCTCACGAAGAGCGGCGGCATCGCGCGCCGATACATCGGGATATTCGGGGTCGGAGCCTACGTCATCGGTAATCCGCCACGAGCGGGCGCATTTTACGCCCTTTGCCAGCGTCGGCTCAACCGATACTTTAGCAACCTCGCCCAAACGGAAGGCATCAGCCGGGCCTTCATCGCCCACCACGGTGATGGCGGATGTGATGCAGATTTCGGCCAGATCAAGGCCGTTCAGCGCGGCCATAAGCTCGGCATCACCAACATGCACAACAGGTGCTGCTTCCAAAGACGAGCCGATGCGCTTGTCCTTGCGCTCCACTTCCAAAGCACCCGTCACAACAGAGCGAACCTTGCGCACCTTTTGCCATTTGGCCTCAATCGCATCATTGCGCCACTCGGCGGGAACGACCGGGAACTGTTCCAGATGCACCGATTCAGCCGAAGGATTGCGCGACAACCAGGCCTCTTCCGTGGTGAAGGGCATCATTGGTGCAAACCAAAGCGTGAGCGAATCGAACAATTTGCGAATCACAAACAGGGCGGCACGGCGACGCGCAGACGATGGCGCATCGCAATAGAGCGCATCTTTGCGGATATCGAAGTAGAAGGCCGAGAGCTCGACATTGGCAAAATCGGTCAGCGCACGGGTGATCTTCTTGAACTCGAACGCATCATAGCTTTCGCGCACAAGCGTATCCAACTCGGCCAGCCGATGCAACATCAGCTTTTCCAGCTCTGGCAGCGTGTCATAGGCGATCTCTTCGCCATGGTCGTGCGCCAGCGTGCCCAGCATCCAGCGGATGGTGTTGCGGATTTTGCGATAAGCATCAACATTGGTCTGGATTATGGTTTTACCCAGACGCTGATCTTCCCAATAATCGGTGTTCATCACCCAAAGGCGCAGAATATCGGCACCGGATTGCGCCATAACGTCCTGTGGCGCAATAGTATTGCCGATGGATTTTGACATCTTGCGGCCGTCTTCTGCCATGGTGAAACCATGGGTGATGACAGCATTGTAAGGTGCACGGCCACGGGTGGCGCAGCCTTCCAACAGCGACGAGTGGAACCAGCCGCGATGCTGGTCCGAGCCTTCGAGATAAACATCGGCAGGCCATTTCAGGTCCGGGCGATCTTCCAGCGTAAAGGTGTGGGTGCAGCCCGAATCGAACCACACATCCAGAATATCGCGAACCTGCGTCCAGCGGTCCTGATTGGGCACGCCTTCAAGGAAGCGTTCCTTGGCACCGTCAGCAAACCATGCATCCGCCCCTTCAACCTCAAAGGCTTCCAGAATGCGGGCATTGACGGTCTCGTCTTGCAAAACTTCGCCAGATTCATCGGCAAATACGCAGATCGGAACGCCCCATGCGCGCTGACGCGACAGCACCCAATCAGGACGGCCTTCGATCATCGCCCGCAGACGGTTTTGGCCAGCGGCGGGCACAAAACGTGTGTCGTCAATGGCTCCAAGGGCGCGCGAGCGCAGCGTGGTGCCATCGCCCAATTCCTTGTCCATATAGACAAACCATTGCGGCGTGTTGCGGAAGATGACCGGCTTCTTGGAGCGCCAGCTATGCGGATAATCATGCTTGATCCGGCCACGGGCAAACAGGTTATTGGCAGCGATCAGCGCCTCAATCACGCGCTTGTTGGCATCGCCCTTTTTGCCGTTGTCATCCATCACGCGGGCAGCGCCACCTTCAGCAGACGGGCCAAAGCCGGGGGCATCTTCCGTGTAGAAGCCAGCGTCATCGACGGTGAAGGGGATTTTGGTGGAAATCTTACGGTCATCCAGCAAACGAGCCGCCGACATCCATGCGTCAAAGTCTTCGCGGCCATGGCCGGGGGCGGTGTGGACAAAGCCTGTACCGGCATCATCGGTAACGTGATCGCCGTCGATCAGGGGCACCTTGAAGTCATAGCCGAGATCGGCGAGTGGATGGGCGCAGATGATGGCTCCCAGTTCCTCACCGGAAACATCCCGACGCAGTTCGAGCGCAACCTTGGCCTTGGTTGCACAATCTTGTGCTAAACGTTTGGCGAAGATCAGCTTTTCACCTTGTTGCGGGCCAAAATCGTTGGTCGCCTCTGTGACTTCATACAGGCCGTATTCGATCTTGGAGGAGAACGAGATGGCACGGTTGCCCGGGATGGTCCACGGAGTAGTGGTCCAGATAACAACGAAAGCACCTGCAAGCTCTACAAAAGTCTGAGGAACCGGCACAGGTTGATTGCTAGCCTTATCATGCCACATTTTAGTAGAATCGTGCGGCTGGACCGGAAACTTCACCCAGATCGTATCACTTTCAACCTCGTGATACTCCACCTCGGCCTCGGCCAAGGCGGTGCGTTCCACCACCGACCACATGATCGGCTTGGAGCCACGATAGAGCTGGCCGGATTTGGCGATTTTCAGCAACTCGCCAGCGATGCGGGCTTCCGCATGGAAATTCATGGTGGTGTAGGGATTGTCGAAATCGCCCTCGATGCCGAGGCGCTTGAACTCTTCCGACTGCACCTTGATCCAGTTTACTGCAAAATCACGGCATTCCTTGCGGAACTCGTTGATCGGAACTTCGTTCTTGTCCTTGCCCTTTTCGCGGTATTTTTCCTCGATCTTCCACTCGATCGGCAGGCCATGGCAATCCCAGCCGGGCACGTAATTGCTATCAAATCCGCGCATCTGGAACGAGCGGGTGATCACGTCTTTGAGGATCTTGTTCAGCGCGTGGCCGATGTGGATATTGCCGTTGGCATAGGGAGGGCCATCGTGCAGCACGAATTTTTCGCGGCCAGCGGCAGAGGCGCGGAGCTTTTTATAAAGGCCCATTTTCTGCCAGCGGGCAACGATTTCCGGCTCTTTTTGCGGCAGGCCCGCACGCATGGGAAAATCTGTCTGCGGCAGCGCCAGCGTTGCGGAATAGTCTTTTTTGTCAACAGTATCGGTCATCATTCAGCCATGGATGAGAGGCGTCAAAGCGTGCGCCTGAATTAAATAAAGTCGGTGACGGGGCGCATGATTGAGAAAGCGCCAAAAACCCGGACCTTCCTGCTGCTCTCAGAGCGCACGGAAGGCCGGGCTAATAATTCGCAGAGATATGGTCAGCCGAACTTTTCTCATGATGGCGCTTGTTTAAGCGGTTTCCCTTTGAAAGAAAAGAGGCAAAACAACAAGGCGGCGTAACCACCCTATTGGCTATGAAATTGCCGATGGCAAAGAATGCGCCTCCGTGCGGCTCAGCATCAAAAGCTGTGAACCGCCCGTATGCAGAGCCTTCTGGAAAAATGGTGAAAGATCAGGCCGCGGACGAAAAAGCGGCCTCGCCGGTCATAAGCTCAACCGTCATGGATGCGGGAGCGCGGCGAATATCTTTGAAATGATTCTTGCATTCCTTCGATACAAATTTCAGCGCTGCTTCCTCGCTGGCGAAAAAACCGCCCAGTTTGTCAGTCGCATCCTGAAGGACCCAGCAGCCGTTCTGATTGCGGCCAATGGTAAAACGGGGAGCGGACTGAAACAGCGAACGCTGATTGACGACCTCATTCATGACACGTACTCCTTATGCTTGCGGCTTCCTATAAACCTTGTTGAAGATCGAAGGGGCTTTTTAAAGCTTTCGTGACAAAACACCCGCAGATTTCGTGCAATACTGTCATGCATTCAGCGCATTGCCGACAAGAGATTGTCGCTTAAAACGCGATTGTCTCATCCAACGCGCTCAGCGGGCGCACACCCGCCAAAAGCGCTCTCGCTTCTTCCTCGTCGCGCTTGATCTGGGCCACCAAGGGCTCCAGCCCATCAAACTTCCATTCATCGCGCAAATGGCCGAAGAAGGATACGGCACAGACCTCGCCATAAAGATCGCCGGAAAAATCAAACACGAAGGTTTCCAAAAGGGCGGCACCATCTTCGGTCACGGTCGGGCGATAGCCAAAGCTTGCCACACCATCACGGATCACGCCATCGGGCCTGCGCAGCCGCACGGCATAAATACCGGGGCGCAAATTGGCCTGCGGTGCCAGCGCCATATTGGCCGTGGGAAAGCCCAGCGTGCGGCCAAGCTGCTGACCTTTGATCACCTCGGCCTCAACCGTATAGCGATAGCCAAGCAAGCCGGCCATTTCGCTCACCGCCCCTTCGGGCAACAGGCCACGAATGCGGGTGGAAGACACCACCTCGGCATTTTCGTCGCGAAAGGCATCCAGCAAGGTCACACCAAAACCGTGGCGAGCGCCCGCTTCCATCAAAAAGGCCGGTCCACCCTCGCGGCCCTTGCCAAAGTGAAAGTCAAAGCCGGTCACCACTTCGCTCGCCCCCAGCCAATCAACCAGAACAGAGCGGATAAACGCATCGGCAGAGCGCTGGGAAAATTCGAGATCGAACGGATATTCAATCACCGCATGAAAGCCGATGGCTTCCAGCAAACGCGCTTTCAAAGGGGCAGGTGTGAGGCGAAAAACCGGCGTATCCGGCTTGAACACCGTGCGCGGATGCGGCTCAAATGTCAGCACCAGAGCGGGCACATTGCGCTGTCTTGCCAGTTCCAGCGCCCGCCGCAACACGGTTTGATGGCCGCGATGCACGCCATCAAAATTGCCAATGGCCACCACGCCGCCTTTGAGGCCATCCGGCAACGGGGTCTTTTTTTCATTGCGATGAAAAACGGTCATTGGCTTATATCCACTAAAGGCTTCAGGCGAGTCTTGGCATCCAGAAGGCAGGCGTTACCCCCTCTCCTGTCAGATAGGCTTTCAAGATCGCCTCATCAATCTGGCCATTCACGGTATATTCGGCCGCATGAATGCCACCTGCGATATACAGAAGATCAAGACCGGCATCGACAGCGCCCTTCACATCGGTGGGCATGCCATCGCCAATGGCAATCACCCGCGCCTTATCAATGTCAGCGCCGCGCGCATCACGGGCTGCGGCAAAAGCTGCCTCGTAAATCGGCTTGTGTGGTTTACCCGCCACGCGGGTTTCGCCGCCCAATTGCTGATAGTAAGCCGCAACGGCTCCAGCGCAGGGAATCATTTTATGGCCGCGCTCGACAATCAGGTCAGGATTGGCGCAAATCAACGGCACTGCGCGCTTTTGGAATGCCACCAGCATATCATGGTGATCTTCCGGCATTTCCGACTCATCATCAAACAGGCCGGTGCAGACAATGCATTCAGCCTCATCAGCGCCTACGACCGAGACATCCAGCCCATCCATCAGCGGTAGGTCACGCTCTGGCCCCAGCAGAAAAACCTTCTTTGGGCCTTGCGCAATCAGCGTGCGGGTGACATCGCCTGAGGTGACAATCCGGTCAAAAGCGCCATCAAGCACGCCCATGGCCTTCAACTGGCTGATCACGCCCGGCGATGGCCGGGGCGAATTGGTGATCAGCACCACGGTCAGGCCTTTTTGGCGCGCCGCACTCAAAACTTCGCCCGCCCCTGCAAACACATCCACGCCATTGTGGAGCACGCCCCAAACATCGCAAAGCACAACATCATAAGCGTCGGTTGCATCAAGAAACGTGGAGAGGCGCTGGGTCATGAATCTGCCTTGAGAGATGAACAGGTGTCGGTGACATGGCAAAGGATAGCGTCGATAGCAAGAGCTTTTGCGGCAATCAGGCGTCGAGCATAGAGAATTTATGCCATGAACCGGATCAATACCCCCAAGGCCGCAGCCGTTGCCAGCACCGTGGCAATGCCAAGCCGCAACCCAAACAGCAGCACGGTCGTGACAAGGGCAATCACCAAGGCGGCTCCATTCAGCGTTGCCCAGTCTGGCATCGGCAATGAAAAACCAATCGCCGCCACAATGTCGCGCTGCACCACCTGCGCAAACAGCACATGCAAGCCAAACCACACAGACAGATTGAGAATCACCCCCACCACAGCAGCGGTGATGGCTGAGAGTGCTGCATCCACCAGCACATGGCCGCGCAACCGCTCAATCAATGGCGCTCCGGCAAAAATAAACAGAAAGCTGGGGGCAAAGGTCGCCCAAGCCGTAAGCAAGCCACCCATAAGCCCGGCAACAACCGGCATCAGGCCGCCGGGATCGCGAAAGGCTGCGAGAAACCCTGTGAAGGATAAAACCAGCACCAAAGGGCCGGGCGTGGTTTCGGCCAAAGCCAGACCATCCAGCATTTCGCCCGGTTTCAGCCAGTGATAATGCTCCACCGCCACCTGTGCCACATAGGCCAAAACGGCATAGGCACCGCCAAAGGTGACCAGCGCCATGCGGGCAAAAAATGTAAACACATCCAGCAGGCGGTCATGCCCTGACATGAGCGACAGAAGTGCCAACGGTGCAAGCCAGATACAGAGCCACGTGATCAATGACAAAAGCACTGACTTTAACGCCAGAGGTGCAGAACGCGCAGCCCTCGGGCTTAAATCCATCGTCGCAAAGCGCCCCCTTATCAGGCCAGCCATTGCAGCACACACAACAACCAGCGGAAACGGCAAGGACAGGCAAAACAAGGCAAGAAAGGCCAAAAGCGCAATTATTCTATGAAAGGGAGATGTCAGCGCCCTTTTGCCAATCCGCAGCAAGGCTTGCACCACAATGGCCAGCACCGCCGCTTTCAACCCGAAAAACAATCCGGCAATCCAGCCGACATTGTGGTAGAGCGCATAAACTGTGGACAGACCCAGCATAACGGCCAATCCGGGCAGCACAAACAACAGCCCGGCTGCCACGCCGCCGCGCAATCCCCCATTCAACCAGCCGATATAGGTCGCCAATTGCTGCGCTTCCGGGCCGGGCAGCAGCATACAATAATTCAGGGCATGCAAAAAACGGGCTTCCGAGAGCCAGCGTTTTTCATCCACGATAATCTTGTGCATCAAACCGATCTGGGCGGCAGGCCCGCCAAAGCTCAAACAGCCGATTTTCGCGAAAGTTTTACAGATTTCGCCAAATGTCACGGTTTTGGCATCATCCTGTTGCATTCCCGGGTCTAGGATGTTCGTCATGCCTCGATTTTCTTTTCTGGGCTTTCAATTTTTTGGCGTGATTTTTTATGTGTCCGTCCTTGACTCCACGCAACCTCATCCTTATCTCAGGCTCGCTAGCACTCGAACAGACTGAGTGCTAACAATATCCATGCGGGGCCGTTTCGGCCCGCGAATGTCATTTGATCGAGGGATTAGACAATGGCAAGCACCAATTTCCGTCCGCTGCACGACCGCGTTGTTGTTAAGCGTGTTGAATCTGAGGAAAAGACCAAGGGCGGCATTATCATTCCTGATACCGCCAAGGAAAAGCCAGCTGAAGGCGAAATCATCGCTGTTGGCCCAGGCACACGCGACGACAAGGGCGCTCTGGTTGCTCTGGACGTTAAAGTTGGCGACCGCGTTTTGTTCGGCAAGTGGTCTGGCACTGAAGTCAAGCTCGACGGCGTTGACCTGCTGATCATGAAGGAAGCCGACATCATGGGCGTGATCGGCTGATCTAGCCGGATACCCCTTCTTCCTTTTAACCAATTCACCAATGGGTTAGATACCCGGGAGTTTGAAAATGGCTGCTAAAGAAATCAAGTTTGGCCGCACTGCGCGCGAAAAGATGCTGCACGGCGTTGATATCCTTGCTGACGCTGTAAAGGTAACACTCGGCCCTAAGGGTCGTAACGTTATCATCGACAAGTCGTTCGGCGCTCCACGCATCACCAAGGACGGCGTATCTGTTGCCAAGGAAATCGAACTGGAAGACAAGTTCGAAAACATGGGCGCACAGATGGTTCGGGAAGTTGCTTCCAAGACCAACGACATCGCAGGCGACGGCACCACGACCGCTACCGTTCTGGCCCAGGCTATCGTGCGCGAAGGCAACAAGGCTGTTGCTGCTGGCATGAACCCAATGGACCTGAAGCGCGGCATCGATCTGGCTGTTGCTGAAGTTGTGAAGGACCTTCAGGCCAAGGCCAAGAAGATCTCCACATCTGAAGAAGTTGCTCAGGTTGGTACAATCTCTGCAAACGGCGACGCACAGGTCGGTAAAGACATTGCTGAAGCCATGCAGAAGGTTGGCAACGAAGGTGTTATCACCGTCGAAGAAGCCAAGACCGCTGAAACCGAGCTGGAAGTCGTTGAAGGCATGCAGTTCGACCGCGGCTACCTGTCGCCTTACTTCGTCACCAACCCTGAAAAGATGGTTGCTGACCTGGAAGACGCTTACATCCTGCTGCACGAAAAGAAGCTCTCCAACCTGCAAGCCATGCTGCCAGTTCTGGAAGCTGTTGTGCAGACCGGCAAGCCACTCGTCATCATCGCTGAGGACGTTGAAGGTGAAGCTCTTGCAACGCTGGTTGTCAACAAGCTGCGTGGCGGCCTGAAGATTGCTGCTGTCAAGGCTCCTGGCTTCGGCGATCGCCGCAAGGCCATGCTGGAAGACATCGCGATCCTCACTGGCGGTACCGTGATTTCTGAAGACCTCGGCATCAAGCTCGAAACTGTCACCCTCGACATGCTCGGCCGCGCCAAGAAGGTTTCGATCTCCAAGGAAAACACCACCATCGTTGATGGCTCTGGTCAGAAGTCCGACATCGAAGGCCGCGTTGCTCAGATCAAGGCTCAGATCGAAGAAACTTCTTCCGATTACGACCGCGAAAAGCTGCAGGAACGTCTTGCCAAGCTGGCTGGCGGCGTTGCCGTGATCCGCGTTGGCGGCTCCACGGAAATCGAAGTGAAGGAACGCAAGGACCGCATCGACGACGCTCTGAACGCAACACGCGCTGCTGTTCAGGAAGGCATCGTTCCTGGCGGTGGTACAGCTCTGCTGCGCTCCTCGACCAAGATCACTGTCAAGGGTGTAAACGACGATCAGGAAGCTGGCATCAACATCGTTCGCCGCGCTTTGCAGGCTCTGGTTCGCCAGATTGCAACCAACGCCGGTGACGAAGCTTCGATCATCGTTGGCAAGGTTCTCGACAAGAACGACGACAACTTCGGCTACAATGCCCAGACCGGCGAGTTTGGTGACATGATTGCCATGGGTATCGTTGACCCTGTTAAGGTTGTTCGTACAGCTCTGCAGAACGCAGCTTCGGTTGCATCCTTGCTCATCACCACTGAAGCCATGATTGCCGAACTTCCTAAGAAGGAATCGGCTGGCGGCATGCCTGACATGGGCGGCATGGGCGGCATGGGTGGTATGATGTAATAAGGCGTAGGCCTTGTTGCTCTGACCCATACGGTTCAGATTTTGAGAGAGCGGTCTTCGGGCCGCTCTTTTTTTGTTCAAGCCTCAGCCTTGATTTTAATAGTGAAAAGGCCTGCCAAAAAAAATTCGGGTGAACGATATCTGAATGATGCCTTCAGCATCCGTTCCAACACAGCAGCATAGAAAGAGAGCGTTCAACAACGGCACCATCCCTCAGAGGAGAGGCTCTCATGATCGCTAAAATTTTTATCGCTACGGCTCTTGTCGGCTTTACCATCATCGCTCCAGCCATGGCCAATGATGTGCGGATTGAGCAATATGGCTGGTCCAATTCGGCTGGCGGTGCCCAGAACGGTTATAGAAACCGCATTCGCGTTTATCAGGACGGCGGCTATAATCGGATGAACGGCCGCCAATATGGCAGCGATAATCTTTCTGCTGTCGGCCAGCAGGGCCGTAATAACTACGGCGAGACCTATCAGTCCGGCAATCGCAACACCGCTGGCATTGGCCAGTTTGGCTCCAACCACACCACAATCATCACCCAGGACGGCAATGGCAACATTACCGCAGGCGTGCAGGTTGGCCATGGCTGTGCAGCAAACGTCAATCAAGGTGGCAATGGCAATGTCGCCGCCTTTGTTCAGGCCTGCCCCTAATTCAAAAACACCCGCTTCTTGCAATGGTAGATCCGCAAGACGATGCGGATCACCAGTCACCCTCAGGAGATGAAGTCATGCAGAGCATTGTCAAAAATCATCGCCATCTCGCAATTGCCATGGGTGTGGTTTTGCTCCCCATCGGTGCTTTTGCAACCATGGGCACAGGCACACAATCCGCTGGCCCGCTGAGTTGCGACATTCGCACCAGCCAATCGGGTGGGCAGATCACACTCAACGCCCTCGCCTCGACTGATCGCAGCGTCAACGGCAATTATACATTCCACGTCAGCAGCACTGGCGCGTCGAATGGCACCAATATCGACCAAAGCGGCGCATTCAGTGCAAGCCCCGGCAAGCCCGCCACACTTGGCTCTGTGATGCTGGATGCCAGCGGGGCAACTTATAAAGCAACACTCGAGCTGACGGTCGACAAGAAAACAGTCAGCTGCACCAAGCGCATTGGCGACAGTGCTTAAACCAATCCAAACACAGACCAAAAAAACTGTCACGATGGAGATCACTATGAACCATTTGTCTTTCAAGAGCCTGGCCACTGCCATTCTCATCGGTGGTCTTGGCACAATGGCAATCAGCGCCCCGGCCCAGGCTGGCGGTTCGATTTCGATGAATTTCTCGCCTTCAAACGGCGGCGACGGTGATATGATCTCCAGCGGCTTGCAGCTCTACTCGCTCTATCGCAATTTCAAAGATGGCAATATCGAGCAATTGGGCCGCAACAATTCGGCGGGCCTTGCCCAAAATGGCAGACGCAATCTGGGCATCATTCGCCAGCAAGGCAGCCAGCACACAGCCACGCTGGAACAGGATGGCAATGACAACGCCTATGGCATTTTCCAGTTTGGCCGCAGAAGCGATGTGAATGTGCGCCAGTATGGCAATAATCAGAGCGGCGCGACCTTCAGCTACGGTTGGTAAGGGCTGCGTTCAATGAAAATCGCGTGAGCGCACTCTTATCTGATCCAGATGCTCATAAGGATCAACCAGAGTGCGCGGCGGCGGAAGTGGCGATTTTGAGGTCGCAGGCCGGGGCATGTTCGGCGAGGGTGATTTTGCCACTGTGCGTGGGTCAACGGGCGGTATGCCGTGGTGAAATTCATCACCCCGCCCATGGGGCAGCGGAAACGGCGTATCCCGCGCCCCGACGCTGGCCAGTTGCCGACTGAGATCCTCAATATGCTGCACCACCAGATGCACCACCTCACCTTCGCGCTGGATATAGCCGCGCGCCCCCACCATGGCCGCTCCCATCACAACGGGGCGGAATTTTTCAAACATTTTTTTCCACACCACCAGATTGGCCACGCCGGTTTCATCTTCAATGGTCATGAAAATCACACCTCTGGCCGAGCCGGGACGCTGACGCACCAGCACCATGCCCGCAACGGTCACGCGGGTCCTGTCGCGGCTCGAAACTGCATCATGACAGCTGACAATTCCCTTGCGGCTTAAGTCCTTGCGCAAAAAGGTCAGAGGATGGTCGCGCAAAGTCAGCCCGACATGGCCATAATCCTGCACCACTTCGCTGCCCGCCGTCATGGGGCGCAGCGCCACTGCTGGCTCAAGTTGCTCAACAATCGCACCCGGCTTTGCAACGGTTGCAAACAATGGCAAAGGCGTATCACTGAACGCCTTGATGGCCCATAATGCTTCGCGGCGGGCAAGCTTGAGCGATGGGCGCATCGCATCGGCCTCCGCCAGATGCACCAGTGCCGAGGCTGACACACCGCCGCGCTGCCACAGATCATCCACCGAGACAAACCGACCCTCGCCGCGATTGGCCACCAATTGTGCCGCCTCGGCATTGCTCAAACCTTTGACCATGCGCAACCCCAAACGCACCGCAAAAAGACCTCGGCCTGTTTCTTTCTCCCCTGCTTCTTTTTCCAATGTGCAATCCCATCGCGATGCATTGATACAGACGGGCAAAACAGTCACCCCATGCACCTCGGCATCGCGCACAATCTGGGCGGGGGCATAAAACCCCATGGGCTGCGAATTGAGCAGGCTTGCGCAAAACACATCCGGGTGGTGGCATTTGACCCAGGACGACGCATAGGCAATCAGCGCGAAGGAAGCGGCGTGGCTTTCCGGAAAGCCATAGGAGCCAAAGCCTTCAAGCTGGCGAAAGGTGCGCTCGGCAAACTCCCGCTCATAGCCATTTTTGACCATGCCGGAAATCAGCTTTTCACCGAACTTGCTGACACCGCCGGTATGCTTGAAGGTGGCCATCGAGCGACGCAATTGATCGGCCTCGCCGGGGCTAAACCCGCCACATTCAATTGCCACCCGCATGGCCTGTTCCTGAAACAGCGGCACACCAAGTGTTTTATGCAGGACTTTATAGAGTTCGGGCTTTGGATATTCGACCTTTTCCTTGCCCTGACGCCTGCGCAGGTAAGGATGCACCATATCGCCCTGAATGGGTCCGGGCCGCACAATGGCCACCTCGATCACCAGATCATAGAAGGTATTTGGCTTCATGCGCGGCAGCATCGACATTTGCGCGCGGCTCTCGATCTGGAAAACGCCAATGGTATCGGCTTTGGAGATCATCGCGTAGGTCTGCTCATCCTCCTGTGGAATGGTCGCCAGATCATGCCGTACTCCCTTATATTTTTCGATCATCTCAAAACAGCGCCGCATGCACGACAACATGCCAAGCCCCAGCACATCGACCTTCATGAATTTCAGAATGTCGATATCGTCCTTGTCCCATTCAATCACCTGCCGGTCGTCCATGGCGGCAGGTTCAATCGGCACCAGTTCATCCAGCCGGTCGCGGGTCAGCACAAAGCCACCCGGATGCTGCGACAAATGGCGGGGCGCGCCAATCAATTGTTGCGCCAGCTCCAAGGTCAGGCGCAAACGCCGGTCCTGAAGATTGAGGTTCAAATCCTTGACATGCTTTTCCGAAACACTGTCAGACCAGCCCCAGACCCGCGATGACAGGGTCTTGGTCAAATCTTCCGGCAGACCCAAAGCCTTGCCCACATCGCGCAAAGCCCCCTTGCTGCGATAGCGTGTCACCACCGCGCAAAGTGCCGAACGCGTACGACCATAGGTCTTATAGATCCACTGGATCACTTCCTCGCGGCGCTGGTGCTCAAAATCCACATCAATATCTGGCGGTTCGCGGCGCTCAACCGAGATGAAGCGCTCAAACAGCAAATTGCTCTGGACCGGATCAATGGAGGTAATGCCCAGAACATAACAGACTGTCGAATTGGCCGCAGAGCCACGCCCCTGACAGAGAATGTTTTGCGAGCGGGCAAATTGAACAATGGAATTGACGGTCAGGAAGTAGGGCGCATAATCCAGTTGCGCAATAAGCCGCAATTCATGCTCAAGAGTTCTGCGCACATTCTCCGAGATCCCATCGGGATAGCGATTTTTGGCACCTTCCCATGTCAGTTTTTCCAGGGTCTGTTGCGGAGTCAAATCCGGGAATTGCCGCTCCTCGGGATATTGATAGATCAATTCATCCAGCGAAAACCTGCACCGCGCTGCAAATTGCTGTGTGCGGGCCACGGCATCTGTGTTGCGCGCAAACAGGCGATACATTTCCGCTGGTGGTTTCAGATACCGGTCAGCATGGCGCTCGCGCCGGAAACCGGCATTGTCAATTGTGACGTTATGGCGAATACAGGTGACAACATCTTGCAAAATGCGCCGTTCTGGTGCGTGAAACAGCACATCATTGGTCACAAGGGTCGGCACGCCTGCGGCCTCGGCAAGTGACGACAGTTCAAACAGCCGCAATTGGTCATTGGGCCTGCGGCGCAATGTCAGCGCCAGATAGGCGCGATCGGCAAAAACCTCTTTGAGACGGCGCAGGCGAAAAGCGCAAGCATCATCGGCCAGATCCGGCACCAAAACCGCCAGCAAGCCTTCCGCATAGGTCACAAGATCGGCCCATTCCAGTTGGCATTTGCCTTTGCCGCCTTTTGTTTTTCCAAGCGACAGAAGCCGACAAAGCCGCCCATAGGCCGCCCGATCCGTGGGGTAAAGCAAAACTGCCATGCCGCAGGTGAGATCGACCCGACAGCCGATAATCAGCCGCACGCCTGTGTCTTTGGCGGCCTGATGCGCCCGCACAATGCCCGCCAGCGAGTGCCGATCCACAATAGCCAAAGCCTCGATGCCAAGAATTTTGGCCTGCTCGAACAGCTCTTCGCAGGACGAAGCCCCCCGCAAAAAGGAAAAGTGCGACGTGACCTGCAATTCGGCATAGCCCGGCATCATGCGAAGATCCCATGCAAGAACCAGCGATGAGAGCCGGTTTCGGCGTGTTCGCCATCGCCGGCGCGGAAAATCCAATAGCGCTCGCCCGTCTCATCTTCGACGCGAAAATAGTCGCGCACCGCCTCCAGCTCGGCATCGCGTGTCCACCACTCGCCAAACACCCGCTCAGGGCCATCGGCACGACTGACCCGCCGCCGCTTGCCCTTCCAGGAAAACCACACGGGCGGATGGTCTGGCAAAAGCGCCATGGTTTCAATGGGTTCAGGATAGGGCAGCAGACGCGACGGGCGAGGCCATTCATGATGCCAGCCCTGCCCGACATCTGGTGACAGCGGCGCAATCCGCCGTACCGACCGCTCTGGTACGTCGCTTGCCACCGGCGCAATGCGATAGAGCCTGTTGTGCCCAACCCGGTTGGCCAGCACGTCGATCAGCCCGGAAATATCGGCCTCCTGCTCTTCATCCAGCAGCGAATTCGCCTGGCGCGCCTGAAGCGGTTGGATCAAGCTTGCCGTCAATGACATAAGCTCGATGCCAAAACCGGGATTGATGCTCTCAATCCGGTCGCATAACAGCCGGGTCAGGCGCTTTACATCCCGCACCGGCTGGGCCATGCCCACCCGCACCACTTCTCGCTGATTGTCCACCCGCTGGCAGATCAAATCGAGCCGCCTTGCCCCCATGCCCTTTTGCTCCAACTCCAGACAGAGCGCCACCACCAGCTTTTCGATGTAACGGGCAATGGTTTCCGCCGCCCCGATGGGCTCGGCAAACAGACGCTCAACATAGGGCAGTTCCGGTGAGCGAAGCGGATCGACAGGCTCTGCCAAAACCCCAAGGGCTTGATCCAGCCTGCGACCCAGTTGTGGGCCAAACCGCTGAATGAGTGGTGCACGCGGCTGGCCAAGCAGATCACCAATTCGCTCAAACCCCAGAACCGCCAAGCCATCCACCGTGTTACGATCCAGCCTCAAGGCGGCGATTGGCAGGGGATAAAGCGCCTCTTCCTCCTGCCCCGGCGCAATGATGGAAATGCGACGGCCGGAAAAGCGCGCAACGGCATGGGCAACACCCCATGTCGAGGCAATGGCTGCTTTGGCCTCCACCCCCATGCCGTCAAACCGCTCAAGCAATGTATGCAGCATGGCGTCTTCGCCACCGTGCAAATGCTCAACACCGGTGGTGTCCAGCACCAGACCATCCGGCGCATCGGGTGCCACCACAGGCGAGACATGCTGCAAGACCGACAAGGCCAGACGATGAAGTCCCTGCAGATCGGCGGACGAATCCAAATCGCGAATGGTGAGTCCGGCAACCAGTGCCTGCGCCTTGGTCAGCGGCATATTGAGGCGCAAACCCGCGGCCTTGGCCTTTGCATCCACAGCGGCCACAACGCGACGGCTGCCCACCCGCGCCACCAGCACAAGGGGCTGATCATGAAGCGGCAAATCGTCTGGCGATTTTCGTCGCAGCCGGTCGATCGACCAGTTTGGAAGGAAAAGCGATATGACCCTGGGCATCACAAGCCTCCACTTCAAATTCGGCCGCTTCACCACCGCGACACCGCACCAATTCCAACCGCCAGCGCGCCCGGCCAATGCCCGCCACCGGCAAGGGCGCTGACGGCACAAAATAGGTTCGCCAGCGGGTCACAGCCGCTGTGGGCTGACCAAAATCTGCCTCTCCTGAAGGATGCCGCCAACGCCTAAGCGCAATGCCAATGGTGCCGGAGCGTTCCGCTGCCAATTGCAGGCGGCGCGAAATCGTCATGGGCAGGCGGGCAATCTCGGCCACCACTGCACCAAGGCTGCCATGGCGCAGGCCTTCTTCAAAACACGACAGCAAGCTCTTTTCGTCACCCGCCTCAATGAAAATCACCCGATCCGGCACAAGACCGGCCTGCTCCAGCGCAGGTGCAAACAAATCGCGCTGGGTGACGCACCACAACACCTTGCCGTTCACGCGCGCCGCAATGCCCGCCGCAAACAGAGCAGCCACCGACCCATGCACGGCATCGGCACCTCCACCCGCCACTTCATGCAGGGCTCCTAGGGCAAGCCCTCCACCAGGCAATTGCCGATCAATGCCAGCCACACCAAAGGGCAAGACATCGCGCACCCGGCCACTTTGCCCTTCCAGCGCCTGAACCTTGGCGCGAAGCGCAGTTAAAACCGGATTAGAGACACTATCCGCCATCCTCAAAGGTCCCTTCTACACTTTCACGATCACCAGAACCTGAATGTTCTTTATTTGTTCCAATTGAGGATATGAGTCAATACTGAAAATCATTCAGGAAATATCAAATCCTCTCGCGAACCTTTGTTCGGAAAGAAGGGCGCATCCACTGTAGAGAGGTTGATGGACATACAAACGTCGCCGGGTCTGAAAATGATAATAATCAAGACAAAAGAAAATAAGTAAGAACAACAAAAAATCTGCCGCACGAGTTATAACGACATAAAATAAAAATATTCGAAATCAATTCATGATTGCGGATGCTATTATAGTTTTCAATGCTCACACCTCAATTTAATGCTTTTTTTTTGCGGCAAATTTGGATAAGTGAATTTCATTCATTTTTTGCGCACCACCATATTAAGAAGACATGTAGGATAAAAAGAACCGATGCGCACAAACACCAGACGACTCTCAATTTATGACGTCAAACCGATAGCAACCATAAGCGATGGCGAATTTTATAAATCAACCTGAAATGCACTTCACGGTAGAGGTCTATTTAAGACCTTATGCAGTCAATAGAAAAACCACAGCGATCCTTTGGCAAATGACAAGCCAAAAGTCGTTGTTAGAGTTTGTCAGGGGAAAAGTGGAAGCCGGTTTTCCCCAAAAGACAAACTCCAGCAAAGAATTTTAGAGTCTGACAACCAGAAAAATCCGGTTTCGCCATGATGAGATCCGAATATCGGCACTGCAATTTACACACCAAAGCCTGACATAGAGGGTTGTGGGGCACTCTATGGAAAGCATTTCCAACGCGATCCTATGGCGACTTGCTTGCAACGTCGGAGCGAAAATGAACACCGATTTTCGTACAAATCCAATGCGACGACAAGGAAATGGAGCGTTTCTCTACTGCATAATTCCTTAAATCGGGATCGATTTAAGGAGAAAATTATGCAGCAGCTTAAAAGTGCTACAGCGTCCTTTGTGCGCCATATTTAGTGAGAGGCGCTGTAGTCTGAGACAGACAAACGCCAGGGGGATGCATAACGAAAGACTGAGACTATTTTTGAGTTTCGATGAAACGATGAAATACGCTCGTCAAAGACGTCTCTAAGAAAAAATGGGGAGTTTCATGTTTAAAATTGCGGGCTTAACGGATACGGAGAGATTTGAAGGCCTTGATCTGACAGGCGGCATGAGCAACTGGCTGATGCCTTATGGCGTTGTCGAAGAATGGTCGAGCAATCTTGGCAGCGGTGTATTAAAACTCAGCGCCTCGGCTGCATCTTTACACGGCCTGCCCTGCATAGAGTGCGGATTATTAACGATGACCCGCCGCTACGATCAGCGCGACCGCAGTTCCGTGCTGGAACTGTTTGAAAAAGCAGCCACCAAGCCATCGTCGTTTTGCTTTTCAACCACCATCATCTCAGAAACACCCGACCAGATCCAAAGGCCGGTTTTCTGCATGGGACGCTCAATCGATTCAGGCAAACCCTGCCCTGATTCCATCGTCGGCATCTTTATTTTCCCCAACGTCCATTAAAAGCGGTTGCAGTGAAAAATGCAACCGCTTGCAACTGAAGCGCCTCAGCCGCCAAAAATGGTACGCAGAATATCAACGCCACGATCATCAAAGCTGACATCGCCCTGCTTGTTTCCCGGACCAATCACCACCACTTTGCTGCCAATATCAGCGCGCTCGTAAAGATCCTGCACGTCCTTGTTGTTCATGCGAATGCAGCCGGAAGAGAGGTTCAACCCAATCGACCAAGGCTGATTGGTGCCGTGGATGCGGAAAATCGTATCGCGATTGCCCTTATAGAGATACATGGCCCGTGCGCCCAAAGGATTGTCCGGCCCACCTTTTTGCACTTCTGGCAAAAAGTGACCACGGCGGGCTTCACGGCTGCGCATTTCAGCGGGCGGACGCCAGCTTGGCCATTCTTCCTTGCGGCCAATCTTGACAACTCCCGACCAGCCAAAGCCTTCGCGGCCAACGCCGACACCATAGCGGATCGCCTTGTTATTGCCTTCAACAAGGTAGAGAAACTTATTGTTGGTATCGATGATAATCGTACCCGGAGCCTCATTGGTTACCAAACGCACCAGACGGCGCTTGAACTTGTCAGGAACCGGACGCTTCATCATCTCGCGCGTGACAACGCTGCTGGCCGTTGAATTGGCCGGATCATCCACCCGCGGAGCCGCAGAGACGCTCACGGGCAAAGCAAGAACGGCTGTCATGGCAAAGGCCATGGCAGCATGGATCGCTGTTTTCTTCATGCGCAGATTCCCCCTTTGTATGATAGGATATTTACCAAAGTCACCTTCCGGCGCAAGCGAGCAAGGCCTGTCCACCCATAAATGGCCACAGAACAGCACTCTGGCACGGACATTACATAACGATCACCTTGGTCCCCACCGGCACCCGCCCATAGAGATCGGTTACATCCTCATTGCGCATGCGGATACAGCCCGAGGATACGCCATAACCAATCGTCCACGGCGCGTTGGTGCCGTGAATGCGATAAAGTGTTGATCCGAGATATAAGGCGCGCGCGCCCAGCGGATTTTCCGGCCCGCCCTCCATTTTGGCTGGCAAATAATGGCCTTTGGCCGCTTCACGCGTAATCATTTCCTGTGGCGGAATCCACTCTGGCCATTCGGCCTTGCGCGTTACGCGGTGCTCGCCTGCCCATTCAAAACCGGGCTTGCCCACGCCGACGCCATAGCGGCGAGCCATGCCATTGTCCATCACCAGATAGAGAAAGCGATTGTTGGTATCAATCACCAATGTTCCCGGTTTTTCCTTGGTGTCATAGTGCACCACTTGCGGCAGAAATTGTGGTGCAATCGCCGTTGGTCTGCGCGCAGGCATGGCTGCTGCCTGCTCAATGGCGGGCCGAAGCGGGGCTGCCTCACGCGGATGTAGTGCTTGGGGACGAAATGCTTGGGGGGCTGCCGGATAGGTCTCGCGCACCGGCATCGGTGCCTGATAAACGGCACGCCGCTGATACACCACAGGCTGACGAACAGGCCGCTGAGCTTGATATGCGGGCTGCGACCTCACCCCCAGTTGCAACAACCACGGCGCGGCCAAATCCGGACTGACCATAACAGGCGGCCTTGCCTGATAACGATCATTCGCCATCCCTAAACCGGGCAAAAGCGAAACCACAAGGCAGGCACTCAACAAAAAACGGGACCGGGCCATCGACATACACTCACAACAAAACCGACAGGAATGAGATTTTCCCCACGTTTAAACCCTGCCACTTTGGGATTTTTGAAATGGTAAACAAGCATTCATTAAACTTGTATCCATGCCGTAAACTGCGCAGCAAGGTTAGCAAGGGGTTGCGCGAAATGGTGAACAAAGAGTAAACATATCTCAACCACGGAGATTCGGGCGGATGGACAACACAGGCTTGATTGCAGATGAGACAGGCGCGCTGCGCTGTTTTTGGCATGGCGGTTTGGCGGATTATCGCCGTTATCATGATGAAGAATGGGGCCACCCGGTCATCGATGATCACCGCCTGTTTGAGAAAATTTGCCTTGAAGGATTTCAATCCGGCCTGTCGTGGCTGACGATCTTGCGAAAGCGCGATAATTTTCGGGCTGCTTTTGCCGGTTTTGATTTTGAAAAAGTCGCGCAATTTGATGACAATGACATTGCCCGCTGCCTTGCTGACACCGGCATTGTCCGCCATCGCGGCAAAATCACCTCAACCATCAACAATGCGCGCCGGGCCTTGGAAATAAAGGCCGAGTTTGGCTCACTGGCGCGGTATTTCTGGCGCTTCGAGCCGGGGCCTGAAGAGCGCCCGGCCACAATGGATTACGCCACTTTGCGCGCCAACCCCACCTCGCCCACTTCCATTCGGCTTTCCAAAGAGCTGAAAAAGCGCGGCTGGAGCTTTGTTGGCCCCACAACCGTCTATGCCTTCATGCAGGCCATGGGGCTGGTGAATGATCATATTGAGGGCTGCGTCTGCCGCGCCAAGGTGGAAGCCTTGCGCGGCAGCTTTGTGCGTCCAACTTAGATCGAACCGGCTATTTGCCGTGGGCCTTGAGCCAGGCCTTCATCATGGCAATTTCGCCTTCCTGTGCCTTGATAATCTCTTCCGCAAGTTTGCGGATTTTCTCATCCTTGCCGTATTGCAGCTCAATCCTGGCCATGTCGATCGCGCCCTGATGGTGGCCAATCATGCCGCGAACAAAATCCACATCCGCATTTCCCGTCATCGAGATAGACATGGCCTTGTGCATCTTGGCATTGGCCTCCATGAAAGCAGCAGTGGACGGACTATCCGACTTGCCGTGCGATTTGCCACCCGCAGCCATTGGCATATCATGCTGCATTCCCGGCATTGTGTCTTCGGCCATCGCATAGGTGGAGGCAAGCAGCATTGAAGCCACAAAAATCAGCTTTTTCATCATCATCGTACCTTTTCAAGAAAGAGAATAGAATTCACAGATCCCGATGGTCATCAGGATCCTCATGCGGTTTCTATTGCTCAAGCCCGAGGCGGCGGCAGCAAAGGCTGGCTATTTTTTGAGAAAAGCTGATGGCCAAGCGCTGGTAAAGGCGCACCATGCAAAACCGCTCTTGCAGTAAACCCGCTCAAAACGGCTGGCAAAGTCAAACAGGCAGCACAATGGCCACAACCAAACATGCTGTGTTTGTCACCACAATCGCGATGATGAGATGACAGGCTGTTGAAAGATGCGGCGCGATCATCTGCATGTCTATGCATCATCTGGCCTTGAGGGTGTGACGCCGAATTCATCTCCTGCATAGCCATGCCATTCAGCGGCATGGCCCCATAGGCCAAAGCAGCAAAAATCAACATAAAACGCAGAAAAGCTCGCATAGGCACAATCTACAGCAACGCCGTTTCGACACAAGCTTTTTCGACATAGGCGTTTTCTACACGGGCCTTTTCGACATAGGCGTTTTGCGCCGCAGCTGCCCCCCTACTCAATCGACGCAATTAACTCAGGCAGATCTTTTATCGTCGCAAGTTCGCGAAATCTGGGTGAGCTTTCGGGCTTTTCAACATGCTCCAGCACCCATGTCAGCTCGTGGGGAATGAACACGCCCCATGCCCCCACCGCCAAGGCGGGAACAATATCAGATTTCAGCGAATTGCCGACCATCATGGCGCGCTCCGGTTCATCGCCATGCTTGCAAAAAATCCGGCGATAGGTGGTGGCGTTTTTATCAGAGACAATCTCGACCGCATCAAAAAAATCACCAAGGCCGGATTGCGCCAGCTTGCGCTCCTGATCAAACAAATCGCCTTTGGTGATCAGCGCGAGAAAATAGCGCCCTGCCAATGATTCCAGCACATCACCAACGCCCGGCATGGTCTCGACCGGATGACTCAGGAGATCACGGCCAATGGCCAGAATCTCGCCAATCACCGCACCCGAGGCGCGACCCTCAGTAATATCCAGCGCCGTCTCGATCATGGAGAGCGTAAAGCCTTTGATGCCAAACCCGTAATAGGCAAGATTGCGCTTTTCTGCCTCCAGCAGGCGATCCGAAATCATTGAGGGTTCGGCATAATCAGCAAGAAGCGTGCGAAAATGCTCTTCTGTCAGCCGATAATAATGCTCGTTTTGCCAAAGCGTATCATCGGCATCAAGACCGATGGTGGTAAGCGCACGGGTCATTGTCTCATCCTGTCTTCTGAGAGGGTGAGTTTATCGTGCAATCACCTTATGGACAATTCGGTAATCCTTGCTTTCTTCGCCCAGCGGCACCACCGGCCAATCCCAAGCAGCAGCAGGCTCAGGCACATCAACGCCAAACAGCAGATCGGTTTGTTCATGCAGTTTGCCGGTGCGGTCAATCACCTCAAAGGCAATATCGGTGACAAGGCAGGTTTTGGCAGCCACTTGCGCCAATCCATCCAGATGGGCACGGATTAATTGCGGCAAACAATCCTCAGGCATGGTGCCGGATGGCTCTTTATCAAGCTGCTTTTTCGCCCCCATGGCAATCTGCGATAAAAGATTGGCTGAGATAACAAAATCAAGCCAGGGAACCCGCCTTAGAAAATCAAGCGGCTCTGGCACCTTCTCCGCCTTCACATTGTCATAACCGGAAAGATCACGCTCAACGAAGTTGACGTTTTTCAATCCCTTTGCCGCCACCCAACTGCGCACGCTGGCCACATGCACCAAATCGACCAACACCACATGATCAAAAGCGCGCGCAAGCTCGACAATCGGCACATCACGCAACAGGCCAGAGCCAAGCACCACCACCGTGCGGCGCATGTCTATCTGCGATGCGGCAGCCAAAATGGCCCGTTTGGTGTTTTGCTCATGCTCGGCCCAGTCTTTCGCACAGCGCCGCGCGCGGGACCACAGATTGACAGAATAGCGGATATGGGGCCGGTTTTGTGGCTGTGTCACCCGCCATGTGGCGGCATATTGCAGGGCTTCGAGGATCATGAAAAGCCTCTAGCACAGCCGAGGCACATCAACCAGTCTTCGCCCTTGCCGCTCAAGGCTTCATCCACTATGACATGCGGAAAATAGTCCGTCTGACATTCTTATCCAACATGCGGTGCCATCATGAGCGAAAAAACCAAGAAACCACAGAAGTTGAAAGCCCGCCTGCCGCGCGGTTTTGTGGACCGGGAAGCGCATGACATCCGCGCCGTCAATGAGATGACTGCGAAAATCCGCGAGGTCTATGAGCGTTACGGCTTTGACCCAGTGGAAACACCGCTGTTTGAATATACCGATGCGCTGGGCAAATTCCTGCCCGACAGCGACCGCCCCAATGAAGGCGTGTTCTCATTGCAAGACGATGACGACCAATGGATGAGCCTGCGCTACGATCTCACAGCGCCGCTGGCCCGCCATGTGGCCGAGAATTTCAACGAAATCCAGCTGCCCTACCGCACCTATCGCGCCGGTTACGTCTTCCGCAATGAAAAGCCGGGTCCCGGCCGTTTTCGCCAATTCATGCAGTTTGATGCGGATTCCGTTGGCGCACCCGGCGTGCAGGCTGACGCAGAAATGTGCATGATGATGGCCGACACGCTGGAAGCCCTTGGCATCAAGCGCGGCGATTACGTGATCCGGGTGAACAACCGCAAGGTTCTGGATGGCGTGATGGAAGCCATCGGCCTTGGTGGTGATGAGAATGCAGCGCGGCGGCTGAATGTGCTGCGGGCGATTGATAAGCTGGATAAGTTTGGGCCAGAGGGGGTGAAGCTCCTGCTGGGCGAAGGCCGCAAAGATGAGAGCGGTGACTTCACCAAGGGTGCGGGCTTGAATGCAGACCAGATTTATTGCCTTGAGCCAATTCTCACATTTGAAAATGAAGGCGATAATATTTCAGTAGCTAAACACGGACAAAATCCAGGCAGCGTCGAATTTTCCATTGTCTCTAAGGATAACATAGCCGATGTGAAATTTGAACCTGAAAGCACTCAAGAAAAGGCCAAACAATTTGGTAGAATTAACGCACTTACTCTTGGCTATATTCACTCAATGATGTCCCACATCAAAGAAAAATTTCCCGAAAGCTCCGCGTTTGGAGTGGGGGGGATTGGACATGATGGATACGTTGAGCTTTCGACAATAGCGGCGTTAGTTGAGACTGCGGGATATAACGAAGAGAATATGCGGATCAAAGTCGATCCCTCATGCGTTCGCGGGCTCGAATACTACACCGGCCCCGTCTATGAGGCAGAACTCACCTTCGACGTCACCAATGAAAAGGGCGAAAAGGTCGTGTTTGGCTCGGTCGGTGGCGGCGGGCGCTATGATGGGCTCGTGTCGCGTTTCATGGGCCAGCCTGTTCCCGCCACCGGCTTTTCCATCGGTGTATCGCGCCTGATGACAGCCTTGAAAAACCTTGGCAAGCTTGGAGCTGACGAAGTGATTGCGCCGGTCCTGGTCACGGTTATGGATGGCGATGTGGACAGCATGGGGCGCTATCAGCGCTTTACGCAGGCGCTTCGGGCTGAGGGCATTCGCGCTGAAATGTATCAGGGCAATTGGAAGAAATTCGGCAATCAGCTGAAATATGCCGATCGTCGCGGCTCGCCGATTGCCATCATTCAGGGCGGTGATGAGCGTGAACAGGGCGTGGTGCAGATCAAGGATCTGATTGAGGGCAAGCGTCTGTCGGGTGAAATCACCGATAACGCTGAGTGGCGCGAAGCCCGCGTGGCGCAGATTGTGGTGCCGGAAGCGGAATTGGTGGCCAAGGTGAAAGAGATTTTGGCCGCACAAGCCGAAGATCGGGCACGGGCGAAGTCGTAATGCCCGGTTTTGCAGTTATCGCAAATCTAATGCTCGGTGGGTGCCGTCCACATCAACACGATGATCCCCGTGGCTTACCCCCCTCTGGCTTGCCAGCCATCTCCCCCTCAAGGGGGGAGATCAGTTTGCGGCTGGCCTATGGTTCCTACATCAAATCTGCAATACATCAAAAAGCTCAACGCAAATTTGAGGCAAAGGCAACACCCTCGCCAATCTCCCCCCTTGAGGGGGAGATGTCCGGCAGGACAGAGGGGGGTAGGCCCAGCATAAACACGATAGCGTCATGCATGTTCGGCGCGACGCAAGGATTGGTTCTATGCCACTGATCAATATGCCGGATTTTGCCGGTACTCTTCTTGACGATTTCGCTGCCCGTGGTGCGCCACGGGTTGATACGCCGGTTATTCAGCCAGCCGAGCCGTTTCTGGATATGGCAGGCGAAGACCTGCGCAGACGGATTTTTCTGACCGAAAGTGAGACCGGCGAAAGCCTGTGTCTGCGGCCGGAATTTACCATTCCCGTCTGTCTCAGCCATATCGAAACCGCCACCGGCACGCCAAAGCGCTACAGCTATCTGGGCGAAGTGTTTCGCCAGCGCCGCAATGGCAGCAATGAGTTTTATCAGGCGGGCATTGAAGATCTGGGCGAAACAGCAACCGCCCACGCCGATGCCCGCGCCATCAATGATGCGGTTGGTATTCTCACCACGCTGTTGCCCGGTCGGCCGCTGTCGGTGATGATTGGTGATCAGGCGGTGTTTGAAGCGGTGGTGAAAACGCTAGGCCTGCCATCTGGCTGGCAAAAGCGGCTGATTCAGGCCTTTGGCGATAGCCAGCACCTCGATCAACTGCTGCATAAACTTGCAAGCCCACAAATTGCGTCCGGTCTGGATGCAACGTCGCAAGCGCTGATAACGGCGGGCGATGAAGCCGGGTTGATTGCCTATATCGACCAGACCATGCAAGACACGGGCTATTCCACCAACGCCAGCCGCAGCCCGCGCGAAATTGCTGCCCGGTTGAAGGAAAAGCTCGCCTTGGCTGAAACCCGGCTGGATGAGAAAGCACTCACCGTTTTGCGCAATTTTCTGGCGCTGGAAATGCCCTTGAGTGATGCCGCAAAGGCTTTGACGGATTTTGCCTCTGTTGCCGGGCTTAACCTTGGCAGCGCGCTTGGCCAGTTTGAAGAGCGCTGTGCTGCCATGGCCCAGCTTGGTCTGGATCTATCGCGCATCACCTATCGCGCCGCCTTTGGCCGTCCGCTGGATTACTACACCGGCCTGGTATTTGAGGTGTCGCAGCTTGGCGAAACGGCTGTTCTGGCCGGTGGTGGCCGGTTTGATCGGCTGCTGACGCTTTTGGGTGCAAAAGAGACTATTCCTGCCGTCGGCTTTTCGCTGTGGCTGGATCGCATAGAACTGGCGAGGTCACGCTGATGACAATTACCATCGGATTGCCCTCCAAGGGCCGCATGAAAGACGATTCTTCTGCGATTTTCGAGCGTGCGGGTTTGAAAATCACCGCCGTTGGCAATGATCGCTCCTATCGCGGCCGGGTTGAGGGCGAGGATATTGAGATTGCCTTCTTGTCGGCCTCGGAAATCTCCCGCGAGATTGGCAATGGCACCGTCGATTTTGGCGTGACCGGCGAAGACCTGATCCGCGAAGGTCTGGCGGATGCTGATGCCAAGGTTGAAATTGCCGCGCGTCTTGGCTTTGGCCATGCCGATGTGGTGGTGGCCGTGCCGCAAATCTGGCTGGATGTGGACAGCATGGCCGATCTGGGCGATGTCGCGGCTGATTTTCGCGCCCGCCATGGCCGCCGTCTGGCCATTGCCACCAAATATTGGCGCATGACCCAGCAGTTTTTCTCGCGCCAGCATGGCATTCAGCTCTATCGAATCGTGGAAAGCCTCGGTGCAACCGAAGGCGCACCGGCGGCGGGTCAGGCCGATATTATTGTCGATATTACCTCGACCGGCTCAACCTTGACCGCCAATCATTTGAAAGTGCTCAATGATGGCGTGATCCTGCGCTCTGAAGCCTGTCTGGTGCGGGCGCGAAAGGCTGAGCACGAGGGCAACCCGCTGGTGGCCAAAATCATCGGTGCCGTGCGCGAGGTTTTGTAAGAAATTCAAAATGACAAAGCCCGCTGAACGAATGTTCAGCGGGCTTTTTGCATCTTCAGCCTGTTACTGCATAATTTTCTCCTTAAATCGGAATCGATTTAAAGAGAAAATTATGCAGCAAATTAAGAGTGTTACAGCGCCGTGCGTCATATATGGCGCACGGCGCTGTAATTATGCAGCGGCATACGCTTTTGATGTGCGGGCATCCACAGAATAGGCACCGGCACCGGCTGCTGCGAGCAGGATATAAGCGCCGGCCAGCGTGAAATTCTTCATCATCATGATGCCGTTGAGTGTGTTGATCCAGCCAAGCGCTGCATCAGGCCAACCGGGAACAGCAACTGTGCCGCTGTGAAAAACAGCACCGGTGAACACACAAAACAGTGCCAGCGCAACGCCAACAATCTTGATTTGAAAGCCAACCAGAACGCAAAGGCCGGTGACCAGCTCAAACAATCCCGCGAGGTAAGCAAGGGCCGTGGCTGCCGGAAAGCCTGCGCCGGTGATCATGCCAGCGGTGCTGGCTGGATCGGTCAGCTTGCCAAAGCCGGAGAGAATGAAAATGAAGGAAAGAAGAATTCTGGCAACCAGAAGAACTGTGCTGTTAACATTCGACATGTGAAGCTCCTGAAAGGTGAATGCCGTATGAAGCGGCGTTGACGCTTTTCTCTCACACTTCGATTGTATCCGATAGACAGACAAAAATAGACGTATCGTTCAATATATGCGAACGACTTTGGTCACTGTCGTTTATCACGGAAAAGGGTAATCCAATTTTTCTGACAAACGCTGCGGCCCGTCGCATTGAGTAGGATTGATTGCGACATCCTTTAGAACCGGGCGCAACTGATCTTGCCCGCGCGCGTGAGCGCAGAGGATGCGTCATTTTCACCCAACGGCCGAACAACAATCTTATAGGTTCCAACAAAGTGATTGAGGTTGCTTTTCATCTGTCTGGTATCCAGCGTCAGCTGCACCTGGGTCGCGGTCGCGTCCACGCCGGTTTCAGAGGATGTTTCGATCCTCATGCTCGTGTCATCACGCTTTGACTGAACCACATCATCCGGCCCAACTTTGAGAATACCCTCCAGCGTCTTGCCTTGGCCCGGCTTGAAAACCACAATGCCATGCAACGTACTGAGCGGCCAGGTTGGCCCCTCCTCAAACGTGCTCTCGATCGACATCTTCAATTGAGCATTGTCCACGGCACAGTAATATCGGTCCATGGCATGGCATGTTGCACTCGAGGCCAGCAGTATGAAGAGCGTTAGCACGCAATCATAGCCTCGGAAAAAAGAGCCGCTTCCAGCTTTGCGATTGTTGCCTTTGCAACGGATTTTTCCGAAAATCGGCTCCCGCTTTTCGACCCGGTACTCCATAGTTTTCACCATGAGTTGTCCTTTCGCGTTACAGCAACGCCAAAGCACAAATTATAGATCGCCGCGCTTAGGAAACCCTTAACTTTGACGGGATTTCTCCGCCAAAAGCCCAATCAAGCAGTTCAATACTATGCACAACCGGGATTTCAGTGCCAGAGCCAATCTGTGTCATGCAGCCTATATTGCCCGCTGCAATCACATCGGGACGCACAGCTTCAATATTGCGCAATTTGCGGACCTTTAACTTGTCAGCAATATCCGATTGAAGAATATTATACGTGCCTGCCGAGCCACAGCATAAATGCCCCTCAGCAGGCTCGCGCACGGTAAAGCCTGCTTTTTTCAGCAGCATTTTCGGAGCCATGGTCACTTTTTGCCCATGTTGCAACGAACAGGCCGAATGATAAGCCACGGTCATGCCTCTCTCCGGTTGCTGGGGCAAATCCAGCGTGGCCAGATATTCGCTGACATCCTTGGCAAGGGCGGAGATTTTGGCGGCCTTTTCGGCATAGGCGGCATCAAGCCGCAGCATGTGACCATAATCTTTAATGGTGGTGCCGCAGCCGGATGTGGTGATGATAATCGCATCCAGACCGCCCTGCTCAAGCTCGCGCATCCATACATCAACATTGTTGCGGGCCGAGGCTTTTGCCTCCTGCTCACGGCCCATATGGTGCACCAGAGAGCCGCAACAGCCCTCGCCTTTTGGCACCACCACCTCAACACCCAGCCGTGTCAACAGCCGGATGGTGGCGGCATTAATGCCGGGATCAAGCACCGATTGCGCGCAGCCAGTCAACACAGCAACGCGCCCGCGCTTGTCGCCCTTGGCCGCATGTGTGCCGGGATTGGAGAGTTTGGACGGATAGGGCACCTGTTTGGGCGCCAGTTTCAGCATGGCCGCCAAAGGCTTGAGCGCCGCTATTGTCTCCATCATCGGCGCAAAAGGCGCACCAAACCGGGCAAGCGTGAGCGCCACCCGCATCCGTCCTGGATAGGGCAAGACCTTGGCCAGCATCGCCCGTGTGATGCGCGTCAGCAGCGGCCTTTGATAAGTCTTTTCAATATGGTTGCGGGCATGATCCACCAGATGCATGTAATCCACCCCTGATGGACAGGTGGTGGTGCAGGCAAGGCAAGACAGACAGCGATCGACATGGGTGACGATTTCCTCATCCGCCGCCCGGCCATTTTCCAGCATATCCTTGATCAGATAAATCCGCCCGCGCGGACTATCCAGCTCATTGCCGAGCGTGACATAGGTGGGACAGGTGGCGGTGCAAAAGCCACAATGCACGCATTTGCGCACAATGCTCTCGGCTTCCGCAATATTGGCATCAGCAAGCTGGCTTGGGGTGAAATTGGTTTGCATCGATCAAACTCTCCCGGCTTGCTGCGCTTCAACGCCCGTCATAAAACCCGGATTGAAAATGGCGTGAGGATCAAATTGGGCAGCAATGCGCTGCGACAGGGCAGCAACAGCGGCGGGCTGCGGCTCAAAGGCCTGCACACGGTAGCCGCCGGCGCGCATCACTGTGGCATGGCCACCGCCCAGCGCCTTGATACCAGCACGAATCATCTCGGCCTCTGGCTCGCCTTCCATCTGCATCCAGACAAGGCCACCCTGCCAATCATAGAAAGCATCAATGCCCGCCTGTAGGCGCAAGCCCGCCACCAATTGATGCCCGGCGGTGGGGGCAACCGAAACCCGCCACAGCGGCTTATGCAGCGCATCCGTATAGGGCTTAACATTGCGGATTTCCTGCCAGAGGATGGCGCTTTGCGCACTATCGAGCACCGAGACCGGGCCAAGCCTTGCCATCACGGCCTGCAATTTTTTTGAGCGTTCCGCAACCGAGGCTGCCAGCCCTTCCAGCCTCAGCACGGTCGCAGAGGCCGATGACAAAGCGCCCGCCAACATGCGCGGTGCAACCATATCCGGCAGATGGGCAGCACCCGTGACCTCAACCGGCATGGCCATGGCCACAGCCATGGCCCGGGCAGCGGCTGCATCATCCAGCCCGGAGAGAACAATGGTTTCCACAGCGCGGGGTCGCGGCAGAACTTTGAACGTCACTTCGGTGATAAAGCCCAGCGTGCCGTAAGAGCCAGCCAGAAGCTTGACCAGATCAAGCCCGGTGACGTTTTTCATCACCCGGCCACCGGCCTTGATAACCTCGCCCTTCCCATTGATAAAGCGAAGGCCCAGCAGATGATCGCGGGCCGCACCGGCCACAAATCGGCGTGGGCCGGAGGCGTTGCAGGCGAATGCACCGCCAATGGTTGGCTCACCGCTGGTGCCCATCATCAAACGGTGATCCGGTGGCTCAAACGCCAGAGACTGGCCATGCTCTGCAACGGCCGCCTCAATCTCGGCCACCGGCGTACCGGCCTTGGCGCTCAGCACCATCTCCGCCGGATTATAAGCCGTAATGCCGGAAAGACTGCGCGATGACAAAGTGGCATCCACAACAACTTTATTGCCAAAGCCGGAGCGTGTGCCATTGCCTTTGATGGCCAGAGGTCTCCCGCTCCTGGCGGCACTCAAAACAATCTCGGCTGCCTCTGCTTCGGATTGTGGTGTCAGCATTGCACTTTCCGTCATCAGCGCCCCTCCAGCGGAAAGACCTTGGATGGGTTGAGCAACCAATCAGGATCAAAGGCGGCACGGGCCGCCATTTGCTGGGCCAGATCGGCCTCTGAAAACTGATGGCGCATCAAATCGCGCTTTTCGATGCCAACGCCGTGCTCGCCGGTCAGGCAGCCGCCAGCATCCACGCAGAGCTTCAAGATTTCCATGCCAGCGGCTTCGGCGCGGGCGGCATCCTCCGGGTCATTGATATTATAGAGGATCAACGGATGCATATTGCCATCACCTGCGTGAAACACATTGGCAACGCGCAGACCATAGCTGTCCGTGATTTCCGATGTCTTTTTCAGCACATAGGCCAATTGGCTGAGCGGCACTGTGCCATCCATACAGATATAATCGGCAATGCGGCCCGTGGCCCCAAAGGCCGATTTGCGGCCTTTCCAGATCAGGGCGGCCTCGGTGGCCGATTGGCTTTCGCGCACGGTTTTCACACCATGGGCGCGGGCAATGTCGCAGATGTCGGCCAGCATGGCGTCCATTTCAGCATCCGAGCCTTCGACCTCCACAATCAGTAAGGCCTCGGCATCCATGGGATAACCGGCTTTGGCAAAGGCCTCGCAAATCGCAATGGCCTCGCGGTCCATAAACTCGATCGCCACCGGCACAATGCCCGCACCAATGATGTCGGCCACGCAATTGCCAGCCGATTCGGCACTGTCAAAGCCAAACAGCACCGGCCTTGCGCCTTCCGGCTTGGCCAGCAGCCGCACGGTCGCTTCCGTGACAATGCCCAACTGTCCTTCAGAACCACAAATCAGGCCCAAAAGATCATAGCCTGCGCTGTCCAGCGCCTTGCCGCCCAGCTCGATCACGGTGCCATCCACCAGCACCATTTTCACACCCAGCAGATTGTTGGTGGTCACACCATATTTCAGACAGTGTGCGCCGCCGGAATTCATGCCGATATTGCCGCCGATGGTGCAGGCCAGTTGCGAACTGGGATCGGGTGCGTAGAAAAAACCCTCATGGCCCACCGCATCCGAAATTGACAGATTGGTTACACCCGCCTGCACGGTGGCGGTACGGTTCATGAAATCAATGTCGAGTATTCTGGTCATGGCGGAAAGCCCCAGAATAACTGCATCTTCCTGACCAATGGCACCACCCGAGAGCGAGGTTCCCGCCCCACGCGGCACCACCGGAATTTTATAGCGATGGCAATATTTCATCACGGCGGCCACTTGCGCTGTGGTTTCCGGCAAGGCGACGCAGAGCGGCATACGGCGATAGGCCACAAATCCATCGGTCTCAAAGGGCACCAATTGGGTTTTGCGATGAATCAGCCGCTCTTTTGGCAAGAGATCAGCCAAATCCGCGATGATGTGATCGCGCCGATCCAGAACCTTCTGATCGGGTGCCAGAAATGCAATGGCCTCCATCCTGTCGCTCCTCCGCCTGTATTCGCTGACAGTTTCCCGCCAATAGCAACTGGTATCAGCGCGAGACAGGTGCCTGCAAGCGCTGTTTTGTGCTAATAATTTATGACTGAATGGACAAAAGTGGACATGATTTATGACAAACCTTGGTGATCTTGATGTTTTCAGCCGGGTCATTGCGCTGGGCAGCATGTCGCTGGCGGCAAGAGAGATGGGGCTTTCGCCAGCCGTGGTCTCCAAACGCATCAAGCGGCTGGAAGAGCGGCTGGGCACAAGGCTGCTCCAGCGCACCACCCGGCAGATTTCGCTGACAGAAGCGGGCCAAGGCTATTATGAACGGGTGATCGGCGTGTTGGCCGGGCTGGAAGAGGCAGAAGCCTTTGCCGCTGGCCGCGCATCGCAGGTGACTGGCAGTTTGAAAATATCCGCTCCCACCTCCTTTGGCCGTATGCATATTGCGCCGCATCTCAAACCCTTCATGCAGGCTCATCCGCAATTGTCATTGCAATTGATGCTCAGCGACGAGTTTACCGATATTGTCGGCGGTGGCTATGACATGGCCATCCGCATCAATGATCCCACGGATTCGTCACTGGTGGCCAAAAAACTGGCAACGGTGCGCCGGGTGCTTTGCGCCAGCCCCGATTATCTCACTGAGCATGGCACGCCGCACACGCTCGACGACCTCAAGCATCACCATTGCGTCCCGGCCCATAATAACGAGAGCTGGCGGTTAGTCGGGCCCCAAGGCCCCATCAACTACAGGCCGGATGGCATGCTGATCACCAATTCATCCGAAGTCATTCGCGAAGCCGTTCTGGCAGGGCTCGGCATTGCCCTTCGCTCAACTTGGGATGTGGGTGCCGAATTGAAAAACGGGCGCTTGATCCAGGTTCTGCCCGCCTATGAAGGCTCGCGCCATCTGTCCTTGTCTGCCGTCTATCCCAGCCGTCAGTTTTTACCGGCCAAAATCCGGCTTTTCATTGATTATCTCACAGCACTCTACGGGCCGGTGCCTTACTGGGAGCGGTGAAAATCTAGCGATATTCATGCGGCACCAGCATCCAGAACGAATATTTCTTGCCATGTCTGGTTCGCAAACCATGCATGAACTGCTCATGGCTTGGCAAAGATGCGTCATCCGAAATCCGCGATGACATCTCTTCCAACCCGGCCAGACACCGAACTGCAAATTCATAGGCCGGTGACAGGTTGCGGTTCAGGATATCGCTGATCAGTGCGCGATCAAGCACGGTGGCCGCAACTGGATAATCTTCATGCAAAGCCAAAGAGACATCTGAGAGCATTTCATGATAGCGACCATCCCATTCTTTTGCATGGTCGATAATGTATTGCGCGGCCAGATCCAGCTTTGGCCACTTCACCAAAAACAGCAAGGCTTTGTAGATATCCTTATCTGCCAGCACCAGCGCCATGGCCTTGTCCATCTCGTCGAACTCGGCAAAGTCATCCAGTTTGGAAAGATACTGCCGCAACATATCAACGTCGAAACTCTCGCAAAACGCATCCCAGCGCAGCTTTTGCGCTTCCTCGCGCCGCTTCAGCCGGTCGAGAATCTCGGTCTCCAGCAATCTGCGCTCGCGCGCACCATATTCGGGACCGGCAGCGGCGCGGATGCCGCCCACATACACCATATGCATGCCCTTGGGCTTTCGCCTTGCCCAAACCAAAGCGTCTTCAAACTGCCCGGCCTCAAACAAAAGCTGGGCCATCTGCAAAGAGTTTTGAAACATCTCTGGCTTGAGCTCTTCAAGGGCGCTCATTCGTTTGAAGTCGCCCTGCTTTTGCGCCAGAAGCTGCAAAAGCCCAAGGGCCATTGGATAAGTTCTGTTTTTCGCTGGCACGTTTTGCAAAAATGCCTGCCAAGCCTCGGCGGCCTCAAGACTGAGCCCGCTCATCAAACGGGTGAAAAACTCATTCTGCTCGCCCAACAGATCAGCACTGCGCATTTTTTCGATTTTAGGCACCATCGCGCTCTGCTGGGCCGGTGTCAGCTCCACAACCAGCGCCACAGCGGCATCTTCGGCCTGTTCAAAGAATTTCTCGAGCTTGGCACTGCGATCATAAAGGCGATGCATTAGCGCCAATTGCATGGCCACCAGCCGCAACATGCGCTCGGACGCCGCAACACCATCCGCAGCTCCTAGCTCGCCACGAATGGTGCGAACCATACCACTCAATTCCACTGCCATTTCTCTGGATTTGGCAGCGGTGATGCGGGATGTCGATTTTTCAATCTGATCCAGACGCTTGTCGAGCATGGCGCAGATTTTTTCAGAGCCGACTTCGCCCGCAATGGCGGCCTGCAACCGAATCTTCAATGGCTTGTTGGCTGCGGCTTCTTCCAGCAAAATCTCGGCCAGTTTCTCGGCACCGAGGCTGGACAGACCTTTCTTGTCAAATTTGACACTCGTCTTCTTTGCCATCCGAGTCTCCCTTATACAGCCCAGTTGTCTTGATAGAGCTATGAGCGAGTGCACCAACATGCCTGTTTCTGGCACTGCATTTTGCGGCTTTTAAAGCGAAAAACCGATAATGCCCAAGGAAATCAGAAAGGATGCCGCAAAAATCGGAACTGCAAGGCAAACGATCACGTAAGCGTGATGGATCAAACGACCAATTTCGGGAGAGACCCCATTTTTAACGTGAATTTTTTATAAATTGGTATATCGGATCAAAATATGCACAACCAAGGCACACTGCTTGCAGCAGGCAACGCCCGGTGTTTTCACATAGACTGCCACCATAAAATCCACGCCGAACCATGGGTTGACGTCACACAATTCAACCCGGTCAGCATTCCAACCCACGTCAAACATTGGCGTCAACAACCAAAGAATCCGCGCGCAATTCATGCAAGGATTGGTTATATTATGATTCTTGAAAGTAGGAGATTTGTTTTTTGGCCGTGCTCAACCGTATCTTGTCCGAATTGGAATTAATGTTCCGGCGCCCGCCGAAGCAGCAATTCGGCGCGATATGCTATCGGCCCGTCTCTGAAGGCAACGGCTCTGATATCGAGGTATTGCTGATCACCAGCCGCGATACGGGCCGTTGGGTGATTCCCAAAGGCTGGCCCATGGGCTCCAAAAAGTCCCATGCGGTGGCAGAACGCGAAGCTTATGAAGAAGCAGGCGTGAAAGGCCGAGCCGAAAAAGACAGCTTCGGTTCTTTTAGCTATGACAAAGCCATGCCCGGCGGCCTGAAAGTGCCCTGCGAAGTCAAGGTCTATCTTTTGCGCGTCCAGGAATTGCTTGAGGACTACCCGGAAAAAGGCACCCGCACGCTGGAATGGGTCAGTTGTGAGGAGGCCGCCGATCGGGTCCGTGAGCCGCAATTGAAACGTTTGTTCCATTTGCTGTCGCTTTCGCGTAAACGAGATGCAGCCAAAGCTGGCAACGTCACTCGCTAAATCGCGCCCTTTTATATTATCAACCGCGAGGCAAAAAGTGTTATCAGCCAGGGCGACACCGCTGCCCTGTCTTGCCTTGTTAGAGGGCCAATTTACAGGGCCAGCTCCGGTGCCGAATCAAATAGGCCGTGTAAATCTTCGCTGTACCGGAATTGGTTCACGAGAGTATGCGGCACATATCTTGCCTCATTTCAACGAACCGTGTCTTCAGCATGAACAATCCGACCCCAAAACGCGCAGCAAAGACGCTCGATAAAGATCTGGACCGCCTGACCTTCCTGGAGCAGGCAGCTCAACAGGTGAGCCGAAAAATCGCGCCGCTTGGTGTCGCCCTCATCTTTTTGATTGTCGCGGGTATTCTCGGTCTTGGCTTTACCCAGAATCATGCGCAGGCGGGTATTGTGGTCGCAGCCTCGGCACTGGCCGCCTATATGGCCATGAACATTGGTGCCAATGACGTAACCAACAATGTCGGGGCCGCCGTGGGTGCGAGAGCCATTTCCATGGGTTGGGCTTTGGTGATGGCGGCTATCTTTGAAATCGCGGGAGCCTTTATTGCTGGCGGGCGCGTCACGGCTACAATTGCCACGGGCATCATTTCACCGTCTTTCCTGCCAGATCCTCAGATTTTCATCGGGATCATGATGGCAGCACTCTTGGCCGCAGCTCTTTGGATCAACATTGCCACATGGCTGAATGCGCCGATTTCGACAACCCACTCGATTGTCGGAGGCGTACTTGGCGCAGCAGCGGCAGCCATTGGCTCTTCAGCCATCAATTGGCAGGTTATCATCAACATCACCCTGGGCTGGATGATCTCTCCCATTCTCGGCGCGCTGATTGCAGCCGGAATTCTCTATCTGATCTACGAGTTCATCGTCTATCGCCCCAATAAAATAGCTGCCGCAAAACGCTGGGTGCCCGTGTTGAATGGCCTGATGATGGGCTGTTTTACCTGCTATTTAAGCGTGAAAGCGGTCGGCCAAGGCTTCAGCACAGTCTCTCATTCTGCACTTCTGCTCGGAATCGCAACGGGATGCGCTGCCTGGCTCGGCAGCATACCGCTTTTGTCACGGCAAGCCGAAGGGTTGGAAAACCGCAACCAGTCCTTGCGCAAACTGTTTCGCTTGCCTTTGATCGGTTCGGCCGCCTTGCTCTCCTTTGCCCATGGTGCCAATGACGTCTCCAATGCCATTGGTCCGCTCACCGGCATTATTTACATCATTCGCCAGACCAATTTGCAAAATGCGGACTTTATCCCCTTCTGGGTGCTGGTCATTGGCGCATTTGGCATCTCGATTGGCCTTTTGTTGTTCGGTCCGCGGCTGATCAAGCTTGTCGGCAGCAAAATCACCAAGCTGAACCCCATGCGCGCCTATTGTGTTTCCATGTCATCGGCCGTCACCGTCATCACTGCCTCCACTTTGGGCCTGCCCGTCAGCTCCACTCATATTGCCATTGGCGGGGTATTTGGCGTGGGATTTTTTCGCGAGTGGTATAACAACAATTCGCGCCGACGGATGGCGTATTTGCAGATGAAATCCTCCGAATGGCAGGTCAAAAAACCCAAAGCCGTCAATGTTGATGAGCAAAAACGGCGTCGTCTGGTGCGCCGTTCTCATATTTTGACCATCATGGGCGCGTGGGCCGTAACGCTGCCGGTTTCAGCCGGGCTTGCAGCCGTGGTTTACCGCGCTATGTTCGCGCTGATTGGATAAGAAAGGCATTGGTTGAGCGGGAAAACCGAATTTCGGCTGAATGCAAGACGACAAGAGAATGAGGCATTGCCATGCGGGCAAACTATCGTATGCAGAGATTGCACGTACATGCAGACTTGAGCCAAAACATCGCCATTGAAGCCACGCCTGAGCAGTTTAATTACCTTGCCAATGTGTTGCGCATGACGGATGGCACAAACGTGCTGTTGTTTAACGGCCGCGATGGCGAGTGGCAGGCAAGCCTTTCCTTTCCAGCCCGCAAGCGCATTCTGCTGACCCCCTTTGAGCAGGCTCGCCCGCAACCAGCCCCAAGCGATCTTGTGTTTCTCTTTGCTCCACTCAAAGTCGGGCGCATGGATTATCTGGTACAAAAGGCGGTTGAAATGGGTGCAGGCATCTTGCAACCCGTGATGACCCAGCATGTCCAGGGCAAGATCGGCAGCTTGGAGCGCCTGCAAGCCAATGCGCTGGAAGCGGCAGAACAATGCGGCATTCTGGCACTGCCGGAGGTTCGAGCCCCCGCAAAGCTTAAAGACCTGCTGGAGCGTTGGTCACCAGAGCGGCGCATTATTTTTTGCGATGAAGACAGCGCGACCAATAATCCGATGACGATCTTGCAGGCGATCGCAGAAAAACAATTGGCTCTGCTGGTCGGCCCCGAGGGCGGGTTTTCAGACGAAGAGCGCGCTCTTCTGCGCTCGCTTGCTTTTGTCACCGCTATTCCGCTTGGACCACGCATTTTGCGCGCCGATACGGCAGCCGTTGCGGCGCTTGCCGTTGTGCAGGCTTCAGTAGGCGACTGGAAATAAGGGCGATACAACACATAGACCTTTGTTCAATAAAACTGAACGCCAAAATCGCAAAATTTGCTTGCGCAACAGCGGGATTACGCCCTATCACCCAGACCGGATTGCCGTATCTAGAGTTTGTCAGGGAAAAGTGGAAACCGGTTTTCCCGAAAAGACAAACGAAACAAAGAAGTTTAGAGCCTGTCTGGTTCAATCTGAACCTGACAGGCTCTAATACGTTGCAAAACACAAAACCCGCTGCATGCGACCCTGTGAGCCACCACAGATCGCCGCAATTGCGCAGTGAACCGAAATGGACAAAATAAGGTCGTCTCCATGGCCCGTGATACCACTGATGACACACCTTTGACCTCTGTTGGGGAACTGACTGATTATATGGCGCAGGGTGCAAAGCCAAAATCGGCATTTCGCTTGGGCACCGAGCATGAAAAATTCGGGTTTTTCATGGCCGATCACAGCCCGGTTCCCTATTTCGGTGAGGCCAGCATCCATGCGCTTTTGACCGGCATGCAGGAAAAGCTTGGCTGGGAACCGATCATGGATGGCCCGCACATCATTGGTCTTGCAGGCGGGCGCGGTGAAGGGGCGATTTCCATCGAGCCGGGTGGCCAGTTTGAGCTTTCCGGGGCTGCCCTCGAAACCCTGCACGAGACCGAGGCCGAGACCGCGCACCATCTCAAGGTTTTGCACGACATTGCCGAACCGATGGGCATCCGTTTTCTTGGCATGGGCGGCAGCCCGCTGTGGAGCCTTGCGCAGACCCCGAAAATGCCGAAATCCCGCTATGAGATCATGACCCGCTACATGCCGAAAGTTGGCAGATTCGGGCTCGACATGATGTATCGCAGCTCAACCATTCAGGTTAACCTCGACTTCTCCTCTGAAGACGATATGCGCACGAAAATGTGCGTTTCCACCAAGCTGCAATCGATCGCCACCGCGCTGTTTGCCGCATCGCCCTTTACCGAGGGCAGGCCAAATGGCATGCAATCCTGGCGCGGCGAGATCTGGCGCGATACCGACAATGCCCGTGCCGGGCTTTTGCCATTTGTGTTCCAGCCTGATTTCAGCTTTACCGATTACGCAAATTGGGCGCTGGATGTGCCGATGTATTTCGTGGTGCGCGATGGCCGTTATCACGACTGTACCCATATCACCTTCCGCCAATTCATGAATGGCGCGCTCAAGGGTGAAATTGCCCAATGGCAGCCCACATTGGGCGATTGGACCAATCACCTCGGCACACTCTTCCCCGATGTGCGCTTGAAGCGCTTTTTGGAAATGCGCGGTGCTGACTGTGGCCCCAAAAGCCATATCACTGCACTGTCAGCCTTCTGGGTTGGTTTGCTCTATGATGAGCAAACGCTGGCGGCCACAGATGCATTGACCGCGGACTGGGATCTGAGTGATGTGACGGCTTTGCGCGATGCCGTTCCTTCAGAAGGGTTGAGCGCGAAAATCAAGGGCCACACCGCCTTGGATATCGTGCGGGAGGCCTTGAAGATTTCGAGGGCCGGCCTGAAGGCGCGCGCGCGCCTGAATGCGGCAGGGCAGGACGAATCGCTCTATCTCGATCCGCTCGATACCATTGCTCAGACCGGTCGCACCGTTGCGCAAGCCATGCTGGAAAGCTACGCGCATCAATGGAACAAATCGGTCGATCCGATCTTTTCCGCCTACCAATATTGATCACACGCTGCGGTTTTGCCGGACACCTCATCAATATTTATAAGAAACGCCTGCGATAACGGGAAAAAGCCATTTGCAGGCGCATTTTTCCCGTTATACTGTTGGATAGTAACGCCATTCGTCTGATGTAACAGGCTTTGGCGGCTATAAAATTGTCGCTTTATGCATCATCCACCTCAGGCTGCTATCGCTTTCAGGTGTTGTGTGGAAAGCCTGCGCGAGGGGAACGAAAGCCGATGATGACACTGTTTGAAATGATGCTGAAAGCGCAAAACGGTGCGGCCATGGACGCTATGGCCAAACAATTTGGCTTGGCACAAGAGCAGGTCGCACAGGCCTTGGCCGCTTTGACTCCGGCTTTTTCCTCCGGATTAAAGCGCACCGCTACAAACCCCTACGATTTATCGGGGCTTTTCTCCGCCATGTCGTCTGGCAATTACGGACAATATTTTGAAGACCTCAGCAAAGCCTTCACGCCACAGGGCGTGGCTGACGGCAATCAGGTGCTGCAACAATTGTTTGGCTCGAAAGAGGTTTCAAAGGCCATTGCCGCGCAGGCCGCACAGGTCACCGGCATTGGTCAGGACATTCTGAAAAGCATGTTACCCACCATGGCCGACACGATCATGGGCGGATTGATGAAACAGGGTCTGGGCCAAATGGGAGCAGGTACCAATCCATTTACCGCCACGCCGATTGCGCCCATGGTGCAGCAATGGCTGGAAGCAACAGGCTTTGCGCCGAAGCCAGCGCCAAAACCATCCGTCGATCCTTTTGACAATCCCTTCATGAATGCCTGGAAAGACATGATGGGATTAGCGCAGGCAAAGCCTGCACCAAAGCCACAGGCCAGCACCAATCCGTTTTTGGACAATCCTTATGCCAAAGCCTGGCAGGATATGCTCAACACCTCTTTTGGCACGACGCCTGAGGTGCAGACAACTCCAGAGCCGGAGCCAGATGCCAAGAAAAGCGTATCAGATATGATCAACACCATGTTTGATAGTGGTTTGGAAGTTCAAAAGAACTACCAGAAGAGCATGGAGAAAATCTTCGAAACCTATGCAGTCGATAGCAAATCGGCACCATCGGCAGAGAAAGCTGACAAGAGCGAAGCCTGACATAAAAAGGCCCGGCAACAGGCGGCTGTTACCGGGCAAAAGCAGGGATTATTGGCATAACTCCCTGCGGGGATTTGAGATTTGCAGTTGCGATTGCGCACTTATCCGAGAGAAAGCTCAGAGCGAGACCGTCTCGTCTTCGCTTGAAGCGCCAGCGTGATCGATGGGTCTGCCATATAGGAACCGCTTCTCAAGGCATGCTTGACATCTGTGCGCGTCAGGCCAAGGTCATTGAGCAGATAATCATCCATCTCTTCAAGACCTATGACCGCTTGACGATTGCTCCAGAGACGAACGACCGCCTTGACCTGCTGTGCATATTTGCGAAGCGTGACCGCAGAAGCCATGGCAACATCGGCAAATGTACGGTGGGTCATTTCAAAGGTCGTGCGCATGATCATCATCCTTTTGCGTTTGGCACGAGAAAAGCCGCCAGTCTGACAACCAGACCTACAGCGATGGAAAAGCGTTGAGGGGAAAGCCGCGAACGGCCAGACCGATTGATCGTTTACTGCTACAGCGTCCTTTGTGCATCATCCATGGTGCAAGACGCTGTGGGGGAGAAATGCCAAATTTGTATTGATCAGTCCAACGAATGTTTCTAATGATAATCATCAATCCTTCTGATGGAATGTGAACCATGTCCGCGCCCCTTGATATTGACCAGCTTCAGACGTTTGTCGCCATTATTGACACCGGCAGCTTTACCAAAGCGGCAGCGCGGGTGTTCAAAACACAATCCGCCGTTTCCATGCAGATGCGCAGGCTGGAAGAGCGCATTGGCAAGCAATTGTTCATCAAAGACGGGCGTGGAAATCGACTGACTGCGGAAGGCGACAAGCTGCTGAATTATGCGCGGCGCATCATTCGCCTCAACAGCGAAGCCATGGCCGCCTTTGACGACAACCGGCTGGAAGGCACATTGCGCATTGGCACGCCAGACGACTACGCCGACAGGTACATGCCTGAAATTATTGGGCGTTTTGCCAAGACGCATCCCAATGTCGAGCTTTTTATTGTGTGCGAACCTTCTGTCAGCCTTGCGGAAAAAATGGGCCGCGGCGAACTCGATATTGCCCTTGTCACTCACAATCCGGTGGCGCGACACTCAGATGTGGTGCGCACCGAGCCGCTTTGCTGGGTTGGCTCTGCCAATCATGCGCTCAAGGAAGGCGCGCCCGTGCCGCTTGCTGTGGGGCGGCGTGATTGCAACTGGCGCCAGCTTGCCTGCTCGGCGCTGGATGCGGATGGGCGCGACTATCAGGTGCTGTTCACCAGCTGGTCTTCCACCGTTGTCGCGGCCGCTGTTCTCGCCGGGCTTGCGGTTTCGATCATGCCGGAGTCCGCCCTTCGCGGCGGCATGAAAGTGCTGACCCAGGCCGATGGCTTCCCACCGCTGCCGCCGGTGCAAATCGGGATCATGAAGCGTCCCGGCCTCTCGCCATCGCTGATGAACGCCATCAGCGATCACATCGCCGCATGTCTGGACAACATGACACCGGCACCCCACGAAGATGATCTGGATACGGATGTAAAAAGCTTCGGCCGTCAGTTTCCGCGCTTAAAGCCGGGCCATATCATTCCCGGCTGGTAAGAACGGCGTCGCTTGCGCGGCCCTGCTTTGTTTGGTTGTTGCGTCACTCTTTGGGCGCTGGTTTGGCGGGCGACAGAACAATGTCGCACACCAGCCTCTTCCATTCATCCAGCAATGCCCCTGCCCGCTCATTGCCATCCGCCAGACAGCGCAGCACAGAACCAGTCAGCAAGGAAACAAGCACAAAACGGTCGCGCTCAGAGTCGGCTTCGCGTTCACCAACAAATGGTCCAAGTACATTGCACGCCAACGCACCCAGATCCTCATGGGCTTGATACTGCAATTGTGCCAGATCGGGATCGACCGAGGTGGCCATCCACAATTCTCGGCAGAGCGGATGATGAAGATGAATTTGCGCTCCATCCTCGATCAAATCAATGACCCTTGCGCGCGCGTCGGCTTCGCTGCGCACATCCTTTAATCTGGCTTTAATACCTTGCATGACAGCCTTGAGACGAAGGTCGAGAATGGCCTTGAGAATGGCTGCTTTTTCCGGAAAGAATTGATAGACAGAACCAACTGGCACGCCAGCATGGGCAGCAATGTCGGTCATCTTCATCTGTGCAACGCCATGGGCAACAATAAGTGTTTCTGCTGACTCCAGGATCGTTTCAAAGCGCTTGATACTACGCTTCTGCTTTGGTTGTTTGCGCGGGTTAATGCGCGACTCTTCATTGGGCAGCTTCATAGCCGTCATCGTCCCGTCATAGACTTGCAGGATTCGTTTCACATCATGTGGAACACGACAAACGGGCCTAACGGAAGGGCGTTCAGTTTTGATTAATGCCAACTGGTAAATTCAATGAAAATGCGATGAAACAGCTAGTCCTACTTTGGTGCAAACCGTTTCGATTCAAGACAAAATCATGCAATTTTATGCGAAAGCGCTGCAAAAGTTATACACAGCCTGACCATGCGGTTCGATGCGTTGCGCGCCCATGATCGGCACCAATTGCCCCTTACGAGACAAAAGCCGAAGCCGCGTCATGATTTTCGCGATAATGCACAAGTGTTTCTTTTGCTATTCCCTTCCTGTCATGAACGTGTTACCAGCCCTCGCCAACTTCCAAGCATTTCATGCAGAAGCAAACCGGTGGATCAGTCATCTTCCGGTGGACTCTGTCTATTCACACGAAGGAAATTGGCATGGCACGCATCGTAATATCGGCAACCGGCGCAGAAGCGCTTACTTTTGACGATGTCCTCTTGCAGCCCGGGCATTCTGAAGTGATGCCAGGACAGACAAATATCTCCACCCGCATCGCCAAGGATATCGAGCTTTCGCTGCCGATTCTGTCATCCGCAATGGACACGGTGACGGAAAGCCGTTTGGCCATCGCCATGGCACAATCTGGCGGTCTTGGCGTTATCCACCGCAACCTGACCCCGATTGAGCAGGCCGAGGAAGTCCGTCAGGTCAAGAAGTTTGAAAGCGGCATGGTGATCAACCCTGTAACCATCAATCCTGAAGCCACACTGGCCGAAGCCCTGTCCTTGATGAAAACGCACCGCATCTCCGGTATTCCGGTGGTGGAAAATGGCAGCCGTCCCGGTCGTCTGGTTGGCATTTTGACCAACCGTGATGTGCGCTTTGCCTCTGACCACTCCCAGAAAATTCATGAGCTGATGACGAAGGACAATCTCGTCACGGTTAAAGATGGGGTTGATCAGCAGGAAGCCAAGCGCCTTTTGCATATGAACCGCATTGAAAAGCTGCTGGTGGTGGACAATGACGGCCGCTGCGTTGGCCTGATCACCGTCAAGGATATTGAAAAGACCCAGCTCAACCCCCATGCTGCCAAGGATGCACAAGGCCGTCTTCGCGCCGCTGCTGCCATCTCCACCGGTGAAGATGGCATTGAGCGGGCAGAACGCCTGATTGATGCTGGCGTGGATGTGATTGTGGTGGACACCGCTCATGGCCATTCCCAGCGCGTGCTGGATGCTGTGACAGCCGTTAAAAAGCTCTCCGGCAATGTACGGGTGATTGCGGGCAATGTGGCAACGGGCGCTGGCACCCTTGCCCTGATTGATGCGGGCGCAGATGGTGTCAAGGTCGGCATTGGCCCCGGCTCCATTTGCACCACCCGTATTGTGGCAGGCGTGGGCGTGCCGCAGCTGGCTGCCATCATGGCCGCTGTGGAAGAAGCCCATAAGCACGTCATTCCGGTGATTGCCGATGGTGGTGTGAAGTTCTCGGGCGATCTGGCCAAGGCCATTGCCGCTGGCGCATCCGCCGTCATGGTCGGCTCGCTTTTGGCTGGCACCGATGAAAGCCCAGGCGAAGTCTTCCTCTATCAGGGCCGCTCGTTCAAGGCCTATCGCGGCATGGGCTCCGTGGGAGCTATGGCGCGAGGCTCTGCCGACCGCTACTTCCAGGCCGAAGTCCGCGACACCTTGAAGCTGGTGCCGGAAGGCATTGAAGGTCAGGTGCCGTATAAAGGTCCGGTTTCTGCCGTGCTGCATCAATTGGCAGGCGGTCTCAAGGCAGCCATGGGCTATGTTGGCGGCAAGGATATTATCGACTTTCAGGAAAAGGCGACGTTTGTCCGCATTTCCGGGGCTGGCCTTCGCGAAAGCCATCCGCATGGTGTGACCATCACCCGCGAAAGCCCAAATTATCCCGGCGCGGCATAATCCTTTTTGAGATATATCCAAGATCAAAATGCCCGGATCGACATAAACGCCGATCCGGGCATTGTTGTTTTCGCAATGCTCACACATGGCGGGAAGTGAAATTTGAAAGAAGTTTGATCCTAATCAACTCAAACAGGCATCCCCTCCCATAACTTGCTCTCAACTCAATGGCGCAAGATGGCGAATTTGCCATCATTGCATACGCCTAAAAAGGGAGTGAAAACGCTATGGCATCGCTGATGAAAGCCGCCGTCTTGCGGGAATTTGGCAAACCTCTGAACATCGAAGAAATCGCAATTCCTGATCCAGGACCGGGCCAGATTCTGGTCAAATATGAAGCGACCGGTGTTTGCCACACCGACCTTCACGCCATTGAAGGTGACTGGCCGGTCAAGCCCACACCGCCTTTCATTCCTGGCCATGAGGGCGTTGGCTTTGTGGCAAAGCTCGGCGCAGGTGTCACCCGCATCAAGGAAGGCGATCGCATCGGCGTGCCATGGCTGCACACCGCCTGTGGTTGCTGCACACCCTGCCGCACGGGTTGGGAAACCTTGTGCGGATCACAGCAAAACACCGGATATTCAGTCAACGGCACGTTTGCCGAATATGGGCTTGCCGATCCTGATTATGTCGGTCGCCTGCCAGATAATCTGGCGTTTGGCCCGGCAGCACCTGTCTTGTGCGCAGGGGTGACCGTCTATAAGGGCTTGAAAGAAACAGAAGTGCGGCCCGGCGAATGGGTGGTCATTTCCGGCATTGGCGGCCTTGGCCATATGGCCGTGCAATACGCCAAGGCCATGGGCATGCATGTGGTTGCCGCCGATATTTTTGAAGACAAACTGGCATTGGCGAAAAAGCTCGGCGCAGATGTCATTGTCAATGGCCGTGATGCTAATGCGATTGAACAGGTGCAAAAGGCCACCGGTGGCGTGCATGGTGCGCTGGTGACGGCCGTTTCGCCAAAAGCGATGGAACAGGCCTATGGCTTCTTGCGCTCCAAGGGCACCATGGCGCTAGTGGGCCTGCCGCCGGGCTTCATTTCGCTTCCGGTGTTTGATACCGTTCTCAAGCGCATCACCGTGCGTGGATCGATTGTCGGAACCCGGCAAGACCTCGAAGAATCGCTGGTTTTTGCCGGAGAAGGCAAGGTCGCAGCCCATTTCTCCTGGGACAAGATCGAAAATATCAACGCCATCTTTGATCGCATGAAAGAAGGCAAGATCGACGGACGTATCGTTCTGGATCTTGCAAGTTGATCCACATGACAGCGCATCTCACCCAACGGGGCGCACAAAAGACGCTGTAGGGAATTATGCAGTCTCTCTATCTATCTCGAGCCGCGCGTCTACAAGACGCGCGGCATTCTTTTGCGCCACAATATTGTGACATCATCACAGCCAACCCCCGTGTTTAAACGGTGGCGCCCCCAACCACATCTGGTTATTGTTGCCGCATTGCAATAAACGGCACGGATTTTGTGGCTCATGTCAGACATTACAAAAAATTCTACAACAGACCGCATTTTTGTATTTCAAGGTGGCGGTGCACTGGGTGCTTATCAGGCAGGAGCCTATGAAGCATTGCACAACCATGATGTTGCACCCGACTGGTTGGCTGGCATATCCATCGGCTCCATCAATTCTGCGATCATTGCGGGCAGCCCGCATGAAAAGCGCGTGGAAAATCTTAAAACCTTCTGGGATATGGTCTCATCCGGCCTGACCTATGACTTCGGCGAGCAGGAAACACCGATGCGCCGGGCAACCAATGACATGTCGGCCACCCTTGGAGCAACGTTTGGCATTCCCGGATTTTTCTCTCCGCGCCTGCACACGCCCTATCAATGGCTGTTCAATCCGCTGGCGCAGATCAGCTATTATGACACCGAGCCTTTGATGAAATCGCTCAACGAATTGATCGATTTCAAGCTGATCAACAATGGCTTAACCCGCCTCAGCCTTGGCGCGGTGGAGGTGCAAACGGGCAATTTCGCCTATTTCGACAGCCGACACACCCAGATTGATGTTCGTCACATTGCGGCTTCGGGTGCCTTGCCACCGGGCTTTCCGCCGGTGGAAATTGGTGGACGTTACTATTGGGATGGCGGGTTGGTGTCCAATACACCTTTGCAATATGTGCTGGACAACAACGACAGCGAACGGGATCTGGATATTTTTCAGGTCGACCTTTTCAGCGCCCGCGGCGATATGCCCAAAGACCAGTTCGAAGTCGAAAGTCGCACCAAAGAAATTCGCTTCTCCAGCCGAACCCGCATGAACACCGATGAATTTGCCAAAAGGCAGATTGTACGGCGGGCCGCAAAACGGCTATTGGATAAACTGCCAGCAGAATTCAAAGATGACGAAGACGCCAAAATTCTACGCTCCATTGGTCATGAATATGATGTCACCATTGTGCATCTCATCCACCGCCGTGCTGCTCATGCCACTCATTCCATGGACGCCGAGTTCTCGCGCAAATCCGTGACAGAACATTGGCAGGCGGGCTATGACGATGTGTCCTACACACTCAAACATCCGAAGTGGCGCAACCGCAGCCGCCCGAAAGATGGTGTTCAGATCTTTGACTTGACGCGCGAACGCAGATTAAATGTAAAATCCTGATCAAGCTGAGGGCGCATATCCAATAAAAATGGTGATATCCTCACGGCAGATTAAAATCTTCACAGTGTTTTGTATGGCTTCATAACAGTTTATGACAAACTATGCTGTGAAGATAAAATATCGGTCGATATTTGGCAGCCAGTTTTCGGTCCGATGTTCTAGCGTGTGAGGAGAATGCGTGAAGACAAAAATTGGTTTGCGTGAGGTTGCTCAGGAAGCTGGCGTCTCTTTGAGCACGGCTTCTCACGCCTTGAATGGCACAGCCCCCTTGACCAACGAAGTGCGAGACAGGGTGCTTTCCTGTGCGCAGCGTCTTGGCTACCTTGAAAAGCGGCGCAACAAAGGCTCAATTGCCAGCCTGCGTGCCATTGTTCTCGCCGTCACCGGCGATGCGGCCCCGCAGAGCGATCTGAATCTGGTCAGCTGGACCATTTTGAACGGCCTGCGGCAGGAATGCGAACGCCGCGCCATTCGCATTGTGCCATCCATCAGCCCCGGAAACCGCATTGACGCAAGCGAGATCAAACGTTTGTCGCAGACCGAAAAAGTCGACGGCATTGTTATCTTGAATGATGATCGCCCAGAGTTGATCAAAAGCCTGACCCATTTGCCCATCCCCACCGTGATCATCAACGGTGAAGACCCCGCCATGCTGCTGGACACAGTAACGGCAGGCAATCGCTTTGGTGCGCGGCAGGCCACAGAACATCTCTTATCGCTGGGCCACCGCCGCATTCTGCATTTGACCTGGCCGGGGCGCACCACCATTCGCCGCCGACTGGACGGCTATATTGATGCGTTTCTGACGGCCAGTCTACCAGCTCCCACCGATATGGTGGTTGAAGCGGCCAGCTTTGAGCCGGAAGAGGGTGAAAAGGCGATAAAGGCTCTTTTGGAAAAAGACCGCTCGTTGAAGGGAGCAACCGCCATTTTCTGCGCCGCCGACAATCTGGCCCTCGGCTGCCTGAAAGCGCTGAGTGGCGCTGGAATCCGGGTTCCCGAAGATGTATCGGTGCTGGGCTGCGACGACATCATGCCCGCAGAGTTCAGCGTACCGCCGCTCTCCACCGTGCAACTGCCAAGCGCCCGCTTGGGCGCGGCTGCCATAGGCCTGATGGAGCAGCGGGTGATTGCCAATGATGCTTTGCGCCCTGCCCATCGGCTGGAACTGGGCTGTAAACTGGTGTTGCGGGGCAGCGTTGCGCCACCCCGCGATTAATCATCGGTAAAACGCCTTAAGCAGCAGCCTGCACAAGCTCCTGGCTGTTCCAGCCCTGTGGCAAAGGCTGTGGCCGATCAAAGGCAACATCCTCGACGCTCAGGCCCGTAACGCCTTGCACAAATGCACCGGGCATGCCGCCGGGGTAATCCAGCAAACCGACAATCCGGCCGTCAGAGCCGCGGGTCCATGCGTTGGCACGGCCTTCTGCATTGGGATCGGGTGTCAAATCGGCATTGGTGGGGCGCAAATCGTAGCGCAAACCGGTTCCGAGCTTGCCAGCCTGCTGCGCGAGCCGAATGCGCGAAAGCTGCACATTATGAATGCCAGCAGGCGCAACAGACACCAAGGTCACAGCGCCTTCCATCTTGCCGGTGATGTCTTCAACGATCAGATTTTCAACCGCACCCGCAGGGCGTTCAGACACGCGATCCACCACCGTCACCGTCAAGGCCTCGCCTGAGCCCCAGAAGCCATCGGGCGTTTCAAAGCAATCAAGATCAATCCGCGAGAACCGCACGTTCGACACCCGCCCGCCATCGCGCGAGAAAATGCCAAGGCCACGGTTGGATTGCTCCACCTTGCAATCTTCAAACACCACATTGGTGAAATCGCCAAAGGATTCCGTGCCGATTTTCAAGGCGCATGAGACGCTGGAAACCGTGCAGCGACGCACGACAATATCGTCGCAGGTGCCAATGGCGGTGCCATCCGGCCCAGCACTTGTTTTGAGGCAAACACCATCATCGGCGGTGGAAATCTGGCAATCTTCAATCTGTGCCCGACGGCAGGCATCCAGCACAATGCCATCAGTATTGGGCAGCCGGCGATTGTTGGTGACGCGCACATTGCGGATTGTCAGGTCTTCGCAATTGACAAAATGCAGGGTCCACATCGGCGAATTGGCAACATCCAGACCTGTCAGGCGCACATTCTTGCAGTGTTCCACCACCAGCACACGGGGGCGAAACTCGGCAGGCGTGAAGGTACCAACACTCTCGTCATCGCCAATGATGAAGTGATCACCGCCCGCATCAATCCGGCCGGGACCAGTGATGGCAATCTTCTCGACGCGGCTGGCCACCAGCATGGCACGGTTGGATTTTTCAGCAATCACATCAACGATATTGTCGCTGTAAGCCGCATAATCCGGGACGGGCTGCAACACGGCACCCTCTGTCAGATGCAATTCCACCCCTGTCTTCAGCTTGAGGCCGCCAACACTGTGCAGGCCAGCCTGCAAGACAACGGTGCCGCCGCCCGCCGCTGAGACGCTATCGATAGCGGCTTGAATGCCTGCGGTGTTGTTGGCCTCTGAGGCGGTAATGGATAGATAGGTCGGGGATGTCATGCAGTGTCTCCTTGGGCAACCAGCACGTCTGTCAGCAACAGCAGCACCAGCGCCTGACCATAAGGGGTCGGTAGGTTGGGAATTTTACGATAAAACTCAAGATCATGGCCCATCGGCGTGCCATCAGAAACGCCATGCACAACGCCTTCGTCGTCAATCTGGCGCATGATGGCGGCAAGTGCGCGATCCGCATGGGCCTTGTCGTCGGGTTCGAGAATGCCCGCCTCAATGCCGCGCAAAATGCCATAGGCAATGCCAGCGGCGGCGGAGGTTTCGGTGGGCGATGTGGGATCATTAAGAAGCGTGTGGAAAGCGCCATCGGGCCTTTGAAACGCTTTGAGCGACGCCACCTGACTTTGCAAAACATGGCTTAAAAAGCGCTTGTCTTTGGCCTCCAGACCCGGCACCAGAAAGAACAGTTCCGGAATGGCAACGGTGATCCACGCATTGCCGCGCGCCCAGAAAGCCTTGGCAAAATTATGCCGTCCGTTGAACGTCCAGCCATGGTACCAAAGCCCGGTGACGGGATCGGACAAATAACGGGCATGGATCATAAATTGATGCACCGCTTCATCCACCCAGTCCTTGCGATCAAAAAACACACCGGCGCGGGCCAAAAACAAGGCGGCCATAAACAGGGTATCATCCCAAAGCTCCCCCTCGTTCAGCCGTTCTTTGACCACATGCTGAAAGCCGCCGCCTTCGGTTTTTGGCAGGCTTTTCACCAGCCAATCGGCCCAATCCTGCACCAAGGCTTCAAAATCGGGGCGATCGACATGTTCAATCAAAATTGCCAGCGGCAGCATGGGCGCTGTGCTGTTGATCTGGCGGGGCGGCAGACCGCGCCCGATCTGCATGGCATACCAATCGACCAGATCATCAAGGGCGGCCTTGTCTTTTGCCGCCAAAGCGCGGCGCAAGAAACCATAAAGGCCAACGCCCACTTCCCAGTCCCATTCATCAAATTGAATGCCCCGGCCTGCATCAGCGCCAACCAGCCCTTCTTGAATGCCTTTCAGGCGGCTGAAGGCACCGGCCACGCGATCAATGGTCTGTTGCAATGCGTGAGCGTTCATAATCTTCCCATCCATAGCGTCCACCCGATTATTGAATTTGTGTGCGTTGAAAAAGCGGACCCATCCCATCCGCAGGAGCCGCCTCACTGTCATAGGTCAGCGTGGGAACGGGCTGTTCATGCGCAAACGGCTGTTCCTCTTGCCCGATCAAAAACCGGCCATCGTAATTCAGCTGCAATGTCTCCGCCCCCGGAGGCGACACCCGCAGCACAAGGCTTTCAGCATCAAACCCGATGGGGGTTGCCCGCAATCGATCCATGAAAGCGGCAAAATCAGCCTCATTGCCGCTGCCTACCACGGCGACCCAACCGGAGATCGGCGTATTGCTGCGCACCTCGCGGCCTGCCATGGCCCCCGTCTCCATCATCTCAAGACCATGGCTGTTATAAAGACCGGCAAACCCGTGCGCTGATCGCGCAAAAAGCCAGTTTTTTTCCAAAATAATCTCGTCCAGACCATCGCGGCCGAGATAGGCATGGGTCAGAGGCAAGCGACTCTTGCGGCTGTCAAAAATCATCAAGGCAATATCGCGATGCTGGGCAACACGCGGCAAAATGCCGTTTCCAGCCCAATAGGATGGGCGTTGATGGCCCCACGGATCATCCTCGCCAGGATTGTTGATCCACAACCGCGCCATGGGGTGGCCAGCCAGCCGAATATCCAGCACATGCTGCTGGTGCCCACGGGTGCCGGTTTTATGGTCAACCACGGTGGAAAGCTGCGAGGCCTCGGTTTTGAACACCACCAGTTTGCCGCTTTCCAGCCCTTGCGCATAGCGCGCCTCGATACAGCGACCGGGGACGATGTGTGCCAATGCCTCAAGATCGGTGGGCGGCGTGTAGGATGACGCACAAAACATTGGCAAGGATGCCACGCCACCATTCAACCAGCCCTTGCCAAACGCCACCCAGGCAAAGGGCGCAAGCTCGGTCAGCGGACCAGCCCGCAACTCTTTATCATAGGCGCGACCTTGCGAGCCAGCAGGCACGCCCGCAAGCGTATGCAGCGCAATCATGCGGAAAATCAGATCGAGCTGATGGCGGGCGCGGCTGGCAATCTCGCTTGGCGCAAATTTCTCCAAAGCCAGCAGGCCAATAAAATCAATCGGGTAATAGGCCGCCGAGTTCCATTCGGCGAGACCGTGGGCCTCCACACTGTCAAACCATTTGTTCAGGCGCTCGACAGCAAGCGCCGCCTGCTCGCGCCCGACGCGCTGTGAAGCCGAAAACACCGAATCCGGCAGCAATTGCCCGGCCAGAAGCTGGCTTGTGTGAAAGCACAGCACATGGTTTTCACTCCAGAACCACATGGTGTCATTGCCCGGCTCATCCACCCAATAGCGATAGGACAGAACCGATTGCTGCACACGGTCTCGCAGATCATCAGGCAAAATCTCGGCAAAATCCGCCAGCAGCCACAGCAATGGCACCATGATAAAATCGGAGCAGTCCTTTCGCCAATCAATCGAATCCAGCGTATCATTCACCAATTGGCGGAGAATGGTTTGGTCGATCTCACCGCTGGCGGCCATGGCCAGAACCCGGCCAATGCGCGGCGCGCCGAAGCGGGCGGAATAAATCAGGGCCTCCCGCTTTCGCATCTCCAGCGTAGCAGCCCCCGGCGGCAGGGCCAGATCGGACATAAAGGCCGCATCGATTGTGCGGCTTACGGTGCCTGCCCCTTCCCCAAGCCGCAATCGTACCCCATGATAGCCGTCGGGCAAGTCATGCGTTTCGGGAATCAGCAGCCGTGTTGCGCCCGCCTTGAGCACCACGGTTTGCGACACCAAAATTGCGCGATCATGCCCGTGGCTGAAAACCTCAATCGCAACGGCTAGATCATTTTCAGGTGCCGCATCAAACATAAGCTCCAGCGGTTGGCGCACAAACACATCGCAAGACGGCCGCACACCGCGCACCAGCGCTTCCAGCCGGGCCAGTTCCGCACCATCAAGAGCCACCGGCAACACAACAGCAATCGGCTGCGGATCGGTGACCTCCAGCTCAACAAACCAGAATGTATCGCGCTCCGCCAGATCTTCCGTGTGTATCAGAATGTCGTTTTCACCCGCCACCAGCTGAAGCGACACATCTGTCACTGATTCGACATTGCGGCGAAAGGGCTCGAATCGCACCTGCTCATTGCCATTGACGAAGATGCGCACCCCGCCACAGGTCTTGACCCTCAAGCTCAAGCGGCGATCAGCATCAACCCGAAAACCACCTCTAAGCCAACGACGAACATGGTGAGGCACGTGCCAGAAATTGGTAAACTCAACCCGGCGATTGGCACCCGGCAGGTTGAGATGAGATGGCTCCCAAGACACATCCGGCGCAATGTCGCGCCCCACCATGGTTGCCCAGAAAGCCTTGCGACACGGCAGATCACCCACATCGACGAAGCCATTGATGAAACGGTAATTGGCGCGATCCTGCGCAACCGCAGCCTCGCCCGGAAAATAGGTGGCAGACAAATGCGACACAACCCAGGACGTGATTGTCTCACCATGGTGTACTACATACACGGGATCGTTATCGCCTTTTGTCAGCGGGTTAAAATGAGCCATGAACGCCTCCCTTCGATCATGAAATTATTTTATTGAACTTGGCGACATGATTTTCATAACATCAAACAATTTCAATTTTTTTGACGAAACTACGGGATGAATGCTTTGTCAAGTTGGAATTAAAGATGAATGAAGGGGCAAAGAGATGACTTTTAGCAATGAAAATTTATTCATTTGTTGTTTTTCTTACAGTCCTGAAACGCAAGTGCTGCTTCCAAATGCCCATCGCTCTGACAACGGATCAAAAACTGTGCGACGTTGTAAAGTGAAGACTGCGGCAAAATCTCTCTTGGCGGCACGGGGGTGGAAGCGCTACGACTGAGCATGGCCGAGCAGTCTTGCGCAGTCTTGCACCGTCTGCCTCAACCTTCGTGCGTGCAGTTATTAAGAGGAAGCCCATCCCATGCCTACCGCGCTTACAATTGATGATCTGAAGCGACAGGCCCGCCGCCGCGTGCCAAAAATGTTCTTTGATTATGCGGACAGTGGCGCATGGACAGAAAGCACGTATAACGCCAATGAAAGCGATTTTGGCAAAATCAAACTGCGCCAGCGGGTGCTGGTGGATATGACCAACCGTTCGCTGGCCAGCTCCATGATTGGCCAGCCGGTGACCATGCCGGTGGCAATTTCACCAACCGGCCTGACCGGAATGCAGCATGCCGATGGTGAAATTCTGGCCGCCGAAGCTGCCGAAGCCTTTGGCGTGCCTTTTACGCTTTCCACCATGAGCATTTGCTCGATCGAGGATGTGGCTTTACACACACGCAAGCCCTTCTGGTTTCAGCTCTATGTGATGAAAGACCGCGATTTCGTCAACAATCTCATTGATCGCGCCAAAGCCGCCAAATGCTCGGCGCTGGTGCTGACGCTGGATTTGCAGATTCTGGGACAACGCCACAAAGATCTTCGCAATGGTCTATCGGCACCACCCAAGTTTACGCCCAAGCATATCTGGCAAATGGCAACCCGCCCGCTATGGTGCATGGAGATGCTCAACACCAAGCGGCGCACCTTTGGCAACATCGTGGGCCATGCCAAGAATGTTTCAGATCTCTCCTCACTCGCCTCCTGGACCGCAGAGCAGTTTGATCCGAAATTGTCGTGGGCCGATGTGGCGTGGATCAAGGAGCGCTGGGGCGGCAAGCTGATCCTGAAGGGCATTCTGGATGAAGACGATGCCCGCGCCGCTGTCGATACGGGCGCGGATGCGATTATTGTGTCAAACCATGGCGGACGCCAGCTTGATGGCGCTGCGTCCTCCATCTCCATGCTACCGCGCATTGTGGCAGCGGTTGGCGACAAGATCGAAGTGCATATGGATGGCGGTATCCGCTCAGGCCAGGATGTTTTGAAAGCTGTCGCAATGGGTGCCAAGGGCACCTATATCGGCCGCCCCTTCCTTTATGGTCTGGGCGCTGGTGGCCGCGAAGGTGTGACGCGGGCGCTGGAAATCATCGCCAAAGAGATGGATGTGACCATGGCGCTCTGCGGCAAGCGATTGCTCAGCGACGTTGATGAGAGTATTTTGCTGGACAATCCTTACAAAGCGAAAGCTCTATAAAGCCAAACGGACAAAAGCCCTGCACGTGACCGTGCAGGGCTTTTTCAAATCTTACTTCCACACCGCAACATCTTGCGGCTGGAGCACCCGATCACCCAGCACAAAGGTGCCGGACACCGGAACAGTCCACGCTTGCGAGCCATAATTAAAGGCAAAGGTCAAATTGCCACGGCGACGGATGCGGATATGGGCTGGCACATCCAGCGTTTGCAGACCCGCCTTGTTGGCAACATGCGCCAAGGTGGAGGACAGCAGCGCCTCATCGGGCCAGCAGGCCAGATAATAATGGCCGTTGTTGCCCGTCAAAGCCGGATCACCATTTTCAAACGTGCCAAGCACCTCGGCTGAGGTTTGCAGATATTCGCGCCAGCGAATGGCCTCGCCAGACACCGCTCCGCTGACCTCATCCCCCAATCCCGGGCGAAGGGATGCCACCTGCGTTTGACGGGTGCCGGTCAAAGGTGCCAATGGGCCAGGAGGCAGATTTTCAGGAATACGGAACTGGCGATCACGCGAGCCAGAGCGTGGACCATAGAGCACAACGGCATCGGTGTTTTTGAAGGCCGCAAGCGCGCTGTCATCCACCTGCATCAGGCATGGCACAACCACCAGCTTGTAGCCCGACAGATCATCACCCGGACGCACAAAATCCACGTCCAGTCCCAGTCTGCGCAAGCCCTCGTACCAGCGAAACGCCAGTTCTTCATAGCGGAAATCCTTGCCTTGCGGCTGGATCATGGTCGCCCAATAGCTGGCGTAATCATGCACCAGCGCAACCGAGGCTTTTTGCCCTTCAGGAAGGGGGCCGAGCGCTGCCAATTCCTTGGCAACCTGCATGGCTTCCAGGCCACCCACCGACCATTCATCCAGACCGGGCAGATTAAGGCCCGCATGCATTTGCTCTTGCGCAAACGGGGCCTGCCGCCAGCGGAAATAGCTGACAACCTCTGCCCCATGGGCCAAAGCTTCCCACGTCCACAGCCGCACCATGCCGGGCTTGGGCACCGGGTTCCATGGTGCCCAATTGACCGGGCCGGGCTGCTGTTCCATCACCCAGAAACGGCCTTTGCCGACCCCGCGATAGAGATCGTGATGGAAAGGGGCAATGTCGGGATGGGAGGTTTCGGCCCAGCGGTTACGCTCTTCTTCGGTGAAGGGGAATTTCTCCACAAAACCAATCGGGTAACTATCCCAAGACGCGAGATCGAGATTGTCACCGACCTTGAAGTGGTCAAAATCCGAGACAAAGCCCATGAAATTATGGGTCACCCAGCGACCGGGCGCATATTTTCGGATAATCTCCACCTGCATTTTATCATAGGCGGCCACCTGATCGGACGAAAATCGCCAGAAATCCAGCCGCTGGGCCGGATTGGGTTCTGTCACGGTCAAAGTCGGCAGCTCAACCTCATCAAAGCTGTTGAATTCCATCGACCAGAACACGGAAGCCCAAGCTTCATTCAGCTGATCAGTGGTTTGATAGCGCAGCCGCAGCCAGCGGCGAAACGCCTTCAGATCTTCCTTGCCCCAAGACACTGTGGTGTCATGGCAACCATATTCATTGTCCGTTTGCCAACCAACGATGCCGGGATGCTCACCATATCTTTTGGCAACAATCTCAACAATGCGTGCGCTCTCCTTCCACCATATTTCAGAAGAAAAGCTGTAATGGCGGCGAGAGCCAAAGCCGCGCACTTTGCCATCAGCATCATAGGGGGCAATCTCTGGAAATTCATCCATCAGCCATTTTGGCGGGGTGGCGGTGGGCGTACCCATCACCACTTTCAGGCCCGCCGCATGCAACACGTCAATGGCGCGATCCAGCCACTCGAACGAGAACTCACCCCGGCGTTTTTCCAGCCGCGACCAAGCAAATTCGCCCACACGGACAAAGGATATGCCAAGCTCAACCATGCGCTTGGCATCGAGCTCCCATTGGCTTTCTGGCCAATGCTCTGGATAATAACAAACGCCCAGCATTATCGTGTCAAATCCCCATTGATAACCGCTTGTCCCGCCTCGTCAAACAAATGGCAGGCGCGTGCATTCAAGCCGATGGTTAGCATTTCGCCCGGTTTTGTCGCGGCCAAGCCGCCAGCCTTGACGGCCAATTCGTTGTCAGCATCGAGTGTTACGAAAAACAGCGTTTCAGAACCCAGATATTCAGCCAGACGCACCGGCGTTTGCAAGGTCAGATCACCTTGGCCGGTGGCATCGATATGTTCCGGGCGGATGCCCAGCGTCATTTTGCCCGCCTTGATGGTTTTGCCTTGGCCATCAAGGGTGATCAGGGCACCGCCGGGCAAAGTGACGGCAATCTTGCCGCCATCCGCAGGGGCCACCGTGACCGACACAAAGTTCATCTTGGGCGAGCCGATAAAGCCTGCGACAAAGAGATTGTTGGGGCGATGATAAAGCTCCAGCGGCGATCCCACCTGCTCGATCTTGCCAGCCGAGAGCACCACAATCTTGGTGGCCATGGTCATGGCCTCCACCTGATCGTGGGTGACGTAAATCATCGTCGCCTGCAAATCCTGATGCAGTTTCGACAGCTCGGTGCGCATTTGCACACGAAGCGCGGCATCAAGATTGGAGAGTGGCTCGTCAAACAAAAACACATCGGGCTTGCGCACAATGGCGCGGCCAATGGCCACGCGCTGGCGCTGACCACCCGACAATTGCCCCGGCTTGCGATCCAGCAGCGCATCGAGCTGCAAGAGCTTTGCCGCCACATTGGTGCGCTCAGCAATCAGCTCTTTGGAATGGCCGGTCATTTTCAAACCAAAGCCGATATTGTCGCGCACGGTCATATGCGGATAAAGCGCATAGGACTGAAACACCATGGCCACACCGCGCTCAGACGGGCCAACCTTGGTCATGTCCTTGCCGCCGATTTCCAAGGTGCCGGAGGAAACCTCTTCCAGCCCGGCAATGGCGCGCAGCAGCGTGGATTTGCCGCAGCCCGATGGGCCAACAAACACGCAGAACTCGCCGTCCTTCACTTCAAGGTCAACGCCTTTGATGACACTCAACGCGCCAAAATTCTTTGTGACACCTTTCAGACGCACGTCAGCCATGGTGTTTTCCTTCCTCAATCAGTTCAATTTCGAGCAGCAAGGCGCTTTCCGGCCGCAGCATCGGCAGCGGCAAACCACTCTTTGCCAGATCCTTGCCTTCAAAGCTTACCTCGCCTGCCAGCAAGCGCTTTTGCCCCTCAGAAATGCGGATAAAATTCGGCTCGGCTGGGTGAACCGCTGCAATACGGAAGCGTCCACCAGCCGCGATAACATGCTCTGGCAGTGTCAACGGCTCTGGCTGTTCTGCCACCATTTGCGGGCCTTGGGCAACGAAGACGGCAAGCTTCTCAGCGCTTGCCGCACCCCAGACGTAACGTCCATCTTTTGGCTCCATCCGGAAATTGGCACCCTTCGCATGCAAAAGATCGCGCAGGCGCTTATGGGTGGCGATGTAGCCTTTCAGCTCTTCGCGCTCTAGCCCTTCCAGCTCCAGCGGGTTCAGCTCCACACCCAGATGATAGGCCATGGCCACCAGCGCCCGGAACGCCAGCGTGTGACGCCGATCGGTCTGGTGGTTGGGCGATGCTGAAATGTGGCTGCCCAAAATTTCCGGCGGCACAAAATGGGATGCCCCGCGCTGAATCTCTAACCGCTCCAGTGCATCGGTGCAATCGGATGTCCATACACGGTGGGTGCGCGCCAGCGCGCCATAATCAATCCGGCCACCGCCAGAGGCGCAGCTTTCAATCTCAACGGCTGGATGGGCGGCACGAATGCGATCCATCAATGCGTAGACGGCGCGGGTCTGGGCGGCAATTTTTGCCTTGCCATCGCGCCCGCCTGCATGGGTCAGGTCGCGGTTCATGTCCCACTTGACGTAAGAGATGGCATGACCTGCCAAAACCGCGTTGATCTTTTCAAACAGGTAATCGCTCACCTCCTGCCGGGTCAAATCCAGCACCAGCTGGTTGCGCGACAAAAGCAGCGGACGCCCTTCGACCTGCAAGACCCAATCAGGGTGAGCTTTATAAAGCTCCGACACCGGATTGATCATCTCCGGCTCGAACCAGATGCCAAATTGCATGCCAAGACCGGTGACATGATCGACCAGTGGTTTCAGACCGTCAGGATATTTGCGAGCATCAATATCCCAATCGCCAAGGCTGGTGGTGTCATCATCGCGTTTGCCAAACCAGCCATCGTCCAGCACAAAGCGCTCGATGCCAAGCTCGGCGGCAGAGGTCGCCTGCGCTTTCAGCGAGTCCATCTGGTGATCGAAATAATTGCCTTCCCAGGTGTTCAGCGTCACCGGACGCGCACTCATTTGGCCACCATGCCATGTCAAAAGATCATTGCGCACGAAAGCATGGAAGGCAGCGCTGTCTGGCCCGACATAGGCGACCGGGCTTTGATAGCGCTCACCGGGGGCCAAAATCATTTCGCCGGGTTCAAACAGCTCGCCCATATGCACAAGGCGGCGGCCATCATCCAGCCGATCAATCACGGCCTGGTGGTTGCCGCTCCAGCCGAGTGTGACGCCAAAATTTTGCCCTTCGCCTTCAAGGCGCAGCATGGGGAAACGATCATGCGAGGTGCGGCCACGGCGGCTTTCCTGCGCCCAGATGCCATTGCCCAAGGTCTCGCTGCGGGTTTGAAACTCACGCCCCCACATGCCGGAAAAGCTGGTGACATCCACTTTGCCCGCAGGCACCAGAAAACTGGCCGCCATGCAGCGGTCGAGCACATAATCAGAGCTGCCAAGATTTTGCAGCTCGGTTGCCATGGAGATCACGCCAGACGCAAAGACCTCAAGACGAATGGCAATCGAGATCGCTGCAACCTTGTCGGAAGCACTAAACACCGTGACATTGCCGCTGGTTTTGCTGGTCCAGCCAGAAAACTGCAAAATGAAGTCACGCCCCATGCGGTGGCCGACAATGGCAGGCCAGCCGAAATAGCCCATGCCGCCGGTGGGCAACAGCACGGCAGACGGCACAGCCTCATCCATACCATTGACGCGGCTGGAGCGTTCAACCTCAAAAAGAGAAGACGCGTTGAGCGCGGCACCAAAGGCCAGAATTTCCGGCATGCCGGCTTCCGGCAACCGAAGGCTCAGCGCGCAGGCGCCGGACCCAATAGAAACAATCTCACTCATCCCTTGGTCGCTCCAAGCGTTAGACCGGCAATGAAATGCCGCTGCATCAGGAAAAACATCGCAACTGGCGGAAGGGCTGCGACAATCGAGCCTGCCGACACCAGATTCCAGGCCGCAACCCATTGACCATTCAAGGTAAACAGACCGGCCGTAACCGGCATGGCGCTTTGGCTCTGCACCAGAACGGTGGCCCAGAAATAGTCATTCCACACGAAGGTGAAAACCAGAACCGAGAGGGCCGCAATGGCGGGCCGCATCAAGGGCAGCACGATATGGACAAAAATCCGCCACTCGGAGACACCTTCAACCCGCGCCGATTCAATCAGCGCAAACGGCAGGCCTTTGATGAAATTGCGCATGAACAGCGTGCAAAAGCCGGTTTGAAAGGCCACATGAAACAGCACAAGCCCCGTGACCGTATCATAAAGCCCCATTTTGAGGGTCATGTCGCGCACCGGCACCATGAGGATCTGAAACGGAATGAAGTTACCGGCCACAAACAGGAAAAACAGAAACAGATTGCCCTTGAACTTATAGGTCGCCAGCGCAAAACCTGTGAGGCAGGACAGCGCCACAGCGCCAATGACCGTTGGAATGGTGATCTTGAACGAGTTGAGGATATACCAGCCAATGGGCGAGTTCTCAAAAACGGCGCTGTAATTTTCAACACCGGCAAAGCCGGAGGGAATGCCGAAATAATTGCCAGCCGCCAAATCGCCTGCGGGCCTGATCGAAGTAAGCGCCACGCCAATCAAGGGCAGCAGCCACAGCACCAGCGCCACCGGCAAGAACAGCTTATAGCCAATCCGCACAACGGGGCTGGCTTTTTGAATCGGTGTCGGAAACATCAGGAATTCCTTTCCTGAGACAACATGCGAACAATGAACAGCGTGATGAACACCATCATGATCAGGAACAGCACCACGGCAATGGCCGCACCATAGCCCATGCGGAAGCCGTATTCCGAGAGCGCCTCTTCATACATGTAATAGGACAGAACCCGGCTGGAGCCGTAAGGCCCGCCTGCGGTCATGATGGATACAAGATCAAACGAGCGCAGCGCGCCAATCACCGTCACCACCATGGCAATGAAGGTTGCCGGTGCCAGCTGCGGCAGAATGATATTTTTCAACAGCGACCAGCCCTTGGCACCATCCATGCGCGCGGCTTCAACCTGTTCCGGATTGATGTTGTTGAGACCCGTCAGGTAAAGGATCATGCAATAGGCCGTCTGCGGCCAGAGGCCCGCGACGATAATCCCATACGTGACATAGCGCTCATCCGCCAGCACCGCAAAATCCACACCGGTGAGATGCTTGAGCAGAACGGAGAACAGGCCGAAATTGGGCGCATAAAACCAGGTGAAGATCAGACCAACAACAACCTGACTGATAACAAATGGAAAGAAAAACAAAGATTTATAGACGCGAATGCCTGTGACCGTTTGATTGAGAAACAGAGCAACGGCAAGACCGGCCGGAATAGCCAGCAGATACAGAACCAGCCAGATCACATTGTTTTTGAGCGACGTGTAAAAGGCATCATCGGTCAGCAATTCCTTGTAATTGCCGAGACCAATCCAGACCTTGGGGCCCAGACCATCCCAGTCAAAAAAGCTGATCCAGACGGACTGGAAAATGGGCAGGATGACGTAGATGATAAACATCACAATGCCCGGAGCCAAAAACAGCATGGGCGCAATGCGCTGCTGGTTACGCTTCCAGAAGCCGGAAGACGGTGTGGCGGTATCGCTCATGACGAGCACCTCCAGAATAGGACAAACATAAAACCGGATGCCGCACAAAGCAGCACCCGGTCCTTGGGAGGATGAGGTTATTTATAGACCCGCTGACGGACCTTATCGAGGCGGGCCAGGATCTGGTCGATCTTGTCAGGCTTGACCATGAACTCCTGGAAGCCTTCCATGCCTGCCTTGGCCATATCGGCCTGGGCATCGCGGTCATAGAACTGCGCGAGCGCCTTGGCGTTGGACAACATGGTGAAGCCCTGCTCCAAAATCGGATCTGACGGCTTGGTCGCCTTGTTGTTGACGGGTAGCTGACCAAGAATCTCGTTGATCTTGGTCTGGGCTTCAGGGGTTGCAAGATAGGCAAGGAATACCTTGGCATCAGCCTTGTTCTTGGCCTTGGCCGGAATGTGGAACGTGTCGGTCGGCGCTTCTTCCGCAACCGGAAGACCGGGGGTGATTTCCGGGAATTGCAAGAAACCGATCTGATCTTCCTTCAGACCACCGATCTTCATGGTGGCAACGGCAAAATTGCCCATCAGATACATGGCAGCCTTGCCCTGCACGAATTGCGGCATGGCATCCTGCCAGTCAATGGCGGCATGATTGTTGATGAAATAGCCTGGCTTGACCAGCTCAGCCCATTTTTCAAACACGGCCTTCACGCGCGGATCGGTGTAAGGCACCTTGCCGGAGGTCAGCTGCATATGGAAATCATAGCCGTTGACGCGCAGATCGAGATAATCGAACCAGCCAGCCGTTGGCCACAGAGCCTTGGTGCCGATGGTAAACGGCGTAATGCCAGCCTTCTTCAGCTTTTCGCAAGCGGCGAGCAGCTCGGCCCAGGTCTTGGGCGGGGTAATGCCTTGAGCTGCAAAAATGTCTTTGCGGTAGTAAATACCCCACTGATAGTAGGTGTAAGGCACGCCCCACTTCTTGCCGTCAATGGTCATCGAGGGTGCGGCAGACTTCAGCTGCTCATCCAGCCCATTGGCAGCCCAGATATCGCTGACATCTTCAAACATGCCTGCCTTGACGAAAGGCTCCATTCGATTGCCCGCATACCAGGCCATAACGTCCGGCGCATCAGCGGTCAAAAAGTTACGCACCGCAGCTTTGTAGCCTTCGTGGTCGAAATTATTCCACTTAACGGTGATATCGGGATGTTTCTTCTGAAAATCCGAAATCATCTCTTCCATGGCCTTCTTCGGCACAGGGTCGGACTGGTCGGAGTTCAAGGTGATCTGGCCAGCATAAGCACCAGTCGAAATCAGAGCTGCCGAAATGGCAAGCCCGCTGAGGCTTTTAGAAAAATTCATAGCTTCCTCCCTGTGGGTTCAGACGGACCGGAAACAACTCCGCCCATCGTCATCTGCATCATCCATTCTTGCGCTTTTTCGCAAAACCCGGTCCCTCCGAGGGTATTTCGCGAAACTGGCTTGATCATTTCCGCAATAGCCGTAATGATCTACCAGATTTTCCAGAAATATTTCCGGTATCCTAAGATCACCATGAGCAATACCCCTATCATCAACAGGTATGAATCCGTTCCCGTCCACCCGGAGTTGAATCCGGCCCATCCTCTGGTGGTTTTTGGCGATCATCGCTTTTGCGCGGGCGAAATGCTGGAAGTGCAAAAAATGACTGGCCCGCATATGCACAGTCAGATCGAGCTGAATTTTGTGCTGCAAGGCGATATGACCTATTGGTTCGACGGGCGTGAACTGACTGTCTCCGAGGGGCGGCTTTGCCTGTTTTGGGGCATGATCCCCCATCAGGTGATTGATCGACGCGAAGGCACTCTGTTTATTTGCCTCTATGTACCCATGTCGGTGTTTTTGGGACTGGCCAGCCTCAGCCGGTTTCGCGATGCGGTATTTCGTGGCGCGGTGATTGAGGCTCTGGACATCCGACCCTGGGATCGCGAGGTGTTTTCGCGCTGGCGCGAGGAACTTTTATCCGGCGATGAAGGGGCGATTGAAATTGTCCGCTCAGAGCTGACCGCCCGGGTGATGCGCATTGAACGTGAAGGCTGGCAAGATCTGCGTGAACAAGGCTCGGCGCTGGCAAGCCTTGGCAAACGCAGCGACGACTGGGTGCCGCATGTGGAAAAAATGCTGCGCTTTATTGGCGAACATGCACCCGGCAATATTTCTGCCGAGGATGTTGGGCGCGCTGCGGGACTGCATCCCAATTATGCCATGGGATTGTTCAAGCGGGCGGTGGGCATGACCATCAATCAGGCCATTGTCCGCCACCGGCTGGATACCGCCCAATCCTTGCTGATTGCCACAGATTTGCCAATCACCGAAGTGGCGTTTGAATCCGGCTTTGGCTCACTTTCGACCTTTTACGACGCCTTTCAGCGGCGATTTCTGGAAAAACCAGTGCAATATCGTCGCCGGATGCGCCTGAAAGGCGGCAAACAGGCTGCGTGACAAAACGTATGCGTTAAAATCGGCCTTCCACCAGATGGGCAACCTGGGCACCCATCTCATAATAGGCCTCTTTGAGGGTGCGAAACGGCACCACCTCCAGCGCGGTAAGCGGCAATGGCAAGTCCTCTTCACCGATCTTGCCCAACACCAGATCGGCCAATGTTTTGCCAAATGTTGTCCCCGGCGCGATTCCACGGCCATTATAGCCAGAGAAGCCAACAACCCGATTATCAAACCGATGAAACCGCGGAACGGCATCTTTGGTCATGCCAATCTGGCCATACCATTCTGCCTCAAACTCCAGCGCGCCAAGCTGCGGAAACAGCCGTTTAAGGCTGCGTTTGGCCCAGGCGCGGTGCACAGCCGCTCCGCTGTTGCGCAAGGCACCAACGCTGCCAAACACCAGCCGCCCAGCCTGATCCATTCGGAAGGACGATAAAATCTCTTTGGTATCCCAGCAGCCTTCGCGATTGGGCAAAATCGAACGGCGCAGATTATCGCTCAGTGGTTTTGTGGCAAAATTAAAATAGGGCAAATGCACCTGCTCTTGCCGAACGCGCTGCCAAGGGCCGGTGGAATAAGCATCGGTGGCGACAATAACCCATTGGCAGGACACGCTGCCACGGGCGGTTTCCACCAGCCAATCCTCGCCTTGTTTGCGCGCATCAATCACGGCACTTGATGTAAACAGCTTTGCTCCGGCATGAAGCACGGCATGGGCCAGGCCGCGTGCATAGGCCAAAGGCTGCAAGGTACCAGCCCGCGGATCAAACAGGGCACCAGCATAACCAGAGCTACCAACCCGCCTCGCCGTTTCCTCAGCATCCAGCAATTGAACCGGCGCACCACGCGCCGACCATTGCTGATGGCGCTGACGCAGCTCTTGCAGGCCTTCCTCGCCCACGGCCAAATGCAGAGTGCCGTTGGTTTGCAATTCACACTCGATCCGGTGCTTTTCAATCACCTCCCGCACCAGAAGCGGTGCCTGGCTCAATTGTGAAAGCGCGCGCTCGCCATGCTCAGCCCCTAACACTTTGGGCACATCATCAGGCATCACCCACATGCCGCCGTTGATGAGGCCAACATTGCGGCCAGCGCCGCCAAAGCCAGCTTCAACCGCTTCCAAAACAACCACCGACATGCCGGCCTCAGTCAGATGCAGTGCCGCCGACAGGCCGGTATAACCTGCCCCGACAACCACGACATCCGCCAGCAATTGCGCATCCAGAATGGATGTTGCCGGAGCAACCGGGGCTGTTTTTTCCCAAAGCCCATGAGAACGCGAATTGCCGAGCATTGCCTTGCCTCTTACTGTGGGTGTTGTTGATCAATATGAACCTGAATGATTGTTTTATCGAGCGGTCTATCCATTGATCGGTGATGAATATATCGATGTTTACGCAAGAGTTCATTCCATTTTAGAATGACCTTGCTCGTCACACCGCCTGTTTTGGAACAACCATGCAAAGTCCACGCCGATTTTTACCATCGCTGCACCTTCTCTCGGCCTTTGAGGCCGCCGCCCGCACCGGCAGCGTCACGGCAGCCGCCCGCGAATTGAGCCTGACCCAAAGTGCGGTCAGCCGCCAGATCAAAGCGCTGGAGGAGCAAATCGGGGTCGAGCTGTTTCATCGCGAGCGCCAGACGATCCGCCTGACGGCGGGCGGCAATGTTTATGCGCGGGAAATACGCGATGCGCTGCGCATGATCAGTACGGCGTCATTGACGCTGAAAGCCAATCCTTTTGGCGGCACCTTGAACCTTGCCATTCTGCCCACCTTTGGCACCCGCTGGCTGGCCCCACGCCTGCCCGCCTTTTTGAAAGCGCATCCCGGCATCACCATCAACCTCGTCACCAAAATCTCCTATTTTGATTTTCGCCTTGAGCCTGTCGATGCCGCCATTCATTTTGGCAGAGCCGAATGGCAAGGGGCAGAAATGTCGCTTTTGCGCTCGGAAACGGTAGTGCCTGCCTGTAGCCCGGAGCTGCGCGATCAATACCACTTTCAATCGGCTGAAGATGTGCGCAAGGCTCCGTTGCTACACCTGACCACACGGCCCGACGCATGGGAGCGATGGCTCTTACAACATGGTGTTGATGCCGACCACGTACGCGGCATGTTGTTTGATCAATTTGCCACGGCCTCACAAGCGGCCATGGCGGGGCTCGGGGTGGCACTATTGCCGGAATTTTTAATCGAAGAAGAACTGGCATCGGGCCGACTGGTGAAAGCCATTGATCTGCCGATGAGAAGCGCCGAATCCTATTTCCTTGTGTGGCCCAATGAGCGTGCGGCCCATCCGCCGCTGCAAGTGTTTCGTGACTGGATTTTGAAAGAAACCGAAATGCACAGGACATAAACAGAAGTGGCGTTCTTTTACAGACGCTGTGTTTAGCAAAAACCATGCGGCAAGTTGGCAAAAAACAGCATGACATTGTCTTGCTTGATCGAAAGCACCGCCTTACTATCGCATTGTTCTCAGGGCGGGGCGAAATTCCCCACCGGCGGTATCGGGTGTAAAATCCCGGAGCCCGCGAGCGCTTCTTGGCAAAAGTTAAGAAGGTCAGCAGATCCGGTGAGAAGCCGGAGCCGACGGTATAGTCCGGATGGAAGAGAGCAAGCGAAAGACACCATTCTACTGCATGATTCTTTAAACCGGAGTCAGGTTGAAGAGAAAATTATGCAGCAGATACAAAGGGCTACGGAGAACCTTTGTGTGCCATATGTTGCACACGGCTCTGTAGATGAATGGTGAATTTTGCCTGTTCGCCCAAGGGCATTTTTGGTCACTTCATTGGTGACTTAACCCTTGAAAGGCAGAAGCATGACAATTGCACCACGACTTGAAACCAACAAAATCGCCGTCATCCGTGCACGCTGGCACGCAGACATCGTTGACAATTGCGTCAACACCTTTGTCGATGAGTGGCAGGCGCTGGGCGGCTCCGCCGCCGATGTCGAAATTATCGATGTGCCCGGCGCGCTGGAAATTCCACTCCACGCCCAGACCCTGGCGCGAACCGGCCGTTACCGCGCCATTATCGGTACCGCCTTTGTGGTGGATGGTGGCATCTACCGCCACGATTTCGTCGCCAGCACCGTGCTGGATGGCATGATGCGCGTGCAGCTGGATACCGACACGCCCATTCTGTCCACCGTGCTGACACCTCATAACTTTCAGGAAAGCGAAGCCCATATCGCCTTCTTCAAGCAGCATTTCGTGCTGAAGGGCAAGGAAGCGGCCTCGGCCTGCAAGGCCATTCTGGAAGCCCGCGCCCAGGTGTTGGCACCTGTGATCTGAGGAACAAATGTCTTGCCGGGCGCGGGAAACGCCCGGCAAGACATGCTTGCGAAACGACAGCGCCGTACGCCAGACATGACGCACGGCGCTATAATCTGCGGCAATCATGCCCCCGAAGCCCGTGGGTCTCGCGCTATCAGGCAATGCGCTTCAAGTGCTCCGCGTTCTCGCCGATGTCGAGAAAAAGACTGGTCATGATCCGCATCCCCTCCTCTGCAATTGACAAAAGCGCGTGTTCATTGGGACCATGCTGGCCGCATTCCGCGTGAGAATGGGGAAGCCAAATGGTGGGCAGGCCCAAAATATCGGTAAAAGCGTCATTGGGCAGTGATCCGGCCAGATTGGGCAGCACATGGGGAGGCTTGCCACAGGTTTTGGTCACCGATTGCTCGACGAATTTGACCCAAGGATGATCTGGCGAGAACCGGGTGGCCTTGAAGGATTCGCCGCGCGCCATTTCCACCTGCACAATGCCAAAACCGTGGGCATCAAGATGCTTGCGCAGCGCTGGCAAAATCGCATCCATATCGGTGCCCACCACAAAACGCAGCTGGCAGGTTGCTCTGGCACTGCCGGAAATGGCATTTTGCGGTGCATTGATATTGCCTGCCGAAATCGCCAGAACCGCCATGGAATTCCAGCCGAACACCCGTTCAGACGGCGTCAAATCTGCCTGTCCCCAATCAGCATCATGCTTGCGCGGCGGCAGGTCTTTCAAGGCGGCGCGAATATCGGGCGTGAGGCTGTTGGGCAGCCATTCGGGAATCTGGATCTGGCCTCTTTGATCGACTATTGATGCAATCGCGTGGGAGAGGATGATCACCGGGTCGGCCAAAAGACCGCCAAAATTGCCCGAGTGGTGGTCGCTTTCGCGCAAATTGACAATGAGGTTGAAGGCAAGGCCGCCCCGCGAGCCCATAAACATCGTGGGTGTTTCGGCTGCAAGTCGCGGGCCATCCGAGGCAATCAACACATCGGCGCTCAGCGCCTCTTTGTGGGCATGGAAAAATTCGCGCAGGCCGTAAGAGCCGGTTTCCTCGGCCATTTCCAGAATGATTTTGGCGTTAAAGCCAAGCTTGCCCTTGGCCTTGATGATCTGCTCCATCGATTTGATGTTGATCAGATGCTGGATTTTGTTATCGGCCGTGCCGCGCCCAAAAAGCTTGTCGCCTTCCTGCGTTAAAAGAAACGGATCAAGCCCTTCGCGCCAGCGATGGGCCTCACCATTGCACACATCGCCATGGCCATAGACCAACACCGTGGGCAAATCGGCACTCTCAACGCGCGATGCCAAGAGCAAGGGCGCGCCGCCCTCACGCGGATTGGCAAAAATTTCGGTGTCAAAGCCTAAATTCGCCAACCATGGCTGCATATTTTGTTGCAAATAGGCTTGCAGTTCTTCTGGCACCCCTTCCGACTGGCTTACGGATTTGCGCGCCACCAGTTGCGCCAGATCATCGACCAACTGGCCGCTCAAGGCATAATCTGATGCCAACTTAACAACTGTGTCCCGTTCCATATCCTGTGCCTTATCGTTTATGCATCAATTGTTTAAGTGGGTGCGCGCGAGGCCATTCCCCCTGCCTTCAACCTCAAACGCCCAAGAACCACATGCATGCAGAGCAGTCCATACAGTCTTTTGCGCACCATCTTTCATCATCTCGCTTCTTTTGCACAGCCCCATGCGGCAGGCATGATTGGCTGGTTATTTCCAGCTTATATCGTAAAACCGCACCAATTCATCTGGCGTTGGCGTGAACGAAACATTCTTGGCGAGAATATAGTTGGTGGAGTAAAGCCAAAGCGGCACAAAATACGCTTGATTGGCAATGATCGCGAGGGCATTGCTGAAAAGCATTTTGCGGTCCGCCGGGTCTGCGGTCTTATCCGCTTTTTTCAGGAGATCGGCCACCTCCGGATCACGCGCTTCATCCTCCCCCGAAAGTGTGAAGAAATAGCCGGTGCTGGCCGAGGCATCCGCAAGGGAATTGGAGCCCCACGTCAGGAACGACATAGCCGCACCGTCTTTCAGCCGCTTCTCCCGAAGTGCGGCATAGGGCATGTAATGCAAATGGGCCTGAATGCCGACCTCTGCCAACATGCCAATCATTGCCTCTGCCAGCGGGCGATCCCGATAGGCATAAAAATCCACGTCAAATCCCCTGGGGTAACCCGCTTCTGCCAGAAGCGCTTTGGCTTTTGCCGGATCATAGGCATAGCTGGTGACGTCGCCTTCACACCCAAATTGCATGGGGGCACAGGCGCTGTTGATCACCTGACTTGCCCCTTTTATCATCGTATCGACCATACCCTTGCGGTTGATGGCATGGTTGATCGCCTGGCGCACCTTCAGCTTGGTCATCGGGTTATCCGCACCAGAGCGACCGGCAGCATCCATAGAGATAAAACCAATGCGCATGGTGGGGGCATTGATAATCTGAAATGTGTTCACACCCTGCACCTTCTGTGCCTGATCGGGCGGCACCTGCCACACCATGTCTAGACCGCCCTTCAACAGCTCTGCCGTTTGGGCATTGGGATCAGGAATGCTACGAATATCGATCGTTTCAATCTTTGCTTTCCGCTTGGCTGCGGCAAAATAGTCATCATTGCGCTTGAGCACAAAATGCTTGCCCGGATCAACACTGACCACCTTGTAAGGGCCGGTGCCGATAGGACGTGTTGCAACACCCGCCGGACCAACCTTGGCGTAATAGTCATTGGGGTGAATGATCACCGGCCCGGCGAGATATTCCAATGCGGCTGAAAAAGGGTATTTGGTGTGCAGGCGCACCCGGAATTGATCGATTTTCTCGGCAGAATCGATCCAGTTGACCGCAAATCTGTTTTGGACCTGGTTTTTGGGGTCAATTTCAAAATTGAGCGTATAGACCACATCATCGGCATCGAAGGGCTCGCCGTTGTGAAAGGTCACACCCTGACGCAAAATAAGCTCCAGCGTCGTCGGGTTTTCCCAAGTCCAGCCGGTAGCAAGATTGCCAAGATATTGATTGGTTATAGGATCTCGATAGAGCAGACCATCCCAAACAGCCGCCGCCATCACCGCACCTTCACGGGCGGTGTTGAAATAAGGATCCAGATGCTCAAGTTCTTTTGAAAATGCAATGTGAAGCGTGTCATCTGCCTTGCCAGCATAAGATGGCGAAGCAATAAGGCATGCAGGCAGCAGCACTGCCAAGGCAGTTAATGCAAATCTCATATCATTCCCCTCTCGCCCCTATTCGAGCTGTAAGCGGAATTTACTGGATAATTTATTAAACCGGAATCGGAGTACGGATAAAATCACACAGCAGGAGCTGAGTGCTACCCCAAAACTCTACGCGCATCTATGGCGCACGACCCTGTAGAGGCGCTGTAACGACAATGAAAATGTCTTCAGAAAATGGCCGCACATACCAAATTATGAGGAAATATGACCCGCTTGCGGAGCCGCGCCCCTGCTCCGCAAGCACAGATGCTCTGCCTCAATCAATTGCTTTTGGGCTTGATATCAACAGTTGCCGTCAGACCAGAAATCAGCTTTACGCCTTCCGGCACCTTGTCCAGATGGATGCGAACCGGCACGCGCTGGGCCAGACGAACCCAACTGAAGGTGGGGTTGATATTGGCCAACAGCCCTGAGCTGGATGTGCGCTCGCGGTCTTCGATGCCCGTTGCAATACTATCGACATGGCCTTCCAGATCGCCCTTCTGGCCCAGAATATGCACCAGCGCGCGGTCACCTTTTTGAATCCGTGGCAGTTTGTTCTCTTCGAAGTAAGCCTCGATCCGCAAGGAATCGCTATCCACAACCGCCACTTTGGCCGCACCGCGGGTGACAAAATCTCCCGGCTGCAAATTCAGATTGGTAACACTGCCATTGACCGTGGTTTTCACATCAGTGCGCTCCAGATCCAGCTTTGCCAGATCGCGGGCTGCCATGGCCTTCATGTAGGCTGCCTCGGCCTGCTGCTCGGTCGCAACGGATTTTTCCTTGGTTTGGGCCGAAGCCGAATCGCCAAGGCGCTCATTGCGTTCGCGCTCCGATTTTGCCAGATCCCAGGTTGATTTTGCCTCCGTCAGCGCGGCCTCGGCTTGCGCCAAAGCCAGTTCAAAGCGGGAGCGATCCACCCGAAACAGGATATCGCCCTTGTGCACGATCTGATTGTCCTTGACGAAAACATCACTCACCAACCCGGTGACATCCGGGGCGATATCCACCACATCTGCCCGCACCCGGCCATCCCGTGTCCAGGGCTCTTCCATGTAATAATGCCACAGATGGCGCCCCACGAAGACGGCAGCCACAACAACAATCAGGGTCAGGCAGATTCTGCCCATCAACTTCAACGTATTCATGCGAAAAACCAGCGTGTTATGGAGGAAACACCTCCAAGCAAAACAACATAAAGTGCGACATCAAACAGGCCACGGTGCCAAACAAGGGCGTAAAACCCCATACGGCCAAGCACTTTACGAATGAGGATGCTGATCACAAACGTGATGAGCATAAGAAGCAGAAGGCGCGGAAAATAGACGCCATAAAGGTCGAGTTCAGCAGGCATTGGTTTACTCAGCAGCGATCGAGGGTGTCTGGGGCTGCGGCAAGGGTTGCGGAGAGGCTTGAAGGTCGGGCGCAGATGCTTGCGGGAAGAACACGCGGCGCAAGCCAACAAGGGCATCAATCACCCGCCGGGCCTCATCCCCTTCCTTGTGCACCACAGTTTGCAATCCGTTGTCGATCAGCACCATCAGGGTCGCATCCGAATCCTGCGCACGTCCGGCCCTGAGCTGTCGCCGATAGTGGTCCGCAACAGCAACCAGCACCTGAGACACGCTTGCGGCGCTCTCAACAGACAAACGGCGGCGCTCCTCTTGCAATGTCACGACATTGATGGCGAGACGCACATCGGCAAAACCGTCAACATTGACCAACTCACGCTCATTCAACGCTGCCAAGCGTGGCACGAGCTGGCCAAGCCGGTCGAGAATGCGGCCAGCGAGCCGCTCGGAATCGGCTGACCGCAGGCCTGCGGCCGTATCGGCCAGATCCCGCCATCCCGATCGCAGCAGGCGCTTTGCGGCCAATCTTGCACCAAAAGGATGGGCAACACTGATCCACACATAGGCGAAGGCAATACCAAGCACAGTGGCAACACCGCCATTGGCAAAGGATTCAAAGTCTGCGGTATAGCGATCCTGAATACCCACCAGCGTCGCCACATTGACTGCAACCAACATGCCAATAACCGCCGTTTGCGGATTGGTCATCTTGAGGCCCAGCAACAGCAGGAAGGGAGCGAGTGCCAAAGCCATCATTTCAAAATTGGTGGCAAAGGGCAAAATGCCGAAAAGATAAACAAAAGAGGCAAAGACCGACACCGTTGTCCAGACCAGCATGAAACGGATCATAGGAGCGGGACGATCTTGTGCCGCAAAGAACGAGCAGGCAACGGCCACCATGGCAACAAAACCTGCCCCTTGAGACCATTCAAGCCCAATCCAGATGGCGCAGGCCACGACAATGCCAACCACCACAATACCCGCTTTGAGAGCCAGAAAAGCATGGTCGAAATGGCGCGATGCCACCGAGAAATGGCGATCCGAGAGTGTATCCACTGTCGTGTGGCGTCCGTTGGCAATCCGATCCTGCAACAGCAGACAATCGCGCCAAAGCTCTACTGCCACCTTCAGGCGCATCAAAAGGCCTGAAAAAACAAGATCGTTCCAGCCATGGAGTTGATGGGCGGCTTGTTGTTGCGCCATCCGGTCGAGCAGGACTTGCGCCCTTTGCGCGGCATCTGACGGGCCACCCGTTTTAAACCAATCCGCAACGTCGCTTAGCAAACCAGTCAGACTCTCGGGCAAACGGTCACACCCCTGCCGCACGGCATGCAAACGATCTGCCACCGAGGAAAACACCGGCAGAAGCATCAATAGGCGTCCCCGCAGTTCACGTGCGTGGTGGACAACATCGCGGGCTTCGAGATCATAGGATAATTGGCTGATCAGCAGATCAAGCCCCGCAACGTCGGTGGCCAACTGCTGACGCTTGACGGGCGTGGTTGGACTGGCCCCTTCCCCACGCAGGATTTCATCAGCCCAGGAACCCGCATCGCTCAGCCAGCCCTGAATACGGCTGCCAAATTGTGCGTTCAGGCTGGCCGGAAAAATCACGGAGTTGACCACGCTTGCGCAGATAATGCCAAGGGCGATTTCCTCAGAGCGCGCCAGAGCCGTTGCAAAGACTGTATCCGGCGCATCCAGTGATGGCAGGGCAATCAAAGGAAGCGTATATCCGGCCAACATGAAAACATAGCTGCGCGCGGTGCGATCCAGCATGGAGATCAACAGCAGGGTTCCCGTCCACAGCGCCACCACCAAGGACAAAAGCTCAGGAGCGTTCACAAAGAGTGGGACAAAGAAAACGGCTGCCCCCGCCCCCAGCAATGTTCCCAAAATACGATAGAGTGCCTTGGATTTCGTGGCACCGGAAAATGGACTGGAGACGATATAGACCGCCGACAACGCCCAGTAGGGCCGGGACAGATCCAGCGCCATAGCAATATAGAGTGCGAGCATACCAGCAAGGAATGCCTTGCCGGAAAAGGCCCAATCTCTCCACGAGTGTGCCATCATTGCCCGTCTTCCTTTTTGCTCCCGCTTTGAAGGGCATCAAAGCACCGCCCCTGGAATACATCGAGAACGCGATATGCCGTTTCGAGTTCCCTCTCCGACATATTCCCCAGCACTCTTGCGCGCTCCCGATCCAGCACGGCCTCGATCCGGGCGGCCATTTCAACCCCTGTCTCTGTCAGCCACAGCCCTTTGGCGCGACGGTCTGAAGGATCATCCTTGCGCACCACCATCTCCAACGCTTCAAGCTGATCAAGCAACCGCACAAGCGATGGGCTTTCAATGCCAACATGCTCGGCCAAGGCAGTCTGCCGCACCCCTCCGCCCAATCGGCTGATCCACAAAAGCGGAGCCGCACAGGCCTCTGAAATTCCGTGCTCGATCAAAGCCTGATCCACTACTTTGCGCCACAGGCGCGCTGCGGTGAAAAGCTGGCTGGTCAAGCTGCGTTGAAAATCTGATTTTTGTTCCATTCCTGACATATGCCATAAATATAATTAGGATGCAAATTATTTTAATGCGAAAATCATAGATTCTTGGATGAAGGAACAATGATAACGCTCCATCGTTGTTTACTCAGCGCGCTGAATGGGCCACAACGCTACCGTGCGCCATCTATGGCGCACAAAGTATGTTGTAACGCTTTCAGTCTGCTGCATAATTCATGAAATCGATTCCGATTGCAGGAACTATGGCGCAGGATAGACCTGCCAATCGCCCACGCTTCTGCCAGATTGCGACCTTGATCCCAAATGCCAGGCCTAAAATCGGCATTTCGGCTGTCAGATGTCATGCATAGTCGCAAGCGCCAACCTTAGAGGACACAACCATGATCCGTTTTACCATTGACCCCGACGCCAAGGCTGGCACCGTCAGCGACGAAAACCGAAAAACAGACCGCAAGGCCGACAAGCCCACCGAGGTAACGCCTGCCCAGAAGGCTGACCCTATTGCTGAGGAAAACAAAAAAGCTGCCCCAAAGAGCCGAAAAGCACCTGCCAAACGCGCAACCAGCCAGAACGATGACGAGCGTCTGCTCTGATTTTTTCGTCTGCTCTGATTTCTTCCATGCCTCGTTAGGCGACGCCCTCGTGCGGTATGGCTGAATCACACGCACGGGGCAGCAATAGTCCCCTGCAAATGTTCAGCATGACAATGCTGTGACAAAAATGGAAGCGGCGTGTAAGGCGCTGTTATGGAGATGACATGCACGGGCTCTATGGAGAGCGGCAGACGATGCCGTTTGACCATTGCCCGGAGCCCTCCATGAAAATCATTCAGATCACTGATACCCACCTCAGCCCGGTCAAGTCGCACTTCACCGAGAACTGGGATCGGCTGGCCGCATGGATTGTTGAGGCCGGTGCTGATCTTGTGGTGCACACCGGCGATTTGACCATTGATGGCGCGGACCTTGATGAAGACATGGTCTATTCCATTGAGAAAATGCGCTCACTTCCCATTCCCATGCTGATCGTGCCGGGCAACCACGATGTCGGCCATCTGCCGGGTTCCGATCAGCCGGTCAATCAGGAGCGACTAACCCGCTGGCAAACGCTGGTGGGGCCTGATCGCTGGGTATCCGATCATCCCGGCTGGCGCTTGATTGGCCTGAACAGTCTGATCATTGGCGCGCAAAGCGAGGAAGACGAGGCACAGTTTCAATGGCTGGAAGCCCAGCTCGCCAGCCGCGATGGTCGGCAAGTGGCGATTTTTGCCCACAAGCCCCTGTTTGTGGATAGCGCCGATGAAGGCGATAGCGGCTATTGGGGCATCGCCCCAAAACAGCGGCAGCGGCTGTTTGATCTGTTTAAAGATCATCCGGTCAAGCTGCACGCCAGCGGCCATTTGCATTGGGCATGGCAAGGCGAACACGCTGGTATCACGCTGGTGTGGGGCCCACCCTCCTCTTTCATCATTCAGGAGTTTGAGCGCGAAATGCCCGGCGAACGGCTGGTCGGTGCGGTCATCCACACCCTGAGTGATCACGGCGTTTCCAGCGAAATCGTCAGCCTGCCGCAACTGGTGCCTTACGTGTTTGATGATCTCGCCGCTGAGCTTTATCCCAAGGCCGTCCGCCATCAATCTGAGGAGGCCGCGCAATGACCGTGCTTTCGCTCAACGGCATTACAAAATCCTTCGGTGGCAACCAGATCCTCAAAGGTGTGAGCTTTGAGGCAAAAGACGGCGAGTTCATCGCGCTGGTTGGTCCTTCCGGCTGTGGCAAAAGCACGCTTTTGCGCATTGTGGCCGGTCTGGATCATGCCGATGGTGGCGACATCATCATTGGCGGGCGCGATGTTTCCACCATCAATGCCGCTGATCGCAATGTGGCCATGGTGTTTCAGTCCTATGCCCTCTATCCGCATTTGACGGCCGGGCAAAATATTGCAGTCCCCCTGGCCATGCGCCGCTTGAGTGCGGCCCAGCGCCTGCCGATTGTTGGCAATCTTCTGCCGGGGCAAAAAGCCATTCGCACCAGCATTCAAAACCACGTGCAGGAAATGGCGTCTGCTCTGAAAATCGACCATCTGCTGGATCGCAAACCCGGCCAGATGTCCGGCGGTCAGCGCCAGCGTGTGGCTTTGGCCCGCGCCATGGTGCGCCAGCCCAATGTGTTTTTGATGGATGAGCCGCTGTCCAATCTCGATGCCAACTTGCGTGTGCATGCGCGTGGCGAAATCGTCGATCTTCATCGCCGCGCTGGAGTGCCGACGCTCTATGTGACGCATGACCAGTCTGAAGCACTTTCCATGGCGGACCGCGTGGCGGTGATGATCGGCGGCAATCTTCTGCAATTGGCAACGCCGCAGGAAATCTACGACAATCCGGCCCATGTCGAGGTCGCCCGTTTCCTGGGCCAGCCGCGCATCAATGTGCTGAACGCCCAGATGGACAAGGCAGGCCTTGTGCGCTTTGGCACTCTCACGCTGGCGGCCCGCGTGCCGGAGGTGGCTGGCAAGGTAATGCTCGCCATTCGCCCGGAATTTGTCGGTGTTGGTGCGGAAAGTGGCGACACTTTGCCCGCACGGGTCGAAAGGCTGGAGTTTTTAGGCTCCGAAGTGGTGGTTTATGCCCGCCTTGCCGCCATTGCTGAGTTGGTGGTGGCAAAAATTTCACCCCAGCAATCTGCCAGCATCCGTATTGGCAGCACGATTGGCCTCACATTGCCGAGCGACAAAATCTTTCTGTTTGGCGAAGATGGGGCGCGGATGAAAATCGAAGCCGTGTCCCATACAGGCAAGCTGGAGGCGGTGCAGTGAGCGTTGCAGCCCTACACTCTTCCATCAGCGTTCCACAGCGCGTGCATCAAGACCGGCAGGCCCGCATCGGCTGGCTGTTGGTTGCCCCGGCCCTGACCCTGATCCTGCTGTTCATTATCCTGCCAACCCTTGCGGTGATTGTGCTGGGCTTTACCGATTATGAACTGGGCTATCAGAGCTTTCACTTTGTCGGTTTGAAAAACTACATCCATCTGTTTTCAGACCGCACCTTTCGGATCTCGCTGTGGAACACCACCCTTTACACCCTGATGGTCGCGCCAGCGTCGATCATTCTGGGCCTCGGCATCGCCTTGATGATTGAGGCCGAGCCTTGGGCGAAATCCTTCTTCCGCACGGTGTTTTTTCTGCCGGTCGCCTCGCTCATCGTCGCCATGGCAACCGTGTGGCAATATATGTTCCACCCGACTATGGGGCCGATCAACATCATCCTGTCGATGATCGGCATTCAAGGGCCAAACTGGCTGGGGGCATCAAACTCGGTGCTCTACAGCCTCTCGATTATTGGTGTGTGGCAATCCGTCGGCTTTAACATGGTATTGTTTCTGGCAGGCCTTACCGCCATCCCGCGTGATCTTTATGCCGCCGCCGAAATTGATGGTGCCAAACATTGGCTGGATCGCTTTCGCCTCGTCACATGGCCAATGCTGGGACCAACCACCCTGTTTGTCACCACCATAAGCATTATCAACGCCGTCAAAGTGTTTGAGACCGTCAAAACCCTCACCGAAGGCGGGCCGAACAAGGCGTCTGAAGTGCTGCTCTACACCATCTACCGCGAAGGCTTTGTCTACCTGCGGGTGGGTTATGCCTCAGCCATGACGGTGGTGTTTCTGGCCATCCTGATTGTGCTGATGCTCATCCAATACCGGGTTCTGGACAAGAAGGTGCATTACTGATGGCAACCTCACGCCCCCACACCATCACACCTGGTCGTATGATCCGCCTGAGTGTGCTCAGTCTGATCGCGCTGGTCTTCTTCTCACCCTATATTTTTCTGGTCTCAACAGCGGGTAAGGCGCAGGCTGATATTTTCACCTCATCGCTCTCGATCATTCCGCAGCATTGGTACTTCATCGAGAATTTCACCAAGGCCTTTACCCGGGTGAATATGCCGCAACTTTTGTGGAACGGGGTTCTGGTCTGCGGTCTGATCCTGATCTTGCAAGTGATTGTGGCCGTGCCTTGCGCCTACGCCATGGCCAAGCTGAAATTTCGGGCTGCCCAGACCATGATGATGATGGTCATGCTGGGCCTGTTGATCCCCATCCACGCCACCGCCCTTCCGCTTTATGTGGCCTTCAATGACCTGTCCTTGCTCAACAGCTATACGGCTCTGGTCGCACCCTTCTCCATTTCAGTGTTTGGCATCTTCCTGTTTTTGCAATTCTTTCGCGCCCTGCCGGATGATCTGATCCATGCGGCCCGTCTGGATGGCATGTCGGAGATGGAAATCGTTACCCGCGTGATTGTGCCCAATGCCTGGCCTGCCATCACCGCCTTTTCGATCTTCTCGGTGGTTGCCCACTGGAATGATCTGTTCTGGCCACTGATTGTGATTTCCAAACAGGGCTTTGCCACGCCGCCGCTTGGGCTGTTGTTTTTCCGCGCCGCCGAAGCTGGCGACGATTACGGCGCGCTGATGGCCGCCACCCTCATCATCACCCTTCCGCTCGTCCTTGCCTTTTTGCTTGCCCAAAAACGCTTTGTCGAGGGGATCACCATGACCGGTCTCAAAGGCTGACCAATCAACAAAACCAGGAGAGCGCTATGATCCACTTCAAAAAGCTTGTTGCCATTGCGGCAATTGGCATGGGCTTCACCGTGCAGGCCCATGCAGAGACAGTGCTGACCGTGCATTATCCTATGCCCGGTTTCTTCAAGGACGTGATGGACACGATCTCGAAGAAGTTCATGGAGGAAAACCCCGGCATCAAGATCCAGTTTGCCAGCCCATCGCCCACCTATGAAGATGGCATTCAGACGATCATGCGTCAGGCTGGCACCTCGGAAATGCCCGACATCACCTTTACGGGCCTGAACCGTCTTCGCATGTTGGAAGAGCGCAAAATTCCGGTGGATCTGACGCCTCTGGTCACCAAAGAAGGTGCACAGATGGCCGAGCAAGGCTTTTCGGATACCATTCTGAAACTCGCTCAAGTCAATGGCAAGCAGGTTGGTCTGGCTTTCGCCACCTCCACCCCAATCATGTATTACAACGCCGACCTGATCCGCAAAGTTGGCGGCAATCCCGATGTTCCACCAAAGACCTGGGATGAAGTGATTGAACTTGGCGGCAAGATCAAGAAACTCGGTGATGGCATTGAAGGCATCGACTTCCGCTGGCAGGGCGATGACTGGATGTTCTCGGCACTGCTGTTTGGGGCTGGCGGCACCATGCTGTCTCCTGATGAAACCAAGGTGACCTTCAACGGCCCTGCTGGCGTGAAGGCCGTAGACGTTCTGTCGCGCATGGCCAAAGAAGGCGGCTTGCCAATGTTTACCAAGGCAGCGGGCGAACAGGCGTTTGCCGCTGGCAAGGTTGGTTTCGAGTTTCAGACCACAGGCGCGCTTCGCAACACCATCAAGAATGTTGGCAACAAATTTGACCTGCGCACCGCCGAAATTCCTTTGATTGATCCGGTCAATGGCAAGCTGCCCACCGGCGGCAATGCCGTGGTGATCCTGACCCACGACAAGGACAAGCTGGACGCCGCCTGGAAATTTGCCAAATTTGCCGCAGGACCCTACGGTGCCTCTGTGGTGGTTCCCGGCACCGGCTATGTGCCAAACAATGAGCTGGCTGCGAAATCTCCGAAATATCTGGGCGATTTCTACAAAAACAACCCGCTGTTTCTGGCAGGTCTGAAGCAGATGCCACGCATGATCCCATGGTATGCCTTCCCCGGCACCAATGGTGTGCAGGTCACCCAGACCATCGTTGAAAACATGTCACGCATTGTTGAGCAGAGCGCCACACCAAAAGAAGCGCTTGATGATGCGGCCGCCGATGTGGCTGACCTTCTGCCACGCAAATAAAAGCGAGATTGGAAGACGCCGCTCTGAAAAGGGCGGCGTTTTTCTATGCCATTAAAGAGCCCGCACCGTACCACCCACGCGCAAACTATGCGCCACATTCAGATGGCGGGGGCTGCTGCCATTTTCGGTCATATCAATCAAAAGCGAGGCGGCGGCGGCTCCCATGCTGGCATCGGCCATTTCAATGGTTGTCAGCGGCGGATCGATCAGCCGACCCAGCGAGATGCCGTCAAAGCCGGCCACCGAGACATCATCGGGAACCCGAAGTCCCTCGCGGCGCAAGGCACCGATAACGCCAAAGGCCAGTAAATCGTTGGAGGCAATCATGGCGGTGGGCGCAAATAGTTTGAGGGATTGGCCCAGATCCAGCGCGTCATAACCATTGAGAAAGCCGACTTCCAAGGGTGGATGCGGCACAAGGCCACGCTGTTTCATCGCCGCACAATAGCCGTCATAGCGCAGCTTGGCGCGATCAGACGCAGCAAAAGCCCCTGACACAAACAGAATGCTGGTGTGATGGTGATCCAGCATATGCTCACAAAGCTCGCGCCCCGCCAGAAAATTATCCGCAGCAACCGATGCCGGAAACCGCACGGTTGGCAGATTATGCAAAAGAACCGTTGGCGGCAACGTTTTGGGCAGGTTACCTGCGGCTTTCGGGTCGCAAAGCGTCATGATCAAGCCCACCGGCCGCTCCGACACCAGATCGGCAATCGCCTCGGCCTCGCGCACCAGATCATAATCGGATTGGGCAATGATGACCCCATGACCAGACACGCGGGCGCGCTTTTGGATATTCGACAGGGAGGCGGCAAAGACCGGATTGGTAATGCTGGGAATGAGCACACCAATCATCGGCTTATGCCGCAGTCGCGGCACAGATGCGGGGTTGGCATCGGGCCGATAGCCCAGTTCCAATGCCGCTTTTTCCACCCGCCGCGTCATGCGCTCGCTCACGGGTCCGCTTCTGTTGAGCGCCCGCGAGACCGTGGCCACAGAGCAGCCAGCCTTCAACGCAATTTGTTGCAGCAAAGTCATCACCGTTCCCGAAAATGCTAAAAAGCCGTATCAAGGCCCGCCTTCATCACGAGTAGGCGTAAGCTGTGACAGTTTTTTAACAGATGCTCAATCACACACTGCTGAGCAACAGGCTCGTCTCACTATTGGCCACGCCATCAATCATCCGCACCTCGCGCAACACCCGATCAAAATCGGACAGGCTGGCAACCCGGATATTGGCCACCAGATCCCAATTGCCATTGGTGGTGTGCAATGAATAAATCTCCGGGAGAGATTTGAGCCTGCGAATGACCTGGCTTGTCGACTTGCCGGTGACCTCAATCATCATCACCGCCTGCACAGTGTCATGCTCATAGTCCTGGCGCACCCGCACGGTAAAGCCCATGATCGTGCCGGTTTCCAGCAAGCGCTCCAGCCGCTTTTGCACCGTACCACGGGCCACCCCCAGCGTATCCGATAGTGTTGAGAGCGAAGCACGTCCATCAGAGCGCAAATGGGCAATGATGCGCCGATCAAGACTGTCTGGGACATAATCTGCTGAGGCCATCGAACGCTCATCTCTCATTTTGACAAAAGCAATGATCAATCTGCACAATTTAGCGGTTATTTTGCTTTAAAAATAGCCTTTCGGGTGGATATTTCTGTCTGCTAATCTCTTTTTTCAACGCATTGGCAAGAGGAGATGACCATGCCCGCCACCGCCCCTTCCGAAAAAGCCTTTATTCCTTTTGTCAGCGTCGAGAATATGATGCGGCTGGTGCATCACATTGGCATTGAAGCGATGTTGTTGCAGCTGACCGATGCGATTGAGGCTGATTTTCGCCGCTGGCCCGCCTTTGATAAGGTGCCGCGCCTGCCCTCCCATTCGCTGGAAGGGGTGATTGAGCTGATGCCGACATCAGACGGTGAAATTTATGGCTTTAAATATGTCAACGGCCATCCTCAAAACACCGCCAAGGGTCTGCAAACGGTGACGGCGTTTGGCCTTTTGGCGCAGGTGTCCAATGGTTATCCGGTGCTCTTGTCAGAAATGACCCTTCTGACCGCGCTGCGGACTGCGGCAACCTCGGCCCTTGCCGCCCGCTATCTGGCCCCCAAGGGTGCACGCACCATGGCCGTGATTGGCAATGGCGCACAAGCCGAATTTCAGGCGCTGGCCATGCGCGCCGTTGTCGGCATTGATCATGTCAAACTCTATGACATCGACCCCAAAGCGACAGAAAAAGCGCGCCGCAACTTGGAGTCCATGGGCATGACCGTCACCGCCTGCACCTCGGCCCAAGCCGCCATTGAGGGGGCAGAGATCATCACCACCTGCACGGCAGACAAGCAATATGCCACGATTCTCACTGACAATATGGTCGGTGCAGGCGTTCATATCAACGCCATTGGTGGCGACTGTCCGGGCAAGACTGAACTGCACCCTGACATTCTCAAACGTGCCGATACGTTTGTAGAATATCCGCCGCAGACCCGCATCGAGGGCGAGATTCAGCAAATGGAGCCGGATTATCCGGTCACCGAGCTGTGGCAGGTGATCAATGGCGACGCTCCGGGGCGCAAAGACGCCAGCCAGATCACTCTGTTTGACAGTGTTGGCTTTGCCATCGAGGATTTCTCGGCGCTTCGCTATGTCCGCGACAAAATACAGGGCACGGACTTTTTTCAGAAACTCGACATAATTGCCGACCCCGATGATCCGCGTGATCTGTTTGGCATGGTGCAACGCTCAAAATAAGCCGGGCTTTTCGCCAAGCTTGGCGAGATGCCGGGCAAAATGGCGGGCGTCTGTTTGTGGCAAAAAGCCAAGGGCAGCATGGCGGGCGGCCTTTGAACAGGTCCGATAAAACTGCGGATCGCCCAGCAACCGCGATAGCGTAGCCCGCCATGGGGCCGTATCTTGCGAAGGAACATGCACCTGCCCGTCACGCTGCTCAACCGGGCAAACAGGAAGAATGAAATCAATGCCCAGCATGGCTTCTGTTTGCCCACCCAATCCGCCAGCCAGCACCGGAATGCCCCGCACCATGGCATCAACCGCGACATAGCCGAATGTTTCGGGCACCAGCGACGGCGCAAGCACAATGCGGGTATCTTGCAAAACCGTGTCGATCTCATCGGCTGCTTCCAACAGTGTCACATTGGTGCGCGCCCTTAAAGCCGCGATAACGGCATCATCCGCACCCCAGGTGGGCACGGCGGCAAAGCCAATGTCTGGAAAATGATCCACCAGATCGAGAAAGATCGGCAGGCCTTTCAAGACACAAGGGTTGATCATGGTGACATAACCGGAATCCGGTCTGCCGCGCACAGCAAAGGGAGCGTCCCCAAACACCGGAAACCGCAGCAATCTTGCCTCCAGCCCGCCAAATTCCCGCAAGTAATGGCGGCTATAATCGCTCACCACCACAATATCACGCGCCTGTCGCATGCGCTGATGCTGGGCGGGATTGAGCGCGCGCGATTCTGGCCCAAACGGCAAATGGAAATGGGTGTGAACCACCACAATGGTCCGTTCAGCAGAAAAACTCAGCGCCACTGGCAAAAAGACGGCGCGGTGATCATCCGACACCAAAATCCAATCGGGGCGCTCGCGCTCAATAATCGCCTCCAGCTCGGCGGCCGCAGTGGGTGCTGCGGTGTCCATCGCCAGCACCTGCACCCCTTCATGGGTGTAATGCTGCTGTCCACGTTCATCCTCGTGCACAATGGCTCCGCGCGCCGCCAAAGCTTCCGGCAAAAACACCGAAGGATTGTGCTGGGCTGGCCCCGGCAAGCGGGCCACAACCCGGCAATCAAACCCAAGTTTGGCAAGCTCGCGCATCAACAGGCGATTGGCTTTGTTGCCACCACCGAAAGAGGGCAGATAAACGGCATCTTGCAAGAGAAGTATCTTGGTTTTCATGCTGCCATTAAGCGGAGCAGATAGGGTTTTGTCAAAATAAATTTCTCGTATAAAGGGTATTTTTAAGATAACTATCGCTTAGATTTTACATTTACAGGAGAGCCCCGTGGATGGCATCGCTTGCGGCCTGATCATTCCGCCAATCCCCCATGCCAACAGCGCCCGCGCCCGCGCGCTGACAGTTTCATGGCTGCGGTGGAACTATTTTGGCGATATTTTTGAAGATAGCAGCGTTGACAATCTGCTCACACGGGCGGCCAACACCGGCGTACGCTATTGCCTTGTTCAAGGCTATGGCCATATTTTGACCGAACACGCAGGCCCCAACGGCGGCAAAGCCATCAGCGCCTTCGATGCCTTGCGCACGTGGGCCAAGGACCGCACCTTCATCTTTGCCGGTGTGGCAGACCGCTGCCTTCTCGTCGATCTTGAAGCATGGCAGCAGCATGGCAAGCCCAGGATGGAGCAAGCCAAACTTATGCCGTTTGGGCCAGAGCTTGCCGGTCATATGGTAGATCTTCAGCCAGACCTGAGCGAGGCTGCGGATTTCTTTAACTTCCTCAATGACATGAGCGAAAAGGCTGGACGCGGCGTTTTTGTGCTCAACTACGAATCCTACGATGACGTGGAGCTTCCGGCAGAAACATTCCAGCGCCCGCTTTCCACCCTCTATTGCGTGGCGGCCGGGCTCAAGCCCAATCGGATTCTGCACACCCATGGCATTGCCGATCACAGCAGAGTGGTCTTCTTCGACTACAGCGAAGACGCGCTGGATTTTCGCCGTCGGCTGGATGCGGAATGGGATGGCTCTGACTACCCCGCCTATCTGCGAAAAACGTTCACACACAGGCCGAACACCCATTATTATTTGTGGCCCGGCGCAAGCCCTGAGACGATGGATTGGCAAGAGCTGGATCGGCTCTGGGCGTTGGAGCTCGATCGCTGGGGCGGCGCAGATGCCTTCAAATCCCACTGGCAGAGCTACCAGACCATTCAAAAAGAATATCTGCCCTGCAATATCCTCAGCCCGCAACCTTTGCTGGAGCGAATTATCGATGAGGCTGGATCTGCAATCTGGTGGAGCAACGCCTTTTGCACCATTTACAGTGCGACACACCACAGCCTCGAAGAAAAGCAAAGCTTTTACGAACATTGGATCAACCATCTGGCCGATAAGGCACCCGCACTTTTTCTCTATGGTTCAGACCACAGCAATTGCAGCGTCAATGGCATGAATGCCCGCGAATACCGAGAAGCCTATTTTGCGCAAGGCGGCGACCCTCTGATGTCGCGAAAGCTGCACCGCCTAACACTTCGATTTTAAAAATACACTTCGGTTTTAAAACGCTGAAGGGGCAGTGCCAAGCACTGCCCCTTCGCCATTCACATCACGTCAAGGCTACCCTTACTTATCCGGAAAAATATGGCTGACGCTGGTTCCGTTCGGATAGTTGGTGCCGCTGCCATAGAGACCATGACAGGTGAAGCAATTGGTGGTGGGCTGGCTGGCGCTGGCCTGAGTCAAACTGCCAAGGCTGTATTGCTCAAACGTTTCCATGGTGCTGTTGGCGAGATACTGCGTTCCCTTTTCCACATAGCCCGGTTTGAAGGGAATTGGCCCCTTGGCCCAGATTGAGCCGCCCTGGAAATAATTGGCATAAACCGGACCACCGGCACTAACCAATTGCGGCTCAAGCGATGCCTGTAACGACATCAGCAGCGTGTTGTTGACCACCGCGAAATCACTGACCTGTGGTGTCGTTGATTGCAGACTGCCCCAAGGGTTGAGGCGAACGACGCTGGTAGGTGTCAACTGCGGCGGCGAGCCCGCAGCGGGAACAGAGGTGCTGGAGGTGAAGGTGATCACCATATTGCCCTTGGCATCAGAGCCAGAGGTTGCGGTCTGGGTGATCGCAGACGGTGCGACCGCAGCTCCGGGGTTGCCGTTATAGAAAATATAGCTGCTTTGAGTGCTGGTGCTCAATGGAACTGTCGAGATGCAATCCGTTCCGCTGTTGCAGGCACTTGTGGTGATATTATAGTTGGTGTTGAGGTAATTGAAATCGGCGTCTGGCGCGTTGAATTTGGATTCAAACGTCGCCCAGACCATTTCCGGATGATCTTTGACGGTGCCGACAACATGCATGCCCACCAGCGCCAATGTTCTGGTTGCGGTCACGGTGCCGTCGCTGGTCAAGGTCACCAGACCGTTTGTCGACCCGCTTTTGAAAGCCGGAACGTCCGCTTCAATGGTTTGCAGACCGGCCTTTTGCTCTGCGGTCAAATAGGTCACGTCAACCCAGGAACTTTTAACCTCCATGGCCAATTGCTCGGCGTCGCTATAGGTTGTGCCAGAGGCCTTAGCGATATCATTGACCTGATCCAGCGTGATTGGAAAATTCCCGGCGTTTGGATTGGTTGTATCGTTGTAATATTTGACCTTTGCCTGATTTTGCGCAAGGCCTGCAAAAACGTCGTTCACCTGAATGGTATAGTAGACAATCGGATAGGTGGCATAACCGGCCTTATTGGCGACCGGCACCGGAGCACCATTCAGAACCAGAACGCCACTTCCGCCCGCTTGTGCGGTTGAATCAGCAGTGGGCGTTGTCAAAGCAGCCCCCTTGGAGCCAGCTTTTAGCTTTGCCTTGACCTTTTCAACCACCTCTTCGGGCGCTTCCTTCGGCTTGTTCACCCGCACTTTGAACAACGATGGCTTTTTTGCCTTGTTGGCCGATGCGCTGACACCCTCTGCATTTTTGGTAAATGCAAAGGTTCCGTCCGGCTTCTCAGAGGCCGTGTAGAAGTTGGGCGAGAAAATCACGAGGTTGCCGGATCTATCGCGGCTTGTCAGCCACAGAAACATCTGGGCACCCCATTGGTAAAAGTCACAATTGGTCGCATCGTTAAAGGAAGCGCTGTTGGCAGGTTTGAAATTCAAACCGCCACCGTAGGATGTATCCTGCCATGCCTTGAACATATCCGGTGTCACAGCACATGTTGGGGCCGGTGCGGGCATGGCCTGCGCATAAGCGGTTTGCTGGAAGGCGGCGCCTGCCAACAGCAGGGCCAGACTACAGAGCCTGATCGTTGTTTTTTGTCCCATGTCTCTCTCCAATTGTGACGATAAAAGATAGTGATGAAATTTTCACCGGCACCCCACGTGTCCGGCGTTTCCCGACGGGGCGCTCAAAGTGAGCGTCCCCGGCAAAGTCTTGAAACGGTGATATCAAGCGACGCGCGCAGCGATCCCCAGAGCTGGCTCCAGAGCAGACACCTCAAGCGCGGGCGGCGCTATCTGCTGCACCATGGCCCGATAGACATTGGTGACAGACAGATCATCAACCTTGATCAGGTAAACGCCGCCGTCATAGGAGGAGGCCAAAAGCCCGCCAAAACCGCGCGAGAGCGAGCTGATGCCATTGGCGGCAATGGTCTGGCGCTGCACCGTGCCAGTGCGAAGATCAACCTTCAGAAGCGCGCCCCAATAATCGCCCACAATCACCGTTTTGGCATCCCAAAAGCACAGGCATTTGGGCGAGCGCCAACCGAGCTCGATCGCATGGGTCAGCCGCACTTCTGCGACATTGTAAACATTGAGGGTAAAATCACGCGAGGCGCTGGCGATCTGGTCGCCCTCGGGTGAGAAATCCACATCGTCAACAATGGCCGTATGGCCTGCGAAGGCGTTGACCAGCTCACCATCCAGCGTCCAGGTGGCAAGGCTGCCATCGGCCCCGCAGCTGACACCGAGATCTGCGGTTGGATGCAGGCGCAGCGCCTTGACCGCGCCATCATGCAAGGGATAGGCCGTCATGCTCCCGCCATCGTTTGAAATCCTTGCAATCGCCCCGCTGTAGCAGGCGGCATAAATTGCACCCTCATGCCCCGGCTGATGGGCAACCCGCAGAGAATTGATCGGCCCCTGCCCCAATTCCACACTTGCAACGGCAGCAAGACCATCTGATGTGCGCTTCAGCACATGAAGCTTATGGTCATGTGCGCCGGTGATGACACGATCCGACCATGGATCAAGCGTCACCGCATTCATCAAACGGCGGCCACCTTGCGGCTCAATGCACGAAAGCAGGCTGGCGTCCTTATCTGTCAGCTGCAACAAACGCACGAAACCATCATCGGTAACCGTCGCAACCGTGCCGTCAGCCGCACCCGAAATTTCGTTGAAACAGGCATTGCCATCGTCGCCGGGTCCACCGCCCAGCTCACTCAGGCGCTCGCCGGTTGCCGCATCCCATTGCACAACGGTGCCATCAAATGTGCCTGCCAGCACCGAGCGGCCATCCGGTGCCCAACTGAACGAACGCTCCCATTTGGTGGCATGCGGCTGAAGCTCGACCTTGGCGGTAAATGTATGCGCATCCCAGATGCGGATTCGCTGATCATAGGCGCAAGACAGGATATCGCCATTGACTGGAGAAATCGCGACCTTCTTGATGGCCGAGCTATGCGCTTCAATCACAGCAATGCTGTCGCCGCTGCGCACATCAAAAAGACGGATGACACCATCATCGCAGCCCAGCACGGCGCGACCATGCAGCAGATCAATGGCGCAGGTGTCTGTTTCCGTTTCAAACGGCCCCCAGGTGCGCAACAATTGACCGGTTTGCAGATTCCATTGCCGCAGCGTCATGTCATCGCCGGAGGAATAGATCAGGCCATCATGATAGCTGACCGACAAAACATCCTTTTCATGCCCCTCGATCACGCGGCGAATGGCACCGGTTTTCAAATTCCACACGATAATGCGACGATCACGCGAGGCCGACACCCCCGTATCCGCATCCACAAACACAAAGCACTCAACATCATCATTGTGGCCGCGCAACACCTGTTGCAGGCGGCGCTTGGTCAGATCCCAGATGTAAATATCGTAATCAGACGAGGATGATGCTGCCCGCTTGCCCTCGCTGTCCACCGTGATGTGGTTGACGAGATGGCGGTGGTAGCCCAGCAGTTCTACAGTGTGCGTCTTGAAATCAAACAGTGCAACTGCGCCGTCATAAGCGGCACTGACCGCGGCCGTTGTGCCAGCAATCGCGGCAACCGAGGTGACCGGCCCTCTATGGCGCGTGAAGATTTCATCCGGGTTCGCCCTTGCACTCATCTTTGCATAGGTCATTGCAATATCCTCATCTAACAGGTTGATGACTATGAATGTCAGGCACATCCCGACTGTGAATATCTTGAAATAGAGGGGTGTCGCGCAGCGCCTCCGATAGCTCCGGCAGATTGGCAATCACCCTGCCCAGATCATCCACCCCGCGCTTGCGGCATGTGGGCGTGAGAGGAGCAGTGGCTTCGATACCGAGATAGGCCAGAATGCGCGTGACCTCGGCCCAGTCGCCCAGCAATTCGTAATGGGTTTCAAACCAGCCCTGCCCGGTCGCCGTCAGCACCGCTTCCATCTGCGCATAATAGACGGCGTTGTTTTGCGCGTGCTTTTGCAAAGCCTGCGCATCAACCTCAAGCTTGGGCGGCTCCGCTACCACGCTCGAATCATAGCTTTCCCAAACACCCGTGATCTGAGCGAGTTTTTCGGACACATAAGCGCGTACCCGGTTGCGGCGCTTGAGCATGATCTTGCGTACGCTCGGATCACGCAGCAGCACATCGCTGGCAAAGAGATCTTCACCGCGATTGATCTTGAAGCCTACCGCGGCTTCACGGCCTGCCGTTTGCCAGATCTTGTCCAGAAAGCTCAAAGGGTCTGCATCGCGCTCAAGCGGTGTGCCCAAGGCCGCCGCCAGATCGCCGCGATCACGGGCATGGTGGATGCCGCCGGGGTTAAACATGCCATGGTGACAGAGAATGTGAGGATGCGCATTCAGCAAACTGCACAGCAGATTGCTGCCGGTGCGGGGGGCAGCAAAAATAACAAAGCGAACGGGAGAAGGCCGGCTCTTCATGATGCCTGCTCCAATCCCTCGCGCAAGCCATGGGCGTGAGCGCGCCCTGCCTCAAGCAGAAACCCTTCACCGAAGGGTTTTGCCCTTAGATCAGCAAACGTGACGCCCAATTCCGCACACGCCGCTTGAACAGCGCTATCAACCGACGAGGCGCGGACAAAAACGGTCACCACATCGGCAAAGCCCTGGCGAAAAAACGAGTGCAGCAGCGTACGCCCACCTTCCACCAGCAGGCTGCGAACACCATGTCTGTAAAGCGCCTGGAGGGGCTGGCGCAAATCATGGCCCTGCATGGGCAAAGATACCGTATCAGACGCGTGATCACAGCCTTCGAAAAATCCTCCATTGCCGATAACAAATGTCTGCACCGACGCTGGCTGGATGGCACAGGGCTGCGAACCGGCAAAGATAACCCGCACAGGCTGGCGCTTTGGCTCCCGCCCCAACCGCTCGGCCCGCACGGTTAAACGAGGTTGGTCGAGATTCCATGTTCGCCCGCCCACCGCAATCGCATCATAACGCTCACGCAAGCGATGAACACGCTGCCAATCGGCACCGCAAGAGACATTCCCGGCATCCAGAGATAGCGGCTGCAACAGTGTTGCATCCTGCATCGCAAAGTTGATGTGTATAAAGGGACAGAGCATTGCCGTGACCAATATTAAGCAACAAGTAATGCAAGCATAAGACATTATATTGTTTGATTGCAACCTATTTGTGTGCAATATTCTCTGCACAGTCGTAAATTTATGTTGGTACCCTTATGAACGTCCAAGTCCATATCAAAGATGCCGTGCAACCTCTCTCAGAGGCCATGATTCCAACGCAAGACGGGCAATATCGCATGATCGTGTTTCAAGACCGGCAGACGGCGCAGGAGCATGTGGCGATGGTGATGGGCGAGATCGACCCCGCAAAGCCCACACTGGTGCGTCTTCATTCGGAATGCATGACGGGCGATCTGTTTGGCTCCTATCGCTGCGATTGTGGCGAGCAACTGGCGGGCGCACGCCAGCGCATTGCCGAGGAAGGCGCTGGGATCATCCTCTATCTTCGTCAGGAAGGACGCGGCATTGGCCTTGCCAACAAATTGCGCGCCTATGCCCTGCAAGATCAAGGGCACGATACGGTCGATGCCAATCTGCTGTTGGGCTTTGACGCCGATCAGCGCAGCTTTGACAGTGCCGCCGCCATGCTGATGCATCTGGGCGTGCGCAGAGTAAAGCTGATGACCAATAATCCGCGCAAAATGGAGGCCCTGCAGGCGCTTGGCATTGCCGTTGTGGAGCGCCTGCCTCTGCGGCCAACACCGCGGCCGGAAAATCACCATTACCTTGCCACCAAGGCAGCAAAAATGGGGCATTGCCTTGAAGGGATGGACAGCATGTAATGGCGGACCTCTCGACCAAAGCTGCACCCGGCTTTCGATCCGAAAATGCTCCGCCCCGCACCGTTGCCATTGTGGATCCCTATGATGCCGGTTCCAATCTGGCCTTGGCCTTTGCCCAAAAAGGCGTTTCCGCCATCATGGTGGGCAGCACCCCCGATATTGCCCCGCAGGAAGGCACGGTTTTCGACCCCGACACCTTCCGTCGTCTGCTGTTTTGGCAAGATGATATGGCGCAACTGGTCGAAACTCTGCGCCATGAGGGTGTGACACACGTTCTTGCCGGATCAGAGCGCGGCACCATCCTCACCGATCATCTGGCAGAAGCACTTGGCTTGCCCGGCAATGGCACGGCTTTAAGTCTGGCCCGGCGCGATAAATTCATCATGATCGAGCAGGTGCGCCGGGCAGGCCTCCGCGCCCCGCCCCAAATGCAATCCGACAGGCTAGATGATATTCTCAAATGGGTCGATCAGCATTGTCCGCTGCCCGTGGTGCTGAAACCGCCGCAGTCCAAGGGGGCCGATGGTGTGCGCCTGTGCCGATCACGCGATGCGGTGGCACAGGCCTTTGCGGATATTTACGACAAGACCGACACGATGGGCCACATCAATCGCACGGTGCTGGCCCAAGCCTATGTGTGCGGCACCGAATATGTGTTGGATACCGTGAGCGTTGCCGGAAACCACCGCCTTGCGGGTGTCTGGGCCTATGGCAAACCTGAGGCCGATTACGACACCATCGGGTTGATCAGCACCAAGGAATTGCTCAATGCCGACAGTCCGCTTGCAGAGCGCTTGTTTGCCTTTGCCGCTCAGGTGCTGGATGCCTTGGGCATTGTCCATGGCGCAGGCCATTGCGAAATCATTGTCGATCAGCATGGCCCTGTTCTGGTCGAAGCCGCATCCCGGCTGCACGGCGGCCCGGCCGCGCATCGCATGAGCTTTGACACCCTTGGCTTCAGTCAGATGGATCTTCTGGTGCAATCCTGTTTGCAACCAGATCAATTTCTGAAGGATATTCATCAGCGCTATCCTCTGCCGGGTGGGGCGGTGATGGCCTTGCTGCGTGATAAAACCCTGCAAGGCATGATCGAGATGTTACCATCGGTCCGCACAGTCAGTTGGAGTGAGACAGTAAGGCCCACACCCAATGCGGTGTTTGGGCTTGCCACCTTGATACACCCGGAGCGCGCGGTGGTGGCTGCGGACCTCAGCATCATCACCTGTCGTTACGACACGCTCAAAACCCGCACCGCCGTTGAAGCCCTTGCGCCTGCGTGGCAGGCGCTTTTGCGCCGCTCCCATTGCAACCGCGCGTTTGGCAGTCCCGCGTGGTATCTTGCCGCCCTCGATGCCCAGCCGCACCTATCGCCTTGGGTGGTCACGGCCTATCGCAACAATGAGCTTGTTGGCGTGCTCGCCCTTGTCAAGGACAGCCAGACCTGCCGCTTCGCCACAAACCTCAGCGATTATAATGATGTGGTGGTCTCGGCTAACGACCACGCCACCGCTCAAGGCCTTTTGCTTTATGCCAGACACCATCTATCGCTGCTTCAGCCTGCCCGGTTAGAACTCGACTGCATCAGAGCGGATGCGGCATGTGCGGCGGGGGCAGCCTTAACGGCACCCGCCACGATCTGCCCATTTGCGGATATCTCAAGGGGATATGAAAAATGGCTTGAAACCCGCAGCAAGCGTTTTCAAACAACACTGAAAGCTGCGGAAAAGCGCGCCGCCGCCCATGGCCTGTTTGTGGAAAAGCTCACCCCCTCGCGCCATGGTCATCTCAACCTTTCGGACCTGTTTTTAGCATTGCACCGTGAGCGGTTTGGCGCGGCCAGCCTGTTTGCCCACACACCCACGGCGGCCGCTTTTGTCAAAGCAGCCCTGCCGCGCCTTTTTCACACCGGGGATGCCATGGTTTTTGGCCTTTGGGCACAGGGTCACCTGATCGGGCTGAACCTGTGCATGGTGGGGCCGAACAGTCTGGGCTATTGGAACGCCGGATTCAAATCGGCCTTTGCACAATTCTCGCCGGGCACGCTGATGATTCATGCGGCCCTTCGCGAAGCCGTGGCCTGTGGCTTTGCAGAGTTTGACTACTTGCGCGGCCCGGAAGCCTATAAGATGAAATGGGCCACGGATTGCCGCACCATAGGCCGTCTGCCATGACAACAGCAGATTTGCCCAAGGATCCATGGTCGATCAGCGTCTTTGTGGGCGAAAGCCCCTTGTCACTTTCACCACACCCGGACATTGCCCATCCCGCAATGGCACGCGCACAAATCAATGATGTTCGCGCCAGCTTCATTGCCGATCCGTTTTTTATCCACCATCACGGCACATGGCATCTGTTTTTCGAAATCCTGAACCACGAGCGTGGACTGGGTGAAATCGGATATGCATCCAGCCAAAATGCCCTGCAATGGACCTATCAGGGCGTGGTGTTGCGAGAGACATTTCACCTGTCTTATCCTTTGGTTTTTGAACACGCGGGCCAGATCTATATGGTGCCGGAAACATTGGGAGCCGGTGCCGTGCGACTTTATCGCGCCGAGCCTTTCCCCACACAATGGGTGCATGTTGCCGATCTTGTCACCGGCACACTCGCTGACCCAACGCCTTTTCAGTTTGAGGGCCGCTGGTGGATGTTTGGCTGCACCACCCCCAGCACCCACGATCATTTAAGCCTGTTTCATGCCGATCATCTGTTCGGGCCATGGCACAGGCACCCGGCAAGCCCCATAGTAGCGCGCGACAACCGCCGCGCCCGCCCGGCGGGCCGGGTGGTCAGCATCAACGGCGTGCTGCATCGCTTTGCGCAGGACTGTGGGCAACGTTACGGCGGTGCGGTGCGGGCCTTTGCCATTCATCAGCTGACAGTTGATGCCTACGCCGAGCAGGAATGCGCCAACAGCCCCATCTTCCAGGCCGCTGGAAATGGATGGAACGGCAAGGGCATGCATCATGTGGATGCGCAGCAGCAGTCTTCTGGCGGCTGGCTTGCCGTTGTGGATGGCATCTGCCATGCGCAGCCCCTGTAATTCCCGATAGCCAAAGCCTTTCGGGGTATCATCATTGAACTTGCGTAAACCTTGGAGTTTCAGTAGTAAATTTTTACCAATTTATTCCTGACTATGGCGCGATGCTGTAGAATTTTCGGAGGGGCAGCCCATGGTCACATTGCGCGAAATCGCCAAAGCTGTTGGCGTTTCCTCCGGCACCGTCTCGCGCGTGTTGAATTACGATCAAACCCTGTCGATTTCGGAGAGCAAACGGCAGGCGATCATTGAGACGGCAGAAGCGCTGAATTATGAGACGCCGCGCAGCCGAAATCGCCGCAGCAATCCTTATGGCCTTGCACCCTCCCCCTCTGGCGCGCGGGCACCGATTGCCATCGTGCATTTTCTCGAGCCGGAAGACGAGCTCGCCGATCCCTATTATGTCGGCGTGCGTTTGGGCATAGAGCGGCGCTGCAATGAGCATCAACTGGAAATCATCAAGGTTTTACGCACCCAGGATCTGAAAGAATCCAAAGTCTTGCAATCGGCGGGCGGCATGATTGTCATTGGCAAACACTCGCTCGCCACGATGGAAGACCTGATCCAGTCGTCGCGCCCCATTGTTTTTGCCGACATCAATCCGCGCCTTGACGATTACGATTGCGTCCTGTCTGATCTCGGCACCGCCACCACCAAAATTCTCAATGGTCTGGCCTCGGCAGGTTATCAACACATTGGTTTTATTGGCAGCTACGGCCATCTGGACCAGAATGCGGCCGTGCAAAGTGGTCGTTGTGAAGCCTATATGGATTGGCATAAGACGCGGGGGACGTTTGATCCGCGGCTCATGGCACCTGGCTATCAGCAAAACACCGATTCCCGCAGCCTGAGGCTGGAAACCGGCTATGAGCAAACCCAGCTTCTTCTGAAGCTCGATCCCAAGCCGGATGTCATTCTCTGCGCCAATGACAATATGGCGATTGGCGCTTATCGGGCCATTCAAGAGGCGGGTCTTGCCATTCCCAACGACATAGCTCTTGCGTCATTCAATGACATTCCTGTCACGCAATTTCTCAATCCACCTCTCTCAAGCATGCATATTCCCGGTGAACATATCGGCGAAACCGCAGTGGATCTTCTGGTCGAGCGCTTAAGCGGCCGCGACTACACCAAACACGTGATCATTCCGACAAAAATGCAATGGCGCGGCAGCTGCCGCCCTCCTGTCGTTGCCGAGACGTAAACTGGCATCATCTACCGTGAAAAATATTTAGTAAATTTTTTCTTGTGTTTTTCTTCCTTTTCGACTTACTCTCTGTTCGACGGTTGGGAGCCGTGTAAGGCACTCGTTTTGGGAGGATGAGCGTGCGGTATTTTTCAGGCAAAGCAGCAGCAGTCAGATTGGCCATTGCAGGCACAAGCCTGCTGACGGCAACAGCCGCCATGGCCGGTGAAATCACCATCTGGTGCTGGGATCCGAATTTCAATGTTGCCATCATGAAGGAAGCGGGCGCGCGCTACACGGCGAAGCACCCCGACACAACCTTTAACGTGGTGGATTTTTCCAAGGAATCCGTTCAGCAAAAACTGCAAACTGGGCTTGCCTCAGGGGCCACCGACGCTTTACCGGATATTGTGCTGATCGAAGATTACGGCGCACAAAAATATCTGCAATCATTCCCCGGCGCTTTTGCCTCCATGTCGGGCAAGGTCGATTACAGCGGGTTTGCGCCCTATAAGGTCAACCTGATGACCGTGGACGGCAAGGTCTATGGCATGCCCTTCGATTCCGGTGTCACCGGAATGTACTATCGCAAAGACTATCTGGAACAGGCCGGCTTCAAGCCGGAAGATATGCAAAACATCACCTGGGACCGATATATCGAAATCGGCAAGCAGGTGCTGGCAAAGACCGGCAAGCAGATGCTCACACTGGATATGAGCGATAATGGTCTCACCCGTCTGATCATGCAATCGGGTGGTGAATGGTATTTTGACAAGGCAGGCAACCTGAATGTTGAAAACAATGCGCCTCTCAAGGCTGCAATGGAAATTCAGGCCAAGCTGACGAAAGACGGCCTCATCAAGCGCACCAGCGGCTGGACAGAAGCCGTCAACGCCTTCAACTCCGGCGATGTTGCAACCGTGGTCAGCGGTGTATGGATCACCGGCAGCATCAAGACTCAAGCCGATCAGGTTGGGAAATGGGGCGTTGCACCCATTCCGAAACTGGATTTGCAAGGGGCGGTCGGGGCTTCCAATCTTGGCGGTTCAAGCTGGTATGTGCTGGAAAAATCCAAGGAAAAAGACGAGGCTATTGATTTTCTTAACGAGATTTACGGCAAGGATCTCGATTTTTACCAGAAAATCCTCACAGAACGCGGCGCAGTCGGTTCGCTTTTGGCAGCACGCCAAGGCGAGGCCTACAACCAGCCCGATCCGTTTTTTGGTGGCGATAAAGTCTGGTTGAAATTCTCGAAATGGCTGGGTGAAATTCCGCCTGTCAACTATGGCATTTTCACCGGCGAAGTGGATCAGGCTGTGATTGCCAACATGCCCGCCGTCATCAACGGCACACCGATTGATACGGTGATCAAGAATATTACCACTCAGGCCGAGCAGCAAATCCAATAAGCCCTCCTCCCGGGCGGCCGCGTGGCAGTCGTGCTGCGCGGCCATTTCATCACACATCTTTTCAAAGCGATTGAAATCATGGCAGCGGTAAAACGTGGCGGATTGAGCCGATATTACGATGTCAACGGTTGGCTGTTTGTGGCACCCGCTTTGGCACTGATATCGGTGTTCATGCTCTACCCGATTGTTCGTTCCCTCATTTTGTCCCTCTATTCCGGTCGGGGCATGATGATGAAGTTCAACGGCCTCGGCAACATCACCCGCCTTTTCAACGATCCGACTTTTCTGAAAGCGCTCAGCAACACGATGACATTTTTTGTCATTCAGGTGCCGATCATGCTGGTGCTGGCCCTGCTTTTGGCCGTTGCGCTGAACAATCCGAAGCTGCGCTTTTCCGGCCTGTATCGAACCTTGATCTTTTTGCCCTGCGTGTCATCGCTGGTGGCCTATTCCATCCTGTTCAAAAGCATGTTCGCGGTCGATGGCGTCATCAACAACACACTCATGCTGATGGGGGTCTTGTCCTCTCCCATCAATTGGATATCCGATCCCTTCTGGGCCAAGGTGTTGATTATCATCGCCCTGATCTGGCGCTGGACCGGCTATAACATGATTTTCTATCTGGCAGCCTTGCAAAACATCGATCGCTCGATTGATGAGGCCGCAAGGATTGATGGAGTTCCCGCTCACCGCCGCTTTTTGCACCTCACGGTGCCAATGCTCAAACCCGTCATTCTGTTTACCACCGTCACCTCCACCATTGGCACATTGCAATTGTTTGATGAGGTCTACACCCTGACGGAAGGCACAGGCGGACCGGCCAATGCCACGCTGACGCTGTCGCTTTACATCTACAACCTGACTTTCAAATTCATGCCCAATTTTGGCTACGCCGCCACTGTGTCCTATGTGATTGTGGTGATGGTGGCGCTGTTATCCATGGTGCAGTTTTTTGCAGCAAAGGAGCGCCCATGAACGTCCATCGTTTGCGGTCTCATACCGGCTCCTTTTTGCAATACAGCTTTTTATCGCTGGCCGCCTTTATCTCGGTGTTTCCCTTCATCTGGATGGTCATTTGCGCAACCAATACAACGCCAGACATTATCCGTGGCAAACTCTCGCTCGGATCTGCGCTGTTTGACAACATCGGCAGTTTCTTCACCGCCTTGAATGTGCCGCTGATCATGTGGAATTCGGTGAAGATTGCCGTTTTCGGCACGCTCATCACCCTGCTGGTGTCGTCGCTGGCCGGGTATGGCTTTGAAATGTTTCGCTCCAAACTGCGCGACAAGATCTATGCCGTTGTGCTGCTGACGCTGATGATCCCCTTTGCTGCGCTGATGATCCCGCTGTTTTTGCTGATCTCGAAAATGGGGCTGATTGATACGCATGTTGCCATTGTGCTGCCCACGCTGGCGTCTGCCTTTATCATTTTCTACTTCCGGCAGGCTTCAAAAGCATTTCCGTCGGCGCTGCGCGATGCCGCCAAAATGGACGGGCTGAAAGAATGGCAGATATTTTTCTATATCTATCTGCCGGTGATGCGCTCAACCTTTGCGGCCGCCTTTGTCATCGTCTTCATGCTCAACTGGAACAATTATCTTTGGCCGCTGATTGTGCTGCAATCCAACGATTCCAAGACGATCACCCTGGTCGTCTCGTCGCTCGCCTCGGCCTATTTTCCTGAATATGGCACCGTCATGATCGGTACCATTCTTGCAACCCTTCCCACATTGCTCGTGTTTTTCGCCATGCAGCGCCAGTTTGTACAAGGCATGCTTGGCTCAGTTAAATAAAGGTATGACCATGCGTCGTTATGAAAATTTCAATGCCAACTGGACATTTTTGCACGGGTTTGAACCGGCCTGGGTCCATGCCCCGCAGAGCGGCGAAACCGTGCGCCTGCCGCACACCGCCGTTGAGCTTCCCTATAATTATTTTGATGAAAAGCTCTATCAAAAGGCCTTCACCTATCAGAAGGTGATTGCCTGGGAGCCGGGTTTTGAAGGCCGTGAGGTTTCACTGGTGTTTGATGCCGCCATGGCCGATTCTGTGGTCACCCTCAATGGCGTCGAGATTATTGCCCACAAGGATGGCTATACCCCGTTTGAAGCGCGTCTTACCCCACATTTAAAAGCCGGTGACAATCTGCTGACGGTCAAGATCGACGGCTCGGAGAACCCGGAAATCCCACCCTTTGGCGGTCAGATTGATTATCTCACCTATGCCGGGATTTACCGCGATGTGTGGCTGAAAGTCACCGATCCCGTCTCGATCCATAACATCAAGATCGAAACACCCGATGCCCTGAATGACAGCAAAACCGTCACAGTCAAAGTCATGTTGGCCAATCACACCCAGCAGGATGCAAGCGGCACGGTGCGTGTCACCATCACCGACAAGGACGGCGCAACGCTTGCCAGCGCAGATGCGGCGATTGCTGGCAAAGACACGCTGATCACGCTGGAAAACATCAAACAGGCCGCCCTTTGGGACCTCGACAATCCGGTGCTTTACACGTTGACGGCCGAGATCACCACCGAGCACGGCAAAGACAGCGTCTCAAGCCGCTTTGGCTTCCGCACGGTTGAATTTCGCACCGATGGCTTTTTCCTCAATGGTCAAAACATCAAGCTGCGCGGGCTGAACCGCCATCAGGCATGGCCGCATCTGGGCTATGCCATGGGGCGCAGAGGCCAGGAAAAAGACGCCGATCAGATGAAATTTGATCTGCGCTGCAATATTGTGCGCACCTCGCATTATCCGCAATCCAAGTGGTTTTTGGATCGCTGCGACGAGATTGGCCTGTTGGTGTTTGAAGAAATTCCCGGCTGGCAGCATATTGGCGGCCCGGTATGGCAGCAGGAATCCATCCAGAACGTGCGCCGCATGATTGAGCGTGACTGGAACCATCCTTCGATTATCATCTGGGGCGTGCGCATCAACGAATCCAAAGACAATCACGACTTTTATGTCGAGACCAACCGCGTTGCCCGCGCCCTCGACACCACCCGCCAGACCGGCGGGGTGCGCTGCATTCCCAACAGCGAATTGCTGGAAGATGTCTACACCATGAATGATTTTGTTCTGGGCATGGAAGAAATGCCCGGCAACAATCGTGGTCGTCTGGTCATCCGCGAGCAGGCAGAAATCACCGGCTTGTCAACCAAAGTGCCCTATATGATCACCGAATATAACGGGCATATGTATCCTACAAAGCGCTGGGATCAGGAGCAGCGGCAGGCCGAGCACGTCACCCGCCACCTGCTCATGCTCAATGCCGTAGCGGGCGATCCCGCCATTTCCGGCTGCACCGGCTGGTGCATGTTTGATTATAACACCCACAAGGATTTCGGCTCTGGCGACCGTATCTGCTACCATGGTGTGATGGACATGTACCGCGAGCCAAAGCTTGCGGCCTATGCCTATGCCTCTCAGGGTGATCCATCGGGGGGCGTTGTTTTGCAACCCGTGACCTTCTGGGCGCGCGGCGAGCGCAATATCGGTGGCGTTTTGCCGCTGATCATTCTCACCAATTGCGATTATGTTGAAATCTCGCTTGGCAAAACGCTGACCAAGCGCGTCTCGCCCGACCGCCAGACCTATCCTCATCTTGCCCATCCGCCGGTGATTATCGACGAGCGCAGCATGACCAAGGAAGAGTTCGGCACCTGGGGCCTGCGATGGATGGGCGGCACCATCACTGGCTTTGTCGATGGAAAAGCGGTCAAAACCGTCGAATTGCCCGCCGATCCGCTGCCAACCACCTTGCAGATTGCGCCGGACGCGACCGATTTGAGTGCGGGCGAAAAAGACACTGTGCGGGTCATCCTTCGGGCTCTTGATCAGGGCGGCAATGTCCTGCCCTTCTTCGATGATCCTGTCTCCCTTAAGCTGAAGGGACCGGGCCGCCTGATCGGGCCAGAGCTTTCCAGCTTCAAGGGTGGCGTTACCGGCCTTTGGATTGAGGCGGGCGACGAGAAAGGCACGATCACGCTCACCGCCACCTGCCGTCCATTTGGCAGCCAATCCATCACCTTTACCGTTGCATGAGGCAGACCCATGGCTGATGTCTCGCTTGCCGCCATTCGCAAAACCTATGGTGCCCTTGAAGTGATCAAGGGCGTCGATCTGGAGATCAAATCCGGGGAATTCGTGGTGTTTGTTGGCCCGTCCGGCTGCGGTAAATCCACGCTTTTGCGGATGATTGCCGGGCTGGAGGATATTTCCTCCGGCACGCTGACCATCGGCGGCCAGCAGATGAATGATGTTGATCCGTCCAAGCGCGGCCTTGCCATGGTGTTTCAAACCTATGCGCTCTATCCGCACATGACGGTCGAGCAAAACATGGGCTTTGCGCTGCGGTTTGCGGGCATGGAAAAATCCGAGATTGATCGCCGCGTTGCGGATGCTGCCAAAATTCTGGAGCTGGATGCGCTCATGACCCGCAAACCGGGGCAGCTTTCTGGCGGTCAACGCCAGCGGGTTGCCATCGGCCGGGCGATTGTGCGTCAACCCGACGTGTTTTTGTTTGACGAGCCGCTCTCCAATCTCGATGCCGAATTGCGCGTCAACATGCGCATCGAGATTGCCCGTCTGCACAAGGAGCTCAACACCACCATCATCTATGTCACCCATGATCAGGTGGAAGCCATGACCCTGGCCGACAAGATTGTCGTGTTGCGCGCTGGCAAGGTGGAGCAGGTCGGCACACCTTTGAGCCTCTATGATGACCCGGACAATATGTTTGTGGCGGGCTTTATTGGTTCACCCAAAATGAATTTTCTACCGGCAACCATTGTCGATCGCCAAAATGGTCAGGTGACAATTGCGCTTGCAACCCAGGCTGAGACAAAACTGACCCTGCCAATTTCGGATGCCGTCACTCTTGGCCAAAATGTTAATCTGGGTATCAGACCGGAACATTTTCTGGCTGAGGGCCAAGGCGATGCCCAATTGAGCGTCGAGGTGGATGTATCGGAAAACCTCGGCAGCACCAGCTTTCTCTACGCCAAGCTGCGAGGAGGCGAACCGCTGATTGTTGAGCAGCGTCAGCGGCAGATAGGTGCGCGGCAAACCTCTGTCACCCTTGGCCTTTCCGCCGCCACATGCCTGTTGTTTGATGCGGATGGCAAGCGGCTAAAATAGCTCTCACGGCCAATCATGATACTCAACATTGACGCGGGCCGCAGATGGAGCTGATGTCTGGCGCACCGCCTTGCGGTAGCGCGCCGGTGACAGGCCGGTTTTACCTTTGAAGAAATGGCTGAAATGGGCTGGATCCTTAAAGCCCAGTCCATCGGAGATGTCGCGCACACTGCGGTCGGAGCGCTCAAGTCGGATACGGGCTTCCTGCGCCAGGCGCTCATGCAGCAATTCAAGCGGGGCGCGATTGAGATTGCGGCTGCAAATGGCATGCAGGCGATCCATGGAAATGCCAAGCTGCTGGGCATAATAAGAAATCGGCCGGTGTTGGCGAAACTCGGTTTCGACCAATTGCCGAAATTGCTGCAAAAGTGTGCCGCCGCCCAGTGAGAGCACAGCCGCTGGCTCATCCGGTGTGTTGTGCCGCCAGGCCCAGAGCAAAAGAAGTTGCAAATGGGCCGAGACAGCCATCTGTGACGGCTGACTTTGGGCTTGCACTTCGGCAATGAGCGCCTGAAACTGCTGCTCAAGAGAGTGCCGCGCACCGGTATCGATGCCCTTCAGCAAACTGGCGTGGCTGATAAAGCGGCGAATGGCAGGCGATTCGGGATAATCGCCAATGGCTTGGGTCATAACATCCATCGCGGCCCCCACCACATACGCCCGTGAGCCAGCCGCCAGACGCAGACGCCGTCCATGGGAAGGCGGCACCAAAGCCAGACTTGGCCCATCCAGCACCTCAAGCTGATCATTCGCCTCCAGTGTCAAACGACCATGGCTGAGGAAAACCAGATGGACAAACCAACGATGGGGGGCAGCACCGGTGCGAAAGCTGCGCTCCGACAAGGCTGGCTCCCACACCTCAGCCCGCAAATGGCGCATCAGGGCAAATTCGTCAGCCATGCATATCCCTCCCGCCTCGCGCCAACAAAGACCCATTTTTCTACAATTATAGACCAGATATAGACATTCTTCTTGGCTGACAATGCTGTAAGCTCCCATTCAGCCTTTGGGAGGAGGCGATCAGCATGGGGTCGAAGCGGGGCTTATCTTCAGATATGAAAAACGTCAGTGCGCCCGCGCATGGTCACACTCACGCCTTACCTTTTCGCGCCGATCTCCTGTTGGGCGGGAAAGCCAGTGGCTCAGTGTCGCACGCCACCTTCACACGCACCAATCCAATCTCCGGTGATGTTGTCACCATTGCCAGCGCGGCCACCGTTGACGATGTGGATCGCGCTGCTTTGAGTGCAGCGTCCGCCTTTCCCGGCTGGTCAGCGACCTCTCCGTTCGAGCGCAAAATACGTCTCGAAAAAGCCGCAGAATTACTGCTGCACCAAAAGGAGGCTTTTATCCCGGTGATGATGGCCGAGACGGGTGCCACCCGCCAATGGTGCGAATTCAATATAGAGTATGGCGCAAAAATCCTGATCGATGCCGCCAGCATGACCCATTATATGGAGGAAGCACCGCTTCCCGATCCGCTGCCAGAACCCTATTCGGTTTCAATCCGCCAGCCTGCGGGTGTCTGTCTGGCAATTGCGCCATGGAATGCGCCCATCCTGCTGGCTGTGCGCTCCATTGCGCTGGCGCTGGCCTGCGGCAATACGGTGATTTTGAAAACCTCGGAACTGTGCCCCGCCACCCAGAGGCTTTTAGGCGATGTCTTGCATCAGGCGGGCCTGCCGGATGGTGTTTTGAACATCATTTCCAATGCGCCTGCGGATGCGTCTTTGATTGTTGAAGCACTGATTGCTCACCCCGTCGTGCGCCGGGTGAATTTTACCGGATCAACCCGCGTTGGCCGCATCATTGCCCAAATGGCCGCCCGCCATTTAAAGCGCTGCCTGCTGGAACTGGGCGGCAAAGCACCGTTGATTGTGCTGGACGATGCCGATCTGGATGAAGCCGCGAAGGCTGCGGCCTTTGGTGCCTTTTTCAATCAAGGTCAGGTTTGCATGTCAACGGAACGCATCATTGTGCTTGATGCGGTGGCAGATGCCTTCATGGCCCTGTTTGTCGAAAAAGCCAAAACACTAACCGCCGCCGATCCAATGGCCAAGACCCGCCCGCTTGGCGCGCTGATTTCTGCCGATTCCGGCCGCCGCATTGCAGCAATGATTGATGATGCCGTTACCAAAGGTGCGAAAGTGGTGGTTGGCGGGCAGGTGCACGACGCGCTGATGGATGCAACGGTGATCGACCATGTTTCGCCCACCATGCGCCTTTACCGCGAAGAGAGTTTTGGCCCTGTGGTGTCCATCATGCGCGTGGCCGATGTGGATGAGGCAATCACGGTTGCCAATGATTGCGAATATGGCCTGTCCGGTGCGGTGTTCAGCCGCAATGTGCCAAAGGCCATGGCCGTGGCGCGGCGGGTTGAAACCGGCATTTTACACATCAATTCGGCAACTGTTGAAGATCATCCACACATGCCTTTTGGCGGCGTCAAGGCCTCTGGCTATGGCCGTTTCGGAGGAGAAGCGGCGCTGGATGAATTCACCGAACTGCGCTGGATGACCGTTTCATCTGACCCAAAACACTACCCGATTTAAACACAGAAGACCACATACAGGAGGAAAACCATGTTTGAAATCAAACAGATCATCAACGGCAAAAAAGTCGACGCTCTCTCGGGCAAGACATTTGATCGTCTTGATCCGTTCACCGGCAAAGTTGCCACCCGCGCGCCTGCGTCCAGCATCGAAGATGTCAAAGCGGCCGTTGCAGCGGCACAGGCGGCTTTTCCGGCCTGGTCTAAGACCGGCCCCAACGCCCGGCGCGCCCTGCTTTTGAAGGCCGCTGACATTATGGATTCCAAGACAGGCGAATTTGCCAAGCTGATGATCGAAGAAACCGGCGGCACCGCACCTTGGGCTGGTTTTAACGCCATGCTGGCGGCTGGAATCTTGCGCGAAGTGGCCAGCATGACCACGCAGATTCAGGGCGAGATCATTCCGTCTGACAAGCCCGGCACGCTGGCCATGGCGACCCGTCAGGCGGCAGGCGTGTGCCTTGGCATTGCGCCCTGGAATGCACCCATCATCCTTGGCACACGCGCAATTGCCATGGCAATCGCCTGCGGCAACACCGCCATCTTGAAAGCGTCTGAGGCTTGCCCGGCCATTCACGTCTTGATCGGCGAAGTGCTGGTGGAAGCCGGTCTTCCCGATGGCGTCATCAACGTCATCACCAATGCGCCAGAAGACGCAGCCCAGGTGGTGGAAGCGCTGGTGGCGGCACCGGAAGTGCGTCGCGTCAACTTCACCGGCTCCACCAAGGTTGGCCGGATCATTGGCGAGCTTTGCGGCCGCCATCTCAAGCCAGCCCTGTTGGAGCTTGGCGGCAAGGCTCCGCTGATTGTGTTGGAAGACGCCGATATTGATGGTGCAGTCAACGCTGCCGTATTTGGCTGCTATGCCAACAACGGCCAGATCTGCATGTCCACCGAGCGTCTGATTGTGGTGGAGTCTGTGGCCGATGAATTCGTGCAAAAGCTCTCGGCCCGCGTTGCCTCGTTGCCGGCAGGCGATCCGCGCGGCCATGTCGTGCTTGGCTCACTGGTCAACCCGGAAGCGGCTGTCAAAATGCAGGCCTTTATTGATGATGCGGTTGGCAAGGGTGCAAATCTCGCCGCCGGTGGCCAGATCAACGGCAGCGTTGTCTCGGCAACCCTGCTTGATCACGTCAAGGAAGGCATGCGCAGCTTTGATGAAGAAAGCTTTGGCCCCGTCAAGCCTGTCATTCGCGTCAAAGACGAAGAAGAAGCCATTCGCATCGCCAATGACACCGAATATGGCCTGTCATCGGCCGTTTTCAGCCGCGATATTCAGCGCGCTTTGAGCGTGGCTTCGCGCATTGAATCGGGCATTTGCCACATCAACGGTCCAACAGTTGGCGACGAAGGCCAAATGCCCTTTGGCGGCGTGAAAGGCTCAGGCTATGGCCGCTTCGGTGGCAAGGCAGGCATTGCCGAGTTCACCGATCTGCGCTGGATCACCATTGAAGATCCAAATCAGCATTATCCCTTCTGATCCAAAACACATACGGGAGAGGCATTTCGCCTCTCCCTTTTTTCTCAGAATCTATGATCCCGACTTATTTTTTGGCTTTCGATGCAGGCTGTTTCATTGTGCGTGCATCCTCCTGCATTTCCAGCCACATGGCGTTCAAGACGGCAAACATGGCGGCCAGCGGCAGTCCGAGAAGCCAGGCAAAGTACCACATGATATTTCCTTTCCCGTTAGAGCATCGTGTTGCAAAAGCGCAGAGCGGTTCTGCGCCCGAACAATGCCTGTTTAGTAGACCGATTCCGAATTGGCTTTGACGTCGGCTTCCGTGACCTTGCCCCACAGAACTTTGTAGACCCATGAGGTATAGGCAAGGATGATCGGCACAAAAATCACAGCAGCCACCAGCATGACAAACAGGGTTTGGTGCGATGAAGACGAATCCCAAACCGTGAGGGATGAGCGCGGATCAATGGTCGATGGCAGGATGAAGGGGAACATGGTCAACCCCACCGATGACACCACGCCAATGATCGACAGTTTCGAGAACAACAGCGTCGAGACTTCCCGACCGGCCCGAAGACCAAGGAATGTCAGCAAGCCACCCAGAATACCCACCACAGGTGCAACGGCAATCCACGGACGGACAGCATAGGCAGACAGCCACGACCCGGCCTGAACAGCATCCTTGTAGAGCGGGTTGGATGGACCATCGGCCACGGCGGGAAGGGTTACCTGATAGCCTACAATTCCCTTTGCCAGCCAGACACCGGCCAGAATATAGGCCACAATGGTAATCAGCGAGGTGATGGAGCCAATGGCACGGGCGCGATCGCGCACAGCACCTTCGGTTTTCAGGTTGAGCCAGGCTGCGCCATGGGTCACCAGCATCATCAGCGACACCACTCCGGCCAGAAGCGCAAAGGGGTTCAAAAGGCCAAAGAACGTGCCTTCATAGAAAATCCGAAGATCGTCATCGAAGCGAAATGGCACGCCTTGCAGCACATTGCCCATGGCCACACCAAAAATCAGCGCAGGCACGGCACCGCCCACAAACAGGGCCCAGTCCCAGCAATTGCGCCAGGTGGCACTGTCGCGCTTGGAGCGATATTTAAAGCCAACAGGCCGCAGGATGAAGGCTGCCAAAACGGCGAACATGGCCAGATAAAAGCCCGAGAAACTGGCCGAATAGAGCGGAGGCCATGCGGCAAAAATGGCACCGCCACCCAGAATGAACCAGACCTGATTGCCTTCCCAGACAGGGCCGATGGTGTTGATGGCAACACGGCGCTCCACATCGTTTCGACCAACAAAGGGCAGCAGCGCACCGACGCCCATATCGAAACCATCGGTGAGGGCAAAGCCTGTGAGCAACACGCCCAGCAGCACCCACCAGATCACACGCAAGACGTCAAAGTCGATGAGTTGATTGAGGATCATGATCGTTACTCCGCAGCAGGAATGGTGGCGGGAGCAAGGCGAGCGCTGTGCTGCTTCTGCCAGTTTTCGGTTTCATGCACGTCGATATGCGGGCCTTTGCGAATATACTTGAGCATCAAGCCCATCTCGACCACAAACAGAACGGTGTACAGCAGCACAAAGCCTGCAAGGGTGAGCAAAAGATCGGTCACACTCAGGCTGGAAGCCGACAGAGCGGTGGGCAAGACGCCGTCCACAGTCCAGGGCTGACGGCCAAATTCGGCAACAATCCACCCAAGTTCCGCGGCGATCCATGGAGCCGGAATGATGAGAACCGCAATCCAGAGAGCAAAGCGCGGGAACTGCATCTTGCGGAAAGACACCATATAAAAGAACCAGATCATCACACCGATGAAGGCAAAGCCGAGGACAACCATCAGGCGGAAAGCCCAAAACAGCGGCCAGACGGTTGGCACGGTATCATTGGCAGCCATGACAATCTGCTCAGGCGTGGCTGTGCGTGGATCATCGTTATAACGCTTCAGCAGCAGGGCAAAACCCAGATCCGCACTGTGGTTTTCAAAGGCGGCCTTATCGGCATCCGTCATCTTGCCCTTGTTGGCGCGCACATTCATCAGTGCGTCATAGGCAATCAGACCGGAGCGAATCCGCACCTCTGCCTGCGCGACCAATTGGTCAATGCCCGGAATTTCGGTGGTCAAGGAGCGTGTGCCAATCAAGCCCATGACATAGGGAATATGGATAGCATAATGGGTTTCGCGCGCTTTTTGATCGGGAAAGCCAAACAGGGTGAAGCTGGCCGGTGCAGGTTGAGTTTCCCACATGCCTTCAATGGCGGCCATTTTCATTTTTTGCGAGTGGCTCACGCCATAGCCAGACTCATCGCCCAGCACCACAACGGAAAGCGATGCGGCAAGGCCAAAGCTTGCGGCAACGGCAATTGAGCGCTTGGCCAGATCAACGTGGCGGCCTTTTAGCAGATACCAGGCGGAGACACCGAGCACGAAGACGGCTGCCGTGACATAGCCTGCCGACACCGTGTGAACGAATTTGGCCTGAGCTGTTTCGTTGAACACAACATCAAAAAAGCTGGTCATTTCCATGCGCATGGTTTGCGGATTGAAGACCGCGCCAACCGGATTTTGCATCCAGCCATTGGCAATCAAAATCCACAGCGCCGACATGTTGGAGCCGATTGCCACCAGCCACGCAACAACCAGATGCGCCCTTGGCGAGAGCTTGTCCCAGCCAAAGAAGAACAGGCCGACAAATGTAGCTTCCAGAAAGAAGGCCATCAGGCCTTCAATGGCCAGGGGTGCGCCGAAAATATCGCCGACATATTGGCTGTAGTAGCTCCAGTTCATGCCGAACTGGAATTCCATGGTGAGGCCCGTAGCCACGCCAAGGACGAAGTTGATCCCAAACAATGTGCCCCAGAATTTGGTCATCTGCCGCCAGATGGGACGTCCCGTCATCACATAGACGGTTTCCATAATGGCAACGATAACCGAAAGCCCGAGTGTCAGGGGAACGAAAAGGAAGTGATAAAGCGCGGTCGCGGCAAACTGCAAGCGCGATAGCTCAATGATATTGAGTTCCATTGTCTTTGCTCTTTCTGACCCGAAGGATACATTTTGCAATGCATATGAGGGGTATTTACCCCCCGGATCGGCAGTCAGAGTTGATCGAAATCAAAAAGCAGTTATGCGATATAAAAATGCGCCAATGCGCCGCACCCCCGCGACACACCTCCTCTCACTTAAGCAAAACAGTTCGATCGGCTGCGGCCTTTTCCACGCTCTGATGTGACGCCATCAAAATGGCGGCGTCTGGCAGAAATTGGCGAATGCCAGCCAAAACAGCCTGTGCCGTGGCATGATCAAGGCCTTCGGTAGGTTCATCCAGCAAAAGCAGTCTTGGATTGCGCAACAATACGCGGGCAAGTGAGAGACGTCGCTGCTCGCCGCCTGACAGACCAGAACCACCCTCCCCCAACCTGCTATCAAGCCCGCCGCGATCGACAATCACAGGCGCAAGCTGCACGGCTGTCAGCACATTCCATGCTTGCGCTTCATCAAGATCGGGGCGCGAAAGGCGCAATGCATCCATCACCGTGCCGCTCATCAACGCGCTTCGCTGCGGCAAGAGGGTCGAGAGCGAGAATAGCTGCGCCTCAGACAGGGCAAAAACATCGTGTCCAGCGAGATCGATCTGGCCCGCTTGCGGCCTGAGTTGACCAAGAGCCAAAAGGAGCACCGTGCTTTTGCCCACGCCGCTTGGCCCGATGAGAGCCACCGTCTCGCCAGCACGGACAGTGAGAGAAAAATCCTTCAAAATTGCGCGGCCAAACTGACTGTAGCACACGCCTGAAAGCGCCAAAACGGGTTGATCAGCCTTGCCCACCCGTGCCGGTTTGGCTGCTTGTGTGGGCAGCGTTTCACCGTGTTGTATCTGCGCATCAATCCGCCGTGCGGCATCTTTCATCCGCCCCAGTTCGGTGAGGCCGCGATGAACCGGCGCTATCACTTCGGTAAGAGCTAGGGCGGTGAAAAAGCCAAAGGCGGCCATGGGAGCATCGATCACTCCGCGCTGGGCAAGGGTGATACCGAGATAAAGACTGGCGGAAGCCGCCACCGTGCCAGCGCCGCTCAGGCAAAGGCCAGCCAGACGCTCAAACCGGTCAATCTTGCCTTGCGCGTTTTGCAATCTGTCTTGCGCCTCCAAGACCTTGCGGCTGCGGCTTGCCAGCGTGCCGGACACCATTAATTCGGGCCGCGCCCGAACCACATCAATATAACGCTCACGCAATGCCTGAAGCGCTTTTTGCGCCAGCCGCGAGGGCTGACTGGTGGTTTTCAGCACCAGCACAATGGCGAGCGTCAAGCCCAACAGATAGCTCATAGCCTGTAATGAGGCGACAAGGCCACTTTCCAGCCACCACACCAGGGCGATAAAGCCAGTCAGCACCACAAGGGTTGTTGCGAGCGGAATGATCAGCCGCAGGGCCAGCCCATCCAGCGCATCAACATCCAGTGTCAGATGGTTCAGCCGTTCCGATCCGCGCAGAGCGGCCAGCACCCGCAGAGGAGCCTTGGTCATTGCCGCCAGCAATTGGCCGCGCAAGGCCGCAAGGCCCCTCAATGTCGCATCATGGCTCAGCACTCTTTCACCATAGCGCGTCGCGGCTCGACCCAGCGCCAAAGCACGAATGCCAGCGCTTGGCCCAAACACGTTAAAGGCAATGCCGATGCCCATCAGCCCGGCCATGCCCGTTGCCGTGATAAACCAGCCAGACAGGCCCAAAAGGGCCGTGCCAGCACTGAGCACCAACACGGACAACACCGTGCCGAGCAAGAAAGCCCCAAGATGCGCCCGCCAAATGCGCAAAAACAAACGAAACAGCCGCATCATGCCACCTGCTCCTCAGATTGTGTAGCACCCAGCCTGATCTCGCGGCTCAAGCGCGCCACCAATGCCGCATCATGGGTGGCAACAATCAATGTCTTGCCGCGCTGTGCCAAGGCCAGCAGGCTCTCTGTGACACGCCGCGCATTGTCACCATCGAGATCAGCGGTTGGCTCATCGGCCAAAATCACATCGGCATCCATATAAAGCGCGCGCGCCAGCATCACCCGCCGCGCCTCGCCGCCCGAAAGGCCGTTGCCAGTCTCACCAAGGCGGGTCAAATCGCCATACGGCAGATTGGCAACCAGCGCCTCCAGCCCCACGGCGGTCATCGCCGCATTCCAACGGTCTGCATCAAAGGTTTTTGCGCCTGCAACATTGGCGCGCAGGCTGGCATTTTGAAAATGCGGGGTTTGCGACACCCAGGCGAGACGCGCTCGCCATGCATCTGCCGTATCATCATCCAAGGGCACCCCGGCAACGGTGATTGAGCCCTGGCTTTGGGGCACCAAGCCTGCAAGCAAGGCGAGGAACGTGCTTTTGCCAATGCCACTGGGGCCGGTGATTGCCACCGTCTCTCCGGCTTGGATTTTGCAATCAGCAAAGGTGATCACGCACCCGTCTGGCCGGGTGTAGCACAGGTTGCGGGTCTGAAGAGAGGCAGCACCTACCAGTGCTGGCGCAGGATTGCCGGAGCCGAGCATGAAGCTTTTGGGCTTTGCTTCCAGCTCGGCCAGTTCTTCGGCAACACCGAGCGCGCTGGCCCGGTCATGCCAGGCGGCAGCCAGCTCGCGCAAAGGTGCAAAAAAATCGGGCGCCAGCAACAGCAGAAAAATACCGCCACCAATGGTGAGCGGCGTGCCATAGGCCCCGAAATTGATCTCACCCAACAGGCTGAAGCCGACATAGACCGCCACCATGGCAATGCCGATGGCCGAAAACAGCTCCAGCACGGTTGACGATAAAAAGGCAATTCTAAGCACGGCCATGGTGCGTTGGCGCAAGCTATCGGCGGTGTCAAAAAACTGCCGGACCATCATATCGCGGCCATCGAGCACTTTGATGTCCACCAAAGCGTTCAGCCGCTCCAGCAACAATGCATTGAGCGAGCCGGTTTCTTTGAGATGCTTCAAGCTGGCATCGCGGGCTGCATACCCAATAAGGGCCATGAACACCGGAATCATCGGGCCTGCGATGATGAAAATCAGCGCCGCAACCCAGGAATAATAAGCAACAATGGCCAGAATAACCAAGGGCACTGTGCGGGTTTTAAACGAAGCGATGTGGTAGCGCGACAGATAGGGCAAGAGCATGTCGAGCTTATTGGCAATCAACTGCGCGCCTTGCGCAGACGAAAAATCATGGCTTGATAGCGGCGACACCCGGCTTTCGCGCAAAAGCAGGGCCGTGCGCTCCTCGGCAATCACCTTTTGGGCCGCAACAAAAGCGACGCGCCCGCCTAAAGCATCCAGACCATGGCGCACAAAGCCAAGCCCAAGATAAAGCAGGGCGGCAAGGCCGGTCGTAAACGGTGCTATCGAACTTGATGCCAGCGCACCAAGGCTTATGCCCACCACAAGGCTTTGCAGCAGAGCAAGCATGCTGGCACAAAATGCCAGCAATCCGGCCTTACGAAGTTGCCGCGCCACGCGGGCTTCAATGGCCTTCAGCCTTTCGGCACCGGGATCTGTTGTCTTTTTTTTGCGCAATGTCACGGCCAAACCTAAAATGCATGTCTTTACAGCGCTTGTTTAACCGCTGTGGCCTGACAGAACATGACATAGATCAATTTTGCCGCAGCAAAAAATCTGTCAAAAAACAGTGATCATCCCCTTGGCCGCGAATGTGCAGCCAAGGGGATGCATGTCGAGGATTAAGCTGCGCGCTTCAGCGCATCACCAAGGATCGAGACGATATCGCTGATCTGCGATTTTTCGATAATCAGCGGCGGCGAAAGGGCGATGATGTCGCCCGTCACGCGGATCAGCAGGCCTTTTTCGAAGCAATCAACAAAAACGTCATAGGCGCGCTTGCCCACTTCGCCGTTGCGGGGGCTGAGCTCAATACCGGCAATCAGACCAATGGTGCGAATGTCGATAATGTGTGGCAGGCCCTTTAGCGAATGGATTGCCTCATGCCAGGCATCCTGCACCTCAGTTGCGCGGGTCAGCAGCGACTCATCCCGGTAAATATCCATTGTGGCAATACCGGCGGCACAGGCTGTCGGATGGCCGGAATAGGTATAGCCGTGGAACAGCTCGATCTGACCATCGGGACCGTGCATCAAGGCATCATGAACTTTACGCGCCGCAAACACCGCACCCATGGGGATAGAGCCATTGGTGATGCCCTTGGCTGTGGTGATCAGGTCTGGGGTAATGTTGAAATAGTTGGCGGCAAACGGGCTGCCAAGACGGCCAAAGCCGGTGATGACTTCATCAAAAATCAACAGGATGCCGTGCTTGCTGCAAATGGCGCGCAGGCGCTCCAGATAGCCCTTGGGTGGGGGCAAAACACCGGTGGAACCTGCCACAGGCTCAACAATGCAGGCCGCAATGGTTTCAGCCCCATGCAGCGCCACCAAGCGTTCCAGATCATCCGCCAGTTCCATGCCATAGTCCGGCTGGCCCTTGACGTAGGCATTGCGCTCCAGATCAAACGTGTGGCGCAAATGGTCTGCCGGGATCTGCGGGAATACGCGACGGTTGTTGACCAGACCGCCCACCGAAATACCGCCGAAGCCCACGCCGTGATAGCCGCGTTCGCGGCCAATCAAACGGGTGCGGGTGCCCTGACCGATGGAGCGCTGGTAAGCAATGGCAATCTTCAGCGCCGTATCGACCGATTCAGAGCCAGAGCCGGTGAAGAAAATACGATCCAGCTTGTTTTCGCCTTCACCTGGGGCAATCTCGGCCAAACGCTCGGCAAATTCAAAGGCAATCGGATGGCCCATCTGGAAGGTAGGGGCAAAATCCAGCGTCATCAGCTGCTTTTCAACGGCAGCAGAAATCTGGCGGCGGCCGTGGCCTGCGTTGACGCACCAAAGACCAGCGGTGCCATCCAGCACAGTGCGGCCGTCTACGGATGTATAATACATGCCCTCGGCACCGGCGAGCATGCGCGGTGCGGCTTTGAACTGGCGATTGGCGGTAAATGGCATCCAGAAACTGTCGAGGCCCGGCGCATTCGGTTTGGCATGATCGGTCATGGGAATCTCCTTGTATCTGGCTATCACCGCCATGATTTTATTTTCTGAACAAGTCCTTTTCTTGATATTCTTAATCCATTGAAATTAAAGGACTGATATGTCTATGTTTGCGATATTTCGAACAACAGAAACGGATCAAGCATGACAGTCGATATCGGCAACAGGCTACGTTACTTACGCATACGCAACAACCTGTCCCAGAGGCAGCTGGCAAAGCGGGTGGGCGTGACCAATTCGACCATTTCGCTGATCGAGTCCAATGCTTCCAATCCGTCGGTAGGGGCCTTGAAGCGTATTCTCGATGGCATTCCGATTGGTCTTGCCGAGTTTTTCGCCTTTGAGCCAGACAAGCCCAACAAGGCCTTTTATCGCGCCGATGAACTGACGGAGATTGGCAAGGGCGGCCTTTCCTATCGACAGATCGGCGACAATCTGTTTGGCCGCAGCCTGCAAATGCTAAAAGAATGCTACCAGCCCGGTGCCGATACCGGCAAGGTTCTTCTCACCCATGAAGGCGAGGAAGGCGGCATTGTGTTGTCCGGTCGGCTGGAAGTGACGGTGGATAATGAGCGCCAAATCCTTGGTCCCGGCGATGCCTATTATTTTGAAAGCCGCAGGCCCCACCGCTTTCGCTGTGTCGGCCCCGTGCCCTGCGAAGTGATCAGCGCCTGCACGCCACCGAGTTTCTAGAGTTTGTCAGGAAAAAGTGGAATCCGGTTTTTCTGATCAGACAAATGAAAACAAGCGACTCTGGAGTCTGTCTGGTTAAATTTCACAGTACACGACGCATAGGTTTTACCGTATAGCTCACCCCCCTCTGCCCTGCCGGGCATCTCCCCCACAAGGAGGGAGATCGACAAAAAGCAACCCCATTGCTCAACAGCATACGTCCTACTGCATATTTAAAGCGTTGCAGCGTCCTTTGTGCGTTTTATAAAACGCACGGCGCTGTATGTGTCGGAAATCATAGGTTCAGTGTTAAAAACGAGCGGGAGCGCCTATCCGATCTCCCTCCTTGTGGGGGAGATGGCTGGCAAGCCAGAGGGGGGTAAACGGCACATAAAGGCGTTTGTGTCGTGTACTGTGGTTCAATTTGAACCCGACAGACTCCAGAGTCAAAACCCATGATTTTTTAGAGGGGAATAGCGTTGACATCAACGCGGACTCTGCCTTATGCAAGTATGATTAATCGTTTAATCAAAGCGCTTAGCCATGTCCGTCACGCCAAACCCGAAGCAGACGATCAATCTTGGTGATATTGCCCGCGCCCTTGGCGTGTCTGTGGCCACGGTGTCCAACGCGCTCTCCGGCAAGGGGCGGGTTTCGGCAAGCCTAGTGCCGCGCATTCGCGACATGGCCGAAGCGATGGGCTATGTGCCCAGTCAGGCGGCGCGGGCCTTGCGCACCGGCAAAAGCGGCGTTCTGGGTCTGGTGCTGCCCGATATTGCCAGTCCGCTGTTTCCGCAAATTGCCCAGGCCATTGAGCGTGCGGCAAGTGCGAGCGGTTACGGCATTCTGATTGCCGACTCACGCGGCGATGTCGGCGTGCAGACAGAAGCGATCAACCGGCTGATTGAGCGCGGCGTTGATGGGCTGATCATTGTGCCAAGGCGCGGCACCCGTATTGCCTCGATGGATATTCCCTTTGCGGTGATTGATAGTCCATCAACACCCGGCAATACGGTGTCCGCCGATCACTGGCAGGGCGGTGCCTTGATCGGCACACATCTGGCCTTGCTTGGCCATCGCAACATCCTGTTGATCGGCAACAACCCAGCCTCCAACGTGCAAAATGACCGCATTGGCGGCATGCGCTCCACCCTGTCAGGCTGCGCGACCGTGGATGTTTTATGGATCGAACAGCATGAAGCCAAGCACGGAGCCGGAGCACTTTTAGGCCTTGCAGAAAGATTCGAGAGCGGCACAACGGCTTTTGCCGCTGTCTCGGACCTTCATGCGCTTCGCGCCATGACCGAGCTGCACCGCGCCAATATTCGCGTGCCGGAACAGGCAACCATCACCGGCTTTGACGATCTGTTCTGGGCATCCGCCATCACTCCCGCCATGACCAGCGTGCGTATGGATATGCCGCGCATTGCCGATATTGCCATCGCCTCGCTTGTTTGCGCAATCGATGGAAAATCCGGTGACGAGGTTGGCGAAAACACGCGGGTTCCCATGTCGCTCATCACCCGCCAGACCAGCGGTCCCGGCCCGGTATCAAACACCCATCACCATAAAAGAGGAACAGGAACATGCTGAAAACAGCTCTGAGTGTATCAGCCCTGGCATTGCTTGCCAGCGGTGCCTTTACCAGCCTTGCCCATGCCGACGACAAGACCTTGACGATCTCGGTCTATGCCTTTGCGCAAGACGAGTTCAAAGACATTGTTTATACTCCGTTTGAGCAAAAATGCGGTTGCAAACTGGTGGTGGAAACCGGCAACAGCGTTGAGCGTCTGGCCAAGATGGAAACCAACAAGGCAAATCCCGTGGTGGATATGGCCGTTGTTTCCATGGCCGATGCCTTGCAAGCCAGCCGCGCCGGTCTGATTGACAAGATCGACACGTCTAAACTCTCTAACTTCAATAAGCTCTACGATATTGCCAAAGACCCCAATGGCGATGGCATGAGTGTGGGCTATACCTTTTACGCCACATCGATTGTTTATCGTACGGACAAGATGAAGATCAATTCCTGGGCCGATCTGCTCAAGCCGGAATATGCATCGCACATCGCCTTTCCGAACATCACAACCAATCAGGGACCGCCAGCGCTCTACATGCTGGGCAAGGCTTTGGGCAAGGATAGCCCGGATTTGAAGGCTGCCATTGCCGCAATCGGTGAGAAGAAAGACGACATCGTTACCTTCTACGTCAAATCCTCGCAGCTGGTGCAATTGATGCAACAGGACGAAATCTGGGCGGCGCCGATTGGCCGCTTCTCCTGGGCACCCTTTACCAAGCTGGATCTGCCCTTGGCCTGGGCCACCCCCAAAGAAGGCCAGACCGGCGGCATGAATGTGATGGTGATGACCAAAGGCTCAAAACATCAGGATCTCGCCTTGCAATTCATGGATTTCTGGCTCTCGACCGAGGTGCAGACCAAGCTGGCCGAAAAATTGGTGGATAGCCCCGCCAACAAGGAGGTGAAGGTGTCGGATGCGGTCGCCAACAACATCACCTATGGTGAAGACACCGCCAAAAGCCTCGATCTGATCCCCTCCGCTGTTGCCCTCGACAACCGGGATGCCTGGTTGAAGGAATGGAACGCCAAGGTTGGGCAGTAAGAGCTTAAACGCTGCGCGTTTTTTGATGTGTGATGACACTCAAAAAGACCCCTCCCCTTTGTGGGGAGGATTGGGGAGGGGTTTCAAAACGCCTTCCATTTTCATGCCGTGTATGATGATCAAAAGGACCAGACATGTTTCAAAACCGCACTGAAGCCCTGATGTTGGCGTTGCCAGCTGCATTGTTTGCGGGCGTGGTGTTTCTGGTCCCGGTTATTCTGCTTTTGTCCGAGAGCTTTCAGGGGAGCGGCGGATGGAGCTTTTCGGCCTACAGTGCCTTTTTCTCAGAAACGCTTAATCGCACAGTCTTCTGGCGCACCTTGAAACTGGGCCTTGAGGTTACCGCTGCTGCCGCCGTTCTTGGCTATGCGGCGGCCTATGCCATTGTGTCGCTACCCGCGAGTTCCAAAGGCCGTATGATCGGGCTGGTGATGTTGCCGATGATGATCTCGCCAGTGGCGCGCACCTATGCATGGATTGTCATTTTGGGCCGCACCGGCATTGTCAATCAGGCGCTGCAAGGCCTTGGCATTCTCGATAGTCCCGCCCGTATTCTGTTTACCGAAATAGCCGTGTTCATTGGCCTTTTGCAGCTGTTTTTGCCGCTGATGATCATTTCGCTGATCAGTGCTTTGGAAAACCTGCCAAAGGATGTTGTGCCTGCTGCCCGCGTGTTGGGGGCCAATTGGTTTCAGATTTTCTGGAAAGTGATTTTGCCTTTGACCAAGGAAGGTCTGGTGATTGGTGGCACCCTGGTGTTCACCGGCTCGCTCACCGCCTATATCACGCCTGCCATTCTGGGTGGCTCCAAGGTGCTGATGCTGGAGACCCTGCTCTATCAGCGCGTCACGGTGGCCAATGATTTCGTCTCGGCCAGTGTCATCGCGCTTGTGCTGGTGGCCATGAGTTTTGCCGCCAACCTGCTGCTCAAACGCATCGCAACAGCAAAGGCAAATGTATGAGACAGTTGCGCTTTTCGCTCACCCCTTCCAACCTGATCTTATGGCTGGTGATCGCCTTTTTGATCGGGCCGTTTCTGATCATTGTTGCCGCCTCGTTTTCGGCTGGCGATACGCTGGCCTTTCCGCCGCAAGGCCTGTCACTGAAATGGATTTTCAAGGTCTTTACGGTGGAAAGCTTCCGCCAGAGCTTTGTCACCTCAATGATTTTGGCGATTGGCGGTACGCTGGTGGCGTTGCTGCTGGGCGTTCCGGCCTCCTACGCCATGTCGCGGTATCGGCTGCCCTTTTCTGAGACGGTGCGCACCATTGTCTCGGCTCCGGTGATTGTGCCGGGCATTATCGTCGGCCTTGCGCTGTTGCGCTATTTTGTCGTGCCGATTGGCATGCCCATCACGCTTGCGCTGTTTTTGGCCCACACCGCTTTGGTTTTGCCATACGCCGTGCGGGTGGTGTCGGCAAGCCTTGGCAATCTGCGCTCTGATATGGAAGAGGCGGCGGTGCTTTTGGGCTGCTCGCGCATCGGGGCCTTTTTTCGCGTGGTGCTGCCCAATATTCGCGGTGGCATTCTCTCGGCCTTTATTCTCGGCTTTGTCACCAGTTTCAATCAGGTGCCGGTGTCGCTGTTTCTCTCCGGTCCGGGGGTGAGAACACTGCCAATTGATATGCTGGGTTATATGGAAATCGTGTTCGATCCCTCCATTGCCGCCCTGTCTTCGCTGCTTGCCTTTCTCTCCATGGGCATAGTCCTTCTTGCCGAACGCTTTCTTGGATTTTCCCGCTATGTCTGATGTGACCGCCCTTTCTCTTGAAAAACTCACACTGCGCTATGGCAACACCACCGCCGTGGACAATCTTGATCTCACCATTGGCAAAGGCGAACTTGTGGCCCTGCTTGGTCCGTCGGGCTGCGGCAAAACCACCACCATGCGGGCCATTGCAGGCCTTTTGGCCCCAAGCCGAGGCACCATTCGCCTTGACGGTGTCGATATTACCCACGTGTCCGCCAACAAGCGCAACATCGGCCTGATGTTTCAATCCTACGCGCTGTTTCCGCATCTGACGGTGTTTGACAATGTGGCCTTTGGCCTGAAGCTGAAGGGCATCAAAGGAATTGACCTGCGCAACCGGGTGGAAAGCGGACTGAAATCCGTCGGGCTGATGGATTACGCAGCACGCAAACCGCCAGAGCTTTCCGGTGGCCAACAGCAGCGTGTGGCACTAGCCCGCTCGATGGTAATGGAGCCGAAAGTTCTGCTGCTGGATGAGCCTTTGTCCAACCTTGATGCCCGCCTGCGTCTTGATATGCGCACCGAACTCCAACGCGTACAAAGAGAAACCGGCGTCACCATGATTTTCGTCACCCATGATCAGGCCGAAGCCTTAGCGCTGGCCGACCGCATTGTGGTGATGCGCAAAGGGGCGATTGAGCAGATTGGCACGCCAGAAGAGATTTATAACGCTCCTGTCTCGCATTTCGTCGCCGATTTTGTTGGCTTTGAAAATATCTACACCATCAAGGATGGCAAACTGCATTCGAATGCGGGTGTGCTGCCGATTGAAGGCCCATTGCCCGATGCGGCGGGCCTTGCCTTTCGCCCCCGCGCTGTTGTGCTGGGTCAAGGCACTTTTCGCGGCACCGTGCGTGGTGTCTCCTTTGCCGGTGGCACCCGCGAATATGTGTTGGAAACCACCTTTGGCGTTGTGAAAGCGGAAGTAGACGCCGCTTTGCCCGCCTATCGTGCTGGTGAGGATGTGGTGTTTGATCTGCCCATTCAAAATGCCGCTATCTTATCGCGCCAGTAGAGGACAGAGCATGGGTGTTTGGATTGATACCGATATGGGTTTTGATGACATTGCCGCCATTTTGGTGGTGATGCATCATGGCACGGAAATCGACGGTATCTCCCTGTGCTTTGGCAATGCGCCATTGCCGCAGGTGCGCCGCAACGCGGCAGGAGCGGCAAAAGCTTTCGGCTGGACATGCCCCATCCATACCGGGCGCGAAAAACCCGTGTTGGCAAAGCTTGAAACAGCAACCACAATTTTGGGCGACAGCGGCATTCCCACAACAGGCTTGTGCCTGCCACAGGCTGACGATTTGCCCGACTGTCCCGCATTTGTCGCCCTGTGTGATTGGTTAAGCCGAGGTGATGGGCCAAAGCACATTCTCGCCCTTGGGCCCTTGAGCAATATCGCAGCGCTTGCGCTGGCGCGGCCCGAATTGGCTGCCAAAATTGATGAACTGGTCTGGATGGGCGGTGGCATCACCCGTGGCAATCACACGGCCTCTGCCGAATTTAACGCCTTGGCCGATCCGGAAGCTTTGGCCATTGTGCTGGCCCATAACCTTCCCATTAAAATGATCGATCTCGATTTTTGTCGTAAAATCAACGCTGACTTGGACGATGTTGTCCCCATTCGTGCATCAAAGGGCAAAAATGCAGCACTTTTGGCCGATCTCACCGAAGGTTTCATCAACATTGCCGTCTCGCGAGGCCGCGACCGGATGGCGCTTTATGATCCGGCTGCTGCCGTTGCCTTTGTGCGGCCAGACCTTGTGACGTTTGAGCCTGCGTTTATCGGGGTTGAGCTGGCTGGCACCCTTACCCGTGGGCGAACGGTGGTGGAAACCCGCGCAAGCCATGCCACGTTCAATGCCGCCTTTGCAGCCGATTGCAATGCCAATGCCATTCGTTGCATCATTCTGGATGCCCTCAAAGCCGAGGCCGCAAAACCATGACACGTTCCGAACCCCTTGATCTTGCCGATCCAGCCTTGCGGCTTCGCGCCACAGCCGCCGCCCGAGGGGCAATGCCCTTTGATCGATTGATCACCAATGGCATCGTGGTGGATATGGTTACCGGCGAGCATCGTGCCGCCGATGTGGGTGTTGTTGGGCCGCTGATTGCCTCCGTGCATAAGCCGAGATCACGCAGCGATGCCGGTGAGATAATTGATGCGAAAGGTGGCTTCATCTGTCCCGGCCTGATCGACACGCATATGCATGTCGAAAGCTCAATGGTGACACCTGCCACCTATGCCAATGCCGTGGTGGCGCGCGGGGTCACCACCGTGGTGTGGGATCCGCATGAGTTTGCCAATGTGCATGGTGTGGCGGGTGTGGAATGGGCCATGGCCGCCACCCGTGATCTTCCTTTGCGGTTTATCGTGCTGGCTCCGTCCTGTGTGCCATCGGCACCGGGGCTGGAACTGGCGGGAGCGGATTTTGATGCCACCATTATCCGTGATCTTCTCAAACGATCCGAGATCGGCGGCATTGCCGAGGTGATGAACATGCGCGGCGTGATCGACGGTGATGCGCGCATGAGCGCCATCGTTCATGCCGGTCTCGCATCCGGCAAACCGGTCTGTGGCCATGCCCGCAGCCTCACAGGCTCTGATCTTATGGCGTTTATGGCCGCCGGTGTCAGCTCCGACCACGAGTTGGTCTCGGGCGATGACCTGATGGAAAAACTCAGGGCGGGCCTCGTCATTGAGCTTCGCGGTTCCCATGATCATCTGCTGCCAGAGTTTGTCGCCGCTCTCAACAGGCTAGGCCATCTGCCGCAAACCGTGACGCTCTGCACCGATGATGTGTTTCCCGATGACTTACACAGTGCAGGCGGGCTGGATGATGTGGTGCGGCGACTGACCCGCTATGGCCTCAAGCCAGAATGGGCCTTGCAGGCCGCCACCCTGAATGCCGCAAGGCGTCTGGGCCGCGATGACCTTGGCCTGATTGCCGCTGGTCGCCGCGCCGATCTGGTGATTTTTGACAATCTGGTCGATTTTCAAGCGCAATATGTATTGGTCAATGGCGAAACTTTGGCCCAGGCTGGACAGCTCGCCCAATGCCCTGAGCCAACGTCTTCAGACACATTTAAACAATCGATGAAAATTGCCCCCCTCACCTCCGATGATTTTCGCAATCGATCTCAGGGGCGACGCGTTCGGGTGGCAACCATTGACCGCCCCCGCTTCACCCGCTGGGGCGAGGCGGAAACCGATGTGATTGATGGTTTTGTCACCCCGCCGAAGGGAGCCACCCTGATTGCCGTCGCCCATCGCCATGGCCTGTCCAGCAGCGCGCCGAAAGTGGGATATTTGCGCGAATGGGGCAGATGGCAAGGTGCCTTTGCCACCACGGTGTCTCATGATAGCCACAACCTCACGGTCTTTGGTGGCAATGAAGAGGATATGGCGGTGGCCGCCAATGCCGTGATTGCCGCAGGTGGTGGCATGGCCTCGGCCCGTGGTGGCGTGGTGCAGGCACTTTTGCCCTTGCCCATATCCGGGCTGGTGTCTGAAGCACCTTTAGCAGACGTGGCCGATGGCTTTGCCGCCCTTCGCGCCAGCATGGACACAATAGTCGATTGGCAACCGCCTTACCTGATTTTCAAGGCCTGTTTCGGCGCAACACTTGCTTGCAATGCGGGACCGCATCAAACCGACCTCGGCATTGCCGATGTCTTGACAGGTACGGTGCTGACATCGCCCGTTCTTGGCATAGTGGAATAGGATCTCCCGATGACCGATGACATCGCCTTTCTCACCGCCCTTCGCCATGATCTGCACGCCCATCCAGAACTGGGGTTCGAGGAAGAGCGCACATCAGATATCGTTGCCAGGCTTTTAGCAGAAGCAGGACTTTCCGTGCACCGCGGTTTGGGCAGCACCGGCGTGGTCGGCACCTTGAAGGTGGGCAATGGCACCCGCACCATTGGCCTTCGGGCCGATATGGATGCGCTGGCCATGCCGGAAGTGGCAGAGCGCCCCTATAAATCAAAATTTGCGGGCAAAATGCATGCCTGTGGACATGATGGCCACACCACATTGCTGATCGGGGCGGCGCGCGAGCTTGCCAAAGCGCGCAATTTTTCCGGCACGGTGCATTTTATTTTCCAGCCCGCCGAAGAAGGACGCGGCGGTGCAAAGCGCATGGTGGAGGATGGTCTCTTTCAACTTTTTCCCTGCGATGCCGTGTATGGGCTGCACAACATGCCGGGCCTCGATACCGACGAAATGGCCGTGGTGGAAGGTCCGCAACTGGCCTCGTCCGATAGCTGGCGCGTCACCTTTCGCGGCACCGGCACGCACGGTGCAAAGCCGCATCTGGGCCGCGACCCGATCACGGCTATGGGTGCGTTTCTCTCTGCTTTGCAAACCATTGTTGGGCGTGTGGTGGATCCGCTCCAGCCTGCCGTGGTCAGCGCCTGCTCGGTGCAGGCAGGTGATCCCAAGGCATTGAATGTCATTCCTGATCTAGTCGAAATTGGCGGCACCGCTCGCGCCTATAGCGCGGATGTTCGCAATCAGCTGGAAGAGGAAATCGGCCGTCTTGCCCATGGCACGGCCAGCATGTTTGGCATAAAGGCAGACTATCAGTTCATCCGCCGTATTCCGCCGGTCATCAACCATCCCGATGCCACAGCCCGTGCACTGGTTGCCGCGAAGGACGTGTTTGGTGAGAAGGTCCGCACCACATTTCCGCCCTCCACCGCAGGCGATGATTTCGCCTTCTTTGCAGGTGAAGCGCCGGGCTGCTATGTCTGGTTGGGCAACGGCCCGGCTGTGGATGGCGCGCTGCACCACAACACCGCCTATGATTTCAACGATGATGCCATCGTCTCAGGCGTTCGCTTCTGGACGCGACTGGTTGAGCGTGAATTGCCGATAGATGCGGAGGATAAAAATGCAGCCGCATGATTTTTGGCAGACCTTGCATCCACCGCACACCTTCGCCAGTGACATTGCCCTTCAGCATTTCTTCCCGGCGACATTGGCAGATGGACGGCAGGTGCAATTGCCCATCCGCCCGCTCGCAGATGGCCGCCACGCGCTGGCCTCGTTGATTATCAATCAGGCCAGCTTTGCCGTGGTCGATGCCTTGGCGGAAGATTTGGCGACCAAACTTCGCGCATACAGGCCGGATATGGTGATTGGCTTGCCGACACTGGGGCTTACACTGGCCTCTGAAGTGGCAAAAAAGCTCGGTCACAGCCGCTATGTGCCACTCGGCACCTCGCGCAAGTTCTGGTATCAGGAGGCGCTCTCCGTGCCTCTATCATCGATCACCACCCCGGATCAGATCAAGCGGCTCTATATTGATCCACGCATGTTGCCCTTGATTGAAGGCGCGCGCGTTGCTTTGATCGATGATGTCATCTCCAGTGGCACCTCCATCAAGGCCGGATTGTCCCTGTTGCAAACCCTAAACATCAATCCGGTCGTGATCGGGGCCGCCATGCTGCAATCGGACAGATGGAAAACGGCGCTTGACGCCTTTGCGCCAAACCTGCCCGAAATGCCAAACCTCACAGAGATCGTCGAAGGCTGCTTTGCAACCCCGATGCTTGAGCGGCACAAAGATGGGTTCAGGCCGGTGGGCGCAATCCAATAGACGCGCCCACCCGATGGTTCTTATTGGCAAGTAAAACTATCGGCCGATTTTGGATCAGAGCCTGTATAGCGTGCAACCTGTGGATAGGGGCAAAGCTTGCGCTTCACATCGCCCAGAGTTTCCTGACCTTCCTTGTTGCCTGCCGTCACCCCGGCCACAATGGCTTCCGGCGCTTTTCCATCTTCAACCCAATTGACCAAGGCTGCGAACATATCGAAATCATCGGTCGATGGGCCACCTGCCCCATGCGGCATGCCGGGAACTTCATAGAAACGGGCAAAGTTTTTTGCCTTGCCGCCATTGTTGGCATCCAGCTTTTTGTACCAGTCAATCGTATCCACCACTGAAAACACCGGGTCGCTATTGCCGTGGAAGACAATCATCTTGCCACCCGCATCGCGAAAGGCCGCAAGATCGGGATTGTCTGCCCCTGGTGGCACCATGAAATCATAGGAGGATTCTGAATAATCTGCCGTTTTGTCAAAGATTTTCGGCGCATCCGTATCGAAGTTGAAATGCAGCAGAAAATTCTCCACCTCATCGACTGTGCCACCGATTTTTACTGGCGGCGTCATGAACACATAGGCCAAAGACGGCCCGCCCAGCGCCACAATGCGCGGCATTAAAGCAGTGCCGTCCGGTACTTTTCCACCATCAAACTTCCATCCACGCCAATTATCGGATGCCATGCCCGTGTCCCAGATCCAGGAACTATAGAGCTGCTCACCTTTGCTGTTGTGCGGCCCTTTTTGCATGGTGGAAAGTGCCTTGATCTGTGCAGCACTCAGGCAATCGTCCGTTTGGTTGGCCTTGCACTCCAATGTCGTAATCTCAAATTTTTGCTGGCAGGCCGCACTGTCAGCCACAAAGCCGTCTTTCAGACCATCCAGCGCATCGCAGGCGGCCAGAATGCCTTTTTTCAAAACATTCATGGCAGCGGGTGTGAATGCTGTGCGAATATCACCGGTGATCGGCTTCATCGCTTGCACATCCCACCCATGCTGAACAGCCGCTTTTGGCAAACGATAACCGGGGTAACCAACCAACAAGCCATTGAACGCGCCGGGCATCCGTTCTGCTTCAACCAGCGCATGGCGACCACCGTTGGAGCCACCAATGCCGTAGCGAAACCGAACAGGCTTGCCATAATAGGTCTCGACAATTTTCAAGGCGGCGGGATTGAGTGTCTCAACGGCGGTGTAGCCATAATCACGCCGCGCTTGCGGGTCCAGACCAAAGAGCGCACCACCAACAAGCCCTGCATCCTTGTTGGCCATGGCATCATGGCCAGAATCGCTGGAGACCACAGCAAAGCCCCGTCCAAGCGCCGTTTGTGTGCGATCAGCACCCATGACCTGTCCCAGAGCGGGCACAACAAATCCATCATTGCCGCCATTAAACTGGTGAACAAAGTCACCATTCCAGTCATCGGGCAAACGCAGTTCGAACGAAATGGCGTATGATTTTCCATCAATGCCGGTATGGGCACCAATCTGGCCCCGCACAACACAGTGATTGATCGGCGATTTGTCTCTCTTGTCGATCACATCTCCGATTGAAACAGTCCTGCTGGACTGAATTGTCAGACCAGGAATGTCAAATGCGGTGCGGCCCAAGTCGACGCAGGCCATTTTTCCGGCGGCCATGGCAGTCGAGCCAAAGCCAAGGACGGCAGCGGCAACCACAAAGCTGCCAAGCTGCAATGCAGTGAATGGTTTCATACTCCGGGTCCTCCTCACCCATATCCTTCACGCCCTTCGTGAATATCGATTGCACCCTCTCCCAGGGAGCAATCGATAGTTTCACACTAAAGAACGATTTGGATTAGTATGCAACACTTATTAATCTGCATCTTTAAAGACCAAAGGCATCCTTGAACTGATACCACCACGACCCGATGGTGGAATATTGCGCCCGGAACATGCGACCTCCGGGGAAAGGAATCCACGGCAGTTTGGCAAATTGATCAAATCGGCTGGAATCGGCTCCGCTGATCACTTCGCTCAAAATCTTGCCAAAAAGATGCGATCCGGTCACGCCATGACCACTATAGCCATGGGCAAAATAGGTGTTTTTGCCAATCCGGCCCATCTGCGGCACGCGCGAAAACGACAGGGCAAAATTGCCATTCCAGGCATAGTCAATCTTCACGCCCTTCATCTGCGGAAAGACTTTTTCCAGATTGGGGCGCAATTTAGCGCGCACATCGGCAGCATCCGTGCCGCCATAGACTGTGCCGCCACCGAAAATCAGGCGATTATCCGCCGACAGGCGGAAATAATCCAGAATATAGCGCACATCTTCAACGCACATATCGCTCGGAATCAGCCCTCTCGCCCGCTCCTCGCCCAAAGGCTCAGTGGCCATCATCTGTGTAGAAACCGGCATGACGCGCGACACCAGCTTTGGCACGACATGGCCCAGATAGGCGTTGCCGCATAGCACCACAGTGTTGGCAACCACCCGCCCCCTGTCTGTGATGATGGCGGGCTTCTCGGCCTCATGAGTGACCTTGACGGCTGGCGAATGCTCATAAATCACCCCGCCCAGACTTTCAAAGCCTGCGGCCTCACCAAGAGCAAGATTGAGCGGATGCAAATGTCCGCCGGTGGTGTCGAGCATACCGCCAACATAGGCGTCGGTGTTGACCAGCTTGCGGATCATCTCCTTGTCGAGCAGTTGATGATCGTCCATGCCATGGCTTTTCCACAGCGCCTTTTTATGCTCCAGCTCTTTCATATGGGCGCTGGTGTAGGCGGCATAGATATTACCGGGCTTCAGGTCACATTGAATATCATATTGGCTGACAAGCCGACGAATGATCTTGCCACCTTCCTGAACAAGACTGCCAACAAAAGCCCCGGCCTCCTGACCGTAACGGCGGGTGATGGTATCGAGACTGGCGTTGAGACCATTGACCAATTGTCCACCGTTGCGGCCCGATGCGCCCCAGCCGATGTGGGCACCTTCAACGACCACCACCTTATAGCCTTTTTCAGCCAGATGAATGGCGGTGGAAAGGCCCGAGTAGCCAGCGCCAAGCACGGCCACATCAGCTGTAACCTCGCCTTCCAGCACCTTCGGTGTTCGCTCGATATTGCGCGAGGCGGCGTAATAGCTGTCGGGGTAGGCACCGTTTCCGGCATAGGATGTTTTTTGTGCGCTCATCATACAATTTCCAGATAGGCACCGAATTCGAAATCGGTCACTTGTTCAGCAAAACCAGCAATTTCCTGACGTTTGCAGGCAATCAGCATGGCGCGAAGCTCGGCATCAAAAATTTCCGGCACGATCGAGCCGTTTTCAAAGGCTGTCACCGCCGCCCCCCATTCACTTGGAATGCTTGCGCCCCGACCCTGATAGGCGCGGCCCGAGGTTGGCTCGGCGGGCATCCATTTGTTACGAATACCCACCAGCGCCGCCCCCAGAATCGCAGCCATAACCAGATAGGGGTTTGCATCCGCGCCCGCCACGCGATGTTCAATACGTCGGGCCGAGCTTTTGCCGCCGGGAATACGAATGGCGGCGGTGCGGTTTTCATAACCCCATGAAATCCGGGTCGGCGCATGGGTATCGGGTCGCAGACGACGATAAGAGTTGAAATGCGGTGCAAACAGCAGCGTGGTTTCTTCCATGCCGCGCAAAAGACCTGCGACCGCATGTTTCATTACGTCCGAACCTTCAGCCGTGCCATCGTCGAAGATATTCTTGCCATTCGCATCAATAATGCTGAAATGCATGTGCATGCCACTGCCGGAGCGCCCGCCATAGGGCTTGGCCATAAAGGTGGCCGCCAGTCGGTGCTTGCGGGCGACGCCCTTGATGATGCGCTTCAAAAACAGAGCGTCATCGGCGGCTTTCAGCGGATCGTCAGAATGGAGCAGATTGATTTCAAACTGACCAATGCCGTTTTCGGCAACCGCCGAATCGGCTGGCACATTCTGACGTTTGCATTCGGCGTAAACGTCCGAGAAAAACTCACCAAAATCATCAAGCTCATCGATCGAAAGGATGGCGTCGGAGTCCAATCTTTTGCCGGTATAAGGCGAAATCGGCGGTTCGGCGTGATCTGGCTCAGGATCGACGAGATAAAACTCCATCTCGGATGCCACAACCGGCCTCAAGCCCAGCTCATGATATTGCCGTACAATCGCGGCCAGCGCCTGCCGGGGATCGGCCAGAAATGGTGTGCCGTCTTCCTTCACCAACCACAAAGGCACAACGGCGCTGGGCTTTAGCGTCCAGCCCACTGGCAAGGCACCGCGCCCTGTGGAGGCACAGATACCGTCAATATCGCCATTGGCAAACACGTGGGAGCTGCCCACAATATCTTCGCCCCAGATATCAACACCCACAATGGAAAGGGGCATACGAATGCCACCGCTGAGAACCTTCTCGATCTGATCAACCGGCACGCGCTTTCCACGCAAAATACCGTTCAAATCACAGACGACTGCCTGCACACTATCAATTGCAGACACATCAATGGCACTGCCGATCGCCTCGATATTCGAAGGCATGGGAAACTCCTGTCAGATGAATATCACAAAACAAAACTTGTGATCACATTAATGACTATGGCTGCTATTCATGAAGCCGTCAAGTTGCTACAGCACCTCTCACCAGATATGGCGCACAAAGGACGCTGTAACGCTTTAAATCTGCTGCATAATTTTCACCTTAAATCGATTCCGGTTTAAGGCATTATGCAGTAGAGTGCGTTTTGGAAAAGTGGTACTCAACTTTTCCGAATAGACAAACGAAAACAAAATGCGAGACTTTAGCAGGGCCAATCAGCACCTGATAAAGGCTACAAACCCGATAACCCGCATCGAGACTGCCATGAGCAAGCCATTTATGATGACCCTTGAGCAAACAGCGGGCATGACCACGCGCGAATATGCCTATCGTCGACTGCGCCAGACCATCATGGTCGGCGATATTCGACCCGGCGAAGCGCTGACCATCCGCGGCATCGCCGATGCCATGGACATCAGCCCCACGCCGGTGCGCGAGGCCCTGCGCCAGCTGAGCTCTGAAGGGGCTTTAAAGGTTCTCGATAACAGACGCATTGTTGTGCCTCACATGACACCTGAGCGCCTCGGCGAATTGATTGCCCTGCGCTCAACGCTTGAGCAACATGCCGCGCGGCGGGCGGTGGCTCATATCACAGAGAGGCAGATCGACGAACTCGTTGCGCTTGATAAAGCGCAGGACGAGGCCATCTCGAACAATGATAATGTTGGGGCTCTGGTTCTCAACCAAACTTTTCATCGCACGATCTATCAGGCCCATCCTGATCAGATGATTATGCCCATGGTCGAAAGCGTGTGGCTGCAACTGGGACCATTTCTCAGGATCGCCATGGAGCATGTCTCAGAGCTTTACCGGGTCGACCGGCACCAGGAAGCCATTGAGGCGCTGCGAAAACGCGACGAAAATGCCGTTGCCCAGGCAATCCATGCCGATATTCGCGAAGGCATTGGCGGCTTTGACCGCGAGGCGATCTTTAATCTGCTACGCATGTCGGCCTAAAGCCGGTTGCATTGAAGAGGATTCACTGCGACAGGCTTTACAGCACCGTGCGTTTTATAAAACGCGCAAGACCGACTGCAAATCATGGAGCTTCAACTTTTGATGGACAGCACCCGCATGCGGCAAACGGACAACAGCCTCGATTCTCTGTTTGAAAACGCCAGCGCGCCCACCCCGCTCTCCGTCCTACAAAAAATCTACGGCTATCCGTCCTTTCGCGGCAAGCAGGCCGATGTCATTGGCCATGTGGTTTCCGGTGGTGATGCGGTGGTGCTGTTTCCAACGGGTGCAGGCAAATCGCTGTGCTTTCAAATTCCGGCCCTGTGCCGGGAAGGTGTTGGCATTGTCGTGTCACCCTTGATTGCCTTGATGCGCGATCAGGTGCAGGCGCTCAAGCAATTGGGCGTGCGGGCGGCGGCCCTGAATTCATCGCTCAGCCGCGAAGAATTTGTCGAGGTGCGCCGGGCCATTGCCGATGGTGCGCTTGATCTTTTGTATGTTACGCCAGAGCGCATTGTCACCCCCGCCTTCAAGGAGGTGATGGGCAATGCCAGAATTGCCCTGTTTGCCATTGATGAAGCCCATTGCGTCTCGCAATGGGGCCATGATTTTCGCCCGGAATATCGCGAGCTTGGGCAACTTGCCGATCACTATCCCGGCGTGCCGCGCATCGCGCTGACCGCCACCGCCGATCCGCACACCCGTGACGATATTGTCGACAAGCTGGCGCTTCATAGTGCCAGTGTCTTCACCACCTCGTTTGACCGGCCCAACATTGCCTATGAGATTGTTGAGCGCGACCAGCCGCGCCAGCAGCTTTTGCGGTTTTTATCGCGCCACAAAGGCTCAAGCGGCATTGTCTATTGCCTGTCACGGGCGAAAGTGGAAGACACCGCAGAATGGCTGAATGCACAAGGCATCTATGCCCTGCCCTATCACGCCGGCATGGAGCGCGAGCTGCGCGACCGCAACCAGGATGCATTTTTGCGGGAGGAAAACCTCTGCCTTGTGGCAACCGTTGCCTTTGGCATGGGCATTGATAAACCCAATGTGCGCTATGTTGCCCATCTGGATTTGCCCGGCTCGGTGGAGGCCTATTATCAGGAAACAGGACGCGCTGGCCGCGACGGCCTGCCATCGGAAGTATGGATGGCCTATGGTATGGCCGATGTGATCCAGCGCGGGCGCATGATTGATGAAGGCAATTCCAGCACCGATGTCAAACGGGTGGAGCGCGCCAAGCTGAATGCGCTGTTGGCAATTTGTGAAACCCCCGGCTGCCGCAGGCAAGCCATCCTCGCCCATTTTGGCGAGGCCCATGCGGGCAGTTGCGGCAATTGCGATACCTGCCTCAAGCCCGTGGAAACATGGGATGGCACCGATGCTGCCATCAAGGCGCTGGCCGCCATTTATCGCACCGGTCAGCGCTTTGGTGCGGGCCATTTGATCGACGTGTTGATGGGCAATGAAAATGAGCGCACCATCCGCTTTGGCCATAGCGATATGCCGGTGTTTGGCGCGGGCAAGGATTTGCCGGTCAAGACCTGGCAATCGGTTTATCGGCAATTGCTGGCCGCAGGCCTCATCACAGTCAATCACGAAGCCTATGGTGCTTTGACGCTGACTGACGAGGCCCGCACTGTGTTCAAGCGCGAGCGCGAGGTGCGTTTTCGCAAGGACCGCCCCACCAAGGGCAAGGCGTCGCGAAGTGCCTCGCCCAGCTCTGCCAACGCCAAATCAGCTCTTTCCGAGACGGATATGGCTTTGTTTGAGGCGCTGCGCGCAAAGCGCATGAGCATTGCCAAAGAGTTGGCCATTCCGCCCTATGTGGTTTTTCCCGACACCACGCTTGTGGCCTTTGCCACCGAGCGGCCAATGAACAGCAAAGACCTGCTTGGCATTTCCGGTGTTGGCCAATCCAAGCTGGAACGCTATGGCGATGCGTTTTTAGAGGTCATCCATAACCATGAATAGAAGGCTACCCTCACACCTCGAGAATAGCCTTGATGACCCCCGCTTCCGGCTTTGACCATTCCGGCAGCAAAGTCTCAGCGTCTTCAAGACGGCCTCGATGGGTGTTGAGCGCCCGCGTTGGCACTTTGCCCGCCTCCATTTGGCGCACAACTTCTGCGAAATCATCCGGCTGGGCATTGCGGCTGGCATAGAGGGTGATTTCACGCTTGTGGAAATCGGGATCGGAGAAGGTAATATCCTGACGCACCACGCTGAGCAGCACATAACGCGCACCATGGGCCAGGAAATTGAAGCCGCGCTGCATCGGGATAGCATTGCCGGTGGCATCCACCACCACATCAAAACCATTGCCATCGGTTTGGCGCAAGGCTTCTGTCTCAGCCTGTTCATCGGCCAATAAAATGGCATCAGCACCAAGCTGATCGACGGCAAAGCGCAACCGGTCCTGCCGCGTATCCATCACCGTCACATGCGCGCCACGGGCTTTTGCGAAAATAATCGCTGACATGCCAATCGGGCCAGAGCCGGTAATCAGCACCCGATCGGACGCCGTGATATGGCCGCGCTTGACGCCATGGGCACCAATGGCCAAAAACTCGATCATCGCCGCATCTTCCAGCGGGATATTGCCGGTGGGCACCACATTGGCCGCAGGCACTGAAACATATTCAGCCATGCCGCCATCACAATGCACACCCAGAACCTGAATGTTGCAGCAGGCGTTGGTCAGGCCCTTGTTGCAAGCATGGCAATGGCCGCAAGACAGATAGGGCACAATATAGACCGGATCGCCAGCCTTTAACGGACTATCGGCGGGCGCTTCCTCCACCGTGCCCGAAAGCTCATGACCCATCACCCGCGGATATTCCAAAAAGGGATGCTTTCCCGCGAAAATATGAAAATCCGTGCCACAAATACCAACATGGCGAATGCGCACCAGCACCTCGCCCTCCCGCCGCACCGGCGCGGGGCGCGACACAATCTGCAAACGGCCCGGTTCTTCGCACAGAAGCGCTTTCATGATGTTTCCTCAAAGACTTGGTCATACAATCTGCTATGCCAAAAGCCGCCAGTTTTGGCGCGCCAATTTTCGCACACATGAGCGCTTCATTTACACGAATGGGCTTTTGTTCTTTTTGGGTAAAAGACCTTAAGCCTGAAAGCAATTTGTTTTTTATATAAAAAAATCACATTAAAAAACAGGCAACTCGCCGCACTGCTGCTCGGAAAACATCCGCCCAACTAGGACGCATCGATGAAATGCAGTTATGACGCGCTTTTCATCGCTGCCCGCAGCGCGTCGTTGATGCGATCTTGCCAGCCCGGTCCGTCTTCTTGAAAATGCGCAAGCACATCACTATCGATCCGAATGGAAACCATTTCCCTGGCATTGGGAATGGCAGGTTTTTCCACCGCTGGCGCTGCTGCCTTTTTTGCGGGCTTAAACAAGGCTTCCGCCGCATCCATTGGATTAACGGGTCGCCGGGGTGTCTGTGCCATGTTCAGATCCTTTACCACGTGAGAGCTCATGGGTCAGCGTGTTATCACACATGGCACACAGTCACATCTCAAACCTGCTGCATAACGACTGCATAATTCCTCTGATCATCACCACAGAAATATTATGCACATAAGTGCAAGCCAGTCATCGCACTGTCATCGAAAGCCATTATCCCACTCGTCGGGTTACGGACAGAAGAAAGCACAAGATGGCACATGTACTGGAGGCGGCCGGCTTCGGCTTTGAAACCCCATGACACCGCAGACGCCCGGCAAAAACCCGCGAAAAACACCAGAAAGAACCATTGCCAGTGCCGCCGAGGTTGCCAAACTCGCAGGCGTTTCGCGCTCCGCTGTCTCCCGAACATTTACGCCCGGTGCCTCGGTCTCAAAACAGACCCGCGCCCGCGTTTTGGCGGCAGCGGAAGCCCTGAGCTATCACGTCAATCATCTGGCGCGCGGTCTCAGCCAAGAAAAGAGCCGCCCGGTCTGCATTTTGGGGGCTGATCTCAAAGCGCCCTATCCGGCAAGCCTGCTGGATGCCCTCACGCAAAGGCTGCAACTGGCAGGGCGCGCTGTGATGGTGATCAACACCTCAGACGGCGAGGCCAATGCCGATGACGCCCTCCGGCAAACGCTGAATTACCGGGCCTCCGCCACCATTGTTCTGTCTGGCACGCCGCCCTCGTCTTTGGTGGAAACCTGCGTCAAAAGCGGCCAGCATGTCATCCTGATCAACCGGGCGGAACAATTGGACGGTGCAGACCACATCACAATTGATTATGCTGCGGCCATGAATGATGCACACCATATGCTCAGTCGGGCGGGGTGCACGCGCATGGCCATCGTATCATCCACCCTAGCATCGCCCAGCCTCATTGCCCGCGAACAGCTGTTCATGGCGGCGGCAGAACGGGCTGGCCACATCTGCACCCTGACGCGCATCGGACCAACCAGTTACCGCACCGGAGCGGAAGCAGCCCGACAATTGCTGGCGGTGCGGGATCGCCCAGAGGGCATATTTTGCGTCACGGACCTGATTGCCTGCGGCTTCATGGATGCAGCCCGCCAGGAATTCGGCTTGAGGATACCACAAGACATGTGCGTGGTCGGCTTTGAAGATATTGAGATGGCCAGCTGGCTTGGCTATCGGTTGACCACCTTTGCTCAACCGATGACGCGAATAGTCGATGCCATTGCTGATCTGCTGGAACATGCCGGTGAAGACGTAGGTGAACGTCAGAGCCTGATTTTAGGTGCTGCACCCGTGTGGCGCAACAGCGTGCGCCCCGCCTGAAAGGTTTCAGACGGGGCGAGCCTAACCTTCTTCTCGCTCAACAGAATACTTGAGCAGACGCCGGATCAAACGCAAGGTGAACAAGATCGCCGCGCGCAAGGCCCGCAATCGCTTCATGGCCGAATGGCAGTCGCACGGCCAAGGACTCGCCCGAGCCGGTATGGGCGGCCACATGCACGTTGCTGCCAAGGAAGGTGATATCGCTGACGGTGGCCTGAAAACCATTGGCTGTGCTGGATGGCTTGCGGCTGAGCTGTAGCCGCTCCGGGCGCAACATCAAGGCCGCTTTTTTGCCGGGAGCAGCATCACCATGCATGGGAACATGCTCGATAACCGTATCCCGGCCCAGCGACACCGTCGCCCGACCATCTGACGCTGAGAGGAGATCGCAGGCGATAAAATCGCTATCGCCAATGAATTCCGCGACAAAACGGGTGGCGGGATGAGCGTAGAGCTCCGGCCCGGTGCCAATCTGGTCGATAACCCCTTTGGAAAAGACGGCGATCCGATCCGAAAGCCGCAAAGCCTCTTCCTGATCATGGGTGACGTAGAGGATGGTTACTTCCGTCTGCTGGTGAATGCGGCGGATTTCGTACTGAATTTCTTCACGCAGCTTTTTATCCAGAGCGGACAGTGGCTCATCCATCAACAGCACTGGCGGATCATAGGCAAGGGCGCGCGCCAGCGCCACGCGCTGCTGCTGGCCACCCGACATTTGCACCGGCTTTCTATCTTCAAAACCCTCAAGGCGAACAAGCCGCAGCATCTCTTTGACCTTGGCATCAATGTCGGCCTTGCTGCGTCCGCGCACTTTCAGCGGAAAGGCAATGTTTTCGCCCACGGAAAGATGCGGAAACAGCGTATAACGCTGGAACACCATGCCGATGTTGCGCTTGTGCGATGGTGTGGACAGCAGGCTCTCGCCGTTCAGCAGGATATCGCCCGCTGTCGGTTGCTCAAAGCCTGCGAGAATATAAAGCGTGGTGCTTTTGCCCGAACCCGACGGCCCCAGAAAGGTCATGAACTCGCCCGGCTGCACATTGAGATTGACGTCCTGAACGGCAACAACAGGGCCGTAATATTTGCGGATACCGCGAATTTGCAGGAGCGGCTGGGTCATGTTTTCAGTCCTTTTCGCACAGCCGCGACAAGCAGCATGAGAAGAATGGTCACCGCGATGAGCAGCGTGGATGCGGCAGCAATCACAGGAGTCAGATCCTGACGCAGCGTGGCCCAGATTTTCACAGGCAGTGTCTGCAATGTTGGACTGGCCATAAAAATCGCCAGCACCACCTCGTCCCAGGATGTCAGGAAGGAGAAAATTGCGGCCGAGAAAAGGCCGTGACTGATCGCAGGCAGCGTGATGCGGATTTTCGCTTGCAGAGGCGAGGCACCGCACAGCACGGCAGCATCTTCAATGGATTTGTCAAAACCTTCCAGCGCGCCGGTCAGTGCCAGAATGGAAAATGGCAGCGCCACAACAAGATGGGCGATCACGAAACCCGTTGTGGTTCCGGCAAGGCCAATTTTCAGGAAAAGAGCGTAGAGCGCCACCGCCAGCACCACCACCGGCAAGATCATCGGCGTCATAAACAGCGCACGCAGCGTGTTACGGCCGATAAACCGGCCACGCACCAGCCCGAAAGACGCCACCAGACCGATGAGAACAGACAGCACCGTGACCATCAGGGCGATGCGAAGGCTTGTCCAGGCGGCCTCCAGCCATCTTGGATCCGCAAAGAACTCCGCATACCATTTCAATGTCCAACCGGGTGGCGGAAAGATCAACCATTGTGATGAGCCAAACGACAGGGCGGCGATGAAGACAATCGGCAAAATCAGAAATGCTGCGGTGAGCACTGTTATCAGCAAAAGCACCCATTTCCACACACCAAGGCTGTTGTAATTCAAAAGCATATCAGCGCTCCCCCGCCCCGGTGACACCGAAAAATTTAAGCTGCACCGCGTAGAGCGCAAGCGTCACCACGAGAAGAACGAGTGCGGCGGCTCCGCCCATGCCCCAGTTGACCAGCGACTGCACGAATTGCGTAATCAGTTCTGCCAGCATCATGTTTGCGGTTCCGCCAAGCAGCGCTGGGGTTACGAAATAGCCAAGCGACATGACAAACACCATCAATGCCCCGGCCATCATGCCGGGGGCGGCCAGCGGAATGAGCACTTTTGTCAGGGCTTGCCAGCGGGTTGCGCCGCATAGCGCTGCGGCCTGAAGAATGGCGGGATCGATCTTGCGGATTACCCCATAGAGCGGAATGATAATGAAGGGCAGCATGATATAGGTCATGCCAATGGTAACGCCTGTGAGATTATTGACCAGCGCAAGCGGCTTATCAATGATGCCAAGGCCGATCAGCATCTTGTTGATCACGCCTGTTCTTTGCAGCAGCACCATCCACGCATAGGTGCGCGCCAAAAGATTGGTCCACATCGACAAAAGCAGAACGGCAAAGATGATGGAAGAAAGCCGCGACGGCATGATGGCCAAGGCCCAGGCGACGGGAAAGCCGATGATAAGAGAGACCACCGTCACTAATGCTGCCACGGTGAAGGTGTTGAAGAAAATCTTCAGATAGGTGGTACTGCCCAGCAAGGCCGCATAATTGCTAAAGCCAAAAACCGGATCTGTGACGCTACGCGACAGAAGAATCAAAACGGGAATGACAAAAAACAGGATGAGAAGCGCAAGCGCCGGCACGGTCGCCGCAAAGTTTCCAAGACGAAAAGCCCGCCTTCCCTTCGGGCCGACTGTTTCAGTGGTAAGCGACACCATGTTCTAACCTCCCGAACGTGGAAATTTGCGCAGGCGGCGTTGGCCACCCGCGCCGTTATGTTATTTCGCCTGCCAGGCGTACCAGCGCTCGCCGATTTCATCGCGATGCTGCGCCCAATAGTTCATATCGGCATTCACCTGACTTGCGGTCTGCTGATCCGGCAGGGACTTGGCGATTTTCGCATCCATCAGTCTGGCAGATTCGATGTTGACCGGGGCATAACCCGTGGCTGTTGCCATATCCGCTTGTGCCTGCGGCGAGGTGGCCAAGGCAATAAACTTCATGGCCGCCTCCTTATTCTTGGATCCCTTTGGAATGACAAGCGAATCGGCAGCGGTAATATTTTGCGTCCAGGACGTTTCCACCTTCACGCCGCTTTGCTCAAGTGCTGTCATGCGACCATTCCAGACGCTGCCGAAAGGCGCTTCCGCAGAGGCGATCAATTGCTGAGACTGTGCGCCACCAGACCACCAGATGATATCGGATTTGATCGTATCCAGTTTCTTGAAAGCACGGTCGAGATCAAGAGGATAGAGCTTGTCTGGCGCGACCCCATCCGCCAGAAGCGCGGCTTCAATCACGCCCGGCGCAGACCACTTGTAGAAGGTGCGCTTGCCCGGAAATTTCTTCGTATCGAACAAATCAGCCCATGTCTTGGGGCAGGCAGACACCGCATCAACATTGCAGCCAATGACAAAGGAATAATAGAAGCTGCCAACCGAATAATCCGTCACGAAGCGCGGGTCGAGCTTGGATTTGTCGATGACGCTGAAATCAAGCTTTTCCAGCAGGCCTTTCGGGCCAGCCTGCGCCGCGTAGTCACCTTCGACATCAACCACATCCCATGTCACCGCATTTGCCTCGACCATGGCTTTCAGCTTGCCATAGTCGGTTGGGCCATCCTGAAGCACCTTGATGCCGGTGGCGGCGGTGAACTTGTCAGCCCAGGCCGCTTTCTGGGCATCTTGCGTGGTCCCGCCCCAGCTCGAAAAGACCAGATCCTTCGCCTGCGCGTTGGCGCAAAGAGCAAAAAGTGCGACGCATGTGGACACTACCAGTTTCGATCTCATGTTCCCTTACTCCGTTTGAGAGTTTGTTGTTGGTATGCACGTCTCGTCCGGCTCTTTTCAGATAGGTGATGAAAAACACACCGGCGTCATGGTGGCGCTGTCGAAAGCCATGGCTCAGCGCATCACGAAAGGATCGGGGATCGGATCATCAGAGGTGCGCAGCCAGATGGTTTTGGTACGGGTATAATCCAGCGCTGCGGCAAGCCCACCTTCGCGACCGTCTCCCGACAGGCCAAAACCGCCAAACGGCGCAATCGGTGATACCGCCCGATAGGTATTGACCCAGACAATGCCTGCGCGAATGGACTTCATCAGCCGATGCGCCCGCGTCAGGTTCTGTGTGAACACGCCAGAGGCCAGACCATAGGCCGTATCATTGGCGAGAGAGAGGGCTTGCGCCTCCGTTTCAAAGGAAACAACCGAAAGAACCGGGCCGAAAAACTCTTTTTCCATCGATGGCGAGCGGATGCCGTCACAATCAAGAATGGTCGGACGATAAAAATAGCCGTCACCGTCCACGGGTGCGCCGCCCGTCACCACCTTCGCGCCCGCCTCCACGGAGGCGCTCACAAGGCTTGCAATGTGTTTTCTCTGGCGTTCGGTTGCCAATGGTCCCACTTCTGTTGTCATGTCCAGCGGTGCGCCGATGCGGATCGCTTCCGCCTTTGCCTTCAGGAGCGCAAGGAAGCGGTCCTTGATGCTGCTCTCAACAATCAAGCGCGATCCGGCAACACAGCTTTGGCCGGTCGCGGCAAAAATGCCCGCCACCTGCGCGTTGGCTGCACTCTCCAGGTCCGCATCGGCAAAAACGAGGATCGGCGATTTGCCGCCCAATTCCAGCGACGTCGAAGCAAGGTTCTCGGCGGAATTGCGCACGATATGCCGCGCCGTGTCCGGCCCGCCGGTAAAGGCGATGTGCGCAACCTTGGCATGGGTGGTCAGTGCATTGCCGCAAGAGGTGCCAAAACCAGTGATGACATTGACGACACCGGCGGGAAAGCCTGCCTCATCCACCAGACGCGCAAATTCCAGCAACGGCGCGGGGCCGTCTTCCGATGCTTTGACAACGATGGTGCAGCCCGCAGCCAGCGCTGGCCCGATCTTCACCGCCGCCAGAAAAAGCTGGCTGTTCCAAGGCACAATCGCGGCCACCACACCAACCGGCTCTCGGCGCAGCCACACGTCCATGTCTGGCTTGTCGATGGGCAGATAGGCCCCTTCGATCTTGTCAGCCAGCCCGGCATAATAGCGATAATAATCGGCGACATAGGCAATCTGCGCCGAGGTTTCGCGGATGATCTTGCCGGTATCGCGGGTTTCCAGTTCAGCCAGTGTCCCGGCATGGGCTGCCACAAGGTCCGCCAGCCGATAGAGCAACTTCCCACGCTGGGTTGCTGTCAGTTTTGACCAGGCTGTGTCTTGGTAGAGTGCGCGGTGTGCGGCCTCAACCGCGCGGGCCACATCCGCCTCGCGGCTTTCCGGCATCTCAGCCCAGGGTGCGCCGGTTGCCGGATCAAGACTTGCAAACTGCGCCTCGCCATCTTCGAAACGTCCATCGATATAGCACTGGAAACGGCGCATGGTGCTACTCCTTGAAAGCCGGCATGACATCGGACAGGAAGCGCTCCAGAGAGGCTTTCTTGCGCTCGAAACTCATGCCCGTATCAACCCAGAAGGAATATTCGTCGTATCCCATGGCTTCATAGGCCTTGAGCCGGGAAATAACCTCATCGGCATTGCCGACAACATTGTTCTTGCGCATGACATCGCCCGACAGCATGGCATTTCCAGCAATATCTTCCGGCGCAATGCGCTCGATAAGACCCTGATGGATCGGCTTTTCATTTTTAAACCATGCAAAGAAATAATTGTAATAGACGCTCATTTCATCAGCCGCCTGCGCAATATCGGCTTCATCGGAGCCGACATAGGTGTGGCGCAGCAGCATGATTTTTGGCCGCGGTTTTTCCGGGTTTTTGGCGCAGGCATCGTTGAAGCGCCCCATCAGGGTTTCCACCTCGTCATCGCCTTGCCACAGCGGCGTCACCTGCACATTGCAATCATTGGCCACGGCAAATTCATGGGAATTGGGATCGCGTGCCGCAACCCAGATGGGGGGAAAGGGCTGTTGCAGCGGCTTGGGCGCAGAGGTGGTGGCAGGAAATGTGTAGAACTCGCCCTCATGGGCATAATCACCAGCCCACAAGCCCTTGACGGCAGGAATAAGCTCTCGCATCCGCTGCCCCGCACCCCAGGCATCTAGACCGGGGAGCAGGCGCTCATATTCGAAGGAATAGGCGCCGCGAGCAATGCCGATATCCAGACGCCCATCGCAAATCAGGTCTGTCATTGCCGCTTCACCGGCAAGCTTGATGGGATGCCAGAAGGGCGCAATCACCGTGCCGGTGCCCAGGCGCGCTGTCTTGGTGCGGCGCGCAAGATCGGCAATGGTCACGAAAGGATTGGGGGCAATGGTGAAATCCATGCCGTGATGTTCGCCGGTCCAGATGGCATGCATGCCGCCGCGATCAGCAATTTCGCACAGCGTCACAAACTCCTCATAGAGGGTCTTGTGATCCTGCGAAGCGTCCAGCCGCTCCATGTGAACGAAGAGGGAAAATTTCATGGGTTTGCCACCTTCATGGAAATGGGATGAACCTTGCCTGCGGTCTCGTTGCCGACATAAACGCCGAAATTGCCGATGGAGCTTTCCAGTGCAAAACGATTGACGATATCCGCCGTCGCACTGGAATTGAATTTTGCGCCACTGAGTGCGCTTGGGGGCAGGAAACGGCCCTTGCGCGGCACGCCATCGCCCTCGGCCAGCGCGTGGTAGACTATATGCTGAGATCCATCCGCCTTGTCTTCATAAACGGAGTAGAGAAAACCCGTCGAGACGGAAAAACCTGTCAGGTCTTCAAGCAGCTCTGTCAGCGCCGCAACCGGATCACCGCTTGAGATGACACAACCGGGCAGAGACAGCACGTCATCGCCCAGCAGATAAATCTCGCCATGGCGTTCCAGCACCGCACCAATTGCAATTTCGCCCTCGGCTGCCGCCGAGACCGCTTTGGCCGCCAATGTTGGCGTGAAATATCCGCCGCGCGCATAGCCAAGACCGTTGCGGCCGCTATTGTCGAAGGCGCTGACACGGCCAAGCAGAATGACATGATCGCCTGCATCAATCACGTCCTGCATCGAGCACTCGAACCATGCCGCAACATCGGCAAAAACCGGCGATCCCTGCGGCGCATCGGACCAAACCGCCGCCGCGAAGCGATCTTCCACCGGGCGGGCAAATGTGTTGGACAGATCCTTCTGACCCTCCGACAGGATATTGACGGCGAATGTCTTCGTCCCTGTCATGGCGGCGAAATTGCGCGACGTGCGTGCAAGGCAGATCAACAGCAATGGCGGATCAAGAGAAACCGAGGTGAAGGAATTGGCAGTGAAGCCGATGGGATGTCCCGCATCATCTCTGGTGGTCACAATCGTGACACCTGTTACGAAAGCGCCGAAGGCATCGCGCAAGGCGCGCGGATCAAGCGTTGCAACAGTCATTGCGGCTCCTCCTCAATAGACAGCCATTCGGCCAACAGTGCATTGACAGTCTCTGGCGCAGTCAGATTGACCATATGCCGATGCCCTTCGACAACGCGGGCATAACCGTGCGGCGTGATCGCCGCCATCTGTTCGGCCATCAGCGGCGTGGAATTGGGATCATCCGACCCGGTCAGAAAAAGAGCCGGACAGCGCACAGACGGCCAGCGATCGGCATAGGTTTCATCGCCACCCGCAAAGGCCGTGTAAGCAACGGCGTATCCCTCCAGATCTACCATTTCCAGCCAGCCCCGCGTCAACTCCCGCGCCTGTTGGCTCGTCACATCCCCACCGAACCAGCGCAATAACGGGCCTTCCTTGTCCACGCCGTCCGTGCGGATGGCGGCAGCACGGGCAAGAACCGCCGCCTTTGCCGTTGGATCACGCCGATAAACTCCGTTCAGATAACCAACACGTTTAATGCGATCTCCAAATGTCGCCGCTGCACCGCCAGAAATCAGAGCGCCCATGGAATGTCCGGCAACATTGGCGCGCACAATTGCAAGATCATCAAGAAAACGGCCAAACCAGCCGACGAAATCCACAAGCGTGCTGCCAGCGGGCAATCGTTCGCTGCTGCCATGCCCAGGCATATCCACCGCGATGACACGATGCGTTCTTGAAAATGTCTCGATCTGCGGCTGCCACGCTTCGAGCCGCATGCCAACACCATGAATGAGAAGCAGATCCTCGCCTTGACCCGCTTCAAAATAGGCTGCCCCACCTTTCGTCATCTTGCGAGGAAATGAAGCAGCCTGTGCCTTTGCAACATTGACATCGGATAGGGGGGCCGCCTCCTGCATCGGTGCCACCCTCAAACACCAGCCGGATTGGCGACATCCTGACCGAGATCCTTCAGATCCTGATAACGGTCACCAATGCGATGATGAGGTCTGCCGCCCACCGACGCACCAAGGGCAATAACGATTTCATCGGCCGCTGGCGCATCGGGAATGGCCGTCTGGATGGTCAGATAATGGGAGCGACGCCCCTCATCATTCTTGTCCATCAACGGAATCATGATCGGCGCATTGCCCGGACCACGAGTGTTGCAAAAGGCGAGATAGGATTTTGCGCCAACAGCCTGACGATAGTGATTGCCAAACCGCAATGTATGGATAAGCGCAGACGCATGCTCGATCTCGCCATCCAGCCCAACAACTGCCGCCTTGCCATAGGCCTCGACGGCCTCGCCAGAGCCAACGGCATCAAGGATCATCCTCGTCAGCAATTCACCTAAAATGGGCGCATTCGCGTGAATCTCCGGTTTCAGATCGGCCACAAAGCCTTGGCCAGCCCAGGGGTTCTTGATGACGGCAATGGCGCTGAACAGCTTCAAAGGCGTCGCAGCAGCCTTGCCCCCCTCAATCAACGTCGTTTCGACCTGCATCAGGGTCTTGCGGATCTGAATGGACATAAGCGCGCTCCGTAAATGTGATAGCTTATGGTATACCATAATACATTACTGTCAAGAGACGGTCCAACTTCATTCAAAATTGGAAAATATCCATTATTATCAGTTATTTAAAATATACCCCGCAATCCCGACACCAAGGGAGCGCCCCAGATATTTCGTTTGATACTGCGTATGCCGTCGGGCCATGCATTTGGGCTTTTTGGCCAACAGGCCCTGAGCTGCGACGGCATGGGCAGGACAGGCATCACCACTGCTGCCATCGGGTGTGAAGACGGGCAGGTGGGAATTTCCGCGAATGAGGTTTCCAGTTTATGGGATGTTCAGTTCTTGGCATTGCTGATTATGGCATACCATCACACCAAATGACTTGACCTGTCAATGAGCCGGCAGATTTTTTATAAATCGCTGTAAACTATCGATATTATCCAGAGATTTTCCGCATAAGTTTCTCACAGTCTGCTCAAGAATTGCTGTTGATCTGGAGAAAATGGTGATTTCGAGAATCGGAGCGGAGCGTCATTAAGGTAGGTGAGAACTGGAAACGCAGAAATTGCCATGGGCAGCCGGTTACAGCGCCGTGCGCCATATATGGCGCACAAAGGACGCTGTAACACTTTAAATCTGCTGCATAATTTTCTCTTTAAATCGATTCCGATTTAAGGAATTATGCAGTAGCGGCCATCATTGGATAGACTGTGAGGAAAACCGGGAACCCGGTTTCCCCGCCAAACTCCAGAGAGCCCTTGCTCAATCGGCTTTTTGCGCGGACAGAACGGCTTCCGCGATGGCACAGGCACTTGCAACGTGATCAAGGGCTGCCCGGTAGGCAGCATCGCCATCCCCTTGCCGGATGGCCTCAATGATTTTTGCCATCTGCGCTGGGCCGTCGATACCACGGCTTTTCGTCTTGATTGTCATGGAGCGCAGGTGGTTGATACGCACCGTCAGCAAATTGACCACACCCCAGGCGACATGCCGGTCGATCTTGCTGAACAACGTCTGATAAAAAGACGAGGTATGCGTCAACACACCGGGCATATCATTGGCAAGGTAGCTTTCGCGGATATTCGCAAGGGAGACTTCCAGCGCCTCAACAATGGTGGGGTCGCGACGTTCGGCACACAGGCGGGCCGCCATGCCCTCCAGCGCACCGCGAATTTCGTAAATCTGTTTTGCTTCATCAAGATCAAGCAGGGCCACCATCGGGCCTTTGTTCGGCAGGTTTGCCACCAGCCCTTCGGATTCGAGATGGCGCAGCACCTCGCGCACAATGGTGCGCGACACGCCGAGTTGGGCGCACAGATCCCGCTCCACCAAACGATCTCCGGGGCGGAAGTAACCGTTCACGATTGCATCACGCACCTTATCAAGCGCAAGCTCTCTCAGGGTCTTGGTCGGACGCTCAACGCGAATGGCAGTTTCCTGCGAAGCACCGGTCATGGTATCACCTCGTTTGGCCACCCCGCTTTTGCGCGCGCGAAAGCAGTTTTGGCTTTTGATATTATGGCGTACCAAGTTATTTAGCCGCGCACGATCTTGATAGCAACAGCAGACCTTGCCGCAGTGCAGTCTGGTGGTGCAGATGCGCATTCAAACGTCGAGGGTGGTCTGATGCTCCCAGGCGGTAAACTGCGCGCAATAGCTGTTCCACTCGCCCTGTTTGAGTTTGAGATAGGCTTTCGAGAACTCCGTGCCCAGCGCCGCCTGCAACACCTCATCCTTCTCATATTCACGCAGCGCATCGAGAAGATTGAGCGGCAGCTTCGGCGCATCCGTCACGGTATGGCCTTCACGATACATGTCGATATCATAGTGACGGCCGGGATCCGCTTTGGAGCGCACACCTGATAATCCAGCGGCAATGATAATGGCCTGCAGCAGATAAGGGTTTACCGCACCATCGGGCAGCCGCAGCTCAAACCGCCCCGGCCCCGGCACCCGCACCATATGGGTGCGGTTATTTCCGGTCCAGGTGACGGTATTGGGCGCCCAGGTGGCACCCGAGATGGTGCGCGGCGCATTGATGCGTTTGTAAGAATTCACCGTTGGATTGGTGATCGCCGCAAGGGCCGACGCATGTTTCATAATGCCGCCAAGGAACGTCTTGCCTTTGGCGGAGAGCCCGAAGGGCATATCCTTGTCAGCGAAAGCATTGACCTTGCCCTCAACATCCCAGACCGAAATATGCGCGTGGCACCCATTTCCGGTCAGCCCCTTGAACGGCTTGGGCATAAAGGTGGCGCGCAACCCGTGCTTTTCGGCAACGGACTTGACCATGAATTTGAAAAAGGAATGCTTGTCAGCCGTCTGGAGCGCATCGTCATATTCCCAGTTCATTTCGAACTGGCCATTGGCGTCCTCGTGGTCGTTCTGGTAGGGTTTCCAGCCCAGTTCCAGCATGTAATCGCAAATCTCGGCAATCACATCATAGCGGCGCATCACGGCCTGCTGATCATAGCATGGCTTTTCTGCCGTGTCGTAGTCGTCAGAGATTTTAGCACCATCCGGCGAAATCAGAAAAAACTCCGGCTCCACCCCGGTCTTCACCCGCAAGCCTTCGCCTGCCGCTTCGGCAATGAGCTTTTTCAAGACCACACGCGGAGCCTGCTCCACCGGCTGATCGTCCATCACGCAATCGGCGGCAACCCAGGCGACATCCTTTTTCCATGGCAGCTGGATCACCGAAGAAGCATCCGGCATGGCGAAAAGATCGGGATGGGCAGGTGTAAGATCCAGCCAGGTGGCGAAACCGGCAAAACCGGCCCCGTCCTTTTGCATATCGGCAATGGCTTCTGCGGGCACCAGCTTGGCGCGCTGGCCGCCGAAGAGATCGGTATAGCTGATCATAAAATATTTGATGCCCTTTTCGGCAGCAAATTTGGAGAGGTCCAGTGTCACGTCATTCCCCTTTTTTTGGTATCAGACACTTCATCGAAAAAACGGACGCATCCTCCCAAATGCGTCCGTCTACTGTTTAGAAACTGCCTTTTCCCGGGAACCAGTTTGTTCCCGCCAAGGGCACCTGGGCCATGGCGGCGGCCTCCATGGTCAGCGCCACCAGATCTTCCGGCTCCAGATTGTGCAGATGGTTCTTGCCGCAGGCGCGGGCAATGGTCTGCGCTTCCAGCGTCATGACCTTGAGATAATTGGCAAGGCGTCGGCCAGCCGCCACCGGATCAAGGCGCGCCGCCAGTTCGGGGTCCTGTGTGGTAATACCGGCGGGGTCTTTGCCCTCGTGCCAGTCGTCATAGGCACCAGCCGTGGTGCCAAGCTTTTGGTATTCCTCTTCCCATCTTGGATCATTGTCACCCAGCGCCACCAGAGCCGCAGTGCCAATGGCAACCGCATCGGCACCAAGTGCCAGCGCCTTGGCAACATCCGCACCGGAGCGAATGCCGCCGGAGACGATCAATTGCACCTTGCGGTGCATGCCAAGATCCTGAAGGGCCTGCACGGCGGGACGAATGCAGGCGAGCGTGGGCATGCCGACGTTTTCGATAAACACATCCTGCGTCGCTGCCGTGCCGCCCTGCATGCCATCCAAAACCACCACATCGGCTCCGGCTTTGACAGCAAGCGCTGTGTCGTAATAAGGGCGTGCACCGCCAACCTTGATGTAGATCGGCTTTTGCCAATCGGTAATTTCACGCAGTTCGAGGATCTTGATCTCCAGATCATCCGGGCCGGTCCAATCCGGATGACGGCAGGCCGAACGCTGATCAATACCCTTCGGCAGATTGCGCATATTGGCAACGCGATCGGAAATCTTCTGTCCCAGCAGCATACCGCCACCGCCCGGTTTTGCGCCCTGACCAACCACAATCTCGATGGCATCGGCGCGGCGCAAATCCTTCGGGTTCATGCCGTAGCGCGATGGCAGATACTGATAGACCAGTGTCTGGCTATGGCCGCGCTCCTCATCGGTCATGCCGCCATCGCCTGTTGTGGTCGAGGTACCGGCAAGGGTTGCCCCACGGCCAAGCGCTTCCTTGGCATTGCCCGACAGAGCACCAAAGCTCATACCGGCAATGGTGATCGGCGTTTTCAGTGTGATCGGCTTTTTGGCAAAGCGTGTGCCGAGCGTGACAGAGGTGTCGCATTTCTCACGATAGCCTTCGAGCGGATAGCGCGAGATGGAGGCACCGAGAAACAGCAGATCATCGAAATGCGGAACCTTGCGCTTGGTGCCCGCGCCGCGAATATCATAGATGCCGGTGGCGGCAGCGCGACGGATCTCCGCCAGAGTGTGATCGTCGAAGGTGGCGGATTTGCGCGGCGGGGTGAAGGGGTTGTGATAGCTCATCGGAAAATCCCTCGCCTCAATACGCGTCGGCGTTGTCAATGTTGAAATTGTAGAGCGTGCGGGCAGAGCCGTAGCGCTTGAACTCCTGCGGGCTGACATCCGTGATGCCTGCCTTTTCGAGGAGTTCCGCCAGTTTCTCAAGGTGCTCCGGCCGCATCTCCTTTTCGATGCAATCAGAACCAAGACTTTTGACCGAACCACGCACAAAGAGCTTTGCTTCATAAAGAGAATCGCCCAAGGCGTCGCCCGCATCGCCGCACACCACCAGATGGCCGGACTGCCCCATGAATGCGGACATGTGCCCAATATTGCCCCTCACGACAATATCGATGCCCTTCATGGAAATGCCACAGCGCGACGCCGCATTGCCCTTGATGACCAAAAGCCCGCCCTGCCCGGTGGCACCGGCATATTGCGACGCATCACCTTCGATAACGACAGTGCCTGACATCATGTTTTCGGCAATGCCCGGCCCGGCAGAGCCGTGAACGATCACAGTGCCACCATCATTCATGCCGGCACAATAATAGCCAACCGAGCCGCGCACCTCGACAGTCACAGGACTGTCAATGCCGACAGCAACCGCATGATGGCCACGCGGATTGACCACTTCAAATGCGGTGTCATTGGCACCGGATGACAGGCCGTGAAGTGCGCTGTTCAGTTCACGCAAGGGCGTATGGGAGAGATCGAAAACTGGCATGGATGTTGACTTTCACAATATGTCGCAAGGGGCGAGTCTCAGGCGGCCTTTTCATGGTCCCAGAAATAGACAGTCGCCGGTTCCGGCTCCCATACCCGGGCATTTTCGATGCCCGGCAGATTGACCAGCGCCCGATATTCCGAGCCGAAAGCAACATATTGATCGGTTTCGGCCATCACCGCAGGCTTGCAGGCAATCGGATCGCGCAACACGCCGAAACCCGACCGGGTGCCAACCACGAAGGTGAAAAAGCCGTCGAGATCATCAAGTGCGCCTTTCAACGCTTCACCGAGATCCTTGCCTCTGGCCATTTCTGCTGTGAGATAGGCGGCGGCCACCTCGGAATCGTTCTGGGTTTCAAAACGCATGCCTTCGCGCACCAGTTCACGCCGCAGGTTGTTATGATTGGAGAGGGAGCCATTGTGCACTAGGCACTGGTCCGCGCCGGTTGAGAACGGATGCGCACCAAGCGTGGTCACCGCCGATTCCGTGGCCATCCGCGTATGACCGATTCCGTGGCTGCCTGTCATGGCGCGCACGCCAAACCGCGCGACAACATCTTTCGGCAAGCCAATTTCCTTATAGATCTCAACACTGTCACCGGACCCCATAATGCGGACATCCGGGCGGATCACAGCAAGAGCGGCGCGCATGCCGTCCAGCTTGTCGCTGGGAATATCCAGCACCGCATGGGTGCTTTTTACCGTGACAGCCGCATCAATACCGTTTTCTTTCAACGCATCCGCAAGGCCTGAAAAATCAACCGCCGGATTGGCCGATTGAATGGTCACTTTTGCGCGGCCCGCAGCCGCGCCGCCATAGATGGCGATGCCCGCAGAATCCGGCCCACGATCCGTCATGGTCACCAGCATGTCCGAAAGCAGCGCACCCAACTGCGCTTCAAGGCTTTTGTCTTTCAGGAATAGTCCAACAATGCCGCACATCGACAGGCACCTCCATTCGTTTCTGAACGAATGGCTACCACAGGAAATTTGGCCTCGTCAACTATTAGGAATATTTTTTTCTTCTTAGGCAATATTCAGTCATTGGTCATCCGCCGTTGCGGATAAGAAATGATCGACAGATAGCGCGCCGGAAGCTTGACCAATTCCTCCGGGCCGTGCGGCGCATCGGCATCGAAAAACAGGCTGTCACCCGCCTGCATCGTGAAAAGCTGCTCGCCGTGACGATAGACCACCTCGCCCTCCAGCATGTAGAGAAACTCCATGCCTTCATGCTGGAAGGTCGGAAATACATCCGAATCCGTGGTCAGGGTGATGAGATAGGGCTCGACCGTGACGCCACTGGTGTTGTTGTCGATATGGCCCAAAAGACTGTATTGGTGCCCGGCCCGCGTGCCTCTTCGATCAATATTCACCCCTTGGCCTGCCTTGACGAAAGTGGCGCTGCGAGGCTCTTCGAAGCCGCGAAAGAAAGCCGTGATCGGCACACCCAGCGCCTTTGAAAGCGTCTGCAATGTGGTGAGCGATGGCGAAATATTGCCGTTTTCGATCTTGGAAAGCATGCCGACCGAAACGCCGGTGGCTGACGCCAGATCGGTGACCGTGATGCCAAGTTTTTTGCGATAGGCCCGCACCTCATGGCCAATAGCCATTTCCAGATTGTTGACCCGCGGCTCCCGAACGGCGTGCGGGTCTTGTGACAGGATCTGGGCATGTTCGGTCTTGACCGTCGGTTCTACCATGGGGCCTCCAATGTGACGTGTTTTCTTCTTTAGAACCTGTCAGGCTCAGATTGAGCCTGACAGGTTCTAAAATTCTTTGCTTGAGTTTGTCTTTTTGGGAAAACCGGATTCCACTTTTCCCTGACAAACTCTAAAGGAAATCTATTTTAATTCAGAGGAAATCTTTGCTCTCAGCACATTCGGCGACTGGCCGAAGTGGGCCTTGAAACATCCCGAAAAATGGCCCACACTGGAAAAGCCGGTGGCAAAAGCCACTTCAGCAAGAGAGAGCGCGCTCTGCTCCAAAAGCCGTCTGGCGTGATCAAGGCGGATAGCCCGGTAGGTTTCAAGAAACGACTTTTTGAGATGGGAAGCAAAAAGCCGATCCAGATGGCGCGCGCTGGTGCCTGCCAGTTTAGCCATGGTTTGCCGATCCAGCGGATTTTCGATGGTGGCCTCCATTTTCTCCAGCACCGTCAGCAAGGCGGGATGGTGTGTGCCAAAGCGCTCCGCCGTGGAACCGCGTTGTGGTGCGCCGGGTTCCGCCACCGCCGTGTGCAGATACCAATCGCTGACCCGTCTTGCGAAATGCGCGCCCATTCGATCCGAAATCATCGCATGCATCATGTCCAGCGGTGCAACACCGCCAGCGCAGGTGATCCGGTCCCCATCAATGACAAAACGCGCCTGCCGGGGTGAAAGGTGGCCGAAGGCTTCTTTCAGCACCGTTGCATGCTCCCAGTGAATGGTGAAATCGCGATTGTTCAAAAGCCCGGCCGCCGCCAACAGATAAGCGCCACTAGAAATGCCGCCAATCCTGACACCCTGCCGCGCCAGCCGTCGCAACAGGCCGTAGGAGTGTTCGGCAACACCCCAGTCCTGTGGGCCGCCGCCAGCACAGACGAAAATCGTATGACATCGCTCGCCAGCCGCCAAAAGTGCCTCGCATTGCACCGAAAGTCCTGATGAGCTTTTCACCGAAGCGCCATCGAAAGACAGAGGGCACATGTCGTAAAGATCAGTTCCGGCGATCAAATTGGCAGCCCGCAGCGGCTCGGTTGCCGAGGCGTAGGACATCAGCGCGAAATTCGGAACAAGCACGAAACCGATGCGCTGGACATTTTTAGGCTCAGAGGATGTCATGTCCTTTTTCTATATCGAAACGTCTCTTTTTTGCAATGTGCTTCTCAGGCGAGCCGCTAAGCTGCTGCCATAAGCTTTGAGGTCTGCCAGATGCGCTATTCTGCTCTTTCCCTGTTGATGAACGGCCTTTTTGGCAACAAAGCGTGGAAGCCCGCGTGGCGAGACGCGACCCCTAAACCGCATTACGATGTCATTATCGTCGGTGGCGGTGGGCATGGATTGGCGACGGCCTATTATCTTGCCAAGGACTTCGGGATCAGCAATGTCGCAGTTCTGGAAAAGAACTATGTCGGCTCTGGCAATGTTGGCCGCAACACCACCATCATCCGCTCCAATTATCTGCTGCCGGGCAACAATCCATTCTACGAACTGTCCATGAAGCTCTGGGAGGGGCTGGAACAGGATTTCAATTTCAATGCCATGGTTTCGCAACGGGGCGTCTTGAACCTTTTCCACTCCGACGCCCAGCGCGATGCTTATACCCGGCGTGGCAATGCCATGCGCCTGCATGGTGTCGATGCCGAATTGCTGGACCGAGCCGCAGTCAAGGCCATGCTGCCATTTCTGGATTTTGAAAATGCCCGTTTTCCCATTCAAGGCGGCTTGCTGCAAAGGCGTGGTGGCACCGTGCGCCATGACGCCGTGGCCTGGGGATATGCCCGCGGAGCCGACCAACGCGGGGTCGATATTGTTCAAGGCTGCGAGGTCACCGGCATTCGTCGCGAAAACGGCCGGGTTGTGGGTGTGGAGACCAGCCAGGGCTTCATCGGCTGCAACAAGCTGGCACTGGCGGCGGCAGGCAATTCCTCGCAGGTCGCCAGCATGGCAGGATTGAAGCTGCCAATCGAAAGCCATGTGTTGCAGGCGTTTGTCTCGGAAGGGCTCAAGCCCTTTATTGATGGTGTCGTCACTTTCGGAGCCGGACATTTTTACGTTTCGCAATCGGATAAGGGCGGTCTGGTCTTCGGTGGCGATATTGACGGTTACAATTCCTATGCCCAGCGCGGCAATCTGGCCACGGTCGAACACGTTGCAGAAGCGGGCAAAGCCATGATCCCGGCGCTGTCGCGTGTGCGCGTTTTGCGCGCTTGGGGTGGCATTATGGATATGTCGATGGACGGATCACCCATTATCGACCGCACTCCGATCGACAATCTCTACCTGAACGCCGGCTGGTGTTACGGCGGCTTCAAGGCAACGCCTGCCTCTGGCTTTTGCTTTGCCCATCTTCTGGCCCGCGACACACCGCAGGAAACGGCTGCCGCCTTTCGGCTGGATCGTTTCCGACGCGGCTATCTCATTGATGAAAAGGGCCAGGGAGCCCAGCCGAACCTTCATTAACCACGCGGATCAAGGACATTTGAAATGGCAAGTCTCGTGCCCTGCCCGCATTGCGGGCCAAGACCCAAAGAAGAATTCACCATCAAAGGTGCAGCACTTCAGAGGCCAGCAGCCAATGCGAAAGCGGATGTATGGTTCGATTACGTCTATCTGCGCGATAATCCGCGCGGAGCCTATGAGGAACATTGGCATCATACCTCCGGCTGCCGCCGCTGGCTGGTTGTCACCCGCGATACCGTCACGCATGAAATATTCGCCTGCCAAGACGCCGCGCAACAGAAAGCGACATGCGCATGAGAAATAACCGCCTGAAGACCGGCGGTCTCATCGACCGCACCAAACCCCTGTCATTCACGTTCGATGGTAAGCCGATGTCGGGCTTTGAAGGCGACAGCCTCGCCTCTGCCCTGCTGGCCAATGGTCAGAAACTGGTTGGCCGCAGCTTCAAGTACCATCGCCCGCGCGGCATATTAACGGCGGGTGCCGCCGAGCCAAACGCCCTGATGACCATTGGCACGGCGGGCCGCACGGAGCCAAACACCCGCGCCACCATGCAGGAACTCTATGACGGACTGGAAGCGAAAAGCCAAAACCGCTGGCCATCGCTGGATTTTGACATTGGTGCCTTGAACAGTCTTCTGTCACCCTTTCTAGGGGCAGGTTTTTACTATAAAACGTTCATGTGGCCCGCGCCGTTTTGGGAAAAGGTTTATGAGCCCTTGATCCGCAAGGCCGCAGGCCTTGGCAAGGCAAGCTATGAAGCCGATCCAGACATCTATGACAAATGCTGGGCCCATTGCGATCTGCTGATGATTGGCGCAGGCGCGACCGGTCTAGCCGCTGCCCTCACCGCTGCACGCGCTGGCTTACGGGTTATTCTTGTCGATGAACATGCCATTGCCGGCGGCGGCCTTCTTTCAGAAACCGCGACAATCGGCAATAACAGCGCCCCGGATTTTGCCGCACAATGCGTTGCGGAACTCCAAACCATGCCAAATGCCACCGTGCTAACCCGCACCACAGTTTTTGGCTGGTATGATGGCAATGTTTTCGGCGCAGTCGAGCGGGTGCAAAAACATCTGCCCAATCCAAACAGCAATGTGCCGGTGGAGCGCCTGTGGCGCATTATTGCCAAGCGGGCGCTGCTTGCCACGGGTGCAGAGGAGCGGCCACTGGTGTTTGGCGGCAATGACATCCCCGGCATCATGATGGCGGGCGCGATGCGCAGCTATCTCAATCGATACGCTTTAAGCCCAGGAGACGCCACCGCAATTTTCACCACCAATGACAGTGGCTATGCCCTTGCCCGCGACCTTGAGACCAAGGGCGTGCCGCTCGCCGCCATCATTGACAGCCGCCCCCAAGGAAATCCCGACTACCGCGGCAAGGCGCGTGTCATCAAAGGTGGGGTGGTCTCGAACGCAAAGGGCGGCAAAGCACTGTCGTCTATCGAAATCCGCGCGAATGGGCACACCGAGAACCTGTCCATCGATGCGCTGGCGATGTCTGGCGGCTTCAGCCCCATCATTCATCTTGCCTGCCATCGCGGCGGCAAGCCCGTCTGGTCAGAAAGTCATTCTGCCTTTCTCGCCCCCGACAATCTCGGTGGGCTGGCGCTTGCTGGAGCAGCCTCTGCCGTCCATGGCATCGCTGCCTGCCTGGAAGATGGCGCGAGACACGCTGCGGCACTGGCGCAAGATCTGGGCTTTGCTGTCACAGCATCTTCGTTTGGCTCGGTCGAAAATGATATCATAGCCCAGCCCGCAAAAGCGCTTTGGTCGATTCCGGGCATCAAGGCAAAAGCCTTTGTTGACTATCAAAACGATGTGCACAGCAAAGATCTCGGCCTTGCCGTCCATGAAGGATACGGCCATGTCGAACTCGCCAAGCGATATACAACCAATGGCATGGCGACCGATCAGGGCAAGCTGTCCAACGTCAACGCCATCGGTCTTCTGGCCGAAGCAAAGGGCGTTTCTCCAGCCGATGTCGGCACAACGACCTTTAGACCCTTTTACACGCCTGTCTCTTTTGGCGCACTGACCGGGGCCTATCACGCTCATCATTTCCAGCCTGTGCGCAAATCGCCCCTGCATGGCTGGGCCGAGAAAAACGGCGCAGTGTTTGTCGAAACCGGCCTGTGGTACCGCTCCAGCTGGTATCCCCGCGCTGGCGAAACTAACTGGCGGGAAAGCGTGGACCGCGAAGTTTTAAATGTGCGCAAAAACGCCGGCCTCTGCGATGTCTCCATGCTCGGCAAAATCGAGATTTGCGGCGAGGATGCCAGCGAATTCCTCAACCGTGTCTATTGCAACGCCTTTTCGAAGCTCCCGGTCGGCAAGGCACGATACGGTTTGATGTTGCGCGAAGACGGTATGATTTACGACGACGGCACCACCAGTCGACTAGAGGAAAATCGCTTTTTCATGACCACCACCACCGCCTATGCAGCGGGCGTTATGAACCATCTCGAATTCTGTGCTCAGGTGTTGTGGCCCGATCTGGATGTGCGCCTTGCCTCTGTCACTGACCAATGGGCGCAAATGGCGATTGCAGGCCCAAAGGCCCGCGACATTCTGCAAAAAATCGTAGACGTTGATCTCTCCAATCACGCCTTTCCCTACCTTGCTGCACGCGAAATCTCGCTATTTGGCGGCAAATTGCACGGACGGTTGTTTCGAATCTCCTTTTCTGGTGAACTCGCTTTTGAGCTCGCTGTTCCAGCCGGTTATGGCGAAAGCGTTGCCGACGCCCTGATGGAAGCTGGCAGGTCTGAAAATATCACGCCCTATGGCGTTGAAGCCCTCGGGGTGCTGCGCATCGAAAAAGGCCACGTCACCCACAACGAGATCAACGGCACAGTCACACCAGCCGATCTCGGCATGGCCAAAATGGTTTCGCCAAACAAGACCGATTTCATCGGCAAGCATATGCTAGAGCGCGAAGGGCTTAAGGAGCAAAACCGGCCGCGCCTTGTCGGGGTCAGGCCACTCGACCCTCTCCAATCCTTCCGCACAGGCGCACATATTCTCGCCAAGGATGAAGACGCAACCTTGGAAAACGACCAAGGCTATGTCACCTCCAGCGCATTTTCACCGCATCTTGGCTCGACTATCGGTCTCGCGCTTGTGAAAAATGGCGTAAATCGACATGGCGAAGAGGTGGTTGTTTGGAACGGTATTCGCAACGAATTCACCGCAGCCCGCCTTTGCCATCCTGTTTTCTTCGACCCTCAGAATGAGAGGCTCCATGTCTGATTTCAAGGGTGATTTTTGCCCAACACTCCGCCCAGCACTTGCTGCAAAGCAGCCCGTTTCATTGAACGCCATCCAGCTTTCAGCCGTTGCAGAGGGCACAATTATTCACGTTCTGAGCAAATCAGACTCGCCTGAGATGGAGACCCGGCTTCGCAATCTGCAACCAGGCGCGGTGCGCACCGTGGCACCCGGACAATGGTTTATTGTCAGTGACACACCGCTTCCATACGCCGACATGAAAGCACTTTTCGCAGCCCTCGAACCAACCGCGACGGGGGTCGACCAAAGTCATGGACGTATACGCATCCGCGTTGAAGGCAGTATGGCTCAGCGCATGTTGACGCAAGCAACGGCGTTAGATTTATGGCCTGAGGTTTTCCCAGTCGGGAAGTCCGCCACGACGCTCATCGGTCACATCGCCACACACCTTACTCGCGTGGATGACTCGTCATTTGAACTCATTGTGCTGCGTGGCTTCTCCGAAAGCCTTTGGGAAGATCTGGTCCGGATGATCCTAATGTCCCGCTGATATGGAGAAAGACAATTCAAGCGCGAATAAGGTTCTCGTTGGACCTGGCTCCTCTTCCCGCCTGAATGTACCGTCGCCCAGGAATCAAAAAACCCGTAGCATGTGCTACGGGGTCAGACTGCTGACAAACCCCTGGTCTTGGCCGGGGGTTTATGATTCACTGGGCCATGTTGAAGAAACCTGCTCCCGAACAGACGGCTCTCGAGATGGTGACGCTCTATGGGCTGGTGCCGAAGGATCATCTGCTTCGCAAGATCGACGCGGTGATCGACTTCTCCTTCATCCATGATCGCGTTGCCGATCTTTACTGTGCCGACAATGGCCGTCCTCCGCTCGACCCGACATGCATGTTCAAGGCGCTGTTTCTGGGCTACCTGTTTGGAGTTCGCTCCGAGTGTCAGTTGGTGCGCGAGATCGAGGTGAATGTCGCCTATCGGTGGTTCTTGCGCATGAAGCTGACCGATCCGGTCTTTGACGCCTCGACGCTTTCCCAAAATCGCCGTCGGCGTTTCAACGATACCTCAGTGGCTCAGGACATCTTCGATGCGATCGTGGAGCAAGCAATCGGGCATGGCCTGGTGGATGGCACGGTGCTCTATACGGATTCGACCCATCTGAAGGCGAATGCCAACAAGGGCAAATATGATCTTGAGATGCTGAAGAAGTCACGCGCCGACTATTGGACCGATCTCGATCGGGCGATCGAGGTGGAGCGTGCAGCACGCGGCCAGAAACCTCTAAAGGAAAAAGAGCGCGAGCCGGAGGTGAAGGAAACCAAGGTCAGCCGTAGCGATCCGGAGGCTGGCTACATGGTGCGCGACGGCAAGCCCAAGGGCTTCTTTTATCTCGATCATCGCACGGTCGATGGCCGCCATGCGATCATCACCGATACGCATGTGACCCCGGCCAATGTGCATGACAGTATCGTCTATCTGGAGCGGCTCGACCGTCAACGCGAGCGCTTCGGCTTCGATGTCGGTGCGGTTGGGCTCGATGCGGGCTATGCGACGACCGGCATTGCCAAGGGGCTGGAGGACAGGCAAATCCTCGGCGTGACCGGCTATCGCAATCCGACCCCGCCCAAGGACGGGATGATGCGCAAATCGAAGTTCGTCTTTGAGCCCGAAACCGACGGTTATCGCTGTCCTGAAGGTCAGTTGCTCACCTACGCCACCACTGACCGCAACGGCTACAAGCACTACCGTTCGGACCCGTCCGTCTGCCGCGACTGCCCGCTTCTGGCGTCGTGCACCTCAAACGCCAAGGCGGAGCGCACCATCACTCGGCATGTCTGGCAAGATGCTCGTGAGCGCACCGACAGCCACCGAAAGACCCCCTGGGGCAAGGCGATCTACAAACGACGAAAGGAGACGGTCGAGCGTTCCTTCGCCGATGCCAAACAACTTCACGGGCACCGCTACGCCCGCTTCCGCGGCCTCATCAAGGTGAGGTGGCAATGCCTACTTGCCGCCGCAGCGCAGAACATCAAGAAGATCGCAATGGCAATGACCAAAGCCCCCAAACCAGCCTGCGGATGAGGGCTTCAAGCCAGCTTCAAACTCCGCCCCACCCTCGCGGAAACATCACCTGAGCCCCCAATTCCCAAAATGCAAAAAACCGCCGAAAAAAATCGACGGGTTTGTCAACAGTCTGACCCCGTAGCATGTGCTACGGGGTTTTTTTGATGAATTTGGTTGCAGGGGCAGGATTTGAACCTGCGGCCTTCAGGTTATGAGCCTGACGAGCTACCGGGCTGCTCCACCCCGCGTTATTGTTATCTGACGTTGGGCGGAAGCCCGGTCGTTTATTTGTTTTGTCCGTTCTCG
>NZ_SSOA01000010.1 GCF_004801395.1 Gillisella terrae
GCGTTTTATAAAACGCACAAAGGACGCTGTATGTGTCGGAAATCACAGGTTCATTGTTAAAAACCAGCGGGAGCGCCTATCCGATCTCCCTCCTTGTGGGGGAGATGGCTGGCAAGCCAGAGGGGGGTAAACGGCACATAAAGGCGTTTGTGTCGTGTACTATGATATATGGCGCACGGCGCTGTAAGCTTTCTTGTTTCCGTTTGTCTGATCAGAAAAACCGGTTTCCACTTTTCCCTGACAAACTCTAAAGAGGGCGTGTGTGGGTGACATAATTCTCGAAGAAGTCGGAAAACTTGGCCACACGCATGGGCAGCTTTTCATAAGGTGGATAGTACAGGGTCAGCCACAGCGCGGGTGGCTCCCACTCGGGTAAAATCTGTTGCAGGCGGTTGTCGGCAAGGGCCTGCTCAACGATAAACAACGGCAGAAGGGCTATACCTTCGCCATTTTCCGCTAAACGCGCAATCAGATCGCCATTGTTGCCGGCCAGTGTTTTACCTGCCTTGATTTTGCGCGTTCGCCCGGAGTTGGAAAGCTCCCACGTCTCGCTCAACGAATCCTCGTCATAGGCAAGGCAAGAATGATCGTGCAAGTGTTCTGGCTCCGATGGCGTGCCAAATGCCGCCAGATAGCCGGGAGACGCGACGAGCACACGACGTACGCGGCATATTTTGCGCCAGATTGTTGATTTGTCCTTAGGCGCTTCGGATATCCGGATTGCGAGATCAACGCTATCCGAGACAATATCGATAAAGCGGTCGGTGAGGCTCAGCGAAATCGCAGTATCAGGATATTGCACCCGAAAACCCGATGCCACATCCGGCAAAATCTGTTGTCCCAAGGACATTGGCGCATTGATGCGCAACAGACCGGCCGTGTCGCCTTGCTGCTCACGCACCTCTTCGCCCGCCTTTTGAAACTCGGCCAGCAACGGCCCCACCCGCGCGGCATACACCGCACCGGCAGACGTCAACGACACCTGCCGCGTGGTGCGCAGCAAGAGTTGCACTCCAAGCCTTTCCTCCAGTGCGCCAACGGCGCGTGTCACCGACGGTGCGGTCATGGAAAGCTGGCGCGCCGCCGCCACAAAACTATGCAGCTCGGCCACGGCCAGAAAGGCCCTGATATCCTGTAAATCGCTCATGCTGCATTATTACGAAATTTGCAATAATATTGTCAATATTATTGCTATTCCGATTTTTGCCGATTTGCACCATCTTGTGTCCAACAGAAACACAATGCTTGGCACAACGCCTCGCACAATGTCTGGCAAATCAAAGGAACAGTCATCATGCTTACACAGATCAAGGGCCTGCATCACATGACCTCGATGGCCGCCCATGCCCAGCAAAACAGCGACTTTTTCACCAAAATCCTTGGTCTGCGTCGCGTCAAGAAAACCGTCAATTTTGATGATCCTGAAGTGTATCACCTCTACTATGGCGACGAAGTTGGCACACCCGGCTCGGTGATGACCTACTTCCCCTTTCCGCATATTGCACCCGGTCGTCAAGGCACCGGTGAAGTGGGCGAAACCTATTTTGCCGTGCCAAAGGGTGCTTTGTCCTTCTGGAAAGAACGGCTCCTTGCTCATGACGTGACCGGGCTAAATGAAAGCGAAGTGTTTGGCGAAAAGCGCCTGCGCTTCGACGGCCCGGACCGCGACAGCTTCTCGCTGATCGAGGTCGATAATGACAGCCGGATTGGCTGGAAAGGCGGCAGTGTTGCCACGGCAGAGGCCATTCAGGGCTTTCATGGCGCAAGCCTGCGGCTTCAGGATGATGCGGTGACAGGCGAATTGCTGCGCTTCATGGGCTATCAGCAGGTCGATAAGCAGGGCAACCACACCCGCTTTGCCATTGAAGGCGGCAATGGTGCCGATTTCATCGATATCGAAACGGTACCGCAAGCCGCCAGAGCCCGTCCGGGCGCTGGCTCGGTCCATCACATTGCCTTTGCGGTCGAAAACCGCGCCGCACAATTGGAAGTGCGCAAGGCATTGATGGACACGGGCTATAACGTGACCCCGGTGATTGATCGCGATTACTTCTGGGCCATCTACTTCCGCACACCCGGCGGCGTACTGTTTGAAATTGCCACCAACGAGCCCGGTTTTGATCGGGACGAAGACACAGCCCATCTCGGAGAAGCGCTGAAACTGCCCACCCGTTATGAGGCTCATCGCGAGCATATCGAGCAATTGCTCGAACCCATTACCGATTAATCTTTTATCCGGCGGGGCACCGCCCCGCCACCGGAGGCTTAACGCATGACAAGCTCTCATTATTTTGCACTGACACGCGACCCAAAGGGCGATGCTCCTCTGATCTTCGCCTTCCATGGTACGGGAGGCAATGAACACCAGTTTTCCGAACTGGTCGAGCAGATCGTGCCCGGTTCAGGTTTGGTGTCACCGCGCGGTGATGTGTCGGAACATGGTGCTCTCAGGTTCTTTCGCCGCACCGGCGAAGGTGTCTATGACATGGCCGATCTTGCCGAGCGTAGCGAGAAAATGGCGGCATTCATTGCCGACCATAAGGCAGCCAACCCCGGTCGCGCGGTCTATGGCCTTGGCTATTCCAATGGAGCCAATATTCTCGCAGCCGTTGCTTTCAAGCACGGTGATCTGTTTGACCGAATGGCCCTTTTGCATCCGCTCATTCCGTGGCGGCCTGCCGACAATGCACAATTGTCGGACAAACGAGTGCTGATCACCGCGGGACGGCGCGACCCGATTTGTCCTCTGCCTCTGACTGAACGCCTCATCGACTATTTTGAAACTCAGGGCAGCCACATCGACACCAGCATTCACGATGGCGGCCACGAAATCCGCCAGGACGAACTCTTGGCTCTGCAAGGCTTCTTAACTGCACCATAAAGTGTGTCGCATGTCCGTATCGTTTCACTGAAAACAGTGAAATGCGACATGCCTGAACAGGAGTGAAAACAATGATCCTGATCCACGAAGCGATGAACCGCGGCCATACCGATATGGGCTGGCTGAAGAGTGATCACAGCTTTTCCTTTGGCGGCTTTCTCGACCCCACCCGCATGGGCTATGCCAGCTTGCGGGTGATCAATGAAGACCGTATCGTACCGGGATCAGGTTTTGGTGCCCATGCCCATCAGGACATGGACATTCTGACTCTGGTGCTATCCGGCCAGCTCAAGCATGAGGATACATTGGGCAACGTCGCCACCATCTGCCCGGGCGAGGTGCAATTGATGTCAGCGGGCAGCGGAATCACCCATTCGGAAATGAACGCATCGGACAGTGAGGGTGCACATTTTCTGCAAATCTGGATGATTCCAGACACCAAAGGCGGCGCGCCCATCTATCAGCAAACCAACCTGCCAGCCAAGGAGGTGGCAAGTGATTGGACTTTGCTGGCCAGCGGCAAAGCCGAGGATCAAGCGCTACGGCTTCTCTCCGATAGTCGTGTGTCAATTGCCTATCCACGCGAAGGCATGACCACACAGATCCCAAGAGAAGCGGGCCGGGTCTATTTCATCCAGATTGTCGAGGGGCTGGCAACCGTCGATGGTGAACGGTTTGGTGCCGGAGATGGCTTGCAAATTGGCACCGAAGAGATGCCCAATCTCCATTGGGTGACCGATGGTCAGGCGCTGTTGTTTGACATGCGGCCTTAGAGTTTGTCAGGGAGAAGTGGAATCCGGTTTTCCCGAATAGACAAACGAAAATACAGAAATCGAGAGCTACAGCGTCCTTTGTGCGCCCTATATGGCGAACGGCGCTGTGAGCGGCTCTCACGCTTTATGACAGGAAGGACCAGACCGGGACTGTTTGGAAAGACAGCCCCGGTTTTATTACAGCGCCGTTCGTCATAAATGGCAGACAGGCTTTGCGAGTTTAGCCGATGGTCGCCAGTTGGCGATAACGTCCATCCGCCGCCATGAGTTGATCGTGGCTTCCCACTTCAACAATGCGTCCCTCTTCGAGCACCACGATCTGGTCCGCCTGACGCACGGTGGACAGGCGATGGGCGATCGAAACCACTGTTCGATCTCGACGCGCAACAAGCGCTGCGGACAGAGCACTTTCTGTCTGCGGATCGAGCGCACTGGTTGCCTCATCAAGCAACAGAATGCGCGGATTGCGCAAAATGGTGCGGGCCAGCGAAAGCCTCTGCCGCTCGCCCCCCGAAAACTGGTAGCCGCGCTCGCCGACCTCGGTTTGCAACCCTTTGGGAAGGCTGGCCACTTTTTCGCGCAGTTGGGCAAGTGCAAGCGCCTGTTCGATCTCTGCCGCCGACGCTTCGGGCTTGGCGAAGCGCAGGTTTTCTTCGATGCTGGCGTTGAGCAGAAACGGATCCTGCGTCACAACACCCAGAATATGCGAGAGTGTCTCAAAGCTGAAATCCTTGAGGTCGATCCCATCCAGCGTGACCCGGCCGCGATCAGGATCATAAAGGCGTGCGAGGAGATAGCCCAGCGTGCTCTTGCCCGAGCCGGTGCTGCCGACAATCGCCGTGTGCGTACCAGCTTTGATACGCAACGTGATGTGGTCAAGCGTCTGGCGCTCGGAGGCAGGATAGGAAAAGCAGACGTCTTCAAAGGCGATATCACAGCGCATGGCGTTGATATCAACGTCGACTGGGTTTTCGGGCTCGACAAGTGTAGGCTTGGTATCGAGGTAGCCGAACACGCGCGTGAGAAGCGCACGGGCTTTGCGCAGTTCAACCCTTGCCTCAAACAATTCGAGCATGGGCCAGAGCAATTGCTCTTGCAATGCAATGAGGGCAACCAGCGTTCCGATCGACACACCGAATCCGTAGGCGAGCATCAAGCCGCCGATGAGAAAAGTCAGCGAGGGCAGGATATCGAGCGCAAACATGATGATGGCAATTTCCCACTGACCGGCTGTGTGGGATCGCAATTCCAGCCGCGCAACGTCGGACGATGTCTCGCGAAAGAGCCGCACGAGGTGGCGCGAGCGCCCCATGGTGCGACCGAGGATAAAGCCTCCCGCCGACAGAGATTCGGTGACAGTGGCTGACATGTCGGCAATCCGCTCCTGCTGCTCGAAGGTGAGGCGCTCACGCAGAGCCGCCACACGGTTGTTAAGCCACAGCAGGACTGGCATGAAAGCGAGTGACGCAAACGCCAGACGCCAGTCAAGCAGGATCATTGCCACCACGGTTGTCAGCACCACGCTGACATTGCGGGCAACATCGGTGGCGGTATTGGTGAACAGGGACTGTAGACCGGCAATATCGCTCGACATGCGCGACTGGACCTCGCCGGTTCGCGCCGTGGAAAAAAAGGCAAGCGACAGCGATTGCAGATGCTCATAGAGGGTGACGCGAAGCTCATGCATAAGCTGCTGGCCGATGTGCGTTGACACATAGGCTTGCAACACGCCCGCAACGGCCGACAGGACGGCAACACCAATAAGACCGGCGCAGAGCCAGACCAGCAAGGAGGCGTCGCGCGCTGGCAATGCATCGTCGATGATGGCACGCATCATGAAGGGCGTCGTTGCCCCTGAGATGCCTGCGACGATGATCAGGCCGAGAACAGTCAACAAAGCCTTGCGGTGCGGGCGAAAGAGCGCAAACACACGCCTCCAGGGCGTATGCTGCTGCGCAGAAGTCTCATAGTCTGCGAAATCATCATCCATGGTCTGAACTTGTACATTCGTTGGGATTGCCGATATCTACGGTCGTTACAAACCGCAAAATCCATACCTTCCGGCATAGCGTCTTTGCCAGCGTCTTTCGGATCGGCGCGCCGGATTCACACGCAAAAGGCTAGCAAAGTCGATTTGAGACCACGTGGAGATTCTGTGTAGATTATGTGGATTAGACATATTCGTCACGGCTACGGCCTAGAGTTTGTCAGGGAAAAGTGGAATCCGGTTTTCCCGAATAGACAAACGAAAACACGGGAATCGAGAGTCTGTCTGGTTCAATTTGAACCTGACAGACTCTAGTTCCTTAAATCGGAGTGGATTTGCGGAGAAAATTATGTTTTGCGCTTTTTCAAGCAAAGGAATTGCCATCGACCGATCCAATCAATACATAAGTGTACTGAATAAATGTCAGTAGATTAAAAGTGCTACCACATCCTTTGTGTGCCAGGTTTGATGAGAAGCGCCGTAACGTCTCTACTGATGCCGTCGGCACGCATGGGCAGACTCGGCAGACATCGGCTTCACATTCTTTAAAGCGAGGCATGGTTGAATGTCCGCGCCAAAATCCGCTAAACTGATGTGACATCAAGGAGCAACCTCATGTCGACTCAGCAGATCGAAATGTCCGACGACAGTGCGGACAGCGATATGGAAAGTGCTGAGCGGGCACAAACGCTCACCAGATCAGACTGGCTTGCACTGGCTCTGGAAACCCTCGTTTCGGCGGGGATAGACAGAGTGAAGATTCTGATCATGGCCAAGCAGCTGGGCGTTGCTCGCTCAAGCTTTTACTGGCATTTCCAGAGCAGCGACGAACTCCACAAAGCCATGCTGGACGAATGGCTGCAAAAGAACACAGGTCCGATCATAGAGCGGGCGATGCGCCCCGAACCTGATATTATCCGCGCCGTCATCTCCGTTTTCGAGTGCTGGTTTGACGACCATCTTTTCGATCCAAAACTGGACATTGCTGTCCGGCTTTGGGCGCGAAGGTCGAGCGTCGTTCATACTGTCGTGGAGCAGGCAGATGCCATGCGGGTCGATGCCTTGACCAAAATGTTTCTGCGCTATGACTATCCCCCAATCGAAGCGACGGTGCGCGCTCGGGTAATTTATTTCACCCAGATCGGTCAGTATACGCTCGACAGCATCGAAGCGCCGAACATCCGTTTTTCCTACGGCCCTGAGTATCTGCACTCCTTTACAGGCAAACGGCCCGATGATCGTCAGATCGCCGAGTTGAATACAAAAATCCGTCAGTTCTACCCGGATTTTCAACCTGCCTTCTCGGGTCTGTCAGGTTCAAGTTGAACCAGACTGACCCCAAGGCACAATTCCTTAAATCGGAATCGATTTAAGGAGAAAATTATGCAGCAGATCAAAAGCGTTACGGCGTCCTTCGTGCGCCATATGTGGTGAGAGGCGCTGTAGAGCATATCGTGCTGTATGGACACATGTGTACGTTCATGGCATTGTGAGCCAAATCCTGGAGGCTTTCCCGTGAAGAATTATCGTGTTGCGATTATCAGCGATGGCGTCGGCGGCGTTTCGGCGGCATACCATTTTGCAAAATATGGCTGGACTGACAGCGGGATCGAACCAGCACACGCGTGGGTTATGTTACCTCCAGCGGATATGGTCACACGATAGGCAAAAGCTTTACCACCTGCGGCGGCCCCACCGGACCGCCGGTCCGATACCGCCGACGTCGATTGCAGAAGGCCCAAGGCATGACCCGACATTACTCCGCCCTGACACTGCTCAAGGAAGGGCTGAACGATCAGAAAGGCTGGGAAAAAGCCTGGACGTCTCCAGAACCGAAGCCGCGCTATGATGTCGTTATCATCGGCGGCGGCGGGCATGGGCTGGCAACCGCCTATTATCTCGCCAAGACACACGGCATCACCAATGTCGCGATCATCGAAAAGGGCTGGCTGGGCGGCGGCAATACAGGCCGTAACACGACGATCGTGCGGTCGAACTATTTCTTCCCCGAAAGTGTGCGGCTCTATGAGCTCGCACTGAAGCTCTATGAGGGGCTTTCAGTCGAGTTGAATTACAACATCATGTTGTCGCAACGGGGCATGGTGACGGTTGCGCACACGCCAGCGCAGATGGAAATGTCCGCGCGGATCGTGAATGCCATGCAGATCAATGGCACGGATGCCGAACTTTTCGGGCCTGACGACATTCGCCGCGTCCTGCCGCTTTACAATTTCAGTCCTGATGCGCGTTACCCGGCGCTCGGCGGCGTCTGGCAAGCTCGATCCGGCACAGCCCGGCACGATGCCGTAGCATGGGGCTATGCGCGCGCTGCCTCAGCGCTTGGCGTCGACATTATCCAGCAATGTGAGGTCGATGAATTCATCATCGAAGGCGGACGTTGCCGGGGTGTAAAAACCACCAAGGGCGACATTCGTGCCGATCGCGTTGCCATGGCCGTCGCCGGGCACTCTTCAGTGTTGGCTGCCAAAGCTGGCTTCCGGCTCCCCATTGTCTCCTATGCGTTGCAGGCCTGCGTGTCCGAACCCGTCAAACCGGCGCTGGATACGGTTGTGCTATCCCTTGGAACCGGCACCTATGCCAGCCAGTCCGACAAAGGTGAAATGGTTGTCGGCGGTGGGCTCGACAGGATTCCGTCCTATGGACAGCGTGGCAATCTGCCCGTGCTTGAAACCGTTGTTTCCGGCCTGCTGGAAATGTTTCCGTCATTTCGCCAGCTGAAGCTGATGCGTCAGTGGGCAGGCATTGTCGATGTCGTTCCCGACAGCTCCCCGATCATTGGCGAGACACCGCTGCCGGGTCTTTTCATGAACTGCGGATGGGGGACCGGCGGTTTCAAGGCCATTCCAGCCGGCGGCACGCTACTGGCCCATCTGCTGGCAACCGGCCAGCACCATGACATTTCCCGTCCATTTGATCTTGACCGTTTTGCCCGTGGGCGCCTCATCGACGAGGCTGCCGGGTCCGGCATCGCACATTGAGGAACCCATGCAAATCTTCTCCTGCCCCTTCTGCGGGCCCCGCCCGGAATATGAATTTCATTTTGGTGGCGATCAGGGCAACACCCGCCCTGAAGGGTTTGATGCCGTCAGCGCCGAACGCTGGTCAGATTATCTCAGCTTCCGCAACAATCCGAAGGGCATGGCGCGCGAGATCTGGATGCATATGGTCTGCGGCGAACTCTTCGCCATGGAACGCGATACTGTGACCATGGCAGCAAAACCCGGCCTCGCCCTCGGACCCCATGAGGCTGATGTATGAACGCGAAAAGACTTCCCCACGGCGGCGAAATCGACCGAACCCGCCCCATCAGCTTCACATTTGATGGCAAGACGGTGTCCGGTTTCGAAGGTGATAGCCTCGCCTCCGCGCTGCTGGCTTCAGGCATCACCATATTGGGTCGCAGCTTCAAATATCGCCGTCCGCGCGGGCTTTTCGGTTTTGGTGTGGAAGAGCCCAATGTCTATGTGGATATCGAGCATCAGGGCAGCTTTCTGCTGAACCAGCGGGCAACGACAACGCTGGCAAGAAACGGCATGGCAGCGCGTGCCGTCAATGCCTCGCCGACGGCTGCCGCAGACCGAATGGGTTTCATCGACCGTTTCGCGCGCTTCATTCCCTCGGCTTTTTACTACAAGACCTTCATGTGGCCCAATTGGCACCTGTTTGAGCCGCGCATCCGCGAAATGGCCGGTCTTGGGCGCGTGAACCCGGACCATCAGGGGCCTGTTTCGGTCCAGGTGAACCATGTCTGCGATACCGTCATCGTTGGTGCGGGCCCTGCCGGGCTTGCAGCCGCGCTGATGCTGGCGGAGGCAGGCGAGAAAGTGCTGGTGGCCGACGACGGTGTGCGTCCGGGCGGCAGCCTGCTGCATCGCGATGCCAAGATCGACGGCATGGCGGGGTTGGACTGGCTCTCTCGCACGCTTGCGCTATTGGCGGACCTCGGTGTACGCGTGTTGCCGCTGACGACCGCTTTCGGGCTTTACGATCATGGTCTGATTGCGCTGAACCAGCGCCACCGTGATGGCCGCGCCGATACATTGTGGCGTCTGCGACCAAAACGGATTGTGCTGGCCGCCGGAGCCATCGAGCGGCCCATGCCTTTTGCAATGAATGACCTTCCCGGTATCCTGTCGGCGCAGGCAGGCCTTGCCTATCTGCGTCGGCATGCAATCCTGCCGGGGGAGCGGATCGTCGTTGCGAGCAACAATTCCACCGGCGTCGAAGTGGCGCGCGCCATGGCCGAGGCCGGTGCGAATGTCACGCTGGTTGGCGAGACCGGCGAAACCTCAACCGACATCCGCCACATTCGGGGCCGGATCACGGCTGCGCGCGGTCGATCTGCTGTGCAATCCGTCATTCTCGACAATGGCGAGACCATTGCCACAGATTGCGTTCTCGTATCCGGCGGCTTCTCACCCACCATTCATCTTTATGCCCAGGCGAGAGGAAAGCTCAGGTTCGAGGAAGCCACAGCCGCTCTCGTCCCGGATGCCGAGATTCCCGGCGTGACGGTCGTGGGCGGCGCTGTCGGGCATTTCACGCTGGCGGAGGCCTTTGCTGCCTTGCCGCAGGCGCTTGCCGTTGATGCCGCACCCCCGGTTGCTGCGCCACAATCCTACACGATAACACCAGCCTGGCCAGATCCGAACATGAAGGGTCGTGTCTGGATTGATTATCAGCACGATGTCACGACAAAGGATGTAGCGTTAGCTGTGCGAGAGAATTTCGTCTCCGTCGAGCATCTGAAGCGTTACACCACTCTGGGCATGGCAACCGATCAGGGCAAGACGTCGAACCTGAACGGTCTGGCCCTCATGGGTGCCTTGACGGGGCGCACAATACCCGAGGTCGGCACGACGACCTATCGTCCCCCCTTCACGCCGGTGCCCTATTCGAGCTTTGCCGGTTTGCGTGGTGGCCAGCGCATGGAACCCCTGCGCCGACTTGCACTTGAGCCAGAGCATCGCGCCCTTGGGGCAACGCTCGGCGAGTACGGTGGATGGCTGCGACCCGTTCGTTATGGAAGCGACCACAGTGCTATTCTGGCAGAAGCGCAAACGGCCCGCCGCTCCGTCGGGCTCTTCGATGCCACACCGCTCGGCAAGATCGATGTGATCGGGCCGGATGCGGCAGAATTTCTCGACTTCATCTATTACAATTCCATTCCCTCGATGAAGCCCGGCACCTGCCGTTACGGTTTCATCCTCAACGAGAGCGGTATCGTCTATGACGATGGCGTTCTGGTGCGGTTGACCGAAGACCATTTTATCGTGTCCTGCTCTTCCTCGCATGTGGCAAGCGTTCACGCCATGCTGGAAGAATGGCGGCAGGATCGTTTTGCCAAACGCAAGATTTTCATTCATAATTCGACTGCCGAAAGCGCAACCGTGACCGTGACAGGGCCGCTTGCCCGCCGGGTGATTGAAGACGCGGGCATCGATGTTTCGCTTGACGATACCGTATTTCCGCACATGACCACTGTCTGGGGCCGTTTTGGTCAGGCGCGACTGCGGGCAACCCGCGTCAGCTTTACCGGCGACCGATCCTACGAGCTCTCGATCCGGCAGGATCTGGTCGGGCCACTATGGAAAGCTCTGGAAGAAAGCGTGCACCGGGCCGGTGGTGTGCCCATCGGCATTGAGGCCGTGATGATGTTACGCGCCGAAAAGGGCTTCATCGTGATCGGCAAAGACACCGACGGCATGACCCGACCGATGAACCTCGGCATATCGGGGCCGTTGCACAAGAAGAAGGCTGAGTTCGTCGGCAAACGCTCTCTCCTTACGGAGGAGGCGCAGCGAGCTGACCGCATGCAACTGGTCGGACTGGTACCAGCCGACGGGAAAGGCCTTCTCCCAACGGGTGCGCATGGGATTGATGTCAGTTCCGGCGCAATACGCTCGATCGGCTATGTCACCTCGAGCTATCCGGGCGTTGCGGTCGATCACCCCATCGCGCTCGGGCTCATTGAACGCGGTGCAGCGCGCATCGGCGACGAGATTGACATCCAGCATCTCGGTGAACGCCGCAAGGCCCGGATCACATTGCCATGCGCCTTCGATCCCAAGGGAGAACGCCTCTATGCTTGATCGTTCCAAATTCTGGTCCGCCGCAACAACCGTTGGCACCATTACCCGTTCACCTGCAATGACTGTGGAGGTTTTGCCTGCAATACCTCAGGTTATGATCAGCGGCGATTTCGCCAACGCAATGGCACGTTTCGATTTTCCTGCGCCGGTTGGCCTGCTCGCGCAAGCGAAAGGCGAACGCTACAGTCTTCGGCTTGCAAGAAACCGCATTCTGGTTGTCGGGCTTGACCTGACCGCAGAGCCGCAAAGCTGGCTTGACGGCATGGCGATGAGTTCCATGACCGGCGCGCTTGCCGTCATCGAAATTTCCGGCACGGCACGGATGGAGCTTGTTGCTCGCGGAACAGCAATCGACCCCGAAAGTGCCAGTCCCTGCGCTGCATTGCATTTTGCCGGTGTCAATTCGATCCTTTACAAATATGATGACCGTCTGCGACTGCATTTTGATCGTGGTCTTGTCAGCTATATGGCAGACTGGATTGTCGCAAACGATATACCCGGATCAAAATCAGCCTTGTGAGGGTTCGCAAGGGCATTGTTGCATCAATCGGATTCAAGTGGAAATAAGCCTATCCACGGGATCTTTCATCCACCACTCTTGAACTCGGGCAACCGAGGTCAATCATCCCGTTGAAACCATGGACGCCAATCTTGGCTTCTGTATTCTGAATTATGCAGCAGATTAAAAGTGTTACAGCACCGGGCACCATATATGGTGCCCGGTGCTGTATGCTATAGACCACAAGATGAACCAGCCCAGATGGCCCCGTCGTGCGCTTCTTTGACGGCAATACAAAATATGCGAAGGTCAAAAACCGTCGCCTGCTATCAATAACCGGGGGATCGACGCAACAAAGCCTCTGCGGATCACTTCTGGGTGGCGAGGATGGCATTCACCACGGCGTCGCCATTCTGCGCAATGTAACCATCCCAGACCGGCTTGACAGCAGCCTGGAAGGCCGCAGCGTCGACATCCGTGTTGACCTTCGTGCCAGAAGCCTGCAACTCCGCGATCATTGAGGCCTCCTTCTCTTGGGCCAGCTTGCGCTGCATGGCCACGGCCTCTGCCGCCACCTCGAGGACCACCTTCTGCTCATCAGCGGTCAAACCGTTGAACTTTGCGTTATTCATGGCAAGCGCCAGCGCGGAATAGGCATGTTGCGTGAGGCTCAGATACTTCTGAACTTCATTGAACTTGAAGGACAGGACAATGCCAATCGGATGATCCTGGGCGTCAACCACGCCCGTCTCAAGCGCAGTATAAAGCTCGGCGACCGGCAATTGTGTCGGGTTGGCACCGAGAGCCGCAAACATGTCGTTCAAGGCCTTGGAATTGTTAACGCGCATGTTGAGCCCGGCAACATCAGCCGGCACGCGGATCGGGCCGCGATTGTTGGTCATATTGCGGTAGCCGTTTTCTGGATAGCCGAGCATTTTCAGGCCATGCTGGGTGAACTGGGCAGAAACCCCCTGGCCGACCTCTCCATCCAGAACCTTGTAGGCAAGATTCCGGTTCGGAAACATGAAGGGCAGCTCAAAGGCTCCGGCATCAGGCACCAATCCGGTCAGGTTGTTAAGGCCTGTCATGACAATATCAATGATGCCGGATCGGGCACCGTCAATCATCGCCTGATCGTTACCAAGCTGGCCCTGCGGGAAAATGGTGACCTTGACCGAGCCGTTCGTGCGCGCTTTGACCTGCTCCTTGAAGAACACGGCGAGAGTCTGCTGCAAATCCGTGTCGGGCGCAGCATGGGCCAGTTTCAGTTCGGTCTCGGCATGGGCCGAAACGCCGCTAAAGACGATTGCAGTTGCCAGTCCAAGCAGTTTCAAGATTTTCATGTTCAGGCTCCTCCCTGTTGTGAAGTCTCAGCCGCCAAGAAACTTGGCGGGACCGGTAATGAGTTGGGGAAATATGATGAACAGTCCGAGCAAAACGGCATAGGCGAGCAGGAACGGTATCACACCGCGCACGGCCGCGCTCATCGGGACGCGTCCAACCCCGCAGATGACGTTGAGAACGGTCCCGACCGGAGGTGTCAAAAGGCCGATCGAGCAATTGAGAATGAACATCAGCCCGAAATAAACCGGATCAATGCCCGCCATCTTCACGACCGGCATGAACAGCGGCACCAGGATCAGAACGGTCGGAGACAGATCCATCACCATCCCGACCGCAAGTACGATCAGCATGATCACCAGCATCAGAAGTCTCGGGCTGTCGACCAGCGGTTGCAGCGTTTCAGCAAGCTGCTGAGGCAATTGGGCGACCGTGATCAGCCAGGCGGCAACCATGGCGGCACCGACCAGGAACATGACCATGGCTGTCGACCGGCACGCCGTCACCAGCACTTCAAGAAGGATCTTCGAATTCAGGGCACGATAGACGAAGGTGGACACGATGATTGCATAGACAGCGGCAACGACGGCGGCCTCGGTCGGCGTGAAGGCACCTGAACGAATGCCGCCAATGATGATAACCGGCAGCAGCAATGCCCAGATACCGTCTTTCAGCGCGGCCAGCCGTTCCTTGCCGCTCGCCTTCGGCAGCGTGTCGATCTGCTCGTTGCGCATGATGAAGGACCAGACTGCCATCAGCGTCAGCCCCATCATCAGTCCCGGCGCGATGCCCGCCATAAACAGTTTGGCGATTGAGATATTGCCGGCGACACCAATCAGGATCAGTGGCAGGGACGGAGGAATAATCGGCGCGATGATGCCCCCGGAAGCCAACAGGCCGAGACTGCGCCCTTCCGGGTAACCGGCCTTTCGCATCATGGGATAGAGGATCGCCACCAGGGCTGCGGCATCCGCAACCGCCGAGCCGGATAGCCCAGCCAGAACGATGGCGGTCAGGATAGCGACATAGCCAAGGCCACCACGCTTGTGCCCGACAAGTGTCATCGCAAGACGAACGATACGTTCCGACAGTCCGCCTTTGGACATCACCTCCCCGGCCACAAGGAAGAAGGGGATGGCGAGCAGGGGGAAGCTGTCGACTCCATTGATCAGACCCTGTGCCAATATATCAGGGCTGAACGTACCCAGATGCAACATCAGGGCCATGGCGGAAAGCAGCAGGGCGAAAGCGACAGGGAGACCGGCAAGGATCGCGACGATCAGAACGCCGAGAAAGAGGATCAGAGTCATTCTTGGATATCCTCCGGAAGGCGGGCATCAATGCTCATGGGATCAATGAAACGAACGATGGCAATCGAAGCCATCAGAACCGCTGACACGACGCCAGCAAGATAGAAGAGGCCTGACGGCAGGCCGGTGAGCGGCGATATATTCTTCCAATTTGCCAAGGTCTGGTTGAGCGCACCGATGAACAGCATGACGACGGCGACAAGCACCACGATCCAGCAAAGGCGGCGCAGGATCGGCACGGCCCTTGGCATCAGTGCCTCGGAGAACTCGGCCACGGCCAGATGCTCCCCGCGTCGCAAAACGACGGCGGCGCCCAGCATGACAATCCAGACGAACCACAACCGCGCCAGTTCGACGGACTGACGTATGCCGGATGAGAAACCATAGCGCAGGACGACATTGGCAAAAACGAGAGCAATCATGGCAGCGAGGATCACCGCCATCAGAATGTCGATAATCGACCAGATTACGTCAATAAGGCGTCGCATGAGATCCTCCTCCCCGAAGTCCCGTTGCGTTTAACCCATCGATGGGTTATCGTTAACCCAAATTGGTATCGATAACATTTCCATGAGTCAAGCCCCGCATTTAACCCGCACCATCACGATCGCCGATGTGGCCAAGGCCGCCGGCGTCAGCAGCATGACCGTCTCGAAAGTGCTGCGTGGAACAGGCCGTATCGCCAGTGAAACACGGGATCGGGTATCCCGTATCGCTGAAGAACTGGGCTATGTTCCAAACCGCCTGGCTGGCTCCCTGTCTTCGCAGACGAGCTCGCTGATCGGGATTGTCATTCCCTCCATAGGCGATCAGGTGTTCGCTGGTGTGTTGGCTGGGATTAATGAGGTTCTTAACGACAAGGGATACACCGCTTTCATCGGCGAGAGCTTCTTCGACCCAGAAAACGAACTTCGCATCGTGCACATGATGCTGACGATGAAGCCGGCTGCCCTCATCCTTACCGGAGGTATTGCGCGTGACGAACGGACCAAACGTCTCCTTCGTCACTCTGGCATTCGTGCTGTACACTTGTGGGATGGCGACAATCCAGACCTTGATGTAACAGTTGGCCTCTCTCATTTGAACGCAGGCAGGCTGGCAGCTGAGTGTTTCATCAATGCGGGCCTGACCCGTTGCGCCTATGTCGGATCTCAACTGTCCCGGGATCTTTGTGCGGCCACAAGGTTTGAGGGCTACAGGCGCTCATTGGCCATACATGGCGCTAGCCTACAGCTAAGTGCAGATCCGCACCTGCCCCGGAATACGGAGACCGGCTATACCTTGACGAAATCGCTCATCGCCCGAGGAGAAATGCCACAGGCAATTCACTACCTCAACGATGCCATGGCAATCGGTGGCCTGCGCTACCTGCTTGAGGCCGCGGTTAGCGTTCCCCAAAATGTCTCGGTCAATAGTTTCAACGGAACAGCGCTTTTGCATTCACTCACAACACGCCTGACCACTATTGAGGTGCCCTTATTGGAGATTGGCCGCCGGGCGGCAGTCGCTGCACTCGCCCCCTCCGAGTTGCTTTCAGGGAGCTCGGTAGAGCTGATCGATATTGGCCTGATCGAAGGCAACACCGTACGCGCCAAACAAGAGACTTGATTGCCGGCCCTCATGACACAGTGTGTTGCAGTCTCTCCGCTGCATAATTGCCTGAGTCAAAATCGCTTTCTGGCGAAAATTATATTGAAGATTGAGAGCGTTACAGCCTCCTTTTGCGCGCTACAGAGGGTAAAAGCCGCTATAAAGGAAAGCATGGACATAACTGGCCGAGGTCAATAAAAGGCCCGCTAGGGCCGCATTGAAGACAAGCAGAGCTTTCATCGAACACGGTGGTGTTTCGAACCCAGTCAGACGGCCAATAAGGGAGACAAGACAATGAGAAGACTTTTGATCGCAGGCGCAGCACTCGGTATGCTCACCGCAACCGGCGCACGGGCGGATGATTTGACGATCGCCGTGGCCGGACCGCTGACCGGACCGCTTGCGACAATCGGAGACCAATTGAAGCAGGGCGCGCAGGCGGCCGCCGACGCCATCAACGCCAAGGGCGGGGTTCTCGGTCGAAAGATCAAGCTTCAGCTTGAAGACGACCAGTGCGATCCCAAACAGGCCGTTTCAGTGGCAAACCGCATCGTCGCCAGCGGCGTGCAATTCGTGGACGGCCATGCTTGCTCCGGCTCCAGTATTCCGGCCTCGGCCGTCTACGCCGACAATGGCACACTGATGATGACCCCTGCTTCGTCGAATCCGGCGCTGACCGACCAGGCCGCCGAGAAGGGCTGGAATAACATCCTGCGCCTTTACACACGTGATGATGCGCAAGGGGAATTTATCGGTCCGTGGATTGCCAAGCAATACGCTGGCAAGAATGTTGCTGTCTTGAACGACAAGACCGCCTACGGCAAGGGCGTTGCCGATGCCGTTAAGAAAACCATGAATGCCGCGGGTCTCACAGAGGTCATGTATGAAGGCATTAATGCGGGTGAAAAGGATTATTCGGCACTGGTGGCAAAGCTGAAGAACGCCAAGGTGGAGGTGGTTTATTTCGGCGGATATCATCCAGAGGCTGGCCTGATCCTGCGTCAGGCGGCAAGCATTGGCTACAAGTTCCAGCTCATCATGCCAGATTCGATTGCTTCGCCGGAGTTCTGGCAGGTGGTTGGCAGCGCGGGCGAGGGCACGCTTTTCGTATTCCCTTCCGATCCGCAAGGAAAGCCTGAAGCGAAGGAGGCCGTGGCCAAGATCACGGCTGGTGGTTTCAAGCCTGAGGGCTTCACCCTCTTCTCCTACGCCGTTGTTCAGGCCATCTCCGAAGGCATTGCCCGCGCCGGAACAGATGATCCGACCAAGGTGGCCGCAGCGCTCAAGGATGGAAAGCCGATCGACACCGTTATCGGATCCGTCGCCTTCGATCAGAAGGGCGACCTCAAGAACGCCCGCTATGACATCAACCGGTGGAGCAACGGCACCTACGCTCCCATCCCGCAATAAAGCGAGGCGCTTGCGACTTTGGACACCAACGGGCGTTCCGCAGCGCTGGGGTTCATATCAGCAAGAAGACCGATGCGTCGCTTATCGGCAAATCGGTAGATTAGGGCCGGCCACTCTGCGTGGTCGGTCTTTGTTACAGCCGCGACATCGCAGCTTTCTCGTTCTGTCTGACTCGGATTGAACCAGACAGACTCTGCTGCATAATTCCTTAAATCCTAATCGATTTAAGGTAAAAATTATGCAGCATATTTAAAGCGCTACAGCGTCCTTTGTGCGTTTTATAAAACGCACAAAGGACGCTGTATGTGTCGGAAATCACAGGTTCATTGTTAAAAACGAGCGGGAGCGCCTATCCGATCTCCCTCCTTGTGGGGGAGATGGCTGGCAAGCCAGAGGGGGGTAAACGGCACATAAAGGCCTTTGTGTCGTGTACTGTGAGATTGAACCATACAGACTCTAATATTCTTTGCTTTCGTTTGTCTTTCCGGGAAAACCGGATTCCGCTTTTCCCTGACAAACTTGGGTTCCGACAAACTTTGGACGGAACCGCAAGCGATCTATCCGGTTTGGTGCCCAGACCGGAGGATAAAGCAATGGAACGACACTCTATTGAAATAATGTCCCACGAAAACGGCTGGGCTATCACCATTGGAGGCATAACATCCCGCGTGTTGCCCTCCCGGCGCTTGGCCATTACCGAGGCCGAAAAACTGTTTGGCCAGACCAGCACGGTTTTCTGGGTGGATGATCCAGACGGGGTTGTTCGACCCTACCCAAGCAAACGCAAAAAGGATTTGTCACGCCACATTTCCGCGCAAAAAGAAACCGAAACACCGCCAAAGGTTGTTGTTATGGAGCGTATTGCCGTCCCGGCCAACATTCATGGTCAGGATATGCGCGACGAACACAAAGAAGCGCAATCTGTCCGCAAGGTCCGATGATCCGGCGATGCAAGTGAACCCGGACGCGCGTTCGGGTTCTGTAGAGCGCCTACTCATTCTCTTTACAGCGCCTCTCACCGTATATGTCGCACGGCGCTGTAACACTTTTAATCGACTGCATAATTCCTTAAATCGGAATCGATTTAAGGAATTATGCGTTAGGCGTATCGCCCTCCTTCAGGATGTCGGCAGAGCTGTCCCCGTCTTTTGCATATTGGGCCAGGAGCATACTGAGATGGCGTAGTTCTTTTTCGTTGAGTTTTTCAATGCCGACAAAGCGGTTCGCCGCGTGACTGCTGAGGATCAGCTCATCCAGTTTGGTTTGAATGGCGTGATTATCGCGATTTTGGGAGTTTTGCAGCAAGAACACCATCAGGAACGTTACGATGGTTGTTCCCGTGTTTATCACCAATTGCCAGATTTCGGAAAACCCGAACAATGGTCCGCTGATTGCCCATACAACAACCAGTGCGAAAGCAAGCGTGAAGGTCAGCGGTTTGCCGGACCACTCAGACACTTTCGCAGCAAAGCTGTCAAAGACTTTTTCCAACATAGGAACATGACCCTTCTATTGCCCAAACCAACACGCGCTATTCTATGATGGGCGCGTAGATGACCCCTTCTCACCAAGGATGCAGCAAGCCAAAATTTCTGTTCATGTCGTTGTCTGCGGCGGATTACGCTACGAGTTCGGCCACGCCCCAAAAGACCAGGACAAGAAAAATACTGGCTCCCAGAATATAGAGAACGCGAAGACCTTTCTTGCCCTGCCGAGCGCGGGTTTCATTCAGTGTAACAACCTTGTCATCCTCCATCGCCTTACTCCCCGCCTTTGGATGCGGACATCTGTTTGATACTGCCCTTCTCGGCATAAGAGGCAGTCGCAACAGGATCGCTGGAAAGGCGTGTTTCTTCAACCGGGGCTTCAATGAACATGGCTTTCTCCCTTGGTTGGGTAGTCTAACCAGCGAAAGTGCCTTTGGTTCCGCGCTTCGATATGTCCATAATTCCGCACTGATGGTCGCAAAATACAGGAGAACACAAATACGGGAGAAAACGAGGGAACATCCACTCGGCTAGCCAGTTCGGTTGAGCAACCGAAAGGAGCAGCCCATGAAAAATCATCCAACACCACCATTTGAACCGCAACAGCAGGACATGCCGGGTTTCACCGCTGATATGCGCCCCGTACCCGATCATGGAGAAGAGAGTTACCACGGCTCAGGAAAGCTGAAGGGCATGAAAGCCCTGATCACCGGGGGCGATAGCGGCATTGGTCGCGCCGTGGCGATTGCTTATGCGCGCGAAGGGGCTGACATTGTGATATCTTATCTCGATGAGCATGATGATGCTCAAGAAACCGCCAAATGGGTGAAGGACGTCGGACGTCGATGCATTCTCATTCCCGGCGATATACAGAGGGCGGACCATTGCCAGCATCTGATCGACACCACCCTTCGAGAGTTGGGGGGCATTGACATTCTGGTCAACAATGCAGCCCATCAAGCCTCTTTCTCCAGTCTGGAAGATATATCGGATGACGAATGGCGTTTGACGTTTGAGGTGAACTTGCATGCCATGTTTTATATGGTGAAACGGGCGGAGCCGCATATGAAAGCCGGAAGCGCCATCATCAATACCGCCTCTATCAATTCGGATTCGCCCAACCCGACGCTTCTCGCTTACGCCACCAGCAAGGGCGCTATTCAAAACTTTACCGCCGGCCTCGCACAATTACTGGCCGAAAAACAAATTCGGGCCAATGCCGTAGCACCTGGGCCGATCTGGACACCGCTTATTCCGTCCACCTTGCCGGAAAAGGCCGTAGAGACCTTCGGCAGTCAGGTTCCACTCAAGCGGGCGGGGCAACCAGCAGAACTCCAGACCGCATATGTGATGTTGGCCGATCCCTTATCCAGCTATGTTTCAGGGGCGACCATCGCGGTCACAGGCGGCAAACCGATCCTGTAGCGGATCTGGCCGACTGCACTGTTTGGCCTACATGCGCACAAAGAACGCTGCAAGCGCAACGGGGTCTACTCGACCTCGCCGCCACATACGGTTTAGCGGGTAAAATTTCGCCCTCTACTGCATAATTCCTTAAATCGGAATCGATTTAAGGTAAAAATTATGCAGCAGATTTAAAGCGTTACAGCACCTTGCGCCGTCTATGCCAGACGGCGCTTTGCTATGCCCGTATCGGTATGCACTGACTTACCAGCTCGGATCCCATTCTGGTGGCGGTGGCTCGTCCTCCCAATCAACATCATCCCAGGTATCGATGTCGTCATAAAAATCGCGATCGGCATAGTGATCGGACCAATAGCTGTTAATGCTGAAGGAAACCGTCGGTATGACCGGCTCATGCACCACATGGACATAGGCGGGGACACGCATCCGTTGCGATTCGTGTTCAACGTCAATATATGCGCCGGACACCCAGCCACGACGCCCAGCCGCCTGCACGTCACACCAGCGATATCCTCTCGTGCAACCCACAATATGCAAAAATGTGCCTTCCGGCAAAACATCGAGGGACGGATAGCGCGTGCTTGGTCCAGCGCGCAGGTTGATTTCGACTGCCGTAAACGAGCTGGCCTGAGCAGACGTGTTCACAAGTAAGGTTACGCTGGCAATGGCAGCGGCGAGAAGGAGCGCGTGTCTCATCGAAAACCTCGTACTGGTCTATTTCACCGGCGATCAGGCCCGGCGGCCCGAGCGAAACTCGCTCAAGAGCGTTACTCATCAGATTTTCATCGAGATTATGTGGATGGACGGTTGATACTCGGTGGGCTCAACGCAGCAACCGTGCAAAAAAGCCCTCTCATCTCACGTCCGAGGCCTGATCAGCTGTTTGCCTCGAGAAGCGGTCGTATCAGCGGGTTGGGAAAGCGACGTTTGATGGTCACAGCAAAGAAGGACTCGATCATGCCTGGAAGGGCATCGAACTCCACCAGGGCCCCCGCCTCCAGTTCACCCTTGACGACAATCGGCGCAAGAACGGCAAGGCCGACACCTTCGCGGGCAAGAAGACGCATCATCGCCATGTCGTCGACCTCGGCTGCGATCTGCGGCGTCACGCCAAGCCGTTCCACCAGCGCGTCAAATTGGGCGCGAACACCGCTTTCCAGCGTTGGCAGAATAACCGGATTGGCCGCCAAAAGGTCGGAAAGCGTTGCACCCCCTGCCCCATAGGACGGTTTTCCGATCAGGCTGACCCGTTGCTGATAGACATGTTGGGCGATAAAGGGCGTGAGGGAATCGGTCATGGGGGCCTGATTGAGCAGCACAATATCGAGATTGAGTGTCTCTAACGCGGCCAGCAATTCACTTGTGCTGCCGGAGCGCAGGATCATGTCGACATTGGCCATGCCCAAAATGGGCTGCAAAAACTCCATCTGAAAGTTGCGCGATAGCGTGGCCAACGCACCGATGCGAATGCTGCGGCGGCTGGTGCCTGTTTGTTTGAGCGTTTCCACCAATTCTTCGCCCGTGGAAAAAATGGTGTCAGCATGGTCAAGGGCAATGCGCCCGGCCTCTGTGAGGTAAAGCTGGCGGCCGCGCCGCTCAAACAACGCATGGCCGAGCCTTTCTTCCAACTGCTTGATTTGAATGGATAAGGCGGATTGCGACAGATTGAGCCGCTCCGCCGTGCGGGTCAGGTTGCCGTCGTGGGCGACGGCACGGAAATAGCGCAGATGATGATAGTTCAAATCAACCATAGTTCTATTTTATAGAACGAAATCCGAAAAACAATGAATTTTTATTGTAATGCTGCGGCTGCTAACAGGTGTTTCGCAAGCCCACCGCTCTGGTTTTGGTGGGCAAGATCGGAGAAAGTCTGTGACCTACGCCCTGCCTGTTCTCGCGCCGCTCTTTCTGGTTGCGGCATCGCTTTTTTCCTGCTTTTCACCAGCGCAGAGACCGCGCCTGGCGATCAAGGTGGCTGAATTGGCTGCCATTGGTGCCATGGTGATCGCCCTGCTCTCGGCGGTCGTTTTGATCCGAGATGGAGCAGGGACCGGGCCGATGGTGGGCTTTAGCCTGCTTACCTTCGCAACCCGTCTTGATCCGGTCAGCCTTGTCATGCTTGGTCTGGTGTCGTTTATCGGTTGGGTGGTGCTGCGCTATGCTGGAACCTTTCTGGATGGCGAGGCCCGGCAAGGGCCGTTCACCGGCTGGATGACCGCAACACTGGCCGCCGTGCTCTTTCTCGTCCAGTCTGGCACGCTTCTGCAATTCGTCACCAGCTGGATTGCCTCCAGCTTGCTCTTGCACCAACTGCTGTTGTTCTATCCCCAGCGGATCGCAGCGCAGCGGGCGGCACGCAAGAAGTTTATCGTCTCGCGGATTGGCGATGCCGCCTTGATTGCCGCCGCGCTGGTTCTCGGATTCGCTTTCGGCACAGGGGATATCGCTGCCATTCTGACAGCCGCACGTGAGGGGGCGGGGGGATCATTGAGCGTGCTTGCTGCCACCCTTCTGGCGCTGGCCGCCATCTTGAAATCGGCACAATTTCCCACCCATGGCTGGCTGACAGAAGTGATGGAAACCCCAACCCCGGTTTCGGCTCTGCTGCATGCCGGTGTGGTCAATGCTGGCGGCTTCCTGCTGATCCGTTTTGCCGATGTTCTTTTGCAGGCACCAGTGGTGCTGGCGGCGCTGGTGATGATTGGCGGCTTCACCGCCCTGTTTGGCAGCCTTGTCATGCTCTCGCAATCGGCGGTCAAAACTTCGCTTGCCTGGTCAACGGTGGCCCAGATGGGCTTTATGATCTTGCAATGCGGGCTGGCGCTGTTTCCCATCGCGCTTTTGCACATCGTTGCCCATTCGCTCTATAAGGCCCATGCTTTCCTCTCTTCGGGCACAGCCATTGAAACGGTTGCCTCCATCCGTCGGCCTGGGCCAGTGGCCATCCCCGATGGTAAAGCGGTAACGCGGGCCTTCTTGCTGGCACTTGCCATCTACGCGGTGATTGGTCTGCTCTTTGGCTTCTCGGAAAAGCCGCCGCAAGCCATCGCTCTGGGTGCCATTCTGATCTTCGGTGTTGCCTATCTGATTGCACAAGGGCTTGCTGATGCGGCACCGAGAGCACTCACCCAGCGCACCCTGCTCTCCTCACTGTTTGCCGCCACCGCTTACTTTGCCTTGCAGCACGGCGCAGATGTGCTGATGCATGGCACCTTGCCAGCCACGCCGCGCCCCGGTCCGCTGGAGTGGATATTGATGCTTCTGGCGGTGACCAGCTTCGGCGTTGTTGCCGTGGCGCAGGCCCTCTTCCCGCTCTGGGCCTATCATCCGGCGGCGGCTGGCCTTCGGGTTCATCTCGCCAATGGCCTTTATGTCAACGCTCTCTTTGATCGTCTGTTAGGCGGCTGGCGGTTCAAAACAGCCGCGCCCATCCAAACTGCTCAAATCGCAAATCAAGCCAAGGATTGAACCGATGAACCAGATGATAGAAATCGACACCCTGCATGATGATGCCTTGGCGATTGCTGCGGATCAGGCGGTGCGGGCCATTCCGCCCGCCTGGCCGCTGACGGCCACGGTTGCCGTTAACCCCTTTTTCGGACAGGCAGGCGACAGTTTTGAACAGACGGCAGCGCTTTTGGCCCGGATTGGCGGTGCGCGTCTCGCCCTTCCCCGGCAACATTATGCCGACAAGATCGCGAAAGGCGACATCATTGATGCTGATCTGATGGCAGCGCTGGAAAACAGCCCCCTTGGCGGCCACATGGACCTTGGCACTCTGAAAAGCGCTCTCCAGCAAGAACCCCGTGCCCCGCAGGCCCTGCCCACCATTGCCGATCTGGCGGCGCGCGCGTCGGCTAAGGATTGGCCGGGCTTGGTGGCAGAACGGATCGGCAGTTTTGCCGCTGGCTTTTTCGATCAGGGGCAGGCGCTTTGGGCCGCCTCCCGGCACAATGGTCTTTATGCTGCCTGGCGGGCCTTTGCCACCCACGACCTCACCCCGGAAATCCTTGGCCTGAAAGGGTTTGGCCTCTTCGTGGCCAGCACGCCGGAGACCGCGCAAGGGTTGATTGAGCGGGCAGCACTACGGTTGGGCTTTGGCGCGGATACGGGCACGTATTTCCACCAATTGCTGCTGACATTGGGTGGCTGGGCGCAATATGCCCGGCATCTGCAATGGAAGGCCGAGCTGGATGGTGGAGCGGACCAAACCGCGCTGGAGCTGCTGGCGATCCGGCTGGTGTTCGAAGAAGCTCTTTTTGAGCGGTATGAGGCGGCAATTGCCAAGGAATGGAGCGGCATTCGGCACACACACATGTCTGCGGTGAGCGTCGATGAGCAGGTTCAGATCGATGCTGTGTTGCAATCGGCCTTTGAACGGGCAGCCCAGCGTCAGCTGGCACAAACGCTCAGCGCCGCCGCGCCAGTGACACCTTCTGATCAGCGGCCCCTGCTGAATGCGGCCTTTTGCATCGACGTGCGCTCGGAAGTGTTTCGGCGGGCCTTGGAAAGCATTGATCCCGGTATTCGCACCTCAGGCTTTGCCGGTTTCTTCGGATTGGGCGCAAGCCACAAGGGCTTTGCCTCCGATGTCGCCGAAAACCGCTTGCCGGTGCTGCTGAAACCATCCGTTTTCACCTGCAGCGCCGTTGAAAGCGAGGACAAAAGCGATCAACAGGCACGGTTTTCAGCCCGCGCAGTACGGGCCTGGGGCCGGTTCAAGCTGGCGGCGGTGTCCTCCTTTGCCTTTGTCGAGGCCATGGGGCCGGTCTATGCTGGCAAGCTGCTTAAAGACGGGCTGGGGTTTGCAAAAGGCCACAAGCCGGATGCCCCCGCCCCGCAGTTTGGTGCGGAGATTGATCTTGCACGGCGGATCACCATGGCAGAAACCGTGCTGCGGGCCATGTCGCTGACCGATAATTTTGCCCGGGTCGTGCTGCTGTGCGGCCATGGGGCAAATGTGGTCAACAACCCTTACGCCAGTGCCCTGCACTGTGGCGCCTGCGGCGGCTATGCCGGTGATGTCAATGCCCGGCTGCTGGCCGGTTTGCTGAACGAGGCACCCGTGCGGACGGCGCTGAATGATAAAGGCATTACCATTCCGGCAGACACGCTGTTCATTGCGGCCTTGCATGACACGACAACCGATGAGGTCACATTGTTTGACCGCGATGTGGATGCTGTCTCACACAGCGATCTCGGCACCATTCGCAACTGGCTGGCACAGGCCGGGCGGCTTGCCCGGACCGAGCGGGCGCAGCATCTGCCCCGCGCCACCGCAAGCTCCATTATTGAGCGGAGCCGGGATTGGGCGGAAGTAAGGCCTGAATTCGGCCTTGCCGGTTGCCGGGCCTTTATTGCCGCCCCGCGGTCGCGGACGCAAGGCTGCGATCTGGAAGGCAAGGCATTTCTGCATGATTATGTCTGGCAGCAGGATGAGGGCTTCAAGGTACTCGAACTTATCCTGACCGCCCCTGTGGTGGTGGCCAGCTGGATCAGCCTGCAATATTTCGGCTCTGCCGTGGCTCCAGACCTGTTTGGCGCAGGCAACAAGCTGCTGCACAATGTTGTCGGCGGCATTGGTGTGGTGGAAGGCAATGGCGGCATCTTGCGGACAGGCCTGCCCTGGCAATCCGTGCATGACGGCGAAGCCTTTGTGCATGAGCCACTGCGGCTGACAGTTGCGGTCGAAGCACCGAAGGAAGCCATCTCGGATATCTTGCAGCGGCATGCACATGTGCGGGCTCTGTTTGACAATGGCTGGCTGTCGCTGTTCACGCTTGATGAGGATGGCCATATGGCATGGCACTATCAGCCGGGCCATGACTGGGTCAATTGCAGCAGCGGTCCGACGAACCTGTCGTGAACGGTTGATATTTGGCGAGAAATCACAGGCGCCATCGCAGGATAGGACAGACTCCCTCCCCCTTGTGGGGAGGGGTTCCTCAAGCTCAGAAATCTTTGCGCCGCGTAATGTGAAATTATGCAGCAGATTAAGAGTGTTACAGCGTCATTTGTACGCCATATATGGCGCACGACGCTGTAAATTCCTTTGTTTTCGTTTGTCTATTATGGAAAGGCGGAGTCCACTTTTCCCTGACAAACTCCACGATCAAACACCGCGTCAGTGGTTATGACGCGGGAGCGTTTTGGACAGCTTTTGAAATTGATCTGCCCCCCGAATGGTGGCCCCATCCGCCAATTGCGTCACCGTTTCGCGGTAAATCATCTGCCAAGGTGTACCATTGGCGGGCACGGGCGGGATGCCTTCGGCCTTGCGACGGCTGATCTCTGCCTCATCCACCAGCATGTTGCAAAGGCCCTGATTGAAATCAATCCGCACCGTATCGCCGGTTCTGATCCAGGCAAGGCCACCACCTGCCGCACTTTCGGGTGAGGCATTCAAAATAGACGGGCTGTCTGCCGTGCCAGATTGGCGGCCATCGCCAATGGTTGGCAGGCTCGTGATGCCGCGTTTGAGTAGGTAATCCGGCGGCTGCATGTTCACAACTTCCGCCGATCCCGGCCAACCGAGTGGCCCAGCACCGCGAATGACAAGAATGGAGCGCTCATCAATATCAAGGGCCGGATCATTGATGCGGGCGTGATAATCTTCCGAGCCATCAAACACAATGGCGCGGCCTTCAAACACACCTTCCCGGCCCGGTTCACTCAAATAGCGGCTTCGAAAACCTTCCGACACCACGCTCATTTTCATAATAGCAAAATCGAACAAATTGCCTTTCAGCACCAGAAAACCCGCCCGCTCACGCAAAGGCTCATCAAAGGTCTTGATGACCTCGCGGTCGGTGGATTGCCGGTTTTCGAGATTGTCCGCTATGGATTTGCCGGTCACGGTGGCACAGTGGCCGTCCAGTTTTCCAGCCTGCAACAATTCCCACATAATGGCTGGCACCCCGCCCGCCCGATGAAAACGCTCACCAAGCCAGGCTCCCGCAGGCTGCACATTGGCCAGCAGCGGAATATCAAAGCCATGCACCTGCCAATCTTCCGGTGTCAATTCAACACCGGCATGTTTGGCCATGGCCATCAAATGCGGTTGCGCATTGGTGGAGCCGCCAATAGCAGAATTGACGCGGATTGCGTTGAGAAAAGCCTCGCGCGTCAAAATGTGAGAGGGCCGAATATCCTGCAACACCAGCTCAACGGCCCGCTGCCCGGTGCGATAGGCCATCTGCCCTCTTTCGCGATAGGCCGCCGGAATGGCGGCACAGCCGGTGAGCGACATGCCAAGCGCTTCGGCCAGCGCATTCATGGTCGAGGCCGTGCCCATGGTGTTGCAATGGCCAATCGAGGGTGCTGAGCTCAGCGCTGCATCAAGAAATTCTTCGCGGGTGATCTCGCCCGCCGCGTATTTTCGGCGTGAGCGCCAGATCACCGTGCCAGAGCCCACCAACTCGCCATCATGCCAGCCATCCAGCATCGGTCCGCCGGAAAACACAATGGCCGGAATATCCACCGTCGAGGCGGCCATCAGCGCCGATGGCGTGGTTTTATCGCAGCCGGTTGTCAGCACCACGCCATCTAGCGGATAGCCGTAGAGAATTTCCACTAGCCCAAGATAGGCGAGATTGCGATCAAGAGCTGCCGTTGGGCGTTTGCAATTTTCAAACAGCGGATGCGAAGGAAACTCGATGGGAATGCCACCGGCATCGCGAATGCCGTCACGGATACGCTTGGCCAAATCCAGATGGTGGCGGTTGCACGGATTGATATCGCTGCCCGATTGGGCAATGCCGATGATCGGCTTGCCAGCGCGCAGCTCTTCCGGCGTCGTGCCATAATTCATGAAGCGCTCCAGATAGAGCGCGGTCATGTCGAGGTGGTCAGGATTGTCAAACCAGTCTTGTGAGCGTAACCTACGACTTACATTTTCAGCGCTCATAACTTGCCTCCCAGCTCATCCTCAATATGGACGCGGATGATCTCATCAAATGAGCTCTCTGCTGTAAAGCCCAATTCACGAGCACGCCTGGCTTCAAAGCCCGGTGCCCAACCGGCACACATCCGCATGATCATCTCGTCTGGCTCACGGCGGATCAGCTTGACCGCATTATCGCCCGCAATGCGGCGCAGCGCGTCGATCTGCTCGCCCACTGTTGCACTCACGCCCGGCATGGACAGGGCACGGCGCGGCCCCACCTGTGACAAATCCATTGTCGCACCATGAATGAGAAAGCCAACCGCCGAGCGCGGTGATGCATGCCAATGGCGTATATCGTCTGTCACCGGCAGCACGGCTTCCTGGCCAACCAGGGGTTCGCGCAAAATGCCGGAGAAAAAGCCGGATGCTGCTGCATTGGGCTTGCCGGGGCGAATGCAAATCGTGGGCAGACGAATGCCAATGCCATCCAGAAAACCACGGCGGATATAATCGGACAGCAGCAATTCGCACACGGCTTTTTGCGTGCCATAGCTGGTCAGCGGTGTTGAGTGAAAATCATCGGAGATCGGATAGGGCAGCGGCGCACCAAACACGGCAATGGATGACGTAAACACCAGACGCGGATAATAGCGATCGGCATCATGGGCATGGCGCACGGCATCCAGAAGAAAGCGCATGCCATCCATATTGATCCGATAGCCTTTTTCAAAATCACGCTCCGCCTCACCCGACACAATGGCGGCGAGATGAAAAATCACATCCGGGCGGGTGTTGATCAGTCTTTCTGCTTCGCCAGCGGCAGAGAGATCGGCCTGCTCCAGCACCACACGACCATCAAAACCTGCCGGAGCCTCTGGCGTGATCACATCCACCAGGGTCATGGTCTCAACCGGCTTAGCACCCAGGCCACCGTCGCGCACCAGCCGCTCGCTAAGCTTGCGCCCCACCATCCCGGCCGCACCAATAATCATCACATGCATTACAGTCTCCTCCCTCAGACGTCCTTCTCAACAGCGGCCCTCCCGGAGCCACGTTGAAAAAACATTTGTAAGGTTGTCTGATAACCTTATATCATCCGAATGAAAACCAAATAATGCATTTGCCCTCTTCTGTCGTCGTATCTGGCAAGGAACAGGAGCAAGGACCGGGAGGACCAATGACCCAAAAAGCCACGCGGATTGCCGCTTTAAAAGCGATGCTTGGAGATGATCTTGTGCTGGCGGGCGAAGATATCGCCCGCTATTGCCGCGATTGGCATGGCGATGTCATCTCTGATGCCTTGGCGGTCTTGCGCCCGCGCACCACAGAAGATGTGTCCGCCTGTGTGCGGGCCACGAACTCACTTGGCGTTTCCCTTGTCCCGCAGGGCGGCAATACCGGGCTGGTGCTGGGTGGTATTCCTGATGAACCGGCCCATCAGGTGATCATCAGCCTTGAGCGCATGAACCGTATCCGCATGCTGGATACCGATGATTTTTCGGCCGTGGTTGAAGCAGGAGCCGTTCTCGGCAGTTTCAAAGACAAGGTTGAGGAAGCCGGTCTGTTCTTTCCGCTGGCGCTGGGCGCACAAGGATCCTGCCAGATCGGCGGCAATGTTTCGACCAATGCGGGCGGCATCAATGTTTTGCGCTATGGCATGACACGGGAGCTGGTGTTGGGGCTTGAAGTTGTGCTGCCGGACGGCTCGATTTTTGATGGACTTTCAACCTTACGCAAAGACAATCGCGGTATTGATCTCAAGCAGTTGTTTATCGGCGCGGAAGGCACCCTGGGTATTGTCACGGCGGTCGCCGTCAAACTCATGCCCAAGCCCTCGCAAGTGGCAACTGCCCTGCTCGGCCTCAAATCGCTGGAGGATGCGATCGCGCTTTACCGCCGCGCCCGGCACGATTGCTGCGATCTCATGTCTGCTTTCGAATTCATGCCGCCTCTGGCTTTCACTCTGGCGCGCGAGGCAATGCCGGACCTTGCCATGCCACTCAGCGGTGAGAATCCCGCCTATGTGCTGATGGAAATTTCCGGCTCCGGCCTGGTTGATATCGACGATCTCATGCAGCGCTTTTTGGAAGGTGCCCTAAATGATGGGCTGGTGATCGATGGTGTTATTGCCAGCTCTAATAGCCATGCGCGCAATCTCTGGCTTTTCCGCGAAGGCATGAATGAGGGGCAGGCCAAACGCGGGCCGCATTTGCGCACCGATGTATCTGTGCCGCTCTCAAAACTTCCCGCTTTCGTGCGCGATGCAGAAACCGCAGTTATGGCAAGCCTGCCCGATTGCCTGTGCGTCTCTTATGGCCATATCGGCGATGGCAATGTGCATCTCAATGTCTTGCCGCCAAGCCACCTGCCCCGCGCGGAAAAGGACCAACGGATTTATCTGGCGAAAAACATCATCAACGAGGTGGTGGATGCGTTTGGCGGCTCGATCAGCGCCGAACACGGCATAGGTCGCCTGAAACGGCCTGATTTCGAAGCCCGTTTGCCCGATGTTCAACGCCAGTTGTTGACTGCGATCAAGACAGCCATTGACCCAAACAGTGATATGAATAGAGGTTGCCAATTGAATTTTGCAAGCACAATCCCTTAAACATGGGCAACCCTTAAATCAGGTGGGCCTCAGCGCGGGTCTTTGCTCAACATGGGACACGGAATGTCGATGGATTTCGGCCAGATCAGACGCAGCGAACATCTTCCCGCACGCATTGCGGCCCAAATTGCTGGCGATATCCAGGAAGGACGCCTGAATCCGGGAGACAAATTGCCAACCGAGCATTTTCTCTCCAAGGCGCTGGGCGTCAGCCGCTCTGTGGTGCGTGAAGCCATTGCTCAATTGCGCAATGAAGGACTGGTGGAAACCCGTCAGGGCGTTGGTGCATTTGTGACGGAGCGGCAAACACGTCTGATCCGCATCAATGACGGCGAACTGCTGGAAAGCGAAGGTTTTCGCGATCTTTTTCAGTTGCGCATCCCTTTGGAAATTGAGGCTGCGGGCCTTGCGGCCCTGCATCACACCGCAGATGATCTGGCAAAGATCGACGCATCGATGGCTTTGATGACCGGATCGGAAAAATGGACCGCTGAGGGCATTCATGCCGACCTTGCTTTTCACCGGGCTGTGGCCGAGGCCACCGGCAACGATTATTTTGCAATGTTTATAAGCTTTATTGCCGAGCGGATCGGCCTTGCCATCAATTCGGCCCGCGCCCGCGCCGTGCTGGAGGAAATTGTCGAGGTCACCATTGAAGAGCATGTGGCTGTGCGCGATGCAATAGCTCGGCGGGATCCGCAAGCGGCGCGCGCGGCCATGCGCGCCCATCTGCTGGGTGCCGCAAGCCGCATTGAATTGGCTCTCGACGTGTTTTGATTGCGACGGATCAATGCGCTTTTCGGGGCGCTTTTCAGGGCGCGTCATTCTCCTGGCAAAGAGTGAATGTCCATTGACAACCACCTTGCGCAACCAATCGCACATTTAAACGACTGGACAAACACGAGAGGGTTGATTAAAACTGCTCGAATTAACTTGTCAGACATCCTGACAAGTTAACGGATAACTGGAGGGTTATCTGTCGATAAGCATAAGGGAGGAGACTTTGAATTCCACGCATGTGTTGAATTCCGGCATGATTTTGCCTGATGATGCCGCTGACGCCATCTTGATTGGCCGGGTCTGGTCCAATGGCGAGAATGGCCCCTGCCCGGTTTTGATCCGGGGTGGACGAGTGCTGAATCTCAGTGCAGTCGCCGCAACCGTTTCTGGCCTGCTTGAGATCGAGACAATTGCCGATTATCTGACGCAAGCAACGGATCTGCCCGATCTGGGTCCTTTGGACGATTTTCTGAACCGATCAGCAGGTCATCTTCTCGCCCCCATTGATCTTCAGGCCGTCAAAGCGGCGGGCGTCACCTTTGCTGACAGCATGTTGGAGCGTGTCATCGAAGAACAGGCGAGAGGCGATAGCGCTCGCGCTCAAGACATTCGCGCGCGTCTGGCCCCGGTGCTCGGCGATAATTTGCGCGGCATTGCGGCAGGTTCTGAACAGGCGGCCCGCGTCAAAGCCCTACTGCAAGAGATGAACCTCTGGTCGCAATATCTCGAAGTGGGTATTGGCCCGGATGCGGAAATTTTCACCAAGGCACAGCCTATGTCCTCGGTTGGCTGCGGAGATACCGTCGGTATTCATCCAATCTCTGAGTGGAACAACCCTGAGCCGGAAGTGGTGCTGGTGATCCGCTCCGACGGCACAATTCTAGGGGCCACTCTTGGCAATGACGTAAATTTGCGCGATGTCGAAGGCCGCTCGGCCTTGCTTCTGGGCAAGGCGAAAGACAACAATGCGTCTTGCGCCATCGGCCCGTTTATTCGCCTGTTCAATGGCACGTTCACGCTGGATGTTTTGAGCCGGGTTCGGGTTTCTCTCCATGTGATCGGCACGGACGGCTTTGAAATGACCGGCGAAAGCCCGATGGAGGCCATCAGCCGCACACCAACTGCGCTAGCGTCCCAATTGCGCAATCGAAACCATCAATATCCCGATGGTGCCGTGCTGTTTCTCGGCACCATGTTTGCCCCGGTCAAAGACAGACGCGGCCCCGGCCAGGGTTTTACCCACGAAATCGGTGATCGGGTCGAGATTGCATCCCCCCTGCTTGGCCGTCTGATCAATTGGGTGGACCGCAGCGATGCGTGCCCCGAATGGACTTTCGGCACCCGCGCCCTGATGCGCAATCTGGCCATGCGTGGCCTGAGCGAAAAGGTGTAGCACCATGGTCAAAACCCTAATTCATTGGTTTTTCCGCTTTTTGGACGTCCTGCTCATCCTCATGCTGGCGGGCATGGTATTGATGGTCTTTGTCAACGTCGTCATGCGCTATGGTTTTAATTCCGGCATTGCTGTCTCGGATGAAATGGCCCGATACTTCTTCGTCTGGCTCACCTTTATTGGTGCGGTGGTGGTGCATCGGGAAAACCTGAACATGGGCGTTGAAACCATTGTTGCCAAATTCGGGCGCGGTGGCAGGCTGGTGCTGATGGGCCTGTCCAATCTCGTCATTCTTCTGTGCGCGGGCGTGTTTTTTCTCGGCACATGGAAACAAATGCCGATCAATGCATCCATGGTCGCACCCGTGACCGGCCTATCCATGGGCTGGGTCTATGGTATTGGGCTTTTCTGTGGGGCCGGTATTTTTCTGGTCACGCTGGAGCGTTTGTTTCGCGTGGTGACAGGCAAAATCACAGAGGATGAAATCGCCGCCTTTGCTGGTGAAGGTGCCGCAATTGAGCACATGAAGGAGCGCCTCTGATGACCCTTCTTGTTTTCATCTCATCCCTCCTGGGGGCCATGGCCATTGGTGTGCCGGTTGCATTTTCACTGATGCTCTGCGGCATCACGCTGATGTGGTATATGGGCATGTTCAACTCGCAGATCATTGCGCAAAACATGATCGCGGGCGTGGATACGTTTACACTTCTCGCCATCCCCTTCTTCATTCTCGCGGGCGAATTGATGAATTCCGGCGGGCTGTCACGCCGCATCATTGATTTTGCCATTGCCTGTGTTGGTCATATTCGCGGTGGCCTTGGGCTGGTTGCCATTGCAGCCGCCGTCATCATGGCCAGCATTTCCGGCTCGGCTGCCGCCGACACCGCAGCCCTTGCCGCTGTGCTGATCCCAATGATGGCAAAGGCCGGTTACAACGTGCCGCGCTCGGCCGGATTGATCGCGGCAGGCGGCATTATCGCCCCGATTATTCCCCCGTCCATGGCCTTTATTGTCTTTGGTGTGGCTGCCAATGTCTCCATCACCAAACTGTTCATGGCAGGCGTGGTACCGGGCTTGATAATGGGCGTGTCTCTGGTCATCACCTGGCTGATTGTGGCGCGAAAGGACAATGTGCAACCGCTCCCCCGTGTTCCAGGCAAAGAGCGCCTGAAGGTGACGGGTCGGGCGGCATGGGCGCTGGGCATGCCGGTGATTATTCTGGGTGGCATCAAAGCGGGTGTGGTGACGCCAACAGAAGCCGCCGTGGTGGCTGCCATGTATGCGATGTTTGTGGGCATCTTCATCTATAAAGAATTGAAGTTGCGTGATCTGCCCGGCGTTTTTCTGCAAGCTGCAAAAACCACGGCTGTCATTATGTTTTTGGTCTGTGCAGCACTGGTTTCGGCATGGCTTATCACGGCTGCCAATATTCCAGCAGAAGTCAGCGGCTATATCGAGCCCCTGATTGATCGGCCAAAATTGCTGATGTTGGTCATCATGGTGCTGGTGCTGATTGTCGGCACAGCTCTTGATCTGACGCCAACAATCTTGATCCTGACACCCGTCTTGCTGCCGATCATCAAAATGGCAGGAATTGATCCTGTCTATTTTGGTGTGCTGTTCATCATGAACACCTGCATCGGCCTCCTCACCCCGCCGGTCGGCGTGGTGCTCAACGTGGTCAGCGGTGTTGGTCGCGTGCCGCTTGGTCGGGTTATTCGCGGTGTCATGCCGTTTTTGCTCACCGAAATCGCGGTGCTTTTCCTGCTTGTTCTGTTCCCAGATCTGGTTCTGGTTCCTGCCCGGTGGCTCTACTAACGCGCCATCGATTCCGATCTCTTTCTCTAACCTCGGGAGGATAGTATGAGAAAGTATATCACCACCGCCACTGCCGCCATTTTGGCAGCATCCACCTTGCTGGCCGCACCGGCCCATGCTGAATTCAGCAATCGCAATATGCGTGTGTCGAATGGCATTAACGCCGACCATCCCGTGGGGGCGGGCATCAAGGCCATGCAAACCTGCCTTGATGAAAAATCGGGCGGCAAGATGAAAATCACCGCTTTCTGGGGCGGTGCCTTGGGCGGAGATTTGCAAGCCACACAAGCCCTTCGCTCTGGCGTGCAAGAAGGTGTCGTCAGCTCTTCTTCTCCCTTGGTGGGCATTGTGCCAGCCCTTGGCGTTTTTGACCTGCCCTTCCTGTTTGCCAATCAGGACGAAGCCTACAAAGTCATGGACGGCGAATTCGGCGATTTTCTCAATAAAAAGCTGCTCGACGTGGGTCTGGTCAATCTTGCCTATTGGGAAAATGGCTTTCGCAACCTTTCCAACTCCAAACGCCCCGTGACGAAGTGGGAAGATCTGGAAGGCATGAAGGTTCGCGTCATGCAGAACAATATTTTCCTCGATACCTTCGACAATTTTGGGGCCAATGCCACGCCTATGGCGTTCGGCGAAGTCTTCTCGGCTTTGGAAACCAAGGCGATTGACGCACAGGAAAATCCCTATGTGACCATCGACACCTCAAAATTTTACGAGGTGCAGTCCTATGTCAGTGAAACTCGACATGCCTACACCCCGTTCCTGTTCCTGTTCTCCAAGGCGATTTTCGACACCTATTCCCCGGATGAGCAAAAAGCTCTGAAGGATTGCGCAATTGTTGGCCGAGATGTTGAGCGCAAGGTCATTACCGAGCTGAACAAGAAATCTCTTGAAAAAATCGAGGCTGCTGGCGTGAAGTTCAACACGCTTTCGCCAGAAGAACACAAGAACATGCTCGAAAAATCTCAAACCGTCTATGAGAAGCACAAGAAAGAAATTGGTGAGGACGTGGTGGATCGCGTTCAAAAGATTTTGGCCGATATGCGTAAGTAAAGACTTATATATTTGACATCTCAGCGCCCCGAAATTCTCAAGTATTTCGGGGCGCTTTTTTTGTATCTTGCGAAAAGTTTCACTGGCAAATTGACCGTGCTCTCGCAAGTGTGAAAGCCGGTGGCCGACTTGAACGTTTCACCGCTTGACAGAAATGTTATCGATAACATATGCTCATCTCAATCGCGCTTTGGGAGGAGCAGATGGACCACAATACGCTTTTGGAATTTCGTGCCGTCTCGAAGGAATTCGGCGGCACCAAAGCCCTGACCGATGTGTCGCTCGATCTGAAGGCTGGCGAAATCCTGGCCCTACTTGGCGAAAACGGTGCGGGCAAATCAACCCTGATCAAAACCCTCGCCGGTATTTACAAGCCCGATGGCGGCGACATTCTTTTTCGCGGCCAGTCCTATCACCACCGGCCACCCAAACCCAATGAGCGCCAGTCCGTTGCCTTTATTCATCAAGATCTCGGCTTGATCGAATGGATGACGGTGGGCGAGAATGTCGGTCTGGCGCAGGGCTTTTCCATGCGCAGAAAACTGATTGACTGGGGCGCAACAGACCAGCGGACAGCGGAAGCCTTGAAACTGGTGGGCTGCGATTTTGACCCCTCAACCCGTGTGCAGGATTTGACCCGCACTGAGAAATCTCTGGTGGCCATTGCCCGCGCGCTTGCCGTTGAAGCCGATGTTCTGGTGCTCGATGAGCCAACCGCCAGCCTGCCCGCCGATGAAGTAGAGCGTTTGTTTCAGGCCATCCGTCCGTTAAAAGAGCGCGGCGTGGCGATGATTTACGTCTCGCACCGTCTTGATGAGATTTTTCGCATCGCGGATCGGGTCGCCGTGCTGCGCGACGGGCGTCTGGTGGGCCAAACACCCGTGAAAGACACCAATCCGGATGAGCTGATCCGCATGATTGTTGGGCGAAAAGCGGATCAATTGTTCACCCGCTCAGAAAGCGCGATTGGTGCGCCAATCGTTCGGGTGCGCAACCTGCAATGCAGCGGTGCAGGTCCGGTGTCCTTCGATCTGCATCAGGGTGAGCTTCTCGGCCTCGTGGGTCTGCGCGGCGCAGGACAGGAGTTGATTGGCCGTGCCCTGTTTGGCTGCGAGCCTTCACGCGGGGATGTGACCATTCGCGGGGAAACCCCGGATCTGTCCAGCACAGTTTCCGCCATCGCCTCAGGTATTGGCTTGATTGCCCGTGATCGCACCGAGGAATCTGTGGCCATGTCGCTCTCGCTTCGGGAAAACACCTATCTCAATCCCGGCGCATCTGGCAGGCGCTTGTTTGATTTTCTTTCCCCTGCCCGCGAAGCGCAAAAAGCCTCGGAGATTGGTGACAGGGTTGGGCTGCGGCCCAATGATCAATCCTTGGCCATCGAAGCCCTCTCAGGCGGCAATCAGCAAAAGGTCGTTGTTGGCCGCTGGCTCGCAACGGGGCGGAAATTATTGATCGCAGAAGATCCCACCGCTGGCGTCGATGTTGGTGCCAAAGCCGATATCTATCGCCTGATCGCCTCTGCCGTCGAACAGGGTCTTGCCGTGTTGGTGATCTCCACCGACTTCGAGGAAATTGCCCATATTTGCCATCGCGCGCTGGTCTTTTCTCGCGGACAGATTGTTCGTGAATTATCCGGTGCCAATCTCACAACCTCCGCCGTGATTGCTGCGGCTTCCGCTTCTGAAGCGGCCTGATCTGGGAGATCGTCATGCAGTCCATTCGCTCCACAGCACTTGAACCCACCAAAGCCGAAATGAAAGGCCTCAGCTTATCTGCCAAAGTGCAACGGCTGGTGCCAGTCTATGGTCTGGTCATCCTCACGCTCCTTCTGACCCTGCTGTTTTGCGTGCTGTTGCCCGATACCTTTCCAACCGTGCTGAACCTGCGCTCCATCATTTCCAACAAGACCATTATTGCCATCCTGTCTTTGGCGGCAATGATCCCGATGGCGGCGGGCCGCATTGATCTCACCATTGGCTATGGCATTGTGCTTTGGCATATTTTGGCCATCAGCTTGCAAACACTCTACGGTTTTCCGTGGCCTGTTGCCGTGCTGGTGGTGCTGTTGCTCGGTGCTGCCACCGGCTTTCTGAACGGTATTCTGGTGGAAGTTGCCAAAATCGACAGTTTCATCGCCACCCTTGGCACCGGAACCGTGATCTATGCGCTCGCACTCTGGCATACCGGCGGTCGACAGATGATTGGTATCTTGCCCGACGGTTTCTATGCACTCAACGGCACCATGGTGTTTGGTCTGCCCATCACGGGTCTTTATGTCATCGTGCTGGCCGTGGTGATGTGGATTGTGCTCGAATATCTGCCGATTGGCCGCTACATCTATGCCATCGGAGCCAACCCGAAAGCTGCGGCCTTGAATGGTATTCCCGTTCGCCGCTTTGTCATCGGTGCCTTCATTGCATCAGGCACGCTCTCAGCCGTCGCAGGCGTGCTGCTGGCCTCCAAACTGCGCATTGGTCAGGCAAGTGTCGGGCTTGAATATCTTCTACCTGCGCTTGTCGGTGCTTTTCTTGGCTCAACCACCATCAAACCGGGCCGCGTCAATGTATGGGGCACCATGATTGGTGTGATCATCCTGGCCGTTGGCATTGCCGGCATTCAGCAATTGGGTGGCTCCTTCTTTGTCGAGCCGATGTTTAACGGTGTCACACTGCTGATTGCCATTGGCATCGCGGGTTATGCCCAACGCCGCCGCGGCACGGCGGGGCTTCTCTCCAAGTCCAATTCGGCACCAGTCGCACCCGCCAAATCGGAATAATAATTTTTGTCATTCGTATTAACTGGGAGGAAAACACGATGAAACGCAGAGATTTTATGACCACAACGGCGATCATTCTTGGGGGGATGATTGCGGGACCAGCTTTCGCCGATAGCATGGCAGATGCCAAGGCCGTGGTTGCCAAATACGCCAGCAGGGTATCAAAGTGGGATGGCCCCACCACAGGACCAAAGGCACAGGCGGCCAAGAAAATTGTGGTTGTTGCAGCCGACATGAAAAACGGCGGTATTCTTGGTGTCACCACCGGCATTCAGGAAGCCGCCGCAGCTATCGGCTGGACAGTCACCGTGCTTGATAGTGGTGGCTCAATTGGCGGGCGCACAGCCGCCTTTGGTCAGGCCATGACATTGCAGCCCGATGGCATCATCATCAATGGCTTCGACGCCGTTGAACAAAAACCAGCCATGGAAGCCGCCAAGAAAGCCAAGATCCCCATGGTATCCTGGCACGCAGCCCCGGCTGTCGGCCCCGTGCCGGATGTCGGTGTGTTTGCCAATGTCACCACCGACGCCATGGAAGTCTCGAAAGCTGCGGCAGATTACGCCTATGTTGATGCTGGCGGCAAACCGGGTGTAATCATTTTCACCGACTCCACCTATGCCATTGCCATCGCCAAAGCCGACAAGATGAAAGAGGAAATTCTCAAACTCGGTGGCACCGTTTTGGAATATGTCGACACCCCGATTGCCGAGACCTCGCAACGCATGCCGCAACTGACCACCACGCTTTTGCAAAAATACGGAGCAAAGTGGACACATTCGCTAGCGATCAACGACATCTATTTCGACTTTATGGGACCATCCTTGCAATCGGCGGGGATACCGGGTGACGGCGCGCCCAAGAGCGTGGCCGCAGGCGACGGTTCTGAAAGCGCTTATCAGCGCATTCGCGCCAAACAATATCAATCTGTGACCGTAGCCGAGCCGCTGAACCTGCAAGGCTGGCAGCTTGTGGATGAATTAAACCGTGCTTTGGCTGGCGAGAAATGGTCGGGCTATGTGTCGCCTCTGCATGTCGTGACGTCGGAAAATGTGGAATTCGACGGCGGGCCGAAGAACTCGTTTGATCCCGACAATGGCTATCGGGATGCCTATAAGGCGATCTGGGGCAAGTAACTCCGACGTCAAATCATACCGACAGCGCCGCCCATCACGTGCGGCGCTGTCGATGCGATAACTACAAGATGCCCCACGCCCGAAAGCGGCCCCTCCCCGTCAATTCACGCAGCGGTAACTCGGCGATCAATTTCAGTGCGCCTTGCGGTGTTGTGTTAAGCGTTTTTGCCACGAGCCCGGCCGAAACAAGCGGGCGCGACAAAACCAGATCAATCAACTCTGGCAGTTTTGAACTGGACCGCCTGCCAGTGATACGTCGCTCAAGCGCGCCTCGCGCCAGAAGCAACCGGTCATGCTCGTTCATTGCCTGCTTTGCCGCTTGCTCAAAAGCTTGCAGAATCGCCAGTAATCTTTGCGTTCGACTTTTTGAATGGCGCTGCTCACGATTGACGGCGCGCAGTCCAACCGAAATCGCAGCAAGATGGAAGATTGTGGTTCCAGCCTTTCTTAGGTAAGCCGCCGCCAAAAGCCGACCGAGCCAAGGGCTGTGCTCGCTCACCTCTTCGCTCTGCCAGGCATCCAACAAAATAGCAGCCGCCAGAACTGGTGGAAAAGCCGCCACCTCCGACAACAGCTCCTGCCAATCCAGCAAACGCTGAGGCTCGTTCCAATCAGCATCATAAACGATGGCAGCGCGATCTCTCTCCCGCACGGACTTTTGCTCCGCAGCGATCTGAGCCATCACGGCTTCGCTTCGCTTTAAAATCGCGTCGAATTCATCCAGCTCGGCCAGAAAGGCTGCATCCGGATCAGGCGACGCATGACCCACCTCACCATCAGGCATAGATGCCAGCCCATGGCTGACCGGCGCGATGCCACCGCCGAGCGCGCGTCCCCGCAATCGTGACAGTCCTTGATCTGACAGCGCCCATGCGGCCGGATGCTGGGTTATGTCGCGCCGTGAGCGCAAAACCAGATGGGCAATGGTCAATTCATGGGTTGGTGTGCGGGTATCCATGCGCGCATCATGGAAAACCAAGTCTTCCATATGAACCAACTCGCCATCAATCCAGAGCGAGGCAACCGCATCCGAATAATGCATACGCTCAATCAATCCCTGCCCAACCCCGGAATGTTTCAAGCGCTCATCAAGGCGCACCAAAGCTTCGCCCGCCGCACTCATGGGCAAAAGCAATGGAGAAAGCGGTATTTTGTCGATTGGGTAACGCATTGAAAACACGTTACCATAATAGCCAAATGAAAGCGAAGCGCTCTTTAACTTTCACTAGTCATTTGACGAAGAAAATATTTTGAGGAATTTACATATCGCGTTCTAGCTGATCGCAAGGCCGCGAGAACCAATTTTGAAATTATTGCAGATTTTTACTGAAAATAGAAGCACCCTACATCGCAATTCCACACAATCTTCGCCCAGAACCAGTATTACATTAAAAAACACCAGTTACGAGATAATCCTCGGCGCAGCAAGTTCGACGTAACAGCGCGCTGAACTTGTTCCACTGGTTGACAGCTGTCAACGCCCCTCCCCTTCAGTGAAAAGCCGCACGGAATGCTCAATGCGCCAAATAAAAAGCCGCAAGAAAATTCTTGCGGCTTTGAAATCAAAGCTCCATGTCACCAAAGTCGTCGATCACTCCGCAGCAAGTTCGGCCTTGGCTGCATAACGCTGCGCGATGACCGCGCAGGCCATCAGCTGAATTTGATGAAAGAGCATCAACGGCATAACAATCGCGCCGACACTTTGACCCGCAAAAATCGCGCTCGCCATCGGCACACCAGAGGCGAGACTTTTCTTCGAGCCGCAAAAGGTGATGGCGATTTCATCCTCTTTCGCAAAGCCCATCAACCGGCTGCCAAACATCGTGAACGCAAGAACCAGGGCAAGCAGGACAATATCAATCACCACGACCGCACCAATGTCAGCCAACGAATAGCTGCGCCAGATTCCCTCAATGACTGCCTCGCTGAATGCACCGTAAACCACCATCAAAATTGAGCCTCGATCAATTGGCATGAGAAGAGATTTACGGGCACGCACCCACTGTCCCACCCAAGGCTGAAGCATTTGCCCCACAATGAAGGGCAGCAACAACTGCACAAAGATGTCCAAAATGGCGTCGAGCGACACACCCCCATGACCACCTGCGGAGAGCAACAAACCACATAGTAACGGCGTCAAAATCATTCCAAAAATATTGGAGGCCGAAGCGGCGCAAATCGCTGCCGGCACGTTGCCTTTGGCCATTGAGGTGAAAGCAATCGAGGACTGAACCGTGGACGGCAGCACACATATGTAGATGATGCCCAGCGCCAGCGCGGGAGGCAGAAACCCACTTGTCAGAATGCTGGCACCCAACCCGAGCAGCGGGAACACAACAAAGCTGACGGCGAGAATGAAGAGGTGGAGCCGCCAATGTAGAAGACCCGCCAGCACCACATCGCGTGACAAACGCGCGCCATGAAGGAAGAACAAGGCTGCGATGGCAACTTTGGTCGCCATCGCGAAATAATCCGCAGCAACACCATTGATCGGCAAAACCGATGCCAGCGAAACGGTACAGATCAACAATAGAGTAAATGTGTCAGGCAGAAAGCGTTTCATGATAGCCTTAATATCATAATGGTAACTGCCGAAAGGGTTATTTCATTCGCGATCGCAATGCAATTCGGGCCGGGGCAGGTGGCCCGGCAAATGCGCAGAAACAAGGCCCAACATCTTCAACGTCAGTAAGCATCGACACGCAAAGGGAAGGGGCTTGTTAACGCCTTCCTGTTGACAGCTGTCAACGAACACCAGCTCAAGCGTGAAAATCCGAATTGAAAAAAGCGCCCGAAATAGCCGGCGAGACGGCAAATAAAACAGCCTTGCGCGCCGCCGCAAGCTGCCTATGCTGCCAGGATAGAGACTGTACAACAAAGGTGCCCGATGACCATCTCCCAAAATAGTTCCGCCGCGCTCTGGTCAATCATCGACCAGAAAGCACCCGCGTTTATCGACTTGAGCGACCGCGTCTGGGGAATGCCTGAAACATGCTATATGGAAGAAGCCTCCGTTGCCGAGCATGTGGCAATGCTCAAGGAACAAGGCTTTAGGATCACTGAACAGGTCGCCGGCATCCCCACAGCCGTCATGGGGGAAGCGGGGGAGGGGGGACCGGTCATCGCTTTCCTTGGCGAATATGACGCACTGTCCGGACTAAGCCAGGAAGCAGGGGTCGCAGAACACCGCCCTGTTCAAGCGGGTGGAAATGGCCATGGTTGCGGCCACAATCTGCTAGGCTCAGCAGCGCTTTTGGCCGCTTCAGCCTTAAAAGACTGGCTGAAGGAAAAAGGACTTCCCGGTCGCGTGCGCTACTATGGCTGCCCGGCGGAAGAGGGGGGAGCGGCGAAGGCGTTTATGGTACGCGAGGGAGCATTCGATGGTGTCGACATCGCCATCAGCTGGCATCCGAGCTCTTTTGCTGCGGTTCAACGCTCAACCTCGCTCGCCAATTCGCGAGTCGATTTCACCTTCCGGGGCAGGGCGGCCCATGCTGGCGCGAACCCTGAGCTTGGACGCAGCGCGCTGGACGCTGCCGAGTTGATGAGCGTCGGCGTCAATTATATGCGTGAGCATATGCCATCTGATTGCCGCGTCCATGCTGCCATTCTCGACGCCGGTGGTATTTCACCAAATGTTGTGCAAGCCTATTCCAAAGTGCGTTATCTAATCCGTGCACCAGAACTTGATGCTATGCGCACGCTGGTTGCTCGCGTGCACAGGATTGCCGAGGGGGCTGCTCTGATGACAGAAACAAAAGTTGAGAGCCAGGTTATCAGCGCCGTTTCGAACGTGATCACCAATGGTCCCCTCATGGACGTTATGCAGCAAGCATGGGAAGAGCTTGGCCCGCCGCCCTTCGATGATGCAGACAGGGCTTTTGCCGAGGAAATCCGTTCCACCCTGACACCCGACGAAATATCAGCGCCTTGGCGCACCGAACAGCTCCCTGAGCGAAATGTGCCTTTGGCAGATTTTATCATCCCTGCACACGACAGGACACCGATCACCACCGGATCGACAGACGTTGGAGATGTTAGTTGGGTTGTGCCCACGGTACAAGCGGACGGTCCCACCTGTGCAATTGGCACCCCTTTTCACACATGGCAGCTTGTGGCCCAAGGCAAAAGTAAGATGGCTCATAAGGGTATGGTCGCCACAGCCAAAGTGATGGCAGCCACGGGCAGAGCTGCTATTGAGAGCGAGCATCTACGCGAGGCAGCGTTGCAAGATCTTGTGAAACGTCGAAAAGGGAAGCCCTATGAAAGCCCACTCCCGGCCGATGCCCAGCCACCTATCAAAGAGATGGGCGGAAGAAAATAATCAAAACCAAACCGCCCGCGCACTCATCCCTCTCAGTCGAGGCATTGCAAGTGCGCGGACGAAACGGCCGTAAATCTATTTCAGATTTAAACTCCCCAAGGGTCGACGACACCGCTTATCCCTCATCTTTATCAATAAGCACCGCACATCACCCAGAGGTCGCCGTCGAGGGACACATTGACGCCAGCAACGTAATGTTATACCAAAACACCACAAATATCAAACGTGAGACTTGCGCGGAACTCATCTCCATGGCACTGATAACTTTGAATGGTGCTGCAACTTTCGAAAAGAGGATGCGGCTGAAAAGGGAACGCGGTGAGGACGACCCAAGAGGGACCGAGACCGCGGCTGCCCCCGCAACTGTAAGCGGCGAGCAGGTCTGCATCATGCCACTGGTGAACAACCGGGAAGGCGCAGACCAGCAGCGACCCGCAAGCCAGGAGACCTGCCATTCATATGTTCAACCGCAGCGGACGGGGTGTTCCGATGGCACTATCACAAGTCAAGACGCGCCTATCGGCGTGGACAAATTTAATTTCGACATTGGCGCTGTTTCCAGCCGCAACCAATCTTGCTCTTACAAAGGGCAGGGGGCTCTGGTGAGTTGCAGCACACAGGGCGCAGCACTTACCGCCGAAAATCTCAGCTACACACCTCCCGGTGGACATCGCTTGCTGCATTCCATCAATCTATCAATCCAGCCAGGCGACCGTCTGGCGATTGTTGGACCAAACGGGGCAGGCAAAACCACATTGCTGCGCTGCCTCTATCGCGCTGTTCAACCCAGCGAGGGGAGGGTGCTGCTCGATGGTCAGAATTTCGCCAGCCTCTCTGCACGCGAAATCGCCCAGCGCATCGCTGTTGTGGTGCAGGAAACGCCCGCGTCTTTCCCCTTCACCGTTGAAGATATTGTGATGATGGGGCGCATACCCTGGCGCAAAGGCCTTGGTAGCAATACCAATGAAAACCGTGCAAAAGCGCACCATGCCATGGAGCACTTAAATTTGCGCGGTATGGAAAAGCGGTCCTTTGGCACCTTGTCAGGTGGCGAAAAACAGCGCGTCCTGGTGGCGCGTGCATTGGCACAAGAACCACAATTGCTCATTCTGGATGAGCCGTCGAACCATCTCGATATCCGCAATCAGCTGGAAATTCTCGACCTTCTGGCTGGACTTGGCATCACGATTATTACCACGCTGCACGATATCAACCTGGCGGCAGGTTTTGCCACAAAAGCAGCCATATTACACAAGGGCGAAATGACCGCCTATGGGCCGCCAAAAGACGTGCTCACGCCCCAGCATATCTCAAGCGCATTCGGTGTCAAAACACACGCCCATGCCGTTTCTGATGGTGACAACCATCATTTTTCCTTTGCACTCAATTCCTGACCGGATCACATCATGAAGAAAATCGCAACAACTTTCCTCCTTTCGGCTTTTCTCGCGACAGGGGGAGCCTTCGCTGCACACGCAGAACCGGTTACCGTGAAAAGCTGTAACCGCGACGTAACATTCGACAAAGCACCAAGCCGCGCCGTCTCCAATGATGTCAACTTGACCGAAATGATGCTGGCTCTGAAACTGCAAGATCACATGGTTGGCTATACCGGCGTTTCCGGCTGGAAAACACTGGATGAAAAACTGCGTGACGGTATCAAGCAATTGCCAGAGCTTTCTGCCAAATATCCCACCAAAGAAGTGCTGCTCAACGCCGATGCGGATTTCTATTTCGCAGGCTGGAACTATGGGATGAAAGTGGGTGGCGAGGTGACGCCGGAGACCTTGGCACCTTTGGGCATCAAGGTTTATGAGTTGACGGAAAGCTGCATTCACATCATGCAAAAGCCAAAGCCGACCATGGATGATATGTTTGTCGACCTGTTGAACCTCGGCAAAATCTTCCACGTAGAAGATCGCGCCCAAAAGCTTGTTGATGGCTACCGTCAGCAACTCGCCGCCATTCAGGCAAAGATCAGCAAAACAGACAAACCCGAGCGGGTGTTTGTTTACGATTCCGGTGAGCAAAAGCCGTTCACTTCCGGTCGCTTCGGCATTCCCACCGCCATGATCGAAGCCGCAGGCGGCAAAAACATTATGGACGACGTGCAAAAGAGCTGGACCGAAGTTTCTTGGGAACCTGTCATTGAGCGGAATCCCCAGGTCATTATCATCGTCAATTACGGGAATGTCACCGCACAACAGAAAATCGATTTCATGATGCAAAACCCGGCGTTCAAGAATATTGATGCGGTAAAAAACAAGCGTTTCATTGTGTTGGATTATGTCGAAGCAACGCCCGGCCCCCGCAACATTGAGGCCATTGCGCGGCTTGCCGCTGCTTTTCATGCTCAGTCATTGTAAGTCTAGGCTTTCATTGTGCGTTGTATAAAAAAAATTTTTTGGCCCATAATTCTCTTGGGCCTCGTCTTGATCACCATCAGCGCAGGGGTGTCACTGGGATCGGCTCCCATTCCCATGGCAATGGTTTGGAAAATTGTTGCCAATCATCTTCACCCTGACAGCTTCGTGGCTGATTGGTCGCAAGGCCGCGACAGCATTGTCTGGGATGTCAGGTTTCCAAGGGTTTTGCTGGGTGGTCTGGTGGGTGCTGGCCTTGCCCTGACCGGCGCCGTCTTGCAGCCCGCTACTCGCAATCCGCTGGCCGATCCGCATTTGCTTGGCGTGTCATCGGGGGCCGCATTTGGGGCCATCATCGCGCTCTTGCATACAGGCATGGTATTTGGCCTTTTCACTGTTCCGCTTTTTGCCTTTGCCGGTGCCTTGATGGCAACGGCTTTGGTGCCTCTGGTCGCGGGAGCACGGCGCGGCATGCAAGCGGATCGGCTGGTGCTATCCGGTGTTATTGTTGCTTTCTTCTTTACGGCACTCGGCAATCTTCTGGTATTTTTAGGGGATCCCCGCGCAACACAGACCGTGATGTTCTGGATGCTGGGCGGTCTTGGTCTCGCGCAATGGCAACACCTGCTCTATCCAGCCCTTGTTCTGTTTGCAGCGCTTGTCTATCTGCTCCCCAACGCTCAACCCTTGAACGCGATGGCCATGGGCGATGAGACCGCAACAACGTTGGGCGTCAACGTCGCTCGTTTTCGCCTCACCCTTTTTGTTGTTGCTGCCCTGATGACGGGTACAATGGTGGCTTTTTCCGGAGCCATTGGATTTGTCGGTTTAATGGTGCCGCATATGGTCAGAGCCATGGTGGGGTCTGACAATGCCCGCGTCTTGCCGATGTCTGCTTTGGTTGGTGGTTTAGTGCTTATTCTTGCCGATCTTGTCGCCCGGTTGGCGGTTGCCCCCGAAGATATGCCGATCGGGATTGTCACCGGCATTGTTGGCTGTGGGGCATTTGTCTGGATCATGCGCAAAAATGGCGAATAACAGGCCGTCTCTCGCGCAAAATCTGGTGTGGATTTTGCGCGAGAGAAAATCACCATGCTCAACGGGCGTGCAGCACCCTGGCAACTTCGTGGATATGGGCGGCCCCAATGCCGCAGCACCCGCCAATCATCGTGGCACCGGCATCTGCCCAAGTGCAGGCAAAACGCGAATAAGCGTCATCCGTCAAGTCAGCACGGGTTTCATGCAGTCCTTCATTGGCAGCCTTCTCGCCTTGCTCCCCCTCGAAAGCGTTGGCGTAGACACCAATTTCCAATGAAACACCCTTCTTTTTGAACACAGCCGCCGCCGTTTCAACGGCCGCGCGCATCACTTCCGGCTTGCTACAGTTGAACAACAATGCCGATGCGCCGGAGCCTGCTGCCCAAAGTGCAGCATCCTTGACCAATTCGCCAGAACGCAACTTTGGCGCACCACCCGTAACCTGCTCCTCGTCATCACCGAGGGTGAAAGAGATCCAAAATGGCTTGCCGGTTTTGGCGACAGCAACGCGCACAGCCTCACCTTCAGCAATCAAGCTGAGTGTTTCACCCAGCCAAACGTCAACAAAAGGTTCAAGACCGTCAACCAGCGGTTTGAGATAATCTTGGACGCGCGAAGGATCAAAATTCTGCGGCTCATATGAGCCAAAAATGGGTGGAAGCGAACCGGCAACCGTGATTTTCCGATCCTTCGCCGCGTCCGCCGCTTCGCGAGCCAGTCTCCCGCACAGCGAAATCAGGGCAGGGCCGTCCTTGCGAAAACGCTCTTCACCGATATGAAACGGCACAAGCGCATAACTGTTGGTTGTCACAACATCTGCGCCAGCCGCAATAAATTCTGCATGAACCTGGCGCACAATCTCTGGTGTATTCATCAGCGCCAGCGCCGACCACTCCGGTTGCTTCAGTTCGGCGCCGAGACGGATCAATTCGCGGCTCATGCCGCCGTCAAGAATACGAAGTTGCGTCATTATTTTCCTGTTTCCTCGTTAGCGGCGCACTGGAACCTGCGCTTCCACAATGTGAAACGCCCGTGCGATGATGGCAGTCAAAATGAGATAAAAGACGGTGACAACAATCAGCGGTTCATAAACCAGCAATGTATCTTGCCGAACTTTGTAAGCCACGGCGTACAGATCCATCACTGTGACCGTGAAGGCAAGGGGGGTCGATTTCAGCTGCATCACCACCTCACCAGCGATGGTGGGCAAAGCAATACGAATGGCGCGCGGCAACCAGATGCGCCGGATCAGAGTAAAGCGTCCCATGCCAAAGGCACGCCCGGCTTCCAGCTCGCCTTTTGGCACAGCCAAAAGTGCGCCGCGCAAGACTTCGGCTTCATAAGCGGCATAGTTCAGCGTGAAGCTGACAACCGCAAAAAAGAAACCCTCACGCAAAACTGGCCAAAAGATACTATGGCGAATGCCCGGAATCATCGGCAAAAGAGAGCCGACGCCGTAATAAAGCAGCCAAAGCTGAATCAACAGCGGCGTTCCACGAAAAAAAGCACAATAGGATTTGGAGAACCAGCGAAGCGTACGACCACCGCGCACCTGCGCAAATGCCAGTCCAATTGCAAGGATAAATCCAAAAACCACCGAAAGAACCAGAAGCGTCACCGTTTGCCACGCACCTGAAAGCAAAAGGGGCCAGTAGCGGGCAATCCATGAAAAATCCATTGCCGCCCCTTAAGCCAGTGTCGGCTGACCGCGCCGGACGCGGCGTTCAATCAGCATAAACACGAGATTAGAAACAAGGCTGATGACCAGATAGAGACAGGCAGCCGCGAAAAAGAAAAGAAAATAGTGTTTTGTGCTGGCACCCGCCAAGCGGGTGGCAAGGGCAAGTTCCTGATACCCCACCACGGCAACAAGCGCGCTGTCTTTGGTCACGGCCATCCACAAATTGGCGAGGCCGGGCAGGGCATTGGGCAAAAGAGCCGGAAAAACCACCCGCCTGAATCGCAGAAACGGGGCCATGCCAAAGGCCCTGGCGGCCTCAATCTGGCCAACGGGAATAGCAAGAATTGCGCCTCTGAGCACTTCAGTTGCATAGGCCCCCTGCACAAATCCCAAAACCACCACCGCTGCAACAAATCCGTTGACTTCAATGGGCGGAATATCAAAGGCACGGAGCAGATGGTTTAATCCATCGGTTCCCGCATAATAGAGACCGACAATCAAAATCAGCTCAGGCACCGCCCGGATCGTGGTCGTGTAAAGATTGAGCAATGCTTTCAAAAAGCGATTGCCCGATAGCTTACCCAACGCACCCGCTATGCCAATGAGCAAGCCGAGCAGAAAGGCACCGCCTGAAATGGCAAGCGTTGCCATAGCCCCAGACAGCAAAGTACCACCCCAACCCGGAGGGTAGGGGGAGAGCAGTTCAAGAAGGCTTTGGGTGCTTGCCATATCTATACTATATCAGCTCGATCTTACTTACCGTAAATGTCGAAGTCGAAATATTTCTTGCTGATTTCGTCATATTTTCCGCTGGCGCGCACGGCCGCAATGGCTGCATTGAGCTTGGCCTTCAACGCTGTATCGTCCTTGCGCACACCACCACTGACACCAGCCCCCAAGATTTCTGGATCATCGGCAACATCGCCCATATCTGCACAGCAGTCTTTGCCGGTATCACTTTTCAAGAAAGCATCCAATGCGATGGAATCGCCAAACACATAATCAATGCGACCGGCGGCGAGATCTTGAAACGCTTCATCCAGTGTCTGGTAGGTTTTTTGCGAGGCAACCTTGGAAAAATACTTCGCGTAGTAATCGGATTGAATGGTTGATACCTGAATACCAATGGTCTTACCCTTGACGTCTTCCGCCGAGGTACCGGGCTTCATGTCGCTCATACCAATCAACTTGCTTGGCGTCTTGTAATATTTATCCGTAAAATCAATGATCTTTTCACGCTCTGCGGTCCTGGACATTGAGGACCAGATCACATCAAATTTCTTCGCGTTAAGGGCAGGGATCAATCCATCCCAGGATAGTTCCACAATCGAGCATTTTTCCTTCATCTCGGCGCAGACCGCGTCCATCAAATCAATTTCCCAGCCGTGCCATTTGCCGCTGGCGTCCTTGGCAAAGAACGGTGGGTAGGATTCATTCATGATGCCGAACCGGACATCTGCTTGCGCTACAACAGCCGATGCTGCAAAAGCTGCGCCTGCCAAAAGCATCGAGAGGAATTTCATCACGTGTCGTCTCCTGTTGACGGTGAAATATGAAAAAAGGGGAGAAGAGGGGGCTAGTCGGCAAGGCCGGCGGTGAACTCTCTGCACCTCAGACTGGTCGGGTTGCCAAACACCTGCGAAGGCGGGCCTTCCTCTTCAACCCGACCCTGATGCAAAAACATGACGTGGCTGGAAACGTCACGCGCAAAGCGCATCTCATGCGTCACCAACAACATGGTACGACCTTCTTCAGCCAGATCACGGATAACTTTGAGCACTTCACCAACCAGCTCAGGGTCCAGAGCCGATGTTGGCTCATCAAACAGCATCACTGCGGGCTCCACGCATAAGGCTCGTGCAATGGCGGCTCGCTGTTGCTGCCCGCCGGAGAGAAAGGCCGGGTAGGCGTCGCGCTTGTCGTAAAGTCCGACCTTATGCAGCAATGCCTTCGCTTTCTCAATCGCGTCGGCACGCTTGATGCCCATCACATGCACAGGAGCTTCAATAACATTTTCCAGCACAGTCAAATGGGCCCAAAGATTGAAACTCTGAAACACCATGCCCAGACCGGTGCGAACACGCTCAATCTGCCGCCAGCTGACCGGCACCATCTTACCACCGCGTCCAGTCTTTAATGCGATCTCCTCGCCAGCAACAACCACCCGTCCCTGATCCGGCAATTCGAGAAAATTAATGCAACGTAAAAACGTGCTCTTACCCGAGCCGGAAGAACCAATAATGGAAATGACATCGCCCTTATGGGCCGTTACAGAGATGCCTTTTAGAACCTCCTGCGAGCCGAAACGTTTATGGATATTCTCCACCTGAAGGGCGCAGCGCGCAGTCTCTGTCATCAATTGGTCCAGCCTGTCATAATTTCGCACCATAATGGCTGTTGTGCGCGACTTTTACGCGCAAAATAACGCTTTGTTGCATAAATTCTGCGAAAAACAATTGCAAATGCGGGATATAAATTAAAAAAAGACAATTGTGCGACAAAACAGCAGAGGGCCCTGCCATGGAACAACTGGACCGCTTCGATCGCGAGATCATAGAGATCATTCAGCGCAATTGCCAAATGAAAGCGGAGGCCATGGCGGAGGAGGTAGGTCTTTCTGCATCCGCCGTGCAAAGGCGTTTGAAACGGCTGCGCGAAGACGGGATCATTAAGGGTGAAGTTGCGATCATCGATAGAAAATCCTCTGGCCATCCTATGGTGTTTATCGTTGGAATGGAAATCGAGCGCGATAACTATGATGCCTTGGCCCGCTTTCGTCTTTGGGCCGAGCGACAGGATCATGTGCAGCAGGTCTACTATGTGACGGGGCAAGTGGATCTGATCGCTATCATCACCGCAAGGGATGTGGAGCATTATGATGATATTGCCGCTGTCTTGATGGCAGAAAATCCTCAGATCAGGCGAATGCACACAAATGTTGTGTTGAGAGACATCAAGCTCAGTCTTTTCGTACCCATGGCAAAATGATCTACCTCATGAAATAGGATTGGCAATTTCCGATATTGCAATAATTGGCGTAATAGATTGCTGATCAATTGCAACACGGAACAGGTTCGATGAGTAAGAACACCTATTACACCAGCTTGGGAGGTCTACCGCCTCAAACCCAATTACTGTCGGGCAAGGCGGTGTTTACCACCGCATACGCCGTTATCCCAAAAGGTGTTATGAGCGACATTGTCACCAGTCTTTTGCCCCACTGGCGTGAGACCAAGGCCTGGATCATTGCCCGCCCAATGACCGGCTTTTCAGAAACATTCTCGCAATATATCATGCAAGTCGAACCAGGCGGCGGCAGCGACAATCCCGAACCGGATGTGAGAGCGCAAGCGGCCATCTTTGTGGTTGAGGGTTCCATAACAATCACCTTCGAGGGTGAGGAACACGCTTTAAGAGCTGGTTCATTTGCCTATCTGCCCGCTGGTGCCCATTGGCGTTTACACAACACCAGTGATGCAGTTTCAAAATTCCATTGGGTTCGCAAAGCGTTTCAACCCGTTGAGGGGCTCGATGCACCGCCAGCCATTTTCACCCATGAAGATGAGCACGAAATTGCCATGATGCCAGATACAAACGGCGCATGGGGAACAACGCGCTTTATTGACCCAAGCGATATTCGCTATGACTTTCATTTGAACATTGTCACATTTGAGCCAGGCGGCATCATTCCCTTCATGGAAACCCATATCATGGAGCATGGCCTCTATGTGTTGGAAGGCAAAGCAGTCTATCGATTGAATGACGATTGGGTGGAAGTGGAGGCTGGCGATTTTATGTGGCTGAGAGCTTTTTGCCCTCAGGCCTGCTATGCGGGTGGCCCTGGTCGTTTTCGCTACCTGCTTTATAAGGATGTCAACAGACACCCCCGCCTTTGGTAAAGATCACTTTGAGGCAAGACCAGCCGTTGTCTTGCCTCAACAGTGTATTGCTTTTTCTCCCTCGAAATTCTTTCAGGTTCAGATTGAACCAGACAGACTCGACGTTTTTTGCTTTCATCTGTCAGGGCGAACCGAACTCGCGTTTCCCTGTTAGATTGGAGAAGCTACTCCAAATGCATCATGCCGTTCATCCAGGGTAGGGCATCGCAAGCCATTCGTGCACATGGGCGATGAACACCTCGGCTGGTTATAGCACCGAGACATGCCAAAATCCTCAAAATGAAACCATTGAAACTGTTGGAATATCGCACTTCATTCTTGAACCCACCCTGGCTCCACGAGAAAGTGCGGTAATCCATCTTATGGAACTTACCTCTATCTCTTAGAGGCTATGCCGCTACTCATACTCTCCATGGTGCACGAAAGAACCTGTCCCAGTTCAGTTCTCCGGCATCATTCGCCAGCGTCGGCTCGGTAAAGGCGGAAGCCGGTTTTATCTGACACCCTCTAAAGCGACTTCAATTTCAGGAATTGTACAGTTGTAAATCTTCTCACTTTGGTGCCGGCACCTGTGATCACGAATACACAATGCAATGCCTATCAACAGAGACATTCAGTGCACCCTCTCTATTCGGCTTTTGTCTGAGCCGGTTTATCGAGCGCAAGCAGCATAGGATAAACGCTGAATTTCCCAGCTTCCGCTTTTGCCGTCAATGTTCGCAGATAGCCGCCAGGTGAACGAATGGTCTCGGCATGTTCCAGCATCACGGCAATGGTCACAGCCGCCGCCTGATGTCCCATCACCGCTTTCGCTTTAGACCAAGCATCAGGTGAGATACCCAACATGGTCCGAACAAGATCCGCAGTTTGTATAACGTCATTCCAGGTGAAAATGCCGTCTTTGGCGTAATCTTTTATGAGTGGGCACAAGTCTTTAAGCTTGGAAAGGCTGATCGCCAACTTCCTGTCTTGCTCTCTCGGCTTCGTCTCGCAGTCGGCGTCTTTCATTATTTCGTTAGCTCTAGATTCAAATGTGAGTTCTGTATTTGAATTCTGTTCGTGCTGCTCATGATCATCATCATTGCCGCTCATTTCTTCATCTGAAAGACTTGAAAGATAAGCATTTTCCACTTCAGTGCGAAACGCGCGCAGTGCACCGACAAAAGGCTGAAGATCTTCGCTGCTCTTGCGGCCCGACGCATCACGGGCATTCATTTGATAGGTCACCAAGAGGTTGCTCCAATCGCCAGCGCGGCCCTCCTCCAAAGCCAGCGTGATAATGCGTGACGCATCCCGAAGCAGAACCGTAATTTCACCACGGAGTGCTCTTGCCAGCTTTGCTTCTGCCCTCGCCGCTTCGGCGGCGCTATAGATCTCTTCTGCCCGAAGCGCCAAAGGTGCCAGGTCGAAGCCATAGGCGTCTTCCACCAATCCTGCGTCATCGCGTCGACAAAAGCGCTTTCCGTTTGCGCTGTCACGCCGAAAGATCATTCCCGCCTCAACGAGGCTGGCTAGATGTCGGCGAATCGTTGCAGGTGCCATGCCACGGGCTCGAAAAGATAGCTCTCGGTTCGATGGAAAAACAATAATGGGCTCACTTCCATCAAGCTCTCGCTCAATCGTGAAGCTCACGAGGGCTTCCAGCAAGCAAATCGTGCGATCGCCAAGACCATAAACCTGCCGCGCCTCGGTCAGCGCCCGCAGGAGCTGCCACTTGTCAGCCCGTCCCGATGCGTTTCCCGCTTCTCCGCGTTTCAACTGCTCTTGTCGCTGACCAATCTTAGCCTGGCGCGCCAAGACGCGGCCAGTCAATCGCCCACCGCCAAACGGTGTCGTAGCAAGTCTTTCCATCGCTTTCCGCTCCACAGACGGAGACAAGCGGCACCATATCGGAAAACACAGGGAATCAACGCGTCAAAAAGACACGACAAAATCTCTGTCATCTTCTGAAGTCATCATCATCTTACAGCGATGAGCATCATGTTGCAGCATCACTCCTTCAATCGGAATCGATTTCAGGAATGAAGCAGCAGATCAAAAGTTTTACAGCGTCATTTGTGCGTTTGATAAACGCGCGGCGCTGTAAATGACGCTAACAACACCGTAACGCCTTAAACGCCCAGCATAGTTTTAAGCCATCCCCCTCCTGCATAATTCCTTCAATCGGAAACGATTGGAGGAAAAAATTGTGCAGCAGATTTAAAGCATTACAGCGTCCTTTGTGCGTTTTATAAAACACAGGGCACTGTCGGGCATGACGGAATTATGCACTCCCGCATCGCAGCTTACCGATGGGATGCAACAGGCGCAAAGCAACACAGCCTCCCCGTTTCCGTGGAAGAGTCTTGACTTTTCAGGCAGGAAGTGATTCTCTTAGATTGCTACATAGAAGAGGGCTTCCGAGATGGTGACGTTTTGGGGCCTTTTTTCTTGTCTCAGCGTTACCTTTCATGTTGATAACCAATTCGTATTCCACAGTCCTGTGGGTTTTATCAAACACACAGAGGAAGCATTACAGCGCCGATCACCAGATATGGCGCACGAAGGACGCTGTAACAGTTTTAATCTGCTGCATAATTTCCTCCTTAAATCGATTCCGATTGAAGCAATTATGCAGTAAGCCTTTCAATTGGCTGTCGTAACTCTCTTCATGGGCTTCCGAATCTCCGAACTAATGCTTCGATTGCGCCAAAAATGCCGCATAATCCGCGGCAAGGCGCTCCTCGAATTGCCTCAGAAAACCAGAGTCCGCTTCCGCTAAAAACTCAACCTTCACCCGACGACCCTGCCTTGAAACCCTGGCGACGGTGCGTCCGTCAGGGCCGCGCACATCCTGAGGCTCCGGGCGTTCAACAGAAGGCTTGCGCGACAGCGCGTCGTAAAGCTTCTGAAACCGCTCATCCGAATGGCGTGCGCGAAACTCTTCATCCCGCAACACTTCCGCTGCTCTGCTCTGCCCATGTTCATTGGTGAGCAATTGCCCAAGCGCCATCCAACGTTCGCGCCCCGCTTTCGGTGCCGGGCCGATCGCGCGTGCAAATCGTTCTGGGACGCTTTCTGCAACCTGAATCAAGCGCGACAGCTCGCTCTTCTGTACCGAAAGAGCATCACCAATGACCTTGCGGTCAAAACCCCGCTCTGCGAGCGCCTTGGCAAACAGTGCCCTCTCAATGAAGGTCAAATTGCGCCGCTCGGCATTTTCCTTGCCTTGCGCGAGAACAAGTTGATCGTCGCTCAATGGCCGCACCAGCGCTTTAACGCTGATGCCCAACCGCTTGGCCGCATTTAATCTGCGATGACCATAGGCCACCTGAAACCGCTCTTGATTGGAGGGGTTACGGCGAACAAGGATGGGAACCTGTTGCCCGCTTTCACGAATACTCTCCACAAGCGCAAGAAAATCGGGATCGTCTTTCTCCTGATCACTTAGGCGGTCCGATACAAAAGAGGCATCAATCACGCCGGTGTCCAGCGCCACCACACGTTCCCCTTCGTCGAGGGCTTGCCGCAACGCACGGGCCTCGTCAGCTTCCCGCGTAATGGAAGACAAGGTTAAGCCCATGGCCTTAATGGCACCGGAAGCCGTGCGCGGCACAGAATGACCATGCACGTCACCAGAGGCATCCGGAATTGAATCCGCATGTGGTGGCATAGTGGTAATTTTCTCATGGCTGGCCTCAGCAGGAGAAGACTTCTGTGCAGGCGCAGGGTCCGAAAATAATGCCCTTAATTCACTTTTACGGTTTTTGCCTATCATTCTTTCCGCCCCCAGGCAGTATGAATCAATTGTTCGATCTCAGCATTGACCGATTCCAACGATTCAATGGCGCGGTCATAGGTGCCTCTGCTGAAATTTTCGCGCCCGACTTCATAAAGCGTCTGCTTTGTCAGTCCAGCATCAGAAATTGCAGTCGATTTGACCATTGGCGAGGTCAAGACACGCTCACCAAACAGCGAACGAAGAAAGCCGACGATTTGCGCCTGCGGACCGTCATTCGGCTCAAAGCGCGTCACCAGATATCGCAAAAAGTCAAAATTCAGTGTGCCGCCAGCTTCCCGCACGACACCGAGAAGATCGGAGGTCATGAACAAAAATTGGCTCATTGACGCAACATCCAACATTTGTGGATGCACAGTGACGATGACCGACGTCGATGCACACAAGGCAGAGAGCGTAAGATAACCGAGCTGAGGCGGGCAATCGATAACAACCACATCATAGTCATGCGCCACCGTCTGGAGCGCATTCTGTACCCTCGCAAAAAACAGACTTTTCGCATCGCCGCCCTTGCGCTCAGCAAGGGCCCGCGGGGTGACATGCTCAAACTCTTGTAGCTCGAGATTGCCCGGCAGAAGATCGAGATTGTGAAAATAGGTCTTGCGAATAATGTCTTTGAGCGGCCGCGCCTCGTCATCATAGCGAATGGCACCGTAAATCGTGTCATTGCCAACCAGATCGAGCTCAGGCTGATAGCCGAACAAGGCCGAAAGCGATGCCTGTGGGTCAAGATCGACGGCCAGAACCCGATGCCCCGTCATCGCCAGATATTGTGCCAGATGCACAGCCGAGGTTGTCTTTCCTGAACCGCCTTTGAAATTGGTCACGGATATAATTTGCAGATGTTCGCCACGCGCCTCGTCACGCCATTTGACGTAAGATCTCGCTTTGGCAACATTGCCCTTGGCCAGCGCCTGCTCACCCAGATAGTGGCGAAGCGCATCAATGTCTGCGAGCGAATAATAGCGGCGCCCACCGGTGCCAACCACCGGGGCAGGCCCTTCTCCAGCCAAAGAAAGTTGTCGCAAATATCCATCCGACACGCCGACCAAACGGGCCGCTTCGCCAGACGTAAAAGTGCGCAAAGTTTTACGGGAGGAAGGAGCAAAAAGGCGCTCCCGCATGGCTTGCAACTGAGCAGAGAGCGCCTGTGCGTCTTCCGCAATCGTTTCATCGGCGGGTCGCAAATCCATCTCCTGTTGTTCCGTTGCCTTTACAGATGCAACCGCCATCACAATTTCCTCAAATCCGCCTGCTATCATGTGCATATCAAGCGCATTGACATTTTCATGCCTCAATCAATTCCATGACCGATTCGGCACGACAATGATATACGCACATTACAAAAACTAACAGCATCCACACCTTGTTACGGACAAACGACCCATACGCGGCATTTGATCGTAAGTTGCAGCAAGCTTTGATTCGGGTCAAGTGTGTGGCTGGCTCAGACAATGAACCGCTCTTAGACACCCCTTCCAACTGGCCGGGGATCTGTCTGACCATGGCACCGAGCGGCAGCGCTTTGATGAAAGTGGCGACTGCATAATTGTTCAAATCGATTCCGAATTAAGCAATTATGCCGTAAATTTAAAAGCTTACATCGCACTTGGCTTTGAAGCGTGGCACCATGACAGCAAACATAAATGCAATGCTGCCGTCAGCCGTCCAGCAGCCCGACCTCACTCGCGTTTTCCTTCAAATCCACCCCGGAAAGCTTCAGCCTCAGTGCTTCGCGTACCAGCCAGGCGATTTTTTCCGCCGCAAGCTCATAGCTAAGACCATCATCATGGATGTTGGAAATGCAATTTCTTTCGCTGTCGCGACACCCCAATCGTGGAGCGAAGGTGATATAGGCCCCCAGACTGTCGGGCACGCTTAAGCCCGGCCGCTCACCCACAAGCACAACGGCGACCTGCGCCCCGTAGGCCGCCGCCGCCTCATCGCCAAAGGCAACCCTTGCCTGTTCACCAAGAATAACAGGCGACAGAGAGAAGCCGCCAAGCCGGCGGGCTGCCGCTTTATAAACCGGTGCCGCATGGCGTTGCACCGCTGCCGCCGACAAGCCATCCGCGATGATAAAAGCGATCTCGTAGCGGTCGCCCGCCTTGGGTAAATCCGCAGGGTCGGGTCGGCGCCCGAGATCAGGACGGGTCAAATAGGTCGATCGGTCCTTGGCCAGGGATCGAACCAGAACCGTTTGGGCGGGGGCGAGATCGGAGGCAAGGGTTGCAAAATCCACAGCGCCATGCACCGCATCGCGCGCACGCGCATGAGCAAGCTGGAAATCCAGCACCGATTTGGTCGTCATGGCATCGCCGGTTCGGCCTATGCCGATGCGCGCACGCGTGGCGTTGCGAAACCGGGCAAAGGGATCAAAATCAACCGAATTGCTCATGTTCAGCCCTTATAAGAGAGAAGATTGCGCGCAAATGCGTTGGCCTGCGTGGTTGGAGCCAATCGACCCATGCGATCCACCAATCCCATACGCTTCAACCAGGCATCAAATTCCGGGGCGGGTGGGCGGTTGAACTGATGCCGCAGGCCAACAATGTCATGATAGGACAAGCTCTGGTAATTCAGCATCACATCATCCGCTCCGGGTACGGCAATGAGGAAATTGACTCCGGCGACGGTGAGCAACACCATCAGATTGTCCATATCATCCTGATCAGCCTCAGCATGATTGGTGTAACACACATCCACACCCATAGGCACGCCCAGCAGTTTGCCGCAGAAGTGGTCTTCGAGTCCTGCACGAATAATCTGCTTTGCATCATAGAGATATTCGGGACCGATGAACCCGACGACAGTGTTGACCAACAGCGGTTTTACGGCACGGGCGACAGCATAGGCGCGCACTTCAAGTGTTTGCTGATCAACACCGTGGTGGGCATCTGCAGACAGAGCACTTCCCTGCCCGGTTTCCAGATACATGACATTGTCACCCACCGTACCGCGTTTGAGAGACAAGGCCGCCTCGCGCCCTTCTCTCAAAACCGCAAGATCAACACCAAAGCCCTGATTGGCGCGCTCGGTGCCAGCCACCGACTGAAACACCAGGTCCAGCGGCGCCCCGTCCTCAATCGCCTGAATGGATGTGGTGACATGGGTCAACACGCAGGACTGCGTAGGAATTTCAAAGCGCTCGCGCAAACGATCAAACAGATGCATCAAACGCACACAGGCATCCAAATTATCCGTAGCGGGGTTGATCCCAATCACGGCATCTCCGACACCGTAGAGCAATCCATCCAGTGTCGAGCCAGCCACGCCTTCCGGATCATCGGTCGGATGATTGGGCTGCAAGCGGCTGGACAGATGTCCGGGAAGGCCAAGCGTGGAGCGAAAAGCCGTGATGACGCTGCATTTGGCGGCCACCGTAATCAAGTCATGGTTGCGCATCAGTTTTGAGACGGCAGCAACCATTTCCGGCGTCAAACCCGGCGCAAGTTTGGCCAAAACCTCGGTGGTGGCCTCATAGGACAAAAGCCAATCGCGAAACTGTCCAACAGTCATGGAGGAGACCGGTGCAAATGCCTCCATATCATGGCTATCGACAATCAGGCGGGTGACTTCATCCTCTTCATAGGGAATGAGTGCTTCATCTAAAAATGTTTTCAGCGGCAAATCTGCCAGCACATAACGGGCTGCCACGCGGCGCTCATTGCTGGAGGCGGCAATTCCGGCCAAGTGATCGCCCGATTTTTCCGCCGAAGCACACGCCATGAGGCTTTTCAAATCGTCAAACACATGCCGTTCGCGCCCAAGGATGATCGAATAAGATGCCATAATATTCCCCTTAGGACATGGTTATCGCAAAACAACGCAACCCGGCTGCGCCTTACTTTGGTTTTCCATGCAACACTATCACGGGCCACCATCGATTGCCCACATAATCGCCTTTTATAATTGCCCGAAGCAAACGGCATGCCATGCAACCAGCAACAGGCTCACCGACAAGTGATGGGGTGGACAGTGATGGCGCTTGACGCAAGCACCACGACAAACAAGCATCGCCTATAGTCCACCTGTCATGCGTGACATCAAAGAAGAGCCAGATGATGACATTGAAACTTCTCTCGCTAAGCGCACTTGCCGCCGCCACTTGCTTGCTTTGCCAAACAGCTGCATTTGCAGCCGACGGCAGTGTTGCACAAAATGATAATTTGAATGCCACGCTTTGGCATCAGACCTCGGTTGAGTTTCAAGCCAACGCATTGGGTGCCTATGCACTAGGCAAAATGCGCCTTGAAGAGGCGCTGAAAGATAAAAACTGGACCGCCCTGCCCAGCCAGACCGGCGATTATCAAAATCTCCCTCCAGCCGTTGTGCTGGACATTGATGATACGGTCTTGAACACCTCGGCCTATGAGGCGTGGAACATCACCGCAGGCACGAGTTTTTCCGGCAAGACATGGACGGATTATGTCAAAGCCAAAAAGGATGTGCCCATTCCCGGCGCACTTGAGTTCACCCAATATGCGGCATCCAAAGGCGTAAAGGTGTTTTACGTCACCAATCGCACCAGCGAAGAAAAGCCCGCGACGATTGAAGAAATGAAGGCGATGGGCTTTCCATTCGATGAAAAGGTCGACACATTTTTAGCAAAGAAAGACCAGCCAGACTGGACCTCTGCCAAGGGCACACGCTTCGCCTACATCGCTAAGAATTACCGCATTGCGCTGCTGTTTGGCGACAATTTCGGCGATTTTACCGATAAATTCAATGGATCCGTGGCAGAGCGCCAAAAGGAGTTTGATGCAGACGCGGCCCATTGGGGGCATGATTGGATTGCGATTGCCAATCCCATGTACGGCTCATTTGAAAGCGCCCCCTTCAACAGCAATTACAAGCTCTCTCCAGACCAACAAAGGGCTGACAAAATAAAAGCCCTTACGCCATGGAGTGGTCAGTAATCGGCTCCAGACCTCCGATTCCATGCGTATCGGAGGTCATCTCTGGATGATCAATATCCGGTCATTTCCAGATATCCGACTCCGTTCTGACTGCCGGAAAAGCGAATTGGTCCCTCCCAATAGGCGAAGGCAACTGGCATCCAGCTTTGCGGGTTGAGAGGCTTGGTGGTGATGCTGAGGCCCTTTTCCGGCAGCTCCAGCCGCCATTCCACCGGAATATCATGCCCAGAGACGTTTGCCCGCTTGAGCGGCGTCAGTTTCAACGCGCCCGGCTTTAACAATTGCGTGGTGCCATCGGCTGCAATCCAAGTGGCAACAGTGTAATCACTGCCTTTGCCGCGCAAATGAAAGCCCATCATTTTTGCGCCGCCATCAAAATGCAACGAGAACCAATCCCAGCCGGTTTGTTCGCTGCTGAGCGGTTGTGATGACCACTCGCGATCCGCCCAGGCTTTGCCCGTTACCGCAACATCGCCAGTCGGCAAATGCAGCGTACCCGTGACCGCGTAAAACGGTTGTGAGTAATAATAACTCGCCTGCCCCGTGGCCGATTTGACCGAATAGCCCTTGTCACCCTGCAACACCAAAGGGCGATCAGCCCGAAGAGAGAGATCATAGCCAAAATTGCTGCCATGGGCTTTCAGGTTCACATTGGCAATTGCATCTTGCGAAGCGCCATCTTGGCCTTCCGCCTTTGCCGTCATCGCCCAATCGTCAATCCACGCATGAAAAGGCGATGCATTCACCCCCGCTTGCCCAATGCCGCCGCGGGCAAATTTTTCGGCAACATAATGGTGTTCAGCCGAGGTCACCGCGGCATGTCCCATCCATACTTGCGGACTATCCCAGCCTTTTTCTTCGCCGGGCGCCAAAGCTGAGCGAAACAGCGTCCACTGCACCCCATAGTCGCGGCCCGCCGCGTCTTTGAGATTGGCAGTCACATACCACCACTCAATGCGAAAATCATTGTGGGGACCATGATCCGCTGGAAATGAAAACACATGGCCGGGTTGCGGCACAGCAAAACCATTCCCTGCCGCCGTGCCAAGGCCAGCAAAGCCTTGCGCCGTTGCCAGACTTCCGCTCAAAACCCACGACAGCCAAAGCCAGACCAGACGTTTCACATTAGCGTTCATTGGCAAAGACTTTCAACAGATCGGAAGGTTTGAGACGCGCGATTGCCAGCAACGGCACGAGAGCCGCAAAAAAAGCAGCCACGATTGCAAGACACCCCAGGGAAAGCCATTGCATGGGAAAGACATGCATCGGCAAGCGCCAGCCAAAGGCCTCAACATTGACAACCGCCAACAGCACCCACGCCAGCGCCAGCCCGGTTGGCAGTGCCGCCACCATGGTAAACAGCGCCAGCGCCAACGTGCGGCAAAGCTCAAGCGCAATCAGCTTTTTTCGGGTCAGCCCCATGGCCCATAGCGGGGCAATCTGCGCGATCCGCATGTTTGAGAGCGTCATCAAACTTGCAAACATGGCAAGCCCAGCCACCCCCAGCGTCAGCACGTTCAACACCGCCGTCACTGCAAACGTTTTTTCAAAAATCTCCAAAGAACGCTTTTTGATAGATGCCTGATCCACGACATTTTGATTGCCGAGGCCAAATTCATCTTTCAAGGCCTGCCGTAAGGCGTCCACTTTTTCCGGCGCAATCCGCACACCAAACCGCAAACGCGACAGATCAGAAAAGCGTTTGACGAGATCCTTTTGCGAGACAATCACCTCCTCGTTGGGATTGCCGTAATCGGAATAGACCCCCAGCACCTGCGTTTGCCAACCGCCGGGCATGGGCAGTGCATCACCGGGCTGCAAATGCGCTCGGCGCATCATCTGCTCGTTCAGCAAAACCCCCTCGCCTTTTGTCAGGCGATCCCAAAGCCCCGGCATTGATGCAATGATCGGCCAGTGTTTACGATAGGTCTCATCATCCACCACACCATGGATCTCGACATTTTTGCCCAAAACGCGGCCTTGGGCACTCCAGATCGGCAAAACGGCGTCGGCCGTTGTTTCCAACCACGCATAGAGGCGCGGAACGTCTGCATCGTTGCGTGCTGTCACGTAGAGCTCTGCCGCCAGACGTTGATCGAGCCACCCAACGAAGGTCAGTCGAAAGCTGGACACCATCGTGCCAACCCCGACATTGGTGGCCAACGCCAACAGCAGAGCCATAAGCGCCAGCGATAGACCGGGCAATTGCTGGCGGGTATCGGCAAAGAACCATTGCATCACAGGCTTTCTTGCCATGCTTTGCAGCAGTTTCAGCAAGGGCACCAGGAGGGCGGGCAACGCCAGTGCTGAGGCTAGCAAAAGCGTACCCAATGTTGCAAAGCCCGCCACCAGCCCTTGGCCAATCTGCATCAAAATCGCGGTTGCGAGAAACAGCACAATTGAGCCTGCAACCTGAAAACGCCACGCCGCTTCGGACGCCATGGCCCAGGCCCGCGGATTGGACGCAGCCAAAAGCGGCATGCGCCAAACCTGCCACAGGCTTTGCCCGGCAGACGCCAAGGTGCCAAACACGGCAATGCCAATGCCAGTTGCCCACCATTGCGGGCGAAATGCGAGAGAGCCGGGAATGTCGGCACCATAAAGCCCACGCAGGGTCACAGCCACATCCGGCAACAGTACGGATGCCACAACATAGCCGAGTGCAACGCCGGCAATGCCGGCGAGCAGCGCAAACGCCAAAAGCTCACCAAAAAGCAAAAGCAACAAGGCCCTTGCCGAGAGGCCGAGCGAGCGAAGAGTGCGAAACGTGGCGCGTCGTTGTTCAAACGCCAGGCGCACGGCAGCGTAAACAATAAACAGCCCCACCACAAAGGACAGCAAGCCAAAGGCCGTCAGGTTGAGATGAAAGCTATCGGTCAGACGCGCCAGATCACCTTCGCCATCGGGCGCTTTGAGCTGCAATGCGTTGGATATCGCGGTGAGGTCAGCCTGTTGCAGGTGCTGTTGCGGCGAAACCACCAGACGGCTGATATGCTCCCCTTGCCCCAAAAGTGCTGTGGCTCTGCCAATATCGGTGAAAACAGTGGCATAAGGCAGATCGTTCACCACGGTGAGAGGCGGGGTGTCTTGCCCCTGCAAGGCATCGGCCGTTGCTTTCGACACGACCCATTGCCCAGGTGCCAGCAAGAAACGCGCGATATCACCCCCGCCGCGCAAATCCACCGGTTGGGCCACCGGCGGCAAAGTGAGCGGATCAATGCCAATCACATGCAAGCGAAGGCTGCCTGCACGAATATCACCCTCCAGCACCGGCGACACCAGCCATCCATTCCGGCGCATGTTCACATAGGTCTGCACCGCAATGGCGCTGCCATCACGGTTGGCAATTTCAAACAGGCGGTTTTGCCCCAGCATGGCCGCGGCACGGGCATAGGATGCGCGCGCCTCAGCATTGATGGCCTGAACTCCGGACCAGAGCGCCGTGGCAAGTGACAGGCCAAGCAGCAGCATCGCCAGTTGCAGGGGCTTTCGGTGCCAATGGGACAGCAGAGCGGAAAATGCGGCGCGATACATCACGCAACCAATCCGGCACGTAAATGCACCTGCCGATCGAGCAAAGCGGCCAGCCTTGGCGAATGCGTCACCATCAACAGAGCGGCACCCGTTGCGGCAACCAGAGACAGCATTAATTCCATCACAGCATCGCCGGTGGCCTCATCGAGATTACCGGTTGGCTCATCGGCCAAAACCAGCTTTGGCCGAACCGCAAGGGTGCGGCCAATGGCCACCCGCTGCTGCTGCCCTCCCGACAATTGCTCCGGGTAGCGCTTCAAAAGCGTCGAAAGACCGAGGCGCTCGACAAGCTCCGCCTGCCAAGTGGGGTCAAATCGTCCTGCCAAACGAGCATGGAAGCCAAGATTATGCGCCACATCAAGCGATGGAATTAAATTGAATTGCTGAAAAATCAAACCAACGCTGCGGCGCCGCAGCTTTGCCCGCCCGGCCTCGTCAAGCGCAGAAATATCCTGGCTGTCCACAACGACCTTGCCAGAATCTGCACCATCCAATCCTCCGGCCAGATGCAGCAGAGTGCTTTTGCCACTGCCCGATTCCCCCGTCAGCGCCATGGTTTCGCCTTGCCCCAACGTCAGACTGACCCCGTTGAGAACCGCAAGCGGCCCTTCAGATGTCGGGTAGGTCTTTTTCACGGTATCCAGCAGCAGTACCATCAATGTTATCCGCTTCGATTGTATGGAGACGAGAGATAACGCTCAATGGCGCCAACGAAAAGTCCTATTCCTTTCGAAACAGTGGGACGTCGCGATTTAAACAAACTCGATGCCAAGCTCTTTCAGGTTGCGCCATCGCACCACGCAATGGCGTTTTTCAAAGCCATCCATCAACACATCAAAATCATCTGGAACAGCCAGAAAGTTATCGCCAACAAGTTTGGCACCGATGTCGGAAAGGTTCTTGACCGTACAATCCATGGTGGAACTGCCGCCTTTCAACACGATGCGTGCTGCCTTTAGCGCCCTCTGCCTCGAAACCTTGCGCTTTTCTGTCATAAATCGCCTCTAGAGTCTGTCAGGTTCAAATTGAAGCTGGCAGACTCTAGAGTCCTTCGTTTTCGTTTGTCTATTCACGAAAGCCGGATCCCACTTTTCCCTGACAAATTCTGAGCCATTTACCCGGTGCTGAAGGTATGAGTGGAAGGATAAACTTGTGCTACTGCATAATTCCTTAAATCGGAATCGATTTAAGGAGAAAATTATGCAGCTGATTTAAAACGTTACAGCACCGTGCGCCATGTATGGCGCACGGTGCTGTAACAACAAAACGGTGATGGCTCACAGATCCAGCGCATCTTTCAATGCCAGACCGTCGCGCACACGCAAATCCAGATCGGCTTCGATATGGTCGATATGATGCAGCATCAGCGCACTTGCGCGCGCTGCATCGCGCTGTGCCATTGCCTTTAAGATTGCTTGATGTTCGCTGTGGCCGCAACTGGACGCACCAGAGCCGCCATAGAGAGCAATCACCAGCGAAGAACGCGCCACCAATTCATCCATAAATTTTTGCAGAATCACGTTGCCTGCGACCTTGGCCAGCAACAGATGAAAATCGCCCGATGCCTTGATTTCCGCGCGCCGTGCCGATGGCCCTCTCTGATGCAGATGGAGCGATTCCTCTTCCAATTGCTTGCGAAACGCCTCCATATCCTCGTCGGTCAAGCGGGCAACCGCTGCGGCCATAATGCCCGGCTCAATCAGGCGGCGCGACGCAAACACCTGTCGCGCCTCATCCGGCGATGGATTGGATACAAAAGCACCCCTATTTCGTTCTGTATTTATCAGCCCCTCGAACGCAAGCATCTGCAATGCGCTACGCACCACCGTTCGGCTCACCCCAAACAGCTCGCCAACCTCAGCCTCAGATAATTTGGTGCCGGGGGTCAAACGACGGTCAATGATCGCATTTCGCAAGGATTCGCGAATGACCAGAGCCCGATCTTCGGCATTTGTCTCAGTCAAAGGGATTTTTTCTTCCAGAGGCATAACATGATCCGTACTGCGAATTCTCATCTTACATCAGCGTGTAAAATGCACAACGGCTCAATTGCCGACACCGTAAAATGATATTGCATACAATTTTGCCATTTTCACAAAACAATCGCCAATAATTTGCGCAAAGCTGCTCATATTCGCGCGCGGCAATATCGAAACCAAAAAAATCTCCAAACATATCAGCGCGCTACGAGCCTGCCAGCAAACTGGCACGCCATATGCATCGATAGAAGCGGACATAGGGGATGACCGCATGAAAAAAGCCGCCGCCATCGACATTGCTGCCGTTTCAAAAATCTACGGTAGCACCACTGCCGTAGACAATATCAGCCTCAAAGTGGCCGCTGGCACCTATTGCTGCCTGCTGGGTCCATCCGGTTGCGGCAAGACGTCAACGTTGCGCATGATCGCTGGTCATGAAAGCGTCAGCAGCGGCGATATTTTGCTGGGCAACACCAATATCACCGATCTGCCACCAGCCGCGCGCGGCACGGCCATGATGTTTCAATCCTACGCCTTGTTTCCGCATCTCGATTTGATTGAAAACGTCGCTTTCAGTCTGAAAATGAAAGGCGTGGACAAGGCGGCGCGACAGGCAAAGGCCCTGGAAATGTTAAGCTTGATGCAGCTGGAGGCCTATGCCAGCCGCAAGCCAGCGCAATTGTCGGGCGGGCAACAGCAGCGCGTGGCATTGGCACGCGCTTTGATTACCGATCCAGAAGCCCTGCTACTGGACGAGCCACTCTCTGCGCTTGATCCGTTCCTGAAAATCCGCATGCGGGCTGAATTGAAAAAGCTGCAAACCTCGCTCGGCATTACTTTTGTACACGTCACCCACAGTCAGGAAGAAGCCATGGCGTTGGCAGACCTGATCGTGGTGATGAACAATGGCCGGATTGAGCAAGCCGCCCCACCACGCACGCTGTTTGAGGCACCCGCCACCGCATTCGTCGCCCGCTTCATGGGGGATCACAACGTCATTTCCGGCCGCGCAACACAGGTTTCAGAAAAGAGCGCAACAATTTCCGTGGCGGCTGGCGGCAATTTTGTGGCCACAGGTACAGCCGAGCTTAACACCCCGGTTGACATTGCCATTCGCACCGATCGTGTCCGCATCGGCCAAAGCGATGTCCCAGGCCTCGGCTTCACCGGCTCGGTGACCAACGTTGAATATCGCGGTGCCACGGTCAAGCTCATGCTCAGCGGCGCAGGCGTTGAAGATTTTACCGCCATTCTGTCCGATGCCGCCTATTTCGCCAATCCGGTGAAGGTCGGCGAGGCAGTTTCGCTTTGCTGGAACAGCGCTGACGCGATTGTTCTGGGCAATTGAACGCAGTCAAACCCAAAGAAAAAACCAGAGGAGAACTTTCGTGACTGATATCAAAAACACCAAATCAGGCGTAAGCCGCCGCGCCTTGCTGAAAACCGGCGCCGCCGCTGCCGGTCTTGCCGCTGGTTCGGGCATTATTACCGGCTTTCCAACCATTTGGGCGCAGACAAAAATCACCCTTCGCCAATTTGGCACCGGCGTTTCCAACATCAACGCCATCGCTGAAAAGTGCAAAGCCGATCTCGGCATTACACTGGAAATGACGGCCACAGATTCCGACGCCGCAGCCCAACGCGCCGTGACCCAGCCGAATTCTTACGATATCGCCGATATCGAATACTGGATTGCCAAGAAGGTGTTTCCCGCTGGCGTCTTGCAGCCGATGGACGTGAAAAAGCTGAAATATTACGACAAGATCGTACCACTCTTCATCGACGGCAAATTGAAGCCCGACAGCGTCATTGCCCAAGGAACAGCCCCGCACACCGTTGGCTTTGTTGAAAAGCCCGGTGCCAAAACATTTGCCAAGGCACCCACCCAATGGATGACGATGGTGCCCACCATCTATAATGCCGACACGCTCGGCATTCGCCCTGATCTGGTTGGCCGTGAAATCACCAGCTGGGCCGATATGATGGACCCAGCGTTCAAGGGCAAGGCTGCCATTCTCAACATTCCATCCATTGGCATTATGGATGCCGCGATGATTATGGAAGCCATGGGCAAGATCAAATATGCTGACAAGGGCAATATGACCAAGGCCGAGATCGACAAAACCATTGACTTCATGATCAAAGCCAAGAGCGACGGCCAGTTCCGCGCGTTCTGGAAGAGCTTTGACGAAAGCGTCAACCTGATGGCGTCGGGCGAAGTGGTGATCCAATCCATGTGGTCGCCCGCTGTCGCCGCCGTTCGCAGCAAAGGCATTGCCTGCAAATATCAGCCATTGAAGGAAGGTTATCGCGCCTGGGGTGGCGGTCTTGGCCTTGCCTCGCATCTCAAGGGCGCGCAGCTCGATGCTGCCTATGAATATATCAATTGGTACACATCCGGTTGGGTCGGTGGCTACCTCAACCGTCAGGGCTATTATTCTGCCTGCATGGAAACCGCCAAGAACTTCATGACTGCGGACGAATGGGGGTATTGGATCGAAGGCAAGCCTGCACAGGGCGACATCCTGTCTCCAGAAGGCAAGATCATGGAAAAAGCCGGTGCCGTGCGCGATGGCGGCTCGTTTGAAGACCGCATGGGCAAAGTTGCCTGCTGGAACTCTGTGATGGACGAGGACCGCTACATGGTTCGCCGCTGGAACGAATTCATGGCGGCCTGATCTGATTTTGCCCCCGCTTAATCGGCGGGGGCATTGACCGTGCTCCAAGGGACAAAAGCGATGACGACAGTAAGATTTCTCGGGGTTGGCGAGCCGAAGCCAAGGCAAACATGGCGTTTGCCCGGCTGGTTGCCTGCCTATCTGCAAGCGGCACCTTTGGCGCTGATCCTTGGCTGTTTCCTGCTTTTGCCAATTTTGATGATCGCGGTTGTCAGTTTTTGGGATTATGACTTCGCTCAAATGTATCCAGGCTTTGTCACCTTCAATTATAGCGAAACACTGGGATCATGGGTGACGTGGAAGACCTATCTGAACACACTGCGTTTCGCCTTTATCGTATGGGCCATCACCCTGTTCATTGGTTTCTGGATTGCCTATTTTCTGGCGTTTCACATTCGCACCGCCGCCATGCAAAGCGTGCTGTTTTTGGTCTGCACGGTGCCGTTTTTAACCTCCAATGTCATTCGCATGATTTCGTGGATACCCGTGCTGGGACGAAATGGCCTTGTCAATCAAGCCCTCTTGGGCAGCGGCATCATTCCTCAGCCGGTTGAATGGCTGCTCTACTCTGACTTCGCTGTCGTTCTTGCCATGGTGCATCTCTACACGCTTTTCATGGTCACGCCGATTTTCAACACGCTGATGCGTATTGATAAATCGCTGATTGAGGCTGCGCGCGATGCCGGTGCCTCAAGCTGGCAAATCCTTACCAATGTCATCCTGCCACTGGCCAAGCCGGGCATGGCGATCGGCACAATTTTTGTGGTGACACTGGTGATGGCCGATTTTTCCACGGTGCAAGTGATGTCCGGCGGGCAAAGCGCATCAGTGGCGCTGATCATGAAAAACCAGATGTCTCTGCTGCAATATCCGGCAGCGGCCGCCAATGCCGTGATCCTGCTCATCCTTGTTTTGCTGATGGTTGCCGGAATTTTGCGCATTGTTGATATTCGAAAGGAGCTTTGAGCGATGGGACGCGAAAAACGCAGCCGCGAATTCTATTGCCTTGCAGGCTTCTTCACCCTGTTTGTGCTGTTTCTTTATGGCCCGCTCTCTGCCATCGTCATCCTGTCCTTTCAGGGCGAAAACGGCGGCCTGACCTTTCCGCTCAATGGCGTCTCGCTGCACTGGTTTGCAAATCTGTTTGAAACACAGGCCGTGGGCGATTTTGGCGGCGCGTTCAAACGCTCACTCACCCTTGGCTTGATGGTCATGGTGGTCACCGTTGTGGTGTCATTGCTGGCGGGATTGGCTTTCCGCCGCAAGTTTTTCGGCGCAACAGCGCTGTTCTATCTCGCCATTGCCAGTCTCGTCGTTCCCTCCATCATTATATCGCTTGGCATCGGCGTGGTGTTTCAGCAGCTCGGGTTGCAGCCAAGCTGGTACACATCGGCATTCGGTGCTCATCTTACCTGGACCCTGCCCTTTGGCGTGCTGATCATGTTTGCAGTGTTCAACCGTTTTTCTCCTGCCTATGAAGAGGCCGCCCGCGATCTCGGCGCCTCATCCTGGCAGACCTTCCGCTACGTTCTGCTACCCATGATTGCGCCAAGTTTGATCGGCGTCGGCCTGTTTGGCTTCTCGCTCTCCTATGACGAATTTGCCAGAACATTGATGGCAGCCGGTACATTCAACACCTTGCCGCTGGAGATTTACGGCATGACAACCAATGTCACCACGCCCGTGCTGTACGCACTGGGCACAGTGACAACCGTGTTTTCCTTCCTCGTCATCCTGTTCACTCTTTTCCTGATCCGGCGTCTCAATAAAAACCGCGGCGCGGCCTGATTGGACATTTCATGCGCATTCTTTTGGTCAATCCAAACACAACCGCCAGCATGACAGCAACGGCTGCCGATGCAGCCCGCAGAGTTGCCTCCAAAGGCACCGAAATCCTGCCCCGCACCTCAAAAATGGGACCGGCCTCGATTGAGGGCTATTATGATGAGGCGCTGGCGGTTCCCGGCCTGTTGCAAGAACTCGCTTTAGGCGCAAAGGAAGGCGCGCAAGCGGCCATTATCGCCTGCTTTGACGATACTGGACTTGATGCAGCGCGGGCTATGGCAAACATGCCTGTGATCGGCATTTGTGAAGCGGCCGTTGCAACTGCGGGCTTTATTGCCCAGCGGTTTTCGATCGTCACCACCATGGAGCGCTCGCGTCTGCCCATAGAACATCTTGTTCAACGCTATGGAGCCGCTCACCGCTGCACCGTGCGCGCCGCTGATATTCCCGTCTTGTCGTTGGAAGATCCAACCTCCAATGCGCGCGCGCGTTTAAAAGCGGAGATTGCCACAGCCCTTCGCGAAGATCGCTCAGATGCCATCATTCTCGGCTGCGCTGGCATGGCCGATTTGGTCGATGCTTTCACGACGGAATTTCAGGTACCGGTAATTGACGGTGTCGCAGCCGCAGTAAAACAGGCTGAAGCCTTGATCGCCCTTGGCCTCACCACAGGTAAAACCAATGCCTATGCCAGCCCGGTGCATAAGCCCTATAGCGGGTTGTTAGCCGGTTTTCAGCCGACGCATTAGAGTGCGGCAGGAACAAATGGAATCCGGCTTTCCGGAAAAGGCAAACGAAAACAGTCTTTAATGGGCAACTCGCAGCATAGGCACGATCGCGTTTTTGTCGGCCTGGTGGCGCAACAGCAAGGTTGCCTGCTCACGATCAACTGCTTTGGAGAACAAAAAGCCCTGGCCACAGAGACAGCCTAAACTGGAGAGAAAATCACGCTGTTCTCGCGTCTCAATGCCTTCTGCTATGACTTTGAAGTTCAATTTTTCCGAAATTGACAGCAAAGCTTCAACAATCACCGATGCTGATCTGTCGAGGATCATGCGCTCAACAAACAATCGGTCAATTTTGATAATGTCCAAGGGTATTGTAACAAGGTGGGTGAGTGAGGCAAATCCGGTGCCGAAATCGTCAAGCGCGACTTCCATTCCGGCTTTACGCAATTTTGCGATTTGGCTTACAACCGATTGCTCCTGACGCCCAATGTAAATGGATTCGGTGAGTTCAATCACGATCTTATTGGTCGGCACACCCGCATTTTCAAGAACTCCGACGATATTTTCCGAGAGTCGGCCATCCAGAAAGTCGCCTGCTGAAACATTCAGCCCGACCCGGCCAAAATCCAACCCAAGATCCATCCAGCGGCGCGCATCTGTTGCGACAATTTTCAAAATTCGACGCGTAAGTTCGGCTGCAAGGTTCGCATCCCGCGTGGCTTCGTGAAAGTGGGAGGCAGAAATCACCTCGCCCTTTCGATTGGTCACGCGACATAGTGCCTCCAATCCAAGAATACGCCCGGTCCGTAAATCGACAATCGGCTGATAGTGCGCATCAACCCGCCCTTCGCGCAGAGCATCCGCCAACAGCTGAAAAGCCCCAAAACGGCGCGCAAAGCGCGAACCGGAATTGCGCGAATATTCGACGAATTGCCCCCGCGCCCTGTCTTTTGCCTCATAGAGGGCAAAATCCGCATTTTGACGGATTTCAGCAATGCTTTCGCCCACCACGGCAACCGCCCCGCCAATCGTGCCAGACGGATAAATGGTCTGCCCTGCGCATAAGCACGGTGCCTTTAGACAATCCAATATATGACTGGCGAAAAACCCGAGATCGACACATTCATCACCACGAACAATCACGGCGAACTCGTCTCCACCTAAGCGAAATGCGCTATCAGCGCCGCAGAGGCTGTGAAGTCTGCGGCCAACCGAGGCGATCAAATCGTCACCGGCCAAATGCCCAAAGGTATCATTGACGAGCTTGAGATCATCCAGATCCATCAGCAGCAAGCCCCAATGCCTTTTGGCGGCATCCTCAAGTGCAATCATTTCATTGAAGCGCGATCGATTGGGCAATCCGGTCAGGGCATCCGTCTGTGAAATGCGGCGGCGTTCAATGGATCGGAGTTCCCGGTCCATTCCGATTGCACAGAGGTGGACGCAGGCCGCCACAATCTGTTTCTCAAAATCACTCGGCCCACGCTCTCGAAAAAAGTAGAAGGCGAAAGTACCCAGAACCTTACCATTGGAAATAATCGGGGTGGACCAACAGGCCTTGAAACCAAACGGTAGGGCAAGATCCTTAAACGCCGCCCAAAAAGGATGCGTCGCGATGCTCTCCACCAGAACAGCGCTTCCACGGGAGGCGGCAGTGCCGCACGATCCCATCCCCTCGGCAATCCTTAAACCATCAATGGCGGTGGCATAGGACGCCGCTATCGATGGACCTGCAAGGTGATGTAGACAGCAATTATCATCCAGCGAAAGGACAGAGGTGACGATATCCGGCACCATATCCTCCACAGCTCTGCAAAGACAATCCAGGGTATCGTCAAGCCCATCACCCTTGGCGATTTTCTCCAAAATCATGTTCTGAAATGCCGTTAACATGCGCTGTCCCGCCTAATCTTCTAAGAGATTACGTTAGACATATCGTATTAAAGAGGCATTACAAATACCACGATCAAAGACCCATCTGAATTTAGGGTAAAAAACTCCTTGCGCAGAGAAAGAGGTCAGGGTCGGGAAACAACAACGAAGGCTACGGCATAATTCCTTAAATCGGAGTGGATTTAAGGAGAAAATTATGCCGCAGATTAAAAATGCGACAGCGCCGCCTCTCTGCGATGCTGACGGGCCCAAGGCATGATCCTTGACCCCTGCACTCCGGGCCTAGATCTCCGCAATAACAGGATTGCGCAACAGGCCAACACCCGGAATATCCACCTCAAACACGTCGCCTGCTTTCATGAACAAAGGGGGCTCGCGCCGTTCGCCAACACCGCCGGGTGTGCCGGTGACAATCACGTCGCCTGCGGAAAGCGCGGTGAAGGCTGAAAGATAAGCAATCAACTGCGGAATCGAGAAAATCAGATCATCAAGCGTTGCTTGCTGCACAACCTCACCGTTCAAACGACCAGTGATCGAGAGTTTGCGATAGTCACCCACTTCATCCGGCGTGACAAGCGCCGGGCCAAAGCCAGCAGTTGCAGGATAGTTCTTGCCGGGGACAAATTGCGATGTATGGCGCTGCCAATCGCGAACAGAACCATCATGATAGCAGGAATAACCAGCAATGTGGTCGAGAGCGTCTTCTTCAGCAATGTTGCGACCACCGCGCCCAATGACGACAGCCAGTTCAGCCTCGAAATCAAGACTGTTTGAACGCGCTGGCTTCACCATGGGTTGGCCGTGACCAATCTGGGTATCGGCAAAACGGGTAAATACAGTTGGATAGCCAACCTCAGGACGTTTGGTTTCTTCACGATGGGCAACGTAATTCACGCCAATGCACAAAATCTTTGCAGGGTCGGGAATGACCGGCAAGAGAGCCACATCGGAGAGTGCGAGTTCCGGCTTGCGATCTTGCACATAATCGCCAGCGATTTCCAAAAGATCGTCGAGAATTGCTTGCTTCAATGTCAGGCAATCATAGCTCAACCGCCCGGTCAGATCGACAATACCGCCCTCAACCAGAGCGCCGAAGCCTGCGCGCCCGAGGCGGGTGAAACTGACAAATTTCATAGAAAATTCTCCCAAATGGATATTGAAGGCAAATCGGCTCAGGATTTCTATCAACCGCCACTCAACAAACCAAGCCCTATCCTTTCAGGCGCAATCACGTCAGCGTGCGAAATGAGCGCTCTTTCCAACGCGCTCAAGAAAGTCCTGCTGGTAGCGCAGGGTGTCAATCAAACCGGCTGGAATGATCGTATCATGCACATCAGGCACCGATATGCCTGTCAACAAGGCGGCCCCCTCGGCCGTTCCTGTGGGCGTGCCACCCTGCCCCACATGCACATTGCGCCCCGTGATAGAGGCGAGAGCGCGCAAGTAGATCCGGTTCTTTGCAAATGGGCCTTCAACAACAATAGGTCCATCAGCATCGACAATGGCAAGCGAGCTTGCCGTCATCAGCGCCACATAAAGCAAGATGGCGACATATCGCTGGGCCTCATCCGCTGGCTCATTGACCCAGCGTGTCGTCTGTCCCGGAAATGGACCGGAACCGGCAACAACATTCGGCAAGAGCATCACGTCATTGGCAATCACCGCTTTTACCGCCTCATCCATGCAATCGTCGTCGGGCTCCGAGAGCCCCTTTGTCAAAACCTCAAATTCGCGCCCGCCCATGTAGCGCGCCGAGGGAACGGACTTGCCAAAAACATCAACATTGGCCAGCGTATCGCGGCGCGGATCAAGTGCCTCGGTTTTACAGCCAACCGCAAAACTGATGATCCAGGTGCCCGTTGACACGACTGAAAATGGCGCTTTACGACGCATCAACTGCGGGAGAAGAGAGGCATTGCTGTCATGAATGCCGCAATAGACTGAAACCGGTTCTTTTAGGCGCAATTGGTCAGCGATCTCGCGCTTGAGCGGCCCCAGCACCTCAAAGGCAGAGCGAACCGGAGCCATTACCTCCAAAAGTCCAAGTTTCTCCACCAGTTGAGAATATTGCCCGACAACGGGATTCCAAAGGTCTGTGTGGCACCCAAGCGAGGTCACTTCATTGGCGGCCACTCCGGTGAGCCGAAATGCCCAATATTGCGGATAGGTCAGAATTGTTTTGACCTTCGCAAACTCGCTGGCAAATACTGTTTTTTGATAATGCAGCTGCGCACCGAGATTAAGCCCGCAGGGCAATAAAGGTGAGCAGGTTTCATTAAAATCGGGCCTGAGAGCCTGATAGGCCTTTTGAACCTCGTCAGAATAGGGATGTTCATAATCCAGCACCGGCAGCGCGAGTGTGCCATCCGCCTTCAGCAAGGCCGCACATGCGCCGTGGGTGGTGATTGAGATCGCATCAAAGCCCGGTGCCTGTGTAAGAGATTGGAGCGCATCGATCATGAAATGCCAAAGCCGCTCCGTGTCAAAATGAGGGTATGGTCCATCCATGATCACAGTATTGGCTGTGCGCTGGCCCGCCAATTCGCTGCCGCTCACAGCATCAATGACCACAACCTTGACATTGGTTTTACCAATATCAATCACGGCAATGCGTTGGTATTGGGGGCGTTTGTATTGTTCGGTCATGGCATATAGAAAACCGGCTTGAGTTCGACAGAAACGGGAGAGTTGTCCGGATTGCTGACCATGATATCCGCCATATGCGCCCACCAACGCTTCATCACCGGGTGATCTGGCAAATCTGCCATGCCATGATCGGCGCTGCGGGTTAAGATGCCAAAGAGCGTATGGGTCTCAGCATCGAGGTGAATGGAGTAATCGCTCACCCCCGCATCCCGTAGCAAAGTGACCAATTCCGGCCAGATCTCATCATGGCGCTTGCGATATTCCGCTTCCATGCCGGGATGAAGATGCATTTTGAAGGCATATTTTTCACTTAAAGACATATCAATTCCTCATATCGCGCATGCGACGGCCAATAATGGGCAAGGCTATGGTGATGATGAGCAATAGGCCGATAAAGATCGACATCACGATGCCGGGCACATTCAAAAGCCCAAGGCCAAAGGTGACCAATCCCATCACAAAAGCCGCAATGACCACGCCGCCGATGGTGCCCGACCCGCCCAAAATGGAAACCCCGCCCAACACCACCATGGTCACGGCTTCAAGCTCCCAGCCTTGCGCAATGGATGGCCGCGTCGAGCCAAGCCGCGAGGTGAGGCAGACCGCAGCAATGCCACTCATTAACCCCGTCAGCACGAACAGAATGAATTTGACCCGCTCGACCGGAATGCCGGAAAACCGCGCTGCCAAGGGATTGTTGCCGATCACAAAGACCTGACGTCCAAAGTTGGTGGCGTGCAGCAAAATGGCAAACGCTGCCGCCAGCACAAAGAACAGCACCAATTCGAACGATAACGGACCGAAAACATACCCCTGTCCGAAATACGCAAAACTCTCCGGGTAATTGCCATAGGCTTTATCGCCCAGCACCAGATAGGAAATGCCGCGAAACAGGCTCATCGTACCAATGGTGACGACAATTGAAGGCAGTTTCAGCCCCGCCACCAAGGCACCGTTGAACATGCCGCACGCAAGCCCAACACCAATGCCAATCGCCACCAACCCCGGTGTGTCCACACCCATTTGTGCGGCAGCGCCCATGGCTGTTGAGGCAATGGCAATGATGGCTGCGACAGAAAGATCGATTTCACCAGCAATCACCAACAAGGCCATGGCAAAAGCAATCATGGCTTTTTCAGTGAAATTGAACGTGGCGTCAGAGAGATTCCATATATTGAGAAAATAGGGCGACGCCAGCGAATTGGCGATAAAAATCAAGATCGCGACACCAAACAGCAGAACTTCCCAACGCCCCATAAGGCGGCGCAAGGGGGTGCCTAAGCGGTCTGGAATGCTGCGCTTTGAGATTGCCTGATCTGAGCCTGTCTTGGTCATTGAGCCTGCCTTGGTCATGCTGCAACCTCCCCGGCTTTGCCACCTGCTGCGCGATCTCTCAAGATGATGCGGCCTTTTTTGCGCTCGGAGCGGGCGTTAAACACCACGGCCAACACGATGACGATGCCCGAAATCGACATTTGCGCAAAAGGTGAAATGCCAATCACCGGCAAGGCGTTTTTAATCACGCCCAAAAACAGAGCGCCAAGAACGGTGCCAGCAACCGTGCCAATGCCACCTGCAATCGAGATGCCGCCAATCACGCAGGCCGCTACGCTATCGAGTTCAAACCCATTGGCCACATCCACATAGGCCACCGCATAGCGCGACACCCAGAGATAGCCACACAACCCCGCCATACCGCCCGATAGCATGAAGGCAAAAAATTGCGTGCGACCAATATTGATGCCAGCATAAACCGATGCCACGGCATTGCCGCCTGCCGCATAGGTCGCGCGACCAAAGCTGGTGCGGGTCAGCACAAACCACATCGCAAGCACCACGCCAATCGCAATCCATGACAGAATGGGCAGACCCAACACAGAATATCTTGGAAAGTTCAGAAAGTCCGGCGTCATCTGATAGGCATTCACCCACGCCCCGCCCGACAGCACAAAGGCCATGCCGCGATAAATCGTCAAGGTGCCCAGCGTCACCACAATCGGCGGGATCTGCAACAGCCACACCAGATAACCATTAATGGCACCAAGAGCTGCCCCACACACCACCGCCAGCACAATCAACAACACAAGCGGAGTACCGGGAAAAGCCGCGTTGACCATGGCAATCGCCATGCCGGTCAGCGCCAGATTGGCCGCCACCGACAGATCAATGGACTTGGTGAGGATCACCACCATCTGGGCCAGAGCCAAAATGATCAAAATGGCGGTATCGTTGAAGATTTTGGCGAGGTTAGCTGGCTCGGCAAATCCTGACGCTCTGGTGGCAAACCCGCCAATCAGCAGCACAACAATCAGGCCAAGCGCGATCTCTCGATGTTTCAAAAGGCTTTTCATTTCAACCCCTCATGCATTACCGGTGGCGGCGCGCACCAATATCTCTGGCGTCAGCCCGTCACGGTCGAAAATTCCCGCCTGCAAGCCCTCCCGCATCACCATCACCCGGTCTGACATGCCCAAAATTTCGGGCAGCTCTGACGAGATCATGATGATGGAAAGGCCCTGGGCGGCAAGCTCGGAAATAAAGCCATGCACCGCCGCTTTGGAGCCGATATCGATGCCCTTTGTGGGTTCATCGAGAATGATAACTTTCGGCTGCGTGGCCAGCCATTTGCCAATCACCACTTTTTGCTGATTACCGCCGGAGAGCGTGCCAACCGGCACAGACAGGGCGGCGGCGCGCAAATCCAGCCGTTCGGCATATTGCCGCGCCAAGGCAAACTCATTGATCGCGTTGAGAAAACCGCGCGCCGATGTGCGGGCCAGAGATGGCAGCGACATATTCTGATAGATCGGCATTTGCAGCGCCAGGCCATGGCGACCGCGCTCTTCCGGCACATAAACAATGCCCGCCGCAATGGCATCGGACGTGGAGCGAATGGTGAGCGCCCTGCCCTCAAGGCTCAATCTGCCAGACGCTGGGCGGGTGATGCCAAACAGGGATTGGCATAGTTCAGAGCGGCCCGCTCCAATGAGGCCATAGACGCCCAGGATCTCGCCTTTGCGCAGATCAAAAGAAATATCGCGAAACTCGGTTTCGTGGCAATAGCGCTCAACGCTGAGCACCGGCGCGCCAATATCAACGTGCACCTTGGGAAAGGCATCATGCACATCGCGACCGACCATCAGCCGCACGATTTCGTTTTGCGGTGTGTCTTCCAGCTTGCCAGCACCCACCATTTTACCATCGCGAAACACGGCGAAATTCTCGGCAATTTCATAGACTTCATCAAATTTGTGGCTGATGAACAAAATGGCTTTGCCTTCGCGCTTCAGGCCTTCAACAATGCGAAAGAGATCATCGATTTCCTTGCGTGAAAGCGCCGCCGTTGGCTCGTCCATAATCACAATGCGGGCGTCGACAGAAAGCGCGCGGGCAATGGCCACCAGATGGCGCTGGGCAATGGACAGATCTTTGAGCTTTATTGTCGGATCGATATCACTTTCCAGCCGCGCCATGAGTTGGCCTGCGCGCGCATTGATGCTGACCCAATCAATAAAGCCAAACCGGGTTTTGGGCGCATGGCCGATAAAGATATTTTCGGCGACACTCAATTCATCAAACAGCACGGTTTCCTGATGGATCGCCGTAACACCCACGTCAATGGCAGCTTGAGCATTGGCAAAGTGCACCGGCGCACCATCAATGATGATCTCACCCTCATTCGGGCGATAGATTCCGGTCAAAATCTTCACGAGGGTGGACTTGCCAGCACCATTTTCGCCAATCAAAGCGGTCACTTGGCCGGGGTAGAGCGCAATATCGACACTGTCGAGCGCCTTCACACCGGGGAAGATCTGAGAAATGCCCCGCATTTCCAAAACGGGCAGCGCGACCGGCAAAGCCGACGCATCAAGCGCTTGGGTTTGAACACTCATCATTGGTTTCACCAGATACAAATCAAGGTTTCCCGGCAACATCTGCTGCCGGGATTGATGACGTAAGACTTGGGAGGATCAGAAAATTTTGGAGAACTGATCGATGTTCTTGGCGTCATAGATGAAGGGATCGGCCATGGCGGCTTCGCCCTTGTCATCAATCTTGATCTTGCCCATGCGACCCACAGGAATTTCAGTTCCCGGCTTGCCGCTGGCATCACCCTTGACCAGATGATAGGCGATTTCTGTGGCGGTGTAGCCCAGGTCAATCGGGTTCCAGATGGCAAACTCCTTGGTGGCACCAGACTTTATGGCACCGGCCATCTCAGAGGGCAGACCAAGACCCGTGACATAGACCTTGCCGATTTTGCCAGCATCTTTCACGGCCTGCGAGGCAGCCAGCACGCCAACCGTGGTCGGAGCCACAATGACCTTCACATCGGGGTGAGAGGTCATGATACCTTGCGCTTCGCGATAGCTTTTATCCGCCAAGTCATCACCATAGACGGTGGTGGTCAATTTCAGGCCAGGAAAATCCTTAAGCTGCTTTTTCATCTCGCCAATCCAGATGTTCTGGTTGGTGGATGTGGTGGTGGCCGACAAAATGGCGAAATCACCCTTGCCGTCTGGCAGATGATCGGCAGCGAGTTTGAGGCACATCTTGCCAATCAACTCATTGGAAGACGGATTGAGGTGCATGATGCGGCCAGCAGGGGCGACGCCCGAATCCCAGGAAATAACCTTGATGCCACGCTGGGCTGCCTTTTTCAAAGCGGGCACGACCGCATCGGGATCATTGGCGGAAATGGCAATGGCATCAACGCCTTGAGCGATGAGGGAGTTAATCACCTCAATCTGGCCTTCTGCCGTTGTCGTCGTCGGGCCGGTGTAAATAATCTTGACGCCGCCCAGTTCCTTTGCGGCCTCTTCCGCGCCCTTGTTGGCCGCTTCAAAAAAGCCGTTGCCCAAGGACTTCACCACAATGGCAATCTTCATGTCGGCAGCATACGATGCACCCGCTGTTGCAACAAAAGCAATCGCGGCTGCGCCAAACAGTCTTCTGGATAATTTCACAGTTCTTCCTCCCAGTGTTAATTTGATCGTTCCCCCCAAACGATCGCATCGCTCCTCAGGCGACCGAAGGGGTATTCTCCTTTTCCGTTGAGGCCGAAACCTTCACCGTCAAAAGCTTAATGCCAGCGGCCTCCACCATCGCAGCCGCTTCATCCGACACACCATCATCGGTGATAATGGTCGAGACATTGTCGAGCGGGCAGAGGATCATGCTGGAGCGGCGCGAAAACTTGGTGGAATCGACCATGACAATCAATTCTTCCGCCTGCCGCATCAAACGCTGCTCGCTTTGAATAACCAAGGCATCCGGCTCCATCACCCCAAGCGCATTGATGCCTTGCGCACCGATAAACATGCGCTGCGCATAAAAATTGCGGATCGCATCATTCTCAAAGGGTGACAGAATGAGGCTCTGATCGCGATAAATCGAACCACCCGGCACATTCACATTGCATTTGGAATGTTTCACCAGATGTTCGGCAATCGCAAACGAATTGGTCATCACCTGAAGGCGACGCGCGGACATGAAATGCACCATTTGAAACGTCGTCGTGCCGCCGTTGATGATGATCGACGAGCCTTCCTCACACAAATCAACAGCGGCCCGCGCTATTGCGCGTTTCTTATCATTGTTGATCGTTTCTGACACTTTGAACGGCCGCGCCGCCAAATTGCCCTGCTGAGGTGGATGCAGCGCTTCTGCGCCACCACGCACCCGCCTGACTTTACCCTGAACATGCAAAGACGCAATATCACGGCGAATTGTCGCCTCGGACGCCTCTGTCAATTCGGCAATATCCTGCACTGTTACAACAGGCTTTTCCTGAACAGCGCTGATAATAATGCGATGGCGTTCACGTTCGTGCATGGCGTCCTCCTGATGGCGATTTATTCATAAACTCTTTACGTCGTCAATCACAAACGATCAAAATAAATTATATTGCGCCGCACAATGCAAATTTATGATCGTTTTTGATTGACAACCTCTCAAACTTTGCGCGATACCTTCACCCAAGATGGAGGGCCAACTGCATTCAGTGGGCCAATAAACGCCTTTGGGAGGATTGCATGACAGGCCAACCACGCCTTCTTGATAACCGTTGGGATGATTCTTACGCAGCCACGCTCGATGAACCTGGCAAGTTGCTCTATCGCTCCAATCTTTTGGGCGCTGATAAGCGCATCACCAATTACGGTGGCGGCAACACCTCGGCGAAGGTGATGGAAATTGATCCGCTGACAGGCCAGACCGTTAAAGTATTATGGGTCAAAGGGTCTGGCGGCGATGTGGGCACCATCAAGCTTGATGGCTTCGCCACGCTCTATCAAGACAAGCTGGATGCTTTGAAGGGTATTTATAAAGGCGTGCATGACGAAGACCGCATGGTTGGCTTTCTGCCCCATTGCACGTTCAATCTCAATCCGCGTGCAGCGTCGATTGATACGCCCTTGCACGGTTTTGTGCCCTTCACGCATGTCGATCACATGCATCCCGATGCCATCATCGCCATTGCAGCGGCTAAAAATTCCAGGGCGTTGACGCAGGAAATCTTCGGCGATGACATCGGCTGGCTGCCTTGGCGGCGCCCCGGTTTTCAGCTCGGTCTTGATCTGGAAGCCTTTGTCAAAGCCAACCCGAATGCCAAAGGTGTCGTGCTGGAAAGCCACGGCCTGTTCACCTGGGACAATGATGCCAAGCTGTGTTACGAACTCACACTTGAGATCATCAACAAAGCCATCATCTGGTTTGCAAAAGAAACCGAAGGCAAGGTGATTTTTGGTGGTGCTGCGACAACATCGCTGCCCGCCGATCAGCGCCGCGCCATTGCCGCAAAACTCATGCCCGAAATTCGCGGTCGCATTGGCAAGCTTGAGCGCAAGCTGGGTGATTTTGACGATCAGGACGCTGTGCTTGAATTCGTCAATTCCAAGCAATTGAAGCCACTCGGCGCGCTTGGCACCTCCTGCCCCGATCATTTCCTGCGCACCAAAATCCGCCCGTTGATTGTGGAGTTTGATCCGGCCAAGCCGGACGTTGATGCGGTTATTGCAGGCTTGGACAAAGCACTGGAGGATTACCGCGCAGATTACACGCGCTATTATGAAGCGTGCAAGCACGAAAACTCGCCTAAAATCCGCGATCCCAACCCGGTGATCTTTCTCATCCCAGGCGTTGGCATGCTGTCTTTTGCCAAGGACAAGGCAACAGCGCGGATTGCAGGCGAATTTTACGTCAACGCCATCAACGTCATGCGCGGAGCCTCAACCGTGTCGGAATATCAGGGCCTGCCAGAGCAGGAAGCCTTTGATATCGAATATTGGTTGCTCGAAGAAGCAAAGCTGCAACGCATGCCCAAGCCCAAGAGCCTGGCTGGCAAAGTGGCCTTTGTCACCGGCGGTGCCGGCGGCATTGGCCGGGCAACAGCAGAACGGCTGGTGTCTGAGGGCGCTTGCGTAGTTCTGGCCGATATTGACGCGGAGGCGCTCAACACAACCGTGACGGACTTTGCCAAGCGTCACGGCGCAGATGCGGTTCGTTCTGTTGTGCTGGATGTGACCAAAGAAGATGCGGTGATTGCCGCCTTTGCGCAAAGCGCCGTTGAATTCGGCGGTGTCGATATTCTGGTGTCCAACGCTGGCATTGCCTCTTCCGCACCTGTGGAAGACACGACGCTTGCGATGTGGAACAAGAATATCGATATTCTTGCCACGGGCTATTTCCTGGTGTCGCGTGAAGCCTTCCGGCTGTTCCGGCGTCAAAATCTCGGTGGCAACGTGGTGTTTGTGGCCTCCAAAAACGGCCTTGCGTCATCGCCCAATGCCTCGGCCTATTGCACGGCCAAGGCCGCTGAAATTCATCTGGCCCGTTGCCTGGCTCTCGAGGGGGCAGATGCCGGTATTCGGGTCAACACCGTCAATCCCGATGCTGTGTTGCGTGGCTCGAAAATCTGGAATGGCGAGTGGCGTGAGCAGCGGGCGGCGTCCTCCAAGATCGAAGTGGACGATCTTGAGGAACATTACCGCAAACGCTCGATGCTGAAGCTCAATGTATTCCCCGAAGACATTGCTGAAGCGATCTATTTCCTTGCATCGGATGCCTCGGCCAAGTCCACCGGCAATATTATCAATGTGGACGCTGGCAATGCGCAAAGCTTCACACGATAGGGGCTTCACACGATAATCGGAATTGATCGGGAGGATCAGATGACGGAATTGATGATTGCAGCGGATAGTGTCGCTGCTGACAATGAAAAGCACTCAAAAGCGCATACATCCGATTATGCCGCTCTTGGCGAGAAGCTGGCGCGCAGCAATATTGATATCGACGCCATCACCGCCAAAGTGGCTCAGTTCTTTGTCGCCATCCCATCCTGGGGTGTCGGCACAGGTGGCACGCGCTTTGCGCGTTTTCCAGGTGCGGGCGAACCACGCCATATCTTTGATAAACTTGACGATTGCGGCGTTATTCAACAACTGACCCGCGCAACGCCGACGGTCTCTTTACATATTCCGTGGGACAAAACCGACCCGAAGGAGCTGAAGGCGAAAGCCGAGGCGCTTGGGCTTGGCTTTGATGCCATGAACTCGAATACATTCTCAGACTCTGCCGATCAGGCCCATTCCTATAAATATGGCTCTCTCAGCCATGTGGATGCCGCCACCCGAACACAGGCCATCGAGCATAATATCGAGTGCATCGAACTGGGTGTTGCCCTTGGCTCCAAGGCGCTGACGGTATGGGTTGGCGACGGCTCGAATTTTCCGGGCCAAAGCAATTTCACCAAATCATTTGAGCGCTATCTTGCCTCCATGGCGGAGATTTACAAGGCGCTTCCGGATGATTGGCGGCTTTTCTCTGAGCATAAAATGTATGAGCCCGCCTTCTATTCCAGCGTTGTGCAGGACTGGGGCACCAATTACCTGATTGCGCAAACGCTGGGACCGAAAGCCCAATGCCTCGTCGATCTGGGCCATCACGCGCCCAACACCAATATTGAAATGATCGTTGCCCGTCTTATTCAATTTGGCAAATTGGGCGGGTTTCACTTCAACGATTCCAAATATGGTGACGATGATCTGGACGCAGGCTCGGTCGAGCCTTATCGACTGTTTCTGGTGTTCAACGAGCTGGTGGATGCCGAATATCGCGGTGTCACAGGCTTTCATCCGGCCCATATGATCGATCAATCGCACAATGTCACCGATCCCATCGAGAGTCTGATCTCCAGCGCCAATGAAATTCGCCGCGCTTACACCCAGGCTCTTTTGGTGGATCGCGCATCCTTGGAGGGCTACCAGAACGACAATGATGCCCTTATGGCCTCAGAAACACTGAAACGCGCCTATCGCACCGATGTTGAAGCCATTCTGGCTGCGGCAAGGCTGCGCGCGGGCGGTGCCATTGATCCCGTTGCCGCCTATCGCGCCAGCGGATACCGCGGAAAGGTTGCCAGTTTGCGACCAGCGGTGAAAGGTGGCTCGGGCGGTATTGTTTGATCTCGGCTCCATTTTTGCCACAATTACAGCGCCGTGCATGCTATCAGACGCACAAAGGTAGCCCTACTGCATAATTCCTTGAATCGGAGTGGATTTAAGGAGAAAATTATGCAGCAGATTAAAAGCGTTACATCACCATGCGCCATGTATGACGCATGGTGATGTAGGCTGCCTTTTCTTTTGTTTGGAGCCAACCCGTGACATCGCCGCATCGCGCCAACCCGAAAACCACTCAGACCTGTTGCATTTGCAACAAACCATTTACACTGCGTCACCTGCGCAGTGTCGATCATTTGAGACCTTCCATTTTGGCGATGCTGGAGGAGCAGGAAGGTGCGTTGCCTGAACACGCGATGATTTGCGAAGGAGATCTTTCAAAAATTCGGCGTAAACATGTCGAGCAATTGCTTCAGGATGAGCGCGGTGAGCTTTCCGCCCTTGATCGCAGGGTCTTGAATGATTTGAGCATGGATGTCTCCACGGCCGCAACCGTTGACCCGGAGGTCGATCAACCGACTACAATTGGCGTGCGCGCCGCCGACGCCGTTGCGGCCTTTGGCGGATCATGGACCTTCATTATTCTTTTTGCCAGCGTGCTGGCGATTTGGATGGCCATCAATGTGGTCGGGGTTTTCAAGCAGCCATTCGATCCCTATCCGTTTATCTTGCTCAATCTGGTTTTGTCTTGCGTGGCGGCCATGCAAGCACCAATCATCATGATGAGCCAAAAGCGGCAGGAGGAAAAAGACCGGCTGCGCAGCGAAAACGACTATATGATCAATTTGCGGGCAGAACTGGAAATTCGCCAACTGCATGAGAAAATTGATCACCAGATGGCACAGCAATGGCAGCGCTTGGCCGAGTTGCAACAAATTCAAATTGACCTGCTGGAGAGCGAGGCAAGCAAAAAATAAAACACAGATTGCTTTATTAGATGTTATTAATTCATAAGTAAGAAATCGCTGTTATCAATGATCATACAGGGAATGCAGAATGTCACGAACCCCTCCGTTGACACTTCCATCATTCACAGCACCTGTCTTCTCCGACGTGCCCCCTCGCGCTCGGATTGATGATTTGGCGCCGCGCTCCAACGCGGCGCTTTTTTATTGAGCAGCATCGACCGGCTGCAAAAACGGCGCATATAATCCGCTCCAGAGGACATGAGTGCGCCATATATGACGCACGGCGCTGTAAACATGTCTCACATTGCCGATTTGCGCATAGCTGACCTTCACAGAAATTGCTTCGTAGCGCCTCATTCTGTTGCTATTCCCCGCCCATGAAATGACACTATGCAGATAGGATATGCCCGATGACTGAAGCTGAAGAGCCCCAAGGTGAACTGACACTGCGCACGCTGGCAATGCCTGCTGATACCAATCCAGCCGGTGATATTTTCGGCGGCTGGGTTTTGGCACAAATGGACGCCGCCGCTGGCATCAAATCGGCAGAGCGCGCCAGAGGCCGCACCGTGACGGCTGCCGTCAAGGAAGTCAGCTTTAAGCAGCCCGTCAAAGTGGGTGACACTGTCTGTATCTACTGCTCTGTCAGTCATGTCGGGCGTACATCTATGACACTTTACGTTGAGTGCTGGGTCCGCCGTCAATTCTCACAGGAGCGTCAAAAAGTAACAGACGCGCATTTTATCATGGTTGCTTTGGATGAACACGGCAAACCAAGACAAGTCGATGTAAATCAGCGCTAAATGCATAGAAAGAGAGCATTTCATTGTTTTCAAGACAAAATGAAATGCTCTCTTTATGTTTTAAATATTTTTTGCTTCAGCAAATGACGTATTTTAAGCTTTCTTCAACTTAGAAAGGGTCGATGCCGGAACTTCCGTAAAGTTATTGCCAAGCAGATAGCTGGGGCTTGAGGAAATCCAGCGATCGAGATCAATCTCCTCGAATGTGCCGCTATCCCAAGTCTGCACAATTTCAAGATCCGTATCACCCACATTGCGGATGGCATGGCCAAAACCAACAGGGATATAAGCCACATCACCGGGATTAAACTCTGCCACTTTGCCGCGCCCACCGGAACCAAACATGGCCACTTGCCCCTTACCGCGAAGATAGTAATGCCATTCGTTGGCGTTGACGTTCCAATGCAATTTGCGCATCTCACCGGGTTTCAACACCATCAAGCCACCCGACATTGTTTTTGACGCCGGGAATTCATCTATGGTCGCCAGACGGAAACTTCCACCTTCCAGTTCACGCACAGCGCGGTTGTTTGTCAGCAAGCTGAATTTATGTGTCGATTCTTTAGGCCAAGGAGCTTCCAAAGCTTCGGATGGCTTCAGAACGGGGCCTGACTGAATATAAACCTCGCCTTTGGGGAAAATATCAAACACATCTTTGGGAATCCCGAACTCTTTTGCCAGCAAATCTTTGGGTGTCAAATCCACCCAATCTGTAATGGAAAATGTTCCGTGTTCAGAAAATGCACCATTATCAAAGGACAAAATGAAATGGCAGGGTTTATCGCCAATGCACTGAATAGCATGGCCATGACCCTTGGCAAAATACCATAGGTCGCCCGGCTTGAAATTATTGATTTCACTGGCCCCGGAAGGGTCAAGAACAACGGTTTGACATTCACCATCAATGACAAAAGCCCATTCTGCGGCAATGGCATGCCAGTGCAACTCACGAGATGCACCGGGATTGAGATACATATGGACCCCGGCAATGCCCTTGCTGATCGGAAATTGATGAACCGTTGCCTCTTTTGCCCAGCCACCACTGGTGACCTTCGGACTATTTCCATCCAATGAAAACTTGAAATCGGGCATGCCTCCCACATCCTTCGGATCGTGGTAAGCAACAGGTACGCCATCAGGCAACGCCGCGACGTTGCGCCCAAAACCTCCCGCACCCGGCTGCCCATGATCATGAACCATGGCCGCCTCCGCCAATCGCTCAAACGAAACCATACCAGCACCCAAAGCGGCTGCACTTAAAAAATTTCTGCGGTTGGTCTGCATCCATATCCTCCTGTCATGACACAAAGCGCTGACTCAGTAGCGCCTGAAAAATGTCCCACAGGATGAAACAAACTGGTACTGCACAACCTCTGATAACAGCTATAACGAATACCTATAAAGAGACAGTTTCCCCCAAAAGACCCACGGCAGACTTTTCAGGCAGGAATACCATCGCCTGACAATGCCTTGGCCTGAATGGCCTCAGCAAGCATTTTCAAGAGTTTAAAACTGCTATTACGTTTTTCGAGCAAGACAAATTCCACATCACCCAATGTCGGCAAAATGCTCGGTTCATTGCATTCCATCAAACCAAACGGGATCAATCGCCGGGCATGGGCCATCATACCCAAACCAATACGGGTTGCAGCGGTAAGCCCATTCAAGTTGCTGCTGGAAAACGCAATGCGCCAACGCAGACCAACCTCCTCCAATCGCTCCAGTGCGACATGACGGGTTATGCTTGGCGGCGGATAGAGCACAAGCTGCACTTCATTTTCATCTCCGTTCAAAACCGGTGCACCATTGGCTGACACCCAGACCAAAGGTTCACGCCAGACAAACTCTCCCCGATGTTCATGGGCAGAACGCTTGCATAACACCAGATCAAGTTGATTATCCTCAAATTTCTGTTGCAAGTCGTGGCTGAGCGCAATTGTGAATTCGATATTCACATCTGGATGATGTGCGGTAAAATCCCGAATAACATCTGGAAGCCAGCTTGAAACCAGATCTTCCGAAGCACCAAACCGCAGCACCTGCCGCTGTTGCCTTTTATTAAAGTGACTTTCTGCGCGGTCAATCACCTCTATAATCGCACGCGCAAATGTTTCCATGACCTGTCCATCTGGCGTGAGCGCAATTGAATGCGTATCGCGCCAAAACAGCTTTTGACCACATTCATGCTCAAGGCGCTTTATATGGTCACTCACGCTGGGCTGAGAAAGGCCGAGAACCCGTGCGGCAGCAGAAAAACTTCCCCGTTCAATCACGGTAACAAATGTACGGAGATGAGACGGATCCATCATGGAAACTCCATTCCTCCCTCATGTAAGGGCGTGTTTAGAGATAGAATATCGTCTAAAATCAACACTTAAAGTATCAGGCGGCTCTTCAAACATGGATGAGATGCTGTATCGCCGCTCACCAGCCGACGTCAAATTACCAGAAAATATGGCAGTTTCATTGCCGTGGTAAGATAGACCGAACATGCTCTCGAACCAGAACAATAAAGCATCATGCAAAAAGCCCTGAGCGAAGCGCTCAGGGCTGTAAATTTACCAAACACCGTCGTCGCCACGCGACTATTGCACGCACCGACAATCTATATCCACTGCATAATTCCTTAAATAGTAATCAATTTAAGGTGAAAATTATACAGCAGATTAAACCTGTTACAGCGCCCTTTGTGCTCCATAGATGGTGAGAGGCGCTGTAGGCGATAAGAGAGACTTAAGCCACCATACCCCAATCGGCAGCATCGTCATCGCCGAACATGCGCTCAAGGTTGAGGAAGCAAATCATCGTTTGCCCTTGTGCAATAATGCCATCAGAGAACGCGGAGCTTGGACCTGTGGCCTGAGGCAGCGGCTGCAAGCGATCCAGCGGCACTGTCAGAATGTCGGATACGCCATCCACCAGCAAGCCAATGGTCATGCCGTTCACGTCTGTCACCACAATGGCGCTGCGCACGTTTGCTTCTGTTCCAGCCATTCCAAGCTTAACCGCCAGATCGACGATTGGGATAACGGTACCGCGCAGGTTCATAACGCCAATCACTTCATAAGGCGCATGGGGAATTGGGGTCACTGGTGCCCAACCACGAATCTCGCGAATAGACGTGGTCTTGACGCAAAACTCCTGTTCATGCAGGCGGAATGCAATAATCTCCAGGGTTTCGCCCTGCCCTACATAACCCGTCGACATCCAATTTCCTCTCAGCTTTCGCCTTTAGGGGCTGCGTTTAACTTAACATCGTTCATTACCAGACAAACCCTGCCTTGGGCTGGAGAAGCTTTCGGACCAACACGCCCTTGTAGCTAACCCCAATATCTCAAGTCCCAATATCTTGGGCCGCAAAAATCTTGGGCCCCAAAAATCTTGGCCCAAAGACATAATCGCAGTGCTTACCGACATTACACGTCAACGTAGAATACGTAAGAATCGTTAATTTAACATTTGCGACCGTTCTTACTTAAGATTTTTTTCTGAACAAAACTCACAATTTCAACTGTTGGCAATCGGTCTCAAGAGGTGAAACCAGCCCTTCCAAAAAACAATATCCGAAGATCGAAATCAACCTTGGAATGCATAGAGATATAAGAATGTAAAATCACTAAAACCTTAACGCTCAAATGAATTCAGCCATCGCGACCCGAGCGTGCGCATACGCTGCTTCATTTCGCGCACGGTCTGCTCATCAGTGCGCCGGCTCGCGACCAGTTCGAAGCCAAAGTCGACGAGGTTGCGCGCAGTAGACTGCGGCTGGCTGCATGAGGCGTGAAACTCGGTCATACCAACATCAGCAAAGAGATTGAGGTTCTCAGCATTTACACCGCCACCCGGCATGATGGAAATTCGTCCTTTTGCGGCTGCAAAAAGTTGCTTGAGAGCCTCAATGCCGACAGGCGCGCTTTTTTGCCCGCCCGAGGTCAGAATACGACGAAAGCCAAGGTCAACAGCCTCAGCAAGGGCCTCTAATTGATCCGGAACAAGGTCGAAGGCTCGATGGAGTGTCACATCCAGCCCCTCAGATGCAGCAAGCAATTGCCGAAGCGCGGCACAATCCAATCGGCCATCCGGCAGTAATGCTCCGAGAACTACACCGGCAAGCCCCATGTGTCGCACCGCCGCAATATCCCGGATCATCACCTGCACTTCCGCTTGGCTAAACACAAAAGACCCGGAGCGCGGCCTGATCATAGCGTGCACAGGAATTTGTGCGGCCGCTGCCTGCGCCATAAGCCCTATCGATGGTGTTAATCCTCCGCAGGCCAAGGCGGCGCACAACTCGAGCCGATCAGCACCACCCACGATTGCCGCCTCCATGCCAGCCACGTCATCCACGCAAATCTCAAGGATCGCGCCGGTCGTGTGAAGTCGATCCGCCATTTTAAACACTCCGGCTTGGCCGCAACCGCGGCTTTTCCATAACCATCATCATCACCACGCCCAAAAGCCCAACCACTGCGCCCAGTTTGGCGGTAAAGGCATAGTCACTCACCCTTGTTCCCAGTGCAAACACCAGCGAGTTCAGGCCACCACTCAAAAACATATTGACAGCGATGAGTGAGCTGCCAAGCCCCGCCCGATCGGCAATCAGGTTTTGGAGATAGCTGATCGGCACACTGATGATGGCAGCAGCGCCAAGCCCTGCAAGTGGCGTCAAGAGATAGACCTGCCACGGCGTTGTGGCAAAACCCAACAGGAACAGGTAGCCGCAATAGAGCACAGCCCCAATCGCCAGAATCAGCACTGAAGAGCTTCGGCGCTCGACCCATCCCCAAAACAGGATGAAGACGATTTCCAAGAAAGCGACGATCCCCACCAGCACCCCAACGTCGGCATTGGTGCCATGGGCTGGACCAACCACCAACAGTGGCAGGATCACTCCGTTCATCTGCATCATTGATGAAATGAGGGCAACCGCCAAAAGCCGCAGCAACAGACCAGGGGAGGCCACCGAAAAAATGGAGGCGAGAAATTTGGAGTGGGTGGCCGCTGGTGCCCCCCGCTCCGCTTTGGGCAAGAACAACACATAAAGCAGAAAGCAGGCAAAAGCTCCAAGGCAAGCGTAAAGAAAGGCGGGCAACATGCTGGAGCTTCCGGCCAGCATAAAACCGACAACGCCCGGAACAAGCACCCAGGAGGCCGAAATAATCGCCCGTACACCCGAATTAACAGCAATCAAATCGCGCACAGGCATATGGCTGGATGCGCTCCGCACATTGGCAAAAATCAGCGAATTCAAAGCGCCAAACACTGGCAGGCAACACAATGTGCAGACCACAAACACCATTTGATGCGGCACCAGATAGACAGCCCCATAGCCAATGATGCCAAACAGGCTGACAGCCATCATTGGCAGGCGAAAATGCCCCATTCTGTCGGCAAATGCGCCCACCAGCACGCTGGCCACCACATTGATGCAGGAGGCAGCAAAAATCAGCAGGGAATAATGAGCATTGCTCAGGCCCAGTTCGTGGATGCCGATCAAAGACATGAAGGGGGCTGTGGTCGCCCCCGTCAAGCCAAAGAAAAAAATGGAAATTGCGCTAACCCGAACGCCCGGATTGTGCAGAATAACCGATAGGGTGGGCCACATGTTGCAATTTTCATCAAGAGAAGAGAAGCGGGTGGTAATCGCCACCCGAAGAGGTACGGTGACAAAACAGGTTAATCTGTCCACCGTGCTGAAAATTTGGTGACAGGCTGATACTCAAAGTCTTTTTTGAACGGAAAGATCGGCTGCACGCGGCGCTTGCTCGGCAGGGCTTCAATATCCTGATTGATCACGCCATCCGTGAGCGCCATCAAATTTGGATTGGAGATCGGCTGAAGCTCAGGCGAGAGATAGCCCGATTTCACCACCAGCAAGCGGACCTTTTTTGGATCAATGCCGTGACGGGTAAAATCTGCGATATTGTGATAGGGCCTCCGCTTAGAGGCCAGAATGACAGTAATGCCGCCAATTTTGACCACAGCCTGCCGATCGCTTTCAACATGACCAGCATCCAATCGCACCACCTGGGCCTGCACGGTCACACAAGGACTTGCCGGATCCAGAGATCCGCCAATTTTCAACTCCACCATCTTGCCTTCACCGGCTGAAAAGCAGCAATCAACTGCTGGCTTGTCGGTAATGCCGCCAACGACCACATCGTCGAACTTGCGGGCAATCAATGCGCTCAATACATCGACTCTGTCGCCCACACCGCCGCCGGTGGGGTTATCGCCAGAATCGGCCAAGATCACTGGTCGAGTCTCGGCTTTTTCGGCAATATCCAGCATGTCGTTCAGGTTCCCGGTCACGGGGCCGAATTCAAAATCCGAGCGAGCCTGCCAATAGGATTGAGCAATCTCTTGCGCCACCTTTGCCGCTTCGTCTTTGTTGGTGCCTGTCACCACAGCACAGGCCGTTGCGCGCGGCTCATCGGCCCACACATAGCCCACCATCAAATTGCAATCCCATATGCCATCGCGCAGATCGTGCCTCGGCAAATGGGCATAGAGGCTCTTTGCCGGTTCATCTTCGGTGGAGGTTCGCTCTCCCGGCAGCAAAACCGGCACAGGTGCCCAGACCACACCGGGAATTTCGCCACTGGTCAAGGCGCGCAACAGCATGGACCACGCCCGCACCATGGTTTCACGCACATCTATATGAGGCGCAGTGCGATAGCCTGCAAAAATATCCAGTTGATCGATGATTTTCTGCGTGACATTGCCATGCAGATCATAGCTGGCAGCTATCGGGCAATCGGCACCAACGACATGTCGAGCAGCAGAAATCCAGTCGCCTTCAGCGTCATCCATGCCTTCGACATTCATGGCACCGTGCATGGCGAGGTAGAGACCATCCAGCGGCAGCGCGGCTGCCAGACGCTTCAGAAACTCCGCCTTGAAAGCCTCGTAAGTCTCGCGCGACACCGGACCTCCTGGAACCGCCCGCGCATGCAACAAGGGCAAGGCTTGGATCTCGCTTTCATTGATGAAGCTGAAATAGTCTGCCGCCAGCAGGTCACTGCCCCGCAAAACGCGAAAGTCATGCTCGCGCATCAAAACGGGTGAAGACGTGCTGCATTCTGTGTGAATACCGCCAATAGCGATGCGAAATGTCATCGGAGCAAATCCTTAAAGCTTGGGAACAAGAGGCGCGATGGCCAGAAACCGCAACCAGTCTTTCTGGTCTTTCGGCGTCCATGCAGCCTCAGCAACCGCGGCGAGACGCGGAAAGACAAGATGGTTGAAATAATCCCGATTGAGGAAGTTTTCGGTCCAGATACAGGCCTGTACCCCCCGCATTTTTGCCTTCAAAGCATCAGGAAACTCGCCCACAGCCTCATAGTGATAGGTATGCTTGGGCGGCACGGTGCCCGCCCAGCTTGCGCCCGGCTCCTGCCATGCTTCATCCTGCACCATGTCGAGATAATAGGCCTGTCCGGGTGTCATCACAACATCATAGCCTTGCTCGGCCAAAGCCACACCCACCTCAGGCTTTTGCCAGGCCATCAGCAAGGTGCCGTCGGCCTCAACACCACCGCCATGGGACACTTCATCCCACCCCGCCAATTGTCGATTGCGGTCTGCCAGCATTTTTTGAATGCGCTTCATAAAATAGCTTTGCAGGCCAAAGGTGCCATCCAGACCTTCTTTTTCCATCAGGGCCTTCGCAAGCGGCGACGCCATCCATGTGTTGTTGGCCACTTCGTCACCGCCAACATGGATGAGTTTGGATGGAAACAGCGCCACCATTTCATCAAACACCTGACCTAGAAATTCATAGGTCTGATCAATGGCGGGGTTGAGGGCGTTGTTGGGGAACCCCTGCACCGAATGATAGCTCTCGGGTGCCTCCTGCCCGTCCACCAGTTCCGGCAAAGCGGTGAGGATTGCCGTGCTATGGCCGGGAATGTCAATTTCCGGCAGAACCTCAATGTGCAGCGCGGCTGCGTGCGCCACAATGGCCTTCACATCGTCCTGACCGTAAAATCCACCAACCGGCTCCGCGCAATTGCCAAGCTGCGGCAACATCGGCTCATCCGGCCCGCGCAACACGCCAACCGAGGTCAGTTGCGGATAGGCTTTGATTTCCAGCCGCCACGCCTCGTCGTCGGACAAATGCCAATGAAACACATTGAGCCGCAGCCATGCCATAATATCCAGCAGGCGGGTCACATCTTGCGTTGGAAAAAACTGGCGCGAAACATCCAGATGGCAGCCGCGCCAATTATAACGCGGCGCATCTTTGATTACGCCCGATGCCGGGAAGCGAAATTGCGCCGGATCCTGCCGCGCCCCATGCAGCAATTGCGCCAAAGCCGTCAGGCCATAATGCCGACCAGCGGCACCACCAAAGTGCAAAGCGATATGGTCGTCAAAATGCAGCGAATAGGCTTCAGCTGTCAGGCTCTCATCCGCAATCAAGGCAAGCGCCATGCCTTGCTGCACGGCGACATGCGAAAACGGAACATGCGCCACCGAAAACAAACGGCGGTACAGCAGATTGACACTCTGCATGGCCTTGAGATCAGCAAGATCGCTGCCATCAGCGGGGAAAATTGCGACAGGAACAGTATCGCCCGCCTTTAACGTCGCGGTTTCAGGCCAGGGCAGCAGGGAAAACGGCTGTTTTGCCTCGCCCTTTGGCAAAGAAGCGGGCGCTGCCTCGCTGTGCCTGCCTTCCAGCATCAGATCATCGACAGCGACAGCCACATGCTGGCCGTCAGCCAGAGTGATGTAGGCCGATTTTGCGCCATCGGTGCGGTGCTTGGCAGACCGCCAAAGGCCTTGAACGGTAAAACGCCACACACCACCCGGCTGCAAGACAAAGCCCGAAGGCGGGGCGAATTGGTGGAAATTGGCATTGCGCTTGATGAAAACGGCGTTATCCACCAAGGGGTTATTCTTCACCCGTGTCAATGTCGTGTAGGCAAGCTTAAAATCGCGCAGTGGCTGATCGGTCAAATTGATCAGTGAGAAGATAAACCCTCCCGCCGGATCGCCATCAACCGGGTGCCAGACATTTTCAAGACGAAAAACAGCTTCAGTCATGGGATAAATCCTGCCTTCAATCAGTAATGATCAGATTGGGAGAAAGTGCGGGCCAGCTCAGTCTGTCCGGCTGTCAGCCCGCAATCAACGGTCAGGCATGTGCCGGTGATGGCGCGGGCCTGATCACTTGCAAGAAAGAACACGGCGTTTGCAACGTCTTCAGCAGTGGCGATGCGCTGCAACGCATACCAGCGCTTCACCTCTTCAAAGACCTGCGGGTTTGCCTTTGCACGCGCTTCCCATGCCTGTGTGCGCACGGTGCCGGGGGCGACCGCATTGGCCCGGATGCCAAATTTGCCATATTCCACTGCAATCAGCTTGGTCAGATGAATAAGGCCCGCCTTTGCCGCGCTATAGGCCGGATGGCCAAACACGGCCATGCCATTAACCGACGCAATATTGACCACAGACCCCTTGGAGGTCTTCAACGCCTCTTCCAAGGCGCGAAAGATCATAAACGGTGCTTCGAGGTTCAAGGCACTGTCTGCCTGCCAGATTGCCTGATCAGTATCATGCAGGCAAACGGCGCGCGCGGCTCCCGCATTGTTGACAAGTGTCTGGACCAACCCCATCGCATCCACCGTGCGGGCCATTTCAGCCACGCTGCCTGCATCCGTCACATCGCACACAACGGGAATGAAGCGATCAGAGGAGCCAAGCGACGTCACGGCCTTTTGCAGGGCGGCGTCATCCACATCAATCAGTGCCACGCACTCATGGCTGTCTTTCAGCCGTCGGGCAATTGCCAAGCCGATATCACCCGCTGCTCCGGTGACAACCGCGATAGACTTTACCACATCAATCTCCCATCACCTGACGGTCGTCGCCATCGCGGTGTTCTACAAGCTGTTGTTTTATATGGCGCAAAGTTACGGTGGAGAGCTTGCGGTTGCGATAAGCAACCAGGCTTGCCAGCACATCGATCACCGCCAGATAGGCAAACCGTGTCGAGGTTGGCCGAAAAATATTATCACCCTCAGGCAGGTCTATGCCGACCACCACCTCGGCTGCCTTAGCCACCGGGCTGTCGCTCTGGGTGAGCGCAATTGTGGAAATGCCGTTTTCACGGGCCAGCTCAAAACAGCGCACCAGTTCCAGATTTTTGCCCGAAAAGGACGAGCCGATCAGCACATCATTGCTGCGCGCCGCCGATGTCATCATCAATTGCAGATTATGGTCATTGCAGGCGGTGACGCGCGAGCCGAGGCGAAACAGTCGGTTTTGCAACTCCATGGCAATCATCGAGGAATTGCCCCCAGAGCCGAAAGCATAGATCATCTCTGCCCGCGACAGCCGGTCCGCCGCCTTTTCCAGCACATCGGCATCAAGTGCACGGTGCATCAAGTATAGTGCGTTTTGCGCCTTGGTAATCACATCCTCGGCGACATCGCTTGCTTCAGTGCTTTTCGCTTCCGGATTCAGATAGCGAACACCCACATAGGCTGTCTTGGCCAGATGCATTTTGAAATCCGCAAAATTCTGGCAGCCCAAACGACGGCAAAACCGCGTCACGGTGGGTGCCGAAACCCGCGCTTTGTCCGCCAATTCCACGATCGAAGCGCGCACTGCAAACTCAAGATCACTCACGAGAATATCCGCAATGCGCTGCTCCGACGGCGACAGTTGCGCGCGCTCCTCCTGAATGGTTGCAAAAATATCCATAAATTCCTCGCGGCAGCCTAAAGTCTGTCAGATTCAAATTGAACCTGACAGACTTTAGACTCCTTTGTTTTCGTTTGTCTTTTCGGGAAAACCGGGCTCCACTTTTCCCTGACAAACTCTACGTCTTGGGCTTATAGGCCACACAATCAATCTCGACCTTGCAATCCACCATCATCGATGCCTGCACGCAGGCGCGCGCCGGAGGATGCTCACCAAAATAGCCCTGATAGATCTTGTTGAAGGTCCAGAAATCACGCGGGTCATCCAGCCACACGCCGCAGCGCACCACATGTTCCACGCCGTAACCTGCCTCGTGCAAAATCTCCAGCACGTTGGCGATGGTCTTATGAGTTTGCTCGACAATGCCGCCGTTGATGATCTCGCCATTCTCCATGGCAACCTGCCCGGAGACATAGAGCCAGCCATCAGCTTCGACCGCCCGCGCAAACGGCAGTGTCTGCCCACCAGCGCCCGCTTTTTCTGCGCCGTAACGTTTAATGGTCATGCAAACCCTCTTGTAAATTATTTTCGTCAACGATTGACAATCCATCATATTAATCGGATTTTTGCCAGAGAATTTCACTGTCTATGAAATTATTTTAGAAAAAAGGCGGCACTGATGCGCGATCCGTTCAAAAATCCCTTTCCAGCCTCAGACGCAGCGCGCTCTTCCATCTGGGATATGCTCGTTTTGCGCGATATCGATGCCTTTCTCGCCGCAGACTGGTCAATGGTCGAGGATGATTTCATTGCAGAAGGCTTCATCGGCGTGAACGGCCAAAAGGATTCGAATCCGGACAATTGGCGCCTGAGCTTTCCCGACCTGCCATCCTATCGTGACGAATGGTTGCGCCAAGCCAGGGATTTTGCCCAGCAGACATTCGCAGAAGATGCACGCACGGCGATTTTCACCACGACCACGCTAGAGTCCATCGAAATTGAAGGCAACACGGCCTTGGTGCGCAAGAAATTTGACGGTGGCATCAAGAAGCCAGACGGCACGCTCGATGTAATGCAATGGCAAACGCTCTATTATTGCAGGCTTCAGGACGGGCGATGGAAAATTTCCGGCTTTACCGGCTATCTGCCAAACCCGATGGGCAAGCTTTAAGCTTAAGCATCGGCCGAAAAGTGAGAACAGATTTTCGGGTCAGTCCGGTGCAAAACCAAATATAAGAGCATCATCCTCTCTGACATGATCAGCGCGATGCTCTTTCAACGTCTTTGCGACAAAGGTTAGATCACGTGCGCATTTTCACCGCCGCCCTTGCCACAGAAACCAACACATTTTCTCCCATTTGTGTTGACCGTCGCGCCTTTGAGGAATCGCTCTACGCCCCTCCCGGCATGCATCCAGCGACGCCAACCCTTTGCACCGCGCCCATCACGGTGGGGCGCGAGGTCTGTGCCAGACAGGGCTGGACCTTGATTGAGGGCACCGCCGCCTGGGCCGACCCCGCCGGGCTGGTCAATAAGCGGGCTTATGAAGGCTTACGGGATGAAATTCTTGATCAATTGCGCGCCGCAATGCCGGTCGATGCTGTGGTGATTGGCCTGCACGGTGCCATGGTTGCGGACGGCTACATCGATCCGGAAGGCGACTTCTTAAGCCGCATTCGGGAGATCATTGGTCCTGATATCCTGCTTTGCGCCGAGTTGGACCCCCATAGCCATCTCACCGAGAAGCGCTGCCATGCGGCAGATTTCTTTGTGGCTTTCAAAGAATTTCCCCATACGGATTTTGTTGATCGGGCTAAAGATCTGTGGACCATCGCCGTTGATACGCTGGAGGGTCGCGTTACCCCGGTTATGTCGGTGTTTGACTGTCGGATGATCGACGTTTTCCCAACCTCAAAGGAGCCGATGCGCTCCTTTGTCGATCAATTGATGGCCATTGAAGCATCTGATGCCGATGTGCTGTCCTTGTCGGTGATCCACGGTTTCATGGCTGGCGACGTGCCAGAAATGGGCACAAAAATCATCGCTATCACCAATGGTAATGCCAGCAAAGGAGCAAACCTTGCCCGCACGCTTGGCCTTGAGCTATTTTCTAAGCGCGGCACGTTCATGGTGCCACAAATTGACGAAAAGCAGGCGGTTAACCAAGCGCTTGCGAAGACCAATGCCGGAACCAAAGGCCCCGTCGTCATCGCCGACATTTGGGATAATCCGGGCGGTGGCACGGCAGGCGACGCCACGGTCGTTCTGGCCGAACTCATGGCCAGAGGTGCGAAGAATGTCGCCGTTGGGATGATTTGGGATCCTATTGCCGTGCAAATCTGTATGGCGGCGGGCGAAGGAGCAGAAATCCATTTGCGTTTTGGTGCAAAATCGGCCCCCGGAACAGGAAATCCCATTGACGGTCTGGTCAAAATTGTAAAACTGGTTGCCAATGCCGAAATGAAGTTTGGTGCAAGCGTGGCACCCTTTGGCGATGCCGCTCATATTCATCTGGACGGTATTGATATTATCCTCAGCTCTGTGCGGGTGCAAAGCTACGATCCGTCTCTCTTTACCGCCCTTGGGGTCGATCCTTTGGCCAAAGATATTCTGGTGGTGAAATCCACCAACCATTTCTATGCCGCCTTTTCAAAAATCGCCGCCGACATTCTTTACTGTTCAGCCGGAACACCCTACCCCAATAATCCAGCAACAAACCCCTACCGCAACGTGCGGCGCGATATATGGCCAATGATGGCCAATCCGCACGGCTCCGCACCGCATTGAGACAATTTGATATGACATTTCCCCGCCCAGAGCCCGGCCAATCCATTTTCACGCTCTCAACGCCATTGCCGGTGATTGATGAAGACAGGTTGCAGGCCAATATCGCCCGCGTGCAATCCTATATGGATGCACACAATCTTGCCTTTCGCCCCCATATCAAAACCCACAAAATCCCGGCCATTGCACAACAGCAGGTTCAGGCGGGCGCAAAAGGCATCAATTGTCAGAAAATCACCGAGGCCGAAGTTTTTGCAGACGCCGGATTTCAGGATATCCTGATTACCTTCAATATTCTCGGCAAGGAAAAGCTCGAACGGCTCTCTGCTTTGAACGAAAAAATTGCGGATCTCAAGGTGGTGGCAGACAGCGTGGCCACGGCTGATGGATTAGCGGAGTATTTTGCCGGGAAAAAGCCCCTGACCGTGCTGGTAGAATGCGATACGGGCGGCGGACGCTGTGGTGTTCAAACGCCGCAAGACGCTATTTTCTTGGCGCAGTTGATCCATGACAGCCCGAGCTTGAATTTTGGCGGATTGCTGACCTATCCCAAGGCGCATTCCGAGCCTGTGGTTGAGGCTTTTTTCTCGAAAACCATAGAAGAGCTTAACGCGCGCGGCATCGCCTGCCCTATCGTGTCAAATGGCGGTACGCCAAGCCTGTTCTCGGCCCATCTTGTGCCATCAGCCACAGAACACCGGGCTGGAACCTATGTTTACAGCGATCGTGCCATGGCGCGTGCGGGTCATGGAACATTAGATAATTGCGCCATGCACATTCTGGCAACCGTGGTGTCCAGACCAACGCCTGACCGCGCCATCATTGATGCAGGCTCAAAAGCGCTGACCTCTGACCTTTTGGGCATGAGCGATTACGGCCACCTCATCGATTATCCAGAGGCCAGCATCACCAGCCTGTCGGAAGAACATGGCACGGTTGATCTGAGCAAGGTCAATGGCAAGAGGCCTGAGATCGGTGACAAAATCCGCATTATTCCCAATCACACCTGCGTGGTTTCCAACCTGTTTGATTTTATCACCTTCCACCGCAATGGCGTGGTAATGCGGGTGGAAACGGTGGCTGCACGTGGGCTGGTCTGGTAATGATCAGTCTTACGACATTATGAAGGCCGCTTAAACAGCGGCCTTTAGGTTGATGACAAACCCCTCACTCGACGTTTCGTCATCCTCGGGCTCGTCCCAAGGATCTGCTGTCGCCGGATAAATTATTGACATTATTGATTAAAACTGACGTGGTTAGATGCTCGGCACATGGCCGAGCATGACGTCGAGAGATTGGAAAGCTTCGTCAACAGTCTGAAGGCCCCTTAAACAGCGGCTTTCAATGCTTCCGGCATGGTTTCGGCCTGCCAATCAATATGCCGCTCCAGTGCATTGCCGTTGCCATCAAACAAATGGCAATCGGCCGCACGAATGCCGGTGGCAACCGCTTGCTCAACATGCACAGGTGCCGACCCCGGCAAGACCGCGCAATAGGCTTCGCCGCTTGGCAATGTGCAATAGGCAATGGTGCTGATGCCCAGCCGTTCAATGGCGTTAGGCGCAACGGTCACCGTCAGATCACCCTTGCCAAGGCTTAGATGTTCGGGGCGAATACCGAGCGTGAGAGACTGACCAACAAGCTCGGAACGGCCGGTGACCGGCAGGGTGGCGGTTTGGTCCTGATAGGCAACCGTTACGCCCTCAGCGCTGATGCCTTTGCAGACAACCGGCACAAAATTCATGGTCGGATTGCCGATAAAGCCCGCAACAAAGAGATTTTGCGGCTTGTGATAGAGCTCCAGCGGCGCACCCACTTGGGCAATATCACCACCATGCAACACCACAATCCGATCTGCCATCGTCATGGCTTCAATCTGGTCGTGGGTGACATAGATCATCGTGGTTTTCAACTGGCGATGAAGGCGGGTGAGCTCAATGCGCATATCGGCGCGCAGGGCGGCATCAAGATTGGAAAGCGGCTCATCAAACAGGAAAATCTTCGGCTCACGCACAATGGCGCGGCCAATAGCCACGCGCTGGCGCTGACCACCGGAAAGCTGCCCCGGACGCTGCTGCAGGCGCTGGTCAAGCTGCAAAACCTTGGCAACGGCATCGACCTTTTCACGGATTTGCGCCTCTGGCATTTTTTCCACCCGCAGCGGAAAGGCAATATTCTCAAACACCGACATATGCGGATAAAGAGCATAGGACTGAAACACCATGGCAATGCCGCGCTCAACAGGCGGCAGCGCATTCACTCTTTTACCATCAATCACAATGTCGCCGTCCGTTGTATCGTCCAGACCGGCAATCATGCGCAAAAGTGTGGATTTTCCGCACCCCGATGGGCCGACAAACACCATGAACTCGCCGTCTTTGATGTCCAGCGACACGCCTTTGATGACGTCAAAATGACCATAGGATTTAACGATTTTGTTGAGGTAAAGCTGACCCACGGCTTGGCGTCTCCAGTCAAACGGTCACAGCACGTGACCAACTTCATTACAAGAAAGGACCGGCTGCAACTGTTGTAAGTCGCAGCCGGTTCTCTGCTGGTTATTTGTACTGCTCAATGGCAGCCGTTGCCTTTTTCAAAGCCGCTGCCGGTTCAGCTTTGCCGGTGACCACCGATTGCACCATTTCGATCATGGCGTTCTGGAAGCCTTTGTAATCGGTAAACAGCGGCTCTGGACCACCATAAGCGATGCCGTCAATGAATGGCTTCCAGTAAGGCTTGTCCTTCACGAGCTGGTCAACACGTGGCGATGGGCGCAGCGGTGTCAGGCCAGAATCAGTCGTCAACTCATACTCTTCCTGAGGGCCAGGCGAGGTGATGAATTTGGCAAATTCCTTGGCCTTGTCTTCGACACCAGAGCCTTTGAACACCACGAGGCTGTCGGTGATCAGCAACGTGCCCGGACCCTTGGCTTCCGGGCCAAGCGGCAGCGTGGTGACGCCCCAGTGAATATCGGTCTTGAGCAAGCGATAGGCAGCACCGGTGCTGTTTTGGATCATGCCAGCCTTGCCATCGAGGAAGATGGCGCGAATTTCATTCTGCTCATAAGCGGTAGCCCCTTCGACAGAATAAGGCGTGATATCCTTGTAGGCCTGAAGGGCTGCAAGCACCTGCGGGCTGTCCATGGTGATCTTGCCGTCCTTGTCGATCACCTGACCATTGTTGGTGTAAACCCAGTGCATGAACTGATGCATGGTGTTGTCAAAGGTCTTGGCAGGAAGACCGTAGCCAGCAATACCTGTCTTTTCCTTGATCTGCTTGGCAAAGGCAATTTCTTCAGCCCATGTCTTTGGTGGTGTTTCGGGGTCGAGACCAGCCTTTTTGAACAGATCCTTGTTCCAATACAAAGCCTTGGTGGAGAAGGCGATAGGAACGCCCCATTGTGTGCCATCGAATGTCACGGTGTCGACGATATGGGGGTAATAGCTCTTCTGTTCCTCTTCTGTCATCGGCACAGGCACGATCAGATCGTTCTGCGCAAATTCCTTCAGCGTGCGCGAACCAACATAGGCCATGGCAACGGGGGTGCCGGCGGCAGCCAAAGTTGTTGCCTTATCCTGGCACTGCGCCCAGCCAACCACTTCCGGCGCAATCTTCCAGCCTGCGTTTTTCTCTTCCCATTGCTTGATGTATTTTTCATGCACTGGGTCGATTTTGTCGCCGCAATAGATCCAGCTGATTTGCTTATCCGCCGCAAAGCTGGAAAGCGCTGAACCCGCCAGCAGCGCAAGCGTGCCGACAATCAATGTGAGAGATTTTTTCATTCTATGGTTCCCCTTTGTTGACAGTTAAAGTTGTCAGGCCATCCTTGCCGTTATTTCACAGCCCCTGCGGTCAAACCGCTGACGAGGTAGCGTTGCAGGAAGAAAATCACGATCATTGCAGGCGTAATGCCGACAAAGCTCGCAGCCATAAGTTCATTCCAGATCACCTCCTGGCGGCCGAAATAGGCGAACAGTCCAATCGGTAGCGGCATGAATTCTGTTTTTGAATTGAAGGTCAGTGCAAAGATGAACTGCTGCGCATAGGCACCGATAAAGGTGGTGATGCCAACCACCGCAATACCCGGCATGGCCAGCGGCAAAACCACCCGGCGGAAGGTGTAGAAGTAGCCAGCGCCATCTACATAGGCGGCTTCTTCCAACTCGCGCGGAATCCGCATCATATAGGTGCGCAAAAGCCAGATGGCCGAGGGGATCAGAAAAGCAACACCCGGAACAATCATGGCGAAATAGGTATTCAACAACCCCATGGACCGCATCAGCCGAAACAGCGGGATCAGCAGCACCGCACCAGAGAACATGTTGACCGCAAGAAAAGCACCCAGCAACACACCTCTGCCTTTAAACTCAAAACGGGCAAAGGCGTAGGCTGCGGGCACCACGAGGCACAAAACCACGGCGGTCGCGATCGTTGAGATGAAAAACGAGTTGAAAATGTAGCGGGCAAAGCCCGGAACATGGTCCCACATGGTGTAATAGGCTTCAAACGAGCCATTTTCGGGCCAAAACCGATAGGGAGAGGAAAAGAGCTGGCTGATCGGCTTGAGCGATACCAGAAACCCTTCCACAAAAGGTGCCAGCACAAAGGTCAGAAACACGGCAATACCGCAGTAAATCCCGATGATTTCGTACCATTTATAGCGATTGATCATCGCATGTCTGTCAACGCTCATCGGGCAGGCTCCTGAGAAAGGCGGCTGGTGACGCGGAAATAGCAATAGCTGAAGATGGACAGGAAAATGCAGATCAGCACAGCACGCGCCGCCCCTTCGCCATATTTGTAAGAGCCAATCGCCGTCTTATAGGTGTCGATAATCATGGTTGTGGTTGAGCCGCTCGGGCCGCCCTGGGTCAAAATCCAGATGATATCGAAGGAATTGAAGGTCGAGATCAGCGACAACATCGACATGGTGATCATCGATGGCACCAGAAGCGGCAGCGTGATGCGTCGGAAACGATAGAAGCGCCCTGCTCCGTCGGTCCATGCGGCTTCATGCAGATCAGAGGGAATGGCCTGCATGGCGGCCAGCATGTAAAGCGTCACCATGGGCACACCAATCCACACATCCGTGAAAATCGTCGCCCAAAACGCTGTCGAGCCGTAAGCCAAAAAGGCCACAGGACCATCCACCAGCCCGAAACGTTGCAACATGCCCGAGATCATGCCGAACTGGCCATTATACATCCACCCCCACATGAAGATGCCAATCGCCATTGGCACAATCCATGGCGGCATGGTGAGGATGCGAAACAATGTGCGCCCGGGCACCGCGGTGTTCAGCAAGGTCGCGCCAAATGTTCCGATGATCATCTTGATCAGAACGGAAAAGAACGTCCACACAAAGGTGCGGATGATAACGTCCGCAAAGGTATGATTGAAGATCTTATCATAATTGACCCAACCCACCCAATTGGTCACCCGTTTCAAGGACGCATCGGTGAAGGACAAAATAAACGTGTCGATCAGCGGATAGGCAACAATCACTGCGATATAGATTGCGGCTGGCAGCAACAGGCACCAGGCAAAAATAACAGCACTTCGGCGGGCTTCCATCAGATTGGCCCTTTCACGCTGATTGCTTCAATGTCGTGCCGTGAAGGCAGGCATCAAACTGCTCCCAGATCGGTGCCAGATCGACCACTTTGCGTCCAATCCGTGCCTCATCAATGGAAAGCGCCAGAATTCCGGCTTCGATTGCATCCAGCGCGGAAACCGGTTGCTTGGCACCCGTTTTCACAAAGGCCAGAACGTCCATCGCCATCTGTTCATCAGCGCCATAATGCTGTGATTTTTCTGAAGGGGCAGAATAGGTGTTTTCAACCACTTTTTCGCTGCTGTGGGCATTATGCACATCCAGAAAACCACGGACAAAATCGCCCTCTGCCATGCCTTTGGAGCCCACCACGCAGAACCTGCGGAAATGGTCTGGCACGTTGAGGTTGGTGTGGAAAGTCATCGACACGCCGTTATCATATTCAATGATCGCAGTCTGGTAATCGATAATATCGGCATCGCTATCAAACACCTTTTCTGCCCCCAGCCAACCGCTTGGCTTGCGATGATAGACCTCCATATCGTTGATACCGGCATTTTGCGGCGCATTGTCCGGCACGAAGCTTTTGCGTCCGCCAAAGCTTGCCACATAGCGCGGACGACGCCCGACCACGCCATTGTAGAGATCGAGATCGTGGCAGCATTTTTCCAGCATGAAGCCACCGGTGTAGCGGCCATAACGGCGCCAATCGCGCATGAAGAAGGCACCATGGTAAGGTTCGATATGCTCGGATGCTTCAATGGAAACAACATCGCCCAGCAAGCCTTGCTGCTGTGCCGCACGAAGATCACGATAAAGCGGGGAATAGCGCAGCACCAGACCAACCAAAAGCCGCTCAGAACCATATTGGTGCAGCAGTGATGCCAGTTGCAGGCTTTCCTCAACCGAAATCACGATTGGCTTTTCGGTAAAGACGGTCAAACCCGCTTCAAGCCCGATGCGAATATGCTCCAGATGAAGGTGATTGGGCGAACCCACCATCAACAGATCGAATGTCTCGGCTGCAATCATCTCCTGCGGCGTCTCATAGGCGTTCAACACCGAAACACCCGCTTCGAGCAAGCCTGCAAGACCCGCCGGCTCTGGATCGACATAACCGACAATCTCAAAATCGGGATCAATGTCCTTGAACACCTGCCCAAGATACCCAAGCCTGAACCCAAGCCCAATGACCGCAACTTTCATGCCCGTGACCTTTCAGTCGTAAACTATTTTCATAATGCTGCGAATTAAGACCGAAACAGTCAAGAGGAAATCTGAAAGCGTCCGATTTTGTGAAATTTATTTTCACATACTCGACGAGCGCAGTTCGAAACCCTCTACAGAAAGGCCAGTAATCCCCATTTCTTTCTTGTTGTTAAGAAACCATACCAAAAAAATGCCAATCGTCCAGATCGAATTGTTGAATCCTTGGATTTTTAAGGGTATCTGACTTTATGGAGGGCTTCAGAGCACCTTTTGAGCTAAAAATACATACCAATTTCCCAAAATTGCAACATTGGTATTATCTTGGTATTGACATTGGAGCCAGTTCGCCCGCAGGATAGTCGAAAAGAAAGGCGGAGAGTGGGAATGACCAACATCGACATCTTCACGCAGCTGCCTTCGTTGAACGGCGGACCGCTCTATTTAAAACTTAAAAAACGCATTGAAGATGCAATCAGCACTGGCACGCTCAAGCATGGTGATGCCCTGCCCTCGGAACGCGACATTGCCGATGCCGCGATGATTAGCCGTGTTACGGTAAGAAAAGCGATTGATCATCTGGTTGACGATGGGCTGCTGGTGCGTCGTCACGGCTCAGGAACATTTGTGTTCAAGCCCATGCCGCGCATGCAGCAGCCGCTAACCCGCCTGACCTCTTTTTCTGAGGACATGGAAAGGCGCGGCATGGTCGGCGGTTCACGCTGGCTTGAGCGCGCTCTGTGCTTTCCAACACCAGAGGAAACCATGGCGCTCGGCCTGTCTGGCAATGCGCGCGTCGCCCGCATCCGTCGCTTGCGAACCGCCAATGACATGCCAATTGCGCTGGAGCGCACCAGTCTGGCTGACGATCTTTTGCCCAATCCAGAAGCGATAGACAATTCACTCTATGCCTATCTCGGACAGTTTGGCATAAGGCCCGTACGGGCCAATCAGCGAATCTCGGCAGTGGTGCTGAGCGACGACGAGACAGAATTGCTCGGCGTGCCGCAGGGCTCGGCAGCCCTTTCGGTGCAGCGCATTGCCTATCTGGAAACGGGGCGGGTCATGGAAATTTCCCGCGCACTTTACCGCAGTGATGCCTATGATCTTGTTGCGGAATTGACGATTGCGCGATGACAATGCATGCGAATTCAATCCATCAAATTGCGGGTGGCGAGCTATTGCCACTAAGAAAGTGACGAACCGGAATGACTGCAACGTTTGCCGTAACAGGCGGGAAAATTTTCGATGGCAATCGCTTTTTAGACCGGGCAGCAATGGTGGTCTCGAAGGGCAAAATTGTCAGTATCGATGCTGAAAACGCGTTGCCCGCCGATATCAACAGGATCGACGCTGAGGGTGCCTTGATTGTGCCCGGTTTCATTGATCTTCAGGTCAATGGCGGCGGCGGCGTTTTGCTCAACAATCAACCGAATCTTGACGGCATCAGAACCATTTGCGCAACCCATGCCCGCTATGGCACGACAGCGCTTTTGCCCACCTTGATCACGGACCATGCATCTGTGCGCGACCAAACCCTTGTTGCTGCGCAAGCCGCCTTTGATGCCAAGGTTCCCGGCTTTCTGGGCCTGCACCTTGAAGGCCCGCACCTGTCATTGAGCCGCAAAGGCACCCATGATCCAGCCCTGATCCGGCCCATGAATGAGGACGATCTGAAAGTGCTCTGCCATGCTGCGGGGCGCTTCGGTGTTTCCTTGATCACCATTGCCCCCGAAAATGTCACACCTGAGCAGGTAAAAAGGCTTCATGCAGCAGGCTATGTGATCAGCCTTGGCCATACAGATGTGCAATGTGCGGATGTTGCTGTCTATGTCGCAGCGGGTGCCAGCATGGTAACCCATCTGTTCAACGCCATGAGCCAATTGGGCAACCGTGAACCGGGACTGGTTGGAGCAGCCCTTGAAACACCTGCCCTCTCATGCGGATTGATCGCCGATGGCTTTCACGTCGATCCGGCATCGATGGCGATTGCGCTTCGCGCCAAAACCGGCCCCGGCCGAATTTTTCTGGTCACGGATGCCATGTCCACCATTGGCACCGATGAAGCCGGGTTTGTGCTCAATGGCCGCCAGATTTATCGCAAAAATGGACGCTTGACGCTGGCCGACGGCACCTTGGCCGGGGCCGATATTGATATGCTATCCTGCGTTCGTTTCATCCATCACCATTTGCGCCTGCCCTTGCCAGAGGCCCTCAACATGGCCTCGCTTTATCCGGCGCAAGCAATCAACTGCAACCACAAGGGCCAGCTTGCCGTGGGATTGGACGCCGATTTTCTGCTGCTATCACCCGAAATCGAGCTGCGGTCCACATGGATCGGTGGCAATTGTGTTCACAGCAACGCCGCTGCGAAGGAGCCCGCGCAATCATGATTGTATGCTTTGACATTGGCGGCACAGCCATCAAAGGGGCTATTGCTTATGCACCGGATGATATCCGGCCCTTTCCGCGCAAACCGACCCCGGCAACGGATTTTGATGCGTTTGTAGGCATCATGAACGATATCATTTTGGAAGCTGGCGAGCGCCCCGATTGCGTTGCTCTTTCCATCTGCGGCATTATTGATCCCGACACCAACCGTGCCGTTGTTGCCAATATTCCCTGCATTCACAACCGTCCGCTCAAAGCTGATCTGGAAACGGCCCTCGGTTTGCCGGTGCTGATTGCCAATGATGCGGATTGTTTTGTGCTGGCCGAAGCTGCCCTTGGGGCAGGACGCGGACATCGAGTGGTGTTTGGTGCCATCCTTGGCACAGGCGTCGGCGGCGGCCTCGTGATCGATGGTCATTTGATCAATCGCGATGGTGGTTTTGCAGGCGAATGGGGTCATGGTCCGATTGCCGCAACAGAAGCAGGCACACCACCGGTAAAACTACCCCGGTTTCAATGCGGTTGCGGCCAAATGGGCTGCATTGACGCAACATGCAGCGCGCGCGGCATCGAAAAACTTCACCTGCATTTGAATCAGCTGACAGCATCCAGCGAGGATATCGTCAGCGCCTGGGAAAATGGCGATGCAGCCGCCAGTCACACAATCTCGGTCTTTCTCGATGTCATTTCCGCCCCCTTGGCCTTGGTGGTGAATATCACCGGCACGACCATTATTCCCGTGGGCGGCGGGCTTTCCAACGCGCCAAAGCTGATTTCAGCCATAGACACCGCTGTTCGCAGCAAGATCCTGCGCCGCTTCAACCGGCCTCTCGTGGTTCCGGCCCAGTGCACAATCGAACCCGGCCTGATTGGAGCTGCCATTCTTGGCCTGTCTTTGATTCGGGATGAAACCAATTTATGATTTTAATTCTACCAAAGGTGGTGTATGATCATAATCACTTCTCATATGCTGTAACGTGAAACCAGTCAGACAAAGAGGTGATAGATCTGCCTTGCACACATGATGTGCATATTGGCGCTTCTCAATTTTATAACAAAATTCTGTCAACGAAACGTCATAGCCAATCTATATGGCGACGTAGGCCTAAAGCCTGTCGCAGAGAATAGGATTCACGGCAACAGGCTTTCGTTCTTAATTTTCTCGCGTGTACGTTATAACTTTATTGAGGACAATAAAACGCGACATGCTTTTAAAAAAACGTTGCGCGACCAATTTATTCAATCGGAGCGCGACGAACGTTAAAGTCTATTTCACGCCCAAAGGCAGGGTTACATTCGGAAATTATGCAACCAATACAAGCTTGGCTTTCGCGCTATCGCTCTGTTACTTCGACGCATATGGGTGATTCTAGCTATTCCTATGGAGCGGAAATGTCGAAAAGTGATACAATAGCACAGTCAAGGTTGATCGCGCTGTGAAACCGTCCAATGAGGTTTTTCAACTGACAGTGAATGGCCGCACCATCCGCAGCGCCGAAGCAACGCAAGCCGCAATTCTGGATGCCGCAACCGAAGAGTTTTCCGCCAATGGCTTTTCTGGTGCGCGCGTCGATAGCATTGCTGAGCGCGCCAAGACCAACAAGCGGATGCTTTATCACTACTTTACCGACAAGGCGGGACTTTACCTCGCGGTTCTGGAGAGAATGTTCGCCGAAGTGCTTGTTGCCGAGAAGAGCTTGAATATCAAATCAAAAGAACCTGAAGACGGCATACGTCAGCTCACATTGTTCATCTGGACCTACGTGCTGGAGCATCCACATTTTGTGCGCCTCGTCAGTACAGAAAACAAACTGAAGGCCGAACACTTAAAAAAGTCTGAAAAGATACCGCTCATCCATACGCATTTCGTCGAGGAGCTCACCGATGTATTGCGCCGGGGCTCTGAAAAAGGTGTATTTCGCCAGGATATCAATCCGAGCATGATCCACCTGACAATATTGGCGATGAGCTTCTACTACATCAGCAACAAGCATACTGTTGCCGTGAGCTTTGGCCATGACACATCCAGCGTCGAAGCAACAACAGCATGGGGAAAGCACATTGTCGCAACCATTCTGGCATCCCTCAAATAGATTTTACAGCGCAGTGCGCCATATTTGGCGCATAAAGGCTCAAAGTAACGCTTTTAATCTGCTGCATAATTTTCACCTTAAATCGATTCCGGTTTTCGGCCAGATGCTCTAAGCCTCGTCGCTTGCCGCAAAATCCTTGCGCACAATCCCATGGCGCTGAAGCTTGTCATAAAAAGTCTTGCGCGGAATTTTCAGTGCTTCAATGGTTTGTCGCACGTCGCCATCAAAGCGGCTCAGCGTATCGCGGATAATATCGGCTTCCAAACGTTCCAGACGTTCTGGCAATGAAAAAGCAGATTGCTCAGCTTCAGATTTGGCGTCCTCCAACTCCTCCAGACCCAAGACAAAACGCTCGGCAAAATGCGCCAGCTCGCGCACATTGCCCGGCCAGTCATGCTGTTGCAGGTAACGCACCACGTCTGGTGTCATTACCCGAGGTTCAATGTGAAATTTTGTTGCTGCCCGCTCGACAAAATGTGCAAAAAGCAACGGCACATCCGCACGGCGCTCTCGCAGCGGCGGAATGGTCAAGGTCACAACATTCAGCCGGTAAAAGAGATCCTCACGAAACTCACCGCGCTGGGCGGGATCGCCAAGATTGATCTTGGATGCCGCAACAACACGCAGATCAACCGGCCGCACTTCATTGGTCCCCAGCGGCGTCACCTCGCGCATCTCCAGCACGCGCAACATCCGCACCTGCGTGGACGCTGGCATGCTCTCGATTTCATCCAGAAAAAGCGTACCGCCACTGGAGTGTTCGATCCTGCCGACACGTTTTTTCTGAGCACCGGTAAATGCACCGCTCTCGTGGCCAAACAATTCGCTCTCAATCACGCTTTCCGGCAATGTGCCACAATTCAAGGCAACAAAATTGCCTTTGGCACGACGGCTTAATGTGTGCAGCAGACTGGCCACCACTTCCTTGCCACTCCCGGTTTCCCCTGTGACCAACACGTCCACATCCGTATCCGCAATCTGGCGCAGAGTGCGACGCAAGCGCTCAATGGCAGGGGTTTGGCCTATCAGTGGCAAACCGGCCTGCGCGTCATCGGCCGCCAGCCGCAATTTTCGATTTTCCATCACCAGCCGGCGCTTTTCCACGGCGCGATGCACACTTTGGCTCAACCGATCGGTGGCAAAAGGCTTCGTGATAAAGTCGTAGGCTCCATCCTTGATGGCTGCAACGGCCATGGCAATGTCACCATGGCCCGTCACCAAAATCACCGGCAAATCCGCATCCATTGCGTTGACGCGGCGAAACACCTCAAGCCCATCAATGTCCGGCATGCGAATATCCGACACCACAACTCCACCGAAATCGCTGGTGACGGCACGCAAAGCCTCAACGGGGGAAAGAAATGCCGCCACATCGAATCCTGCCAATTCAAGTGTTTGTCGCGTGGCACGCAGGAGATCCTGATCATTATCAATCAGAATGACGCTTGCAGGTGTGTTCATATCTCAGCTCGCAAAAGATGAATGGTAAATGTCGTGCCCTGCCCGCTGCTCTCCACCAGCAGACGCCCGCCATAGTCCGTGATAATATCGCGCGAGATAACCAGCCCTAGCCCCAATCCCTTTTCTTTGGAGGTCGAAAACGGGGTAAACAACAGCGGGCGAATATTTTCCGGAATGCCCGGCCCATTATCTGCCACGGTGACGATGATCTCGTCATCCTTCGCAATGGCTTTCACCTCAACACGGGCATCCGGCGTATCTTGCAGGGCTTCCAGCGCGTTCTGCAACAGATTGATCAGCACCTGTTCCAATCTGATCCGATTGCCTTTGACAATGAAGTCATTCGGCAGCGCGGGCATATTCAAGGCATCCAACCTGCCCGCAAAACGACTTCGCAGCAGCATCACTGCGCCGTCAAGCACATCTCTCAACACCACCGGCTGAGGTGCCGTTCGGCCTTTACGGGCGAATGCTTTGAGCTCATCCGTAATCGTGCCGATCCGCTCAGTCAAAGCCGCAATAAGGCTAAGGTTCTCTTGTGCCGGGCCTTCTTGTTTGCGATCCAGAAACACCTTGGCATTCTCGGCAAAGGCGCGAATTGTGGCCACCGGCTGGTTGATTTCATGGGCAACCCCTGCCGCGACCTGCCCTAAAATAGCAAGCCTGTTGGCCTGCACCAACTCCTGCTGCACCCCCTGCAATCGGCCTTCGGTGGCTTTATGGCCAGCGATTTCGGCTTGAAGTCGGTCACGAGCCTGCAAAAGATCATTGGTGCGCTCATAAACGCGGCGTTCCAACTCCGCCTGATTGGCCTGCGCACGGGCCAACCGAATGGCACCCGCCTGCCGCCGCCATAACACCAATGCACAGACGAAGAAAAAAGGCACCAGCACGGCCAAAACCAGCAGGCGAAACTCTCGCACTGTCGAAGCAATCGCAGCATCGACCGGCACAAGATAGTTTAACTGCCACGTGGTTGTCGGAACGGGCATGGAAACAAACAGATATTGGCCCGCTGTTTCACCTGGCAGAACGGCCCGCACAAGCATCATCCCCGGCCCGATTGTTTCCGCCTGATTGAATGGGAGCGGAGCAAGAGACGCATCGCCAAATTGCAAACTGGCGCGAATGTCGCGCACCTCATCGGGCAACAGTGTTGAGAGCGTCATGAACCGCCAGGATGGGATACTGGAGATCAGCACGACGCCGCGACGATCGGTAACAAAGGCACCCCGCGATGCTTCCAGCCAATCGCTTTCGAGCTGGTCAAACTCTGCCTTCACCACCACAACCCCCAGGGGATCCGCAGACGATCCAACCCGACGGGAAATGTAGAGACCGGGACGATGGCTGATGCTGCCCAGCGCAAAGTGCTCGGCAGAGCCACTGCTCATGGAACGCTTGAAATATTCACGAAAAGAATAGTCAACGCCGACGAAACTATCGGCCTGCTGCCAATTGCTCGACGCAATCGCGACGCCTTTTGCATTGGTCACATATAAAACGGATGCGCCTGTGGCCGCGACAAGGCGTTCCAGTTTGTCGCTCAAACGGACCACCGCTGCTGATGTTTTTAAATTCAGCGCGTCCAGCACCTGCTGATCTTCGGCCAGCAACAACGGCAAAGATCGAGGACGCTCCAGCACCGCGCGCAAAAACGCAACTTTCAGCCCCGCACTGACCCGTGCCTGTTCTTCCGTGTCGCGCAAGGCAGAATTACGCCCATAAACGCCCGCCGCATACAGCGCAAAGCCCGTGACGCAAAGGGCAATGAGCGCCAGGAAAAACCATGGCTTTCTGGGCCTCGATGGCAAAGCCGTTAAACCCGTTTCCTGATGTTGTGTGCGAACCACCATCCACCATGTTGTGCACTTTTCCGCACAGATTGCAACAGCGTGCGCGGACAGCCGCGCAAATCTTCCAGCCACATGGAGAGAGAATTCGGCTTTTTCTTGTTTTTTCAATGACTTTCTGTAGCGAAGCCAGTTTGGCACGCTCTTTGCTAAGCATATCGAAACATCACACTGATGTTGAAATCTACTGATGCCCCGGGAGGCCGATCCGTTCGGTTGGGGCGCTTACGGAGGGTCAGATGCATATAGACACGTCCGCCGCCCCACAGGGTGGCAAACTTCCATTCTATCGTCACCTGTATTTTCAGGTGATCACCGCCATCATTATCGGCATTGTGCTGGGGCACTATTACCCATCGGTGGGTGAGTCGATGAAACCTCTTGGCGATGCCTTCATCAAGCTCGTCAAAATGGTTATCGCGCCGGTGATTTTTCTGACCGTGGCGACCGGCATTGCTGGCATGAGCGATCTGAAAAAAGTCGGCCGCGTGGCTGGCAAAGCCATGATTTACTTTCTGGTTTTCTCCACCCTCGCGCTGGCCGTGGGGATGCTGGTGTCCAACGTCGTCCAGCCCGGCGCAGGCATGCACATCAATCCAGCCACGCTGGATGCCAAGGTGGTGACGTCCTACGCCCAGAAAGCCCATGATGCGAGCATCACCGGCTTCTTGATGGAGATCATTCCCGATACGATCGTCGGTGCCTTCGCCTCAGGCAACATCCTTCAGGTTCTTTTCTTCTCCATCCTGTTTGGCATCGCGTTGGCCATGGTTGGCGATTCCGCCAAACCCGTCACCAACTTTCTTCAATCTTTGACTGTGCCAGTGTTCAAACTGGTGGCCATCCTGATGAAGGCAGCACCTGTGGGCGCCTTTGGTGCCATGGCTTTCACCATCGGCAAATACGGCATTGGCTCGGTTACCAATCTCGCCTACCTGATTGCAACTTTCTATGTCACGTCCCTGTTGTTCGTGCTCGTCGTTCTCGGTGCCGTGGCCCGTTACAACAAGTTCTCCATTCTGGCTTTGATCCGCTATATTAAAGAAGAGTTGCTGCTGGTGCTGGGCACCTCCTCCTCAGAAGCTGCCCTGCCCGGCCTGATGGCCAAGATGGAGCGGGCTGGCTGCAAGCGCTCGGTTGTAGGTCTGGTTATTCCAACCGGCTATTCCTTCAATCTGGATGGCACCAATATCTACATGACATTGGCCGCCCTGTTCATTGCCCAGGCAACAGACATTCACCTGTCTTTCGGTGATCAGATTTTGCTGCTGCTGGTGGCCATGTTGAGCTCCAAGGGTGCCGCAGGCATCACCGGCGCAGGCTTTATCACCCTGGCAGCAACGCTGTCTGTTGTTCCATCCGTTCCAATCGCTGGTATGGCGCTTATTCTCGGCATTGACCGCTTTATGTCTGAATGCCGTGCTCTGACCAATTTCGTTGGCAACGCTGTTGCAACCGTGGTTGTTGCCCGCTGGGAAAATGAGCTGGACGTTGAAAAGTTCAACGCCGCCATGGCTGGTGAATTGCCGGAAGAAATTGATGTGACTGAAGAGCTGCCAGCACCCGCTGCGGCATAAATTGATCACAGACAACACACGCAAACGCCCCGGCAAAAACCGGGGCGTTTTTTTTTGCGCTGATCAAACGCCGTAGAGGGCGAGCAAAAGAGGATCGACGCCGAACAAGACCTCGTGGAACGCAAACAAAAGCAGCCCTGTGATAACGGCTGTCGCCAGCAGCGACAGCAGCATGATGCCATCCACTTTCAGATGTGCCCTCCCGGCAAAAATCGCGGAAAAAGGGATGATTGATGTTGCACTCGTCATTTCGTTCCAGCGTGCACCAAGCCTGCGGCGGCCCCGGCGCTCCATAATGGCAATGCCCATGAGCGAAAAGGCGGAAAATCCACCAAATAAAATCAAAGCGGCAAGTTCACCATTGGGAAAGACATGGCCGAAAAACAGCAGGAAAAAACCCCAGAGCACGGGATGACGTGTGACGGAGGCAATGGCACCGACACGGCCCGAAGACCGAAAACTGATGGAGGCGGGGTTTGGACTGAGCAACCCGCAGATCACCAGAAAAATACCGATCGGCGCGCATAGAATTGTTATCCAAGCCTGCCAGGGATGGTCCATCCAAAGTGCAACATCATCCGATGTGGCAAAAGCATAAAACAGCCATGCCAGCGACGCTAAAGATAGCAAAGAATAACCCGTCATATACACCGAGCGCCCAAGCCGTTCGATCAAATACTGGCGCAATCTTGCGAAAGACGGCAATGAATGCGTGAGGAGAAAAAAGAAAAATGCGAGAAGAAAATTCGCCATGAAGAAGCGCCGTGTTGTTTATGCCTCGGCCCTGTGCCGACCTCTGATCTCTTAGCACCGCCCTGCCCAAAAGCCTACCAAGCGCGCTCTTCAACAAAACGCGATTTGCGCTCAATCAAAGTGGCGGCCGCAAATTGTGCCTATGTCTAGGCGCGCAAGCCAAAACGAAAAACTTGGACATCGTGCTGATTCCCATCTTTTCGCACGATGCCCTTACGGAGATATTTATGCGCACATCGCTCGCCCTCATTGCATTGATCGCAGCAGCTGCTGGCACGCCTGCCATGGCAGCCGACTATGAAATTCATATGCTGAACAAAGGCGCAAACGGACAGGCTATGGTATTTGAGCCAGCCGCCCTCAAAATCGCCCCCGGCGATACCGTCACCTTCATTCCAACAGACAAGGGACATAGCGCAGAAACCATCCCCGGACTGTTGCCAAGCGGGGCCGAACCTTTCAAAGGCAAAATCAATGAGGCGATCAAGGTGACATTTCCCGTTGCTGGCGCTTACGGCATCAAATGTGCACCCCATGTTGGCATGGGCATGGTGGCCGTGGTTGTGGTTGGCGATGTGCCCGCCGCCAATGCGCAAGCATTGAAAGACGCAAAACTGCCTCCGAAAGCCACCACCAATCTGACCGCCGAGCTCGATTCACTGCATTAAGCCAGGTTACGCAAAGACCGCGCTGGCCGTTATCCGAAGCGGTAGATTAAAAATATTACAGCGCCGTGCACCATATAGGACGCACGGCGCTGTCATGACTGGTTTAACCTGCGTTTATTCGCGCTCGCCTGTCAGATTCAGCAACAGCTGGAAAATGTTCACGAAATTCAGATAGAGCGACAGGGCACCGAACACCGCCAGTTTCTGCTGAGATTCGTGGTCGATATTCTCGGCATATTGCTCCTTGATCGTCTGGGTATCCCAAGCCGTGAGGCCAACAAATACCACAATACCAATGACCGACACGGCAAATTGCAGCGCCGATGAGCCAAGGAAAATATTGGCGATGGAGGCAATCACAATGCCGATCAGACCCATCATCAGGAACGAACCAAACTTCGACAGATCACGCTTGGTTGTGTAACCATAAAGGCTCATGGCACCGAACATGGTCGCCGAAATGAAGAATGTCCGTGCGATGCTGGCACCCGTGAATTGCAAAAACACGGCAGCCATCGACAGTCCCATGACGGCACAAAATGCCCAGAACGCCATTTGTGCAGCGCTTGCCGACATGGCATGCAGACGGAATGAGAAGAAAAACACGAAGGCCAACGGAGCCAACATCACCACCCATTTCAAAGGTGTTTGGAAGATTGGCACATAAAGCGCGGGCGTAGAGCCAACAAAGAAGGCGACCAGACCGGTAATCACCAGACCGGCACCCATGTAATTGTAAACGCGCAACATGTGTTGGCGCAAACCCTGATCGAGTGCTGCGGCAGAGTGCGCGCCAGCACCCACTTGGTAACTTCTATTGACTGGATCCATTGATGGATACTCCTCTCGTTCTTTGTCTCGACACATGTTGAAAAGTGCCAAAGATTGCTAACTGTCTGAAACCCTGTTGATATTATCAGTTATCAATAAAGCGTCCTGGCCAGCCGGTCTGCTGCTGCTGCCAATGCATCTTCATCGCCGCCATCGGAAATCAGCGCATAAGCGACCTCGCCAATCTGCCAATGGGCGGCGGCTGACTTTCCGGAAAAAGCCAGCGTGACACGCTGCACCGAAAACGCGCCGGTCCGCGCCGCAAACAAGGTGAGGTCACGGCCATTGCGCTGCTTCACCGCCATTTCCACACTCGGTCCAAAATCCGACGGGAAGATCTGGCTGTCCAACACTGTCCAATTTTCCGGCAGCTTTGGCAGAATAATGCCGGTTGCAGCCCGTACTTCGCCAGCATCAAAGGGCGTGTTTGTCACGGCTGGGCGCAGCTTTTCCCGCACCAGGGTTGCTTCATGCGCCTGCAAGGCCTCGCGCACAAATGCGGGCGTGGGCACGGAGGCAACCACCGGCGTCGCGGTGAACGGATTGATCAGGGAATGCGCCACCCAGCCAAAACCGACAAAGATTGCAACCGCTGCCGCCCGCCGCAAAAGCGCAACCCGGCCTTTGTTGCGCAGCGCCTGTTCCAGCAAACGGGCATTCTTTCGCGTTTTATGGGCATCAGACATGTCATGGGGGCCCGCATTCAGCCGCAAGGCCAGACGCAACTCATCGCGCAGCTTCAAGTCGGCCATCACCCGTGCCGCCAGCTCAGGCGTCTGTGCCAGATGCGCCTCAACCTCTATACGCCGTGCCATATCGAGCTGATTGTCGATGTAGGCGTGAATGTCAGCATCCACAATCGGGTCAGGTTGTCGTGTCATCAGAACCTCCTACAATCCGGAGCCTTGGAACCGTGCCATGCGCGTCTTCAAACGCGCGCAACCGGGTGCGAGCACGCGACAGCCGCGACATCAGGGTGCCAACCGGAATACCCAGCATGTCGGCGGCCTCCTGATAGGAAAACTCCTCAATAGCCACGAGATGCAACGCCTGCCGCTGCTCTTCCGGCAGTTCCATAAACGCCGCCCGCACCTGATTGAGCCGAACGACCTGTTCCTGACCGCTCTCAACAATCGGATCAAACAATTCGGCCGCAATCGCATCGCGCCGCTCTGCAGATTTTCTATGACGCACCCGGTCGACATGCGTGTTGTGCAAAATTGCAAACAGCCAGCGACGCAGATTTCCGTCAGGACGAAAACTGCCATGACGCTCATAGGCCCGCACTAAGGCGTCATTGACCAGATCCTCGGCATCATCCTTGTTGCGCACGAGCGAGGTCGCATAACGCCGCAGTGCGGCAAGCTGTCCAATCACGTCAAATGAGCCAATTTTTTTGTCCATGCCCTATATACGGAGCCACATGCTGACTTATTCCATGCTTTTACATTTTTTTTGACTCTGTCAGTTGGCGGCGGAAAAGGGCGCACAACAGAGGGGTGCGACAATTTGATTATTGGCAACTGCGCACCCAAAAATCACCCTAAGGCGACCTGTTTTATGCCGCACCTGCGAAGGTGAAGATTTTTGTAAGCCCCAGAATTAACGGGATTATTTTAGCGGAAGCCGAAGTCTAAAATGCAAAGCAATGGCCTGTTCTGACGCGAGAGCGCTTACATTAGAGACTCTGCCTGCGACAAAATGCGCATTTCTTCTTTGTAAAAAAGGACTAATTCGCCAGTACGCGCTTGATGTGAGTCAAAGTAATGAAAAAAATCCCAGCACTACCAATTTTAATGCTAGCACCTTTGCTGCTGCTTTCCGGTTGCAATCTGGTTGTCATGTCGCCGTCTGGCGATATCGCAATGCAGCAACGCGACCTGATCATTTTCGCCACCGTTCTCATGTTGCTGATCATCGTTCCGGTGATTTTCCTGACATTGTTGTTTGCCTGGCGCTACCGCGCTTCGAACAAGTCGGCGACCTACCTTCCCGATTGGCACCATTCGACCAAGCTTGAGCTGATTGTCTGGTCCGCGCCGATCGCGATCATTCTGGTTTTGGGCACCGTAACGTGGATTGCAACCCACCGGCTCGATCCATACCGGCCGTTGGATCGCCTTGACGCAGAACGGGCTCTTCCAGCCGACGTGAAGCCGATGACGGTTGAAGTTGTGGCAATGGATTGGAAGTGGCTGTTTGTCTATCCTGATCTTGGCATTGCAACAGTCAATGAACTGGCAGCGCCTGTGGATGTGCCAATCAACTTCAAGATCACAGCGCAATCTGTGATGAATTCCTTCTACATCCCTGCTTTGGCTGGACAGATCTACGCCATGCCGGGCATGCAGACCCAGCTCCACGGCATCATCAACAAGCCCGGCGTTTATGAAGGCTTCTCTGCCAACTACTCTGGTGCCGGTTTCTCCAACATGCGCTTCAAGTTCCACGGACTTGACCAGAAAGGCTTCGACAATTGGGTTGCCCAGGTCAAGGCAAATGGCACTGCGCTGAATCAGGACGCCTATATGAAGCTCGAAAAGCCGAGCGAAAAGGACCCTGTTCGCTATTACGCTTCTACCGAGAAGAATCTCTACAACAAGATTCTCAACATGTGCGTTGATCCAGACAAGATGTGCGTCGACAAGATGATGCATATCGACATGATGGGTGGCGCTGGCAAAGAAAGCGCGGAAAACCGCGAGAAGCTGCAATATGACGACCGCGGTGTCGATTTGAGCGTCAGCCCTGATCACGGCGCAGAAGGTGCAAAAGAGCATTCCAGCGTCAAGACAGATGCAATGCCTGTCTCTTCGACCACCAAATCCGACGATAACACCATGCATATGAACCATACCATGCCGGGAATGAACATGCCCGACAGCGAAAAAGACGCGGCGACGCCGGTTCAGACCAAGAACTGAACCGCCATTCCGCCGCATTCAACTCAACGGGGCTTCCCATGTTTTCCAACCCAGACATCATGAAGTTTATCTTCGGGCGTTTGACCTTAGAGTCCATCCCGTACCACGAACCCATTCTTGTGGTGACATTCATTGCTGTTGCCATCGGCGGTGCAGCCGTGCTTGGCGCGGTCACCTATTTCAAACTGTGGGGCTATCTCTGGTCAGAGTGGTTCACCAGTGTTGACCACAAGAAAATCGGTATCATGTATATGATACTTGCCGTCATCATGCTGTTGCGCGGCTTTGCCGATGCCTTGATGATGCGCGTTCAGCAAGCCATGGCCTTTAATGGTGACCCAGGCTTCTTCCCGCCCCATCACTACGACCAGATCTTCACCGCCCATGGCGTGATCATGATCTTCTTCGTCGCCATGCCGTTCGTCACAGGTTTGATGAACTTCGTGGTACCGTTGCAGATTGGTGCGCGCGACGTGTCCTTCCCCTTCCTGAACAATTTCTCGTTCTGGATGACGGTTGCTGGTGCCGTTGTGGTGATGATTTCGCTGTTTGTTGGCGAATTCGCCCGCACAGGCTGGCTGGCCTATCCGCCGCTGTCCGGTGGTGATTACAGTCCCGGCGTCGGCGTCGATTATTATATCTGGGGTCTACAGGTTGCTGGTGTTGGTACCACGCTGTCTGGTATCAACCTGATTGCAACCATCGTTAAGATGCGCGCTCCAGGCATGACCTTCATGAAGATGCCAATCTTCACCTGGACATCGCTCTGCACCAACGTGTTGATCGTGGCCTCCTTCCCGATCCTGACCGCTACACTCGCGCTGCTGTCGCTCGACCGCTACTTCGGCATGAACTTCTTCACAAACGATCTCGGCGGCAATCCGATGATGTATGTGAACATGATCTGGATCTGGGGCCATCCTGAAGTTTACATTCTGGTCATTCCAGTGTTCGGCGTGTTCTCTGAAGTTGTGTCTGCCTTTTCTGGCAAGCGTCTCTTTGGCTACACCTCGATGGTCTATGCAACATGCAGCATCATGCTGCTGTCCTACCTCGTCTGGCTGCACCACTTCTTCACCATGGGCTCAGGCGCAAGTGTGAACTCGTTCTTCGGCATCACCACGATGATCATCTCGATCCCCACGGGCGCGAAGATTTTCAACTGGCTGTTTACGATGTATCGTGGTCGCATCCGTTTCGAAGTGCCGATGCTGTGGACCATGGGCTTTATGGTCACCTTCGTCATCGGCGGTATGACGGGCGTTCTGCTCGCTGTTCCTCCTGCTGACTTCGTGCTTCACAACTCGCTGTTCCTGATCGCACACTTTCACAACGTCATCATCGGCGGCGTGGTGTTTGGTGTGTTTGCAGGCATCAACTTCTGGTTCCCGAAAGCCTTCGGCTTCAAACTGGATGCCTTCTGGGGTAAGATGTCCTTCTGGTTCTGGCTGGTCGGCTTCTACTTTGCCTTCATGCCGCTCTACGTTCTGGGCCTGATGGGTGTTACCCGCCGTATGAACCAGTTTGATGATCCATCGTTGCAGATCTGGTTCGTCATTGCCGCTTTTGGTGCAGTGTTGATTGCAGCAGGTATCGGCTCGTTCATCGTGCAGATTGGCGTGAGCATCAAGAACCGCGAAAAGCTGCGCGACGTAACAGGCGACCCATGGGATGCCCGTACGCTGGAATGGTCGACCTCGTCACCACCGCCTGCTTACAACTTCGCCTTCACACCCGTTATCCACGATCCTGACGCATGGGATGATATGAAGAAGCGTGGCTATAGCCGTCCGCTGCTTGGTTTCCGCCCAATTCATATGCCGAAAAACACCGGCACAGGCGTGATCCTGTCTGGCTTGAGCGTCGCTTTTGCATTTGGGATGATCTGGTACATGTGGTGGCTTGCAATCGTCTCCTTCGTTGCAATTGTCGCTGTCGCGATCGGTCACACGTTTAATTACAACCGCGACTATTACATCTCTGCGGAAGAAGTGGTGAACACCGAAGCCACACGCACCGCTCTTCTGAGCAATAAAGGGGTGATCTGATGGATCCGAGAAGTAATAAGGCTACAAAGCCGGAATTTTACCTCACAGAGGACCACCATCCGGAAAGCAGCACGAACCTGGGGTTCTGGCTGTATCTGATGAGCGACTGCCTCATCTTTGCGATGCTGTTCGCAACCTATGCCGTGCTTGGCCGCAATTATGCGGCCGGCCCTTCGCCTGCTGACCTGTTTGACCTCAAGCTGGTTGCCATCAACACAGCAATGCTGCTGTTCTCGTCCATCACCTATGGCTTCGCCATGCTGGCAATGGAAAAGAAAAATCAGTCTGCAACGCTGATCTGGCTGGCCATCACCGGCTTGTTCGGCGCGGTGTTCATCTATCTCGAGCTCTATGAGTTCGTGCATTTGATCCATGAAGGTGCAGGCCCGAGCCGCAGCGCATTCCTCTCAGCCTTCTTCACGCTGGTTGGAACACACGGCTTGCACGTGACCTTCGGTCTGATCTGGCTGGTCACGCTCATGGTACAGGTCAAGAAACATGGTTTGAATGATGCAAACAAGCGTCGCCTGATGTGCCTTTCGATGTTCTGGCACTTCCTGGACGTTGTCTGGATCGGCGTATTTTCCTACGTTTACCTGCTGGGAGTTATCGGATGAGCGAGAACGCACATGCTCACGATCATGGTCATCATTCAGGCGGCCATGAAGCAAGCCACGGCAGTGTGAAAAGCTATGTCACCGGCTTTATCCTCTCTGTCATCCTCACCGCCATTCCTTTTTGGATGGTCATGAGCGGTGCCATTGAAAACAAAGCCCTGCTGGCTGGTCTGGTCATGGCCATTGGTGCCGTACAGATTGTGGTTCACATGATCTACTTCCTGCACATGAACACCAAATCTGAAGGCGGCTGGACCGTAATGGCGCTGATGTTCACGGTGATCATCGTGGTGATCGCCCTGTCTGGTTCGCTTTGGGTTATGCATCACCTGAATACAAACATGATGCCCATGGGCGTCGAGATGATGAGAAATATGCCCTAATCAGGCTTTATCCTCGGGCGGCCTAAAAGCCGCCCGACCCTTTTCAGGATTTTAAAATGTCCACTGCCCCCGCCCCTCGACAAAGCGTTGCTCGCAAAGCTTTTCTTTCTGCTTTTTTGCTCTTGGCTTGCGCAGCATTCGTAGCATTGGGCATCTGGCAGATTGAGCGTCTTGGATGGAAGCGTGATCTCATCGCGCGCGTCGACTCCCGCGTCCACGCCGCGCCCGTGCAGGCTCCTGCGCCGACTCAATGGCAAAAGATCAACCAGCAAGACGACGAATACAAGCATATCCAGATCACCGGTGAATTTGACAATTCAAAAGAAACATACGTCTACGCCTCGACTGCGCTTGGTGCGGGCTACTGGGTTTTGACCCCATTGACCACACCTGATGGCGGCGAAACCATCTTGATCAATCGCGGTTTTGTCCCTTTGGACAAGAAATCCCCCTCGACCCGTCTCGACGGCCAGATTAAAGGTACTGTGACGGTCACAGGCCTGCTGCGTCTGTCTGAACCAAAGGGCACCCTTTTACGCTCCAATGTGCCACAAGACGACAGATGGTACTCCCGCGACGTCGCAGCCATTGCCGCCAAACGGAACCTGAGCAATGTCGCGCCCTATTTCATTGATGCGGACAAATCCGACAGGGGTGACACGTTACCAGTCGGCGGCCTCACTCAGGTGAAATTCCCCAACAGCCATCTTCAATATGCCATAACGTGGTTTGCCATGGCCTTTATGACCTTGGCTTTTCTCTGGTATTTGCTTCGCCATTCCCCGAAGTCATAAAACCTGACATACCCGCAATTGCTTTTCAGTTCCGTCCCGCAGCCGCGCAGCACAAACAATTCGTTATCGCCGCCTAGAAGCGTCCGATGCGTGGAAAATGCCATCCCATATCACCTAAAACCCCGGAACATGGAATCTTTTCCGGCCTGATAATCTTAATGTGACGACACCTCAGCGTGTACTTTGCTTAAAACCCTCCTATTACCAGGCTTGCGACGTCCTTCGCCTTTTGCAAGGCATTGGCATGGTCATCTGTGATCTGTTTGAGTTGAAAGTTTGCGCTTTCAACGGGGCCGAGTGTCTGGGCTCCAGCTTGGCTGTGAGGTCTGATACATAATACTCGGAGAACATCATCGTTTCGGCCTTGGCAACAACTTCTTCCGTGATCTGGCGATAGTGCTCAACCGAGAACGGGACATGAATGTGTCGTAGGTCAACGACCTCAGTCACAAAGCCCCGTGCCCATCCCGGAGAAAACTACAGGCATGGTCTCCACCTTTCTGCGTCGTCGGCCCGTTTATGCATTCTATCACCATCCTCATTCCCCAGAGAAAAGGAGAGGTTTAACCAACGACCTCCCCGCCAAGCACATGTGTTCTGGGTTCAGACCGTGGCGTATCGGACGGTGATGGCGATTGTGCGTTTTGGGGCAAAGTCAGGGGTCCGCGACCTGTCAGCCGTTGGAGTGTCTGTATCGCCTCAATGGTCTGGCGCGCCAGAGGAACAAGGTGATCCCGGCTTTGATCGTTCTTGTATTGAAGGCGAAGCTTCATCCGCTCCGCTGGGATTTGCCAAATACCCTGAGTGAGGCTTTCCTCGTCCCATTCCGACCATTGAGTGGCAATCAATGTGCCTGGCCGCACCGCTGTCAGAGCAAGGATACGCAGCGCAAGTCTTGTCACTGGGTGACTTGGCGTGGCTATGGCTGCCAGTAGCATCTCCCTCGCCTCCTCCAGATCAACAACAGCGGGCTGCCTGCCCTTGATCAAGGGAGCCATCGCCTTTTGTACCGTCGCAGCTGGATCGTCTTTGGCGCGACCTGTGGCGATACCATAAACGAAAACAGCAGACATGCGCTGACGCACGCGCCGCGCTGTCTCGATTGCACCCCGGCGTTCAATCAATCGCAGCACCGGCAGAATGTCGGTTGGCTGCAAATCGTTGATTGGCCGCGCGCCGATATGCGGGAAGACCTCTTTTTCCAAGCTTTCGATAACATCGGAAGCGTGACGCTCAACCCACTGCGATTTTTGCAGATCATACCATTCGCGCGCCAACTGCTCGAAGGTATTAAGCGCTGCCAGTTTGCTGGCAAATTTGTTCATCTTTTTCAGGACAGAGGGGTCTCTACCCTCTCGTAGCTCGGCCTTGGCTTTATCGCGCGCCGCTCTCGCATCCGCCAGGCAATATGGGGATATGCCCCAAGCGCCAGCAGCTTTTCTTTTCCGTCAACCCGATACCTCGAGCGCCATAATTTCGACCCTGACACTGCAACCTGCAAATCAAACCCGCCGCTGTCAGAGATCTTTTACGCTTTCTCAGCCACGTGCGCTTTCTTGATTGGTGCGTCTGTCAGCGTTCATCGCATCTTATCGATCCCCCCATTGTTTCGGACCATACCCGTAATCTGCGGGCTATGTGGGTAAATTTGAAAACAACGGAGTATCTTAGAAACTCGAAAAAACGGTTTTCAAGGCTTAACGTACATTGGAAAACAGTGGAAAATCGAAAAATGGCGGAAGAGGTGCCGGTCAATTATGTTTTTTATAGTGCGGTTTTATTAAAATACTTCATCCATAAAATGAACAATACCCCTGAAATACCCCGCAAATATTAGAACGGACCGGCATCGATCCTTCGCAGGGAGCAGGCGTGTAAATATGACCTGGCAAACAATAAAAAGACTATTCTAAGAAACCATCGGGTTGCGGCGGTTTTGTTCACTCAGGCCATATACTCAGATCAGGTTCTGCCGAACTCGTCGACCAGACGCACAATGTCGTCTTCGCCAAGGTAGGATCCGGTCTGCACCTCAATCATCTCCAGCAGAATCTTGCCCGGATTGCCCAGCCGATGCACCGAGCCTTGCGGAATGTAAATCGACTGGCTTTCATGCAAGATTGTCACCGTGTCATCAATAGTGACTTCGGCAGCCCCCTTGACACAAATCCAATGTTCGGCGCGGTGGTGATGTTTTTGCAAGGACAGTTTCTTGCCGGGATGCACAAACAGACGCTTGACCTGAAAACGATCCCCGCTGAGGATGGAGGTATAGCCGCCCCATGGACGAAGGGAGGTCGGATGCGTTTCCGTCAGGCGTGCGGTTGTCTCACTGGCGGCCAGAATCTTAACCAGATTGCCGACATCCTGGGCATTGTCCAGTCGCCCGACAAAAACCGCGTCTTCGCTGGCAATAACCGCTACACCATCCATGCCCTGCACGGCCATATGGCTATTGCGCGAAATCACCAGAGAATTCCTGGTGTTGTGAACGGTGACATTGCCTTGCACAACATTGCCATCGGAATCGGCATTGCCGGTTTTCCAAACGGCATCCCAACTGCCCATGTCTGACCAGGTGAAGGCGGCGGGCACCACGGCAGCCTTTTTGGTCTTTTCCATCACCGCATAATCAATCGAGATCGACGGCGCCTCGGCAAAGGCTTTGGCGTCGAGCCGAAGAAAATCAAAGTCCTTGCTGGATTTGGCCACTGCTTCGGTTGCCGCCGCCATGACGCTGGGCGCAAAGGCTTCCAACTCGGTGATAATGCCGCTCGCTGAAAATAGGAACATGCCGGAATTCCAATAGAAATTGCCCGCTTCCAGCAATGTTCTGGCCTTGGTCCCATCGGGCTTTTCAATGAAGCGCTGGACAATATAGACGCCGTTTTCCAGATCATCACCAAGCTCGATATAGCCGTAACCGGTGGCGGGCTCGGTTGGATGAATGCCAAATGTCACCAGCTTGCCGGTTTTTGCCGCCGTTGCCGCTCTCGCGATCGAGCCAGTGTAGATGTCGTCTACGGTGATGGCGTGATCGGACGGCAGAAGCAAGAGCAGGGCATCGTCGCCAAAACGATCGGCCGCCACACGCGCTGCAACGGCAACGGCTGCCGCCGTATTGCGCGCCATGGGCTCCAACACGATGCCGGACAGGGCGACGCCTTGTTCGCGTGCCTGTTCGGCCACCCGAAAGCGAAACTCCTCATTGGTCACAATGATCGGTGCTTCATACATGGCATCATCGCGAACGCGATTTAAGGTCGACTGAAAAAGTGTTTCGTCACCAATCATTTTCAAAAACTGCTTGGCGGCGCTTGCGCGCGACAAAGGCCATAGCCGGGTGCCTTTTCCGCCAGCCATGATCACGGGGACGATTTTATCAGTCATGTTCAATCCTTCTGATTTAAGGCCCATAAAATGGTCTCTCGTAGTTTGCTCTAACGCAGGGCGAAGATTGGTGCGAGAAATTTCTGCATGTCCAAAACGTTATGCGACGATATTTAAAATTAGAGTGACGTGCCCCCAATAAATTAGGCCATTTAGAACTGGAATTTTCCACTTATGATCCCTGCAGGGAAGAAGAGGAGAATTCGATGAAAGCCTCGAAGTTTACGGAAGCGCAGATTGCATTTGTGTTGAAGCAGGCAGCGGATGGAACACCGGTTGGCGATGTTTGCCGCAAGGCTGGAATATCTGACGCGACGTTTTACAACTGGCGTAAAAAATATGCGGGCCTGATGCCCTCTGAGATGAAGCGCCTGCGCCAACTTGAAGAGGAGAACGCCAAGCTGAAGCGGATCGTTGCCGACCTTTCGCTCGACAAGGCTATGCTTCAGGACGTGTTGTCAAAAAAGCTCTGAGGCCTGCTCGCAAACGTCAGCTTGTCGACACAATCAAAACGGACTAGAAGGTCTCGATCCGGCGTGCGTGCGCCGTTTTGAAAGTTGACCGGTCCCTTTACGTCTACAAGTCCAGGCGCGGCGATCAGGCCGAACTGAAGCTGAAGATCAAGGATATCTGTCAGACGCGAGTGCGCTATGGCTATCGTCGTGTGCATGTCCTGATCAGGCGTGACGGGTGGCCCGTAAACCCAAAGAGAATCTATCGCCTTTACAAGGAGATGGGCCTCCAGATTCGCAACAAGGTTCCGAAGAGACGCGTCAAGGCGAAGCTGCGGGCTGACCGCGCCGAGCCAGCACATTCCAACCATGTCTGGGCTATGGATTTCGCTCATGACCAGTTGGCCACAGACCGCAAGATCAGGGTTCTGACCGTGATTGATACCTTCTCGCGCTTCTCACCGGCGGTTGATGCGCGCTTCAGCTACAAAGGCGAAGACGTTGTCCTCACACTTGAGCGCGTGTGTCGGCAAGTCGGCTATCCGGCCACGATCCGTGTTGATAACGGCAGTGAATTCATCTCTCGCGACCTCGATCTGTGGGCTTACCAAAAGGGCGTCACACTCGATTTCTCCCGGCCAGGCAAACCAACCGACAACAGTTATATCGAAAGCTTCAATGAGAAATTCCGGGCCGAATGCTTGAATACCCACTGGTTCATGAGCCTTGACGACGCCCGCTCAAAGATGGAGGATTGGCGTAGAGACTATAACGAGTTCCGGCCACACAGCGCGATCGGCAACAAGGTGCCGATTTCGCTCATGAACGGCTCATCGGCACTCACGCCGAACTGAGCCTTAACCCCGGAAAATTCTAGTTCTCTCTGGACCAAAATTGGGGAGTACCTCAAAATTCATGCCCCGCATTGAAACTGCAGTCGCGTTTGCCTCTTCACTTGGGCGTTTCGGTCCGATAAAATCTTTATTTCCATTTTTAAGAGTATATTTTTTGAAATTTTTTATTACCTATTTGCTGCGCTCATCAACAAGGGAGATTTTATAATTGTATAAACATTGCATCATAACAAAGAAATACCCTGGAATAAATGGATTAAATTTTGAATGGTCCTCATCAAAATTCTTAGCAAATATACTTATCTCTAAGGGGTATGAGGTTGATATTATAATCACCGACATGACAATTGATAAATTAAATATAGAACAATCATCCAATATTGAGAAATTTCCATATTTTTACTTATTAAAAAATTTAGTAAATACTGATAAAGAACTCTACGCACCGGTGGATGCCATCTCGGAAGCCTATTGTATCTACCGTGCGGTCTCACACAAACAATATGATTGCCTTCACTTTCATGACCGTGGGGGGGCTGGGTTTTATTGCACAATGGCGCGCAGGCAGGGATTAATGTCTGCAACTATCGTCACACATCTTAATGGCAGCTCGCTTTCGGTGCGCAAAGACACAAACTATCCACCAGACATAAGCCAACTCGAGTGTGAAGCGATCGAGCGAACGCAGATTGAATTGTCTGACGAAGTGGTGGTAACCAATGTTACTCTACTAAGTCACTATCAGACGCTTGGTATCAGGCTTCCGACGCTGAATCTTCACGTGCCGCTGTTGGGCGGCGATTCCGAGGCAGAATTAGTGAAAGCCTCTTTTGTAACGCGAAGTATTTTGGGACGTGACATCAATGAACTTGTTTTCATTGGATCGCACGATCTCCAGGAAGGACTACCATTTTTTATTGACGCCATTACGCGTCTTTCTAACAATATTAATCCTGACATCACAATCATTGGCGAATTTTCCCGATGGAGATTCGAGTTTACCGGTGCGTTCGTACTGAGAAGACTTTCGGACTATCGTGGACATATTCGGTTCTTGAATGTCGATACTCCCGACCAATTGGCGTCGTTGCTAACCTCAAAGCCAAACGCACTATGTTTCGTGCCACCGTCACTAGCAAGTCCCTTTTTTAGTATTGCTCATTGTTTCAAGCTGGGCCTACCCTTTCTTACTACAGACGGAGCAGAGGCAGCGCGACTGGTTGCCCCACAGGATCACAGTATTTGTTTTTCAGGACCGACGCCCATAAATCTTGCAAGGGCAATTGAGCGTTGCCTGAATGAAGGCGTTCCACAGATAAGATCAAACATCAGTCCAAGCGAAACCATAGCGCAATGGTATGGCTGGATCGCCAATCTGCGCAAGAAAGAGATACATCATGAGCAATCGGCAGACATGCCACTTGTTTCTGTTTGTGTAACGCACCATGAGAGACCGGCCTTGCTGCGGCAGGCTATTGATGCGCTCATGAAGCAGACTTACGATAACATCGAGATTATCATAGTTGACGACGGAAGCCGCAATGTCGATGCAATCGCGCTTCTCAAAATGCTCGAGAATCAACCCACGCGCTTTCCAGTTACCGTAGTATGGTCGGACAACAGGTATCTTGGCGCAGCGAGAAACACAGCTGCAGCGCATGCAAAAGGGGATTACATCCTCTTTCATGATGATGACAATCTGTCCGTGCCGACCGAGGTTGAAGTTTTTTTGAATGCGGCAATCCATTCCGGATTTGATATCCTAACATGCATGGCGTGGATCGATCATGCAGATGATCATTACCGAGGGATTGAACACACAAACAAGATTGAATATTATCCTGTAGGCGTCGGGGGGGTATTTTCGTTCTTGGAAAATAGGTTCGGGGATGCAAATGCCTTCTTCAAACGATCAACATTCCAAGCATTAGGTGGTTTTTCAGCGCTCTACGGCATTGGACTTGAGGATTGGGAACTTTTCCTCAAGGCTTTTTTGCGGGGCTTTTCCATTGGCGTGGTGCCGGAGCCGCTTTATACATATCGTGTCAGCAGACAGGGGATGCTGTCAACAAGTTCGATATTGCAAAACTATGAACGGATCTTCAGAATGGTTGATGCTGAAGCCCCTCCATTAAATGCGGATGTTCTCCGTCTTGCTTACAGAAATACGATGCTCGAAGAAGCAGAACGTCAGACGAAACGTTTTCTTGAACGATTGCCCGGTGGGGATATTCATTTGAAGCTGATGTCCAGCGATCCGTTATCTGACTCCGCGCGAGAGGATTTTTGCGATCTTGCCTATATCCTCGGACGCACCGCAGAATCGGTAGAACTATCGGCATTTAAGCCCTATAAGCAGGCAGATTTCGTGCGCCGCGTGCAATTAGAAGGAGCATCAAGAGTTGCGATCCGGTCCTGCGGGCAAATCCTTGAGCCTTTTTACGGACCTCCAGACAAGCTATTTGCTCTCATTGGTTGGGCGTTTCGTGGCAAAGGTCGTCCGGTCACGTTCTCAAGAATAACCATCAACGGAAGGAGCCATCGCCCCATTTTCAATCTCAGGGTTATCCGGCCGGATGTTCGCGATCATTTTCAAATTCGCCACGATTGCAGTTTGGGATTTCTGACACTAGTGACCACTGAAATGTCGACAAAATCCAGCCTGCAAAATTTCTTCATGCGAGACCTCCGCATCGGAAATATAGATGGACTATCTATAGGCTTAGTGACGAGGAATAAAAAAATTCAAGGCAACGTGGACACATATGTACCCTGTATTGAAGCAACGGTTGAACTGAGGGAAATTGAAGGGCGTATATCCTATATCTCTATAGAAAGCCCTGAGCCGCGTTTTATTTTCCACAAATCTGAGGGTGAGGATCTCCGGCAGCCGGATCGGGTTACTTCCTCAAACGCTATATTCAAGATACAGTCGCAGGAGCAAAAGCTGACATTTATCGTACCCGATAGTAGTAATGTTAGGTTTCTACTATTTTAAAACGACTAAGCCGAAGGGAAGAATGGCCCCTCCGGCCGACATCCTCTTCATCAGTTCAGGCTCTCATCATTCGCTGGAGATTTTCCAACTTAAGTTTATGCTTGGGTATCTTTTATCGTTATCTTTCATTATACTTATGCGGTATTAAAAAATTCCTGCGATCAGAAACCACAGCCGGATATCACAAAACACAAGACCGCCGCAACAAGCCTGATATAAAAGCCGCCTCATTTGGCGCGAAATGTAAAGTAACGGCGGCATATAATATTGTCATCGTCGACCCTCTTGCCTTGATTAAACACCGTGATAACTTTATCTTGACAGAGAAATAATAATATTAGCATGAACGTTGCGCTAGAGAGACATATTGGCAATCGCCATTTAAAGTCTTGATGAGAATTGATCAAAATGGAAATGATACGATAATGTCAAAGAATATTTCGCGAATCGTCTTCACCGGTGATTTTTTTCGGTCGGCGAATGGCGGCACGGATCAATTGAATGTTGTCAAATGGTTGTGTGATCGAGTCGGAGGCTTATTTACGCAACTTACCTCGTTGCCGCAAGAAATCATAATCCCCTTGATTGGACAATCAGTCTCCGAAGCACTGGCTATACAGAGCGGACTAACCGAACCGACCCTAGACAACTGGGCCAAAATCTTTTGGGACAAAGCCTCTTTAGATGTGGTGGATCTGATCAGGCGGCATTATGCCGACGCGCTGATTGTGACGATTGAAATGCCCCCGGTTCTTGAGGATGCTTTGGATCGTGCAGATGTGCCTTGGATTGATATCAGTATATCTCCATTGCGCTTCATGCCTGATTGGGCGTTTCACGTAAAATTTTCTAATCATTTTAATATTGATGACGTAAACCATCTCCTTCTCACGGAGAAAGAGATTTCAGAATTTGCTGGCCATGTCAGTTCTTGGTATGGTCCTGCAGATATCAACGTCCCGACGATAGTCTTCTTTGCCCAGACTCCTAGAGATCGAACTTTGATTCACAATGGCGGTTTCCGGACAGAAAAGGACGTACTAGATATCATCGACTCCCTGAGGGGCGGTAGACCAATATTGATCAAGGATCATCCGTGGAACACATCAAGCGATGTAGTTAATGCGCTTATTTCGGCCGGGGGAGTAACCACCAACCTCAACACTTACGCGCTTCTATCATGCGCCTCTGTCGAAGTGGTCACTCTTTCATCCTCCGTCGGTCGAGAAGCTGCGGCTTTCGGGCGCAGGTCCACGATTATTAGCCCCGATGTGCAAAACTGGGCTTTCTCAGGTGTCGACGTTTTACAGCACGCATTGTCCCCTCGTTTTTGGGGACCGTTATTTCGTTCCGTAGGCATTGATGTGTCGCCCATTTCAGAGCCCACCTGGCGTCCAAATTTTCTAAGGGAAAGTCTTCCTCCACAGGGATTGGATCTTGCAGTTTGGGAAACTAAACTTAAGCCGTTTTATAGCCGCTCTCCAGAAGAGCGTCTTGCGCTGACAGAGAAAGCCATCAACGAAAGAAGGACTTTGGTGGAGCGATGGGCGGCAATCGACACTGATGAGGCAATGCATTGGGACGCTCGGGCTGCTATAGCTGCAGGTTACCTGGAGGACCAGATGTCGATTGCAGATTTCGGGTGTGCTACAATGAACCTACGTCGCCATCTACGCCCAGATCAACGCTATATTCCGATTGATGTCGTCGCACGCAATGACGAAACCCTGGTCTGTGACCTAAATAAGGAAGTACCGCCGATAACAGGTGCAACCGCAGCGGCTTTTTTAGGGGTGATTGAATATTTGTTCGATCCTGAAAGCCTGCTTTCCAATGTGCGGCTCCAGTACGACGTATTAGTGCTGAGCTATTGTATTGCACCCTATGGCAAAAATGATGTTGGTCGTCGTGAGCACGCTTGGGTAAACGACCTGACAGAAGAGAGTCTCTTGGATATGTTCAAGAGGACGGGGTGGCACGCAGGGGATGGCCGGTTAATAGATGGTGTACAAAAGATTTGGCGGTTGACTGCCGCTTAACTGGCCTGTAGCTCAAGATTTGAGAATGTTGATATGGAATATGATGCCAGCGGTGATCCAATCTAGCGGCAATAGAACTAAGACGTGCCATGCTTCAAATGAGCCGGATGTCTTCTGAGGCTATGTCGAACTAGTTTCCAATAACAGTAATAGTAAATATTGATGGATGCAGGATTAATGGTTTTCCCGAAAACGACAAATGGAAAATTAAAAATAGTGCGATCTAGTGCTTTTTTTGATCATGATTGGTATATTGATACAAATCATGATGTAAAAAAAGCTGGTGTAGATCCTGCTTTGCATTATCTACAGTATGGCGCAAAGGAGGGACGAGACCCAAGCAAACGTTTTTCAACAGAACGTTATAAGAACGATTTTCCAGAGATCAGAGTGACAGGCGAAAATCCGCTCGTTCACTATGCTCGCGTTAACCATTCGTCTACGGGTAAACTTTACGGAAATATGCCCCGGCCTGAGCCGATAAAGACAGGTTCTTCGATTCCGAGAATATTCCACAGCGTCTGGCTGAGTGGAGATTCTGTTCCAACACCGCTTCGGTTGGGTTTCGAAAGTTTTGCCAAGACACATCCAGATTTTGAAATAAGAAAGTGGTCGCTGGACTCGATAAAAGACGATGACTGTGGTTTCCTTCACGAAGCTATTGCGCAGAAAAAGTGGGCATTCGCGACGGATTATATCCGACTGAAAGCGCTATACGAATTCGGTGGTATTTATGCGGACGGCGATGTCGCATTCTATAAGCGTGTGGATGGCTACCTTGATTTTGACAGTGTCTTTTGCTGGGAAAATCACTTTGCTATTGGGCCGCATTTTTTGATGTCCAAGCCAAGAAATCCGCTTATCGGCCGACTTCTCGACATTTACAGAGGGCGCAAGCTTGTCCTAGGGCAGAATCTTGACCTCACGCCGATGCCTGTCATCGTCACTTGGCTGTTCGCGACAGAATTGGGTATGCGGCTGGACGGCAGTCGTCAGATCCTGGCTGGTAACAATCTGATTGAAAGTGAAAAATTCTTCACCACCAGTTTCGGCGATGGTCAGTGCATAGCAGAACATATGTACTATGGTGGTTGGACGGATCCCTCCCACAATTCCTATAAGGATTCGCTAGTTGACATTGCACGTGAGTGGGAACAGCAATACGATTCTAAATATCAACGCCGACTTCGCCTTATCATGCCAGCCCGCCAGCAATGGGCATACTACTTTCTAGCAAACGCCGAAAAGGCATTCCCGTCATTAGGCGAAGTTTCAGAACTAGAGACTTTTAGGAGCTTTAAAAATCGCTTACTGGGCGGAAGCTTGAGCTCGAAAAACAAGATCCTTAGCGAGGCAGCCAAAGCCAGTCCCTTAAAAGTCATTTCACAATGGCACCTTAAGCCACTTAACAAAGGTGTTGAGGGAACATTTGAAATAAAAGAAAAACACACTGTCACGGCTGCCGTGTACAATTCCATACAGCGCCAAGAGCATAAAATTGATATTGTCCTCCCGATGTACAATGTTGAAAAGTATCTCGTTCGTTGTTTAAAATCCCTTCAAATGCAGACGTATTTAAATTTTGAAGTCCTGATGATTGATGATGGATCGACTGATAATAGTGGCCTGATAGCTCAGGCAATGTCAAAGGCCGATTCCCGTTTCCGCTATTATCGCAAAGAGAATGGCGGGCTGGGAGATGCTCGAAATTTTGCAATCCCCTATCTAGACTCTGACCTTGTTACTTTTATTGACAGTGATGACTTTCTTGAAACAGTACATCTCGAAAAGCTTGAAGCGAAGTTTCGCCAAGGACACGACATGGCGATATGCAACTTCCGGCTGACTATGCCAGACGGTCGCCTTACTGAAACGCGAGAACTTGACAAATTCTGGGGTGAAGAAGATCCCGTGATACACGCACTTATCTCAAACTACGAATGCTATGCGTGGAATAAAATGTATCGGACTGAAACGTTTACACAGAATCCAAATGCGCGCTACTCGCTCGGCTGGTTTGAGGACCTCGCGCTCACTCCCGCACTGATTTGTGGTGCAAAAGACTTAAGTTTTGTCAGTGACTGTACGTACAATTATGTTCAGAGACCAGGATCCATTTTGGCAAATGCACGTAAAAATCTAGAACGAAACATTGAAGTGTTTGCTTCCTTTAATATGCTAAAAAAGCATGAAGGTACAGTTCCCGAGAACTACTGGAAGCTGTATATGGAGTGGATGGCTCCGAAGCACTATTTTTATTGGCGCATTATTGCAATCCTGAGTGAGCGATCTCATGGAGAGAGAGTGTCGTTTTCTGATGTTTTTTCTAGGACTCTCAATCGAGAAGTTCCTGAATGGGCCCAAACGCCATATATGGAGCATTTTACTCGTGAAGCGCCTAGCCATGCAATTCGGTCGAGGCGCGAAGATCTCGTCCGCGCATTTCAGACAAACGATCTGGAGTTTTATGGACAAGTTAAAGGCACGGCGGAATTCGGTTTATGATAGGTAAATTATGCCCCTCATTTTAAATATTCATCGGTCTAATACATCAAATATTGGCGACATTAAATCGTCGCCGTTTAATTTCTTTGACGTTCCTGGTTGGGACATTGTGAGGCATGACATTCTTGAATCTGTCAATTCAAATCATCGGGCGCAATGGGAGGCGAGCTTCGACGCGGCGGACTGCGTCGTTATTGGTGGTGGCGGGTTGTTTGGGATTGATTTTTTCGAGCCCGCGCTAAACGAGGCTTATCGGAGGCGGAGGCCTGACCAAAAATTTGTTACGTGGGGTGCTGGGCACAATAACTATCAGGTGGGATCTTGGCGCGAGATGAAATATAATCTGGATCTTATCCCTTTCAATTACGACCTGATTGGACTGCGTGATGCCAATCAGATTTATGACTGGGTTCCTTGCCCGTCGTGCATGGATCCAGCTTTTGATGAATATTATGAAATCACCGAAGACGTTGTTTTTTTTAAACATATTGAAACGGATCTCGATGAATACACATTGAGTATATTGCCAAAAAACATCCGCGTAATAGACAACTATACTTCTTTTCATGATGTAATAAAGTATCTAGCTAGTGCCGAATTGGTTTTAACAAGTAGCTTCCACGGTGCATATTGGGCGACCCTATTGGGACGACGCGTAGTAGCGTTTCCATTTTCATCAAAATTTTACAGTCTGCGCCATCCTGTTGCTTTAAGTGATATTCAAGACTGGAAGCGTATGGCACAGCAAGCGCGAACTTATCCCCAAGCGCTTGAGGAATGTCGAGGCGCGAATATCAAATTTCATCAAAAATTCCTTGATTATCTTGCGCCGTAATCCGGTCTTCACTGTGATCGGATTAAGTCGGCGAGATTCATCCCCCCCCAGATCGCCAACATATCGTTGCGGAATTTTTCGACTTCGAGTGCCGCATACCGGGTGTAAGAATCCTCTATGAATTCAGACAATCCAAATATGTATTTTTGACCATCCATTTTTGTTTCGCTCTTGAACGTATATCCACCTTGTACCCCAAAATAACTAGCTAATTCTGGATAGATCGGCCATTTTGCATAGTTTATAAGAGGGTCAGCAGAGTAATCGTCAATCCCCGAAATTTGCCTTGTGGCTATATGCCTTGTTGCTAGCATGTCGATCAATATATCATTTATCGCAAAAATTTTGGGATGATTGATAGAATTCATAAAAGGCTTCACTGCCATCCATTTGGGTATGTAATTCCCAACCTTGAGACCGCATCGCTGTAGTTCGGCATCCAATGCCATTACAGAATTATCCCACATCGAAAAATATCCGACATGTGAAAATACACTTTCTCGAAATGCCGAGAGACACTGCTCCTTTGTCAGGCCATTGGCAAAACAAAATGCAATCAAGGCCGAGTTATAGTCTCCCAAGCAACTACGCACAATTTTGTGTGTTTTGTCATCAACCAAATAGACGCAATCTGGATGAAATGCCGCAAAATTTAATGCGGGGAACTCCAGAACATCTAGCTCCTGTTTTAACTCATCGAAGTCAAAGCCCACAAGGTCATAAAATCGATGTGAGAGCACCAAGTCAAAATTTCGCAAATGTTCAATTAGGCTTTGGTTTCTTGAGAATTGCGTGGTTACATTCCAAACATGGAACAATTGAATGTGAGCGTCTGGAACTAGAACTCTCAACGACGCTTCTATTGATTCGATTTGACAATTGCCGAGTATCGCGATTTTCATGATGCCTCTACCTATCAAAGAACGTTGTTTTCAATGGACTCTTCGTCGCACACAACTTTGAAGAGGTTCGTGCTTTGGGCCTTCGAGTTTTCTTGCAACAACTGACGGCTTTCTTCGATTTCAACTTCTAACGGCCCATCATTGACGTAATGCTTGAAAAATATTCGCATAACATGTGCAACGCCTTCTGGTCGGATACTTCTAAAATCAGGTTCGAAATATCTATTTCCGACGACAGGGTTATTAATGATTTCGAAAGAAGGGAAATAGTCGACACCCTTGTTGCGATTTGAAAACTCCTCAGCAACAACGCGAAGCACTGATTTACTGTAAACAGTAGCTGCGAGAACTGATGACGGCGAATATGTTGCGATTAATGGGACTGGTGACACTGTCAACAGCATCCTAGCAGATGCATTCACTGATTTTAATATATCAAAGAACTGTCGCAAGTCGGTCAGAATTTGCTCTGTCGTGTAATTTGCAAACATGTAGGATCCCGGATCCCAATCACTCGCCACCACGCCAGGTGCCAAGGGTAAGCTAGCTCCGGATCCGATGTGTTCCCAGCCTTCAGTAAGCCCCAACGTAAAAACAAGAACATCCAACTCTGCAAACATTTTTCGTACCGAATGCAGATGCGCTTTCCTGTCGGCTAGCAAAGCTTCCTCATCGGCATAACCATCTGGTTCAATGTTTGGGCGAAATGGGTCAACCCAACGCTTGTCGGGTCGCTGCCACAACGGCATAGCATAATCAGCCAGGCCATAAGCTCTCTCAATGAGTTGACGAAGTTGTTTTACATTGTAAATATTGCCAAATCTCGCGGAATACACTCCGAAATTGCGATTATGCCGATCATGAGTTGAAAGGCTAAGGTCATCCTCGCTGATCAGATAGTTGAACCCTCGCGCTTGAATTGCTCGTGATAGATGCTGTGCGAAGCAACTGCCTGCTGTCGCCACGGCGTCTGATTTGGATATCTTGAACGAAGAGTTACGAACCGGATCCAAAAGAAAACTTGGGACACTTGAAACGGAACGGCGCCAAAACGCCTGATTTGGGAGCTTGTCATACGGGGTAGACATTCGCTGTTCCTTCAATCAAGAAATTACATAATTATTCGAAGACTACTAAGCCTGCTACGATTACGAAAGCCTTAAATGTCCGACACATTGATTTATTCATCAAATTCCGTCACATCAATCTCAGCCACAGCATGGGGCTGGGAGCATTTCGACAAAATGCAAGTCGCTGCAAATCTAAGCGTCGCAACTCGGAGATTGCGCAACCCTACTGATCTTGCCCCCAGATGTCCGGCATACGCTGCGGCGTTTGATTGCCTCGCAGACCGATGCTGTTCCTCGTGTGGCTATTGACGTTTACGGCTTCAGCGAAGGACGGGCCGGTTATGGCACAGCGAAAAGGCAAGCTTCTGCCGAACGCCCCGGCAATGTACTGGTCGGCGTTCGGCAGAACATGATGTTGAGGCGGTACTGGCCTATTTGCGGCAGATGTACCCTACCCAAACCTACCACAGCATTGCCGCCGATACCGGGCTTCCCTCTGGCACCATTGAGAACTGGTTCATGCGCAAGGCCAAGCCTTCTGCCTCGCATTTCGCTGGCTTGATTGCAGCCTATGGTCCACAGTTTCTGGCTGCGGTTCTGACCATCAGGCCAGAATGGGTGGACCGTGCTGCGAAATACGAGCGGGCACTGGCGATTGATCAGCACATCGAGGACTTACGGCGCGAGAAAGAGGCGCTGTTGGACGGTACCGTATGAGCCATCGGTTTGACAGTGCCACGGATCTTGTTGCGCAGGCACAACGGCAGCGCTTGGCCCAAATGCGCCAGACTGCGCGAGCGGTGCCGCTGAGCGCGCCGGAACTAGTGGCCGGATTGCTCAAGCAGATCGAATCGAAGTGCTGGTGGATTGATAAATTTGGCCACGGCCGAAACGCACGGCCAGCACATGAGGTGGAGCAACAGCGCCATAACCTCGCGGTTCTGGTTCAGGCCCACGACTTGATACGGGATCAGGGAGTTGGCGATGGACGTAAAACCCAATCCCGGCAGGGATAACAGCGGACTGGTCAAAGTCAGCTACCATGCGGTGACGCGCTATTTGCAGCGCATTGTGGGCGTCGCCGTTGAAGGGTCGTTCGCGGCCTCACTTGAAGAGGCCACCGCCCACTGTGATGCGGCTGGGCTGACGCTGGAGCAAGTGCGCTCGCTGATCTGGACACCGGATGTGGCCGCTGCTGCGCGGGTTGGATTTCAGTCGCTGCGAACGCCGGAGTTTCATGCGCGCCTCAGCGATACCGGCGTTGTCATGACCATCACCGAACTCAAGCCTCGGCCTGTGCTGGGGCGAATTAAAATCCTCACCGAGCCAGAGCGCAAGCGGCACGACGCCCGCCTGCAACGGCGCAGGAAAGGCAACACCTTAAAAACAGGAGACCACAGATCATGGCGGACACATGGCGTTGCCCGTGACCAGCTCCGCGCTTTTGTTGAGCGCATCGGGCGGCTGGAAGAAGAAAAAAAACCATCGCGGATGACATCACGGATGTTTACGGCGAGGCGAAGGGCACGGGCTTTGACGAGAAGGTTCTCAAGAAGGTCGTCGCACTTCGCAAGAAGGACGACCAGGAGCGCATGGAAGAGGATTTGATCCTCGACACCTATCTCCATGCCCTCGGCATGATCGACAGCCCACCGGAGGGCTGATGAGGTGGCACAAACTGCTGAAAAGAGACAACGGCAGGCGGCAAGGCCGGTGCCGGACAATGCCGTGGTGCCAATAGTGCAAGGGTTTGACCTGCATTTGATCTGGATGGATCAGCGCAACGTCACGGCGACAATGAAACATCTTCGCGCTGAGGGGATCAGGGAGCACACCTCTGGTGTCCCCCTGCCTCATGATGGTGGCTATGACCAGCATGTGCGCAGAACCATTGAGAGCGGCATTTGCTGGCGGCGCATTGGTGTGCGCAGGCGCTGGCGTGTGGAGGTGGGTCATAGCTGAGGCGCATGTTCAACGGCTGCGCAGGCTTGCTGTCTGCCCGATGCCGGAGTGTGACACTGGTGTCATACACCCCGGCGTTCAATCAATCGCAGCACCGGCAGAATGTCGGTTGGCTGCAAATCGTTGATTGGCCGCGCGCCGATATGCGGGAAGACCTCTTTTTCCAAGCTTTCGATAACATCGGAAGCGTGACGCTCAACCCACTGCGATTTTTGCAGATCATACCATTCGCGCGCCAACTGCTCGAAGGTATTAAGCGCTGCCAGTTTGCTGGCAAATTTGTTCATCTTTTTCAGGACAGAGGGGTCTTTACCCTCTCGTAGCTCGGCCTTAGCTTTATCGCGCGCCGCTCTCGCATCCGCCAGTGAGATATGGGGGTATACTCCAAGCGCCAGCAGCTTTTCTTTTCCGTCAACCCGATACTTCAAGCGCCATAATTTAGACCCTGACACTGCAACCTGCAAATCAAACCCGCCGCTGTCAGAGATCTTTTACGCTTTCTCAGCCGCTTTCGCTTTCTTGATTTGTGTGTCCGTCAGCATTCATCGCATCTTATCGATCCCCCATTGTTTCGGACCCTACCCAAAATCGTCGGGCTGTGTGGGTACATTCAAAAACAACGGAGTATCTTAGAAACTCGAAACAAAACGGTTTTCAAGGCTTAACGTACATTGGAAAACAGTTGAAAATCGAAAAATGGCGGAAGAGGTGGGATTCGAACCCACGGTACGGTCTCCCGCACGCCGGTTTTCAAGACCGGTTCCTTAAACCACTCGGACACTCTTCCTTCTATGTCAGAGCGATCTCTGACCGTATCGATATGGTTCGTTATCGATTCTGATTTCGGGTTATAGCCAGACAAAACGTGGCGTCAACACCATAACAACAAAATGCAGCAAAACCATTCAAATTACGTAGATTTTTATTGCTTCATGCCGCGTGCGTTATAGTCTTCCAGTAGCGGGAATATGGCAAGCACGGCAACGGGAATGGCGAGAAAAATTGCAGCCGAAATGCCGATGTGCTGAAATGAGATCGCCCCTGTTACACCGCCCAGAAAGAACAGAAAAACCATGCGTGACAGCAGCCACAATTTGGGCATATCTGCCCTCACCGGCGGGGGGCCGTCTGGTGGCGCGATTTGACGGCCATTCCAATAGAATAGCTTTCCCAGTTCGATGCCAGTATCTGTCACCAATCCAGTCACATGCGTGGTGCGGATGCGTGCGCCGGACAATTTGGTGATGATCGCGTTTTGCAATCCCATGACAAAACACAAGAGGGCGATAATCATCAGCGCGAGATCACGATCAATCGGCCCAAGAAACCCTGAGAGGGAAAACGCCACGAGCAAGGCGGCCTCCAACGCCAAGGGCAGAGCATAAATAGAGCGCAGATTCCGACGACGGCCCCAGTTGATCAGGATTGCCGAAACGCCTGCACCAAACAGAAAAAACACAAATCCGGTGAAGCCGGACAGCAGCAATTCAAGCTCACCCAGAACAAGATTATCCGCGAGCGAAGAAACAATCCCGGACATATGGGATGTGTATTGATGCACGGCCATAAACCCGCCCGCATTCGCAGCACCGGCAATGAAAGTGAGGTAAAAAGCGAGATGGCGGTCACTTGCCTCGGTTCGATCTCTGTGTGCTAGGCTTTTGATGTATGTTTTCATATTGGACACCGAACCTGTGTCAGCGACTCGTGACGATGCACAACTATCTCACTGTGAGATTGCCATGTGCAAGCCAATAGCAATGGCAAAATGTCACTCTTGTTCAAATGCCATCTCCTCGCTTTTTCGCCAGGCTGACAGCACCGTGAGCCAAATATGGCCAACGAGGGCAAAGCGCTTTAACGGTCGACAAATGACTTGAAGACGTGTTACCCGAAACCCTATGAAACGTTACGGATTTCGGCTCGCCATACGCAGCAGACGCCCGCGCCCCCATGGTGACGGCAGTGTGCTGGCTGTGTGCGTCTTTCTGCTGACTTACCTTCTGTTTCTTCCGTGGTTTCCGGGCACCACATTTGCTCCCCGCCATAATGTCAATGATCTTGATTTCAGCGCGCTGCGCGGCAAGGTTCATCTGTCTGTGCGCAATGAAGGCAGACATCTGCGGGATGCAGATCGCGACGACGATAAGGGAGGGCCGCCTCCCAATGATATTCCCCTCGTTCTCATCGATATCGCGCCCACGGCTCCACCTCAACGCGCCGAACAACAAATCGGTTGGGAGCAGGCCACGCTTGCGCATTCATCTTACCGCAGCGCGCATCAACCGCGTGCCCCGCCGTTGCAACATTCCTGATGCATCAATCGGCGCATCGAGCGCCTGAGGTTTATGATGGCTCTAACTGCTTGCTTTGCGCCCATTTCGGCCAATGCGCGAGGTTTGAACCATAGAACATATGGAATGATGATAGATGAAAACGCCACGCTGGCTTTTGGCTCTCTATAGCCTTGTGATCATGTTCGGCTTATTGACGGCTTTGCCGAACATTTTGCCACAATCCACCCTTGATAAAATGCCGTCCTGGCTACCGCACAGCCGGGTTTCGCTGGGGCTCGACCTGCGTGGCGGCTCCTATCTGGTGCTGGAGGTGGATTCCGCTGATCTTGTGAAAGAACGCCTGCAAACACTGATGCAGGACGCCCGTCAAACGCTGAATGAGGCCAAAATCGGCGTTTCATCCCTGCGGCAAGCCAACAAACAGTTGGTCATAACACTGAGCGATGAAACGCAAAGGCAATCAGCCATTGCAGCACTCCAAAAGCTTGCCACACCGGTGGGCGTTACCGGCAGCTCCGATCTCGCTATCACGGGCGCGGGGTCGCAAATCACCATAGCCATGACCGATGCAGGTCTGGCAGACCGCGTGACGGCAGCGGTTGATCAAAGCCTCGAGATCATTCGCAAACGTGTGGATCAGGTCGGTGTTGCCGAGCCAACAATTCAGCGTGCTGGCGCCGACCGCGTTGTGGTGCAGCTTCCGGGCGTTCAAGATCCGAAACGTTTGCGCGATTTGCTGGGCTCGACGGCCAAGATGAGCTTTCATCTGATGGCCAATCCCGGTCCTGATGGCCGAATGCCTGCTGGCACCGAAACGCTCTCAGACGACAAAGGCCAGCAATTCCAGATTTTGTCGCGTGCTGCCCTGTCTGGGGATCACCTGACGGATGCGCGGGTGAGCTTCAACCAGAACAACAACGAGCCTGTTGTCTCGTTCCGCTTCGATAACACCGGCGCGCAGCGGTTTGCGGAGATCACCCGCGCCAATGTCGGCCAGCCCTTTGCCATTGTTCTGGACAACAAAATCTTGAGCGCACCGGTGATCAACGAACCAATTACCGGCGGTGCGGGGCAGATTTCGGGCAATTTCACCGTTCAATCGGCCAACGACCTTGCCGCCTTGTTGCGCGCCGGTGCGCTGCCTGCCAAGCTCACCGTGGTTGAGGAAAGAACCGTCGGGGCCGATCTGGGGGCCGATGCGATTTCCGTTGGTATCATGACTGGTTTGATTGGCTTTGGTCTGGTCGTCACCTTCATGTTTGTGCTTTACGGCGCCTGGGGCATTTTGGCCAATCTGGCACTCGCCCTCAATGTCATCCTCACCTTTGCCGGATTGACACTGCTAGGTGCTACCCTCACCCTGCCCGGCATTGCGGGCATTGTGCTGGGCATTGGCCTAGCGGTCGATGCCAACGTGTTGATCAACGAGCGCATACGCGAAGAAACCCGCAAAGGCCGCACAGCTATGGCGGCACTTGATGCCGGTTTCAGCAGGGCTTACTCCACCATCATCGACAGCAATGTTACGGCATTGATTGCCACGGTGTTGCTGTTCTGGTTCGGCTCTGGCCCTGTGCGTGGTTTTGCTGTCACCATGGGTCTGGGCATCATTATTTCAATGTTTACGGCGGTGTCGATCGTCAAGGTTGCCATGATCGCGCTGGTCGGGCGCATGAAGCTGAAGACCCTGGAGATAAAGTCGCTTTTCTCCATGAATCTTGTGCCCGAAGGCACCACAATACCTTTTATGAACGCGCGCTTCATTGGTATTGGCCTGTCAGCCTTTTTGTCTGTTGCCTCCGTTGTCCTCTTCATCACACCGGGATTGAATTACGGTGTCGATTTCAAGGGCGGTATCCAGATGGAGGTTTCCACCCAGGATCCCGCCGACCTTGCATCCTTCCGTAAAGGGTTGGAAAGCCTTGGCTTAGGCGATGTGGGCCTGCAACAGTTTGGTGATCCGAAACACTTCCTGCTGCGCGTGGAGCGCCAGCCAGGTGGTGAGGAAGCCCAGACAGCAGCGGTGGAGAAGCTTCGCAACGAGTTGGTGGTGATTGATAAAACCAGCAATGTGCAGAAAACCGAAGTGGTTGGCCCCAAAGTCAGCGGCGAGTTGGCAACTGCTGGCTTCCTCTCCGTGCTCCTGGCCAGCCTCGCCATGATGGCTTACATCTGGATACGGTTTGAATGGCCATTTGCGGTGGGTGCCATTGCAACACTTGTGCTGGATGTCACCAAAACCCTGGGGTTCTTCGCCCTGACAGGCATGGACTTCAATCTCACCGCCATTGCCGCACTGCTGACGCTTGTGGGCTATTCGGTCAATGACAAAGTAGTGGTTTATGACCGCATGCGCGAGAATATGCGGCTTTATAAATCCATGCCGCTGCGCGATGTGATTGATCTTTCAATCAACGAAACGCTGGCACGCAGCATCTATACCTCTGCCACGGCTTTTCTGGCGCTCTTGCCCATGGCCATCTGGGGCGGCAGTGCCGTGTCAAGTTTTGCGGTGCCGATGGTGTTTGGCATTGTGGTGGCCGCTATCTCGTCAGTGTTTATTGCAGCACCCATCCTGCTGTTTTTGGGCGATTGGCGGACAAAGCACCGCAAAGCGACCAAACAAGTGCTGGCAAAGCAAGCATAAGTACATCGTCATCATGACTTGGCCGAGGCCATCGCCTCGGCCAAGTCACTTACCTTTGCCAGCCATTTCTTACTCGCCAATCACCAAGCCCTTGGTCAATTCAAGTGCCTGCCGCTCAAACAAGCCGCGATAGATGCCGCCATTGATGCGGATCAGGCTTGCGTGGGTACCCTCTTCCGCAATCCGGCCCTGCTCGAACACCAACAGACGGTCCAAAGCCCGCACGGTGGACAGACGGTGGGCGACAACCAATGTTGTGCGTCCCTGCATCAGCCGCTCCATGGCCTGTTGAATCAGCATTTCCGATTCTGAATCAAGGCTTGATGTTGCTTCATCCAAGATCAAAATCGGCGCATCGGCCAAAAACGCCCGGGCAATGGCAATGCGCTGACGCTCACCGCCCGAAAGCTTGATACCGCGCTCTCCAACCATGGTTGAATAGCCTTTCGGCAAGGCTTCAATAAAGCCATGCGCGCTGGCAAGCCGGGCGGCATTTTCAATCTCACGTGCACTTGCGCCCGGTTTTGCATAGGCAATGTTTTCGGCCAATGTCCGGTGAAACAGAATGGGCTCCTGCTGCACAATGGCAATTTGCCGACGCAGTGCCGCCTGCTGGGTGCGGGAGATATCCTGCCCGTCAATGCGGATCATGCCACCGTTCACGTCATGCAAACGCTGGATAAGCTTCACAAACGTGGTTTTGCCAGAGCCAGAATGCCCCACAAGGCCCACCCTTTCGCCCGGTTTGATCGTAACCGAAAAATCCCGATACAGCGGCGCGGAATGGCGGCCGTAATGGAAATTCACGCGGTCAAATTCAATCCGGCCTTCGGTGATGCGGATCGGCTTTGCACCCGGCATATCTTCGATACCCAGTGGTTGATCATGCAACCACACCAGTTCCTCCATATCGTTGACCGATTTTTGAAGGTTGCGAATGTGCATGCCCACTTCACGTAGGTAACCCTGCAAGATAAAGAACGCCGTCAGCACAAAGGTGATGTCGCCCGCGCTGGCCCGACCACTGGCCCAAAGCCACAAGGCAAGGCCCAAAACGCACCCGCGCAACAGTGCAAGCAACGCCGCTTGCATGGAGCCATTCAAGGTTCCGCGCGTCCACGTCCGACGTGTGCGGTCTTGCCATTTGCGCACCACCTTCGCGGTCCGCTCATCTTCGCGCGTTTCAGCGCCAAAGGCCTTCACAACCGCATTGCAGGTGACAGCATCGGCCAGCACACCGCCTAGCCGGGTATCCCAACTGTTGGCGAGGCTTGCCATGGGTGCCACATAGCCCAAGGCCATGCTGGCAGTGAACACCAGAAACAGCAACGACCCGACCCCAACCAGCAGGCCCATCATGGGCCAATGCCACGCCATCAGCACGGTTGATCCTGTCAGCATCACCACCGACGGAAACAGCGCCACGAACACGGTATCATTGAGCAAGTCCAGCGCCCACATGCCGCGCGTTGCCTTGCGCACCGTTGAGCCCGCAAAACTATTGGCATGCCAATCGCTGGAGAACCGCTGAATTCTGAAAAACGCATCACCCGCAATGTCTGCCATGCTGCGCAGGGTAAACTGGATGATGGTGGTGAAGGTTGCGTGGCGTAGCGCGACCGCCCCCACCGAGAGCGCCATCAGCCAGCCAAAAGCAGTCATGGCATTATGCCATGTCACCGCATCGCTGGCCTGACCGGTGACAACAGCATCAACCAGACGGCCAGAAAAGAGCGGTGTGAGAACATCGGCAAGCGTTGAGAGCAGAACGGCGCAGACCATAAACGCAGCCCGCCCAGGCTGACGCCGCCAATGAACCCAACAAAAACGAAAAACGTTCCTGAATGCCCCGGCACGCCGGGATTTTTTTCCAAACAGCATAATAAATTCCGGCAACCGCCGGCCTCACGAAATAGAGATTGAGAGAGCCGTACGCAAAGAAATGCCAACGGCAGAATTTAGAATTTGAAAGATGAGAAGCTCAGAACTCGAACGGCTGAGCAATCAACGAAAGAGGCTGCTATGCAGCAACACCAGGCATTGCGCCAGATCGGACCCCGGTCGCGATATTGGCTGATGCCACGGGAGATTTTGAAAAATATGCCATCATAAACCTCCCTTTGAGCGCGTTGATAATGCAAAAATTGTAGACGGTTGAAAAATGGATGCCAAGACCGTTTTTTGCCGAAAATCAAGGTAATGGGCAACCGTGCCAAATTCGCCACAGTCATTTATCAAAAATCTACCTTTTTCGAAGTAGTCTCTGGGCGCAGCCCCAGAGCCACGGGCGGCTTGGATCAGAATGGCGATGGCTGGAGACACACCCCTATGAACGGCAGCTTGCGGTTCTCGTTTCAAAGCCTCAGAATTTTATTTTTGCTGATCGCCGTTAGTTTTTTCTTCGGGTTATCATCGCATTCCTTTGCTGCCGACCAAACGGTGACCATTCATATCGGCCCCGGGCAAACCAGCAGCGACATTGAAAAAGTGTTGAATGCTGCCAAAAGCCTCGGAAAACCTGTGGAGGTTGACTGGACAGCCGCACCCGCAGCCCCGTTGCAGACAACAGGCGCTTCAACAGACGCCGACATGATGATGTCCGCCTACAGCACGATACTGGCGACGCTTGTTCGCGGCGGCGACATTGCACTCACCGGGTTGTACGGATTGCCCACCGCGTTGCACAATAGCTGGACCGCTCTTTCGGACGAAGATTCAGGCATGGAAGATGTCGGCTATACCGTTGCCATCGCCATTTTCTCGGGGATGGCGGCGGCCTTGGCTTTTCTGTTCGTCTTCACCCGGTTTGCACCAAAATTAAAATCGGACCGCGAGCCCTTGGCCAAAGCATGGACGGCCGCACTGCGTCTGTTTGGCGATCTGTGTGCTCTGATCTTGTTTCTCGCCATCACCCGCAGCAGCGTCCATATGTCGCTGGCATCAGGCTCTTTTGCGCGAGAGGTTGCAGGCGGTATTATCCAAACGGTGTCCTTGACCGCTGCATTTGCGGCTGCGGGTCGACTGTTGTTTTACCACAATGGATCATCTGGACCCTTGCTCGACATTGCCAATCCCCGCTGGCATCTCGGTATGACCATCGGCTTTGGTGCCCTTTCCGGCATTATTGCCGCAACGCTCAGGCTGGCAGATACCCGCGGGCTGGACCCGATGGCCACGGATGGCTGGCTGTTTTTGAGCTCCACCATTCTCACGATTTACAAGCTTACCTGGGTCATTGTCGGTCGAAACGATATCGCCGCTGCATTTTCCGGCCGTGATGCCAATGGTCTGTCGCGGGCCGCGGGTAAGGCAACCGTCTATTTCTACGCGCTTTCTGTCATCTTCATATGGCTGCTCGGCTTTTTGGTGACGGGAACAGCGCAAAATGCCACGTGGTCGCGGGTGGCTGGCTCAAGCCAGGTGCTGTTCGTACTGATGCCAATTTTGGGGCGAGGCATTTCGGCGCTGTTTCGTTTGCTTGGCAATAAGCGCGAAGCCGCATCCGGTGCGGGGTTTCCGTCGGTACTGCTTTGGGCGTTGCGTATTCCCTTCGCTGGAGCATGCTGGATTTTTGGCATCCAGTTTACCCTTGTTATGTGGCGGCCGCTGCTGGATGGAGCGGGAATCGCGACGTCCACCTGGCTGGTCCATCTTCAGCAATTTGGCATTGCCGCAGTGTGTAGCTGGTTTGCATGCAGCTTCTTGTGGAAATATTTTGAGGCAGTCTCGCCAGACAAGGGCGTGGCTTTGCCCGGCCATGATGATGCCGCGCATAAGACAACAAGCCGGCTTTCAACAGTGCTGCCCGTGGTGCGCAATCTGGTGCTGGGTGCGGTGGTTTCCATTGCCCTGCTGGTCACATTGTCCTCCTTGGGTGTCGATGTCGCACCGCTTCTGGCAGGGTTCGGCGTTTTGGGTCTGGCCCTGTCCTTTGGCTCGCAAACACTGGTGAAGGATGTTGTTTCCGGCATCTTCTTTCTCGCCGAAGATGCGTTTCGCATTGGTGAGTATATCGATACCGGAAAATTGAAGGGGACCGTTGAGCAAATCTCGCTGCGATCGATCCGGCTTCGCCACCAAAACGGCCCAATCCACACCATCCCATTCGGCCAGATCACCGCCGTCACCAATTTCAGCCGCGATTGGGGCACGATTAAATTCGAACTGCGCTTTGATCGCGACGCAGAATTGGACACCATCCGCCGAACAGCGAAAAAAGTCGGTTTGGCCATGCTGGAAGATCCGGAATTTGGTCATGAATTCCTTGTACCCCTAAAAATGCAGGGCATTCAGGAAGTCAACGAAAACTCCATGGTCATCCGCTTCAAATTCACCTCTCGCCCCGGAAATCCGAGCATTATCAAGCGCGAAGGCATTCGTCGGCTTTTGAGCGCTTTCAAGCAGGCGGGCCTCAATCTTGCGTCAAACGCTGTCGTTGTGCGCAATGGCAGCGGCACTCTGACAGATGGGGCAGCCGCAATACCAATGCCGATTGCAAATCAACCCTGATATATCTTATCTGTATTCTTTAGAACATTTTCACTCTGCTTAACGTCTCCATGTATCTCGCACCTAGAACTTGACTTCTTAAGTCATCTTATTTAGTTGAATGCATAGACCAAGTCGATTTCACAGGAGACACACTTGAGAACCTCTCGCATCCGTGGGGCAAAAGCCCTTGCTGTTTTCGCCGCGCTTTTGGCCACTGGCCCCGCTTCCTATGCCGTTGCCGCCGACGGCGAAGGGATCGTTGTCTACAACGCGCAGCACGAAAGCTTGGGGCGCGAGTGGATCGATGCCTTCACCAAAGCCACTGGCATTAAAGTGACAGTCCGTCAGGGCAGCGACATGCAGCTTGCCAATCAATTGGTGCAGGAAGGCGTTGCCTCCCCAGCCGACGTGTTTTTGACTGAAAATTCCCCTGCCATGACCTTGGTGGACAATGCTGGCCTGTTTGCCCCGGTCGACAAAGACACGCTTGAACAAGTGCCTGCCGAGTTCCGTCCGGCCAATGGCCACTGGATTGGCATTGCGGCCCGCTCAACCGTTTTTGCCTATGACAAAAACAAGCTGAGCGCCGACAAGCTGCCGAAGTCGTTGTTGGATCTGGCCGATCCAGCCTGGAAAGGCCGTTGGGCAGCATCACCTTCCGGTGCAGATTTTCAGGCCATTGTCAGCGCCCTTCTGGAGTTGAAGGGTGAAGAAGCAACAGCCAAATGGCTGAAGGCTCTCAAAGAAAATGCCACCTTCTATAAAGGCAACAGCGTTGCCATGAAGGCTGTGAATGCTGGCGAAGTAGAAGGTGCGGTGATCTATCATTACTACTGGTTTGGTGATCAGGCCAAGACCGGCGAAAACAGCAAGAATGTTGCTTTGCATTATTTCAAGCATCAGGACCCTGGTGCGTTTGTGAGCACATCGGGTGCCGGGATCATCAAATCCACCCAGCACATGAAGGATGCACAGGCGTTCTTGAAGTTCCTGACCAGCAAAGACGGTCAGGCCATTCTCAAAAACGGCACCTCGTTTGAATATGCTGTCGCCAAGGGCGCAGAATCCAATCCTAAGCTGGTTCCCCTCAAGGATCTTGATGCGCCAAAGGTTGAGCCTTCCAAGCTGAACAACCAAAAAGTAACAGAAATGATGACGGCAGCCGGCATTTTGTAATGCCCTGCGTCACCTGTTGGTGACGCCTGAAACTATTGTCTTTTGCTCAAGAAAGGCTTAGGCCAGACATCTGCAATCGCTTTGAAAAAAGCGATTGCATCGTTTTTTATCTGCGCGATTTGAGCGCAGAGAACCAAGAGTGATCAGGCAATCTTGCTGCAAGATAACAGACGACAGGCACATAATATGCAGGCATTGGTTCCGGGTGGCAGGCGTTCTGCCTTCCGCAGGCCAACATCGCATGTCGGTCTTCTTGCCATTGCCAGCATCGTCGCCCTCGTCAGTCTCGTTCCGCTCGGGTTTATTGTCTGGGTGACGATAGACGTCGGCTGGAATACCGTGGTTGAGCTGGTTTTTCGCGGCCGTGTTGGCGATTTGCTGATCAATACGGTGTTGTTGGAAGCCACAACCCTTCCCATCACCGTTGCCCTTTCCGTTGCTCTGGCATGGCTTATTGAGCGCACAGACCTTCCCTTTCCCAATCTCTGGTCATGGTTGATGGTCACGCCTCTGGCTGTGCCAGCCTTTGTGCACAGCTACGCATGGATTGGCGTTGCCCCCGGCATGCATGGGCTGTGGAGCGCTGTTTTCATCTCGGTTATTGCCTATTTTCCCTTCATTTATCTGCCTGTTGCAGCCACCTTGCGGCGGCTGGACCCATCCATAGAAGACGCCGCAGCATCTTTGGGGCTTGGGCCTTGGCGCGTGTTTTTTCGCGTGGTTTTGCCGCAATTGCGTCTGGCTATTTTAGCTGGCGGCCTGTTGGTGGCGCTGCATTTGCTGTCAGAATACGGTCTGTTTGTCATGATCCGCTTCGATACGTTTGCAACAGCCATCGTTGATCAGTTTCAATCCGCCTATAACAGCGCAGCCTCCAACATGCTGAGCGGCGTTTTGGTGCTGTGCTGCATTCTGCTGCTGGGTTTTGATAGCCTTTTGCGCGGCAAGGAGCGTTATGCCCGTGTCGGCTCAGGCTCTATCAGGCCCATCCAGCGCCGGGTACTTGGCATCTATCTCATACCGGCATTGCTGCTGCCCGCGATTGTTGCCATCCTGGCTCTGGGTGTGCCTGTTTATACGCTGTTTCGCTGGCTTTATATCGGTGGTGCAAGTATTTGGCGGATGGACACCGTTGGCAATGCCTTTATTCAGACGATTGTACTGGCCCTTGCGGGCGGCGTGCTGGCCATGGTGACGGCAACCCCTATGGCGTGGTTGTCGGTGCGCGCACCTAGCCGTTTTCAGCGCATTCTGGAAGCCTGCCATTATTATGTCGGCTCGCTGCCGGGTGTTGTTGTCGCTCTATCGTTGGTGACCATTACCGTGCGTTTGTTTTTGCCGCTGTATCAAACCTTTGCCACCCTGATTATCGCTTACATTCTGCTGTTTTTGCCCCGCGCCATGGTTGGCCTGCGGGCAAGCGTTGCCCAAGCCCCGATTGAGCTGGAGCGCGCCGCCATGAGCCTTGGCAAAAGCCCGACTGTTGCCGTTTGGCTCACCACCATGCGGCTGGCAGCCCCCGGTGCTGCGGCCAGTATTGCGCTTGTGGCCATGGGCATTACCAATGAACTGACCGCAACGCTGATGCTTGCCCCCAATGGCGTGGAAACATTGGCAACAAAATTCTGGTCGCTCACCAGTGAGATAGACTACGTGGCGGCAGCGCCGCATGCGGTGATGATGGTGGTTTTGTCCCTGCCCCTCACCCTCCTGTTGCAATCGCAATCCAAACGCACGGCTGGCCAATGACATTTCTCGATATTCACGCCGTCAGCAAACGCTATGGCACAACGCAAGCCTTGAACGCCGTGTCCCTCAGCATCGCAAAGGGCAGCAGAACGGCAATCGTTGGTCCGTCCGGCTCTGGAAAATCCACCCTTTTGCGGCTGATTGCCGGCTTTGAAACGCCAGACGCGGGCACCATCACCCTCGACGATCAATTGCAGGCCGATGCAGACTTTTTGATACCCGCTCACAAACGCGGCATCGGTCTCGTATCGCAAGATGGAGCGCTTTTTCCCCATCTAAGCATTGCCGATAACATCGGCTTTGGTATTGAGCGTGGCGCGCCGGATCGTGAAAAGCGCATTGCCAATCTGGCCGATATGGTTGAACTGGATGCCGTCATGCTGGCAAGACGTCCCCATCAGCTCTCGGGCGGACAGCAACAGCGGGTGGCGTTGGCGCGCGCACTTGCACGACAACCACGGCTGATGCTGTTAGACGAGCCGTTTTCGGCACTCGACACCGGCCTTCGCGAAACCATGCGCAAGGCAGTGTCCCGGCTGCTGGCGCAAGCGGGCATTACCACCATTCTCGTCACCCATGATCAAACTGAGGCCATGTCATTTGCCGATCAACTGGCCGTGTTGCGTGACGGTGCCGTGGTGCAGGTCGGCGCGCCGCGCGCCCTTTATGAGCGCCCGGTTGATCGCGAAACTGCCCTGTTTTTGGGCGATGCGGTTCTTTTGCCCGCCACAATTTCCAACGGTGTTGCAGACTGTGTTCTTGGAAAAATTCCGGTTGAGGGCACAGCCTATGGACAACGCGACATCATGCTGCGGCCTGAGCAAATTACGATCAGCCAGCAGGCAAAGCCAACCATTCGCCCCGTTGAAGTCACCGACATCGATTTTGCCGGGGCCACCGGCACCGTGACATTGAACACCCAAGATGCATCAACTGCCGCCCAACCGCTCTCCATCAGAGTGTCGCGGCTCGATTTGCCCTCACCCGGAGATTTTGTCTATCTCAGTGTCACAGGTGCCGCTTACGTTTTGTAGGCTTGGTTCAAATCAAGTCCTCTGACGTCAACCTGCGCGCCGGAGCAGAAAGCGGCAGACACATCGCCTGCCGCTCATATCTTGATCGATTATTCGGCGTCGTTAAAGCCAATGCCGCTATTGGCAGGCTCAATCGCTGATCCGGCAATGATTTCGCGCTTGCCAACATGGTTGGCAGCGCCCACCAGCCCTTCGCGCTCCATGCGCTCCACCAAAGACGCCGCACGGTTGTAGCCAACAGACAGACGACGCTGGATGTAGGAGGTCGAGCATTTCTGGTCGCGCAACACGACCTTGACGGCCTTTTCATACAGCTCATCGCTTTCTTCACCGCCAGCGCTGCTTGCGCGCTCATAGGTGTCCTCCGAAACAGCCGCCGCAGGTGCTGGTGCCGGATCCGCACTGTCATCCTCGGTCACTGTACCAAGGTATTCAGGACGGCCTTGAGTTTTCAGATGGGCAACCACCTGCTCTACTTCCGCGTCCGACACGAACGGTCCGTGGACGCGGCAGATACGGCCACCGCCTACCATTTGCAGCATATCGCCCTGACCAAGAAGGTGCTCGGCACCCTGCTCGCCCAGAATTGTGCGGCTGTCAATTTTCGATGTCACCTGGAAGGAAATGCGGGTCGGGAAATTGGCCTTGATCGTGCCGGTGATCACATCCACAGACGGACGCTGGGTTGCCATGATCAGATGGATACCTGCTGCACGCGCCATCTGCGCCAGGCGCTGAATGGCCCCTTCGATTTCCTTGCCAGCCACCATCATCAGGTCGGCCATTTCATCGACGATGATGACGATGTAAGGCATATGCGACAGATCAAGATCCTGATCTTCGTAGAGAATTTCGCCCGACTGACGGTCAAAGCCCGCCTGCACGCTCACCGTAATGACCTCGCCCTTTTCGCGGGCCTGGGCTGCGCGGGCATTGTAGCCATCGATATTGCGCACACCAAGACGTGACATCTTGCGATAGCGATCTTCCATTTCGCGAACGGCCCATTTCAGAGCCATCACGGCCTTTTTCGGGTCGGTCACCACCGGCGTCAACAGATGCGGGATACCATCATAAATCGACAGTTCCAGCATTTTTGGATCAACCATGATCAAGCGGCATTCTTCTGGCTTGAGCCGGTAGAGCAGCGACAGGATCATGGTGTTGATGGCAACCGACTTGCCGGACCCTGTGGTGCCAGCTACCAGCAAATGCGGCATCTTTGCCAGTTCGGCAATCACCGGCTCGCCGCCAATGGATTTGCCAAGGCAAAGCGCCAGCTTGAACCGGGTTTCCCAATAGTCTTCACATTCAATCAATTCGCGCAAATAGACGGTTTCGCGCACCGCATTGGGCAATTCGATACCAATAACGTTGCGGCCGGGCACAACGGCAACACGAGCAGACAGCGCCGACATGGAGCGGGCAATATCATCAGCCAGACCAATGACGCGCGATGACTTGATACCTGGGGCTGGCTCGAATTCATACAGCGTCACCACCGGGCCGGGACGCACATCAATCACTTCACCTCGAATGCCGAAATCTTCCAGCACACTTTCCAACAGGCCAGCGCTCTGTTCCAGCGCTTCAGGCAACATGGCTTCTGCGCGCACCGCTGGCGGCTCTTGCAACAGGCCAATTGATGGGAAGGTGTAATCGCCATCAAAAGGATGGTTGCGATTCATTTCCAAGCCACCGATTGCCCGGTTCGCACGAGGGCTCTCAGAAAAAGAGCGGACCTGAACGGCTGGGGCAACTTCGGCAGGTGCGGCCTCTACGGCGTTAGGTTCAACCGGGACAGGCTCGACAAAAGCGGGCTCGATTGATGCAGGTGCCACGGACGGCGTGACCAACCCCTCAGCCACGTGAACCACCGGTGGCAGGACGCTCTCGGCAACCTTGTGCGGCGTAATCTGTGCAGGCACGATCGGTTCAGCCGACACCACGGGCGCAAGAGGCTGTGGCGCTGGCATGATGCTTGCCGCAATGAATGGAATTGTCACGGGCGGATAAATATTTGCCGAAACCGGAAATTCCGACCAGTCCAACGGCTGATAGGTCCGTGCCTTGGTGATCGAGCGAACCTTGATTTCACGATAAAACGCCGCGACCGAACCATACAATGGCATCGAGATTGGGCGAGACACCGGCACATAGGCAGCAGGCTCGGGCAAAACAGCTGGCGCAATCTCTGCCGCGTCAAACGACATCATTTCAAAGAATGCGAAGTCCGATACCTCTAGTTTGCCAGAAGTGAATGCAACGGCTTCATCTTTTTGTGCATGAATGGTCAAAGGGGGCAGGACTTCGGAAACAGTTGGCCTTTCGGGTTGAGCGTCGTCGGCATGCAAATGCACGGCAATGTCTTCGGCCATGCGCATGGCGGCGGCGGCCTGACGCAAGCGGGTCGTTTCCAAATCTGGCGATGCAACAGCATCCATTTTGGCCGTATCAACCGTTGCTGATGCAACGGAGGCTAACTGGGGTGCAATCATAACAACAGGCTCGACTTGAATTTCTACAGGCTGAACGTCCGGGAGCTGAACCTCGGCAACCACTGAGGGCTCCGCCACCACTGGCTTGGTTTCAACCGGGCGCGGTGGAGGGCTGCGACGCGGCACAATCAACGGACTGCCGGTTTTGGGCAGGCCGAAAGAATTGGTGGGTGCGGTGGAAACAAACATGCTGGTGTTTTGCAACGTCATATTTGTCGTGGTGTATGACACGGTGGCCTGGGGTGCGCTGGCACGGGCTGCGGCCTCTGCTGCCGCTTTTTCTGCGGCAGCCAGTTCCGCTGCGGCTTCAGCCTCACGGCGACGCGCAATAACGCTTTCCGGTGTGCGGGTGAAGCGAACATTTGGCCCCAGCACAAACGCCGATTGCCACGGCTCCAAAGGCACTTTTTTGGCGTCCTCGGGAATCAGAGCCTGACGATCTCCGCTAAAGGACACGGCCCCGTCATCCTGATCATCAAGATCGGAGTGATCATCGGAACGAGAGTGGTTCTGTGTTGGAAGACGCATGATAACTGACACTCAGGTGAGAAAGAACGCTTGTGTCTAAAAGAAGTAAAAAATAAAGGTTAACCACTCGTTTCGATGGCGCGGTAAATCGTCGAAGAGTGGTGCAATTTATTTACGTTAACCCCTTGTTTTCGCAATAACGGTCAAATTGACCCGCATGAGAAGATCACCCCAGCCCTTTGAAATCAGTGAATAATCAGGCGGCATATTTTTTGTCCCAGAATGGGCATATTTTTCGCCCATAGGCTCTGACAACGGGTGACAGAAAGAGGCTGGCGTTGCCGCGACAACCATGGCACCTTCGCCGGGCATGACGGGTTTATCGCGCGCTTATCGGGGAGGATGGATTATGACTGAGACATTCACGGCTGTTGTTATCGATCAGGTCGATGGCAAGCCCAAAGGCATGTTTCGCCAATTGGCGCTGACGGATCTTGCTGATCACGATGTTCTGGTGGAAGTGGCCTATTCCACCTTGAACTACAAGGACGGCCTTGCTTTTACCGGCGCTGGCCGCATTGCCCGTCGCACCCCGTTGATAGCTGGCGCCGATTTGGCAGGCACTGTCGTTCAATCACGATCACCAGACTGGAGGCCCGGTGATCGTGTCGTCGTCAACGGCTTTGGCATGACAGAAACCGAGGGCGGCGGCTATACGCGCTTTCAAAGGGTCAAGCCGGAATGGCTCATGCGTCTGCCAGACGGGTTTTCGCTTGCACAAGCCATGGCCATTGGCACGGCGGGTTACACGGCAGCGCTTTGCGTTTTGGCCCTTGAGGATTGGGGTGTCATTCAGCCCGGTACAAGTGAGGTTGTTGTGACTGGTGCCGCTGGTGGCGTTGGCTCTATTGCGGTCAGCCTTTTATCAAGCCTCGGTTATCGCGTAACAGCCTCGACGGGACGGCCCGAAACCCACGAATACCTGCGCACCCTTGGTGCGTCAGACTTCATTGACCGGACGACCCTCACCAATAAAGGCGGGGCATTGCAAAAAGAGCAGTGGGCGGGGGCCGTTGATACGGTGGGTTCGACCACACTTGCCAATGTCCTTGCCCAAACCGTCTATGGCGGCGCGGTTGCAGCCTGCGGCCTTGCGGGCGGGGCCGATCTTCCTGCCACAGTCATGCCGTTTATCTTGCGCGGCGTGACACTGCTCGGCATCGATTCGGTGATGACGCCCATGGCAAAACGTATTCGCGCCTGGAATTATCTCGATCAGCACCTCAACCGCGACCACCTTGCAGCCATGACCAGCGTGGAGCCAATGTCAAATCTGCCCGCTCTGGCTGATGCGATTCTGGCAGGCAAGACCCAAGGGCGCGTGGTGATTGACGTGACAAAGTGAGGGGCGTCAGCCCCCAAGCCGCACAATCTGGCCAATGAGGTGATGGGCCGTGCGTGTAGCAGCCCCTGTTGCAACCGCCATCTGCGGCAGCAACATCCACTCCAGCGCCCAGGCCGCGCCGGAGCGCTCCTGCTCATGCACCATGCTATGATGCATCCCAGAGACCTGCACCGCATTAAACCGTGCCAGCGTCACCAATGTTTCTGCTGCGACCGGATTTTGCTTGTGGGGCATGGCTGATGATCCGCCGCCGCCGCTGAGCTGTATTTCCTTGCCCACCTCGGCAAGCAGAGCAATGTCTTGCCCAAATTTGCCAAGACTGCCCGAAATCAGCGAGAGAAGATCAGCAAACTCAACAATCCGGTCACGCTGGCTGTGCCATTGCGTGGCAGCAGAAAGCCCCAGCGCGCTGGCGAGTGCAGCGCGAACCGCCCCCCCTTGATCGCCCAGCTTTTCCAGCGTGCCTGCGGCACCGCCAAACTGCACCGCAAAGCCATCTTTCACGACATTTGAGAGCTGCGTGCGATAACGCTCAAGCGGGGCGCGCCATGCTTCAATCCGGTCAGACACCGTAATCGCAATAGCGGGCTGCATACGCGTGTAGCCCATCAGGGGCTTTGCCCCAAAACTTGCATCAAGCTTTGCAAATGCAGCAATACAGGACTCAAGCCGCCGATCCAGCAGCAATGCCGCCGCCTTGAGGCGCAAGATCAGGCTTGTATCAATCGCATCCTGACTGGTTGCACCAAAATGCAGCTTTTCCGAAGCGCTGCCGCCAATCGCCTGCCGCATTTGCTTGACCAGTTCGGGAATGACCACGCCGTCGCGGGCCGTGGCCCGCTTAAGCGCGTCCATATCGGGCTTAAAGCCAGATAAAACAGCTGCGATGCGATGCGCGTCCTCCTCTTCAATCACCCCTTGCCCGGCCTGTGCCTTTGCAAGCGCAATTTCAAACGACACCATGGCGGCAATATCCGCCTCGGCTGAAAACAGCGCTGCCAGATCATCATCGCCAAACAGGCCACTGAGAAAAGGGTGATTAAAAAGATTTACGCTCATGGCACCATCAAATGTCAAAAAATACGGTTTCGTTTTCACCTTGCAGATGAATATCAAACACGTAAGCGCTGCCCTCTTTGCGGGCAATCAGGGTTGGCACCCGTGTTTTATGCTCGATACGGGCCAACAGCGGATCTTCAGCATTGGCAGCTTCTTCTTCGGGAAAATACATCCGCGTTTGCAAGCCGATGTTGATACCGCGCGCCACCACCCAGAAGGTGATGTGCGGAGCCATAAATTTTCCGCCCTTGAAGGGCACTTTGCCGGGCTTGATGGTTTCAAACACGAATTCGCCGGTGGCCATATCACCCGGGCAGCGGCCCCAGCCCAGAAAGTTGGGATCCGCCTTGCCAGCGGTTTCTGATGGGCTGTTGTAAAGCCCATCGGCATCGGCCTGCCAGATTTCCACCAGGGCATCTTTCAAGCTATTGCCACCGCCATCAATAACATGGCCACGAATGGTGATGCGCTCACCACGGGTCTTGTCATTGTAGAGCGGACCAGAGCCAAGGTCCGTTTCAAACACACCTTGGATGCCGGAAAAATTGGGCGTACAACCGATATGCACATAAGGCCCAGCCGTCTGCGAAGGGGATTCTTTCAAATATCCGAGTGGCTGCACCATATCAGTTGCCCTCCTTACGGTTTTCAAACAGGGTGGAGCGACGTCCACGCAGCACAATGTCAAATTTGTAGGCGCGCATATCCATCGGGATTGTGGCGTTCATATCCAACGCTGCCACAAGGCGCTTGATGGCCTCTTCATCCGGGATTGTCTTGACGATTGGACACAGCCAGATCATCGGATCGCCTTCGAAATACATCTGGGTAATCAATCTCTGGGCAAAGCCATGGCCGAAGACTGAGAAGTGAATATGGGCGGGGCGCCAGTCATTTACACCATTGGGCCATGGATAAGGGCCGGGCTGAATGGTTTTGAACCAATAATAACCGTTCTCATCGGTGATGGTACGACCCACACCGCCGAAATTGGGATCAAGCGGGGCCAGATAAGTCTCTTTCTTGTGGCGATACCGACCACCAGCATTGGCCTGCCAAAACTCAACCAAAGCACCGGCAACGCCCACGCCGCGCTCATCCAGCACCCGGCCATGCACCAGAATGCGCGGGCCGATGGCCAGTTCGCCGGGATTGGCATAGTTGCAGATCAGATCATTATCCAGCTCATTGATCATGTTGTGACCAAAGACCGGCCCGGTGATTTCGCTCTTGGTGCCTTCCAGCGAAATCAGCGCCCGCTGCGGAGAACGCAGCACGCTGGTTTTATACCACGGCGTATAGGCTTGCGGATGCATGGCGCGATCTCGCGCAAAAAACGGCCCTGTCTCGGGCAGAGTATTTTTCATATCTTTCCTCCTCAATTTCTTATCAAATCAATCGATGCAAACCCGATATTATCTGTCTTTTGCGGCCGCCTGTTGATCCATCTCCGCGTAAACACCCTTGGCAATTTTAATGGCGTGGTTGGCGGCAGGCACACCAGCATAAATGGCCACATGCATCAGCGCTTCGCGAATATCTTCGCGGGTGGCACCGGTGTTGACGGTTGCGCGCACATGCATGGCCACCTCCTCATCCTGACCGAGCGCGGCCAGAAGCGCGATGGTGACAATGGACCGCTCCCGCTTGGTGAATTGATCACCAGACCAAACGGTTCCCCATGCGCCTTCGGTGATCAGCTTTTGAAATGGCGCATCAAAACTGGTGGTGTTCGCCTGGGCGCGATCAACATGGGCATCCCCCAAAACCGAACGACGGGTCACCATACCACGCCGATACGCATCAGAATTGGGTGTTTGATCAGCCATACCATTGTCTCCATTGCGCATTTTTTTAAATAGCCTTTATCACCGGCTCAAAAATCGCCTCAGTTAAATCATCTTGTCTGGATTTAAGCGCACCGCTCAAGAAAGGGTAACAGCGCCGCCACATAAGCATCCGGCTGCTCAACACACGGAATGTGACCGGCATTTTCGATTTCGACGAATTCGCTCTCTGGTATCAGATCCGCCAGCGCGCGCACCAATGCTGGCGGGGTGGAGCCATCCTGATCACCAACCACACAAAGCGTCGGCACCGCAATCCTAGCCGCATCAGCGGTAAAATCGGCATCGCGAATAGCAGCACAGGTGCCGCAATAGCCCTCTAACGTCTGGCGCACCAGCATATTGCAGCAGCCCGCATAGACAGCATTATCCGACGTGCGAAATGGCGGCGTAAACCAACGCTCCATAATCGGCTCCAGCAGCGAGCCGATACCATTGGCCTGGATAGCGCTAATGCGGGCATTCCACATCTCGTCGCTGCCAATCTTATGGGCGGTGTCGCTCAGCACCAGGGCCTTCACCAGATCGGGCCTGCGGGTATAAAGCCCTTGCGCAATCAAGCCGCCGACCGACAGGCCGCAGACAATCACATTTTTAAGATTGAGGTGGTCCAGCACAGCCGCCATGTCATCGACATGATCAAAAATTGAATAGGGTGCGTTGCCCACATCGGAAAGCCCATGCCCCCGTTTGTCGTGCAGCACAAAGGCGAACTTATCTCCAAGACGCGCAACAACCTCATCCCAGATGCGAAGATCGGTTCCCAACGAATTGGCGAGAGCAATAACCGGCTTGCCGGTTTCCAGCCCGATTGTGCGGTAGTGAATCACCGCTGATGCCGTTTTGAGAAAGTTCATGCCTCATTCCTCCTGACTTGATATTGAAACGACCATACGGTTAAGTAAAATGAGATTATTATCGCTGCAAATAACCATATAGTTATGAAATTGCCATGATCGAACAGCGCATCAAATTTCGACACCTGCAAACCTTTGTCGAGGTCGCCCGCCAAAAAAGCGTGATGCGCGCCGCTGATATTTTGCATGTCAGCCAACCCGCCGTCACCAAAACCATCCGCGAGCTGGAAGAAGTGCTTGGGGTTGCGCTGTTTCAGCGCGAAGGCCGCGGCATTGTCATTACCCGGCACGGCGAGATTTTTTTGCGCCATGCCGGTGCCACCATGACCGCGCTTCGGCAAGCGCTCGATTCGGTGTCGCATGATAGCGCCCAGCTTGGTCCGCCGGTTCGCGTCGGTGCTCTGCCCACCGTTTCCACCCGCATCATGCCCAAAGCCATGACGGCTTTTTTGAATGAAGACACCGGCAGCCGGATCAAGATTGTCACCGGAGACAATGCGGTTTTGCTGGAACAATTGCGGGTCGGCGAGCTTGACCTGGTGGTCGGCCGCCTTGCCAGCCCGGAAAAAATGACCGGCTTTTCGTTTGAGCATCTCTATTCCGAGCAGGTTCTGTTTACCGTGCGGGCGGGTCATCCCTTGCTCACTGTCAAACAGCAGCTCTTTGAGCGGATCAGAGAATTTCCGGTGCTGATGCCAACGCGAAACTCGATTATCCGGCCTTTTGTCGATCATTTCCTGATAGCCAACGGCATCCCTGCCCTGCCTACCCAGATCGAAACGGTGTCCGATGCTTTTGGCCGTGCCTTTCTCAAAAGCAGCGACGCCATCTGGATTATCTCGGAAGGCGTTGTGGCCGGAGATATTGCGGAAGGTACGTTAACAACCCTGCCCATTGATTCGTCCAGCACCCGCGGCCCGGTGGGCCTGACCGTGCGCACCGACGCCATCCCGACGCTGCCGCAATCGCTTCTCATGCAAGCGATCCGCGATGCGGCAGCAGGGCTTAGTAGGAATTAATAGGGCAGTCCCACGTAGTTTTCAGCAAGCGACGTAGACGCAGCTTTGGAATGCACCAGATAGTCCAGCTCGGCTTCCTGAATGCGCTGGCCAAAATCGCCGGTGTCGGGGAAACGATGCATCATCGTCGTCATCCACCACGAGAACCGAACAGCTTTCCACACGCGAGACAGCGCCTTGGCTGAATAGGCATCAATTCCGGCTGAGGATTTGTCGGTGTAATATTCGATCAAACCTTGGCTGAGGTAATGCACGTCGCTGGCGGCAAGGTTCAGCCCCTTGGCACCTGTCGGCGGCACGATATGGGCGGCATCACCAGCCAAAAACAGCCGTCCAAACCGCATCGGCTCGGTGACAAATGAGCGCAGCGGCGCAATGGATTTTTCAAAGGATGGCCCCGTGACCATGGCTTCGGCATGTTGGGCAGGCAGACGGCGGCGAATCTCATCCCAAAAGCGATCATCGCTCCAGTCTTCCACCTTGTCGTCGAGCGGGCACTGAACATAATAACGGCTGCGGGTGGTGGAGCGCATGGAGCAAAGCGCAAAGCCACGGGGATGGTTTGCGTAGATCAACTCATGCGACACCGGCGGCACTTCAGCCAAAATGCCGAGCCAGCCGAAAGGATAGACCTTCTCAAATTCCTTGATGGATTTTTCCGGCACCGACTTGCGGCTCACTCCATGAAAGCCATCGCAACCGGCGATAAAGTCGCAATCAATGCGGTGGGTCGCGCCATCTTTTTCATAGGTGACATAGGGATTTTCCCCATCGAAATCATGGGGCTGCACATTGGCCGCCTCATAAATAGTGGTCGCTCCAGCCGCTTCGCGGCAATCCATCAGATCGCGGGTCACTTCCGTCTGGCCATAGACCATCACCCGCTTGCCGCCGGTGAGTTGATGCAGATTGATGCGGTGATCGCGGCCGTCAAAGGCCAGCGAAAAACCATCATGCGGCAGGCCTTCACTTTCCAGCCGGGCTGACGCTCCCGCTTCCTGCATCATCCGCACCATGCCTTCTTCCAAAACGCCAGCGCGCACGCGGCCAAGAATATAATCGCGGCTGACGCGATCAATAATCACCGCATCAATGCCGCGACGGTGCAGCAATTGCCCGAGCAGCAGACCAGAGGGGCCAGAGCCAATAATAACAACTTGAGTACGCATGAATTCCTCCCGAAAATGCTCTCTGTCAAAAAATTGACGCCGATCCCTTCGCTTCTCAATGGATTTTTAGCTCAAAAAATTGCACTATTCGTTCATCCTTCAGAAGGCAGCAAAAATGACCAGCGTTCAGAATGACCGACTGTATGGCGAAGATGGCACGAAAAGCCTTGATTTCTGGCTCCATTGCGAAACACTTTATTCCCGCAGCAGTCTTCACCGCTTCGAGATTGACATTCACCGCCACGATAGCTTTTTACAAATCTTGCACATTTCCGACGGAGAAGGTGATGCCTCGCTTGAAGGGCGCACGCACACCATCTCACCGCCCACAGCGATTGTTGTTCCAGCTGGCTTTGATCATGGATTTCGCTTTTCACACGCCATCAAAGGCCTGATCATCACCGTGCTGCCCGCAGCCCTACCGGCTGCGGTGCGTGCAAATCTGCAAAATACCTTTTCACGCCCGACGCTGTTGTCGCTGAGAGATCACCCCGATTGCGACCATATCCATCACACTATGGAGCGGATTTTGCTGGAATTTGGTGCCGAGAGATCCATCCGCAATGCTCTGCTGGAAAGCTATATAACGACTGTGCTTTTGCTGCTCACGCCCGAAAACGCCACGACCCGCCAGCCCATGGGCCAGGATGCCGAACGCATGGTACGCCTTGGCACGCTGATTGATGCGCATTTTCGCCAACACCAACGCGCCGATTTTTATGCCGACCACATGGGGCTTTCCACCACCCATCTCAACCGCATCATACGATCACAAACCGGCCTGACCTTGCAGCAGATGATTGCTGGGAAGCAGGTGGAAACCGCCAAACAGGAACTGATTTTCAGCCATGCCTCGGTGCAGACCATCGCTTTACACCTCGGCTTTGGCGACCCCGCCTATTTCTCGCGCTTCTTCACCCGCGAGACCGGCATGACGCCCAGAGCCTGGCGGGTGGCGGAATGGCAAAAACAGGCGAAGCTCACCCATTATCTTGGAAAAGCCTCAACGTAGCAGAGAACGCAAAGCAGTTTGCGTCGCTAAAAGTGCTGGCAAAAAGCGCTCCGCCATTTCGGATGCCTTAATAAGCGCCGCAGGTGCGCCAATGTTGATGGCAGCCACAACCTTTCCCCGATCATTATAGACAGGGACGGCGATGGAGCAGAGGCCAATTTCCAATTCCTGATCGATGATGGCATAGCCTTCTACACGCACTTTGGCGATTTCAGCCATTAAAGCATCGGGGTCAGTTTTGGTCATTGCCGTGTTTGCCACCAAAGACGACCGCGCCAGCACATCCCGCGCCTCCTGATCGCTCAAGGCCGCCAGCAGCACGCGCCCCATGGAGGCGGAAAAACATGGAAGCCGACTTCCGGGCGTGAGGTTGATCGACATGATCCGCCGTTGCGAGGCGCGGGCGATATAGACAATTTCGGTGCCATCCAGCACGGAGGCAGATGCACTCTGTCCCACCTTTTCTGACAGTTGATCGAGATGCGGCTGCAAAATGGCCGGAAGCGGCGTAACCGAGAGCCACGCATGGCCGAGGCGCAGGATTTTGGGTGTTAGGGAAAAGAATTTGCCGTCGTAATCGGCATAGCCGAGTTGTGCCAAGGTTAGCAAACAGCGACGTGCTGTTGCGCGATCCAGCCCCGATATTGTTGATGCCTCGGCAATCGAGAGGCGCTGTTTGCCCTCATCGAAGGCCTCGATGATTTTGAGCCCCTTGGCAAAACCGCCCATAAAATCCGTTTCGCGCATAGCGTCTCTCCAATATTTTTTTCATTTTGTGCGATATGTGAACAAATGTCAATTATCGCACAAAATACTTGCCGCCGGTTGTTCACACGCCTAACTTCAGCCTTGGAGGCGCGCTGGCTCGACTTGCGCATTCACAAACGGGAGATCCCCATGGACAAGACAATTAAGACCGCGGCAGACGCCGTTGCCGAGATTTTTGACGGGGCAACCGTCATGATTGGTGGCTTTGGCGGCTCTGGTGCACCAATCGAACTTATTCACGCTCTGATCGACAAAGGGCCAAAGAACCTCACCGTGATCAATAACAATGCCGGTAACGGCCGCATTGGTATTGCCGCGATGATTGATGCGGGCATGGTCAAGAAAATGATCTGCTCCTTTCCCCGATCATCCGATCCGCGCGCTTTCACCGATCGCTATCTCGCCGGTGAAATTGAGCTGGAACTGGTGCCGCAAGGCACATTGGCCGAGCGTATCCGTGCTGGCGGCGCTGGCATTCCGGCCTTTTACACCCCCACCGGCTACGGCACCGAATTGGCCGAAGGCAAGGTGATTGCTGAGTTTGATGGCCGTCATTACGTGCAGGAGCGCTGGCTGAAGGCAGATTTTGCCATTGTCAAAGCCCATCTGGGCGATTTGCACGGCAACCTCACCTACAGCAAGGCGGGTCGAAACTTTAACCCGTTGATGTGCATGGCGGCCAAGAAGAGCATTGCGCAAGTCTCTCGCATTGTTGCCCCCGGTGAGATTGATCCGGAGATCATTGTCACCCCTGGTATTTTTGTCGACGGCGTCGTGGAGATCGCCAATCCGCAACAGGAAGAAGCGCTGATCCGCGCCGGAGTGGTTTACAAATGACAATAGACACCCGCGAAGACATCAAGCTTTCCAACGCCCAGATTGCCTGGCGTGCAGCTCAAGACATTGCTGATGGTGCCTATGTGAACCTCGGCATCGGCTTTCCCGAAATGGTGGCCCAATACCAGCCGCCAGGCCGTCAGGCGATTTTTCACACCGAAAACGGCATTCTCAATTTCGGTGAAGCGCCAAAAGAAGGTGAAGAAGACTGGGATCTGATCAACGCTGGCAAAAAGGCCGTGACGCTCAAGCCCGGAGCTGCCTTCTTCCACCACGCCGACAGCTTTGCCATGGTGCGCGGCGGCCATCTCGATGTCGCAATTCTGGGGGCCTATCAGGTGGCACAAAATGGCGATCTGGCCAATTGGCGCGTCGGCAGCAAGGGCGTGCCAGCGGTCGGCGGTGCCATGGACCTTGTGCATGGAGCCAAGCAGGTTTTCGTCATCACCGAACATGTCAGCAAGAAGGGCGAGTTCAAGCTTTTGGACAAATGCACCTTCCCGCTCACCGGCGTTGGCTGCATCACCCGCGTTTACACCAGCCATGCGGTGATTGACATCAGGGACGGTCATTTCGTGGTGCGCGAAAAGCTGGCTGCCATGACCATGGATGAGCTGCAAGCCATGACGGGTGCGCCATTGCATACCGATGGCCCTGTGGCCGATCTTGTTGTGCCGGACCTGTGAGGAGAATGTAATGACGGACGCCTATATTTGCGATTATATCCGCACCCCAATCGGTCGCTTTGGCGGCTCTCTCTCCTCTGTTCGGGCCGACGATCTCGGTGCCATTCCGCTGAAAGCGTTGCTGGCCAGCCATCCCAAGCTGGATTGGGAAGCGGTGGATGATGTGATTTTCGGCTGCGCCAATCAGGCCGGCGAAGACAACCGCAATGTTGCCCGCATGTCATCGCTTTTGGCGGGCCTGCCCGTTTCTGTGACCGGCACCACCATCAATCGACTGTGCGGCTCCGGTATGGACGCGATTATTGCCGCTGCCCGCGCCATCAAATCCGGTGAATCGGAGTTGATCATTGCAGGCGGCGTGGAAAGCATGAGCCGCGCCCCTTTTGTGATGCCCAAGGCCGAAACTGCCTTTTCGCGCAGCGCCGAAATCTACGACACCACCATTGGCTGGCGCTTCGTCAATCCGCTGATGAAAAAACAATATGGCGTCGATTCCATGCCGGAAACCGGCGAAAATGTTGCGGAAGATTACAAAATCTCTCGACAGGATCAGGATGCTTTCGCCGTGCGCAGTCAGGACAAGGCATCAAAAGCCCAAGCCAATGGCCGTTTGGCGCAGGAAATCACCCCTGTGACCATTCCGCAGCGCAAGGGCGATCCGGTGATTGTCGAAAAAGACGAGCATCCACGTGCCACAACGCTGGAAACGCTGGCCAAGCTTGGCACCCCGTTTAAAAAAGAAGGCGGCACGGTCACGGCTGGCAATGCATCCGGCGTCAATGATGGTGCGGCAGCGCTGATTATCGCCTCAGAGGCGGCCGTGAAAAAATATGGCCTGACACCGATTGCCCGCATTCTCGGCGGAGCCACGGCGGGCGTTCCCCCACGGGTTATGGGTATTGGCCCGGCCCCTGCCAGTCAGAAGCTGATGGCACGTTTGGGCATGACGCAGGACCAGTTTGACGTGATTGAGCTGAACGAAGCCTTTGCCTCGCAGGGTCTTGCCACCTTGCGCCAGCTTGGCATTGCCGATGACGATCCGCGCGTCAATAAAAACGGCGGTGCCATTGCTCTTGGGCATCCGCTTGGCATGTCCGGTGCCCGCATTACCGGCACGGCAGCGCTGGAATTGTCACTGACCGGCGGGCGCTATTCGCTCTCTACCATGTGTATTGGCGTTGGCCAGGGCATCGCCATCGCGCTTGAGCGCGCATAACATGCAAGAGAACCCCGCGCAGTTTGAAACTGCGCGGGGTTTGGTGTCAGAACGGTGCGTCGATGTCCACCACGTCGATCAGCTTGGTGTTGACGAATTCCTTGATGCCGAGGCCCAGCAATTCCCGCCCGTAGCCGGAGCGCTTCACACCACCAAAGGGCAGATCTGCCTTCACCATGGTGGGATGATTGATAAACACCATGCCGGTGTCAATTTGTCGCGCCACCTCTACACCATGCTTGGTATCGCGGGTGAAGACGGAACCGCCGAGACCAAAGGGCGTATCATTGGCGATGCGGATGGCATCGGCCTCATCTTTTGCCCGAAACAGCATGGAAACAGGGCCGAAAAACTCCCAATAACGGGCCGGATTGTCATCGGCGACATCCAAGAGAATTGTCGGCTGCACAAACGCGCCCTGATTGGGGACAGGTGGTCCAACTTCCACCGCCGTTGCACCAAGCTCAACCGCTTCGCGGATCTTCTGTTTCACTTCATCGGCAGCACTTTGGGACGACAGCGGAGCCAGCGTCGTTTCCGGATCAAAGGGATCTCCGGCTTTCAAGCCCGCAACGCCGCTCTTATAGCGGCTCAGGAAATCATCAAAAACCTCGTCAACAATAATCATCCGCTTGGAAGATACGCACACCTGTCCGCCATTCCAATGGCGGCCAAACACACCCCATTTCACGGTTTTTTCCAGGTCGGCATCGGCCAAAACCACAAAAGCATCGGCACCGCCCAGCTCCATGGTTGATTTTTTCAGCGCTTTGCCAGCCTGCGACGCAACAACCGCGCCTGCACCTTCCGACCCAGTCAGGGCCACGCCATGGACGCGCGGATCATTGAGGATCATTTCAATCTGATCGCGGGTGGCGTAGAGATTGGTAAAGCCGCCTTTTGGCAGGCCTGCTTCCAACATCAGTTTTTCGAAAGCGGCAGCGCATTGCGGCACGTTTGATGCGTGTTTCAACAGCATGGTGTTACCGGCGGAGAGCTGCGGAGCGATGATCCGGGCAATTTGGTAATAAGGGAAATTCCACGGCTCGATTGCCAGCAGCACCCCAAGCGGCTCATGCACCAGCATGGCACGCCCTTCAGAGACATTGGCGACCGGCAGGGGCTCTTCCGCCAGCAAACGCTCGGCATTCACGGCATAATAGTCAAAAATATCAGCAGACAGCGCCACTTCGGCCTTGGCCTCACCAATGACCTTGCCCATTTCCAGAGTCAGCAATTTTGCGTAATTATCAACATCGCGGCGCAGAATTTCAGCGGCGGCATGCATCACCTTGGCGCGCTCGGCAAAGCTTACTTTGCGCCACGCCCTGAATGCCTTGTCAGCCGCTTCAATGGCTGTCTTCACCTGTTGATCGCTCGCATCAGGGAAGCTCTTGATCAACTCGCCAGTATAGGGATTTCTTGTTGCGTAGGCCATTGGATAGTCCTTTGCTTTCTTGACCGTCTTACAGTGCCCGAGCAAGCGCACAAAATTGAACCGCTACCCTTTTTTGGCACATGCATCCTTCATTTCAGTCCAGCTTTTCAAACCCGATGTCGGAAAGCCCTCCAGCCAACACTGGACATGGCGTGATGCTAGTCCTAACCCCAGCCAACACTATTGACCCTGATCAATCGCCCAAAGGCTGCAATAATGCCTCCCACCCCAGATTGGTGCAGGCACGACGAAACCGGGCAAAGATCAACACCTCGGTCTTTTCGACCCTCCAGACAATTGACGCATAAACGGCGGATGATTTTTATCTGCGATATAATTCGGCGGTCGAACGAATGGTTTGCAGCAGCATGGTCCGCATGCGATATTTCTGCGAGTAAGAATCACCATCAATCGCGGCACCTGATGCAATGGAGAGTGCGAACCTATGAACATCCGGACCAGCACGCCGCCCATGCTTCGCCAGATCTCTGTGCGCGCCGCCATGGAAATCCTGTTGCATGAGGGATCAACCTCGCGCGCCGATCTTGCCAAAAAGACCGGCTTGTCAAAACAAACCATGTCGGAAGTGATCCGCACATTGGAGGAATCCGGTTGGGTGCGGGCGAAGGGCGTGGTGTCTGGCAAGGTCGGACGAAGTGCGGTGACCTATGAAGTGGTGTCGGACGCTGGCTGCGTGATCGGCATTGATCTGGGTGCCAACACCATCCGCATCGCCATTGTCGATATTGTCGGCAATATCGTCGAGGAGATTGAAACGGGATGCGACGGTCGCGCCGGCGAAGACCTTTTGCACTATATCAGTAGCCTCGTGGATATTCGGCTGAAAAAGGCAAAAATTCCCCATAGCAAGATTTTGCTGGCCGCCGTTGCCACGCCGGGGGTTATTGATCCCGAAACCGGCATGCTGTCACTTGCCCCCAATATGTCTGAAATTGCCAGCATGGATGTGGTGAAAAAGCTGCAAGAAGTGCTGCGCTGTGATGTTGTCATCGAAAACGACGTCAATGCGGCGGTGATTGGTGAAAGCTGGAAGGGCAGCGGTGTGGGTCTGGATTCGGTGGCGCTGATTTCGCTCGGCACCGGGATTGGTCTGGGCACCTTGGTCAATGGTAAATTGATGCGTGGCGCAAAGGGGGCCGCAGGTGAAATATCCTATCTGCCTTTTGGGGCCGATCCTTATCAGCCGGAAAGTCTGGAACGAGGTGCGTTGGAATGCGCCATCAGCGCGCGCGGCATTGTCGAGCGCTACAATGATGGCAACCCCGCCAACCTGACAGCTCGCGACATTCTGCTCCGGGCCGAGCAAGGCGAGCCGAAAGCACTGGCGACCGTGCGCGAAACAGCAAGGCTTGGGGCGCTTCTGATCATCTCGGTTGATGCCATTCTTGACCCGCAAAAGATCATTCTGGGTGGCAATGTCGGCAGACATCCCTTGATGGTACAGTTTATTCAGGAGGCACTGCCTGCCTGCACTCGGCGCGCTATTGTGGTGCAGGCCAGTGCGCTGGCGTCGCGCTCGACGCTGATGGGCGCTGTGGCGATTGCGCTCAATCAGGTTCACAACGCCCTGTTTTCGCCGCAGGATCTGCCAAGCGAAATGCGCCTGCCCATCTCTGCGCAATAAAGATAAAAGTTTGTCAGGGAAAAGTGAAATCCGGTTTTCCCGAATAGACAAACGAAAACAAAAGAATCTAGATACCAAACCACCCGCAGCATAGTACACGACACAAACGCCTTTATGTGCCGTTTACCCCCCTCTGGCTTGCCAGCCATCTCCCCCACAAGGAGGGAGATCGGATAGGCGTTTCCGCTCGTTACTAACAATGAACCTGTGATTTCCGACCCATGGGACGTATGCTGTTGAGCAATAGGGCTGCTTTTGTCGATCTCCCTCCTTGTGGCAGGCGAATCGCATATGGAACTGCATGTTTTGCGCGATATTGTTGTTGCCAGCAGCCCACTTTTGGATTCTTGAGATGATCCACCCGTTATGGAGAGGATCACGGATGGAACGGTTTATCGAGTGTTTTGGGGATATAGAGGATCCACGGGCAGCGAA
>NZ_SSOA01000011.1 GCF_004801395.1 Gillisella terrae
GTTCGACTTGCATGTGTTAAGCCTGCCGCCAGCGTTCGTTCTGAGCCAGGATCAAACTCTCAAGTTGAGAATTCAATCTAGACTAATCACTATGTTCTGAATCGACGAGAACTCACTCGATCAAACCTTAACGTCATCAAATCGCATCACTGCAATCAAACAACAGTTCAATCTGGTGTTCTCATATCAAAACGTGACCGTCATTTGTCTTCTATCAGAGCGTTTATTGCTAAACCCTCCAACGCAAAACCGCCGTCCACGTTTCTCTTTCTTCTCATCTTCAATTGTCAAATAACTGACGGTAAAAAAACCGTCAAAAAACCACCTCAACCAAACCGCAAAGCCCGGTCGTCTAACTCTAAAAGCTATCCAGATGATTTCATTTGAGCGAAATCAACACTTCCTCAGAAGCGCCGCCTCGTTCGGTGAGGCGGGTTCTAGGACCAACAAACAAATATGTCAAACACAAAATCCAACCAAATCTCATATTTTCGATAACCACCTGTTTCTAAAAATTTTTTGGTATTTTTAACGCGTGGATTGGCAATGCAGCATCGAAAATACCTCTGATGATTTTTCACGCCCTTCGCATACCGCACTCATATCATTCTAAAATGCCAGCACTTCACGCGATATCCGCATTTCCGATTGGCAGGAAAGGAAACCAGTTTTGCTTTCGAAATCTCCTTAATTGACATGATCTATTAGTTTTATAGACTGATAGCAATCAACAATGGGAGCCATTTATGAGACGCAGAAGCTTAACACTCGGATTGCTTGGTATTTCTCTGTCCATGGCGATGACGCCAATTGTCCCGGCCTTCGCAGGGCAGGAGATTCTCAATGTCTCCTACGATCCGACGCGCGAACTCTACAAACAATATGATCTCGCGTTTGAAAAATACTGGAAGGGCAAGACCGGGGAGGATGTGACCATCAACCAGTCCCATGGCGGCTCCGGCAAGCAGGCGCGCGCGGTCATTGACGGACTGGAGGCCGATGTTGTGACCTTGGCCCTCGAAGCCGATATTGACGTGATTGCCGAAAAGACCGGGAAGATTCCAGCCGATTGGAAGAGCCTGCTGCCCAACAACAGCGCTCCTTATACGTCTACCATCGTGTTTCTGGTGCGCAAGGGCAATCCCAAGGGCATCAAGGATTGGGGCGATCTGATCAAGGACGATATTCAGGTGATCACACCAAACCCCAAAACGTCCGGCGGCGCGCGTTGGAATTTCCTAGCGGCTTGGGCGTGGGCGAAGAAGACCTATGGTGGCGATGATGCCAAGATCCGCGACTATATCACCAAGCTCTTCCAGCACGTACCCGTTCTCGATACTGGCGCGCGCGGAGCAACACAGACCTTTGCCGAGCGGGGCATTGGCGATGTGTTGATCGCCTGGGAAAATGAGGCTTACCTGTCGTTGGACGAGCTTGGCCCGGATAAGTTCGACATTATTGCCCCATCCATCTCGATCAAAGCCGAGCCGCCAGTGGCTTTGGTCAAGGGCAATGCGGACGCCCATGGCACCACCAAGGTTGCGACCGCCTATCTTGAGTATCTTTACTCACCAGAAGGTCAGCAATTGGCAGCGAAGAATTATTACCGCCCGTCTGATCCCTCCAAGGTCAACCCGGAAGACTTGAAGCGGTTTTCCAAACTGGACCTCGTGACGATTGAGGATTTTGGCGGATGGAAGAAAGCCCAGCCTGAATTTTTCAGCGACGGCGGTATCTTCGATACGATTTACAAGCCAGCGCGGTAACAGATCATGGCCACCCTCTCCCTCTTCAAGGGTTGGCAGTGGAAACATCCGAGCGTCATTCCCGGTTTCGGGATGACGCTCGGACTGTCGCTGTCGATGCTGACATTGATTGTTCTTATCCCCCTCGCAGCTTTGGTGCTTAGGGCCGGGTCGCTGGGGCCGTCCGGCATTCTGGCGATTGCCTCTGATCCTCGCATTCTGTCGGCGTTAAAGGTGAGTTTTGTCACGGCGCTTATCGCCGCCACGGCCAATGCGGTGTTTGGCACACTTACAGCCTGGGTTCTGGTGCGTTATCAGTTCCCCGGCAGACGGCTGCTGGACGCGCTGATTGATCTGCCGTTCGCCCTGCCCACCGCCGTTGCCGGCATTGCGCTCACCACAATTTATGCTCCCAACGGCTTGATTGGCCAATGGCTGGCCCCGCTTGGCATCAAGGTGGCTTATACGCCTCTCGGCATTGTTGTCGCGCTGATTGCAGTCGGCTTTCCGTTTGTGGTGCGCACCGTTCAGCCGGTGATGGAAGAAATTGCCCGCGAAACCGAAGAAGCGGCGGCAACATTGGGTGCCAGACGGGTGCAAACTCTCGTGCAAGTCGTTCTTCCGCCTCTGGTGCCCGCCATTCTCACTGGCTTTGCGCTGGCACTGGCCCGCGGCGTTGGAGAATACGGCTCGGTGATCTTCATTGCCGGAAACCTGCCCTTCAAATCAGAAATCGCTCCGCTTCTGATCGTCATCAAGCTTGAAGAGTTCAATTATACGGCTGCCACCGTAATTGCCGCGATCATGCTCACCATCTCTTTTGTGATGCTGTTCATCATCAACGCCATTCAAAACTGGAGTCAGAAGAGGTTTGGTAATGGCTGATCAATCCCCTCGTAAAAAGCCTCATCGTGATCCGACAACTGAGCCGATCGCAATCCGCTGGCTGCTGATCAGCCTGGCGTTTACTTTTCTGGCACTTTTTCTCATCGTGCCGCTGGGTGCTGTGCTCATTCGCGTCTTTCAGGCAGGCTGGAACTCTTTTGCCGCCACCATGACCGATCGAGATACCCTCTCGGCGATCAAGCTGACCCTTGCCGTGGCGGCGCTGGCTGTTCCCTTCAATCTGGTGTTTGGCATTGCCGCTGCCTGGGCGATTGCCAAATTTGACTTCAAGGGCAAGACCATTCTGATCACGCTGATCGATCTGCCGTTTTCGGTCTCGCCGGTCATTGCCGGTCTGGTCTATGTTTTGCTGTTTGGGGCAGATAGCTGGCTTGGGCCGCAGTTGAAAGCCATGGGTTTTCCCGTTGTGTTTGCCTTCCCCGGCATTTTTCTGGCCACCGTTTTCGTGACATTTCCGTTCATTGCCCGCGAGCTTATTCCGCTGATGGAGGCCCAAGGCACGGCAGACGAGGAAGCCGCCATTACCCTCGGTGCCACGGGTTTGCAGACCTTCTTTCGGGTCACCTTGCCCAATATCAAATGGGCGCTGCTCTACGGCGTTCTTCTGTGCAATGCGCGTGCGATGGGCGAGTTTGGCGCGGTCTCTGTGGTGTCTGGCCATGTGCGCGGCAAGACCGACACGATGCCGCTGCACATTGAGGCGCTTTATAACGACTATAACACCGGCGGAGCATTTGCCGTTGCCTCTCTTCTGGCAGCCCTTGCTCTCGTCACCCTCATTCTCAGAACATTGCTGGAACTGCGTTTTGGCAATGGCGCTGGCCACAAATAAGCCGGAAAGGCAGGACTGTTCATGGATATCCGCATAGACAACATCCGTAAGGAATTCGGCGATTTCCCAGCCCTTCATGACGTGTCGCTCAAGATCGGCTCCGGCGAGTTGATCGCCCTGCTCGGCCCTTCCGGCTCTGGCAAAACAACCCTGTTGCGGCTGGTGGCCGGGCTGGAATTTCCCACCCAGGGGCGCATTCTGTTTGGCGATGAGGATGCATCGTGGAAAAGTGTTCAGGAGCGCAATGTTGGTTTTGTCTTTCAGCATTATGCCCTGTTTCGGCATATGACCGTGGCTGACAATATCGCCTTTGGCCTCAATGTGCGCCCAGCCAAAAATCGCCCACCCAAGGCCGAAATTCGCCGCCGCGTGGAAGAGTTGATCGATATGGTGCAGCTTTCCGGCATGGAAGGGCGCTATCCGGCCCAATTGTCCGGCGGGCAGCGCCAGCGTGTGGCCTTGGCCCGCGCCATGGCCATTGAGCCGCGCGTTCTGTTGCTGGATGAGCCCTTTGGTGCGCTTGATGCCAAGGTGCGCAAGGAATTGCGCAAATGGCTGCGCGAGTTTCATGATCGCACCGGCCACACCACACTGTTTGTGACCCATGATCAGGAGGAAGCCCTTGAGCTTGCCGACCGCGTTGTGGTGATGAGCCAGGGCAAGATCGAGCAGGTCGGCTCTGCGGATGATATTTATGACCACCCGCAATCGGCCTTTGTCTTTTCCTTTGTCGGCGACAATGCATCCTTGCCGGTCAGCATCCATCAGGGTCAGGTGTTGTTTAACGGCAAGCCTTTGGGCATTGAAACAACCATTGCCAGCAACAGCGCCCGCCTGTTCTTTCGCCCGCGCGATATTGCGCTGCGCAGCGAGGGACCGGCGCTGGAGGGGCGGATTGTGTCTAGCCGTCGGCTGGCCGGGGCACGCATTGCCGAACTGGATATGGGATCAGGACCGGACGATCGGATCGAGATCGAACTGCCGCTGACGGTTGCCTCCAATCAAGGCGATGTTGTCCGCTTCCTGCCATCAAGGTGGTCGGTGTTTTAGAGTTTGTCAGGGAAGCGTGGAATCCGGCTTTCCCGAAAAGACAAAACAAATCAAAAGAATTGACTGCATAATTCCTTACAGCGCCTTGCGCCATATATGGCGCAAGGCGCTGTATCGCTGCCGTCAGTGGTTTGCCCGACTGCCCCGCCGCCCCCCAGACATCTCTCCCCCGAGGGGGAGAGATCGCTTACCGTTGAGCTCTTGCGCTCATTGTCTTGAAATTCCATTCGCATGATCTCAGTGAACTTCACCGCTCTTTGAGAGCGTGAACGCCTCAAGCCGATGGGCCTGAAGTTGGCGGGCGATGTGTTGTGCTTGCAGGCGAATGTCCGGGATGGCGATTGTTTCCCAAAACGTGCCGAGCGTTACAGGTCCAAGGCCGAAAATCCGGTGTGAGCTTTTGCCACGGGCATCAATGAGGTTGAAATTACTATCAAACTCCAAACCTAAGCCCAGACAATCCTGCCTTGCCTGCCCTTGTTTGAGCAATGAGTTGAGCAAAGGGGGCAGGCCATGGATTGATTTTCTGCGAATGCCCCGGCAGTCATACACGGCATCGGCTTCCAAGTCGCAGCAGGTACTGGACGCGATGTCGTGAAAGGTGAGGATTGTTCTGTCACTATTAGCCAGCGCATCGACAAACCGACCCTTTTTGATGGCCAATTTTCCGTCGTACAAAGCCGCTTGCAAGCGTGTCGCCTGGGTCTGGGGCATGCGGTGGCGATGGATATCCCAAAAGGAGGCGGCATGACGGAGAAAGCGTGCGCGTGAGTCTTTGGGCAGATGTTTCCAGATTGTCTGAATATGCGGGCGCAGGCCATCCATCACATCGCGCCAGTCACCCCCCACCGCTTGATGGGCCACAACAAGCCGTGTCAGCCAGCGCATGAGATAATGAATGCTGGCACCCAGCGGAATATCGGCGGTGGACAGCGACAGGGGGTGGTGCGGCCCATGGGGTCTTGGCAGCAAGCCTTTGCGCGAAATGGCAAGGATCGGTCCTTGATGATCTGCATCGAGCAAAGACAGCACCTTATCGACCATGGTGAGGCCTGTTCCGAGAACAACCACCCGTGCATCGCGATCCTGTGGCACCTCCTCCTGCCAGGGATCACGCAACGGTCCATCAGCTGCGGAGCGAACACCATAGCCGGAGGCAATCACCACGAAATGAGCGGGCACAACCGAGCCATCTGCCAACAGCACCTCGGCACCGGCTTCGTGTTGGCGCAGGCCGCAACATTCCTGCGCGATAATCCGCACGGGTGCGGTTTGAGCCGATGTGCTCAGCGTGCGTAGCAGGTCTTCGAGATAGTCTCCATAAAACATCCGGGGCACAAATCCGTCCGCCATTGCAGCTTCTGCGGCAGCTTCGGGGTGATTGGCGTGCAGCCAGCGCACAAAATCGTCTGGCACCTCGGCAAAAGCACTGATTCCTGCCGCCCGGACATTCAACAGGTGAGACGGGTTTGACGTCGAATAGGCAAGGCCTCGCCCCAGATGAGGCCCGGCCTCAACAATCGTGATCCGGAATTTGACTGCCTGATTGCAATTTTGAGCAAGATGGGCGGCCATCACAATGCCGCTGGCACCACCGCCGATGATAACAATATGTTTTGTCATAACGACCTCCAGCAAACCGTTGAAGGGCGTTCAATGGGTTTTAAGAAATCCCCAGCATACGGCCAAGCCCATCGGCTTCGCTGTCCACCATATGTCTCAGATCCGAGAGGGACTTGTTGTCGAGCACCGCCGCGATGGCCTCGCGCACTTCCAGCATCGTTAATCTCACCGGGCAGGTTGCCTCGTCGACACAATCGTTGCAGCGGTGATAGGCGGTGCGGCTGGCACAACTGATGGGCGCCAGAGGCCCGTCGAGCACCCGCAATGCATGGCCCACCATGATCTCTTCGGGCTTGCGGGTCAGGCAATAGCCGCCACCCCGCCCCTTTCGGGCAAAGACGAACCCGCTGTTGCGCAGATCGGCCAGGATAGCATCGAGGAACTTTTTTGACATCCCTTGCGCTTCGGCAATTTCCATTGATTGAGTAACGACACCTTCGGGCAGACCTGCAAGATGATAAAGCGCTTTCAACCCATATTTGCCTTTCATGGACAACATCGGGCACTCTTTCCTTTCGGCAATTGATATTGAATATGGATTCGGTCCACGAACCATAGAGACATTCGCGTCCTTTTTCACCCTCGAACTCGTCCATTATTCCCTCCATCTGAAGCATTTCAGACCATGAGAGCCTGTCCGGGAAAGGCGATGAATGGCTTTTCCCAAAGACAGGCTCGAACAAAGGAAGCGAAAGTCCGTCGGCTCAACTCCAATCCGACGGCTTCGGATGCTCATTCTTCAAGCCATTTTGCCCCTCAACCCATCCGGATTTGAAAGGATTTCTATTAGTCTACCATTTTAATGGATTATGTAAACTAAAAATCCATCCATGGGCGATTTGCAGGGGCGACTTGCGCATCGTGCAGAAAATTGGGAGTGGCCTGCTGGATAATTCCTTAGAGTCTGTCAGCTTCACATTGAACCATAGTACACGACTTAAAAAGAAAGGCCCCTCCCCAACCCTCCCCCTTGTGGGGAGGGTTGGGGAGGGGTTACTCAAGCTCATAAAACGTATGCGGGGTGACCTATGCAGATTGAACCAGACAGACTCTAAGGAATTATCCAGCAAATTAAGAGTGTTACAGCGAATCTTTGTACTCCATATGTGGCGCACGGCGCTGCAATGCACTCAGTTTTTTGTTTCCGCCTCGAATTTATCTGAAACCGGATTTTCCTGATGCCTGATAAACTCTAGCAGATCATATCGCGGGTGCTGTGTTGTTTATTTAGGCCCACCTCGCGCACGATATCGGCAATCTGGGCAAACTGAGCGGCAAGCGGGTTGGTCTTGCGCCAGACCATGCCGATGGTGCGAAACGGGCGTGGCTGTGCCAGCCGCGACATCGACACATCCGACGAGCGGGTTTCGATTGAAACCGCCATATGCGGAATGAGGGTGACGCCAATGCCAGCCCCCACCATTTGCACGAGGGTCGAAAGTGAGCTGCCTTCCATCAAGTCCCGTGGCGCGGACGCCGGTATGTCGCAAAAGGACAAAGCCTGTTCACGAAAGCAATGGCCCTCTTCCAGCAGCAGCAGCCGCATCTTTTTCAACATATCGGCGGACGGCACCGGCTTTTGCGCATCTTCCAACGGGCGCACCAGCACGAATTCTTCATCAAACAGCGCCACTTCTTCCAACGATGGCTGCGACACCGGCAAAGCCACAATGGCCATATCCAGGCGGGCCTGCATAAGATCCTCAATCAATTTTTGCGTAATCGCCTCGCGTGGTCTCGGCTCCAGTCCGGGATAGCGTTGCGCCAGCAGCTTGATAATATCGGGCAGCAAATAGGGTGCCACCGTCGGGATCACGCCGATACGCAAACGGCCCGCAAGAGGGCCTTGTTCGGATCGTCCGAGATCTTTCAACTCATCAACAGAGCGCAAAATTGCCCCGACCCGCTCGGCAAATTCTTCGCCAAGGCTGGTCAGGCGGATCTGTCGCCCGCCGCGCTCCACCAGCGATGCGCCGATCATCTCTTCCAGCTCCTTGATCTGCACCGACAGTGCGGGCTGGGAAATGGCACAATTTTCGGCAGCCCGGCCAAAATGGCCGTGGCGGGCAAGCGCATCAAAATAGCGCAGATGTTTCATAGACAATCCTATCATAAGCCTAGATTATCGCAGTCTTCAGAATATACAATTGGAATTTATGGAATTGCCTTGTTAGCTATTGTTTGTCCGAAAGTTGGTTTCGATGGGCCCTTGGCGCGTGCCGCCTCGGCTGGCCGGTGGAAGTCCCTTGAGGGGCAGGGTCATAAATGATGAACACGTCTATTGGAGACTAATTATGAGTGCGAACGACATGAAATCGGCCGGAAAATGTCCGGTTATGCACGGCGGCAATACCGCGACCTCTGCGTCGAATACGGATTGGTGGCCGAACGCTCTCAATCTCGATATTTTGCACCAGCATGATACCAAGACCAATCCCTTTGGCAAAGATTTCAACTACCGCGAAGCGCTCAAGACACTCGACGTCGATGCCTTGAAAGCCGATGTGCATGCCTTGATGACGGACAGCCAGGACTGGTGGCCTGCCGACTGGGGTCACTATGGTGGCTTGATGATCCGCATGGCATGGCATTCTGCGGGCACCTATCGTCTGGCTGATGGTCGTGGCGGCGGCGGCACGGGCAACCAGCGCTTTGCCCCGCTCAATTCCTGGCCGGACAACGTCAGCCTCGACAAGGCACGCCGCCTGTTGTGGCCGATCAAGAAAAAGTACGGCAACAAAATCTCCTGGGCCGATTTGATGATTCTGGCAGGCACGATTGCCTATGAATCCATGGGCTTGAAAACCTTCGGCTTCTCTTTTGGCCGCGAAGACATCTGGGCACCGGAAAAAGACATCTACTGGGGCGCTGAAAAAGAATGGCTAGCCCCAAGCGATGAACGCTATGACGACGTGGGCAATCCTGCCACCATGGAAAACCCGCTTGCCGCTGTGCAGATGGGTCTGATCTACGTCAATCCGGAAGGCGTGAACGGCCAGCCTGATCCGTTGAAGACAGCGGCACAGGTGCGCGAAACCTTTGCCCGCATGGCCATGAACGACGAAGAAACCGTGGCGCTGACCGCTGGTGGCCACACCGTTGGCAAAGCCCATGGCAATGGCAATGCCAGCCTGCTTGGCCCAGAGCCAGAGGCTGCCGATGTGGACATGCAGGGTCTTGGCTGGGCCAACCCCAACCAGACAGGCAAGGGTCGCTACACGGTGACCAGCGGCATTGAAGGTGCCTGGACAACCCATCCAACCAAGTGGGACAACGGCTATTTCTACCTGCTGTTCACCTATGATTGGGAGTTGAAAAAGAGCCCGGCTGGCGCGCACCAGTGGGAGCCGATCAACATCAAGGAAGAAGACAAGCCGGTTGATGTGGAAGATCCTTCGATCCGCTACAACCCGATCATGACCGATGCCGACATGGCCATGAAGATGGATCCGGCCTATCGCGCCATTTCCGAGCGGTTTTACAAAGACCCGGCCTATTTCTCGGATGTCTTTGCCCGCGCCTGGTTCAAGCTGACCCACCGCGACATGGGACCAAAGGCCCGCTACATCGGCCCCGACGTTCCTTCGGAAGATCTGATCTGGCAGGATCCTGTTCCGGCTGGCAAGACAGATTACGATGTGGACGCCCTCAAGGCCAAGATCGCAGCCTCCGGCCTGTCGATCAGCGAAATGGTGTCAACCGCCTGGGACAGCGCCCGCACATTCCGTGGCTCCGACATGCGCGGCGGTGCCAATGGTGCCCGCATTCGTCTGGCTCCGCAAAAGGATTGGGAAGGCAATGAACCGCAGCGTCTGGCAAAGGTTCTGTCAGTTCTGGAGCCGATTGCCGCTCAAAGCGGCGCAAGCATTGCCGATGTGATCGTGCTGGCTGGTACCGTCGGTGTCGAACAGGCGGCCAAGGCTGCGGGCTTTGATGTGAAAGTGCCTTTTGCACCGGGTCGCGGCGACGCAACCGATGAACAGACCGATGCGGATTCCTTCTCGGTGCTGGAGCCACTCCATGATGGCTATCGCAACTGGGTCAAGAAAGACTATGCCGTCAGCGTTGAAGAACTGATGCTGGACCGTACCCAGTTGATGGGTCTGACGGCTGCTGAAATGACCGTTCTGGTCGGCGGCATGCGTATGCTGGGCACCAATTACGGTGGCACGAAACACGGTGTTTTCACCCATAATGAAGGTGCCCTCACCACCGACTTCTTTGTGAACCTGACCGACATGGCCAACACATGGAAGCAGGTCAGCAAGAATGTTTACGAAATCCGTGATCGTAAAACCGGTGCTGCCAAATGGACCGCCACCCGCATGGATCTGGTGTTTGGTTCCAACTCCATCCTGCGCTCCTATGCTGAAGTCTATGCGCAGGACGACAATAAAGAGAAGTTCGTTCACGACTTCATCAAAGCCTGGACCAAGGTTATGAACGCCGATCGCTTCGATCTGGTTTAATCGTCCTTGGTGCTTGCTCGAGTACCGCCAACTTGAGCGGCCCCTGCGTGCTGGTCATCCAGTACGCAGGGGCTTTTTTATGGTGTGAAACAGAGGGATTGCTTGCACCAGCCACCATGCATCACAAGACAACGCGTCATAAAAAAGCCCCTCCCCAACCCTCCCCCCTGTGGGACGGTTGGGGAGGGGTCTTTGCGCGAAACAATATTTGCGGCACCTACTCTCATCACCCATATTGAAATCAGCCACTCCGAGAACCAGATAGCTTAAGAGGCTGTGGAGGAGGAGGAAACATGAGGCTGATATCGACGACATTCTTGTGTCTGGCGCTGATGGGTTCTGCACAGGCCGAGAGCATCAATGCTGGCAATAGCCCGGTCTCTCCCACCAAGCCCTTTATTGCCAAAGAGGTTGCGCGCTTCAACACACCATGGGCGATTGCCATCTTGCCGGATGCGCAAATGCTGATCACCGAAAAGCCGGGAAAGATCTTCCTTGTTGATCCCAACGGCCATAAAACACCCGTCTCAAACGTGCCAGCCGTTGCTGCAGAAGGCCAGAACGGCTTGCTCGACATTGCGCTCTCGCCCACATTTTCAACCAGCCGCGACATTTATTTCACCTATTCGGAGCCGGGTTCATCAGGCAGCAGCCTTGTTTTGTCGCGCGCCAAGCTTGTGACATCCTCAAGCAAAGCAGCGCTGGAAAACCCGCAAGTCATCTGGCGGCAAACACCCGCTGGAGGTGGCGGACAATCGGGCGGCATTATCGCCTTTGATCCCAATGGCAAGCAGCTCTATCTGACCGTGGGTGACCGTATGCGCCCCGAGACGGCGCAGGATCCTGATCAGGCGCGCGGAAAACTGCTTCGGCTTAACCTCGATGGTTCGATCCCGGCGGATAATCCCCACGCTGATAAAGGTGATGTGCGCGGCGAGACTTTTACAACCGGCCATCGCAATCCGTATGGCCTTGCCTTTGCGCCCGATGGCAAATTATGGCTGCATGAAATGGGGCCGCGTGGCGGCGATGAACTGAACCTGATCAAGGCCGATGGCAATTACGGCTGGCCGCTGGTCTCGAACGGTGACAATTACAATGGCAAACCCATCCCGCGCCATTCCACCCGGCCAGAGTTTATTGCCCCTGCCCTCTATTGGACCCCGGTGATTGCACCCGCAGGACTTGTTTTCTACCAGGGCGACATGTTTCCAAAATGGCGCGGCTCGGCGCTGATTGGCGGCCTTGCCGCAACCGCCCTGGTGCGGGTGAGTGTGGACGCCAAAGGAGATGCCCACGAGGTGGATCGCTGGGACATGGAAGCGCGCATCCGCGATGTTGCGGTTGCGCCTGACGGTGCGGTGTGGCTGATCGAAGACGACAGCGATGGCCGCCTCTGGCGTCTGACGCCCCGCAAGATGTAAACGTCAGCCTTACCTCCTGCCTTACCTCAGCGCATGACCAGTTTCATCAAAGCGGTGAAGGCAACCGTCCATTGGCTTGACGCCAACGGTGTCACCAATCTTGGGCTCATAACTGCCGCTGGTGCGAACTTGCAATTTGCTCTCAAGGCCGCAATCGAGGGTGATAAATGTATCACTGCCAAGGCATTCGGCAACCACCACAGCACCGCGCCAGGCATCGTCATCCTCTGAAAGCAGAAAATGTTCAGGCCGCACGCCAATGGTTGTGGCATTATGGCGCGACGCCACCGCGCCCGACACAAGATTCATTTGCGGTGAGCCAATGAAGGCGGCAACAAACAGATTGGCGGGTCGATGATAAAGCTCAAGCGGCGTGCCGAGCTGTTCGAGAACACCCTTGTTGAACACCGCAATCTTGTCGGCCATGGTCATGGCTTCCACCTGATCATGGGTGACGTAAATGGTGGTGGCGTTCAGTCTTTTTTGCAGATCGCGAATTTCAGAGCGCATTTGCACCCGCAATTTCGCATCAAGATTTGAAAGTGGCTCATCAAACAGAAAAACCTTGGGATCGCGCACAATGGCGCGGCCCATGGCCACCCGCTGGCGTTGGCCACCGGAAAGGGCGGCGGGCTTGCGTGTGAGATAAGGCTCCAGCCCCAAAACGTCAGAGGCTTGCGCAACGCGCGCCTTGATGTCCTCCGCCGAATGACCTGCGAGTTTCAGGGCAAAGCCCATGTTCTCGGCGACCGTCATATGCGGATAGAGCGCATAATTTTGAAACACCATGGCAATGTCGCGCTCACGCGGGCTCAAATCGTTGACGCGCATATCATCGATAAAAATATCGCCACCCGACACCTCCTCAAGGCCAGCCAGCATCCGTAGAAATGTGGATTTTCCGCAGCCGGATGGCCCCACCAGCGCCAGAAACTCACCATCGCCGACAGAGAGATCCACACCATGAATCACCTGTAAAGCCCCGTAAGACTTGCGTAAATTCTCAATGCGCACCACAGCCATGATTTCCTCCCAGACAAAATGCTTGACGCAAAACAAAAGTGATTTAATCTATTTATTGCGCGATGGGAAGATGTCTGCCGGAGGAGAGAGCAGACACCCGATCACCGCACGGAGCGGGCGTTGACCTGTGGTTGAGCGCCCGCAATTGAGGGTTTCACGCATGGCATGCAGGGCCTTGCGATCTTGGGAGGAAGAGATGAAAAACAACACGCATGCTTTGGCGCTGGCGGCCCTTATGATAGCCCCCACCGTAGTCAATGCCAGTGACATGATCACCGGCGACACGGTTGGCCCGGCTGACGCCGCCAATAAAATGACATTTCGCATGACAACGGATGGCCCGCGCAACAATGATCCGGTGGTGGCGGAAGGCTATGGCAAGCTGTTTAACCAGTTTATTGCCAAACATCCCGGCTGGCGCATTGAATTGCAGATGATGTCAGGCGACATTGGCCAGGAACAGGCCAGATTGGTTGAACAGGCCAAATCCGGCAACGCGCCCGATTGCGCCGCCGTCGATTCCTTTGTTCTGCCGCTGTTCAAAAAGGCGGGCGTGCTGAAATCCTTCTCACCCTATTTTACCAAAGAAGAAATTGCCCAACTCTTTCCCTATATCCGTGAAGGCATAACCGGAACGGACGGACAAATTTATGCCTGGTGGTGGTCCACCGATCTGCGCGTGCTTTATCGCAACAAAGAGATCATTCCTGATGCGCCGCAGACCTGGGATGAAACCAAGGCCGCCGCTTTGCAATCGGTCAAGCAAGGCATGGAAGGCATTCTGTTTAACGGTTCGCGCTATGAAGGCACGACGTTTGATTGGCTGGCCAATTTCTGGGCGCAAGGCGGCAAGCTGGTGGATGATGCCGGAAAACCCATCTTTGGCGAAGGGGCAGAGCGCGAAAAATTCGTCAAGGCGGTCAATTACTATCGCGATCTGGTCAAATCCGGTGCGGCCCCCAAGCGGGTTGCCACCATTGGCAATTATGATGATTTCAATGCCGCAGCCGCAGCGGGCACAACGGCACTGTTTGTCGGTGGCAATTGGCAATATGCGCAGCTGCAATCGGCATTGGAGCCAGAAGAGCTGGCAAAATGGACCTTCTCGCCCCTGCCCGGCCCCACCAAGGACCAGCGCTCGACCGGCACCGGCGGCTGGACAGTCGCCTCTTTCGCCTCCGATCCTGCCAAGGTGAAAATGTGCGCCGATCTGGCCCGCGAGGTGTATATGGGGCCAGCCAATGAGGTTCAGGGCCAATTGCCCACCCGCGCCGATCTCTATGACAAATACAAGATCTTTTCCTCTGACATCAACAAAGCCTTTTCCGAAGCCTTGAAAGTGGGCCAGGCCCGGCCCGGAGCACCTGTCTATCCTGAAATCTCCAATCAGATTCAGATCATGATGGGCAAGGTGTTGACAGGCACGCAAGACACGGACGCTGCCGTGGATGAAGCCTTCAAGGCCTCGCTTGCCGCTTACAAACGTCAGTGAATGCCGTTTGAGGCTGCGGGGCATCGCTCCGCAGCACTTTTATTGACCTCAGAAGGTGTAATCCATGACAACCATCAGCGTGCAGGCGAGCAAAATGCCGGGCATGGCCCGAAGCCGCCACCGACCCAAGCCAGCGCCTTGGCTTATGCCGCTCATTCTGGTGCTGGGCGTTTTCTATCTCTACCCGGTGCTGGATGTGCTGCGTCTGGCTTTCACCCACGCCACTTTGCTCGGGGATGAAGGCGGCTACACGATCTCAACCCTGATCAACACGCTGACCCGCGCAGAAATTCCGCAAATCCTGTGGGTGACGCTGACCTTCACGGCGGGTTCTGTTCTGGCGCAACAGCTGTTTGGGCTGGTGATTGCGCTGGTGGTGGTCAGAGCGGAAAAGCGCAGGCTGTTTGGTGCCACAGTTTTGCGCACCACAGCGCTGATTGCCTGGGTGGTGCCGGGCATTGCTGGCGGCATTATCTGGAAAATGCTGTTTAATGAGGCCCCGTTTGGCGGTCTGAACAGCCTGCTCAGACTTGTGGGTGCTGGCCCCGTGCAATGGCTGTCCGATCCTCATCTGGTGATGTGGTCGGTGGTTTTGTCGAACGTGTGGCGCGGCACCGCTTTTTCCATGGTGGTGATGTATGCCGCCATCAAGGCCATTGATCCGGTGCTCTATGAAGCGTCTGCCGTCGATGGGGCGCGGGCCGATCAGCGACTTCGCTATATCACCTTGCCACAGTTGAAGTCGGCCATTCTGGTCAATCTGATTTTGATCACCATTCAGACGCTCAACACCTTTGACGCCATCATTTCGCTCACCGGCGGCGGGCCGGGACGCGCCACAGAAGTGCTGTCGCTCTATACGTTCAATGTGGTGTTTCGTAATTATGATCTGGCGGCGGGTGCGGCTCTCTCCATTCTCATGCTGGTCATCTCGCTGGGGCTTGCCTTGATCTATGCCGCCTTTTTGCCAAAAGGAGATGACGCATGAAGGCGCGCACCAGTGAACGTCTTGGTGATGGGTTGAGCTATCTTTTCATGCTCGTCACCTTTGCCTTTTTCGCCTGGCCGCTGTTGTGGCTTTTGTCTTTGGCGCTTCGCACCCGCAAAGAAGTGTTTTTAGGCGTCAGCCGCTTCATTCCCAAGGCACCAACGCTGGATAACTTTGCGATGATCCTGTCGTCCGACAAGTTCATCTCATACCTTTGGAATGCGTTGAAGCTTTCCAGCCTGTCGGCTGCCGGATGCCTGATTGTCGCCCTGCCCGCCGCTTACGCCTTTTCGCGCTTTCAGTTCAAAGGCAAAGGTGTTTGGATGATGGCGCTTTTGTCGGTGCAGATGATTTCGCCGCTGGTGATCATGGTGCCGCTCTATCGTTATATGGCGGCGATTGGCCTGCTGGACAGCCATTTTGGCACCACCATGGTCTATGTGGCGCTGGCGGTGCCAGTCTCGACCTGGATCTTGAAAGGCTCGATCGACGGCATTCCCAAAACGCTGGACGAAGCGGCGATGATGGATGGCTGCACCCGCTTTGGTGTGTTCGTTCGTGTCATCTTACCGTTATCGACCCCCGGTATAGCCTCTGCCTTCATCATTGCCGTGATCAGCGGCTGGTCGCAATTTCTGGTGCCCTTCCTGCTGATCACCAAGGAATCCCTCACGCCGATTGGTGTCGGCATTTTCCAATATGCCGGAACGCAAAATGACTCCTCCATCCAGCTCCTCGCGGCGGCCTGCCTTGTGTCGGTTGTGCCTGCCATTGTCGCTTTTCTCGCGCTCCAGCGCCTTATTCTGGGCGCGATGACAGCCGGAGCCGTGAAGGGCTGAACCCACTTTGTTGAAAGACTTTAGGAATCCATCATGAGCCTTACCTATGCCCAACGTCTTGAGCGGCTTGAAGTCCGCAATGCCGAGTTCCAGTTCTGGCGCGCCCGTAAAACCGTGGAGGTTACAGGCTGGAAGTTCAACGACCAACCGATCAACATCGGCGAGGCCTGGCCCCACAAAACCCCGCCCATTGGCTTCACGGCTGATGTCACCGTGCCGGAAGGCTGGCCGCTGGCAGACACCTATCTTTATCTCAACCTGGGCGGCGAAAGCCTTTTGAGCATCACAGCTTCTGATGGCACCACCAAGCGCTATGGGCTTGACCCCTACCACCGCGAGTTTTTAGCCCCATCACAGAGCTTCTCCTTGCAAGCCCAATCGGTTCCGCGCCTGCCCTTTGGTGAGCCGGTGCGCGCACCCAAGCTGGAACGCTCTGAGCTGTTCTGGATTGACCGTTCGGTCGATCGAATGTGGTTGCTGATGCGCCAGATTGCCGAGGCGCTCCGGGTGCTGGAAGGCCATGACGTTGTGCCCTATCTGCTGGATGCCGCAGAACAGGCTTTTTATGCCATTGATTGGCCATCGGCGACCGCAGACTATGTGGCCCGCACGGCACCGGCCGTGATGCAGCAAAAGATCTGGCAATTGCCAGAGCTGAAGGCCAATCCGGATGGCCTGACCGATGCGCAACGCGGCACGTTGGATCAGGCCTATGATGCCTTGATGGCCCGCCTTGGTGAGCTTCAAAAGCGCTTCCCCCCGCAGGGCAAGGTGGCGCTGACCGGCCATGCCCATATCGATCTGTGCTGGCTGTGGCCCTATGACGAGACGCGCCGCAAAATGCGCCGCACGTTTCATACGGCACTTTCGCTCATGGAAACCTCCAAGGATTTCCGCTTCAACCAATCCACCGCCCATTATTACTGGCAGTTGGAAGAGGATGATCCAGAGCTGCTTGATCGCATCGTGGATCGTGCCAAGGACGGCCAGTGGGAAACGCTGGGCGGCATGTGGATTGAGCCAGACACCAATATGCCGACGGGCGAAAGCCTGACGCGACAGGTTCTCTACGGTCAACGCTATTTTGAAAAGCGGTTTGGCACGCGCCACAGCGTGTGCTGGCTGCCGGATTGCTTTGGTTTTGCCGGAGCCCTGCCCCAGCTTCTCAAACAGGGCGGCATGAAAAGCTTCTTCACCATCAAGGTCAATTGGTCCGAGAGCAACCATATCCCCAATGATCTGTTCTGGTGGGAGGGGCTGGATGGCAGCCGCGTGCTGGCCCATTCGTTTGACAATCCCATGGAAGGCTATAACGGCTTTGTGCGGCCAGACTGCACCACGCCAACCTGGAAGAACTACCGCCAGAAAGACCGCCACGATACCACGCTGCTCTGCGTTGGCTATGGCGATGGCGGCGGTGGTCCAAGCCCGGAAATGGTGGTGCGCGAAGAACAGCTTCGGGTGTTCCCCGCTATCCCGGAAGCCCGCTGGACCCGTGTGCATGACTTCTTTGAAGATGCCCACACGATGGCGAAAACCACGCCGGTCTCAGTGTGGAAAGGCGAGATTTATCTCGAACTGCACCGCGCCACGCTGACCACCCAAAGCGCCATCAAAAAACTGCACCGCAAGGCCGAGCGCAGCCTCATCACCGCTGAAACATTGGCCTCACTCGGTCATCTGCTGGGGGCAGAGCCGCCGCGCTCACTGGAGACGGAATGGCGGGTGGTGCTGAAAAACGAGTTCCATGACATTTTGCCCGGCTCCTCGATTGCCGAGGTCTACGTGGATGCAAAGGCCGAGCTGGAACAGGTGCTGAAAGATGGCGCAGCGGCGCAAAGCGCGGCGGTTGAAGCCATTCTTGCGCAATTGCCGCAAGGTGATGGCGGTGCTGTGCTGGTGATCAACCCCACGCTAAGCCCGCGCCCAATCCGTCTGACCTTAAAGGATGAGAGCATTGCGGCGGACGGCATGGTGCCTGCCCTTAGTATAAGTGTTTTGCCAGCCAGCGCCCTTGACCCAAAATCGGGTCTGAAAGCCACCGACAGAGTGCTCGAAAATGACATTCTCAAGGTAACACTGGCCGATGACGGCTCCATCGCCTCTATCATCCACAAGCCGTCTGGCCGCGAGGCGGTTGAGGGCGGTGCCAACCGGCTGTTTGCCTATACCGCCGATAAGCCCCGCAATTGGGATGCCTGGGATGTGGAAGAGGATTATGGCCAAAAAGCCGAGGAATTGAGCGGATTTGACTCGATTGAGCTGGTTGAAAACACCGCCCATCTTGCCGCCATCCGCATCAAGCGCACTTTCCGCGATTCCACCATTGTGCAGACTTTGAGCCTTACGGCCAACGCCCGCCGTCTGGATATTTTCACCGAGATTGATTGGCACGAGCGCCGCGTCATGCTGCGCACGGAGAATGGCGTAGCTGTCAGCGCCAACCGCGCCACGTGTGAAGTGGCTTACGGCGTGGTGGAGCGTCCGACCCATTCCAACACCTCTTGGGATGAGGCGATGTTTGAGGCCCCGGCCCATCGGTTTATCGATCTGTCCGAGCCGGGCTTTGGTGTGGCGCTGCTGAATGACGCAAAATATGGCCACTCGGCTAGGGGCAATGTGCTGGGCCTGTCCCTTCTGCGCTCGCCGATCTATCCTGATCCCATGGCCGATGAAGGCTATCAGTGCTTCACCTATGCGCTGATGCCCCATGAAGGCGCTTGGTATGAAGGTCAGGTGCGCGAAGAGGCTGATGATCTCAATCAGCCGCTGATTGCCGTGCCCGTGTCAGGCAAAGCGGTTGGTGAATATTGCCCGCTTACGGCTCAAGGTCTTGATGTTGCGCTCTCGGCCATCAAGCCTGCCGAGGATGGGAATGGCCTGATTGTGCGGATTTATGAGCCAGCCGGTCGCCGGGGTGGTTTCACGCTTGCACCGACCGATGGTTGGGCGGTCAGCGAAGCCCTCAGCATTCTGGAAGAGCCGATGGATTGCGATGCGGCAGCGCTGAAACCCTTTGAGGTCAAGAGCTGGCGTCTATCGAAATCGGCTTGAAAATGCTTTTGTTGCGCACGTCTATGGTGCATTGTCTTCTCGCGGCGACCACACGGCCGCGAGGAGAACAATAAAGACCATGCGTTATTCAGGAGCCAATGGCGAGCAGGCAGCCGCCCTGAACCGGGCGATGATCCTGAACGCCATTCACCGTGGCGGGCCTATTTCGCGCACCGAGATTGCCAAACGCTCGCGGCTGACCAAACAGGCCGTCACCCGCATTGTTGATAAATTGCTGGATGAAGGGCTGGTGATGGAGGCGCGCCGACGTCAGGGCCTGCGCGGCCAGCCCGCCATTGAGCTGGAGATTGATCCCGAAGGAGCCTTTGCCATCGGGGCCAATATTGACCGCGACCACCTGACCATTGTGGCCGTGGATGCGGTGGGCAATGTGCGCGGGCGCATTCACCACGAGCTACGGTTTTTGCTCCCCGATGCCTTTGTAAAGCTGATGGAGGACGCCGTTTCATCCTTTCTGCGCCGCAAGGTGATAACGGAATCGCGGCTGACCGGCATTGGCCTTGCCATTCCCGACTGGTTGGGCGAAGTGCAGGTGATTGGCTTTCCTGAGAGCTACCGCCAGTGGAGCGGTTTTGATGTGCGCGCCGCCCTCTCAACGATCACCGACCACCCGATCTATATCGACAATGACGCCAATGCTGCCGCATTAGGCGAGATCGAATATGGGCTGGGCACGGAAATGCGCAGCTTTTTCTATATTCTCATCTCCGCCTGTCTGGGCGGCAGTTTGATCATCGATGGCATTCGCCACAAGGGTGCAAATGGCTTGGGCGGCGAAATCGGCTGGTTGTCAATGGCCGTCACGGAAGGGCCTCTGGAGGGCGAAACCCGCCCGATTGGCGATATGCTGTCGCTCTCGGTGCTGATCAATCATCTGGCAGAGCATGGCATTGCCATTGCGCATCCTGCCGATCTTTTGACGCTGGAAGGCAGCGAGAGAGCCGTGCTGAGTGCATGGCTGAAGAAAATGGCCGTCAACCTCGCCGAAGCGGTGATGGACATTGGCATGGTGGTCGATCCGGATGGTGTCATTCTCGGCGGGCGCCTGCCGGTGCGTCTGGTGGATGAATTGCTGTTCTATGTGCATGAAGAAATTGCACGCCACGGGGCAATCGCACCCAGCCTGCACCGCGCCGCTGCCTCGGAAGATGCCGCAGCTTTGGGGGCCGCAGCCATGGCGCTGGCAGATCGGCTGTGTCTGCCATCCGCTGATCCCGCCCATCGCCACCACACGCCTCTGACGGCGGCCATGCGCCCGTCGCACGGGTTTGTTTAAGGAAAGACCCTTCTCAATGCGATTTGGGCAATAACAGCTCGATAAAGGGTGCCACCGCCGCACCATAAACCGGATCACGGCCGGGAAAGCTCAAGGGACCAACCGAGGGTATCCAGCCGGTTGGCACAAAATAGCGCTCTTTTTCAAGCCGGGCTTTGGCGATTTCGTCAATCAGCCGTTTGATAACATCCTCCGGCAGATCGCCGCCCAGCAGCACAGAGCCCGGCGATAGAAATCCGGCAATGGTGACCACGCCATCCAGCAGACGCCGCGCCGCCTGCTTGATCCAGCCCTCGACATCCCCCTCCTTAGCCATAAATGCGCGAAAGGATGCAGCACTGGCGGCCATATCTAGCGTGCCTTCGCCAAGACCAGGCCGCATGGCCCCTATCGCCCCTGCCCTGCCATGGCTGCCGCGATAAAAGCGGCCATTGATCATGAACCCGGCCTGCACCTGATCGCCGATCAAAACAACCACCAGCCCGCCTTCAGGCTCGCCGACCCCAAACAATTTTTCGCCAGCCAAAACGGCCTCAGGCTTAGACAGCGAAAAACAGGGCAGATCGTCAAACAGCACCGTAAATTGAGGGTCAGCACCAGAGGAGATCACACCAACGCCAAGAGGGGCCGGAAAACCCGCCTTCGCCTGACGGATGCGAGCAATGGCCGCAAAAAACGCCTCATCGCTCTCAAACTCTTCACTCAACACCATGGTGCCAGCAAGATCACACAGCGCAACGGCACCGCCCTGAGGCCTCCGCTCAATGCCCAATCCGTAGGCACCCGATGGAACCAGCGAAAATTCGGCGGCCTGATAGCGCGTCTTGGTCTGGCGCTTTCCCTGACTGACAAGCCCCGCTCCCAGCAGCCGTTGCACGATGCCCGTGATAGCGGGTTCTGTCAGCTTCAATCTTGCGGCAAGCTCCTGACGGGTCATTGGCCCTTCCCGCAGCAAAAGGGCCGAGATGGTGCGGCCATTGTGGTCGGCGATATCTTCGGGGCTAAGGCCTTGAGCTGCACCCTCCGCCAAAGGCCGAACCGTCTGATGCCGTACAAGTCGTCGCGCCACAGTCACATTTCCATCAAGCGGTTACACTGTCATCCTGTCGTCATACATCACCCCAAAGCAATAGAACAGCAAGCAAATAGGCCGCTGCAATGTCAAAGCCCCAAAGACGGAAGCCTGCCGATTGACACAATGAAAACAGCCTGATGAAAGTATCACCATGACAAACAACACTGATTTCTCCATCGCCGTCATTGCTGACGCGCATTTTCACGATATCGACGGTGATTATGGTGTGCCGGGCTTGGGCCATCGCAGTCTGACATTGCGCACATGGGATGATACCCGCACCTCAACACGGGTTTTCAATGAGAGCGCAATGGCGCTGAGAGCAGCGCTGAACGAGGTCGCAACCCGCAACATTGGCCATGTGGTGCTGCTGGGTGATTATACCGATGACGGCCAACGCCTGACCACACAAAGCGTTGCAAAACTGCTTGCCGACCATGAGAAGCGCTTTGGCACCCGCTTTTACGCCCTGCCCGGCAATCATGATATTTTCGGCCCCAACGGTCGCCATCAGGCCAAGCGTTTTTTGCAAGCCGATGGAACCAGCAAACTCGTGACCAGCGATGCGGCAGAAGATACACCAGACAATCTTTTAAACCCGCACATGTATTGCGAGGGCTATCCGCTGGGGCTGAACCCCATGGCCGCCTTCGGCTATTTTCGCCGCGCTGACGATCTGCACTGGGAATCCCCCTTTGGCCTGAGCGATGATCCGGCCAGCCGCATCTATGCGGTTTCCTCCCCGGATGGGCGAAACCACTATCGCCTGATGGATGCTTCCTATCTGATCGAGCCGGAGAAAGACCTTTGGTTGCTGATGCTGGATGCCAATGTGTTTGAGCCCCGCGATGGCGATTTTCCGGTCGGCTCCGAGCAGGCCTTCATCGACAGCACCGCGGCTGGCTGGAATGCCATGTTGCGCCTAAAACCCTTTATTTTCGAATGGATTGCCGATGTCGCAAAGCGCGCCAAAGAGCATGGCAAAACACTTCTGACTTTTTCTCATTATCCAGTCATTGATCCCTTTGATGACCCGGAAAACACCGGCAAAACCTTGTTTCCCAACAGCAACATGGCCAAGCGCAAGCCATCCGATGCGGTGGCAGAGGCCCTGATCACTGCTGGCATCACCGTGCATTTTAGCGGGCATTTGCATGTGGAGGGCGTCACCCGCCATGCCAATGATGATGGTCAGTTGATCAATGTCGCAGTGCCCTCGCTGGTGGCCTTTCCGCCCGCCTTCAAGCATCTGACCCTACAGCGTGATATGCTTGCCATTGACACGATCGATCTCTCAGCACTGCCGGTCGATCCGGACATTATGGCAGCCTATCAGCATGAAACCACGCAAACAGGTGCCGTGCCGGACGCTGCGATTTTTGCGCAGACCTATGGCGCATTCCTGCGCCTGCATCTCACCGCCCTTGTCGAACATCGCTTTTTTATCCGCGAATGGCCGCGCGATGTGGTGGCCTGCCTTGCTCCGATGTCCGTGCAACAACTCTGTCTTGACCCGCGCACACGCCCCGCCAGACCGGATAATCTGGGGCTTGAGGATAAACAAGACCTCGCCGATCTTTCCGTCGTTGAGATTGTCTCAGACTGGTATTGCCTGTGGCATGGCGGAGGGCGGGCATTGCCGATTTTGGGCGAAAAGCGGCTCGCGCTTTTGCGATGGCTGGCCGATCTTTACGCCGAGCCTGCGGACAGCGACACGTCTATCACAGAATTTCTTGCCGCTTTCTTCAAAGCCCTGCGCCATTTTTTGAGCCGGGCCGAGCATGACATCACGCAGATTTCGCTTTTGCCTGCATCACTACTGCATAATTCCTTAAATCGGAATCGATTTAAGGAGAAAATTATGCAGCAGATTTAAAGTGTTACAGCACCGTGCGCCATATATGGCGCACGGTGCTGTAAAGCATGTCGCAGTGAATCCTATGCACGGCGGCAGGCTTCAGTGTGCCGGAGTATGCCCGACTGCGGCCTGCCCTTCCGCTGGCAGATCATCGGCTTCTGGCGGTGTGTAAGACTTTGCAATCAACACATAGGCGGCTGGCACAACAAACAGCGTGAACAGCGTGCCAATCGACAGACCTGTTGCAATCACCAGACCCATGTTGAAGCGTGATGCCGCCCCTGCCCCGGCTGCGGTGATCAGCGGAACAACACCCAGCACCATGGCGGCTGTGGTCATGAGGATCGGGCGAAGCCGGACTTCAGCCGCTTCAATAATGGCCTGACGCTTGGACATGCCGGTATTGCGATGCTCATTGGCCACTTCCAGCATCAGAATGCCGTGCTTGCTCACAAGCCCCATCAGCGTCACCAATCCCACCTGCGTATAGATGTTGATGCTGGCTCCACCAATGCCAAGACTGATGAAAATCAACGCTCCCGCCAGCGACATGGGCACAGAGACCAGAATGACGATGGGATCGCGGAAACTGTTGAACAGAGCCGCAAGCGACAGGAAGATGATAATCAGCGCGAAAGCGAAGGTGGTGACAAAACCGCCCGATTCCTGCTGAATCTGCCGCGACTGCCCGCCATAATCAATTGTATAGCCGGGTGGAAGCGTCTTGGCGGCCAGATCTTTCAAGGTTTCCAACGCATCGCCCATGGCAACGCCAGGCATGGCAACGCCGGAAATTGTCGCTGCATTGACCTGCTGGAAATGGTTCAAGGACTGCGGCACGGTGACGGTTTCAATCCGCGCCACGGTCGACAATGGCACGCTCGTGCCATCGCTGGTCTTGATATAATAATTCAACACATCCGACACATTCAGGCGTGACTGCTGCTGAACCTGCGGAATGACCTTGTAAGAGCGACCATCAAGGCTGAAATAGCCTGTGTAATTGCCGCCCAGCATGGTGGCCAGGGCACCGCCCAGGTCAGACATGCTCAAGCCAAGTTGGGCCGCCTTGGCGCGGTCAAACACCACCCGCGATTCCGGTTGGTTGAACTTCAGATCATTGTCGAGAAAGATGAAACGACCCGTCTTCAAGGCATCGCCAATGAATTTTTGGGCAACATCATTCAACGGTCCGAAATCATTGGTCGTAGAAATCACAAACTGGATCGGAAGCCCGTTACTTCCCGGCAATGGCGCGGGCTGGAAGGCCACGGTTTTCACACCCGCAATACCATTCAACTCGTTCTGAATTTCAGGTTGCAGGGTTTTGGTTGTTTCCTTGCGCTGATCCCAGGGCTTGAGAACCCAACCGGCAATCGATTGGCCGGGGGTGTCGATCTGGAACACGACGTTGGTTTCTGGATGTTTCTCAAAGATGTTATAGGCCTGTTTGCCATAAAACTGGCGCTGTTTGAGCGTGGCCGTTGGTGACGCTGTTGTCAGCGCCAGAATAACGCCTTGATCTTCTGCAGGTGCCAGCTCTGTCGTGGATGACGCATAGAGCCAATAAATGCTGCCCAGAATAATCAAACCGAAGGTGATAACCACCGGCATGGTGTTCAACGTTCCTTCCAGAAGACGCCGATACCTGCGGCTCAACCCCTCCATGGTCCGATCAATGAAATGAACAATGCGGGCTTCGACAGTTTGACCATCACGCGGAATAGGCTTGAGCAGATAGGCGCAGGCCATTGGCGAAAGCGTGAGGGCGATGATGGCGGAAACCGTCACCGCACCCGCCAAGGTAAAAGCAAACTCGGTAAAGAGCGCGCCCGTCAATCCGCCTTGAAAGCCAACCGGTACGTAAACCGCAATCAACACCACCGTCATGGCCACAATCGGATTGGCAAGCTCACGCCCGGCCTGGAGGGCAGCCTGTATCGGCCTCATGCCTTGATCCATATGGCGGTTCACCCCTTCCACCACGATAATCGCGTCATCCACCACAAGACCAATGGCCAGAACAAGCGCCAAAAGTGTTAGAAGATTGATGGAAAAGCCCAGCGCCAACATCAAGGCAAAGGTGCCAATCAGCGACAAGGGAATGGCAACGATTGGGATAAGCACCGCCCGCCAGGAGCCAAGGAAGGCGAAGACGACCAGCGTGACAATGACACCCGCTTCCAGCAGAGTGTGAATAACCTCATTGATGGAGCTGTTTACGAAATCGGTGGAATCGTAGATAATCTGGCCGGAAAGCCCGGCAGGCAATTGCGACTGGATGGCGGGAAAAGCCGCTTTGACGCCATTGATGACATCCAGAAGATTGGCCGCTGGTGCCACCTGAATGCCAACATACACCGCAGTTTTACCATTGAAGCTGGTAGCGGAATCGTAATCGTCATTTCCAAGCGTCACATTGGCAACGTCACTCAGATGAATGAGCGCACCATTGGACTCTTTGAGAACCAGATTTTTATAATCAGCCAGTGAGTGCAAATTGGTCGAGGACGACAGGTTGACCTGAACCATCATGCCTTTCGTGGTGCCAAGGCCAGAAATATAGTCGTTGCTTTTCAAAGCATTGGCGACATCCGTGGCGCTCAGGCCATAGGCCGCAAGCTTGACAGGATCAAGCCATGCGCGAAGGGAAAAATTCTTGCCGCCCAAAATTTCGGCGGTCTGCACGCCCTGCACTGATTGCAGTTTGGGCTGAACGACACGGGTCAGATAATCCGTGATCTGGTTGGGAGCCATGACATCGCTGGCAAAGCCGATATACATGGAGTCAATGGTTTGCCCGACTTTCAAACTCAAGGTCGGCTGTTGGGCCGATGACGGCAGCTGGTTTCTGACCGAATTCACCTTGGTGCTGATTTCTGTCAGCGCCTTGCCTGAATCATAATTCAGACGCAGGTTCACGGTGATGGTGCTCACCCCCGTCTGGCTGGTGGATGTCATGTAATCAATGCCATTGGCCTGCGCGATTGCGTTTTCCAAAGGCGTGGTGATGAAACCTGCGATAATGCTGGAGTCAGCCCCGGCATAGGTTGTCGTCACGGTAACGATGGCGTTTTCCGTGCGTGGATATTGCAGGATCGGCAGGGTGGTCATCGATCTCAACCCCAGCACGAGGATGAGCGCGCTGACCACAAGGGCCAGAACCGGCCTGCGCACAAAAATATCGGTAATGCTCTTCATGGCGAGGTCCTATTGATCCTTGATCTCAGGCGCATTTTCGAAAGTCGGTACATGGCTGTTGTCGATTGTCACCGGCGTGCCATTGCGAAGCTTGATCTGCCCGGCAATCACCACCTGTTCGCCTGCCTTTACCCCATCGATGATCGCAACATTGTCACCACGCGTGGCACCTGTTTTGATAAACATCTGACGTGCGACACCATTTTTGCTGTCATTGGCTGTTGGGTGATCGACAATAAACACGCTGTCGCCATAGGGATTATAGACAATGGCAGTCTGCGGCAGAGTGATGAGTTTCTGGCTGGAGCCAATGTTGATCTTGACGCGGCCGAACATGCCGGGCAACAAAAGTCCATCCGGGTTGCTCATTGTCGCGCGGATCTGCACATTTCTGGACACCGGATCGACCTTCGAATTGATGGCAGAGATTTTGCCCGGAAAGGTTTTGCCGGGATAGGCGTCAACCGTGGTCGTCACATCCTGACCAACCTTGATCTGGTTCAGCGCCTGCTGGGGCAGGTATAAATCAACGTAGAGCGTATCCAGCGCCTGCAAGGTGACGATGGTGGTACCGGCGGTCAAATATTGCCCAAGATCCACGTTTCGAATGCCGAGCCGGCCGGCGAAAGGAGCCCGAAGGGTCTTTTGATCGATAATGGCCTGCTGCTGCGCCACAAGTGCCTGAGCGTTCTTGAGGTTGGCGCTGTCGCTATCCACCGTGGCCTGACTGACGGCGCTGACCTTCTGCTGGTCTTGAGCGCGCTTGAGCGAGATGGCGTAATTATCGGCCGTCGCCTTGAGGGCGGCCAGCTTGGCAATGTCGTCCTCGGCAGAAAGCTTCAAAAGGCTTTGGCCAGCCACCACCGTGTCGCCCGATTCAAAGCTTTTTTCCTCGACAATCCCGGACACCTGCAATGCCAGATCGGCACCATTCACCGCTTTCAGCGTGCCAACAGCCTCAACTTGATCTTGCCAGTCACTGACATTTGCGTCCGCCGTCGACACCGTCTGTGGTGGATTGGCCATTCCGGCCATCACTTTTTGGATGATACCGGCCTTGAAGGTTTGGAAGCCATAAAGGCCGCCAAAAACTGCACCGGTTGCGAGCAACATGATCACCATTCGTTTGATCATTGCATGAGGACCTTCTTCACTGGGTTTGTTCGTCTGATGTTGCTGCTAGCGCACTGCACGTTGTCAAAACGCTTATGGAGCACGATAACAGTTTAATTTTCCTACATATTTCTTACTTAACGGTTCAAACATCTGCACCAACCATTGTTCACGGCGGAAAATCCTGCGCCAAGCGGCGTGCAAAGAATGAGAACACAGTGAGGCAAGGTGGCGCAATTCAAAAATGAACTGAACCGTTCAGTTCTATTGCGGATCAATGCAATAAGGATTATCCTCTGTCAAGACAAAAGCACGACACCACAGCGCCCCTCACCAAATATGGCGCACAAAGGGCGCTGTAATGCTTTAAATCTGCTGCATAATTCCTCAAATCGACTCCGATTTAAGGAACTATGGAGTGTCTTTTGGATTGTAAACACCAGTGCGTGATGGGTTTGAACGAACACTGAGGAGGAGCAGGAAGAGATGGGTGACACTCAATCACTGAAACCAAAAAGTGACGATCGTAAAACCAAGAAATGCCAATTGGTGCTCGATACCGCTGGCCGCATCTTCATGGAACAGGGCTATGACCGGGCCAGCATGGATCTGATTGCGGCAGAAGCAGGCGTGTCAAAAGCGACGATTTATGCCTATTTTGAAAACAAGGAAGCGATTCTCTCTGCCTTGATCATCCAAGGCTGCGAAGACGCGGGCATCCACACTCTTTGGGACACCAGCCTGCCAATCAATGACATTGAAATGGCTCTTCGCCATATTGCGCGCAATTTCACCAAACTGTTTTTAAGCGAACAATCCTTAGGCATTTACAAGTTGATCATTTCCAATGCCTCGAATTTTCCAGAAATTGCCGAGGTGTTCATGAATGCAGGGCCCAGAAAACACTATCGTGATCTGGACGCCTTTTTTCGCCAAGCCATCGCAGAAGGTCATTTGAAGATCGACAATATCGATATGGCGGCAAAGCAGTTTCTCAATCTCGTGCAGGGCGACTTGCATATCAACTGGGCCTTGTCGATGAAGCGACCGAAACAAAGCGAATATGATGCCCTGATCGAGGGTGGCGTTCGCGTTTTTCTCGCGGCCTATGGCACGCAGCGACCGCAACTGGCGTAAAGAAGATTAAAGCTGAAAAAGAAAAAGGCCTCCCAACGTTTCCGTCGCGGAAGCCCTTCTCATAACCTTAAGCACAACACGAATCGCATTTTCGCGAATCATAGTCAAGAATCACCCAGCTAAAATTCATCACATCATCAAAAAATTCGGACTGTTTCCATGCTCACAAGGCGTCGTCCGCGGACGACCATTTGCCGCCATGCCCCTCCTGCGTTTAGTGAAAACAAAATTCTTGGTTAAATATTTGTAAATTGGTAACGAATCTGCGCATAGTGTATTTGCGCAGTTATGGCGTTTTTTGCAAAAAATGCGCAGTTACCCCGAGGTTTTCAAATGCAGCCGAGCCCAATCATTCAAGATCCGCAAGAGCACCTGCCCACCGTGCTGTCCACGGATGCACAAGAGCTATCCTATCAGCTTCAACAACATCAGGCGAAAATTTTCCCGCCGCAAGCGCGAAAATCGCTGCGGGCATTTTCCCCGGCGGAAGCTGCCGCTTTCATCGGCATTGGCGAGGGCTATTTGCGGCAGGTGGCCGCCGATGGTCACGGGCCTGAGCCCTTGGCCAATGGCCGCAGGCTGTATACGGCCCAAGATATGGACCATATCCGGCGGGTGCTGGACGAGCGCAACGGCGCGCCCAAATATGTGCCGCACCGCCGCGAGGGCGAAAAGCTGCAAGTCATCTCCGTCATGAACTTCAAGGGTGGCTCAGGAAAAACCACGACCTCGGCCCACCTTGCCCAATATCTGGCACTGAAAGGCTATCGCGTTCTTGCCATTGATCTCGATCCGCAAGCCTCGCTTTCGGCCTTGTTTGGTCATCAGCCAGAGATTGATGTGGGCGAGGGCGAAACCCTCTATGGGGCGATCCGCTATGATGCCCCTCGCCCGATTGCCGAAATTGTCCGCGCCACCTACACCCCCAATCTTCATCTCATTCCCGGCAATCTTGAGCTGATGGAATTTGAGCATGAAACCCCGAAAGCAATGATGGCCGGCAAGGCGGAATCGATGTTCTTTGCCCGCATAGGCGAAGCCTTGACCGAAATTGAAAGTTTCTACGATGTGGTGGTGGTGGATTGTCCGCCGCAGCTTGGCTTTTTGACCATGTCGGCCCTGTGCGCCGCCACATCGGTGCTGATCACCGTGCATCCGCAAATGCTTGACGTGATGTCGATGTCGCAGTTTTTGACCATGACCAGCGAGCTGATGTCGGTGGTGGAAAAGGCCGGGGGCCGCACCAGTTATGATTGGATGCGCTATCTGGTGACCCGTTTTGAGCCCAATGACGGACCACAAAGCCAGATGACCGGCTTCATGCGGGCCATTTTTGGCAATCGCATGCTCAACAATGCCATGGTCAAATCCACCGCCGTTGCCGATGCTGGCGTGACCAAACAAACGCTTTATGAGGTCGATCGTGCCCAGTTTACCCGTGGCACCTATGACCGCGCCATGGAATCGCTCGCGCTCGTCAATGGTGAAGTCGATACATTGATCCGCAACACCTGGGGTAGGAGATAAGTGAATGGCCCGCAAAAACCTGATCGGAATTTCAGACTCATCCATGCCACGGCATGAGACCCCTGCTCTCAATGAACGTCCCATAGCCGGTCTGGTGCCACCGGTGCGCGCCTCCTCTCCCGTCGGCGGCATCACCAAAACCCTTGGCAGCATCACCCAAAAAATGGAACGGGCCGGAGATCTTGAGCGCCAGCTTGCCGAAGGCAAAGCGGTGATCGAGATTGATCCAGCCCTGATCGACGCATCCTTCATCTCTGACCGCATGGAGATGGACAGCGTTGAGCTGGCAGCGCTGGCCTCGCAAATCGCCGAGCATGGTCAGCAGGTGCCCATTCTGGTTCGCCCGCATGTCACGGCCAAGGGCCGCTATCAGGTGGCCTATGGCCATCGGCGTCTGGCGGCTGTCAAGCAGCTTGGCATCAAGGTGCGCGCCGTGGTGCGCGAACTCAGTGATGAGCAATTGGTGGTCAGCCAAGGTCAGGAAAACAACGCCCGCGCCAATCTGTCCTATATTGAGCGCTGCCTGTTTGCCAAAAGGCTGGAAGAGCGCGATTTCAGCCGCGCCACCATTATGGCCGCTCTCAATGTCGATAAGCAGGCGCTATCCAAAATGCTGATCATCATGCGGCAGGTGTCACTGGCACTGGTGCAATTGATCGGCCCTGCCCCCGATGTTGGCCGCCGCCGCTGGATGGAGCTTGGTGCTCAAGTCGAAAATGCCGATGTCGAGGCCCTACTTCAGGCGCTGTCGTCCGCGGACGACTATCAAACCCTGCCCAGCAATGACCGGTTTCAGCGCGCACTTGATCTGGTCACAACACAAAAACAAAAGCCGGGTAAGACCACGCCTCACATTCAAACTGGCTCCCTGCCCGTCACCATCAAGAAAACCGCAACACGCAGCACTTTCGTTTTTGACAGCAAGGCTGAGCCGGGATTTGATGACTTTGTTCAGAAGAGGCTGGCCGATCTCTATGCGGAATTCAAAGGCAAAGCCTCCGCATAATACCAAGAGTCATTAAAAATGACTCTTGGTATTCCTTTTGCAAATATCTCAAGCGTCTGCCGCATTTGAGATATTTGCAATGTCTTCAAAGCGAGGATGCTCTCGCATAATCGATGCCTTGGTATGAATCGATCGATCGCAATCATTTGACAAAATATCAACGGCTGCTGCGCCGTGCGTTCTATGAGACGCACAACGCTGTTAGCCTGCTCATCCCCGAAAGAAATTCCGCCAAAGCTGCTTTGTGCCATGGACACGGGCAGGGGGACAGGTCTATTGGCTATCGGACAGCGCGTGATATAGATGGCAAGCGCTGAATTGCTGACAGCATAATTCCTTCAATCGCGCTCGATTGAACGCGAGAATTATGCCGCAGATGCCCCGTTTACGCCATGGATCACGGTCGGGCTTACTGCATAATTCCTTAAATCGGAGTGGATTTAAGGCAAAAATTATGCAGCAGATTTCAACTTTGCAGCATCGGCTTGTGTGGCTTCAACACCGCAAAAGCCGGTGAGCGCAAGCATTAACGATGGGGGCTGAAATGACAGACCAGAATGATGATTACGTATATGATGAAGCAAGCGGCGAATGGCTGCCTGCATCTGAAGTGGCAGCGGCAAAGGCCAAGGCGTCAGAAGTGCGCGATGCCTCCGGCAATCTGCTGGTAGACGGCGATTCCGTGACGCTGATCAAGGATTTGAAAGTGAAGGGCGCTGGCCAGACGCTCAAACAAGGCACCGTCATCCGCTCGATCCGCCTGACCGACAACCCTGAAGAAATCGATTGCCGTCACGACACCATCAAGGGATTGGTGCTGCGCACAGAATTCGTTCGCAAGCGTTAAGCCCTTACTGCATAATTTCTTAGAGTCTGTCAGGGTCAAATTGAACCATAGTACACGACACAAACGCCTTTATGTGCCGTTTACCCCCCTCGGGCTTGCCAGCCATCTCCCCCACAAGGAGGGAGATCGGATAGGCGTTCCCGCTCGTTTCTCACAATGAAATCCTGATTTCCGACAGATAGGACGTATGCTGTTGAGCAATAGGGTTACTTTTTGTCGATCTCCCTCCTTGTGGGGGAGATGCCCGGCAGGGCAGAGGGGGGTGAGCTATACGGTAAAACCTATGCGTCGTGTACTGTGAAATGGAACCTGACAGACTCTACAGCGCCGTGCGTTTTATAAAACGCACAAAGGACGCTGTAACACTCTAAATCTGCTGCATAATTTTCACCTTAAATCCACTAGGATTTAAGGAATTATGCAGTAGATTGCTTTGTTTTCGTTTGTCTATTCGGGAAAACCGGATTCCACTTTTCCCTGACAAACTCCAGATACAAACAAGGCCGCGCATCGAATGCGCGGCCTTGTTGTTTGATCTACCGGACGAACACCGTCCGGCAATACAGCGCCGTGCGCCATATATGGCGCACAAAGGACGCTGTAGCACTTTTAAGCTGCTGCATAATTTTCTCCTTAAATCCACTCCGATTTAAGGAATTATGCAGTAGATTTGCACGTCTATTTCGTCTCGCCCGGAATGCGGAACCAGGCTATGTAGAGTGCTGGCAAAAACAGCAGAGTCAGCACCGTTCCCACCACAATACCTCCCATCATGGCATAGGCCATTGGTCCCCAGAATACCTCACGGGCAATGGGAATGAGCCCGAGTGTCGCCGCCGCTGCCGTGAGCAAAATAGGCCGCATGCGGTGCTCTGTCGCCTCGATCACCGCCTTGAAGGCTGGAACACCCTCACTGCGCAATTGCTCGATCTGAATAATCAGGATCACCGAATTTCGGATCAAGATGCCAATGAGCGCCAGCACGCCAAGAATGGCCACAAAGCCCATTGGTGCCCGGCTGAGCAACAGCGCCAGAACAACCCCAACCAATGCCAGCGGTGCCACGGAAAACACCAGAAACAGGCGATGGAAGCTTTGCAACTGGATCATCAGCAAGGTGGCCATCACAAACAGCATGACAGGGACGACCTTGACGATAGGCGCTTGAGACTCCTCACTTTGCTCCACAGCGCCCCCCACCTTGACCTCATAGCCCGTGGGTAGGGTCTTGATAAAGGCATCGACCTTGCTCTTCAGCTCATTGACAACCGTGGCTGGCTGTTTGTCGCCCACCACGCCAGCTTTGACCGTAATGGTTGGAATACGGTTGCGCGTGGCAATGGTTGGCTGCTCAAGCTGATAGTGGAAGGTTGCCACCGACGACAGAGGGATGGACTTTCCAGATCCATTGGGGATCTGCAACGTCATCAGCTTGTCGATGGACGAGCGGTCGGCATTGTCGGCGCGGCCCACAACATTGACCAGATAGATGCCATCGCGCACCTGGGTGACCGTTGTGCCCTGCACCACGCTGTTGAGCAGATTGGCAATATCCTGGCTGGACACGCCCAGCTCGCGTGCCTTGTCTTGCAGCACATCCAGCTTGACCACACGCGCCGGTTCATTCCAGTCAAGCGCGATGCTGGTGAGCGAAGGATCAGTTCCCATCACCGTTGCCAGTTTCAAAGCCTGATCGCGCACAATGGTCGCATTCGGCCCAGACAAGCGGTATTGCACCGGCTTGCCCACAGGTGGGCCGATATCGAGCAATTTCACGTAGGCATCTGTGCCGGGAAACGTCTCTTTCAGATAGGCCTGAAGCTTTGGCCGCAAGCGGTCGCGTGCTTCTAGATCTTTCGACAGGATCACCGTCTGGCCAAAGGAAGGGGAGGGGTCTTGCACATCATAAGACAGAATGAAGCGCGGCGCACCTTGCCCGACATAGGTGGACCAATGATCCACGTCCGGATTGCCTGCCAATTGCTCTTGCTCGAATTTTGCCATCTGCTTGCTGGTTTCAGCAATCGTGCTGTTTTGCGGCAGGTTCCAGTCCACGATCAATTCAGGACGATCAGAGCTTGGGAAAAACTGCTGCTGAACCAATGACATTCCGGCAAGCGACAAAGCAAAAATGCCGATTGTCACCGCAATCGTCACCCAGCGAAAACGCAGGCATAGCTCCAAGGCGTTCGAGAAAAACCGCGTAAACCAGCCCTTATGCTCATGATGCTTGGCAATGGTTTTGGGCAGAAGGGCTACCCCAATCAGCGGGGTAAACACCACCGCCACCACCCAGGACGTGACCAGCGATACGGCCAGCACCACAAACAGGGTGAAGGTAAATTCACCAGCACTGCTATCGTTAAAGGCGATCGGCAAGAAGCTGGCGACGGTAACCAGAGTTCCGGTCAACATTGGAAAGGCAGTGGAGGTATAAACATGCGTTGCCGCCTTGCGCAAGGTATCACCGGCCTCCAGCCGCGCCACCATCATTTCGACGGCAATCATCGCGTCATCCACCAGCAGGCCCAGCGCAATAATCAACGCGCCAAGCGAAATACGCTGAAGCGAAATGCCGGAATATTGCATCACCATAAAGGTGATGGCCAGAACCAGCGGAATGGAAATGGCCACCACAAGGCCCGCCCGAAAGCCAAGGCTGATGAAGCTGATCGCCAAAACAATGATGATGGCTTCAAACAACGCACGGGTAAAGCCGGACACGGCTTCCTCGACCACCACCGGCTGATCGGCAACATGGGCGACAGAAACACCCACCGGCAATTCCGCCGAGATCTTGTTGATTTCGTCGTCCAGCGCCTTGCCAAACACCAGCAGATTGGCTCCGGGCTTCATACCGATTTCAAGGCCGATGGCGGGCTTGCCATTGTAGCGAAACAGAGCCGTTGGCGGATCAACATAGCCACGGCGGATATCGGCGACATCGCTCAAGCGGAAGAAGCGATCATTCACCCGCAGGTTCACGTCACGCAGGCTTTGCTCTGATTTGAAATTGCCACCAACGCGCAAGGCAATGGCTTCAGGCCCCGCCTGCATGATGCCGGATTGGGTCACCGCATTTTGCGCCTGCAAGGTTGACACCACGGCAGACTGATCCAGCCCAAGGGCTGCCAGTTTCTGGGTGGAGAACTCCAGATAGATTACTTCATCCTGAGCACCAATGACATCGACCTTGCCGACATTGGGAATGCCCAACACTTTGGTTCTGGCATTCTCGACAATGTCGCGCAATTCACGCTTGGTCAGACCGTCCGAGGTGAAGGCAAAGATATTGCCGTAGACGTCACCAAACTGATCGTTGAAAAACGGTCCCTGAACGCCAGAAGGAAAATCACTGCTGATGTCGCGGATCATGTTGCGCACTCGCAGCCAGGCCGGCGTGACATCCTTGGCCTTGGTGGTTGGCAGCAGATTGACAAACACCGTGGTTTTGCCAGCCTCCGTCAGGCTTCGCGTATAATCCAGCGAGGGCAGCTCCTGCAACTTCTTCTCAATGCGGTCAGCAACCTGCTGGCGCACCTCCTCGGCTGAGGCACCAGGCCACTGGGCCTGAATAACCATGGTCTTGATGGTGAAAGAGGGATCTTCTTCACGCCCCAGCTGGGTATAGGCAAACATGCCTGCAATCGAAAAGGCGATCATGAAATAGAGGACGAGGGAGCGGTGCTCGAGCGCCCAATCCGAGAGATTGAATTTCTTCACGTGCGGCGCTCCTGTCCAAGCCGAATGTTCTGACCATCCTGAAGTTCGTTCACGCCAGCGGCGACAATTTTATCCCCACGCGCCACACCCGAAAGGATGCGCATGTAAGAGGAATTGACGAATTTCGGATCGATTTTGACTGCAGTCAAATGCACCTTTTTTCCGTCATTATCGACGCGCCAGACGTAGTCTTTTCCATCGCGATGCAGCACAGAAGACGCGGGCAGCGTGATCACCTCAAGGCCGTCTTCCGTTGAAAACCGAACTGTGACCACCGAGCCAAGCCGAAAGGCGGCGGGCGCGTTGTCAATGGCAATTTTAAGACGATGGGTGCGGGTGGTGGCATCGGCTTCCGGGGCCACTTCACGCAATATCCCGTGTGCCGTCACGTGCGGGTCCAGCTGCAATTCCACATCGATCTCAGGCGTCGCGCGAATGGCGGGCAAAAGCGATTCCGGCACATCCACCACCGCATCGCGCTGGTCGAGGCGGGCAAGGGTCAGCATGGTCTGCCCAGAAGATACGGTCTGCCCCACATCTCCCGATGTTGCTGTGATCGCACCGTCAAAGTCGGCTTTCAGCTGGGCATAGCCAAGCTGTTCTTTCGCCTTGTCGAGACTGGACTGGGCTTTATCCACCGATGCCTGAGCCGAGATCAACCCTTGCTGGGCCAGTTCCAGATCCGCCTGGCTGATGCTGTTGCTGGCCGCCAGCGTCTCCTTGCGCTTTTCGGTAATGCGAGCATTTTCCAACTGCGCCTGCGCTGAGTTCAAATCGGCCTGCGCACTGCGCACCGCCAATTGTAGCGCCAACGGATCGATCTCCATCAACACGTCGCCCTGTTTGACAACATCGCCAACCTGCACATTGCGTGCTGTCACCCGTCCAAGGGTGCGAAAGGCGAGGTCCGTCTTGATCCTTGGCTGCACGGTTCCTGCGAAATTCAAAAGGCCGGCATGTTCCGCCTTTGCTTCTATCCACATCACCGGGCGAACTTCCGCCGCCGAAGGCACCTCTTGTGCCAAGGCTGGCACCATGGGGGAAAGAAGCATTGTTGCCGCCAACAGGAAACGCGGCATTCGTCTATGAAATAGCGTCATCTCAGCGCCCTTTCCAATCGAGAATTTGATCAGGACGCACCAGCTTCACGCCGTCCGTCACCACAAGATCGCCGGTCTTCAAGCCATCGCTGACAACAAAGTCGCCGAGGCGGTACAGGGCAATCTTAACCGGTCGCAATGTTGCTTTTTTGCTATCGGGATTCACCACCCACACGGCTGGTGCGCCATTGTCTGATGTCATCGCACTCCACGGCAGCGTGAAGCCGGATTTTGCCGGTGCGCGAAAAGCACCGATCACCGGGGTGCCAAGCGCCCAATCGGCGTCATCCGGCAGTTTCAGTTTGACATGGATGGTACCGGTCTTTGCATCAATCACCGGCGCAGTTTCGCGAATACTCGCGGTGACCTTGCGGTCAGGATTGCTGATGGATGAAACCACAACATCTTTCGAGGGCTCGCCTTCGAGGAAGAACGCCTCATAAACATCGAAAACAGCATCCCGTGGGCCATCATGGGCAATGGTCAAAGCGGCCTGGGCCGCCGTGACCACGGCACCAATTTCCACATTACGCGCGGTGATGATACCATCCGAATCGGCCTTGAGGCTGGTATAGGAGAGTGCATCACGCGCAGTGGCCAATTGCGCCTCGGCAGATTGCAGCGAGCCTTGCGCGGTGGCCAAATCCTGCTGGGCCTGATCCAGCACCTGTTGCGCAATGGCGTGGGCTGCGATCAGCGCCTGATAGCGTTCAAACGCCAGATTTTTCTGCTTTAGATCGGCCTGCGCCGCCCGAAGCGACGCTTCGGCGATGGCAACATCTGACCGTTGCTCACTGTTGTCCAACTGCATCAGCACGTCGCCCTTGTGCACATGGCTGCCAACATCAACATTGCGGGCAACGATCTTACCACCAACGCGAAAAGCGAGGTCGGTTTGAATACGGGCGTCCACTTCACCGGATATATCGGCAACGGGTTGGTACTCGCCAAGAGCGGCGGCCTCCACCCGAACTCGCTGGCCCGAATCAGACTCCTGCTTCTTCGGCTCGCCGCATCCTGCCAAAGCAAGACCAATGATCATCAATGCGGCAATTGCGCGGGCACCCGGTGGCGCATTCAGCCGCCGCTGGCACCCTCGGCCTGTGGCTGTTTTCAGCCTCATCGATCGGGATAGAAAGCACATCATCGTATGGGTGTCCCGCTGGAATCGTGGTTGATAGGTTTTGCAACAGTTTGACACGACGGGGGTGGATTGAAGCACACCGCTGTGTCGCGAAGTCTGATCAGGAAGCTTGGCATAGGTTATATTTCGGTTTGATGAATAACGCCGTATCCATGGGCGCAGCCGTCGCTGCCCATGGTCTGTGAAAGTTCGAACCGCAATCAACACCTGTTGACATTAAAAGTCAACAGGTGTTGATTGCCTCCTGAATGGGCCTATGATAAGGCCCTCTCGAACAAGGCGGAACAATCCTCATGCAATTGCCACCCACGCAGAAAAAGCCCCAGGAATCCACGCGCGATCGCATTTTGCATCACGCCATCCTGCGCTTTTCAAGCCAATCCTACGACAGAACAGGCTTGCGCGAAATTGCGACCGATGCGAGTGTGGATGTGGCCTTGGTGCATCGAAGCTTCGGATCGAAAGAAAAGCTGTTCGCCGAATGCGTGCGCGCCGCCATTGAGCTTGGCGGAATCCTGGCCAAGCCCGGCCCCGAAGCGCTTGATGCGCTTTTTGCCGAGGCGATCACGCCGCGTGAGGAGGGGGAATGGAGCCCGATTGATATCATGGTTCACTCCTTTTCCAGCGAAGACGCCGCACGTGTTCTGCGCGAAGTGGCCATGGAAATGGTTATCGATCCGCTGGTCAAAGCCTCGAGCCACCAATCACAGGTAAAAATTGCATTATCAACCTCGCTTTTGTTCGGCTTTGCCATTATGCGCGATGTCATTGGTGTTGAAGCGCTCAAAACTGTCGACAAAGCGGAGCTGGAAACATTGCTGACACGCGCCAAGGACGCTTTAAATCAGGATGACGCGCGTTCGCCGCAAAAAAGCGCCAGTCAAACCCAATAGACCTGCGAAGCAGCCGCCACCACAGTACACGCCAGAGTTTGATCCTCCATCTCGTTGACGGGAATTTGACACCATGACTGATATTCAATTGCCTTATCCTCAGCCTGCTTCAGCTCGCCGCTGGCGCTCCGTGTTTGCCGCCTTTGCCATGTTTGCAACGGTGTTGAACTTGGGGCTGCTCGCCTATGCCCCTCAGGCTGCGGCCACTGACGTTGCTACCAAAAAATCCCATCATGTGGTGATTTTGATTGATAGCGATGAAGAAAAGGTCATGCGTCACGCTATCGCCTATATCGTCAATCTGTCGCGCGCCTATTCTGAGAAAGACGAGCCGCTTTCCATCGAAGTGGTGGCCAACGGCTCGGGCATCAAACTGTTTCGGGCCGACACATCCCCCTTCCAGAAAGAGTTGACCGCCTTGCGCGGCGCCTATGCCGATGTTGTCTACAGCATGTGCGGATCGTCCCATGCCCTTGCCGAACAGCGCGAAAACAAGTCCATCCCCCTGATGGAAGGGGCAAGACTGGTTCCCTATGGCATCAGCCGGGTTGTCGATTTGCAAGAACAGGGTTGGACACTGGTGCAGGGTTGAAACCGATAAAGATTTCCCCCATTTGAAGCGTCTGGAATGTGTCTGAAAACGGAATCTTCGGCTTTTCGGACCCTACAGATGCAAACATGACTTGCTGCATAAAGAGAGCCAATGACATTATCACGTCGATATTTCCTGGGTGGCCTTGCGGGCGTTGGCCTGTTGTCTGATCGCGCTCTTGCGGCAAGCAGACAGGATTACCCTCCGGTGTTTGAGACCGTGCGCTCGCAATATACCATGCTGGAACCAGTCTTACCGCTGGCACCGGTCACGCTTGCAGATCGCATGGGCAAACCAAAGGTGCTGGCACCTGTGCCCGGGCGTGTCATGCTGGTGAATATCTGGGCAACATGGTGTGCCGCCTGCATCACCGAAATGCCATTGCTGGAAAAACTGCACAAGGAATTGGGTGACAAGATCACGATTGCGGCCGTTTCCACCGACCGGATCTCGCAAGAGCGGGTGAATGACTGGCTGAAAACCAATAAAATCCGTTCCCTGCCAGTCTTTTTGGACCCGCAAGGCAAGGCCGCAAGCTCGGCCCCCAATAGCCAGGCTCCTTTACGGGCCGATAAAATGCCAACCACCTATCTGATTACCGCCGACGGTCAGATTGCCGGCTATATTTCGGGTGCCGTCGATTGGCTGACGCCAGAGGGCAGGCGTCTTTTGGCCTATTATGGCGTAAAATAGGCTTCTCCAGCATTGGCTGAAAAATGGGAGTCGGTTTTCAGCATAGCAAACGCTTTAGGAGCGTGAAGAACCCCTCCCCAACCCTCCCCAACTCTCCCCACAAGGGGGAGGGGGTCTGCCGCATCCCTTGCCAGCACCTGAGCCAGCACCTGATTTCTCACCAAAAATCATTCGAAAGCACAAACTGAACCACAGTACACGACGCAAACGCCTTTACGTGCCGTTTACCCCCCTCTGGCTTGCCAGCCATCTTCCCCACAAGGAGGGAGATCGGATAGGCGCTCCCGCTCGTTTCTCACAATGAAATCCTGATTTCCGACACATACAGCACCGTGCGCCATATTTGGTGAGAGGCGCTGTAACGCCGTGTGAAACCATTACCTGATACGCATTCGGCAGGGCCGTTGCGCATTGGGCGCTCTTTTGGTGTAGAGACATCTCTGTCATCTTTGAACGGGGTTGAATACCATATGTCGATCACACTCAGGCAGATTGAAGTCATCCGCGCCGTGATGGTGGCGGGCACCATTGCCGGTGCTGCCCGCCTGATGAATGTGGCCCAGCCGGGCGTGAGCCGCACCATCAAGCATATTGAAAGCTCCATTGGTCTCAAGCTGTTTGTGCGCAAAGCCGGGCGCTATGTGCCCACCACAGAAGCACGTGATGTGTTTTTGCAAATCGAGGAAGTACATCGCAAGATCGATCACCTGCAATATTCCATCGCCCATCTGGAACGTGGCAGGGGGATGGAGCTTGCCCTGGGCTCGGTGCCCAGCATCGCTAATGTCATGGTGCCGCAGGCCATTGAAGGTCTGTTGACGATCTATCCCGAACTGCACATCAATTTTGAAATTCTCAAAATCGAAGAAGCGATTGATTATCTGCTCTTGGGCCGTGGCGAAGTGGTGGCCATGAGCTATCGGCTGGACCACCCCTCCATCATCTTTCAGCCGCTGGCCCGTGGCCATCTGGTGTGCATTGCCGCCCACGACCATCCAATTGCAGCGCGCAAGTCCATCTCGGCGCGCGACATTATTCACTATCCCCTGATCGGTATTGATCCGAACGATCCCTATGGGGCCATCATGGCCAGCATTTTTGCCCGTGAAAAGCTGGAGTATCACATTGCCATCAAAGCACGGTTTGGCACGACAGTCTGTACCCTGGTGAAGCGCAATCTCGGCATTGCCGTGCTGGATGCTTTTACGGTAGCCGAGATGCCTCGAGATTCCATCGCGATTATACCGATTGAAGAAGAAACCTCGTTTCAGACCTATATTGCCTATCGCGCCGATGGCGCGCTTTCCAGCTATGCCGAGCGCTTCGTCAAAATCCTGCAAAAAGAGATGGAAAGGACAATGGGTAAGCGCTGAGGCAAAACATAACATAATGGTATGATACGTTGATAAATTGGTATTTGCGGTATGGACACAAAACTGTAAAACTTCAAATTGAGCTGCAAAACACAGCGAAATTGAGTGCGAAGGAGGTTTCGCACGGGTATTAGGAGACATAGTGTCGTGAGCATCTTGTGGTGCTCATCAGCGATGCTATGAACATTTTAAGTGTGTGCATGATTGTCTGCCGTTGGTCTTACAGGCTCAACAGGCGGGAACAATCGGTCTATGGGGAGGAAACCTATGTTCAAAACAATCCTGGGGGCTGCTGCTCTCACGCTGGTCTCGACATTTGCGCAAGCCGCAGATTATCCGCAGCAAGATCTTCAAGGCATCATCCAATGGGGCGCGGGCGGCAGCACCGATCTGGTGATGCGCTCGGTATCGCCGCATGTCGAGAAAATCCTCGGCCGCAGCATTGTCATGACCAACAAGACCGGCGGCGTGGGTGTGATTGCCACCCAATTCGTTGCAACCCAGCCTGCTGATGGCTACACCTTGCTGATGGGGGCCGAAAACCCTGAGCTTTACAAGGTTATGGGTCTTTCCAAGCTGGATTACAACGATTTCTATCCGGTAGACATTCTGGCCCGTGGTATTCCCGTGCTGGTCGCCAACAAGGATGCGCCTTACAACACAATCAAAGAATTGGTTGAATATGTTCAGGCCCATCCAGGCACCGTCAAGATGGGCTCAACCGGCCCCGGCGGTCTGCCATCGGTTGTTGGTGCCATGCTGTCCAGCAAAATCAAGAATTTCAAGGTTACCTCCGTACCGTTCGACGGTGACGGCCCAGCGCTGACCGCCATGCAAGGTGGTGCCGTGGACTTCATGCCCGCCGTTCTGGGCGCTGCCGTTGAGCAGGTCAAAGCCGGACGCATTAAAATGCTGGGTATTTTCGACAAGGACGCTAATGCGGTTTTGCCCGATGCCAAGCCGATTGTTGCCGACTATCCTGAATTTGCCGACATGCTGCCCTGGGGTCCGTTCTTTGGTGTCTTCGTCAAGAAGGATACACCGGACGCCATCAAGGCCAAGCTGGTTGACGCCTTCAAAAAGGGCGCTGAACACGCTGAGTTCCAAAAGCTCCTGAAGGACCGCGGCTATGTCTCGATGAACATTTCCGGCGATGAGGCCACAAGCTTCCTCAAGAAATGGCAATCGACCACAGCCTGGGTTGTCTACGACAATGGCATGGGTAAAAAATCACCAGAAGAGTTTGGTATTCCCAAGCCTTGACGTGCCAAGTGCGCAAAGCCGGTGCAAACCGGCTTTGTTTGCCAGTTTGAGCGTATTTTTTTTCGAGTTGAAGACCAGTCATGATCGGGCGCAGATAAAATGCCGCCCCTGCCTTCGGTCCACAGTGGCCTGCGCCCTTCAAGGCGCACAAGCGACGCTGTAACACATTTAATCTGCTGCATGATTTTCACCTGAACTCCAAGCGGGCTCAAATCCACACGGACTCAAGAAATCATGCAGTAAGGGAGCATTCTCACATGTCCACACCGCGAACCACAAGGCGCCCCGGCGAACTGGTGTTCACCATCTTGCTGTTGGCAGCCAGCACCTTCATGCTCTGGCAGGCCTATGCCATTTCCGGCTTTGAATCCTTAAGCTCGGCCGGAGCCTTTCCCATGGCCATGACGGCCATCATGGTCGGCTCGATTGTCTATGTGCTGGCCAGGCTTTTTCGTCAGGCAGCCCCCCCCCATCTGCTGTTGCGCATGAAAACAGAGATCCTGCCGCGCACGGTCGTGGTGTTTAGCTGTATTATCCTCGCCTATTCTCTGGTGTTGGAAACACTCGGATTTGTGATCGCCTCCTTTATCTTCCTGCTGGTCTCGATCTGGTTTCTGGAAGGTGGCCGGTTCAAACGCGCCATGCTGTTTTCGATTGTGTCGATCATCTGCGTCTACATTGTCTTCCGCTTGATCTTTCAGGTCGTGCTGCCCGAAGGGCTTATTCCTGAGCGGGAGATTATCGCAGCTATTCAAGACCTTCTGGCCGGGAGACACTAACCGCCATGGATGCCATTTCTTATCTTTTCAGCACCTGGGTGCAACCCGATCTTCTGGCATTGACCGCCATTGGCACGTTTGCGGGTATTTATATCGGTGCCATTCCCGGCCTGTCCGTGACCATGGCCGTGTCCATCCTGATTTCCTTTACCTTCAGTTGGGACGTCAACCACGCGCTTGCCTTGATGAACGGCATTTTCATGGGCGGCGTTTATGGCGGGTCGCGCACGGCCATTTTGCTCAACATTCCCGGCGCCCCTGCCGCCATTGCCACCGCCCTTGACGGCTATCCCATGGCCAAGAAAGGCGAGGCGGGCAGCGCCATTGGTCTGTCTACCGTTATGTCCTTTATCGGCGGCTTTGTTGGCATTGTGGTTTTGGCCATTGCCGCACCCGCCATCAGCGAATTTGCCATCAAATTCCAGCCGCGCGACTATATGCTGATTGCCGTTATGGGCATTTTGCTGGTCAGCGCCCTTTCGGGCGAGAGCCTTGCCAAGGGCATTTTTGCCGGTGCTTTGGGCATGCTTCTGGGCACGGTTGGCCTTGATCCCATGACCGCCGAACAGCGCTTTACCTTTGATTCCGTCTCCTTGATGAATGGTATTTCGCCCATTGCCCTGATGATTGGCATGTTCGGTGTCTCGGAAGCCTTGTTGCAGCTTCATCATTTGAAATCGGAAGCAATAAAGCAGAAAATCGACCGCATTATTCCCATGTGGAGCGATGTGAAAAAATACCTGCCCCTGAGCATGCAAACCTCCGCAATTGGCGTGATCATCGGTGCCCTGCCTGGTACCGGTGGCGATATTGCCGCTCTGATGGCCTATGACCACGCCAAGCGCGTGACCAAAAACCCGGAAGTGCCATTTGGCGAAGGGGCCAAAGAAGGTCTGATTGCCCCCGAAAGCGCCAATAATGCCGCCGTGGGTGGTGCCTATATTCCCATGCTGACACTGGGGATTCCGGGTGACGCAGTCACGGCCATCATCATTGGTGCGCTGTTTATCCACGGCCTCAACCCCGGACCGCTGCTGCTGATCGAAAAGCCGGACATGTTCTGGTTCACCGTTGGCAATCTGACTTTGGCCAATTTCTTCATGCTGATCTTTGGTCTGACGGGCATTCGCCTGTTCACCAAGATTGTCGAATGCCCCAAGGCGCTGTTGTTTCCGCTGATCCTGCTCTTGAGCGTTGTCGGCTCCTATTCCATCAACAACGCCATCTCGGATGTGTGGTGGATGCTGGGCTTTGGCGTCTTCGGCTATTTCATGAAGCTCTACGGCTATCAGGTCGGCCCGGTCATTCTGGGGGTAATTCTGAGCCGTTTGATGGACGATAACTGGCGCCGCTCGATCATTTCCGAGCAGGGCAGTGTGTCCGGCCTGGTACACGGCATTGTCACCAGCCCGCTCTCGCTGGTGCTGCTGTTGATGATCATCTTCATTGTTGGCACCCAGACACCCTGGTGGAAAGCCGCCTTTGACAAAAAAGACAGCGCGGCAAAAGCCGCAAAGAAAGAAGGATAATCCATGTCTGGAACGACAATCAGACTTGGCCTGATCGGCGACAATATCGCCGCATCGCAATCGCCACGCCTGCACGAGCTGGCAGGCCGCCTCTGCGGTCTGGAGGTCACCTATGAGCGGGTGGTGCCGCCACAGCGCGGCGAGGATTTTGAAACCACATTTCAATGGTGCCGGGATCAGGGCTTTACGGGGCTGAACATTACCTATCCCTATAAAGAACGGGTGGTGTCGCTCCTACAGGTTCCGGACCCGGCCATTGCCGCCGTTGGTGCCTGCAACACGGTGGTGTTTAGCACCACGCCGCCAAGCGGCTCGAACACCGACTTCACCGGCTTTGTTGGCGCTTTCCGACAAAACTTTGGCAACAACACCAAGCCCGGCGCGGTTGCCATGGTGGGAGCCGGGGGAGTTGGCAAGGCGGTGGCCTTCGGGCTGGCACAGTTGGGTTGTTCGCATTTGCGTCTGTTTGATCGCGACACCGCAAAGGCCGAAGGCTTGGCGAAAGCGCTTATGGCGGGCACATCCACCATGCGTGTCGATGTGACATCCAGCGTTGAAGAAGCCACCACCGGCGCCGATGGTCTGGTCAATTGCACACCGCTTGGCATGGAAGGCTATCCCGGCTCAAGCGTGCCCGAGCCTTTGATGGCTGGCAAACAATGGGCGTTTGATGCGGTCTATACGCCGGTGAACACCCAGTTTTTGCAAGGTTGCACAAAGGCAGGCCTTGCCATTTTGAGCGGCTATGAGCTGTTTTTCCATCAGGGTGTTGATGCCTTTCGGATCTTCACCGGCCACAGTGTCGATCAATCGCGTCTGCGTCAGGAATTATCCAACCCGTGAGAGAGGCTTAAGCAATGCGCACGTCCATCGCCACAGTGTCAATCAGCGGCGAATTTCCGGAAAAACTCAGCGCCATTGCCAAGGCCGGGTTTTCCGGGGTCGAAATCTTTGAAAACGACTTTCTGGCCTATGATGCATCGCCTGCCGATGTCGGGCGCATGGTGCGTGATCACGGGTTGGACATTACGCTTTTCCAGCCGTTTCGCGATTTTGAAGGCATGCCGGAGCCGCATCGCGCCCGCGTATTTGATCGGGTTGAGCGCAAATTTGACCTGATGGGCGAGCTTGGAACCGATCTCATGCTGGTATGCTCCAGCATTTCACCGATTGCGCTGGGCGGCATTGACCGCGCTGCCGCTGACTTTGCCGAACTTGGCGAGCGCGCCGCCAAGCGTGGTTTGCGCGTTGGCTATGAGGCTCTCGCCTGGGGTCGGCATGTTCACGATCATCGTGATGCCTGGGAAGTGGTGCGCCGCGCCAATCATGCCAATATCGGCCTCATTCTGGATTCTTTTCACACCCTGTCGCGCAAAATTGACCCCAATTCCATCCGCTCCATTCCTGGCGACAAGATTTTCATTGTCCAGCTTGCCGATGCGCCATTGATCGATATGGATCTGCTCTACTGGAGCCGCCATTTTCGCAATATGCCGGGGGAGGGAGAGCTTCCGGTGGTCGAATTCATGCGCGCCGTTGCCGCCACCGGCTATAATGGTCCGCTGTCGCTTGAGATTTTCAACGATCAGTTTCGCGGCGGCTCGGCCCGCGCCATTGCCGAGGATGGTCATCGCTCGTTGATTTACCTGATGGATCAGGTGGTGCGGCAGGAGCCGGATATTAAAATTCCCGTGCCTGCCATGCCGGAGCGTGTCAAAGCCAAAGATGTTGCCTTTGTTGAATTTACCGCAAGCAAAGACGAGCAGGCCGAGCTTGCCGCCCTGTTGCACACGCTGGGCTTTGAACATACCGCCCGGCACAAGTTGCGCAATGTCGATCTCTATCAGCAAGGCGATATCCGCCTCATCATCAACACCGAGGAGGAAGGGTTTGCCAATTCCTCCTATTCTGTCCACGGTACCAATGCCTATGCCTTTGGCATCAAGGTGGATGATGCAAAAGCAGCGATAAAGCGCGCCCATATGCTGGGGGCCGCTACTTTTTCAGAGCCGCGATACCCCGAAGAAGTGCTCATTCCGGCGATTGAGGGCGTGGGCAGCGGAGTCATCTATTTTCTGGATGAGACACCAGAGCTCGCCTCTGTCTGGCAAAGCGAATTTGAACCTGTTTCATCAAACCCAACGCCTGTGGGTGTCGGTCTCAAACGCTTTGACCATCTGGCACAAACCACCCGCTATGATGAAATGCCAACATGGCTGTTGTTCTACAGCGCGATTTTCAACGTCAACCGCACACCCATGGTTGATGTGGTTGATCCGGGTGGATTGGTGCGCAGCCAGGCCATTGAAAGCGTGGAGCAAGGCTGTTTCAGGCTGACCATGAATGGTGCGGAAAACCGCAAGACGTTTGCCGGCAAGTTTCTGGCCGAAGGCTTTGGCTCTGGCATTCAGCATCTGGCTTTCACCACCGACGATATTTTTGCAACGGCTGACGCCCTGAAAGCCCGCGGGTTTCAGGCATTGCCAATTTCGCGCAATTATTACGACGATCTGGAAGCACGCTTTGGCCTCGATCCGGATTTTGCCGACAGGCTGCGCGACAATGCCATTCTCTATGATCGCGATGACAAGGGCGAGTATTTCCAAATCTACAGCCGCACCTATGGCGAGGGGCTGTTTTTTGAAATTGTCGAGCGTCGCGGCCATTATGCTGGCTATGGCGCGCCCAATGCTCCGTTTCGCATCGCAGCACAGCGCCGCCTATCACGCCCCGATGGCCTGCCTAAGGGCTGAAATCCGCATCCTAACGAGGGCGCAAGGTGTTGTTGTGCTCTCTCTTCCGGACCTTGCATGGCCTGATTACCGCTCGACACGGTCGGGCCTTTTGCAATCCCCAGCCACAATTGAGCGTCGCGGGTTGTAATATCGCAACATGCCGCAAATCAAACACATTCTGCGGGCGTTTTTGCGTTTTTACAATTGTCAGAATTTTGTCCCCTGCTATCTATATCGAAATATATATATACGATTCTTTTTTCGGGGATTTTGCATGAAGAAGATTCTGCCGGTGCTGATGATAGCGCTGTTGAGTGGTTGCGCAAAACCATCCGATGGTCCGAGTGCAGGCAGCATTCGTTCAGCAACATTTCCTCATAGCGCTGACCGCATTCCTGTTATCGAGCTTGCAAATGCGCCTGCTGCAACGGCGGCCAATTCTACGGTGTTGGCAAATTCATCTGATCAGGGCCTCGCAGCCCTGCGCGGCGGCGCGTTCAATCAACAAAGGCTGCGTCCCGGTGACGTGATTGATGTCACGGTTCTGGATACCGGCGAGGATGGTCTGTTTTCTTCGACCCAGAGCAAAACCTTGAATCTGGGCCGCTTCACGGTTGATCAAAGCGGCAATGTGACAATGCCCTTTGTGGGCAAGCAGCGGGTGACCGATTCCACGCCTGAGGGGCTGCAATCTCGGATCGTTGCGGGCCTGAAAGGATCATCCGTCAATCCTCAGGCCGTTGTCACGGTTGTTGACAAGCCCACAAGTGCTGTTGTGGTCTCGGGCGGGGTGAAAAACCCCGGCAAATTCCCGATTACCGCTCGGCGTGAGCGTGTTCTCGATATTATTTCGGAAGCAGGTGGCGCGTCTGCGCCCGCACCGGCGGCAATGGTCACCGTTGTGCGCGGCAATCAGCGCGCCAGCGCCATGCTCAGCCGCATCATGAATGACGCGAAACAGAATATCCGCCTTGTGCCTGGCGATCAGGTGATGGTGGATGATGACACCGTGAGCTTTACGGCATTGGGTGCGTTCAAAAGCACCGGCGAGTTCCAGTTTGAACCGGGCAAGCTCACTCTGGCGCAGGCACTGGGTCGTTCCGGTGGATTGGCCGATGACCGCGCCGACGCGCGCAATGTGTATATCTTCCGCAATCAGATTGTTCAGGCCCCGGCCAACACTTCTGGTACCAGTGCATCAGGCACGCCATCCATCACCACCAAGCCGGTCATCTATCATATCAACATGAAAGATGCCTCCAGCATCATGTTGATGCAAATGTTCCAGATGCAAAAGGGCGACGTGATTTACGCAACAACCGCAAGCACGGTTGATGCCGCCAAGCTTTTCACCATCTATGACAAGCCCTCTATCGGCTCGGTCGCCCCAGCGCCCGGCTCGAAATAATCGTGAGTTTTGGTCTGAAACGTCGAAGGCTGCTTCCGGACCAAAGCGCCAACAAGTTTCTACAGCACCGTGCGGTCATGTAGGACGTATAAAAGGCGCTGTAACGCTTCACATTTCACGACACAAAAAGAAAGACCCCTCCCCAACCCTCCCCACAAGGGGGAGGGAGCGCCTCGAATACGTCGCGAGGGTTGCAGTAGATTAAAAGTGTTACAGCGTCCTTTGCGCGCCATATCTGGCGCGCAAAGGACGCTGTATTGAATGATTTTTGGTGAGAAATCATACGCTGGCACGGGATGCGACAGACCCCCTCCCCCTTGTGGGGAGGGTTGGGGAGGGGTTCTTGAACCTCATCAGTCTTTGCAGTCTGGAATACTCAGCAAACCACAATCCGTTTCAACTCAGCCAAAGCTATTTCGGCACTTTGTGGCCGATCTGCCGGGTTTTGTGCGCAAAGCTCATTGGCAAACTGCGTGAGTTCATCGGCGATCGGCTGGTTTGCCGCCATCAGCAAGTGCTGCAAAACCCGCCCTGCACTGTAAATGTCCATGGTGGGATGGGCTGGCCTGTCGGGTGCTTGCTCAGGCGCGCAATATTCTTGCGAATAAGCTGCCTTGAGTTCCAAGGCCGCATGTGTTTCGCCCATCTTCAAAGCAATGCCGAAATCACCAAGGGAGAGGTGAGGGGCGGCACCCGGCGATAGAAATATGTTCGATGGTTTCACGTCGCAGTGCACATAGCCATGTTGATGGAGACGGTGAAGGGCCAGCAAAAGCTCCGAGAGCATCACCGTTATTGACGACACATCCAGAGGCCGATCTGCGCTCAGTTCGGTGAGACGCGATGACAAAGGCTCACCGCGCCATGGCTGAAGAATGGCCGGTCGGCCATCGGCAAGGCGCAGCAAAGCTGTGGTTTCAACAAGATGCGGATCGCGAAAGCAAAGGCCAATCTCGGCCTCTCGCCGCAAAAGAGCGGCACGGCTGGGGGCAATTGGTTGATCCTGCCGCAGCGTTTTCAACACATGCAGGCTTGCCAGATCGCGGTGACGCAATTTGAGAACATCAAAGTGCGCGCCGCGATAAAGGCGGTTTTCAACCGCAAATGTCCCGGCAATAAAGCCCGGCTCACCGCTGTCCACCATGGGTTCCATGCCGCTGGCTGCGCGATCAAGGGCGTTGCGCAATTGATCAATCAAGATTTTCTGTTGCACCAACGGCCGCATGTCACCGTTTTGGTGGCGAACACATGCCATCAGTGCCGCAAAGCGCGCGGTCAGCTCATCGCCTTCCTCATGCACCATCATCTTGCCCGTAGCCGATAATGATTGCGCTGATGTTTTCGCGCACATTGGCAATCAGCGCTTCCTGCACCAGACTTTCTGCGCCTTCCACACCCGGACTTTCCAACAGGATTTCGGCAATCGTCCGCTCTTTCAAGGCGTGAACCAGCGGAAAGCTGCATAGCAACAGCCGATCGCCAACATTGAACGGCTCGATCAACACCTCGGGCAAAAACTGCTGCTCAAGGCCGACACCACGGCGCAAGCGTTTTTGCAATCCGACACTGACATGATCGCGGGTCAGCGGGCGCATAATGCCATCGCGTAAAAGATAGCCTCGCGCATCGCCCGCCCACAGCAACAGGGCCTGCCCATCCATGATCATGGCTGTGATAATGCTGGCACAAAGAGGCGCGTGATCACTGCGATTTTTCCGGGCAAGCAGCAGGCTGTTGGCACGGCCAAGCTTGCCCTTGATCTCCTGAATCATTGCATCAACACTCACCGTCTCGCCAATATCGGTCAAGCTGTGGGTGACCAGTTTTGCGGCTTCTGCCGCCGTGGCCTGATCACCAACACCGTCAGCTATGGCAAACAGGGCTGGCTTTTCGCACAGAAAGAGTGAATCGGCATTGAGCGAGAACCGTGTACCGGCGTGGGTGGCGTAAGTGTAGACAATCCGTTCTGGCAATTGCACTTGAGGTTGAGGTTGAGGCGAAGGCACAGAGGGGGGCGAAACAGCGGCTTCACGCTCTGGCTTTTCGCTTGCAGGTTTTCCGCCATCCTGCGGCTTCGAGCCATTGCTTTCACGAAACAGCTGCACAAAATTGTCCGGTGCCAAGTCTCCCTGAAGCCGCACGCCGCGTGAGCGTCTGGTTTCGGTATCAATATACCACCAGAGCGCCGAGCGATTTGTCTGGGCGGTGCCAACGCCCTCTTCATCGTCTGGCCGGGGCAGACGCATCCGCTTCAAACTTGCGGTAAAATGGCCAATGTCAAAATCGCGGGTCAGAGAGGTCTCTGCCAGACCTTCTGCCGCCATAAACCACGTATGATCGAGATAAAGCGTGCGTGGATGATAGGCAAACTCGTGCAATTGCGCCACAATCAACAGCGGAAAGCTGCGCCCGACCCGATCCCTGCTGGGCAGCATCACGCCCGCAAAGGTCGCATCCCCCCAAACACCTTTTTCCACAATGAAACGCCACGGCGGTGATGCTGCAAAGATTTTCGGCCATTGGCTGCCAAACTCCTGTTCGCAGGCATGCAGGCCACCCCTTATCCATGCGTCCAGCATGGTGATGATGTCACGCTCCAACCCTTCCGAGATAAAATCGCCATGGCTTGGCAATTTCCCGAAAAAGCCAATCCGATCCTGGCCAGATGGCTTAGGTTTGGGTGCCGAGCGCAACGCCATGGCTTGTCCTCACTTGTTTCAAAACTGGCTCACGTCAAAACTGTGCCGGGCAGGCAAAATCCGCCATGGCCTTGAGCCGGAAGGGATTGAGCACCGAGCCAAACTGCACATCAAACTCGGCATTCTGTTCGCCATTGTTGAATTTCACCCGAAACAGTCCGTCCCGATCACTTTCAATTGTGGCATCGTCAAACAGGCGGAAGGGCGACCAATCGCCATTTTCAGTTTTGGCTTGCTGCCATCCGCCCGGTTGAAAGGCAATGCGCGACATATTCGCTGGCTGTTTCGATGGCCATGTGATGGATTTGGCCTGAATGGGTCCGTGGAAATAGACCACACGCTCGCCTTCGATTTCCAACATCACGGCGTTGGAGGCATCGGTGAGCGATACAGGTTTCACATTGATGGTCACCTCAGGTGTCTCGCTGCCATTGGGAAAGAAGGACCGATTGATCTTGTCGGCATTCTCAAACTGGGCAATGGCACCACTGGGGATTCCAGCCGCACCAAATGTGCCTTTCCAACCCCATGGCGAACTGGTTTGATCGACAAAGGGCTCCAACCGCTGCTTGAAGAATGTCTGAAACAGGCCCTTTGGTCCAAAAAGACGCACAAAATCACCCATTGTCACATCGCGCTTGGCGTTGCGATCAAACGGATAGCGGCCCGTTATCGCCGTTGAGCAGAGGCTTGCGCCTTCCGCCGCCCAGAGATCGGAAATACGGCTGCGGGCAGATTTAACCGCGAGCGAGCCAATGTCGGCAGCAAGTCCGGCCATCCAGCCATCCAGCGGTGCAGGCAGGCGCCGTGCTTCCTGCAACAGATCCTGATTGGATTTGGTCAACTGGCTATCGACATCAAACACTTTGGCAACTTCTGCCGATGAGGTCGCCGAGCGGGACAGTTGGTCGTGCAAATTATCCAAAAGCGGCAGGATTGCATCAACCTGTGCCAGATTTTTGCTATCAGTGGCGCTCTTTCCCGAAGGATCCGCCGCGGGTGCATCCAGTGCGTCGCGCAATTTTCCATAAGGGTCCGGGGCCGCCATGGTGGAGGTCAGCATGGCCGCAATGGTATCATCATTGCCTGACGATGACGCCACGGTGACGGCCGCCGTTCCATATCCTTGCGGACGCAGATCAGTGGCTTGCGCAATGGAGCGCGCCGCAAGCCCAATGATATTGCGCTCATTGGACAGAATACGGGTTGTTTCAGCCGCATCGCCCAGACTTTGCGATGGCTTGACCGTGATATCGCTCAACACACTGGCCCATTTTTGCTCAAAGCGGTCAAAATAGATCTGAAGGGCCGCTTGCGACACCGCTTCCAGGGTTTGGCCCTTGATCTGATTGTCCGAACCACGCACCCAGTCTTCCCGCATGGCCTCGCGGGCGGCATCTGCCAGGCCCGGCAGCACAATGTTTCGATATCCGGTGGTCGTGAAAAGCCCCTCGACACCCTCTGTCAGCGGCGCACCAGACGTGCGCATAAAGGCTTTATCGCCCAGTGGGCCAAAGGCTTGCGCTGGCAACCAAGGTGCAATCGCGCGGGCTTTTCGAGACCCCGCCAGAATATCATAGGCCCGCTCGGCGACACTTTGGCTGGCAATGGTGGCCTGTGCCTTGGCAATCAGCCTGCCGTCCAGCTCAATCGGCGGCAGAGAGCCTGCCGCCATGGCATGGGCGTGCTGAATAAGGGCGCGGCGGGTGGCCGCGCGCCCTTCACCGGGATAGAGCGCGTTGAACATCTGCTCGGCCTGATAGGAGACGAAATCGCGATCCAGTTTTCCAAGTCCGCCCAGCATTTCATACAACTTGAGGGCGTTGAAGGTTTGCGTCACATCCTTCTCATTGGTCAGATCGCGCTGCAATTCCACCAGCATGCGCGGCAAAAGCAGGCTGTTTAAGGCCCGCTGGTAGGCATCGCGTTGGCGGCTGGCAATTTTATCGGCCTGATTAAGCCCAAAGCTCGCCACCCAGACATGCCGTTCCGCAAACCCGTCCGTGACCGAGCGCAAGCTATCCAGCGCCGGAAGCACGCGCAGAAAATCGGCATCGTCCACATCGCGCACTTTGACGCCCAAAATCAGTTTGTCATAGGCGTTGAGCTTTTCATCGGCGGCAATCAAGGCCATGCGGTTTTGATAATAGGTTGTGGCCCAGCCGGTAAACACAATGGCAACGGCGGCAATGGCCACCCCATAAGACACCCGGCGCAACAACAATTGACGATAGGAAAGGCGCTTGTCACGCGCCACAAGGGCCGCTTCATTGAAGACCACCTCTTTGAAAAGACGCGGCAGAAAATAACTGCGCCGCGCTCTTGGAATGCTGCCCGCCGTCGCCGTTTCCTCGCCTTGGGTTGCCGAGACAAAATAAAGACCACGAATGAGCGGAGCCTCAATCAGCGCCGAGCCAGCGGATAGCTCAACCAGCGCATCGTGCAGCTTCTCTTGCAGGCTGGCAAGCTCGGCCGGGAATTTGAAAATCCGCCCCCGGAGCTCGGTGCTCTGTTCCTGCTGCAACCGCTCAACCAGCATGGCATCAACCCGCTGCTGCAACAGCGAAAATTCCTCGTTGAAGCGCTCGGGCAGCGTTTTTGCCCCATAGCTCTCGTCAAGGCCAAAGGTCATGCCCCAGACCTGTTCACGGTCGCTTTTGTTGAACCCGTCATAGAATTCAACAAATCCGGTGAGCAAATCGGCTTTGGTCAGCAGGATGTAAACCGGCGCACGTGCGCCCAGATATTCGTCCAGTTCGGACAGGCGTTTGCGAATGGCGCGCAATTCTTCGCGCTGGGCTTCTGGATCGCGGGTCATCAAATCGCCAATAGACAGCGTGACCAGCGCGCCATTGACCGGCTGCGAGCGGCGATAACGCCGAAGCAGGCCCAAAAAGCCTTCCCATCCGGCTTTGGACGAGCCGTCGAGATCGTCCTGCGTGGTGTAGCGTCCGGCAGTGTCGATCAGGATCGCTTCATCGGCAAACCACCAATTGCAATTGCGCGTGCCTCCAATGCCTTTGATGGCATCGCTGCCCAGCGCTTCGCCGAGCGGAAATTGCAGGCCCGAATTGGTCAAGGCGGTGGTTTTGCCAGAGCCGGGGGCTCCGAAAATCACATACCACGGCAAATCATAGATATAGCCGAAGCGTTTTTTGGTGATGCGCTGCAACAGCGCCATCGCTTCTTTCAAGCGCGTCTGGATTTCGCCAACTTCTGCATTGCGGCTAGCCAGCGCCTGCTGCTCAATACTGTCAACCAACTCCGCGTCTTGCTTGCGGGCGCGCAGCGTGGTGATGACCATATAGATCGACCACACCACAACAATGGCCACAATGGTCCAGATCCGTGCCGTCGAGGTGGCGAAGGGTTTGAAGCTGCCAAACGCCAGAAGATAGCCGTAGAACCAGATGAGCACGCAGATCGCAATCACCCAAATGACGGAAATAAAGCGTCTGCCAACAATGCCGGCATAGCTATCCACATAGGAACGGATCGAATAAAAATAGCTGAGAGGATTGATCATGGCTTGCCTCCCTGCTGCGGTTTTGCGTTCTGATCATCCACCTGCACGGGCGGTGAAAAAATTCCGGCATCGGAGAGCTTTTCATCCGGATTGGTCAAAACCAGAATTTCCGTTCTGCGGTTCATCTCTCGGCCTTCTGCTGTGGCATTATCGGCAATCGGGTCACTGTCGGCCCGCCCTTCGGTCAGGATCGCATCACTTCCAGCATACGTGGCCAGAATATCGCCAACCGCCTTGGCTCTGGCTTCGGACAAATGCCAGTTCGAGGGAAACTGCACCGTTTTGATCGGCACATTGTCGGTATAGCCAATCACCACAGCGCGGAATTTCTCGGCGGCCAGAGCACCACCGATGCGCTGGATCAGATCTTTAAATTTGGCGCTGACATCGGCACTTCCGGTATCGAAAAGCCCGGCATTGTTGATGCGAATCCGCAGCCGCCCGTTCACATCGGACAAGGACACCAATTTCTTTTCCACCTCGGGCTGAAGGAAAGTCATCAGGTTCTGCAACCGGCTTGGCGGCCGCGGAGCCTCGACGTTCACAGGCTTCGTGGGTGGCTCTTCAACCTTTTCCGGCACCTTTTCAGGTGTCACCGGCGGCGGGGTGGGCACAGTAATCAGCACGCTGGGCGTTTCGCGCGGCTCAAGTGCGGCCAGTCGCTGGAAGGTTCTATCCGATGTATCGTTCAAGATCAGCGTGAAAAACAGATAGCCGAGCCCGAAAGCCAGCGCCAGAACAGACAAAAGGGTCCAGAGTGCCGCCATGGTTTGCAAGGGTGTATGACGGGCATTCACGCCCTGCCAATGGGGCGAAAGTTCGCGCTCAAACACACCATATTGGCCGAGAAGCGTTTTGTAGAGGCTGTCGCGGATTCTCGCCAGCTCCAGCGCACCGCGCGAGGACACACGGGTGCGCCCCTCAAAAGCCAGAGACAGGCTGAGATAGATCAGCAACAGCAAATCCTTGTTGGCTCCCGGCGACTGGTGAAAATGATCGAGAATATCAAACACCCGGTCACCGCCGGTCACGTCATTGTGGAAGGTCGAGACCAGGCCTGATCGCGCCCATCCGGCCCGCACACCCCACGGCTTGGACAGCACCACATCATCAACGGTGGCGCAGATGACATAGTGCGCGGCACGGGCGCGCTCCGGGCTGATGCGGGCGCTGGCCAGATCCCGCTCATAGCGGTTGACGGCCTCAATGCAGACGCGGCGCAGCTCTTGCGTATCCGGCTCGGCTTCAAGATAGCGCAGGGCATGGGCCAGATTGAGAAGGCTTGCTGCCGAGCGCACCAGCACCGGCATTTCATGGCTGCCAAAGCGAAAATTGTCGATCAGGTGATTGACGGACACACCTGAGCCTTGCCCGGCTCCCGGATCACCCCGATCAACCACACTGTTGAGCAAATCGGAGACATTTTTTGCCGTCTCGTCCTGCCGCTGTTTTTCCTGCGTGACTTCGACAACGGTTGGCATGTCCTGCCAGTGGGAAGGCCGTTCTTCGCTCATTCTCTCAAGGCCCATAGTTCCATCTCAAGGCCGGGAAATTCGCCTGCGAGATGCAGCGCAATTGCGCCAGATGTTTCCAATTGTTTCCAAAGCGGCACTTTGGTGTCGAGCTCGAAATAGATCGTGCCCGAACGATAGGGCAATTGGCGCGGCAACACCGGCAATGGCCGCACCGGAATGCCGGGCAGAGCGACGTTGACCAGCTCGGCAATTTTCTCCACGGGGCCAACCTTGATCTGGGCTGGCAATTTGCGCCGCACATCTTCCGCCGACATTTCGGCCCGCACCGCCAGAACAAAGCCTGCATCTTTCAGCAGGCTGCGATCGTTCAGCGTACCGACCCGCACCCCATGGCGCCGCTCGATCAGCTCGATGGCCACCGCCGCCTGTTCCAGCACCGATGAGAGCGATGTGCGCAGATCATCCATCACAACCGCAAACGTGGCTTTCAGATCATCATGGCGATAGGCCGGAAAGTCGGTGGCGCGTTTGCTGTCCATGGTGAAGGTGGCAATTTCACCGGCCAACTGAATGCAATGCTCATAAAACACCATGGGGTGAATGCGCGTTGCATTGGCCAGCAGATGTTTGAGCAGCGGATCAGCGCGGTTGAGAATTTGCAACAGGAAATAATCGCCCACTTCGGCTGTGCCGCGAATGGTCGGATCACCAATGCGCTCGGCAATCGCCGTTGCTCGGTGACGCACAATGCCCAGCAATTCCGTCATCAATTCGTTGAGCCGTGATGCCGCAGCACAGCTCAGGCTGGGTGGAATGAAATCGGGATCGAGGATCACCGCCCGGTCAGAGCGCACCTCCACCACCCGCGCCAGCCCGATCAGCTCATAACCTGCCAGATTATCGCCGGTTTTGAGGAATTTCAGGTTCAAGCGGGCAACATCAATCGGCGCAATGAAATCGGTGTCAACATTGGCATCCGGCGCTTCATAACTGGAGGCCACCACCCGCACGCTGTTGGCCATGGCGGCCCCTTGCGCCGCCATATCCGCCTTGCCCGGCTGTCGGGCCGGAAGTGCCAGATACACAATGGCGTTCTTGGTGTTTTCATCCAGATCAAGGGCGCTTGGAAGATCGGCATCTTCCGGCGCATCAAAGGGCGTGCCATCGGGCAGCAAACCACGCAGGTTGGACAGGGCAAACTGGCCAATGGCCAGCGCGCTGCGATCTATTCCGATTTCCAGCAAGCCCCACGGATAGGGCGACAGGCTGCGGGTGATCGAGCGGACCAGCCGTTCCGTCCATCGGTCTGCCTGTTGGAAATGCTGCACACGAAGAAACATGCCCTCGGTCCAGGCAACGCGGTTTTCATGCCTCATCTTTGGTGTCTACCCCCTTGAAATTCTGAAGTTCGGCTGCTGGCTCTGGCGCAATGGCAGGCTCACCCGTTGCAGCACGACGCATAAAATCCTTGATCGAAATGGTCTGGCCAGCCTCTTCAAACTGCTGGCGATAGGCGCTCCAATAGTCCCGACCACGCAAAAACGGCAGACGGGGTTGCTCCGCATCAACACGGGCCTCGACAATTCTTGGATCGAGCTTGTGGCTTGCTTCGCGCATCATTCTTTCAAGCGCATCATTCAAGCTGCGCTGGCGCTCAACAAGATGTTCGAGATGGCGGATCAGTTGCGCGCCATCCGTGGCCGACAATCGCGAAGCAGCATCAGCCTCCATACCAAGTGTGGCAAGGCAATCGGCACTGGCGGCATCCAGACGCGAAAGCGTGCTGGCAAGGGTTTGCAACAACGCCTCATCCATGCTTGCAGGTGGTGCAACGGGCCTTGAAGCTGGCTTGGATGGTTCGGAAAAAATCGCGTCAAAATCACTGCGCGATGCAGGCACCGGCCCAGCCTCCAACATCGCAGGTTCATCCGATGGCACGTCCTTCACCCGCTTTGGCGGCGCAACGCTGACCACCGTTCGGGTGGCGCTATGATGTTCAAGCTGGCTGCCATAATCATCATCTTCAAACCAGTTTTCAGGCAGAACGGTTGCAGAGCCTTTTACCTCCGGCGGGCCGCTCCAGCCAATATCAACATTGCGCGTCAAGGTTTTTCCACTTTTGCCGGACGAGGTCGGTGCCACGGCCCATGGCTCTTCCGCCACACGCTCGCCCATAATGCCACGGGCGGTTTTTCCATTGGGGGCGATATCGGACAAGATCGACGATATGGTCAGCGTTTCATCACTCAACGGCAGGGAGGACACCGGATCACCGGGATCCTGCTCCACCTCGCCAAGGATGGTAACCTTGAAGGCATGGCCGCGAATATCGATCTCGGAGCCATTCTTCAGCGGGCAGGTTTCGCCTTCCATCAAAGTTTTGCCATCCACCACCGTGCCATTGGCGCTCTGGTCTGACAGGCTGAAGCCTTTGCTATCGCGAAAAATGGTGCAATGCAGCTTGGAAACGCGGCGGGTGTCATCTTCAATCTGCCAATCGCATTCGCGCGAACGCCCAAGCGTGCGCCGCCCATGCTCGATGGCCCACAGGGATTGACGGCCATCCGTTTTGACTTTGGGGCGCAGTTCCAGCCTCATGCCGCCGCTCCTGCCGGTTTGAGAGCAGGCATCGCCTGCCGCTCGGTGACAATCGCATCGGCACTATCACGCGAGAGCTCTGCTACCCGCGCCCAAGTGTTCCAGCCAAGACGGGCGGGCGTTACGCCGTTGCCCATCTGGCAAAAGGGCACGTCTTCCTTTTTCAAAATCACTTGCGCATCAATTTCAAACCCGCTGCCCACAAACAGCCGTGCCAGCGCGAACATATCTTGCAACCGCCGCCCGCCAGGTGCCAGCGTCAGATAATCGGCATAATCCACCGGGCCAATGACAATGCGAAACGCCCCGCTCATATCCAGCGCCTTACTGCCAGCCATGGCGGAAACGCCGAGGCGGGGAGGGGTGGCGCTGCCCATCTGGCTTAATTCTTCCGGCGCAACAGACACCCACCGCGGACGAAATTGTTCGATGCGGATGGGAAGGCGTGAGAACTCTTCCAGCATGGCCCGCAAGCTTGCGGCATTGCGGGTGCGATCCGCAAAAAAGCCCGCAAACCGCAGGATAACATTTTCATCGACCCCGGCTGTTTCCACCATTCTGGCCGTGCCAAAGCCTGCCAGCGACAAAAGCGCCTTGCGAAAGGTGTTGTCTTCACGGCGTTTGCTCCAGCGCAAACGCCGCGCCAGCCGATATTTTTCCGCAGCTTCCACAAACAGCTCTGAAAACCGCGTGGCAAACAGGCTCACGAAACTGGTCAGCGCCCGCGATCTGTTGCGCTCCTCGCGCAACAACAGCTCATTATATTCCGGCGGCATCGAGCCAAGCGGCCCAACAAGGGCTGCGAGCGCGGATTTAAGCTCGAATTTGCCTTTGCGTTGGCGAAAGCCGCTGACCGCCAACGGCGTTGGCTCAATTCCCAGATGCGGCACAATCTCCAGCTCGCCCTCTTGCGCGAGATGTTGGGCCAGACGAAAGGCCGTTGTCGGCTCAAAATGGGCCGGGTCTTGCTGCAAACGGGCAGCAAGCATTTCGCGCTCTGTGTCACTTTTCGGGTTTGTCATGTGAACATTCATGATCATCCCCCTATAGCAACGGCCGTTCGGCCGCTCTTGCCGGCCACCGCACCACCACACCCGATTGGCCCCGCATGGTCAGCGTGAGACGGGTAAAACTGTTAACCGAGGTATAGAGACCGCAAAAATGATTGAGAACACTGCCAAACACGAAGGCGGCAGAGCGATCAATCATCGCCGGATCGAACTCTATGGTGATATCCAGACCGGGCACCATGGCAGGCCCCAGACGCGCCAAAGCATTTTTTGCTTCAACTTTTGAGATCGCCTCGACCAATTGCCGGGTTTCGGGCACATCGCGAAAGGCATAGAGCGACAGAATATCTTTGAGGGCTGCCCCACCATTGTCGAACAATGACAGGTGATTGAGCATCAGATGCGACACCAGCCGCCATTGCCGCGCTGTTTTGCTGTTCATGCGCACAGACGGTGTGGGCGGAAGAAGGGCCGTGACCGTATCAATCGCTTCGCTGCGTTTGCCCAGCTTCAAGATCGGGTGCCCGCCCCCAAAGGGCAGGCGCTCTGGAAGATCGCGGTTAAGGCACAGCGAATCCACGCTGGCGGTGACGCTGGTTGGGCCGAGGGGCCCGCGCTCGCGATCCACAAAGGCGATATCGGTGTCAGACAGGCCATCATCCTCATCAAACCGCCGGGTTGCCTGCCAGAAAATGCCGCTGTCGGTGCCATTTTGAACCCGCGCGAAAAACGGATACGACCACAGCTCATCACCGCTGCCATCGGAAATTTTCACATTGTCGATGGCAAAAATCTCACGGGTGCGATGGCGGCGACTGTCAGACAGCAAACTATATTCCGTGCGGCTGCCATCCAGCTTGATCGGCTCTGAAACCTGATGAAAAAGATTGATCACCGGAGCCGTGTTCAGGGCAAAATCACTGGCGGAGACAGTGCGCTCCAGCCTCGGATCACTGCTTTTGAGATAGATATACATCTCGCAATCATCGCCCGGCCAGCGATCCAGCCCGTCGATGTCAAGATAGAGGAATTTTTGCGGCAGGGCAAAAAACTCGGTGAGCAGGCGATAGCCATCAAAACTGCTGGCGGGCGTGGGCAACATCGCTTCATTCGCTGCAAAGCCTTTCACACGCAGATTGCTGGCGGGCAGGAAAACCGCATTGCGATCATCCGCATGGCGCGCCAAGGCTATTCCCATGCATTGATTGGCCAAAAGCTCATACAATCCGGTGGCTTGCTGCCAGGCGGATGCAACAAACAGGGTCATCCTCTTGATGCCCATCGAGGCAAAATCGTCTTTCTTGGGGCCGGTGGAGCGCAGTGATAAGCGCAAACATCCGGCCGCACCGGCAAAGGGCGGGGCAGGCGCATCAATGGGCTGGCCCGTCAACGCCGCAGAGGTGATGGTGAGGGGTAAAAGCTCGACATCCTGCGTGGTGCGAAACTGGCAAATCTCGCCCGCCACTTCTTCGGTGGTAATCTCGCTATGGCGGGGCAAAAGCTGCATGGTGGCCAGCACAGCGCTTGGCTCAAACCGCACAATGCTCATCGATGGCAAAGGCGCAAGATAATGCGGATAGAGCGTTTCCAGCAAACTATCGGTCAGTTCGGGAAACTCATCATCCAGCTTTTGCCGCACGCGGGCGGCGGAATAGGCAAAACTCTGGATCAGGCGCTCAACATGCGGATCATCGGCCACATCGCCCGACATGCGCAACCGCCCGGCAATTTTTGGAAAAGCGCGCGCGAATTTTTCTGCCCGTTTGCGCAAGGCAAACAGCTCATCATTATAGCGCTCCAAAAAGCTTTCAGCCATTGCCTGCCTCAACAATGAAGGATTGCGTGGACGGATCGATACGGGATTCAAAACTCACGGGCGGCATGCCCTCATGCAGGCGGAAACTGGCATCGATGCGCATCCGCAGCGAGCGCTCTCCCTCCATCCGCGCTTTCAAAATGGTCACTTTGATGTTGGAAAGCCGGGTTTCAAACATCGCAATACGGCGCTCCATGAGACGCGCCAGCTTGAGCTTGGATTCATCCGTCACCAGACTGGCCGACAGCATGCCATCAACCCCGTAAGAAACGAGGGCATCGCTCAGCTCGCTCAACGCATCGGGAGGGGCCTGCGGGCGACGCCGGGTGTTCAACAGGGATTCCAGATCCCGGCGAATGGTTTCGCGCATCTCCACCACCTGCTGAGACACGCTCAAAACCGGATCGACATCCAGATCAGGATTGTCATCCAGCAAGCGATCCAGCACAGAGCGGGTCAGCACGCGCTCGCTCGGGCGATAACGATCGAGCGGATCAGCCATGAACAATCCGCCTCTCGCCATTCATGCTATCCGCATCCAGCTCGCTGACTTCGTGCAGCGAGACAATCTCATCATCGGCCAAAAAGCATTTCTGGCCTTGGCCCACCACCAGCCCGGCCGCCAGATCTTCCCACGCCGTTTCACGCGCCAATTGCAACGCCGGATTGCGGCTGCTGCTGTGATAGACAGCCGGCAGCAAGACCGATGCAACAGCTCCGCCATTCAGGGTCAGCTGGGCCGGACGAAAGGCGAGGTCGCGCGAACGGGCGATTGGCTCCACAGACACATTTTCAATCTTGCGAAAATCCACCCAGAGATAGGCACCGCCGGTTGTCAAAACCTCAAGCGCATGCGGTATGCGATCATCCAGATCGCGCCAATCGGCGACGGATTTGCCATTATAGATCATCGGGCAGGCTGCGCGGGCATCTTCCATTTGCGCCACGATATCAACGGCAAGATCAAGGGCACCGTCGCGAATGGCAAGACCAAGCTTTAGCGCCATCTGGTCCAGATCGGTTGGGCCTGAGGGAAAATCGGGCACCGCACCCGTCTCGAACCATGCCTGGCGCGCTGCCATGGCTCTGATCTGCTGGCGCAGAATGGAAAAACCCACGGCATCGGCGGGCTGAAATTTGGCCGCGAGGTCGCATTGCTGATCGGCGCGCTCATATTGACCGCTTAAAATCAGCACATCAATATAGAGATGGCGGATATCGTGATCCGTGGGGGCCGCTTTGAGGGCGGCTTTCACCTGCTCAAGCACGTCTTCCAATGTGTGATCATCGGCGTGATCCTCCAGCAAGGCGGCGATACGGCGCGATTGAGCACTCATGCTAAAATCCTTTTTTGATCCGGTTGGGTTGATGATGCACCCATGGATGCCGCTGAGGCCTCAGCGACGAGATGAAAACTTGTTGAAACGTCGTCTAATTGAAAATGTGGTTGTAAACGCACGGTACAGGAGAAAGTTCCCGGCTTGCCGGGAATTTCCGAAACGCCAATTCCCGCGGATCGCAAGGGATAGCGGGTGCGCAGCGATTGCTCGGCATCATCATTGCCGAGCGTATAGCGCGACAACCAATCTTCCAGTTTGCGCTGAATCAGACCCGCCGTGCTCAACTGCCCGATGTTGTCGCGCATGATCACTTTCAGATAATGGGAAAAGCGCGACGCGCACATCACATATTGCAGCATGGCCGCAAGGCGGGCGTTTTGGCGGGCGGTTTCCGTCGGGTAATGTCCTGGCGCATGCAACGACTGGTTGGCGTTGAAGATGGCGCAGGATGACATATAGGTCGTCGAAATCGGCACAATGCCCATATCCGAAAATTGCAATTCCTGGGCGCGTGTCAGGCGCACCTCCACCGGCGGCTGGCTGGACAATCCTTGACTTTCCAGGCCCAATTCAAGCGGCGGAAGCTGCCAGGGTGCCACCATGCCACCATCTATCTCATCTTGCGTCACCCCGCGCAGATCGGCAAACCAGCCGGTGTCAATGAATGTGCGGATAATCACCGTTGCAAAGCCAAAGGCACCATTGCCCCACACCAGTGTCTGGCCATTTTCAGCGATATGCTCGCGGAAGGGAAAGCCGTCGTCACGCTTGCGCGAATAGGCTTTGTGGGCAGGGCGCATCAAAATGCGTGGACCAACCAGCCCCAAAAAACGGGCATCGTCATTTCTCCGCAGACCGTTCCATCGAATCCGGGAAAGATCAAACTGCAAGGATGAAAAATCATGCACGCGGTTGAGCTCATGAAAGCTCTCAAGACCAACACTCAACGGCGAGGCCCCGGCAATGAAGGGGCAAAAAGCCGCCGCTGCAACCGAGCTGATTTGCGCCATTGTGGTGATCGAGTCCGGTCCATCGCCGGGGGCGGGCGGAAGCTGATAATCGCCCAGCAGAAGGCCGAAGGGCTCACCACCCGGCATACCAAATTCCTGATTATAGACCAGCTCAAACAAGTGGCTCTGATCAAAATCGTTGGCACGCTCCATGCTGCGGCACAGCTCTTTCCAGCTGGCGCTCAAAATCTTGATCTTTACATCCGTGCTCTGGCTGGCCTCACGCACCAGCATGGCAAGCCCGAGCCAGCGGGCCTCCATCGCCTGAAACGCAGGATGATGCAGGATTGCGTTGACTTGACGGTTCAAAGCCTCGTCAATCAACAAAATCAACTCATCCGTTCGTGCCCTTAACGATGCGCTCACCGTTTCCCCCGAATTATCAGGCCATTCGTGAGCGTCGCGGCCATTGATCTAACCCACCGCGACGCCCAAAATTGTTTGAAAACTAGCTCTTCGATGGAATGCGAGCCACCATTCGCAAAGAGGTGGTCAGTTCTTCCATCTGCAACCATGGACGCATCCAGGCAACCGCATTGTAGGAGCCGGGCTTGCCGGGAATTTCCTGCACGGTCACCTTGGCATCGCGAAGCGGATATTTTGCCCGCGATTCTTCGCCTGCATCGTCATTGGCGTTGACATAAGAGGCAATCCAGCGGTTCAGCCAGACTTCGCAGTCTGAGGCTTCCATGAACGAGCCGATCTTGTCGCGGCCCATGACTTTCAGATAATGGGCAAACCGCGATGTCGCCATCATGTAAGGCAGACGTGCCGACACCGCAGCATTGGCCGTTGCTTCCGGCTTGTCATAGAGCTTTGGCTTATGGGCGGTCTGCGCACCAAAAAACACCGCATAATCCGTGTTTTTGTAATGGCAGAGCGGCAAAAAGCCCAGCTTGCCCAGTTCGGCATCGCGCCGGTCGGTAATGCCAACTTCCGTTGGGCATTTCAGATCGAGATCACCATCATCGCTGGAAAACACGTGCATCGGCAGATTTTCAACCTTGCCGCCGTTTTCGGCACCACGAATGGCCGTGCACCAGCCGCTCTTGGCAAAGGCTTCCGTGAGGCGTGTGCCCATCACGAAGGAGGCATTCATCCAGCAATAATCATTGTGGTCCAGCTCGCCGGAGCTTGAACCACTGGTTTCGTCAAACACAAATTCATCAATCGGGTTGGTCTTGGGGCTATAGGGCATCCGCGCCAAAACACGCGGCAGCGCCAGCGTGACAAAGCGCGAATCGTCGCTTTCGCGAAAACTGCGCCATTTGGCATATTCCACGGTCTCGAAAATCTTTTCGAGATCGCGGGGCCTGGCGAGATCGCGATAGTCGTCAAAGCCGAACATCCGCGGGCTGGCCGCCGAAATAAATGGCGCAAAGGCTGCCGCCGCAATCGAGGAAATCCCCTGCAGCAGCTGAACATCGTCAAACGAATTGTCGAACTCGAAATCGCCAATAATCGCACCCATCGGCTCGCCGCCCGGTGTGCCAAACTCATCTTCATAGATCGACTTGAACAGACGGGACTGATCAAACTCCACAGCCTTGGACAGATCCTTGGAAAGCTCGCGCTTGCTGGCGTTGAGCACCCGAATCTTGAGGTTCACGCTGGTTTCGGAATTTTTGACCAGATAGTGCAACCCGCGCCAGCTGCCTTCGAGCTTGGTAAACTCAGGCGATTGCATGATCTCGGCCAGCTGGGTTGAAATGGCCTTGTCCAGCTCTGCGATGGCGTTGTTCAGCGTCACCGTCAGATTGCGGTCGTATTTGACCGTGCCTTTCAAGGCTTGATCGGTCAGCGTCCGCAACAGATTCTGGGCGCGATCCGGCTCTGTCTGTCGGGTTGCCGCAACGACCTTTGAGAGCAGTCCCTGTTCTTGTGTTTCCGATAGGGCTTCACTGGTTTGCACCAAGCTTTCAGCACTCATGTTCTCATCCTTCCAATGTGGCGCAACGCTTCACTGTTGCTGCCGACAAACCGGGTTCTTTGTCTAAGCGGGCCATGCATCACCTGCCGCACTCATTGCTGATCGCCTGAGCCAGCCTTGCCTTGCAGTTCAGAAACAAGCTTTGAGAGGTCTGTCTTGTTTTGCAAAATATCTTCCAGCAGCTGCTCAAGCTCCTCGGAGCGGTCTGCCTTGCTCAAAAGATCGCGCAGCTCGTTGCGCGCATCCAGCAGCGCCTTGAGCGCGGGCACCTGCTTGACCACGGAGCCGGGGAGAAAATCATCCATGCTGTCGAACTTGAGATTGACGGCAAGATCACTGCCATCATTTTGCAGCGTGTTGTTGACCGTGAGATTCAGCCCCGGCGACATGCGCCGCATGACATCATCGAAATTGTCACGATCAATCTGCACAAATTTGCGCTCGCCAAACGGCTTCAAGGGTTGGGTCGGATCGCCCGAAAAATCACCCAGCACGCCCACCACAAACGGCAGCTCCTTGACGACCATGGCGCCTTCCGTTTCCACTTCATATTTGATGTGAACACGGGGTTTGCGCACCCTCTCCAGCTTTTCATGTACACTTGCCATGTTGAAACTCTCCTTCGTGCCCCTCGGGCATCAACATTCATGAACCAGCAGTACAAACGCCGCCTCAAAACGACGTCAAAGATCTGTCAGTTTCCGTTCTCCTTCGTGGGCTTGATGCCCGCAGCCGTAAGAACGGCGTTTCTTGTTTGAAGTTCCGGCAAAAGTTCCGCCAGCAATTCAGAAAAATCCATTCGCCCGCGGCGAACCAGCGTTTCAATCGCCAACGAAATGGGCGAGTGCGGCTCGGTGCGGCGAAAATATCGTGCCACATTCATCAAAAGCTCAAAGGCTTCATCGCGCGTTGCAATGCCCTCAGGCGTCACAACCCGCGCCGTCTCTGCGGCAGGCACCTCCCTGGCAGCCTCGACAGACGCGGCTGGAACATCGGGAGCCTCCCCGCTGTCATCACGCCCACCAAGACTGCGAACCGCAGCCGCGATTTCTTGCAGCACATTGCGAATATTGGAACTTGGCGGAGCCAGTTGGCCACAGCGCGCGTTCAACACCTCACTCAGCCCCGCAAATGAGCGGATACAGGCATTGACCTCTGCAAGATGAGCCGACATGGCCGCAACACCTGCCTCTGTTGCAGCATTGTAGATCGCTTCGCGCCGTCCGGCTTCATCACTGCGCTGGCCAAGCTGATAATCCCAAAGGGTCAAGGCGCCGAATTTCTCGCCGGGAATCAGAGACACCAAACGCAACGGCTGGATCAGCGTGCCTTCTGTGCCAAAACCGTTCAATCCGGCCAGTGGTGCTAACTTTTCCTCAACGTCGTTTTCATCAATTGAATGGACGTCATCCCAATAAGTGTCCAAAAGCGCAGTCGTGACGTCGTAAATTTCACCAAGACCCGCAAAACCTTTAAGCCGCAAATGCGCTTCGGCAAGCCAGGCCAATACTTCGATATCCTTGCTGATCGAAGATATTATCTGCAATCCCAAATTGCTCACAAGATTCCAATCACTGGAAACCTTGAACACTTCACCCGGCGTTACAGATCTTTCTTCCGCTCTTGCTTGGTTCCTTGCGTCTTTAATTTTGTAGTATATTTCGCGAACTTCAATATTCGTGCGAATATTACATCCGCACGGCGCGCTTTCTTCTATCGGATTTAACAATATAACCTCGCCCACCGAAGCCTCTAACTCAATTTTAAATTCACTAATATAACTTTCTTATAGATGTGGAGCGGCTCTATTGTTTTGTCAACCTGAGTTGCAAAATCTAATTATGAAATTTCTCGCAGAAAATTTTTTTTAAAAAAAACCCTCCCCCCTCTGGAAACTTGGAAATAATCGCCCTAGTTGTCTTCTCGGGGACATTGCTGCGGTCGGTCCCGGGGAGTGTTTTATGTCGTTTATTGACCTTAATCGCTTGATTGAAGCCTTTGAGCCTAGCTTACGTGTGGCATTGGAAATGGCCGCATCCACGGCCGCCGGTCGTCGCCACGCTCAAGTCGATATTGTACATTTTCTAAATGCGATTGTTGAAAGTGTATCATTTCAGGACGATCTTGCGGCGCTTAGTCTTCCGGTGCAAACACTGAGGCGTGAGCTTTCACAGGCGCTTGATGATGTGGCTGTGGGGCATGAGCAAAATCTGTCTTTGTCGCAAAACATTTTAACGCTTGGCCGAGAGGCCTGGGTGTGTGCTTCTCTTCAGGGCGGGCGCGCTTCGATCACTTTGGCGGATGTGTTTTCGGCTCTTGATGATGAGCCCTCGCTTCGAGCCCTGACACGCGGGCAATTTCCATCACTGCGCATGCTGGATCGCGCGGTGTTGGAGCGGATGCGCGAGGCAGGCGATGGAAATGCGCAGTCGCCTGGCGAAAAATCGGGCATGTCGCCGGAAGCCGCGCCGGATTCCGCTTTGAGCGGGCGGGGAAATGACGAATTTTTGCGGCTCTACACCCATGATCTGACGCAGGACGCCCGCAATGGCCGGATTGATCCGGTGATCGGTCGGGATGCCGAGCTGCGGCAGATGATCGATATTCTGACCCGCCGTCGGCAAAACAATCCTATTCTGGTGGGCGAGGCAGGTGTGGGCAAAACAGCCGTTGCCGAGGCCTTCGCTTTGGAAATCGCCGCTGAGCGTGTGCCGGAAAAGCTGAAATCCGTTCGACTGCTGATGCTGGATCTGACGCTTCTTCAGGCCGGAGCGGGTGTCAAAGGCGAGTTTGAGCGGCGGCTCAATGGCGTGATTGAGGCTGTCAAACGCTCGCCGGAACCGATCATTCTGTTTATTGATGAAGCGCATGGCCTGATTGGGGCCGGTGGCGCGCAAGGGCAGGGCGATGCGGCCAATATTTTGAAGCCCGCGCTGGCGCGTGGCGAAGTCCGCGTGATCGCAGCGACCACATGGAGCGAATACAAGCGCTATTTTGAAAAAGATGCCGCCCTGACCCGGCGTTTTCAGCCGGTGCATGTGCGCGAGCCCGATGAAGAAACCGCCATCAGAATGTTGCGCGGCGTCGCGGGCTCATTCATGGCCCATCACGGGGTTACCATTCGCGATGAGGCGATTGTTGCGGCGGTTCAGCTCTCGGCGCGCTTTTTGCCAGCGCGACAACTGCCGGATAAAGCCATCAGCCTGATTGATACTGCCGCTGCCGCCGTATCGCTGGCGCGTCAGACAATTCCCGAAACCCTGATGGCTCTACAAAGCGAGAGAAACCATCTTGCCGTCGAGGTTGATTGGCTGGAGCGCGAAGGAAGTGCCGAAGAGATACTGGAGCGCAAACTGTCCATTCAAGCCGAGCTGGAACGTCTTGATACGGAAATTGCCGCGTTGCAGGCGCGCTATGACGCTGAAAAAGAGGCGATCTCCGCGTTTGATAATCAAAAGGACAGCGCTGAGAGCAAACTCAGCGTGATCACGGAGCCGCAGCATCAGGGCAGCAATGTTTCGCCGCTCAAAGGCCGGGGTCTGACCCGGCGGGCGGTGTCGATTGCCACCTCGTTAAACCAGGATACAAGCCTTATTCCGCGGGAGGTTGACCGCCGCGTCATTGCCTCCGTGGTGTCGCGCTGGACCGGGATTCCGCTTGGCAAGCTGCTGGCGGATCAGATTGAAAATGCCAAAAGTCTGGACACGCGACTGGGCGAGAAGGTTGTTGGCCAGGATGCGGCCCTAAAACGCATTGCCGATGCCATGCGGGCAGCAAGGGCAGGGCTTTCCGATCCACGCCGTCCACCGGCCGTCTTTTTGCTGGTGGGCATGTCGGGCACGGGCAAGACCGAAACTGCACTTTCACTGGCCGATCTGCTGTATGGCGGCAGCCAGCACCTGACAACCATCAACATGTCAGAGTTCAAGGAAGAACATAAGGTGTCGATGCTGCTGGGAGCCCCTCCCGGTTATGTTGGCTATGGCGAAGGGGGCGTGCTGACAGAAGCCGTGCGCCGCAGACCCTATGGTGTGCTGCTTCTTGACGAGATCGACAAGGCCCATGCAGGGGTTCAGGATATTTTCTACCAGGTGTTCGACAAGGGCATTTTGCGCGATGGCGAAGGCCGGGATGTTGATTTTAAAAACACCACCATTTTCATGACGGCCAATACCGGCTCTGAATTGCTGGCAACCCTTGCGAGCGACCCGGACACCATGCCCGAAGGAGAAGCCCTTGAGGCCTTGATGATGCCGGAACTGCAAAAGCAGTTCAAGCCCGCCTTTCTGGGCCGCACCATCATTCTGCCCTTCATGCCGCTTGGAAAAGAAGCGCTCTCGGCCATTGTCGATCTGCAGATCGAGCGGATCAGGGACAGAATAAACGCTGCCTATGGCACGGACCTTGTGGTGGAACAGAGCGCCAGAGACGTGCTGGTGAGCCGGGCTGGCGCAAGCGAAATTGGCGCACGCGCCATTGAAATCATGATTGGTCGTGATCTCCTGCCACCTTTGTCCACCTTCTTCATCGAGTTGGTGGCGAATGGACAAAAGGTTGGCCGGGCGCATGTCACCCACAGTGAGAACGGTTTTGCTGTGCAGGGGCAAGAGGCGGACAATCAAAGGGAATTTGTCGATGATCGCTTGGTCTCGATAAATGAAGACGCCGTGTCGGATGGGGTATCCCGGCGCATACGGTCATAAATGCTGCGCGGACCATATCCACGAATTTTGGTGGATATGCAGCATTCATACGAAGGGTAACCATGCCTCAATTCAACGGGGCGAATTTGATGAAACAGGAGATTTAACAATATGCCAATTTATCTGAAAGTTGACGGTATCCAGGGCGATGCAACCCACGAAGAGCACAAGAAGTGGATGGACATTGAGGCTCTGCACTGGAATGTAAGCCGCGCCATGAACACCACAGCAGGCTCGACCGCCAATCGCGAAGCCTCTGAGCCCATGGTGTCGGAAGTGATCTTGACCAAAGTGAGCGATTCCTCCTCGACCAAGCTTTTCCAGGAAGCCTGCGCTGGCCGCACCGGCAAGACAGCCGTGCTGCATCTGGTGACAACCGGCAACCCCGGCAATACCTATATTGAATACACACTGACCAACACCCTGATTGCCAACTATTCCGTTGATTCCAGCGGTGATCGGCCGATTGAAACAATCCGCCTGAACTTCACAAAGATCGAAGTGAAGTACACGCCTTATGGCGAGGACAACACGGCACAGTCGCCAATGATTGCCTCTTACGATCTTTCGACCACAAAGGCCGCTTAAACGCGCGGTACGGAAAGGCGTCGCCTTCAGCGGCGTCTTTCTATTTTATAGATGCAAAGGCTTTTAGGCAGTCCCACTGTTGAAGAGATTGGTTTGGCTGATCGAACCCGATCCTCCTACCCATCAACAGCAGTCATCACGGGACAGATAGTTTCAAAGAATATTAGAAAAAGCGAGAAGGCTATCAGAGCTTGCTTCAGCACGGCCGCCTGCACCGTGTTATCAATCTGGAGATAAACACCAATGTCATCAGCCAACGACCGCCTGACTTCCATAAGGGAAGACTTAGAAATGAAAAAATCTCAATGGGAAGTGAGCGTCGTCAGCCCCTACGTCCGTGCTTACGATTTTGCCTATAACAATTATCAAAACACGTTGAAGGCTCAAGTGGCGCGTGACAAGATGGGGGCGGAACTTTTAGTCTTCACGGCTGGCGTGCTGAGCGGTTCAGTGTTGATGGCTGCTTTCGCGTCGTCGTCCTTGCGCGTGCTTGCCGGACGCGCTTTGCTTCGGACAATCTGCAATAATAATCTCAATAGAACATTTGATGCAGTTCATGCTGTCACCAACAACAAGGCCGCAATGTTTGCCTTGGGCAGCGTTCTGGATAAAGCCAAAGGGATCGCGGGCCAACACATCACCGCAGCTGTTGAGAATTTTACCGTAAGAACATCTGGTATCCAGTCGCAAACATCGGTGAATTTTCTGACACGATTGCAGGATTTTGTGAATGTGAGTTTTATTGCGGTTCATGAGTTCGTCACTGGCGTTCGTAGCGATAACAGCATCAAAGAGAGCGACAAGCTCAAACTTGCGGATATGGTCGAGGCAACCCCTTTCTGGCTGCCCCCTCGCGCCAACCGCGTTGATGAAAACAAGCTGGCACAACAGATGGAACTCTTGTTCTATATGACGTCTGTTCTCGATTCGGATACGCTGGTTCGTCATGCGCCATCGATCGGCAATGGTATCGGCGGTGGCATAGGAGAGGGTATCCGTAGCAAAGAACGGATCAGCCAGATGCCAACGGCCAAGGACTACCCAAAGGAAAGCGAGCCTAAACTCATTCGTGGGGCGACTTACGAACCCGGTCAGCGTGTCGAGTATGATGACCTCGGGTCTGTTGTGCGAGCGCGCATCGATACATTGAGCCGGGCCGTCACAGGCTCACCGTTTTATCCGCAACAAAGTGTTGCCATGCGTATCACTGGAAATGATCCGACTGGACGCGAGCAGATGGTCAAGGCCGAGCATATTATTTCGCGCCTTTCAGCACAAACGAGACCCAAGCAGTTAAGCGATGTTTTCATGATGTAAGAACAGGTGAAAATGATGCAGGGGATTTACTGCATAATTCTTTAAACCGTAACCGGTTTAAAGAGAAAATTATGCAGCAGAAATAAAGAGATACTTTGAGCCTTTGTGCGCCATATTTGGCGCACGACGCGGTAAAGTGTTACAGCCCCTTTATGCATTGGATAAAACGTGCGGCGCTGTGGTCTTGTGGTGAAACAAACAGAAATTGAACAGCGATGATCAGTGGATTGAAGCGCGATATGAGAGCGGCGCTGCTGTGCCTTGGCATCGGCACCCTCAGCCCCGTTGCGGCCTGTGCAGACCCGTCCATTGATGCCTCACTTGTTCAAATTGAGCAGGTGCGTGAGCACGTGTCCAATGTCGGGTTGCTTGCCGAAAGTGCTTCGAAATACATTTCTGACCAGGAAGGCTCGCACGACAAGCAGGCCAACAGCATGATTGAATCGGCAACACGCGATGCATTCAATGCGCAAGCATTCGTGACTGACATTCAAAACAGCATGCAAAACGTTGGCAATTCCTCAATTGATGCGCAACGTCTGGCAAAAGTTGCCGATGATCTCACCGCAAGCCGAAAGAAGATAGAAACCCTGGCTCAATCAAAAGGCGACACCGCCCTCCAGAGCATGGGGGCCGAGATTGTCAAAAAAGCCGATAGCCCGCGCATTGAACAACTCACGCAGGTGATGGCAAGCCCCGAGCTTGCCGCAGAAACAGCCGTAACGGCGCAAGCCATGTATGCTGCCGTTCATGCGTTTTTCAATACGGACCAGTCACAATTTACAGCGCTCTCGCAAGAGCAACGGCGAGACATGCCAAAGCAGATCCTGTCTTATCTGCAACAGAAAACCGAGAATGAAAAACCCTATTCAAAAGATGCTGAACGGGCCAATGAGAAACTCCGACTTGCTCTTGCTCTCGCTGGCTTGCCCGACGAGGACGTGGTTTTTCTATCAGACCTCTATCAGAGCCCAGAAGGTGAAGCCAAGCGCGCGGCTCTGGTCGGTCGCTATAAGCGCCTCTCTGCGGAGGCAAACCAGAAAATGCTGCGGGAGTATTTCACACAGCTCGCAGACAATCTGACAAAGAATAAATCTAACAACTGAAGACGTGGCAGCATTCCACTTATACTGTAACACTTTCAATCTGAACCTGACAGACTGTAAATTTCGCCATCCTTTGAGCCAACAGCCTCATACCTCACCCAATTTTCAACTGCTTTGAACCGGAGCCGTTCACTGATACATGAGCGAAAGAAATTGCTTTTATCACTCATCTTTTTCTATAAAGTGAGCGATAAATGTGGAGTTTATCGCTGATGGCATGGAATTGGCAATTGCAGGGGTGGCCGAATTTCGAATGGCGGCCTGAACTTCTTCAAAAGAAGGAGCAGGCTTTCATGGAAAATGCCGCCATTGCCGTTGGCACCATACGGCACCTGACACAAGGTGACCGCGAGCATATTGTGATCGAGTTGCTCAGTGCAGATGCCATGAGCACATCAGCGATTGAGGGCGAAATCCTTGATAGAGACAGCGTGCAGTCGTCCCTGCGCCGACAGTTGGGAATGGCGGCAGCACCATTTCGCAGCCGACCGGCAGAGGCGGGCATAGCCGAAATGATGGCCGATCTTTATCGCGCTCCCCTTGCCACCATCACCGAAGCGCGGCTTCAGGAATGGCACCGAATGGTGATGAATGGCCGCCGCGATATTGTCGATATCGGCCAGTATCGCCAACACCAAGAGCCGATGCAGATTGTTTCCGGCGCTTTTGGTCGCGAGCGCGTGCATTTTGAAGCGCCACCATCCGACCGGCTGGCCATTGAAATGAATGCGCTGCTCGATTGGTTGGCAAAAACCGCACCGGATGGGGCCACTCCGCTGACAGCACTCACCCGTGCAGGCATTGCGCATCTGTGGTTCGAGAGCATCCATCCTTTCGAGGATGGCAATGGCCGCATCGGGCGTGCCATCGCCGAAAGTGCGCTGGCACGCGCCATTTCCATTCCAACGTTCAGCGCCCTATCGAAATCGCTGCTTAAGCACCGCAAGGATTATTACGCGATGCTGGAAGCGGCCAGCACCACGCTTGTCATTGATGACTGGCTCGCATGGTTTGCGGATCGCGCCCTTGAAGCACAGGCATCAGCAGATGAGCTGGTGCGTTTTTTGATCGAAAAAACCCGGCTGATGGACAGATTGCGGGGTTTATTGAACGAGCGGCAGGAAAAAGCGCTTTTGCGCGTCCTTGCCGAAGGTCCGGACGGCTTCACCGGCGGCCTCAGCGCCCATAATTACGCCACCATCACCGGTGCGCCACCATCCACCATCACCCGTGATCTCGCTGATCTGGTCGAGAAAGGGGCCTTGCTGCGAACCGGTGAGCGCAAGGCAACCCGTTATCACCTGAACCTCAGCAAGCTCTGATCCCCCCACGCTCTGGTAGGGGGACCAGATAAAATCATCATAAAATCAGTATATTAGCCGATATGGTGCGGCTTTTGCAGACCGTAAACCGGCGTATCCAATCCAACCTGCCGTGCCTTCAACTGCAAGGACAGATATTGCGAATAATGGCGTGACTGATGCAGGTTTCCTCCATGGAACCACAGGCCTTCCTGTTGGGTTGGTTTCCACATATTGCGCTGCTCGCCCTCCCATGGTCCGGGATCTTTGGGCGTGTCGGAGCCAAGGCCCCAGCATTTGCCCACCTTATCGGCCACCTCCTTGGAGATCAGGTCGGCCGCCCAGCCATTCATTGAACCATAGCCGGTGGCATAGACCACAAGATCGGCAGGCAGCACACTGCCGTCTTTCAGCACCACCGCATCTTCCGTCAGGTGGTCCACATCAGAGCCGGATTTCAGCTTGATGCTGCCGTCAATGATCAGGTCGCAAGCGCCCACATCAATATAATAGCCTGAGCCGCGCCGCAGATATTTCATGAACAGGCCAGAGCCATCGGCCCCCCAATCCAGCATGAAGCCTGCCTTTTCAAGATCGGCATAGAATTTCGCGTCTTTTTCGCGCATCTTGTCGTAAAGCGGAATTTGAAACTCATGCATGATCCGGTAGGGCAGGGAGGCAAAGATCAGATCAGCCTTGCGGGTTGTCATGCCCGACACCACCGCCCGCTCGGAATAGAGATCGCCAAGACCGATTTCCATCAGAGAGTCGGAGCGGACGATATGGGTGGACGAGCGCTGCACCATGGTGACATCCGCGCCACCTTCCCAAAGGGCGGCACAAATATCATGGGCGGAATTGTTTGAGCCAATCACCACCACTTTTTTGCCGCGATAAGCATCGGGGCCGGGATGCTGGGACGAATGCTGCTGCTCGCCTTTGAAAATATCCTGCCCTTTAAACTTCGGCACATTGGCCTTGCCCGACATGCCGGTCGCCAGCACCAATTGCTTGGGCTTCAGCACCACTTCTTGGCCATCGCGCTCGACAACAACGGTCCATTCCTTGGTTGTCTCGTCATATTTGGCGGATTTGCACGTGGTGGAGCTCCAGTAATTCAGCTCCATCACCTTGGTGTACATTTCCAGCCAATCGCCAATCTTGTCTTTGGGGGCAAAAACCGGCCAGTTTTCTGGAAAGGGAATATAGGGCAGGTGGTCGTACCAGACCGGATCATGCAGGCACAGGGATTTGTAGCGCTTGCGCCAGCTGTCTCCGGCTCGCTCATTTTTCTCAATGATAATGGTGGGAACACCCAATTGTCTGAGCCGCGCACCCAAAGCTATGCCGCCCTGGCCGCCGCCAATAATCACCACATAGGGTTGGGTTTTATAGCCAAGCTCTGCCGCTTCTTGCAGACGCTTTTCAGCCCAGGTTTTTCGGTTGGGATCATGACCGTGCTCGGCCCCCATTGGCCGGTTAAACCCTTTTGGCTCTTCATGGCCCTTGAGCTCTGACATGGTGGTGAGCAGGGTCCAGATCAAGCCGTTTTTGATGCGGATATGGCCATACCCACGGGCAACCTTGGTTTCAAACGAAAACCAACCATCAATGACCCCATCATTGTCAGAGGCCATTTCCTTCTCATCCTGACGAAAGTGAGAAGGGCCGATGCTTGAAAGCTGGGTTTCCAGCATGTCACGAATTTGATCATGACCTTCCAACGTCTTCAAATTCCAGGTGAAGGTTGCCAGATCGCGCCAATAGCAATCGGTTTGAAACAGGTTGACGGCGGCATTGATATCGCCACTTTCCAATGCATTTCCCAATTTGGCAAGAACGGCATCAACGCGGGTGTTTGGGCTATCTTCAAGCATGTTCACTCCTCCATTATACAAACTTGAGTTTCCAAAGGCTGGTGCGTGAGCTCCTCTCTCAAGCACCAGCCCGATTGATTATTTCCGCAAATCAATGAGAATTTTCAGGTGCTGACCCGCCGGGTCCAAAAGCGTGTCAAACCCTTCCGCCACAGCGGTGTCGAGCGTGATGCGTTTGGTGATAACTGCTTTGGCTGGCAACAAACCAGACGCAATCAAGCGAATAACCCGCGGCCAATAATGGGTCGGATAGGCCCAGGAGCCACGAAGATCGACATCCTTGAACGTAACCTGAAACCAGTCGAGCGGGTTTTCGTGAGGATGCAGACCTGTCTGCACCACAACACCCTGTTTACGCACCGCATCCAAACACGCTTTCAGCGCATGTTCGTTGCCCACACATTCAATGGCAACATCGCAGCCGACTTTGCCTTCTGTCCATGCGCGCACCACGTCGCCGGGATTGTCGCGCTTCGGGTTGATGGTGATCACGTCGGGCAAAATCGATTTTGCAAAATCAAGGCGCGCGTCATTGATGTCAGATATGAACAATTGTGCAGCACCAGCGGCGCGCGCCGCAAGCAACGTCAACATGCCAATGGGACCTGCGCCCGTGACCAGCACGCTGGAACCGGCGGTGACCCCGCCACGGTCACAGGCATAAACGGCAACCGCGGTTGGTTCCACCAAGGCCGCCTCTTCATCCGTCATTTCATCGGGCACTTTTTGCACATTGTATTCGTTCACCAATGCATATTCGGCCATGCCGCCGGACTGCCAGCTCAATCCGACCAATGCCAGTTCTTCGCTTAAGTGAAACAGGCCGCGATCAGCGAAATAATCGCCGGAGCGTGGCATGATCAGCGGCTGAATGGAGACGCGATCACCCGCTTTGACAGAGGTGACACCATCGCCCACCGCCTCGACCACACCACCAAATTCATGGCCCAAAACCTGCGGGCCGTGCGCGCCAGTGAAAGGATGCGGCTCTTTTGGAATGAAAATCGGACCATAACTATATTCATGCAGGTCTGTGCCGCAAATGCCGACAAAATGGTTGCGCACGAGAACCTGACCGTGCGCGGGTGCCGCAGGTTTGGCAATATCTTCAATGCGTAAGTCTTTTGCGGCGTGAAAACGGAGGGCTTTCATGTTTCCTCATCTCCCTTTGTTGTTGTTGGAGATAAGTTTGCAAGCAGCGTGCCAGAGCGAAATTTTTAAAAAATCTAATAATTTCAATGGGGTTTGCAATGGAGCCTGTTGCATGGCCCCATCTGTTGCAACAGGTGGGGCGCAACAGATGCCACACCGCCTGTGTTCACAATGAGGACGACTTGAGTTGGTAGCGCTTGATCTGGCGATGCACGGTTGAGCGATCAACGCCCAATTGACGCGCCGCCTCAGATACATTCCAATTGCAGGCCTTCAATGTGGCATGCAGCGTCTGCCCCTGATTTTCATCCTGTCGTACCGCGTTATCGCAAAAATCATCGGGTAAATCGCCAAGCTCGATCGTGCCGCCCTCGCTCAAGGCCACCGCCACCGCCAGCACATTCTCCAATTCACGAATATTGCCTGGCCAGGGGTGGGCGCGAAGCGCCATCATCGCTGCTGGCGAGATCACCGGTGCCACCGCGTGATCGCTATGGCGCGCCAAAATGCGCGCAACAACCCAGTCAAAATCGGCCCGATCGCGCAAAGGGGGAAGGCGCAACACAGCCGTGTTAAGGCGATAAAACAGATCTTCGCGGAAACGCCCCTGTTCCACCAGGCTCGGGAGTGAACGATGAGAAGCCGACACCACACGAATATTCACCTTGCGTGGTTCCACGCCACCCACCGGCATCACTTCCTGTTCGGCCAAAACCCGCAGAAGCCGACTTTGCAACGTCAGCGGCATATCGCCAATTTCATCCAGAAACAAAGTGCCACCATCGGCCTGTTCGATCAGGCCTTTTCTGCCCTTCAAGGCTGCGCCCGTAAAAGCGCCCGGCACGTAGCCGAACAACTCGCTTTCAATCAACTGTTCGGGAATGGCTGCGCAATTGATGGCAACGAACTGACCTTTCAGGCCACTTGCCTCGTGAACGGCATGGGCAAGATATTCTTTGCCGGTTCCTGTTTCACCTTGAATCAAGATCGGTAATCTTGTGCGGGCAAGCTTTGCCATCTTGAGTTGAAGGGCCGCGATATCGGGATCAGCCCCTCCCAATTCCCGACCGCGCACCTTCGGGCCGCCGAGGTCTTGAACGGGCGATATCAACAGTGATTTGCGTCGCACATGAGCCTGCATTTGCGGCTCGATGGCATGGGCAAAAAGCGCGTTGCCGTCGCGGGCAAAAATCATACGGTCTCGGGTTGGCCGCCGCCGCGTCAGGTTGGCCAGATCATCGACATCCATGTCGAGGAATTGTGAAATCGGCTGGCCAATCAGCGCTTGCGGATTGCGCCAGTCGGCCCCACAAGCCCGTGCCAATATTGCAGCTCCGCCATGGGTCATGCCGAGAACACGGCCGCTTCCATCCAAAGAAATGGCTGCTTCCGGATCAACATCAAGAAATTCAGGTGAGCGTGCAAAGCGAAGCACCCATTCATGACGGGTCTGGGCCATCAGATTGGCCAGTTCAATCCGCCGCACCGTGGCACTCACCAGATGCCGCGCCAAATTCTGGCTGGTCTTTAAAATCGGCGAACTGAGCAGCGAAATATCCACCACCGCGCAAAGCTCGCCTTGTGTGTCATAAATCGGAGCGGCTGTGCAGGAAAGCGGCGTATGCGTGTTATCAAAATGATCCGTTTGATGAATTGTCAGCGCTTCACCCGTTTCAATACAGGCACCGACTGCGCAGGTGCCCGCCCGGGCTTCTGACCATTCGGCACCAAGATACAGGCCGGCTTTGCGCAAATGATTGTCAAATGACGGATCGCCGAGAAATTCGACAGCAACACCTTCTCGATCCGACAGCAGCAATACATAGTTCTGGCCTGCGACCTGATTGAACAAATGCTCAAGCCCAGAGCGCGCGATGCGGATCAAGTCTTCAGACTGCTGGCGATGTTCACGCAATCTTTCGGCCGGAACAATAAAGGCTTCACAGGCTCTGGTCGGGTCCAGATGATATTGCTCAAGGCAGCGCAGCCAGGACTTGATCACCGTGCTATCCCGGTCAATCGCCAAGCCAAGGCCAGCTTTTTCAATCTCACGAATATGCTCTGCGTGCGATGTCATATTGATGTTCAGCGATCAAAGATGCGCTGTCCTCCGTTCCTCCAAATGATAACAGGACATGAATAGCCGAGCTTGTAAAGCTTGCGTCATCAGGCTTGCCCCGTTCACCCTGTTTTTTGGCTCTGTCCCTCGTTTGCGCGGATCAGGGCCATGAGCACCGGCCCGAGCGAGAACTCGCCCCTTTGCGCGCGCCGGGTCAGATCGCGCAGGTAACCGCCGGGGGAATTGATATGACCGCCGCGCTCCAGAATGCAGGCAATGGCCACCGCCGCACCTTCCGCTCCCATGATCTCGCAGGCATCCTCATAGGCAGAAGGACTGATGCCCAGCATCGATCGCACCAGCACCGCCGTTGCCATCAACTCGCGCCAATTGGCGATGGTCGCATCTTTGGCGTAGTCGCGCATGGTCGGGCAAGCCCGCAGCACCATGCTGAGCGGAAACGCCTTGATTGGATCTACCGGTTTTGGATGAGCCGGTTTTAGATCCGTGCGGGGTGTCGGTTTGGGCACATCGGCCGCGTCCTGCTTCATTTCGAAGCGAGGTGCAGATTCATTAAGGAGATCGGTATTTGAATTCTGTATGTGGCAGCCGTTTTGGTCGTCATTGCCATCGTTTTTTTGGCTTTTAAGCTGTATTTCCAAAATGTTGAGGATCTCAGTGCGCAGCATTTCAAGCTCTTCGAGAATGGGAGCAATATCCGACTGAGTTGGATTGCGTGGAATGCGGCCGACAAGGCCGATATAATGACCTTCAATCATGCCCCAATCGCCAGCAGCACCCTCTTCCATCGCAGCCGAGATCAGCTTGCGCACATCGCGGCGGCAGAGTGTCAGGCGTTCTTTCATCTGGCGAAGCGCTTTTTTGTCCCTTTCCACCTGCTGGGCTAGATGGGCCAATTCTTCAGCCCGCGCCAGCATGGGTGCCAGGCTGAAACCAAACGCCGTCTCAATGGTGCCAGAGCGATCTTTTCGCGCATAGCGCTTGCCGTTCGGGCTGTCTTTGCGAATGATCAGCCCCGCATCCACCAGCGCTGCCAAATGCCGACGCAGTGTGGTTCCGCTCATGCCATGGGCGCGCACCGAGAGCTGGACATTGGAGGGAAAAACCACCAGGCCAAACTCTTCCGACAGCTCGGCTTCGGGATAAAAAGACAACAGCGCATTGAGCACCGAGAGCGCCGGCTGGGCAATGCCCAACAGTTCGCGCGCTTCACAGGCGTTGCGAAAGGCTTTCCATTTGTCCACGGCTTTGGCGGGCCTCGCCTCGGCTGTGTCCAGCTGATTTTTGACCAGAGCAAGCGTCATGGAGCGCCGCCCAAAGGGCGTCGTCACATTTCCTATCTGCATTTTCTCTCACCTTTCAAAAGGCAAAGGAAAAACGCTCACCAAAACGGTGCCAAAACTCTTGACTATGATTCGAGGAAATGCGATTCTCTACTTGCTTAAGGTTATGAGAAGGGCTTCCACGACGGAAACGTTTGGGGGCCTTTTTCTTTTGCGGTTCTGTCTCCTGCTATTTATCTTTTGCCTTGCGAAACGCCGTGTACAAAGCGTCGAGATGGGCGGTTATATAATCGCCAAATTCGACAGCGTCTTTTGCCTTTAGCGCCAGCGTGTATTTCTTGCCATCACTGCGGATATCCGCAGCCACTTTACGATCCGAAGCGCCCCATTGGACTTTCTTAGGCTCTCGAAAAACGCCTGCGATTTTTTTACGCTTCAAGAGATCATAAATCAGAGCAAAGCGGGCATTGCTATCGAGACCCGTGAAATCCATCTCCTTGATCCGCGCGCGCAGCCTGTCCAGATTTTTTGGCTCTTCCAGCAATTGGCGTAACTCATACCAGCGATCGCGGCCCGGTGCCTTGGCACCGCCAATGATTTCAAGAATATCTTGCGGTATCTGGGAAACCGAGAGCATTTTGGACAAAGTCGCCGGATCAATCGACAAGGCCGCCATCACGGTCTGTGTGTCATAGTTCAGCGCCGTCAGCTTTTGTGCAAATGTGGCTTTCTCGATGAAGGAGAGATTGGCGCGGGCGGAATTTTCCATGCCTTGCGCAATCACATGATCACGATCCTCCAGAGCTTTGACGACCGCCCGCACGTTTCGTCCAAGCTTTCGCATCGCTTTCAGGCGTCTATGGCCGAAAACCACCATATAACGACCAGAAATCGATGGATGAGGGCGCACCAAAATGGGCGAATCCTGCCCGCGTTCTGCAATGGCCGCCACCAGCTTTTCAAACTCTTCCGGACTGTCTTCAATACGGTCTTGCACAAATGAGCTGTCAATCACATCCGGCTCAAGCTCAATGACCGTTTCGCCTTCCAGCAGCTTGTCAGCCTGCGCACTCAACTCATCAATGGTGGAGATGATCGAGCGCGAGGCACCCTTGATGGTATAATCCTGGGCAATATTGATCGCAGTGGGCGTCTCACCCATGACATTGGCAAACGGATTCTTACGCGCCATGCGGGTTTCTCCATCTCATGCAGATGTTGAACCGTATTGACAACGAGAAATATACTTTTGGTGCTTTCGGCGTCATCACAGGCGCCCCCATGCCCGGTGCAACAGACCTTGAATTTCAAAATTGACCGCATCCATGCTCTCAATGGCACGATCATAGGTCTCCCGGTTGAAATTGGCGCGCTCGACCTCATAGAGCGTCTGCTTCGTCAGGCCCGCATCCGAGATCGCCGTCGATTTCAGCATCGGGTTTTTCAGAATTTCTTCTGCCAACATCGACTGCATAAAGCCCAGCATTTGCGCCTGCGGCACATCCGTCGGTTCATAGCGCGTGATCAGATAGCGCAGCCAGTCCATCTTCACATTGGCGCCAGCACGCTTGATCGTCTTGGTGATATTGCCCAGCATCAACAAAAACTGGCTCATGGACATCAAATCCAGCATCTGCGGATGCACAGTAATCAACACCGAAGTGGATGCCGTGAGCGCCGTTAACGTCAGATAGCCCAACTGCGGCGGGCAATCGACCACAACCACATCATAACGATCGTCCACATCCGCCAAAACCTTGGCAAGACGGGTGAAGAAGCGCTTGCCTTCCGTGCCACCCTGCATGGCAAGCGGCGTGTCATACTCATATTCCTGAAGCTCAAGATTGGCGGGAATAATATCGAGATTTGGAAAATTGGTCGGCGCAATCACCTCACCGACCGGCCGCTTGCCGTCATCATAGCGGATCGCATCGTAAAGCGATGGATTTTTGTCCAGTTCCGGCTGAAAGCCATGCAGCGCCGACAAGGACGCCTGCGGGTCCAGATCAATCGCCAACACCCGATGGCCAGTCAGCGCCAAATGCTGGGCCAGATGCGCCGTTGTTGTGGTCTTGCCAGATCCACCTTTGAAATTGACGACGGCGATGATCTGTAATTTATCGTCACCTTTGCGTTGAGGAACATATTTTTTGGCGTCGGACTTGCCGGTCTTGTCGAGAAATACACGCAACTCTTGCATCTGCTCTGCGGTATAAAAACGGCGCCCACCGGTTGAGGTGCTGGGAACCGGGCCCTTGCCTTCGAGATGCAATCGCTTCAGATTGTTGGGGCTGACCCCCATGTAATGGGCCACTTCCGCCATGGAAAATTTTCGCAGCGTCTTTCGTGCATTCGGCGGAAATTTTTCCAAGCGCAACTGATCGAGACGACGCGAAATCTCAGCCCCTTGGAGCAGGATTTTCTCATCGAATTCAAACGTTGGCATGGGCGAATAGGCGGTCATTCAATATACCATTCTGGCTACCGTTCTGGCGATATTTTTAGACATTTCATAGAACTGTCGCCATTATCGATGTTTAAGATGATTTGACAAGGGAATTTAGGTTAATCAAATTTTAACGTCGCGCGCACATGCCCGTGATCGTATCAAAATAAATTCAACGTTTCCAGTGCGTTACGGAAGGCTGACCTGAAGAGCATTGGCCCGATATCCTTGATGAAAACACAGGATTTGTTGAGAGAAGAGCGCGGATGCAAGGGTAGATATGTGGAAATGACCGCATCCCTGAGCTGTCGGAAGAGAATCGCAACCGCGGTAGCCGGGATGAGCGGTGAGTCGTGCCGGTTTGATAACCGCGCATTTGAACGGTGATCATGTGCGACGTTCTGCTACAGCGCCGCGCGCCCAATATGGCGCCGAAAGGACGCTGTAGCATTTTTAATCTGCTGCACAATTTCCTCCTTAAATCGATTCCGATTTAAGGAATTATGCAGTAGCCCGTGCTCTGCTGCTATCTGGTGTCTGAAAGGTTTGCGGAGGTCAGAATTCCGACACCTTGCCCCAGGCAGAATCGCTGAAGCGGGAAGGGTGGTAGGGTTTTGGATCGACGATTGGTTCGGCACCAGAGGCAATGTCGGCGATCAGATGGCCAGCCCCTGGCCCGATGCCAAAGCCGTGACCGGAGAAGCCAGCAGCAAGGATGAAGCCAGGCAGACTGTCGATTTCACCAATGCCAGGCACACCATCGGGCGTCGAGTCAATATAGCCTGCCCACGTGCCAGTGATATGTGTGGTCTTGAGTGCTGGCAGCAGCTCCAGCGCGCGGGAATGGATGAGCCGAAGTGTCGCCTGATCGGGCTTGGGATCCAGAATGCGCATATGTTCCATCGGCGTTGGCCGATCAAGCCGCCAACGCGAGATGGTCTCGTGCCCGCTTCGCATCCCTTTCAGGCCGCCCGGAGAGAGCAATTGCCAGCGCTTGACGAACATCGGCAGAAACTGCGGCAGGAACCGCAATTGCTGCGCCGTGAGATCAACGCGGGCGCGACCGCTAATGGCAAGCGTGTAGTCGCCGTTGCTGCGGCTCGTCACCGAAATATCCTTGGTATGCAGCGCCGGTGGGATGCCTTCAGCACCTGACACCGCAACAATGGAGGAGCGGATTGTCGCCTGCGGGAAACGGATGCCCAACTGCCGACAAAAGGAGGACGCCCAGGCACCGCCGGAGAGAATTGCGATCTTGGTGCGGATAGTGCCGCGCTCCGTGACGACCGCGCTCAGGCGACCACCTTCGGTTTCAACACCGCGCGCTGCACAGTTTTGAACAACCGTGCCACCAAGTTTCATCATCGCGCGGGCGACAGCCGGTGCCGCCTTGGACGGATCGGCGATGCCATCGCTCGGCGAGAAAACACCACCTTTCCAGGACCGTCCTGTTGCCTGGCCTTTTTCCGCCGCCTCAGCGGCGGTGAGCATATGTGTCGTGACGCCCACCGTTCTTGCAAAGTCGCGCCAGCGCGCCCAGCCTGCGATCTCGGCTTCATTATTGCTGAGATAGAGCAGGCCGCAGCGGCGAAAGCCGATATCCTCGCCGGTCTCGGCAGCAAAACGCTCCCACAGATCGAGACTCTTTGTGGCAATTGGAAGTTCCCGGGCATCGCGGTTTTGTTGACGGCACCAGCCCCAATTCCGGCTTGACTGCTCTGCCCCGATGCGCCCTTTTTCAAGCAAGACCGTTTTCAGGCCACGTTGCGCCAGAAAATAGGCGGTGAATGAGCCAACAATACCCCCGCCGATCACGACGACATCAGCCTCTTTCGGCGGGTTTGCAGGGGTTTCGATAAGGGTCAATGGTGCGGGCATCGGAATCTCCATGTCTTGATCCGACAATAGGCTTTTCCGGCACGCATACGGAACCGCAGTTTTCACCACATCGGCAGAAAATTCCGGTGTTGTGTCATGAATCAAAATCTTCTGCGTCGTTTCCGATTTATAGACTTGATGGACAACGCACCCGTCTATGCTAACGTTGTTTTGCAAAATCAGCAGCATTTTATGCTGCAACAGACGACGGAAGGTAGCAGGCCATGATGAAACTCGATCGGACCGATATAAAGATCCTCTTTGAGCTGCAAAAAAACGGCCGCATGACCAATGTTGAACTGGCAGAGCTCGTGCATCTGTCGCCAAGTCCCTGCCTGATGAGGGTGAAGCGGTTGCAGGCGGAAGGCTATATCGAGGGCTATTCGGCGCAAATCAACCTCGGCAAGCTTGGACAAACCCTCACCGTTTTTACGGAAATCACCTTGAAAAACCACCGTCAGGTCGATTTCGCCCGCTTCCTCGCCATGGTCGAAAAGATCGATCAGGTGATCGAATGCCACCTCGTATCCGGCGGCTACGATTATCTGGTGAAATTTGTAACGGCTGGCATCGGCGAATATCAGACGATCATGGAACGTCTGACCGATATGGACATCGGCATCGACAAATATTTCAGCTTCGTGGTGCTGAAATCACCGATCGTAAAATCACATCTGCCGCTCACCACTTTGTTTCCCGCCTGATAAAGCAGGGTTGGGACACTCCAACCCGTCGAACATCGTGACGCAATGAAAGCCTATCGGCATGAAGCGTCAGGTGAGGCGAATGACGCCTCACGCACCGCCGTATTTTCGCAGCAGTTCCGGCTCCAGCACGAGCTTGTCCAGCCAGGTGGGGTCCAGCTTTGGCACTGACGAGAAAAGCAGTTTGGAATAGGGATGGCTCGGCGTTTTTACATCCTCGCGTGTCAGGTGCTCAACCTTTTCTCCGCGATACATGACCACGATTTCGTCACAGATCGCCTCAACCACCGAAAGATCGTGACTGATGAAAATATAGGAAAGGTCGAGTTCGCGCTGCAATTCCTTGAGCAGTTCGATAATCGCTGCGGCAACAACGGTATCAAGTGCCGAGGTGATCTCGTCACAGATGATCAGCTTCGGATTGGCCGCAAGCGCCCGGGCGAAGTTGATACGCTGCTTTTGCCCGCCGGAAAGCTCGGAAGGGTGGCGATAGCGCAGCGCTTTGGGCAATTGCACCATATCGAGCAATTCTTCCACGCGCGCTGAACGCGCCTTGCCCCGAAGGCCGTGATAAAAGCTCAAAGGCCTGCCGAGAATGTCATCAATGGGTTTTGCGGGGTTGAGCGCCGTATCGGCATATTGAAAGACAATCTGCATCGTGCGCAACTGGTCGCGTGTGCGACCACGGGCGCTGTGGTCGAGTTCCTTGCCGTCGAAAACAATATTGCCAGCGTTGGCGGGCAGGATGCCGGCAATTGTGCGGGCCAATGTTGATTTTCCGCAGCCGGATTCGCCAATGATCCCGAGATTGCGGCCCTTTTCGACAGACAAGCTGACCGAGCGCACCGCCTGAACAAACGGCAGGCCATTGGGCTGGATTGGTCCATAACCCGCAATGACATTCTCGATATCAAGAAGCGGGCGCTGCTTTTCCAAAGGCTGGCTGGCAAACTGCGTTTCTTTCGGCTCGAAAGCAGCCAGTAGCTCCTGCGTATAGGGATGCTTGGGCTCTGAGAGAATTGTTTGCGTTGTGCCCTCCTCCTGCACTTGGCCACCCTTGAGCACGACGATGCGATCGGCAATCTGCGCAACGACAGCGAGGTCATGCGAGACATAAACGCCTGCAATGGCACCCGCTTTCATCACCGACTTGAAGGCCCTGAGAACATCAATCTGGGTGGTCACGTCCAGCGCCGTGGTCGGCTCGTCAAAGATAACAAGCTTTGGCCCACCAATCAGCGCCATGGCTGCGGCAAGACGCTGCAACTGTCCGCCAGAAACCTGATGCGGATAGCGACTGCCAATCGTCTCGGGCGAGGGGAGGGACAGGGCCTTGAAAAGCTCGATCGCCCGCTCACGGGCCTTGTCTTGCGTCATCAGGTCATGAATGCGGGTCACTTCAATGACCTGATCCATGATCGTCTGCGAGGGATTGAAGGCAGCGGCAGCACTTTGCGGCACATAGGCCACTTCCGTGCCGCGCACGGCCGCGCGTTCGCGCTCGGAAAGTTTCGCCATGTCCTTACCGTCAACCAGAAGCGATCCATCCGAAATACGGCAGCCGGGGCGGGTGTGTCCCATCAGCGTCAAAGCAATGGTGGTTTTGCCCGAGCCGCTTTCGCCGATCAGTGCAACAATCTCGCCTTTGGCGATGTCGATATTGACGCCTTTGATGATTTCGATACGTCGACCGGAATCGGTGGTGGCCTCGACATGCAGGTTCTTGATTTCGACAAGCTTGCTCATGTCAGACGCTCCGGTCACGGATCTTGCGGGGAAGGTTATCGATCAGCAGGTTGACGCTGATTGTCAGGCTGGCAATGGCTATGGATGGCGCGATGACGGCCGCCGAGCCGAATGACAGTCCCTGAATATTCTCATGCACAAGCGCACCCCAGTCCGCCAGCGGTGGCTGCACGCCAAGGCCAAGAAACGACAAGCCCGACAACAGCAGAACAATGAAGACGAAACGAAGCCCGAAATCAGCCAGCACCGGGCGAATGATATTGGGCAGGATTTCCGACACCGCCAGATAAAGGGTATTTTCACCGCGAATGCGGGCAACCGTGACGAAATCCATAGTGTTGACGTTCACAGACAGTGCGCGGGCAAAGCGATAGGAGCCGGGGATATAGATAACGGCAAGCGTCATGATGAGAGCAGGGAGCGACGAGCCGACGGCTGCCACAACCACCAGACCGAAAAGCTTGCTGGGGATGGAAATCATCGCATCCATGAAGCGGCTGAGTGCGGTGTCAAACCAGCCGCCGATAACGGCCGCCGCCATGCCAAGAATGACACCGCTGCTTGCGGCAATCAGCACGCTGGCGAGCGCGATTCCGAGCGTGTAGCGTGCACCCAGAATGATGCGCGACAGCACATCGCGGCCAAGATAGTCCGAACCGAGCCAAAACTTGGAACTGATCGGGCCAAAATAATCCATATCGACGATCTTGCCGATCGGATAGGGCGCGATATGAGGACCAAGGATGGCCACGGCCGACCAGAAGAGGATGACCAAAAGGGCCAGCATACCAACAGGGCTGAACGTGTAACCGAAAAAGCCGGGGCGGGAGGTTGACGGGGCGCTTTGCGTCATCAGCGGAGCCTCGGATTGGAGAGAATTGCGACAATATCGGCAATCGTAATCAGGATCAGATAGCCGAGACAAAAGATCAGGGCGCAGGTCTGTATCAACGGCAGGTCGCGGGTCGCAACCGCATCGACCATGAGTTTGGCGATGCCGGGATAGTTGAAGATGGTTTCGATGATGATCACCCCGCCGATGAGATAGGAGAGCGAAAGCGCAAGCGCGTTGACAATGGGGCCGAGCGAGTTGGGCAGAGCGTGCTTCAGCACAATGCGGCGGCGCGACGCCCCCTTCAGCAATGCCATCTCGACATAAGGTGTCGAGAGCGTCTCAATAACGGCGGCGCGCGTCATGCGGATGATCTGGGCCGACACCACAAAGGTCAGCGTCACAACCGGCATTGCATACATCCGTAACAGATCCGCAAACGAATGCACCTCGTTGACAAAAGAAATCGCAGGCAGCCATTTCAGATAAACCGCAAAGATCAGCACCGCCGTCGAAGCCACCACAAATTCCGGCACGGAAATCACGCCAATGGTCAGCACGGTGACGATACGGTCATAGATCGAACCGCGCATCACCGCGGCGGTAATGCCCAGTGTGAGCGCGAGCGGAACAGAAACAAGTGCTGTGATACCCGCAAGCTCCATGGTGTTGACAAACCGGTCGCCGATCAATTTGGCGATGGGCATGTTATTGGCGTAAGACGTGCCGAGATCACCGGTCAGAACGCCTGCGATCCAGCGCAAAAAGCGAAAGACGGCAGGTTGGTCCAGATGCATGGCATGGCGAAGTCCCGCCACGGCTTCCGGCGTGGCAGCTTGACCGAGGAGAATGGCGGCAGTGTCGCCGGGGAGCATGTTCGTGGCGAAGAAAACCGCAAACGACACAATAAGGAGGGTGATCAGGCTTAAGAAAAGCCGCTTTCCGACCATGCTTGCGATTTCAGCGTTCATAAAAATCTCCAACCGTGTTTTGCAGCACAGCAGCCACGCCGTTTTTTAGGATTACTCGTTGTTTTCGTCTGTCTTTTCTGGAAATAAGATCGCCCTTCTTCCTGACAAACTCCAAAGCATCCCTTGCAGAAACATGCTGTGGCTTGGCTGACCTGGCTTGGCTGTCTTGATTTGACTGTCTTGGCGCCCCTGACGGGCATTCCACCAAAGGAAACCGGCTGCTATGGCAGGACAGATGCAAGATGACCTTCAGCCCCCTTACATGTCACATCATCAACAGTCGGCGCGGAGGACACAAGCCCTCCGCCACCATTTACGACGTCACGGCAATCAGGATTCCAGCCAGATATATTCCGCCATCGCATAGCCCATCATACCACCAAGCGGATTGGGCAGCAGCCCCTTCACCTTGCTGGAGATGCCATCAGCATTGGTTGAGTAGGCCGGGATGATGGTGCCGGCCTCGTCCGAAATCATGGTCTGCATCTCGTTGTAAATCTCGTGACGCTTGGCCTGATCGAGCATTCCGCGTGCTTCCAGCATCAGCGAGTCGAACTTGGGCGACTTGTACTGGCTTTCGTTCCACGGTGCATCAGACGAGTAAAGCAGTGAGAAGTAGATGTCCGGTGTAGGCCGTGGGTTGATATTGCCGAAATGGATGGGTGCCTTGAGCCAGTACTTGTCCCAGTAACCATCAGATGGCACGCGCTGAACATCAAGCTTCAGCCCGACCTCAGCGGCAGAGGACTGGATGATCATCGCCATGTCGATAGAGTAGTCGGCAGCTTCAGAGGCAATGACCGGGATAGACTGACCGAGAACACCTGCCTTCTGGAAATAGTGCTTGGCCTTGTCGGGATCGAATGCCTTGGGCTTCAGGTTTGGATTGTGGTAAACATTGGCCTTGGAAATCGGTTGATCGTTGCCGATTTCACCATAGCCGCGCAGCGCTGCCGCAATGATCTGCTCACGATCCACGATATGCTTCATGCCCATGACGAAATCGGGCTTATTCATATCGAGACGGATATTCAGGTTGGTATAGGTGCCAACAGTCGATTTCACCAGCTCAAAACCCTTTTGGGCTTCAACCAGCTTGGCCGAGCGCGGGTCGACGGCGGAGGCAAATTGAATATCGCCTGCAAGCAAAGCGTTGACGCGGGCACTGGTATCGGAGATCGCAAAGAATTCGAAGGAATCGAGGTTTGGCAGACCCGGCTTCCAGTAATTCTTGTTCTTCTTGACGATAGAACGAACGCCCGGCTCAAAGGTTTCAAGCACAAAAGCACCGGTGCCAACGCCCTTGGAGAAGTCGGTGGTGCCATCCTGGACGATCATGAACTGGTGCAACGCCAGAATGAAAGGCAGGTCGGCGTTGGCTGCCTTGAGCACAATTTCGATGGTCAGGGGGTCAATTGCCTTGATTTCTGTCATCTGGGCAGCGATCTTGGCAACCTTCGAGCCGACGGCAGGATCGAGATGACGCTTCAGGGCAAACACCACGTCGGCAGAGGTCAGGGCCTTGCCATTATGGAAGGTCACGCCCTTGCGCAGCGTCACGGTCCAGGTCTTGGCATCCTTGGTTTCAAGCTTTTCAGCAAGCTCCATCTGGGGATCGCCGGTTACATCGATGAAGGTCAGACGGTTATATAGTGAGCAGCAGCGCACATAGTCTGTGCTGAGAGCGGCCTTGGCCGGATCAAGCGTATCGGCGTTGGAGGCCGAAATACCAGCCGCCTTCAAATGACCACCCGAGACCGGCGTTGCAGCAACCGCGCGTTCGGCACGACTGAAAACCGCTCCGCCAGCCGAGAGCGCGACACCGCCGGCCAGCATCATCTTGAGAAGATCGCGTCGAGAGGCCCCGCGACGAATGGCGTCTTCGACGCGGGCGTCGTCGGATTTGGTCCAGTTGGTAATGGTATCGGTCATGTCATTCCCCTTCTTTGTTTTGATTGGGTGACGTCCGTCTTGTGCGGACTTCCCGGCCCTGGTGAATTCTGGCTCAAAGTACCTTGTGTCTGCGCCTTCTCCCATTGATGCACCGTGACCGGCGCAGGCGCTTTGGTTCTACCACGGTCAGATCCGTGTCTTGCTTTTGCCAAAAGGCTGATTTCAGTCTCCGGCCTTGTTGTTACAGCACCGTGCGGCATATATGGCGCACAAAGGATGCTGTAACGCTTTTAATCTGCTGCATAATTTTCTTCTTAAAACGATCCCGATTTAAGGAATTATGCAGTAGCAGTGTGTCATGTTCGCCGCGGCGTATCGTTTGATTTGGTCCATAAAAGCAGCATAAAATTGCGAACTTGGTTCCTGCGACGATATTTCGGCGAAATGGTGCCGCAGGCCATTTCTATTTCTCAGGCCATTGCCTGCCGAATGTCTGCATCATTCAGGGTCTGGTCGAGCGTCTGACGTGTCCTCTCAACAATCGCGTCAATATCGGCATCCGTGCAGCACAGCGGCGGTGCATAGCCAAGCACGCCCTGCGGAAAGGCGCGGATGACAAGGCCATTTTCCCATGCGCGGTCAAAAATGCGCCGCGCTGGCTGGCTGGCTGGCGGAAGCGGGGTCTTCTTCGCCTTGTCGGTCACAAGCTCGACACCATAAAGCATGCCCCGGCCACGAATGTCGCCGACCAGCGGGTGATCCCGAAGGGTGTTGAGCCCCTCAAGCAGCCGCTTGCCAGCCTTTACGCCATTATCAAGAAGTCCACCCTCGTAGAGTTTCAGCACTTCCAGCGCCACCGCAGCACTGACAGGATGGGCGGAATAGGTAAAGCCATGGCCAACCGCTGTTTCGCCTGCACCATCGGCAATCACGTCATAGACATGATCGGCCATGAAGACTGCGCCCATTGGCACATAGCCAGAGGTAAGGCCCTTGGCGACCGTCATCATGTCGGGCACAATGCCCTCATCTGCACAGGCAAAAAGCGGACCGGTGCGGCCAAAGCCGGTGATGACTTCATCGGCGATAAAGAGCACGCCGTAATGGGAGCACAGATCGCGCATGGCCTTGATCCAACCCTTAGGCGGCACAATAACGCCGCCGGAACCTTGGATGGGTTCGGCATAAAATGCTGCCACGCGATCCGGGCCAATCTCCTCAATTTTCGCCTTCAGCGCGGCCAGCGAGGCCGCAATGATTGTTTCATCGTCAGAGCCGACCGGATTACGATAAGGATAGGGCGAGGCAATCTTGTGCTGCCAGTCGAAAGGCAGGCCGAAACCAGCGTGGAAGGCAGGAAGCGCCGTCAGCCCGGCACCGACCGTGCTGGACCCATGATAGCCCTGCTGGATCGAAATAAACTGATCGCGCTGTGGCTGGCCCTTGGCATTCCAGTAATACCGGACGAAACGGATGGTGGAATCCACCGCATCGGAGCCGCCAAGGGTAAAATAAACCCGGTTGAGATCGCCCGGTGCCCGCTCCGCCAGTTCAGCAGCAAGTCGAATTGCGGGTTCCGAGCCGAGATCGAAATAGCCGGTGGCATAGGGAAGCTCACGCAGCTGCTTTGTTGCGGCCTCAATAATGCTCTCATGGCCATAGCCCGCATTCACGCACCACAGACCGGCAAAACCATCAACCAACTGATGGCCATTGGCTTCGGTGACCGTTGCACCGGAGGCCGATTTCAGCACACGCACGCCCTGCCGCTCATGCCCACGATAGGAGGCAACTGGGTGAATAAGATGGGCACGATCGAGTTCGATCAGGGAATTGGCGAGCATGGACGTTCTCCGGTTTGCTTTTGCTTTTTTGAGTTTGTCAATTTGGGAAAACCGGAAACCACTTTTCCCTGATAAACTCTAGCCGAGGGCCTGGCTGACAAGGGCGTAAATTTTATGCTGGTGCTGTTGGGCATCTTCGATCAAAGGACGACGCATGGTTACACCGCCGCCAACATGGCCAAGACCGATCTCGGCAAGCCACGGTGCAAGCTCGGCTTCACTTGCCGTGTCGATCCGTATAAATGAGCCCTGGCGAGAGGACACGAAATACGCAATCAGTGCTTTGGCTGTTTCCAGGTCTGGCGCAATAACAGGGCCAACAACTTCACCGCGCCCAAAAGGACGAATGGCCGCCCAGCCAACGATCTCATCTCCCTTGCGCACCACGGCAAACTTGCCACGCTCCAGCAGCGCATCAAAGAGGGCTGAACGATCAGCATTATATGCTTTATGATCCAGCGCTCTGACAGCGGCAATGTCCTTGGCCTGCATGTCTTCAACGCCTTGCGGAGGTGCAACGGTATGAACATCGCCCTGGTGCTGGCGAATGGTGCCTGTGGCAACAAACCCCAGTTTTTCGTAGAGTGGCAGGCCTTCCTTTGTGGCAATCAGGCGCAAAGGCCGCTTTCCGGCCAACTCAAACGCCCGCTCCATGAGCTTGCGCCCAAGGCCAAGTCCCCGCATGGACTTATCGACGATCACCATGTTGATCGTCGCAAAATCATCACCAAAGGGGCTGACAAAGATCGTACCGACAACGCGACCCTTACCGTCAGTCGCGACAGCACCCTTACTCAATTGATGCACCATCAACCAGTCCTCAGGACGGTGCGGCCAGCTTTCGGCGCGTGACAGCATAACGGCTTCGTCAAGATGCTCTGGCCCGAAGGCAACGAGGTCGATCTGGTTTTGCTCGATCTGGTTTTGCATGGACATTTCCTTTCGTCACCTGAAGTCTCGGACAAGATGGAGAAGCTATTCATCTGAATGCCGAGGCTCACGCGCTATCTTCCGCCGAAGCGCAAGGCCGACGCGGCATCTTATGCTGTGACTGCGCCGGGCCATGCCTGAGAAGCGCGCCTTGCCGAGCGTGAAAGACGGTCTGGTGTGCAATAGTGTGCCAAACGAAGCAGCAGATTAAAAACTTTGTGCTTTTCCGATGGGTCAATTCGGCCCACCGACGCGGCATGACCCGTCCTATGATGGGTGCATTGAAACAAAACGCCAGAGGAAGAACTTAATGGCCATTCGCCCAAAATATGTGTCCTTCGACTGCTACGGCACGCTGATCCATTTCGATATGGCCGGTGCCGCCCGCGATCTTTACGGCGACCAGCTCGATGAGCAGGCCATGCAGAAGTTCATCAGAAACTTCTCCGCCTATCGCCTTGACGAAATCATGGGGGCCTGGAAACCCTATGCGGAAGTGGTGCACAACTCTCTCTCGCGCACCTGCAAAGCCAACGGCGTTACATTCAAGGACGAAGACGCGCAAATGGTCTATGAGCGCGTACCAACCTGGGGGCCGCACGCGGATGTTCCGGCGGGTCTGGCCAAAGTGGCCAAGGAAATTCCATTGGTCATTCTCTCCAATGCCATGAATTCGCAAATCATGTCGAATGTCGAAAAGCTCGGAGCCCCCTTCCACGCCGTCTACACGGCCGAGCAGGCGCAAGCCTATAAGCCACGCTTCAAGGCATTTGAATATATGCTGGACATGCTAGGTTGTGGCCCCGAAGACGTACTGCATGTCTCCTCCTCCTTCCGCTATGATCTCATGTCTGCGCACGATCTTGGCTTCAAGAACAAGGTTTGGGTCAATCGTGGTCACGAGCCAGCCAACCCTTATTATGGCTACACCGAAATCGCCGACATTTCCGGGCTTCCGGGTGTGGTCGGTCTCTGATCCCAACCATCGACAATCAAGCAAAGCAGGAAGCAAAGGCAAAGCCGATGAAATTCGTCTCCTATTGGCATGACACGGCCCCGGCCTTTGCAACTGCTGTGCAAGGCCCGGTCGAAGGAAATTATGATGTTGCCGTTGTCGGCGCGGGCTTTACCGGGCTTGCCGCCGCCCGGCAACTGGCCATGGCCGGGGCAAAAGTTGTTGTGCTGGAAGCAGAGCGCGTCGGCTTCGGCGCATCGGGCCGCAACGGCGGACACCTTAACAACGGATTGGCGCACAGCTATCTCGGAGCCAAAGCCGAGCTGGGGAAAGAGCGCGCCATTGCGCTCTATCACGCGCTGGACGATTCCATCGACACCATCGAAGCGCTGATCGCGCAAGAGGGCATCGATTGCAATTTCCGCCGCTCCGGCAAGCTGAAGCTGGCCTCCAAACCGAAACACCTTGAGGCGATCACGCGCAATTTCGAGGCGCTTCATGCTGAATGCGACCCGGACACGGCATTGCTTTCCGCCGATGATTTAAAGAGCGAGGTCGGTTCGCCATTCTTTGGCGCGATGTTGTCGAAGAAAAGTGCCATGATGCATATGGGCCGCTACGTTGTTGGTCTGGCCGAGGCTGCCACACGTCACGGCGCTGCCATCTTCGAGCGCACGCCGGTGACGGAGCATAAGGAGATAAACGGCGTTCACACGCTGCAAACCCCGCGTGGAACTGTGACTGCACGCAACGTCATCATGGCGACAGGTGCTTATACTCCGAACAACTTCAACTGGTTCCGACGCCGTATCATCGCGGTGGGCAGTTTTCTGATTGCCACGCGCCCGCTGACCGACAGTGAAGTCCAGATGGTGATGCCGGGCAATCGCACCTGCGTCAACACCATGAATATTGGCAATTACTGGCGGCTTGCACCGGACAATCGCCTGATTTTCGGTGGCCGCGCCCGATTTTCGGCAACGTCCGATCAACGCTCGGATGAGAAGAGTGGCGCGATCCTGCGCGAAAGCATGGAACGCATTTTTCCGCAATTGAAGGGCATCGACATCGACTATTGCTGGGGCGGGCTGGTCGATATGACTGCTGACCGCTATCCGCGGGCGGGTTTTCATGATGGCCTATGGTATGCCATGGGCTATTCCGGCCACGGCGCGCAGCTATCGACCCACCTCGGGATGATCATTGCAGACGCTATCCTTGGGCGTGCTGACCGCAACCCCATGCGCGACTATCCATGGCCCGCTGTTCCCGGCCATTTCGGCAAACCGTGGTTTCTGCCGCTGGTGGGACAATATTACAAAATGCTGGATCGGTTTCAATAACCTCCTCCCTGTGCAAAAAGAAGGCTGTGCAAAAAGAAGGCGCGGATTGGAAACAATCCGCGCCTTCTTTTATTGCCCCGCAAACGAAAACAAAGCATTTCAGCGTCTGTCTGGTTCACTCTGAACCTGACAGACCCTGCAAATGCATTAGACCAGCCCGCCCATATGGAAGGCCTTCGTTTCCAGATATTCCTCGATACCCACTTGCGCACCTTCGCGCCCCAGGCCAGACTGTTTGACACCGCCGAAGGGCGCGACTTCCATGGAAATAATGCCCGTGTTGAGCCCAACCATACCAAACTCCAGCGCTTCGCCAACCCGCCAGGCGCGTTTCATGCTTTCTGTATAGAAATAGGAAGCAAGGCCAAACGGCGTGCCGTTAGCAATGGCGATCGCTTCTTCCTCGGTCTCGAAGCGGAAGAGGGGGGCAACCGGACCAAACGTTTCTTCGGTGGCAAGCTGCATATCAACCGTGGCATCGGTCAGCACGATTGGTGCCGTATATTGCGCGCCATTCGGCATAGCCGGTTTATCCGTGATGATTTTCGCGCCCTTGGACAGCGCATCTGCGACATGACGTTCGATCTTGTCGATAGCGGCGCGGTTGATCATCGGACCAATGGTGACACCAGCCTCGGTGCCCGGGCCGACTTTCATCGCATCAACACGAGCCTTCAGCTTGGCGGCAAAGGTGTCGTAAACACTGGACTGCACCAGAATGCGATTGGCGCAGACGCAGGTTTGGCCACCGTTGCGGAATTTGGACACCAGAGCGCCTTCGACAGCCAGATCAAGATCGGCATCATCGAAAACAATGAAAGGTGCATTACCGCCGAGCTCTAAGCTCAAGCGCTTCACACTGTCTGCGGCCCCGCGCATCAAAAGCGAGCCGACACGGGTCGAGCCGGTGAAGGAAATCTTGCGCACCGTCTCATTGGCCATCAGCTCATTGCCGATTTCGGTGGGCATGCCGGTAACGATGTTGATGACACCGGCGGGAATACCGGCACGTTCGGCCAGCACGCCAAGCGCCAGCGCCGAATAGGGGGTGAATTCCGACGGCTTGATCACCACCGTGCAACCAGCCGCCAGCGCCGGGGCAACCTTGCGGGTGATCATTGCATTGGGAAAGTTCCATGGGGTGATAATACCACAAACACCGACCGGCTCTTTGAGCACGATAATGCGGCGGTCGCGCGTGGGCGAGGGAATGGTGTGGCCGTTGATGCGGCGGGCCTCTTCGGCAAACCACTTGACGAAGGAGGCACCGTAGCGGATTTCACCGCGTGCTTCGTCCAGCGGCTTGCCCTGCTCAGAGGTGAGGATCAGCGCCAGATCCTCGACATTTTCGATCATCAGATCGAACCATTTTTCAAGCAGCTGGGCGCGTTCCGCATTGGTCTTTGCCCTCCAAGGCTTGAAGGCAGCTTCAGCCGCTGCAATGGCAACGCGAGTTTCCTCGCCGCCCATATCGGGCACGCTACCGAAACTTGCTTGCGTGGCAGGATTGATGACATCGACCGCTTTGCTCGAGCGTGCCGCGATCCACTCACCATTGATCAGCCCCGCTTGGCGAAAAAGGCTCTGGTCTTTGAGGTTCAGCATAGAAGTGTCCTTATTCAGAGGTAAGCGCGGCTGTGACCGCAGCGGTGATTGTGTCCGTCTTGTCCTTGCCGGGTATTGTGCCGATGCCCTTTGCGGTCACAGTGGAAAGGGCGGTCATGATGCGCGCGGCAGCAGCCGTTTCGCCGAGATGATCCAGCATCATTGCACCGGACCAGATCGTCGCCATGGGGTTGGCGATGCCCTTGCCCGCGATGTCCGGCGCCGAACCATGGACGGGCTCGAACATTGACGGCGCGGAGCGGTCGGGGTTGATATTGGCAGAGGCCGCAAAGCCGAGGCCGCCCTGAATGGCTGCACCCAAATCGGTCAGGATATCGCCAAACAGGTTGGAGGCGACGATGACATCGAGGCTCTCCGGTGCCATGACCATGCGGGCCGCAAGCGCATCAACATGATAGCTCTTCACCTCGACATCCGGGTATTCGGCGGCGAGTGCCTTGGTGATGTCATCCCAGAAAACCATGGAATATTTCTGCGCATTCGACTTGGTGACGGAAGCGAGCTTGCCGCGACGGGTGCGAGCTTGCTCAAAGCCAAAGCGAATGATGCGCTCGACCCCCTTTCGGGTGAAGATCGAGGTCTCGACGGCCACTTCATTGTCGAGCCCCTGATGGACGCGCCCGCCCGCACCGGAATATTCACCCTCCGTATTTTCACGAATGCAGAGAATGTCGAAAGCTTCGGCCTTCAACGGCCCCTGAACCCCCGGCAACAGCCGGTGAGGGCGGATATTGGCATATTGCACGAAAGCCTTGCGGATCGGCAGCAGCAACCCGTGCAGCGAGACCGAATCCGGCACCTCCGCAGGCCAGCCAACCGCACCCAGCAAGATCGCGTCAAAGGCGCGCAGCGTTTCAATGCCATCTTCCGGCATCATCCGGCCGGTTTCCTTATAAAAGGCGCAGGACCACGGAAATTCTGTGGCGGCCAGCCCAAAGCCGGAGCGCGCCGCAACCGCTTGCAACACGCCCCAGGCGGCGTCGGTGACATCACGGCCAATTCCGTCACCCGGGATCAATGCTATTCTATAGGTCTTCATGCTTTTTCTCCGGGTGCGGTCCGCAAGGCGCGCCAACAATCTTTGTTTTCGTTGGTATTTTCGGGAAAACCGGATTCCACTTTTCCCTGAAAAACGCTAGTTGACGACGACGTAGATTTTCCGAACGGTTTCAATCGTCTTCCAGACACCGGTGAAGCCGGGCTTCATGACAAAACTGTCACCGGCCTTATAGATGATCGGCTCACCGCCGTCGGGAGTGATTTCGACAACACCGGAGAGGATGTGACAAAACTCGAAAACTTCACCCTTGATGGATTTCGTCACACCGGGCGTTGCTTCCCAAACGCCAGAAAGAACCAGGCCGTCTTTCGCATCGTCCATGGCCCAGGTCTTGAAGGCGGGTGAGCCTTCAATCAACCGTTCAGGCAGCGGGCCGGATTCGCGTGGCGCAAAGGTCGGGTTCGGGTCGAGGGTTTTGAGAAGGGTCATGTCAATCCTTTCAGGTATTGCTTCGATAAAACGGGACATCAGGTCGAGAGTGGAGCAAAACTTGTCCCTCCGGCCTTCGGGTATAAGGGCTGATCACGCAGCGCAGCGCGCACCGAGCGCTTCAATAAAGCTCTGGCAGGCGGCAAGCTCGCTTGTGAGAATAAATTCATCCGGCTTGTGGGCCCTGCCGATGTCGCCGGGACCACAAATAATGGCATCGACGCCAGCCGCTTGAAACAGACCCGCCTCGGTTCCATAGCTGACCGCGCCAATCGGCGTCTGGCCAGTCATGTCTTCCAAAAGCCGGGCGAGTGCGCTTTCACAAGGCAGAGCCAGCGCGGGATAGGCGCTGACCTCCTCCCACTCAATCTCGAAGCCAGCGGCGCGCAGCGTCTGCGCTTTTTGCCGGATCGGAGCCAGCAGACTGTCCGGGTTGACGCCGGAGATGGCGCGGGCTTCCAGCTCCAGTGTGCAGAGATCGGGGATAATGTTGATTGCCTTGCCGCCAGCAATGGTGCCAACTTGCAGCGAGGAATAGGGCGGCTCAAAGGCTTGCTCGAAAGGTCCGTGGGTGAGGTTTTCGGCGTGCTCTATGGCGGCATTGAGCACGCTGGCCATGGCATGAACGGCGTTAAGACCGAGATCGGGCCGTGACGAATGACCGGCGCGACCGCGCACGGTAAGGCGGGCTGCCGCCTTGCCCTTGTGGGCAAGCACAGCGCGCATATTGCTTGGCTCGCCAATGATGGCACCCAGAGGGGCGGCACAGAGCGTGGGAAGCCGGGCAATCAGATGTGGCACGCCGCGGCATCCGGCCTCCTCGTCATAGGAAAAGGCAAGATGGATTGGCCGCTTGAGTTTGGCCTTTGCCAATTGAGGAACGGCTGCCAAAGCTGCGGCGAGATAGCCCTTCATGTCGGTCGTGCCGCGCCCAAAGAGCTTTTCGCCATCGCGGCGCAGTTGAAACGGCGCGGTGGTCCACTCAATCGCTTCGGCCTGCACCACGTCCATATGGCCAGACAGGATATAGCCCGGTACATCCGCAGGCCCGATTGTTGCAAAAAGATTGCTGCGGTCACCTTCGGGGCCCATAAACACTGCCGCCTCGACATTATGTGCTTTCAGGTAATCGCGGATCCAGGCGACGATATCGTGGTTTGGTGTGCCGACGACAGAGGCGAAAGACACCAGCTTTTCAAGAATTTCGGTTGCGGTCATACATTCCCCGATGCGGCGTTGAGCCGGATGTAACATGGTTCGGCGGTGCCTCAGAATGGCAGTTTTTGGCAGGATTCCATGCCGAACCTGCGCGTGTTTCGGTTGAATGTTGCGCGGTAGCGGAATTTTCGAGCGAATTCTGCGGTAAGGACACTTTATGATGGGGCTGCTGTCCCACATCATTGCGGCAGCCTGGTCGACAACAGTGCGAGGATGGAGCGGTGACTGGGACCTTGATGCCGAGCAAAAAACTTCAGATCGATGCCTTTGCCATGGAAATTGGCAATGTGGCCGATGCCGATCTCGAGCAGCTTCATGCGCTGTCGATTTCAGTCGGCTGGCCGCATCGCGCCGAGGATTGGCAATTCCTGCGCGAGGTCGGAAAGGGCGTGGTGGCCACCGACGAAATCGGTCGGATCATGGGTTCTGCCATGTGGTTCAGCCAATCGGAGGAATTGGCAACCATTGGCATGGTCATCACCTCGCCGCGTCTTCAGACCCAAGGCACAGGCCTCTGGCTGATGGAGCATGCGCTAAAGGAATTGTCCGGCGTCAATCTTCGGCTCAATGCAACGCGGGCAGCACAGCGACTTTATCTGTCACTCGACTTCAAACCTGAAAAAAAGGTCTATCAGTGTCAGGGCATCGTGACCAATCCCCCGAAAGATATGCCAGTCTCAGGCATGTGTCGGCGGATGACGGTCGACGATCTGCCAGCCGCAATCGCACTGGATGCAGGAGCCTTTGGCGCGGCGCGGGCGGGGTTGATGGAAAAGCTTTTTCAGCACTCGAATGGCTATGGCCTCTTTCGCGACAACCGCCTTGTTGCTTTCGCACTGTGCCGCCGCTTCGGGCGTGGCTCTGTGGTCGGTCCGATTGTGGCATCCGGTGATGAGGATGCCATGGCCGTCGTGGCACCACATATCCGCGATCACGAGGGCCGATTTCTGCGTCTTGATACACATTTCGAAGCCGGTGATTTCGCGCTTTTCGTTGTGCGCAGTGGCCTTGCTGTCTTCGACACGGTGTTAACCATGTCACTGGGCAAGTCGATGGCAGATTTCACATCTGGTGAGGTCGGCGCACCCATAACCTATTCGCTGGTGAGCCAAACCGTCGGCTAGCGTTTGTCAGGGAAAAGTCGAGCCCGGCTTTTCCCGAAAGACAAACAGAACACAGAATTTGCGATCCGTGCAGCCCTCATGGCCCAAGGGCGGGCTCGGTATCGATCCGATCTTTAATCGAGCAATAAGCGTCGCCGATTGCCCAGACTTTCTCTTTTGGCCGTTCCAGCCTGGGCGCTTGAATGGCTGTCACGTTACCGCGCAAGGACACCTCTATGATCGAACGAGAAAACAGTTTCTACATCGACGGCCAGTGGCAGGATTTTACGGATGTGGAGCGTTTACCTGTTGTTGATCCGGCCTCGGAAGAGGTGACGGGCCATGTGGCTGGCGGCAGCGCCCGCCATGTCGATCTTGCTGTCGCCGCCGCCTGCAAGGCATTTCCCGCCTTTTCGCAAATGCCTGTGGCCGAAAGGCGCGCCCTGCTTGGCCGTATGCATAGCCTTCTCAAGGAACGCGCGGAGACATTTGCTCAGGCTCTCGTGATGGAAATGGGAGCGGCAATCAGCTTTGCCCGCGCCTCTCAAGTGCCTTTTGCCGCCGAGCATATCCGGGTGCAGATGGACGTGCTGGAGACATACCAGTTCGTGACCGTCGATGGCACCAGGGCGACGGCCAAGGAAGCCATCGGCGTCTGCGCCTTGATCACCCCCTGGAACTGGCCGCTTTACCAAATCACCGCCAAGGTCGCTCCGGCCATTGCCGCTGGCTGCACCATCGTGCTCAAACCTAGTGAATTATCGCCCTATAGCGCGCTGCTCTTTGCCCAGTTGATGCATGATGCAGGCACACCACCGGGCGTGTTCAATCTGATCAACGGCACAGGAGAAAGCGTCGGGGCCGCTCTCTCAAGCCATCCTGACGTGGACATGATCTCCATCACCGGCTCAACCCGCGCAGGCGTGCTGGTTGCTCAGGCTGCGGCCCCGACTGTGAAGCGCGTGGTTCAGGAGCTTGGTGGCAAGTCGCCAAATATTCTTCTTGACGACGCCAATTTCGAAGAGGCAGTCCCCAAAGGTGTGCTGGCGGGTATGCGCAATGTCGGGCAGTCTTGCAGCGCCCCCACGCGAATGCTCGTCCCTGCGCATCGGCTTGCCGACGTTGAGGCTCTGGCTTTGAAGACGGTTGAAGCGCTCGTTGTCGGCAATCCGCTTGATCCACAAACCAGCATGGGGCCTATTGCCAACCGCGCACAATTCGAGCGGGTGCAGACGATGATAAAGGCCGGTATCGATGACGGAGCCAAACTGGTTTCCGGTGGTCTCGGCCGCCCGAACGGGCTGAACCAAGGCTATTACACCCACCCCACGGTCTTCTCCGGCGTGACGCCTGACATGCGCATCGCGCGCGAAGAAATCTTCGGTCCGGTTTTGTCCATCATGCCCTACAAGGATGAGGAAGAGGCGGTGGCCATTGCCAATGACACCGAATACGGCCTCGGTGCGCATGTGCAGTCCTCCAATCAGGAGCGCGCCCGTAAGGTCGCTGCACAAATCCGCGCCGGTCAGGTTCATATCAACTACCCCGCCTGGGACGGCGCCGCAGCCTTCGGTGGCTACAAACGATCCGGCAACGGGCGCGAATACGGGGTCTACGGGTTCGAAGAATATTTGGAGACGAAATCCATTCTCGGATTTTGATAGAACCAGAACTCAAAAGACATATAAACAAAGGCTTAGAAAATGACATCGACACAACAGGTCGCAGCTGAGACGTTCGGGCGCACAGAAACAGCAATGACTCTTGAAACGTTGGAAACGCCTTGTCTGGTGCTGGACACAGAGCGGATGGAGCGTAACATTGCCCGGCTGCGGACCCGGCTTGATGGCCTCGGCGTTTCTCTGCGCCCGCATCTGAAAACCTCAAAGTCTGCGGAGGTTGCGCGCCGGGTGATGACCACCCCGGAGGGACCGGCAACCGTTTCCACGCTGAAGGAAGCCGAACAATTTGCCTCGGCGGGTGTTCGCGACATGATTTATGCGGTCGGCATTACGCCTTCCAAACTGGCGCGCGTTCTCGAATTGCGGGCGAGGGGTGTCGATCTGGTGGTTATTCTCGACAATGTGGATCAGGCCCGCGCTGTTGCCGAAGCGTCGATCACCTCCGGGATGCGCATCCCGGCGATGATCGAGATTGATTGTGACGGCCATCGCTCCGGCGTGGCACCTGCCAATCAGGCCCTCCTGCTCGAAATCGGGCAGACATTGGCTGCGGGTGCAGAATTGCGCGGTGTTCTGACCCATGCAGGTGACAGCTACAAGGGCGGAGGGCCGCAAGCGCAGGAGCGTTTTGCCGAAGCCGAGCGCGCCGCCGTTGTTGAAGCAGCACAATTCCTGCATGCTTCCGGCCTGCCATGCCCGGTTGTCAGCGTTGGCTCCACGCCAACCGCCCACCACGCGCTCGACTTGTCGGGCGTGACAGAAGTGCGGGCGGGCGTCTTCGTATTTTTCGATCTCTTCATGGCAGGCGTTGGCATCTGCCAGATCGATGACATCGCCATGAGTGTAATGGCGACCGTTATCGGCCACCAGCGCGAGAAGGGCTGGATCATCACCGACGGTGGGTGGATGTCCTTGTCGCGTGATCGCGGTACCAGCAAGCAGGCTGTCGATCAGGGCTATGGTCTGGTCTGCGACATTGAGGGCAAACTGTACAGCGACATCATCGTCGCCGATGCCAATCAGGAACATGGCATTCTCGCCGCACGGCCGGGATCCGGTGCGCAACTGCCCGATCTTGCGGTGGGCGACCGAGTGCGAATCCTTCCAAACCATGCCTGTGCAACAGGCGCGCAGCACGATGCCTATCATGTGGTACGCGGTACATCGCATACCGTCGAGGCCCGCTGGTCTCGCTTTGGAGGTTGGTGATGGCTGGACACATCGACATTAACACGGATCAGGCTCCGGCTCCGGCAGGCCATTATGTGCAGGCCAGGATTGCCGGTCAGCATGTCTACATATCGGGGCAACTTCCCATTCGCACGGATGGGGCACCGCTCAAAGATAGCGCGTTCGAAACGCAGGCCGAACAGGCCATCGACAACATGCTGGCGATCCTGCGTGCGGCTGGCGGCAGCCCTGCCGACCTGGTCAGGGTGACCGCCTACATTGTAGGCGTCAGCAACTGGCCACGCTTCAATCAGGTTTATGCAGGCAAGCTGGGCGATGCAAAACCGGCACGAACTGTCGTTCCAGTGCCTGAATTGCATTACGGATATCTGGTCGAAATCGATGCTATCGCCGTGATTGACAAGGATCCGTCTCACGCGTGAAAAATAAACGAGGCGGCGCGTTTCACCCGCGCCGCCCACCGCTGATATGCCCCCGATACCTCAGACCTAATTCCTGAACTTATCGACGAAACAGCTCGCTCACCCGACACTCTCGGGAGCACGTTCCCACACAATACGCAACCGACAACACGCATATGCTCAATCGGTCGATACAACAGCAGAAGCAAGCGTCTGTAGATCCACCTTACCGATTGCCTCTCCTGATTGGCCAAGCACGAAAAGCTCTTTCGCCTCATTCGCCGTCATCACCTTTATGGCATCCTCAATCGTGCTGCCAACGGTGATCGAAGCGCCGTTGAATGGCTGCCCTGTGGCCACGGGCGTCATGACCGCCTCGACATGGATGACGCGGCTTCGGTTCACCTCCTTGACGAAATTGGCGATGTAATCATTGGCAGGCCGAAGCACGATATCCTGACTGCTGCCCTGCTGAATGACTTCGCCGTCGCGCAGAATGGCGATCTGATCGCCAAGGCGCAAGGCTTCATCCAGATCGTGCGTGATGAAGACGATGGTTTTCTTGATTTCCTTCTGGATATCGAGAAGAACCGTTTGCATGTCCATGCGGATCAGCGGATCGAGAGCCGAATAGGCCTCATCCATCAACAGAACGGGCGCATCATTGGACAGCGCTCGGGCCAGACCGACACGCTGCTGCATGCCACCGCTCAACTGGTTCGGGTATTTTTTTTCAAACCCCTTGAGGCCCACCCGTTCAAGCCAGCGCATGCCAATGTCCACGCTTTTTGAACGGGGAATGCCCTGCACGTCCAGTCCGTAAAGCGTGTTGTCAATAACATTGCGGTGGGGAAGAAGTGCAAACTTTTGAAACACCATCGCGGTCTGGTGGCGACGAAATTCCCGCAACTCTTTCGCGTTCATCTTCACGACATCGGCACCGTCAACCAACACCTCGCCATCGGTCGGGTCGATGAGACGGTTGATGTGACGTATCAGGGTTGATTTGCCGGAACCACTCAATCCCATGATGACCTGGATCGAGCCGGAAGGCATTTCAATATTGATATCCTTCAAGCCCAGCACATGGCCAAAACGGTCGTTGAGTTCAGATTTCGACAGCCCGTTCTTGACCGCTTCAAGATGCGTTTCCGCACCGGGGCCAAAAATTTTGTACAAGTGGCGGATTTTGATACCACCGAAACTTCCCTTACCCATGAACGATCTCCCGATGCTTCTGGAGCCGCTGTCCATAGGCCTGACTGACTCTGTCAAAAATGATGGCAATGCCGACGATGGCGAGACCGTTAAATATCCCCAATGTGAAATATTGATTGGCGATAGCTTTCAGAACCGGCTGGCCCAATCCCTGAACACCAATCATGGATGCAACAACCACCATGGCCAGTGCCATCATGATGCATTGATTGACGCCAGCCATGATGGTCGGCAGCGCTAACGGCAGCTGCACGTTCTTCAAGCGCTGCCAACTGGATGAACCGAAGGCATCTGCCGCCTCCAGAACGTCTTTATCGACGAGGCGGATGCCCAGATCCGTCAGGCGGATCATTGGCGGGATGGCATAAATGACGACAGCGATGAGGCCCGGAACTTTGCCAATGCCCAGCAACATGACAACCGGGATCAGGTAAACAAAACTCGGCATGGTCTGCATGATGTCAAGAATGGGACTGACAACACTGCGGAACCCCTTGGAACGGGACATGAGAATGCCGATCGGGATGCCAATAACAATGGACAACACCGTGCTGACGAAGATCATCGAGATCGTCCGCATGGTATCTTCCCACATGTCGAGATAGCCAATGAGGAGCAACGTCACAAAACAGCCCAGCACGACCTTCCAGTTTCGGCTGGCAAGCCAGGCAATGGCCAGAATGATCAAGATGATAATCGGCCATGGCGTTCCGACCATGAAGCGATCCGCGAGAATGAGGAAACGCTGAAGCGGCGAAAAAAGATGCTCTATGCTATCACCATAGGCGCGCGTGAAACCGCGGAAACCTTCATCAATGAACTTTTTGAGGTTCCTCAGCGAATCGTCGCCCATATGTGGAAATTCGTAAAACCAGTCCATCCAACATCCCCTTTTGTTTATCCGCGCAAATACAGCACCGTGCGCGCTGTAAGGCGCACAAAGGATGCTGTAACGCTTTAAATCTGCTGCATAATTTTCGCCTCAAGTCGATTCCGGCTTAAGGAATCATGCAGTAAGTGCGCGTAAAAATGCGGCGCACCGAAAGGCGCGCCGCAGATGTCAGATCAAAGCGAAGCCTTGATTTTCTTTTCGGCTTCAGGGGAAACCCAAGGCGTCCAAATGGCAGCATTTTCCTTGAGGAAATGCTTGGCACCTTCTTCACCTGTGGCCTGATTGTCGGTCATCCAGGCCATCAGCTTGTTGACGGTTTCGTTCTTCCAGGCGCGCTTCTTGAGGTATTCCATCACGGCAGGATCGACACGCTTGGAAAATTTGGTGGAAACCAGCGTATAGACCTTGTCCGGCATCCATGTGTTCGGCTTCGGATCCGGGCAATCGGCCACAGTGTTGCAACGCTTCCATTCTGCCGCGTCATAACCGGCACCGGACTCGAGCTTAACCATCGGATATTTGCCCAAAAGAGCGGTTGGAGCCCAATAGTAGCCGACCCAGCCGTGTTTGCGCTCGTATGCCTTGGCAATTGAGCCGTCGAGGCCTGCGGCAGAGCCGGTGTCGATCAGATTGAAGCCCGCTTTCTTGGCATCATAGGCCTTGTACAACTGCGAGGTCGTCACTGTGCCGCCCCAGCCTTGCGGGCCGTTGAAGATCGCACCCTTGCTTGGGTCTTCAGGATCGGGGAAAAGCTCCTTGTGCTTCAGCATGTCAGGGATCGTTTTGATGTCGGGGTGGGCGTCGGCGATATATTTCGGAATCCACCAACCCTGCTGACCGCCGTCTGGAAGCACTTCAACCGTCGTCATGATACGGCCTTCGTCCGTGCCGCGTTTGACAACTTCTGGCAGCAGACCGACCCACGCTTCTGGCGCAATATCGGGTTCACCTTTTTCAGACATGGAAGTGATTGTCGGCACGGTGTCACCGACGGTGACAGAGACGTCGCAGCCATAACCTTTGGTCAGGATAAGCTTGTCCAGTGCAGACAGAACTTCCGCACTCTGCCAGTTCATGGAAGCAACGGTCACACTGCCACATTCTGCGGCGTTGGAAACTGATGCGGAGCCAAGAATTCCGAACACCAGGCATGTGGAAGCAAGTAGCGTTTTCATTCAATTCCCCTTTTTGGCGGCGACTGACGATGACGGGCTGCCGCTTTTTCCCGCCTGCCATGCAGCTGTCAGGACTGTCGTCCCAACCACACTGATTTCTGAAATGCAGCTTGCAGCCCTTCGGATACCGCACGATCGAACCCTGTCGTTCGCATGGCTTCAATGGCCGCAGCCGTTGTCCCACGATAACTCAGAAATGTCTTGACCACGTCCTCCGGTTTTTGTGCTCGGGTTTCCCACAAGCGACCCATCCCAATCAACAACGAGCAAACCGCCTCGTTGGCTATTGCCGGATCTATTCCCTGCCGAACCGCGTCCTCCTCCATCGCCGCCATAAGCAGTGCCGGGAATGCGGGACCCGAGCCCGTTAATCCAGTAAAGTAATCGACATGGACCTCATCAGATAGCTCAGGAGCGTCACCACATGCCGCGAGTATGATCTTGACATGCGCTCGATCATCATAATTGACCTTTTCCGAGGCTATCCAGGGCGTGTAGGACTTCAAAACCTCGGCCCCTGCATTCGGCAATGCCCGCACCACGCGATCCGTGCCCAGGTGCGCCGAAATGCGCGCTAGCGTTATCCCAGCCATCACCGAGATGATCAGCTTGCCTGCGGCGTTGATTTTGAGAGCGCCGAAATCTTCCGGTCTGACTGACAGGAGAACAATATCAGACTCATCGACGAGCTGTTGGTTGTCAGGGGTCCAGTTTGCTCCCGCCGGCAAATCTGCGGGTGAGGAGCGATAGGACAACAAAAGCCGCTCCACAGGCACGATGCCTTTCAGGACCAGTGCACGGGCGAAGGCATTTCCAAGCCATCCTGCGCCGCCAATGATCCCGACACGTTCCATCATCTTTTCAACGATATCTCGGGTGGCGGCGTATATCGGTGCCTTGCGCAGAAACGATCCATTTCGCGCTGCTGCGGCGCTTGGCCAGTGTAAATCTCGACATATTCGGCAATCCGCGGCATTCTGATGTCAAGATCTTCCTGCACCTGCATCGAGATATAGCCGATCTGGACCAGATACAGCGTTCTCGCGCGCACATCGGCAGACCCTTCGGAATAGCCAAAACGCAAGAACATCCGCTTCAACGCCTCAAGGCGCTGGTCGTCGGCAACCTTTACATCTGCCTGCACCTGCGGCGATTGGATGGCCCAGCTTCTCACCGCAAACTCGAACTGCGAATCGAAGAGTGATCTATCCAGCCAGCAATCAAACACATTGAGCATCGCCTCTGCGATCGATTCAGCATAAGCCTCGCTCTGCCTTATCAGGGAACCCGTGTTTTTATCGCGCCATCTCGCCACAAGCGCCGCCAGCAACGCTTCGCGATCCTTGAAGAACCAGTAGAAGCTGGTGCGCGACAGCTTCAGCCTGGCTGCAAGCGGTTGGATTTTCACCCCATCGACGCCAGAGTCCAAAAGCGCCTCGTAGGCAGCGTCCAGCCAGCCCTCCGGCGATCCCCTCCATCCGCTGTCACTCGTGAATTGATCCATGGATAAAGAGTAACAAAGCCCAGACGGCCTCACAACAGAAAATGTCCGACATCGTCAGCTAAATTTACACTAATGTTTTTTTAATTGACGGTTGTGTACATTTTAAAATAGCCTCGTGTTCATTGCCAACCCGTGGAGCCGATGATGTCACACGATCCCCTTCTCCAGCCCTTCAAGCTCAAGCATCTCACCTTGCGCAATCGCATCATCGTCACCTCGCACGAGCCCGCTTACCCGGAAGACGGCATGCCGAAAGGCCGATATCGCGCCTACACAGTGGAGCGTGCCAAGGGTGGAGTTGCTTTGACAATGACCGCGGGTTCGGCAGCGGTCTCCAAGGACAGCCCGCCTGTCTTCAACAATCTGCTTGCCTATAAGGATGAGATCGTTCCCTGGCTTCGTGAGATGACCGATGCGGTGCATGAGCAGGGCGCGGCGATCATGATCCAGCTGACCCATCTTGGCCGCCGCACGCGATGGGACAAGGGCGACTGGCTGCCAGTCGTGGCCCCCTCTCATCGGAGAGAGCCAGCCCATCGCGCTTCTGCCAAAAAAATCGAGGACTGGGATATTGAGCGGATCATCAAGGATTTCGCCGATGCAGCCGAACGCATGAAGGCAGGTGGCATGGATGGTATCGAGCTTGAAGCCTATGGCCACCTCATCGACCAGTTCACCTCACCACTGACCAACGAGCTTGATGGTCCTTATGGCGGCTCGCTCGATAATCGCCTGCGCTTCTGTCTTGAGGTCTTTGCCGCCATGCGAAAACGGGTCGGCGACAACTTCATTCTCGGCGTGCGCTATACCGCAGACGAGAACCTGCCAGGTGGGACCGACAAAGCCATCGGCATGGAAATTTCAAAACGGCTCAAAGACAGCGGCCTGATCGACTACCTGAACGTCATTCGTGGCCATATCGACACGGACCCTGGCCTGACCGACGTAATTCCCATTCAGGGCATGCCCAGTGCAGCCCATCTCGATTTCGCCGGTGAAATTCGCGCTGCTACCAATTTCCCCACCTTCCATGCAGCCCGTGTTCCCGATGTTGCCACCGCCCGCCACGCCATTGCGGCGGGAAAGGTGGACATGATCGGCATGACACGGGCGCACATGACCGACCCGCATATTGTGCGCAAGATCATGGAAAAGCGCGAGGATGACATTCGCCCCTGTGTTGGTGCCAATTACTGCCTCGACCGGATCTATCAGGGCGGGCTCGCCTTCTGCATCCACAATGCCGCGACGGGGCGCGAGGAGACAATGCCGCACACGATCCCGAAAGCCGAGACCGTCAAGAAGGTCGTCATTGTCGGCGCAGGCCCCGCCGGTCTGGAAGCGGCCCGCGTTGCAGGCACGCGCGGCCATGAGGTTGTCGTGTTTGAGGCGGCCGCCCATGCCGGCGGACAGATCCGGCTTACCGCCCAAAGCACGCGGCGAAAAGAAATGATGAGCATCATCGACTGGCGCATGGGCCAGTGCGAAAAGCTTGGCGTGCGATTCCAGTTCAACACCTGGGCGGAAGCCGATGTGATCGAGGCGGAAAACCCGGACGTGGTGATCATCGCAACGGGCGGCCTGCCGGACACGGACGTGCTCAAATCAGGCAACGATCTGGTCCTGTCCGCATGGGACATCATCTCCGGCGACGTCAAACCGGGCAGTAACGTGCTCATTTATGATGAGGCGGGGGATCACGCCGCCCTTCAGGCTGCGGAAGTCATCGCCAATGCGGGTGGCAAGGTCGAAATCATGACCCCCGACCGCTCCTTCTCGCCGGAAGTCATGGCCATGAACCTCGTGCCTTACATGCGATCACTGCAAAGGCAAAACGCCACCTTCACCGTCACCTATCGCCTTGAAGCCGCCGAGAAAAAAGGCAACCAATTGATCGCCAAGGTGGGCAGTGATTACGGCGGCGTGCAGCAGGAACGTCTGGTAGACCAGATCGTCGTTAACAATGGCACGCTGCCGCTGGACGATCTTTATTTTGAACTGAAGCCGCATTCCATCAATCTGGGCGAGGTCAATTATGAGGATCTGATTGATGGACGCCCCCAGGCGGTGAAACGCAACGATGCCGGTCGATACCACCTTTATCGCATCGGCGATGCAGTGGCGGCGCGCAACACCCATGCCGCCATTTTTGACGCCTTGCGGCTGATGAAGGATATTTGAGCAGAAGAGGGTCTGATACTGCCGGTGACAGTAAAAGCATGTCGCGCCGTCAGGGCGTACGGACCTCTTCCAGAAGCCAGGCCTCGAAATTCCGGGCGGCCAGTTGGGCTTTTTTGTTCTCCGGCCGCACAATGAAATAGGCGTTTTCGGTCTGCATTGGCAGGTCGGCCAATGGCATGAGCGCGCCCGACTGCAATTCACTCTCAATCAGATAGGTTGGCAAAAGGGCAAAACCCAATCCTGCGGCAGCCGCTGAAATCAGCATGGAGAACTGGTCGAAGCGCAGCCCTTGATAGGCCTGCGGCAGATTGATGCCGTGGTTCTGCGACCAATCCGACCACAGCTTGGGCCGGGTGGTAAGATGCAGAAGCGGGATCCTGCTGAGCGAAGTCTCCGAGCCCGGCGCGATGCTGCTTGAAAGAGCCGGACTTGCGACAGGCAACACTGTTTCATGGCAAAGAAAGGTGCACGATGCATTGGCCCAGGTGGGTAATCCGAAATGAATGGCGAGATCGAAATTCTCCTCCTGAAAACTGAACTGCGTCGAGCGGGATTCAATCGAGATTGCCACGGTGGGATGATGATTCAGGAAGCGGCCGAGGCGCGGCACCAGCCACTTTCCGCCAAATGTGGGCAGGGTGGCAATCCGCAGGGATGTGGCCATCTGCCCTGTTGCCACCGCGCCAATCATCAGCCGTTCGGCTTGGGCCAGCAATTGCTTGACCTCGGGAAGCAGCCTTTCGCCCGCTTCAGAGAGAATAACGCGCTGACGGATCCGCTCAAACAGCTTCACGCCCGTTTGCTGCTCCAGATCGGCGATCTGGCGGCTGATGGCGCTCTGCGTCAGATGCAGCTCCTGCGCCGCCCGCGAGAAATTTTGATGGCGCGCAGCACATTCAAACGCTTGCAGGTTGATGAAATCAGGGGTCAGGCTTCGACGTATGGTCATTCCATTTTCGCATTAATTAAACTGAAATCATCACAACATGACCCCGCCATATGGGTATATCGTGCGCACTCAGAATAAACTCGCATATTTCAGAGGAAATGGCCATCATGACCGCGAAGGTTTCTCCAGATGATATTCGTGCTCGCTTTTCGAGCGCCATGTCGGCGATGTACCGCGACGAGGTACCCGCTTACGGGACGCTGATGGAGCTGGTTGCCCGCGTCAACGACGAAACGCTGGCCGATGAGCCCGACCTCAAGGCAAGGCTCGATGCCACCGATACATTGGAGCGCATTTCCGAAGAGCGCCATGGCGCGATTCGTCTCGGCACAGCGCAGGAACTCGCAACGATGCGCCGCATCTTTGCCGTGATGGGCATGTGGCCAGTTGGCTATTACGATCTCTCGACCGCGGGCGTGCCCGTACACTCCACCGCCTTTCGCCCTGTTGGCGAAGAGGCGCTGAAGCGCAATCCCTTCCGCATCTTCACCTCGCTGCTGCGGCTTGATCTCATTGCCGATGAAGCCTTGCGCACGGAGGCCGCCGCCATTCTTGCGCAGCGCCAGATTTTCACGCCCAAGGCCATTGAGCTGACCGAAAAGGCGGAAAAGAACGGTGGGCTGGACAAGGATGATGCCGACCGCTTTGTAACTGAGGTGCTGGAAACCTTCCGTTGGCATGACAAGGCCAATGTCGAGCTTTCCATGTATCACCGTCTGCACGACGCGCACCGGCTGATTGCCGATGTTGTCTCCTTCAAGGGCCCTCACATCAATCACCTGACGCCGCGCACGCTGGACATTGACAAGGTGCAGGCGCGTATGCCCGATTTCGGCATTGCGCCCAAGGCCGTTGTGGAAGGTCCACCGACCCGTAAATGTCCGATCCTGCTGCGTCAGACCTCGTTCAAGGCGCTGGAAGAAACGGTTTCATTCCGCGATGGCAACGGCGGCTGGCAGGCCGGAACACATACAGCACGTTTCGGCGAAATCGAGCAGCGCGGCGTGGCGCTGACACCAAAGGGCCGTGCCCTTTACGACAAGCTTCTGGATGATACTCGCAAGATCGTCCGCCCCGCTGCCGACGGCTCCAATGCCGATGCGTATGAGGCCGCACTCGTCGAGGTGTTCAAGGCGTTTCCGGACACGTGGGCGGATATCCGCGCAGAAGGGCTCGGCTATTTCAGCTATTCGTTGACCAAAAAGGGCGAGAATGGCATGATCGACCTGACAGATCCTGAACACCTGATCAAGGAAGGCTATATCTGTTTTGATCCGATTGTTTACGAGGATTTCCTCCCCGTGAGCGCCGCCGGTATCTTCCAGTCCAACCTCGGAGATGGCGCACAGCAAGATTTTACCGCCTCTCCGAACCAGAAGCGTTTTGAGACCGATCTCGGTGCTTCTGTTCTCAACGAATTCGATCATTATGCTGGCATCGAAAAAGCCTCGCTGGAGAGCTGCCTTGCAGCCCTGGCATCGCGCCCCGCCGCCGAATAATCCTCTGTCCTGGAGATAAAACCATGAGCATCACCGCAAAACCCGCCTCGATTGCCGCAGAAGCCGCCGCCATTCTCGACCGTCTTGGCGTCAGCAAGGACGCTTACACCGGCGGAGAAATGAAGGCCTTTTCACCGATCACCGGCGAGCAGACCGCCAGCGTGAAGACCGTTTCACTTTCGCACGCCCCGGCTGTCATTGATCACGCCGATGCAGCGTTTCGCGTATGGCGCCTTGTACCAGCTCCGAAGCGTGGCGAGCTGGTGCGCCTTTTCGGCGAAGAACTGCGCGCCGCCAAGGCTGATCTTGGCCGTCTCGTCTCGATCGAAGCCGGAAAGATCCCATCCGAGGGGCTTGGCGAAGTGCAGGAAATGATCGACATCTGCGATTTTGCGGTTGGTCTGTCGCGCCAGCTCTATGGCCTCACCATCGCCACCGAGCGGCCCGGCCATCGCATGATGGAAACCTGGCATCCGCTGGGCGTCATCGGCATCATTTCGGCCTTCAATTTCCCCGTTGCCGTCTGGGCATGGAATGCGGCGCTTGCGCTTGTGTGTGGCAACAGCGTTGTATGGAAACCTTCGGAAAAGACCCCGCTGACGGCGCTTGCCGCTCACGCTGTTCTGGATCGCGCCCTGAAACGCTTTGGTGATGCACCGGACGGTCTGTCGCAGCTTTTGATCGGCGATCGTGCCATTGGTGAGGTTCTGGTGGATCATCCGAAAGTGCCGCTTGTTTCGGCCACCGGCTCCACCCGCATGGGCCGCGATGTTGGTCCACGTCTGGCCAAGCGCTTTGCCCGCGCCATCCTTGAACTTGGCGGCAACAATGGCGGGATCGTTTGCCCCTCCGCCGATCTCGACATGGCGCTGCGCGCTGTTGCCTTCGGTGCCATGGGCACAGCCGGTCAGCGCTGCACGACGCTGCGTCGCCTTTTCGTTCATGACAGCGTTTACGACACATTCGTGCCACGCCTGAAGAAGGCTTATGCCAGCGTTTCTGTTGGAAACCCGCTGGATGGCAAGGCACTTGTTGGCCCGTTGATCGACAAACTGGCCTTTGACACCATGCAAAAGGCGCTCACCGAGGCCAAGGCGCATGGCGGTGCGGTGCATGGCGGCGAGCGCGTGGACACTGGCAGCGCCGATGCCTATTACGTCAAGCCCGCGCTGGTGGAAATGCCAACGCACACCGGCCCCGTGCTGGAAGAAACCTTCGCGCCGATTCTTTACGTCCTGAAATACAGCGATTTCGACGCCGTTCTGTCGGATCACAACGCGGTGGGCGCGGGTCTTTCCTCATCGATCTTCACGCTCAACATGCAGGAAGCCGAGCGGTTTCTGGCCGCAGATGGCTCGGATTGCGGCATTGCCAATGTCAATATTGGCACCTCAGGCGCTGAAATCGGCGGTGCCTTTGGCGGAGAGAAGGAAACCGGCGGCGGGCGCGAAAGCGGCTCTGATGCATGGAGAGCCTATATGCGCCGCGCCACCAACACGATCAACTATTCGAAATCTCTGCCGTTGGCGCAGGGCGTTTCCTTCGACATCGAATAAGGCGCGACTGTCATGACAATTGATGTGAAAGTGGATGAGGCGGCCTTTCGGCCCGCCTCGCGGATCGCCTCTGTCGGCGTTTCCAAGATCCTGCAAATTGGCGCAAAAGCAGCAGCCATGAAGCGTGAAGGTCTTCCGGTCATCATTCTGGGCGCTGGTGAGCCGGATTTCGACACGCCCGACCACATCAAGGAAGGCGCCAAGGCCGCTATTGATGCGGGCGAAACCAAATACACCGCGCTCGATGGTTCGCCCGCCTTGAAACAGGCAATTGCTGCGAAGTTCAAGCGCGAAAACGGCATAGATTATGCCATGGATGAGATCACTGTTGGCACGGGTGCAAAGCAGATCCTGTTCAACGCTTTCATGGCCACCATCGGTGCGGGCGACGAGGTGATCATCCCCACGCCTTACTGGACCTCCTATTCCGATATTGTCGAGATTTGCGGCGGTCGCTCTGTTCTGGTGCCCTGCAATGCTGACGCCGGATTCCGTCTTCAGGCGGAGCAACTGGAAAAGGCGATCACGCCGAACACCCGGTGGGTCTTGCTGAATTCTCCGTCCAACCCCTCGGGGGCTGCCTATAGTGCAGCCGACTATCGTCCGTTAATCGAGGTTTTGCTGCGCCATCCGCACGTGTGGCTGATGGTGGATGATATGTATGAGCACATCGTCTACGACGGCTTTGATTTCGTCACCCCGGTTGCGCTGGAACCGCGCCTGAAAGAACGGAGCCTCACCATAAATGGCGTCTCCAAGGCCTATGCCATGACAGGCTGGCGGATTGGCTATGCCGGTGGCCCCAAACCGCTGATCAAGGCCATGGCCGTGATCCAGAGTCAGGCAACGTCCTGCCCATGCTCGGTCAGTCAGGCCGCAGCGATTGTCGCGCTGAACGGACCTCAGGATTTCCTGAAAGAGCGGCAGGAGAGCTTCAAGCGCCGCCGCGATCTGGTGGTCAGCCGCCTGAATGCCATACCCGGTCTCGAATGCCGGGTGCCGGAAGGCGCTTTCTACACGTTTTCGGGATGTGCGGGCGTGCTAGACAAGGTGACACCCAAGGGCAAAACCCTGTTGAGCGATGCCGATTTTACCGATTACCTGCTAGAAGAGGCCCATGTGGCCGTTGTGCCGGGCTCGGCCTTCGGTCTTTCACCCTTCTTTCGAATTTCCTATGCAACATCGGAAGCAGAACTGATAGAAGCGCTGAATCGCATCGAGCGCGCTTGTGCGGCGCTCAAAAATTAAGAGCGCGCCTGTGCGGCGCTAAAGGACTAAAACGCATCCGCCATGATTCCACGCCTCGATCGCCCCGCATCGATTGCCGATGCACCGCCAAGCTTTTTTGAGCGCCTGATCGAGGCGGGATTTCTCGGCGATATTGAAACGCGCTCAGGCTCCCGCATTGTCCATGCCACAGACAACTCGATCTATCAGATGGAGCCGCAAGGTGTGTTATTTCCAAGCGGAGCCGAAGACCTTCAAATCATCGCCCGCACGCTTTCCGAACCTGCGTTTCGCACCATCACCATTGCCCCAAGGGGCGGCGGCACGGGCACCAACGGCCAATCACTCACCCACGGCATCGTGATCGACTGCTCTCGGCACATGAACCGCATCCTGCACATCGATCCGGTGCGAAGGGTTGCCCGCGTTCAGGCTGGCGTGGTGAAAGACGCATTGAACCGTGCGCTGAAGCCGTTTGGGCTGTTTTTCGCCCCGGAGCTTTCCACCTCCAACCGCGCCACAATTGGCGGTATGATCTCCACCGATGCCTGCGGGCAGGGGTCATGCCTCTATGGCAAGACCTCGAACCACGTGCTGGGCCTGCGCGTCGTGCTGATGGATGGCACGGATTTCTGGTCGCGATCGCTGGAGGGTGCCGACCTTGACGCCGTGTTTCAGCGCCAGGACCGGATCGGTGACATCCACCGTGTGGTGGAGCGCATCACGCGCGAAAAACAGCAGCGCATCAAAGAGGTTTTCCCCAATCTCAACCGGTATATGACGGGTTACGATCTCGCTCATGTGCGCCGCGATGATGGCGGCTTCGACCTCAACGCCATTCTGTGTGGATCGGAAGGCACGCTGGCGATGATTGCGGAGGCAGAGTTGAACCTGCTGCCGCTGCCCGCAGAGGTCGCGCTGATCAATATCCGCTACAATGATTTCAACGCCGCCCTTGAGGATGCCCGCAATCTCACAGCACTCAAGGTTGCCTCCGTCGAGACGGTTGACGAGAAGGTTTTAGGCCTTGCCAAGGGCGATATCGTCTGGACGGCCATCAGCCGCTTTTTCCCCGATGATGCAGGCCGCCCAGCCAATGGCATCAATATCGTTGAGGTGCTGGCCGATAACCCGTTGGAGCTGGAGCAAAAACTGGCAGGCGTGATCGATGCCCTCGACAGTGCCGCCAACCCCAACCGTCTGGGACACACGGTCGCGCGCGGCCATAAGGATGCTGACGCCATCTGGACCATGCGCAAACGGGCCGTTGGACTTCTGGGCAATGTTGAAGGCCCAGTGCGGCCGGTTGCCTTTGTTGAAGACACCGCGGTGCCGCCGGAGCATCTGGCGGCCTATATTCGCGAGTTTCGCGCCCTTCTTGATGGGGCGGGCGTAGCCTATGGCATGTTCGGCCATGTTGATGCGGGCGTTTTGCATGTGCGTCCGGCGCTTGATCTTGCACGGCCTGATCATGTGCCATTGGTGCGCGACATCAGCGATGCCGTGGTGGCACTCACGCGAAAATATGGTGGTGTCTTATGGGGCGAGCATGGCAAGGGCGTGCGTTCGGAATATGTGCCGGAGTTTTTCGGCGACCTTTACCCTTGCCTTCAGGAGATCAAGCGCGCTTTTGATCCGGAAAACCGCCTGAACCCCGGCAAGATTGCCAGCGCGGATGCGACTCCCTTGTTAAAGATCGATGAAGTGCCCCTGCGCGGAACGCTGGACCGCGTCATCGGCAACGACATCCGCGCCGCCTTCGACAATGCAGCCTATTGCAACGGCAACGGGGCCTGCTTCGACTTTGACGAGACAAGCCCGATGTGCCCCTCCTTTAAGGCCAGCCGCGACCGCCGCCTCTCGCCCAAGGGCCGCGCCTCGCTGATGCGCGAATGGCTGCGGCTTTTGGCTGAAAGAGGCATTGATCCGCGCAGTAAATTGATGACGCCAAGCCATTCCACTGTGCTGACGCGCGCCTTGAACAGCCTCAATCCGGTCAATCGGGACGATTTTTCCCACGAGGTCAAGTCGGCCATGGATAGCTGCCTGTCCTGTAAGGCTTGCGCGGGGCAATGTCCTGTGAAGGTCAGCGTTCCGGCCTTCCGCTCCAAATTTCTGGCGATCTATCACGATCGATATTTGCGTCCGCTGAAGGATCCGCTGGTCGCGTCGATTGAGACCCTCCTGCCGTGGATGGCACGGTTTCATCCCATCTATAACGCGGTGGCGCAGACGAAAGCGGGAAGAGCATTGATGCGCCTGATGGGTTTGACGGCCTTGCCCGCCCTGCCGGATCAATCACTGGAAAAACAGGCGCGTCGTTTAAATGTGCCGATTGCAGATCCCGAGGCTTTGGTCCGGCTTGCTCCTGAAGAGCGCAAGGCGATCGTGGTCTTTGTTGTTGATGCATTCACCGCCCATTTCGATCCGGCCGTGGCGCTTGCGGCTATAAGCCTCGCACGAAAGCTGGGTTTCAATCCCATGCTGGCACGCGGTCACATCAATGGCAAAGCCTTGCATGTGCATGGCTATCTCGCCCGCTTCGAGAAGGCGGCGCGTCAGACAGGGGCCTATCTGCAAAGCCTCGCCGATCTCAACATCCCGCTGGTCGGGCTTGATCCGTCAATGACGCTTGCCTTTCGCAGCGAATATAAAGCGCTTGCCAACAACCCGCTGAAGGCAACAATCGCCTTGCCGCAGGAGTGGCTGGCAAGCGTCAGGCTGACAGAAATGAACACCATGCCCCTGGAGGGCAAGGTGTCGCTCATGGTCCACTGCACGGAACGAACCAATGCCGCAGCGTCCATCGGTCATTGGAAGACCGTCTTCAAGGCGCTTGGGCTGTCCCTTGAGATTGTCGATACCGGCTGTTGCGGTATGGCGGGAACCTTCGGCCATGAAGCCCGCAACCGTCCCATGTCCGAAACCCTTTATGCCATGAGCTGGGCCGAGACTATCAAGCGACAAAAGCCCGACGATATTCTGATGGCCAGCGGCTATTCTTGTCGCTCGCAGGTCAAAACCATGGATCATGGCAGCCTGCCGCATCCGGTTGAGGTTTTGGACCGGCTGGTCTGAAGCATGTTTAAAGGGTACTGGCGCGCGGTGCGTTTGCAACAATCTGATCCGCAATCAATTGTCTTTTATCGAAAAAAACCATATTTTACGACAAGACCGATCACAATCCCTCCATGAGACGCCATGAAAACCAACGCTCTCTACAAGCGAACCTACAATCAATGTCTTCGGCTGCTTTCCAATGCATCGGTGGGGGATCTGCTCGCATCTGAGCCAAAGCTCTCTGCCACATTGGGGGTCAGCCGTACCACGCTGCGCGCCGTTCTTGCCCAGATGCAAACCCGCGGTCTGATCGCGATTGACGGACGCACCAAACAGGTGCTCCGCGAGCCCTTAGCCGATGATTATCTCGACGGCAGCGATCTTGAGCCATTGTCGGATATGGTTGAGCGCAAATTTATGGAATGGATGAGCGGTCCAGAGTTTCACCGCGGCCAAGCCATCAACGGTCTGGATCTGGCGCGCCAATTTGGGGTGTCCACATCGGCCATACGCGATTGCCTCAACACCTTCAGTCATTTTGGACTTTTGCAGCGCCAAAGCAGCGGACGCTGGACCGCATCTGGACTGACTGTGGAGTTTGTTGCTGAGTTGTTTGACATGCGTGAGGTGATGGAACTGCGGGCCGTTGAGCATTTTGTCGCCTTGCCAGCCAGCCACGACGCCTGGAAGGCCTTGGACGCCATAGAAAAGCAGCATGAAGCTTTGTTGGCAGACATAGAGAGCCGATATCGCGATTTTCAGGCGTTAGATGACCGTTTTCACCGCCTGATCAACGGCGTTGCCCCGAACCGCTTTTTCAGCAACATCCAAGGCGTCATGTCGATGATTTTCCACTATCACTACCAATGGAACAAGAAAGACGAGAAAGAGCGCAACCATGTGGCCGTGACCGAACATCTCGCCTATATTAAAGGCTTGCGCAGCGGCGAGATGAGCGAGGCAAAGGCCGCATGCCACATGCATTTGCGCACGGCCCGCGCCACATTGCTTGCCTCACTGCAAACCGCAGCTTGAGGACGCAAACATTGATTGCGGCAAGATAAAAGGCATGTTGGGCGCAATCACGTTCGGCTCAATCGGGCAGTCAAACACATGGCTGAGGGACTGGCGCGTCAGCACCGCAGATGGCGGGCCTTCGATGGCAACAGCTCCCTCCTTCATCAGCACCAGATGATCCGCATACATCGCCGACAAATTGAGATCATGCATGACGGCGATTACGCCGCCGCCTTGGCTGGCGTAATTGCGCGCAATATCCATCAAGGCAATCTGGTGTTTGATATCGAGATTGGCCACCGGCTCATCCATCACCAGCCAGCGCGGACCATCATCGCCGATGGGCTCCCAGATCTGGCACAGCACGCGAGCAAGCTGCACCCGCTGGCGCTCGCCGCCAGACAGGGCAGACACCAGGCGGTTAGCAAAGCCCGTAAGACCAACCCTGTTCAAGGCAGCATCAATCAAAGCACTCGTGCGTTTTGAGCGGCCCATTGCTCCGGCCTCCAGGCCAAAACGCACCACTTCCGCAACGGAGTAAGGAAAGGCAACCGATGTTTCCTGCGGCAGCACGGCGCGCAAAGCCGCCATTTGCCACGCTTTCAACGCCACAAGATCAGTGCCATTGATGCAGACTTGGCCGCTATAGGAAATTTCGCCGCTGATTGATTTGATCAGCGTCGATTTTCCCGAACCATTCGGCCCGGCGATCACCGTCACCTGGCCTGCCTTGGCGCAAACATTGACGCCATGCAGCACGCGGCGACCACCATATCGCACATGAAGATTGTGAGCTGTAAGGTCTGCCATTCACATATCCAGAAGATTGCGCCGTTTTAAAAGCAGCCAGAGAAAAAAGGGGGCACCAAACAAGGCGGTGATGATGCCAATGGGCAGCTCGGCCGGTGCCACAATGATGCGTGCCACGGCATCGGCCAACACCAGAAGGGCGGCACCCAGCAGCGCGGCTGCTGGCAAAAGATAACGATGGTCTGGCCCAATCGCCAGCCGCAGCACATGCGGCACGACAATGCCGACAAAGCCGATGCCACCGCCGACCGCCACGGCGCCCCCGGTCATGGCCGAGACAACCACAATGCTGCTTCGCTTCAATGTTTCGACCGGGATACCCATATGCCCAGCAACGGCCTCACCCATGGAAAGACCGTTCAACCCACGCGCCATAAACGGTAGTGCTGTCGATGCCAGAGCAATGATGGCACCAAGGGTTGCAACCTTGAGCCATGTGGCCCCGGCCAAAGAGCCAAGCTGCCAAAAACTGAGGTCACGAATTTGGTGATCGTCCGCGATATAAACAAGGCAGCCGGTGGCCGCCATGGCCAGGGCACCAAAGGCTATACCCGCCAGCAACATGGTCGGAACCGACGTGCGGCCATGGCGGGTGGATACAGCATAGAGCGCTGCGGTGGTGGCCAGCGAGCCGAAAAAGGCAAGCAAGGGCAAAGCCAAAAATCCGGCATAAGCCACAAAGGGCAGGGCGAATGTACCGCCCAGCACAATAATGAAGGCGGCACCAAGACCCGCACCCGCCGAGACGCCCGCAAGACCGGGATCAGCCAGCGGATTGCGAAACACGCCCTGCATGATAGCACCGGACACCGCAAGGGCGGCACCCACCAACATGCCCAGAAAGACACGCGGCATGCGAATTTGCTCGATAATCAACAAATCCCGCCCGGCAATGGCATTGTTAAACCCCAGGTAATGGCCGAACACAGCGGACACGGAGGCGTCAGACGCACCCGCAGTCAGCGAGATCAAAGCGGATAGCACCAAAAACAGCGTCAGAAACACAAGGCAGATTTTAGCCCTGAGCGCACGCGATGAAAGGGCCAAACGCGGCTCTGTGAACGCTGACGTTCGTGGCCATGCCATTGCCATCCGCCATCACTCCGTTTTGCCGGATTGGGGATAGAGAGCGGCGTTGAGTGCGCTCACCGCATCCGCCGTTCTCGGCCCGAAACCCAACAGATACATGCCATCCATACGCACCAGCCGTTTGGCTTTGCCCGCTGGCGTCGCAGCGATGGCAGGATTGCTGAGAACGGTCTGATCGTCGGTTGCGTGGCCACCCACGCCGGTCATCATCACAATCACATCCGGTGCTGCTTTGATGATGGCTTCATCGCTCACCTGCTTGTAGCCATTGATATCGGCCATGACATTCTCTGCCCCTGCGAGTTTCAAGATGCCATCGGCGTGATTGTGATTACCTGCCGCCATGACCCGGCCATTTTGCAATGACAGGATAAAGAGCGCGCGGGTCTTTCGCTTTTGATCGGCACTTTTGGCGATCGCCGTTTTAAGGGCATCATCCAGACGGTTTGCCAGCGCATGGGCTTTTGGCTCGACGCCCAAGGCGACACCAACAGCCTCGACCTTTTTGGAAATCGCTGCGGCATCATAGCCATCCGGAATGGTTGCAATGGGTATGCCTGCGGCTTTGATCGTTTCCAGCGCTTCCGGTGGTCCAGCGCCATCCAGCATCAAAATCAGATCCGGGTTGAGCGACAAAACGCCCTCCGGCGACAAGGCACGAATATAGCCAGCATCGGGCAACTTCAGCGCTTGCGGCGGGTAAACACTGGTGGAATCCCGACCAATCAACCGTGCCTCTTCGCCCAATGCGTAGACGATTTCCGTCACGGAGCCGCCAATAGCGACTATTTTTTCAGGATGTTTGTCCTGCGCGACCCCTGCGGTGAGCGAAAAGCTGGCGAACATACCCGCAAGCATCAAGGCTTTCAGACCCGAAATTCCCATCCGTTTCATGCCGCCCTCGATGCATCTGATGTTGGCAGGGCTTCAACGATGGCGCGCCACTCAGACCGCTCGTCCTGACCTTCAATGCGCTTGCCAAAAAACTGAATGATCAAATTGCCGCTTGCATCATAGGCTTCCAGCGAGGTCACGTGGCCTTTATCGGTTGGCTTTCGCACAACCCAGGCTTCGGCAATGTGGTCTTCGCGCAGATGCAGATGGAAGGTTTCGTCCATCACATTCAGCCAAGGCCCAACCGATTTGATATTGACGACTGGCCCCGAGTGGATCTGGACGCAACCCTGATTGCCGACAAAGCACATCAGGGGAACCTGGGTACGCACAGCCCCTTCAAACATCACCGATACGGCCTGCCGAGATACTTTCCACGCGAAATCATCGCCAACGCTGGACACTGCTTTCAGGCGCGACAGCTCAAGCGCATTGAGCAAACCGACAAACTGGTGGGTGTCTGTCATGCTGCTCCAGCGCTGACGCAAAGCATCCACAGGCACATTGTCATCATTGGCAAACACGTCTTCAACAGAAGGCTTGATATCGAGATCAGCCGATTGATCATCCAGCGCCAACTCAAGGGCAAGGGCTTTCCACGCTGCAACATCGCTTTCAGGCCGCAGGTGGATTTTGTGCACAGCCTCCCCTTGAGCATCAAAGAATTGGAAGCTACGCTTGATGCTATCCCCCACCGAAGTCTCAACGGCAAATCCGTAGACCCAATGGCTGGGGAACATGCGGGTATCAATTTGCTCACCCAGCATCATGGCGGCCTTCTTGCCTGCTATATAGCGATCATAGCAGCCAATTTTTTCATGCACCGCATGGTCGTTGCGCGTCAGGGCCATCACCGTGCCAAGCGCCTCAAGCTTTGGAAAAATCCGATCAAAATCCGTGGTGATCCGTGTGGCCGAATGGCCAAGCCAGGCTGCGACATACTCGGCTTCGCTAATGCCACATTGCGCCGCAATATCGCGCTCTCGCATGTTTGGATTGTCGATCTTGATCTGCCGGATATTGGCGTTGGTCAATGTTACACGCTGCATTTTAACATCTCTTTTTGGAAGAGAACCGTGCTCACCTGAAGCTGGGTGGGAGCACCGGTTCAATGACTTTTTATATGAGTATTACAGTCATATTATCGCCGTCAATAAATATATGACTTATATACTCATATTTATTGCGTTGCTCATATTTATTGCGCTGGGAGCGAGGCGGTGCGATACCCGCCTCGCTGCCTTCAGCATCAGCGCGCCTTTAGAACCGCTGGGTCACGGAAATCTTGAAATAGCGTCCGGCTTCGGAATAAAGCGCGTTGGCATTGTTGACGTCCTTCACCTCCAGCGCATCATAGTATTGGCGGTCGAACAGATTGTAGATACCGCCTTGGATCCGCATGCCTTTTGCCATTTCCGGCTCAAACCAGCCGGTCAGGTTTACAACGCCATAGCCACCGGGCTTGCTCTTGGCGGTGGAATTTTTATCCACCCCACCCGCTGCCACGAGGGTCACATCCGTACCCCAATTTTCGGCATTATAGGCGGCACCGACAATGGCCTTCACGGGCGCAACGGTTGCAAGAATCTGATCCGTATCGAGATCCGTTCCGCGCGCATAGGCAATGGAGCCATGCAAGGTCACGCCCATTGAGAAGGTTTTGTGAATGGACGCCTCCACACCGGAGATGCGCACATTGTCGCGGTTGAAGTAAGAGGTCTCACCATTCGAGTAGCCGGTGTTAAACACCACATCGCTATCGATGAAGTTCTTGTATCGATTGCTAAAGCCTGTCACCCGGCCGCCAAATTCATCATCGCCGAGGTTGGCTCCGACATCAAAACCATAGCTGCTTTCCGGCTTCAGGTTTGGATTGCCGATGGTGCGATAGCTGAAGACCGGGTTGGCATAATTGACATACATTTGATATTCGTTCGGGGCCTTGAAGGCGGTCGAAAATTGCGCAAACAACTCAACATCGGGCGTCACCTCCCATGCCGCCCGCAGCTTTGGGGAGAGGCGGGAATCGCTCGATGCGGTTGGAACACCGCTGTAACCGCTGTTGGCCATCCAGGCCGCGCTGTTTTGCGGATCATACTTGTACCAGTCAAACCGCACGCCGGGCGTAAGCGAAACGGGACTATTTCCGAGCGAGATCTTGTCTTCTATATAAACGCCCAGCTTGTAACCGTTGACGTCGGGCGCATAGGCCTGATTGGTGTGATAGCTGGCGCAGGCCCGGGCAAAGACGATATTGCAACTGTCTTGACCGGCAAGATAATAGCTCGTCTGTGAAAAGCGGAAATCGCCGCCAAGGGTGACACGATGGCTCAATGCACCGGTGTTGAAATCGGAATTGAGATAGCCCGTAAAGCCCACGGCCTTCTCATCGCTTTGCATAAGGCGTTGATAAAAGCCGACAGGTGCCGTTGTGCGAATGGCGGATGTGCCTTCAATCCGCTTGCTGCGCTGCCAATAGAGCGTGGCCATGCCGCTATCGATCAGGCTGTCTTTGTCGGTCGATTCATACTTGTAATCGAGGGAGAGCCGATCTCTCGACTTGTCTTGTGTGGCATCAAGATTGCCCGCTTTATAGGTCGTGCCATAGGAGGCATTGGAGCGATAATCTTTCGTTGAATCAGCACTATAACGCTCGGCGGTGATGCCAATCGTGTGACCACCCTCAAGCTGCTGGCGAAGCTTGAACAGAATGTTGCGCTGAATTTCGGTCAGTGGATCCGCTTTGGTGCGGGTCGCGCCAAAACTGTCAACATTGCCCTTGGTCTTGGTTTCATGGCCATACTTGTAGGAGCTTTGGAACAGGATCGAGGTGTTTTCGATCTTCTTGGCCACGGCTGCGGAGCCGGTGAAAGAGCGCTCGGAACTGTCATAGCCCAGCTTGGCCATGCCGCCAAAGGACTTGCCAGCCCCAAGTAGATCTTCAGGTTCCAGAGTGCGCAGCATCAGAGCGCCGCCAAGCGCGCCCGATCCGGTGCGGCTGGAATCTGCACCATGCAAAACATCAAAGCTGGAGAGGGCATTAAAGTCGAATGTGTCGGCACCGCCGCCAAAACCATAAATATTGTCAAAGAAATAGGGAACAGGAATGCCATCAACCGTGGTCAGCACACGGTCTGCTTCCAGACCGCGAATATTGATCGACTTTGAGCTTTTGACATAGGTGACGCTGGGATCAACCGTGTTGCCGAGATCCTTCACATCGGCAATGTCCTTTTTGGCAATCTCGTCTGCCGTGGTGCGTGTGGCAAGCGGGCTATCGGCAACGGAGCCTTTCTCAACCTTCTTGCCCTTCACGGTAATGGTTGAAAGCTGGGTCTGCTCCTTCCCATTTGCAGCACTCTCCAACGTTGTCGATGCCTGCTGGGCCGATAGCGGTGCCGCAACTGCCACCGTGCCAATCGCTGTACATGCCAAAAGTAAAACTCGTGTACCCCGTAAACCCATCTCATCAAACCCCAGAAAAAGGACGCAGAAAGACCTCCGCTGAAAGCAGCAGATTTCACGCATCAGTCGCGATTGAAGAAAGTGCGCGCACATGACGTGCACCGTTCACGAGTGGTTTATTTAACATGATTTTTTATGTCAACATTTAAAATATGATTATATGACTCATATTTCAATCGATCGTCAGCCCCCTTGGCGCTGAGACCTGCCCATCGTCAGCTTCGCATTTTGTCAATTTTGCCAGAGTGAAGAGGCGAGTAAGATTGCAGCATGACACCTGTGCACATTGCAGCACCGAAATGTCAAAAAAGTATCGGGAAATGTCCTGCGGTGAGGTAGAGGCCCCGGCAAATAAGCTATAGGTTTTGACCATACGCCGGTTTTGCAAAATTGGAGGTTTGCAGAACAAGATGGCTTTTAGAGTTTGTCAGGGAAAAGTGGAATCCGGTTTTCCCGAATAGGCAAACGAAAACAAGGAAATCTAGAGTCTGTCTGGTTCAATTTGAACCTGACAGACTCTAGTCCGGCGGGGGAAGGGAGGAGTGATGACGCAACCTGATCTGGAACTGGTTCATATCCGCAAAGGCGAGTCTTTTGCCGCATGGAAGCACGGCTATCCTTTCCGCACGGTTCGTTGGCATTATCACCCTGAATATGAGCTCCATCTGGTGGTTGCCACCTCCGGCCAGTTTTACATCGGTGATCACATTGGCCGGTTCGAGCCGGGACAATTGATTCTGACCGGGCCAAACCTGCCGCAAAACTGGATTTCCGAAATTGCACCGGGCGAAATTGTCCCAACCCGAACGCTGGTTATTCAGTTTCCGGAAAAATTTATCCAGGATTGCATCGCCACCATGCCGGAGCTTGTTGCCTTGAGCCCGCTCATGGACCGCAGTCGCCGCGGGCTTTTGTTTGATGCAGCAACCAGCGATACAATTCGACCGCTGATGGAGCGGCTAATTGATGCGCAAGGGCCAATGCGGCTGGCGATTTTCTGGGAAATCCTCGATGTGCTTGCCAATGCACCAGAGCCGGAAGTGTTGGCCAGTCTCAGCTATGAGCTGGATTTGTCCGACTTCAACGAGGTCGGCATCAACCGCGCCATTGCCCACCTGCGCGAACATCTGACCGATGACATTGACGAGCGCGAACTGGCCGATCTGGTGGGCATGAGCCCCAGTGCATTCTCGCGGGCGTTCAAGCGCCACACCGGCACGACATTGGTGCGTTATAAAAACCAGCTTCGCGTCGATCTCGCCTGCCTTATGCTACTGACCCAAGCGGAGACCAAAGTGGCAGAGGTATGTTTCGAGATCGGCTTTGCAAACCTGTCGAATTTCAATCGGCATTTTCTGAAACTCAAAGGAATGTCACCATCGCAATTTCGCTCAACATTCGCCGCCAACAGCGCGCTGGAAGCCGCGCAATAGCCACACATTAAACGGCCACACATCAGGGCATTGGGTTTGGACGGCATTGCGCTGTCCGAAGGAGGACGGGCTCTGCCTGTTGCTATCGACTGCATAATTCCCTCAATCCGAGTGGATTTAAGGCGAAAATTATGCAGCGGCTTAAAAGAGATACGATCGATCATTCAAGCAAAACGGAGGAAAATATGAGTGAATCCCTGCAAGGCAAGATCGCCGTCATCACGGGTGCGGCGTCGGGCATCGGGCTGGCCACCACGGAAATGCTGTTGAAAAACGGTGCAACCGTGGTGATGGTGGATTGGAATGAGGCTGGCCTGACCGAATTGGCTGCCAAATTCGGCGAAAAGGCCATTCCGCAGGTCACCAATCTGCTTGATGCGGAAAGCTGCGCGGCCATGGTGCCCGAGGTTTTGAAAAAGGTCGATCACATCGACATTCTCTATTGCAACGCTGGTACCTATATTGGTGGCGATCTCACAGAAACCAATCCGCAAGCCATCGACAAGATGCTGAACCTCAACATCAATGCGGTGATGAAAAACGTCTATGACGTGGTGCCGCATATGAGCGCGCGCCGCACCGGCGATATTATTGTCACATGCTCGATTGCCGGTCATTACCCAACCCATTGGGAGCCGGTCTATGCCGCATCAAAATGGGCGGTCAATTGCTTCGTGCAAACCATGCGTCGCCAGATGATCCCGCATGGGGTGCGCGTGGCGCAAGTGTCGCCCGGCCCGGTTATCTCAGCCCTTTTGGACGATTGGCCAGAGGAAAACCTGCGCAAGGCTAAAGAGTCGGGCAGCCTGATGGAGCCAAGCGAGGTTGCCGATGCGGTGGAATATATGCTGACCCGCAAGCGGTCGGTGACAATCCGCGATATGCTGGTTTTACCGACCAATTTTGACCGCGTTTAAATCATCAGCATGCCCGCGTTGCAGCAGGAGGAATGAAATGGCCGAATTTTTAATTGGCGTTGATGTTGGCACCGGCTCGGCGCGGGCAGGCCTATTTGATCGGCATGGGCAGCTCTTAGCCCATGCCAAACAGGATATTGTGATTTTTCGAGGCGAACACGGCCATGTAGAGCAGTCTAGCGCGCAAGTGTGGCAGGCGGTGTGCAAGGCGGTGGCTGAGGCTGTTGACCTTGCAAAAATTTCCCCGGCCGATGTGGTCGGGATTGGCTTTGATGCCACCTGTTCTTTGGTTGTGCAAGGTGCCAGAGGCGAGGGGGGCGCAAAAGGCGGCGTCGGTGATCCCGATCATCCAGAGCGCGACATCATTGTGTGGATGGATCACCGCGCTCTTGAGCAGGCAAAGCGGATCAACAGCATGGGCCATCCGGTTTTGGACTATGTTGGCGGCAAGATCTCGCCGGAGATGGAAACGCCCAAGCTTATGTGGCTGCGCGAACATTTGCCCGACATTTACGCAACCGCCGAAAACTTCTTTGATCTCACCGACTTTCTGACATGGAAATCCACCGGCGCGCTGGATCGCTCTTCCTGCACCGTCACCTGCAAATGGACCTATCTGGCAAAGGAAAATCGCTGGGATGAGAGCTATTTTCGCGCCATTGGCCTTGGTGATCTGGCCGATGACGGATTTGCCCGCATTGGTCGCCGCGTTGTTCATCCCGGCACAGCGCTTGGCAACGGCCTGAGCGAAGAAGCCGCCACGGACATGAAGCTTCGCCCCGGCATTGCTGTCGCGGCGGGCTTGATTGATGCCCACGCCGGTGGGCTGGCGACCGTTGCGGCAAAAGGCGGCGCGCAAGACCCGACCACCTGCCTCGCCTATGTGTTTGGCACATCATCTTGCACCATGACCACCACATTAGAGCCCACATTTGTGCCGGGGGTGTGGGGGCCTTATTATTCGGCCATGGTGCCCGGCATGTGGCTCAATGAAGGCGGTCAATCGGCGGCAGGCGCTGCCATTGATCACCTCGTAAAACACCATCCTGCCAGTGGCGAGGTGACACAGGAGGCCTTGCGCGCCAACAAAAGCCTGCCTTTGTGGCTGGCGGATCGGGCGCTCACCTTGGCAGGCGGCGCATCCAACGCCGCTCACCTTGCAGATCAGTTGCATGTGGTGCCGGAATTTTTGGGCAATCGCGCCCCCTTTGCCGATCCCGATGCGCGGGCCGTCGTGGTTGGGTTGGGCATGGACACCAGCGCTGATAGCTTGGTTGCGCTTTACATCGCTGGCATTTGCGGCCTTGGTTATGGCCTTCGCCAGATCATTGAAGCACAAGCTGCAAAAGGCGTGCATATCCAGACAATCTCTGTTTCGGGCGGTGCCGGTCTGCATCCGCTTGTGCGACAAATACTGGCTGACGCCACCGGAATCCCGGTCGAAATCACCGCCTGCCCGGAGCCCGTGCTGCTGGGCTCGGCCATGCTGGGGGCGGTCGCGGCCAATCTCTATCCGGATTTACAGACCGCCATGCCCGCCATGTCTGCCATTGCCCTGCAATGCCAACCAGCAAGCGGTGATTTGCGCGACCTGCATGACAGGCGCTACCGCGCCTTTTTACAGCTGCAAACTGTGGCTCGTGCGATCCGCATGGATGGCGCGACAAAGCCAGAACGACGTTGAGGCCATTGAAGACGCGAGGAGGAAGCAGACATGCAGTTTGCCGGAAAATCCATCATCATCACAGGGGCTGGCAAGGGAATTGGCCGGGCTTGCGCAAAACGCATGGCAGAGCGTGGCGCTGAAGTGATTGCGCTCAGCCGCACACAATCCGACCTCGACAGCTTGAGAGAGGAGATTGGTGGAAGATCGATCGTTGTGGACCTCGTCGATCCTGCCGCCACCCGCAAAGCGATGCAGGAGGCAGGCACCGCCGATTTTCTGATCAACAGCGCTGGTACCAATGTGCTGGAATCCAGTTTCGATATGACGGATGCGGGCTATGAAGCCGTGATGGGCATCAACCTTCGCGCCGCTTTGATCACCTGTCAGGAATTTGGCCGCGCCCGTGTGCAAGCGGGCGGGGGTGGCGCTATTGTCAACATCACCTCCATTGCCGGGCATCGCGGCTTTACTGAGCACCTGTGCTATGCCGCCTCCAAAGCAGGACTGGAAGGTGCGACGCGGGTTCTTGCCAAAGAATTTGGACCACACGGTATTCGCGTCAATGCGGTAGCACCGACAATAACACTGACAGAACTGGCAATGGCCGCCTGGAGCGATCCGGCCAAGGCCGAACCCATGATGGTGCGTCACCCCTTGGGCCGCTTTGCCACGGTGGAGGATGTTGCTAACGCCATTGCCATGTTGCTCTCACCCGACACAGCGATGGTCACGGGTGCTGTGTTGAATGTTGATGGTGGTTTTCTCGCCGTGTGAACCATCCCGAAGAGCCGCTGCAAGGCAGCGCCTTGCAACGGCTCTTCGTGAATTTTATGCCTTACAGGTCTTTACTGCCCCCGGCAATTGGCTCCATTGCGCATACCAGGTGTTGAACAGCTTGAATTGCGCTTCGACATAGCCACGCTGGCTATCGGTCAAGGCATCAGACTCATTGAAATGCAGGGTGTATTCCGCATCACCCTTTAAAACCATCATGTGCTTGAAGTAGAGCACCAGATCCGGGCCTTCATCGAAGGATGAAAGAACCGCAAGCGCCTGTTCCAGTTCAAGGGCGCGCACGCGTGCATCAGCATCGCCCTTGGCGGCGGCCTGTGCGAGATTGCACAGATGCAGCACTTCCTTGGGCAGAACATTGCCAATGCCGGTGATGGCCCCTGTGGCACCGCAATTGACATATCCGTGGAACACGGCGGTATCGACGCCAATCATCAAGGTCACGTCATCATCGCGGCTGGTGATGTTTTCGGCGGCATAGCGCATATCGTCAGGGCCACCAAATTCCTTGAAGCCAACAAGGTTGGAATGCTCGGCCCGCAGCGCGAAAAACAAATCGGCGCGGGTGGCAAAACCATAATAGGGGCTGTTGTAAATCACCGCAGGAAGCTCTGGGGCTGCCGACAGGATCGCCTTGAAATGGGCCTTCTGCGCCGAAATTACGGTGCCGCGTGACAGAACGCGCGGAATGACCATCAAGCCCTTGGCACCAACTTTTTGCGCATGCGCTGCATGGGCAACCGCTGTTTTTGTGTTGACGGCCCCTGTGCCGACAATCACCGGCACGCCCGCTTTTGCAAGGCGCTCGACGCCTTCCATACGCTCGGCATCGGTCAGAAGCGGCCAATCCCCCATGGAACCGCAATAGACCACGGCAGACATGCCAGCATTGATAAGCTCTTTGCCTTTGCGCACCAATGCATCGAAATCCGGGGTTCTGTCGTCTTTGCAAGGGGTCATCAGGGCCGGAACGACACCTGAAAAAATACTGCTGGCCATGTCTATCTCCTGAATTGGCTTTGACGGAGAGCGCGGTTTTTCGGTTCCGATCCCTTCTGTACGACAGCATTACTCTTTTGTATTTTATTTGTCGACAAGAAATCTTGTGCGCTCAAAGAGCAATGTCGAGCCTTTCATCACGAACCAGCATTTTCTTTACCTGCTCAACAATTTGTTCGGCGTGTTCGCGGGCCAGCCGCTCGGAGAGATCCAGATTGCGATCAGCAATGGCGGCAATCATCTCATCATGTTCAACCACGAAACGCTGGGGCAGGCGGTCATCATAGGACTGGTAATACAGCCGCAAAATACGCCGCCCCTCATCAAGCAGCCGTTTGAACAGGGCGGTAAAATAGGGATTGCGACCCGCTTCTGCGATGGAGAGATGAAAGGCGGCGTTGGTGGCAATCATCGACAGCGCATTTTGCGCGTTCACCGCAGCCGTAAAGGCGGCCTGATCGTTGCGAATGCGCACCAGATCATCTGCATTGTGATATTGCGCGGCAAGCTTGGTGGTGACCCGATACATCAATGTGAGCGCATCGAAATAGGTGTGCATGTTGAGAAAATCGATGTTCGACACCATGGTCGAGCGGTTTGGCAATGTCTCAATCAACCCTTCGCCTGCCAATCGCACCAGCGCCTCGCGGATCGGCGTTCGCGACATTTTGAAACGGTCGGCAAGCTGCACTTCATCGACAAAACTGCCGGGTGACAGGACCAGATCCAGAATCTCATCGCGCAAAATGTCATAGACCATTTTCACGCCTGAGCCGCGTTTGCGCTCACTCTGAGGCATTGTGTCCAAATCTGTCATGATCATCATCTCTCTTGCCATGCGCTGCGGTCGTCATTTTGCCCACAATTGTCTACACGCTTTTTCGCCGCGCCACCGTCTAAAATGTGACGTGTTCTCTCTCTCTTCTTGCTGATCGAAAGAACAGGATCTCCTCACCGTATCAAGATCTGAACCAGCCCAGACCATCCAGCGTATGGCCGCGCGGGATATACTCGCAACCGACAAAACCCTGATAATCGAGCTCATCCAGCAGGGTGAACAGATAGGGATAGTTCAGCTCTTCATCATCTGGTTCATGGCGCGAGGGAACACTGGCAATCTGCACATGGCCGGTCATGGGGATAAATTTGCGCAACCGTGAGGACACATCGCCGTGGATGATCTGGCAGTGGTAGATGTCAAATTGCAGTTTCACATTGCTCAAGCCGAGGTTTGCAATAAATTCTGCCGCCCCATCGACATTGTTGAGGAAATAGCCCGGCATGTTGCGCGGGTTAATCGGCTCCAGCAAAAGCGAAATCCCCCGCTCGGAAAGTTTTTCCGCGGCATAAACCACCGAGCGGTGATAGGCCTCTTTTGCTGCGGGGTCGCGAGGGTCTGCCAGACCGGCCATCAAATGCAAGCGCTTGGCACCCACCGCCTCCGCATAGTCCAGCCCTTTGGCAATCGAGGCTGTCAGATCATCGAAACGTGAGCCAAGGGCGGCCAGGCCGCGCTCGCCAGCCTGCCAATCGCCGGGCGGCAGATTGAACATCGCTTGGGTCAAGCCGTTGCGCGTCAGGCGATCGGCAACGGCTTCCGGCTTTTCGTCATAGGGAAATAAATATTCAACGGCGGAAAAGCCCGCGTCTGCCGCCGCATCAAACCGATCCAGAAACGACCATTCATTGAACATCATCGTCAGATTGGCAGCAAAGACCGGCATAGCGTCTTCTTTCATTACAAAGGACAAGTTTCTCCACGTAACGAACAGATATAATCAGCAACAGCACCTCAATCCATATGGAAAACCGGCTCCATCATCGCCCACCATTCGCCGTCTTTTCGCGTTGCAAGCGGGGCCTGGCAGGGAATGCAAAAAGACCACCATTCCTGATTTTTAGGGTTGGCAGCCATTTTGGCCATGTCGGCTTCATAATCAGTGCCGTGGTATTCATAATAACCAAACAGCAGATTTTCCGGCTCACGCAGAAAAATCGTATAATTGGCAATATTGCAGTCGGCGAGCAGCGCCAGAATTTCCGGCCACACAGCAGCATGCAGCCGCTTGTAGGTGTCCAACATATCCGGCTTGACGCCAATAACCATGCCCATGCGTTGCATCATCATATCCTGTAAAATCGAGCTGCGTTGCCACCAAACACCTTGGCATGGTGTTCTCTCAAAACAATGTCTTCACACTGGGAAAGCCAGTTTTTGTAATCGCCAGCCAGGCGCAAAACCGGCCAGTCGCTGCCCCACAACACCCGGTCGGGGCCAAAAAGATCGAGAATTGTCTCAATATAGGGGCGTAAGCTTTCCAGCTTTTGGCTGCCAGCTTCGGTCAAAAGGCCAGATAGCTTGCAATGCACCGTTGGGCAGGCGGCAAGCCGTGCCATATCCTTTTGCCAGTCAATGAACCGCCCGTGCGCGATTTCGGGCTTCGCCCCGTGATCAATCACCACCCGGAGATCGGGTGTACGCTCAACCCGTTGCAATAACCCCTTCAACTGCCTTGGCAGAACCAGCGCGTCAAAGGCCAGATCAAGGGCAACAATGGTGGCGATGGCGGAATCAAGATCGTGCCGGGCAATCCAGTCATCGTCAGGCAGGCTCTGGAGCATAGGCCGAAGGCCCTTGAGCCTTGGATTGGCTGAGAGCCGGGCGATCTGCTCACTGGCGTCGGCGGCGCTGAGATCAACCCAGCCGATGACACCTTTGATAAAGGGGTTTTCCGCCGCCAAAGCCAGCATAAATGCGGTGTCTTCTGCCCTCTCCATGGTTTGCACCAAAATGGTGCCATCCATATTGGCATCCTTTAACAGCGGCAGCAGATCATCGGGCGTAAAATCACGATAGATTGCTGCAAGCTCGGCAGGCGGCCACTCACCCTGACGATCTTTCAAAAACCAAAAATGCTGATGCGCGTCTATTCGCATGGTTTATCATCCAGCCGATGGCAAAGGTGCGTCTGGATCAATCAGCGCCTGCGCCTTAAGCGCATGCCAAAATTCGTCCGCAATGCTCTCCTCCAGCCAATCGACATTGCTTGAAATCTGCCCGCCATTGCGCGCACCTGAGACCACGGAGACGGTTGCCGGATGGGCGAGTGGAAATTGCAAGGCGGCAGCTTGCAGGCTCACGCCCATGTCATCGCAGAGCTTTTGCAGCGCCTCGACCCGCTTCAGCAAATCTGCCGGCGCATCCTCATAATTAAACTTTCGATTGCCCGCCAGAATGCCAGAGTTAAAGGCTCCCGCAATGACAATGGCCGTGCCTGCCTTTACACAATCATTCATAAAACCGAGGCTGTGTTGCTCGAGCAGCGTATAGCGCCCCGCCAGCATGGCGACATCGATGTGGGTTTCCGCCATTGCATCGCGCACCACTTCCCACTCATTCACACCAAGGCCGATGGCTTTGACCGCCCCTTGCTCTTTCAGAGTATTCAAGGCCTTGAAACCACCGCCTTTGGTCAGCTGCGCCCAATAATGCGCATTTTGATCGCCATGGGTGACGGTGCCGATGTCATGAATGTAGAGAATATCGGGATCAATCACCCCCAGCCGCTTCTGGCTATCCTCAAACGAGCGTAAAATGCCGTCATGGCTGTAATCATAGACGCCTTGAAAGGGTAGGGGATTGATAAAGCCGTTTGCTTCATCACCCATGTTTGCATCCGGCTGCATCAGCCGTCCCACCTTGGTGCTGACCACATAATCCTTGCGTGGTTTATCTGTCAGCATGGTGCCCAGGCGTAATTCCGAGCGGCTATGGCCATAATGGGGAGCCGTGTCAAAATAGCGAATACCGCGCTCCCACGCCGCATCAAAAGCGGTTTTGCACTCTTCATAGCTGGTCAGGCGATAAAGATTGCCCATCTGGGCGCAGCCAAGGCCCATGGTGGTGACTGTGAGATCAATGTTCGGCAGGCGGCGCGCATCAGACGGTTTCATAAGATCATGGTCCTTAACGAAAAGAGCCGCAGGCGTGCGGGCCTGCGGCTGGATGAGAGATCAATAGAGGACGTTTTTGGCTTCCGGCTTGTCGATATTGTCCTTGGTCACCAGCACAACGCCGGTGTCGACAAATTTCTCGACCTTTTCTTTCTTCAGCACTTTCATCAGGGTCTCAATGCCCTTCTCACCCATCTGGTAGGAACCCTGCACCGCGATGGCTGCGAGCGTTCCGTCTTTGACAAAGTTTTGCAGATCGGTGTTGCCGTCAAAGCCGATGGCCACAACCTTGCCAGCGCGGCCCGATTGCACAAGGGCGCGGCCCATGCCGATGGCTGTTGGCTCGTTGGCACCAAAAACGCCCTTCAGATCGGGATTGGCGGCCAGCATATCCGTGGTCTGGTTCAAAGCCGTTGCCATCTGTGACTGGGAATAGAAAGGTCCAACAATCTGAAGCTTGGAATGGGCCTTGATGTAATCGGTAAAGCCACCGACGCGACCGATTTCCGAGCCAGCGCCTGCCACATAGGACATGATGGCGATTTTGCCGGTGGTGCCCACCTTTTCAATCATTTCCTTGGCGCAAAGCTCGCCCGCTTTCTTGTTGTCGGTCGACAGGAAGGACTGGTAATATTTATCGGCACCCTTGGCCAATTGGCTGTCAATGACGATCACCGGGATATGGGCTTCCCAGGCTTTCTTCACCGCAGGCACCAAAGCATCCGGGTCAGATGGGGCCAGCACAATGCCCGCCACTTTGCGGTTCACGGCATTTTCGACCATGTTGACTTCATCGGCAATGGCCGATTCCGAGGCCGGACCCTGGAAGGTCATGGTGTAATCACCACCGGCCTTTTTAATGGCGGCATCAGCGCCCTTTTGCACATTCTGCCAATAGGTCGAGTTGACGGTTTTCACAATCACCGCAATTTCGGCGGCGCTGGCAGGCACACTCGCCAGGCTGGCAACAGATGCCAAAGCTGCAATCAAAAACGTCTTCATAAGGTTCTCCTCCGGTTATCTGGCTCAAAAGCCGTTGTGTGAAAGAACACTCCTCTGTTCCTTCTTATCTCTGGGCATATCAGCGGCGGTTGCGGAGCTGGTCGATCCATACCGTGCCAAGAATGACAAGGCCGATGATGATTTGCTGGGTGAAGGCCGAAACGCCGTTCATATTCAAACCATTGCGCAAGATGCCAATCACAAAGGCACCAATGGCGGTGCCGGAAATGGTGCCCACACCACCAATCAAAGAGGTGCCACCAATCACGGCGCTGGCAATGGCATCCAACTCATACATCACGCCTTCATTCGGCTGGCCAGTAACGAGGCGCGACATCAGCACGCAGCCGGTCAGGCCTGCCAGCGTGCCAGACAGCACATAGGTGAAGACGGTGATGCGGGCGACATTGACGCCGGACAGACGTGCTGCATCCGAATTGGAACCAACCGCATAAATATGGCGTCCCAAGACCGAGCGGTTCAGCATGAAGGCCACCGCCAAGGCAATCACCACCATCAGAATGACGGGATAGGGAATGCCCGGAAAGGTCACGTTGGGAAAACCATCATCGCCAATCGTCACCATGCGCATGAAAGCGCCATTGCCCAGCTCGCCAAAGGCTTCGCCAAGACCTGAAACAGCACGCGCATCGGTAATTTGAAGCGCCACACCACGGGCAATCAACATCATGCCAAGGGTGGCAATAAACGGCGGGAGCCGCAGCCGGGTGACAACAAAACCGTTGATGGCACCGCAAACCGTGCCGGTGAAAATGCCCAGACACATCGCCAATGCCACCGGCCACTGCCAATCACGCACCGCAATGGCGGCAACCACGCCCGACAAGGCCAGCACCGAGCCAACAGAAAGGTCAATACCGCCAGTGATGATAACGCAAGTGGCCCCAATGCCCAAAAAGGCGATGGAGGTGACCTGAAGCGCCACCGTCATGCCGTTATCAATGCTGAAAAAGGCGGGGCTGGTGGCTGCGAAAATCGCAATCAGCACAATGAGGCTGCCGAGGGCTGCGAACTTCTGGATCAAATCTTTCTGGCGATCGCTAAACCGTGCCTGCTTCTGCTCGGATGCGGGCGGCATGCCATTTTCTTTTACGGCATTGGTCATGGCCTGCTCCCCTGATAGCCCGATGCAAAACGCATAATCTCCTCCTGATTGGTCTTGCGTGTTTCCAGAATGGCCATGATCCGGCCCTGATGAAACACCGCGACACGATCTGTCATGCCGAGAATTTCCGGCAGTTCCGAACTGATCAGCACCACGCCAATGCCATCGGCTGCCAACTCATCCATAATTTTGTAAATGGCGAACTTGGCCCCCACATCGATGCCGCGCGTCGGCTCATCAAAAAACAGCACTTTGGATTGACGAAACAGCCATTTGCCAATGATGATCTTTTGCTGATTACCACCTGACAGCAGCCGAACCGGCTGCTGAATAGACGGCGTGCGCACATTCAGCTTATCAACATAGTGACGGGCAACGGCATCATGACGCTTGTTATCAACCAAGCCATAGCGATTGGACACCGCTTCCATGTTGGCAAGTGTCATATTGGCGGCAACCGGCATTTTCAGCGCCAGCCCCTGGCTTTTGCGATCTTCAGACAGATAGGCAATGCCCTCCGCAATCGCATCACGCGGATTTTTAATGGAGAGTGGGCGGCCTTGATAGGCGATTTCACCAGAATCCAGCGGGTCAGCTCCAAAAATGGCACGGGCGACCTCGGTTCTGCCAGCCCCCATCAGGCCAGCAAAACCGAGGATTTCCCCGCGCCGTAAACTGAAATGAATATCGGAAAACACACCGGCACGGTTAAGCCCTTTGGCTTCCAGCAGGACATCTTCTGTTGGGGTCGAGATCCGCTCTGGAAATTTCTCTTCCAAGGCGCGCCCCACCATGCGCGAGACAATCTCATCGACGGTGGTAGCCGCAAAATCACTGGTGCCGACATATTTTCCGTCGCGCAACACAGTCACACGGTCAACAATTTCCGCCATTTCATCAAGACGATGGGAGATATAGACGATGCCAACGCCAGAGGCTTTCAATTCGTGGATCACCTTGAATAGCAGCCGCGTTTCCTGCTCGGTCAGCGATGAGGTCGGCTCGTCCATAATCAGCACTTCGGCTTTGAGCGACAGCGCCTTGGCAATTTCCACCATCTGGCATTGGGCAACCGAGAGATTGCGCACTATTGCATCCGGGCTGATATCCACACCCAGGCGATCCAGATGTATTTTTGCGTCCATCCGCAAGCGCTTACGATCCACCAATATGCGCGCGCCCAGCGTGTTCAGACGCGGCTCACGGGCCAGAAAGATGTTTTCGGCCACGGTGAGATGGGGCACCAGATTGAGTTCCTGGTGAATGATGGCAATGCCCGCCTGTTCGGCTTGCAGCGGCGATGAGAAATGAACTGATTGGCCTTTATAGACAATTTCACCAGCGCTTGGCTGATAGACACCGCTGATCACCTTCATCAAGGTCGATTTTCCAGCGCCATTCTCGCCACAGACGGCATGAACCTCGCCGGGCAACAAATCAAATTGAACGCCCGACAGCGCAAGAACACCCGGAAATTGCTTGGTAATGCTATTGAGAACAAGGATCGGCTGAGCATCCATTGACGCCTGAGACCGACGGTTCTCCACCTGCTTCGATGACGCGCTCATAGCCTCTCCTCCTCATCAGCCACGGCAGCCCCTCCACAAGGCCGATCTGACTGATGATCAGCATTAGCCACCAACATTAAATTGGTCAAGCCAGTTTTATCAGCTCGATAAATTTTCCCGTAAAAATGACTGGAAATGAAATTTATTGCCAGACGCTTCGAGTTTTGGTAAGGCCAATTAAAGCGACAATCAACAGCGTCACTTACGGTGAATCACCAACACGGATCGTCATGGAGCAAAAATTCGAAACACGCAGGCTCTATCAGCAGGTGGCCGACCAGATCCGTCAGTTCATTGCGGGCAGTGGCTTTGGTCCCGGCACGCGCCTGCCCAGCGAGCGTGATCTTGCCCAACAGCTTGGCGTCTCAAGACCCTCGTTGCGCGAAGCGTTGATTGCGCTGGAAATCGACGGCACGGTCGAAATCCGCATGGGATCCGGCGTCTACGTCGCGTTAGAGCGCGAAAATCCCATCGTGGTCACGGAATCCTTTGGCGAAAGCCCCTCGGAATTGATGCAGGCTCGCATTGTAATTGAAGGCTCAACCACCTTGCTGGCCGCAAGCCGCATGGAGGCTGCAACTCTCGCCACATTGCGCGGCATTATCGAAGGCATGCGCAATGAAATCGCGCAGGGACGCCACCCCTTGGAGCTGGACCGACAGTTTCATCTGACAATCGTTGCGCAATCGGGCAATTCCGTTCTTGAGCGTATCGTCGGCTCCTTGTTTGATGAACGCTACAGCCCTTTGGCTGAGCGGTTGCAGGATCGCACCGAAAGTCTGCAATCCTGGCAAGAGGCGCTGGATGAGCATGAGGCCATTTTAAACGCGCTTGAAGCGCGAGAGCCATTGCTGGCGCAAGCTGCAATGCAAACACATCTCGGCGCATCCAGACGCCGTTGGACAGAGGGCTGAAATCCGCAAAATAGGCTTTCCAATTGCCATAATGTCATGCTGCATTGCGGCCGTATTGATCTGAGGAGGAAATTCAGTGTCCATATCATTAGAAAACAAGCGCGTGCTTGTCACAGCCGCAGCGCAAGGCATAGGCCGGGCTAGTGCTTTGGCGTTTGCGCGAGCGGGTGCTCATGTTGTTGCCACCGATATCAATGAAGCGGGCCTTGCTGATTTATCAGCGGATGGCAAGATCACCACGCGCCGCCTCAATGTGTTGAGCGATGACGAGGTCAAGGCGGTGGTGTCGGAAAGCGGCCCCTTTGACATTCTGTTCAATTGTGCAGGCTTTGTGCATTCCGGCTCGGTGCTGGACATGAAGGACAGCGACCTTGCCTTTGCGTTTGATCTGAACGTTCATGCCATGGTGCGCACCATACGTGCCGTGTTGCCGGGCATGATCGAGCGCGGCGATGGCGCGATCATCAACATGTCATCGGTGGCATCCAGCCTCAAAGGCGTGCCCAACCGCTGCGCCTATTCCATCACCAAAGCAGCCGTCATTGGCCTCACCAAATCGGTTGCTGCCGAATATGTATCGCAGGGCATTCGCTGCAACGCCATTTGCCCCGGCACGGTCGAAAGCCCGTCGCTGCAAGACCGACTGAAATCGCAAGGCGATTATGAAGCGGCGCGGGCCGCCTTCATTGCCCGCCAACCCATTGGCCGTCTCGGTACGCCCGACGAAATCGCCGACCTTGCGGTCTATCTGGCGGGTGCTACCTATACCACGGGCCAGGCTTACGCCATTGATGGCGGCTGGACGATTTAAACAGGGAAGGATTATTTTATGAAACTGATGCGCGTCGGGCCGATTGGCCATGAAACCCCGGCTCTCCTCGACAAGGATGGCAAGATCCGTGATTTGTCAGGCCATGTTGCCGACATTGGCGGGGTGGCGATTTCGCCGGAGTGCCTCGGAAAACTCGCAGCCCTTGATCATTCCAGCCTGCCGGAAATCTCTGCCGATAGCCGCATTGGCGCTTGCGTGGCAGGCACCGGAAAATTCATCTGCATCGGCCTGAATTTTTCCGACCATGCGGCCGAAACAGGTGCCACCGTGCCGCCGGAGCCGGTGATTTTCATGAAGGCAACCTCGGCCATTTGCGGCCCCAATGATGATGTGCTGATCCCGCGCGGATCGGAAAAGACCGACTGGGAAGTCGAGCTTGGCGTGGTGATTGGCAAGACCGCAAAATATGTGTCCGAGGCTGATGCCATGGACTATGTGGCGGGTTATTGCGTCTCGCATGATGTGTCTGAACGTGCGTTCCAGACCGAGCGGGCCGGGCAATGGACCAAGGGCAAATCTTGCGACACTTTTGGCCCGATTGGTCCATGGTTGGTGACGAAAGACGAAATCGCTGACCCGCAAAACCTGAAAATGTGGCTGACGGTCAACGGTGAAACCATGCAGAACGGCTCTTCCACCACCATGGTGTATGGTGTTGCCCATGTTGTGTCGTACCTCAGCCAGTTCATGAGCCTGCATCCCGGCGACGTGATTTCCACCGGCACACCGCCGGGCGTTGGCCTTGGCATGAAGCCACCCCGTTTCCTCAAAGCCGGTGACGTTGTGGAACTGGGCATTGAAGGTCTCGGCACGCAAAAACAGACCTTTATCGCAGACGTCTGATTACCTCTCCAACCAAGGCCATTCCCATGACCAAAATTACCAGCTTGCGTTCGATTGATCTGCGCTTTCCCACATCTTTAAGCCTCGATGGCTCGGACGCCATGAATCCGGATCCGGATTACTCGGCAGCCTATGTTATTTTGGGCACGGAAAGCGAAGGGCTGGCCGGAAATGAACTGGAAGGGCATGGGCTGACCTTTACCATTGGTCGCGGCAATGAAATTTGCTGTGCCGCGATCAACGCACTCACCCACCTTGTTGTCGGCCTTGATCTGGACTGGATCGCAGAAAACCCAGGCCGCTTCTGGCGACACATCACCTCCGATAGTCAATTGCGCTGGATCGGGCCCGATAAGGGGGCCATGCATCTGGCAACGGGTGCCGTTGTCAATGCGGTGTGGGATCTGCTGGCCAAGAAAGCTGGAAAGCCGGTTTGGCGGCTGGTGGCCGAAATGAGCCCGGAAGAGATCGTCTCGATTGTCGATTTCCGCTATCTGACCGATGCTTTGACACCCGAAGAAGCACTCGCCATTTTGAAAAAGGCTGACGTCGGCAAGCAGGATCGTATCGCAACGCTGGAGCGCGAAGGCTATCCTTGCTACACCACATCGGCTGGCTGGCTGGGCTATGATGATGAGAAATTGCGCCGTCTATGCCATGAAGCTATTGACCAAGGCTTTACCCATATCAAGATGAAGGTCGGTCGCGATCTGGAAGACGACAAGCGCCGTTTGCGCATTGTGCGCGAAGTGATTGGCGATGAGCGCTTCATGATGATTGATGCCAATCAGGTCTGGGAGGTCAATCAGGCCATCGATTGGGTCAAGGAATTGCAGCCCTACAAGCCGTTTTTCATTGAAGAACCCACCAGCCCCGACGATGTTTTTGGCCACAAGAAAATCCGCGAAGCAATAGCGCCCGTGAAAGTGGCAACCGGCGAAATGTGCCAAAACCGCATTGTTTTCAAGCAGATGATTGCTGGCGGTGCCATCGATATTGTCCAGATCGACAGTTGCCGCATGGGCGGATTGAATGAGGTTCTGGCGGTTCTGCTCATGGCAGCAAAATACAATCTGCCTGTTTGGCCCCACGCTGGCGGCGTCGGCCTGTGCGAATACGTCCAGCATCTTTCAATGATTGATTATGTCGCGGTGTCTGGCACCAAACAGGGCAGGGTGATTGAATATGTTGATCACCTGCACGAGCACTTCATTGATCCATGCGTTATCAAGGACGCTGCCTATATGCCACCAACCCGGCCCGGTTTCTCGATTGAGATGAAACCGCAATCCATCAAGGATTATACTTTCACGGGCGCATAAGGCACAGCGTGGATTGATCGGTGCCTAGCGATCATCAACTCTACCCTCTCGTGTTTTCTCCTGAAAGCGCCAGCGTTCAGGAGAGGCCCCTAATGCGCGAGGTGTGCGCGTGTTAGGTTTAGGGCACCGAGGGTTATAGCCCAGATGGCGGTGCTTGCGAGGATTGTCAGGACGATCCAGAGGGGGCGTTTTGGGTATTGGGCTTCGTC
>NZ_SSOA01000012.1 GCF_004801395.1 Gillisella terrae
TGCGACGGCTCGCACTCAACATTGCCACCATGCATCCAGAAAGGGTTCCCATGCGACGAAAACTCAAAAAGGCCGCATGGAACGAGAAATACCTACTCGAGCTCATTCACCATATGCGATAGGCCTGGCTATCGTCGGGTCCGTGTATTCTAAGAAGCGTGAAAGTAAAAAAGTACCCGCTGTTGGTGTGTGTTTTTTGACGTCCCATTCAGAGTCATCGCTGGCCATGATAATACTAAACACGCGGATTTCCTCACAATGGAAAAAGATATTCAGAAAAGGAAATAATTGTAGTGTCAAGTGCTCAATATAATTCGCACATTCACATTGTATCATGTTTCTTGAAGCCAAAGGAACGGCCACGTGATCTCGTGGCAGCAGCGTGACGTCAATCGGCCGCCCGATCCCGTTCTATAGATAACGGCAATCGCGTTCAAAGGGTTGTCTAGCGTATTTTGCGCTGTAATCAAGCGCCAATAGCTGTGAGGGCAAGCGCGAATGCCGGTGGCGGCTGTTCGCACTCATTTTATGTTGCGGCGGGTGGAGTCGCGCTCGATCAGCTCAAAGCCCAGATCCACCGGCTCTGTGTGCTTGCGGCCTTCGTTGACGCGCAAAATCATGTTGGCGGCACTAAAGCCCAGTTGATAGAGCGGCATGCGCACAGTGGTCAAAGAGGGCACAACATAGGCTGAATAATCAATATCGGAAAAGCCGCAGACACCCAATTGATGCGGCACATCAATGCCACGGCGTTGACATTCAAACAGCACGGCGATGGCCAGATCATCATGGGCGCACAGCACGGCATCCAGTTGCGGATCTACAGCCAGCAGCCGATCCAGAATTTCGCTGCCGAGGCTGAAGGGATTTGCGGCATTGACGGAAATAACCAGATCAGGATTGTAGAGGCCGTCTTGCGTGAGGCGCTGCCTGAAGCTGTCAAGTCGCATTGTGACAGGAATATCAAGCCGACCAGAGCAAAAGCCGATGCGGCGATAGCCTTTGGCCCGAAGATGATCAATGGCAACCGTGCCTGCCGCTCTATTGTTCACGCCGATGGCCATGTCGATGGCGGGATAGCTGATATCAATAAATTGCAAGACAGGGCAGGGGGCCTGCCGCAAAAGGTCCGTGACGCGTGGGTCCACTTGCACCCCGCCAATCATGATGCCTGCCGGGTTTTGCGCAAAAAATTCTTTTAGCAGGCGGATCTCTTCGTCGGCGCAGAAACTGGTATTCACATATTGAGTGTGCATGCCGCTGTTGCGCATGCGGTCTTCGATACCCTTCATGACAGGTGGAAAAATGCTGCTGCCCAACATGGATGACAGCACCCCAATGATGTTGCTGTGGCGGCTGGCCAGGGCCCTTGCGGCCAAATCGGGCACATAGCCCAGCTCTTCTATGGCCTCCAATATGGTTTCCCGTAATTCGTCCGTCACTTTTTCCGGACGGTTGAGGGCGCGTGATACTGTGATGGGGCTGACCCCCACTTTAAGCGCCACATCCGTCAGCGTCACCTTATTGCTTGTTCCTCTACGTTTTCCTTTCACGGATCCTCCACAGGCGGTTCATTTCATATTTATTGCCAGTAAAATCTGTGGGACGCCACAGTTATCCCTTGAGAGGCGGCGCTCTTTCGCCTCATTTTTCAACGCAGTACAGCTTCTATATTTGAGAGAAACTCATTTTTAGAAGGAATCTTTGAAGTGAAAAATCTCACTTCAACGACTAAAATTGACACGTGACAGAGAAAATCTGTCTTCTTTGGAAAATATGTTTATTATCCAAGGATAGGTATGGATTTTGCTGAGATCTATATTGATACGTCCCATTATAGTGCCATACGCCCCGTCAGATCATTCGTGTTTTATAATATCTAAAACGAATTTTCGCGATTTTGGTTGTCTCATTCATAAAGTCAATCTTTCGTTGAGAATTTATTATCCTTGTTGTCTACATTACGCAACTCTTGAAAAGAGGGGGGCGTTGCCGGTGCGCCACATTTGGTGAGAGGCGCTGAGGGTCTTCCGAAGCAAGGTGATTTGCTGGCTTCACAGCCGGTTGCGCCGTGCGCATCAGCAGAGTACACAAGGCCCAATATAAGCTGGAGCCAACTCGCCCCGCATGAGCATCCGTTTTATTCGTCCTGTTTCCTTAAGCGCCCGGTATGCGTTGCGCTTGGCCATTGTGTCCTTTTTGCTGTTGATTGGAAGCTTCGCGGCTTTTCGGCTCGGCTCTCTACAGGTGCCCACATTCGTTTTGCTGTCGCTTTTATCTGGCGGGCTGGCGCTTTTAACGGTGCCCCTGGCGCTCTGGGGGCTGTGGCGATTATGGCAGGTTGGGGCAGAAGGCGGCATTGCCGCCAGCAAGGCGCTGATTATTGCTGTGTTGCCACTCAGCGTGTTGGGCGTGGCGGCGCATTATTATGAAACGCGCCCACAGATTTTTGAAATTGTAACGGATACAGAAGAGCCTGCGGCCTGGATTGCGCCGCCCAAGGCGGTACAAGGTTGGATGCCAAGGCCCAAGTCTGATCCGGCGTCGAATGCGCGGCTTCAAGCCGCGGCCTATCCGACCCTGACGGTGCGCAGCTATAATGGCGCGCTGGACAGGGTTTATCAAACGGCGCGGCAAGTTGCGTCAGACCAGCGCTTCAAGGTAACGCAAACCGCAGGTGCGGCCTATGCGCGTCCGGATTTTCCCGCCACCCCCATGCGGCCAGAGCTGTTGGGCGATGGTACCGCCGTTAAGGCTCCGGTGCCTTTGGCGAGACCTGAGCCAGAGCAGGAGATGCCGGATACGGATAATGAACCGGCAGGCACCATTCGCATTCAGGCCACCAGCCGCGATTTTATCACGGGCCTGCCCTTTGATATCGTCATTCGCTTGCGGGAAGAGGAAGACAGTGTGCTGGTGGATATGCGCGTGGCCAGCCGCTATGGGCCGCACGATCTGGGCCTGTCAGCCGCCATTGCCAACCGTTATCTGACCGCGATGGACGGTGCGCTTTTGGGCATTGCCGCCGAGTAACGGCGCAGACGTCAGGTGGCCATCAATTCGGTGTATAGGTGCTGGTCAGCAAGGCCGGGCCGCTGCTGTTGAGGATGCCTCTTTCAACCAGATCTTCCAGATGCGCCAGCACCGACAGGCTTGCGGCTCTATAGAGCTTGGGGTCAAGGCCGCGATAGAGGGTAGCGACCACGGCGTCCACCGTGCGATCACCGGCCTGGATGCTGGCAATGATGGAGGCTTCCCGCGTTAAGCGATGGTTTTTGAGGTGGGCCACATAGGCGGCGGGTTCCAGCACCGCTCCGCCGTGCCCCGGCAGATAGACGGTATCTTGCCGTGCCAGCAGCCTGTCCAGCGAGGCCATATAGTGGCGCATGGAGCCATCCGGCGGCGCAACCACCGTGGTTGACCATGCCATCACGTGATCGGCTGAAAACAGCACGCCCGAGCCTTCAAGCGCGAAGGCCGCATGATTGGCGGCATGGCCGGGAGTGAGGACAGTTTCCAGTGCCCAGCCATCGCCGCGCAGCATCTCGCCATCCTTGAGGCTGATGTCTGGCGCAAATGTATAATCACTGCTCTCGCCAAAGGCATCGGCCTCCCCGTCATGCAATGGCCGTGACAAGCGATGCGGCCCCTCGGCCACCAGCAAGGCACCCGTTGCCTGCTGGAGTTGCACTGCCAATCCACAATGGTCGCGGTGGGTGTGGCTGACGACAATATGGGTGAGGGTGCGGCCCTGCAAGGCCCGCAGCAGAGCAGCAAAATGCGCCTCATCGGCCGGGCCGGGATCAATAATGCAGACGTATTGATCGCCGATGATATAGCTGTTGGTGCCTTCGAAGGTCATCATGCCGGGATTATTGGCCGTTACCCGCTGCACCAGAGGCGCAAGCGACAGGCATTGACCATGGGCCGCCTGATAATCGGCGGATATGGAGGAGGCGAGAGCACGATTCACGGTAAGAGAGGCCTTTATCAGGAAGGGGATGGCAGAGCGCTATTTGTATTCGATTTCAATAAAGCTCATGGGCTGGTCACCCCCATTGATAACATTATGGGCAACGCCCGCATCGCGGCGATAGGCTTCGCCAGCGCGGCTGGTAACGCGGCGCTCGCCTGTTTCGTCTTCAATCAGGAAATGGCAATCAGTCATCGGCACCACAACATAGCCCAGACCGTGGACGTGATGGCCAGTGGCAGCCCCCGGCTCAAAATCCCAGCGCACAATGCGTGTCACGGCATCATCCAAAACAATGGTGGGTATGGCAGGTGGTCGGGCCGAATAACCGGGCATGGGTGATCCTTTTTTATGATTGCATATCCACAGTTGACATAAAATCCGACCGAGTAAAGCGCAAAAAAGCCTTCTCCCCGGCTGGAGAGAAGGCTTTGGCTTAGGCGGTGTTGGTCACTGCGGTTTAGGCCGCACGTCGCTCATGGCGTCCTTCGCCAATTTCCTCGACAATCTTGGCAACAAACGCGTTGAGATCGCCGGGATTGCGCGAGGTGATGATGCCCTTGTCGGTCACGACAGCTTCATCAACCCATTGAGCGCCTGCGTTTTTCACGTCGGTCTTGATCGAGTGATAGGATGTTGCCTTGCGACCGCGCAGCGCATCGGCCTCAACCAGAAGCCATGGTGCGTGGCAGACCGCCGCAACAACCTTGCCCGAGGCAACAAAATCACGAACCAGCTTCACGGCTGCCTGATCGGTGCGCAAAATATCGGGGTTGATCTGACCGCCCGGCAGCACAATCGCGTCAAAATCATCGACCTTGGCATCGCCGACCAGCAGATCGACATCCACCGTGTCGCCCCAGTTTTTGTCATCCCAGCTTTTGATCGGCTCTTTTTTCAAAGAGGCAATTTTCACAGTTGCGCCCTTGGCCCGCAATTGCTCAAGCGGAACGCGCAACTCGGATCGTTCATAGCCATCGGTGGCAAGAATGAGAATCTTGGCTTCATTCATCTTGGTCATTGTCGTTCCTTTCCATATCTTGTGAAGGACACACGCCGATCATGAAAACAGACAGGCTGTTTTGCGAATCGATCGTGAGACAAACGCACCGAACCTGATCTTCGTCACCGCATATTCGGTGACATTCACATGTGCGTCTCGCTGAAATAACCGATGGGTCAGCAGATCGTTCCATAGTTTTTCGAACTGTTTTTTTGCCGTTACGCGGCAATTTCGGTTAAAAAGATAAAAAGGGTCATTGCAGGCCGCGTCCAGTTTTGCTAATGACCGCCCATCCGAAGGGTTGAGCGATTTGCCTCCACCTTTTCGTGTTGGGGCGTAGCCAAGCGGTAAGGCACTGGTTTTTGGTACCGGCATGCCCAGGTTCGAATCCTGGCGCCCCAGCCACTTTCATTTTAGTTATATAATCCAATTAGATGGCACGTAAAAGTTTACGTGGCGCATCTTCACCGTTATCCTCGCTGTATCGCGAGTCTAGTCAAAAAATATTGACAACCTTTTGTTGAACCTGCATTCCTTCTGAATGCTTATAAGGGGGATGTAGATGGGTGAGCCGTTAACTATAAGAAAGCTTATAAATCGTGTGAATATTGGTGATATACGTATTCCAGCTTTTCAACGGGATTACGTATGGGAGGCTGATCAAGTCGCGTTTTTATTAGACAGCATATACAAAGGATTCCCTATTGGCACTATAATTCTTTGGAAAACTGATAATAGATTGAAATCAGAGAAAAAGCTTGGGTCATTTGTATTGCCAGAGCCTCAAAAAGACTATCCCGTAAACTATGTGTTGGATGGTCAGCAAAGAATAACTAGCTTGTTTAGTGTATTTCAGACGGAACTGAAGCCTGTGAATTCTGAATTTACAGATGTATATTTTGATATGCTAGCCGAAGATGATATGCAGGAGTCTCTTTTTCTATGTTTGTCCGAAGGTGAGGTTGACAAAACTCGACATTTTTCTGTGAAAACGTTGTTTGATGCAGCCACTTATCGGATAGAGACCTTGAAATTGTCGGAGGAGAATCTAACTAAGGTTGTTTTGTTGCAAGACAGGTTTAAAGAGTACCTCATTCCAAACGAGACATTTGAGTCTGGTGATCGAAACAAGGTGGCTATTGTATTCGAACGCATCAACAGAGCCGGAACTCCCCTAGAAATTTTCGAACTTTTGACAGCGTGGAGTTGGTCGGACGATTTCGATTTAGTTGAGAAGTTCAAGGCGCTCCAAGTCAAAATCGCAGAACATGGCTACGAGGACTTGTGTAACGATCAAGACTTGCAGTTAAGAATTTGCGCGGGTGTCATTCACGGGCGGACAACGCCCTCGGACATCATTGGTTTAAAAGGCGAGGACATACGTCAACGTTTCCAAGAGATTGAACGAGGAATCATTGGCGCAATCGATTTCCTGAAGCGGGAGCTCGATGTTCAGCAGTATAAACTGTTACCCTTTCCGGGCATTATGGTCCCGCTGAGTGCCTTCTTTGCGACGGATAAGGCCGAAGGGCATCCATACACCGATAAACAAAAGAATGTCATCATCAAATGGTTCTGGCGTGCTCTGTTCACAAGACGTTTTTCATCCGACGTCAATGAGCGGCAGGCAGCCGACATCATCGAATTCCGGCGTCTGAAAGAAAATGAGAGCCATGATTTCCGGCTTCCTCGCGCTGAAAATAGTGTATTCTTTATGGGAAATTTTTCGGCCGGAAACGCAAATTCCAAGACCTTAATCCTTCTATTGAATTCAAAAGGGCCACATTCTTTTGTAAGTGGTGCAAAGATTGACACTTCAAAAATACTCAAAAAAGCCAGCCAACACGAGTATCACCATATTTTTCCTCGTAAATATCTAGAAAAACTCGAGGTTCCGCGCAATTCTATTAATGTATTGGCAAATATATGCTTCCTAACTCGATCAGACAATAACGCTATCCGAGATAAGTCTCCGGAAGAATATATTGAGAAATTTAAAAATACAAATATGCCGATTTATGTTGAAGAAGCTTTATGTCCCAAAGAATTCGAGAAAATGGATTATCCTTCATTTCTCAAACGGCGAATGGAGATTCTGGATATTTACGCAATGGAGTTGATGGGAGAAGAATAGCGCAGTAGAGAGGAGTTTAATAGTATTAGCACCGTCGGTGCTTATCGGCGGTTTTTTTGTCTGAAGTTGTTTATATAGTCAATGTTATATCCATCCACCTTGTAGAAGACATTGCAGAAAAAATCATCAGTCTCAATGTAGACAAGACGACATTAGGAAATTCTAATAAAATGCAGTTTGAAAATAAGGCGAAAATAGCTTTCTTTAATTACTGAGAAACGGGCAACAGGCTCGTTGGAGTATATAATCCTTAATTGCATAAGCTCCCACTTAATTCATTTTTCACCATGTTCTTTGGCAGCGCCTTAACGTTAACGCCCCTATAAATACCTCATTCCGTTGGGGGATTTTTGTTTTGTGTAGCGACGTGGGCGTCATGAGGGGTGTCAGGGTGTTTGCTCTGCCGCAGGGCTTTCCCATGTCTTGTTTTTGAGTATGTGAGTAAAGCGTATGGTGAGTAAAAACACAAATGTGACCGCATATACTGCGCTTCAGAGTTTGCGTAACAGCGGAATGAGTCTGAGTGCCAGCCAAAGCCGGATGACAACGGGTTATCGGGTGGACAAGCCTTCCGATAATGCGGCCTATTGGTCTATTGCCACCACGATGCGTTCTGACAACCGTTCAATTGCCTCGGTGCAAGACGCGCTGAATATGGCCGGGAGCGTGATTGACACCGCCTCCAACGGCATGCGCACTGCAACCGATTTGATGTCCGACGTCAAGGCGCGCCTTATTTCTGCGCGCGACACTGGGGTGGATCGCAACAAAATCAACAGTGAATTGGATGAGATGCGGCGTCAGTTTCGATCCATTGCCGAATCCTCGAGCTTTTCGCAGGAAAATTGGCTGCAACGCTCATCAACCGCAGACAGGGCCAACCGCGACCTCGTTGGATCTTTTGTGCGTGATAATTCCGGGATGGTGACGGTCAATACCATCAATTACGATATCAATGGCAAGGCGGGCACGTCCGAGGTCAATTATCTGATTGATGATGTCGAAGGAGAGCGCGGAATCCTCACCGGCTCCGGCTTTTCCGCCGAGCTTGGGACGGCCAAAACCTGGGTGATGTTTAACGGTACCAATGCTGGCACCAATTACAACGAAATCAGACTGTCGAGTAACACCTCCACCACAGACATCGATGAGATGATCCAGGTTGTTGACCTCATGACTGAGCGAATGACCGATGTTGCCACCCAGATCGGCGCGATGGGAACGCGGGTGGACATGCAATTTGAATTTTCCAAGCAGTTGCAGGGCTCTATCAGTAAAGGCGTTGGCGGCATGGTGGATGCCAATATGGATGAGGAATCCAATCGTCTGAAAGCGCTTCAGGTGCGAGAGCAACTGGGGATAAAATCGCTGTCAATCGTGAATACCAGTGTGCAATCGGTGTTGCAGCTCTTGTAGGCATGGTGACGTGTGCTGCGACAATGCCTGGTTTGGGGCATTCAGCCTTTGATGCCGTGCGCCCTATATGGCGCACGGCGCTGTAAAATTGTTTGTTTGAGTTTGTCAGATCAGAAAGATTCCACGCTTCCCTGATAAACTCTAGACCAGAAAGATCGAGATGATCGGGAATGCGGTGAGAACGATGATCCGCAGCAGATCGGCGGAGATAAAGGGGATGATGCCCTTATAGGTCTCACGGATTGGCACCCCCTTCGACATGGCCGAAATGATGAAGAGGTTGAGCCCCACCGGTGGCGTTATCATGCCAATTTCGGCCACCATCAGCACCAGAATACCAAACCAGATGGCGAAATGCTCTGGTGTCATGCCAAAATCCATGGCGGTGACAATGGGGAAGAAAATCGGAATGGTCAGTACGATCATCGACAGCGAATCCATGATGCAGCCGAAGATGATGTAGAGCACCAAAATGATGATCAGCACCATCATTGGGCTAAACCCTTGCGCGGTCACCCATTCTGCGCCCACTTGCGGCAGACGCGAAAAGGCCAGGAAGGAGTTGAACACCGACGCGCCAAGCACGATGAAAAAGATCATGCCGGTGGATGTTGCGGTTTGCTTGAAGCAGTCCAGCAACGCTTCCCGGTTTAGCCCGCCATTGATCCATGCCACCAGACCGGCGCTGGCAGCCCCAATGGCGGCTGCTTGCGTGGGTGTAAACCAGCCCAGATAAATGCCGCCAACCACCAGACCAAAAATGGCAACCACTGGCCAAACGGCAATCAATGCCGGAAGGCGCTGTGCCCATGGTATTCTGGGGGCTTGGCCTGCTTCATCGGGGTGAAGGCGCACATAAATGGCAATGGCAATCAGATAAGACACAGCGGCCAGAAGCCCCGGCACAAAGGCCGCCAGAAACAGCTTGGCAATATTTTGCTCGGCCAGAATGGCATAGATCACCAGCACCACGGAGGGTGGGATGAGGATGCCGAGCGTGCCGCCTGCGGCGAGAGCCGCTGTTGCCAGCCCCCCGCCATAACCGTGGCGTTTCAGCTCAGGCAATGCCACTTGCGCCATGGTGGCCGCCGTTGCCAATGATGAGCCGCAAATAGAACCAAAGCCTGCGCAGGCCCCTACGGCGGCCATGGCGACGCCGCCTTTACGATGACCAAGAAACGCGGCGGCTGCATTGAAAAGCGATTGGCTCATGCCGCCTCGGGCCGCAAACTGGCCCATCAGCAAAAACAGCGGAATGATCGAGAGCGAGTAATTGGCATTGGTGATCCACGCGATCCCTTTAAGCTGGGACAGGATAATCGCCCAGCGCCCTGTGACCAGATAGGTGCCGACAATGCCGGTGGCCAGCATGGCAGCGCCGATGGGGATGCGCATAAAAATCAGGGCAATGAGAACAGGAAAAGACCACAGGCCGATTTCGATACTTGTCATCAATGGGCTCCCGGCGCTGTGTTGATGGCTTGGCCTGTGCGAATGGCCTGCATGTCGGTGGCCAGTGCATAAAGACAGACCAGCAGATTGGCGATGAGAAGAATGAGCGCCACCGCATAGCCCCACCAGACGGGCAAAAGCAGCAGCAAGGTTGTTTCGCCATTGTTCAATTTGTCCATGAACCCAATGGCATGACGCCAGGTGATCAGGCCAAACAGAATGGCGATCACCAGATCTCCCACCAGTTGCGACCAGTTCATCGCCTTGGGGCCAAAGGCATTGAGAAGCAAATCAACCCCCACATGGCCGCGCATCAATTGGCAATAGGGAAGAAAGGCGAAGACGGCAAAGCCGCACAGGGCTTCGACCAATTCGATCTCGCCGGGCAGGGGGGCAAGGGCGAGCCCGCCAACAATGGAAATGCCGGTCAAAAGCGCCGCCAGGATCAGGCAGAGACCGCCAAAATAGACCAGGAGATTGCACAGACCATGAACCCATTGTTGGGCTTTTGCCTTTTGCTGGGGCTGTGAGGCCGGGCTGGCAGAAGATGAAGTCATCGGAGCGTCCTTTGGAGACTTGTCCCACCTGTTCAGGCGCGCATATGGCATGTGCAGAACAGGGGTTATGCAATGCATCAAGCTTTAAAGCTGCATGATCACGGCACATTGCGCCATGATCATGCACTCGACTGAGCATCTTTTCGCGTCGTTACTTGCTTTCTTTTTCAACCAAAGCGACGGCATCCTTATAAAGCGTGGTGCCGTCCAGACCGCGTTTGTCCATGTCCTGGATCCAGTTTGCGGTCACGGGTTCGCCAGCCTTTTTCCAGCGTGCCGTTTCTGCATCATCCAGCACAATGAGTTTGTTTCCGGCTTTTTCCGCAATGGCTTTGCCGCGCGCATCGCCTTCATCCATCATCCTGCCGAATTGGCGGGCAAGCTCGCGGCCCGAGTTGTTGTCGATGACTTTTTTAAGATCGTCAGGCAGGGCGTTGTAGCTGTCCTTGTTCATCGCAAACAGGAAGGTGGCGGTGTAGAGGCCGTGTTTGCCGGAGAAAGACGTGTGGTTTGGTGCAAGCTCGGCAATTTTGATCGAAGGGGTCACTTCCCATGGCACCACAGTGCCATCAATCACGCTCTTGGACAGCGATTCCGGCACAGCCGTGACCGGCATGCCGATCGGCGTGGCTCCCATGGCTTCCAGCATCTGGTTGATCACTTTCGATGTGCCACGCAATTTCACGCCCTTCATCGACTCCAAAGATGTGATGGGCTTGGAGGCAATGGTGTGCAAAATGCCAGGACCATGGGTGTGAACAGTCAAGACATGGAAGTCTTTCAGTTCATCCTTCATGTGCTTTTCATAATAATCATAAAAGGCAACTGAGGTGGCCTCGGCATTGGTGGCCACAAATGGCAGTTCAAACGCTTCGGATTTGGGATAACGGCCGGGCGTATAGCCCAGCAAAGTCCAGGTCAGGTCAACAACCCCATCCTTGACCTGATCTACCAGGTCACTCGGCTTGCCGCCCAGCTGCATGGCTGGGTAAAGTTCGACTTCAATCCGTCCACCGGACTCAGCCTTGACCTTGTCGGCCCAAGGTTGCAAGGACTTGGCAGGAATGGTTGCTTGCGGCGGCAGCATCTGGTGCAGCTTCAAAACAACATCGGCGGCCATTGCCGATCCTGCCATCAAGGTTAATCCAAGCCCGCACAGGCCCGCAACGATCGTTTTACGCATGAAATTTCCCTCCCATTAGCCATCAAAACCTTGCGGCAAGCGTGTCCGACACCAAAAGACTTGCGCATTAATTCGTCGCGCAATCCGTCTTTTTGTGTCATCGGCACCGGTGATCCTCCATCAACCTGTGCCACTTCCCCCGACAGCACCTCTCGCCGCGAATGGTGCAAAAAGGTACGCTGTCACTCTCCATATATCATGCATAATTCTTCAAACCGATTCCGGCTCGACGACTTACGCAAGAGGCAAATCACGTCGGCAAAATGCACCTGTTCATGAAATGCCCCTTCATCTGCGATCAACACAGATATGACTTCTGGCATGACGTTACAGAAGTTGGGCCGCCGGGCAAATAAATAATGTGAAGACATTCATAACTGAATGGATATGAAACCGGGCCGATTGCGGCCCGGAGTGTGGGGTGAAATCATGCAGCATGGCAATGCGCTGCATGATCTCCGGTCCAAAGCGATGTGGCGTCAAGCCTTCACACCGCCAAGCGTTCACACCGCCAAGCCTTCACACAGAATGTCCGCTTGCGGGCTTTTGGCCAGCGGCGCGACTGGCGCGGATGGCTTCCGCTTCAAACGGGCGCGACAGACCATGATACAGCGGCTCGCGCGACAGGACACGCGATGTTGCATAACCCAGCATGGAGGCAAGCATGATGGGAATGACGCCATCGTGGTTGGCCGTCATTTCCAGAATGATCACAAAGGCCGTCATGGGCGCTTGCACAACGCCGGCAAAATAACCCGCCATGCCCAAAACCGCACCCAAAGTGATGCTGGAGCCCAGCAGGCTTGCGGCTGTGCTGCCAAGACCCGCGCCAACCGACAGCGACGGCGCGAAAATACCGCCCGGTATGCCAGACGCCATGGTCAGGAAGGAGGCCAGCAGCTTTTCGGCAAAATACATCAGGGGCAGCGCATTGCCCTCAACAGCGCCTCTGGCCTGTTCATAACCCGTGCCATAGGTCAGCCCGCCGGAGATCACCCCGATGATTGCCACGCCAAGGCCGCAGGCCCCGGCCAGCAACACTTTGCGCTGCAAAGGCGATGCCGAGGTTTGCGCCCAACGGCGAATGCGCCGCGACACGTAGAGCGACATGGAGCTGAACAGTGCGCCTGCCGCCCCGCCACCAATGCCGCAAACGGCCACAAGGGCCCAATCGGCAAGGCTGCTTGCACCGGGATTGGCGATGCCGAAATAAGTATAGCTGCCCACCATGCCCAAGGCGGACAGGCCAGAGATGATCACAGCAATCAGCACCAGACCATTGACGCGGGCGTGATAGGTTTTGCTCATTTCCTCGATGGCAAACACAATACCGGCCAAGGGCGTATTAAACGCCGCAGAAATACCGGCAGCCGATCCTGCCAGAATAAGCCCATTGGCTTGCGCCATGCCGCCGATCCGGGCCGACATCAGCATCAGCGAGGCACCGACCTGCACGGTTGGCCCTTCGCGGCCAATCGAGCCGCCACACAGCAGGCCGAGGATGGTCAGCAGAATTTTACCCGCTGCGATCTTGATGGACAGCAGGCTTTCGCGCCCGGCGGTGGTGCCAACATGGCGGGCGGCGATGGCCTGGGGAATGCCGGAGCCTTGCGAGGCCGGAAAATAGCGCTCTGCCATGTAGCAACACAGGACGAAGCCGAGCGGGGCCATCAGCAGGGGCCAAAGATAGCCCAGATCTGAAGAATGGGTAATGGTGCGAAACAACTCTTGCGCCGCATCGGCGGCCTTGGCAAAACCGACACTGACGGCACCAATGGCGGCAGCACCGGCCCAGAAAACCAGGCGCATTTTCCAAACGCGCCATGAGCCACCGAGCGCGCGGGACCTGCGCATCATTCTTGAACGTCTTGATCTTTGCACGGTGCTCTCCGTGTTGGGCTATAGCGGGCTCTGCATGGTGCCGCGAGCGCAAGGAACCTTTAAAGCATGTCGCGTTTTAGTGTCTCGAATGAAACGATAACGCACATGCGACAAAACAGAACCTAAGGCGTGTCGCAGTCACTCTTATGCCCTGCGACAAGCTTTAGGTTATGCCCGTGCTCTAAGCACCTTGGCACCGTGAATGCAAGCGTAAGCCTGCCGCAAACCAGTAAATGATATTTTATCCGGGCACAGGAGCATTTTTAAAGATCCGTTTCACCTCCTGTTTACATGACCATGGCAGAACTTGCTTAATTTGAAATACCTAATATGAATAGCGAAAAGGATGCTTGTCGATGGCGGATGTGGCGGGGGTCCAGGGCGTGGGCGATTCAATCTCGCCTGCGCGACGATTGGCGGGGTTGATGCAGCGTTCTGGCCATCATTTTGATGTCGGCGCCCGTTATCTGCTCGGGGCTGCGGCGCTGTTTTGGGCCGCGCTGGAACTGGCGGCAGAGCCATTGGCGCAAATGGGCTTTGCCTATCGCATCACCCACGGCTTGGGGCAGGGCGGGGCCATCGCTTTTTCCGTCATGGCTTTCGCAAGCCTCGGCTTATCCCGCATGCATCGCACTATAGCGCAAAGGCCAGAGGGCCTTGTTGCAAGCGGTGTGTCACAAACCTGCCTGCAAAAGGCGCGTGATATCGTTGCCAGACAGGATGATGCCAGCGCCGATCTTGTGGCTTTGGGTGATAAACACATCCTGTTTTCCGATTGTGGTCACGCATTTGTGATGTATGGCAGGCGCGGTCGCACATGGATTGTGCTGTTTGATCCGGTGGGGCCGAAAACACTTTGGCCAGCGCTGGTGATGAAAATGGTGCGCAAGGCCAAAGCCGCAGGGTGCCGGGTGGCTTTTTATCAGGTGTCGCCTGCATTTTTGCCCACCGCAGCGGATGCCGGTTTGCGGCTTTTCAAGCTCGGAGATCAGGCGGTGGTGGACCTGCCAGAGTTTGATCTGAAAGGCGGCGATTGGCTCAAATTGCGCCGCTCCATCAATCGCGCCGAGCGCGATGGTCTGGAATTTTCGGTGCTGCCACCCGCTGATGTGGCGGCGGTGATGGATGAACTGGCTTTGGTGTCTGACACATGGCTTGCCCATCACAACGCTGCTGAAAAAGGTTTTTCGCTGGGCACCTTTCAACGCGCTTACGTCGTGTCACATCCGGTGGCAATCATTCGCATCGAGGGACGCATTGTGGCATTTGCCAATATCCTGATGACAGAAACGCGGGGCAGTGCCTTTATTGATCTGATGCGCCATGTGCCGGGCGTGCATCGCGGCGCAATGGATCTTTTGTTTGTACGCATCATTCAGCATCTACAGGCAGAAGGATTTCAGCAGCTTAATCTGGGCATGGCACCGTTGTCAGGCCTGTCTGCGCGCAATTGTGCCCCTTTGTGGCATCATCTGGGGCGCTTCATGTTTGAGCACGGTGAGCGGCTCTATAATTTCAAAGGGGTTCAGGCCTTCAAAGCCAAGTTCCATCCCGAATGGCAGCCCCGCTATCTCGCCGTGGCCGATAAACGCCAGGCTCCGGCAGCGATGCTGGACATAGCCCTGCTGATCGGCGGCGGCGTGCGCGGGCTGCTGCGGCGGTAGAGCATTCCCAGGAAAAGTGTGTAGCGGTTTTCCGTCCGGAAATGCGTAAGAAATAAAGAGCATTTCCAGGAAAAGTGCGTCGCGGTTTTCCGTCCGGAAATGCTCCAGGATCGAATCGGCTTTACCGGTCACACACCTGCCAATTGGGATTGATCCACGGTTCCTGATTGGAGCGCGGCAGGGGATGGCGGCCGAGGATGTGATCGGATGCCTTTTCGCCGGTCATGATTGAGGGGCCGTTGAGATTGCCGTAGGTGACATGCGGGAAGATCGATGAATCGGCCACCCGCAGTCCTTCCACGCCAATGACCTTGCAGGTTGGGTCCACCACCGCCATCGGATCATCCTTGCTGCCCATTTTGCAGGTGCCGCAGGGGTGATAGGCCCCTTCCAGATGCTCGCGAAGATAGGCGTCGATCTCATCATTGGTCTGGACTTGCAATCCCGGCGCAATTTCGCTTTCGCGGTAGGGATCAAAGGCTTTTTGCGCGAAAATTTCGCGGGTGATACGCACCGCATGGCGGAATTTCACCCAGTCTTGCGGATCGCTCATATAGTTGAAGCGCAAGACTGGGGTGTCCTTCACATCCGGTGAGCGCAAGCTGACAGAGCCACGGGATTTGGACATGTTATAGCCCACATGCGCCTGAAAACCGTGGCCTTCTGCCGAGGATTTGCCATCATAAGACACCGCAATCGGCAGGAAGTGATATTGAATATCCGGCCATTTGATACCGGCCGCTGATCGGATAAACGCCGCTGCCTCAAACTGGTTGGAGGTGCCAAGGCCTTGTTTGAAAAACAGCCACTGCGCCCCGACCACGCCTTTCCAGAACCAGTTGTTTTTGGAATGCAGGGTAATCGGCAGTTTCGATTTGAACTGGTGGTAATATTCCAGATGGTCTTGCAGGTTCTGGCCCACGCCTTGCCGATCTGCCACCACCTCAATGCCCATCTCACGCAAATGCGCCGCCGGGCCAATGCCAGACAGCAACAGCAGCTTGGGCGAGTTGAAGGCGGAAGCTGCCACGATTACTTCGCGGTTGGCGCGGATCACTTCGATCTTGCCGCCGATCTCGACTTCCACACCCACAGCACGTTTGCCTTCCAGCACGATCTTGCGGGCAAAACAGCGGATCAAGTGGCAATTGTCGCGCTTCAGCGCCGGTTTCAGATAGGCATTGGCAGCAGACCAGCGACGACCTTGCCAACTGGTCTGTTCCATCAGGCCAAAGCCTTCCTGTTTGGAGCCGTTGTAATCCTCGGTGACGGGAAAACCAGCCTGACGGCCTGCCTCGATAAAGGCGCGATAGAGCGGATTTTTTACCTCGCCCCGGCGCACATGCAAAGGCCCATCGGTGCCGCGCCAGCCCTCTTCGCCGCCATGGGCATTTTCCATGCGCTTGAAATAGGGCAGCACATCGGCATAGGCCCAGCCCGTTGCGCCCATCTCATCCCAACGGTTGAAATCCTCCGCATGGCCGCGCACATAGACCATGCCGTTGATGGAGGAAGAGCCACCCACCACCTTGCCGCGCGGCGCAATCATCCGGCGATTGTTGAGATGCGGCTCCGGTTCGCTCAGATAGCCCCAATTGTAGCGATCCATATTCATCGGAAAGGCCAGCGCCGCAGGCATTTGCACAAACGGGCCAATGTCCGAGCCGCCGAACTCCAGCACAATCACGGTGTTCTTGCCGTCTTCGGAGAGGCGGTAAGCCATGGCCGAGCCTGCCGAGCCTGAACCGATAATGATGAAATCTGCCTGTTGCATGTTACCAGCCTTTAGATCTGGGGAAAAACCCCTCCCAAACCCTCCCCACAAGGGGGAGGGCTTAATTTGCCGTTTGGTTCGCATTCCTTCCGGAGGTCACCGCAAGATGAGCGGTCGTAGAAGTGCAGGACGGTGACCACGGATTAGCCCCTCCCCCTTGTGGGGAGGGGTTGGGGAGGGGTCTTTACAACCCTCAATACGGCGCTTCACATTTGCCCATGCCGACGTAGACCGTCTTCAACTCCGAATAATGCTCCAGCGCTGCCTGAGAGTTTTCGCGGCCAAAGCCGGATTGCTTGGAGCCGCCAAACGGCATTTCCACCGGGCAAAGGTTATAGGTGTTGATCCACAACGTGCCTGCTTCCAACTGATCCACCACACGATGGGCACGGCTGATGTCTGCGGTAAACACGCCGCCAGCCAGGCCAAATTCGGTGGCATTGGCGCGGGCAATCACATCGGCCTCGTCATCAAAATCCAGCACGCACATGACGGGGCCGAAAATTTCTTCACGGGCGATGGTCATATCGTCGGTGACGTCGGCAAACACCGTGGGCTGAACAAAAGCACCTTGCGCGGACACTGCATTGGGAATGCCGCCGCCGGTGATCAGCGTCGCACCCTCGGCCTTGCCCTTATCGATGTAAGACAGCACTTTTTCCCGCTGCGCCATCGACACCAGCGGCCCCATCTGGGTGGCGTCATCCGTTGGATCGCCAATCACAATGGCTTCCGTGCGGGCTTTCAGGCGCTCAAGGAAGGTCTGCTTGATGGCCCGATGCACAAACACCCGCGTGCCGTTGGAGCAGACTTGACCTGTGGAATAGAAATTCGCCAGCATCGCACCGGAAATCGCGCTGTCGATATCGGCATCGTCAAACACGATCAGCGGTGATTTGCCGCCCAGTTCCATGGTCACATGTTTGAGCTGGCCCGCTGCGGCGGCGGCCACCTTGCGTCCGGTTGGTACCGATCCGGTCAAGGACACTTTGGCTACATCGGGATGATTGACCAGCAAAGGCCCGGTATCACGATCACCCTGAATAACGTTGAACACACCCTTGGGCGCACCGGCTTCAATCAGGATCTCGGCAATTTTCAACGCACCCAGCGGCGTCATTTCCGATGGCTTGAACACCATGGCATTGCCAGCCGCCAAGGCCGGTGCGGCCTTCCAGCAGCAAATCTGCTGCGGATAATTCCATGCACCAATGCCGACGCAAACACCCAGCGGCACGCGCTTGGTATAGGCAAAATCACCGCCCAGCGGAATATGGCTGCCGTTCATGCCAGCGGCCGCAATGCCACCGAAAAACTCCAATGAGTCGGCACCCGAGGTGGGGTCAGCGACAATGGTTTCCTGAATAGGCTTGCCAGTATCCAGCGTTTCCAGCTCCGAGAGTTCGCGGTTGCGCGCGCGCATGATCTCGGCGGCTTTTTTCAACACCCGGCCACGCGCCGTGGGCGAAAGAGCTGCCCATTCCTTTTGAGCCCGCTTGGCAGAGGCAATAGCGCGCTCGACAATCGCAGGCGTTGCGGCGTGAAGCTTGGCAATCACCTCACCAGTGGCAGGGTAGATGCTTTCAATCACCGTGCCAGCGGAGTCTTCGACGTATTCGCCGTCGATGAAGTGGGAGGCTTTGGGTTGGGCTTTCATACATCATTCTCCGCGCGGATAGCGTTTGGATTCTTCTAAAATATTCAGGTCCATATGGTTGCGCATGTAGCGCTCAGACGCTTTTTGCAGCGGCTGGTGATCCCATGGATAGTAAGAGCCGTTGCGCAGCGCTTCATAGACCACCCAGCGGCGCGCCTGACTTTCGCGCACCGCCGCATCAAAGCGGGCCATGTCCCAGCGGGCTTCTCGTTTCGTGATGAAATCAGCCAGAATATTCGCATAGGCCGGGTTCTCCGCGAGATTGGTCAGCTCTTGCGGATCAGCATCGAGATCAAACAATTGGTCCGGGTCCAGCGCGCAATGCACGTACTTCCAGCGGCCTTCGCGGATTGACACCATAGGTGCATAGGAGCCCTCAGCCGCATATTCCATCAACACGGGCGCGGTGCGCTTCTCTCCTTTGATCATGCCTGTCAGGCTCATGCCATCGGTCCAGGGCATGACCTCATCCATGGAAATACCAGCCAGATCGCACAGGGTTGGCGTGACATCGAGGTTGGAGGTCGGCGTTTGGTGCAGGCCGGGGGCAATGCCGGGGCCAGCCACCATCAGCGGTACGCGGGCTGATCCTTCAAAGAAATTCATCTTGAACCACAGACCCCGCTCACCCAGCATATCGCCGTGGTCAGAGCAGAACAGGACATATGTATTGTCCAGCATCCTAGTTCGGGTCAATGTGTCGATCAGCGCACCGACCTTGTCGTCGATATAGGAAATATTGGCAAAATAGGCGCGGCGCGAGCGGTGGATGTCATCTTCCGTCACATTGAAATTCTCATAGTCACAGGCATGGATCAGCCGTTTGGAATGCGGGTCCTGATCCATCAGCGTGCCGACCTCTGGCAGCAGATGCGCGCAATCCTCGTATAAATCCCAGTATTTCTTCCGCGCCACGTAAGGATCATGCGGATGGGTGAAGGAGACGGTCAGGCACCACGGGCGGCGGTTCGCGTCATCATTGTCGCGGGAGAGATGATAAAGCTTCTGCTCGGCCAGAAAGGCCACTTCATCATCATATTCCATCTGGTTGGTAATTTCGGCCACGCCGGAACCCGTCACCGAGCCGAGATTGTGATACCACCAATCAATCCGCTCACCGGGCTTGCGATAATCCGGCGTCCAGCCAAAATCGGCGGGGTAGATGTCGGTGGTCAGGCGCTCTTCAAAGCCATGGAGCTGATCGGGGCCGACGAAATGCATCTTGCCAGACAGGGCTGTGTAATAGCCTGCGCGGCGCAGATGGTGGGCATAAGTGGGAATGGACGAGACATATTCTGCCGCATTGTCATAGACCTGCGTGCGGCTGGGCAGTTGCCCCGCCATGAAAGAGGCACGTGCTGGCGCACACAGCGGCGAGGAGGTGTAATTGTTTTGAAAGCGCGCAGAGCGGGCCGCCAGTGCTTTCAGATGCGGCGCATGCAGCCAGTCTGCCGGACCGTTGTCAAACAGCGTGCCGTTCAACTGGTCCACCATGATGATCAGAATATTGGGCCTGGTCTTGGGTGAAGGGCTCATAGGCTGGCAGCTCCCGATTCTGCGCTGTGGAGTTGGCGGGTGACGTAATCTTCCACCAGTGCCACGGAGGCCTCGATGGAAAGCGGGGCAGCGCGCAGGCTTTGGCGAATATACAGCCCGTCAATCATCGCCGCCGTGCCTTCCGCAATACGCTCGGCATCCACAGGCGGGGCCAGCGAGGTCAGCGCATGCATCAGATTGGAGCGCAGCCGGCGCGCATAAATCAGCAGCAGGCGGCGCGTGGCCTCGGAGCGCTGGGCTTCGGAGTAAAAGGCAAGCCATGCCGCCACCGTGTCGGGTGCGAATTGATCGGCCTGAAAACTGACGTGGATGATTGCGGAAATCCGCTCAACCGGAGTTCTTGCCCTCAAGAGCGCAGCCACCGTGTCGGTTCGCAATTGTCGGAGCAAAGAGCGGATGGTCTCGATCAGCAATTGCTCCTTGCTGCCAAAATAATGATGGGCAAGGGCAGGAGACACGCCTGCGTTGCGGGCGATCTCCGACATGGTGACCGTCAGCGAGCCATGCAGGCCAATGGTTTTCAGCGCGGCATCCACCAACGCTTTCCTTCTCACAGGCTCCATTCCCAATTTCGGCATTGCTTTTCCTTGGGCTAATTCTGGGCTTTTCATGCTTGATAAAAGGCAGTTTATTTTTAATTGACTCATCAATCAATAAAAACCTTCTGCCTGATTGCTGATTTTCACCGCGGCAGCGTCTCAATCCGGCAAATGTCACAAAAGTTTCATCTTCCATAAAGACTTCGTTCAAGCATTATAGGTCAGCGTCGGGCAGATTTTATCAATTTGAGGCGAACAGGCTATGGCATTGAGCGTTGCTGCGGATGTGGGCGGAGTGCGTCGCTTTGCCAGTGATCAATTGCTGACCCTTGCAAAAGTTGTGGTCGAAAATGCACTTCAGCCGATTGTTGAAGTGCAGACCGGCGTTGTGTTTGGTTATGAAACCCTGATGCGGGGCCAGGAGCGTATCGGGTTTGAAACGCCGCTGGATATTCTCGATCAGGCCGAGGCGGCAGGCCAGCTTCTGGCACTGGAGCAAATGGTGGCCAGCCGGGCTTTGGCCAAATTTGCGACATTACCGGATCACGCCGCGTTCACACTGTTTCTCAATCTCGATGTACGGCTTATTCCCCATGGTGATACCATGGTCGATAGTTTGCTGGCCCATTTGAAAGCAGCGCGCATTGCGCCTTCATCTGTCTGTTTTGAGCTGTCCGAGCGCTTTGACAACACCAATGTGCCGGAGTTTAAAAGTCTTGTAAACCGGCTGCGGCGGGCAGGCTTTAAACTGGCCATTGATGATTTCGGTGTGGGCCACGCCGAGATGAAGCTGTTGTGCGATTACCCGGTCGATTACCTGAAAATCGATCGCCACTTCATTGCGGGCGTGGATACCAATCCGCGCAAACGACATCTGGTGAAAAACATTGTCCAGATTGCCCATGTGCTGGGTGTTCGGGTGATTGCCGAAGGCATTGAGACCGAAGGCGAGTTTATCACTTGCCGGGAGCTGGGCGTGGATCTGGTGCAGGGCTGGCTGATTGCCAAGCCAACCACCCATCTGGCCGAGCTTTTGCCTGCCTATCCGCATTTGCGCGAGGTGGGACAATCGCGCCGCAGCAGCCAGTCGCTCGACGAGATTCTCATTCGCAAACAGATCGAGCGTCTGCCGACGGTTTATGAAAATGACACGATTGAAAGCGTGTTTGATCTGTTTCGGCGCAATCCGCGCCAGTCGTTCTTTCCGGTGTTGAACGCCAATGGCGAGCCACGCGGCATTATTCACGAGATTCACCTCAAGGAATATATCTACCAGCCCTTTGGCCGCGATCTTTTGAAAAACAAGGTCTATGAGCGGACGATTTCGCATTTTGTTGACCGCGCCCCGGTGGTGGGTCTAGATGCCGACGCCGACCGGTTGATGGCGATTTTTGCCAATACCGATGGCAGCGATTGCGTGCTTTTGACCGAAAACATGCGCTATGCCGGGGTGATTTCGGCATCCTCCCTGATCCGCATTATTAACGAAAAGCAGCTGAAAAGCGCGCAGGAGCAAAACCCGCTGACGGGACTTCCGGGCAATCGCGCCATCCGCGATTTCATGCAGGCTGCGGGCCGCGACAGCGATGGTTTTCGCCATTTCTGCTATTGTGATTTTGACAATTTCAAACCCTTCAACGACCATTACGGTTTCCATCTGGGCGACCATGCCATCTCGCTGTTTGCGGCTTTGATGCGCCGCTATTTCTTTGCCGATGGCGTGTTTCTAGGCCATGTCGGCGGCGATGATTTTTTCATCGGCCTGAGCGATTGGACCAGTGATGAACTGACCGAAATTCTTGATCGGCTGTTGTCGGATTTCCACGGCGATGTCGCCGAGCTGTATTCCCCTGAAGATCGGGCATCCGGTCGCATTCGCGGCGAGGACCGCCACGGCATAACCCGCGATTTCGCCCTGATGCGCTGCTCCATCGGCGTACTGGAATTGCCGCCGGGGCTGGTGATCGATGATGTCAGCCGCCTGTCGTCCGAGATTGCTGCTATCAAGAAGCGTGCAAAAGAAAGCCAGTCGGGCCTGCATATTTCAAGGTTTCGCCTTGAAGAATAGCAAAAGCAGGGCGCGTCAAAGAGCCTCCTTTAAATGCGTAGCGTCATGGCCTATCTCTGACGTCTGCAATCATTGTGATGGCGAACTTGAGGAGAATGGCCAATGACGCTTCCCACCAGCATGCGCTATATTGATGTTTCCGCTCCCGGTGGTCCTGAGGTTATGCGTTTAGCTGATGGCCCTTTGCCCACCGCGCGCCCAGGTGAAGTGTTGGTGAAGGTTGAGGCCATTGGTATCAACCGGCCTGACGTTGCCCAGCGGCAGGGCAGCTATCCGCCACCAAAAGATGCAAGCCCAATCATGGGGCTGGAGGTAGCAGGAACCATTGTTGCCCTGGGCGAGGGCGTGCGTGATTTTGCCATTGGCGATAAGGTGTGCGGTCTGGCCAATGGCGGCGGTTATGCAGAATATTGTCTTTTGCCGGTCAGCCAGACCTTGCCATGGCCTAAGGGCTATGATGCCATCAAGGCGGCGGCGGTGCCGGAAACCTTTTTCACCGTCTGGGCCAACCTGTTTCAAATGGCAGGCGTGACCGAAGGCGAGACCGTGCTGATCCATGGCGGCACATCGGGCATTGGCACCACTGCCATTCAGCTTGCCAAGGCCTTTGGCGCGGATGTGTTTACCACCGCAGGCTCCGCCGAAAAATGTGCCGCTTGCGAAAAGCTGGGTGCCAAACGGGCCATCAATTACAAAACCGAGGATTTTGCTGCCGTCATCAAGGCTGAAACCGATGGCAAGGGTGTTGATATCATCCTCGATATGATTGGTGCGGCCTATTTTGAGAAGAACATTGCCTCGCTGGCCAAGGATGGCTGCCTGTCCATTATTGCCTTTCTGGGCGGTGCTGTGGCTGAAAAGGTTAATCTCGGCCCGATCATGGTCAAGCGCCTCACCGTGACCGGCTCCACCATGCGCCCGCGCACGTTGGAAGAAAAACGCGCCATCCGCGATGACCTGTTGTCCGAGGTCTGGCCGCTGCTGGAACAGGGCACGGTGGCACCGGTTATTCACGCAGTGCTGCCATTTGAGCAGGTGGCAGAGGCGCATCGGCAGATGGAAGAGAGCAACCACATTGGCAAGATTGTGCTGACATTGCAGCGATAACGACGGTATTTGATCAATCACTCAACAATGCGATGTTTTATCTTTCGTGCCTTGCGAAGCAGTGATTTGTCACCTACCTTTAGCTTAACGTCAACAAACAGAAAGGAAGGTGATCCAATGTCTAATGAGATTTCGATCTGCAATAGAGGCTTTGGAATAGTGATGAACGGAAAGGGGCAGCCCTCGGTCTGAACACACCTTCCTCACGGATGAGCTATTGCTCTCCGGGCCATTATGGCGAGGTCAAACTCATGGAAAGGGTCGCGCGAGCGACCCTTTTTTGTGTCTGGTGTTTGATCTGGGACGCCGCGCGCAAAGGCGCAATATTTTGCAGCATCCATCACCCACTTTCCTGACAAGCCTGAAAGAGATGATATCATCACGGGCAGCGCCGTAATTGATCCGCATAGATGTTGGCGATGGCGGCAAAGCGCTTTGCACCGGCCAAGGCCTCGGGTCTGGCGCGATAGGCACCCCGTTGATAGCCCACCTGTCCCGAGTGATAGGCCAAATAGATATTATAGGGCTGCGAGTAGGGGATGCCGTTGCGGATATGGCTTTGGTAGTGATACCAGCCGATAAAGCGGACCGCATCGGCAAAATTATTGCGGCGGGCAAAATAACGGCCAGTTTCGCGCTGGTAGCGCTCCCAAGTGCCATCCAGAGCCTGCGAATAGCCATAAGCCGTGGACACGCGCTTCCATGGGATGAAACCAAGAATATAGCGGCGTGGTGGTCTTGCCCGCGCTCGGAAGCTCGATTCTGTATAAATTGTTGCCATCAAAATCGGCACAGGCACGCCATATTCGCGCTCGACAGAGCGCGTGGCGCGCTTCCAGTTTTCAAACACGCCGTCGCGCTGCTCAAAAATCGCGCAGGCATTGCGGATTTGACTTGGCGGTCGGGCACAGCTTCCCAAAGCCAGCAACAGGGCGATGATGAGGAATTTACGCATAACAAACTTGCCTCTTCTATCAGCAGGCAGTTTATTCGCTAAAATTTAACGAAAAGTTTTGATTTTGTTTACGACTGCATAATTCCGATACCTGTGTGCAAGGGTGGAAATTATCTTTTATTTTTAAAGGCTTGCCCATTATTTTCAGCGCGCCCGATACACAGATTTTTCTCAAATGGTTGTGAATTGTACGCTTTTCAAGGCCAGCACAGGGCATCTACTGCGTCGCGGTTATTGAGATGCTGAAATGACAACGCCGTGCGCCAAATATGGCGCACGGCGTTGTAACACTTTAAATCTGCTGCATAATTTTCGTCTTAACTCGATTCCGATTTAAGGAATTATGCCGTAGCCTCTATCAGAATTCGCTCCAGCCATCCGATTGGGCGGGGGCACCCACCGCGCGGGCAACTTTTGCCATCATGCTGCGGGCAGGGGAGCTTGCTGGCCGGTGGGTGGCGTTGGCCACCGCCAATTGCCGCGGCGCTGCCGTGTTGCCAAGGCGGAACTTTTCAATCAATTCACGCAGGCGGGCGGTTTCCTGTGCAAGTGTGGCGCTGGCCGCATTGGTTTCTTCCACCATGGCGGCGTTTTGCTGAGTCACCTGATCCATCTGGTTGACGGCAGAATTGACTTCCGAGAGGCCTGTGGCCTGCTCACGGGCCGAGCTGGTGATGGCTTCCATGTGCTCGTTCACGGCCACAATATTCTGCTGAATGGTGCGCAGAGCCTCGCCCGTTTCACTCACCAGTTTCACGCCGGTGCTGACCTCGTTGGACGAATTGCGGATCAGTTCCTTGATTTCCTTTGCCGCTTGCGCCGATCGTTGCGCCAGTTCACGTACTTCCTGAGCGACCACGGCAAAGCCTTTGCCGGCCTCACCGGCACGGGCGGCCTCAACGCCGGCATTCAGCGCCAGCAGATTGGTCTGGAAGGCGATTTCGTCAATCACGCCAATGATGTTGGAAATCTGATTGGAAGAGCTTTCAATGCGCGACATGGCACCCACGGCGTCATCAACGACCTTGCCGGAGCGAACTGCATTCTCGCTGGCCGTTGCGGCGGCATGGCGCGCTTCTTCTGCACGCTTGGATGCGTTGTTGACGTTGACGGTGATCTCGTCGAGGGCTGCGGCTGTTTCTTCAAGCGAGGCGGCTTGCTGCTCTGTGCGCTTGGACAGGTCTTCTGCACTCTGGCTGATTTCGCGCGTGCCGTTGTCGATCTGTCCGGTGGAGTGGGCCACGGAGCCAAGCGTGTTGCGCATCTGTGTCAGCGCGTCATTCATCGTGCGGCGCAAGCCTTCAAAATCTGGCGCAAAGGGAGTGTCCAGCGTGAACGAAAGATCGCCATCGGCAAGACGGGTCAAAGCGGCACCAATTGCATTGACGGCATTGACGCGCTCCGTGACGTCGGTTGCAAATTTCACCACTTTGGTGACCTTGCCCTTGGCATCGACAATCGGATTGTAGGCGGCATTGATCACCACCACCTTGCCGTTTTTGCCATAACGGGTGAATTCGGCAGATTGCACTTCGCCACGGCGCAAAGCATCCCAGAACATTTTGTATTCTGGCGATTTGGCGTATTCAGGGCTCACCAGCATGCTGTGATTGCGGCCCTTGATTTCATCAAGACGATAATCAATGGCTTTGAGGAAATTTTCGTTGGCTGTGACAATCTCACCTTCGGTGGTGAACTCGATAATCCCTTGTGAGCGGCTGATGGCGGCCATCTGTCCGCTGTAGTCAAGATTTTGCAGACGCTCTTTGGCATCTGCCCATTCAACCACAAAACCTGTTGTTTTGCCGCCGTCCTGTAGCGGCGTTACGATCAGGTCAAAGGCGCGGTGCCCAACCCAGATTGTTGCCTTGTGCTGTGTTTTGAGGGCCGCCAGCATATTGCGCTGATGCGACGGATTTTTATGAAAGATATCGATATTGCTGCCAATCAGCTTGCTGAACTCAAAGCGTGGCAACTCTTTCTTGAGGTCCGACTCGGCTTCTTTCAGCAGTTCCATCACGGCTTTATTCATATACCGTATATTCAAATCGGCATCTGAAATCATGATGTTGGCGGTGATCACCTTCAAAGAATCGGTTTGCATGCGTGAAACACGGGACTGGCCAAACATATGTTATCGCCTCCTAGCGACAAGTTAAAAACCGAGGCTAAACTTGGCCTCAAATCGCGTCAGGCATGCACGTATGTTGACTTTGATTGACGGGCAAAAGCAATCCGAAGTGCAGGTACTGTACCAAGCTGAACGGAGTTCAAAGTAAAATACACATATTTAGGAATTCTAAAGAACCACTCGGTTCTCCTGTGGTTTTTAGGGGTAAATTCTGAAAGCAGCCGACAAAATATTGTATCTAATCAAACACAAGAGAGCGCTCATACTTTAGTCTACCGCATGGTTCCTTAAATCGGAATCGATTTAAAGTAAAAATTATGCAGCAGATTTAACGTGCTACAGCGTCTTTTGAGCGGCATATTTGGTGAGAGGCGCGGCCGTCTACTGTATCATTCCCCAAATCGATCGCGTTTTGAGGAATTATGCAGTTGGGGGCGTATGCGATAGGAAAGGGGTGTGGAAAAACGTTTCAATGCGCAGGATGCCTGGCGCAGAAAACATAGAAGATAAGGAAAGAAGCAGCGGAAAATGGTAGCGGGGGGCGGACTTGAACCGCCGACCTTGGGGTTATGAATCCCACGCTCTAACCACCTGAGCTACCCCGCCACACTCACTGAAACGCTTTGAAAACAAAGCCGCTGCAAGCGATGGGCGGCTTATAGTTCGAGCATCACAGCAAAGTCAAGCGCTCAAAAAAGAAAAATCATAAATTTGTCATCATGCTTTTAAAAACAACGACTTGAAGCGAAATTGGATTTGCGCTCGCCTATGCCGCCAGCGTGTCCTGCAAAAGGGCAGTCAGCGCCGCCTGTGCATCCGCGCTACGCTCTGATTTTTCAATAAAGCCGCCGCCGTAGACACGGGCGTCTGCACCGGGGGCCGAATAGAGCACGCAGGCCTGTCCGGGGGCGACACCTGCCTCGCCGTCTTCAAGGTCCACATAAATTCCGGTGTGGTCAACATAGAGTGTAGCGGGTGTCGGCGGGCGGGTGGAGCGCACCTTGGCAAAGCAGGCAAGGCCGCCTGCGGCTTCTTCTTCAATCGAATAATCGCCCAGCCAGTTGATGTCGCGCAAATAGACGCGGCGGGTTTCCAGCGCTTCCTTTGGCCCTACAATCACCCGGCGCGAGCGCGCATCGAGATAAACCACATAAAGCGGATCGCCGGTAGCAACCCCTAAGCCTTTGCGCTGGCCGATGGTGTAATGCAAAATGCCATCGTGTTGGCCCAAGACCCGGCCATCAAGATGCACGATATCACCGGCCAAAGCCGAGTTTGGCTTCAATTTGGTGATGATATCGGCATATTTGCCCTGCGGCACAAAACAGATGTCCTGGCTGTCGGCCTTTTGCGCCACCACAAGACCCATTTCCTTGGCCAATTCGCGGGTTTCGGCCTTGGAAAGGCCACCCAGCGGAAAACGCAGATAATCAATCTGTTCCTGCGTTGTGGCAAACAGGAAATAGCTCTGGTCGCGCTCACTATCAATCGGGCGAAACAGGGCGCGGTGGCCGGGGTCATTGGGCAGGGGCATGGCCTTGGAGCGAATATAATGGCCTGTGGCCAGCGCATCTGCGCCCAACTCCTTGGCGGTGGCCAGAAGATCGGCAAATTTTACGGTCTGGTTGCAGGCCACGCAGGGAATGGGGGTTTCGCCAGCAATATAGCTTTCCATGAATGGATTGATCACGGTATCGCGAAAACGCTGCTCGTAATCCAGCACGTAATGAGGAATGCCCAAGGTTTCACACACGCGCCGCGCATCATCAATATCTTGTCCGGCACAGCAGGAACCTGCCCGATGCACGGCGGCCCCATGATCGTAAAGCTGAAGCGTAATGCCCAGCACATCATAGCCTTCGCGTTTCAAAATCCCGGCCACAACCGAGCTATCAACGCCGCCAGACATGGCAACGACAATGCGTGTATCTTCCGGTCTCTTGTCAAAATCCAGCGTGTTCACGGGGCTTCTATCTCTTAAAACGTGCGAGAAGACCGCGATGCTCTTCATCATCATCGCCTGTGCAGTGTCTGCACAAGGCACCTTGTCTCATCCGGTCTGTTAGACATGGATATAGAAAGGATTGGCCGCTGATGCAAGACCAGTGCACAACAGGTGCTGTTGGTGCCTGTCATTGCGGTCGCATAGATGGCGAGCCTTACAGACTGTCCAGCTCGGCCCGGTGGCGCTGCATGGCGAGAAAGCGACGGTAATCGCGCTCGAAATCAACACTTGCGTGAGGGGCGGGTGGTGCCAGCCGTCCCTTGGCTGCCATGGCGGCACCCGCTGTCATAAGGTTTGGATAAAGCTTTGCCGCGGTTGCGGCATTGATGGCTGTGCCAACCAGCACGGCGTCGGTCTCGTCTGCGACCATCAATTCGCAACCGGTGGCATCGCGATAAAGCTCGACCAAAAGCGGATTTTTAACATGCCCGCCGGTCAGATGCAGCCGGGTTGGGCCATGCTGATCGACAATCATCCCTTCCAGAATTTGCCGCAGGCCAAGGGCAATGCTGACGCAGGCGCGCCAATAGATGCGGCACAGGCCATCAAAACTGGCATCCAGCGTCAATCCGCTGATCGTGCCCGTCAGGTTTGGATCAGCAAAGGGCGAGCGATTGCCATGAAAATCCGGCAGGATATTGATTTTATGGCCAAAAGAAGCGCCTTCGTGCGCGCGCAATTCTCCAATGCGCTGAATGACCCGACGATGATTGTCAATGCTCGGCTCTCCACCCTGTGCGTGGCTGCGGAGCAGGTGGTTGAGCAAGGCACCGGTGGCGGATTGGCCTGCCTCGACCAGCCACATATCGGGTAAAATGGCCTCGAAATAAGGCCCCCAAAGGCTAAAGCCGTGATATGGCTTCGAGTTGAGCGCAATCAGGCAGCTTGATGTGCCACCAATCAGCGCAATCGGCTGGCTATCGGGATTGGTGAGATCGGCAGCCCCCAAGACGCCAAGCGCGCCCGCATAAGCATCCACCATGCCAGCCGCCACCGCAATGCCTGGCTCCAGCCCCAAGGCCTCGGCAGCAGAATGCGAGAGCGGGCCAATGCTTTGCCCGACATGGACTGCCACCTCCGGCAGGTTGGCGCGCACAATCAGGTCTTCAAGGCCCAGATCGGCAAGGAAATCCCGCTGCCATCCCGGTTTTGTGTGGCCGAAAAAACTCCATTTGGAGGTGAGGGTGCAGAGTGAGCGGGCGGTGCTGCCGGTGGCTTTCCAGGTGAGAAAATCAGCCAGATCAAAAGCATGGCCAAGTCTGGCCCAGAGATCCGGTCTATGCCCTTTGAGCCACATGAGTTTGGGAATTTCCGCCTCTGGCGACATGGCCCGGCCGTGATGGAGCAGGACGGGATGGTCAAGCTCCGAGCATTCGGCAGCTTCAGCGCTTGCGCGGTGATCCAGCCAGGCGATGGTATCATAGCCTTGGCCATCGTCTTCACGCAGGTATAGCGGCTCTCCTTGCTTATCGCGCAGCACCAGCGAGCAGGTGGCATCGAAGCCGATGGCGGCAATGGCAGACGGGGCAATGGCGGCCTGCCGCAAGGCGGCTTTCACGGCAATGCAGCAGGCGTTCCAGATTTCTTCCGAGCTATGCTCGCCCTGATCATCCCGTGGCCGTGACAGGGTAATGGGGTGTTCGCAGCGCGCCAGCAACTGCCCGGTGCTGGAGACAACGCCTGCGCGGGCACTGCCGGTGCCAACATCCACCGAAATGACGTGATCTCTCATGCGTTTTTATTTCCGCCCCAAATCCTGTTTCTCAAGTCCTGATGAACGGATCATCCTTAGGGCACAAGGTGTATCAATTCGGCCATGGCGTCAAACCGGGCGTGGGGATTTTGGGCGGCAATTCGGCTTTCATACGTCTCACCCAGGGCGTGGCCACCGCCGGTAAAGGCAAGGGCTGTCATGTTTGCGGCGCGGGCGGCTGCAAGACCTGCGGGGCTGTCTTCCACCACCACGCATTGGTGCGCAGGGATTGCCATTTTTTCAGCGGCATAGAGAAACAGATCGGGGGCGGGCTTGCCATTTTGAACCATGGTGGCGCTGAAAATATGCGGCTGAAAACGCTCGATCAGCCCGGTGACACTGAGTGATAAAGCAATGCGCTCCGGCTGGCTGGAGGAGGCGACACACCAGCGGATGCCTGCTTTTTCCAGATCATCCAAGGCCGCATGCAGGCCGGAAATCGGCTTTAAATCCTTCCGAAAGCGCTCATAGAGATGGGTGCGCAGGCCGGTCAGAAAGGCCTCGCCAATCGCGAAGGAAAACTCCTTGTGGGCCGTTTCCACCACGGTTGCCATGCTGCGACCGAGGAAATGGCGATAGACATAATCGGCATCAATCGCCACGCCCGCTTTTTCAAACTCGGCCACCATGACCTCAACCGAAATCGGCTCGCTGTCCACCAGCACGCCGTCGCAATCGAAAATCACCAGCTTGGTGGCCGCATCCTGCATGGTGTCATCCTTTATCCTGCCGCGAGCTGTCCATCCAGATAGCGTTGCAGTGTCTGGGCTGTGCCGTGAGCGAGAAGCGAGGAGAGCGCTTGGCTAAAGCGCTTTTTGAAAACCTCGTTTTTGCCAACACTGCCAAAAATATCATCCAATGTCAGGAATAGCAGCGGATCTTGGCGCGAGGCAATGGCGGTTTTTTGCAAACGCTCGGCGCTGGCGTCGTTAAACACAATCGGCTTGCCGCTATCCGTTGTGCCTTCAAAATAATGGCACCACAGAGCAGACACCAACGAAAGCCCGACAACATCCAGCCCCTTGGCGAGCCGATCCGCAGTCGATGGCAGAATGAATTTTGGCTGACGGTTGGAGCCATCCTGAGCGAGGCGCGGAATGGTGTCGCCGATTTTGGGGTTGGAGAAGCGGTTCTCGATCAGTGTCGCGTAATCCTGCAAGCTGGTGTTGGGCACGGGTGGCACCACGGGAATGATTTCATCATGGGTCAGCTTGGCAAGGAAAGCGCGGATCAGCGGATTTTCCATGGCTTCATGGACAAAGTGAATGTCCATCAGTGCTGCCGGATAGGCAATGGCCGCATGACCGCCGTTGAGAATCCGCAGCTTCATCAGCTCATAGGGGGCGACATCCTCCACAAAGGTGACGCCAACCTCTTCAAAGGCAGGGCGACCCAGCGGGAATTTATCCTCCAACACCCATTGCTTGAACTCCTCGCAAAACACCGGCCATGCATCATCAATGCCGTAAGTGTCGTGGGTAATGTCAATCTCGCGCGGGCCGGTGGCTGGGGTGATGCGATCCACCATGGAATTGGGGAAGGCGACGTGGTGGTGAATCCAATCGGCAAATTCGGGATCAGACAGTTTGGCAAGGCCAATCACGGTCGCTTCTGTCACCTCGCCATTGCCGGGAATGTTGTCGCAGCACATCACCGTAAACGGCGGAATATTGGCGGCACGGCGGGCCTTGAGGCCTGCGATGATCAGGCCGAAGACGGTTTTGGGCTGGGTTGGGTTTTGCGCATCCGCCACGATGGCCGGGTGCTTGGGGTCAAAATGGCCGGTGGCGGGATCGATGAAATAGCCGCCTTCGGTGATGGTCATGGAGACGATGCGAATGGCGGGGTCTGCCAGCTTGGCAATCATGCCGTCAAAATCTGGTGCCGCGATCATATCCACCATCGGGCCGGTGACGGTGGCTGCACTTTTGGCCACATCCTGCTCCACTACGGTGGTCAGATAATCCTGAGCGGCGAGCTTTTCTTTCATGGTGGCGTCAGAAGGCAAGACGCCTGCGCCGACAATGGCAAAATCGAGGTCTTTGCCGAGGTTGAACAGCTCATGCAGATAGATGGCCTGATGGGCGCGGTGGAAATTGCCAACGCCAAAATGCACGATGCCGGGGGTGAGGCTTTCGCGGGCATAAGTGGGGACCGCGGCTTTTGCGGCTGCCTCGGGAAGGGTTGAAAGAGAAAGTTTTACGGTCATTGGGTTCTGTCCTGAATGAATTTTGGGAAATGGGCCGTGGGGATACCCCCTCTGGCTGCCGCCATCTCCCCCACAGGGGGGGAGAGGCCGTGCGGCTGACGTGCGGCTCTACCAGCAACCGCCACCCCGCATATTGCGAATGGTTGAGGAGGAGCGAGAGGATTGCCACCTGCTTTCTCCCCCCTTGTGGGGGAGATGGCGGCAGCCAGAGGGGGTAAGCGAAGCGCTTCTTTTGGGTCCACACTCCACAACTCCCCACCCATCTCAGCTCATCCAATTGCCGCCATCGACATTGTACGTCTGGGCCACCACATAATCGGCCTCGTTTGAAGCCAGAAAAATCGCCATGCCGGTGAGATCCTGTGCTGTGCCCATGCGGCCAAACGGAACAGCCTCACCCACCAGCTTTTTCTTCTCGCCGGGCGCGCGGTTTTCATGTTTGGCAAACAGCGCATCGACGCCATCCCAATGCTCACCATCGACCACGCCGGGGGCAATGGCATTGACATTGATGCCATGCTTGATCAGGTCCAGCCCGGCCGATTGGGTGAGTGAGATGATGGCTGCCTTGGTGGCGCAATAGACCGCAACCAGCGCTTCGCCGCGCCGTCCGGCCTGGCTGGCCATATTGATAATCTTGCCGCCCTTGCCACGGGCAATCATCGATTTTGCCGCTGCTTGCAGCATGAAGAGCGAGCCTGCGACATTGATGGAAAACAGCCGGTCATAGCTCTCGCGGGTGATCTCGACGATCGGCGCGAGATCAAACAGCGCGGCATTGTTGATGAGAATGTCCAAGCCGCCAGTGCGCTCTTCCACCGTCTTGATGGCAGCATCGATGGAGGCTTGGTGGGTCACATCCAGATGCAGGGCATAGGCGCGCTCACCAATGGCATTTGCGGTGTCGGTCGCCCGCTCCATGTTGATGTCGGCAATGGCAACGGTTGCGCCTTCGCGCACGTAAGCTTCCGCAAAGGCCCGGCCAATGCCGCGGGCAGAGCCGGTGATCAGCGCGGATTTTCCGCTCAATCGGTCTGACGTCATTGTGTCAATCCTTGCTCGTTAAAGCGATGCATGCGGCTCTCGTCGGGGGTGAGAAACACGGTCGCCCCATGGCGGGCCATGAAGTCACCGTCAGCGCGGGCGGTCAGGGTGCCAACACCATCGACCTCAACATGCAAATGGGTGTCGGAGCCAAGGTGCTCGGCAATTGTCACCTTGCCTTTCCATGCGCCGTCACTGGTGGAAAGCGCCACATGCTCGGGGCGAATACCAATGGTGGCGGCCCCATATTTTTGCGCTGTCGCACCGGAAATCAGGTTCATCTTCGGCGAACCGATAAAACCCGCGACAAACAGATTGGCCGGTTTGTGATATAGCTCCATCGGCGAGCCAACCTGCTCGATATTGCCCTTGTTCAAAACCACAATCTTGTCGGCCATGGTCATGGCTTCCACCTGATCGTGGGTGACGTAGATCGATGTGGCACCCAGCTTCTGGTGCAACTCGGTAATTTCGAGGCGCATGTTGACGCGCAGCGCGGCATCAAGATTGGACAGTGGCTCATCAAACAAAAAGCACGAGGGCGAGCGCACAATCGCCCGGCCAATCGCCACGCGCTGGCGCTGACCGCCAGAAAGCTGGCGCGGTTTACGGTCAAGATAATCTGTGAGGTTGAGGATGCGGGCCGCATCCGTGACCTTCTTGTCAATCTCGCCCTTGTCCACGCCCGCCATTTTTAGCGGAAAGCCAATGTTGGAGCGCACGCTCATATGCGGATACAGCGCATAGGACTGAAACACCATGGCAAGGCCGCGTTCAGACGGTTTGCGATCTGTGGCGTCAGCTCCATCAATGAAGATCTTGCCACCGGATGTATCTTCCAGCCCGGCAATCAGCCGTAGCAGGGTGGATTTGCCGCAGCCGGAGGGACCGACGAAGACAACGAATTCGCCATTGTTGATCTCCAGATCAATGCCGGGAATAACCTTGTGCTCGGCAAAGGATTTCGAGACGTTTTTAAGCTGAATACTGCCCATGATATTTGATCCTTATTATTTCACAGCGCCGAAGGTGAGACCGCGCACCAGCTGTTTCTGGCTGAACCATCCGAGCACGACGATCGGGGCAATCGCCATGGTGGAGGCAGCCGAGAGCTTGGCGTAAAACAGGCCTTCGGGGCTGGAATAGGAGGCGATGAAGGTGGTCAGCGGTGCCGCAACGGACGTGGTGAGGTTGAGGGTCCAGAAAGCCTCGTTCCATGACAGAATGATGTTAAGCAGCATGGTCGAGGCAATGCCCGGCACCGCCATGGGCGTCAGCACATAGATGATTTCCTTGATCAGGGATGCGCCATCCATGCGGGCGGCTTCGAGAATTTCGCCGGGGATTTCCTTGAAATAGGTGTAGAGCATCCAGATGATGATCGGCAGATTGATCATGGTCAGCACGCCCACCAGACCAATGCGGCTATCGAGCAAGCCACCATCGCGAAACAGCAGATAGATCGGAATCAGCGCGCCCACTGGTGGCATCATCTTGGTGGACAGCATCCACATCAGCACATCCTTGGTGCGCTTGGTGGGTGAAAACGCCATGGCCCAGGCGGAGGGAATGGCAATGGCCAGCCCCAGAAGCGTGGAGCCAAACGAGATCACCACCGAGTTCATGAAATGGGCGAAATAATCCGAGCGCCCCTGAACCTCGACATAGTTTTCCGTGGTCCAATGGAAGAACAAAAACACCGGCGGCGAGGCGATGGCATCACCCTCGCTTTTGAAACTGGTGAGAAAGGTCCACAGGATCGGGAAGAACATCAAAAGACCGATGATCCAGGCGATGGCCGTGAATGTCAGTTTGCGTTTGGTTGAAATTGCGCGGGCCATTGATCAGCTCTCCAGGTTCTTGCCGATGAGGCGGATCAGGAAAAGGGCAACGATATTGGCCAGCACCACGGCGACAATGCCGCCTGCGGATGCGCCACCAATGTCAAATTGCAGCAGGGCCTGATTGTAAATCAGATAGGTCAGGTTGGTGCTGTCGGTGCCGGGGCCGCCATTGGTGGTCACGAGAATTTCGGCAAAGACGGACAGAAGGAAGATGGTCTCGATCAGCACCACCACAGTAATCGCCCGCGACATATGGGGCAGAGTGATATAGATGAATTTCGAGATCGGCCCTGCGCCATCCATCTCGGCGGCTTCCTTTTGCTCTTCGTCCAGTGATTGCAGGGCGGTGAGCAGGATCAGCGTTGCAAACGGCAGCCATTGCCATGCGACAATGATGATGATGGACAGCAGCGGAATGGTGGAAAGCCAGTCCAGCGGCTGCAACCCGACGGCGCGGAAGGCGAAAGCAAACAAGCCGTTCACCGGGTTCATCAGCATGTTTTTCCACACCAGTGCCGCCACGGTTGGCATGATGAAAAACGGCGAAATCACCAGAATGCGGACAATGCCCTGACCAAACATCGGCTGATCCAGCAGCAGCGCCAGCGCAATACCGCCAATGATGGAAATGGCCAGCACGCCGCCCACCAGCAAGAGTGTGTTGGTCAACGCCGCAAAGAAGGCCGGATCGGTGAGGAAATATTGATAATTCAGCAGGCCGATGAAATCATGACTGCCCGGCATCAGCAGATTATAGTTCAGCACGGAAAAGTAGATGGTCATTGCCAGCGGCACAATCATCCATGCAAACAGCAGGATAACGGAAGGGGCCATCATCAGTCTCGCCGAGGAATGGGTATGGGTCGTCGCCATGTCTGCCGCGCCTCTTGGGGTGTTGGAAATTGAAATGTTGTGGTGGGGGGATACCCCCTCTGCCCTGCCGGGCATCTCCCCCACAAGGGGGGAGAGACCGGGATGAAATCCCCCGCTCCCTATCCAAGCTCTGATGAGACACAGCGAAACGGCGTGTCTGGAATTGTAGGCTAACGGATCGGTTTCTCCCCCCTTGTGGGGGAGATGGCGGCAGCCAGAGGGGGTATTGCGAGGGAAGAGAGGGTCTTTTTCCCTTACTTCTTCGGATAACCCGCCTTCTTCATCTCACGTTCGGTCAGGCTCTGGGCATTTTTCAAAGCCTGATCCACCGTGCTCTGGCCAGCAAGAGCTGCCGAGAATTGCTGGCCAACGGCGGTGCCGATGCCCTGAAATTCCGGGATCGCCACATATTGCACGCCCTCGTAAGGCACGGGCTTGACGGTCGGATGCTTGGGGTCTGCCGAGTTGATGCTGTCCAGCGTCATTTTGGCAAAAGGGGCAGCCTTTTGATAATCAGCATTGGCATAGAGCGAAGTGCGCGTGCCCGGAGGAACGTTGGCCCAGCCGTCTTTCTCAGCCACCAGCTTCAAATAATCCTTGCTGGTTGCCCAGGCGATGAACTTTTCAGCGGCTTCGACCTTTTTGGAGCCAGCGGGGATGGCGAGGTTCCACGACCACAGCCAGTTGCCGCGCTTGCCAAGACCGTTATCAGGAGCCAAAGCAAAGCCGACCTGATCAGCAACCTTGGATTCCTTCGGGTTGGTCACGAAGGATGCTGCCACGGTGGCATCAATCCACATGCCGCATTTGCCGGTCTGGAACAGGGCGAGGTTTTCGTTAAAGCCGTTGGAGGATGCGCCGGGAGGGCCGTCTTTCTTCATCAGATCGACGTAGAACTGAAGGGTCTTTTTCCACTCGGGCGTATCGAACTGCGGTTTCCAGTTTTCATCAAACCAGCGTGCGCCAAAGGAATTGGACATGGCGGTCAGGAACGCCATGTTCTCGCCCCAGCCAGCCTTGCCGCGCAAGCAGATGCCATAGACTTCCTTGGATTTATCGGTGATCTTGTCGGCGGCCTGCTTGATGAAATCCCACGTTGGGGCGTCCGGCATTTTCAGGCCTGCTTTTTCAAACAGATCCTTGCGATACATCACCATCGAGCTTTCGCCATAGAAAGGTGCTGCATAAAGCTTGCCATTGACCGTGAGGCCAGAGCGGATTGGCGGCAGAAGATCGTCCACATCATAAGCTTTGTCGGCACTCAATTTGTCCAGCGGGGCCAGCCAGCCCTGCTTGCCCCAGATGGGGGCTTCATAGATGCCGATGGTCATCACGTCATATTGGCCGCCCTTGGTGGCGACATCAGTGGTCACTTTCTGGCGCAGAACATTTTCTTCCAGTGTCACCCATTTCACGTCAATGCCCGGGTTCTTCTTGGTGAAATCATCCGTCAGCTTTTGCATACGGATCATGTCGCCGTTGTTCACTGTGGCGATGGTGAGCGTTTCGGCTCTCGCCACGCCCGCGATGGCCAAAACCGAGCACGCGCCCAGCAGAATAGCTTTCAATGTCATATCTTCCTCCCAGAAGAAAAAAGGCAATTCAATCAACCGATACCGCACGATCCTCATCGCGCTTTTCCTGAGCGTTCGCCTTGCCTGAAATGAGCAATCGCCTCGTCAGTGGGCAAATACTCACTTATTGCGCAAAAATGTCAACCGCAATTCGCTGCTGCGGTGCCGAAGAGCTGTTTAAGATGTTGTTAAACAATCACGAATTTACGCGGGCACGAATTTACGCGGCAAAGCGGATCGTCCATGCGAAAGTCCCGCATGGTCTGGCAACGCCAGTTTCAAGCAAAGTCTCTGGTTTACACGCGGTTGAGCAAATGTGATCAGGGAAAAGGGCGGAACAGGTGTGAGCAAAGTGCAGGCGGCAGTGCAGGCCTATCAGGCGGGCCATCTCGATGAAGCCCTCAAAACGGCGCAGGCTGTGCCCAGCAAAAATCGTGCGGAACACGCCATGGCCCAGGCTTTGATTGGCAATATATATGCCAAACGCGGCGATGCCTTGGGGGCTGCATTGGCTTTTGAACAGGCGGCAGCAGGCAATCCCGCACAGGCTTCTGTCTTTCTCAAACTGGCGGCAACCCTGTGCCAGCAGGCCAGCGCGATTGAGCCTTTGCGCCGCATTGGCCTGAAAGCAGCGCTTGCCAATCGCGATGATGCCGAATTTGTGTTGAGCATGGCGCAGGTGGTGGTGGAGCCATGGGATGCGGCCGCGCGAAAGGCGGCGTGCAGTCTGGTGCCGTTTATGGATCGCAAAAGTGGTCCGGCGATGTTTTTTGCCGCCAATCTTTTGCAACTCCATGGCGAGCTGGAGGCGTTGGATGGCTTGCTGCGCGAGATTGAGCAGACGTTGGCAGATGACGTGGTGATTGAAGGTGTGCGCCTTGCCTCGGCCCATGTGCGGGCCGATTTTGCCACGATTTCGCGCCATCAGCAGATGATGCAAAATCTCGATTCACCCTTCAACCGCGACGTGCTGGAGCGCGAAGATGCCCTGAATCGCCTGTTGTGGTGCGAGAATGAGGCGCTTTTGGCCTCTCCAAACCTGCAAAGCCGTTTTTTGGCGGCAAGCTATGCGCAACGCCCCAACACGCGGCGACGCTGCCGACCAAAAGGTGAAAGACTGCATATTGGCTATCTTTCCAGTGATTTTTCAGCCCATGCTACCATGATGCTGATGCTGGATGGCCTTGTGGCCCATGACCGGACGCGCTTTGATATCACCCTGTTTTGCCACACCGATGCCAAGGCCGCAGCCGCCCAAGCCCAGATGCCAGCGCTGTTGCAAAGCGAGATTGTCTCTGTGCGCGACCTCTCCGATGCCGATGCTGCGGCAGAAATTGACCGGCGAGGCGTTGATATTCTGGTCGATCTGAAAGGCCACACCCCCGGTGCGCGGTTGGGCATTGTCAACCTGTCCAGCGCGCCGATAAAAGCCACATGGCTTGGCTTTCCGGGCACGGTTGCCGGTGTTGATCTGGATTATGTGATCTCCGATCCCGTTGTCACGCCAGCCAGTTCCTCTGCTTTCTTTGGTGAAAAATTCTGCCGCCTGCCAGAAACCTATCAGCCCAACAGCACCTCAAGCCGACCCAAAGCGCGGCCTTTAAGCCGCAAGCAATATGGCCTGCCACAGGATGCATTTGTGTTTGCATCCTTTAATGGCGTGCAAAAAATAAGCCCTCAGACTCTGGACTTATGGGCGCGCATTTTGCTGGCCGTGCCAGAAAGCCTGTTGTGGATCATGTGCTGGGATGCCTTTGCCAGAAAGAGTTTGCGCGCCGCGTTTCAAGCCCATGGTGTTGATCCCAAGCGGCTGCATTTTGCTGACAAGCAGGATTACGCTTTGCACGTCAACCGCCTGCCGCTGGCCGATCTTGCACTCGACAGTTTTCCTTACAACGGCCACACCACAACCTCCGATATGCTGTGGACTGGCCTGCCGGTGGTGACCAAAAAGGGCAATTGCTTTGCAGCAAGAGTATCTGAAAGCCTGCTGCGCGCTATCGACCTTGGTGATCTGGTGGCGGAGGATGACGATGCGTTTGTGGCGCTGGCGGCACACTTGGCAACCAATCCTGCACAGTTGCAAGCAGTAAAGCAGCGGTTGGAGGAGCATCGTTTCAAAGCGCCGCTGTTTGACACCGATCGCTTCACGCGCCATCTGGAAACGGCCTATGAGATGATGGCGGAGCGGGCGCGGGCAGAGCTTACGCCTGATCATATGGATGTTCCGGCTTTGCCGCCAAGACAGACTCCATTTATGTGAAGATGATTGGCAAACGGCGTTGAGGCGTTTATCACACCCGCATCATCCTTCCTTTTGCCGAGGCCAGCCATGAACAATCCCGTCACCGTTGAAGTCACCCGTGGCAATCGTGTGGAAAGCCGTCATCGCGGCACAGTCGTGGTGGTTGATGGCGATGGCAAGATTGTGTTTTCCGCAGGCGACATCGATGCGCTTACCTTTCCGCGCTCGGCCTGCAAGGCCATGCAGGCGCTGCCGCTGATTGAGAGCGGTGCGGCGGATGCTTTTGGCTTGAGTGATCAACAGCTGGCGCTGGCCTGCTCGTCACATTCCGGCGAGGATGAGCATGTGGCAACAGCGGCGGCCATGCTGGCCAAAGCGGGGCGCGATGAAACCGTGCTGGAATGCGGCGCGCATTGGTCGTCCCACCAGCAAACATTGATTCATCAGGCCAGAACACTGGAAAAGCCAAATGCCCTGCATAACAATTGCTCCGGCAAGCATTGCGGCTTTATCTGCACGTGTGTCCATATGGGGTATGACCCCAAAGGCTATGTGGAATACGACCACCCTTTGCAGCAAGACATTCGCGACACCATGCAGAGCCTGACAGGTGCCGTGCTGGATCATGACACTTGCGGCACCGATGGCTGCTCCATTCCCACCTATGCCGTGCCGCTGAAGGCTTTGGCGCATGGCTTTGCCAAAATGGGCACGGGGCAGGGGCTTGCGCCCTTGCGCGCCAAAGCCTCCAAACGCCTGATGGATGCCTGCATGGCAGAGCCCTTCTATGTGGCTGGCACCAAACGCGCCTGCACAGCGATCATGCAGGCCGCACCCGGCAAAATCTTTGCCAAAACCGGAGCCGAAGGCGTGTTCTGCGCAGTCCTTCCCGAACAAGGCCTGTCCATTGCCGTGAAAGCCGAAGACGGAGCCACCCGCGCCGCTGAAGCCATGGTCACAGCATTGCTTTCCCGCTATTTCGAAAAGGACAGCACTGAACATGCCGCCCTGATGGCCATGACCAACAAACCCATGCACAACTGGAACGGCCGCCATGTGGGCGATGTTCGGGTCACGGATGTGCTGTTTGGTTAAATCAGCATGATCTCGAGGCCCGTCTGCCGATAAGAGATCAGCCGTTCTTCGCCCACGTCTTTCACCATCACCCCAGACAGCCCGCTCAGCGGCACGATCTGACACGGCGAGAGCATGTCCAGTTTATCGGTGGTCAGGCAAAGCCAGGTTTCGGCGCTGATGGATGTGATCAGCCGTTTGATGGCGGCTTCTTCGGCGTCGCCGGTGGTGGCACCATGCTGGGGGTGCAGGGCGGTGGCACCGAGAAAAAACAAGTCTGGTCGCAGCCTTGCAATAGCTTCAGAAGCGAGTGCGCCCACCGCCACCATGGAGTGACGATAGAGCCGCCCGCCAATCAGAATGACCTCAATGTCGCTGCGATTTTCCAGCTCCATGGCAATGGTTGGGCTGTGGGTCACAATGGTCAGGCCGACGTTTTGCGGCAGCAGCCGGGCTATTTCCGCATTTGTGGTGCCACCATCCAGAAAAATCATCTGCTGGGGCTGAATGAGCGTCACGGCCGCTGCTGCGAGAGCGCGCTTTTCGGCGGTGGCAAAGCTTTTGCGGGTCGAAAAATCTGGCAAATCCGGCGCGATCGGCAGCGCACCGCCATGCACACGACTTAAAAGTCCGGCGGCTGCCATATCGCGCATGTCGCGCCGGATTGTGTCCTCAGACACCTCAAGTTCAAGGGCGATATCCTTGGCCAGCACGCGGCCATCTCGCTGCAAGCGGGAGAGGATGAGGGATTTGCGTTGGCTGGTGAGCATTGCACGAAACCGCATGAAAATTTACGATAATGCATGAGTAAAAGAAAATGACTCGACTCTCAAGTGATTTCGTGCAGATTCACGCATGTCCGTGCATGGCCAAAGGGGGCATGCATATCTGAGGAGAGAGAAATGCTGATTTTGATTGCGGGGCCTTATCGTTCTGGCACGGGTGATGACCCGGTGAAAATGGCGGCCAACCTGAAGGCGCTGGAAGCGCCATCCTATGCCTTGTTCAAGGCGGGGCATGTACCGATGATTGGCGAATGGGTGGCACTGCCGGTGTGGAATGCAGCCGGCGGGCAGACCATTGGTGATGACCTTTACGAGGAAATTTTCCATCCGGTTGCCCATCGCCTGTTGCAATTATGCGAAGGGGTTCTGCGCTTGCCCGGCGCTTCCAAGGGTGCCGACAATGATGTGAAAATCGCCACTGAGCGCGGCATTCCGGTGTGGTACGCGCTCAGTGATGTGCCGGGCGTGGCATAACGCCCCTGTTACATCGGCGGCTCAACGCCGTTTTTGCCCACCACCACGCGCCCGCTGGTCAGGCTGCCATCAGCCGCTTTTTGGGAGGGCACAAACACGGTGGCACCGGGCTTGAGGTCTGCTTCCGTTGCCGGGGCTGTGGTCACAATCGGCGTACTATCGGCAATGGAAATGACCTTTTCGCCGCCTTTATAGGTGAGGGTGAGGCTGTGGCCATTGACCGATTTTACGGCTTTGGCAACGGTTGCATTGGTCATGGTGCTGTTGGGCTGCAAATCCCAGGCGTAGCTGCCTTCGCCGGTGCCCTTCATGGCGGCCGGGAAAATCAGCACTTCCACCGCTCCGTTTTTGCCGTCCGCGGTGGGAATGGAGGTGACGCCAACAAAATCGCCGGGCTTGATGGCATCCACCGATGATTTGGCAAGGCTGGACGGTTTCCAGCCTTGTTTCAGCTTGATTGTCGCGGTGTCGCCCTCGCGGGTTTTGACCACAAGGGTCGAGCCTTTAAAACTCTCGATCTTGCCGCGCACGCGCACATTATCTGCCGCATGGGCGGCGATGCCGGTGCTTAAAGCCAGGAAGCCGGTGACGAGAAGAGAGGAGGTCCGTTTCAAACGTGAGGTCATGACAATGTTTCCTGTTTTGGCACCACCATCATGACAGCACCAGTTATGGAGAAACATCGAAATCGCCACCAAAATTTCAAGGCCGAACACGCAATGGTGAGCGGCGGATCATTATCTGAGTGTTAGCCTGAAAATATGCTGCGGCCCGGATTTGCCGCCCAGATAGAGCTGGCCGGTATCTTCCCATCCACCGGCTCTGTAGAGGTGAATGGCTGCGAGGTTGCGGCAATTGACCGTCAAGAACACATGCCGGGCCTGATAACGGCTGCACAAATAGGATTTGAGCTTTGCCATCACGGCCTTGCCATAACCCCGCCCTTGAAATTGAGCGCCAACGAGCATGCCCCGCAGGCCCAGATCATTGGGCTCAAAGCCGCAGGCGTCGAGAGGTGCCGTGCTGATTTTGCTTTTATAATCCCGATCAATCTTGAAAAAGGCGACAGCTTCGCCCGCCACGGTACCGACGTGAAAATCCACGGTTGGGTCCGTCTCACCGATCATCTGGTCAATCGGGGCAACAAACTGGCTCTGTTCCGGCAGCAGGGCCAGATGTAACACGGGCATGGTCTCGCCCTTTGAAAGGGGCGAGAGCTGAAGGTCTGAAGATGTGTTCGCTGGCATAGGTCATCACTTTTCGGCAGCCCGTGTCGCCCACATGGTCTTGAACGCGGGGCGGCTCTGGCAGCGCTCCAGCCATGCCTTGAGATTGGGGTTGGCGTCCAGAAGCGGCGCATAGGGTTGGGCATAACGCACAATCTCGGCCAGATTGATATCGGCAACGGTGAAGCGATCCGACACCGTAAATTCGTTTTTGGCAAAATGATTTTCAAGCACAGCAATCGGGCGTTTCAAAAGCCGGGCAGCGGCAGCGGCTTCGCTCTTGCCTGCTTCACTGTCCAGACGGCCATCGGCAGCAATGCGTGAGATTTTCAGCGCGTTGCTCTCGATTTCGGTTGCGGCAAACAGCGCCCATTGCATCATCAACGCATCTTCTTCCAAATCCTTCGGCCCCATTTCGCCGCCATATTGCTTGGCGAGATAAAGGGTGATGGCCAGCGATTCAAACAGCACCAAGCCGTCATCTTCAAGAGCGGGAATGGCCCCAAACGGGTTTACGGCCAAAAAGGCGGGCGATTGGGTGTTGATCGGCGCATCTGCCGCCAGCGGATTGTCCAGCTTGCCCGCCTGAATGACCGGCACATGCTCATAGGCCAGCTCCAGCTCCTCCGTTAGCCACAAAACCCGAGTGGCGCGCGACTTATAGCAGCCGTAAATTTTCAACATGGTGCTCTCCCAAGAGTGATCCTGTTCGGGCAGGTTAGCGCTATCGCGGGGCCTTTGGAAGCACGGGATTGACATCAAAATGCATTTGCCACTATCAATCTTGAAAGGGTCAGCAGTTCACCCAGGCGTTACCGCTCGGCTTTGAGAGCTAAACCTGCATAGATGATTTTCAACGGCTAGCTTTGGCGTCCGCTTGGAAAGCCGGTAACCTCCAGCATGGCATTGGACGCTTATCGAAGGGCAAGTCCCTTACGGAGGAAAGCTATGTCGCGCACCATCCATCCCTTTCATGCCGCCGATATTTCGGCTCTGGCCAAGCTGATCACGCGGGAGCTGGAAAAAGCTCCGGAAAAGCCGGGCCATGTGCAGATGTTGAATATTCTGTCCCGCTCGGTCGGTTATCGCAATTTTCAGCATTTTCGCGCTTCCAGCACGGCCCAGAGCCGGTTGCTGACGCTTGCACCCCAGGTGCAAAATGTCGATTTCCGGCTGGTTGAAGCGGTGTTGCGCTGCTTTGATGATGCCGGTGTGCTGTTGCGCTGGCCGTCAAAAACCTCGCACCAGCGTTTAAGCCTGTGGCGGCTGTGGGCGGGTTTTCCGGCCGAGTGTGACCTTTTGGAAAGCGCGGTCAATGCGCAATTGAAAGCCCTGAATGGCTTTGGTGATCATGTGCTTTTGCGTCGCGAAATGGTCAACAACAGGCTGCTGTCGCGCTCAACCGATTGCCGTCTTTATCGCCGCGTTGAGCAACGCCCGCCGCCAGAGGCGCTGGCGCTGTTGGCACGAGTAAAGGCACCGCGGTAACGGGCAGAGCCGGGCAGGCCGCGGCATGACACCGCTCAGCCTGCCGCGGCGTTCGGTTGCGCTCAACCGTGCACGGGCAAAAAGAATGGCCCCTCCCCACCCTCCCCACAAGGGGGAGGGAGTCTGTCGCATCCCGCGCCAGCGCATGAGTTCTCACCACAAATCATTCAGAAGCACGAACTGAACGACGTATTCGAGGTGCTACCTCCCCCTTGTGGGGAGGGTTGGGGAGGGGTTCTTCACGCTTAATAGCCCTTGGCAGAACCAGCAACCGCACGGCTGTCAATGGCTCCATAATAGCCATGGCCTTTGCCATCGACAATGTCAGCAAGGCTCTTGCCACCCACCAGAATACCGGCGGCCTGACCCCAAACCGGGCCGCCAACACCGCCATCAAGCGTATAGCCCATGTCTTTCAGCTTGGCGATTGTGTCGGGCGAGAGGGCACAGGGCTCGTAATACACTTTGTCTGGCTGCCATTGATGGTGAATGCGCGGCGCATTGACGGCTTCTGAAATGTTCATGCCAAAATCCACCACGTTCAAAATCGCTTCCAGCGTGATGGTGATGATGCGTGAGCCGCCGGGGCTGCCAATCACCATAAAGGGCTTGCCATCCTTGGTGACAATGGTGGGGCTCATGGAGGAAAGCGGAGCCTTCTTTGGCGCAATCGCATTGGCCTCGCCCTGCACAAGACCATAGAGATTTGCCACACCCGGCTTGGAGGTAAAATCATCCATCTCATTGTTGAGCAAAATGCCGGTGCCGGGGGCAACAACGCCCGCGCCAAACGAGCCGTTGAGCGTATAGGTCACCGATACGGCGTTGCCATCCTTATCAATGATCGAATAATGGGTGGTTTCCGTGCTCTCTTTGCCGCCAAAGGGTTTGAGGTCGGCCGACTTTCCAGCCTCGCCGGGGGTGATCTTGGCGCGGATTTCGTCGGCGTAATCTTTAGAGAGCATTTTTGACAGCGGATTTTGGATGAAATCCGGATCGCCCAAGGCCGAATTGCGGTCCACATAGGCATAGCGCATGGCCTCAACCATCTCGCTGACCGTGCTGGCCGCGCCATAACCCTGTTCACGCAGCGGATAGGCCTCGAGAATATTGAGGATTTCGCAAATGATCACCCCGCCAGACGAGGGCGGTGGCGAGGAAATAATGTGATAGCCATGATAATCGCACTCAACCGGCTTTAATTCACGCGCTGCATAGGTGTGAAAATCCTCAACGCTCAAAATGCCCTTGCCAGCCTCGCTTGCCTTGGCAATGGCCTCGGCTGGCATGCCTTTATAAAACGCATCCGGCCCTTTGGCGGAAATGCTTTCCAGCACCTTGGCCAGATCGGGCTGTTTCAGCACTTCGCCAGCACCATAAGGAGCGCCGTCGGCCTTTAGGAATATTTTCTTTGCCTCTGGATCTTTCACTAAGCGGGCGGCACCGCCTGCCAAAATGCTGGCATCACCCTGATTGAGAGTAAATCCGTCCTTGGCCAGTTGAATGGCTGGTGCCAACAAGTCCTCACGGTCTTTGGTGCCGTATTTTTCGCGCGCCAGCTCCAGCCCTTTGACGGTGCCGGGCACACCGACGGCCAGATAACCATCCAGGCTCGCACGCGGCACAACATTGCCTTTGTCATCGAGATACATGTTTTTGGTGGCGGCCAGCGGGGCTTTTTCGCGAAAATCAATGAAATCCGTTGTGCCATCCTTGAGGCGCAGCGTCATAAAGCCGCCACCGCCGATATTGCCCGCTGTTGGGTAAACCACCGCCAGCGCATAACCCACGGCCACAGCCGCATCCACGGCATTGCCACCATGTTTCAACACATCCACACCCACATCGGTTGCCAGATGCTGGGCCGTGACCACCATGCCATTGTCGCCCTGCACCGGGGCAGGGGAGGCGGCATAAAGCGGCGAGAGGGGAAGGAGGGTCAGGCTGAAACAGGTGAAGCGAAATGCAGTTCTGGCAGTGGAAAAAGCCATATCGAAAGGTCTCCAGACTATATTTTGAACCCCGAGTATTTTTATGATGAGGGATGCGCCAATCTCTTCGCGGTCCCACGATGTCATTCCTACGGCATAATTCTGGAAATCGGAATCAATTTCAAGTTTGACAGGTTTTGGCCACGCTGCCTCAGGCAGAATGGCTGGTCTGCTCTATTCGTCGCTCTGCAGTTCTTTTGATCCCATATCCTTGAACAGCTTTGGGGTGCGGCAATCAAGATCGCGTATGAAGCGGCTGAAGAGTTGCTCAAACTGATGGATGTCTTCTACGCTCCAGTCTTGCAGCGTATGGCCCAAAACCTCTCGGCGAACCCGCTCAAAGTGCGCGTTCAACTCCTGGCCGCGCTTGGTCAGCGTAACAATAGCGCGTCTGGCATCCTGTTGGGAAACACCGCGTTGCAACATGCCCTGTCGCACCAGATCAGCCACAATGCGGCTGGCGCGCGATGGGTCAATCCGCATCTGCTCGGCCACAGAGCCAACCGTGACCTCCTGATATAGCCCGGTGTGGGCCACGATTTTGACGATATCAAAATGCGACAACTCCATACCGTGGCCCTCAGCCAACTGGCTGAGCGCAATGCGCGACATAAACCTGCGGCCCATCATCATGCGCAGATGGCCCATGGTGTTGGCAATGCCATCAATCGAGGCATCCAGCGCAGGTGAGGTTTCGGTGTTCAAATCATCAGCGTTCATTCTGTCTGCCTAGCACAAAGATCTGTTCAAGAAAATATGTGCTTTTAGCATATATATGCAATTGACAAATATTTTTTCTCTGCGCATTTTGCATCTGCAACTTGAGAGATTTTCCCATGGATACCAATAGCCACACACACGCGGCGGCCAAAGCGCCTGCCGCGCCGGAATTTCAGTCGCTGGTGCCCGATGCGCGCCTGCGCGTGGTGCTTTATTGCTTTTTGATGACGGCGTTGTTTATGGCAACGCTGGACAATCAGATTGTCTCAACCGCTTTGCCCACCATTGTCGGTGAGTTTGGCGAGCTTGAGCGCTTTGGCTGGGTGGGATCGGCCTATCTGCTGGCAACATCCGCCGTCATGCCGCTTTATGGCAAGCTGGGTGATCTGTTTGGCCGAAAATATGTGATGATGGCAGCAATTTTCATCTTCACCATTGGTTCGCTGGTCTGCGGGCTGGCGGTATCGATGAACACGCTGATTGCGGCACGCGTGCTGCAAGGTCTTGGCGGCGGTGGCATCATGGTGTCGATCTTTTCCATCAATGCCGATTTGTTTGAGCCACGGGTGCGGGCGCGTTATCAAAGCTATTCCAGCCTGGTGCTGGTGGCCTCCGGGGCCATTGGTCCAACGCTCGGCGGGTTCTTGAGTGATACAATCGGCTGGCGGTCGATCTTTCTGGTCAATCTGCCCATAGGTATTATCGTGCTGGCAGGACTTGCCTTTTTCCTGCCCTATCGCAAACCAATGCGCCGCCCAAAAATTGACTATGCTGGCGTTTTGCTGCTGGCCGGTGCTGTCACAAGCGTGGTCTTTTGGGCCGATAGCGGCCAGATTTTCGGCTCAATGTTTGCGCCCGCCAGTCTCGGCGTTGTGGGTTTTGGCATCGTCTGTGCAACCTTGTGGGTGCAGGTGGAAAAGCGCGCGCCTGAGCCGGTGGTGCCGCTCAGCCTGTTCAAAAGCCGCACGGTTTGCCTGTTGTGGGTGCTGTCTATTTGCTCCGGATCTGTTGGCATTGGCTCGGTCAATTATGTCGCGCTGTTTTTGCAATCCACCACCGGCCTGTCACCCAGCATGGCGGGGCTTTTGTTCATTGCCGTCACCGGCGGCATTGCCATTGGCTCGCTCAACAGCGGAAGGCTGATCGCGCGCACAGGCCGCTACAAGATCTTCGGCATGATCAGCGCGGGCGGCAGTTGCCTTGCCTTTTTCATCTTCAGCCAATTGCCGGTCGGCATGCCGATTTTTGTCTATGCGATGTTGATGCTCATGCAGGGCATCAGTGTGGGAATCGGTCAGCAGGTGCCGGTTATCGGGGTGCAAAATGCAGCCCAGCCGCGTGATCTTGGTGCCGCGACCGGCACAGTCACCCTGACGCGCATGGGTGGTGCGTCGCTGGCCATGTCGATTTATGGCGCAGTGCTCTCGGCCTTTATTGCGAAAAGCGCTGCCATCCCCGGCGTCACCGATATTGAAAAGCTGACACCGGCCGCCATGGCGCAACTGGATGAGCATACCCGTGCACTGGTGGCGCAAACTTACGCTCACGCCTTTAGCCCGGTGTTTCTGAGCATGTCGATGTTGATTTTCTGTGGCTTTGTCGCGGCTTGCCTGTTGCAGAACGTGCAATTGCCAACAATGCATAAAAAAACCGCCCCGTAAGGGGGCGGTTCTTCTGTCTTACTTTACCTCGATCACGAAGTCTTCGCGGGCGCGGCGCACCTTTTTCAGGTTGACCAGCCAGTCGTTTTCCGGCTCACGATAGCCAAGCGGCAAAATGGCAACCGAGCGCAGACCCTTGGCGCGCAGGTCGAGAATCTCGTCAAGTGCTGTCGGGTCAAAGCCTTCCATCGGGGTGGCATCAACGCCTTCAAAGGCAGCAGCCGTGATGGCCAGACCAAGCGCAATATAGGCCTGACGGGCGGCGTGTTCGAAATTCACCTGCGCATCGCGGGGCGGATAGGTATCCAGCAGCATTTTGCGGTAGTTTTCCCAGCCCTCGCTGGTGAAATTACGCTCAGCATTGACCAGATCAAACATGGTGTTGATGCGCTCTGCGGTGTAATTGTCCCAGGCTGCAAAGACCAGAAGATGCGAGCAATCGGTAATCTGACCCTGATTCCACGCAATCGGCTTGATCTTTTCGCGGATTTCCTTGTTGGTCACCACCAACAGCGTGAAGGGCTGCAATCCGCTGGATGTGGGCGCAAGGCGAGCAGCTTCAACGATGCGCTCTACCTTGTCTTCTGGCACGGCCTTGGAAGGGTCCATTTTCTTTGCGGCATAACGCCAGTTCAATTTTTCAAGAAGCACGAATAATACCTTTCGTGGAAATGTCGATGAGCCCCATGTAAGGAGCGCCATTGAAATCGGCAATCGCAGCGCACAATAAAAATATTCGCTCTGATGAACACTGTGTTCAGGAAATATCACCCTGTGATAAACTGGCTTACAGAGCCTCTCACCAAATATGGCGCACAAAGGACGCGGTAGCACTTTTAAGCGGTAGGCATTTGTGAAAATCCTCCAGCTTCGCGCCAGTCGGCTTTGGCATGGTGGGAGCCTGTTCGAACTGGATTGAGGCAATGTCGTTGAAAATTTTCTCTCGCTTCCTGTCTGCGCTGGCCCGTCCGGCTCTGCTGGTTTTGACGGGGCTGGCGCTTTTCGCCTTGGGTGGCTGCTTGTTTGTCACCGATACCACCCTGACGGACCCGGATGTGTTTGCCGCTCAAACGGCCCCGGTCTGGGATCGCCCCGCCGTTGAGAGGCCTTTGCCGCAAAGGCCCAGTGGTCTTGGCAATCTGTATCAGACACAGTTTCACCAGACTTATGGCATGCAGGCCCCTGCAAATCCGGTTTCCAACATGGCCAGCCGATAGGGCTCTCGCCTTGTCCAGTCTGACACCAGTCGCAGCTGCCATGCTTGCGGCATAACGACAGCATTGGTTGCCAGATATGGCACACAAAACTCGCTGTCGTGCTTTAAATCTGCTGCATAATTTTCGCCTTGAATCCACTCGGATTTAAAGAATTATGCAGTCATCCGTGCGGGTTGCTTGATGTCGTTGAAGTCCTTTGTCGCTCAAAGCGCGAGTTTGCGCCCATCCTCCTTGATGGTGGCAGCCTGTGCGCTTGCTTTGTTGGGAGGCTGTCAGTCTGAGCGGGGCGTTCGGCCGGTCAATCCTGCGGTTTTTGCCGCCGAAACGGCACCCGTCTGGGGGCCTGCGGCGCAGGCGGCGTTTGCTGGCCGGGATCGGAGCCAGTCTTTGGAGCAATCCTCGGGCCAATATCCGGGTCAATCTCCAGATCAGCTTTATGAAACCTCGTATGCTTCGCCCTTTGCCACGCCGATGCAAAAGGCAATTTACGGCCAGATGGTTGATGACGGCCATACGTTGAACGCCATTCCGCTGGAGCGGGTCAATCGCCGTTTTCTGCGTCAGGAAGTGGATTATCCCACCAATGAGCGCCCCGGCACCATCGTGGTCGATACGCAGGCTCATTATCTTTATCTGGTGGAGCGCAACGGCAAGGCAATTCGCTATGGCGTGGGGCTTGGCAAGCAAGGCTTTGCCTGGAAAGGCCGTGGCGTCATTCAGTTCAAAAAAGCCTGGCCGCGCTGGACACCCAGCGATGATATGGTGGCGCGCTCACCGGATTTGCGCGCCTATTCGGCAGCAGAAGGTGGGTTGGAGCCGGGCTTGCGCAATCCATTGGGTGCGCGCGCCATGTATATTTTCCAAAATGGCAAGGATACGCTCTATCGTGTGCATGGCACGCCGGATTGGCAATCGGTGGGCAAGGCGGTGTCGTCGGGCTGTGTGCGCATGTTCAATCAGGATGTGATTGATTTGTATGAGCGTGTGTCGCCAAAGGCTGAAATTGTCGTTTTGTGACGTTATGCCGCGGGTCGCCAGTGATGGCGTAAACGTGATCGATATCGAGCCTAAATTGACAATTATCAAGCAGTTTTGGTTAAAATTAACTTGGCGGAACTAAATCGCCTGCTCTATGTTATAAGTGTCTCTGATCAGCAGGATATTGTTGCCTTTATGAATCGTTCTGAACTTTCCCGCCGCGGCTTGTTGTCGCTTGGTGGCCTTGGGGCCGCTACTCTCCTCTCCAGTTGCGTTTCTCCCTATCGCCCACCGGTCTATGCAGAACCCACCCTTGGGGGTGCGTTGTCGCAATCGGGTGCGGGGGCGGGGCCTATGGCACCCTCAAAGGCAGAACTGGATGCCATGTATGGGCAGATGGTGGATGGCGGTTTCGTTATTCCCGCCATTCCCTATGAGCGGATTCCGCCGCGTTATTATCGTCAGCGGGTTACAGCACCAGCCGGTTATCCGGTCGGTACCATTGTGGTCGATACACCAAACCGCTTTCTCTATCTCATTGAGCGCGGCGGCACGGCCATGCGCTACGGCGTTGGCATTGGCCGCGAAGGCTTTGCATGGCAGGGCGAGGGGGTTATTCAATGGCGTCAGAAATGGCCAAAATGGACACCGCCGGATGAAATGGTGGCTCGTCAGCCGCAATTGGCCAAATATTCCGCCGCCAATGGCGGTATGGCTCCCGGTTTGATGAATCCCTTGGGTGCGCGCGCCTTGTATATTTTCCAAAATGGCAAAGACACGCTCTATCGCCTGCATGGCTCACCAGAATGGAACTCCATCGGCAAGGCCATGTCATCAGGCTGTGTGCGCCTGATGAACCAGGATATTATTGATCTTTATGACCGCGTGCCAGAAAAGGCCCGCATCATTGTGCTTCAGTAAAACTACTCTTGCGCGGCGGCATTCAACCTGCCGCGCAAGGCTTGCAATTGCTCGCGCAGGGCAGCCACCTCGTCAAGGCTGCATCCCAGAGCATGGCCCACCTCTGCCATGACATTGACAGCCTGATCTTGCAGCTCGCGGCCCTTTGGGGTCAGCGACACGGTGACCTGCCGCTCATCTTTTGCATCGCGCTGCCGTTTGACGTAATCCGCCTGTTCCAGACGCTTGAGCAGGGGGGAGAGCGTGCCACTGTCCAGCCCCAGCTTTTGCCCCAACGACTTGACGGCCAGATGGTCCTCTTCCCACAACACCATCATCACCAGATATTGCGGATAGGTAAGGCCAAGCGGCTCCAGCAGAGGCTTGTAGGTGCGCGTCAGCGCCAGCGATGCGCCGTAAAGCGCAAAGCATAGCTGCTTGTCCAATATCAGGTCTTTCTTCAACGCGTCATGATCTTCCATTGCCTGATCCTGCTGGTCTATCTGCAACAAGCCCCGCCTTAAGCCTGGCCCTAAACAAGCCTTGTTGCCAACCACAGGTCTCACTGTGGCGGAACGATTGTCATCTTTGATCGTTATTGTCATGGAAAGATAAAAAAATGCAATGTGCAAAAAACAGTTGCGCGCAATTTAATTGTGCGATATTAAAAATGCCAACGGCACCGCACTGCCGCACAGGTTCACAACTAAAAGAGTTCAACCGAGAAGGAGAAAGCCATGTCTATTCTTTACACCACGAAAGCTTCTGCAACGGGTGGCCGCGAAGGTCGCGCAATCTCTGAAAACGGCGTTCTGGACGTCACCTTGACCACGCCAAAGGAACTGGGCGGCAATGGTGCCACCGGCACCAACCCTGAGCAGCTGTTTGCTGCCGGTTATTCGGCCTGCTTCCTTGGCGCATTGAAGTTCGCGGCCGGTCAGCAGAAGGTGAAGGTGCCGGAAGACGCCAAGGTGACCGCAACGGTTGGTATTGGTCCGCGTGATGATGGCAAGGGCTTTGGCATCGAAGTGTCGATCAGCGTTGATCTGCCCGGTATTGACCGCGAAACCGGCGAAAAGCTGGTCGCCGCCGCCCATATCGTCTGCCCTTACAGCCACGCCATGCGCACTTCCACCGAAGTGTCGGCAACGCTTGCGTAATTTGCTCTTGTTTCAATGCAAAAGGCCGGGAGCGATCCCGGCCTTTTGGTATTCTATTGTCATGACGTTTAAGCCGCAGAGCGGTGATAGTGACCGTGTTGGCCGGTGCTGGTGCGGAAGCGCTGCACCATATGGGCCAGATTTTCGGTTTCCTGCGTCAGGCTTTGCGCCGCTGCCGTGGTCTGCTCCACCATGGCGGCGTTTTGCTGGGTCACCTTGTCCATTTGGTCGCCAGCGGCTGTCACTTCGCGCAGGGATGTGGCCTGTTCGCGGGCGGCATTGGCGATGTCGGTGATGGTGGTGCTCATGGCCACAACCTGATCGACAATTTCCTTCAGCGATTCACCAGACGCCGTCACCAAGCCCACGCCGGTATCCACCTGCGCGCTGGAGGTGGAAATCAGCGTCTTGATTTCCTTGGCGGCATTGGCCGAACGCTGGGCCAGTTCGCGCACTTCCTGCGCAACCACGGCAAAGCCCTTGCCCGCTTCACCGGCACGCGCCGCTTCAACGCCTGCGTTCAGCGCCAGAAGGTTGGTCTGGAAGGCAATTTCATCAATCACGCCGATGATGTTGCCGATTTTCTCAGACGATCCCTGAATGGCAGTCATGGCTTCCACGGCACGGGCCACGATATCACCACCCTTGGCGGCGTTGTCACGGGCAGCAGCGACAGCATGCTGCGCACGGCCAGCGCCTTCAGCGGTACCATTGACACCGCGCGACACATCGCCCAGCGCCGCAATGGTTTCTTCCAGTGATGCGGCCTGCTGTTCGGTGCGCCGTGCCAAGTCGTTGGAAGCTTGCGAAATTTCGCTCAAACCTGAACGGATGGTGCCCACAGTGATCACGACCGAGCCCATGGCTTCTTCAAGAGCAGCCACAGAGGTGTTGAAGTTTTGGCGGATCGATTCAAATTCCGGAGCGACATTCTGGGTCATGCGGACCGTCAAATCGCCAGCGGCCAAGCCGTCGAAACCAGCCTGAACCTGTTGCACAAAATGGCGCAGATCTTCTGCCTTGCTGTTTTCCAGTGCGGCTTGCTGCTCTCTTTGGCTTTCCACGCTGGCGCGCAGCGCTTCCTGCTCGGCCTGCACGGTGCGGCCATGAGCCAGATCGTGGCGGAATTTATCCAGAGCAAGTGCCAGAGCGCCAAATTCGTCGCTGCGTTCTGTGCCCGATACCGGTGTCTGATAATTGCCGCCTGCCATCGTCTCGACATTGGCAACAACATCGGCCAGTGGACGACGAACAACCAGAATAGAGACGCCGTAAATCATCACCAGGGCAATAATCAAAACCAGCACGCCACCAGTGGCGGTTGATGTCACTTCTTTCATGACGGGACCGGTGAAGACCTGACCAGGCACATCAAGAACGGCAGCCCATGTCTTGTTCATGCCCGGAGCCGTGAAAGGATAGACCAGGCGTGTTGAGCCATCCGGCAAACCATGGATCACCCGCATTTTGCCATCAGCAAGGGCGGCCTTGACATCGGCGGCACCGACATCGGCGTAGGGCTTCATCAGATTGTCTTTATTGGTGTTGACCAGCCAATTGCCATTGTCTGCCAGCAGCATCACGTGGCCGCCTTCAAACGGCGTCATGGCAGTAATGGAGTTGGAGAGGTCGTCGAGCTTGATATCAACACCGGCCAGACCAACCGTCTTGCCCTTGACCACAACAGGGATGGAAATCGAGGTCAGAAGCTTGCCCGTGGTCGAAATATAAGGCTGGGAGATCATGCCTTTATTCTTGGCGAGCGGCTCTGCATACCACTGTTCTTCGACCTTGGTGACCCAAGTGGAAAAACCGAGTGCGCCGCTGTCATCCTTGGTCCAGTAGGCCGCAAAAATGCCAACCTTGTTGGTGCCCTCGGTGCCTTGCAGTTTCAAATCCTGCGGCACGTCTGGCACTTCAGTCATCCATGCGCCAAACATGTTTTTGTATTGGGTTGGTACACCCTTCAGCAGGGCAATCACGTCGGTGCGATTGTGGGAGCCATTCTCGATCAGGCCTGAAATGCTACCTGCCAAGGTTGTTCCTGCCGACACCAGGCTGGAAATTTGCACTGCAACTTGATTGGAAACAGATGCCGCTTTTTCGCCAGCCAGTTCCAGAACTTCTCTATTGACGCGTTCGCTGGTTTGCCAGCCAGTTAATGCGGTGTGAGACGCAATAATAAGCGCCATCGCAGCACCGGCTGCGAGTATAAGCTTTCCAGAAACGGTTTTGATCCGCATATTCAGTGCCTACCCCTAGGTGTTATAATTGTGCGATAGTGCCACAGATTTTCTAACGAAATTCTAATGCAATCGCACCGCACACAGAAAGCAGGCATAGAGTTTGTCCGGGAAACGTGGAAACCGGTTTTTCTGATCAGACAAACTCAAACAAAGAAAGCGAGAGTCTGTCTGGTTCAATTTGAACCTGACAGACTCTAAGGTCAGCAATTACGCCGCTGCAGAGCGCTGATAGTGACTGTGCTGGCCGGTGCTGGTGCGGAAACGCTGCACCATGTGGGCCAGATTTTCGGTTTCCTGCGTCAGGTTTTGGGCGGCTGCCGTTGTCTGCTCCACCATAGCGGCGTTTTGCTGGGTCACCTTGTCCATTTGGTCGCCAGCGGCCGTCACTTCGCGCAAGGATGTGGCCTGTTCGCGGGCGGCATTGGCGATGTCGGTGATGGTGGCGCTCATTTCAACCACTTGCTCGACAATTTCGCGCAAAGACGCGCCAGAGGCAGTGACAAGGCCAACGCCGGTATCCACTTGCGCGCTGGAGGTGGAAATCAGGGTCTTGATTTCCTTGGCCGCATTGGCAGACCGCTGGGCCAGTTCGCGCACTTCCTGCGCAACCACGGCGAAGCCCTTGCCCGCTTCGCCAGCACGCGCGGCTTCAACGCCTGCATTCAGCGCCAGAAGGTTGGTCTGGAAGGCAATTTCATCAATCACGCTGATGATATTGCCGATTTTTTCAGACGATCCCTGAATGGCGGTCATGGCTTCCACAGCACGGGCGACAATATCACCGCCCTTGGTGGCGTTGTCACGGGCGGCAGTCACGGCCTGTTGGGCGCGGCCAGCCCCTTCGGCTGTGCCATTGACGCCGCGCGACACATCGCCCAGCGCTGCAATGGTTTCTTCCAGCGATGCGGCCTGCTGTTCGGTGCGCCGTGCCAAGTCGTGGGAGGCCGAAGAAATTTCGGTCAAGCCGGAACGGATGGTGGCAACCGCGCCGATAACAGAGCCCATGGCTTCTTCAAGCGTTGCAACAGATTTGTTGAAATGATCGCGAATTTCTGCGTAGCGGGCATCAACAGCACCGATACGAACGGTGAGATCGCCGTGAGACAGCGCATCGAGACCAATGGAGATCTGCTCAAAGGCATGGGCCATGCGCTGGGCTTCCTCGGCCTTTTCACGGTCCTGATTGAGGCGTTCCTGCTCGGCAGCAAGGCGCGCGCGTTCGGCAGCCAGTTCTGCGGCCACTTTGCCGCGACCGGTCTCCTGAAACACCACAAGTGAGCGGGCCATGGCCCCCAGTTCGTTGTTATAATCCGTGCCGTTGATGGCAATGTCATTATTGCCGCGTGCCAGCGCGTTCATGGTCGACGCCATGCCGGTGACAGCACGCGAAATAACCAGACCGATGACAAAGGCAAGGCCAAGACCCAGCGCGATGATGACAACGCTGAACGACAGGGTGGTGGTTGTGGTGCTGCTGGCATCGGCCATGGCCTGCGTGCTTTGTGCATCCAGCCGCTCATTGACGATCTTTTGCAAGACGTCGAATTTTTGGGCAATGCGTGGGCCATAAACACCGAGCTGGCTATCGATCAGGTCCCGGTTTTCCTTCACAGTGGCCTGCAAATCCGCGAGGCGAGCGCTGTAATTGGCCATCAGGCGACCAGCAGCGATGACGCGGCTATATTGCAGCTTGTTATCTTTCAGCTGTTCGGCCAGCGCCTTCTGCTGTTCGAGCGCCTTGTTGAGATAAAGCTGGGCCTGATCGTAATCGGCCTGTGCTGTTCCGTTCTGGTACTTGCCGGAATTGAACAGGCTCATGGACATGGTGGCCGACACGGCCTGGGCATCATGCATGGTCCTGATGTCATTCTGTCTCCAGGCAGAGCGCAACACGTCTTCAATGGCGAGGTTGGTCCATGGGCCGAAATCGAACACCTTTTCAGCAAGGCTGTTCTTGCGGTTCCACAGGATCACGACCTTGTCGAAAGCGCTGTCATAGGCGCTGACATCGGCGCGCATCTGGTCCAGCGTCGCCTTGATCTCTCCCTCTCCCTTGAAGCTTGCGCTGTCACGCAGGAAGTCTTGCACTGCCTTTTTCACGGCAGCGGCCTCTTCCGGCGCATGATTGGCAGTGTAGCGGGCGGCATAGACGCGAAAGTTCAACAGGTCCTGGCTCAGCGTTGTCAAAAGCTGGGCTGTATCCGTATTGTCTGTCTGTTCAGCAATGGCGGCTCCCAGATTGCGAATGCCACCGACGGTACCGTAGATGAGAAGGCCCATCAGGGCGATCAGGGCCAGAAAGCCCGCGGAAATCTGGGTGCGAATACCCAGTCTGTTCCAGACTTGCATAATATGTGCTCCATGCGACGGGTCTTTAGACCCGCCTTTTCTGCGCAGTGCCCGGTTTCATGGCATCATGGCTTGATGGTGCCAGAGGGTTGCTGCGCGTATTTCCAAGAAGAGGGTGAGAGAGGGGAAAACCCTCGCGGTTAAGGCCGAATTATTGGGTTTTGGCGACGAACTGGTCCAGATTGGCTGGCGTTACCAGCTTGAATGCAACATTGATGCGCGGTGGCACAGTTTCACCGGAGGCGAGCTTCATGGCTGCATCGACGCTGGACTTGCCCAGGTTGTCGGCATCCTGCAACACAGTCACCGCAAGATCGCCAGCCATCATGGCCTTCTTGCCGTCTGCGGTGGCATCAATGCCAGCCACGACGATTTTTTTCATGTCCATGCCATTCTGCTTCATGGCCTCAATGGCACCCAGCGCCATGGAGTCATTATTGGCGATCACGGCATCGAAGGTCACGCCCGCCTTTAGCCATTCGCGCATTTGCTGGGCGGCAAGGTCCGTCTCCCAGTCCGCAGACTGGCGCTCCACAACCTGAATGCCATTGCAGGGTGCTTCGGAGAAAATCTTCTGCACCACAGACGTGCGTGTGCGAGCGGCGGAATGATAAAGCGGTCCGGTGAGGATCACAGCCTTGCCCTTACCATTCAAGAGGCGGCAGACTTCCTTGCCTTGCAGGGTGGCGGCCTGCACTTCCTCTGATGCGACAAGGGTTTCCTTCGGCGGCAGGTTATCGGCATTGGCGGGGGTGTTGTTCACGAACACCAGCGGAACATTGGCGGCAGTGGCCAGCTTGCTGACCTCGGCCCCCATATCGCTGTCGATGATAGCGGCAATCAGAGCATCAGGCTTGGAGGCGATCAGCGTTTTGATCTGCTCCATTTGCGTGGCCGGATCGGCTTTGGCATCGGCCACCTTTACTGTGGCACCTGCCTTTTTTCCCGCATCTTCAACAGCTTTAAGCAAACCGGACTGAAAAGTGTCAGATGAATTGGCAATGGCAAAACCCAGTGTCGTGCTGAAAGCAGGCGTAGCCGCCAGCGACAAGACAACGGATAACGTAACAACCGAACGCATAATGATTTCCCTAAGCGGATGAGAATATGCCGATAAGATCAAACAAACAACTTAAAAAAAACATAAGCTGGCGCATGAATTTAGGGTTGTAGATGGGCTTTTTGCACTTAATTTAAAAAAGAAGCCCATATTGTCAGGCATTCATTGAGGTTTCAGAGTGCCGGACGTAAATTTTTCTTTAAAAAAGAGCCGACACCAGAAAAAACAAGCCTTGATTTATGCAATTTTGGCCTTTTATCCCTTCGGGATTTAAAAAATATATTTAATTAAATTAGGATGTTCGGAAGGGTTTTGAGCGTTTCGCGCAGGCTGCTCGCGTCTGAATATGCCCAAAAAATAATAACCGGGTTTCCATGGTTCTATGAAACACGGAAACCCGGCTTTACAGCGACGTGCGTTTTATAAAACGCACAAGGTACGTTGTAACGCTTTAAATTTGCTGCATAATTTTCACCTTAAATCCACTCCGATTTGAGGAATTATGCAGTAAATTGTCGTTGCGAGACCTCAAACGAACTGGCTGAGGCCCGGCACGGAGGCAACCACCTCGTCGACAACCTCATTGCCGGCATGTTCGCGGGCAATGGCGATGGTTTCTTTGGCCAGTGCCGAGATTTCACCCATGCCCAGGCCAAGACCCATCAATTGCTGGCCAAGGCCCATGATGCCGCCGCCCATGGCGCTCATCAAGCCACTGAGAAGGCCGGGCTTTTTGCCTTCGCCGTTAAACTGGGCCACCAGCTCTGGTGCGCCGGGCATGGCTTCAATCATGCGGGCAACGGCACCGTCATCGGCTTCGCGCTGCAAAAATCCAAGCATCATGCCCAGTGCCTTTTCGGCGACATCGGGGGTGATGCCAACATTGTCTGCAATGCGTGTGATCAGTTCGCTCATGGATTGCTCCTCCAATACAGATTGACGTTGACGTTAACGTAATCAAATCTTTTGTTAAACTCAAGCAACAGGCTTGATGTTTTGCACCATAACAGCGGTGTGGAACAGCAAATCATGACAGCTTTATCGATGTGCTGGTTGATCGCACTGGTTTTTGCACATCTATACGATATGTTTAAAACAGCGGCCCGGCTGGCGGCAACAGAATGTGTTGTTTGCCAAAAGATATCCGGCCATGAATAGCCTGTCGAAATGATGTCGTGTTGCTTGGTGTGGGTTTGTGTGGGGGATGTGAAGTGATGCCGAACGAGGGAAAGCTTTTTCTGGGAGCCAGCCGCAACCCGGATGACAGTTTTAACAAGCAGGAGTTTCTGGCGCTCAAATTTGCCAATCGTCATGGTCTGGTCACGGGGGCCACAGGCACCGGCAAGACCGTGACCCTGCAAGTGATGGCCGAGAGCTTTTCCAATGCCGGTGTGCCGGTGTTTTGCGCCGACATCAAGGGCGATCTGTCTGGCATCGCACTCAAAGGTGAGCCTAAAGATTTCCTGCTTAAAAGGGCGGAGGAGGTGCAGCTTTCGCCTTATGCTTTCCAGAATTTTCCGGTGATATTCTGGGATTTGTTCGGTGAGAAGGGCCATCGGGTGCGCACCACCATGGCCGAGATGGGGCCGCTTTTGCTTGCGCAATTGATGGAAGCATCTGAAGCGCAGGAGGGTGTGCTCAACATCGCCTTCAAGATTGCCGATCAGGGCGGGTTGCCGCTGCTGGATCTCAAGGATTTGCAATCGCTGCTGACCTATATGGCCGAACACGCAAGTGAGCTGTCCGGGCAGTTTGGCTTGATTTCGAAAGCCTCGGTCGGCTCGCTTCAGCGCGGCTTGCTGATGCTGGAAAGCCAGGGCGCGGCCAGCTTCTTTGGCGAGCCCGCGCTGAGCATTGCCGACATCATGCGCATTGCCCCGGATGGGCGCGGCACCATCTCGGTGCTGGCCGCCGACAAGCTGATGATGAACCCGCGGCTTTATGCGACGTTTCTGCTCTGGTTGCTGTCTGAGCTGTTTGAAGAGCTGCCGGAGGTTGGCGATCTGGACAAGCCAAAACTGGTGTTTTTCTTTGATGAGGCGCATCTCTTGTTCAATGATGCCCCGAAAGCCTTGATCGAGCGGGTGGAGCAGGTGGTGCGCCTGATCCGCTCAAAAGGGGTAGGGGTGTATTTTGTTACCCAGAACCCGCTGGATGTGCCGGAGACCGTTTTGGCGCAATTGGGCAATCGGGTGCAGCACGCCCTGCGCGCCTATACGCCGCGTGAGCAAAAAGCAGTGAAGGCCGCAGCCGAGACATTTCGCCCCAATCCGGCTTTTTCCTGCGAGGAGGCCATTACCAATCTCGGCACTGGCGAGGCGCTGGTCTCCACGCTGGAGGCCAAAGGTTCTCCCACCATGGTGGAGCGTACCTTGATCCGCCCGCCATCTGGCCGCCTTGGGCCGCTCAACGATACGGAGCGCGCCGGGGCGATGGCACTGAGCGCGGTGGCAGGCGTCTATGATCAAACCGTGGACCGGCAATCGGCCTTTGAAATTCTGGCGGAGCGATCTGAGCGGCTGGCGGCCGCCGAGCGGGCGCGCAATCCAGAACCCGCCGGGGAAAGCGGCAGTACCAGCGGCTGGACTTTGCCCGGTTTTGGCGATGGTGAAAAAGAAACCGCGAAAACCACAGCCCGCCCGCCTGCCACGGGGCGACAACGCGAAACGGTGATTGAGGCGGTGATCAAAACCGCGGCGCGCTCGATCACCAGTCAGGTGGCTAATCAGATTGGCCGGGCGCTGGTGCGTGGTATTCTGGGCAGTTTGAAGCGGTAGGGCGCCGTGCTGATTTCGATCTGAGCCCTGATGCAGCAAACGCGCCGGAACGGATGAGGACAGTTTTGTTTGACTTTTTCTTCCTGCGAACCAAATCACGCTATAAATGTTTGTGCTTTGAGACAGCACCATTTCGGCGCAACACTTTGCTTCAGGAGGCACAGTGGATTTCTATATTCAGCAGATCGAAAAGTTCAGCCGCTTCTTGCCCGATTGGGCGATAAGCCTGATTATTTTTACTGTGGTGCTTGGTTTCAGCTGGCTCCTGCATCGGCTGATTTTCGAAATGCTCACCCGGATTGTGGCCGAAAAGGATCTGCTTTGGCGCTCGATGGTTTCGCGCAACAAGCGGCCAACCCGGCTTGCCGTCTTTGTTCTCGGCGTCTCTTTTGCCAGTCATGTATCACCGCTGACCAGCGAGCAGGACAATACGATCCGTCATATCATGCTGGTTTGCCTGATTTTTCTGATTGCCTGGGTCGCTCGAAGCGCCTTGCACATCTGGTCCACGGTTCATCTGCGCGGTTTCAAGCTGGACACCGCCGACAATCTGATGGCGCGCAAACATGTCACGCAGTTTCGCATTCTCAAGCGGGTTTGCGAATGGCTGATCATTGTGGTTGCGGTGTCTGCGGCACTGATGACATTTGATGAAGTTCGCCAGTATGGCGTCAGTCTGCTGGCGTCGGCGGGCGCTGCCGGTATTGTTGTTGGTCTTGCCTTGCAGCCGGTGTTGAAAAACCTGCTGGCCGGTCTGCAACTGGCCGTCACCCAGCCGATCCGCATTGATGATGCTCTTCTGGTGGAAGGGGAATGGGGCAATGTCGAAGAAATCACCTCCACCTATGTTGTGGTGAAACTCTGGGACTGGCGGCGTCTTGTGTTGCCGCTCAATTATTTCATGGAAAAGCCCTTTCAGAACTGGACACGCGAAAGCTCGTCCCTGATCGGTACCGTGATGATTTATCTTGATTATCGGGCGCCCATTGATCTTATTCGGGCAAAAGTGATGGAGCTTGCCGCCAATTCGCCGCTGCACGATGGTGGGGTGGTCAATGTGGCTGTCACGGATTTCAAAGAAAATACAATGGAGGTGCGCATTCTGGTGTCGGCAAGCAATGCCGGGCGAACCTTTGATTTAAGATGCTACATTCGCGAACACCTCGTGGCATTTTTGCGTGATCACCATCCAACGGCGCTACCCGTGTTGCGCATGGAGCGGCAGGCAGATCTACGCAACAGCCCGGATGCTGTGACAGGTCGGACAGCAGATCTCGAAAAGGCTTAGGCCGCCGCGCCTTGATGGGATTGGCACTCTACAGCGCTGTGCGCCACATATGGCGCACAAAGGAGGCTGTAACACTTCTAGAGTCTGTCAGGTTCAAATTGAACCATAGTTACACGACACAAACGCCTTTATGTGCCGTTTACCCCCCTCTGGCTTGCCAGCCATCTCCCCCACAAGGAGGGAGATCGGATAGGCGTTCCCGCTCGTTTCTCACAATGAACTCGTGATTTCCGACCCATAGGACGTATGCTGTTGAGCAATAGGGTTGCTTTTTGTCGATCTCCCTCCTTGTGGGGGAGATGCCCGGCAGGGCAGAGGGGGGGGTGAGCTATACGGTAAAACCTATGCGTCGTGTACTGTGAAATTGAACCAGACACACTCTCGATTCCCTTGTTTTCGTTTGTCTATTCGGGAAAACCGGTTTCCACTTTTCCCTGACAAACTCTCATCCAACGCTTTAAGCGGCCCGACGCATTGCAGCGCTCCCTTGGCTGCCCGGAATAATAAACCGTGATACAAGCTGTTGCAGCCGCGTACTTTCCTGCGCAAGGCTGGCGCTGGCGGCGCTGGTTTCTTCGACCATGGCCGCATTTTGCTGAGTGACCTGATCCATCTGATTGACGGCGGTGTTAACCTCCGAGAGGCCGACCGATTGTTCACGCGATGAGGTGGCAATGGCATCCATCAAGCCGTTGATGGTGGTGACATGCACTTCGATGGCTTTCAGCACGTCGCCGGTTTCCTGTACCTGACGAACACCGTTTTCCACTTCCGCCGTTGAATTGGTGATCAACTCCTTGATTTCACGGGCTGCTCTCGCCGAGCGCTGGGCCAGCTCACGCACTTCCGTGGCAACCACGGCAAAGCCCCGGCCTGCCTCGCCCGCACGGGCGGCTTCCACGCCTGCGTTCAAGGCGAGAAGATTGGTCTGGAAGGCGATTTCATCGATCACCGTAATAATATTGGAAATCTGGTTGGAGGATTGCTCAATACGGTGCATGGCATTGATGGCCTCGTTGACCACATGGCCTGAACGCACTGCGCTGCTGTTGGCCTCCTTGGCAACGCCGCGGGCCTCTTCCACACGCTTGGACGAATTTGTGACATTGACCGTAATCTGGTCGAGGGCAGCCGCGGTTTCTTCCAGCGATGCTGCCTGCTGCTCTGTGCGTTTTGACAGATCATTGGCGCTTTGGCTCACTTCGCGCGAGCCATCGTTGATGGCCCCGGCAGAGCCGGCAACGGTTGCAATGGTGCTGCCCAGTTGCGATACGGCGGAATTCAGATCAAGGCGAAGGGCATCAAATTCGGCCGAAAACGGCTCGTTCAGTTCAAAATTGAGATCGCCAGCCGCCAGCCGCTTGAGGCCCGATGCCAGACCAGCCGTTGCTTCTTGCAGCTTCCTTTGCGCTGCCGCTTCGGCTTCCTGTTGCAGTCGCAGTTTTTCGGCTTCGGCCTTGTGGCGGGCGGATTCCGCTTCAGCCTCAAGGGCGCGATTGCGCAAAATGCCATCCTTGAACACCTGAAGGGCAGCCGCCATGTCGCCGATTTCATCCTTGCGGCTCTTAAAGGGCACTTCGCCACTGGTGTCGCCGGATGACAGGGTGCGCATATTGCCTGTCATGACTTTCAGCGGCCGAACAACCCGCACGGCACTGATGATGGCTGCACTCACGCTAATCAGGATTGCCAACACGAGGGCGGCGTAGGTCACCGTGGTCGCCAGAGAAATGCTCTCGATGGTCGATGCACCCTCATCTTTCACATTGCCAGAAAGATCATCAACGGCAGCCTGGATGTCATCGCCTGCTTTGTTATACAGTTTTAGAGAGTCACCAAAAAACAGGGTTTCGGCTTTCTCCTGTTGCCCACTGGCCGCAAGCGTCTTGATGTTCTGCCAATATTGCTCTGCCGCCTCCCAGTCTTTGGAAAAGGCGTTGTAGAGATCGCGGTCGCCCTGATCGACCATCAGCGGCTCATACGCTTTTCTGTTCTTGGCCAAATCTGCGTAAGCTTCCGAGAGGTCTTTGCCAAATTCGGCTTGCAGGGACTTGTCGGCGGTGAGGTAATTGCCTTGGGCAACCCGTATGTCGCCGAGATTGGCATTGATCTGCCCCATGATGATGAAGGAGGGCACGCGCTTTTCGACAATCTGGTGGTTGCTTTCCTCAATCGTGCCCAGCGATCTGATGGCGTAGACGCCCTGTCCAGCGACAACGACAAGAATAACGGCAAACAGCGATGTCAAAATTTGACCAAGAGAAATTCGCATGACAATCTCCAACGGGTTAAGAGCAGCGATCCATGCCGCAATTTCGCGTTTCGTTTTTTAGGCAGATGGAGAAGTATCTGATAAATATATTGAACAAATGCTAATTTTTTTATCGTTTTGGTTGAAGATGCTTGCTACGCGCAGTCTGGATTTATTTCGATTTTCTGAATATTCTTGTCTTCTCCATAAGTCTTTCATGGTGCATGCAATGTCCGTGGCATATTCTTTCACGGTCTGTTGAATTGCAGTCTTCCTTCTGCCACGTTCAGAGTTTCAAAGCATTCCAACCCCCTATGGACTGTCACTGTGAATAGGATTCAACGTGACTGGCTTTAGATCTTATTGTGTCGCATGGGCGATATCGTTTTATTGAGGACAATAAAACGCCACATGCTTGAAGAGGTGATCAATGGCGGATGCTTGTCTGGTGGGCTCGGCAACGGGCTTTGTTGACTTAAGTTTTATGGAAACGGCGTTTCTGGGCGTGGTGCAGGGTGTGACCGAGCTGGTGCCGGTGTCATCCTCTGCCCACATGCGCGTGGTGCCAGCGCTGTTGGGCTGGCCCGATCCGGGGGCCGCTTTTTCAGCCGCCATGCAGATGGCAGCACTGGTTGGGGTGGTCAGCTATTTCTGGCGCGATATTTTTGGCCTCGCTTCTGGCTCCATCAGCGCTTTAAAGCGGCGCGATTATAATGATTTCAGCTTCCAGCTGGTGCTGTGGATCATGATTGGCACCATCCCGATTGTGATTGCCGGTCTTGCTCTGTCGCACAGTCTCAACAGTTGCGGCTCTCCCTTGCGCAGCCTGTGGGCCGTGGGCATAGCCTGTATTGTCATGGGTGGTCTTTTGGCCGCAACCGAGCTTTTGGCCAAGCACAAGCGCAATCTGCCCAGCATTCGCCCGCTCGATATTATTCTGGTGGGCATTGCCCAGGCCGCAGCGCTGATCCCCGGCGTGTCTCGCTCGGGCGGCACGATTACGGCGGCATTGGCGCTGGGTTTCAAGCGCGAAGAGGCCGCCCGCTTTTCGTTTCTCTTGGGCCTGCCTGCCATTGTGTTGGCGGGCCTCAAAGAAGTGTGGGAGCTGCACAAACTCTCGCTCGATGCCCACGGCTGGGCGCTTCTCAGCGTGGGGCTGATTGCCGGTGGCATTTCCTCGCTGATTGCCATCTGGGGGTTGATGCGCTTTCTGGAGCGTTTCTCCACCTGGCCCTTTGTGATCTATCGTATTCTGCTTGGCTTTGTGTTGATTGCGGCGGCAGCCACAGGGGCTGCCACCTGATCTAAACTCAAGCCACCTGCATGGCACCGGGGCCGGGCACGGCACCCGGTGGCACTTTGCCCATGATGATCATGCCCAGCACCTCATCCTTGGTCACGTCCGTGGTTTTGGCGTGGCCCACCACTTTGCCGTTTTTCATCACAAACACCCGGTCGGCCAGATCAAACACGTCATGAATGTCATGGCTGATCAGGAAAATGCCGATGCCTTCCTTTTTGAGCTGCAAGATCAACTCGCCGACTTGTGCGGTTTCCTGCGGGCCAAGGGCGGCGGTTGGCTCGTCCATGATCAGAATGCGGGCGTCAAACAGAATGGCGCGGGCAATGGCCACCGATTGACGCTGACCGCCGGAGAGCGCCTTGACCGGCTCCTTGAAGCGCTGGAAATTCGGGTTGAGCCGTCCCATCACTTCGCGGGCTTTCGCTTCCATCGCCACATCATCCAGCGTGCCCCAAGGGGTTTGCAGCTCGCGCCCGAGGTAAAGATTGGCGGCGGCATCGACATTATCAGCCACGGCCAGCGTCTGATAAATCGTCTCAATGCCATAATGCTTGGCATCGCGCGGGTTGTTGATGTCGGCAGGTTCGCCATTGATCAGGATGTCGCCAGCGCTGCGCTTGTAGGCCCCGGACAAGATCTTGATCAGGGTGGATTTGCCCGCGCCATTATGGCCAAGCAGGGCCACGACTTCGCCGGGAAACAGATCGACAGAGGCATCATCAACGGCATGAATACCGCCAAAGGAGATGGAAATATTCTTCATTTCCACAAGAGGCGTGTTCTGTTGTGTCATAACGTTTCTCCTGCTTTTTATCGGGTGCGGGCACGGTAAACCGTGTCCAGCCACACCGCGACAACCAGAACCATGCCAATCACAATGCTCTGCAAAGGCGTATCCATGCCCAGCAGCACCATGCCCGAATTGAGCGATTGCATGACAATGGCCCCAAGAATGGCGCCAACAATCGTGCCAGCGCCACCGGCCAGAGATGTGCCGCCAATCACGGCAGCGGCAATGGTGTAAAGCTCATCCAGCGTACCTTGGGCGTTGGTGGCGGCATTGAGGCGGGCGGTAGAAATGGCCGCAGCGATGGCGCAAAGCGCCCCCATCAGCGCAAAAATGCGCACCGTCACCCAGCGGGTCTTGATACCGGCCAGCTCGGCGGCTTCGGGGTTGCCACCAATGGCAAATACGTAGCGGCCAAAGCGGGTACGGTTGGTGATGAAATTCATGACAATGGCAATGCCAAGGGCAATCAACACAGGAATGGCAATGCCCAGCGAAATATCCAGCCCGCCATCTGGCCACGGAATATTGTTTGCCTCGGCATATTTGCGCGCCAGATTGACCGGCATGTAATAGCTATTGAGCACATTCACGGCACCCATCACGGCACCACAGCCAATAACACCCATGAAATATTCGGCCCAGACGGGCTTGAGCGGAAAGCCAAAGCGTTTGCGCTGCTTGCGCGAATGCAGGATCGACAGCACGATAAACACGCAGGCAATCACGCCCACCACCCAGCTTGCCGTGGCCCCGATCGAGCCATCAGCACCGCCGCCCATCAGGCGAAAGCGGGTGTCCATCGGCGCAACGGTTGCACCGCTGGTGACCATCCACGCGCAACCGCGCCACACCAGCAATCCGCCCAGTGTGACAATGAAGGAAGGCACATTGAGAAAGGCAATGATCGCGCCCTGAAAAGCACCAATCGCAGCCCCGATGACGATGCCGAAAGCCAGCGCCAGCACCCACATCAGCGGATGTTCATAGCCTAGCCACACTGGCAGAAATTTGGTTTGCGTTACCGCCATCATCATGCCGACAAAGCCGAGGATGGAGCCGACAGAGAGGTCGATATTGCGGGTGACAATCACCAGCACCATGCCGGTTGCCATCACCGACACCGACGCCGCCTGTACCGAAAGATTCCAAAGGTTGCGCGGTGTCATGAACAGCCCGTCTGACAGCACGTGAAAGCCGACCCAGATCAGCAAAAGGGCAATCACCATGCCCATCAGGCGGGTGTCGATTTCGGTGGCTTTTAAAAACTGTTGCCAGAGATTGGCCTTGGTCGGCCGGGCGCTGTTGGAGGCTGCGCTGATTGTGTGATCCACCATGGACCGGATACTCCTCTATGACCTTTGGGTCTGCGGTAGGTGCCGCTTTCGTGCCAGCGTGTGTGGGGCGTGATTTGTTGTTTTGAACGGATGGTGCGCGGGGCTACCCCCCTCTGTCCTGCCGGTTTTGCCCTTCGCGTGGCTCAGGGCGTTCGTCGGTTGAAACGATTCACTGGATCGTTTCATCGGCTTCGCCGACCCCTTCTCATCCCAGCTCAAGGGGGAGATCGACTCGGGGCTTGCCTCTCACTTTCCATTTTAGCGTGTCGAAGCGCGCGACGTGTCATTGAAAAGGGGTGATAAACCCCATCCAATCTCCCTCCTTGAGGGGGAGATGCCCGGCAGGGCAGAGGGGGGTAAGCCCCGCACCGCAGCGCCTATGGAATACGCTGCGATGCTGAACCAACCCTTCTTACTTGCACACCGCCACGGTGCCGGCTTTTACGCCCTGGCACAACTCGCTCTTGCTGATCCACTTGGCATCGAGCACAACATTGAGGTTGTCCTTGGTGATGGCCTGTGGCTTGAGGAATTGCGATTCCATTTCAATGCCCTTGGAGCCGCCCTTGAATTTCACGGTGCCGGGGATTTCGCTCATCTTCTTGCCGCTTGCCAGCTCAACGGCCACATCACCCGCTTTTTTGCCCAGCATACGGCTGTCTTTCCACACCGATACGGTCTGGGTGCCAAGCGCCACACGGTTCAGCGCCGCCTTATCGCCATCCTGACCGGAAACGGGAACGGAGCCCGCCAGACCTTGTGCTTCAAGGGCTGCGACAACACCACCGGCCATGCCGTCGTTGGACGAGACAACCGCATCAACCTTGTTGTTGTTGGCGGTCAGGAACTGCTCCATGTTCTTCTGGGCAATTTCCGGCTTCCAGCCATCGGTATAGGCTTCACCAACATTCTTGATCTTGCCAGCGTCAATCGAAGGCTTCAGCACTTCCATCTGGCCGGAGAAGACGAAATCGGCATTTGGATCGGTCGAGCCACCCTTGATGAACACGTAATTGCCGGTTGGCTTGACCTTCATGACGGCTTGCGCCTGCAAGCGACCAACTTCCTTGTTGTCGAAGGTGATGTAATAGGTGTTGGGGTTTTCGATCAGCCGGTCATAGCCAATCACCGGAATGCCTTCATTGGTGGCCTTTTCAATGGCAGGGCCAATGGCGCTGGAATCTTGCGCCAAAACGATCAGGGCGTTGGCACCTTGGGCAATCAGGCTTTCAATATCGGTGAGCTGCTTGGCGGCCGATGTCTGGGCGTCAGCCGAAATATACTTGGCACCATGGGCCTTCAAGGCTTCCTTGATGGCGGCTTCATCGGTTTTCCAGCGTTCTTCCTGGAAGTTGGACCACGATACGCCAACAATCAGATCCTTGGCGTAGGACGGGACGTGCACGGACGTAATGACGGCAACGCATGCCATCAGTTTCATGACGGATTTCATTTTAAACCTCCCCAAAATGAAAGCGGTGGGGCAGACCTCCTCGTCCGCCGCATCACCACCGAAAAACCCCCGAGATTACCGGAAACCGGCCCAATAATGTTTTTCTCGACAGTCGAGAAAATAACTGGCAGAAGAATGACAGCCTGTCAACAGCCCTTGAAACGGACTTGTCAAGACAGTGCACAAATGCTTTGGGAGGAGCATGTGTGTAAGTTCACGGTGAAGGGTCGGGCCTGCCGATGCTGATCAAATCAAGCAGCGACAAGGTGCGTCGGCAAAATTCCACGCGAGTGCTGTCTGTGCTGCGGCGGCAAGAAGCGCTGTCGCATACCGATCTCTCGGAGCTGACCGGGCTTGCCTCGGCCACGGTTACCGCCATCACGGCTGAACTTGAGCAGATTGGCGCAATCGAGCGGCATGAGCCGCAGGCGGCAGCAGCAAGGGGCCGTCCAAGAGTGCTGTTGTCGCGCAGGCGCAGCTTTGCCTATTGCATCTGCGTGCAGATTTCCTCGGACAATGTGCGCTATGCGCTTGCCGATTATCGCGGCACATTGATGGACCGCTTTGATGAGCCAAGGGTGCAGACCGCAACACCGCAGCAGTTTTCCGCAGATTTTGCCAGAGCACTGCTGCGTCTGGCGGAGCGCTCCAAACTGGACCCGGCAGCTGTTGCTGTTTTGTCGGTCAGCAGCAAGGGCATTGTCGATGCCGAGGGTGCCCATGTGGTGTGGTCGCCGGTGTTTGGCAATCAGCCGGTGGACCTCGATACGGCCCTGTCTGCCTTCCCCAATGCCGATCTGATGATCAGCAATGAGAGCCTGTTGGTGGCCTATGGTCTCGCCTCACGCCTTGGTGGGGAAGGGGGCGGTTTTCGTGGATTGGTTGCGCTGTCATTGGGTCACAGCATTGGCCTTGGCATTGCCCGCACCAATGGGGTGGGTGGGTTTGAGATCAATGCCCCCAACTTTGGCCATATGCTGAATGCCGCCGATAACAAGCTCTGCCGCTGCGGATCGCGCGGCTGCGTTGAGGCATCTGCTGGCTTTTACGGCATTTTGCGCACCGCCTTTGAGGTGCCGCCCGACACCATTCCGGCTCGCTTTGTTCCCTTGGCCGAGATGGATCGCATCGCGCTCTCGGCCCGACAGGGAAATCGCATGGGGCAATATGCCTTTCGGCAGGCGGGCCTGGCACTGGGGCAGGGGTTGTCACGGGTGTTCAGCCTCTATGAAACCTTGCCCGTTATCATCACCGGCCCCGGCACCCGCTATTATGATCTGCTGGCGCGCGGGCTCGAAGAAGGCTTGCAGCAATGCCTGCAAGTGCGGCTCGATGGCATGCCCAAGATCGATATTGCTGGCGACGAGGCCAGTCTGGTCTATGAAGGGCATCTCGATCGGGCGCTGAAAGCCATTGATCAGCAATTGGCGGCGGGTACGCCGTGATCACTTCACCGCGCAAATCGCATAGCGGTGCTGGGTTGCACGCTCAAGACCTTTGAGAAAGCCGAAATTGGCTCTCTGTGCGCGGTTGATGGCGCGCAAGTCCTGATCAATTGTGATGGACGAAAAGCCAGCCTGTTTCAGCAGGTCCACAACTGCATCGGCGCGTGCCCCTTTGGAAAAATACACCCGCGAGAGAATGCTTTTGTGGGTGTCGGCCAAGGACGCGGACGGGCCGTGATGGGCTGGCTGTTTGCCGATGTGAAGGCGCGATGCCAGTTTCGTCAAAAATCCGGTGAGTTTGGCAAATGGGCTGGGATTGACAAAATCGCCATCGACGATCAGCACCTTGCCGCCGGGCTTGAGCACGCGGTGCCATTCTCGAAAGGCGCAAAGCGGGTCCACAAGGGTCCAGACCAGATGGCGGTTGGTGATCACATCATAGGTGCCGTCCAGCTCCATGGTATTTTCGGCATCACCCATCAAAAAGCGGATGGTGCGGCCGCGGGCTCTGGCCTTGGCGCGCGCACGGGCCAGCATCGGTTCAGACCAATCCATCCCAGTGACGTTAAAGCCAAGATCATCGAGCAGATGCGAGACCACGCCGGTGCCCGATGCCAGATCAAGCGCCTTGCGGCCATCGCCAGCCCCAAGATGGCGGCTGATCAGCCCATGCCAGGCGGCGCGCTCGTCTTCGGAGAAAATCTCATGGCCCGGCTGACTATCGAATGTCTCGGCCCGTGCCGACCAATAGGCCTTGATCTCGTCTTTCAAATTGTAATTGTGCTGATTGGCAACCTGAGACATGTTCACCCGATACCCTTTAAATTTGATAGAATCCTTCTAAAAGATATTTGTTGACTGATAAAGTCATAATATCATAAATCCCCATTCAGAACGGCATATTTGGAAACGGGGCGATTGGCTTTTCTAAAAATGCCGTTGATGAATAAAACAAATTTCATGGAGACATAACGTGTTCAACGTTTATGGGGTGGTTACGGCTGCCGCGCTTTCGCTTGCGCTTTTTTCAGGTGCGGCCAATGCTGGCGAAAAGGTGAAGATCAAGGACATTACCGGCCGCGAGGTTGAGGTGAGCGTGCCGGTTGAGCGGGTGATTCTGGGCGAGGGGCGCCAGATCTATTTCACCGCAGCACTGGATACCGAGCAGCCGTTCAAGCGCATTGTTGGTTGGCGCGATGATTTTCAAAAAGCCGATCTCGACGGCTATAATATTTATCTGAAAAAATTCCCCGAAATGGGCAAAATCCCCACCTTTGGCGGCATGAAGGATGGCACGTTCGATATTGAACAGGCCGTGACCCTGAAGCCAGACGTGATCATCATGAACATTGATGCCAAGTCGGCAACAGAAGAAAGCGGCTATATCGAAAAGCTTGCCAAGGTTGGCATTCCGCTGGTCTATGTCGATTTTCGTGAAAAGGCCATGGAAAACACCGATCCATCCATGCGTCTGATTGGCAAGCTGTTTGGCAAGGAAAAGCGCGCCGAAGAATTCGTGCAGTTTCATGATGCCCAGATCAAGCGCGTTACCGATAAACTGGCCAGCGTCAAAGACCTGAAAAAGCCTGTGGTGTTCGTCGAGCGTGCTGGCGGCTACAGTGATGATTGCTGCATGTCGTTTGGCAATGAAAACTTTGGCAAGATGGTCGATATTGCCGGCGGCAAGAACATGGCCGATGGCATCATCCCCGGCACTTTCGGCACGGTCAATCCAGAGCAGATCATTGCCTCAAACCCGGATCAGGTGATTGTCACCGGTGCCAACTGGGAAATGTATGTGCCCGGCGGCAAATGGGTTGGTGTCGGCCCCGGTGCAGACAAGGCCGTGGCTGAAAAGAAACTGGCAGACCTGATGAAACGCCCCGGCTTTACCGACATCAAGGCGGTCAAAGAGGGCAATGTCCACGCCATCTGGCACCAGTTCTACAACAATCCTTATCAGTTCGTGGCAATCCAGCAGATGGCCAAGTGGCTGCACCCTGACCTGTTCAAGGATCTCGATCCGGAAGCCACCTTCAAGGAGTTGCATGATCGCTTCCTGCCGGTGGCCTATGAGAGCGGCTATTTCGTTTCGCTGAAACCCCGCTCGTAAATTTTGCAGAACCGGCGGCACAATGGCGTCGCCGGTTCTCTTGCTTTTAAAGGTTTTCGTATGAATTTCAGATATTTGATCCGGGCGCTCGTCGCCCTTGTGCCATTTCTGGCGCAGCCCCTTTGGGCGGCTTCGCTGACAGATGTGGCTGGCCGCACCGTGACGCTGGATTTGCCAGCCAAGCGGGTGCTGGTGGGCGAGGCACGGCAGATTCACACCATTGCAGCGCTTGCGGGTGCCCACACGTTTGACACCATTGTCGGCTGGCGCGATGATTTTCTGACCAAAGACCCGGACAGCTATGATGCCTATGTGGAGCGCTTTCCCAAAATCGCCGATCTGCCGCGTTTTGGCTATGTGCCCAATGGCAGTTTCAGCCTGGAAGCCGCCATTGCCCTGAAGCCGGATGTGTTGACGCTCAACATCGAAGCGCAAACGGCAGCCCATGAGAGCGGGCTGGAGGAGAAGGCCGCTGCGGCGGGCATTCAGGTGGTCTATGTTGATTTTCGCGTTGATCCCGACAAGAATACGGAAAAATCCATCGAGATTCTCGGAAAAATCTTCGGTTATGACGATAAGGCCAAAGAGCTGATTGCCTATCGCCGCGCGCAGATTGCCCGCGTCACAGACCGGCTGGCATCTGTAAAAGATCTCAAGCGGCCTTTGGTTTATATGGAGCGCGCGCCGGGCAATGATTTTGAAAACGGCTGCTGCCGCACCTTTGGCCCGGCCAATTTTGGCGAGATGGTCGAAAAAGCGGGCGGCCATAACATTGGCTCAGACGTGTTCAAAACCACCTTTGGCACCATGAGCATTGAGCAGCTGATCACCGCCAACCCCGACCAGATCATTGCCACCGGCTCCAATTGGGCGGCTGAATCCAAAACCAACCGCTTTGTGCATGTCGGGCGCGGTGCTGACCCCATCAAAGCCCGCGCAAAACTGCAAACCCTGATGCAGCGCACGGGCTTTGAAGGCTTGAAAGCCGTGCAGGAGGGCAATGTGCACGCCGTGTGGCACCAGTTCTATGGTGCGCCTTACGAGTTTGTGCCGATCCAGCAATTTGCCAAATGGTTCCACCCAAAACTGTTTGCCGATCTCGATCCCGAGCAGACGTTTCGGGAGTTCCATGAGAAATTCCTGCCGATTGCTTATAAGCCCGGCTATTTCGTATCGCTTGATAAAGGTGCACAATAATGGCTCTTGCGGTTGAAAATGCCTCGAAAGCAGCCGGGGGTGTGCAATACCGCGCCCTTGCTGCCCGACGCAGCATAATTTTGATCTGCCTTTTGGCAGCTCTTTGTCTCAGTGTCGCCGTTGATATGGCACTTGGGCCAGCGCGTTACACACTGGAACAGGTGCTGACGGCGATTTTCTCGCCAGAAGCTGTGTCCAACCAAATCCGGGTGGTGATCTGGGACATTCGTATGCCCATCGCCCTGATGGCGGTCACGGTGGGGGCCTGTCTGTCGCTGGCGGGCGCGCAGATGCAGACCATTTTGGCCAATCCGTTGGCAAGTCCGTTTACGCTGGGTATTTCTGCGGCGGCAAGCTTTGGGGCGGCGCTGGCGCTGGTGGGCGGTGTTGCGGTGTTTCCGGTGGCTCTTGAGTTCATGGTGCCGATCAATGCTTTCATCATGGCCATGCTGGCATCACTGTTTATCTATGGTGTGTCCACCATGCGCGGCGTGACGGTGGAAACCATTGTGCTGTTGGGCATTGCCTTGGTGTTTACCTTCAATGCGCTCCTGTCTTTGCTGGAATATCTGGCCTCAGAACAGGCGCTGGCGGCGGTGGTCTTTTGGACCATGGGCAGCCTGACCAAAGCCACCTGGATGAAGGTGGGGGTGACGGCTGCTGTGCTCGTGGTCTGCGTGCCGCTGTTTGCCCGGCAGGCCTGGGCCCTGACCGCCCTTCGCCTCGGCGATGACAAAGCCGCAAGCCTTGGTGTGAATGTGCGCCGTCTTCGACTGCAAACCATGATGCTGGTGAGTTTGCTGGCGGCGATCCCGGTGTCTTTCGTTGGCACCATTGGCTTTATTGGTCTGGTCGGGCCACATATTGCCCGCATGTTGGTGGGCGAAGATCAGCGATTTTTCCTGCCTGCTTCGGTGTTGTGCGGCGCGCTGTTGTTGTCGGTGACATCGGTGGTGTCGAAAATGCTAATTCCGGGCGCAATCCTGCCAATTGGCGTCATCACAGCCCTTGTGGGCGTGCCCTTCTTCTTCTCGCTGATTTTCACCAATAGGAGGCGCGCATGGTAACGCTGGCGCTCGATAAGGTCGGGGCACGCTATGGCCGCGCCACCGTCTTTGAGGATATCACCACAGCCCCCATGCATGGGGGCGAGCTGACCGCGCTGATCGGTCCCAATGCGGCGGGCAAATCCACCCTGTTCAAGCGCATTGCCAGCCTGCTGTCTGGCCCCGGCACGGTTGTGGTGGAGGAGGTGCGTGAGGGTCGCCGCCCCATCTGTTACATGCCGCAGGACACCGGCGCCAATGCAGTGCTGACGGTTTATGAATCCATCCTGCTGGCCGCCAAACAGGGCGGCGGCTGGCGGGTGGCCGATCATGAATTGAGCGAAATCGACAGCATCCTGAAAGCGCTCCGCATCTCCGATCTCGCCTTTCGCGATCTTGGTGCGCTGTCTGGTGGCCAACGGCAGCTGGTGGCCATTGCCCAAGCGCTGGTGCGCAAGCCCGAAGTGCTGCTGATGGACGAGCCAACCTCGGCGCTTGATCTGTTTCGCCAGATTGAAGTGCTGGAATTCATGGCCTCCATTGCCAAATCGGAGGGCATGGCCGTGCTGATCGCCCTGCATGATCTCAATCATGCGCTGCGCTATTGCAGCCAGACCATGGTGATCAACGGCGGCCGCCTGATTGCCAGCGGCCCAACCCGCGAGGTCATCACGCCCGAATTGCTGCGCGACGTCTACCGCGTCGATGCCCGGATTGAGCCTTGCAGCCAGGGTCGTTTGCAGGTGATTGTGGATGGCGCTTTGGGGTGAAATCTGCCCTCTTTTAAAGATTGGCGTGTCGCAGGACGTTGTATCCTCGACACGCCTGCGTGGCTGTTATCAAGGTGCTTGCAGGAGTGCCTGTGGGAGCAGAGAACGGCTGCAAAGGTTCATCAAAATTTAACCATAAAAAGTATGAGCCATACGATCACGTTTAATTGATATTTAAAACACTTGGCAGATAAGCGGCTTTTGAAATGATCAGTTTTGCGTGTAGAGGTCAGGGCGGGCTTCTTACGTAATATACTGATATTTATATATTTCTTACTGCTCTCAACTGGAGAGTGTAGCGCGTATTTGGGGATGGAAATGCTCGGTAAAATTTCAATAAAAGCAAAGCTATTGCTGGTTCTCATCATTCTTGGCCTGGTGTCAATTGTTGGCGTATCACACATTGCCTATAGCTTCACGACGGCCAACAACACCTATTTGCGCTTCATTGAAAAAGAGGCCAATTCCGGTATTTTGGCCGCCCGCGCGTCGGCTGGCATGTGGACCGCTGTGAATGCTCTGGGCCGCGTGGCGATCAACAAGGTTGGTTCGCCGGAATTTGATGAGGCAAAGGCAAGCTTTACCCGCAATGTCGATGGTGCGCTGGACAAGCTGAATACGGTTGCAAGTGCGGTGCCGCAAACCGCGGCCAATATTGAGCAATTGCGTGGCTATTCCGAACAGTATCGCGGCCACTTTAACAAGATTGTCGCCTTTAAAGAGAATGGCAAGGATGCTGAAGCTGTCGAGCTGTTCAAGTCTCTCGATAAGCTGGCGCAAGAATTTTCGACCAAATCCGGCGGCACCAACGCATTCCTGACAAGCCTTTTGAATGACGGCGGCAAATCCATTAGTGCCGATACAAGCGAAACAATCACCTCAACCATCATTGCGCTGGTGTTGTGCTTTATCGCGGTGCTGGCACTTGGATTTTACATTGCCACTGCCGGAATCAGCCGCCCCATGGAAGCCCTGCGCCAGCGCATGGCGTCGCTGGCCGATGGTGCGCTGGAGGCGCCGATTGATGGTGGCGATCGCAAGGATGAAGTGGGTGCCATGGCCAGAACCGTGGTGGTGTTTCGCGACAATGCCCTGGAGCGCCGTCGCTTGCAGGCCGAGGCAGAAGAGGCGCGCAGCATGAGCGACACGGAACGCCGCGAACGCGAGACTCAGAAGGCCCGCGCTGCCACTGAAATGCAGCAGGTTGTTTCGGCTTTGGCCGGGGGGCTTCGCCAGTTGGCGGCTGGCGATCTGAGCCATCAGATCACCACGCCTTTTGCGGCTGATCTCGATGGCCTTCGCCAGGATTTCAATGAAGCCATTGGCAAGCTCAATGAAGCGCTGTCACGGGTTGGCGAAAATGCCCAGACCATTATGGCGAATTCCAACGAAGCCCGCTCAAGCAGCGATGACCTGTCCAAGCGCACCGAGCAGCAGGCCGCAGCCGTTGAAGAAACCGCTGCCGCTCTGGAGCAGATCACCACAACGGTGAAGGATGGTGCAAAGCGCGCCGAAGAAGCAAGGCATCTGATGACAGAAACCGGCCAAGCCGCCAGCAGTTCGGGCCAGGTGGTGCGCTCTGCGGTCGAAGCCATGCACGCCATCGAAACCTCATCTTCGGAAATCTCCAATATCATTGGGGTGATTGACGAGATTGCCTTCCAGACCAACCTTCTGGCGCTCAATGCAGGCGTTGAAGCGGCCCGTGCTGGCGAGGCAGGCAAGGGCTTCGCCGTGGTGGCGCAGGAGGTGCGTGAGCTTGCGCAGCGCTCTGCCAATGCGGCACGCGAAATCAAGAACCTGATCAACACGTCCAGCGCCCAGGTTGCCAATGGCGTGACGCTTGTGGTCAGCACCGGCGAGGCTTTGGATAGCATTGTGCAGCGCGTTCAGGATGTGACACGGCATGTGCAGGGCATTGCTGAGGCCTATCGTGAGCAATCCCTTGGGCTTCAGGAAATCAACACGGCCATCAACAGTCTCGATCAGGGCACACAGCAAAATGCGGCCATGGCCGAAGAAGCCACGGCCAACGCCCATAATCTGGCCACAAGCGCCGAATCCCTGCTGCAATTGCTCGGTCGGTTTCAACTCGCACAAGCGGCCCAGCAGCGCCGTTACGCAGCCTGACCACAAAAGGACGTTGTAGCATTTTAAATCTGCTGCATAATTTTCACCTTAAATCGATTCCGATTTAAGGAATTATGCAGCAGATGATCAAACGCCGGGCTTGACATTTCCATCAAGACCCGGCATTGATCCCGCCATGATCACATCGCGCACAATCATTTCCTGCACGTATTTTTGGGCCTACCGGTAATCGGCGGCTCGACAGATCATCATGTCAACAAGCCGCCGTCAGGCGGCTTTGTTGTTTTTTACGAGCTCTTCCCTGACGGCGAAATTCAAAAGGGAAGCTCGCAATGACCGAAGATACTGATATAATCCTGCCGCGCCCGCCGCTTGTGTCGATCCGCCATGCGCGGCCCGATGATTTGCCGCAGTTGAGCGACATGATTGCTGATCTGGCGGCCCACCATGGCGATGCATCGGCGATGACAGAACAGACGCTGAAGCGCGATCTGTTTGGCCCCATGCCTTGGATCACCGCGCTTGTGGCCGAAGGCGAGGGCGAGTTGATTGGCTATGCCATTCTCGTGCCGCTTTACAGGGCTATTGAAGGCAAGCGCGGCATGGATTTGCACCATCTTTATGTGCGCGATGGGCAGCGCAGCAACGGCATTGGTCAGCATCTGGTGGCGCGCGCCCGTGATCTGGCCAGAAAATCCGGCTGTGATTATCTTTCGGTCAGCGCCACCACCGGCAATGTCGCCGCTCATCGCTTTTACGAGCATATGGAATTTGCACCACGCCCAGTCACGGGCATGCGCTATATTCAGGCACTGGCGTAAGAATGGCGTCAAGACAGCCGTTTTTGCCGGGTTTTAGGACAGAATCCGGGCGTGTTGTTATCTGAAGATCATCATTCATCTTTATGACATGCCCGGGACAAGCCACTGTAACAATACTCGTCTTTCCTGGAGGAAGACCAAAATGACACTCATGATCGAAAATCGCAGGATGGAAAGCACCATCCGCGCTCTGCTGGACAAGCATACCGACCCAAATCTGCACCGTTGGGTGCGCGAAACCGTGCGCTCGTTTGAAACCCGCTTGACGGGTATTATTGACCCGATCGAGCGCGATCAGGCCCGCCACGCCGCACTGGTGTTGATCAAGACCACCTTGCAAGAATGGTCTCGAAATCCGGTGATGCAGCATTGAGTTTGTCAGGGAAAACCGGATTTCACTTTTCCCTGACACACTCTAAAGGCTTATTTCCCTGACACACTCTAAAGGCTTATTTTGCCGGGATCGCCTTCAAATAAGCGGCAATGGCGGCGCGGTCGCTGGCGGGCAGTTCGGCCATGTTTTTCTGCACCTCGACCATAGAGCCGCCGACGCTGTCAAAATCTGGCGTGAAGCCGGTTTCAAGATAGCTGGCGATTTCGTCTTTCGACCATTTGCCAATCGTGTCCGAGCCGGGGGTAATGTCGGGAATGCGCCCTTCGCCTTCCGGGTTTGGGCCGCCTGCCAGCCATTTTTCTGTTTCCAAACCACCGATGGCGTTGCGCGGCGTATGACATTCGCCGCAATGGCCGGGGCCCTCGACCAGATATTGCCCGTGGCGCACCTGCTCATCGGCATTGGCAAGGGTTACGCGCGGGGCGTCCGACAGATAAAGCCACTTCCAGCCGGTCAGCAAAATTCTCTGGTTAAACGGAAAGCCGATTTCATGGGCGGGGGCCACATTGGGGCTTGGGGCCAGACTTTTGATATAGCCAAACAGATCAGCCACATCCTGCGGCTTCATGCGGGAATAGGATGTATAGGGAAAGGCGGGATAGAGGTTCTCGCCATTGCGGCCAATGCCGCGGGTGAGGGCATCGCCAAACTCGGCCAGTGTCCAATTGCCAATTCCGGCCTTGGGGGCGGGTGAAATATTCGGGGCGTGGAAAGTGCCAAACTGGGTTTTCAGCGTTACGCCACCACTCAGCAACAGACGTGCATCGCCACTGGCGTTGGGGGCTGCATGACAGCTCGCACAGCCACCCGCAAAGAAAATGCGTTTGCCGTTGGCGAGATCAGGCGAGGCCGTGCTGGCCCAAACCTCGGGAGCCTGACGGTGCGGTGCAATGGCAAAAACATAGACCGCAACCGCAGCAACCCCGGTGACAACTGACGCCGCAATGCCCAATTTTGTCTTGCCTGCCATGCCTGTTCCTTTTGCCAACCAGATAAAATACGGGCAGGATCAAGCGCCCGGCACAGAGCCTGGCGCTTGCCTTATGCCAGAATTACTTCTTCAAACGAAATGCCTGATGGCAATCGCCGCAGGTGGCACCAATGGCTTTCATGGCTGCGCCAACGCCAGCCTGATCGGCAGGAAGGGTGGCAAGCTGGGTGGCAGCGGCGGTTTCAAGGGCCTTTGCCTTGGTCTTGAAGGTCGCCATGTCCTCCCAGATTTTCGGGCTGGCTTCGGTGTTGAAGCCGGTTTCCGATCCCTTCGGGAACTGGTCCGGGAAATGCTTGGCAACGTCTTCCATGGTGGTCAGCGAGGCCTTGACCACGGCTGCGTCATAGGGCTTTTCGCCTTTGGCAATGCCAGCCAGCGCGCCCATGGCGCCGCCCACTTTTTTCATCATGGCAGCGCGAACCACTTGTGGCTCATCGGCCGCACTTGCCATGCTGACAGCGCCACCTGCAAGACAGAGACAGAGGGCTGTAATTGTGGTGTGTTTCCAATTCATTGGCATTCTCCCTTAAGTGCCGATGGAGCGGCAGACGGTTTCCCACACGATATTTGAACGTAACAGATAAACCAAATAAAGTCACAACCGCGTGATCTCATGGTGAATACAGGCCTCTTGAGGCGCTGTTGCGACAGAAAGCAAAAAACCCCACGATCTCAACAATTTAAATTGCCAGCGTGTAGCTTTCCTGCCGACCGGAACCTTCAATGATCAGCGTGTCAGGCATGAGTTTAAGCGTGGCATAGGCGTTGTCGCGCTCGGTATCCACCATGCCTTTGAAATTGATAAAATGGGTGTGGCCCAGCTTGCCATAATTGCCGCGATGATCATGGCCGCTCAGATAGGCAAGGGCGGCTGGCGAGGAGGAGATGATTTCCGCGACGGTTTGTGCATCCCAGAGCGCGTGATCGGAAAAGGGGTGCAGGGGATAATGGCCCAGTACGATGGCTTTTTCACCATGCTGCTCGGCAAGAGCAAGACGGCTTTTCAGCCACGCAATCTGGCTGGCGCTCATACCGGCGTTCCAGTCATGGGCATTGATGGCACCTTTTTCCTTGAGCGCAGCCAGAAGGCTTTCTGCCTCTTTCAGACGCGCATCGCCCGGCGGTGGCGCAAAGGTCGAGATCTCGCAGCAATCGGTGATGATCAGCCGCACACCGTTGACCACCACATCATAATAGGGCGCTGGCATATCCAGCGCTGCCTGCACCATGCTACGCTGTTCTGGCTTGACGGCAAAATCATGATTGCCGGGCAAAAAAATCACCGGATGGCGCGATGCGGCAAATGTCTCCAGCGCTGGGGCAAAATGCTCAAAACCGCGATCGATCAAATCGCCCAGCACCACCACGCGATCCAGATCTTCCAGATTGAACGCATGAATTGCCGCCCGCAATTTCGTGAGGCTGTTGGCATAATGGCGATCCATACGGGCGTCTGGGGGAAGGGCGGCATATTGAGGATCGGCAATGATGCCGAGTCGCAAGAGGGGGCTGGTCTTCTGCATGATCACCTGTTCCATTTGTGCGGCAGATAATCTCTTGCGATGACAGCGGCATGACAACCCTTTAAAAACACCTGCGCGACTCTTCTACCATTATGATTTTGCAGGACATACGACAATGACGTCAATTCTCCTTTCACCTGTGCGACGCTCCGATTGCGCCGACCTTATCGCCGCAAACCACCAAAGCCAGAGCTATCACGCCCCTTGGGTCAAGGCTTTTACCGACTCAGACGGGTTTGATGCATGGTTTTCGCAAACGGTAACGGGAGCCAACATCGGTCTGGTTGCCCGTGAGTCTGAGAGCTTAGGTGTGGTCGGCGTCTTCACCTTAAGTCAGATCGCGCTTGGCAATTTCAGAAGCTGCTATCTCGGCTATTATGGCATGGCTGGCTTTGGCAAGCGGGGCCTGATGACCGAAGCGTTAAAGGCCACCATGGCCTATGCCTTTGATGAGGTCGGCCTGAACCGGGTTGAGGCCAATATCCAGCCGGGCAATGCCCGTTCTATCGCGCTGGTTGCGCGTTGCGGTTTTGTCAAGGAAGGCTTTTCAGAGCGCTATCTGAAGATCGATGGCGAATGGCGCGACCACGAGCGCTGGGCGCGGGTCAAGGATGCGGTGTAAGCCGGGATTAGGCATAAAAAAGGCCAGCGCGCATATCATGCCCGCTGGCCCTTCACATTCAGTCAAGCAATCAATCAGGCAGCCTTGAGGGCTTCGATCGAGCTGTTGGCCTTGGCAACAGCAGCAGCCTTGGCTTCGTCGCCCATGTTGACGCCTTCAGCGATCACAAATTCCAGATCGGTGATGCCGAGGAAGCCGAAAACGCCCTTGAGGTAGGTTTCAGCATGTTCCAAAGCAGCAGCTGGGCCTTCGCTGTAAACGCCACCGCGCGACAGGGCAACCACAACGCGCTTGCCACCGCACAGGCCTTCTGGGCCATTTTCGCCGTATTTGAAGGTCTTGCCAGCGGCGCAAATGCGGTCGATCCAGGCCTTCAGCTGGCTTGGAATGCCGAAGTTGTAGAAGCCAACGCCGATAACAACCACGTCAGAATCCAGAAATTCCTGAAGAACTTCGCCGCCCAGGGCGAGATCAGCCTTGGTGGCTTCATCGTTGCTGGCGTCGTAATTGCCCATGGCAGCAGCCAGGGTGAGGCCAGAGAGGTGGCCAATCGGGTTGGCTGCAACGTCGCGATAGGTCACAGTGGCGTTTTCACCCAGCTTCTTGGCGATGGAGGCGCTGAGCGTGCGGCTGACGGAATAAGGGCCGAGAACGCTGGAATCGATGTGCAGAAGTTTCATAGTCAGTCACCTTCTTGTATGGTATAAAACCGATACTGAGACACATATGGTAACCTAAAAATGCTTGCAAGGAGGCACATCATTGGAACTCGGTCACACGGATGTAACTGGCACCGTTCAAGAGGGTGCGCGCGAGGGTAACCACAATCCTAAACGCTGCGATGCCATCAACAGTGTGCTCAACCGTGTGGGCGACAAATGGAGCGTGCTTCTGGTGATGTCGCTTGCTCAAGGGCCCTGCCGTTTCAATGAGCTGAAACGGCGCGTGGACGGAATTTCCCAACGAATGCTTACACTTACCCTGCGTGGACTGGAGCGGGACGGGCTGGTGAAACGCACGGTCTATGCCACCATTCCGCCGCGTGTCGATTATGAATTGACCCCGCTTGGCCACTCTTTGCGTGAACCCATCGAGGCTCTGGGCCATTGGGCTTTCGACCATTATGAATGCATTGTTGCAGCCCGTGCGGAATTTGACGCCAAACAGTGAACAGTGCGTTGCAAAAAATCCAGTGAATTTGCCGACTCAATTGTTGGGACTGTTTCTGATCTGTTTGGCCATATTGATGCCGGTGATGCGAAAGCCGCCCGCCTGATAAACATGCTGGGCGCGCCCATTGTCTGCGGCGACCCGCAGTTTGATCTCGCGATAGCCTTCCTTGGCCAGCATATTTTCCAAAGCCAGCAAGGCTGCCTTGCCTTGGCCCTTGGCACGGTGCTCTGGCAGGATGGAAAAATCATAGATGAACACCGAACGGCTCACCTCATCCGGGCGATACCAGACATAGCCGATCACCGCCTGCAAATCGCTATCCGCGATCGTGCACAGGCTGTGGCCCTTTGTTCGGGGACCATCAGGAAGGCTATGGGCAATCTCGGTTTCTGCCTGCTTGAGGGCGTCATTCATCGAGCGGGCGTAATTGCTGGCGATCTCCTCAGCGTAATCCGGGATGAAATAGGCCAAAAAAGCGCTGTATTGCTCCTCTGTCATGGTGTTGAAATCAATCATGCTGGCTTTCCTGTTCTCAATGCAAAAACACCCGGCACAGATGTACCGGGTGTTATAACTCTCAAGGGCGCTTCAGCTTACTTGGTGGCCGCTTCATACATTTCAGCGACATAATCCCAGTTGATCAGGCTGTCGACAAAAGCTTCCAGATATTTTGGACGGGCGTTGCGGTAATCGATGTAGTAGGAATGCTCCCACACGTCGACGCCGAGAATTGGCGATGCGCCATGCACCAGCGGGTTTTCGCCATTTGGTGTCTTGGAGATTTCCAGCTTGCCATCCTTGACCGAAAGCCATGCCCAGCCGGAGCCGAACTGTGTGGTGCCAGCGGCAATGAAATCAGCCTTGAACTTGTCGTAGCCGCCGAGGTCAGAGGCAATTGCCGCTTCCAGCCTGCCCGGAATCTTCTTGCCGCCGCCGTCTTTCTTCATCCAGTTCCAGAAATGGATGTGGTTGTAGTGCTGGCCAGCGTTGTTGAACAGACCGGCGTTCTTGCCATAGGACTGCTTGACAACTTCTTCCAAAGACAGGCCTTCAAGACCGGAATCCTTCAGCAGGTTGTTGCCGTTGGTCACATAGGCCTGATGGTGCTTGTCGTGATGGAATTCCAGCGTTTCAGCCGACATGAACGGGCCGAGTGCGTCGTAAGCGTAAGGCAGGGCGGGAAGTTCGAAAGCCATGATAAAATCTCCTCTGGGCATCGAAAATGAAAAGGTGAGGTGAGCGGAACATAGGAGCGCCAAAGGCAAGAGGCAACCTGCCAAACGGCAAATTATTGTTCCGATCAGAACTTTCTCTCACCTACCAATGTTTGTGAAAGCATAATGTTCCAAAATGACAGATGCGTGGCATTTACAGCGTCGTGCGCCACTCATGGCGCACAAAGGGCGCTGTAACACATTTAAGTCGCTGCATAATTTTTCAGGGCAACCTGGAATCCGGTTTTCAGATCAATCCGGGGGTGCGATGACTGTTGACAGGTCAATCATATGCCGTTTGGGCTTTTTGGGATCGACCAGCACGCGCAGCTTTTTTCCCTGCAAACGCGATGTCGGATCAATCCAGATTCTGCCGCTTTCATAGCGTCTCAGGGCACCGGTTGTAGGATCGGCCCCTTGAGCCACCACGCGAAACGGGTACGCTCCGTTGATCTTCACGCTCTCATCCAGATAGACATGCAGAAAATCGGCATCAATGGGGGTGCCGAAGCGCTGAAGCCACCTGATCTTGCTGTCGCCTTTGCGCATGATGATGATGAAAATACTGCCGAGAATGGTGAAAATACTGCCGAGAAGGCCAAATATTATCACGATCAGATAGCGGCCCCAGATGTCGTTGATCACCGCGCTGGACGGGCTTTCAACATCATACATCACATCCACTTTGTCCCCACGCGAAAAGCGCGGCGGGTTGGAGCTGGTGCGGTCAGCCATTTCATGCTGCTGGCCCTTGGCATCGGTAAACTGGACAATCGCTGTGAAAAGATCACCGTTGTTATCACTGTCTCGCTTGCGGGTGAGGTCTGTTACCACGCCTTGGGCGTGCAGGGCGCGTTGCTCAAACTGGTTGTCATAGTAAAATGCGCCACCGCCGCACAGCAGCATGATCACGCCGACGGCCGCAAAAGCGTAGCCCAACAGTCTTATGGATTTACTCATCGCCCCCAACTTCCCGCTTCAAAGAACTGCTTGCCATATAGGGCGCACGGCGCTGGCGGCAACGGTTCTTGGAACGGAGCGGTTTGAAGCCTGTCGCAAGGAATCCTCTTCATTGCAACAGGCTTTAAATCTCGTAAACATCCGGGTCCGGCAGCGCGTCCACGGCAAAGCCAAAGGCTTTGCGGGCGATATGACATTCCGGATCGCCCGGCATGCAATCGCGGCACACTTGCGGGCGCACATCATAGACGGCGCAGCCGACATGCTTGCCCAGTTCGCCGGTAAGCGCGGTGCAGCGACATTGGCCCTTGGCATCGGTTTCAAACCGCATGCCGCTGAGGTCGCTTGCGACAAATTTTTCCGGGATTTTCGCCAGTTGCTCATCGCTTTCCAAAGAGAAGCGCGGCCAATCGGCCTGATAGGCACAGCAGGCACCACAAGACTGGCAATCAAATATTTCAGGCGGCGATGTTTCGATCATGTGTTGTTGTGACAGAGCGGGCACCAGAAGGAAAGCGGGATCATAATGCGAAAGCCGCCTCACATATATTTTTTAACACTTTTTAATTAAGGTATTACTTGTTAAGTGGACGCTATTGCAGATGGTATCATGATTGACGCGCGCGCCGAAGTAGAAAACTCCAATATCATCATGCGGGCCTTTGATCATTTGCCGCTTGCTGTGATCGTTTATGACAAGTCCGGTCGCTTTTACTATATGAACGACATGTTCCGGGAGCTTTATGATCTCGGCGGTGCCGACAACCAAATCGAATCGATTGCAGACATCCTCAATGGTGGCCTGCTGACTGGGTGGGAGGTTGATAGCGCGTCATATCTTGCCACAGTTCTGGACGATCTGGAGAAAAAAGGCGAGCATCGGCACCAGATTGAGGTCAAGGGGCGGATTATCAGCATTCATGATGTGATGATCGACGGGCAGTTGATCATTTCCACGCAGAAGGACATGACCGCGCAGATCAAGCTTGAGCGTGAGATTGCCTATCTGGCGAGTCATGACATGATGACCGGGCTGGCCAACCGCGTCAGCTTTGAAGCGCAGCTTTCACAATCCATTCGCGTGTCTCGTCAATCGGATGAACGTTTTACCGTGTTGATGGCCGATCTTGATCGCTTTAAACACATCAACGACACCCATGGCCATGGTGCGGGTGATCAAGTGCTGAAGGAAATTGCCTGCCGTTTCAGGGCAAGCCTTGGGCATAGTGATTTCGTGGCCAGATTGGGCGGCGATGAATTCATCTTTCTGTGTCGCGGCAATGAAGACAGAGCAGAGGTGCTTGCCTCGCGTCTTGCCTCGGCGGGGCAGCAACCCATCCGCTATGATGGCACGATCTTGTCGGTGGGCGTCAGTGTTGGCTACGCTGTTTTTCCCGATCACGGCGAAAATCAGGAAGCGTTACTGCGCGCCGCCGATCATGCGCTGTATCAGGCCAAGGCCATCGGCAATGGCGTTTTCATGCGCTATCAACCTCCCGACAAGGTGGCGTGATGATCACCTCTGCTGCATAATTTCACCTTAAACCGATGCCGATTTAAGCAATTATGCCCCAGGATGTGCGGCTTTTTTCGCCCATTCCATGTAAAGCTCAAGCGCCTTGGCCGCCATTGGACCATCCTGATAATGGCGATCATCCAGCCGGTTAACCGGGGCCACCTTGGAATAGTTCCCGGAGGTGAATACTTCATCAGCATCAAGGAAATCGGCAACTGACAGGGTCTTTTCCTGCACCTCGACGCCCGCGGAACGCAACAGGGTGATGATGCGCGAGCGGGTGATGCCTGCCAGAAATGTGCGGTTGGCAATGGGGGTCATGACCACGCCATTCTTGACCATAAACACGTTGGAGGATGCGGTTTCGGCCACATTGCCATTCATGTCCAGCGCCAGCGCATTGTCAAAGCCACGACCGCGGGCTTCGACAATCATGCGGCCGGAATTGGGGTAGAGGCAACCGGCTTTGGCATCGGTCATGGCGCATTCGGGCGAGGGGCGGCGAAATGGCGACACGGTGAGCGAATGCGGCTTGGCCGTATTCATCGGCGCTTCAAACAGGCAGAGCGCAAAACGGGTAGACTCTGCATCCGGGGCCACCACCGAGCCGGGCGCGCCATGCTCCGACCAATACATCGGCTTGATATAAATGGCAGTTTTGCCATCGAATTTTGCCACACCTTCCAGCGCCAGCCGCTCGATCTCCTTGGCCTCCATGGTGGGGGTCATGCCCATATTGATGGCGGAACGGTTGACGCGCTGGCAATGCAAATCAAGATCAGGAGCAAGGCCATCAAACCAGCGAGAGCCATCAAACACCGTGGAGCCAAGCCACATGGCATGTGATGTTGGCCCAATCAGCGGCGGGTTGCCATCAATCCAGCGTCCATCAACATAGGTCCAGGTGGGCGTGCGCGGCGCGGTATCGACAGTCATTTCAATCTCCCATTTCCAATGCTGCGGCATGAAAGACCCGGGGCGCTTGCAACGTCAAGGAGAAAATTGCCCGTTTTTCTCTGGATCTGAAATAATGGAGAAATAAGCATCTTTTTTGATGCTATTTAGTCGCCAAACCATTGGTTTTGTGCATGAATTGATCACGAAAATTCATCTATGGCGCGGCAATGACTGCACGGGTAAAACCAACCTCGTCGCACGTGTTTGTTTGTTGATTGCGACATGAGCGCCACCCATACTTCCGAGGTTTTATTGGTTCACCTGCGATAATGGGCCTGCAATAACAGGATTGGGCGGCTGAGAGGTTTGATTTTTCCAAAAAAGCGCCGTGCACATCCTGGAACTTGGCAACTTTCAGAAGGAGACATCATGTTTAAATCAATCGTTTTTGCCAGTGGACTGGCGTTTATGGCCATTTTTCCGCGCGTTGCGGATGCCGCAACGGCGCTCACCACATTACCGGACATCAATGCGGCGCTGAAATCCGGTGCATCGGTGAACTCGGTGGTTGATCTCACAAAATGTACCTCAGCCACCGATCCGAAAAAGACTGGCACCATGCAAGGTGGCTTGAGGATTTCATCATTTCTGATCCGACCAGATCAATCTTTGAGCTTTTCCGACGATCACTTTACCCTCACAACCAAAGACAAAAAGCCGATCTATCAGTTCTTGCGCTATCAGGTGAAGCCCGACAACAGCGCCACCTTTTCGATGACAACCATGGAAATGCCAGAGATGCGTGCGATGGGTGATGCGCTGACCTATCATTGCAAGATCGGCGAAGGATTGCAGTTTTTTGAGCAATGATCCTTGCTTCAGGCGGGTGCCAGATTACTCATGCTCGGCGTGGGGAGTATATTCCCCTGCGACCACGGTCTGGTTTCGTCCTGACAGCTTGGCTTGATAAAGGGCAATATCGGCGCGCTGAACGGCGGTGCGCAGGTTTGTGGGGCTGGGGCCGCAGATGACGAGGCCGGCTGAAAAGGTCGGGCGCATATCGATATTGCCCGGTGGGTTCTGCTGGGCAAACAGGTGATGCCAATGTTCGCTGCGTTGCAAACCGGCGCTGACGTCCGTTGAGGGCAAAACCACCAGAAACTCTTCGCCACCCCAACGAAAGGCATGCTCGTTTGGCTTCAGATCGGCTTGCAAGAGTCGGGCAAACTGGATCAGCACGTCATCGCCTGTTTGATGGCCATAGCGATCGTTGAACATCTTGAAATGGTCGATATCGATCAGAAACACGGCTGTTTCTGTGTTGTCGGTGGTACTTCCCAAAAGGTCGTGCAGAACTTCATGGGCGTGGCGGCGATTGTGCAGGCCGGTGAGGTGATCGCGCGAGGCTTCCTCTTTCAATCGGGTCTGGAGGAGCAGGTTTTCCTTCAGCTTATCGTGCAGGTCTTTCGATAAGGCGGCCAGGCGCAATTCATCGGCCTTGCGTGCGGTTATATCGCGCAAGATCATCATGCGGGCACCGGCACGCCCCCACGGGGCCAGGGACTGGCAGGAAAGCTCATAGGTTTTACCATTGCCACGGAGGCAGATTTCCACGCGGTCCTCATCGCTCGGCCATGGATTGGCCAGCAATTGTGCCAGCTCGGGCGGATCTTTCAGCACCTCGCCAATGGGCTTTCGTGGAATGCCCGGCAGGTGCGTGGCCGCCGGGTTCAGCTCCAGAATCCGTCCTTGCTGGTCCAGCACCACCACGGGATCGGGCAGCATGGCAAAAATTGCATCCCGGCCAATGGGGGGCAGAATAAACAATTCATACACCAGCTGACTGGCCAGCAGGCAGCAACCCGTTGCCACGAAAATAAAAGGCGTCGGATCGTCATTGAACAATCTGAAACCATAGGTGTGGTGGGCAATGTTGCCAATCCATGGCAAAGTCGCTGAGGTGAGCAAAATCCAGATTTGCCGCCGATGAATGCCTCTGGCGTGAACGGAGCGGAGAGCGCCTGTCACCAGAGCAAGCGCCATCATGGCATAAACCACACCCATGACGACAAAAAACATCCAGCCGTGGGCAAAGCTCATGCGTTCTTCGTTCAAAAGCTCCACGTATATGGCGTGATGCCATTGATTGGTCAGGGCCGCGAGGGTCACAAGCGTGGAGATGGCAAAAATCAGTCCCAGATGCCAGCGCTTTTCCAAATGGCGACCGTTGGCATAGGCTATCACGCTCAACGACCAAAACAGCGGTGTCCCCGTGATGCCGAACCACGCCATTTCGCTCAACAGCAATTTTACATGAAGATCAACGCTGTCGTGGCGCAGCAGCACGCAGGCGATCCACCAGATGGCACAGAGACACGACAGGGCAAACGCCTCTCTTCCCGGTGATTTGGGGGCGCGCAAAGTGTGGGCGATAATCAATATCGTCAGGATGATAATGGCTATCAGAAGCCAAATGGGTGTTGCCAAAAGCGTCGCTCCGGTGCGCTACGACCTGTTGCGCATGCGTTTATCGCTGTCCTGTATCCCAAAATACATAAAAAGGATGAAACGCGCTATCGCGCCTCGCATGTCTATGATGCACGACGATATAAGACACAAGTGGCTTCTAAAATACAAATGGCATTGTGTGTTTTGCTAAACGCGCAATGCCATTTTCCAGTAAATTTTTATGGGCTTTTTGAGGCGTATCCATTGCAGCACCGTGCAGCCTATATGGCACACGGTGCTGCAATGCTTTTAATCTGCTGCATAGTTGTTTCCTTAAATCGATTCCGATTTAAGGAATTACGCAGGAGAGAAAGGCAGCCGTAGTTTAGAGTGCCACCTTGATGGCAAAGGCATATTCAAATGCCACTTCCTCCAGCCTCTGGAAACGGCCCGATTTGCCGCCATGGCCTGCTGCCATATTGGTTTTCAAAAGGATCGGTGCCGTGCCCGTGGTGTGTTCGCGCAGACGCGCCACCCATTTGGTTGGCTCCCAATAGGTCACGCGCGGATCGGTGAGACCAGACAGGGCCAGAATTGGCGGATAGGATTTCGGTCCTATGTTGTCATAAGGGCTATAGGCCGCAATCCACTTATACTCTTCTTCCGATTCAATCGGATTGCCCCACTCTGGCCATTCCGGCGGTGTCAGCGGCAGGGTGTCGTCGAGCATGGTGTTGAGCACATCCACAAAAGGCACGGCTGCAATAATGCCGCCAAATTTTTCCGGGGCCATATTGGCCACGGCTCCCATCAACATTCCGCCTGCCGAGCCACCTTCGGCGATGATGTTTTGGTACGAGGTGAACCCTTCCTTGACCAGATGGTCAGCGCTGGCGATGAAGTCTTTGAAGGTGTTGACCTTCTTTTCCATCTTGCCATCTTCATACCATTGAAAACCCTTGTCCTTGCCGCCGCGAATATGGGCGATGGCATAGACGAAGCCACGATCCACCAGCGACAGGCAGGAGGTGTTGAAGCCCGCCGGAATGGTGACGCCGTAAGCGCCATAGCCATAGAGCAGGCAAGGGGCCGAGCCATCCAGTGGTGTGTCCTTGCGATAGAGCAAGGTAACCGGCACGTCTTCGCCGTCATGGGCTTTGGCAAACACCCGGCGGGTGATGTAATCATCCGGGTTGTGGCCCGATGGCACTTCCTGAGTTTTCAACAGCACCCGCTCGCGGGTCGTCATGTTGTAATCATAGAGCTGGCTGGGCGTGGTCATCGACGAGTAGGAAAAGCGGATGACGTCGGTGTCATATTCGGCAGCACCCGACAGGCCAAGCGAATAGGCTTCCTCGGCAAATTCAATCGCATGTTCTTCGCCGCTTTGGCGATCACGGATCATGATGCGCGGCAGGCCATCGCGACGCTCCAGCCAGATCAAATGCCGCGCAAAGGCCATGTGCGACAGGATCAACCGGCCCGGCGTATGCGGCACCAGGTCTTTCCAGTTTTCCCGGCCCGGTGCAGTCACCGGCGCTTCCATGATCTTGAAATCCTTGGCGTCATCGGCATTGGTGAGAATGTAAAACACATCACCGCCTTCGGTCATGGAATATTCCACACCGTCTTCGCGCTCACTGACCAGCACAGGCTCGGCCATCAGGTCGGAGGTCGGCAGCAGGCGGTATTCCGAGGTTTCGTGGTCGTGAATGTCGATATAGATAAAATCATCCAGCAGCGAGCCGCCAACCCCCATGAAGAAGCCGGGGTCTTTTTCCTCATAGACCAGCCGGTCTGCCGATTGCGGCTGGCCGATGATGTGATGAAACACTTTGCTCGGGCGGTGGTTGTCATCTTGCAAGGTGTAGAAAAAGCTCTTGCCATCGGGTGCCCACACGCCGCCGCCTGCGGTGTTTTCCAGCACATCGGGCAGGTCTTCAAAGGTTTTTAAATCGCGGATGCGCAGGGTGTAATATTCCGAGCCCTTGTCATCATAGCCCCAGATGCCAAGCGAATGATCATTGGAATGATCAATGCCGGCCAGGCGGAAATAATCCTTGCCCGCCGCTTCCTTGTCGCCATCCAGCAAAAGCTCGCGAATGCTCTCGTCATGGGGGTTGCCATCACGCGGGATGCGAAAATAGCGTGGTTGCTCGCCGCCGGTCACAAAGGCCGAGCCATAGGCATAAGGTCCGTCTTTCATCGGAATGGAGGAATCATCCTCCTTGATGCGGCCCTTCATTTCATTGAACAGGGTCTTTTGCAGCGCCTTGGTGTCATCCATGGCCGCTTCCATATAGGCGTTTTCCGCCTCCAGATGGGCGCGGATTTCGGGATCAAGAATGGAAGTGTCCTTGAACATCTGCTGCCAGTTATCAGCCCGCAGCCAGGCATAATCATCGGTGCGGGTGATGCCGTGACGGGTATCTTCAAGCGGCTTTTTTGCCGCTTTCGGTGGTTGGGGAAGGTCCGTGAAAATAGATTTAGGAGCTGACAATTTAGGAGCTGACAAGGGATAAATCTCGCTTTGTTCAATGAAAACCTGTGACTGACAAAGAGATAAGCAGGCGCGGGTCATCCTTCAAGCAAAAACCCGGCTTCAAGCAAAAGCCCGGTCGCCTATCGCTGAGTGCATGTTCATTGATGGCAACAGGTTTGAATCACAAACCCGGCATAACCTTAAAAAAAACTGGATTGGCGGCTTTTGAGGTAATACATTCCTCAAAATCGCGATTTATTAGGAAAATACCATGCGCCTTTCCGTTGTATCCTGTTGTTTGACATTGTTTTTTGCTCACGCTGTCAGCGCCATGGATTCGTCGGTCGTTCGCCAACTGGATGCGTTGACGCCGCGTGAGCGTCTGGAGCAACGCTGCGATATTGAAGCCATGAACCGCATTGCCAAGGACAACAAGCAGATGCGCCCCGATAAGGTGATTGCCTACACTTTTGGCAGAGCCAGTGCTTCGGGCAATAAACTGTCGGCTCCCGGTGCGGTGTTTCGCAGCCGCGAGCACTGGTATCGGCTGAAATACACCTGCCAGACCGACAACAAACACCTCGATGTGCTCAATTTCAGCTATCAGATCGGCGCGGAAGTGCCACGCGCCAGCTGGAGCAAATATTATCTCTATAATTGAAGCCTACAGCACCGTGCGCCATATATGGCGCACAAATTATGCAGTAGGACGTATGCTGTTGAGCAATAGGGTTGCTTTTTGTCGATCTCCCTCCTTGTGGGGGAGATGCCCGGCAGGGCAGAGGGGGGTGAGCTATACGGTAAAACGTATGCGTCGTGTACTGTTTGCAATCTAATCCTGACAGACTCTAGATCGGGCGTTTCTTCCATTCAGCCACAACGTGATCGATAAACAGCCGAACCTTTGGCAGCATCGCTTCGCGGTCCTGCACGCAGATATGAAAGTCCAAGGGTTCGGGATCGGCTTCTGCGCCGCTTGCGGCGGAGCCGGAGGTAAACAGTGCCACCACATCGCCCTTGGCCACAAGATCGCGGGCCAGAAACGCGCCAAGCCGCGAAATGCCGGCCCCGGCAACGGTCATGGCGGCAAGCGCGTCAATGTCGTTGCTGATAATCGAGACATGCAGATCCGGCTCAAAGCGGCTGCCATTTCGAAAAAATCCCCAGGGCAGCAGGCGGCCATCAAAGGCCGTGCGAAACAGCAGGCAGTCGTGATGCTTCAGCTCTTCCGGCTCGCGCGGCGTACCGCGCCGGGCAAGATAGTCGGGTGAAGCGCAAATGATAATCGGCACCTCGCCGAGCTTGCGGGTGATCAGCCCGGCACCGCTTGGGCGAAAAAAACGGATGCTGACATCAATCTCGTCGCGAATATGGTCGATGCGCTCATCATTGAGAATAAGCTCAAGCGAGACATCCGGCCAGCGGGCGGAAAAAGCCGGGATCATCGGGGCAATCACATGGCGCCCAAGCGCCTTGGCCACGGATACGCGCAGCCGCCCCTGCGGGCGATCATTCAGCGCAAACAGGGCTGTCTGGGCCATGTCCAGATCTTCGATTACCTGCCGCACCCGCTCAAAATAGATCTTGCCGCCCTCGGTCAGCGCCAAGCTTCGGGTGGTGCGCAGCAAAAGGCGTGTGCCGAGCTGCTGCTCAAGCCGTGCAATGTTCTGGCTGGCGGCTGCCGGTGTTATGCCAAGCTGGCGGGCGGCATTGGCAATGCTGCCCCCTTCCACCGCTTTCACAAAGCTTTCAATACCCCGCAGATTGTCCATTGGCTTTCGATCCGCTCTCTCCATTCGTAAGTCTAGCTTTATACTGAGAATAGCCACCGTGTTCTACCGCAGAAACGCAAGGTGGGGCATCTTCTGCGCAAGAGAGACACACAGGAGAGTTTAAACATGTCATCCTATCAAGCAGATCTTCGAAAGATGCGCCGTTGGTACAAGCTGCATCCGCGCACCGCCCCGGTGGTGTTTGCCTTCTTCATGGCGGGCATCATGGCGTTTTTGATGTGCGCCACCATTGCCTGCGTCAATGGCGGCCTCACCGCAGATTTACCCCGCCGCACCTGGGAATCCTATGTGGTGGCCATGCCGGTGGCCTTCATTTGCGTCATGTTCGTGCGGCCCGTGGTGGTGCGGCTGGTGGCGCTGGTGGTGCATCCCGCTCAACCTTGATCCGCTGAGACCCGATCAAAATGTGATGGTGCGTTGCAACAACTGTGATGGACCAAGTGCAAATGGGGTCCTATACACGAGGCCCCACCCTTGATCGAGTTTCATCATGATTGTTCGTGATCGCCCAACCCTGTTCACTCTGTTTTTCACATTGCGCGGCTCGATTTTGCCCAACATCCTGCCGCAGCTGGTTTTGGTTGCGGTGCTGTCGTCGCTGGTGGTCTTTGGCCATCATGCCTATCCCGGCATTGTGCCCAGTTTCAGCGGCGCTCCCATTGCCATTATGGGGGTGACGATTTCGCTGTTTCTCGGCTTTCGCAACAACGCCTGTTATGACCGCTGGTGGGAAGGGCGCAAATTATGGGGGCAGATGCTGGTGTCTGCCAGAAGTCTGGCCCGCCAGACGCTTGTGCTGGATGTGCGAGGGCAGGCGGCCGCACGGCATCGCATTTTATCCCTGATCATTGCTTTCGGCTTTGCCATGGTGCGGCACCTGCGCCCGCAAGCTGCCTCAAACGCTGGCTTGAGCCGCTTGAATGCGCAGGATATTGCTGAGCTGCAAGCCAGCCGCAACGGGCCGGATCTGCTGTTGCGCAAGGTCTCAGTTGAGCTTGCCACGCTTCAGCAGCAGGGCCATTTGAGCGATGTGGATTTTGCCACGCTGGATCGCAGCCTGTCGGAACTGGCGGGCGTGCAGGGGGCCTGTGAGCGTATTCGCAACACGCCGGTGCCCTTTGCCTATTCCTTGCTGTTGCACCGTACGGCGCATATTTTCTGTTTCATTCTGCCGTTTGGGTTTGATGATGTGCTGGGCTGGTTCACGCCGCTGGCCAGCGCCATTATGGCCTATACATTTTTCGGCCTCGATGCCTTGGGGGATGAACTGGAAGAACCTTTCGGCATGCAGCCCAACAATTTGCCCATTGATGCGATGGCGCGCACCATCGAGATCAATTTGCTGGAAGCGCTGGGCGAGCGCGATTTGCCACCAACCCCTCAGCCGCAGGGTTTTGTGCTGATGTAATGGGTTTCAATTGAAAGTGTCTTGACGACAGACGAAATTGAGCGCTTTGGCTTGCGTAATTCTCCTGTTTGAGTGATCCCATGCGTGTTCTTGATCTTCTGTTTGCCGGTGCAGCTTGCTTTTGTCTTGCCAGCCCGGCCTTTGCTGCCCCTGATGGTCTGGTGGAGCCAAAACTGCATGTGGTGCCATCCAAAAGCGGGCCTGTCCATGTCGCGGTGACGCTGGATGCCTGTATGGGCAAAACCGATATGCGTATTCTCTCGACGCTTTTGGATGAAAATATCAAGGCGACGATTTTTGTCACCGGCCGCTGGATCAAAACCAACCCGCAAGCCGTGGCTGTGCTGAAAAGCAGGCCAGATCTGTTCGAGGTGGAAAACCACGGCGAAAACCACATTCCGGCGGTGGATTTTCCCACCAAGGTCTATGGTATTCCCGCTGCCGGATCGCCGGAAGCGGTGGCCAAAGAGGTCAATGGCGGCGCACAAGCCATGATCGCGGCGGGCTTTCCCGCCCCGCGCTGGTATCGCGATGCCACCGCCAAATATTCTCCCTCGGCCATCACCCAGATCAAGGCCATGGGCTATCAGATCGGCGGCTTTTCCATCAACGGTGATTCCGGCTCGCTTTTGGGCGCAAAACAGACCGAACAGCAATTTGCCCACGCCAAAAACGGCGACGTGCTGATTGCCCACATCAACCAACCCACCCACGCCGCAGGCGAAGGCGTGGCCGCCGGGCTCAAGGCACTCAAAGCCCGCGGCGTGGTGTTTGTGCATCTGGATGGAGCGGTGAAGGCCAAGGCGGCGGTGGTGAATTAAGGGTTTGTCTGGCTCAATCTCACAGTACGTGATGCAAAAAGAAAGACCCCTCCCCACCCTCCCCACAAGGGGGAGGGAGTCTGTTGCATCCTGTGCAAACCTATGATTTCTCACCAAAAATCATTCAAAAGTACACCTTGAGCGACGTATTCGAGGCGCTCCCTCCCCCTTGTGGGGAGGGTTGGGGAGGGGTTACTCAAGCTCATAAATCTTTGTGTCGTGTACCATGAGATTGATCCTCCGCGACTTTAAGCAGCCATCAGCGTCAGCCCAATCCCCCAAGGGTCGTTGAGTTTCACACCTTCGGATGTCTTCGTGGTCGGAATTTCCAACTCTTCCAGCGTTGCCAAAGCCTTGGTGAGCACGGCCGGATCATTATAGGTTAGCGAATAGCCCGAAAGCCCGGTCATGGCCCCTTGGCGCGCCGTGGCACCCCGGCTGTTCCAGATATTGGCGGCGACATGGTGGTGGTATTGGCCGGAGGCGAAGAAGCTGGCACCGGGGTAGGTGGCCATTTTCTTCAGGCCCAGCACGCCTTCATAGAAGCGGTCAGCCTCCGCCACATTGCCCACCTGCAGATGGATATGGCCCACGGCCGAGCCTTCCGGCATGCCATCCCATTCGGGGTTTGCGGCCACGCTGTTGTAAAGCTCTTGCAGGTTCAAGCGCTCGGTTGCCATCTCGACTGTGCCATCGGCATGATAGGTCCATTCCATCGGGCTGCGGTCGCGATAGATTTCGATGCCGTTGCCTTCAGGGTCCGAAAGATAAATGGCCTCGCTGACCAGGTGGTCGGACGCGCCATCCAGTTGCACATTGTTTTGGGCGGCCTGATAAAGCCATTGCCCCAGCGCCTTGCGGCTTGGCAGCAAAAAGGCGTTGTGAAACAGGCCTGCCGCATTGCGTGGTGCCCGTTGCGCGTCCGAGCGGGTGGTGAGGGTCAATAGCGGAGTGCTGGTGGTGCCCAACACAGCACCACTTGCGCTTTTATCCAGCACGCTCAAACCCAGCATCGTCTGGTAAAAGCGCGATGTCATGTCCAAATCCTTCACCACCAGATGGGACTGGCCAACATGCAAGGGGCGGGTGAGGGCGAAGCTTTCTTGCTTTGTGGCAGTCATGGGCTTTTCTCCGGCGATAGCGCGACTTGTGAAGAGGCTGGATGCGGCAACACAGGCGGTTGCAGTGAGCATGTCGCGGCGATCCATTCTTGTCTCCAATTCGGTGATTGTCTGCCCATAACTGTAGGTGGTGTTCATTGTTTAATAAAGATGGAATTTTGGCGATGAATTGTTCGGCAATAATGAACGAATGAGAATTGATCCTAATCAAAGTGCGTAGAACACAACGGGCGCATAGTCCGCTTACAGACCTGCAAAAAGCGGGCCGTAACACACCTGAGGAGAGGTCGCATGTTTAAAACAATCATCGTACCGGTTGAATGCGGACAATTGGACAAGGGCGAGCGCGCACTGAAAAAAGCAGTCTCTCTTTTGGATGATGGCGGGCAGATTGTTCTGGTCACTGTGGTTGAGCAGATACCAACCTATCTTGCCGTTGATATTCCACACGGCATTATGGAAAGCGCCATTGAAGACGGCAGGGTCAAACTGGCAGCCTTGCGCGACAAGCTGGGCCTTGCTGCCGAGGTTGAATTGCGCATCGGCTCACCCGCCCATGAGATTTTGGCGGCTGCCAATGAGCGCCACGCCGACCTCATCATTGTCGCGTCGCATCTGCCCGATTTCTCCAACTATCTGATTGGCGCAACCGCAGATCGCGTGGTTCGTCACGCAAAATGCTCGGTGCTGGTGGATCGTTGATGGCCATGGACACCAGCGGCTACTATCAGACGCTTCTAAAGCGCCGCGCGGAACTCATCAGGCGACTTGGCAAAATTGACCATGATCTTCATGAGCTGCGCAGTCCCGATATGGAAGAGCAGGCGGTCGAGGCCGAAAATGACGAGGTGCTGGAGGGGCTTGGTCATGCTGGCGAGACAGAATTGAAGGGCATCGACGCGGCAATTGAGCGCATTAATAACGGCACCTATGGCCTCTGCGTCTCCTGTGGCACGCCCATCGCGCCAGAGCGGCTTGCCCTGTTGCCTGCTACGCCCTTTTGTCAGGATTGTGCTCGCCATTAGCGCTGTCGAGTTCAAATTGAACCACAGTGCGGGACACAAAGTTTTAGAGCTTGAGTAACCTCTCCCCAACCTCCCCCTTGTGGGCAGGGTGGGGAGGGGCCTTTCTTTTTGCGTTGTGGACTGTGCTCCATGCTGGATCGGGCAGACAACCGCGCGTCATTTCAAAAGGGTTGCTGTGGAAAACAGGCGGATCAAAGCCATAGCCCAGCCGTTACGCGCTTCTCACATTTGGTTTATTTCAATTTTTTGCGACAATGTGGTCCTAATGTGAAGATATTTCTAGTCTTTTTCGGAGATCCCCCGTGACGCTCAACCATGCCCAAACCGCTTACCGATACCGACGTTCGCAACGAATCATGCATTGGACCATGGCCTTGATCATCATTTGCGCCTTGGGATTGGGTCTTTATTGCTCCTATTTGACCCGAGGCTCGCCTGAGCGGCAATTTTTGCTCGAAATCCACAAATCACTGGGCATGACAGCAATGGTGCTGATTGTTTTGCGCATTCCGCTTCGGGCCGTCTATGGCGAGCCCAAGTGGCAGGCAACGCCTTCCACGCCGGTGCGGATCGGCGCGCATGCGGCGCATATGGTGCTTTATGCGCTGATGGTGCTGATGCCCTTGAGCGGCTATATCACCTCCGCCTCTGCCGGGCGCTCTCTTCCATGGTTCTGGCTGTTTCAATGGCCAAATCTGATGCCGGCCGATCGCGCTTTGGGACGTTTGGCCTCAACAATACATGAATATGGTGCCTATGCCTTTTTCGCCATTTTGGGGCTGCATCTGGCGGCTGTCGCCTGGCATCGTCTGATCAAAAAGGACGAAGTTCTGTCGCGCATGACATGATGCAACGCGAAATAAATGGCCTGACCCATTGGCAATGTGTGCTTTTGCCTTCAGATTGTCTTCGTTGCTGATGATTGTCATCAGCAACGTTTAAAAATCGAAGACGCGCTCGGCCCCAGACTCAAACCCAGAGACTCAAACATTGAGAGTCAACGAGGCTTATCTATCGCGATATGCGCAAAAACATGGATGGCAAACAGCATGAGCGATGAATTTCGCTTTGGACGAAAATATGATGTGCCGGAGTTGATTGCCGATGGCGTTGTCCATGGCGTCGGCGTTGTTTTTGCGCTGATTGGCGTGACTGCGCTGATCTTCTATGCCACCGTCTTCACCAGCTTTGGGGCCATCGCTGCCAGCTGGATCTATGGCATTGGCCTGATTTTGGTGATGGGCTGCTCCTTCACCTATAATATGTGGCCGCGATCGAGGTTCAAATCCTACCTGCGCAGGCTCGACCATTCGGCGATTTTTGTGCTGATTGCCGCCACCTATACGCCATTTTTGCAGCGCGGCTCGGATGATCCATGGATTGTGCTGCTGCTGGTTGGCATCTGGGCAACGGCGATTTTGGGCGTCTTTCTCAAATGCCGCTATCCGGGGCGCTATGATCGCCTGGCGATTTTGCTCTATCTGGCCATGGGCTGGAGCGGGCTTTTGGCGTTTCAGCCGCTCTCGGCGCGTCTGCCTGCGGTGACCATGGATCTGATTGTGATTGGCGGCGTGCTCTATTCGGCAGGGGTTATCTTTCACATTTGGGAGAAGTTACGCTTCCAAAATGCCATCTGGCATGGTTTTGTCGTGGTGGCCGCAGCCGTGCATTATTCGGCGGTGGTCACTGCGATCAGCCTGTAATCTTGCGAGAGCCTATCCGGGTGAGATTGAACCAGACAGATTCTTGATTGCTTTGTTTTCGTTTGTCTTTTCAGGAAAACCGGTTCACACTTTTCCCTGAAAAACTCTAAAAATGACAAACTCTAGAAATGGATTTTTCATGACATCTTCTCCTGTTGTTCGCGATGCCCATGACGGCGACCTTGCCGCTATTTGCGATATCTACAACCATGCTGTTGAGCATACCACCGCGATCTGGAATGATGTGCTGATTGATGTTGCCAACCGCAGCATTTGGCTGGAGCAGCGCCGTGCCCGTGGCTTTCCGGTGCTGGTTGCCGAGGTGGATGGCAAGGTGGCGGGCTATGCCTCCTATGGTGATTGGCGGGCCTTTGATGGCTATCGCCACACGGTGGAGCATTCAGTCTATGTTGATAAGGACTGCCGGGGGGCGGGCCTTGGGAAAATATTGATGCAGGCTTTGATTGAGCGCGCCAAAGCGGGCAATGTTCATGTGATGATTGCCGCAATCGAGGCCGGGAATGTGGCCTCCATTGCATTGCATGAAAAGCTGGGTTTTCGTTTGGTGGGTATTCACCGCGAAGTCGGCACCAAATTTGGCCGCTGGCTGGATCTGGCGGCCATGGAGTTGCGGATTGATAACTCTATTTAAAAAAGCTCTATTTAATTGTCGCCCGCACCATTTCGCCGCGAATGGTGACGGCGGGCTTTGCACCCGGCGTGTTGGGCAGGCTGCTATCAATAAACGAGGCTGTGGCTTCCACGACATAGCTGATCTGAGTTGGTACCAGAAAGCGTAAAGTGACATCCATCATCTTGCCGGAAAAGCTGATCGCCTCGCTGTGCATCACCGTTTCAAAAATAGCACTGGCGCGCAGCGCTGCCCCCGATACATCCAGCGTATCAGCATGACCTGTGAGCGCAAAGTCACCGGCATCGGCATTGACCTGCACGGTGGAATAATCGCCCGACAGGGTCATGCGGGCGGCCTGCTGGCGGATGATCACCGCCGAGCCGGGGCGCATATTGGCGGAAAGCTCAATGGTGCAATCGGACCAGTCGAAAAAGCGCGACAGGGCAGAGGTTTCCACCACCAGCGTGTCGCCCTCCACCTGCATGGTGCCATTTTGCGGGCAATCGCGCGCTGCCCAGCCAGAGTGCCACAGCGCGCCCCAGCCATCGCGTCGGCCAATCAGTTGCGCGGAAAACGGTTTGTCCTTTTGGGTGGAGATGCTGATCTGGCTCGCAGAGCCATTGACGCGCAATTTGGAAACGCCGGACAGATCGAGCGGCGGGCTTATGGTTTCGCCCCGGCCCCAGCGAGAGACGGCCCCATCCACGGCCGAGAGGGTGACAAGAGCGGCAAAAATGCCAAGAACAACAGTGCGCTTTTTCATCAGGATTGGCTCCAACGGGTTGTGATGAAGGAGCATTTGCGAATTTCGTCGCAATCTGCGACCTGTAACACGTTACAGGTCGCCGCCAATCGCGATCCGGGGCATAAACCTATCCTCTTTCATCGTTTTGATTTCCGTGCGGCCATGATTTTTGTTCCAGTCTCTTTTGTTGTAGCCCTGTTTCTCAGCAGTTTCTTCATCCGCATGGCGCGTGACGATGCCGGTGGGCGCGCAGCGGCGCGCCCGTTTATGGTGCTTCTGGCCGTGATGACGGTGCAGTCTGTTGTTGTCGGCTTGCGCTGGGGCTATGGCATGGTGGGGTTGATGCCGCTGATGTCGGTGCTAGCCGCCAGCATTCCGCCGCTCAGCTTTCTGGCCTTTCGCAGCCTGACCCAGCAGGCGGCAGGCTATAGCGTGAGGGACTGGCCCCATGCCCTGCCGGTTTTGCTGTTGCTGGTTTTGAACGTGCTGTGGGGCGCGCCGATTGATGCGGCCCTCATTCTGATTTTCATGGGTTATGGGGTGGCGCTGTTTTGGCTGGCGCGGCACGGACCGGATGGCTTGAGCGCTTCAAGATTGGATGGGGCCTTGCGCTCCTATCGCTCGTTGCAATTGATGGCGGCCTCGCTGATTGCATCCTCCTTGAGCGATATTTTCATCAGTCTTGATTTCAGCTTGGGCGATGGGCGGCACGTGCCCATGGTGGTCTCCGCCTTCATGACGGTGATTTTGATGCTGCTCGGCTTTGCGGCAACCCTTGCTGAGGCCGGATCGGCCCGCGATAATGATGATGACGGGAAAAATAGCGGTGCCGGTGAGAAAGCCGCCAAGCCGGACAGCGACACCGCAGGTGAGCGCAGCGCCACCGAGGACGATGCCCGCATTGCGCAGGCACTTGATGCACTGATGCGTGATAAAGAACTCTATAAAGATGTGGAGCTCAACCTGAGCAAGCTGGCGCGGCGGCTGGGCCTGCCGGTTCGGTCGGTGTCCAATGCGGTCAATCGGGTGCATGGCATCAGTGTCTCGCAATATGTCAACAATTACCGGGTCTCTGCCGCCTGCCGACTTTTGGCCGACACCGACCAGCAGATCACCACCATTGTGTTTGAATCCGGCTTCATGACCAAATCCAATTTTAATCGCGAGTTTTTGCGCGTCACCGGCCAAAGCCCCAGCGCCTGGCGCCAGCATCACACATCAAGCAATCAATACAGCGCAAGCCAGGACCGGCAACAGGTATAAAAAAAGCCCGCCATAAGGCGGGCAATAGGGGTAGTGATGAGGGCATTCTTGAGGGGGGCATCATGGGGTCGTGATGCGAAATTGTGAACCTCAAGGTTGATGCAAATAGGGGGTACACGTTTGCAATCAATAATGTTCTAATAATTGAAATTCTTCTACGAAAAGTGAAAATCCATGGTCAGCAAAAGCTGCTGATATTTGCTAAAATGCACTGTATTTTTGCAGGTTTACGGCAAAGCTGGATGCCGGTTTCACACAGCACGACACAAACGTTTTTAGCGCGTGAAGAACCCCTCACCAACCCTCCCCACAAGGGGGAGGGAGTCTGTCGCATTCCGTACGGGTGTGGGAGTTCTCACCAAAAATCATTCAAAAGCACAAACTGAACGACGTATTCTAATGAATAATTTCTTACAGCACCGTGCGCCATATATGGCGCACAAAAGATGCTGTAACACTCTAAAACTGCAGCGTAATTCCTTAAATCGATTCCGATTTAAGGAATTACGCAGTAGAGTTTGTCAGGGAAAAGTGGTCACCGGTTTTACTGATCAGACAAACGAAAACAAGGGAATCGAGAGTCTGTCTGGTTCAATCTCACAGTACACGACGCATAGGTTTTACCGGATAGCTCACCCCCCTCTGTCCTGCCGGGCATCTCCCCCGCAAGGAGGGAGATCGACAAAAAGCAACCCTATTGCTCAACAGCATACGTCCTATGTGTCGGAAATCACGAGTTCATTGTGAGAAACGAGCGGGAACGCCTATCCGATCTCCCTCCTTGAGGCGGGGTGAGGAGCGGTCCGCGAAGCGGAGTAATCGATCCAGTGAATCGATTGCAGCAACGAACGCTGGCAAGCCAGAGGGGGGTAAACGGCACATAAAGGCGTTTATGTCGTGTACTATGGTTCAGTTTGAGCCTGACAGGGGGCTAGAGTGTGTTTTGCTGGCCACATAGGGCAATCGCTGCTGTCAGGTTGCGCAAACCAGAGAGGCTACAGCGCCGTGCGCCATATATGGCGCACGGCGCTGAAGCTCTTTAGTTCTGATGTGTAATTTTCTCTTTAAACCGGTAACGGTTTAAAGAATTATGCAGTAAGGCTCTGGTTCGAACACCATAATCATGCGTGAAAAGCCGAGCTGCCTGAAACCTTACTTGGCGCGACGGCGGCGCTGACCGAGGCCCATTTCCTTGGCCAGACGCGAACGGGCTTCGGCATAAGCGGGCGCAACCATTGGGTAATCAGCAGGCAGATCCCACTTTTCGCGGTATTCTTCAGGGCTGATGGCGTGATGCGTCATCAGGTGGCGCTTGAGCGATTTGAACGAGCCGCCGCATTCAAGGCAGATAATCTGGTCGCCTTGAATAGACTTGCGCACAGCCACGGCTGGCTTTTGCTTTTCAACCACCGACACCACCGGGGCAGGCGACGATGTGTTGGCCAGCGCGCCGTGAACGTCCGAGATCAGATGCGAGATGTCCCCAATTGGCACAACATGGTTTGTCACATAGGCAGCAACAATTTCTGCCGTCAGTTCTACAAGTAGATCGTTCTCAGACGACCCAAATACGCCTTCAGTCATTTCTTTCTCCTGTCATCTACTTATCTGCGGATCGTTTGCCACCACCGCTGATCATTCGTTGTGCCAGTAAAACCGGCTTTTTATCGTCGCCTTACGCTATTTCTACCATAAATCCATTTGGATCCCGGTGTGTTCTCAAAACCTCAGGTGCCACAGGCGGGCACAGCCGAGATCAATAAGCTCTTCACGCATGGGACCGGGATGTTTGTGCACGATTAAAAAGTCTTGCTCAAATTTTGCCGGAGCGAATATTCATGACGAATATCCAGTGTGAAATTAAATAGCTCGGTTATTGGATTATCAAGATCGATAAAAAAGTCCAGTTCCGATTTATAGATTTCTATAAGTGAGTAGAAATGTATATCGTGCAGAATATGATGCAGGCTCTGCTCTTGAGATACTTAACAAGCGTGACTGTTCACGTTTTGTTAACCATAGCATTCTTGGAATTTGTCTCGTCATTGCTCATTTCATCCAGCACGGTGGCGGCCGCCAGCGGATAGCCAACGTGGTGGGCGGCCTTGGCCAGCAGGTGCGCAGACACAGGTGCTGTCAGGATGAAGAAGAAAAAACCCGCCACAGCCCTTGCGAATACAGTGAGTTCACCCGAATAAAGGCCCACAGCGAGTAATAAAAGACCGGAGCCGACTGTGCCAGCTTTGGATGCGGCATGCATGCGGGTGTAGAGGTCCGGCAGGCGATTGATGCCGATTGCAGCAATAACCGAGAATAATGACCCTGCAAGGATAAGAACTGAAATGAAAATTGCCAGCGCGAGTTCCATTACTTTGTCTCCTTTTGGGACAGGTCGGATCTAATATTTGCCCGCTCCTCGTGGGATGTTTTTTTTCCCTTTTCCACAGCTAATTGTTCGGCCGCCGCACGTATTGCCGGCTCTGTTTCCTCCGAATCACCGATCTTGCCGCGCAGCATGATGTAGCGGGCGAAAGCAACCGTGGTCAAAAAGCCCACCAGGCCCAGTGAAATGGCAATATCGATATAGAGATTATAGCCGGAGCGAATCGCAAACACGGCAATAAAGCCGATCACAATGGCAACCAGCATATCCAGCGCCAGCACGCGATCGGGCAGGGTGGGGCCACGCATGACGCGATACACCGTCAGCAAAAAGGCGATGGCCAGAAGAAACAAACCGGCGTTGCCAGAGTAATGAATCAATGTTTGCGCCGGGGTCATTGAAACACCTCCAGAATTTTACGCTCAAATCCGTCAGCAATATCGCGCCTTGCCCCTTCGGGATCGCTGCAATCGAGGGCGTGTACATAAAGTGTCTTGCGATCTTCTGACACATCCACCGACAGTGTGCCCGGTGTGAGTGTGATCAGATTGGCCAGCAGGGTAATCTCGATATCGCTGGTGACCTTCAGCGGATAGGCAAAAATACCCGGCTGCACATGGAGTTTTGGTGACAGAACCAGCACGGTGACTTTCCATGCGGATTTGGCCAGCTCTACCAGGAATAGGCCAAACAGCGAGAAGATCCGCACCATGCGCACGAGGTAATTGGCACTATTGACCTGCTCGCGCAGCAGCCAGACGATGATAACCGACAGACAAAAGCCAAACAGCAGGTTGTGCACCGTGGCACTGCCGCTGACCGCTACCCACATCACGCCCATGAGCAAATTGACAATCAGCAATCTCATGGCTGCGGCTCCCTGGAAAACACTGAGGTGATGTAGGCGGTTGGGTCAAGCAAGCCGTCGGCGGCGTCTTGCGACAGGTGGATCAAGGGTTCGGGAAACAGGCCGAACCAGACAATCAGGGCGGTGAGTGCCACAATGGGGGCCACAGCCAGGCGCGGCAATGTCAGTTGTTTCTCAAAGCTTTCGCCCGTGGGTTCAGGCCGCCAATAGGCCAGCACAAACACACGCGCCATGGCGATGGTGGTGAGAAAGCCCGCCAGCAAAATGCTGAAAGCCATCCACCATCCGCCAATATCGAGCGATGCTTTCAGCAACATGGCCTTGGGCCAGAAGCCGGAAAATGGCGGCAGGCCGCTGGCTGCAAAAAACAGCGCCAGAGACAGAAAGGAAAAGGCTGGATTGGCGCGATAAATCCCCGCCAGTCCGTGCAGGGAAAATGTGCCGCTCATGCGCCCGGCAAGGCCGATGACAAAGTAAAGGGCAGCCATCAGCAACATCGAATGCAAGGCATAGAAAATGGCAGCGCTGACGCCCGCCACTCCGCCTATCGCAATACCGGCCAGCATATAGCCGATGCCGGAGATAACGATAAAGCCCATCAATCGGCGGCTATCGGCCTGCGCAATGGCCCCGAGCGCGCCAATCACCATGGTGGCGCAGGCGGCAATGCTCAAGATCAGGCTCAACTGTTCGCGCTCCACCGGCAGCAGCATCACCACCACACGGATCAAACTATAGATACCCACCTTGGTGAGCAGCGCGCCAAACAGGGCGGAAACGACAATGCGTGGCGTATGGTAGGAGGCGGGCAGCCAGAAATTCACCGGAAAGGCGGCGGCCTTCATGGCAAAGGCCAGGGTAAACAGCGTCGCCAGCGTCATCAATGGTGCCGTGTCGCGCAGGTCATTGGCCTTGCGGGCAAGGTCGGCCAGGTTGAGCGTGCCGAAGCTGGAATAAACCAGACCGACGGTGATCAGAAACAGCGTGGTGGCAATCAGGTTCAGCACCGCATATTTCAACGCGCCATCGATCTGTTCGCGCTCCGACCCCAGGATCAACATGCCGAACGACGAGATCAGCAAGACTTCAAACCAGACATAGAGATTGAAGAGGTCGCCGGTCAGAAATGCACCGCTGACACCGGCCATCAACACCAGCAAAAACGGAAAAAACCCATAGCGGCGACCGGAGGTATTGATGTCGCCCAAGGCATATATGCCGCCCGCCAAGGCCACAATGGCCGATGACAGGGCAAAGAGTGCGCCGGTCAAATCCACCGTGAAGGCAATGCCAAACGGCGGCAGCCAGCGGCCCATCATCACGGTCAGCGGACCATGCACGGCGACATGATAGAGCAAGACGGCATCAATCAGCACCAGCAGAGCAAGGGCAGGCAGCGCTACATAAGGATGGCGGCGGGTGTGCTCGCGCATCATCATCAATCCGGCACCCACAGAAAGGCACAGTGCAACGGGCAGAATTGGCAGCCATTGCGCCCATGTTGTTGGTTCGCTGACCAAAGCTGCGGCAAGGGCTGTGGCGTCTATGTTTGATGCGGCCATGCTGTCCTGTCGTCTTTCTTCAAGCTATTCGCGTTTCATCGTATGGGCCGGGTGCGGATTAATAGCCCAGCGGCGGCAATGGCGGATTTTTTGGCTCGGCCAGCCGCATCTCATCTGTGTCATCCGTGTCGAGATCCTGATAGGCGCGATAGGCCAGCACCAGCAAAAAGGCAAAAAAGGAAAACGAGATAACGATGGCAGTCAGAATCAGCGCCTGCGGCAGCGGGTTGGCGGCGGTCATGGGCAGGGTTTCTTGTCCAGCCAGCATGATGGGTGGCACCTCGCGGGTCAGGCGGCCTGCGGTAAACAGCGCCAGATTGACCGCATTGCCAAGGATGACAATGCCCAGCAGCACGCGCACGATATGGCGCGACATGATCAGGTAAAAGGCGGTGGTGGCAAACAGGCCAACGACAATCGAAAAAATCGCTTCCATCAGTCATGATCCCTTTCGGCCAGCGATAGCGCAATTGAGGTAATCGCCCCCACGACCACCAGATAGACGCCAATGTCAAAGCTGATCACCGTGGCCAGCGGCACTTCCACGCCCAGAATATGCGGATAGATCCACAAGCCGGTCATAAAGGGCACACCGGCAAAGGCCGACACAAAGCCCGACAGGCAGGCGACCAAAAGGCCAGCCCCGGCAATGGAGAGCGGATGCGCCCGCAACGCCCGGCGCACGGCCTGCACACCAAAGGCAATGCCATAAATGGAGAAGGCGGAGGCCGCGATCAAACCACCAATAAAGCCGCCGCCGGGTTCATTGTGGCCGCGCAGCAGCACAAACAGCGAAAACAGCAGCATCAGGGCGGTAACGAACGGGGTGACGGTGCGTAAAATCAGGGTGTTCATGCGTCGCCTCCCTCAGATCTGATCTCTTGCGGTTTGGTGATAGCAGCGGGGGCGCGCTTGGGCGCGCGAATGCGGATCAGCGCCAGAATGGCAAGACCCGTGATCATGACCACCGAGATTTCACCCATGGTATCCACGCCGCGGAAGTCAACAATGATGACGTTGACGACGTTGGAGCCGTGCGCGATGACTTTGGAATAGCTGTTGAAAAATTCGGTCAGGGTCTGATCCAGCGGGCGCTCGGTGACCTTGAGCAGCATCAGTGTGAGCCCGACACCTGTCACCACCGCCACCGTGCCATCCAGCAGCACCTGCGGCAGGGGGCGGTGATCGCTGGGGTGCAGTTTCAACCGCGTCATCACCAGCGCCAGAATGACCACCGAGAGGGTTTCGATCATAAACTGGGTAAAGGACAGATCAGGCGCGCCAAACAGCAGGAAAATCACCGAAATGGCAAAGCCCTGAATGCCCAGAGAGACGATTGCCGTCAATCGGTTTTCCGATTTCAGCACGGCAAACAGACCGGCCACCGCAATCAGCAGGAAGGCCGCTTCGTGCAGCGCGATTTTGTCTGGAAGCGCGGGCATGGCTGGCAATTCGCCAAACACCACCATTGGGATCAGGAAGGCGCAAGCCGTGATGATCAGGGTGACCGTCACATAAACATCCAGCCGCCCGCCGTGAATGATATTGGTGAAGCGATAGGCAAAGCGCACCAGTGCCGTCATCAGAACATCAAAGCCGCGATCCGGCCCCGGCCCCATGGCATCCAAAAGCCTCGCCAGCAGCGCACGAAACGCTGTGAGTTGCCAAAACAGCGCAACACCCATGGCAATGGTCAGCAGCGATAGGCCCAGTGGAATGCCAATATGGGGCACCACACTGATCTCCACGCTGCGGGCTTCGCCCGCAACCGCACTGACCATCGGAGTGGAAAAGAGAGCGTGAAACGTGCTTGAGAAAACGCCTGCCAAAACCGCCAGCACCCCAAGGGTCAATGGTCCCAGCCACAACAGGGCGGGGCCTTCATGGGCTTTGGTGGCGGCTTCGGACTTTTGGCCCAAAAACGGCTTGAAGGCGAGCGTCAAGCCGGTGACCATCATCAATGCATTGCCAACAACGGCCACGGTTGTGAACAGGATGGCGCGAAGATTGCCGCTGGCAAGCGAGGCATAAATCTCTTCTTTCGCCAGAAAGCCAACAAAAGGCGGCAGGCCCGCCATGGACAATCCACCCAAAAGGGCGGCAGCAAAGGTGATGGGCATGGGCTTTGCCAGACCACCCAGCTTGGTGACCTCGCGGGTGCCTGCCTCGTGATCAATGAGACCCGCCACCATGAACAGCCCGCCCTTGAACAGCGAATGGGCGATCAGATAGAGCACGGCTGCGGTGATGGCATGGGGAGAGCCAAAGCCGGTCAGCATCACCATCAGACCCAGCGAGGCAACGGTGGTATAGGCCAGCATTTGCTTGAGGTCGGTCTGGCGCACCGCGATCACCGAGCCGACAATCAGCGTGACACCGCCAAAAAACGGCAGGAGGATTTCCCATGCGGGCGTTCCGCCCAGCACCGGTTGCAGGCGCATCAGCAGATAGACACCGGCTTTGACCATGGTGGCCGAATGCAGATAGGCCGACACCGGGGTGGGGGCCTCCATGGCGTTTGGCAACCACACGTGAAAGGGAAATTGCGCCGATTTGGTAAAGGCACCGCCCAAAATCAACAGCAGTGTCACGAGATAGAACGGGCTTGCTTTGACCAGATTTTCGCTGTGCACCAGCATGGAAAGCTGGGTGACGCCGGAAATATTCCAAAGCAGGATCACACCCGCCAGCAGCGCCAAACCGCCGCCACCTGTGACCACCAGCGCTTGCAGGGCGGCGCGGCGCGAGGCCGCTCGGTCGCTGTCAAAGCCGATCAGCAGGAAGGAGGTGATCGAGGTCAGCTCCCAATAGACAAACAGCATCAGAAAGCTGTCGGACACCACCACGCCCAGCATGGCCCCCATGAAGAGGAAAATGAAGGATAAAAACCGCCCCTGTTGCGGATGGCCTTTCATATAGCCGCCGGAATAGAGAATGATCAGCGTGCCGATGCCGGTAATCAGCAGCGCAAAGGTCAGCGACAAGCCGTCCAGAAACCATGAAAAACTCAGGTTCAGGCTCGGCACCCAGGCATAGCCGCCGGTCACGGCACCGCCAGCGGCAATCTCTGGCACAAAGCTTGCAAATTTCAGGAAGGATAGGAAAGGGATGATGGCCAGAAGCCATGCCGCCTTATGTCCAAGCCGGTGTGTCAGCGTCGGTGCCAATAATGCGCCCGCAAAGGGCAACAGCAAAGCCAGCAAAGTCATACCGGCGACATCAGCGATCATCTCGTCTCCTGTCGTCATCCTGATATGCGCCCGCATAACGGTCGCATTCATTTTATCACGCCATGCGCTCTAATTGCGCGCAATTTCCCGTTTCGTATAGCTTATAGAGCCGATGGCGCAAGCGGCACGAGACGTTTAAAATCAGCGTTAAACTAGGGATCAAACCCGTCGAGTTCCAGTGGTTAAGGGCGATTTTGTGGCTTTTCTGCCCCATTTTCTGGGTTTTTGCCGCATTTGTCGCACGGATGAGGTTTTGCGAGCTCCATCAAAAGCACGTGCAGAACGTGACATTTTTTTGTAATCGTCACTTTGTCCACACCCCTATCCTGGGTTTGGAGGCCGTTGCGGAGGGGTGGCATGCTTGTAAGGCGCTCTGGAACGCTTATCTTTATGGCAGGTTTTAAATCAAGGAGATGGCGGATGACGGAGACGAAAGAGAAAAAAGTCGAGCGCTCGGAACAGGAATGGCGCGAGCAGTTGACGCCTGAGCAATATCGCATCTTGCGTGAGCATGGCACCGAGCGCCCGTTTACCGGTCCCTATTGGGATAATGTGCAGCCGGGGCTTTACCGCTGTGCGGGCTGCAACACGCCATTGTTTTACTCGGATACCAAGTTTGACGCGGGCTGCGGCTGGCCGAGCTATTTCGAGCCGGTCAAACCGGATGCGGTGAAAGAATATCGTGATACATCCCATGGCATGGTGCGCACAGAAATTCGATGTGCGACCTGTGATGGTCATCTGGGCCACGTGTTTCCCGATGGGCCAAAGCCAACCGGCCTGCGTTATTGCATCAACGGCTATTCGATGGTGTTTGAGCCTGCTGAATAAAACGTAAGCGCTTTATATCGCTGTCTTGCGGTCGCCCCTCATGGGGCGGCCGTATTTTTTTTGTCTTATGTTCACACCGTTGAATGCAGATCCCCTTAATTCTCAGGGGTGTATATCTTGCAGATGTGGAAAATAATCCTGTATATCTGAGAATCAATCGATAATTTCTCTTGTAAATCAACGGCATTTTTAATTTCTATTCCCCGTGTATTCACCCAGATTTTTGACCGTGATATGAATAAAATCCTATAAAGGGGAGTTTCAAAATGGTCGAACAACACGCGGATAGTTTCACAAAAATGCCCTCGACCAATCATGTCCTGTGCCACTCGGTAAACAAGGTGACAGAGGAGATGTTGGGGGCCATTCAGGAGCCGGTTTTGCGCCGGGGCGATTGCCGTCGCCAGCGTTGCCAGATCCGGCAGATTTCCATGTATCTTTGTCATGTGGTTCTGGGGTTGCCGCAACATGAAGTGGCAAGCGCCTTTGGCTATGACCGCAGCACGGTCAGCTATGCCTGTCAGGTGATTGAAAATCGTCGCGACAACAAGGCGCTGGATCAGTTTATCTCCTCGCTGGAGCGGGTTGTTGCGGTGTTGGGCACGCTGGCCAAGGCGGTGCCGCATGGTTGAGCGCGGAACGGAGCAAATGGCATTGCCACCCAAGGACACCACCAAGGCCATGGTGCGTCTGCTGCGGCTGGCCCGCAACCCAGTGCTGATCCGCCCCGCCCATGCAGGCGCGTTTGATGTGCTGCGCCGCGACGACGACATGGTGCTGGGCAGGATTCAGGGCGAGGTGTTGCAACACGCGATCTCGCAAGGTCTGGTGCAGCAAAAAGGCGACTTTCTGGAGGCAACGGCTGAGGCGAGCGCGTTTTTGCAAAGAGCGCTGGCAGAGAAGGATGAAGAGCGCTTTGCCGCCCAGCATGGCGCATTGACTGACGCGGTGCTGGTGGAGCATCAGGGGCGGGCTTGCGAAAGCCAGCACGTCGTTCGCCGCAATCTGGACGATTCTCCGCTCTCAAGTGTGGCGCGCTTGCGCGACAAGGCGGGGGCGGCTTATTTCCCGCGTGACGCCATTGATGCCGGTGAGCGGCTGGCTTCAGATTTTGAGCGCGGACATTTGCAGCCACGGGTCACGGCATCATGGGAGCCAAGGCTTGCGCAAAAGCAAAAGGGCCAGCGCTCGGCAGCCACCGACCTCAGCGACAGCGCGCTTGCAGCGAGAGACCGTGTGACAAAAGCGGTGATGGCCTTGGGGCCGGAATTATCCGGCGTGGTGCTGGATGTCTGCTGCTTTGCCAAGGGGCTGGAAGTGGTGGAGCGTGAACGGCAATGGCCAGCCCGCTCGGCAAAACTGATGTTGCGCACCGCGCTTATGGCGCTGGCCCGTCATTATAATCCGCCGAAACCCTCTCGCCAATCCGATCTACGCCATTGGGGTGAGGCCGATTATCGGCCTAATATGGCAAGAATGGCGGGGTAGCGCGGCTATTCCTTATCCCATCTCAATCTTTTGAGAGCGCCACCACCGGATCCAGCCGGGATGCATTGCGGGCGGGCATGAAGCCGAACACAAGGCCGATCAGGCATGAGCAGGTAAAGGCGGCGACCATGGAGGTGGTGGAATAGAGCAGAGCAAAATCCTGGGTGAGCAGTGAAAACAAAAAGCCAAAAGACAGCGCAAGCCCGATGCCAAGACTGCCACCAATCAGGCAGACCAGCACCGCCTCGATCAGGAATTGCTGCAAAATATCCTGCCGTCTGGCACCCACCGCCATGCGCACACCAATTTCACCGACCCGTTCAGAGACCGACACCAGCATGATGTTCATCACCCCAATGCCGCCGACAATCAGCGAAATCACCGCAATGGCCGCCACCAGCAGGGTCAGCGTATTGGTGGTGCTGGTAATGGTTTTGCGAATGTCATCGGTGTTGAGAATGAAGAAATCCTGCTCGCCATGGCGGTTGGTGAGGAAACTGGTGACGGCGGTGTTGGCAACCGCAGAATCGACATTGTCGGCCAGCCGCACTGTCACAGATCGCAAGGACAAATCGCCCAAAAACCGCGCCTGCACGCTGCTATAGGGCAGATAGACCTGCAAATTGGAGCTGGAGCCAAAGCCGCCTTGCTGCTTGGCAATCACGCCAATGATGCGCACCGGCACTTTGCCCAAAAACACGGTTTGGCCCAGCGCGTCGGCATAATTGCTGCCAAACAGGCTATCTGCCGCGGTTTGGTCAATCACCGCATCCTGGCTCATATTGGCCACGGCTTCGCTATCGAAAAACCGACCGGCCAGCAATTTCGAGCCTTTGACGTCAAAATATTGCGCACCAACCCCATTGATCAGCGCATTGGCAACGGTTGCGCCAAACCGCACCGTGCCAGAGGTGGATACGGTGGGGGTGACGGCGGACACATAGGGCAGATTACCAAGGGCATTGGCATCCGCCACTTTCAGTGTGGTGATTTTGCCGGAGCGCACATCGCCAAAGCTTTTGCCGGGAAAAATCTCCAGCGTGTTGGTGCCCAGACTGTTGATATCGGCCAGCACTTTCTGCTGTGTACCTGCCCCCAGCGCCACCACGCAGACCACCGAGGCAATGCCAATGACAATGCCCAGCATGGTCAAAAATGTGCGCAAGCGGTGCGACGCCAAGGCCCGCAAGGCCATGACAAAGGCCTCACCAAAGCGATCAAACCATGGAAAGCGTTGAATGCGGGCAGGGGGCTGCTCTGGTGCTTCGCGGATCAGTTTTGGCTTGTCCTGCCGACGGTCATCAATAATCTCGCCATCGGCAATTTCAATCACCCGCTCGGCCCGCGCTGCCACATTGGCATCATGGGTGACAATGATAATGGTGCGGCCTTCGGCGTGTAATTCATCGAGAATGCGCAGCACTTCCTCGCCGCTTTGCTTGTCGAGCGCGCCGGTTGGCTCGTCGGCCAAAATCACTTCGCCACCGTTGATCAGGGCGCGGGCAATGGACACCCGCTGCTGCTGACCGCCAGAAAGCTGGCCGGGGCGGTTGCGCAAGCGCTCGCCCATGCCCAGCCGCTCCAGCAATTGCCGGGCGCGGTCGCGCCGCTGGCTGGCGGCAAGGCCTGCATAAATGGCGGGAACCTCGACATTGCCCAGTGCAGAGAGATCGGACAAAAGATGATAACGTTGAAAAATAAAGCCGAAATGCTCGCGCCTCAGCCCGGAGAGCGCATCGCTATCCAACTGGTCGGTGCGCTTGCCATCGATCTCGTAAGTGCCAGCATTGGGACGGTCCAGCAGGCCCAGAATATTCATCAAGGTCGATTTGCCCGAGCCGGACGGCCCGATAATCGACACCATCTCACCGCGCTCAATGGTGAGGTTGACGTTCTTCAAAACCGCCAGCTCTTGCTCGCCAGCGCGATAGATGCGGGAAATGCCCTTCAGCTCAATCAGTGCGCCCATGCTACAGCCTCATGGGCGATCGACCGCCGCGTCTGCCGCTGCCGTCGGTGGCGGTGGAGGAATCGCCAATCACCACCCGGTCGCCCTCGCTCAATCCCGATTTGATCTCGGCATTGGTGCCATCATTGAGGCCAATCTCCACGGTTTTGGTGGAAATTTCATCGGCGGCATTGGCCACCCGCAGCGTGACCTTGCCGGTTTTGGTGGCGTTTGGCAGCGCCGAGGATGAGATAACCAGCACGTCCTTGGCCTGTCCCAGCACAATATGAACTTCCGCTGTCATATAGGTGCGAAAATACCCATCGGTATTATCAACCGGAAACACGCCATTGTAATAAATTGCCGAAGTAGAGGCGGAAGACGTGGTGGAGCTTGATGATGTCACGCTGCTGTCGCTGGTGATAGAAGCCGGTGCTGGCTCAATTGATTGCAACACGGCATTGAAGCGCCTGGATGGATCGCCGAGAATATTGAAATAGACCGGCTGTCCGGGCTTGACCCGCACCACATCGGCCTCGGAAATCTCGGCGCGGACAATCATCTTGTCCAATTGACCAAGAATTACAATTGTCGGGGCCGATTGGGTGGCATTCACGGTCTGGCCCTGTTGGTTGACAATGGCCAGCACCGTGCCATCCATCGGCGCGGTGATGCGGGTATAGCCCAGGTTGGCCTGGGCGGTTTCCACCGCCACTTCGGCCTCGATAATCTGCGCATCCAGCGCGTCGATCTGGGCTTTTGTCTGGTCCAATGCTGCTTGCGCGCTATCAACATCGGCCTGCTTGCCGGAATTATTGGCCAAAAGGCTTTGCTGGCGCTCCAGCGTCAGCCGGGCATTGACCAGCGTTGCCTGCGCTTCGGCCTTCTGCGCCTTGACATTGGCAAGGGCCGCCTTGGATGTGCGCAGATTGTTTTGCTGGGTCACCGAGTCAATTTCGGCCACCAGGTCGTTTTTCTTGATCGTATCGCCAATCTTGACATGCACAGCCGTAATGCGGCCCGACACCTGCGCACCCACCGCCACCAGCCGCGAGGGCTTGAAAATGCCGGTGGCAAGCACCGTTTGCTCAATATTGCCGCGCTTGACGGTTGCGGTCAAAAGATTGGTGGCGGCTGTATTATTGGAGCGCGTAGCCCAGTAAATTCCACCAGCTCCCAAAAGGAGTGCGCCGACAATGACGATTGCAAGAGTGCGCCGCTTCACGATAGACCTTTCTTATACAGCACGCTGTGCAAAGCTGAACATCACGCTGTAGTATATTGAATAGACGGCATAATATTGGCTCAACCCACAAAAGGGTTAGGGCCTTATGCGTTGGCGGCCAGCTTGCCCGCTGCTTCAGAGCGAATACGATCAATCATCGAGCGCAAACCATTGGCGCGTTGGGCAGACAGATGCTCGATCAGCCCAAGCTTGCCAAACAGCTCCAGCGCATCCATCCGCGCGACCTCAGAGGCGCGCTTGCCGGAATAGGCCGACAGCACAATGGCCACCAGCCCGCGCACAATATGGGCATCGGAATCACCCTCAAAGGTCAAAACCGGATCCGCTCCATCACCGGCCGTGGTGGCCAGCCACACCTGACTTGCACAGCCTCGGACCTTGTTGTCATCAGTGCGTTTGCTCTCAGAAAGCTCTGGCAGCGCTTTGCCCAACTCGATCACATAGCGATAGCGATCTTCCCATTCTTCTAAAAAGGCGAAATCGTCGATGATCTGGTCGATAGGCGTCATGGCTTGGGTCCGCTTTATGGTTTTATGCACCCTCATATAGGCGAGCAGCACGGCAGTTGAACACTGCAAAGCGCAAAAAAAACCGCAAAGAGCAAGCTCTTCGCGGCGTCACAAAAGGACAGAGGGGACAGTGAAGGTGCAAAAGCAGGCTGGAAACGGTGGTGAAACTTGACAAAGCAGAAAGGGAATGGCGGCGCTTGATCAATCGGCAGGCTTGACCCGTGGTCGGGGAACATTGATGACCAGAGGGTTTGATGGGCCAGCTTGTGATGCGCCAACTTGTGATGCACTGGGCTGCGACACCGTGCCGGTCACGACGTGATCGGCAGCATTTGAGGCCTCTTTGTCAGTCACAGGGGTTCCATCCGAGGGCGTTGTGCTGCCATCGCCAAAATGACGGTTGAGCAGTTGAAAGGCCACCAGCGCCCCTTCGCGTGCCCGCTCGCCAATGGCGCTGAAGGTTTGCGCGCCCTTGGCGCAGACATCAGGCTTGGTGGTGCACAGACCGCTGACATAATCATAGGCCCCCGTGGCCGCCGAGATGGCGTTGCTGAGCTGGAATTGCGATGTGGCGGTCGATTGGGCGTTCTGCGGTCCGCCGATAAACGACAGCGCCACCAGCACCAGAGTAAACCAGAACGTGCCTTTGATTAAAAACCACATCACAACTATCCGTTTTGTTCAAACACGGAACCCGTTCCGTATTCCCGGCGATGATAACCGGCTGTTGGGACACACGATATGATTCGCATCCAAATATGGCTTTGCAAAATTTGCTCAGATTTTCTGCGCATTTGTTTAAAATGCAATCTATCTGCATTTGAGGCGTATTCTATTCAAAGTTTAAGAATTGGGATTAAGCATAATTGTGGCAGAGCCCTTGTCTTCCACAGGCTTTGCAGGTGTTGTCACGCCATAAATGTTAACAAAATAGAGAAAAACACGCAAAATCCATCGCTTACGTGCCGTTAACCATGTTTTCGAAAGCTTGCCGAACCTGTATCAGAACAGGCCGAAACCGCCCCTTTTCGACGGCTTTTGGCTTTGTGCTTTATCTTTTCCTTAAGGCGGCGACCTCTATTGTTGCCTAAACATTGAGGACCGCATGTTGCGGAAGTTTCGAGTGCAGGTATTGAGCAAAATCACCGATTGGGCAGAGACATTTGTCGATGAAGCGGTCACCCGCAAAGTGGCCCGCATTGTCGTGAGTGCAGAGCCTTCACACGCGGAGATTGTGGCGACGCGCCGTGTTATCATGACGTGCCTGCCAGCTCTGGTGCTATTGCCGCTTGGCCTGTCTTTTCTGCAAGGGGCGGCTGTGGCTTTGCCACTTGGTTTTGCCATAGTCTTTGCCATTTTTCTTGTGGCCCTGCTGGCCAGCCTGCGCATGGTGCGCCCATCTCCGTTGAACAATCAGGAAGAAACCCCTCATACGCCTGCGCCGGCCATGGTCGATCTTGGGCTATTTCCGGGTCTTGCGCTGGAGCTGGACGGGCAGGCCTGCGTATTGCGGATGGGGGGGCGCGATGTTGAAAGCTTCTTGCCCGCGCTGCGCGATCCGCTTGGCCGCACGTTCATTGATCAGGTGCATGTCACTGATCGCATCGCCTTTGTGCGCGCCTTTGATTCCTTGCGCCAGGGCGATGACCGTATGCGCCTATCTTTACGCCTTGGCCGTCCGCAAGCGGATGATATGTCGGATGATGTGCCGGGCACGCTGATGGCGGTGTCGCTGGATATGGCGGGCAGCCGTGATGCCGATGGCCGTCTTGCCAGTGTGCTTGTGCAGGTGCTGGATTGCACGCATGAGCAGGACATGGCCGAGCAACTCGTGCGTCTTGAGGCCGATCTGCAAAACGCCCATGAAATGAAAAGCCGCTTTTTGGCCGCCGCCAGCCATGAACTGCGCACGCCGCTGAATGCCATTCTTGGCTTTTCGGATATTCTGATGGGTGATTATTTTGGCAGGATGGAAGATGAGCGCCATCGTGAATATGTGCGTCTGATCCGTCAATCCGGTGGGCATTTGCTCTCTGTCGTCAACAGCATGTTGGACATGTGCCGCATTGAAGCCGGGCGCTATGAGCTGCTGGTGGAGCCATTCACACTATCGGAAACCATTCACGATTGCGAAAAAATGCTGGCGTTGCAGGCGCGCGAAAAGGGCGTGCGCTTGACCAGCCGCATTGGTCGCAACGTCGGTGAATTGCATGCCGACCCACGCGCCGTGCGTCAAATTTTGATCAATCTTGTTGGTAATGCTATCAAATTCACCGAAGCGGGTGGCGTTATCACTGTGGATGCGGCACGATCAGAGCAGAATTTGTTGATCTCGGTCAGCGACACGGGCATTGGTATCGAGGAAGATAAAATCCGCACATTGGGTGAGCCCTTTGTGCAAGTGCAGAGTGATTACAATCGCCAATATGATGGCGTTGGGCTGGGCCTGTCTCTGGTCAAGGGCTTAGTGGCACTGCATGGTGGTGAGTTTAAAATTTCGAGCCGCCACGGTGAAGGCACCTTGGTTGAAATTAGCCTGCCGATTGACGGATCAGGCGTTTCGCGGATCGAAGCGACGGGTGAAAGCCAGCATATCGAATTTCCGCCACGCTTGCAGGCAAGCATGGTCAACACAGGCCAACAGAGCGAGAATTGCTCGACCTTTGGCGCTCAGGAAGGCCCTAGGAAAGGATTGAATGGCGACGCGAAAGCGAAAATTGCCGGATAAAAGAAAGTCCGCTCGAAAGGAGCCGGGCTTTTTCGTCTTGGCCGCTAAAGCGTCCATGCGCATTGTTGCGCGCAATCCCAGTGTGGTGATGTGCACATTGGGCTTTGTAGTGGTGTTGGGTTGCGTCACCGCCAATGCATTCTGGTATCAGCCGGGGCGTCATCCATCGCCAATTTTGCGCACGCGCGATCCGCATGATTTTTCGGCCATGCTGGGCTTTAACACATCCCCCGCCATCAAGCCGCATCCTGATGATGTGACAACATTTTTGATCCAGCGGCAGGACACCAGCGCCCCGCCTGTGGCACCACCAGCACCTCAACAGGTCCAACAGCAAGCCCAGCCACAAGTGCAGCAATTGGCTCCACCTGCGGTATCCGATGATTCCCAGACCATTCTGTCAATCCAGAGCCAGCTGGCGCGTCTCGGCTTCTACAATGGCCCGCTGAACGGGCGGCGCGATGCCCAAACGGATGCGGCCATTCAGGCCTATCAGCAGCAGGTTGGCCTGACGGCAACAGCCCAGCCAAGCGACGACCTGTTGAACGTCCTGGCCGCAGACAATGGCGCAAGCAATGCGCCCACCGCGGTGCCCGTTGCTGCGACAGTGCATCCGCTGGAGCGGCCCACGATGGTGGCATCGTCCGGTGAGGAAGCTCTTGATCCGGTGGCCGCCGCCATTCGCAACGCTGAGAAAAACGGCGCAACGCCACCCGCCACCAAGGCTTCCATGCGTACGGTGGCGGCCCCTGTGCCAAGGGTGCCTGTGGGGGAGGCTGTAAATCGGGAAATAGCCAGTCGGGATCACGCCGGCCATGCCATGCCCCCGCAGCCCGTGGGGTCAACCGCAGGACCGGCGCTGGTGATGGACATCCAGCGCGGCCTGATCAATGTTTCCTACACCGGTATCACTGTTGACGGGGTTGTCGGCGAAAAAACCAAAGCCGCTATCCGTCATTTCCAACGCCATTATCGCCTGCCAGAAACGGGCGAGCCAGATATGGCCGTGCTCAAAACACTGAAATCCATCGGCGCGCTCTAAATTTTTCTCTTGAAATAGCAAATACCCGCCCTAATTGCAGTCTATACGCATGCGCGACGGTGTTTCACTCTTACAGACCCGTGCGCCCTATTTGGTGCATAAAGGACGCTGTAACACGCTTAATGTGCTGCATATTTCTGAAATCCACTCCGATTTCAGGGTTTATGCAGTGGGTGGTTCATCCCTAGCATTTGGGGGATTTATGGACGATATTTTAGAGATCGATTTTGTTCAGGCCAGCCGAGTTTTAAAATTATCCTCACCGCTGGGTGACGATAAATTGCTGCCGGAACGCATGGTGATTGAAGAGGGCGTCAACCGGCTGTTTGAAATCACCCTTCATGTGCGGGCCAAGCGCGAAGAGGTGAAGCCAGAGGAATTGATTGGCCATCTTGTTGATGTCTCGCTGGAAATCCGCCAGGGCGAGTTTGACGAAGAAGGGGTGCGGCGTCCGTTCAACGGTCTGGTGACCGATCTGGAGGAGGGGCCGCCCGTCACACGGGGCTTGCGCTCCTACACGCTCACCATCCGCCCGCAAATGTGGCTGCTGTCGCGCCGGTCTGATTGCCGCATCTGGCAGGATATGACCTCCATTCAGGTGCTGCAAACGCTGTTTTCCGAACATGGCTTGCCGAATCCGGACATTGGCTTTTTGCAAAACAAACCACCGGCCCAGCACTATTCGGTGCAATGGAACGAGACCGATCTGGACTACCTGCTGCGCAGGCTGGAAGAAGATGGCATTTTCTTCTGGTTTCTCCATGAAAAGGGCGTGCACCGCCTGCGCGTGACCGATCACCAGATTGCCTGGAGCGATCCATCGGCAAGCGCTGAGGGCGAAATGAATATACGGCTTGCGCAAGGCTCCAGCGATCGCAACCACATCACCGATTGGGTGCGCCGCTTTCGCTACATCCCCGGTCAGCGCGTGGATGCCGACTGGAATTTCGAGACGCCTAGTTTCATTCCAGAGCGCAAAACCCAATCGAATGTGCTAATGCCGGGTGCTGTGAAGCGAGAGCTTTATGAATACCCGGCCCGTGTTGCGGATGATAAGGAAGCGGAGCGGGCAGGCAAGCTGCGGGCGCAGGCCTCAGAGGCAGAGCATGAGCGTGTGACGGGGAAGTCCACCGTGCGGGTGCTGGAGCCGGGGCGCAAGTTCAAGCCCTATGAGGAGCCAAACCCGGATCGTGTGTTTGAAGAACACGTCATCACCTACATCCGCCACGAGGCTGTGGATCGGTCCTATGAGACAACAGAAAACGAGCCGGAATATACCAACCGGTTTGAAGCCATTCCCGCCCGCATTCCGTTCACCCCACACCGCACCACGAAACGCCCACGGATAGAAGGTGCGCAAGTTGGCATTGTTGCTGGCCCGGAAGGCGAAGAAATCCACCCCGACAAATACGGTCGCATCAAAGTCTGGTTCCCCTGGGACCGCCGCGCCAAAAAGGACGGCACGGACACCTGCTGGATCCGCGTCTCCCAAAGCTGGGCCGGTGGCCTCTGGGGCAGTCAGGTCATCCCTCGCATCGGCATGGAAGTGATGGTGGCCTATATTGATGGCGACCCGGACCGGCCATTGGTGACGGGTGTGGTGCCCAATCCGCTGAACCCCGTGCCGTATGATTTGCCTGCGAATAAGACCAAGAGCGTGTTTCGGACCAATACGCATAAGGGCAAGTCGGCACAGAAGTTTAACGAGTTGACGTTTGAGGACGAGGCTGGGCGCGAGGAGATATTTCTGCACGCGCAGAAGGACAGAAATGAAATAATAAACAATGATGAAACAAAACTTGTGAGGAAAGATACCGTGCATAGACACGAGGGCTTCAAAAGCGTTTCAATCGGGAAAGACTATACCTCTTATGTCGGCAATGTAAAATCAACGAATGTGTATGGAAACTATAATATATCGGTAGGGCAAGCTTTTTCAGGTAGCTATATTTTTGAGCAGTTAATTTCTCCATTTTTTAAAGTTAGCGATAACCTGAAGCGCATACATCTGAGTAAAAGCCTGTCGCTCGGCGAAGGGATGATGAATGTAATGGTCCAAAATGATAAAATTGAGACTATAGGTCGTTCGGATCTCAAGGTAATTGGATCCTTCTCTCACCAAATTGTTGGAGGTATTCGAAGAGAGGAAGTTGGTGAAGATTATGTACTATCTATTGGGAATAACTTTCACGAAGCAGTTGCTGAGATTAGATCAATAAAATCTGGTGAACGTATCGATATTATTTGCGGAAAATCTCGTATAATATTAGAGCAAAATGGAAGTGTTACTATAGAAGGAGTGACGGTAAAAATTATAGGTGATAGGGTGGACATAAACTAATGGAAAACATTCTTGATAGGTCTCAGCCAACTCCAAATGGGCCACTTTCGTATCAGTCCGGAGCAAAAGACAGAATTCAGCTTGTTGAAAGCAGCCCTAATTCTATCCCAAGGCCGCCACGTCTCATAAGTCCTGATAACGAGGCTAAATCTCAATATGTCAGTGAAGCATTAACGGCTGAAGAAAAAAAGAAACTAAAAAATGCAGCAGAGAACATGATTAATGTCCTTGTTTGGGGCGGTAGATATAAGATGGGGTGGTCAAACTCTGCTTCAGATAACCTTTCCCATTATGTTGATGGTGGGGGTACAAAAAAGGTGCTTACACAAGATGAGATATCTAAACTAAAACGAGACGGACAAGATTTTTCTAAGCGCAGTGATGGAAATTTGTTCAATTTTACGAAGCAAATTTATGAGGATTTTGCATCTGGAAGTAAAACATTCCAAGGATACATTTCATTAAATCCAGAAAGTAAATCTATAAACAAAAATTGGTTTGGCGCATCCACAAAACAAGGTACAGAAATGTTTTATGCGATGGGTGGTTTTTCGTATGCGTTTGGTGCCATTGCGCAGCGCAAAGAGTGGAACGGACAGCCTATTGTTGAAATTAGAACGAAAGTATATATTTACGATAGATATAATTGGGACAGAAATAAAATGGTCACTGTGCCAAAAGCTGAAACTGATATAGCTAACAAAGTCATCAATTTGGGCGGTGGTAGCTTTGATGTCCTCGAGGATACTACATTTCCATTCCCAGATGGAGGAATTGCTAATTACTTAGGTGAAACTACTGGACGGAATGGTGAAAAAGAATATGTCATAACCGATGCGCTTCCTGGTATTCTTACAAGCCTAGGTAATGCTGGGGCTTATGATATAGTAGGTGAGGGGCCAGAAATAGTACAAAAATATATTTTAACGGAAATTGCAAAATGAAATTAAAAATATTTCTCATATTTTTTGTTTTTATTTTGTTGTTGGTGGCTGTCTATCTCTTAGGCCGGAAGCTAAGTGACTCAGGAGAAAATATGACTATAATACGCAAACCGCCTTCCAAATCAGATATTTTGAACCTAATCGACGACGATTTTGGACGTCAATTTTTTTCCAAATTGAAACTTGAATATGCAAAAGATTTAGGCGCTCAAGACAGTGCAATCGAATCTAAATGGTGCGGTGCGGCTAAGGATTCCGCATATAATTTATTTGAACGGGGACTCTTCGATAGGGTCAGCAGCGACAACTTTATTAGTATGCCATCGCCAATTTCTGAGCGATTTGACATATATGGTGTTCGCTCTCTTGGTTATCGTGATCTAGGTGTTGCGTTTAAAGAAGGTTCTGAATGTATAAATTTGTATGTTATTGATAATCAGTAATAAAGTACAGTTACGGAGTTAGAGTGCGCGTCAATCGCTGAGAGATCATCGACGAAAATACAAGGAAAAGATCATGCCCGCCATCACCCGCCTTGGAGATATAGGTTCCGGCCACGCCTGCCATTTTCCACCCACGACCGCTGTTGAAGCCAGCGGTGATGTGTTTATCAATGGTCGCGGCGCTGTGCGGGTTGGGGATGCCTATGGGGCGCATGCCTGTTCATCCTGCCCGGAGCCAAGCCATGGTCGCGCACTCGCCGCAGGGTCGCCCACCGTGTTTATCAATGGCAAGCCAGCCGGGCGTATTGGCGATGCGATTGATTGTGGTGGTGCGGCAGATGAGGGGTCGGGGAATGTGTTTCTGGATGAGAATGCTTGAACCCCTGTTGATGGATGTTGATTTTGCCTGACAGCGTTGCCGCCTTGGGTTAAGTGATCCCCATGCGTCTTCGTTCCGATATGTTTGTGTCCGCTTTGATCCGCACCGTGTTTTCGCGCGGTGGCTATGCGGCTGTGGAGCGTAAGGGGATGGATCAGGCCGGGACGATTTTTATTCGGCAGCGGTTTCGTGATGGTTTGGAGACCCTGTTTGGTCCGGCTCCGCAAAGCCTCGTCGATGGCGAGGGGGCTCTTGATCGGCGGTTTGAGCGGCGGCTGGAGCGGGTCGAGCCTGAGGACGTGGCGGCGTTGATGGCGCGTGAAATAAAGTGGGACCCGGATCTGTGGCTGGTTGAGCTGGAAACAGATGCCATAGACGGGCTGTTTGTTGTTGAGCAGGTGTAAAGCGGCGGCTGTCGTCTTAGCCGCGATGCTGCTTCAAATAGGCAACAATATCATTCCCTTCTTCCTGGTGGGCATCTTGCTGCGGTGCTGGTGCGTCGCGGTGGCTCTGATAGGTCTTTTGGTCGGCGCGCAGCCACGCCTCAATGCGCCGTTGGCATTCGCGACCGTCCAGTGAGGCAATCAGGCGGGCAATGCGTGGCTCATTGTGTTCCAGCTCGGTCAAATGTGGATAGAAGCGGCTCAACACAAAGGTGATGTCGGGAAGGGTCATGGCAAGCCCCAAAAGGGCCGTGGCAAGCTGGCGTCCAGACAGGTCCAGCAAAATGCGCTCGGCCAGCCAGCGGCTGGAGGAGAGCGTATCAGACAAGGCAGTGGCAAAGGCGCTGGCCTCGCGCGTGCGGGCAAAGCGCACCAGCAAAGCCTCCTGCACCGGGGTAATGCTGTGCAGACCCTGCCGGTCATTTTGGGGGCGGTGCAGGTGCTGGTCCAGCGCAATCAAGGTTTGGCGCAGCGCTTCTTCACGTTTGCGCTTGGCGGCTTCGGCCACAGCGACCGTCTCTGTTTCGGTGGGGATTTCTGCAAGTTCGATTTTCTTGATGGGAGCGGGATCTTCTCGCACGGGAATGGCGCGCGGCGGTGCTTCCATCATGTCTTGAACCACGCCATCTTTCTCCTCCTGCTGATGATCCTCTTGCAGCGAAAATCGCAAGCCGACGAGCGCATCAATCATGGCCGGAGAGAGGGCTTCGCGACGGACAATGGCGCGGGTGTGGGCTTTGCCCTGGGTACGGGCCACGGTCAGCAACAGCTCGTCCGTCAGGCAGGGAGACGCGGTGAGAAAGGGGGCTGAGATTGAAATGGGTTGGCAGGCAATAAAAAATGCCACTGGCTCGGGCACATTGGGCGATTGCGAAAGGGCAGCCACCGCCGCCCGCCTTGCCTCAAGCGTTGAAGATTGAAACAGCGGTTGAAACAACAGCGCAAATTGCTTGAGATCTGCCTTGGCGGGACGCTCAATGGATTCAAAACTTGAGACAGTGGCCATCAAAACCACGTCCTTGTTCCGATCATTTCGTGTGTTTTCCAACGCCCTAAATTGATCATTCACGACATTACCCGTCCCAACGCGATACTAATTCCGTCAAGATACAGGGTAATCGTTAGCAAGCTGTTAACCATCAATGGTGTTTAATAAGAACAATCGAATAGGCCTATATATCAGGGCGTGTTTCGATTGATGATGCAATCACATGATGACAGCGCGAGATATGCCGCTGGGAAAGTCTGGAGAATGGCACAGAATGCCCAGGCAAAACCAAAGTGTTTTGATTGGGATGTGTTGGCCCTCACACGGGGGGTAGGATGAAATCGATCTCTTCATCCGTCTCAAACATTCTATTTGGAGACGAGCATGGCCGACATCGTTAGACTGAAAGATCATTTTGAGCATAAACCGGCAAAACGTCCGCCAGAGGGTGTGCAGGCGCGCATTCTGCTGTTCACCGGCGTTCGTTATGCGCGCACAGAGCCTTTGCTGATTGGTGCCGCATCGCTGACCGGCAAGCGGCCTGTGCATGATTCCCATCCCTATGAAGGGTAAGGATGATTGCAATTTTGCGTCATGAGCTGGCGATTGGCTTGCAGCTTGCGCCTTTCAAAAAAGCCTCGGCATCTGGCTTGAAACTGTCCTGCGGCACCATGGCGCGCAGCACGGCATAGCCTTTGTGCGTGGGCATTTCGACAAAGATTGTCTGGGTCAGGCTTTCTGATTGTTCGGCCCGCAAAACCGCAATTTGCGCAGGTGTTGCAGCAATAATGTCAACCTTGCCTTCCACCGATGTGCTGTCATTCATGCTGTAGGCCTCGTTGGCATTGCGATCAAACACGCCAATCGACCAGAAGGGAACCGCACCCGCAGCCGTGATGCGCACCGGATTTGCACTGACATCAAAGGCGCAGGCTGCGACTTTCAAAAACGGGTCGCTGCTGGTAAGCCCGGCTTTGTCCACCTGATTGCCAAGACTGTAAAAGCGATTGAGCGGCCCTTCAAAGGTGATGCGCGTAAATGCATCTTTGCCAGTAAAATGCGGTAGGGCCAAAATTATGATAATGTGCAGAAAAACCGCACCCATCAGGCCAATAGCAGCAGCAAACAGCACCTTAAACATTGCCGCACCCAATGCGCTCAATGCGGGGCATGGTGAGGGCAACAAGGCCCGAGTTGCCCGCCGCTGGTGTGTCCAGAAGGGTCAGATTGAGCATGATCGGGCCACCATCAGGCGCAACGGCCAGCCAATTGTTGGCCGTGGCTTTGGCGCTGATGGTGATGTCCATGCTACCCTCCGGGTTTTTCAGGGCGATGATCGAGTTCAGGGCTGTTGGCAGATCCGGTGACACCTTGAGCGGTTCACCATTGGGCCGGGTGGCGTAGAGCGTCCAGAACCGGGTCGTTGGAACGCTGCCTGAGAGCCTGTAGCGACACAGGCCGGTGAGCCGCTGGCCGCTGCTGTCGGTGGTGGCAATAAAGGTCAGCCCCTCGGCGCTGCCCAGCAGCAAACGTCCAGCACGGGCGCGGTGCGAGCGAGCGTAAGGATCGGCGGAGGCCGTTTGCGCCTCAGGAAAAGCCCGCCAGCCATCAATCGAGATTTCGCCAAAGCCAACAGTGGCATTCAGCGCCACCAATGTGGATTGAATCCCAAGGCCAAAGGCGATGACAAGAGCAAGGAGGACAAGAAGGGGAACCCTGAACACGCGCTGACTATGACCTTGTTAACACTGTTGCGACACTGACACCGCCATAAAGGCACCGCTGTAAACACCTGTCCCGGAACTGATTCTGTCATCAGAACCTGTGCCAGAATGCGATACTGCATAATCCCTCAAATCGGAATTGTTTAAGGAGAAAATTATGCAACAAATGAAAAGCGTTACGGCATCCTTTGGGCGACATATACGGAGCAAGGCGCTGCAAGGCCCTGTCACCGTGGTTGAAATGGCTCTCAATCCGCATTGCAGCAGCGTTTTGTGGGCCGAATTGGGCAAAGATGCGATCAGTTGAGTTTAAGCTCGCTTTTCGGTGCTGAAAATGGCTTGGCCTCGGTGAACATGGTGCCAATGTCGCGCAACAATGCCGTTGTTTGTACAGAGAGGCTGCGCGGCCGCACAAAGGCTGCGGTGGGCGTGTTCTGCTCCATGCCCTTGGTGGGTTTGACGGGTTTGATCACGGTGACAGCGGGCTCCAGAACACCGGGAATCGGCCGAATGGCGATGCCCTGATGCGCGTAATCCATCACGGTTTTGAAAGTCATGGCCGGCAGCGAGCCACCCGTCATATTGTTGGTGGAGGTGTAATTATCATTGCCAAACCACACGGCGGTGGTGAAATTGCCGGTAAAGCCCACAAACCACGCATCACGATAAGCCTGGGTGGTGCCGCTTTTGCCAGCGGTGAGAATGCCATCCAGCGCGGCTTTGCGCCCCGTGCCAATATAGGGCACTTTGGTCAGCATCTGGTTCATGTAATCATCGGCCTGCTGGGTCAGCACGCGGCGGGCGGGCTCGGCATCGCGCTCGAAATTATAAAGCACATTGCCGCGATAATCGAGAATTTCCTCAATGCCGTGGCGGCGCGACTGCATGCCGCCTGCGGGCAGCACAGCATAGGCGGTGGCCTGATCCAGAATGGTCACTTCGGATGTGCCGAGTGGAATGGTGGCATCCTTGCGAATGGGCGTTTCAACCCCCATCAGCTTGGCCATGCGGATGACAGAATCAATACCAAGCCGGTCTTTGACCAGCCGCACCGGAACCGTGTTGATCGATTTGGCCAGCGCCGTGGTCAGCGTCACCTTGCCCGCATAGCTGTTGCCATAATTGTGCGGGCTCCAGTTGCCCCAGCTGAGAGGGCCGTCAACAATGGTGCTGTCCGGTGTCAATCCGGCTTCCATGGCCACAGCATAAGTGTAGATCTTGAAGGACGAGCCGGGTTGGCGCAGGGCACGGGTGGCGCGGTTGAACTGGCTTTCACCATAATCACTGCCGCCCACCATGGCGCGCACAGCGCCGCCATTTTCAAGGGTCACCAGTGCGCCTTGCTTGACATTATATTGCTCGCCATAATCGCGCAGCGTGTTGTTGACTGCCGTTTCGGCCACTTTTTGCAGGCCGGGATCGATGGTGGTGCGCACAATCAGCGAGCGCTCAGGAAAGCGCGTGCCCAGTCGCTGCACTTCATCAAAGGCCCAATCCAGAAAGAAATCCGGTGATTCCTGCTCGGCGCGGTCCACCACGGTTGCCGGGTTGCGGCGTGCTGCAATCACCTGTCCTTCACTCATGAAGCCGCTTTGCACCAGATTGGTCAACACTTCATTGGCGCGGCCACGAGCGGCGGGCAAATTCACGTGGGGCGCATATTTGGCCGGTGCCTTGAACAGGCCCGCCAGCATGGCGGCTTCCGCCAGATTGATGTCGCGAACACTCTTGCCAAAGTAAAATTGCGAGGCGGCAGCCGCACCAAACGTGCCACCGCCCATATAGGCGCGGTCAAGATAGAGCGACAGGATCTCTTTTTTGGACAGGTTGGCCTCAAGCCACAGCGACAGAAAAGCTTCCTTGATCTTGCGCTCAATCGAGCGCTCATTGGTCAAAAACAGGTTTTTGGCCAATTGCTGGGTGAGGGTGGAGCCGCCTTGCACCACGCCGCCAGCTCTGGCATTCTCGCTCAAAGCTCTGAAAAGGCCAATGAAATCAATGCCAAAATGATTGAAAAAACGGCGATCCTCGGTGGCCAGCACGGCCTTGATCAAATTGTCCGGCAGGTCGTTGAAGGCCACCGAATTTTCGTGAATAATGCCGCGATGGCCAATGACATTGCCGTAGCGATCCAGAAAGGTGACGGCAAAATCGCCGCGATTGCGCCAATCTTTCACGGTTTCCTGAAAGGCGGGCATGGCCAGCGCCAGCAGCAGAACGGCTCCAACGGTGCCCCATGTCATGCATTCGCCAAGCGCTTCAAACAGCAGTTTTTTCCAGCCGCGCATTCGAAAGCGGCGAAAGAAAATGGTCAGCTCTTCCCAGAACTCACTCAGCCGAAAGCCAGCGTTCCAAAGGGTTGAATCGAGCCAAGCATCGATTTTCAGGAAAATATGCCGCTTTTTCATCGTTTCTGCGCTGTCCGTTGCACACTGCCGTTACAGGCTGGAGGCCAATCTTTATCCCACCAAGCTTTATACTGCAAAGCTTGACTTAAAATGTCTTAACGCGCATGGCGTGAACCCGTGGTTTGGGCCAAGCGCTGGCCCCTTGATGAAAATTCCAGATCGCAACCAATTTAGGCTATAGTGAGAAGAGACGCGGGACCGGCCCGCTGAGGATAGAGATGAGCAGCGAACCTTACTGGAAAACCAAAAGTCTGGCCGAGATGACCACGGTGGAGTGGGAAAATCTCTGCGACGGCTGCGGTCTCTGCTGTCTCAACAAGCTGGAGGATTGGGAAAGCGGCGAGGTGTTTTTTACCTCGGTTGCCTGCACGCTGCTGGATGGCGAAACCTGTCAGTGCAAGGATTATCCCAACCGCAAGGCAACTGTGCCCGATTGCATCCAGCTGACCCCTGATCAGGTGGAGACCCTCTCCTGGTTGCCGCCAAGCTGTGGCTATCGGCTGGTGCATGAGGGGCATGATCTTTATTGGTGGCACCCTTTGGTGTCGGGCGATCCCGATACCGTGCATCAGGCCGGAATTTCGGCCAAAGGCCGCACCGTCAGCGAGGATGATGTCTCGGTGGATGAGTTTGAAGACTATCTCTGTGATTGGCCGTTAACCGTTTTGGATGATCAGCCCAGATCATGAGTTTTGACGGCAGACTGTAAGAGTGCCAGCAGAGAATCAGTCTTCACCGTGATGTCTGTGTGGGGGTGTATGGCAAAACCGGATCGCTCGAAATTTCAGCGCCAAAGCCTGTGATTTTCCAAGCGTGGTGGTGCACAGCGGCGGCTGGGGCAAAAAATGCAGGCGGCCTTTGCTATTTTGGCGCAAAATCGCGCTATTCATTTTATATAGCTTAATTTTTATTCAATATATTGTGAAGTTGATGAATGTTTTTTAGGCTCATTCGGGTCGGATATATTGATAGTTAACACTAATTGTGGCAAAGAATTAAAAGTGCAGATTTAAGGCAATTACTATCTTTGGTTGTTGTGCAGGAAGGACGTGCAATGAATATCGGAGAGGCCGCAGCCGCATCCGGCGTTTCCGCGAAAATGATCCGTTATTATGAGGAAATCGGGCTGGTTATGCCTGAGCGGCGCACCTCTAGTAACTACCGCGTTTATGGGGATAACGAAGTACACCGCCTACGGTTTGTCCGCAGAGCGCGTACTCTTGGATTTTCGTTGGAAGAAACAGAACGACTGCTGGGACTTTGGAGCGATACCTCACGCAAGAATGATGATGTTCGTGCGGTTGCATTGGATCATCTCAAGGAGCTTGAGGAAAAGATGGAAGCCATGCGCGCCATGGCCGATACCTTGAAAAACCTTGTGGATCATTGCCAGACTGGCAATCGTCCAGAATGCCCGATTCTGGATAATCTGGCAGGCACTGCCGATCATCACACCGACACGGGCGAAGGTGTGGCTGTTTTGGAAGTTGTGCGCGGTTCATAATCTTGTGATCGTAGTCCGCCCGCTGCTGTTCGACGTTTGACTTTGTTAGCGTCACCGGTGTTCTGCGGCGGACTTTGCGCAAAAAAACAGACCTCACTGAGGAAGCCAGCATCGCAAAAAGGCGCCAATCGCCAAACAGGAGTATGTTTCCCCATGGCAGATGTCAGCGAATTTTACGTTGAAGACATGACCTGCGGTCATTGTGAGCGCGCGGTGCGTGAAGCCTTGGCGGAAAATCTGCCGGGCGCAGCCGTGACAGTTGATCTCTCCAGCCATCATGTACGGGTGGAAGGTGACGCTGAAAAGGCGCAAGCCGCCATCCGCGAGGCTGGCTACACCCCTGTTGCCGTATAATCACCCATAAATCTGCCGGTTTATCTTGGCCTGGGCGCGCTTGGCAAACTGGGTCTGTGTGTAGCGCGCTTCGGTGTGAAACGCCCTATCTGCTTTCGTATGTCCGAGAAGCGCAGGACACGACGCGAAGACTTATGAGCTTCAAAAAACCCTCCCCAACCCTTCCCACAAGGGGGAGGGAGTCTGTTGCGTCCCCTGCCAGCGCATTATTCTTCGTCATAAATCATTCAAAGCGCAACCGAGACAAAGTATTCGAGGCGCTCCCTCCCCCTTGTGGGCAGGCCTATCGCATATGGTGAATGAGCTCGAGTAGGTATTTCTCGTTCCATGCGGCCTTTTTGAGTTTTCGTCGCATGGGAACTCTTTCTGGATGCATGGTGGCAATGTTGAGTGCGAGCCGTC
>NZ_SSOA01000013.1 GCF_004801395.1 Gillisella terrae
TCAAAAAACCACCTCAACCAAACCGCAAAGCCCGGTCGTCTAACTCTAAAAGCTATCCAGATGATTTCAATTGAGCGAAATCAACACTTCCTCAGAAGCGCCGCCTCGTTCGGTGAGGCGGGTTCTAAGCCTACAAACAATACAAGTCAACACGCACCGTTATAAAATTATCATATTTTAGGTAAGATTATGGTTTTAATAGAGAATATAGCAAAGCCGCGCTCCAAGGTGAATTAGCGATATGCCAGAGGGCATCCTCTCACCTAAATCCATTGCGTAGCGCACAGAGGCGGAAAACCAAACAAGGACACGCAAAGAAAAAGGAACACTTTGGGGAAGCTCGGTGGTGCTAGACCGGGAGGTGGGGAGTGAGGGGCAGAGCTTTCTGTCCACTCATGGCGAAGTTCGTCACACTTTGACCCTGCGCTGCTGGGAACCGCGAGCTACTAGGAAAGAAAAACTACAGATAATTTTTAGCCGGATATGTGATCCATCTACGCTGTTGTTGCGTATCAAAAGCCTAAGTTGTGTTTATAAGAAAGAAAAGAGCATATATTACCATGTCGCAACGCTTGACCGGTTTCGGAGATATGGCAGCGGCGCAATGAGCCGTTTTCGCCTTCTCGTCATTGGACGGAAAGATCTTTTTTCGCCCTCCATCAAAGATGCCTGGGAGAAAGAAGGTTTAGATCTGCTTGGGCCATCCGATTTTACGGAGGCAATGGAAATGCTAAAGGTGCATGGCACAACAGATGGTGTGCTGATTGACTTGGCCGAGAGCGCCGAACACATGGTGGCACTGGTTGAATACCTCGAACCTCTTTGCATCCCTTTTTTGTTTGTTGCCCGTGAAGCCGAGCAGGTGAGCCATTATTCACCCTATGAACTGAGCGCCGAGAAAGACGATATTGATACGATCTTTCTCGCCCTCATGCGACAATCCGATACTGCAACACGGCATTGATGTATTGCGCCCTGGCCCGGAGGTTGGGCAAGGCACCCACGCGCTCAAAGTCATGCTCGTCGTTTCGCCTCAATTAGGTGCTATTTTTTTAGCTTGAGCGAACGTTGTCTTTATGGGATGGATGGAGGCAGAAACGTACTGCCGACACTTCTTGGACAGGACAAAAGGGAGAATTGATTTGCAAATCACCGCCCGGCCATGTCATCTGGGCATGTTTGACGTTCAGGACGTTCGCCGGATGCGCTTAGCGGTCACGCTGGCCCGCTCAAAAGCTACAAATGCTGGCGAGGAAGACATTGCCCGCTATATCGTCAAACTTTACAATCTTGGCCTTCGCGACGAGGACAAGCTCGCCTGCGTCACCAATATGCTGGTGCGCGCCAAGTGATCTTGCTGTCGTCGAACTCGTGCGCTGTTTTCAGCGCGATTGTGGTGGCAGGATGGCTTTCCTGAAAAATTAACGTGAATGCAGCGGGGCAAACGGAAACATTTGTTGTCGACCTCGGTTCTGGATGCTTGGAAGCGTCACAAAGGAAAGAACCGAATGAAGCAAAACCAAGACGGACAGCACGATCCCATCGCAACACGGAAGCAGAGATACATAAGAGGTGCTTCGCAACGCCGCACAACAAAATTCTTGATCCTGTTTGCGATTATCGGCCTTCTTGTGCTTGGGCTATCTCTCGTGCCCTATTGATCGAAGCGACTGCATACTTCCTTGAATCAGAGTCGATTTAAGGAGGTATGCAGCAGATTTAACGGGTTAAAGCGCAGGTCTGAAAAGTCGGGCTCAAATTGCGCCCGACTGGATTGCGCCCTACTGGATTGAAAATTGTGATTTTGAGTTCGCGCAATCTGAGCTGCCGTCACTCCTCATGTTTGAAGCACAAGCTCACAGCGAACATCTTTCACGCCCTCGACCCCAAGGGCCAACTCGACGCTGCGGTCGATCTCTTCGGGCGTTTGAACCGCACCAAGCAAAGTAATGACCGATCCGGAGGCCGTGACCGTCACATAGGATGCGTCGATTGATCCTGCGCTGGCGAGAAGAGTTGCCACCTTTTCTTCCAGGCTTGCCTGCGTTGGATTAAGAACCTCAGATTCCGGCGGCCTTGCGTGAAACATTGCGCGTTTGTGAACCATATTCGGTCTCCTTTCTGGCGGGTAGCTTTCGCAAGCTCCATCCTGGTGAAGCTCGACACTCTTTCTCCGTAACCATCCAGCCAAGCGAAGGTTCCTTCATCAGACAGACAAGAGCCGAGATGTTCTAAAGGGCCATGCATCAAATATGGCTTCCAAAGGACGTTGTCGCACTTTTAATCTGCTGCCTATGCCTGGCTTTGCCGCTCCATTTGCATGTTTCGGAACAAACCTCACCCTTTCAGGTTTAGTTCCCATGCTGGCTTAAGGCCTCAGGACCACTGAAACGGGAGCACCTGCCATGGCTGAATATGAAGATCAAAAACATTCCTCGACCGAGCACGACGCAGACACACCTGAATATGGCGGCGCGACCGGTGGCTGGGGTTCGTTGAAAGGGATCTTGAGCATCTATAAGAATGGAGACACGTCTGCTGATGCTCTGAGTATATTGGCCAAACAGAACAAGGCGCATGGCGTGATGTGCACGTCATGCGCCTGGGCAAAGCCCGCCGAGCCTCACGTGTTCGAATTTTGCGAGAATGGAGCGAAAGCCACCCTCTGGGAAGCCACCACCCGTAAGGTCACGCCTGACTTTTTCAACCAACATACCGTGAGCGCGTTGCGCAATTGGCATGATCACGATCTGGAAAGTGCCGGACGTCTAACCGACCCGATGCGCTACGATGCAGCGCAAGATCGCTACATCGCGGTGAGCTGGCAGGAAGCGTTCGACGACATCGGCGGTCGTTTGAAGGCACTCGATCCAAAATCTGCCGTTTTTTATGCCTCCGGCCACGCTGGCCTCGAAGCATCCTTTCTCTATGGTCTGTTTGCGCGTGCCTACGGGCATAATAACCTGCCGCAATCATCCAACATGTGCCACGAGACTACCTCGGTTAATCTCAAGACATTCATCGGCACCCCAGTGGGCACCTGTACGCTTGAAGATTTTGACCATTGTGACGCGATTTTCTTCTTCGGCCAGAATACCGGGTCGAACAGCCCAAGATTTCTGCACAATCTTAAAGCAGCGGTCGACCGTGGTTGTCGTATTGTGACGTTTAACCCCGTGCGGGAAAAAGGGCTGCTTGAATTTGTCGACCCACAAAATCCGCTTCAGATGACCGTCGCCAAAGCCACGGCAATTTCGGAGCATTATTTTCAAGTGCGTCCGGGCGGCGATATCGCCGTCATTGCCGGGATGATCAAATGCCTGTTTGCCGCAGAAGATAAAGCGCTCGGCACCGTTCTTGATCGACAGTTCATCGAGAACCAGACAACAGGCTATGAAGAGATGGCAGCCGCTGTCAGAGCCATGGAATGGTCTGACATCGAACTGCATTCCGGTCTCAGCCGGGAGATGATCGAGACCGCCGCTGAAGTTTACATGAGCGCCAGAAATGTGATCGGCATCTATGGCATGGGCATTACCCAGCACGTGAACGGCTGGTTGAGCCTTGGCATGCTGGTCAATCTTCTGCTGCTCGGCGGCAATATGGGACGACTTGGGGCGGGCATATCGCCTGTGCGCGGCCACTCCAACGTTCAAGGGCAACGCACAGTTGGCATTTGCGAGCGGATAGAATCGGAAACCGTGCCGATCGAGAAACTGGAAAGCCTGTTTGGCATCACGGTGCCACGCGAGAACGGGCGCAATGCGGTGCACGCAGCGGAGGGCATTCTGGATGGTTCCGTCAAGGCAATGATCATGCTTGGCGGCAATCTTGTGCGGGCGCTGCCGGATCGTGAGCGGATAGAGAACGCCTGGCCATCGCTGGACCTCACCGTCTACGTTGCGACCAAGCTCAACCGGTCCCATCTCACTCCAGGCAAGGTCTCCTACATCCTGCCCTGTCTTGGCCGGACCGACAAAGATATTCAAGAAGGTGGCCCGCAGGCGGTCTCCATGGAAGATTCCCTTAGTCACATCTACGGATCTGTTGGCTCTGCCGAACCGCCCAGCAGGCATCTTCGCTCAGAAGTCGCCATTATCTGTGGTCTTGCCAAGGCGACATTGCCTGAAAATCCGCAGCTGAGATGGGATGCCTGGACAGCGCATTACAGCGAAATCCGTGATCTGATCTCGAACACCTACCCGGATAAATTCGCAGATTTCAATGAACGCCTTTTCCAGCCGGGCGGTTTCTATAAGGGCAATTCCGCCCGCGAAATGGATTGGAAGACAGAAAGTGGCAAGGCCCAATTCACGGTCCCGATGACGCTCTCCGCGCTTGGAGAAGATGCCGGACCTTCAGAGATGCAACGGGAGAAGATGACCCTCGTGACGCTGCGCTCAAATGATCAATTCAACACAACTATTTACGGTTTCGAAGACCGGCTGCGGGGTTTGCAAGGCAGCCGTGAGGTGGTTTTGATCAACCGGGAGGAAATGGCGCGGCTGGGCTTGGCGGAAGGCCAGAAAGTCAGCCTGATCAGCGCGATTCATGACGGCATTACCCGGAAAGTCTCCGATTTTGTCGTGACGGCCTTTGATCTTCCAGACGGATGTGTTGCCGGATACTATCCCGAACTGAACGGACTGGTGCCGCTCTCCTATCATGAAAAAAACTCTCAGACACCCGCCTATAAAGGCGCTCCGGTCTATGTCTGCGCGGATTGATTTTGAGAGCAAGGCATGAAAGCAGGTGCAGACATTGGCCCCCGTCTTTCGTGCAGAATGCATTTCTCATCCCATGAGAAAATAGGCCTGCAACAATCGCTTGGCCGTTTGATTGGGGAGCGATATCCGTGCGCGCAAGTGTGTTGATCTCACCCCACAACCAAACGGGCCACAACCAAACGGGCAAGCGATCTCATGCCACGTTGTTCGTGCGTTTGAATGAAGCCGCGAACAACGAGCAATAGCTTTACGCAGGACTTGCGCTTGTGCTACGGGGCACCGAAATCATATGACGAGGCCCTGCCATGCTTCCCTGGATCCAGCTCGACAGTGCCGCCATTCCCGGCGATGGCGGTGAACTGCGCTTAAAGCAGCGTGGAGCCGAATTCTCCATCATGCTTGGCCCGATTGAATTGATGAACAGCCGCCTCAAGGGCTCAGAGGAAGCGCTCGCAACCCTCTCGTGGGAACGGATTAAAGGACGCAGCAATCCCACCATGCTGATCGGCGGTCTTGGCATGGGCTTTACCCTGCGGGCAGCTCTTGCTTCTCTTCCTCAAGAGGCCCGCATTACGGTTGCGGAACTGGTCCCTGCGGTGGTTGAATGGGCGCGCGGCCCCATGGCCGATATTCATCAAGGTGGTCTGGATGATCCACGGGTGGATGTTCACATTGGTGACGTTGGCGCATTGATCCGCTCCCACACCTGCCATTATGACGCCATTCTGCTGGATGTTGACAATGGCCCGGATGGCTTAACCCGCGCCTCCAATGACAGCCTCTATGATATGGCGGGCCTGAATGCCGCAAAAATGGCTCTGCGCCCCAAAGGCGTGCTGGCCGTGTGGTCCTCGGCACCGGATGCTGCTTTTACCCGACGCTTGCGCCAGATTGGCTTTTCGGCGGAAGAAGTCAGCGTACGGGCCAATGGCAAGCGCGGCGGCGCGCGTCATACACTTTGGTTTGCGACCAACACCTGACTCCATTCAATAAGAAGGACTCCGACATTACAAAGTCTCCTGGCTTAACTGCTGCGGCGATGCAAAACGGTGAAACGTGTGTCAATCGTCAGCTTGTCCTGTGATCGGTTCCCCGCCAGATTTTCGATAATCAACCGCGCAGCTTCGCAGCCAATCAAATCGCCAGAAGGGCGAATCGTCGTCAAAGGCGGATTGCAAGCAGCGCTGAAGCTCAAATCACCAAATCCAATCACGGCCAATTGTTTCGGCACCGCAATGTGCAGCCGCTCACAGGCAAACAATGCGCCCAGCGCAATGTGATCGTTGGAGCAGAAAATGCCATCTGTCTGCGGATGCAGGCGCAACGTCTCCTGCAAAAGTGTTGAGCCAACCTCAACCGAGGCGGGGGCGGCATGCTCAACAATCTCCACCTCCACCCCGGCGGCCCGCGCGCAAGCCACAAAGCCATCGCAGCGCATCTTGGCGCGCCGATCCTCATGCATACGCGCGCCCAGAAAAACCAGATTCCGGCGACCTTGCTTGAAAAGGTGCTCGGCGGCAGCAATCCCGACCTGATCATGATGAAAACCAACAGCAGCACCAATTTGCGGGCCGCCAAGTTCCCATATTTCAATGACCGGCACCGAGGTTCTGGCCAAAAGGCGGCGCGTCACAGCGCTGTGAGAAAGACCGGTGAGAACAATGGCCGCTGGAGCCCACGACAGGGCCATACGCACCAGATCTTCTTCCTCGCGCTCATCATATTCCGTATGGCCGAGAATGACCTGAAGCCGCTCTTTGCGCAAAGCCGCCTGCATGGCCGAGACAGTTTCCGCAAAAAAAGCGTTGCGAACCGAAGGCACGAGAATGCTCACCGCACGGGATGAGGCTGCCGCCAATCCACCCGCCATGAAATTCGGAACATAGTTCAGCTTTTCAATAGCATAAGCGATCGATTGGCTGGCGGCAGGCGAGACGGCCTCAGGCTTGCGCAAGTAGAGAGAAACGGTCGAAGGAGACACGTCCGCCAACTGCGCAACATCGGTCATCGTCACACTTTGCATTTTGCGACGACGACGTGGGGCCTTTTCCTGCATCATTGCATCTCGCTCCATAGCGCTCCGATTTCATATTTCTGAAGCATAGGCAGTTTAAGTCTGGCCCATTGGCCTGTGATCGTTGCTACATCACTGTAGCAATTAAATCAGGTCGATAGCAAAGGATAATCACTTTGTGAATTTTGCAGAATTCTTCTTTTTCATCTTGCGTTCAAAAATCGTAGCGCTATGATTTATGCGAAGACGCCAGCATTCACGCGTCTGCTATGGAGGATAAGGGAATGGCATCGATCAGCCTTCGAGGCCTTGAAAAAAGCTACGGTGCAGTGCGCATTGTCAAAGGCATTGATCTGGATATTGCCGACGGTGAATTTGTTGTATTTGTCGGGCCATCGGGCTGCGGCAAGTCCACAACATTGCGCATGGTGGCTGGCCTTGAAAGTATCAGCGGCGGCGAACTGCGGATCGGCGAGAAAATCGTCAACTCACTTGCGCCGCGTGAGCGTGACATTGCCATGGTCTTTCAGGATTATGCGCTCTACCCACACAAGACCGTACGTGAGAACATGGGCTTTAGCCTGAAGGTGCGCGGCATTGCAGCCAATGAAGCGCAGACGCGCATCTCCGAGGCCGCCGAGATGCTCGGCATTTCACACCTTCTCGATCGCAAGCCCGGCCAGCTTTCTGGTGGCCAGCGCCAGCGTGTGGCCATGGGGCGTGCCATTGTGCGCCGCCCGCAGGTCTTCTTGTTTGATGAGCCACTTTCCAATCTGGATGCCAAGCTGCGCGGGCAGGTGCGTACCGAAATCAAGCGGCTGCATCAAAAAATCGGCACCACCATTGTCTATGTAACCCACGATCAGGTGGAAGCCATGACGCTTGCGGACCGCATCGTGATTTTGCGTGGCGGCGAGATCGAACAGGTTGGCACACCGGATGAGGTTTACAACACGCCGGCCAGTGTGTTCGTGGGTGGCTTTGTGGGCTCCCCTGCGATGAATTTCGTCAAAGCGACAGTGAAGAACGGTGTGCTTGCCTTTGCCAATGGCGACACCCTTCCCCTCTCCTCCCTTCAATCCGCCAGCGCGGCTGTTCAGGAAGGTGCGCAACTGATCGTCGGCATTCGCCCTGAACATTTCACCACCCTTGCTGATCACTCCATGGCTCTGAGCGCTCAGGTGCAGGTGGTTGAGCCTTTGGGGTCGGACACGCTGGTGCATTTTGCCATTGATGGCGAAACCTTGACTGCCCGCATGCCGCCCAACATGCGCCCACAGCCGGGTGAAACGCTGAAAATTGGCATTGATCCGACAAAATTGCATCTGTTCGACGCAAAGACCGAGCGCGCCATCCACTGATGCGCCGCGCGCCCTTTGGCAAACATTCACTCCGGGAGGACAATATGAAATACACAGCGATCATGGTAGCTCTGGCCGCCTCGACAATGCTTGGCGGCACCATGCCTGCCTTTGCAGACACCAATCTCAAGGTCTATATCTCCAGCCAGCATCAGCCACAATTGTGGCGCAAGGCGCTTGATAAATACGAGGCCAAGCATCCGGGCGTGAAAGTCACCATTGAAACGGGCGGCAATACATCCGAAGCACAGGCGCAATATCTCAATACCGTCATGTCGGCCAAGGATCCCTCGCTCGACGTGTTGATCCTCGATGTCATCCGCCCTGCGCAATTTGCAGCAGCCGGATGGACTTCGTCTTTTGGTGCCAAGGATATGTCGGCCTATCTGCCAGCCTATGCGGAAGCCAACACCATCAATGGCAAGGTCGTGGCCTTGCCCGCATTTGCGGACTCCATGTTCCTTTATTACCGCAAGGACCTGTTGGAAAAATACGGCATTCAGCCACCAAAGACCTGGGATGAGCTGAAGGCGGCTGCCAAGAAGATCACAGAGGGTGAGCATAACCCCGAGTTGCAAGGTCTGTCTTTCCAGGGCAAGGCGATTGAAGGCGCGGTCTGCACCTTCCTGTTGCCCTATTGGAGTCAGGGGAAAAATCTGGTCGCCAATGGCAAGCTGACCTATGACCTGCCTGCCGCCACCAAATCGCTTGAGCTTTGGAAGAGCTTCGTGGATGATGGCACGGCCAAGAAAAACATTGCCGAAGTGGCCACCGATGACACCCGCAAGGAATTTCAGGCTGGCAATGTGGTTTTTGCCGTCAATTGGTCCTATGCGTGGGCGCAGTCGCAGAGCAAAGATTCGGCCGTGGCAGGCAAGGTTGGCGTAGCCCGCCTGCCCGCCGTTGCTGGCGGAACACAAGCAACCTGCCTTGGTGGTTGGGAATGGGGTGTTTCGGCCTATTCCGCCCATCAGGATGAAGCCAAGGCGCTGGTGGAATACCTGTCCAGCAAGGACGTTTCCAAGTTCATGGCGGCCAATGGTTCGCTGCTGCCGACCTATCCCGATCTCTACAAAGACCCGGAGGTGCTGAAAAACGCACCATGGTTTGCCGATGCACTGGATGTGGTCCAGACCGCAAAGCCGCGCCCGGTGACACCACGCTATAATGAGGTCAGCGAAGTGATCCGCACCACGGTGAATGGTGTTCTGGCTGGCGTGATGACACCGAAGGACGGAGCCGCCCAGATCGAGGCCCGGCTGAAGCGCATCCTGCGCTGATCCCAACCCGTCCACCTTTGCGACTGGCCATTTTCTGGCCTGTCTCCCCCATTTTCGGAGTGGAACAGTGACACGCTCGACGCTGCCTATGACCAATGACATCGAAAAACCGCCCGCCTTCTGGATGCGGTGGCTGGATTTGAACGACAAGGCGCTGGCAGTGCTGCTGTTGGCTCCAACCGCGTTTCTGCTGGCACTGATCATTGTTTATCCCGTTCTCAAGCTTGGCTATACCAGCTTTTTCAATCTGTCGCTTACCTCCGGCCTGCCCGCCGAGTTTGTCGGCCTGGACAATTACCGGCTGATGATCAGCGATCCGGTGTTTTGGGAAACCACATGGAATACGGTGCTGATCACACTGATCACCGTGCCGGGCGCGCTGGTGGTGGGGCTTGCCTTGGCGCTGCTCGCCAATCTGCCATTCCGCACCCAATGGCCGGTGCGCCTGTCCTTGCTCATTCCATGGGCTTTGCCGCTGTCTTTTGCCGGTCTGATTTTCGCGTGGTTTTTCCATTCCGAATATGGTGTGGTCAATGATGTGCTCAACCGCTTCGGCTTTCAGGGCATCATCTGGTTCAATTCGCCAAGCTGGGCCTTTGCCGCCATCTGTCTGACAATCATCTGGAAGACATCCTCTTTCATGGCGTTGATTATTCTGGCGGGCTTACAAACCATTCCGCGCTCGCTTTATGAAGCAGCTGATGTGGACGGCGCTGGCCGCATTCGCCAGTTTTGGGAAATTACCCTGCCGCTACTCAAGCCATCCATTGCCGTGGGCCTGATTTTCAGAACCATCACCTCGCTGCAAACCTTTGACATTCCTTACATGATGACCGGCGGTGGGCCGGGCACCTCCACCCAGACACTGGCCATGTATATTCACCAGAACACCGTGTCCTTCCTCGATCTCGGTTATGGCTCGGCGCTGGCGGTGGTGATGTTTGCCCTATCCATGTGTGTCACTGCCGTTTACCTGCGCGTTATCCGCACCAAGGAGCAGAACTGATGAGCGCTGTTCATACTCGTGGCCTTTCATCGCTGCTGTCTGGCAAGCCTTTGCGCTTTGCAGCCGCCGTTTTGCTGATCGTCAATGGCATGTTTCCAGCATTATGGATCCTGTTCACCTCGCTGAAAACCGAAGCGGAACTGACGGTAAAGCCCATCACCTGGCTGCCGCATGATCCGACACTTGCCAATTACATGCGGGCCTTTTCTGATCAGCCTTTGCATCTGTTTTTGTTCAACAGTTTCATGGTGGCACTGCTCTCCACCTGCCTGACACTGTTTGTCTCGGTGCTGGGTGCCTATGCGCTGGCGCGGCTTAACTTGAAATATCGCGGACTGATCCTGTCGCTGATCATTGCGGTCTCTACCTTTCCGCTGGTGACACTGCTTGTGCCACTGTTTGAAATCATGCGGGCGCTGAACCTGCTTAATACATGGATCGCGCTGGTCTTGCCCTATACCGTGCTGTCGCTGCCGGTCTGCACGCTGATGCTGGTGTCGTTCTTTGAGAGCATTCCGCGCGATCTGGAAAATGCCGCGATGATTGATGGCTGCACCCGGCTGGGGGCCTTGTTCAAAGTGGTGGTGCCGCTCTGCGCGCCGGGCGTGTTTACGGCAGGTATTCTGGCTTTTGTGAACGCCTGGGATGAATTTCTTCTGGCCCTGTCGTTCAATTCCAGCCCAACATTGCGCACGCTGCCCGTGGGTATCCAGCTTTATCAGGGCGAATTTGCCTTTCCGTGGCCGGTGATTTCGGCAGCGCTCGTGGTGGGCATTGTGCCCGTTGCCGTACTGATCGTGATCTTTCAGGAGCGTGTTGTATCAGGCCTGACGGCTGGAGGAATCAAGGGATGAGTGAGAAAACACCAAAGCGCGACCTGAGTGAGCTGCGCAGTCAGCGCTGGTTTGCCTCCGATGACATGCGCGGCTTTGCCCATCGCCAACGCACCCAGCAAATGGGCATGCGCCGCGAGGAATTCATGGGCCGTCCGGTGATTGGCATCATCAACACATGGAGCGACATGAGTCCCTGCCATGCCCATCTGCGCGACCGCGCCGAAGCGGTGAAGCGCGGCGTCTGGCAGGCCGGAGGCTATCCTGTGGAATTGCCAGCGCTGTCGGTCGGCGAAGTGATGGTGAAGCCCACCACCATGCTCTATCGCAATTTTCTGGCCATGGAATGTGAGGAGCTGCTGCGCTGCCATCCGATTGATGGCGCGGTGCTGCTGGGCGGCTGCGACAAATCCACCCCTGCCCTTTTAATGGGGTCGATCTCGATGGATATTCCGGTGATCTTCTGCCCGGCGGGTCCAATGTCCAATGGCCAATGGCGCGGTGTCAAAACCGGGGCTGGCACCCACACCAAGAAATATTGGGATGAATTGCGCGCGGGCAACATCACCAAGGATGACTGGGTGGATCTGGAAAGCCGCATGACCCGCTCCGCAGGCACCTGCAACACCATTGGCACCGCCTCGACCATGACCTCGATTGCCGATGCCATGGGCATGACGCTTCCGGGCGCGTCGTCGATTCCCGCAACAGACTCTGGCCATCCGCGCATGGCCTCAGCCTGTGGTGTGCGCATTGTCGAGATGGTGTGGGAGGATTTGAAACCCTCAAAAATCCTCACCCGCGAGAGCTTCATGAATGGCCTTGTGGCCTATATGGCGCTCGGCGGCTCCACCAATGCTGCCGTGCATATGATTGCCATGGCCAAGCGGGCGGGTGTTGATCTGACACTGGACGATATGTCGGCGATGGCCGCCAAAGTGCCGGTTGTCACCAATGTCTTTCCATCGGGCGAATATCTGATGGAGGATTTCTATTTTGCCGGGGGTCTGAACGCCCTTCTCAACAAGATGTCGCGCCATCTGGCGCTGGATTGCCTCACCGTCAATGGCCTCACGCTTGGCGAAAATATCAAGGATGCATCTTGCTGGAATGATGATGTGATCCGCGATGAAGCCAATCCGGTGGTGCCGCTCTCCAAGGGTAAGACGCTGGAAGTGCTGCGCGGCAATCTCGCACCCAATGGTGCGGTGATGAAATCGTCAGCGGCCAATCCGAAATTCCTCAAGCATCTTGGTCCAGCCATTGTGTTTGATGACCCGGCCACCATGAACAAGACTTTGGACAATCCCGATCTCGACATTACCGAAGACACCGTGATTATCCTGCGCAATGCCGGTCCTGTGGGCGCGCCGGGCATGCCGGAATGGGGCAATCTGCCGATTCCGAAAAAGCTTTTGAAACAGGGCGTGCGCGATATGGTGCGCATCTCAGACGCGCGCATGAGCGGCACCCATTATGGCACCTGTGTTTTGCATGTCTCCCCCGAAGCGGCCATTGGTGGCCCGCTGGCTCTGGTAGAAACCGGCGACATGATCGCGCTGGACATCGCGGCTGGCACCATCAATATGCAGGTGGATGAGGCCGAACTCGAGGCCCGTCGTGCGGCGTGGAAGCCATCGGCCAAGCTATACGACCGCTCGTTTGCCGCCCTTTACCAGCGCCATGTCAGTCAGGCCGATCAGGGCTGCGACTTTGACTTTCTCAGCGGCACAGAGACCGTGCCGGACCCGGTTATTTTCTAAGGATATTCGTCATGAGCATTGTAAACCCTTTCAAATCGTGGCTGTCCGACAAAGAGCGCGCAACGCCGCTTGGCACATGGCTGATGGCCGCAGCCCCCGCCACCGCCGAAGCTTTGGGCTATGCCGGATTTGATTTTCTGGTGGTGGATATGGAGCATGTGCCGATTGAGGTCTCCGATCTTGCTCATATCCTGCGGGCCATTGGCTGCACGCCTGCGGATGCCGTGGTGCGGCTGGCGTGGAACGATCAGGTTTTGGTCAAGCGCTGCCTCGACGCAGGTGCGCGCACCGTGATGCTGCCTTTTGTGCAAAATGCTGACGAGGCCAAAGCGGCGGCCTCCTACACCCGCTACCCACCTGAAGGTATTCGCGGCGTGGCTGCCGTGCATCGTGGCTCGAAATTCGGCTCTGTGCCGGAATACTTAAAAAATGCCAACCGCGACATCTGCACCATTATCCAGCTTGAAACGCCGGAAGCCATTGAAAAATTGCCAGAGATGGCCGCCGTTGATGGCATTGACGCGCTGTTTGTCGGTCCCGGTGATCTCTCGGCGGCCATGGGCCATATTGGTAATATCGCCCATCCTGAGGTTCAGGCGTTGATCGAAAAAGCGGCCAAAGACGCACACGCCGCAGGCAAGCCGATTGGCATCGTTGGACCCAACCCTGAGATGGTCAAGCGCTTCATTGGCTATGGTTATGATTATGCGGCGATTGCCTCTGACATTGCCATGATGACCGGCCGTGCGCATGACTGGCTGGGCCAGTTGAAGGGCGAGGCAAAGCCCGCCACTCAGCCAACAGCAGCCTATTGAGGAGAGTGGCGTGGCGCAAACATTTGAGCTGGTCATTGCGGCCCAGACTGATCTTGGAGAGTGCCCGCTTTGGTCGGTGACGGAGCAGGTTCTCTATTTCGTCGACATCAAGCAAAGCCGCATTCATCGGCTGGACCCTGCCACCAACCGGCTCTCCGCGCTGTTTTTGCCTGAAGAGGTTGGCTGCATTGGCCTTGTTGAAGGTGGTGGCTTTATTGCCGGTTTGCGCTCGGGTGTTTGGTTACTTTCCGCCAAGGGCGAACTGATCCGCAAACTGGCCGACAACCCGGAAGATCAAAGCATCAGCCGCTTCAACGACGGCATGGTTGATCCGGCGGGCCGCTTTGTTGCGGGCACGGTTGATGAAACACGTGAACAGGGCATTGCCAGCCTTTACCGCTATGATGCACGAGGCCTGGAAAAGCTGGCGGGTGGGCTTCTCACCTCCAATGGCACTGCCTTTTCGCCCGATGGCAAGCGGCTCTATCATTCCGATACGCTGCGCTACACACTCTACACCTATGATTATGACGTTGTAACCGGCACAGCCTCCAACCAACAGGTGTTTGCCCGCTTCGGCAGCGAAACCGATAAGGGCCGCCCCGATGGCGGCGCTGTGGATGCCGAGGGCTGCTATTGGACAGCCCTGTTTGAAGGTGGTCGGGTGCAGCGTTACGCGCCCGACGGCACATTGCGGGCAGAATATCCCGTGCCTGCCAAATGCCCGACCATGATCACCTTCGGTGGTCCTGATCTGAAAACGCTTTACTGCACCAGTGCCCGTATTGGGCGGTCTCCAGAAGAGCTGACTGAGTATCCGCTCTCAGGTGCGATCTTTGCCCTGGAAACCGATGTAGCTGGCCTGCCAAAACCCTTCTTCAATCCCGAAATTTGAGCCTTACCATGTCCGCTTCCTATGACACCGTCCGTTATCACTCGCTTGAAAATCGCAATGTGCTGATCACCGGTGGTGCATCGGGCCTTGGTGCGGATATGGTGCGCGCCTACCGCGCCCAAGGCGCAAACGTTGCCTTTATCGATATCGATGACACCGCTGGGGCCGCAATGGCAACCGAGACCGGAGCCGCTTTTCATCATTGCGATGTCACCGACATTGCCGCTTTGCGCAGCACCATTGCCACCATTGAAAGCCAGCTTGGCAGCATTGATGTGCTGATCAACAACGCGGGCAAGGATGACCGCCACGCCATGGACACCGTGGAACCGGAATATTGGCACCGCGCCTTGGCGCTCAACCTCGATCATCAGTTTTTTGCAACCCAGGCCGTGGCCAAAGCGATGGCGGCCAAGGGCGCGGGTTCGATTATCATGCTCGGCTCGATCTCCTGGATGCGCGGACGCCCCGGCATGGTCGGCTACACCACGGCCAAAGCCGCCATCAATGGCATGACCAAAACACTGGCGCGCGAGCTCGGCCCCTCTGGCATTCGGGTCAATTGCATTGTGCCGGGGGCGATCGTCACCGAGCGGCAGTTGGCGCTGTGGACCACGCCCGAGCAAAACCAGCAGTTCATTGATCTGCAAGCTTTGAAATTCCGCCTTGATGCCAGCCATGTGGCGCGTCTCGCGCTGTTTCTCGGCTCGGATGAAAGTTCAGGCTGCACCGGGGCCAATTTCGTGGTCGATGCCGGTCTTACACAGAATTGAAAGCAAACGCTATGAACCTTGAGACCTCAGACAACGGCTTCACGCTTTCCATCGAAGGCCGCGCCATTCTCACCCACCGCCCGGAAAGTCCGTGCCTGTTTGTCGGCAAAGGCCATGAGCGGATGGATATGTATCGCGGCAATTTCGACATTGAGGATTACGTTATCGAGCGCAGCCCGCTCACCCACGCAGAAATTTCTGGCAATGCCATTGCCTTTTCCACAGCGCCCGGCCAGCCAACGCGAGTGGTCTTGACCATCAAGGACAATCACATCCTTTTTGATGCTAAGGACCCTGCCATCAACCGGGTCTGGCTGCGCCTTGTCACTGAGGAGCCGGAGCATGTCTGGGGTGGCGGCGAGCAAATGTCTTATCTCGACATGCGCGGCCGACGCTTTCCGATGTGGACCTCAGAGCCGGGCGTGGGCCGTGACAAATCCACCGAAATCACCTGGAAAGCCGATGTCACCGGCAAATCCGGCGGTGATTATTACAACACCAATTATCCGCAGCCGACCTATCTCACCTCGCGTCGCATTGCCGTGCATGTGGAAACAACCGCCTATTCAGTGTTTGATTTCCGCAATGCCGATTTCCACGAAGTCGAAATTTGGGCTGTACCGGAGCGTATTGAGCTGTTTGCAGCATCCACCTTTGTTGATCTGGTCGGCCAGCTCTCCAGCCGTTTTGGCCGCCAGCCAATACTGCCGGATTGGGTCTATGGTGGAGCGATCATCGGTCTCAAGGACGGCGAAAACTCCTTCACCCGGCTGGAAAAATTCCGCGCAGCCGGAGTCAAGGTTTCCGGCCTTTGGTGCGAGGACTGGGTGGGGCTTCGCCACACCTCTTTTGGTGCGCGCCTGTTTTGGGACTGGCAGGCCAATGAGCAGCGCTATCCGGGCTTAAAAGACAAGATCAAAGACTTGCGCGACGATGGCATCCGCTTCCTCGGCTATGTCAATCCTTACCTCTGCGTCGATGGCCCCCTCTTTCCCATTGCCGAAGCCGCTGGCTATTTCGCCACCGATAGCGAGGGCAAGACAGCGCTGGTCGATTTTGGCGAGTTTGATTGCGGTGTGGTGGATTTCACCAATCCGGCAGCAAGCGCGTGGTTTGCGGAAGAGGTCATCGGCAAAAATATGCTGGATTATGGCCTTTCCGGCTGGATGGCCGATTTTGGCGAATATCTGCCCATTGATGTGAACCTCTCCAACGGTATCGATGCAAAATTGATGCACAATGCCTGGCCAACGCTTTGGGCAGAGGTGAACGCCAAAGCGGTTGAAAGCCGCAATCTCACAGGCGATGCACTGTTTTTCATGCGCGCGGGCTTTACCGGCGTGCAGGCCCATTGCCCACTTTTGTGGGGCGGTGATCAATCGGTCGATTTTTCCCGTCATGACGGTCTGGTCACGGTGATGTCGGGCGCACTTTCGTCTGGCCTGTTGGGCAATGCCTATCACCATTCGGATATCGGCGGCTACACCAGCCTGTTTGGCAATGTCCGCACCGCAGAGCTGATCATGCGCTGGAGCGAAATGGCCGCGTTTACGCCGGTGATGCGCAGCCATGAAGGCAACAGGCCAAAAGACAATCTGCAAATTGATCAAGACCCTGAGGTGCTCGGCCATTTTGCCCGCATGACTCAGGTTTACGTGCATCTCGCGCCCTACCTGAAGGCCTTGTCTCAGGAAGCAGCAGACACGGGCCTTCCAGCACAGCGCCCGTTGTTTTTGCACTATGAATCTGACGTCACCACCTACACCATTCAGGATGCCTATCTTTACGGGGCCGATCTGTTGGTGGCCCCCGTGTGGCAAGCCGGTGAACTGGCCCGCAACCTTTATCTGCCCAAGGGTGATTGCTGGGTGCATGTCTGGAGCGGTGAGGTGTTTGACGGCGGCGCAGATGTAAGCGTCGCAGCCCCCTTCGGAAAGCCTGCTGTTTTCTATCGCCAGGGCTCGTCGTTCACCGACCTGTTTGCCGGGCTCGCCCATCTATGACCATGGATCTGGCCAGTCTTGGCGGGTTGCTGCTGCTTGCCGCAATTGCCGCCTACATGCAGACGCTCACGGGCTTTGCCTTTGGCCTGATCATGATGGGCGGCATCGGCCTCACCGGGGTTATTCCCTTGCGCGAGGCGGCCATTCTGGTCAGCGTTCTGGTTATTGTGAATGCGCTTCAGGTTTTGCGCCGTGGTTGGCGCGATATCGCAATGGCAGAATTTATCCCCATCATCCTCTCAAGCCTTGTGTTCCTGCTGGTGGGATATTGGCTGCTGGGCATTTTGCTTGCCGCATCCCTGCACTGGCTCAAGCTGGTTCTGGGCGCTGTCATTGTTTTGTCCAGCCTACAATTGCTGCTCAAGCCTGCGCCTTTGGAACAGCGCTCAAGCACGGGTTCTTTTGTGTTTTTTGGCGCAATTGCCGGCTTGATGGGCGGGCTTTTTTCCACCGCAGGACCGCCACTGGTCTATCATCTTTATCGTCAGCCCCTCAAAGCCCAAGCGGTGCGTGAAACTCTGGTGGCGGTCTTTGCCATCAATGCCCTCATTCGGCTGCTCACAGTTGCGGCAGCTGGCAATATGCCGTCAGCGAATTTCTGGTGGAGCCTGACAACCATCCCTGTGGTGATCGGCTTTACGTTTCTTGCCAAGCGGTGGCCGCCGCCGCTGTCGCCCGCCACCATGCGCAGACTGGCGTTTTTGCTGCTCTTTCTCTCAGGCGTCTCGCTTGGGGCCCCCGCATTGCTCACATTGATCGGAGACATTTCATGACCCATCCGCTGAAAACCGCATTGAAAGATCCATCGCTTCTCGTCTCGAAAGCCTTTGTTGCCGGAAAATGGGTGGATGCTAGCGACGGCAAGACCTTTGCCGTGACAGATCCGTTTGATGGTGCCTTGATTGCCAATGTGGCCTCGCTATCGCGCGAAGATGTGCATAAAGCCATCGATCAGGCCGAGATTGCACAGAAAGAATGGGCCAAGCGCACCGCCAAGGAGCGCACGAAAGCTTTGAAAGCCTGGTTTGATTTGATCATTGCCAATGCCGATGATCTGGCGCTGATCCTGACCACCGAACAGGGTAAGCCGCTGGCGGAAGCCAAGGGTGAAGTTGTCTCCAATGCCGCCTATCTCGAATGGTTTGCCGAGGAAGCCAAGCGTCTCGACGGCGATATCATTCCCGGTGCCAATCCCGGCCAACGCATCATGGTCATCAAACAGCCGGTTGGTGTGTGCGCGGCCATCACGCCTTGGAATTTCCCCAATGGCATGATCACCCGCAAGGCAGGCCCTGCCCTTGCTGCCGGATGCAGCCTGATTTTGAAGCCTGCCGCCCAGACCCCGCTGTCGGCGCTGGCCTTGGCCGTTCTCTCTGAGCGTGCGGGCATTCCCGCTGGCGTATTCTCGGTGGTACCCGGTGATGCAGAGCCAATCGGCCTCGAATTTTGTCACAATCCCAAGATCGCCAAAATCACCTTTACCGGCTCCACCCGCGTTGGCCGCTGGCTGATGCGTGAGGCATCGGACAACATAAAGCGCCTATCGCTAGAGCTTGGCGGCAATGCACCCTTTATCGTCTTTGATGATGCCGATCTGGATGCCGCCGTGGACGGTGCCATGATCTCAAAATTCCGCAATGCCGGGCAAACCTGCGTGTGCGCCAACCGCATCTATGTTCAAGACAGCGTTGTGGAAGCTTTTACCGAGAAATTGCTGGCCAAAGTCGCCACGCTGCAACTCGGTCGCGGCACGGACACTGGCACCACTCAAGGCCCGCTGATTGATGAGCGCGCCGTTGCCAAAATGGAAGAACACGTCAATGACGCCCTGCAACACGGCGCAAAATTGATGGCAGGCGGCCAGCGTAGCGCGCTCGGTGGCAATTTTTATCAGCCCACCGTGATGACCGGCGTAACACAGGCCATGAAAGTGGCGCGCGAAGAAACCTTTGCTCCCCTTGCCCCGATCATTGCCTTCAAGGATGAGGCTGAGGTGATTGCCATGGCCAATGACAGCGAATTTGGCCTTGCCTCCTATTTTTATGCCAAGGATATGGCCCGGATTTTCCGCGTTTCCGAAGCTTTGGAAGCGGGAATGGTGGGGGTCAATACCGGCATGATCGCCAATGAAATGGCACCCTTTGGTGGCGTCAAGCAATCGGGCCTTGGGCGCGAAGGCTCCAAATACGGTATCGAAGGCTTTGTGGAATTGAAATACATTTGCCTCTCAGGCATCTGATACACCAATAAGATTAGATGATGCTTTTGATAAAAAGCATCATCTAAATCACAATGCAACCAATGCGCGATAAACGATTGACGGATAAATGCGGATTGTTGCTCAGCCGCTGAGCTGGATCTTGTGACAGGGAGCGGCTTCAATCTTGCCATGCGTTGAATACCCTGACCTTAAGCATATCCAAACAATCTAATCTTCTAATACTCTGATTGTGATGGATTATTTCACTATTTTTATCCGAATGTTACCGTTTTTCAGACAAAATTAAGGCAAGCAATTTAATCGTCTTAACCGAGAAACGTGAGGATATTTTATGGTTTTTCGGGCCTTATTTTTCACCATTATAGCGGCTTTAAGCGGAGCGACTGCGGCCAGCGCACAAGAGCCAAAAGTCATCTATTACAACTCCAGCGGCAACAAAGAGAAGACGCTGGGATTCAAGGCTCTTAAACTGGCGTTTGAAAAAATTGGCAATCCTTACGTTTTGAAACCGTCGTCTATTGGTTTCAATACAACCAATGCCATGATTGAAGCCCTTGTGAACGGCGACAAGCTGGATATTCTGTGGGCTTCGGCATCCAACAAGACCTCAGAGAAACTGTTGGCGGTTCCTTTTCCCATCGACCGCGGCTTGCTGGGCATGCGCATTATGCTGATTGACGGTGCCCGTCAAAATGAATTTAACCAGGTTAAAACCCTCGATGATTTGAAGAAATTCATAGCACTTCAGGGGCTTGGCTGGGCAGATGTTGATGTTCTGCGCAAGGCAGGTCTGACGGTTAGAACAGGATCTCCCAAAAATCTCTACAGGATGACGGTGGGAGGACGGGGCGATCATTTTGCCCGTGGCGCTTTCGAAGCCTTTAATGAGCAAGAGCGCGAAGTTGCAAATGTACCCGGTCTTGCTGTCGAAAAGACCATCCTGTTGCAGTACGAATCCAGCAATACATTTTACGTGAAAAAAACGAACACAAAGCTTCGCGACGACATTCTTCGCGGACTTGAGATCGCTTGGAAGGATGGCAGTTACAACGCGCTGTTCTTTGACGATCCGGACGTGAAAACAGCGCTCAGCAAGGGCGACCTCAAAAATCGCACCCTCATCAAAATCAACAATCCGAACTTCCCTGCGGACCTCGCAAAAGCGGATGCCCCCTATTGGTATGATCCAAAACAGTAAGATGAAACAAACACAACCGGGCCGCGGAGCACACGTGCTTTTTTGAACTCGGTCCAATGGCAGCAACACTCTTTGGCATCGTGCTTGTTTGATGACTGTCACGACGCTCTATTCGAACATTTTCGGGATGTGGCAAGATGATGAAAAGCAGATCAATTCGAACCAAAGTCATGGTGCCGTCTCTGGCGCTGATTGTCATCGGCCTTGGCGCTGTGACGGCCTATTCCGGCTGGTCGCGAACCTCCAGCATGGCGGAATCCTTCGAGCAGAAGGTTAAACTGACCTCGGCCATGGCATCATCCGGCGCGGCAACAGCCATGTGGCAATTCGACAAGGAATTGGCCAAAGACACGTTCCTGCCAGCTGCAACAGACCGCGATTTCAGAGCGGCTGTGATTTTGAATGATCAGGGCAAGCCGTTTTTCACAACCGGTCAAGCCGATATCATAAGCGCCGCCACTCTTGCTGCCAACCGCAACCCCGATGACAGCGCTGACCAGACGATCAGTTTTGAGACCGCCCCGCTTAAACATACCGAAGAAGGCAAGGAAATGACCATCGGTACCATGGTCATCGCCTTTGATAAAGCCGCCATTGCTGCGGACGCCAACAAGTCGCTGGCAACCCTTGCTCTGATTGCTCTTTTTGTTCTGCTGCTGGTCGGAGCTGCACTCTATGCCCTGATGCGCACCATCACCGGCCCGATCACGTCACTCTCCGAGGTTATGGAAAAGCTGTCGTCCGGCAAACTGGAAACAATTGTGCCCAATCAGGATCGTGGCGATGAAATCGGCGCCATGTCTCGTGCCGTTGAATATTTCAAGGAGAGCGTCTATTCGGCCTCGAGCCTGCAAAAAGAAGCAGATGAAAGCCGCCGCGCGCAAGAAGAACGCCGCCGCCTGCGCGAAGAAGCCGAGCAGGCCCGTCTCGCCCAGATGACAGCCGCCACAACCAGCCTCGCGAAGGGCTTGCAAACCTTGGCAAACGGCGATTTGACCGCAAGCATCTCCGAGCCATTGCCGGAAGAGTTTGAAGGCTTGCGCCAGAATTTCAATAATGCCGTAGCGCAATTGCGTGAAACATTGTCCATGGTGGTCATTACTGCCAACAACATTGATGCAGGTACCCGCGATATTGCCAGCAACACCAACGATCTGGCCCGCCGCACCGAGCAGCAGGCTGCATCACTGGAAGAAACCGCAGCCGCCTTGAACGAGATCACCACCAATATTACGTCTTCCTTGAAGCTGACGGAAGAAGCCCGCCACGTGGCAATTGAGGCCAGCAGCGGCGCCGACAAATCTGGCGATGTGATGGAAAATGCCGTTGCCGCCATGAGCCGGATTGAAACAAGCGCCGCCCAAATTGCCAATATCATTGGCGTCATTGATGAAATCGCTTTCCAAACCAACCTGCTTGCCTTGAACGCGGGTGTGGAAGCCGCCCGTGCGGGCGAGGCAGGCAAGGGCTTTGCTGTGGTGGCACAGGAGGTCCGTGAACTGGCCCAGCGCTCGGCCAATGCCGCCCGCGAAATCAAGGGACTTATCGAAAACTCCACCCGCGAAGTATCGATTGGTGTCGATCTGGTCTCCACCACCGGCACGGCTCTCAACCAGATTGGCGGATTGATTGGTGAGGTGAACCAGCGAATTGCTTCCATTGCCACCGCAACCCGCGAACAATCCTCGGGTCTCAGCGAAATCAACACTGCGGTCAACCACATGGATCAAAACACCCAGCATAACGCTGCTATGGTTGAAGAAACCAGTGCCGCATCCGGCGCACTCGCCTCCGAAGCCGACAAGTTGCGCATGCTGGTGTCCAAATTCGTGATTGAGCGGTCTGGCCAGACACGAAATTACAGAAGTGCGGCCTAAACCAGAAAGAACGCGCGCCTGACACAATCAGCGTCAGGCGCGCGTAATGGATCATCCTTTGACCCCGGATGAAATCATGATCGCGTCTGTAACCCGGCGCTGGAAAATCAAATAGGCGGCAATCACCGGCAGAGCCGCCAGCATGGCAACAGCCATCAGCTTGGCAAAGTGCAGGCCAAATGTGTCGTGCACTTGCGTAATGCCGACCGGCACGGTCATCATATCTTCCGACGTAATCACCAGAAACGGCCAGAAGAAACTGTTCCACACGCCGATAAAGGTGACAATGGCAAGAGCCGTGGTGATGCCCCAGTTTAGCGGCAGATAGACTTTAAACAGAATGGTAAATTCACCGCCGCCATCCAGCACCACGGCCTCGCGCATTTCTTTGGGCACAGCATCGAAAAACTGCTTGTAGACAATAATCACCACCGGCGCGACCAGTTGTGGCAGGATGATCCCGGCCCATGTGTTGATCAGGTCCAGATTTTTCATCAGGATAAACTGGGTGACAACGAGGGCCTGTGTGGGCACCATAAAGCTGGCCAGCACAACGCCATATAACAGGCCGCGGCCGGGAAATCTGATCTGCGAGAGTGCATAGGCGCACATGACCGAAATCAGCAGCACAACCGCAGTGGCAATAACCGCCGTGCCAATAGAATTGACATACCAAAGCATCAATTTGGTATCGAACAGGGCGCTGGAATAGGCGTGCAGGTCAATCTCGTTTGGCCAGAGGGTGGCGTTGCCAACCACATTTTGCTCAGAGCGGATGGATGTCAAAAAGGCCCAGTACAGCGGAAAAATCCAGATAAGGCCAACACCCAGCGTGGCCAGCGTCAGAATGAGCGTTTCAATTCGCTTCACCAAATTCATGACGATCTCCTGATGCGCAACAGTTGAAATTGCAAGACCGAGATAACCGCGATCAGCAAAAACAGCACGGTGGATACCGCAGAGGCATAGCCGCCCTTGTTGAGCTGAAAGGCGTCACGATAAACCTGCATGAGCAGAACATAGGAAGAGTTGAAAGGCCCGCCTTTGCTCAAAAGATAGACCTGATCAAAAATCTTGAGCTGCAAAATCAGTTGCAGCGTCAAAACCAGTGCCGTCACCGGCCACAGCAGCGGCCATGTTATCTTTGAGAATTTTTGCCACGTCGTGGCACCGTCCAACGATGCGGCCTCATACAGTTCAGGCGGCACATTGCGAAGACCGGCGATGAACAACAGCACATTAAAGCCATTGGTCCACCAGATGGTGACAACGGCAATCATCGGCATCACCCAATAAGGATGTTTGAAAACCGCAATGGGCTTGCCTGCAAAAAACGAAAGCAATGGCTCGGCAATGCCAAATTGCAGATCGGTCATCCACATCCAGATTTGCGTCACAACCGACACCGGCAATACATAGGGCAGAAAAAACAGCGACATTGCCAGCGCCTGCTTGAACCCGGAAAGCCGGTTGACCGAAAGCGCGATCAACAGCGCAATCACCGTTGTTGGCACAACCGTCAGAAGCACGAAATAACCGTTGTTTTTCAGAGATGTGACAAACAGCTTATCGCTCAACAGCCGGGTGTAGTTGTCGATACCGACCCAGTTGCCCTTGCCCACCAGCGGTGCATCGGTAAAGCTCAGATGCACCATTTCCAAGGTGGGATAGAGAAAGAACAGCGTGAATATCGTCAAAAAAGGTGCAACCATCACCAGAGCCGCAAAGCCCTTTTTGCGCCGGTTTTCCAGCATTGCCATCGGGCAATCCTCCCCTGTTTCTTACCGCCCTATTGCCTCTGCATGTGCATGTCTCCCGGCAGGGCAGCCCACCAGGAGACATCCGCTTACTTCAGCATGCCTTGAAGCTCGCTTTTCATCTGCTCGACAGCATCTTCAGGCGTCATATAGCCCTGAACAGCGGGTGCCAGCAGATTGAGCGCCGCGTCATAGGTGGGCGATGCCACGCCGGTGATGACTGATTTCGGATCAAAAGCCGCGGTTTTGACCAAGGGAGCATAGGTCGCATTCGGCTCCAGCTTCTTGTAAGCTTCGCCCTCTGTCACCGGCTTGTAGGCAGGAATATGACCTGCATCAGCCCATTGGAGCGCGTGCTTTTCAATCCACCCAATGGCTTTCATCACCGCAGCACGCTTTTCGCCAGAGATTGTCTTGTCGCCTTGATTGGGGATGGCAAAGGCGTGGGAGTCAGCCCAGGTGGCTGGCTTTCCCATCCACGGTGGAATTTCAATTGCCCCCCATTTGAAACCAAGCTTGTCCTTGTTGACCAGATCCTTATAGGTCGGCACTTCCCACACGCCGTTGATCTGGAACGCTGCCTTGCCGGATGTGTAAAGTGCGACAGAGGATTCATAATCCGCCTGCTCTGGTGCCCAGCCTTTTTCACGCCAATCCGACATGATCTGAACAGCCTTCACCGCCTTTGCGGTGTTATCGCCGGGCAAAACCTGACCATTTTCGATAAAACTGCCGCCTTGTTGTGCTAGAAGCGTATAGAAAACCCGCCAGATACCGGAGGCTGCGCCCGTCTCATAGGTCACAGGGGTTTTAACACCATGCTCCTTTGCCCAGGCCAAGGCTGCCTCAAAATCCTTCATGGTGTTGATGCCGGTCAGCTTGCCATTGCTATCAATATAGGGCGAGCCTTTCAGCAGGTCGGCGTTGTAGTAAAGCACAATGGCATGAATATCGAGCGGCACAGCATAGAGCTTGCCATTTTCGGTGGCCGCCGCCATGGGGGCATCAAAAAAGTCGCTTTTGCTTAAGCCCGCGTCCTTCAGATCCTGATCAGTGATCGGGCTTAGAATGTTCTCCGAGACGGCCAAAGGCACACGCGAGAGGTGATAAGACATGATATCGGGCGCTTCGCCAACAGATGCCGAGGTGCGAACCTTGGTGTAAAACGGCACCCCCCATTCCAGTGTTGTGCCATTGATCTTGATGTCCGGGTGCTCGTCATTAAAGGCCTTGATCAGCGCCTTCATCCGCACGCCATCGCCACCGCTGAAGAAATCCCACCAGGTAATCTCCTGCTGCGCCCATGCCGGAACAGCTGTCAACGCGACAACAGAGCCTAAAAGTAAAGCTTTGATAAATTTCATCTCTTCCTCCTTTTTCTGCCTGACTGTTCCAGCTTGGCAGACCTCCCAGTTTTATGTGGTCCTATCGCAGTCTTTGGCCTTCGCTATCGAAAACCAGTATCTTGCTGGCATCCGCCGTGAGACACACCGTGGTGCCATCCAGCCGTTGGCGTGAGCCCTGGCGTTGCACAATCACCTCACGGCCTCCCACCGTGCGGGCGTACAAATAGGAGACGTCGCCAAGTTCCTCTGCCACCTCGACATTGACCTTGATACCGCTGTCGCTGAGCCGAAAATGCTCTGGCCGAATGCCAATCTCCACCTCTTGCCCGATCTCAAGGGCCTGAGAAATTGGAGCCTCAAGGGTGTGCTCCCCTTCCGAAAGGGTCAGAGTGGCCATTCCATCCGTCTGCCCGCTGATCCGTGCGGGAAGAAAGTTCATGGCGGGCGAGCCGATGAAACCGGCAACAAAGCGGTTGTCGGGATTGTCATACAAATCCAGTGGTGCGCCCGCCTGCTGCAAGATTCCGCCCTTGAGCACAAAAATCTTGTCTGCCAAGGTCATCGCTTCCACCTGATCATGGGTGACATAGATCATGGTCGCGCCCAGTTGACGGTGCAGGCGGGTCAGTTCCAGCCGCATCTGCACCCGCAATTCGGCATCAAGATTGGAAAGCGGTTCATCAAACAGGAAAACCTTGGGCTGACGCACAATGGCCCTGCCAATTGCCACCCGCTGGCGCTGGCCACCGGAAAGCTGCGATGGCTTTTTCTGCAACTGCTCATCAAGCTGCAAAATCCGCGAGGCCTCGCCAACCCGGCGGAGCACATCCTCTTTGGGCGCCCGCGCCAGCCGCAAACTGAAGGCCATGTTTTCAAACACGCTCAAGTGCGGATAGAGCGCATAGTTTTGGAAAACCATGGCCACGCCGCGCTTGGCTGGCTCCATCTGCGTAACATCTTGCCCTTCAATCGAAATTGTGCCGGAACTGGTCTCCTCAAGACCGGCAATCATCCGCAGCAGGGTCGATTTTCCGCAGCCGGAAGGCCCGACGAAGACCGCAAAGCCACCGTCGGGAATATCCATGGATACGTCCTTGATCACGTTAAACGCACCAAAGGACTTGGCGACATTGGTGAGACGGACACTCATGATCTCACCCTACGCTGAAGCGCAGAACATGATAGGAAACAGCCGCCAATGTGCCCTTCACCGCTCCGTCTTCGATGCCAACACCGCTGCCTTGGGTGGGAACAATGTGTTCGGGCCGCTCTGGCGAGTTTACCGCGCGCAAATCATGCCCTTGCATCACCAGATGTTCGTTCAGACGGGCCTTGGGGAAACCGCCGAGCGAGACATCTAGCTCGGCACTTTCCGTCAGATGGCGATTGACGATAAACAGGGTGAGCGTATTGCCTTCGCGATCATGCACACCAGCAACATCGAGATAGCTCACATCATTGGCGGCATCGCAATCATAGGTGAGGCAATCCACCGTGATGTTCAGAGCATCCCCACGCCCGTAAAGCGATGCAAATTGATAGGGGTAATAGATTGTCTGCCGCCATGCTGGCCCGCCCTTTTCCGCGCGAATTGGCGCAATCACGTTCACCAACTGGGCGATACAGGCAATTCTGACCCGATCAGAGCGGCGAATAAACTCGTTCATCAGGCAGGCAACAAACAATGCGTCTTCGAAATTATAGGTTTCTTCCAGCAGTTCAGGTGCTTCCGGCCAATCCCAGGATTTCCAGCGGCGTCCATCCTCTTCAATATTGTGATACCAGACATTCCACTCGTCAAAGCAGATGTAGACGTCATTTTTGGCGCGTTTCTTGGCCTTCACATAATCAATCGTGCCGCCAATGGCCTGAATATAGCGGCCGGTCTCTTCGATCTTGCCGAAGAAATTCAGGGTGTCGCCGCTTTTATTGTCGAAATATTTGTGCAGGGAAATGTAATCAACATTCTCATAGCACTCTTCCAGCACCTGACGCTCCCATTCGGGATAGGTCGGCATTCTGTCATTCGAGCTGCCACACACCACGGCTTCGATGGATTTATCAAACAGCTTGAACGCTTTGGCGGTTTCATTGGCGAGCCTGCCATATTCCACTGCGGTTTTATGGCCAACCTGCCACGGACCGTCCATTTCATTGCCAAGGCACCACATTTTCACATCATGGGGCTTTTCAGCGCCGTGGCTACGGCGAAGATCGCTCAAATGGGTGCCACCCGGAAAATTCACATATTCCAGAAAATCGCGGGCATCCTCCAACCCGCGCGAGCCGAGATTGACAGCAAGCATCATATCAATGCCCGCTTTTTCAGCCCAGATTGCAAATTCGTTGATGCCAACCTGATTGGTTTCCTTGGAGCGCCAGGCGAGATCAAGGCGAACAGGCCGCTGATCTTTCGGACCAATCCCGTCTTCCCAACGGTAAGCAGATACGAAATTGCCACCCGGATAGCGGATCGCCGGTATTTTCAAATCCTGAACGAATTTCAAAACGTCCGTGCGAAAGCCATTGGCATCAGCGCTGGGATGGCCCGGCTCATATATGCCCGAGTAAATGGCCCGGCCCATATGTTCGATAAATGCTGAATAGAGACGATCATCAATCAGCCCGATGCGAAAATCCCGGTGAACCGTGACGCGCGCTTTCATGCAACTTCCTCCCATTGCATTAATACCCGTAAATTCGATATAAATCTATTTATTGGATATTAATGGCAAAGCAACGACTCATTGTCAACGCCGTTATGCTGCTCTGGAAAAGGAAGATCAGGCTTTCGTATGCAAGCGCAGGACAATGTCCTGCGCGTAATTGCCAAAGCCCCGGCCAAAAATATTCAAGCCACCGGGATGTCGAGCGTCCTGCTTCACCTCGATGCGAAGCCGGATGGAGCGATGCGACGACACATCGAGGTCGCGCAAATTGACGTTTGAAATCTTGATTCCATCAACAAAAGCGCCAGCCTCATTGACGCGCCACGTCTTCAACATACCGTATTGAGAACCGGACAATTTCCACCAATCGGGCGTATAGGTGCCGCGTTTATCACCAAAATCGCCGGGCGATGTCCAATCGCCAAGCTCAATTCCGTTCACAGAAATAGTGATATCCGAAGGCCAATTGGTATGGGTGCCAGGTACTTCAGAACTGACTTCCATCGAGAACTCAATTTCCTCAATTTGCCGGCCTTGAATACGGGCGTTATTGGGGAATTGATACTCAACATAGCCGGATGTGAACCACAAAAGCGCGGTTTTCATGCGCTCAGGGTCCATAAATGTCTCCGGCACATCCAAAAGCCCGATGATCCCCTCGGGTGAACAGATGCCGCAAGGGCCGGTTACCGAGCTATGGGTATAGAGCCCAAGCGGCATGGAGACCTCAATCATATTGGCGGCCGCCACCTGCTCACTCTTGTGAAACGTCACAATCAATTCATCGAAGGTCGCAAAACAGATTTTCTGGCTGCCCTTGCGGGCCTTGCGGGTTTCGGTGCGCAAAAGCCCGGCCGCCTCCAGCGAAGCGACATTGGACGACACGGAGGATTGCGGAAGCGAGAGCCTCTCGGCAATTTCATTCACATTGAGACCATCGGACTCATGCAGAATTTTCAAAATCTGAACCCGAACTGGCGATGCCGCCGCCCTCAATATCTCGAAGTCCTTCTCCGCATCAATCAAAAGAAAATTCTGCCGCATCCAGCCCCCGGAAGCCATTTTTGTTATATATCTATATTTTGGATATACATGACAAAAGGATGAATGTCGACAGGAATGCGGATCACGATCAATGCTGATTGGCTCAGTTCAGGTCATTGCCCTTCCGCATGCTGAGCACACCGCGGCAAAATCCGCCAAGCTTTGCTCTGCGGCGGCTGGAGAACCAATTGAACGGCAGAAGGCTCGATACAAAACAATGCCAGGCAGCACTCAAAAGAGGCGCAGGCCGGTGATGCTTTTTGCCCGTATAAATCCGGGACTGGGCCATATGAAACGCCTTGAAAGCGGCTACAGTGGGCGATCGCCCGGAGGAATAGCCCTTGGCGTGAACCACCCCGGAATCGCGCACAAACATCAACGGGCCGAGCGCTTTAAGCCGCAAAGACAGATCATCATCCTCGTGGTAGAGGAAAATTTTCGGATCAAACCCACCGATACTGTCGAACAGCTGTTTCCTGACGAAAATTGCAGCCCCACTCAGCACCGGCACCTGGCAATCCGTATCCGGCCAGCCTCTTTTAAGATGTTGCGCGCGCGGAAGCAGGTAAGAGCGACGTTTGAAATAGGCGCTGCCATCCGAATTGATCAGCCGCGGATTATAGGCCGACGCCTCAGGATAGGCGTGGGCGGCGCGCAACAAAGCCTCAATCGCCCCCTCTTCCACCCGCACATCGGGATTGAGAAAAAGCAGGTAAGGTGTTGTGGCCTCTGCCGCCCCGGCGTTGCAGCCGCGTCCAAACCCTTCATTTTGTGCCAAGCGGACAATTTTCACGCGGCGGTCAGGTGCAAACTCTGGAAATTTATTGGTTCCACCATTGTCAACCAGAACAATGGAGACACCCAGCGGCAGGCTATCAATGAGACCGCCAATGATCTCGCTGCTATTGTAGCAGACCGACACCACCGTCACATCCTCAAGGCGGAATTCATTCTTCATCATAGGCATCCATTGAACGGTCTAAATAAGGTCTGTGGACGGTGAAATGACATCCACTGTATATCCTGCATTCTGAACGAAGACACAGAACATGCGCTCAAATGCATGCTGCAATGTGCTGCGTTTCTTGCCATTCTCCGCATCGAAATCGCCCAGACCAATTCCCATTTTTTGCACCCCGGAAAGAGCGGGCGGGCGAAACCAGAACATCGTTCCGACGAAAAACTGAATATCCTTTGGATCGATCTCAAGGTGCGCGCGTGCAAAAACGCGCTGCATAATCGGCCACTCACTCTTGATATAGCTTTTGATGCTGCCGCCGCTGGACGGCAACAGCAGGTTTTTCGGCCCGAGCAGACCAAGCTCCGGCTGTGCTGCAAAAGCCTTTGCCGCTTGGTGAAAATTGCCATTGGCCAGCAACGATGCCAAAATATAACGGCGAACCCGCAAACCAAACGCGGTTTCCTTGCCATCCTTTTTTGACAGCTTTCCATGAATTTTGCAGACTGCCGTATATCGATCAAAGGTGCCTTTGGAGAGAAGCTCCAGAAATGGCCCGACATCCCGGCCACGATTTTCGGTTGCAATCAATTGCGCCTGAGGGAAACGCTCGGCAATTTGGGGGAAATGCTCGCCAGCATCGGCGCTTGCCGTCACAATCAGATCAGCACCCGCGCAGTCATGGCGAAGAATGGCTTCAATCTCCGGCCAGGTCTCCCAATAATGCATGTGGACATAGACACAGAACCGACCTGAAACCTCAGAATGCACGGGCTGTTTTGAGCCTGTCAAAGGCCGCTCGGCGTCCGAAAGCCATTCCCATCCACACCCATCAATAGAACGATCATCAAGACCGTAGAGACGCAGGTAACGAAACTCGACATTCTGGGTGGCAAACCGTGTCAGATCCGGCAAGGCTCCGCCCCGCACCACAAGCTTTTCCCCCGGACCAAATCGCTGCAATCGGCGAGGCTTTATGGCGGCTGCCAAGCCAGCCCCATAAAAAACGGCCTTCGTGATTTTAGCGCAATGCAAAGACATGGGTGTTGCATTGGACGCTGCTTCGCCAGCTTGAGGGGTTACTGTGATCATGCCTGCGGAAAGCGGGCGTTTCAGCTTCAGGAGATAGGTCTGACCAATCTGGCTGGAAAACAGCACGCAGCCGCGCGCGGGATTATCACAATCGACAAGCTGTACAACACTGGCAGGGGTGCCTCCGCGCAACGTCAGGCGATAAAAGCCTTTGTCGAGGCGAAAGGATGCAGTTGGCACGGAAATATCGACCATTTTCTTCCACCAACAACGACAGGATGGCGGCACCCGCCACGGCGTTTACGACATTGAGCCTTTGGGCACCCAAAGGATGCGCAAAGGCTCGTTATACTCTTTCAGAAGTGCTGCATGACGGTGCGCGAACCTATCCCGGCTTGCACAATCATAAAGCGTTTAGCAGACACGCTTTCGCTTCGTCCTTACAGCAGCATTGCCTGCTCTGCGGTTGGCAAAAGCTGCAATTCATACAAACGCCGGTAAGGTCCGTCGCGTGAGAGCAACTCTGCCGGGCGACCTTGCTCTGCCACAGCACCATTTTCCATCACCACGATATTATCCGCAAATGTGATGGTTGAAAGGCGGTGGGCAATCATCACCGTGGTGCGATCTCGGGTCAGGCGCGTCAATGCTTCACGGATCAGATGTTCCGACTCGGAATCCAGCGCACTTGTGGCCTCGTCGAGGATCAGGATTTCAGCATTGCGCAGCATGGCGCGCGCAATGGAAATCCGCTGTTTTTGGCCGCCCGACATATTGCCGCCGTTTTCGCCCACGTCACTGTCATAGCCATGTGGCATGCGCATAATGAAATCATGCGCATTGGCAGCCTTGGCGGCCGCAATGATCTCTTCATCGGAGGCACCTTCACGACCAAGCCCGATATTGTGCTTGACGGTTCCAGCAAACAGGAACGTGTCCTGACCGACATAGGCAATTCGATTGCGCAAGGACTCAAACGTCACATCGCGCAGATCCTGACCGTCAATCATCACAGAACCGCTCTCCGGATCGTAAAGACGCATGGCCAGATTGATGATGGAGGATTTGCCACCGCCCGAAGGACCAACCAGCGCCGTGGTCTTGCCCGCTGGAAAATCCAGATTCAGATTATCAAACAGACGGTGATTTTCCTTGTAGGAGAAATTCACATTGCGGAAACTGATTTCGCCCTTGCCAGCAGCAAGCTCGACCGCATTGTCTTTTTGGCTGAGATCAATCGGATGATCGGCAAGCTCATACATCATCCTCACACCAATAAGGCCTGTTTCCAGACTGATGCGCATTCTGGCCAGACGCTTGGCGGGCTCATAGGCCAAAAGAAGTGCCGTGATGAAGGACATCAACTCACCAGGCGTATTGCCCTCCTGCAACACCCAAATGCCGCTCAGCGCCACAACGCCCGCGATTGCGAAGCCAGACAGAGTTTCCATAATCGGGCTGGAGGCAGCTTCCAGCTTGGCGATGCTGTTTGAGCGCTGCTCGACCTCGCCAACATATTTTTCCATCCGTGCATTCATGTAATCTTCAAGACCAAAGGCCTTGATGACCCGAATACCTGTGGCGGTTTCCTGCACATTCTGGATAATCATCCCCAGCGATGCCAGTTCCTGCTCCATGATCTTTCTCACCTTTTTGGTGAGATGGCGCACGCCATAGATGGCACCCGGCACAATAATGGCAGAAAACAGCGTCAGCGATGGCTGCTGGATGACCATAACGGCCGCAAGCCCGATCAAGGAAAACAGATCGCGCACAAAAGACGTGACGATAAGATCGATAACCGAGCGGGCGGCTTGCGCATTGGTGGTGATCCGCATCAACAATTCTGACGACGGATATTTGGAATAGAACGAAATGCCTTGCTTGAGAATGCGCGAGAACAGCATTTTCTGGGTTTTGGCAATGATGTTATTGCCAGCGCGGCTCAGAAAGACCGATTGAATGTAGCCCGCGATGCCTTTGATGAAGAAGATGACCGCAACCATGATTGCGACCTCAAACACCCTGTTGATGTCTTTCGAAACCACAGAGCTGTTGACAATATCGCGCATGATCCACGCACTGGCAGATGTCATGGCGGCAACAACAATCATTGCAAGAATGGCAATGCCGTACCACGGGGCCTGACTCTTGAAGTTCTCAGACAAGAGCCTGAAAAGCAGGGTCTTGTTTGCATTTGAAATAAACTTAGCGAACATACAGTTTCAGTCCTTCAATGCGGCAATCAGCAAGTTGCGCATTTCAAAGTTCAATGCCTGCTCTTGACGAGCAACACATTCCAACGGAGCCACCCGCATATCGGGCTTTAATGGCCCGTCTTCGGCGGAAATTCAAGTGGTATCAAATTTTGCCAACTTGAACTGTGGTCGCTGAGCACGCTTCTGAGCCCTATTAAGCCAAGATTTAAGGACTGCGGGGAAAATCAATCGCCATTTGGACGTCATGCTCAATCGTTGCGGTCATGGCCAGGCCCGCCTCAAGCGCGAGACCCCGTTCAATTGCGCCCACCAATTGATAGTGTTTCTGGAAGACAGGCGTCAGGTCCACCACCTGTTGCTCATGCACAATGGTGCGATACGCCAAAGCATGGGATAGCTCAATCACACCTTGCAAGGCGCGGATAAACGGATTGCGCGCCGCTTCCGCAATAATGCGATGCAATTCGAAATCCGCCAGACAAAAGCTCTGGGGCTCGTTGAGCGCAAGCTCCATCTGGCGCAGCCAGTAATGCATCAAGCGAATCTGATCGCCGGAATGATGGGTCGCCGCATCACTCGCCGCCTGGGGTTCCAATGCATGGCGCACATTGTGCAGCCCGCGAAGAAATTCTTCGTCTGGCCCGGCTTCAAGACACCATGCCAGCACTTGCGCATCATAGAGGCTCCATCGGCTTTGCTTGACAACTTTTGTGCCCACTTTGGGTCGGGCTTCAACCAGCCCTTTAGCCTCCAGTGTTTTCAGCGCTTCGCGCAGCACCGTGCGCGAAACGGCAAATTCATCCATCAAGGCAGCATCATTGGGCAGGATGGAGCCAACCGGAAACCGGCCAGAGATGACACCGGCACCCAGCTCATTGATGACATGAGAATGAAAATTGCGCGCTGTGACCCGTCCGGACAGGGAGCGCAGAAGGCTCCCCGGCTCAATCATACCGCAGCCTTTTTCTGCCGCGAGCGTCCGCCCGCGTGAAAGACCAGCTTTTGCAGCAGGATGAACATGAACAACAGGGCACCGATTGCAATTTTTGTCCACCAGCTCGAAAGTGTTCCGTCGAACACGATATAGGTCTGCACCAGCCCCTGTAACATCACGCCGATCAGGGTTCCAAAAATAAACCCGTAACCGCCGGTGAGCAGCGTGCCGCCTATCACCACGGCCGCGATGGCGTCAAGCTCGATGCCAACGGCTGCAAGAGGATAGCCCGCCGATGTATAGAGCGAATAGACAATGCCTGCCAAGCCGGAAAGCATGGCGGACAGCGCATAGATACCCACCGTGACCGGCCCGGTGGGAACCCCCATCAAAGCCGCAGATGTTGGATTGCCCCCCAGAGCGTAGATGTAAGAGCCAAAGCGCGTGCGGTGGGCAATGAAGCCGCAGACAACGAACACAGCCAGCATCAAAAGCCCGATCGCGCTCAGGCGACCACCGCCGGGCAGGTGAATATACATGGAGGAAATGGTCTCGTAGAATGGACTGTTGATCGGCAGGGAGTCTTGTGTCAGCACCGAGGCAATGCCACGCGCCAAAAACATGCCCGCGAGCGTGACAATGAAAGACGGCACTTTCAGAAAATAAATCACCGCTCCCATGATTGCGCCAAAGCAGGCGGCCATCACCAGCACCAGAGAAAACACGATCAGTGGATCAATGCCCTTGTTGATCAGCATGGCCGCAACCACGCCGGTGAGGCCAATCACGGCACCGATGGAAAGATCAATACCGCCGGAGAGAATGACAAAGGTTGCCCCCACCGCCGCAATGCCCAAAAACGCATTATCGGTGAGGAAGTTGCCAAACACCCGGGTTGAAAACATCGCCGGATAGCGCATGACACACAGCGTATAGGCGACAATGAAAATAAGAGTGGTGGCTGCCAAAGGCCGATAGCGCGGGTTCATCCTGCCTTCTCCGAAGTCTGAATTTTTTCCGAAGTCTGAATTTTTTGAGGTGCGACAGGCATTTTACGCTGGGCCCAAAAGCCTATCAGCGTGGCCACGCGATCAGATTGCAGCACAAGAATGACGATGATCACCATGGCCTTGACGATCAGGTTGAACTCTGGCGGCAGACCCGAGACGAGAATGCCGGTGTTCATGGCTTGAATAATCACCGCCCCCAGCACAGACATGGGGATGGAAAAGCGCCCGCCCAGCAGCGAGGTTCCGCCAATCACCACGGCCAGAATGGCGTCCAGCTCCAACCACAAACCCGCGTTGTTGGCATCGGCACCGCGAATGTCTGCCGCAGCAATGGTTCCGGCAATGCCCGCACACAGGCCGCCAAAAGCATAAACGGCGACAATCAGGGTGCGACTGCGCAAGCCTGTATAATTGGCGGCGGAAAGATTGGTGCCAATGGCCTCAATAAACAGGCCAACAGCGCTGCGGCGCATGAAAATATGGGTTGCCAGCATCAACACAAAGGCAATCACCACCGGCATAGGCAAGCCCAATACCGAGCCTGTGCCGACAAAAACAAGGGCAGGATCGGTGAAGGTAACAATTGAGCCAGAGGTGATCAATTGCGCAAGGCCCCTGCCCGCCACCATCAACACCAGCGTTGCCACAAACGGCTGGATACCGAGATAGGCCACCAAAGCGCCATTCCACAACCCACACAACACCCCAACCGACAAGGACGCCAAAAGCGTGACCACCAATGGCTGACCAGCCACCGCACAGGTGGCGGCAACGGCACCGGCCACGGCCATCACCGCACCCACGGACAAATCAATGCCACGGGTGGCAATAATGGCTGTCATGCCAATGGCCAGAATGGCCACGGGTGCTCCGCGATTTAACACGTCAACCAGGCTGCCAAACAGGCGGCCGTCACGCCAGGCAATGTCAAAAAAGCCCGGAAACACGAGCCAATTGAGCAAAAGCACGGTCGCCAATGCTGCAAATTGCGGCTTCATGAAAACGGAAAGTGATGAGATTTTCATGCAACAGCCCCTTCTGGCTGGGTGGCCCCGTCTGGCTGGGCAGCAATGGTTTGCACAATGACGTCGGGTGTAATGTCGGCCCCGTGAAGCTCGGCCACCATTTTGCGATCCCTCATCACCACAATGCGCGATGAATAGCCAACCACCTCATCCAGCTCCGAGGAAATAACAATCAGTGCTAAGCCATCTTCGCGCAATCGGCTGATCATGCGGACAATTTCAGCATGCGCTCCCACATCAATGCCGCGTGTCGGCTCGTCCAGAATGAGAAAGCGTGGATCCGTTGCCAGCCAGCGCGCCAGAATAACCTTTTGCTGGTTGCCGCCCGAGAGCAGTTTGATCGGCAATTCAGCAGACGCTGTGCGAATGTCCAGCGCTTCGATAAACTGTCCGGCGATTTCCATCTGCTCGTCGCGGCTCAGAGCGCGAAACCAGCCAAGCTTACCTTGCATGGCAATAATAATGTTCTCGCGCACCGAAAGATCACCGAAAATACCGTCGGCACGTCGGTCTTCAGGGCAAAAGCCGAAACCGAGATCAATGGCATCGCGCGGAGAGCGCACCCGCAAGGCCTTGCCATCCACTTTCAATTCGCCGGTGCTGGCAACATCGATGCCAAACATCAGCCGCGCCATTTCCGTGCGCCCGGAGCCAAGCAGACCGGCCACGCCAATCACTTCGCCTTTGCGGATGTTCAGCGCAAAGGGCGCGACTTTGCCATCCAGTCCGTAATGCTCAAACTGCATCATGCTTTCGCCAGCCTCGGCCTCAACACCAGCCACAGCATCGAAGTGCAAGGAGACATCCTTGCCCAGCATCATGCGCACCACCTTGGTACGATCGAGACCATTGATGACTTCACTGCCAACAAGGCAGCCATTGCGCAGCACAGTCACCCGGTCACACAATTCAAAAACCTGATCGAGAAAATGGGTGATAAAAACAATCGCCAAGCCTCTGGCCTTGAGGCTGCGCACAATTTCAAACAGCTTCAGCACTTCAGAGCGATCAAGGCTGGCGGTTGGCTCGTCCAGAATAAGCACTTTGCCCGACAGCTCCACCGCGCGTGCAATGGCGATGATTTGTTGAACGGCTACGGAAAATGTCGAAAGCTCGGCCCGCACGTCAATATCAAGACCATAACCGGCAAGAATGGTGCGCGCCTGACGCTCCATGCTGCGCGTATCCACCAATCCAAACCGGCGCGGCTGGCGGCCAATGAACAGATTGTCGGCCACCGTCATATTGGGCAGAAGATTGACTTCCTGATAGACCGTGCCAATACCGGCACTTTGCGCCTGCTGCGGTGTTGAAAAGCTCATGGCCTCGCCATTGACCAACACCAAACCACCATCGGGCGAATAGGCCCCGGTGAGAATCTTGATCAGCGTGGATTTACCAGCGCCATTTTCACCCAGCAGGGCATGAACCTCGCCCCGTTGAAACTGGATATCGACATTGTTCAGCGCCACCTGACTTCCGAAGGTCTTGGTGATGCCCTTTGCCGCAAGCACGGCAGTTTCACTTTGCGTCATCTCGCCACTCAATCATCTTCAGGCATCTTCAGGAAGCATTATCGAAAAAAAGGAACCGCGCTGGCGCAAAAGCCAACGCGGTTCCTTTAACAACGCTTAGTAGCCAAGACCCTTGCGGCGCTCATATTCGCCCTTTGGATCATCCGCAGGGGTGTAGAGCTTGGACTCGGTGATGATGAATTTCTCAGGCTTTTTGCCGTCCTTCAGATAGGCAGCAAGCGCATCAAAGGCTGGACCCGCCATGTTAGGCGTCAGCTCTACCGTGGCATTGGCTTCGCCTGCCGCCATGGCCGAGAAAATATCCGGCACGCCATCGATGGAGACCACCTTGATGTCTTTGCCCGGCTTCAAGCCGGCATCCTTGATGGCCTGAATGCCGCCCACGGCCATATCGTCGTTGTGGGCATACATGGCGCAAATGTCTTTGCCGCCATTTTCGGCCTTCAAGAAGCCTTCCATCACTTCCTTACCCTTGGCGCGGGTGAAATCACCTGTCTGGCTGCGCACAATGGTAATGTTGGGGTGCTTGGCAATGGCTTCTTCAAAGCCCTTCTTGCGGTTAATGGCAGGCGTTGAGCCAACCGTGCCCTGTAGCTCGACCACTTTGCAGGCCTTATCCCCAACAGTCTTGACCAGCCAGTCACCTGCAACACGGCCTTCCTTGACCTGATCGGATGCAACCGATGTCAGATAAAGATCCTGTGGCGCATCAATACCGCGGTCGAGAAGAATAACCGGAATTTTCGCTTCCTTGGCTTCGTTCAGCACGGATTCCCAGCCGGTCGCAACAACTGGTGCCACCAAAATCGCATCAACACCTTGCGCGATAAAGCCACGGATGGCCTTGATCTGGTTTTCCTGCTTTTGCTGCGCATCGGCAAACTTCAAGGTGATGCCGCGCTTTTCAGCCTCCATTTTGGTGACCGATGTTTCGGCTGCGCGCCAACCGGATTCTGAGCCGATTTGCGAAAAACCAACCGTCAGACTGGCCGCCATTGCTGTCGAGCAGGTAAGCGCCATCATGCTCACGCCAAGCGCGAGTTTGCAGATCATATTCATTGAAACCCTCCCAAAAAAGACACCACCTCCAATGGCATCTTCACTATTCATAAGCAGATTTCAAAATCGTGTAAAGGGCATTAGTAGTATTATATGTGCTGCACTGCAACATGCGTTATTTTTAATCTTTTTGCAGCACTGGCCGCAGCATTTTCCGCCGCATCGCACAAAAAACTCGCAACCCTCCAGGATGCACAGAAAGAGCGCATATTTTCCTTGATTGATCTAAAAATATCTATACTGGTTTCATTATGATATTTTTAGATCAATCCTCACCCCCTCAGTCCAAGACGTGTTCATGACCTCACCGCAAGACCGCATGTCGATTTCCCAGAGGATAATCCACGCCACATTGTCGCCTGCCCATCGGCAGATCGCAGATTATGTGCTGGATTACCCTTTGCGGGTTGCCGCCATGCCAGCTGAAGATCTTGCCGAGATTGTTGGGGTCTCTGTCCCGACGGTCAATCGGTTTGCCCGCGCGCTTGGCTTTTCGGGCTATGCCCAATTTCGCGCCGATCTGGTGCTCGGCTATGAATCGGCCTTGGCACCGGTGGAAAAGCTGCGCGCAAAGCCGCAGCAATCCGTAGTCCCCGCCGACGTGTTTGCTGACACGCTGGCCACCATGGCGCGCAATGTGGAACGCACCCGCCAGGCACTGGACCTTGATATTCTGGCGCAGGCGGTTGATGCCATTTTGTCCGCGCGGCGCATCTATATTATCGGGCTTGGCAGCAGCGCATGGCATGGCGGCCTGCTGCTGCGGCGGCTCGATCTTTTTTCCGATGATGTGCGGCTTTTGGCCAATATTGAAGGAGCCTCTTTCTCGGCCCGGTCGCTGCGTGGCATTAAGCCCGGTGATCTGGTCGTGGCCATCGCCTTTCCGCGCTATATGGCCGACACGATCACCCTGTCAAAGCGCATGGCTGATGCGGGCGCGCAGGTGCTGGCCCTCACCGACAATGCCAGCTCACCGCTGGTTTCTCACGCCACCATGACGCTGTTTGCCCATGTGGAAAGCGCCTATTTTGCCAATTGCGAGGCGAGTGCGCTGGCGCTGATTGAGGCGTTGACGGCGGCCGTCGCCCACGCATCAGGCCGGTCCATGCAAGCGGCAACAGAGCTTGCCGATACCGTGCTTCCCTATCTGCATGGAGGGCATTCAAACGCCTTTCGAGCCTCTGCCAAGCCTGCATTGATCGATGACATCCCAGATGATGACGCCGATCTCAGCTGATCTTTTCTCTGCCAATTTCTGACCGAGCATATCGCCCATGACCTCTCCTGCTTCTTTGCTTCAAGCCGCGCCTTCACTGCTGGACAATCAGGTCTTGGCTGTCGATGATCTGACGGTGTCCTTCGCCACATCCGAGGGGCGGGTTCGCGCCGTGCGCAATGTGAGTTTTGATGTCGGCCGTGGCGAAACCCTGGCCATTGTTGGTGAATCCGGTTCCGGTAAATCGGTGACCTCCTTGGCTTTAATGCGCCTGATCGAACATGGTGGCGGGCGCATTGACAGCGGCTCGATGCTGTTTCGCCCGGCAAAAGGCCCGGTGCTGGATCTGGCAACGGCAAATGCGCCGACCATGCGCAACATCCGCGGTGCCGATATTGCCATGATTTTTCAAGAGCCGATGACCTCGCTGAACCCGGTGTTTACCGCAGGCGAACAGATTGCAGAATCCCTTCGCCTGCATCAGAACATGAGCGATGCGAGCGCCAAGGCCGAAGCCCTGCGCATGCTGGATCTGGTGCGTATTCCGGAAGCAAACCATGTGTTTGGCCGCTTCCCCCATCAACTTTCGGGCGGCATGCGCCAAAGGGTGATGATTGCCATGGCGCTCGCGTGCCGCCCCTCGCTGCTGATTGCCGATGAGCCAACAACCGCCCTCGATGTGACGGTGCAGGCGCAAATTTTGCAAATGATCCGCCAGTTGCAAGACGATATGAACATGGGTGTGTTGTTCATTACCCATGACATGGGCGTGGTGGCCGAAATTGCTGATCGGGTTCTGGTGATGTGTCAGGGCGAAAAGGTCGAGCACGGCGCATCCTATGACGTGTTTGAACAGCCAAGCCACCCTTATACCAAAGCACTTCTGGCCGCAGTTCCGCGCCTTGGGGCCATGGAAGGCACCGAGGGGCCGCGCGCCTTTGATCTGGTTGGCGCAGACACAACAACTGTGACCGCAGACCAACCACCAGCGCGCTTTGATCTGCCGCCGATTTTGAAAGTGCGTGATCTCGTCACCCGTTTTCCGGTCCGCCGTGGCTTTCTCAATCGGATTGATCGCTATGTGCATGCCGTCGAAAAGGTCAGTTTTGATCTCTATCCCGGCGAGACATTGGCGCTTGTGGGAGAATCGGGCTGTGGCAAATCCACCACCGGCCGGTCCTTGTTGCGTCTGGTCGATAGCCAGAGCGGCAATGTCGAATTTGATGGCCGCAATGTGCTCGAATTGCCCGCAACCGAATTGCGCGGTCTTCGCCGCAATATTCAGCTGGTGTTTCAAGACCCTTTCGCCTCGCTTGATCCACGCCTCACGGTTGGCTTTTCCATTATGGAGCCGCTTTTGATCCACGGCATTGCCAAGGGTGAGGAAGCACGCAAGCGAGTGGCGTGGCTTTTGGAACGGGTGGGCCTCACGGCCGCCCATGCCGAGCGCTATCCGCATGAATTTTCAGGCGGTCAGCGCCAGCGCGTCGCCATAGCCCGCGCTCTCGCTCTCAATCCCAAAGTGGTGGTGGCCGATGAATCGGTCTCGGCGCTGGACGTGTCCATCCAGGCGCAGATTGTCAATCTTTTGCTGGAATTGCAGCGCGACCTTGGCATTTCCTATCTGTTCATCAGCCATGACATGGCCGTGGTCGAGCGCGTCAGCCACCGTGTGGCTGTGATGTATCTGGGCCAGATTGTCGAAATTGGCCCGCGCCGCGCCATCTTTGAAAACCCGCAGCATCCCTACACCAAAAAGCTGATGGCTGCCGTGCCGATCGCCGATCCGGCCCGCCGTCATCTGAAACGTGAATTTGCCGTGGAAGACCTGCCAAGCCCGGTTCGCAAAAAAGGCGATGAGCCGGTTGTGGAAGCGCTGCAGGAAGTGTCACCCGGCCATTTCGTAGCAAGGCACGCCGTTGGCGTGTTCAAAATGTAATTCTACGCTTACCAATCCAGACCCACCAGAACAGGAGATATTGATGACGCACAGGTTCTCTTCCAGGCTCGCTCTTGCCACAGCGCTTGCAGGATTTCTATCATTGGGCGCAGGCCAGACGTTTGCGGCCAGCCATGTGGTTCTGGCTCTGGGTGGACAGGCTGAAACGCTCGACCCCTACAACACCAACACCACGCTGACCACGGCTGTGACCAAGTCTTTCTATGAGGGCCTGTTTGGCTTCGATAAGGATTTGAAGGTGCAGCCCGTGCTGGCAACCGGCTATAGCGTGTCTGATGATGGTCTGGTCTATGACATCAAGCTGCGTGAAGGCGTGAAATTTCAAGACGGCACCGATTTCAATGCAGAGGCCGTGAAGGTCAATTTTGATCGCGTTCGCAACCCTGAAAACAAGCTGGCACGCTTCAACCAGTTTAACCAGATCGACAAGGTCGAAGTTGTTTCGCCATCTGAGGTGCGTATCACGCTGAAACAGCCGTTTGGCCCCTTCATCAATTCGCTGGCTCACGCATCTGCTGCGATGATCTCGCCTGCTGCCCTGACCAAATGGGGTAACAAGGAAATCGCCTTCCATCCCGTCGGCACCGGCCCGTTTGAATTTGTCGAATGGAAGCAGACCGATTTCGTCAAGGTCAAGAAATTCGATGGTTACTGGCGCAAGGGCTTCCCAAAGGTGGATGACATCACCTGGAAGCCAGTGACGGATAACAACACCCGTGCAGCCATGCTGCAAACCGGCGAAGCTGATTTTGCCTATCCTATGCCTTATGAGCAGGTTGCAACGCTTGAGAAGAACGACAAGCTCAATGTCACGGTGTCTCCATCGATCATCGAGCGTTATTTGAGCTTCAACATGCTGCAAAAGCCTTTTGATGATCTGCGTGTGCGTCAGGCCATCAACTATGCGATCAACAAGGAAGCGCTGGCCAAGGTGGCGTTCAGCGGCTTTGCCAAGCCTGCCGAAGGCATCGTGCCAGAGGGCGTGCTCTATGCCCATAAATTGCCAACATGGCCCTATGATCCAGCCAAAGCGCGCGAATTGCTCAAAGAAGCCGGATATCCCAACGGTTTCGAATCCACCCTGTGGAGCGCCTACACCACCACGACCGCGCAAAAGAGCATCCAGTTTGTCCAGCAACAGTTGCAACAGGTTGGTATCAAGCTGAAGCTGCAGGCGCTGGAGCCCGGTCAGCGCACCGAGTGGGTGCAGACGGCACCCGATCCAAAGACCGCGAAAGTGCGCATGTATTATGCGGGCTGGTCTTCCTCGACCGGTGAAGCCGACTGGGCCTTGCGCCCGCTGCTTGCCACCGAGGCATGGCCGCCAAAGCTGAACAACACCGCCTATTACAGCAACAAGACCGTGGATGATCTGATTGCCAAGGCCATGAAGAGCACCAAGGACGATGAGAAAAAGACGCTCTATGCCGAAGCACAAGAGCAGATCATGAAGGATCTGCCTTGGGCACCGCTGGTGGTCGAGAAGAACGTCTCGGCATCCGCCAAGCGCTTGAGCGGCGTCTATGTCATGCCAGATGGTAATATCGACACGTCTGAGATTGCGGTCAGCCAGTAATCGCCCTTGAGAGAGGCGAAGCCCTCTCTTGCACATCTGTCCCGGCGCGTCCTGCGGCGGGACACCTCATCACCACCCTGAAGGCTTATTGCGGCTGTTGCCATGTTCAATTATTTTCTGAAGCGCGTGTTTGGCCTCCTGCCAACACTTCTCATCGTTGCCGTGCTGGTTTTCCTGTTCGTGCATATGCTGCCGGGCGATCCGGCACGCCTTGCCGCAGGTCAGGATGCCGATGAGCAGACGGTTGCGCTGGTGCGCAGCGAACTGGGCCTCGACAAGCCCCTGCCCGAGCAATTCGTGAGCTATTTTACCCGCATGGTGCATGGTGATCTGGGCGTTTCCATGCGCACGCATCGGCCTGTCTCGGTTGAAATTGGCGAGCGGTTCATGCCCACCATGCTGCTCACCCTGACCAGCATGCTCTGGTCCGTCACCTTTGGCATGGGCATCGGCATTCTCTCGGCTGTTTTTCGCAATCAATGGCCAGACCGCCTCGGCATGACGCTTGCCGTCTCCGGCATTTCTTTTCCGGCCTTTGCTTTGGGCATGTTGCTCATGCAGATTTTCTCTGTCTGGCTGGGATGGTTGCCCACGGTGGGAGCCGATAGCTGGAAGCACTATATCCTGCCATCGCTGACCCTGGGTGCCGGTGTTGCAGCCGTGATGGCCCGCTTCACCCGTGCGGCCTTCGTTGATGTCATTCAGGAAGATTTTGTACGCACCGCCCGCGCCAAGGGACTGAATGAAAAAGTGGTGATTGCCAAACATTGCCTGCGCAATGCCCTGATCCCGATTGTCACCATGATGGGTCTGCAATTTGGCTTTTTGCTGGGCGGCTCCATCGTTGTGGAAGCGGTGTTCAACTGGCCGGGTGTTGGCCGCCTGCTGGTCGATGCCGTGACCCAGCGCGATTATCCTGTCATTCAGGCCCTGGTCTTGATGTTCTCGCTCGAATTCATCTTGATCAATCTTGTCGTGGACCTGCTCTACGGCGTCATCAATCCGACAATCCGTTATAAATGAGCAGGCCATGAGCGACATCCAATCTGCCCCCATTGCCATCATCCCCGAGGCAAATCGCGCCGTCTGCACACCGTGGAGCGAATTCTGGCGCAAGTTCAAGCGTCAGCCGGTCGCTCTTGCCGCCCTGGCCTTCATTGCGCTGTTGATGGTGCTGGCCATTGCAGCCCCCTATATCGTGCCTTTTGATGCCGAGAATTTCTTTGACTATGACATGATCAACGCAGGCCCCTCGCTGACCCATTGGTTTGGTGTTGACCCATTGGGCCGCGATATTTTCAGCCGCATCCTGATGGGTGCGCGCATCTCGCTGGCCACCGGCATTCTCTCTGTCACTCTGGGCGGGCTGATCGGCACCATCTTTGGGCTTCTGGCTGGCTATTATGAAGGCTGGTGGGATCGCATTGTCATGCGCATTTGCGATGTTCTGTTTGCCTTTCCCGGCATTCTGCTGGCCTTGGGCATCGTTGCCATTCTTGGCAGTTCCATGGTCAATGTTGTGGCCGCCGTTGCCGTGTTTTCGGTTCCGGCTTTCGCGCGTTTGGTGCGTGGCAGCACGCTGGTGCTCAAGAACATGACCTATATCGAGGCCGCACGAAGTGTGGGGGCTTCCGATTTCATCATTCTGTTTCGCCACATTCTGCCCGGTGCCTTTTCCTCCATCGTTGTCTATTTCACCATGCGCCTTGGCACCTCGATCATCACCGCCGCCAGCCTTTCCTTTCTGGGCCTCGGCGCACAGCCGCCAACGCCAGAGTGGGGTGCCATGCTCAATGATGCTCGCGCCGATATGGTCAATGCACCGCATGTGGCACTGTTTCCAAGCCTTGCGATTTTTGTCACGGTTTTGGCCTTTAACCTTTTGGGCGATGGTCTTCGCGATGCGATTGATCCGAAAATCGACCGAAAATAATTGCCGTTCGTTCTTTTTACATCTCGGAGAAATCCATGAAAATTCTTCTGTCTGTCGACATTGAAGGTGTCGCTGGCGTCTACCACACAGAGCAGGTGCGCGCTGGCAATGGTGAATATGAGCGCGCCCGCCTTTTGATGACCGATGAAGCCAATGCCGCCATTGCCGGAGCGTTTGACGCAGGTGCAACCGAGGTGTTCGTCAATGATTCCCACGGCTCGTTTCGCAATATGCCGCCGGATCGGCTTGATCCGCGCGCACGCGCCATTCAGGGCAAGCCGCGCTATCTCAGCATGATGTCCGGCGTTGATCTCGGTGTCGATGGCGTTTGCCTGATTGGTCATCATTCGCGCGGCCAGGGCTATGGCATATTGGCCCATACCATCAACAGCTTCGCCTTTTCGCGCATCTTCCTCAACGGTCAGGAACTGGGGGAAGCGGGCATTTATGGCGCACTGGCTGGCGAATATGGTGTGCCGGTGATCATGGCCAGCGGCGATGATGTATTTATTGACGAAAACAAAGATCTCTTTCCCAAGACCACCTTTGTCGAAACCAAAAAAGCGGGCGGTGCGATCTGCGGCGTCAGTCTGTCGCCGGAGCAATCGTGCCAAGCCATTCGCGAAGGCGTGCGGATCGCCGTTGGCGCAGCCCACCAAACGCCCGTTTTTGCCTTAAATGGTCCCATTACGGTAGAGATCGAAACCCAATCCACCAGACTTGCCGATCTGTTTTGCCAATGGCCAACGCTTTCCCGCATTGGCGGCAACCGCATTTCGTTTGAAGCGCCAAAGGTTGAACATGCCGTGCGCATGATCAACTCTCTCTCGGCCATGTCGACAATGCTGCGATAACATCCAAACTCATTTGAGGCATCTATGAAAAACGCTCAGCAAAATCCGATTGCCTTGGCCATTCACGGCGGGTGCGGCGTGATGAACAAGGCCGATATGCCGGAAGGCGAGTGGGAGGCCGCCCGCGCCGACCTCACGCGGGCGTTAAAGGCCGGTTGGGCCTTGCTCACGCAAGGGGGATCAGCACTCGATGCCGTGGAAGCCGCTGTGGTGGTCATGGAAAATTCCGAGCATTTCAACGCGGGCCATGGTGCGGCCCTCAACACCGATGGCGCGCATGAACTGGACGCCTCGATTATGGATGGCAGCACCGGAGAGGCAGGAGCGGTGGCGATGACACGCGCGATCCGCAACCCTATCACCGCCGCCCGCGCCCTGATGCACAGCGGCGAAACCGTGATGCTGGGTGGTGCAGCTGCCGATGCTTTCGCGAAAAAAGCAGGTCTTCCCATGGTGAAACAGGCCTATTTCACCACCGAACGGCGCTTAAAAGCGCTGGCGTCTCTCAAAGAACACGCCAAAGCAGGCACGGACGCAAAAGCCAGCGAGGCTGAAAAGCATGGCACCGTTGGCGCGGTGGCACTTGATGCGCAGGGCCATCTGGCCGCCGCCACCTCCACCGGCGGCTTTAACAACAAGCCCGCCGGCCGCATTGGCGATTCTGCCATTATTGGTGCCGGAACCTATGCCCGTGACGGCGTGGTCGCCATATCAGGCACCGGCAAAGGCGAGTTTTTCATCCGCCATGCGGTGGGCCATGAAATCGCCAGTCGAATGCGCTATCTGGGTGAGACTCTGACCGGTGCTTGCCAGCACGTTGTCTTTACCGATCTCGCCCCCCACGACATTGGAGCTGGCCTTGTGGCTGTTGGTGCCGATGGTTCCATCACCGCTCCTTACAACACCGCAGGCATGTTTCGCGGCTGGATTGACACAGACGGGCGGATGTTTGTCGCCACCCATGACGAAATATTCGAGACGCAAGCCTGAAAATATAGGCACCGAATAACCACACATTCTTTTTGCTTAGGAGAGATTCTTCTCCACATGGTTGCATCAACATCTGCAATCTTTTCGCTCACCAGCGCCTTGCACAGCTCCTGCATAATTCCTTCGATCGATCGGGATTGAAGGAATTATGCAGGAGGGGTGTAGTACCAATTGTCATTGAAAATAGCTCTGGGCATGCCTCTTTCGAATGTCTCAAGCCTCTGATGCAATTGAGAGATTTGAAATATCTTGAAGGCGACGATGCGTGAGCATCATTGAGCTTTTGTACAAGGCGTTGTCATGATTGCAGCCTCCTTTTCCTCGCCCGCCGCGAACTTGTCAACTTAAGGTTCGGACAAGCCAGAGACCCCATAATCAAACCGCTGGCTGGAAAACCGTCTTGCGTGGAAGTGCGTTGCCCTTTGGGAGCAAATGCGCGTGCCGCACAAGAAAGGCAAATCCAGAACTTTTATTGCATCCATAACGATTTCGTTCGTCTCATGTCCGTGCAGTTTAAGTTGGTTTTTGTATCGCGAGAATACTTGGGGTTTTGACGCATGACATCGATAGTACCTTCCCTGAGCATTAGCCAGATCAAGTCCCTTTCGACTGCGGAAGTGAAGGCCTGGACAACCGAGGATGCAAAATCGCTCTCGACCCAGCAGGTCAATGCACTGTCCTCTGAGCAGATTGCTGCTCTGGACGATGAAGATGTCAATGTTCTGAGCACAGATCAAATCAGCGCCATTTCGCGCAACGCCATTGTCGGGCTGACGCTTTCGCAAATTGCGGTTTTGGATAAACAGGATGTCGGCAGCCTCACAGTGGGGCAGATCAGTTCGCTCACCACCACGCAACTTGGCGCTTTTTCAACCGATCAAGCCGAAGCACTGAATTCGACGCAGGTCAGTGCACTGAGTTCTGTGCAGATGGCGGCGCTGAGTGCTGCGGATCTTGCGACATTTTCAACCGACGACATGGCAGCCATCAGCAGTTCTGGTATTCAGGGCCTCTCCACTGCGGTCATTGCCTCCCTTTCCACAGCCCAGATGGCGGCTTTGAGCATTCGTGCTGTTTCCAACCTGACAACCGCGCAGCTGGCCGCTTTGTCAACGGCACAGGTCGCCGCTCTTGACCCATCAACCATCTCGAGCCTGTCTTCGACCCAGGTCAATCATCTCAGCACCGGCCAGATTGCGGCTTTGACCACTGCGCAGATCTCCGCTCTCACACCTGTGCAAATCGGCGCTTTTGGCACAGATGACATTGCCGCGCTGTCGAGCGGCCAGATTGCCGCCTTCAGCACATGGGGCATGTCCGCCTTGTCGGTCGATATCATGGCGACGTTCAGCACGGTTCAGGCACAGGCCCTGACCAACAGCCAGGTGCAGGTGTTAAGCGCGGCACAGCTTGCAGCGCTCGGCAGTGACGATATCGCCACCTTCTCGACGGATGACATTGCCGCCATCACCAATCGTGCCATCTCTGGCCTTTCAACAGCGGCAATTGCCGCCCTGACAACCGACCAGATTGCGGCCCTGAGCACCAGCGCGGTTGCCTATTTGAGCAGCAGTCAAATCAATGCCCTGAGCACACAGCAGGTTTCAGCTCTTACAGCCGCGCAGATGTCTGTGTTGACTTGGTCGCAAATCTCGACATTGACCACAGCGCAGGTCAGCGTCCTGAGCACCAATCAGGTTTCGGCATTGGATTCACGGTCGGTTAGCGGATTGACCGCCGATCAAATCAATATCTTCACAACGCTTCAGATCGGAGCGCTGACCCCGAGCCAGATTGCCTCCCTTGGCTCCACGCAATTGGCCGCTCTGGGAACGGATGACGTCGCGGCGATGTCGACCGCCGGTATCGCTGCCATCAGCCGAAACGGTATGCCCGGTTTGGCGACGACAACCATCGCATCCCTTTCAACCGATCAAATTGCGGTTCTGGACGTGAATGCTGTCTCCAGCATGACCAGCAACCAGATTCAGGCCTTGAGCACGGCGCAGGTGAGCGCGCTGACATCGGCGCAGATCTCCATGTTCAGCTCTGTGCAAATGACTGCATTGAACGCAGGCGGCATTGCAACATTCAGCACCAGCGACATTGCTGCCATTTCAGGCCAAGCCATATCGGGCATGTCGACATCCACACTTGCTGCTCTGTCAACCGCGCAGATGGCTGCCCTGACTGCCGACGCCGTCAGCCGCTTGAGCACCAACCAGATCAGTGCCTTGAGCACCAGCCAGGTCCAGGCGCTGTCTTCCCTTCAAATTTCTGTCCTCAACGCAGCCCAGATGTCAGCGCTCGGTGCAGACGATCTGCAAACCTTTACGACAGCCGAGATTGCGGCGATCTCGCCCTACTCCGTACGGGGATTGTCGACAGACGCTGTCGCAGCGCTTTCGAGCGCGCAAATCGCGTCATTTTCAACCGATGCAATTGCCAACCTGACCAGCACGCAAATCGCCAGTCTCAACGCGACGCAGATTTCAACCTTTTCAACCGCACAAATTGCAGCGCTCAGCGCGATGCAGTCCGGGGCTATAAACGCCAGCAACGTTTCAGCCCTGTCGACAAGTCAGATTGCCGCCATGAGCACAGGCGCTATCGCTCGCCTCACCACACAGCAAATCGCGGCTCTGTCCACCAGTCAGGTTGCGGCGCTTACCTCTCCTCAGGTTGGCGCTCTCAGCTCCTCCCAGCTTGCGGCAATGGACGCAGATGATATTGCAACCTTCTCAACCGCTGATATGGCAGCAATTGCCAACAGCGCAATCTGGGGCCTGGCAACAGATGTGATTGCACAACTGACCACCGCACAAGTCGCCGCTTTTAACACTGTTGCTGTCGCGCTTCTGACAACAACGCAAATTGACGCTTTCAGCACCGGCCAGATCGCGGCATTCAAAACCGATCAGATTGCCGCACTCAATGCCTCTCAGGTTTATACATTGGGCATCGATGATGTCGCCCAATTGTCAACGGCGCAAGTGGCTGCCTTCAGCTACTATGCAATGCAACAGCTCACGACCGATCAGATTGCAATCCTTTCAACGGCTCAGGTCGAGGCCCTGTCCTCCGCCCAGATTTCCGCGTTGAATTCCGCACAGCTTTCGGCCCTCAGTTCAGATGCCGTCGCGAAACTCTCGACCGCCAACATCGCCGCCATTAACTTCAACTCGATTACCGGCCTTTCAAAGGAGGTTATCGCAAACCTGACAACCGATCAGGTGGCAGCCTTGAGCAGTTACTCGGTCTTTCGCCTGACGACAGAGCAGTTTGCGGCATTGTCACCAGCGCAGGTGGAAGCACTGAGCCCAACGCAGATTGCCGTTCTCACTTCGCAGCATTTCGCTGTGCTTGGCACGGATGATATTGCGCGCTTTTCCACCGCAGATATGGCCGCCATCCAATACAGTGCCATTCAGGGCCTGACACTGGACGCGGTTGCATCTTTGACCACCGCCCAAATAGCGGCCGTGGATGCCTCGACCCTGAGCAATATGTCAACCGATCAGTTTGATGCCTTGTCACCTGATCAAATCGCCAGTTTGTCCACCCGGCAAATCGCCTGGCTGGATTCCGTAGACGTCTCCGCCTTGACGTCAGACGACATTGCAGCTCTGAGCACAGCTCAAATCGCCTCATTAAGCGCCAGTGGCATTTCAGGTTTGAACTCTGTTCAGATTGATGCCTTGTCCTCAGCACAAATCAGCGCGTTTACACCAAATCAGGTTGGCGTGTTCAGTTCCAGCCAGTTGTCAGCGTTCGAGCCTGACGACATTGCGAATTTTTCAACCAAAAGCATCGCCATGATTGGCCCGGCGGCCATTGTTGGATTTAAAACCAGCGCAATCGCGGCTCTATCAAGCGCACAGATTGGCGCGCTGTATGTGTCGAGCGTATCCGGTCTCACCACAGACCAGATCGATGCCATGTCCACCGCGCAGATCAACGCCTTTACCACAAAGCAGATCACCTACCTGACCAGTACGCAGCTCGCTGCTTTTAACGCAGACGATCTGGCAACATTCTCGACCGCTGACATTGCTGCCATCTATGCGGGTTCCATTCCAGGATTGTCGACGGGTGTTCTCACAAGCCTGTCTTCCGAGCAGATTTCGGCGCTCACCACGCTGAGTGTTGCATGGTTGACGACAGATCAGATCCAGGCCATCACGACCAGTCAGATCAAGGCTTTGAGCACGCTTCAGGTTGCTGCGCTCTCCTGGGTTCAGGTGCCGGCACTGACAAACGACGACATCGCGGCCCTATCGACGGCACAATTGGCCGCCATGAGCACTTCCGGCATTTGGGGATTGACCTCTGATCAGGTCCGGGTTCTAAGCACCGACCAGATCAATGTGCTGACGACCAAACAGATTGCCACACTCAAATCTGATCAGGTCGCCGCCCTGACCACGGGCAGCATCGCAACCTTGACGACCAAACAACTGACGGCGCTGGGAGCCAATGCGGTTGCGGGACTGTCGAGCGATCAGCTCAACACACTCAGCACAAGCCAGTTGAGTGCCCTGAGCACATTGACCGTGTCGCGTTTGACGAGCGATCAGATGAACGCTCTCAGCACGATGCAGATCAGCAATTTGACCACGGCGCAGATTGCATCTCTGACATCCACTCAGGTTGCAGCCCTGAGCACCTATAGTGTCGCGGCTCTGACCACCGCACAAATCAAGGCCCTGAGCCTGAACGGTATCAGCGGATTGAGCAGCGATCAGGTTTCGACCCTGAGCAACAGCCAGATCGGCGCTCTCGACACCGCACAAATTGCGACCCTGAGTTCAACACAGATTGCCGCCCTGACGACAGACAATATTGCGGCTTTGTCCACCACGCAGGTGGCAAAACTCAGCACCAGCGCCATAGCCGGACTGTCAACCAATCAAATCAACGCCTTCAGCGCCAACCAGATGAATGCGTTGACAACGCAACAGATCGCCACCCTGAACTCGGCGCAGGTTGGGGCTCTTGACGCCGCCGATATTGCACAGTTCTCCACCAGCGATCTGGCGGCCCTGAATGCAGCGGCAATTGTGGGCCTGTCGACAGACGTTCTTGCCGCCCTCACCTCCACCCAGATTGCCGCTCTCAGCACATCTGCGGTTAATATGCTGACCACCAGGCAGATTGACAGCCTCAGCACCAACCAGTTTGCCGCCCTGTCCACAAAGCAGATTGCCGCCCTGACGTCGGCGCAGGTGTCCATACTTGGCACCAACGATGTGGCCGCCTTATCGACCGACCAGATTGCGGCTTTGAGCACAAATGGCGTCTCAGGCTTGTCGAGCACGCACATCAATGTTTTGAGCACAGCGCAAGCCAAGGCATTGGCACCTATTCAGGTGGCCGCACTTACCTCCGCCCAGATTGCCGCGCTGACCACAGGCGACTTGCAGCAATTCTCGACCGCAGATATCGCGGCCATTACCACAGATGCTATTGCGGGTCTGACAGCAAGTCTTATTGCAGCACTTACAACCGCTCAGGTTGCAGCCTTGAGCAGTGACAGCATTGCCCAATTGAGCACAAAGCAGATCAATGCATTGAGCGCCGTGCAATTGGCGGCACTGTCCACCAAACAGGTCAGCGCGTTGACAGCGGCCCAACTGGCCGCCCTTGATACGAGCAGTATCGCTGGCTTGTCGACCAAGGACATCGCGGCCATTGGCGGGTCGATGATTGGACAAATCTCGACTGATGTGATTGCAGCGCTCTCGACCAGCCAGATTGCCGCTCTCAGCACATCCGGCATCAGCGGCTTGAGCACAAAGCAGCTGGATGCCCTGAGCGCCGCACAGACAAGCGCTTTGACCGCCAAACAGATTGCCGCCTTGAGCTCTGATCAGCTCACCGCTTTGCGCACGGCCAATGTTGCAGCACTTTCAAACAGCCAGATCCAGGCATTGAGCACTGACAGCATTGCAGGCCTGTCGACCGCGCAGATTGCCGCCTTGAACGCACAACAATTTGCAGCATTGACCACCTCGCAGGCGGCAGCTCTCACCTCACGGCAGACAGCAGTGCTTGATTCAGGTGATTTGGCCGCCTTTACAACCGCCAACATCGCAGCACTCAGCGCAAGCGCGGTATCGGCCATCGACACCAGCGCTCTCGCCAGCCTGTCCAACGATCAGATTACCTCGCTCACGACAGCGGCCATCAGTGGCATGACAACCAAGCAGGTTTCAGCGCTTACCTCAAATCAGGTTGCAGCTCTTGCCACCAGCCAGGTGGCGGCGTTGACATCCATGCAGATCAACGCGCTGGAAACCGGCGATCTTGCCGCCTTCTCGGCAACGCAGATAGCCGCTCTGAATGCCGGCGGCATTTCGGCCATGTCCACCAGCCAAATCAATACGCTGAGCACAGCCCAATTGGCAGCGTTTACCGCGGCACAGATTGCGGCTTTGACATCGCGCCAGATTGCCGTGCTTGAGACCAATGATCTGATGGCCTTGTCCACCACCAGCATTGCCGCGCTGAGCGCCGATGGCGTATCAGGTCTGGCAACGGGTGTCCTTGCCGCGTTCACGAGTGACCAGATTGCTGCCCTCAGTGCCAGCAGCGTTGGTGCCCTTTCAACCAGACAAATTGCAGCTCTCAGCTTGAGCCAGATTGCCGGATTGTCGACAAGTCAGGTGGGGGCGCTCGCCTCCAACCAAATCGAAGCCCTCTCCGCAGACAAGATCGCTGCGCTGACAACAGCACAGATTGCCGCCATCAGCTTTGATGGCATTGCGGGGCTGACGACCGCAGATCTCGCCATGTTCACCACCACCCAGATGGAGGCACTGACCGCAAGCCAGGTGGCCGCGTTGAGCTCCAGCCAGATCTCGGTGCTGCGCACAGAACATTTGGCAACATTTACCACAGCAGACATCGCAGCCCTGACACCAAGCACGATTGCAGGCTTGTCGACAGGGTTGATCGCAGCGCTCACACCCGTTCAGATCTCCATGTTGACGACAGACAGCGTAAGCAGCCTGTCGACCGCACAAATTGCAGCTCTCACCTCGACACAGATTGCCGCTCTGGTAACCAACCAGATCAATGCACTGACATCAAAGCAATTGGCTGTGCTGACAACCGCCAATGTTGCCGCTCTCTCGACCCGTGACATTGCCGCCCTTAATCCTGTGGCCGTCGTTGGACTTTCAACGGACGTGATTGCATCGCTGTCGCAGGATCAGGTCAAAGCATTGACAACAAACGGAATTGCTGGCTTCTCCACCAAGCAGATCACCGCATTGCAAGCCACGCAGGTGAGCGCGCTCTCGACAAGCCAAATGGCAGCTCTCAGCTCCGCACAGATCGCGGCGCTCGATACAGCGGATATCGCCGTTTTGAGCGAAGACCAGATCGGAGCCGTCAGCACGGCTGGCATTATCGGCCTGTCTACGGCGCAGGTTGGTATTTTGACCACAGCCCAGATCGGCGCACTCTCCACCCAGCAGATCAGTGCTCTCACGTCTAACCAGCTTGCAGCACTTGACACGATGGATATGACGGCCTTCACAACGTCCGATCTGGCGGCGATCAATGCGAGCGCCATCACCGGTCTGACGACAGCCGTCATTGCCAGCCTGTCGACGGAACAGATTTCAGCGCTCAACACAGCTGCGGTTGCCGCACTGACCACCAACCAGATTGGCGCGTTGAGCATCGCCCAAGTGGGCGCTCTGCAAACCAACCAGATTAACGCCCTGACCTCCAAGCAGGTCGCCGTGCTTGGCACCGATGACATCGCAATTCTCTCGACAAAGCAGATTGCTGCTCTGAGCACCGCCGGTGTGATTGGCCTCACCACCGATGACATTGCCGTTTTGAACACCGCTCAGGTACAAGCGCTGACGCCAACGCAAGTCGCCGTTCTCTCTTCTAGCCAAATCGCCATGCTGAGTGCTGACGATCTCGGCGCATTTTCGACCGCAGATATTGCCGCCATCAGTTCAAGCGCCATTGCTGGCCTGTCAACAGCCATCATTGCCGCCTTTACCACTGAGCAAATTGCAGCCTTGCAAACAGGCAGCATTGCGGCACTCTCGACGGATCAAATCAATGCCTTGTCCACAGACGACGTGGCCGTTCTGACCACCCAACAGATTGCGGCTTTGACATCGAAGCAGCTATCGGTGCTGGGCACAGACGATATCGTCGCTCTGTCAACCAATCAGATTGCAGCTCTGAACCCGACCAGCGTGAAAGGTCTCTCTACGGCTCAAATTGCAACGCTGAGCGTCTATCAGGCCGCAGCATTGACCTCCAACCAGATTGCAATGCTTGAATCGGCCCAGATTGCCACATTCGGCACCGACGATCTCGCCGCATTCTCGGCCGCCGACCTCGCGGCAATCAACTCCTCCGCCATTGCCGGATTGTCGACAAGCACCATTGCAGCACTGACAACCGCACAGATCGCAGCACTCGGCGCTGCCGGTATCCCCGGCCTGTCCACCGATCAGATCAATGCAATGGCTTCGGATCAGATCGAGGCTCTGACCACGGCACAGATTGCGGCCCTGAACTCGAAACAGATTGCGGTGCTGGATTCTTCGGACCTCGCAGCCTTTTCAACGGCCGATATCGCAGCCATCAATCTGGAAGCCAGCGTCGGACTATCAACATCCGCTTTGGCCGCGTTTACCACAGACCAGATCGCAGCCTTAAGCTCGAAGGCGATTTCGGGCCTGTCTTCAACCCAGCTGAACGCGCTGAGTGCCGACCAACTGCAAGCTCTGACCACAGATCAGGTCAAAGGACTGGTTTCCAGACAGGTCACAACGCTCAAGACAGACGTGCTTGCCGCCCTGTCAACCGCACAAATCGCAGCGATGAGCACAAGCGGGATTTCGGGATTGACAAGCAGCCAGGTGGCAGCCCTGAAGCTGGCACAGATCGCGGCCATGTCCAGCGCGCAACTTGCGGCTCTCAGCTCCGACGCCGTGGGTGGTCTTACCGCCGAAGATCTTCAGGCATTCTCCACCGAAGACCTTGCAGCGCTGAGCTCAAAGGGTATCTCCGGCCTTCCGACAGCCTTCGTTGCAGCCCTCTCCACGGCTGCACTGGCATCACTTAGCCCGGAAAACGTCAAGGGTCTGACCAGCAATCAAATTGCCGCCCTGACGCCCGCCCAGGTTGACGCCTTCTCAACCGCCCAAATTGCCGCCTTGAGCGCCGATGGCCTGGCAGGCATGTCAGTCGAAGACATGGATACCTTCACAGTTGATGAACTCAAGCTGATCAGTTCGTCGTCGATCAAGGGCTTGTCCACGGCCGTCATCGCTTCTCTGACCACCACAGAAATCGCCGCTCTTACCACCTATCAGATTGGCAATCTGACCTATAATCAGGTGGCCGCGCTGTCCACTGCGCAGTTTGCAGCACTGTCAACGGCCCAGCTTGGAACCCTCAATGGCATTCAGGCCGCGGCACTGGGGACCGATGATATCGCCCTTTTGTCGACAAGCCAGATCGCCTTGTTGAGCACCAACGCAATTTCTGGTTTGAGCACGCGCGTCATCGCCTCTTTGACCACAGACCAGGCCCAGGCGTTGACCTCAGGCCAGGTGGCAGCCCTGACCTCTGCACAGGTGGCAGCCCTGACGAAGGAAGAGCTGGCAACATTCTCGACCGAAGATATTGCCTCGTTTAACTCGACTGGCATTGCTGGCCTGTCAACCAGTGACATCGCCAACCTGTCAAGCGAGCAGTTGGGCACCTTGATGGCAACGCAGATGGGTGCTCTGAACCCGGATCAAATTGCCGCCGTGATCGCCGCTTATGTAGGATAAGCCGCAAACATTAAAACCTTACTCAACAGATGGCGGTTGATGCTGCCATCTGTTTGATCGCGTCATCGCGCTTAACCGCCTTTTCTTTGCCGTGTCTTCAAGACATTGCGGATGGAAAAGCTGGAATGGATGCGCGCAACGCCCGGCAATTTGGCGAGAATTTCCTTATGGATGCGCTCAAACGCATGGGCGTTCTCCACCTCCAGCTTGAGCAGATAATCCGAGCCGCCAGTCATCAGGAAGCACTCCTGAATTTCCGGGAATTTGCGGATCGCCGCCTCGAACTTGTTGAGATGCTCTTCGGTTTGCCGCTCCAGCGTAATATTGATGATGACGGCGATGCCGTCTTTCTCGTCCGATTGGCCAAGTATCGCCGTATAGCCGCGAATATAGCCCTCTTTTTCCAGCGCCGCGATCCGCCGCAAACAGGCCGATGGTGACAGGCCAACAATGGCCGCAAGCCGGGTGTTGCTCACCCGCGCATCCAACTGCAACTGCCGCATGATGTTGCGGTCTATGGCGTCGATTCCACCCACGCAATAAATCTCCTGTTTGTGGTCGATTATTGCGCCCATCCATCAAAATGGCAATGTTGATGCATAAATTGCGCGAACATTGCTTCTGAATTCCCCTAGTCTTTTTAAAAAACGGGGAATGTCGATGGATATGTCGATTGGTGAAAACATCTGTGCGGACGCCCTTTCTGGACGGCTTGTCATGGACCTTAAGGCATTGGTAGACAACTATTCCACATTGGCGAAACGCGTTCATCCTGCGGAAGCTTCCGCGGTGGTCAAGGCGGATGCTTACGGCCTTGGCGTCGCGCATGTTGCGCCAGCCTTGTTTGCGGCCGGATGCCGTAAATTTTTTGTGGCCCATTTGCAAGAAGCCGCAAAACTGAAGCCTTACCTTGCGCAAGAAGCCAGCATTTTCATCTTAAACGGATTGTTGCCGGGGGGCGAAAATTTTGCCGCCGCCCATGGATTTGTTCCGGTGCTCAACTCACTGGAGCAAATTGCCAATTGGCAACATACCGCACAATCGCTGGGAAAAACCCTGCCTGCGATTTTGCAATTCGACACAGGCATGTCACGCATTGGATTGTCGCCGCAAGAACGGGATGTTCTGGCGCAGAATCCGGCCCTGCTGTCCGATCTGGATGTTCTATATCTCATGAGCCATCTTGCCAGCGCCGATGAGAGCGAAAACCCGCAAAACGAGAGCCAATGCGCCGTGATGCGAGACATCCTTGCGCAATTTCCCGGCATCCCGCTGTGCTTTGGCAATTCCGGTGGCATTTTCTTGGATACACGCTTTCATGGCGATCTCGTGCGCCCCGGCATTGCGCTTTATGGCGGTGTGCCATCCGACAGGTCGGGCGATGCGATCAAGCCGGTTGTCAGCCTTTCCGTGCGCGTTGTTCAGACCCGCAGCGTTTCTGCCGGTACGCGCATAGGCTATGGTGGAACCTATATTGCCGCGCAAGACATGCGGCTTGCGACGATTGCCGCAGGCTATGCCGATGGCTTGCCGCGCAGCTTGAGCGACAAGGGTGCTGCTTATTTTGGCGATAAACGACTGCCGATTGTCGGGCGCGTTTCGATGGACAGCATGACCATCGACATCTCCGCCCTGCCAGAGGGCACCTTGACTCTTGGCAGTCTGGTCGAGGTGATTGGGCCGCATCAAACGCTTGAAGAAGTGGCAAACGCCGCCGGCACGATCTCATGGGAAATCCTGACAAGCCTTCGGCACCGCTATGATCGCCAATACATTTAACCGCGCCACGCAAAGCATAAATCGGGGATTATCATGAAAATCACAGTTCTTGGCGCTGGCGTTATCGGCGTCACCACAGCTTACTATCTGGCGAAATCCGGCCATGCGGTGACGGTGATCGACCGCCAGCCCGGCCCGGCGCTTGAAACCAGCTTTGCCAATGCGGGCGAAGTCTCGTTTGGCTATTGCTCCCCATGGGCAGCACCCGGCATTCCGCAAAAGGCGCTGAAATGGCTGTTCATGGAACATGCGCCTCTGATTTTGCGCCCCAAAATTGACGCCGCCATGTTGGGCTGGATGTTGAAAATGCTCTCCAACTGCACATCCGGCCGCTATGCCATCAACAAGAGCCGCATGTTGCGACTGGCCGATTACAGCCGTATTGCGCTTGCTGATCTGCGCTCTGAAACCGGCATTGCTTATGATGAGCGTATGCAGGGAACACTGCAATTGTTTCGCACCCAAGCCCAGCTTGATGCCTCTGCCAAAGATGTAAAGGCGCTTGCTGCCGACGGCATTCCTTATGAAGTGCTGGATAAGGAAGGCTGCATCCGCATGGAGCCTGCGCTGGCCGCAGCCCGTGACAAAATTGTCGGCGGCCTTTTGACACCCAAGGATGAAACCGGCGATTGTTTCAAATTCACCAATAGCCTGGCGGAAAAAGCCGCAGCGCTCGGCGTGGTGTTTGACTATGGCCGCACCATCCTTGCCATTCAATCCGACGGCTCGAAAATCACCGGCGTTACCACCGACAAGGGCGTGGTCAAGTCCGATGCCTATGTGGTCGCTCTGGGCAGCTATTCACCGATTGTGCTCAAGCCGCTTGGCATTAAACTGCCCGTCTATCCGGTCAAAGGCTATTCTCTGACGATTCCGATTGTAGACCCGTCCAAATCGCCCGAATCGACGGTGATGGACGAGACCTACAAAATCGCCATTACCCGTCTGGGCGATCGCATCCGGGTGGGTGGCATGGCCGAGATTTCCGGCTACACCAATGATCTGGGGCAGGCCCGCCGCCGCACGCTGGAACATTCTGTCACCGATCTGTTTCCAGGTGGCGATCTTTCCAAGGCCAATTTCTGGTCTGGCCTGCGCCCGATGACGCCCGATGGCACACCGGTGATTGGTGCGACCAGACTTACCAATCTCTACATCAACTCCGGCCACGGAACGCTGGGCTGGACCATGAGCTGCGGCTCGGCACGGATGTTGAGCGACGTGATCAGCGGTCGCAAACCAGAGATTGAAACCGCCGACCTCGCGCTCAGCCGCTATTGACGCGCTTGATCTATCCCCTCATGATCACAGAGTGAAATGATTGAAGGGGAGGACAATCGTGAAACGAGCTATTGCAAATTGCGTGGCCGCAGGGGCCTTTGTGCTGAGCGGCTTTGCCGCAACCGGGCCAGCCAAAGCCAGTGAGTTCATCAATGTTCTGACCGGCGGTACATCGGGGGTCTATTATCCGCTGGGTGTGGCGCTGGCCAAAATTTATGGCGATGGCATTTCGGGAGCACGCACGCAGGTGCAGGCCACCAAGGCCTCGGTTGAAAATCTCAATCTTTTGCAGCAGGGCAAGGGCGAGATTGGATTTGCACTTGGCGATAGCGTGAAAATGGCGGCGGAAGGCAATGCAGAGGCTGGCTTCAAGGCACCGCTCAACAAGCTGCGCGGCATTGCAGCGATTTATCCAAACTATATCCAGATTGTCGCCTCAAAAGATTCCGGCATCAAGACGCTGGCCGATTTCAAGGGCAAAAGCATCTCCGTGGGTGCGGCAAAATCGGGTACAGAGTTGAATGCGCGCGCCATTTTGGCCGCTGATGGCATGTCTTACAAGGATCTCGCAAAAACCGAATATCTGCCGTTTGCCGAATCTGTCGAGTTAATCAAAAATCGTCAGCTTGATGCAACCTTGCAGTCGGCGGGCCTTGGCGTTGCATCGTTGAAAGATCTGGCAACCTCGGTTGCGATCAATGTGGTTTCTGTGCCCAAAGATGTGGCCGATAAATTGGGGCCACCTTACCTCGCCACGGTTATTCCAGCCAATACCTATGAACGGCAAACCGAGGATGTGCCAACGGTTGCCGTTGTGAACTTTCTGGTCACACGCGAAGGGGTTTCCGATGAAACCGCCTATCAGATGACCAAGCTGCTGTTTGAACACCTAGACACCATGAAGGCCGCCCACAACGCGGCCTCGGCAATCACCCTGGAAAATGCCATCAAGGGCATGCCAATTCCGCTGCATCCGGGTGCCGCACGCTACTATAAGGAAAAAGGCCTGTTGTAAGGCCTCTTCGTCGCCGGTTTTACAATCGGCGACACTTTAATGCCTGCGAGGGGGACAAGCAGCGTGCATTCGAACACCACAGCAACACAGGCTGAAACAGCCGAATTTCACAACAGGTTTGGCGAGGCATTTCCAACCTCATTCGAAGGGCGAACGCTGTTTTTGATCGCGGTGGCCTTTTCAGTTTTTCAAATTGCCACAGCCGCTCATCTGATTGATTTTCCGAGCCAAATCGTGCGCGCTATCCATGTCGGCTTTTTGCTGCTGCTGACCTTTCCGCTGGTGGCTGCCGCATCCCACAGACACTTATGGTTCAAAGGTATCGCATGGGCGCTGGCCGCCTGTGGCGTCGCAGTGGCAGCCTATCAAACCATTGAATATTCCGATCTCTTGATCCGCGCGGGTGATCCTCTTCCGATGGATATGACTATGGGCATTCTCAGCCTTGGCGTCATTTTTCTGGCTTGCTGGGTCAGCATGGGACCAGCCCTGCCGATCATCAGCGGCATCTTTCTAGCCTATTGCCTTCTGGGACAATATCTGCCCGCCCCACTGGACCATCGCGGCTATGACCTTTCACAAGTCATCGACCACATGGCCTATGGCACGGAAGGCATTTATGGCACGCCGATTTACGTGTCATCCTCCTATATTTTCCTCTTCATCCTGTTTGGGTCGTTCCTTGAAAAAGCAGGCATGATCCAACTGTTCACCGACGTGGCACTCGGACTCGTGGGCCACAAGCGTGGAGGTGCGGCGAAAGTCGCGGTAATCTCCTCGGGCTTGATGGGCACGATTTCGGGCTCAGGTGTGGCAAATGTTGTCACCACCGGCCAGTTCACCATTCCGCTGATGAAGAAATTCGGTTATCGCGCCGCCTTCGCCGGTGGCGTAGAGGCAACCGCCTCGATGGGCGGCCAGATCATGCCGCCGGTGATGGGGGCGGTGGCTTTCATCATGGCCGAAACCCTTGGCGTTGAATATTCCGAAGTGGTGAAGGCAGCGCTCATTCCGGCCATCCTCTATTTCATGTCGGCCTTCTGGATGGTGCATCTGGAGGCTGGTCGACGGGGCTTGGTTGGTCTTCCAGTCTCCGAATTGCCATCGGCGACAAGGGCATTGCGGCAACATTGGTATCTGATTCTGCCGCTGGCAGCGCTCGTCTGGCTGCTGTTTTCTGGCTATACGCCGCTGTTTGCAGGCACGGTCGGCCTTGGGTTGACAACGATGCTCATCCTTGGCGGCAGCATCGCGTTGGGCTTGCCCGCCGGTGCCATCCGCTTGATTTTCTGGATTGCACTGGGCGTGATCGGGGCCGCTTTTCTGAAATTTGGTTTCAACATTGTGCTGGCAGCGCTGGTGGTTTTGGTGGCGTGGAACGCGATCAGCAAGGGCGGTCGCCAAACATTGGTCGATTGCGTTGACAGCTTGGCCGAAGGCGCAAAAACGGCCCTGCCGGTTGGCATTGCCTGCGCCATTGTCGGCATCATTGTGGGCACAATGACCCTCACGGGTGTCGCCACAACCTTTGGCGAATTCGTGGTTTCTGTGGGCAAAACCAGCCTGTTTTTGTCGCTGGTGCTGACAATGATCACCTGCATCATTCTGGGCATGGGCATTCCCACCATTCCCAACTATATCATTACCTCATCCATTGCAGGCCCCGCCCTGCTGGCGCTGGGCATTCCGCTGATCGTCAGCCATATGTTCGTGTTTTACTTTGGCATTCTCGCCGATCTGACACCGCCGGTCGCACTCGCCTGCTTTGCCGCGGCACCTATTGCCAAGGAAAGTGGTTTGCGCATTTCGCTCGAGGCCATCAAGGTGGCAGCGGCGGGTTTCGTTGTGCCATTTATGGCCGTCTATTCGCCCGCATTGATGCTTCAGGATGGTGGACCGCTGGCTTTGGAAATCGGCTATATTCCGGCTGTGCTCTACATCGTCACCAAGGCTGTCATTGCTATTGGCCTTTGGGGAGCGGCTGTCACCGGCTATTGTGCGGTGATGCTCAAGCCGCTTGAGCGGATTTTTGCAATGATTGCCGCTTTCCTGCTGGTGGCGGCCTTGCCGATGACCGATGAAGCGGGCTTTGCGCTCTCCGCCGTCTTTGCTCTCTGGCTGTGGCGGCGCACAAAAGCTGAGGTCAGCGTGTGAGCCTGTGCATTGCTGTTGGCGCAAAGACCATGGTGATCGCAACCACGGTCTTTACCCTGCAATGGACCCATTCGGTTGAGAAAATCGATTGGCGTGAGCAATGGCACATCGGATCGGCTGGCTTGCAACTCACGCAAGCCAGCGTCAAAGGCTCAGGGGCAGGCATGGAGCCTGGAGACGGCGCTCATCTCAAAGATGGTTGGTGGACATGGACACCAAAGCTTGCGCCCATCAAGCAGCTTTCTCTTGCCGCCTCCGGCGCAACTGGAGGCGGGTGGCATCTTTGCTACGCTGACACCTGCATTGAGCTGGGAAAGCAGGCGGGGCAAAGCGCTGTGCTGCGCCCCTGCCCGTAAGTTTAAGCAGGCAAGCCCAAAGCCAGCGCCTCATTGACCGCCAATTGCGCCATGGCAAGAGCGGCTTCACGGGTTTTGGCCGCCGCAATGAAGCGACCGTTGTGGCAGAAGGTTGCGCCTTTAACACCGCAGGCGGCCTCAAGATCAGCATTGGTCAAGCCAGCCCAGCTTGCAGGCAAATCGGCGCGCAGATCAAAGCCTTCATCGGCACGGCGAATGCCAGTCAAGGTCCAGTCATTGCCGCGTGGATGCACCACAAACAGCAGGTGATCGGCACCGGCCTTCACAACAGCGGGACGAAATGGCATGCCCATCGGCAATTCCAGAATGCGCCCTTGGCCTGCCCGCTCAATGGCCTGCTCGACCATCGTTTCGGCGCGCAATTTCGCAGCACTTTTGGATATTCTGGCTTCCACAAAGCTGCGTGCAATGGCCAAAGCCTCATGAAAGCTGCGGTCTTCGGCATCCGGGTCTGTTTCATCAAAAACAGGCTTCAAGGTTTCCAAAAGCGCAGGCAGGGTCAGTCCCGCCAATTGCCCAGCCGTTGCCGGGCTAAGTGCACCATTGTCCACCAGATCCACCGGCAGCACAAAACTGCCATCAAACGAGGTGTGAACCGCCTCGATATGCGCTTCAGGAAGGTTGGATGCTGCGAGATAATCGCGGCCATAATGTTTCCAGATCAGGCCGAACGAACTGAAGGGCTGGCCATCATCACGCAGGGGTGCTCCGCGCTGGTGGTGGTCGAAAATCCGCCGACCCGCATCATAAAGACCACCGACATCATAGATAATCCGGTCTTCAGCGGGCGTGATCCACTCCGGCGACCGGCTTCGAACAATCTTCGCATTTGGAAAAAGCCGGGTCAGGATGACGCTGGACAGCAATTCATCGGCATGAAAGCCACCGGAATGGGTGACGAGAAACGCTGGAGCCATGCCTGAATAAACCTTGTTGTTGATGGGTGGTTGAGCCAATAGCCGTTGAGGCCGATAAGCTCAACCCATCCCCCCGAATTTTGCAACAAGGCTGGTTGGTTAGACCTGATGATCGCGCAAAAGCTCGATAATGGCGGAAAAATCGCGCCCGCCGTGACCCTGCTTTTCAAACAAGCTATAGATCTGCTGTGCTTGCGCGCCCATGGGCGTTGATGCACCCGTTGAAAGCGCGGCATCTTGCGCCAGTTTCAAATCTTTCAGCATCAATTGTGCGGCAAAACCCGGAGCATAATCGCGGTTTGCTGGCGAATTTGGCACTGGCCCCGGCACCGGGCAATAGCTGGTCAGAGACCAGCACTGGCCCGATGATGTGGAGGCAACCTCAAACAGGGCTTCATGCGAAAGACCAAGCCGTTCGCCAAGCGCAAAGGCTTCGCACACGCCGAGCATTGAGATGCCGAGAATCATGTTGTTGCAGATTTTGGCTGCCTGCCCCGCACCTGCCTCTCCGCAATGCACAATCTTAGCCCCCATGACCTCCAGCAAAGGCTTGGCCCGCGCAAAGGCCTCAACCGTGCCACCCGCCATAAAGGTGAGCGTGCCTGCGCTGGCACCACCCGTGCCGCCTGAGACCGGCGCATCAAGCGACAGAAATGATGCCGCTTCGGCCATCGTATGGGCCTTGCGCGCACTGTCGACATCAATGGTCGAGCAATCAATCAGCAGGGCACCTTTGGCGGCGTGATCCGCAATGGTGCGCCAAACGGAGATAACATGCGCACCCGCTGGCAACATGGTGATGACCACCTCAGCGCTGGCAACGGCCTCTTCAATGGCCTTTGCAGGCGCAATCCCAAGCTTGCTCGCCGCCTCCAAGGCGGCTTCCGACACATCACAGCCAAAAACCTGATGACCATCTTTTGCCAAATTGGCCGCCATGGGCAATCCCATATTGCCAAGGCCAATAAATGCAATCCTTGCCATTGCTCACATTCCTTTTTATCGATTGTCTGCGAGGATCATCTGTGCCGCCTTTTCGGCGATCATGATCGTCGGTGAATTGGTGTTGCCAGAGGTGATGGTGGGCATGATCGAGGCATCTGCCACGCGCAGCCGTTTCAGGCCGCGAAACCGCAGGCGCGGATCGACAACACTGTCTGGATCGGACCCCATGCGGCAGGTGCCCACCGGATGAAAAATCGTGGTGCCAATATCGCCCGCTACCTTGGCCAGATCATCATCGGTTTCAAACTGGCTTCCCGGCTTATATTCCTGCGGCGCATAGCGGGCAAACGACGGTTGCTTGGCAATGTTACGGGCAATGCGAATGGACTGCACCGCCACCTGCTTATCCCGCTCGCTGGTCAGGTAATGGGGGGCGATGGCTGGTTGCAGGGCAAAATCGGGAGAGCGCACATGCACCGATCCCCGACTTTCCGGTCGAAGATTGCACACGCTGGCGGTGATGGCCGGAAAACGATGCACCGGATCGCCAAACTTATCCAGTGACACTGGCTGAACGTGAAATTGCAGATCCGGCGTCTCGATGTGCGGCCCGGAACGGGTGAAAATACCGAGCTGGCTTGGTGCCATGGCCATGGGACCAGAACGGCGCAGCGCATATTCCATACCAATCGCCATTTTGCCAAACAGGCTGGAAGCTTTTTCGTTCAAGGTTGGCACACCGGTGACTTTGAAAACCACCCGGAGCTGCAAATGGTCTTGCAAATTCTCACCAACAGAGGGAGCGGCATGGACAACATCAATGCCGGCTTTTCGCAAAACCTCTGGATTGCCGATACCCGAAAGCTCCAGCAGGTGCGGCGAGCCAATCGAGCCTGCAGAGAGAACGGTCTCTTTTGAGGCGAAAAACGGCTTGGTGATGCCATCATGATGGACCTCGACACCGCGCACGCTATCACCTTCAAGGATCAGCCGTTTGGTATGCGCCTTGGTCAAAACCGTCAGGTTGCCACGGGCAATGGCCGGACGAAGAAAGGCTTTAGACGTGTTCCAGCGAATACCAGAGCGCTGATTGACATCAAAATAGCCGCTGCCTTCATTGCTGCCGCGGTTGAAATCCGCTGTTTCAGGAATGCCCGCCTCTTTCGCCGCTTGCTGAAAGGCTTCCAGCACCGCCCAGCGCACCGGCGCTCGCTCCACCCGCCATTCGCCACCACTTCCGTGCAGCGCATCGGCGCCCTTGTAAAAATCCTCGGATTGCTTGAACAATGGCAAGACATCATCCCAGCCCCAGCCCTCACAGCCCATCTGCCGCCATTGGTCATAATCGCGTGCCTGCCCGCGCATATAGATCATGCCGTTGATGGAGGAGCAGCCTCCCAAGACCTTGCCACGGGGATAATTGAGGGCGCGACCGTTCAGGCCCTCTTCTTTCTCGGTTGAGAAACACCAGTCGGTGCGCGGATTATTGATGCAATAAAGATAGCCGACCGGAATATGAATCCAGTGGTAATTATCGTTGCCACCCGCCTCCAGCAGCAAAACACGGGTGTTTTTGTCTGCCGCCAGCCGATTGGCCAAGACGCATCCTGCCGATCCCGCGCCGACAATAATATAATCAAACATGTCCATTTTCTACTCCGCAACAATGCATTGCGCAGGGTTGAGGCGCGTTCCCTCACCCAGTCTGCATCAATGATGTTGGCTCAAACCCAGCTTGCGACCGATCCATGATGCATTGATTTCGCCAACAATGCCGCGCCGAAACACCAACACGCAGACCATGAAGACAACGCCGGTGATGATGGTGACAGGAAAGCCGGTTGTGGCGAGGTAATTGCCCAATGCAACAATGACCCCCGCGCCAAATACCGGGCCCAACATGGTGCCAATACCGCCCAGCAGCGTCATCAGGATAACTTCACCCGACATCTGCCAGGACACATCCGTCAATGTCGCAAATTGGAAAACCAGCGCCTTCATGCCTCCCGCCAATCCGGCAAGGGCTGCCGAAAACACGAAGGCCCCCAGCTTGTAGCGGGCCACCGCATAACCCAAAGACAGCGCCCGGGTTTCATTTTCGCGGATGGATTTCAAAATCATGCCGAAGGGAGAATGCACAAACCGCCAGATGAACAGCAATCCCAGCAGAAAGATACCCGCAACCGTGTAATACATCGCCAGCGGCTGATTGAGATCAATCATGCCCAGAAGATGTCCGCGCGGCACCGACTGGATGCCGTCTTCGCCTTGGGTAAATTCGGCCTGAAGGCAGAAGAAGAAGAACATTTGCGACAGGGCCAGCGTGATCATGGCAAAGTAAATACCCTGACGGCGAATGGCCAACAGGCCCATGACCAGCCCCAGACAGGCCGCACCAACCACGCCGGTCAGGATGCCCAGTTCTGGCGGAAAGCCCCATTCCTTCACCACATAGGCGGTGAAATAAGCAGCCGCCCCAAAGAAGGTCGCGTGGCCGAATGACAGAAGGCCGGTATAGCCCAACAGCACATTGAAGGCGCAGGCAAACAGGGCAAAGCACAACAGCTTCATCAGAAAAATCGGATAGATGAAAAAGGGCGCTGCCAGCAAAAAGGCCAGAGCCAAAACACCCAGCCCAAGCTTGATGGAAGAGCGAGACGCAGCAGGTGTCGATGAGTTTGAAGACATATCAGCCCTCCCGTCCAAAAAGGCCAGCAGGCCTGATGAGCAAAACAATCGCCATGATGACGAAAATGACGATGCTGGAGGCTTCCGGGTAGAAAACCTTGGTCAGGCCTTCGGCAATGCCCAGCATATAACCGGTCAGAATCGCCCCCATGATCGAGCCCATGCCACCCACCACCACAACGGCGAAAACAACGATAATGGTGTTGGAACCCATCAAAGGCGATACCTGATAGATTGGCGCTGCCAGCACCCCGGCAAAGGCCGCAAGGGCAACGCTCAAGCCATAAGTAAAGGTGAGCAACACCGGCACATTGACGCCAAACACCTGCACCAGCGTGGCGTTTTCCGTAGCAGCGCGCAGGTAAGAGCCAAGCTTGGTGCGCTCAATCAGGAACCATGTGGCAAGGCACACAGCCAAGGAGGCAATCACCACCCAGCCGCGATAGATGGGCAGAAACATAAAGCCGAGATTGGTGCCGCCGGTCAGTGCCGACGGTGTGGCATAGGGCTGGCCGGATGCACCATAGAGATAGCGAAACGTGCCTTCCAATGTCAGCGCCAGGCCGAAGGTGAACAACAGCCCGTAAAGCGGATCAAGATCATAGAGCCTGCGCAAAAACAGCCTTTCCACCACAGCGCCACCCAGACCGACAATCAAGGGTGCAAGGATCAGCGCTGGCCAATAGCCGATTCCGGCAAATTGCAGCAGCAGATAAGCGGTGAAAGCACCGAGCATATATTGCGCCCCGTGGGCGAAATTGATGATGCGCAACAGACCGAAAATGATCGCAAGGCCAAGCGAAAGGAGCGCATAGAATGAGCCGTTGATCAGCCCCACCAGCAATTGACCAAGCAGGGCCTGAAGGGGAATGCCGAATATCATTGTCATGGCTTAAACCCCCAGAACCGTGTGCAGCGTATCCATACGCTCGGGCAATTCGCCCACCGGAAATTCCGACACCACCATGCCGTGATCCATCAGATAAAAGCGGTCGGCAACACGGGCGGCGAAGCGGAAATTCTGCTCGACCAGCAACACCGTCATGCCGCGCTCTTTCAGTTTTTTCAAAACATCGCCAATGCGTTGCACAATCACCGGGGCCAGCCCCTCGGTGGGTTCATCCAGCAACAACAGCTTGACGCCCGTGCGCAGAATGCGGGCCATGGCCAGCATTTGCTGCTCACCGCCGGAAAGCCGTGTGCCGGGGCTGTTGCGCCGCTCATGCAGGTTTGGGAAAAGCTCAAAAATCTCATCCAGCGACATGCCCCCTTCACCCACGGCTGGCGGCAACATCAGGTTTTCGACAACGTTCAGAGAGGCAAAAATGCCACGTTCTTCGGGCACATAGCCCAAGCCATGATGGGCCGTGCGGTGCAGCGGAACCTGCATCATATCCTGCCCGTTGAGGCGGATTTCACCACGGCGCTTGCGCAAAATTCCGGTGATGGTGCGCAAAGTGGTGGTTTTGCCCACGCCGTTTCTGCCCAGAATCGTCACCATTTCGCCTTCGCCAATGGTCATGTTAACACCATGCAGCACATGGCTTTCGCCATACCAGGCATGAAGATCGTTAATTTCCAAAAGCGCCGCCATTTCAGTCTTCCTCCGTGCCCATATAGGCGGTTCTGACGCGCGGATCGCGGCTGACAGTGTCGTAATTGCCCTCAGCTAGAATTTCGCCACGCTGAAGCACCGTCACATGGTGGCAAAGATCGGCAACGACGGAGAGATTATGCTCCACCATCAACACGGCGCGCGTCGCTGCAACCTCGCGGATCAGGTTGGCAATTGTGCCGATGTCTTCCTGCCCCATGCCCGCCAAAGGCTCATCCAACAGCAGAACCTTCGGATCAAGCGCCAGCGTGGTTGCCATCTCCAATACCCGCTTGCGACCGTAGGACAGATCAGCCGCCAGCACATCGCGCTCTTGGCTGAGACCGACAGTGGCGATCAGATTTTCAGCATGGCTGTTCAATTGATCAAGCGCTGACAAAGGCCGCCAGAATTGATGGGCCAGATTGCTCTTGCGCTGCAAGGCAACCCGAACATTGTCCAGCACACTCAATTGCGGAAACACCGCCGAAATCTGGAAAGACCGCACCAGACCTTTGCGCGCCACCTTGTCCGGCACGGTCCGCGTAATGTCTTCGCCCAGCAGAGTGATGGTGCCAGCGGTTGGCTGTAAAAACTTGGTCAAAAGATTGAAAACCGTGGTTTTCCCGGCACCATTTGGCCCAATCAGCGCATGGACCCGCCGATCCCGCACATCAAGATCAACATCACGCACGGCGGTGAAGCCGCCAAAATCCCGGCGCAGGCCACGGGCGGATAACACCACCCGTGGCTCTGAGCGCTCCATCTGTTCAACGGATGCGTTCATCATCATGTCCAGTCTGTTTACTTGACGAGGTCGCAGCCGCTCTTGGCCGGATCAATGTAGGCTTCTTTGCCGGGAATGGTGGCCAATACGTTATAATAATCCCATGGCATCTTGCTCTCGGAAGGCTTCTTCACCTCCAGCAGATACATGTCATGGATCATCCGGCCATTGGCACCCACGGTACCACCACGACCAAACACATCATCAACCGGCATTTCATGCAATTCCTTGGCAACGGCGTCGGTATCATCTGTGCCAGCCTTCTGCACCGCTTTGAGATATTGCATGACCGCCGAATAGGTGCCCGCATGAATCATATTGGGCATCTTGCCGGTGCGTTTCATGAACCGCTCACCAAATTTGCGGCTTTCATCATCGCGGTTCCAGTAAAAGCCTTCGGTCAGCGTCAAGCCTTGTGCCGCTTCAAGACCGAGACCGTGCACTTCCGCCAGCGTGAACAGCAGTGCTGCAAGACGCTGACCGCCTTGGGTAATGCCAAATTCTGCGGCCTGCTTGATGGCATTTTGCGTATCCGCCCCGGCATTGGCCAAGCCAATCACCTTTGCACCAGAAGACTGGGCCTGCAACAGGAAGGACGAGTAATCGCTGGTGGACAGCGGATGGCGCACCGAGCCCAAAACCTTACCGCCATTGGCTTTGACGAATTCGCTGGTTTGCTGCTCAAGCGAGTAACCAAACGCATAATCGGCGGTCAGGAAAAACCAGCTGTCGCCGCCCTGCTTCACCAGTGCGCCGCCGGTGCCAACCGCAAGAGCGTGGGTGTCATAGGCCCAATGGAAGCCGTAGGGGCTGCATTGCTTGCCCGTCAGCTCGGTGGTGGCAGCGCCCGTCACGATGTCGATCTTTTTCTTCTCTTTGGCGATAGCCTGCACAGCCAACGCAACGGAAGAGGTCGTCAGCTCCATAATCGCATCCACCTGATCGCGATCAAACCATTGGCGGGCAATGTTAGAGGCAATATCGGGCTTGTTCTGATGGTCGGCATCGACGATTTCGATTGGCGCGCCCAAAACCTTGCCGCCGAAATCTTCCACCGCCATCTTGGCAGCCTCGACAGAAGACTTACCGCCAAAATCAGCATAAACGCCCGATTGATCGTTCAGAATACCGATTTTGACCTTGCCGTCGGAGACGCCACCCGCTGACGCCGCCAAAGCAAATGATGCGCTTGCAACAAAAATTGCAACCGATGCCAAAAGCATATTTCGCATGAAATTCCCCTCCCAGAGATGTTTAAACAGAGATAGACCTGTTCAAAATTGGCCAGCCGCTCTCCTCAAAACAGCCGAACATGCGCGATAGTCGGCTATATTGGCGATTGACGCAACACGACTTGCGGATTAATTCCAAACAGCACATGTTCATTTTTGAACAGATGGGAAGAGATCGTGGCAAAGATGCAGTTTACCTGGGATGATCTCCAGTTTTTTTTGGCAGTCGCCCGTTCGGGTCAACTGTCGTCTGCGGCACGCAATTTGCGCACCAGCCATGCCACAGTTTCGCGCCGGATCGACCGGCTGGAATTTTCCTTGAAAGTGAAACTGTTTGAGCGCAACCCGAGAGGCTATGTGCTGACGCCGATTGGCCATCGCTTTGTCGAAACGGCCGAAAAAGTCGAGCAGGAGGCGGCGCGCCTGCAAGAAGAACTGTCCGGCGGCGATCTCGTGCAGCGTGGCGTTGTGCGCATGTCAGCGCCCGAGGGTTTTTCCAATTTCTTTTTCGCGCCACGCCTGGCAGAACTGTCCCATTGTCATCCGTCTATCACGCTGGAACTGGTGACCATTCAGCAAATCATGTCTCTATCACGCAAAGAGGCGGACCTTGCCGTGGTGTTGGATCCGCCCAAAGCAGGCCCCTATCATTTTGAGCACCTGACGTTTTATCAACTGCAAATCTACGCTTCAAAAGACTATCTAGCCCGCAATGGCGCGCCGCAAACACCGGATGATCTGCTCTCTCACGCTTTCATTGGTTATATTCAGGATATGATCTTTGCACCGGGGCTGGATTATCTGGGCGATATTCACCCTAAAATTCGACCCGGCTTTCAAAGTTCAAGTATCTTTTCGCAGTTGACCGCCACCCGCAATGGCCTTGGTCTGTGTGTGCTGCCTCTGTTTATCGCCCATCAATATCCCGAGCTTCGCCCCGTGCTGCCCAACACCGTGCTTAAACGCGATTACTGGATCGTCTGCCACCGCGATATGCTGCAAGTGCCACGCATCCGCTCGGTCATGGATTTTCTGCGCAATAGCGTCAAAGACAACGCCCATCGCTTTATCACGGATGCCCCTTGAAAGGCAGAGTTACACTGGTGCATGCAGAAATGACGGCATTGCCGCATCTGCTTTTTCTGCGAACAAATAAAGCCTTGCCGTATCAAGCGCCTCGCGGATTGTCACATCCATATCAAGATAGCGATAGGTACCCAGCCGCCCAACGAAGGTCACATGAGCCTCCTGCTCGGCAAGCGCCACATAGTGCGACAGCAGCTCTTTTTCCTCAACCAGTCGAATGGGGTAATAGGGCGTATCCTGCGGCCCACATTCCCTGGAAAATTCGCGGTAGCAGACCGAGCCTTGATGGTTCTCCCAGGGAGAAAAATGCTTGTGTTCAGTGATCCTCGTAAAAGGCACGGACTCGTCACCATAATTCATCACCGCACAGCCCTGATAGTCGCCATCATAGGTAAAGCGTTCAAAATCCAGTGTGCGATAGCCAAGACGGCCAAATTGGTAGTCATAATAACCGTCGAGCGGCCCGGAATAAAACACATGAGCAAAGCCATCGGTTTGCGTCCGACGAAACGCCGTTTCCAGATGCAGCGTGATATTCGGATGATCAAGAATATGCCCGATCATATCCGTATAGCCGTTTTCCGGCATGCCCTGATAGTGATGGAAGAAATAATTGTCATCATAGTTGAAGCGCACGGGAAGCCGCTTCAAAATCGAGGCTGGCAACTCGGTGGGTGAGCAACCCCACTGTTTCTGGGTGTAGCCCTTGAAAAAGGCCTCATACAGGTCCTTGCCGACGAAGCGCAGCGCCTGCTCCTCAAACGTTTCCGGCTGCTCTATGCTTGTATCTGCGAGCGTCTCAAGAAACACGCGCGCCTCATCGGGCCGAAAGCTCTTGCCAAAAAACTGATTGATGGTGTGCAGGTTGATGGGAAGCGAATAGACCTGCCCATTGCTCGTGGTTTTGACGCGGTTTTTATAGGGCATGAATGTCTGGAAACGGTTGACGTAGTTCCAGACCTCCGCATCATCTGTGTGGAAAATATGTGGTCCATAGATATGAACCATCACCCCCGTTTGCTCATCTCGCTCAGTGTGACAATTGCCGGCAATATGCGGCCTGCGATCAAAAATCTCGACATGATGGCCAGCCTCAGCCAGTTCACGACCGATGACGCCGCCGGAAAGTCCGGCCCCGACAATCGCAATTTTTTTGCCCTCACCTGCGGTGATCATCCGCGTGTTCCCGCAGTTTCCTCGGTCCAGAGACGGTTATCATAAGGGATGGGTGCATAGTCATGATAGCGCGCCAGCTTTTCCAGATAGCGCTGGCGATAGGTGTCCTCATCGCAATAGACAATATTGCTCTGCACCAGCTCTGCTCCCAACTCGTAATAAAGGTCGAGGTTGCGCAAATCTGGAACCGGTGTTTCGCCCCGCTCCGCCTCATCCTGCATTTGCCAAAACAAGGCTTCCAGACGGCGGGCAAGGCCCGGAATGTCGCGCAGAACAGAAGTTTCGCGCTGGTCTTGCAGCGCCTTTCTGATCTTCAGCAAGGTCTTGGGGGCATTGGCAAAAGCAATGGCCTGCTCAACATAATGATCAGGATCCTTGCAGATCAATTCTGGAACACCGGCCGCATGAACGATGCTGGCGCAAAACCGCGAAGCAAAGCTTTTTCCCGGAACGGTCAGAACCGGCAAGCCCATGGTCAGCGCATCGCCTGCGGTCGAATGCGCACCATAAGGGAAGGTATCAAGGAACAGATCGGCAAGAGCAATGCGGGCTAGATGCTGCGCATTGGGTGCCTTCGGCGCAAAGATAAGGCGATCGGGCATAACGCCCGCGGCTTCTGCCAATGTGCGTAAGCGCTGATCAACATCATCACTTGCGCCCAGCAGCCAGAACACGCTGCCCGGCGTTGCTTTAAGAATTTTCATCCAGTGGGCAAAAGTGGCCTCGGTGATTTTTTGCATGCCGTTGAAACAGGCAAAAACAAACGCACCCTCCGGCAGACCGGCTTCTGCGCGATAGGGTGTTTTGGCAATTTCTCGCTTACGGTCAATCGGTTGGTTGCACGCAATCCGCAGCACTTTTTCAGTATAATAAATTTCGCTTGCAGCCGGAACAATATGCTCATCCGCAATCATATACTGATGGAAAGGGCTGCCCATTGTGCCGGGATAGCCGCAGAAATTGACAATCACAGGGGCGGGACGATAGGCAAAAATGCGCGTGCGAGCATGTTTGGTATAGCCGTTTACATCGATCAAAATATCAATGTCATCAGCGGCAATTTGCCGTGCAGCATCTTCATCACTCAGTGCGGCAATATCGCGCCAGCAATCAATGGCGGCTTTCATCCGGTTTTGCGTTGCATCGTTGGTGACGGGATCGCCACAATAATAAGCGAAGATCTCGACGCTCGTTTTATCATGCAATTCCAACACGTCACGCAGCGCAAAGCCAACGGCGTGATCGCGAAGATCCGATGAGACATAGCCCACACGAAGACGCTGGCCTGTACCCAGTTTGCGCGCCACCGCTTTCCGTGGAAACCCTTGCGTATCGGGGCGTCCAGCCAGAGACTTATTATAGCGATAGGCTTTCGCCAGTTGAAAAATCGGATCATCGGCAAAGCAGGCCAAAGACAAAGGTGAAAGGCCGTCGATCAGATGGCGAAGAGAAACATGCTCCGATGGGGTCAAGATTGGCCACTTGCAGGCCCGTTGGCGGATGGCTGTCCAGTGCTGAGCCGACTCGCTTTTATCTGGGCGCAGTTCCATCGCTTGCCACAGCGCCGTTTCAGCATCTTCCAGCAGATTGGCATTTTCCATAACCCGGCCAATATGCTGGAGCGCCATGAGCCGATGCAAGACTTTTTCGGCCGTGCTTTCTGCCGTCACATCCAAAAGCTTGCGCCACTGCTCGATTGCAAGCGCTGCAAGACCACTGTCTTCAAACGCCCGACCCAGGTTGATATGGGCCTGACCAAATTTCGGATCAATCTTCAAGCAAGCGGTCAGCGCGTTGATTGAGCCGGTGATATCGCCAGCTTGACGCAGTGTGACAGCGTAATTGAAATAGACCAGATGCAAAAAAGGATGCACTTCGTTAAACGCAATCCACGCTTTATAAAGCTCTATTGCCTCCTGCCGCTGGCCGCTCGCGCTACGGTTTTCTGCAAAACTGAACAGGTCTTGCACCGACAATCGCCGCATGCGTGCGTGCTCAACCATAACGGCAAGAGGCTGCATTGGATTCATAGCGGATGCATTATTGACGGCCATTGGTTTTTCCAAACATGTGAGGCCGAAAGGCCAATCTTGTCACTCTCGAAAGCAATTTTCGCTGAATGGCTGTGCACAACATCCGGTCTTTCTCTCGAAAGCCGATCACCTATGGAGAGACACGTGTTCACAACCGAATCGCAGACAGGATGATGGCCCCGCTCGGATAAAGCGAGGGCTTGCTGCTTTGAAAAGCGACTGTTCCACAGGAAGTATTTGGCATTGCCAACTTGATGCCAACACGGCTGCATCATTCCTTAAATCGGAATCGATTTAAGGAATGATGCAGAAGATTAAGAGTGTTATAGCGTCCTTTGTGCGCCATATTTCGTGAGAGGCGCTGTAGTTCAACCATGCTCACCTGCCAACCAGCCCTGCAATCTGCGGCGATCTTCTGAAATATAGAGCGATAGGAAAAACAGATGAAGACGCAATATAATCAGGTTCGTCCATCGAGCTGATCAGCGCTTTCGGTGCCCCTTGAGCGCTTTGATCACAAAACACGAGTGCAGGCACAAACGAGCGCATTCGATAGTCAAGGGTCTGCACGCGGGGTGCACACCCCGCGCTGATTTTTCTGCGCCACGGCAAGCGTGCCTATCAGAACCTGTCAGAATTTCTTGCTGACACGCACTCTGGCCGCTGTGGATTTATCGCCATCGCCTTCAATGTTGAACAGAATATTGGCCTCCATTCCCCATTGATTTTCGGTCACAAGCGACAGCCCGCCTGAAATGGAGCCAAAGGCACCAGCACCGTTCAAGCCCGAAAAGCCAACGTTTGCGCCAACTTTGGGTGTCAGGACCGATCCATCTGCAAGGGTAAAGGAACGAGCAAGATCTGCACCGGCACTGACGCGCAATTGCTCTTCGGTGAAACCTTTCAAACCAAGGAAATCGCCCTGATTGTTGCTAACGCCATAGTCTTTCACTGTCTCGGAGAGGTAGATTGTCCTGAACTTCGGAGTGAGCACGGTTGCGTCACCAATATCCCACTGTCCCTTGAGCTTCGTATCCACAATCCAGCGGGTCGTATCAAAGCGACCATCCCAGAATCGGGTATCGATCGCATTCGACGACCCACCATAAAGAACACTGGTGTCCCAGAACACGCCTTTCAGCAGCTCGAAAGATGCATAAGGCCCCACCAGCCAACCATTTCCGGTCAATTTGGCATCATTGTCCGTGGGGTCGGTCATTCTGTCGTAATGAAGAGACACGCCCAACAAGGCTTTGTCGGTCAAGAGATAATCCGCCCCAAGGGACAGCATGCCGAAGCTGCCCCACTGACTGCCATTATCCTTGCGGTTGTGCAGGGCAATGATACCGTCAATCCAGATATTAAACCGGGTATCCGCGCCACCTTCGATGCCATCGGCATGGTTGCGCGCCGCTTCCATCTGCGCCAGACTGGTTGAAAAGCCCATGGAGAGCCCTTCAGCCGAGGGTAGCACGACCGTCGTTACCGGATCCGTGGCAGAATCCAGACGCCGACGCTCCAGAAGACCCGGAACATGCAGCGACCCGGCAATCAAACTTTGCCGTGAGCGGACAAAGCCATGAACAAGCGCATCAATATCCTGCGCAACAACGCCCGCGTCATAGCCGAGATTATAGGTCACAACGCCGGTGTTGGAGAGGCCCAACGTGCTGCTCAATCGATAATTAACCTTGACCTGACCGGAATAGCTCGGATTTGGCGTAAACTGCAAATACCAGCCGACGGGTATGAAGGAAGATGCAGCCTGCGCCAATTGACCTTGAACAATTCGCGCCGTTCCAGCATTTGCCGGCTCAACCACCACAATTTCCGCCGAGAAAAACGGTCCACCCGTTGCCCCCCGATTAAGGTAGACATCTGGAGGTGTCGAACCTGCGGCAACAGTGACTTCCTTGTTCGGCGCGGTCACGGCACGCGGTGCGACTTTGAGCGTGTAATTTGCCGTTGCTGTCGCCCCGCCCGTATCAGTGGCCGAAATACTGAAGGAATAGTCGCCCTCGGTTTTTGTTTCGAGAGGCCCCGTCAACGTTCCGGTCGAAACATTCAGCACGAGGCCTTTCGGCAGGGTACCAGATCCAACGCTGTAAATCAGAGTGCCCGTACCGCCTTTTGCTGCGATCTCCTGACGATAATCCTCACCCGCCATCGCCTCGCTCAAAGCACCGCCTGCTGGCGAAAAGACCAAATTCGCGGGCGCAGCAGCAATGGAAAGCTGATAATTAACAGACGCGGTCTGAGCGTTGGCGTCAGTGACCGTCACGGTAAATGCATATTCCCCGGCCACGCTTGGCGTTCCACGAATGACACCCGTGGATGTATCAAGCGTGAGGCCAGCAGGCAGCACATTTCCGGTAACCGCAAACGTGTAAGGTGCGCTTCCCCCCGAAGGCGTCAATGTCTGACTGTAATTTGCACCCACACTCCCTTTGCTCAGAGGGCCCGAAGCTGGCGAGAAAACGATAGAGGCAGGGGCCGCCCGCGTGACAATGACCGTATAGCTCACCTTCGTCGAACCATCCTGAGCCGTCACGTCAACCGTGATCGCATTGGCTCCAACAGCAAGCGTGATCGCGCTAGAAGCTGAGCCAGATGCGACAGGCGAGCCGTTCACAGTCACCGTCGCGCTTGTCTCAGCGACCGTTGGCGTTACTGTCAGCGTTGACACCGAGTTTGCAACGCTGGCCGTGTAGCTCAACGTGCCAGAGGCAAAGCTCGGAGACAATGTGCCGGTTGAGAGTGTCAGAGCCGCAAGCGTCGCATCAGAGGACACGGCGGGGGCCGCGCGTGTCACGTCTACAGTATAAACCTTGATCGTCGTGCCATCCTGCGCCGTCACTCGAACCGTAATCGTGTTGAGCCCAACGGCAAGCGAAATCGAACCAGACGCATTGCCAGATGTCACACCATTCCCGTTCACAGTCACCGTCGCGCTTGTCTCAGCGACCGTCGGCGTGACCGTCAGCGTCGTCACAGAGTTTGCAACACTGGCCGTGTAGCTCAATTGCCCTGCCGAGAAGCCGGGAGACAATGTGCCACTCGACAAGCCCAACGCCGCAAGCGTCGCATCCGTCGACGCGGCGGGGGCCGCACGTGTCACGTCTACAGTATAAACCTTGATCGTCGTGCCATCCTGCGCCGTCACTCGAACAGTAATCGTGTTGGGTCCAACGGCAAGCGTGATCCCGCTAGAAGCTGAGCCAGATGTGACAGGCGAGCCGTTCACAGTCACCGTCGCGTTTGTGTCAGCGACCGTTGGCGTGACCGTCAGCGTTGACACCGAGTTTGCAACGCTGGCCGTGTAGCTCAATTGCCCTGCCGAGAAGCCGGGAGACAATGTGCCACTCGACAAGCCCAACGCCGCAAGCGTTGCATCAGAGGACACTGCGGGGGCCGCGCGTGTCACGTCTACAGTATAATCCTTGATCGTCGTGCCATCCTGCGCCGTCACTCGAACAGTAATCGTGTTGGGTCCAACGGCAAGCGTGATCCCGCTAGAAGCTGAGCCAGATGTGACAGGCGAGCCGTTCACAGTCACCGTCGCGTTTGTGTCAGCGACCGTTGGCGTGACCGTCAGCGTTGACACCGAGTTTGCAACGCTGGCCGTGTAGCTCAATTGCCCTGCCGAGAAGCCGGGAGACAATGTGCCACTCGACAAGCCCAACGCCGCAAGCGTTGCATCAGAGGACACTGCGGGGGCCGCGCGTGTCACGTCTACAGTATAATCCTTGATCGTCGTGCCATCCTGCGCCGTCACTCGAACCGTAATCGTGTTGGGGCCAACGGCAAGCGTGATCCCGCTAGAAGCTGAGCCAGATGTGACAGGCGAGCCGTTCACAGTCACCGTCGCGTTTGTGTCAGCGACCGTCGGCGTGACCGTCAGCGTCGTCACCGAGTTTGCAACGCTGGCGTTATAGCTCAATTGCCCTGCCGAAAAGCCGGGAGACAGTGTGCCACTCGACAAGCTCAGAGCCGCAAGCGTCGCATCCGTCGACGCGGCGGGGGCCGCACGTGTCACGTCTACAGTATAAACCTTGATCGTCGTGCCATCCTGCGCCGTCACTCGAACAGTAATCGTGTTGGGGCCAACGGCAAGCGTGATCCCGCTAGAAGCTGAGCCAGATGTGACAGGCGAGCCGTTCACAGTCACCGTCGCGTTTGTCTCGGCGACCGTTGGCGTGACCGTCAGCGTTGACACCGAGTTTGCAACGCTGGCCGTGTAGCTCAATTGCCCTGCCGAGAAGCCGGGAGACAATGTGCCACTCGACAAGCCCAGAGCCGCAAGCGTTGCATCCGTGGATGCCGCCCGCGTCACTGCTATCGTGTAAACCTTGATCGTCGTGCCATCCTGCGCCGTCACTCGAACCGTAATCGTGTTGAGCCCAACGGCAAGCGTGATCGAACCAGACGCATTGCCAGATGTCACACTATTACCGTTCACAGTCACCGTCGCGTTGCTCTCAGCAACCGTAGGCGTGACCGTAACCGTTGTCGTCGCATTCGAAACCGTGGCTGTGTAGCTTACGCCACTCGGCGTAAAAGACGGAGACAATGTACCGCTCGACAAGGTTAGAGCCGCAAGCGTTGCATCCGTGGATGCCGCCCGCGTCACTGCTATCGTGTAATCCTTGATCGTCGTGCCATCCTGCGCCGTCACTCGAACCGTAATCGTGTTGAGCCCAACGGCAAGCGTGATCGAACCAGACGCATTGCCAGATGTCACACTATTACCGTTCACAGTCACCGTCGCGTTGCTCTCAGCAACCGTAGGCGTGACCGTAACCGTTGTCGTCGCATTCGAAACCGTGGCTGTGTAGCTTACGCCACTCGGCGTAAAAGACGGAGACAATGTACCGCTCGACAAGGTCAGAGCCGCAAGCGTCGCATCCGTGGATGCCCGTGTTACGGTTACCGCATAATCCTTGACCGTCGTGCCATCTTGCGCCGTCACACGAACCGTAATCGTGTTGGGCCCAACGGCAAGCGAAATCGAACCAGACACACTGCCAGATGCAACAGCCGTGCCGTTGACCTTAACCGTCGCGTTGCTCTCAGCAACCGTTGGCGTGACCGTAACCGATGTCGTCGCATTCGAAACCGTGGCTGTGTAGCTTACGCCACTCGGCGTAAAAGAGGGAGACAATGTACCGCTCGACAAGGTCAGACTCGCAAGCGTCGCATCCGTGGATGCCCGTGTCACGGTTATCGTATAATCCTTGACCGTCGTGCCATCTTGCGCCGTCACACGAACCGTAATCGTGTTGGGCCCAACGGCAAGCGAAATCGAACCAGACACACTGCCAGATGCAACAGCCGTGCCGTTGACCTTAACCGTCGCGTTGCTCTCAGCAACCGTTGGCGTGACCGTAACCGATGTCGTCGCATTCGAAACCGTGGCTGTGTAGCTTACGCCACTCGGCGTAAAAGAGGGAGACAATGTACCGCTCGACAAGGTCAGACTCGCAAGCGTCGCATCCGTGGATGCCCGTGTCACGGTTATCGTATAATCCTTGATCGTCGTGCCATCCTGCGCCGTCACACGAACCGTGATCGGATTGGCTCCAACCGAAAGCGAAATAGAACCAGAAGCCGAACCGGAGGTCACAGCCGTGCCGTTGACCTTAACCGTTGCCGTGCTATCCGTCACTGTCGGTGTCACCGTCAGCGATGTCGTCGCGTTGGTAACGCTTGCTATATAGCTCAGCGTCCCCGGGGCAAAGCCTGGTGAAAGGGTGCCACTCGAAAGCGTAAGGTTCGAAAGCGTCGCATCTGTAGAAGATGCTCGTGTCACACTGACCGTGTAGCTCTTGGTGGTCGTGCCATCCTGCGCTGTCACCACAACCGTGATCGGATTGGCTCCAACCGAAAGCGAAATCGGAGTAGACGCACTGCCAGATGCCACAGCCGTGCCGTTGATCTTAACCGTAGCGTTGCTCTCAGCAACCGTTGGCGTGACCGTAACCGTCGTCGTCGCATTCGAAACCGTGGCTGTGTAGCTTACGCCACTCGGCGTAAAAGACGGAGACAATGTACCGCTCGACAAGGTCAGACTCGCAAGCGTCGCATCAGAGGAAGCTGAAACACTTCCATCTGAGCACGTCACCTGCAAGGTAATCCTTTTATCTCTTGGAGTACCTCGATTATTAGCATCAAGATATACCTGGATATCACCAGTCGTGTCCGCCGAGCTGCTAAAAGTGAACTCTCCAGAGCCAGAAAGACTCCCCTGTTGATTTTCAACGGAGGCCTGAGCATTAAGTGGACCCACATCGAGATTTTGTATCACAAAGCCAGCAAATGTGTCGTTTGGGTCAGATGGCACTGTTCCCGAGAATGTATAATTCCAGCTCAGTTTTTCACCAATATTGAAATTATTTTGATATACTTTATCAACAACATCCTCATTGATGGTCGTTCCATAGGTCCAATCACGAGTAATCCCCGCCCCCCAATCCGCATTAATAGCGTTACAGGAGGCTGAGGGTACTGCATGGGATTGCCCAGCTGCCAACACGGCAACCAGAAACAAGAAAAGCGTTTTAACGCTGCGAGGTAAAAGCACGCCGGTGAGTGTGAGTAGCCAGCTCCACAAAGGCTTCAAAATTTCTTGCCGAACCAAAAGCCACCCCACAAGCATCAAGATTTTACCGTCGCAACATGCAAACTATGGTTTATTTAACCGAATTAGCACATATCTCGGCACACTCTAGCCAGAGTTGTTTAATTATGTCGACAATGTGTTTTGTTTCTTCACTAATGTTGCATACTTGCTACAACCTGAGGCGGCACCCATCGCATATGGTAGTGTGGAGGCGATACATCTGTCACTTGAAAGCCCAAACGGTGATACACCTGAGGTCCGTGGGAGCCGAACATGGGCGTCGACAGCGTGATTGGCAAGGAAAGCCTTGCCGCCGCCGCCTGCAAACTCCGAATCACGCCGGAGCCTATGCCTTTTCCTTGCGCGGCCTTAAGAAGTTGCAACTCAGACAAGCGCCATTCGCTGTAGCCGAGAGAAACCACCAATCGTCCGACACGGATACCGCAATCTTCAATGATCATATCCATATGCTCCGGGTAGGCCTGCCCCAATCCGGTCTGTATCGCGTTGAATTGCTGCTCGTGCACCACGCGCAAAAAATCGCTGCTTCCTTCCGCCCAAGACAACCAGGGCCGCGACTCTTTGAGCAATTGAAACAAAAACGGCTCGTCATCCACACCCGTAAACCGCAAAGCCAGATTGCCTGGTAGCGCAAATGACCCACTAAGGCCCGCCATAACATCTACCCTTTCAGAATGAACTCCGGCGTTCCTGCATAATTCCGTAAATCGGAACCCATTGAAGAGAAAATTATGCAGCAGATTTAAAGAGCTACCCTGAGCCTTTGTGCACCATAGAGGACGCACGGCGCTCAAGAGTATTACATGGAAACACCCCCGAGTCTGTCAGGCTCCAATTGAACCTGACAGATTCTATATTCCCTTGTTTTTGCTTGTTTATTCTGGAAATCCGGGTTCCACTTTTCCCTGAAAAACTCTAGCCAAACACAACCTGAAACAAGGCCAGATTGGGAGATGCCGGATTGAGTATTCGGCCAGCGCAGACCGGTCCCAACACGCCAATATCCGGGTGTGAGAAGGAGAAATTTCCGACATGAAAAAGCGGCACTCCCTCCGCTACTGTCTCAAACTCAAGCGAAAACGGCACTCTTTTTGCTCCCGGAGCCCTATTTTTCGAATTTTCGCAGCAGCGCTTCAGGCAGACTTCTACGCAAAAGCCTTGCTCATCTGACATCTGAAAACAAGCGCCCTCGTGCGCCTGAAACACAGATGCTTCAACAGTTGCAATGGATATTGTCATGGGCGTTGCGGATAAATGCCTTCAACGGCGATGATGAAATTCAAAGCAAGGCTTGGCTGCAATACGGACACGGGTGCCTGCGGATTGCCATACCGCACGCCTGGACCAACAGCGACCGTACCACCCGTCACCGTGCTAACATTTACTGTCGTTGCAGGAGAACCGGCGCTGCCTGTAACCGTTGTGTTCACATTTGAGAGCTTTACCAGATTGCTGGTCTGCGGTGAATTATAGATCTTTGTCGTACCAGTAGAGCCACCTGAAAGCATGTTTTTTGCAGCCGTTGGAATTGTCGTATCGCCACCGCCGCCATAAACATCAACATCAACCTTGACATCCAATGTGTTTTGCACCGCCGGAATCGTTACCGGCTGATTGGCCGTTGTCGGCGCAAATTGCGCTGGATGCGTGTGGTCCGGCAGGTTCAAGACGCTCAAAGTCTGAAAGTTGGCACCATGCTTTGTGCCGAGTTGGAAATTGACACCAGGGGTCGCTCCGACCCCAACCGGGACTTGCCCCTTCAAATCGGGCAGCTGGAAATTTTGGTTGCCAGATCCGCCATAAATCGTGCCGATAAGAGAATAAAGTGCCGTGAATTGAGACACTTGCAGCGTCTGTCCAAGGCAAAATTGGCTGCCGTACATCGCAAAATTGTAGGGGATAATGTAAATTGTTCCCAAATACGCGTCCATAGACGGCCTCCATTAAGGGTTGTATTTATTTTATGTAATCACTTTTGATTGCATTCGTCAATGCCGAAACAATTTTTTGATGTTCAAATTTCAGATACACTTTTATGTAGAAATACTGTGCGCGAGCGCTTCTGTCGGGATTTGACATGGGAGGAGAGCAAATTTTGGCAACGCCCGATCTGCGCATAAGCACGAGCGATTGCTGCATAATTCCTCAAATCGGAATCGATTTAAGGAATTATGCAGAAAGTCTTTGCTTCTGTGCTTTTGCGGGAAATGCTCTGAACGTGGGAACCTGTTGCCGCTCCGAAGCTCTATCGCTTGACGTAAACGTTACTGCGAAGCCCGAAGCCTGCTCTCCACCAGCACACCGCTTTCATCCAGAATTGGGTGTGCAACCGAGATGATGTGCGCATTGATGCGCTTCAGATCCCGCAACAGGTCAAGGTGGAGTGAACTCGTTTGCAAGCTTTCAAGGCGCCCGTCCTGAAGACGTTTCAGATGACGCTCAGCCGATTCTTTCTCCATACGCCGAACTTCCACCTTGACCTCCATCATCTGGCGGGCAAGGGCAAAATCGCGTGTCACGAAAATGGTTTGCGCAACCCTGAGATTGTCGATGGTCAGGTTCATCAGGCGCATCAACTCTTCATAGCCATCATCCGAAAATTTCAGGCCCAGCGTGATCTTTTTGGTCACCTGCTGCACCAGGCCTTTTTCGATAATATCGCCGATGTGTTCGAGATTAATGGCATAGTCGATGATATGAATTGAGCGACGGCTGTTTTCTTCGCTTAACCCCACCCGCCCGAGCATCGAAAGATAAACCTTCACCTCTTGCTGCAACATATCTACCCGACGCTCCAAAGGTGCGACTTCTGCCAATTGCGACAGGTCGTTTCGGGTAAACGCCTCTGAGGTCTTCATCAACATGCGCTCGATCATATCGCCGACGCCGAGCACTTCGCGGGTGGCGCTGGTGAGAGCAATCACTGGATTGCTTAGATCGTGCCGGTCGAGGAACTTCGGAGCCATATCCGGCTTAACCTCATCGGCGACCAGTCGGGTCATCCAATGGGCCAGTGCGGTGGAAAATGGCCAGGCGACCAGAGCAAGCAGAATATTGAACGCCAGATGCGCATCCACCGGCAACATCGTTTGCGGAGTTGGCAACATTTGTAACAGCACACCGCCATAACCGGCCAGCGGCAAGACAATGACACAGCCAACGCCTCGCACAATCAGATTGGCCAGCGTAACACGCCGGGCAGACGCCGCCGTGCCGATCGATGCAATAAACGGTGGAATCGCCCCACCAAAATTTGCCCCCAGCACCAGCACCAGAACAAGCGCAGGCGGCACAGCGCCGGTGGAAGACACCGAGAGAATCAAAACCACCGCAGCCAGGCTGGACGAGGAGATAAAGGCAATACACGCTGACAAGGCAAAGGCGACCGGCCATGCGTTATCCAACAAACCGATAAACGCAAGCAATGCCGAAGATTCTCGCAAAGGCTCTGTTGCGGCGCTCATCAGATGCAGCGACAACAACATAAGGCCAATGCCAATCAAAGCACCGCCCAATCCCTGCCGGTTTGACGATGATGCCCGATAGAATCCAATGCCAATGAAAATCAGCAGAGGAGAAAGCCACGCGAGACCAAAGCCGACAATCCATGCCGTCACAGCCGTGCCGACATTGGCTCCGAGCAGCACAATTTGTGCCATGCGGGGTTTAACCAACTCACGCTCAACAAATGACGCTGTCATAAGAGCGGTTGCAGTCGAGCTTTGCAGCGCAATGGTTGCAAAAAAGCCCGAAACAAACGAGCGCAACCCGGTTTGCGTCCCAGTGGACAGTGCCGTGCGCAGACGCGCACCGAATGCGCGCGACACACCGTCCTTGACCTGCGAGAGGCCAAACAACAGCAGGGCAACCGCTCCACACAGGTTGATGATGACGACGGTTGAGCCCATCTCTTCACTCTTTCTCTGCCCATTACGGTGCCATGCACCATGTATCGCGCAGAAAGTGATGCTGTAACACTTTAAACTACCGCATCACTTTCTCATAATTCTGGCTCATAAATCTGACCAGACGATTAGAAATCACGCCATAAATGATGGCACTGACGCTCTCATCGCAAGCAGCATCACATCCCCGGCAGGCGCTTTCCTTGTTGGTCGAACAGATGAATGTCGCTCATTACGGCCGCAACCGTCATACGATCGCCTGAGGCAATGCGCGAACGCCCTGATACGCGAAACACCATGTCCTGACCTGATGCCAATCTGCTGTAAACATAGCTTTCTGCGCCGACCAGCTCAACCGCACCGACAATAACCTCTGCGCGCAGCGCGACAGATTCACTGGAACCTGCATCTTGCAACCGCAAGTCTTCCGGGCGGATACCAATGATGGCGGCATCGTCAACGCCGTTGAGCTCAAAGCCGCCGGTTGCGCGGTCCAGCAGATTCATCGACGGCGAACCGATGAAGGTGGCAACGAACGTCGTTGCCGGCTTTTCGTAAAGTTCAATTGGCGTGCCGACCTGCTCGATCTTGCCACCGTTAAGCACCACCAGCCGGTCGGCCAGTGTCATGGCTTCCATCTGGTCGTGGGTCACGTAAACGCTGGTGGTTCCCAATGCCCGCTGCAAACGCTTGATCTCAACCCGCATCTGCACACGCAATTTCGCATCAAGATTTGACAATGGCTCGTCAAACAAAAAGGCCGAGGGTTCGCGCACGATAGCGCGGCCCATGGCCACGCGCTGGCGTTGACCGCCGGACAATTGCCGAGGTTTGCGATCAAGATATTGATCGATTTCCAGGGTTGCTGCCGCCTTTTTGATCCGCTCTTCAATCACCGCTGGCGGTGTGTTGCGGTTCTTCAGGCCATAAGCAAGATTTTGCCGCACGGTCATATGCGGATAGAGCGCATAGTTTTGAAACACCATGGCAATGTCACGTTCCGATGGCTCCAGCTTGTTGACCACACGATCACCAATAGAAATTTCACCCGCGGAGATGCTTTCAAGACCGGCAATCATGCGAAGCAGTGTGGATTTGCCACAGCCAGAGGGGCCAACCAGCACGAGAAACTCACCATCGGCAATGTCCAGCGACACGCCTTTGATGGTTTCCACCACATCGGTATAGGTCTTGCGGACGTTATTGAGCGTAATTCTGGCCATTATTTTTCAGTCTCCACAAGGCCTTTGACGAACCAGCGTTGCATCAACACCACCACCAGAATGGGCGGGATGATGGCAAGGATCGCCGTGACCATGACATAATTCCAAGGGGTCGAGGCATCAGCAAAATCAACCATTTTGCGAAGGCCAATGATGATCGTCGACATTTTCGCATCATTGGTGATCAGCAGCGGCCAAAGATATTGCGTCCAGCCGTAGATGAACAGGATCACAAACAGCGCAGCAATATTGGTGGCCGACAGAGGCAGAAGAATATCCTTCATGAAGCGGAAAGGACCGGCATTGTCGATGCGGGCCGCCTCGACCAATTCACCGGGAATGGTCAAAAAGAACTGCCGAAAAAGGAAGGTCGCGGTGGCAGAGGCCATCAACGGCAATGTCAGTCCAGTATACGTATCGATCAATCCCAGATCGACGATGACCTTATAGGTCGGCAGAATACGCACCTCGACCGGCAGCATCAGCGTCACAAAAATCATCCAGAAGAACACCATGCGAAAGGGAAAGCGGAAAAACACGATTGCATAGGCCGAGATGAACGAAATCAGGATTTTGCCAATAGCGATGGCCATGGCCACCACAAATGTGTTCCACAGCATCCTCTCCAGGCTGACGCCAGACACCCGCTCAACGCCGCCATTCAAGGCGCTGACGTAATTGTCAATCAGATGGCCGCCCGGCAAAAGCGAAATCGGCGGACGCAAGATGTCGGCCGACGACATGGTTGAGGCGATAAAGGTGTAATAGATCGGGAATGCGACGATGATGATGCCGATAATCAGCATCAGATGGCCTAGCAGGGCCGCGATAGGACGTCTTTCAATCATGACCGGGCCTCATGCATAATGAACACGCTTTTCAACGAAGCGGAACTGGAAGGCCGTCAACGCAATCACGATCAGCATCAGAATGACCGATTGTGCGGCAGAAGAACCAAGATCAAGATTCACAAAACCATCGTTGTAAACTTTATAAACCAGCGTCTCCGTGGCTTTGGCCGGGCCGCCGCCGGTGACCGCGTGAATAATGCCAAATGTGTCGAAAAACGCATAAACCGTATTCACCACCAGCAAAAAGAAGGTTGTCGGAGCCAAAAGCGGAAACACGATGGTCCAAAACCGACGGGTTCCACGCGCGCCATCAATAGCCGCCGCCTCAATCAGTGATTTGGGAATGGCCTGTAGGCCAGCGACGAAAAACAGAAAATTATAGCTGATCTGTTTCCACGCAGCAGCCACCACCACGAGGCTCATGGCCTGATTGCCATTCAGCAGCGGATCCCAATCCACACCATTGCGGCGCAGGATATAGGCAAAGGTGCCCATGGCGGGGTTGAACATGAACAGCCACAGCAAACCAGCCACCGCGGGTGCCACCGCATAAGGCCAGATCAGCAAGGTACGATAAAGACCTTTGCCACGCACAACGCGATCGGCAGCCGTGGCCAGCAACAGGGCGGCCGCCATTGCCAGAATAGCCGTTGCAGCGCTGAACACCGCTGTCACTTGCAGCGAATGCAGATAATTGTCATCCGACAGCACGAAACGAAAATTATCCAGCCCGACAAACATACTGCTCAGCCCGAAGGCATCTTCGCGCTGGGTGGACTGATAAAGCGCCTGGCTGGCAGGCCAAAAGAAGAAAATCACCGTAAGGATGATTTGTGGAGCCACCAGAAAATAGGGCAGCACCTTATTGGGAAACACAACGCGTTGCACAGCGATTGTCCTGTTTTAACGCCAGCCCGCACCAACTCGGCGCGAACTGGCGAATGATCGTATTAGCGACTGTCAGGTCCAGATTGAACCTGACAGTCGCTAAAATTCTTTGTTTGAGTTGGTCTGATCAGAAAAACCGGGTTCCACTTTTTCCTGACAAACTCTAGCGCTGGGCCTTCTTGATTGCGGCGTCACCGCGCTCAACAATGTGGTCCATTGTGGTCTTGGCATCTTGCTTGCCAGCCAGCAGCGCTTCGTATTCTTCGTTCATGATGTCGCGAACCTGTGGCAGGTTCACCAGACGCACACCCTTGGAATTGGCTGTTGGAGCCTTGCCCATCATTTGCAGGATCGGCGTTTCGCGGGCCGGGTTCTTTTCATAGAAACCGGATTTTTTGGTGTCTTCATAGGCTGCCTTGGTGATCGGCAGGTAGCCCGACACCTGATGCAGGCGTGCCTGAATCTTGGTCTGGGAGAGGAAGTGGAAGAACTGGGCAATGCCCTTGTATTCTGCATCACTCTTGCCGCCAAACACCCAGAGACTTGCGCCACCCGGAATGGTGTTCTGCGGACGTCCTTCGCCCGGATAATAAGGCAGCTGACCAATGCCATAATTGATGCCGGACTTGATGATATCGCCCAGACCACCGGAGGATTCGGTCAAGATTGCGCATTCACCCGAGGTGAAAAGCTGCTTGGCCTCCGAGGTGCGGCCGCCATAACGGAACGTGCCATCCTTTGCCAAATCGGCAAGCTTCTGGAAATGCTCAACAAACAAGGGCGCATTGACCTTGAGCTTGACATCGGTGCCCGCCAGGCCGTTTTCATTGGTGCCATAGGGCACGTTATTCCAGGCGGCAAAATTTTCTGTCTGAATCCAGGTGAGCCAGGTGGAGGTGATGCCGCAGGCGCTGGCACCGGATTTTTTGATTTTTTCAGCCGCTGCGAACACCTCAGGCCAGGTCTTGGGCGCATCATCCGGGTTCAAGCCTGCCTTTTTGAAGGCGTCCTTGTTGTAATACATCACCGGCGAGGAGGAGTTATAAGGGAAGGACAGCATGGTGCCGTCCGGCTTGGAATAATAGGCAACGATACCGGCCAGATATTCGGATTTATCAAAGGTGTAGCCACCCTTTTTCAACACATCCGCAACCGGCATGACAGCCCCTTGCGCACTCATCATCACGCCGCTGCCAGCATCGAAAACCTGTAGAATCGCGGGAGCCTGCTTGGCGCGGAAGGCGGCAATACCGGCATTCAATGTCTCGGGGTAGCTCCCCTTATAAACCGGCACAACCTTATATTCGCTCTGGCTGTCATTGAATTCCTTGGCGAGGTTTTCGACCACCTCGTTATTGGCACCGGACATGGCATGCCACCATTGCAACTCTGTTGCAGCAAATGCACCAGAGGCGGACGCCATCATAGCAACTGAAGCCGCTGTACTTGCAAAAAACAGCTTAAAAGACATGAATTCCTCCCTTTTCTGTGGTCCTGCGCGGCGAAAATGTCGCGTGGGTGATCCTCCCAGACCATCTCCCCTCTTTATTAGGGAGGAACATTGCACAAGAAAAGCAAAACTATGCACACCTGTGCATTTTTATGGGGAGAGAACGGTTCTATCCTTCTCCTGTTCTATGCAATGTGCCTTTATCCTCGTCTGTTCAGGGCGATAGAATAAACGCTGGTCGAGGCCGTGATGAACAGGACATGGCCGTTACGGCCCCCAAAGCAGACATTGGAAACGGTTTGTGGCACCAGAATTTTGCCACGCACGCGGCCATCCGGTGCAAGGCAGTGCACACCATCGGCAGCCGATGACCACAGATTGCCGTCACTATCCACGCGCATGCCATCGGCACAGCCCGGCGCAATGGCATGAAACACCTCGCCGCCCGACAGTGCCCATTTTGCACCCACATCAAAGACGCGAATATGCTGGGGATCATCGGTAAACATACGGCCGGTATCGGCGACATACAGCTTCTTCTCGTCGGGGCTGAAGGCCAGACCATTGGGGCAATTGAAATCCGTCAGCACCGCTTTGATTTCGCCATTCGGATCAACCCGATAGACGTTGCATGGCAGCTCCTGCTCAGACTTTGTCCCTTCATAATTGGTTTGAATGCCATAATGCGGATCGGAGAACCAGATTGCACCGTCTGATGCGACAATCACATCATTGGGCGAGTTTAAACGCTTGCCCTGATAATGATCGGCAATCACGGTGATCGATCCGTCATATTCGGTGCGGGTGACACGCCGCCCACCATGCTCACAACTGATCAAACGACCTTGCCGGTCGCGGGTATTGCCATTGGAAAAATTCGATGGCGAGCGAAACACGCTGGTGCCCACACCCGGTATCCAGCGATACATCTTGTTATTGGGAATGTCGGAGAAGATCAGGCAATTGAGATCACCAAACCACACCGGCCCCTCGACCCAATCAAAACCCGAGGCAATTTCCTTGAGGGGCGCATTGCCCAACACATAGGTGGAAAATACCGGATCCACGACCTCAAAGAATGTCATCTTGATTTTTCCTCCCACTGTCCTCAAGTATGGTAACGATAACATATTCAAATGGCGCGACATGTAAAGCCGGGAGAGGAGACCCCATGACAAAGATTGCATTTCTGGGAACGGGATTGATGGGCGGGCCGATGGCGCGACATCTGGCCAAGATCCACGATGTTACCGTGTGGAATCGCAGCATCGAAAAAGCGAAGGCGCTGAGTGACGTGGCAAAAGTTGCAACCTCTGCGGCTGAGGCTGCACGTGGCGCTGATGTGGTCATTTCCATGCTGATTGATGGCCCGACATCGACAGCCATTCTGAAAGAGGAAGGTGTGATTGAGGCGGCCGCCCCCGGTGCCATGATCATCAATATGGCATCCGTGGAGCCCGATTGCGACCGCGCCTTGGAAGCATATGCCAAAAGCCTGGGCAAACGCTTTGTCGATGCGCCAGTTTCTGGCGGCGTCAAAGGGGCCAATGAACAAACGCTCTCGATCTTTGTTGGCGGATCGCCAGAGGATTTCACCGCCGCCAAACCACTGCTCGAAGTGCTGGGCCGCCCCACCCATATGGGGGCGATCGGCACCGGGCAAACCGCCAAACTCGCCAATCAGCTGATTGTCGCCATCACCATAGGGGCGGTTGCCGAAGCCTTTACACTGGCGGAAGCAGCAGGCTGCAACATTGGCACGCTGCGCGAGGCGCTGCGCGGCGGCTTTGCCGATAGCCGCATTCTCGATCTGCATGGTGCGCGTATGGTTGAAGGAAATTTTGTGCCCGGCGGCCGCTCGGTGGCTCAACTTAAGGATTTAAACAACGCTATCAACGTCGCGAAGGAGCATAAACTCACCCTGCCCTTGTCTGGACAGGCACAGGCTGGCTTTGATGATCTGGTCAATAACAAAGACGGCGCAGAATTGGACCACGCCGCCTATTTCCTCTGGCTGAAACAAATACAGAATTAAGAAAACGCGATTTGCGCTTTCATGGCGCGGCTGCGGTCGGATGCAATCTCGAAGGCCGAGATTGCATCTTCCAGACCAACGGTGTGGGTGATCAACGGCTTCACATCAATCAAGCCCTTGCGCATCAGCTCAACGCCCACCGCAAATTCTTCGTGAAAGCGGAAGGAACCGCGCAGCTCCAGTTCTTTGGAGGTGATGGCCATCATTGGCAATGTCATATCACCACCCAGACCAAGCTGAACAATCACACCACGCGGCCGAAGCGCTGCAATACCAGCGCTGAGTGCTGCGGCCGCACCAGAGCATTCGTAAAGCACATCAAATGTGCCCTTGTCTGCGGAATAGGCGGCCAGGGCATCCGGTTCAGCGCTGGAATTGATAACCCGATCAGCGCCCGCCGCTTTTGCCATGGCAAGGGTGAAATCGGAAAGGTCGGTTGCAACAATCTCTCCAGCGCCCGCACGCCGGGCTGCAAGAATAGACAGCACGCCTATGGGGCCGCAGCCTGTAACCAGAACCTTTTTGCCCAGCATCTCACCCGCACGGCGGGTGGCATGCAGGGTAACAGCCAAAGGCTCGGCCATGGCCGCCTCTCCGGGTGTTAACCCGTCAGCGGCAACACATTGAATAGCATCGGCAACCAGACTTTCGCGAAAGGCGCCCTGAATATGCGGAAAAGGCATGGCACTGCCATAAAAACGCATGTTCAGGCATTGATTGTGCAGACCCTGCTGGCAATAGCGGCAGGTGCGGCAAGGACGGGATGGAGAAACCGCCACCAACTGGCCAACCTCCAGACCGGATACGCCCTCGCCCAGCTTCTCAACAAAGGCCGAAACTTCATGGCCTAAAATCATCGGCTGTTTCAGGCGCACGGCCCCAAAACCACCGTGATTGTAGTAATGCAGATCACTGCCGCAAATTCCGCCGGTGGCCAGCCTCAGCCTGACCTCACCTTCACCCGGCTCTTCCTGTGTGATCGGCTCGATGCGAACATCCTTGGCCGCATGGGCAACAATGGCTCTCATACTCTGTATCCTTAGAAAACCGGGGTTAACAATGGCTGGCCTGCGAAATGCGCGTTCAGATTATCGCGCATCAGTTGGCCCATGGCCTTGCGGGTCTCAATGGTGCCCGAGCCATGATGCGGCTGCACCAACACATTCGGCAGCGTAAGAAAACGCTGATTAAGCTTTGGCTCGCCCTCAAACACATCAAGAGCGGCAGAACCGAGGGCACCGGATTCCAGCGCCTCCAGCAGAGCTTCCTCATCGACATTGGATGCGCGAGAAATGTTGATCAACATACCGTCCGCACCGAGTGCTGCAATCACCTCCCGCCCGACGATATGGCGCGTGGCCGCGGATGCCGCAAGCGCGACAAACAGAAAATCCGAGCGCTCGGCAAGCGCTACGGGATCAGCAATGTAAGTCATGTCTTTCGCATGATCTTTCGGGCTTGGACCACAATAGGCAATGTCCATATCAAAGCCTTTCAGGCGCTGAGCAATGGCAAAACCAATACGACCAAGGCCAAGAATGCCAGCACGTCGGCCCGACACCTGACGCTTTAGGGGATACGTGCCTTTTTCGACCCAGCTTCCGTCTTTCACCCAGGTTTCGGCACCAATAACCCCGCGGGCCAGGCATAGCATCATGGCAACACCGAGATCGGCAACATCATTGGTCAACACGTCGGGTGTATTGGTCACATGGATGCCGCGCGCGCGGCAAGCAGCAAGATCGACCGCATCAAAGCCGACACCGTAAACCGAGATCACTTCCAGCTTAGGGCAGGCGTCAATCATGGCGCGATTGGCCCCAAGGTCACCGCGCGTTGCAATGGCGCGAATGCGCGGGCCAACCTCTGCCAGAAAAGCGTCTTTGTCGTCTGCATCGAAGTAACGATGCACCTGAAAAGCCTCGTTCAACGGCTCTTCATCCCACGCCGGATAAGGCCCAACCTGAAGAATGTCCGGCTTCGCCATTTTCATCTTCCTCCCACGGAAATATCTTGACAGAACATGTTATCGATAACATAAACAGGGGAACAGGTGCTTGTCGAGTTAAAAAATCTGGAGAATGCCATGTCCCTTACTCTTTTCGATCTCACTGGCAAACGCGCTCTGGTGACCGGATCGTCGCAGGGCATAGGTCTTGCTCTTGCCAAAGGTTTGGCCGCCGCCGGTGCCTCGATTGTGTTGAATGGCCGTGACCCGGCAAAGCTGGCAGAGGCGGCAACCCAATGCGGCAAAACCGTTGATGTTTTGCCCTTCGATGTCACCGATCACGCCGCAGCGCGGGCGGCGATTGATCAGTTTGAAGCCGAAACCGGCCCAATCGACATTCTGGTCAACAATGCCGGAATGCAGCATCGCGGCCCTTTGGAAGAGTTTCCGGCTGACGCGTTTGAGCGCTTGCTGCGCACCAATATTTCCAGTGTTTTCAATGTTGGACAGGCCGTTGCCCGCCACATGATCACCCGCGGGCGCGGCAAGATCATCAACATCGCCAGCGTGCAAACCGCGTTGGCACGCCCCTCCATTGCCCCTTACACCGCCACAAAAGGTGCCGTTGGCAATCTTACCAAGGGCATGGCCACCGATTGGGCCAAATACGGCTTGCAATGCAACGCCATTGCCCCCGGCTATTTCGACACACCGCTCAACGCTGCACTGGTCAGTGACCCGGCCTTTACCGAATGGCTGGAAAAGCGCACGCCCGCTGGTCGCTGGGGCAAGGTTGAAGAATTGGTGGGAGCTTGCATTTTCTTAAGCTCGGAGGCATCCACCTTCGTCAACGGCCATGTTCTCTATGTTGATGGCGGCATCACGGTGTCTCTCTGATATGACCAAAGCACAAAAATTCGTCATTATGGGTGTCTCAGGCTGCGGCAAATCCTCTGTCGGGGCGGCTTTGGGTGAAAAACTGGGTGTGGCTTACGTTGATGGCGACGACCTGCATCCGGCAAGCAACATCGAAAAAATGAGCAAGGGTCTTCCCTTGAATGATGAGGATCGCTGGCCTTGGCTTGCCAAAGTTGGTGAAACACTGGCGGCTAACAGCGGACGCGCCATTATTGGCTGTTCGGCGCTCAAGCGCGTCTACCGCGATAAAATCCGCAATGCGGTGGCAGAGCCTGTGCTGTTTATTCATCTGGCCGGCAGCCGCGAGGTGATCGGTGCCCGCATGGGCAAGCGCGAAGGTCATTTCATGCCCGGCTCTTTGCTTGACAGCCAATTCGCCACGCTGGAGCCACCGCAAAATGACGAACTGGCCCTGACGGTCGATATTGATCAACCACTTGAGGGGATTATTTCAGCCATTCTGGCGGCTTTGGAGGACACAAAACCATGAGCAACAGAGTTGCCCTGATTGGTGCCGGGGCCATGGGCGGGGCGATTGGTACCCGCCTGATCAAAACAGGGCAGAATGTTACTGTTTTTGATCTCGACCCGGAAAAACGCGCAGCCCTCACAGCGCTTGGCGCTAAAGATGCAGAGACGGCTGCAAAAGCCGCCGCCGTGTCTGATGTCATCATTCTCAGCCTGAACTCGCCGAACATTGTTCGTGCCGCAGTATTTGGCAAGGATGGTGTGGCCGCAGGTGCCAAGCCGGGTGCGCTGATTGTTGATATGTCATCCATCGATCCCGATGCCACCAAAGAGCTCGCCTCGGATGCCGCTGAAAAAGGCTTGCGCTGGGTCGATAGCCCCCTTTCAGGCGGTGCGCCCAAGGCTTTGACAGGCGAGTTGACCCTGATGGCGGGCGGCAGCGAGGCCGATGTGGCGGATGCCCATCAGGTTTTGCAGCATCTCGCCAGCAATTACACCCACATGGGCCCCGTGGGGGCGGGTCAGACCACCAAACTGATCAATCAGGTGTTGTGCGGCCTCAATTTTCTGGCGGTGGCAGAAGCCACGCAACTTGCGCTGAATGCAGGCGTGGATGCCGCCAAAATCCCGCAAGCGCTGAAAGGTGGACGTGCCGACAGCGCGATATTGCAAGAATATATGCCGCGCTATGTCACAAAGGATTATCGGCGCACGGGCCGTATCGACAATATGGTCAAGGATTTGAACGGCGCGCAGGATCTGGCGCGCCGCACCAACACGGCCATGCCGCTGACCGCCGTATGTGCCGAGGTGCATCGTATGCTCACCGCAGCCGGTCTTGGAGGAGAAGATCAGGCCGCGTTGATGGAGTTTTTCACCGGTGCGAAGAGGGAGATTTCGCCATGATCACACGTTACGCCTTGTTTGAAGGCAGCATCAAGCCCGGCCAGACGGATGCCTTTCGCGCCGCCGTTTTGGAAAAAATTCTACCAAAATGGCAACAGTTTCCCGGCGCTTTGGATGTGCGGGTCTCGTTTGCCGAAAGCCGCGACGATGGCGCGCCAGAATTTCCGATGATTTTGGCCATCAATTATCCCGATCTGGCCGCCGTCGATGCCGCTTTGGCAAGCCCGGTGCGTGGGCAAGCCCGCGCCGCTACCGAAGAGGTTCTGGCTGAATTCTTTGATGGGCGCATTCACCACCACGTCACTCTGGCCAATGAGTTTCCGCTTTAATCCTGCCTCATCCCCCGTTGGGGGATGAGGTTTGAGATGAGCGACATCGACCACAAAAGGCAATTGATGAGCAAACATCGCAAACCACCGACCATGGCCGATATTGCCCGGATCACCGGGGTTTCTCCCATGACGGTGTCGCGGGCTTTCAAGGCCGATAGCCTGATCAACAAGGAAACCCGCGAAGCCATTTTGCAGGCGGCAGAAGATCTGGGCTATGTGTTTGATTCAACCGCCTCCAATCTACGTTCCCAAAAGTCGGATTTTGTCGCGGTTACCATTCCATCCATCAACAATGCCAATTTTGCCGACACCGTCGGCGGGCTGTCGGAAACCCTGGCAACCCGCCGCATGCAAATTCTGCTGGGTTATACCAATTACGATATGCAGGAAGAGGAGCGGCTGATCGAACAACTCTTACGCCGCAAGCCGCAGGCGATTGTGGTGACGGGCGGCAAGCACACAGATCGCGCCCGAAGATTGCTCGAAAACGCCCCCATTCCAGTGATTGAAACCTGGGACATACCGGCAAAACCGATTGGCTACTATATCGGCTTTTCCAATGCGGCGGCCGTGCGCGAAATGGTCGACCACTTTGTCAAGGTGGGCTATCGCCGCATCGCCTTTATCGGTGGTGATGTTGGCCGCGACACACGCGGCAGCGACCGCCGCCTTGGCTTTGTAGAGGCCATGAAGACCCACGGCCTGGATAGCTCGCGCCTGATTGCCGCGGGCCCGCCGCCCATTTCCATGCGTGAAGGTGCCAATGCCATGGCGCGGCTCTTGCAGGAATTTCCTGATACCGAGGCGGTGATTTGCGTCTCCGACCTTTCGGCCTTCGGTGCCCTGACCGAGTGTCAGCGGCGCCATATCGCTGTTCCATCCCGCATCGCCATTGGTGGTTTTGGTGATTATGAAATTGGCAGCATTTCGGTGCCAACCCTCACGACCATCAATGCCCGGTCCCGCGATATTGGCCAGCGTACCGGCCAGCTTATTCTCGACATTCTCGACGACAGGCCCGATACCGACCACGTTCTGATCAAGCCCGAATTGATTGTGCGCGAAAGCAGCAAATAATACGCTCCCGATTGAGCAAAAATCGGGGCGCGTCATCGCTCTTCAAAAAAATCATAAAAAAATGCCGCCGCCAATGAATAATCGGGCGGTCTTGGGTGTTCTCCTCACGCAACCGCCCCAATCAATGCGTTTCAAGGAGCTTTATCATGAAAACCCGTTCTCTTCTCATCGCCGTGGCTCTTGGTTTCACCGCCGCCTTTCACGTCGCGCCCGTGCTTGCTGCCGGAGACGACAGCGAAAAGACGCCAACCTGCAAAAAGGGCGAAATCTGGAACAAGAAATCCGGCAAATGTGAAAAGCAGAGCAGCGCCAATATTGATGATCGCAATCGCGCTGACTATGCCTATTCCTTGGCAAAGGAAGGCCGCTATCAGGAAGCATTGGCCGTTCTTGATACCGTGAAAAACCAGAACGACCCGGAAGTGCTGAATTATCGCGGCTATGCAACACGCAAACTTGGCCGTACCGATGAGGGTATTTCCTACTATCTGCGCTCAGTGGCAGCGGCACCGCGCTATGCCAAGGTGCGGGAATATCTGGGTGAAGCCTATGTGATCAAGGGAGAAATCCCCTTGGCAAAAGAACAGCTTGCCAGCATCCGCACGATCTGCGGCACCGATTGCGAGGAATATAAGGACCTCAATGAGGCGATCCTGCAGGGCAAAAAAATCTAAACCTGTGCCGCGGATCGACGGTTCTCAGAGCAACTGACATAGGCAAGCGCGCTCGAACACCCGTGGTGTCTCGATGATTGAAGAGTGCTTTCGAGCGCGCTCCCCCTCCCTTTTCAAGAGACACACCCGCTCTTTTCAACAGGCACACCAGAAATGGCTATGGCTCTCGACATTATCTCCCCCTATAGTCATCGGAAGGCTCCCGCACGGCAGGAGTCCTTACGCGGGCCTGTGCCGTCGACGTCTTATGGAGAAAATGCCATCGCCAGCGAAGCCGCAGTCCGCGCCGGACTTTCCGCCAATCTGTCAAAGCTGTGGCGTTATGGTCTGGTTCTCTCACGCCATCGCGATGTGGCCGATGATCTGGTGCAGCAAACCTGCGTGCGGGCCTTGGAACGGGCACAACAATTTTCCGAAGGAAGCCGGCTGGATCATTGGCTCCTGTCAATTCTCCACTCCATCTGGCTCAACGAATTGCGTGCCCGCCGGGTGCGTCTGGGACAAGGGCATGTCAGTGCAGAAGAGGTTCTGGTTTTTGATGGGGCAAATGTTGCCGAACAAAAATTGGCGGCCTTGCAGGTGATGAAACAGGTCAATGATCTGCCAGAGGCGCAGCGCATGGCGGTGTTTCTGGCCTATGTCGAAGGCTTTTCCTATCGAGAGGTGGCAACCATTCTGGATATTCCCATTGGTACCGTCATGAGCCGCCTCTCTGCCGCGCGGGCAACACTTGCAGAAGGGCAGGTTTGACATGACAGACAAGACACCGCCTTATTCTGAAATGCCTTCTTCTGAAATGCCAAGCGATGCCGTGTTGACGGCCCTGATTGACGGTCAGTTGTCACCGCAGGAAGAGGCCGCGCTTCTGCACCAGATGGACGAAAACCCGGCGATTTCTGAGCGCGTTGAATTTCTCTCACGCGCCAGCCTGAATTTCCAGGCGGCCTTTCAGCCGCTGTTGGATGAAGCACCTCTGCAAAAACTACAGGCGCAGCTCGATGCCATTCCACCGCGCAAGGCCCCTCCCCTTTGGCGAAAGAGCGCAAATTGGAACGAAGGACGCCGGGGCTTTATCGGCCTTTTGGCGGCATCCGTGGTGGCCGGGGTGTTTGCTGATCGCGTCTGGCTTGCCGCAACAGCGGATGAAGACCATGACGCCGATGATAGCGCGGCGTGGCGCGGTGTTGTTGCGCAATATATGGCGCTTTACACGCCGGATACGCTTGGATCAAACCAGCCCGGCGAGGACCAGCAGCAAGCACAATTGTCTGCGCTCAACAGCCAACTTGGGCTGGACTTGACACCACAGAAAATTGCAATGCCGAACATCGAATTTCGCCGCACACAGATTTTGGCTTATGATTCAAAACCTTTGGCGCAAATTCTCTTTGCCGACCCGCAAGGCAGACCCATGGCGCTTTGCATCTTGCGCAACAAGACCGCCCCCCATGGGATTGCCATCGAAAAACGGCACTCCATGAATATTGCCTGGTGGGCTACACGCGATTATCAAGCCCTGTTGATTGGCCACGGCACAGAGCGCGACATCAACACGCTTGCCGAAGGTGTGCGAGAGCGACTGCTTTCTGAAAGGGCTTAGAGTCTGTCAGGTTCAGATTGAACCACAGTACACGACGCATAGGTTTTACCGTATAGCTCACCCCCCTCTGCCCCAGGCCTATCGCATATGGTGAATGAGCTCGAGTAGGTATTTCTCGTTCCATGCGGCCTTTTTGAGTTTTCGTCGCATGGGAACCCTTTCTGGATGCATGGTGGCAATGTTGAGTGCGAGCCGTCGC
>NZ_SSOA01000014.1 GCF_004801395.1 Gillisella terrae
TGGTGGTCATGGCGGGGTGGCTGCACCCGTTCCCATTCCGAACACGGCCGTGAAACGCCCCTGCGCCAATGGTACTTCGTCTTAAGACGCGGGAGAGTAGGTCGCTGCCAGGTCTGCTAAAGGCAATCGTTGATATCAAATCAATCAATCCTTCTCACACAAACATCGGCCCCGCCGAAAACTCAATGGGTCGCTATCGCGGCCCTTTTGCATTCAAGCATAACGCGGGGTGGAGCAGCCCCGTTCTCTCGCAGAACGCAAAGCGTTCGAGAAAGAACAAAACAAAAAACACCGGGCTTCCGCCCAACGTCAGATAACAATAACGCGGGGTGGAGCAGCCCGGTAGCTCGTCAGGCTCATAACCTGAAGGCCGCAGGTTCAAATCCTGCCCCCGCAACCAAATATCAAAAAAACCCCGTAGCAAACCCTGCGGGGTTTTTCCATTCTTGCGCGACGGTACATACAGGCGGGAAGAGGAGCCAGGCTCCCGCGGTCTTGCTCCCCGCTTGATCGGTCGACGCAAATGGCCGAAAGGGTTCTTTTCAAAGACGTTTGATATAAGTCTCTGTTTTTGGAGATTCCTTGGCTATTGCGGGGTTCTATCGGCGTAGGTTTCCTATTATGGTAAGGTCTTGTGAAAACAAAAATTTCCGGTGAACCATCGTAGCTAGATAGATCATGATGAATTTGAATATGACACTTCCTCAACGTCCGTTGACCATCAAGCGAGGCGTTCTCTCCTTACCCTTCGTGTACTATTTCTCACCTCCCATTATTCTCGCGTTGCTGGTCGCGATTTTTTATATGGAAGGGCCAGGAATTGCGCGCGATCTCCAGATCAAGCAGGCTCCGCTGGAGTTGCAAGACGGCGACATCAATGGACGTTGCAGGACCAAGAAGGCAATTTTTACGTCGTGTGAAGCCAAGCTCACCTACACCTATGACGGTGTGAAGCACGTTGCAGAAACCGATTTCATGTTCGTGGATCTTCATACCGGCGACTATGAAGCCAGCATTGTCATCTCGAAAACAGATCCGCAACTTGCAACGCTTTCGCTCGGCCTTTCGATGTTGTGGAATCGCATCATTAGTTTTCTTGCGTTCGGTTTCTTGCTCGCCGCAGGCTTGGTTGTTTTGTTGCTGACACTATTTCGGATACTTCGTTCGCGTGGCACTATCCGGCAGCCCGGACTGTTGAGCTTGATTCCCGTTTCAATCACGGCTTCCAGCGAGAGCAGGGGCGGATTGTCTCTCACCTATGCAGATATGGTCAGAGAGGATAAAACCAAGCGGATGGCATTCACGCAACTTGAGAAAGGTGCTGAACCCATCGTTATTGGCGAATCAAAAGGACACGCTGTCGCGTTAGCGGTGTGGCATGAACACGCTTCCGTACCCGTGCTGCTGGACAGCCGTATGGAGCGTATCAATTTAGAGCGGGAAGAGCGCGCCGATTTGCTCCGTAGCCTCTCCGATCAAGGTGTGATCGGTGAACATAGTGAAATTGATCCACAGGCGAAATCCCAGCCTTTCCTTCAGAGCGTCAAGGTGTTTGTAGCTGCCGTCTTGCTTCTGCTGGTTGCCTTGTTTGGTTATTGGCTTTGGTATGTCTTTGCGGCTCCGTCGCAGTTCACCTCACCGGCAATGGATATCAACAATATCATGCCAGGGCCTCTTAATCGCTGGGCATGTGGACATCTTCAAGCGCGGTTTGGGGACCAAAATGCACCCTTTGGCTGCGTTGCAGACGATTTTAAAAGTTGGAAGTGATCATTTTTTGGCGCTGCACATTTCGCAGGATGTTCAGCGCTGCCGCTGTTCGCTCCTGCAGGTAACGTGATACAAAGGCATAACCTGTGCGTTATGTGAAAGATGGGAGCCAAGATGAGAGCTGTGTTGTTTGAAGCCTTTGGCCAGGATGCCAAGGTCGTGACCGTCGATGATCCGACACCGCCGTCGCACGGCGTTGTTGTGAAAGTTGAGGCGACTGGCGTATGTCGCAGCGATTGGCACGGCTGGATGGGGCACGACCCTGATATTACCTTGCCGCATGTGCCGGGCCACGAGTTGGCCGGTACCGTTGTTGCCTTGGGCAAGGGTGTGATGCGGTGGAAGGTTGGTGACCGAGTGACCGTGCCTTTCGTGGGCGGCTGCGGTTCCTGTGACGAGTGCCATGCAGGACATCAGCAGGTATGTCATAACCAGTTCCAGCCAGGGTTTACCCATTGGGGATCGTTTGCGGAGTATGTCGCGATCCATCAGGCAGATCTCAATTTGGTGGCTCTGCCGGAGACAATGGATTTTGCCACGGCCGCCAGCCTCGGCTGCCGGTTTGCGACATCCTTTCGCGCTGTTGTTGATCAGGGCAAGGCTGGGGCTGGACAATGGGTTGCCGTGCATGGTTGCGGCGGCGTCGGATTGTCGGCTGTGATGATTGCCAACGCTGTCGGTGCAAATGTTGTGGCGATTGATATCGGTGAAGAAAAACTGGCATTGGCGAAGGAGTTGGGCGCTGTTGCAACCGTCAATGCGTTGTCCGTTGGCGACGTCGCTGAGGCGGTGATGGAGATCACCAAGGGTGGGGCGCATGTTTCGCTCGATGCGCTTGGACATCCAACCACATGCTTCAATTCTGTGCAAAACCTGCGCCGACGCGGCAAGCATGTCCAGGTTGGGCTGATGCTTGCCGATCACGCCAAGCCGCAGGTTCCAATGGCCAAGGTGATTGGCTGGGAGCTGGAACTGCTGGGCAGCCATGGCATGCAGGCCCATCGCTATGGCGCGATGCTGGATATGGTACAAAGTGGCAAACTGGACCCATCGCGATTGGTGGGGCGTCAGATCAGCCTTGACGAGGCACCCGATGCGCTGGCCAATATGGATAAGTTCCAGAGCGTTGGGGCGACTGTGATTACCCGCTTCTGACCGTCAAAACCGGGCCAAAATAAAAGCCGCCTTGCATTGTTTTTTGCAAGGCGGCTTTTTTGTTTGGGAGGGATTTAAGGGCTCGCGTCCGCCGCACCTTCCTGCAACATTCCAAACGCATACTCCGCAAAGGAGCGCCAGCATTCCACACGGAAGTCCTGCTCGGTCATGCGGTAGAGCACGATTTCAATCTTGCCAAACACCGTGCGGGTCACAGCGCCAACCGGGAAGGCTTTCAAGGAGAGATCAAGCGGGCAGGCGGTGTTCAGAGCCAGACGGGCACCTGCGCCGGATACCAGAATGGCGGTGTTGCGGTGGGATACGTCAGTTGCGGAATGGATGGTGCCGGAGGTGGCGCAGGCACCCATCAGGTCGGCCTCGCTTTCGTCAATCACCAGCCATTCATCGGGACCGATCCAGAATGCGAGACGGGCACCGGACTGGGCGGATGTTTTCGGCGCTGTTGGCAAGGCAAGGCCCAAGGCGGTGGAGAGCCCAGCCACCGCATCGGTGCCTGCTCGCAAGGAAATGCGCGAGGCAGGCGTGCCGGGTGTCAGTTTGACATGGGCGGAGCCAGCCGTCTTGCCATCCAAAACCGTTTTGCGGGCGGCATTGATCATATCAGCCATGAATCCGGCCTCCTTCCTTGTCAAAGAACACCATATCCGTCACCTCAACCGCAATGGTCTTATCCGGCATCGGCACATAGAGGGTTTCGCCCATCTTGGCGCGGCCTCCCGCCACCATGGCAATGGCAATGGAACGGCCAAGATTTTCTGACCAATAGGATGATGTCACGTGGCCGAGCATGGTCATCGGCTTTGGCTGGTTGGGGTTAGCAACGATCTGTGCGCCTTCTTCCAGCACTTCGTTCGGGTCTTTGGTCAAAAGGCCGACCAATTGCTTGCGGCCGGAGGCCACGAGATCAGGGCGCTTGAGGCCGCGAATACCGACAAAATCCGTCTTCTTTTTAGAGACGGCCCAGCCGTAATTGGCATCGTCTGGTGTCAGCGTGCCATCGGTGTCTTGGCCGACGATGATATAGCCCTTTTCGGCGCGCAGCACGTGCATGGTTTCGGTGCCATAGAGGCAGGCCCCAAAGCTTTCCGCCCGCTTCCACACCGCTTCAAAAACCGATGCGCCGTAATCGGCAGGTACGTTGATTTCAAAGCCCACTTCTCCGGTAAACGACACGCGGAACAGTCGCGTCGGCACGCCGCAGAACTTACCCTCGGCGACGCTCATATGCGGGAAGGCTTCATTGGAAATATCGATGCCTTCCACAAAGGGTTCGATAATCTCTCTGGCTTTTGGACCCTGCACGGCAATCACCGCCCATTGCTCGGAAGCAGAGGTGAGCCAGACGTTCAGATGCGGGAATTCCGTTTGCAGATAGTCTTCCATGTGGTTCAGCACGCGGGCCGCACCGCCGGTGGTGGTGGTGACGTGGAAGCGATCTTCGGCCAGCCGTCCGACCACACCATCGTCATAGATAAAGCCGTCATCACGGGTCATGATGCCGTAGCGGGCTTTGCCCGGCTTCAGGCTGTCCCACGGGTTGGTATACATCAGATTGAGGAATTTGGCCGCATCCGGGCCAACCACCTCGATCTTGCCGAGCGTAGAGGCATTGAACACGCCCGCAACCTCGCGCACAGTCTTGCACTCGCGGTTGACGGCGGCATGCATATCCTCGCCGGGCTTGGGGTAATACCAAGCGCGCTTCCAATTGCCGACATCTTCAAAATCAGCACCAAGGGCTGTTTCCAGATCATGCATTGGGGTTTTGCGGGTCGGATCAAACAGTTCGCCGCGCGAATGGTTGATCAGCGTGCCAAAGGTTACCGGCGTATAGGGCGCGCGGAAGGTGGTGAGACCAACTTGCGGAATATCCTTGCCCAGCATTTCGGCGGCAATGGCCAGCCCGTGCATGTTGGACAGTTTGCCCTGGTCGGACGCCATGCCATTGGTGGTGAAGCGCTTGATATGCTCGATGGAGTGCATGCCCTCGCGCACCGCCAGGCGAATATCCTTGGCGCAAACGTCGTGCTGGAAGTCGATAAAGGCTTTGACCGTGGTGTCGCGGCCAGCGCCTTGGGCAGCACCAATCATGCCGCCTGTCCAGGCATGGGCATTTTTCCCTTCCGTGGCGGTGGAGGCTGTGCCTTCTGCGCCCGCTTCTTTGGCAAATTTTCTACCGGCGGCATGGGCTTCCGCCAGCAATTCACTCAGATCGTCTGTGCCATTGCAGGCACCCACGCAAAGGCTTTCCTGCACGTAAACATCGGGCAGGAAACGATCCTTGGCGGCATCGAACTTCAGCTTGCCGCGTGATTGCGAGAACAGATGCACCGATGGCGTCCAGCCAGCCGAGACCAGCAGGGCATCAACCTCAATCTTGCGGGTGGAACCGCCGGAATTGCGCTGTACGCTGATGCTCTTGACCCGCAGGCGACCAGATGTATCGGTCACACCATGGCCGGTCAGCACCTCAATGCCCAAGCCCCGCGCTTCTGCCAGAACAGCGTCGCCGGGCTTGTCGCGGCAATCCACGATGGCGGCAATGGTAACGCCCGCTTTTTTCAGATCAATCGCCGCCTCATAGGCCGAATCATGAGCGGTGTAGACCGCCACTTTCGCACCCACTGCCACACCAAAATGGTTCAGATAAGTGCGCGCTGCCGATGCCAGCATGATGCCGGGGCGGTCGTTGTTGGCAAATACCATATGCCGCTCAATGGCACCCGTGGCCAGCACCACCTTCTTTGCACGCACCTGCCAAAGCCGTTCGCGCGGCAAGCCCTTGGCAGGCTTGGCGATATGGTCGGTCACACGTTCAGCAAGGCCGAGGAAATTGTGGTTGTAGTAGCCGAAGGCTGTGGTGCGGGTCAGCACCGTCACATTGTCCATGGCTTTTAATTTCGCCACAGTGGCCTGCGCCCAGTCATAGCCGTTTTGACCGTCAATCACCGCACCCGTGTCATAATGGAAGGCGCCGCCCATTTCCGGCTGTTCATCGCAGATGATCACGGACGCGCCGGTTTCCGCTGCTGCCAGTGCTGCCGTCAGGCCCGCCACGCCGCCACCGACCACCATCACATCGCAATGGGCATAACGGTTGGCGTAATGGTCGGTGTCGTCTTCGGTTGGGGCCACGCCAAGGCCCGCGGCCCGGCGAATGATCGGCTCATAAATCTTGTGCCAAAAGCTCTTCGGCCACATGAAGGTTTTATAGTAGAAACCAGCGGCAAAGAACGGCGAGAGCAGGTCGTTGACCGCGCCAATATCCATCGACAGCGACGGCCAGCGGTTTTGCGTCTGCACGCGCATGCCGTCAAACACTTCCTGCACGGGCGCGCGCACGTTTGGCTGACGCCGCGCGCTATCGCGCGAAATGTCGAGCAGGGCGTTTGGCTCTTCTGGACCAGCGGTGAGAATGCCGCGCGGGCGGTGATATTTGAACGAGCGGCCAACCAGATGAATGCCATTGGCCAACAGCGCCGAAGCGACGCTATCCCCTTCAAGGGCGGTGAGAATGCGGCCATCCACAGTGAAACGGGCGGTTCTGGCGGGGGTCAGACGGCCCTTGCCGGGAATACGATTGGCTCCGCTCATTTCGCAGCTCCCTTGTTGTCGATGAGGGTCTGAACTGTGGCGTCATCCGGTTTGGCTTCACCTGCCTTGTAGGTCAGCAGAAATTTGTCGCTGACCGTATCGCGTACCGCATTGAAAAAGCGTCCGCAGCCATGCAAATGCCGCCAGCGCTCAAAAATGATGCCCTTGGGGTTATCGCGCAGAAAGAAATAGGCCTCAAACTCTTCGTCAGAAATCTCGGCAATATTGGCTGGCCGCACAATATGCGCCTCGCCTGCGCCATGAAATTCCAGCTCGGACCGTTCTTCCTGACAATAGGGACATTTGATCAACAGCATCTCGAAATCCCCTTATATTAGTGTGCAACTGCGGCAGCGGCCGCTTCATCAATCAACCGACCGGTGCGGAACCGATCCAGCGTTAGCCCCTTGGCCAGCGCATGCGGCTCACCCTTGGCAATCAGATGGGCAAACAGGTTGGCAGACCCCGGTGTTGCCTTGAAACCACCCGTGCCCCAGCCGCAATTGACAAACAGATTAGGCACCGGCGTCACGCTCTGGATCGGCGAGCGGTCGGATGTGTTATCGGTAATCCCGCCCCATTGGCGCATCATCTTGACGCGGCGGAAAATCGGGAACAGCTCACAGATTGCATCGAGCGTATGAGTGATGATCTGCAAACCGCCGGTTTGCGAGTAAGAGTTATACTGATCGGTGCCAGCGCCAATCACCAGCTCGCCTTTATCCGATTGGGAAATATAGGCATGCACGGTATTGGACATCACCACGCAGGGGAAGATCGGCTTCAATGGTTCTGACACCAGCGCCTGCAAGGGTGTTGAGTGGATCGGCAGGCGTACATCGGCCATGCCCATCACCATGGAATTGTGGCCCGAGGCCGAAACGCCAATCTTCTTGGCACCAATAAAGCCCTTGGAGGTGTCGACGCCAATAACTTCACCGCCGGGTCCACGACGAATGCCGGTCACTTCACAATTTTGAATGATGTGTACGCCGCGATCAGAGGCGGCGCGGGCATAGCCCCAGGCTACGGCATCGTGACGGGCCGTGCCGCCGCGCCTCTGGAGTGCGGCGCCATTGATGGGGTAGCGGGCAGTTTTGGCAATATCGAGCGGCGGGCAGAAGGCTTTGGCCTGTTCCGGCGTCAACCACTCATTGTCAATGCCATAAAGCGTGTTGGCGTGGACGTGGCGCTTGAATGATTGTTTGTCATGCACATTGTGCGACAGCATCATCACGCCGCGAGCCGAGTACATCACATTGTAATTCAGCTCCTGGCTCAAGCCCTCCCAGAGTTTCAAGGAGTGCTCGTAAATGTCCATGCTCTCTTCATAGAGATAATTGGAGCGAATGATTGTGGTGTTACGGCCGGTGTTGCCACCGCCAATCCAGCCTTTTTCAATCACGGCGATATTGGTGATGCCATGCTCCTTGGCCAGATAATAGGCGGCACCCAGACCATGGCCACCGCCGCCAATAATAATGACATCATAGGATTTGCGCGGCTCGGGTGAGGTCCATTGGGCGCTCCAGCCAGTGTGGGCGCGAAGCGCCTCGCGGGCGACGGCAAAAACCGAATATTTGCGCATTCCATCTTCTCCTATAACCACGTCACTTTGGCGTAGAGGCAAAGCTGTGACAGATCAATATACGCCATGCCCCTTCCTTTGCGACACGCATCTGTTCGTCTTTCGACACGCCAGCATTATTCGTGCACAGCCATGACATTTTTGTCTGATTCTTTTATATAACGCACTGGGTGGTTCACTGGATTGGTCGACCGCGAACCTTTGTGCAAAAAGCGCTTCACGCCTCAATATGATTGAGATTGCGGGCTTAGAGTGCATTTGCAGGGTCTTTTTTAAAAGACTGCGCAACTGGATATAGACTCTGGCCTGTCGATCTGTTATTGGCGCTCGAAATTACTGAATTCTCGGGTTCAGTGAACAGTATTTTTTTGGGTCCGTCAGGCGGCATTCGTCTGGCGGCTGTTGACCATAAAACCAAAGGAACGGGATTCGACGTGCAGGTACTTGTCCGCGATAACAACGTTGATCAGGCGCTTCGCGCCTTGAAGAAGAAGATGCAACGCGAAGGCATCTTCCGTGAAATGAAAATGCGTGACTACTATGAAAAGCCTTCGCAGAAGCGTGCTCGCGAAAAGGCTGAAGCCGTTCGTCGCGTTCGCAAGCTTGCGCGCAAGAAGATGCAGCGCGAAGGCCTGATTGCCGCGCCTGCTCCTCGTGTTGCCAGCCGTTAATCGGCCGCAATTCAGTGGTTTAAATTAAAAAAGCGGCGACGGTCTCTACGTGGCCGCTTTTTCTATGTTGAAGATAGTCTATTGTGCAATGATGCGATGATGTGCTTGGCCGGAATCGGTTTAAGATATAATCATATGGCTCATTTCAATGGTTGACGTTTCTTTGCCGTCATTGTGACAGATACGTCGTTAGTTAAGCGGAACGGAAAGCATGGTGCATATGGCCGGGATATCTTCCAACATCAGCGGTAAGGCGCAAATGTCGCGCTGGAATGGACTGGGAGTAAAGGCACTCGGCATCGCCGTCTTTTTCGCCCTGGCTGGTTGCCAGACCAACCCGACCACGGATGTGATCAATATTGACCGCGCCCAAGGCTCCAAAGAAAACATCAGTTCTCTCACCGCCGTCATTGAGGCCAATCCCAAAGATCCAAGCGGTTATAATGTGCGTGGCTCCGCTTATGGCCGTGCAGGCGATTTCAATCGCGCTTTGGCTGATTTCAGCACGGCTTTGCAGATTAATCCGAATTTCTATCAAGCCTATGCAAATCGTGCTCTTGTGTATCGCAACATGGGCAAGCCTGTTGAAGCGGCGCGTGATTACACGGCTGCTTTGAAAATCAATCCGAATTATGATGTTGCCTATATTGGTCGCGGCAATATTTACCGTCAGGCCGGACGCATTGATGAGGCGTTTCAGGATTTCTCCAAGGCGATTTCTCTCGACACCACTGATGGCCGGGCCTATCACAATCGCGGCCTGATTTATCAGCTGCGCGGCCAGCATGATAAGGCAATCGAAGATTTCTCCAAGGCGATTTCGTTGTCTCCGGGTGCGCCTGAGCCATACAATGGCCGTGGTGTGAGCTATCTCGCTTTGAATGACGACGAGAATGCTTTTGCCGATTTCAATCACGCCATCGAGATGAACCCGAAGCTGGCCGAGTCCTGGGCCAATCAGGCGCTGGTCTATGAGCGTCGTGGCGATAAGGTCAAGGCAGCGAAGTCTTACGCTCACGCGGTTGGGCTTGATCCAAACTATCAGCCCGCGCGCGATGGCTTGGCGCGGACGCGCGGCACCAGCTGATCCCATCAAGAATTCAATAAAAAAGCCGGGTGTTCCCCGGCTTTTTTTATGCCTGAATTTTTGATGTGTTTTTAAAGCGCTTCAGCGCATCAAAAAAATACCCGCGGCGCTGAGGATGATGAAGATGGCAAGGCCACCCAAAAAGCCTGCCGCGCCAAAGAAACCTGCTGCCATGGCAATCATCAGGGCGACGATGATGGCTGAGCCGTATTTTGTCAGGCCAATAAAGCGTTCATAGGTTTTTTCGTGTTCGGCATAGTCCATTTTGGCACCAGTCTCGACTGGTCCTGAATGGTGTTCGCTCATGCTCCTGCTCCCCAAAAGCGGTTTCTCCCAAGACATTCTGCGCGGCTGTGTCCCGGATCTGTCGGTCAAACCGGCCCCGTCAAAAACATTCTGCCGCACCTTGCTAAAGTAACTGAACTCAACGGCGCGTGCAACGCGAAGATTGTTGCAAAGAAGGATAGGTTGCAGATCAGGCGAGAAACTCTTGGACTTTAGACCAATAGCACCTTGGTTTTGCCCAAATTTGCTGAATGGCAAAGCGCCGCGGTTGCGCAAGAACGCTGCTTGTTCTAAGCAAATCGTAGATTTGGGAGAGCGTCAATGAACCTTTTGTTGGGATTAAGCCGATCAGTTGATCGCTTAAGCGAATTTTTTGGCCGCATTGCGGAATATCTGGTCTTGCTGTGCTGCCTGATCAGCGCGGGCAATGCCATTATACGCTATATTTTCAACATAAGCTCGAATGGCTGGCTGGAAATTCAGTGGTATCTGTTCGCCTATGTGGTTTTGGTGGGAGCTTCCCACACGCTGCGCAAGAACGGCCATGTGCGGGTCGATCTGGTGTATGGGGCGGTATCAGAGCGCAAGCGCCTTTGGATTGATACCATGGGATTGACTTTCTTTCTGCTGCCAGTGTGCGCTTACATGACCTTCCTGTGCTGGCCGTTCTTCTGGTTGTCTTTTACCCAAAATGAAATGTCCTCCAATGCGGGTGGTTTGTTGCGCTGGCCGGTCAAGTTGATTCTGGTCGCAGGCTTTGCGCTTCTGGTGTTGCAAGGCCTGTCCGAACTGGTCAAACGCATTGCAGCGTTGAATGGCCAGGCGGTTGTCGACACCCGCTACGAAAAGCCGCTGCAATAAGCCACCGCCTTTAGAGACTGTCAGGGTCAGATTGAACCTGACAGTCTCTAAACTTCTTTGTTTGAGTTTGTCTTATCGGGAAAACCGGATTCCACTTTTCCCTGACAAACTCTAGAGGGGACACCACCATGTTCGATTTCGGTATCATTCCGCCCGCCATGTTCCTTGGCATGGTCCTTTTCATGCTGTTTGGCTTTCCGGTGGCGTTTTCGCTGGGTGCGGTCGGCATCTTTTTTGGTCTGATCGGCATTGCCACTGGCCATTTTCAGGAGGTGTTTCTACAAGCGCTGCCCTATCGCTTTTTCGGCATTGTTTCCAATGATCTGCTGTTGGCCATTCCGTTCTTTACCATGATGGGTGCCATTCTGGAGCGCTGCGGCCTGGCTGAAGACCTGCTGGAGGGCACAGGCAAACTGTTTGGTGCTGTGCCCGGCGGTATTGCCTATGCGGTTATTCTGGTTGGCGCGATCATGGGAGCCATCACGGGCACTGTTGCGGCCTCGGTGATCACCATGGGCATGATTTCGCTGCCGGTCATGCTGCGCTACGGCTATAGCCAAAAACTGGCAACCGGGGTTATCGCCGCCTCTGGCACCATGGCGCAGTTGATCCCGCCCTCACTGGTTCTGGTGATTTTGTCCGACCAGCTCGGCAAATCGGTGGGCGATATGTATATGGGTGCCGTTGGCCCGGCCATGATGCAGATCGGCATTTTTATCCTGTTCATTTTGGGCGTTTCCATCTTCCGCCCATCGCTTGTGCCGCCTTTGCCAAAGGAAGTGCGCGGCGATCTGGACTGGAAGCTGATCCGCAAGGTTCTGGCCGGTATGCTGCCATCCATCGTGCTGATCTTTTTGGTGTTGGGCACGATCTTTCTGGGGCTTGCCACGCCAACAGAAGCGGGCGCATTGGGCGTTGTCGGCGCATTGGTGTTGGCGGCGGCCCATCGGCGCCTGACATGGTCCTTGATGCGGCAAGCCATGGAATCCACCATGTCGATCACCTCTATGGTGGTGATGATTCTGGTGGGCTCCACCTGCTTCAGTCTGGTGTTTCAGGGCATGGATGGCTCGCGCTGGATTGAACATATGCTGACCGGCCTGCCGGGTGGACAAACCGGCTTTTTGCTGTTCGTCAACGTCTTCATTTTCTTCCTCGCCTTCTTCCTCGATTTCTTCGAAATCGCCTTTATCGTCGTGCCGATGCTGGCCCCTGTTGCGCAGCATCTCGGCATTGATCTGATCTGGTTCGGGGTGTTGATCTGCGTGAACATGCAGACCAGCTTCATGCATCCACCGTTCGGCTTTGCGCTGTTTTATTTGCGCAGCGTTGCCCCCAAAAGCGTCAAGACCCGCGAGATTTATCTCGGCTCCATTCCATGGGTCTGCATGCAATTGATCATCGTTGGCGTGGTAATTTTTCTGCCGCAATCGGTAACCATGTGGGTGGAAAAACCCAAAGAGCTTAATCTCGACAAGGTGAAAATCGAGGTTCCTGCGCTTGGCGGCGGCCTTGGCCTTCCGCCGATCGGCGGCGATAGCGGCAGCTCTGGGCCGAATTTCAATCTCGGTGCACCCCCGTCCTTTGGCGGCGCAAACACCGCACCGGCTGCGAAGCCCGCAACCGATCTGAGCCAGCCACCCGTGTTTAAGTGATCATAGCCAAAGGCCCCGGAGTTGATCCGGGGCCTTTTGCGTTTTTCGCAAGCTTTGCGACGATTTAAACACCCTCCGGGCGATCCTTGGGATCAAACTGAACGATGGTCTGCCATGTGGCGGTGAGAGCGGGCTTTTGCTCGTTTTCAATCTCCACCGTCACGTCATAAGTGGTCATGGCCATGGCCGCGCCGCGAAAGCGGACATTGGACAAAGTGAAGCGGCCGCGAATGCGCGCGCCACAGCGCACGGGTGACATCAGGCGCAAGGCTTCAAAGCCATAATTGATCCCCATGGTTTGTTCGCGCACCACCGGTACACAATCGTAATTCATGGCAGAGAGAAGTGATACAGTCAGAAACCCATGGGCAATTGTGCCGCCAAACGGGCTTTCCGCCTGGGCGCGTTCCGGGTCGGTGTGAATAAATTGATGATCGTGGGTGGCATTGGCAAAGGCATCAATCATCGTCTGGTCGATGCTGATCCATTGGGACACACCCACTTCCTGACCCACGAGATCAGGCAATTCGGCAAGAGAAATTTCGCGTGGCATATCGCCCTCTTCATTATCAACGCGACACTCTGTTACAGCGCCGTGCGCCAAATATGGCGCACAAAGGTCGCTGTAACACTTTTAATCTGCTGCATAATTTTCACCTTAAATCGATTCCGATTTAAGGAATTATGCAGTAGAGTCTGTCAGGTTCAGACTGAACCAGACAGACTCTAACATTCTTTGTTTTCGTTTGTCTTATCGGGAAAACCGGATTCCACTTTTCCCTGACAAACTCTAAAAGCTGGGGCGCAATTGTTTATAAACAAGCTTATTTCAAGATCCTGATATTTGGTCTTCAATCAGGAATGTCACGGACCGGGCCGGAATTTCCCCGCTGGCGGCGAGCTTTTTCGCCAAAACATTGCGCCATTGTCCAACAGATGCTTCAGGCATGGTCAGCGAAAATGCCTCACCCCGGTTGATCAGAATGGCGAGACGAACCAAAGTTTGGGTGTTGTGATCAAGTGTGTTGAGGATAAGCCCGATAAACGCGCCATGTTGGGCTTCCCAATCCCATACAGACATGGGCTTACCCGATGCCGATAGCCACTCAACCTCGCGATCTTTGAAAAAGGCGGGATCACCGAGAACGGGAAAACGTTTGCGCAACTTAGAAAGCGATGCGGTGAGATCAACGAGGTCGCGATCAAGCTTCGACCAATCCAGCCAGGTGAGGTCATTGTCCTGGCAATAGGCATTGTTATTGCCGTGCTGGCTGCGTCCGCCTTCATCGCCTGCCGTCAGCATGATCCAGCCTTTTGAAGCAAACAGGGTGGAGAGCAGGGCTTTGAGATCGCGTTTGCGGGCTGCCAGAATGGCCGGGTCGGTCGTCTCACCTTCTGCGCCATTATTCCAGGAATGATTGTCGTTGTGGCCGTCGCGATTGTCTTCGCCATTGGCCTCATTGTGCTTGTGGCTATAGGCAACCAGATCATGCAGGGTAAAGCCATCATGGGCGGCGATAAAATTGACGCTGCGGGTGCTGTCTTGAGAGAAAACATCCGATGAGCCAGCCAATGCAGTGGCGATTTGCCCGCTCATATAATCATCACCCCGCCAAAATCTGCGCATCACGTCGCGGGCGCGGTCGTTCCATTCCAGAAACGGCTTTGGAAAATGGCCAAGCTGATAGCCGCCGGGGCCGATATCCCAAGGTTCGGCGATCATGATACGGTCAGACAAAAGATCGTCACTGAGAAGAGCACTCAGCGTTTCGCCCTGCGCGTCAAAGCCATTGGCAGTGCGACCCAGCACCGGGGCGAGATCAAAGCGAAAGCCATCGACACCCGCGTGGGCAACAAAATGGCGCAGGCTATCGACAATCAATTGCCGGACCTGAGGATGGTCGCAGGCCACCGTATTGCCGCAGCCCGTATCATTGACCAAAACACCGGGTTGATCGGGCAGATGGCGGTAGTAGCTGCGATTATCCAGCCCGCGCATTGAGAGCGTTGCCCCATAGCGGTCGCTCTCGCCCGTGTGGTTGAACACCAAATCGAGAATGACACCAATGCCCTCACGGTGCAGGGCGGTCACGGTGTCACGCAATTCGTCCAGACCGCCGGGGCAAAGGCGAGGGTCGAGCGCCATGAACGCCACGGGGTTATAGCCCCAGCTGTTGCGAAGATTAAGGGCTGCGAGGTGACGCTCATCAATCCATGCGGTGATGGGCAAAAGTTCAACCGCATCAACACTCAGATGTTTGAGATGGGCCAGGATGGCGGGGTGGGCGAGGGCTTTGAGCGTGCCGCGCATGGCTTCTGGCACATCCGGGTGCAGCATGGAAAAGCCACGCACGCTGATTTCATAGATAAAGCCATTGGCGGGCAGGAGGGGCGGTGCAATTTTGACGGCAACCGGGGCCGTTAAAATGGCTTTTGGCACCAGCGATGCCGTATCGAAGCCAAACTCTGACAGGCGCTGATCATGCTGGAAAGGCCGATCCAGAATCATCGCATAGGGATCGACCAGCAGCTTGGAGGGATCAAACCATTGCCCCTGATCGGGATCATAAGGACCATGGGCGCGATAGCCATAGCGCGCGCCCGCCTTAAGACCCGGTACCGTGATGCGAAAAAATCCGTCCTCGCCGCCATGCATGGCAAGACAGCGGGTTTGCTGTTCACCGGCGTCGTCGAACAGGCATAATTCGACCCGCTCGGCATGACGAGAGAAGACCGCAAAGTCTGCTCCCGTCGCTGTCACATATGCGCCGCCGCCGGTCATCGGCCCCGATCAGGTGATAACGCTCGGCGCATCGCGCCCGGTGCGGGCCTTGATGTCTGCCAGTTCTTCGGCAGCCACAATCAGATCGGCCAAAGCTTCCTGGGTTTCCATGCTGTGGTTGGACGAATCCGGCTCATAGCGCTCGATATAGACCCGAAGGGTGGCCCCAGACGTGCCGGTGCCAGACAGGCGGAACACGATGCGTGATCCCCCTTCGAACATAATTCGAATGCCCTGCTTTTTGCTCTCGGAATGATCGATCGGATCATGATAGGCAAAATCATCGGCGGCCTCGACAGTGAGATCGCCAATCTTGGTGCCGGGCAGATCAGCAAGCTTTGCACGCAAAGCCTCGATCAACCCATTGGCGGCATCGGAATCGACTTCTTCATAATCGTGACGGCAATAGTAATTGCGGCCATAGCTGGCCCAATGCTGGCGTACGATTTCCTGCACGCTTTCGCCACGGCTGGCCAGCACGTTAAGCCACAGCAGAACAGCCCAAAGGCCGTCCTTTTCGCGCACATGGCTGGAGCCGGTGCCAGCACTTTCCTCACCACAGATGGTCACTTTGCCAGCATCCATCAGATTGCCAAAAAATTTCCAGCCGGTTGGCGTTTCATACATGCCAATCTTCAGCCGCTCTGCCACCTTGTCGGCAGCCGCACTGGTGGGCATGGAGCGGGCGATACCAGCAATACCGCCGGAATAGCCGGGCGCGAGATTGGCATTGGCTGCCAAAATCGCAAGGCTATCGGACGGGGTAACAAACATGCCCTTGCCGATAATCAGATTGCGGTCGCCGTCGCCGTCCGAGGCTGCGCCAAAGTCAGGCGCATCAGGCCCCATCAATTCGTCATAAAGGTCTTTGGCGTGGACCAGATTAGGGTCCGGGTGATGGCCGCCAAAATCGGGCAGGGGGGTGGCGTTGCGCACTGTGCCTTCCGGTGCACCCAGACGGTTTTCCAGAATTTCCTTGGCATAGGGGCCGGTGACGGCGCTCATGGCATCAAACGACATGCGAAAGCCGAGGCTGAACATGTTGCGAATGCCGGGGAAGTCAAACAATTGCTCCATGAGGGCTGCATAATCCGCAACAGGATCAATCACCTCAACCGTCATGGTGCCCAGTTCAAAGCTGTTGATATTGTCGAGATTGATGTCGGCCACATCCAGCGTTTTATAGGAGGTGATGGTCTTGGAATTGGCGTAGATGGCATCGGTGATGCGCTCCGGTGCCGGGCCGCCATTGCCAATATTGTATTTAATGCCGAAGTCTTCGGTGGGGCCGCCGGGATTGTGGCTGGCAGAGAGAATAATACCACCAAAGGCTTTGTACTTGCGAATAATATTGGAGGCCGCAGGCGTCGATAAAATGCCGCCCTGGCCCACCAGCACCCGGCCAAAGCCATTGGCGGCTGCCATTTTGATGGCTTTTTGAATGACTTCACGGTTATAGAACCGTCCATCGCCGCCGATCACCAGCGTCTTGCCTTTGAAATCTTCCAGCGAATCGAAAATCGATTGGATGAAGTTTTCGGCGTAATGTTCCTGCTGGAAATGCGGAACTTTCTTTCTCAGGCCCGATGTGCCGGGCTTCTGGTCAGAATAGGGTTTGGTTGGAACCGTGATAATCATGCGAGTTTCAGCCTTTTCCGAGGAGGCGATGATAAAGATGGACGTAAGCCTGTGCGCTTGCTTCCCATGATACGTCTGCTTTCATGCCCTGCTTCTGGATCTGATTCCATGTTTTTGTGTCGTTGAACAGACGAATTGTGCGACGCACAGCCTGCTTTAATCCGTCCGCAGTCACCGCTGCGAATTGTATGCCCGTTGCCACCTTGGCGGCAAGCGCTGCCGTGTTGGCGTCAATGATCGTGTCGTTCAAACCACCGGTTCGCGCAACAACAGGCACGCAGCCGTAGCGCAAGCCATAAAGCTGGGTCAAGCCGCAAGGTTCAAAACGCGATGGAATGATAATCGCATCACTGCCCGCCTGCATCAGGTGAGACAGCGGCTCATTATAGCCCAATTGCACGCCCACCCGGCCAGGATGGCGATTTGCCGCCGTTTTCAAGGCCCATTCCAGCCCCGGCTCGCCAGAGCCGAGAACCACAAGCTTGCCGCCTTCTGCCACCAGATCGTCAATGATCTCGGCCAGAACATCCATGCCTTTTTGCCAGGTCAGGCGCGAGATCACACAGAAAATCGGCGAATTATCCTGATCGAGGCCAAAATGTTTTGAAAGCGAGTCCCGGTTGAGGCTGCGTTTTTTCAGCGTTGTCACGCCGTAAGATGCGGCGATGAGCGCGTCTTTGGCTGGATTCCATGCTTCAATATCGATTCCATTGACAATCCCGTGCAGGCTGTCGGCGCGGCTGGCCACCACGCCTTCCAATCCCATACCATAGGCTGGTTCGAGAATTTCCTCGGCATAGGATGGGCTGACGGTGCTGATGGCGTGGGCCGTGACAATGGCCCCCTTCAGGTAAGATACCGTGCCATGATATTCGAGCGCTTCCCAATAGGCATGGCCGGGAAGTTGAAGCTCTGGCAAGATATTGGCAGGAAACTGCCCCTGAAAAGCAATGTTGTGAATGGTCAAAAGGCTGGGGATTTCAGGCTTTTCGCTATAGCGCATAAACACCGGCACAAGGGCCGCCTGCCAGTCATGCACATGTACCAGATCCGGTTGCCAATCATTGAGCGCTCCTTGAGCAATCTCAGCACCAGCCATGGATAACACCGCAAACCGTTTCCAATTGTCGGCATAGTCCTGGCCTGTGGGGTCCAGATAGGGGCCACCGGCTCTTTGGTAAAGACTTGGCGCGTCCAGAACCAGAAGATCCAGCCCTTCATAGGTGGCGGCCAGAAGGGTCGCTGCCTCTCCCAAAAGATCTGGAAAATGCATCAGAGGATTGGCAGGCCCGATTTTGTCCATCACTGCCGGATAGCCGGGCAGCAGGGTGCGGGTATTGATGCCCAGCGCATCAAGCGCCAGCGGCAGTGCACCCGCCACATCGGCAAGACCACCGGTTTTAATGAGCGGATAGACTTCCGAGGTGACGGATAAAACATTCATCTGATTACAGATCCAGCTTGTCGATCATCGCCTGGGTGATGAGGCAGATCCCATTTTCAGAACGGCGGAAGCGTTTGGCATCCATTTCAGGGTCTTCACCGACAATCAGCCCCTCAGGGATGACCACGCCATGGTCGATCACCACATTGGTCAGACGGGCATGACGACCCACAGTGACGCGTGGCAAAATCACCGCTCCTTCGAGCCGCGAGTAGGAATTGGCCCGCACACCGGTAAACAACAGGCTTTTATACAGCGCTGAGCCGGAAATGATGCAATCGCCCGACACCAGCGATGAAATTGCCGAACCGCGACGACCCTCATCATCATGGACGAATTTTGCGGGCGGGTTGATCTCAGCGTAAGTCCAGATCGGCCAGGTCTTGTCGTAAATATCCAGCTCCGGCACGATGTCTGTGAGATCGACATTGGCTTGCCAATAGGCATCAATGGTGCCGACATCGCGCCAATAGGGGTTTCGTTCAAAATCGGAGCGCACGCAGGAACTGGCAAACCGATGCGCCACCGCTTTGCCGTGCTCGACGATATAAGGAATGATGTCCTTGCCAAAATCGCGGCTGGAATTGGGGTCGGCGGCATCGCAGCGCAAGGCATCCATCAGGAATTTGGTGTGGAAGACATAAATGCCCATGGAGGCCAGCGCCATGCTTTCATTGCCCGGAATACCCGGCGGATCGGCGGGCTTTTCGACAAAGGCGACGATATTGTCTTTCTCGTCCACATGCATGACGCCAAAGCCGGTCGCTTCAAGCCGTGGAACCTCCATGCAGCCAACGGTGACATCTGCGCCACTGTCGACATGCTGCTGAAGCATCAGCTCATAGTCCATTTTATAGATGTGGTCGCCAGCCAGAATGACCATATATTCCGGCGCGTAGGATTCGATAATATCAATATTCTGAAACACCGCATCGGCTGTGCCTTCATACCATTGTGTTTCTGATACGCGCTGGCTGGCGGGAAGAATATCGAAGCTCTCGTTGCGCTCGGGCCGCAAGAAATCCCAGCCGCGCTGCAAATGGCGGATCAGGGAGTGGGCTTTATACTGGGTGGCAACCCCAATGCGGCGGATGCCCGAATTGATGGCATTGGACAGGGCAAAATCAATGATACGGGCTTTACCGCCAAAATAGACTGCGGGTTTGGCGCGGCGGTCCGTCAGTTCTTTCAGGCGGCTTCCTCGTCCTCCTGCCAGCACATAGGCCATAGCATCGCGCGCCAAGGGTTGAACTCTCTTCGTTGTCATAAAATGCCCTCCCGCATTAAGATTCCAGCTCCAGCATAATCACGGCCAATGGCGGTAAAGACAGGCTTGCTGCCGCCCAGTCGTGGCCTTGAGGCACCGCCTCCACCCGACCGCCATTCCCCTTGCCGCTGCCGCCGTAGATTTCAGCATCCGTATTCAAAATTTCCCGCCAACGGCCAGCAACCGGCAGCGGAACAGTATAATGCTCATGATAAACGGGGGTCAGGTTTGCGATCACTGCAATGGGCTTGCAATCGGGTGCCTTGCGCAGCCACGCAAACACCGATTGCTCGACATCATCGCTGATCAACCATTCAAAACCTTCTCCTTCGCAGTCTCGGGCATGCAGCGTTGGCTTGTTGCGATAGGTCAGGTTCAGATCGCGCACCAGCCGGCGCATACCTTCATGTAGAGGATATTGCAGCAGGTTCCAGTCCAGCGCGCGCTTTTCGCTCCATTCACTCCATTGGGCAAATTCCTGCCCCATAAACAGCAGTTTCTTGCCGGGATAACCCCACATAAACGCATAATAAGCGCGAAGGTTCGCAAATTTCTGCCAGTCATCACCGGGCATTTTGGCAATCATCGAGCCTTTGCCATGCACCACTTCATCATGGGAAATCGGCAGCACGAAATTTTCGCTGAACGCATAGAGCAGGCCGAAGGTGATTTCCTGATGATGAAATTTGCGATGGACCGGATCACGGGCAAAAAAGCTAAGCGTGTCATGCATGAAACCCATGTTCCATTTGAAGCCGAAGCCCAAACCACCCTCATGCACCGGCTGCGACACTTTTGGCCAGGATGTGCTTTCCTCGGCAATGGTCATCATCTGCGGATGGGCTGCATAAACCTGCTGGTTCATTTTTTGCAAAAAGCGCACCGATTCCAGATTTTCGCGCCCGCCATATTCGTTGGGAATCCACTCGCCGTCTTTTCGCGAATAATCGAGATAAAGCATCGAGGCCACCGCATCGACCCGCAAGCCGTCGAGGTGGAATTTCTCGCCCCAATAGAGCGCATTGTTGGTCAGATAGGACAAAACCTCGGAGCGGCCAAAATTATAGATCGCCGTGTTCCAGTCGGGGTGAAAGCCCTGACGCGGGTCTTCATGCTCATAGAGAGCGGTGCCGTCAAACTGGCGAAGGCCGTGGGCGTCGGTGGGGAAATGGGCGGGAACCCAATCCAGCAACACGCCAATGCCCACCTTGTGGCAGCCGTTGACGAAACGGGCAAAACCTTCCGGCTCGCCAAAGCGTGCGGTGGGAGCATAAAGCCCGGTGGTCTGATAGCCCCATGACGGATCATAAGGGTGCTCGCTGATGGGCAGAAACTCGATATGTGTAAAGCCCATATCAACGCAATAGGGGATCAGCCGTTCGGCCATTTCATCCCAGGTGAGAAACGAGCCATCGTCGCGCAATTGCCATGACCCGGCATGGACCTCATAGATCGACATCGGCTGGCGGCGCTTGTCCACGCTTGCCCAATGCTTGATATGGTCTGCGTCATCCCAGTCCTGCTCAAGTTCGCCGGTGGTGATCGAGGCCGTTTGCGGGCGCAATTCGCTGCGCCTGGCAAAGGGATCGGCTTTGAGGGGTAAAACATCGCCATAAATGCCGAGGATTTCGAATTTATAGGCGCTGCCTGCCCGTATATCGGGCGCAAAAATCTCCCAGATGCCGGTGTCGCGCCGCAGCCGCATCACATGGCGGCGGCCATCCCATTCGTTGAAATCGCCCACCACAGACACCCGCTTGGCATTGGGTGCCCAGACCGCAAAATGAAAGCCATCCGCCCCCTGATGGTGGAGGGGGTGGGCACCCATCTTGTCAAACAGGCGCAGGTGCGAGCCTTCGCGCACAAAATAATCATCCATCGGCCCCAGCACCGGGCCAAAGCTATAGGGGTCGGTGACCGACCATTCCACATCGCCGCGCGTGGCGCGGTAGCGCAATGGCTGAATGGCTTTGACAGCAACGATGCCCGCAAAAAAGCCATCCGGATGGAGGCAGTTCAAATCCCCCAGCATAGTGCCGTCCAGCGCCATGGCCGTGATGGTTTCGGCACCGGGAATGAAACAGCGGGCAACAAAGCCGTCTTTGCTGTTATGCACGCCCAGCACGGCAAAAGGATCGGTGTGCTGGCCCGATAGAATGGCATCAACAACAGCAGGGGCTGGAGCCATAGGCTCCGTTGATTTTTCGGCCTGCTTGCTTGGTTTCTTCATCAGGCTCTCCAGATGTCGGCCGTATATTGCTTGATTGTCCGATCAGAAGAGAACCAGCCCATGCGAGCGGTGTTGTAGATGGTTTTGGCGTTCCATGTGCTGCGGTCCAGCCAGACCTCATCCACGGTGCGTTGCGCGCTGGCATAGGCATCGAAGTCGGCGGCAACCATGAACCAGTCGTGGGAATAAAGCCCATCCACCAGCTCCTGGAAACGACCGCGATCATCCGGCGAAAAGACCCCGGAGGCAATGGCAGATAGCGCCTGCGACAGTTCGCGCGAATGCTCGATAATGGCGCGGGGATTGTGGCCATCGCTGCGCACCTTGCCCACCTCTTCGGCGGTCATGCCAAAGATGAAGATGTTGTCAGCGCCAACATGGTCGCGCATTTCGACATTGGCCCCGTCCAGCGTGCCGATGGTCAACGCGCCGTTGAGGGCAAATTTCATATTGCCGGTGCCAGACGCTTCCATGCCCGCGGTCGAGATCTGCTCGGACAGGTCGGCGGCAGGCACCATGACCTCGGCCAGCGAGACATTGTAATTGGGCACGAACACCACTTTGAGCAAGCCGCGCACCGATGGGTCGTTATTGATCACGCGGGCCACATCATTGGCCAGTTTGATGATCAATTTCGCATTGTGATAGCTCGGCGCTGCCTTGCCTGCGAACAGCTTGACCCGCGGCACCCAGTCGCGCTCGGGATGGGAGCGAATCTGATCGTAAAGCGCCACAGTCTCAATGATGTTGAGAAGCTGACGCTTATATTCATGAATACGCTTGATCTGAATGTCGAACATCGCCGATGGATCAAGCCGAATGCCCATGCGGCTGGCCACCAGATTGGACAATTGCTGTTTGTTGGCCCGTTTGATGCTAGCGAACTTTTCCTGAAACGCGCTGTCGTGGGCAAAGGCATCAAGGGCCGTCAGCTTTTCGGCATCATCCAGAAAGTCATCGCCAATCGCTTCACGGATCAGCGAGGTGAGGCCGGGATTGCACTGCATCAGCCAGCGGCGCGGGGTAATGCCATTGGTCTTGTTGTTGATCCGGTCGGGATAGAGCTTGTGCAGATTGGCAAACACCGTTTCCTTCATCAGCTCGGTGTGCAGCGCAGACACGCCATTGATGGAATGGGAGCCCATGAAGGCCAGATTGCCCATGCGCACACGCCGGTCGCCATTTTCATCAATCAGCGAAATGCTGGAGATTTCCTGATCATTGAAATTTTTCTCCTTGCGCGCTTCTACCAGACATTTGGCATTGATCGCATAGACCAGCTGCATATGGCGGGGCAAAAGCCGCTCAAACAGCGGTACCGGCCAGCTTTCCAGAGCTTCCGGCAGCAACGTATGGTTGGTATAGGAGAATGTACCCTTGGTGATCTCCCAAGCCGTGTCAAAATCCAGACCGTGAATATCGCAAAGCTGGCGCATCAATTCGGCAACCGACACCGCAGGGTGGGTATCGTTGAGCTGAATAGCGACCTTTTGCGGCAGATCGGTCAGTGCATTGCCCTGTTGCAGATGGCGGCGCACAATGTCTTGCAGGGATGCCGAGCAGAAGAAATATTCCTGCCGCAGACGCAATTCCTGCCCGGCCGGCGTGGCATCAGCGGGATAGAGAACGCGGGTCAGGCTTTCAGCCCGATTGCTTTCGCGCAGCGCGCCAATGTGGTCGCCAGCGTTGAACGCGTCGAGCAGGATCGGATCAATCGGCTGGGCCGACCACAGACGCAGCGTGTTGATGCGCGCGCCGCGCCAGCCGACGATGGGGGTATCAAACGCCATGGCAATCACGCGCTCGCTGGGCTTCCACACATGGCGGATGTCGTCCGTGCCGGTGTTAATGGTTTCCACGCCACCGCCAAAGCCGATTTCATAGGCGCTTTCGCGGCGCTCAAACTCCCACGGATTGCCGTGGGCCAGCCATGTTTCGGGCAGTTCGACCTGCCAGCCATCGGCCATCTGCTGGCGGAAAAGACCATGCACATAGCGAATACCATAACCATAGGCCGGAATATTCACCGTTGCCATGCTTTCCATGAAGCAGGCGGCGAGGCGGCCAAGGCCACCATTGCCAAGGGCGGCATCAGGCTCAAGGCCAGCGATGACGGCCATATCAACACCCAGCGAGCCGAGCGCTTCGCGGATTTCGTCCATCAGGCCGAGGTTGCTCATGGCATCGCGCATCAGGCGGCCAATCAGAAATTCCAGCGATAGATAATAGACCCGCTTGGCGTTGGTGGCATAGGTCTCGCGGGTGGATTCCATCCAGCGGTCAATGATGCGGTCACGCACCACTAAAATTGTGGCGGTCAGCCAGTCGTGAGGCTGGGCAACCTTGGCGTCCTTGCCAATACCATAGGTGAGCCGTTCGATAATCTCTGCGGCCAGTGTTTCAGGATTGGAAACACGCGGTGCTGGAAGCGGGAGGTCAGCCTTGGGAAGATTTTTGATCATAACGTTCGCCACATGGTGAGAATGAATGGGCAGGGCGCAAGGACCGGACAGTGTGCAGCGCAAACCACCAGGAAGTGCAGTTTATGCATCCTTGATGAGTTGTGGCAACAGGCTATTTTCGAAAGATGAACTATTACTGTTGGTTGAGAAGATTTTGGCGCAAGGAGATGCGTCTTGAAATCCAGATGGCATCAGTGAGAGGACGGTTTTAATCCGCGGTTGTCTGGCCCAAAACAGGCCTGAATTGGATGGGTGTTAATTTGTCAGGCGTGTTGTGGTTGGCTTCGTGGTTGTTTTGCCAATCGATGTGAAAGCCGCGACCAGGCTGGCGGTGTTGGTCGCTTCAAAATAATGATTGCTATCGGTGGCGCAAAAATTCAGCAGCGATTTACCGTTGGGGGGCGCATTGAAGGCCACGGTGAAAATCTCGATTTTATCTGCTTTGATCTGATTGCACATGTTGCGCACATTCGAATCAATCGTGGCATTCCAGGTGTTGCTGTTTCCGGTCATTTCACCATCGGTCAAAAACACGACATATCGCTTGAAATCGCTGGTCTTATGGGCTTTGGCCTCCGTTTTGTTCGAGGCTTTCAAGGCACTATATGCCGCGGCCAATGCCCCCGTTGCGTCGGTGCCACCGGATGCCTGCAAGGCGTTGACATAGGAAACCACTTTCGCGGTTCCCCATCCCATGGCTTGCTGCGCGTCGGCCGCGCTGTTGTAGGAATCTGCGCCCATACGCACATAGGAGTTGGTTGGATCGTTGGCGTTCAGCTTGGCAGCAAGGCTTTGTACGGCCAATTTCAGCGATTGAATTTTTGTATAATATTGCGTGCAGGCATAGGTGTTTGTAACGGGACCGAACCAGGTCCAGTAGGTATCTGTGCAGGTGGTTGAATAGGTGGTGTCCGTTGCATCATTCATGGAGCCTGAGCGGTCCAGCGCGAGATACATCGACAATGGGTTCCCCTCTGGCCCTGTCGAGCTGGTAACCGTGGATGCCTCGGCCTTGCCATAGGCCGAAATCGTCACGGTTTTCCAGCCAAAGGCCTGGGAAAGCGCGTTGGTTTGCATGGTATAGGAGCTGGTCAAGCCCACGTCATAAATGGTGCCATTGCCCGTGTCTGTGGTCGAAATATTGGTGCTGGCGGTCAGGTTTGCCGCCTCAGTGGTGGCATCGCTCAAGGAATTGGCCAGTTGCGACTGGACATAGCTTTTCGCCATCGCGTCAGCCGCATCCTTGCTCATGTTGTTGGTCATGGCGGTGGCGGTGGCAAGGGCTGCGGCATCCACGGCATTTTGCATGGCGCGCTTGTTTTGTATCATATTGGTCGCATCAAGGCCGAGGCCAACAACCCCGACACTGACCGGCAGCAACAGCGCCGTCATCATGCCGAAATTGCCCGATGTTTCGCGCAAAAGCGAAAAGAGGCGGCTTCGAAATGTCGACATGGCCATGATATCCAACCCCGATCGTCGCGTATCTTTATTTTCGGTTGTCAGAGAAAACCGGCTTTTCCTGATAACTCTCATGGTATCACGATTAACTGTCGTCGGTTGATTTCAACCTAATGAAACTGCTTAAATTTTATCTAATCTCACGATAATACAAATGTCGCGGCAGCCCTGCCGGTTTATGTGCCCGGCAGCGGAATAAGATCCACGGCCTGCACGGTTGAGTGGTTGCCGTAACCTTTCAACACGCCAATGACCGGGGCAACATCCGAATAATCGCGGCCATAGCCGACCACCACATGGTCGCTGCCCGCCGGGATATTGTTGGTCGGGTCAAGCTCGATCCAGCCCATGGCTTTGCCGCACCAGACGCGCACCCATGCATGCATGGCATCCGCGCCTGCCAGCCGCTCTTTTCCTGGCGGTGGAATGGTGCGCAAAAAGCCGCTGACATAGCCTGCCGGAATGCCAAGACTGCGCAAGGCGACAATCATGATATGGGAAAAATCCTGACAGACGCCTTTTTTGAGCGCAAAGGCTTCATTGGGCGAAGTGTCAACCGTGGTTGCCTTGGCATCATATTTGAAGTCTTTGTGAAGGCGGGCGCAGAGCGCTTTGGCAATCTGATGCACGGTCATGCTGGGGTGTAGATGTTCACGGGCATAGGCGGCAATGTCCGAGCTGTCCAGCAGGCGCGGGCTTTTTCCCAGGTAATGGTGCGGCGAGTTTGGCTCCAGTGACCAATACGCGGCAAGTTCGTCGCCAAGGCTTTGCAAAAGCGGTGACAAATCGGCGGTCATCGGCGGCGCTTCCACATGGATGCGCGCCTGCATGCGAATATCCAGCTTTTCATGCGGCGAGCGATAGGCAAAGGTAATGGCGGGATGTTCGAAAAAATCCGTATAGCTGGTGCGTTCTTCTGGCTGCGGATCGATGACAACCGACCCCGCCACCAATCTCTGCCGGTTGGGCAGGGACAGCGGCATGATCCGTAAGATATGGCGACCACCGGCGGCGGCAACATCATAAATATAGCCCATATGCAGGGTTAAATCATAAAGCATCTGCTATCCCAGATAGGTTTGCGCCAAAAGGTCCGACAGCAATTCCAGTTCGCGCTCAAGGCTGTGGTAAACCTCTTGCGTCAGCATGTCCGGCGTCATCACCACAACCCGCGACTGAAGCCGCACGGTCTCGCGGCAAAAATGCGACATTTGCCCGTTGGTCTTGGCGTTCGGCAATTCAACCACTTCACTGAGAATTTCGTTGAGCTGAAAGAGAATGGAGCGCGGGTTGAGCGGGTCCAGCGCCAGAAGGTCGGTCACGGTCAGATGGGCTGTATTCACGTTATAGCGGCGGCGATGGGTCATGACGTTATCGCCAATTTCCAACAGCATATCCAGTGCACCGTCGGGGGCGTCCTCGCTGGTCAGATGGCCCAGCAGGCGGGTCATGTGCAAGGCGCGCTCCAGCATGCGGCCAATGGTGAGGAAGCGCCAGCCAGTGAAGCGATACATGTTTTCATGCACAAGACCGGCAAAGCCTGCCAGTTTGCGCAGCAAAATGGTCATGGCATGGGTGGCATCATCCCCCGGCTTGACATTGAGGCCAAAGCGGCGGGCGGTTTTCGACAGATCATTCAGCGCCAACCAGCCATCGGGCGAAAAGCGGTCGCGGATATTGCTGGCCGAATAGACGGCGCTGTTGATGCTGGCTAAGAGCGTTTCCGGCACGCCCTCCATGGTGTCAATGTCCAGCGCCTTCAGATAGTCGCTCACATAGGCCAAAAGCGGTTGTTCGGCATCGGCGGTTTCGGCAAAGCGCGAGTTCCATGCCCGCAAAATCCGCAATGCGCCTTCGGCCCTTTCAATATAGCGCCCGAGCCAAAACAGATTGTCGGCGGCGCGGCTGGGCAGGCTGCCCGGCAAATTGCGGGTAAATTCCTCTGCATCCGGTAAAAGCGTGGTGCGCTCCACCGGCTTGTCAGAGACAATCCAGACATCGGCAGCGGAACCACCCGATTGCATGGCAATGGCGGCCACATCCTTGCCAGAGCCAATGCGGCCAAAGCCGCCGGGCATGATTTGCCAGCCATTCTTGGTGCGGGCCGCAAACACGCGCAAGCTCATGGGCCGTGGTTGCAGCTTGCCATCTACCATGACCGGCGTGGTGGACAGGGTGACAGCTTCTTGCCCCACCAGTTGCGCGCCATCGCTGGCAAGCCAAGAGGCAATGGATTGCTGTGCGGTGGAGCGCAAGGTCGAGCCCAGCACCGATTGATGATTGTCTTCAAAAAACGGCTGGCGCGAATAGGCCGGGCCAATCACCATTTTCTCGATGTTGCTGGCCACATGATCGCGTTCCGATTTTTGCCCGCACCACCATGTGGCAATCGACGGCATGGCCAGATCTTCACCCAGAAGATGGCGACACAGGGTTGGCAAAAAGGCCATCAACGCCCGGGTTTCCAAAATGCCGGTGCCGAGTGCATTGACAAAGCTGACAGAGCCTTCACGCAGGGCCTGCACCATGCCGGGCGTACCAATATGGCTGTTCTGGTTCAGCTCCAGCGGATCGGCAAAGGCGGCATCGAGGCGCCGCCACAACACGCCAATCGGCTTGAGACCTGCGACCGTGCGCACCATGACCTTGCCATTGACCACGGTGAGGTCTTCGCCCTCCAGCAACATGATGCCGAGATAACGGGCAATATAGGCGTGTTCAAAATAGGTCTCATTGGCCGGGCCGGGCGAGAGCACGGCAATGCGGTCTTCCGGGCTTTGCTTGTGCCCTTGCAAAGCATCGCGGAAGGCACCGAAAAACGATGCCAGCCGATGCACGTGGGTTTCTGCATAAAGATCAGAAAAGGCGCGGGTGGTGGCCACACGGTTTTCCAGCGCAAAACCAGCGCCTGAAGGGGCCTGGGTGCGGTCTGCCAACACCCACCAATTGCCATCCGGGCCACGACCGATTTCAAACGAGCAGAAATGCAGATAATGGCCGCCAGCCGGTTTGACGCCGACCAGCGGGCGTAAAAATTCACTGTTGGCGGCAATCAGCGCAGGGGGGATGAAGCCCTCCTGCACCAGACGGTTTTCGCTGTAGATATCCGCAACCACTTTTTCCAGCAGTTCGGCGCGCTGCACCAGCCCTTTGGTCAGCACCTGCCATTCGTCGTCAGCAATCAGCACCGGAATGTGGGAGAAGGGCCAAGCCCGGTCCGTGTTGCTGGCCGCCGAACCATAGGCGCGATAAAACACCCCGGCATCGCGCAAGTAACGGTCCGCGCGGGCGAAACGCTCGTGCAGCTCATCTGGGCCCATGGCCTGAATGGCGTTGACGAAATTTTGCCACACGGGCCGGATGTTGCCGTGCTTGTCCAGCATTTCGTCAGAAACGCCGGGCAAGGTCCGATAGTCATCGGCCAAAGCTTCAACTGTGGCTGATGCGGCTGATGCGTCCTGATGGCGCTCGTTAACCTCCATCGCGGGTGTCTTGCTCATTTAAATACCTTGAGGTCGCCGCAAGTCCAATGTGTGCGGAAATTCTGGCGAAACCGTCTCTGGCCAAAGGGGATAAGATCCGGTGGTATGCCCCCAAGGCTCGAAACGTGCAAGCCGTCTGGCCTCCGCTTCATTTCCATTCACAGGGAAAGTATCATAATTACGACCACCCGGATGCGCCACATGATAGACACAACCGCCCACAGACCGCCCTGTCCATATATCATATATGTCGAAAGTTAGCGGTGTGTTTACAGGAAGCATAGGATGCAAACCGGATGCCGGTTGCCACGCTTTATAGCGCACACCGCCCACCGCCACGCCATTGACGCCCGATTTGCTCAACGGAATGCGACGACCATTGCATGCCACTGCAAAACGATCCGGGTTTGCGGTTTCAAGCTTGATCTGCAAACGCTCAACGGATGAGTCCACATAACGCACGGTGCCGCCAACGGCACCTTCTTCACCCATCACATGCCAGGGCTCCAGCGCCTGACGAAGCTCCAGTTTTGATTGCGCATATTCGACCTCGCCCACGAAAGGAAAGCGAAACTCCAGCTGGGCTGCAAACCATTCCGGCTTCAAATCGAAACCATGGTCACGTAGATCAGCCAGCACCTCGAGAAAATCCTGCCAGATATAATGTGGCAGCATGAAGCGATCATGCAGCGCGGTTCCCCAGCGCACAAAATTGCCACCCACGGGATTTTTCCAGAACCGGGCAATGATCGCCCGGATCAGCAATTGCTGGGCCAGTGACATGCGCGCATTGGGCGGCATTTCAAAGCCACGAAATTCCACCAGACCAAGGCGACCCGTGGGACCGTCTGGCGAAAACAGCTTGTCGATGCAGATTTCCGAGCGGTGGGTGTTGCCGGTGACATCAGTGAGCAGATTGCGGAAAAGCCGATCCACCAGCCACGGCAATGGAGGCAGCGTGCCATTACCGGGCATGGGAATTTGGGCAATGGCAATTTCCAGCTCGTAAAGACTGTCGTGGCGGGCCTCATCAATGCGCGGTGCCTGACTGGTCGGGCCAATGAACATGCCGGAAAACAGATAGGACAGGGCAGGGTGGCGCTGCCAATGCAGCACCAGACTTTTCAGCAGATCCGGGCGGCGCAAAAACGGGCTGTCATTGGGGTTGGCACCGCCCACCACCACATGGTTGCCGCCGCCGGTGCCGGTGTGGCGACCGTCAATCATGAATTTATCGGCCCCCAAGCGGGTCTGGCGGGCCTCTTCATAGATGATGTTGGTGGTGTTGACACAATCCTGCCAATTGTCGGCCGGATGAATATTGACCTCGATCACGCCCGGATCGGGGGCAACGCGGATGACATTGATGCGCTCATCCTGTGGGGGTGCGTAACCCTCGATATGAACGGGCAGGCCCAGTTCTCTTGCTGCCGTCTCAGCGGCCGCGACCAGTTCCAGATAGTCTTCGATCTTCTCGACAGGCGGCATGAACACGCAGAGCCGACCATCGCGTGGCTCGACACTCATGGCGGTGCGAACGGCCCCGCGAATATCTTCTTTGGAACCGGCAATGGTCTGTTCATTGCGGTCTTGCTGTGTTTCAGGCGCTTTGCGAGACGCCTCAGACAAAGCACGTCCCAGCTTGTCGCTCTCGCCACCATAATCTGGCAAAGGTGCTCGTGGCAGCGATGGGTCTGCCATGTGGATATAGGGATATTGCGACGGCGGCACATAAGGCAGCGTGCCCAGCGGCATGCGAAAGCCAATGGGACTGTCGCCGGGAATGAGGAAAATCTTGCCGCGCCGCGTGCGCCAGCGTTCGCTCACCCAACGCTTGCCGCCTGCGCGCGCATTCCATGCCTGCACGGGCAGGATATAGCCGGTTGGGGTGGTCAGGCCGCGCTCAAACACTTTGGCAATCCGGGCGCGCTCTTCCGGGCTGTCGAGCTTGGAATTGGAGGGATCGACATTTTCCGGCAGGCTGCCTTCCTTGATGATCCATTCTGCCGGGTCTTCATAGGCCGGGATCAGCATATCCGGCTCAATCTCCAGCTCTTTGGCGATGCCAGCCAGCAGCGCTTGCGCCTGCTCAGCGGTCACCTTGGTGTCCTTGCTCTCAGCCGCAATCAGCTCTGGATTATGCCAGATTGGCTTGCCGTCTTTTCGCCAATAGAGCGAAAACGTCCAGCGCGGCAGGCTTTCGCCGGGATACCACTTGCCCTGACCGTAATGCAGAAAGCCACCGGGGGCGAATTTTTCGCGCAACCGGCGGATCAACTGATCGGCTTTATCGCGCTTGGTGGGGCCAACGGCGTCGGTGTTCCATTCCGCTGATTGGAAATCATCAATCGACACAAACGTCGGCTCACCGCCCATGGTCAGGCGCACGTCATGGGCCGCCAATTCCTCGTCCACCTTCAGGCCAAGCGCATTGAGGGCGTCCCAGCTTTCATCAGAGAAAGGCTTGGTGATGCGCGGATGCTCAGAGACCCGTTTTACCTCCATGGCAAAGTCGAATTCGGTGTTGGCTTCACCAAAATAGCCACCGGAAATCGGCGCTGCATTTTTATAATGCGGGGCTGCGGCCAGCGGAATATGGCTTTCACCCGTCATTAACCCGGAGGTGGGGTCAAGGCCAATCCATCCTGCACCGGGGATGTAGGCTTCGGCCCAGGCGTGCAGATCGGTGAAATCGACATCGGTGCCGGAAGGGCCATCCAGCGCCTGCAAATCGGGCTTGAGCTGGATGAGATAGCCCGACACAAAGCGCGCGGCGATGCCCAGACGGCGCAAAACCTGCACCAGAAGCCAGCTGGTATCACGGCAGGAGCCTTTGGCGGAGGTCAGTGTTTCCTCTGGGGTTTGCACGCCGGGTTCCATGCGAATGACATAGCCGATCTGCTGTTGCAGCTTCGCATTGATGCCGACAATCATATCCACCGTGCCTTGGCCCGGTGTTTTGTCGAGGCTGTCCATAAACGCGCTCAAGGCCGGGCTGTCCGGCTCAGGCTTCATATAAATCGCCAGATCGTCGCGAATATCTTCAGGATAGGAAAACGGCCATGTGACGGCTTCTTCTTCGGTGAAGAAGTCAAACGGGTTGTAGACCGTCATATCGGCGATGAGATCAACCTCGATCTTGAACTCGGTCACCAGATCGGGAAACACGAACCGGGCCAGATAATTGCCGTAAGGGTCCTGTTGCAGGTTCACAAAATGGTTTTCAGGCGTGACTTTCAGGGAATGGCTGAGAACCTTGGTGCGCGAATGGGCGGCGGGCTTGAGCCGAATAACCTGCGGCCCCAGTCGCACCGGGTTGTCGTATTTATAATGGGTGAGATGATAAATGCTTGCCTTGATTGCCATGAAACCCCTTGTCCGGTGTGCCGGATCTGTCATTGCCCGTTTTGGGATTGATCTTGTGCAATGCACGCTCAGAAAGCAAGGCGAAGTTGATGAATATCATTCGGTCATCGCAGACATGAAAAAACCGCCGGAGGGCGGCGGCTTCTCCTGTCGTCAGCGTGTTGGCAAAATCAGCTTCTGCCGAATTCGTCCACCAGACGGATAATATCGTCCTCACCAAGGTAAGAACCTGTCTGAACCTCAATCATCTCCAGCATGATCTTGCCCGGATTGCCCAGGCGATGCACGGAGCCTTGCGGAATGTAAATCGACTGATTTTCGTGCAAGACCGTCACCGTATCGTCAATGGTGACTTCGGCAGCCCCTTTGACGCAAATCCAGTGTTCGGCGCGGTGGTGGTGCTTTTGCAAGGACAGTTTCTTGCCGGGATGCACGAACAGACGTTTGACCTGAAAACGATCGCCATTCAGGATCGATGTATAGCCGCCCCATGGACGAAGCGATGTGGGGTGGCTTTCTGTGAGGTTGGTCGTTGCCTTGTCGGCTGCCAGAATTTTCACGAGATTGCCAACTTCCTGGGCGTTATCCAGCCGACCGACAAAGACGGCATCTTCACTGGCAACAACGGCCACGCCATCCATGCCTTGTACGGCCATGTGGCTGTGACGCGAGATCACCAGCGAATTTTTGGTGTTATGAACAGTGACATTGCCTTGCACCACATTGCCGTCAGCATCTGCATCACCGGTTTTCCAAACCGCATCCCAGCTGCCCATGTCAGACCATTCAATAGCGGCCGGCACAACGGCTGCCTTTCTGGTCTTCTCCATCACGGCATAGTCAATCGAAATCGACGGGGCCTCGGCAAAGGCTTGTGCGTCAAGGCGAATGAAATCAATGTCTTTCTTGGATTTTGCAACCGCTTGCGTGGCTGCCGCGATCACGTCTGGCGCGAAAGTCTCAAGTTCCGAGATAATGCTGCTCGCTGAAAACAGGAACATGCCGGAATTCCAGTAGAAATTTCCAGCCTCAAGCAATGTCTTTGCCTTGGCTTCATCCGGCTTTTCAATAAAGCGCTGCACCGTGTGAACGCCCTTTTCCAGTTCCTCGCCCAGCTCGATATAGCCATAACCCGTGGCTGGCTCTGTTGGATGAATGCCAAATGTGACCAGCTTGCCCGTCCTTGCAGCCTTGGCTGCATTGGCAATAGCCTGAACATAGATGTCGTTCACGATGATTGCGTGATCGGAGGGCAAAAGCAAAAGCAGAGCATCGTCACCGAAGCGATCCGCCACGGCACGCGCGGCAACGGCCACCGCAGCGGCTGTGTTGCGGGCCATGGGTTCGAGAATGATGCTTGAAAGCGCGACCTCCTGCTCTCGGGCCTGCTCGGCCACCAAAAACCGAAATTCCTCATTGGTCACAACAATTGGCGCTTCATAGATACTATCATCGCGAACCCGATTTAAGGTCGACTGGAAAAGTGTTTCGTCACCAATCATTTTCAAAAATTGTTTGGCAGCGGTTGCGCGTGACAAAGGCCATAGCCGGGTGCCTTTTCCGCCAGCCATGATCACGGGGACGATTTTATCAGTCATGGTCGATCCTTCTGGTTTCAGGCACATGAAATGGTCTCTCGCTGTCTGCTCTACTGCATAATTCCTTAAATCGGAATCGATTTAAGGAATTATGCAGCAGCTTAAAAGTGCTACAGCGTCCTTTGTGCGCCATATTTGGCGCATGGCGCTGTAACGCAGGGTGAGCATTGGTGCGAGAAATTTCTGCATGACCACCGCGCTATGCGACGATATTTCGGTTTAGCGGTTTCTTACATAATAGTCGGAACTTTTCCCCTCACCATTCGTTTTTATCTCGAACCGCCTGCAATGGTGCAGGCACAACGGAGGCAAGATGATGGGTAGCATGGCTGATAAAATCAAAGGCACCGGAAATGAGATTGCTGGCAAGGCCAAGCAGGCCGCCGGTAAGGCCACAGACAATGATCGTTTGCGCGCTGAAGGTGCTGGCCAGGAAGCTAAAGGCAAGATCCAGAAGAATGTCGGCAAAGCCAAGGACACCGTCAAGGACGCTGTTGATCGGCTTTAGGAAATCCATATTCAATCCGTTTTAACACGGCTCCATTGAAAGTGGATTGTAAGCCTGCGATCTGAATGAAAACAAAAAAGGTCTCGCGATTTCTCGTGAGACCTTTTTTATGAATTCGAATGGTGGGCGTAACAAGGATCGAACTTGTGACCCCTACGATGTCAACGTAGTGCTCTCCCGCTGAGCTATACGCCCATCCGATGACGGCGGATAGACCATAAAACCTTCCGCTCCGTCAAGTGTGCTTTGAAGATCTTTGGCAATATTTTGCCAACCCCTTATGCTGCAAGCAGTTTATTCACTTCGTCCACGAGATCGCGCAGGTGGAACGGCTTGGATAGAACCTTGGCATCCTTGGGGGCCTTGGAATCAGCATTGAGGGCAACGGCGGCAAAGCCGGTGATAAACATGACCTTGAGGTCTGGATCCAGTTCGGTTGCGCGGCGGGCAAGCTCAATGCCGTCCATTTCGGGCATCACGATATCTGTCAGCAGCAACGAAAAGGGTTCTTCGCGCAATCTGTCATAGGCGCTGGCACCGTTATCAAAAGAAGCGACTTTATAGCCAGCCTTTTCCAGAGCTTTTACCAGGAAGCGGCGCATATCGTTATCGTCTTCGGCGAGAAGAATTTTTTGAGTCATTTCTGGACCGTTACTCGACTGATGATGGTGTTCTAGCTCTCCTCAATATTCCCCATCCCGTAAATAACTGGTGAAGGGAAGGAAAGCCTCTCGTGATGTACTCTTAGTATGGACTTCATTGCTGCCAACTGGCAACATGTTTCATAATGATTTGCTGATTTGGTAAAGAAGAGGGTCGATGCAGCCGTTGTCAGCCATGTGCGAGCTGTTTGAGGTGATTGATCCCGTTGAACAGACAATTCCTTTCGTTTACAATTCTCCCCATAGCGGCAGAGCCTATTCGCAAGAATTTTTGGAGCGCTCGAAGCTGGATGCTTTTTCCATTCGCCGCTCTGAAGATTATTTCGTTGATGAGTTGTTTTCCAGTGCTCCTTCCCATGGTGCGCCGCTTCTGGTTGCCAATTTCCCCCGCGCCTATGTTGATGTGAACCGCGAGCCCTATGAGCTTGACCCGCGCATGTTTTCTGGGCCTTTGCCGTCTTACGTCAACAGCCATTCCGTGCGGGTGGCCGGTGGGCTTGGCACTATTCCACGCATTGTGGCCGAAAATATGGAGATCTATCAGGGGCGTCTGGCGGTGGAGGATGGGCTTGCCCGGATTGAAACCATTTATAAACCATATCACGCCTGCCTGCGGCGGATGATTGCCAAAACCCACACCATGTTCGGCTCTGCGGTTTTGATCGATTGCCACTCCATGCCCGGCTCCGTGCGTGTGGGGGCCAATGCTCTGCGTCCGGATTTTATTATCGGTGATCGCTATGGCACCAGCGCTTCCGCCGATCTCACCCATGCCGCCCTGCAAATTCTGGGCGATTATGGCTTTACGGCTGTGCGCAACAAGCCCTATGCCGGGGGCTTCATTACCGAACATTATGGTCGTCCGGCGCGCGGGTTGCATGCATTGCAGATCGAGATCAACCGGGCCATCTATGTGGATGAGCAAACCCTGGAAAAGCGCGCCGATTTTGCCTTGCTGGCCAGTGTGCTTTCGCGCTTCGTTGTGCAAATGGCGGGAATGTGGGGCAGCATCACCAATGATGATGCGCTTGCCGCCGAATAGGCTCTACCTGCATAATGTTATAGCGTCCTTTGTGTGTTTTATAAAACGCACGGCGTTGTAGCTTCGCCTAACAAAAGGCCCGCTCAAAAAAAACCGCGCACGAAGCGCGGCTCAAATCTAGGGAGGAAACACCCAAGGAGGGTATTTACAGTCCGAAGACTGTGAAAACCACTTTATATTGCGTTGCACAAATGTCAAGAGATTTTGATATATTTTTATGCGTGATTAAAAAACAGGCTATTGATTTTTAGATGGGCATGGCGGGCTTGAAAATCACGCACATGCGCGATCTTGCGCATCGGCAAAATTTGCGGGCTTTCGCTCTGCGTCATTCCGCTTTTAATCTGCTGCATCATTTTCGCCTTAAACCGATTCCGATTTGAGGAATTATGCAGTAAGGGATTACGCAGCTAACAGATAAGACCTGCATCTGAATGGGAGGAACCATGCGTCCGGATAAGACTTTTTTTGATCGCCTTGCCGAGGCTGCCAAAGTGGAGACCTTGCCGCGGTTTCGCTCGAGTCTGGATGTGGTCAATAAGGAAGCGGGTGGCTATGATCCGGTGACAGAGGGCGATAAAGCCGCAGAAACCGTGATTCGCAGCTTGATCGAGGCCGAGTTTCCCGACCATGGTATTCTGGGCGAAGAGCATGGCAATGTCGGCCTTGGCCGCGACAGTGTGTGGGTGATTGATCCGATTGATGGCACGCGGGCGTTTATTTCGGGCCTGCCCACCTGGGGCACGTTGATCGGTTTTCAGGAAAAGGGCCGGGCGGTGATGGGCATGATGGATCAACCCTTCACGGGCGAGCGCTATTTTGCTGATGGCGAAAAATCCTGGTATCGTGGCCCCGATGGGGAGCGGCAATTGCGAACGCGAGCCTGTTCTGATCTGTCGGACGCCATTCTCTACACCACATCGCCGGATATTTTCCAGGTTGATGAGCGGGCGCGCTTTGATGCGGTGCGCGCCAACGTGCGGCTGACGCGCTATGGGGTGGATTGCTACGCCTATGCGCTGTTGGCGGCGGGTTTTGTCGATCTGGTGATTGAAACCGGCTTGAAACCCTATGATGTCGGAGCGCTTATTCCCATCATCGAGCAGGCGGGCGGCGTGATCACCACCTGGGATGGTGCGCGTCCCGAAGCTGCGGGCAAGATCATCGCTGCCAGCTCAAAAGCGGTTTATGATCAGGCTATGGCAATTCTTCAGGCGTAATCGGCAGCCGTGTCATCCGGCTCCAGCCCTGTTGCCGTCCATTGCTCCGTTGCGTCACTGCCGGGGATGAAGGCATGGATGGCCGCCAGCGCCTGGAGGCGATAACGGTCATCTTCCTGCAACAGCTCATGGCGCGCGCCGGGCACAGAGAGCAATTGGCCGGCACGAAAATGGCGGGCCAGATGTTCCTGGGCACTGAAGGGCACGATGCCATCCAGCATCGGGGCCAGCAGCAGGGTGGGGATGGTGATCTGGGTCAGATGTGCCGGATCATTCACCCGCTTGATGGCTTTGCTGCATTCATAGAGCCAGCGGGCCGTTGGGCCTCCCAGCGCCAGCTCTGGAATTTGTGCGTTGACGTCCGTGTTGCGATCAAAGCGGATTTTATCAGAGGTCAGCACATTGGTGGCAAAGTTTGGCGGCTTGCTCGACGATGACATGCGGGTATTGCCAAGGCCTGCCCAACACAGCAGTCGTGCTAATGTGAAGATCTTGCCCGCCGACATCGCCTCACCATGCAGACCCACGAAGGGAGCCGAGAGCACCAGCCGGGCAATGCGGCCCGACAGGCGCGGGGCTGCGGAAAGCGCAATCAGCCCGCCGGTGGAATGGGCAATCATGTACAGCGGCACACGGGCATCCGGCAGCACGATTTTTTCCAAAAAAAGCTCCAGATCGCGCTCGTAATCGGAAAAACGGCGCACATGGCCGCGGGTTCTGTCCTTATGGGTTCGGTCGGACAGGCCCTGACCACGAAGATCAAAGGTTGCCACCCAAAGGCCCGAGCGGGTCAAGTCCTCGATTGTCTCGTAGTATTTCTCGATGGATTCGGTGCGTCCATGCACCAGCACCACGGTGCCCTTGGCCGGGCTGATGTCGCTTTTGAAAATGGCATAGCGCAATCTCAATCCGTCGTGAGCGGTAAAATAGCCGCTGATGTGATTGGCGGGTAGGGGGTTGCCCGGCAGATCATGCAGCACTGTGTCCATGGTGACGCCTCGCAAACGACGGATAATGCATTTTTATTAAGCCTGGGTGCGATGCGGGTCAAAGAAAAAAAGCCGGATCGCCAGACGGGTTTTGTCTGGCGATCCGGCCCAAAACACTGAAGACGCAGGGACGAATTCTTCAGTTACCAGAGTTGCCTCTGATATGCTCAAGGTTAGGAGCTGACACCTGAACGAAAACCCAATCATGTGTTCATGAAAAATTCAGCCGCAAGACGCCTGCCGCATTGTTGAAACGGAAATCGCAGAACAAACACTGTCGAGAATTTCAATTTGGGTCTTGAACTGGAAAATAGCCATTCCCATCTTCAGTCTGCGGGTGCCAAACGGGCCTGCAAATCGGGAATAGCCGCCAAATTCGGGGCCTTTCTCGAGTGTTTATCGCAATCGTTGCTCATCAGGAGGACACTTATGCGTCACGTTGATTTTTCCCCCCTCTATCGCTCCACCGTTGGTTTCGACCGCCTGTTCACCATGCTGGACAGCCTCGGCCAACCCGATTCTGCTCAAAGCTATCCGCCCTATAATATCGAGCGCACTGGCGAAACCACCTATCGCATCACCATGGCCGTTGCCGGTTTTGATGAAAGCGAGCTGAGCATTGAAGTGCATGCGCATGTGCTGGCCATCAAAGGCGAAAAGGCGCAAGAAGATCAGTCTGAACAGACCGAGTTTCTCTATCGTGGCATTGCCAAGCGCGGCTTTGAGCGCCGCTTCCAGCTGGCAGACCATGTTGAAGTGCAAAATGCATCGCTGAAAAACGGCTTGCTGCACATTGATCTGTTGCGCAACATTCCCGAAGCCATGAAGCCGCGCCGCATTTCCATTGCCACCGATCCGGTCAATGCCCCCAAGGCTATTGAGGCACAGGTGATCTAATCGTTGAATTTGACAGGTTATGAAAAGGGCGGCCCGTGGGTCGCCCTTGTTGTTTTACAGAACATCCAAAAATCGATCGACTTCTTCTACGGTCGTGGCAAAGCTGGTGACGAGGCGGATCAGGGTTTCATCCTTGCCCACCATGTCCGGCGTTTCACGCGGCGGCAGCCAGTCATAAAATTTTGCGCCCTTGTCTTGAGCGGCTTTTGCGGCCTGTTTGTCAAGAATGGCAAACACTTCATTGCCGCTTGTGTTCCACGCCAGCCGCGCCTTGTTGCTGCCCTTTAAGCCTGCGCGCAGACGGTCCGACATGGCATTGGCATGGCGGGCCATATCCATCCACAGGCCATCCTTGAAATAGGCATCCAACTGGGCCGAGATAAAGCGGGTTTTGGAAAAAAGCTGCGCCGAACGCTTGCGGATATAGGGCATTTCCTCGGCCATCTCAGGCTTGAAAAACACGATCGCTTCCGCGCACCAGCAGCCGTTTTTGGTTGCCCCAAAAGAGAGAATGTCCACGCCCCGTTTCCAGGTCATTTCGGCGGGCGTGGCATCCAGCGCCACCAGCGCATTGGCAAAACGCGCACCATCCATGTGCAAAGGCAGGGATTTGGATTGGGCAATGGCGCTGATGGCTGATATTTCATCCAGACTATAGACGGTGCCTGCCTCTGTAGCTTGCGTCATGGTAATCGCCATGGGGCGGCCGTGATGCACGGAAGGTACATCAAATCTGGAAACGGCCGTGTGCAGCGCGCCCACATCCATTTTGCCATCAGGCCCTTCCACCGGATAAAGGCGGCTGGCGTTGGCGAGATATTCGGGTGCTCCGCCCTCATTGGCGTTTACATGGGCGTCAGAATGGCAGAAAGTAACGCCGCCTGCGCGCGATACGCTGGCCAGCGCCAGCGAATTGGCCGCCGTTCCCGTGGCCACGAAAAACACGGCAACCTCGCGCTCGAAAATGGTGTTGAATTCCGCCTCGATGCGCTGATCGAGATCGCTGGTGCCATAGGCGCTGGCATAGCCTGCCGCCTCGCGGGCAAGGTGCTCCGTAATGGCGGGATGGGCACCGGCCCAATTGTCCGAGGCAAAGAACATCGCTGGCTTCCTGACGTGCATAAGAATGGATTGTTGTTGGTGGCAAGCATTAAGCATTTTTCAGATCGGTTCAATCTGTTCTGTTTGTTGTTCCTCTTGTGAAAAGGGGTGGGCGCGCAAAACTGAAATTTGCATGATGATTGGGCGGCGGTCTGCGACAGAAAAGAACCGTATGAATGCATTCTCCGACGTTTTCTTTCGTGCAGGCTGGTAACTTTTTGGAGCGATCCCTTGCGAAGGTTCGATCTTTCTGGCATATAGATTGCGAAATAGGTCATAATGATTGACCTAATTTCCGGAAATGCGAAGCGGAAAACTCCTTTTTGCACTCTGGCCTGCCGCAAAAAACCAGCAGGAAATGAGCCGCAGGTGCGGCGATTTTCCAGTGTTTTCAGAAAAGCGGATAGGTCAATCTTACGACCTTATCGTCAAGGTAGGTGTGTATGAGGTGCAGGACGGGGCATGACGGCATGCCGGAAACTGTCAAATAGCTGTGTGCCGGATCGTGCAGAATGGGCGCGACGGTTCAACTGGAGGGAAGACGATGACGAAAATGACCCCATCCCAAGGGATTGCAGTGGCTCATGGCGCAAAAGCGAAAGCGGACGCCCGTCGAACTCCCACCCGCTATGGCCTGCCAGCGGCGCAGGGCCTTTATAACCCCGCCAATGAGCATGACGCCTGCGGCGTTGGCTTTATCGCTCATATGAAGGGCAAGAAGTCGCACCAGATCGTCAAGGATGGTCTGTTCATTCTGGAAAACCTCACCCACCGCGGTGCCGTGGGCGCAGACCCGCTGATGGGCGATGGTGCTGGCATTCTGGTGCAGATCCCGGATCGTTTCTTCCGCGAGGAAATGGCAGCTCAGGGCGTTACCCTGCCAAAGGCTGGGGAATATGCGGTTGGCCACTTCTTCTTCCCGCAGGATGAAGAGCAGATTGCCCATTTCAAGAAGGTCATCACCGATGTCTGTCTCACCGAGGGCCAGCATCTGATTGGCTATCGCGATGTGCCGGTCGATAATTCTTCGCTGTCCAAGGCCCCCGATATTGCCGCCACCGAGCCGCGCCATATTCAGGTGTTCATCGGCGCTGGCCGCGATGCCGCAACTCAGGAGGCCTTTGAGCGCCGCCTGTTCTTGCTGCGTAAGGTGATTTCCAACCGGATTTATGACGAGTTTGGTGGCGAAGACACCGGCTTCTATCCGGTGTCGCTGTCGTCTTCGACCATTGTTTATAAGGGCATGTTCCTCGCCTATCAGGTGGGTGCCTATTATAAGGACTTGGCCGATCCACGTTTTGAATCGGCGGTGGCGCTTGTGCATCAGCGCTTTTCCACCAACACCTTCCCATCGTGGAAGCTGGCCCATCCTTACCGCATGGTCGCTCACAACGGCGAAATCAACACGCTGCGCGGCAACGTCAACTGGATGGCGGCGCGTCAGGCATCTGTTTCTTCGCCGCTGTTTGGTGATGACATTTCCAAGCTCTGGCCGATTTCTTACGAAGGCCAGTCTGATACGGCCTGTTTTGATAACGCGCTCGAATTTTTGATGCGCGGTGGCTATTCCATGGCCCATGCGGTGATGATGCTGATCCCCGAAGCTTGGGCTGGCAACCAGCTGATGGGCAAGGAGCGCAAGGCGTTTTACGAATATCACGCAGCGCTGATGGAGCCATGGGATGGCCCGGCCGCTGTTGCCTTCACCGATGGCAAGCAGATTGGTGCGACGCTGGACCGTAACGGTCTGCGCCCAGCCCGTTATATGGTGACAGATGATGATCGCATCATTCTGGCGTCTGAGGCTGGCACCTTGCCGGTGCCGGAAGACAAGATCGTCAAGAAGTGGCGTTTGCAACCCGGCAAGATGCTGCTGATTGACATGGAAAAAGGCACGATCATTTCCGACGAGGATTTGAAGAGCGATCTGGCAACCAAGCATCCTTACCGCACATGGCTGGATCGCACCCAGCTGATCCTCGAAGACCTCAACCCGGTTGAGCCGCGCGCGCTGCGCCGCGACGTGTCCTTGCTCGACCGTCAGCAGGCCTTTGGCTATACCTCGGAAGACACCCGCATCCTGATGTCGCCGATGGCGACCACGGGGCAGGAAGCCATTGGTTCGATGGGCACGGATACGCCGATTTCGGCCATGTCGTCGAAGTCCAAGGTGCTCTACACCTATTTCAAGCAGAATTTCGCGCAAGTCACCAACCCGCCGATTGACCCAATCCGTGAAGAACTGGTGATGAGCCTTGTGTCCTTCATCGGTCCGCGTCCGAACATTTTGGACCATGAGGGTGCAGCCAACGCCAAGCGGCTGGAAGTGCGCCAACCGATCCTGACCAATGGCGATCTGGAAAAAATCCGGTCGATTGGCCATACCGAAGACCGTTTCGACACCAAAACCCTCGACTTCACCTACGACGTGGAGCGCGGTGCCGAAGGCATGCCTGAAATGCTGGATCGCCTGTGCGAGCGGGCCGAAGCCGCCGTGCGTGGTGGCTATAACATCATTGTCCTGTCTGACCGTCAGATTGGCCCGGATCGTATTGCCATTCCGGCGCTGCTGGCAACGGCAGCGGTGCACCATCACCTGATCCGCAAGGGTCTTCGCACCTCGGTGGGTCTGGTGGTTGAATCCGGTGAGCCACGCGAAGTGCATCACTTCTGCTGTCTTGCGGGCTTTGGTGCCGAAGCCATCAATCCCTATCTGGCCTTTGATACACTGTTGGACATGCACAAGCATGGCGAATTCCCCAAGGAAGTCGATGCCAATGAAGTGGTCTATCGCTATATCAAGGCAGTGGGTAAGGGGATTCTCAAGGTCATGTCCAAGATGGGCATTTCCACCTATCAGTCCTATTGCGGCGCGCAGATTTTTGATGCTGTTGGCCTCAATTCCGAGCTGATCGAGAAGTATTTCTTCGGCACGGCCTCCAGCATTGAAGGCATTGGTCTGGCAGAGATTGCGGAAGAAACCGTGGCCCGCCACCATGCCGCTTTCGGTAAGGATCCAATTCTGGCAAACACGCTCGATATTGGTGGCGAATATGCCTACCGTATCCGTGGTGAAAACCACGCCTGGAGCCCGGATTCGATTGCCACGCTGCAACATGCGGTGCGCGGCAACAGCCAGGAACGCTACCGCGAATTTGCCGAGCTGGTGAATGAAAGCTCGCTGCGGATGAACACAATCCGCGGTCTGTTCAAGATCAAGTCTGCGGAGCAGCAGGGCCGTAAGCCCGTGTCGATCGATGAGGTCGAGCCAGCCGCCGAGATCGTCAAGCGTTTCTCCACGGGTGCCATGTCGTTTGGCTCCATCAGCCGTGAAGCACACACCACGCTTGCCATTGCCATGAACCGCATTGGCGGCAAGTCCAACACGGGTGAGGGCGGCGAAGAAAGCGACCGTTATCTGCCGCTGCTGGATGGCTCCTCCAACCCTGAACGCTCTGCCATCAAGCAGATTGCCTCTGGCCGTTTTGGCGTGACCACTGAATATCTGGTCAATGCCGATATGCTGCAAATCAAGGTGGCGCAGGGTGCCAAGCCCGGCGAAGGTGGGCAGCTGCCCGGCCATAAGGTGGATGCCACGGTTGCCAAAACCCGCCATTCCACGCCGGGCGTGGGCCTGATTTCACCTCCGCCGCACCATGACATTTACTCGATCGAAGATCTGGCGCAGCTGATCTACGATTTGAAGAATGTGAACCCTGAGGCTGATGTCTCGGTCAAGCTGGTGTCGGAAGTGGGCGTGGGCACGGTTGCCGCAGGCGTTGCCAAGGCACGCGCCGACCATATCACCGTCTCCGGCTTCGATGGCGGCACGGGTGCATCGCCGCTGACCTCGCTCAAGCACGCTGGTTCGCCTTGGGAAATCGGTTTGGCTGAAACCCAGCAGACGCTGGTGCTCAACGGTTTGCGTTCTCGCGTTGCCTTGCAGGTCGATGGCGGCTTGAAGACGGGCCGGGATGTGATCATTGGCGCTCTTTTGGGCGCTGACGAATTCGGCTTTGCCACTGCACCGCTGATTGCCGCTGGTTGCATCATGATGCGCAAGTGCCATCTCAACACCTGCCCGGTGGGCGTTGCAACCCAAGATCCGGTCTTGCGCAAGCGTTTCAAGGGAACACCTGAGCACGTCATAAACTACTTCTTCTTTGTGGCTGAAGAAGTGCGCGAAATTCTGGCTTCCTTGGGCTTTACCAAGCTCAACGACATCATTGGCGCATCCGACCTTTTGGAAAAGGACGCCATGCTGGCCCATTGGAAGGCCGAGGGTCTGGACTTTACCAAAATCTTCCACAAGGTCGATGCACCGAAGGAAGCCACCTATTGGACCGAGCGCCAGCAGCACCCGATCGACGATATTCTCGACCGCAAGCTGATTGAAAAGTCCATGCCAGCGTTGGAAAGCAAGCAGCCGGTGGTGTTTGACGTCGACATCAAGAACGTCGACCGTTCTGCTGGTGCCATGCTGTCTGGCGAAGTGGCAAAGCGCTACGGCCATAAGGGTCTGAAAGATGATACCATCCACGTGACCCTGAACGGCACGGCGGGTCAGTCTTTCGGTGCTTTCCTTGCACGCGGCATCACCTTTGATCTGGTCGGCGATGGCAATGACTATGTAGGCAAGGGTCTCTCAGGTGGCCGCATCATCGTGCGTCCGCCGGAAAACTCCAACATTGTCGCTGAAAACTCGATCATCGTTGGCAACACGGTTCTCTATGGTGCCATCTCCGGCGAGTGCTACTTCCGTGGCGTCGCAGGTGAGCGTTTCGCTGTGCGCAACTCTGGTGCCATCGCCGTTGTCGAAGGTGCAGGCGATCATGGCTGTGAATATATGACCGGCGGCGTGGTTGTGGTGCTGGGTGAAACCGGACGCAACTTTGCAGCGGGCATGTCGGGCGGTGTGGCCTATGTGCTGGATGAAAAGGGCGATTTTGCCAAGCGCTGCAACATGGCGATGGTGGAACTGGAGCCTGTGCCGGAAGAAGATGACATGCTGGAAAAGCTGCATCACCACGGTGGCGATTTGATGCACAAGGGTCTGGTGGATGTGTCGGAAGACATGACCCGCCACGATGAAGAGCGCCTGTATCAGTTGATTTCCAACCATATGCACTACACGGGCTCCACCCGCGCCAAGCAGATATTGGACAATTGGGCCGATTATCGCCCGAAATTCCGCAAGGTCATGCCGGTCGAATATCGCCGCGCGCTTGAGGAAATGGAGCGCATGCGCATGGGCGTTGCCGCCGAGTAATTTGCCACCACCCTGTCCCGGCACTTCGGGACAGGGTCCACGCACAGGCATGGCTGTGCAGTCGTAGGCTTTCAGTTTATCAGGACGAGAAAATGGGCAAGGTTACAGGCTTTATGGAAATCGACCGGCAGGTGGCAAAGTATCAGCCAGCCTCCGACCGTATTCGGCATTTCCGCGAATTCACCATTCCGATGTCGGAACCAGAAGTGCAAAAGCAGGCAGCGCGCTGCATGGATTGTGGCATTCCTTACTGCCATGGTCCAACCGGCTGTCCGGTCAACAACCAGATCCCCGATTGGAACGATCTGGTCTATAACGGCAAGTGGGAAGAGGCGATCCGCAACCTCCACTCCACCAACAATTTCCCGGAATTTACCGGCCGCGTCTGCCCAGCCCCTTGCGAAGAGGCCTGCACGCTGAACCTTGAAGATGCGCCCGTGTCGATCAAGACGGTCGAACAGGCAATTGCCGACAAGGCCTATGAGCTGGGCTTTATCGTGCCGCAGCCGCCGACTGTGCATACCGGCAAGAAGGTTGCCATCATCGGCTCCGGCCCATCGGGTCTGGCCGCTGCCCAGCAGCTTGGCCGCGCTGGCCATGACGTGCATGTTTATGAGCGCGAAAGCAAGGCCGGTGGCCTGCTACGTTACGGCATTCCAGACTTCAAGATGGAAAAGAACTTCATCGATCGCCGTATTGAGCAGATCAAGGGCGAGGGCGTCACCTTCCATTGCGGCGTCAATGTCGGCGTCGATGTGACGGTCGAAAAGCTGCTCGCTGATCATGATGCCGTGCTCTATTGCGGTGGCTCGGAAACCCCGCGTGAAGCTGGTATTCCCGGTGTTGATCTGCACGGCGCATACGATGCCATGCCTTATCTGGTGCAGCAGAACCGCCGCGTTGGCCGCGAAAATATCGACAGCGTTGGCTGGCCTGCCGAGCCGATTTTGGCCGGTGGCAAGCATGTCGTGGTGGTTGGCGGTGGTGATACAGCGTCTGACTGCGTCGGCACGGCCTTCCGTCAGGGGGCTGTGAAGGTGACCCAGCTCGATATTCGCCCACGTCCACCGCAGACCGAAGACAAGCTGGCGGTTTGGCCTTACTGGGCCACCAAGATGCGCACGTCTTCCTCTCAGGCTGAAGGTGCTATCCGCGAGTTTCAGGTGGCAACGCTTGAATTCGTCGGTGAAGACGGTGTGCTGACGGGCGTCAAGTGCTGCCAGGTCGATGAGCGCCGCAAGCCGATCCCCGGCACCGAATTCATCATCAAGGCTGATCTCGCCTTCATCGCCATTGGCTTCTCCGGTCCCTATACCGACAGCGTTTTGGCCGAGATGAATGGCAAGCTGGAGCTGAACACCGACAAGCGCGGCTCGACCAATGTGGTTGCCAATGACAAGGACTATCGCACCTCGGTGGATAAGCTTTGGGCCGCAGGCGACGTGCGCCGTGGTCAGTCGCTGGTGGTCTGGGCCATCCGCGAAGGCCGCCAGGCGGCGCGCGCCATTGATGAAGCCTTGATGGGCTCAAGCGTGTTGCCACGCTGATTGGTCTATGTATGAGAAAGGGGCCGTTTGGCCCCTTTTTTATGACAGAGACAGATCGGAAGAGCTTGCCATCACGGCACTGGCCAAGCCAATCAACAACAGCAATGCCCCAGAAACACGCAGCACGATATGGTGTAAGTGTGGGCGCAACAGCCGATTGGCCAGAAGGTAGACGCTCATCAGAACCGAAAAATCCAGAATGATCCAGACCACAGTCAGCACGCCGATACTGATATGGGTGTTGGGGGTGATGGTCAGGAACTGCGGAAAAAACGAGGCAAAGAAAATAATATCCTTGGGATTTGAGATGCACATGCCAAAGCCCTTGAGGAAGCCGCCAGACTGACGGGTAAAGCTTACAGCGCCGTGCGCCATATATGGCGCACAAAGGTTCGCTGTAACACTTTTAATCTGCTGCATAATTTTCACCTTAAATCGATTCCGATTTAAGGAATTATGCAGTAGCGTTTCAAGCGATGGTCCTTTGCTGGTGTCGCGCAGCATGTCATAGCCGAGATAGGCAATGTAGAGCGCACCCATCAGCTTGATCGCATCAAACACGCGCTCATCGACCACCAAAAGCCCCGTGACCATCAGCATGGATGCACCAATCAGGAGAAGCGAAGCCAGATTGGTGCCCAAAATTGTCACCAGTGCCCGTTTGGGTCCGCCGCCAAGTCCGGCACCTGTCACTAAAATGGCGACCGGGCCGGGAATGGCGATCATGGTGATGACCGTGATGATATACAGTGATAACAGAGAAAAATTGATGAACATGACTGGCTCGAAATCTGGTTTCCAAGCCGGGTTAAACAGAAAGAGAGCAGGCCGTCACTTGCTATTTTGTGATGGATCGATCACGCGATAATCATCGATACGGCCAGCCGGAGCATTGGGCATAATTCCGGTGCTGACAAGCACATCGCGCGGCGAGGGGGTCTTGTTGGGGCTTGGCTTTTCCTTGCCACCCAGCAAAATGCTGCCGCCATCCAGTGCCGGATCAGAGATTTTCATCGGCGGCAGGCTATCAGGATTGTCTTTTGGCGGCTGCGGCGTGGTCAGTTCGGGCAGACTGGTGGCATCAAGCCGCACAAGGCCGGGGCTTGCCATATCGCCCAGATATTTGCGGGCGGTTTTTTCCAGATAAAAGGCCATCTTGCGTTTGCCAGCAGCGGTCATGCTGATGCCGTCCTGGCCACGAAGGCGCGCCTGTTGGCCGTTGACATCCGATCCGGTCAAAACAAAACTACCGTTTTCATCAACGAAGCCATCCCAGATATCGATGAATTCGCCACCCGCCTGCTCAGTGGCTTTGCGATAAATGGCGTTGAATTTTACCAGATCGGCGGACATGCCGGGGGATTTGACCGGAGGCAGCCCCACCCAGATCAGGGGTATCTTGCGGTTGTTCAGGATTTTGACGATACCGTCGACCCGCTTTTCGTATTCGGTAAACCAGCCATCCGATGGAAAACGTTGGTCATTGCCGCTTGCGGTCATCTGCTGACGGTCATTGGTGCCCAGATCCACAACGACAATGGCGGGTTTGACCTCGTCCAGCATTTTCGGCAATTGCCTGCGCCAGTCGAAATAATCATCGCGCACCAGCCCGGATGACCCGTTGCTGCGAGTTTCTATCTGGGTGCCGGGCGCATCCCGAAAGGCTTCTTCAAGGCCGTCGCCAAGCGCATTTGCAAAGAAGTCACCAATCACCAGAATTTTCTTGGCGTTCTCAATCTTGGCCGGCCCCTCGGGCGGCGTCTGCGCGGCAAGGGCTGGCTTGCGAGCCACGGGCGTGGCGGGCTTTGTCACCGTTTTCTTGCGGGTTCGGGGCGGGAGCGGGGCGCGCGGCTCATAACCTCTTGGGCTGTAGCGCGGTTGCTCTGGTGCGGAGCTTCCAAACAGAAAATCCAGCAGGGTGCGCCTGCGCGGATAATCTTGCGCGCTTGCCGTATCCGCAAGCACGCTGGAAGCCAGCACCACAGCCAGCAGCAGGTGAGCAAGCCGCAACAGATATGGTACGGTGCAATTGCGGCTCATCATCTGGCATTCCCGGTCGTGGTCAAACGATTATCAGTGCTTTCTCAGGATATCGAGCAAGGGCTTGGAGGGTTCGCCATTGGCCTGCATGCCGATACGCTGTTGAATGGCTGAAATGGCAGCCTTAGAGCCGGAGCCGAAATTGCCATCAACCTCGCCATTATAATAGCCAAGCGCCTTCATGCGCGTTTGTAGCTCGAATTTTTCCTTGATGTCCAGCGTACCATTCGGACGCGGCCACTTCTGCTGCATGCCGCCATAACCGGCAATTTCGTCAGCGAGAAGGCCAACAGCCAGCGCATAGGTATCGGCAGCATTGTACTTTTTGATGGTGAAAAAGTTTGAGGTCATCAAAAAGCCGGGACCGTTGCTTCCGGCCAGCAGTTTCAGCTGCGCGCGGTCGCCAGCGCGTGGAAAGCCCTTGCCATTGGGGCGCACAAAGCCGAGCTGTTGCCATTGGCGCAAGGTCATGGTTTTGCCCGCATATTTGCCGCCACCATGGGGCACGACGGCCTCATAGCCCCAGGTTTTGCCGCTTTCCCAACCGTTCTTGGCCAAAAGATTGGCGGAGGTCGCCAGTGCATCGGGAATGGAATTCCAGATGTCCTTGTGGCCATTGCCATCGGCATCAATGGCGTAGAGCAGATAGCTGGTGGGGATAAATTGTGTATGGCCCATGGCACCCGCCCAGGAGCCGGTCATTTCCTTTGGACTGACATCGCCATTTTGCAAAATTTTCAAGGCGGCAATCAATTGCTTGCGGGCAAACCCGGCGCGCTTCGGATCGGCATAGGCCAAGGTTGCCAAAGCCTGTGGCACATAATGCAGGCGCTCGTCCTTTTCGAGCACGGCACCGTAATTGCTCTCCATTGACCAGATGGCCAGCAGAATATGCTTGTCCACACCAAAATGTTTTTCAATGGCGCTCAGTGTGCGGCTGTGCTTTGCCAGCATCTCGCGGCCAATCTTGACGGTGTAAGGGTTAACCCGGCTGTCGAGATAATCCCAGACTTCCGATTTGAACTCCGGCTGATAGCCGGCCTTTTGCAACACCTCTGGATCTGGATCGCTCACCTTGGCAAAGGCAAGATTATAGGTTTTCGCGGTGATGCCGCTGGCCGCAGCCGTGGGGTAAAAATCCCGGATCCATTTGCGAAAACCCGCATCAGCATGAGCCTGAAATGGTGCGCATGCAACCATCATGGCAAGTGCGATTGCAGGAAGGCGGCGGAGGTGAACTCTTGTCATTGGCTTCTCAATCCGTCGGTTTGTGTGGGCCAGAGTGTTTTGGGTGCCAGATCGTCAAATGGCGTTCATCTTCTGGGTCACTGTCGCATTCGGCGAGCTCACGCGCCCGTGCACCAGAATTCTATGCGGCGATTTAGTCAACCGTGGTTCAAGCCCGCGTTTGCACCGCTGCTCCAGAGTATGACCATACTCTCAACAAATTCTTTACCAATTTAGAGAAATCGCAAACGGATTTGCAATTTCTTCGCAAATCTTTAGTAATCGGGGCGTCTGCAATTCTAGCAGTGCTGATAATCCTCCAGGAGGAATGTGTGGGACAACAGAAAAAACTTCGTAAAGCCGTCTTTCCGGTTGCCGGTCTTGGTACGCGCTTCCTGCCGGCCACAAAAGCTGTGCCGAAGGAAATGCTTACCGTTGTGGACAAGCCTGTCATTCAATATGTCGTTGATGAGGCGGCAGAAGCAGGTATTGAGCATTTTGTGTTTATTACCGGCCGTGGCAAAGGCGTGATCGAAGACTATTTCGACATCCAGTTCGAGCTGGAACAGACGCTGAAGGCGCGCAATAAAAATGCCGAGCTGACACTTCTGTCCGGCCTTTTGCCGGTGGCTGGTTCCGCAAGCTTCACCCGCCAGCAGGAGCCTCTGGGCCTTGGCCATGCGGTTTGGTGTTCGCGTGATATTGTTGGGCAAGAGCCGTTTGCACTGTTGTTGCCCGACATGATCATGCGTGGCGATAAAGGCTGCATGAAAGGCATGGTCGAGCTTTACAACAAGACCGGCGGCAACATCGTCGCGGTTGAAGAATGCGCGCCGGATCAAGCCCATAAATACGGTATTGTCGGCGTCGGTGAAGCGCTGGAAGGCGGCTTCAAGATCACCGAAATGGTCGAAAAGCCAGCCAAGGGCACAGCACCGTCCAACTTCTTCATCAATGGCCGCTACATTCTGCAGCCGGAAATCTTCAAGATTCTGGAAACGCAGGAGCGTGGCGCTGGCAATGAAATTCAGCTGACCGACGGCATGCTCAAGCTTGCCAAGCATCAGGATTTCGCGGGCTACCACTTCAAGGGCGATACCTATGACTGTGGTGCCAAGGACGGCTTTATTCTGGCCAACGTTGCCTTCGCCATCGAGCGCGAAGACATCCGCTCTCAGATCGAAGAGCCGTTGAAGGCCATTTTGGCGGCGTTGAAATAAGCCGCGAAGCAATTGCATCTAACAGCCGTCACCTCACGGGGTGGCGGCTTTTTTATCGCTTCAAGGTCAGGCCAACGCCTGCGGTGAGAGAGCGGTCGCTGCTGCCATTGTCGCTTGAGGTGCGCGCCCATGCCAGATCGGCCGTCAGATCGAGATAGCGGTTGATGCGATAGGTCAGACCGGCACCTGCGGTGTAATAGGTGCTGTTGAGCTGGCTGGCGTTGTCATAATTGCGCCAGGTGGTGCCACCCGACAGCCGTGCAATCAGATCATCGCGCAATTCATGGGTGACCGCAGCGGTGAGCGCATAGGCGACATCACCGCTGATTCCGGCCGTGGTCGAAGGCTCAATCGAGGTGCCAAAGCCAAGGGCCACATCGGTGCCGCGCCGGGGCGACCAATTGACGGTGCTGTCCAGCGTCATCGCCCCCATGCCATCCAGGCGGGCATCATCAAAACTTGCATGTTCATAGCCAATGGCCAGTTCGCCGCGCAGTTTCTCGCCCATATCAGTAGAGATACCGGCCTTGGCCCCATAGATATTGCCGGAGCGCTGATAGCCTGCGCTGTCAAATGTCTGGTCATAGCGGGTTTTGCCAGCCGAGACCTCGACAAAGGGGGTGAAAGCTGGAGAGATTTCATAGCCAAGGCGTGACGAGACCGTCACCGTATTGCGGTTTCGATCCGAATTGGAGAGCGTGCTGCCATCACTCAATTGGGCATTGCTATAGGTCCAGCGCTGGAACTGAAGCCCAAGCGAGCCTCTCAGCTTGCCAACGTCGCGCGATAACACGGCACCCGCCGTGAACTGGCCAACACCCGATTGCACAAGCGCATTGCGAATGGCGTTGGGATCGGTGTTGCTCTCGCGACTATAGGCATAGCCTGTGGTGAGCCGTGCCGCCATGTCGTCGGCCAGATCGAGCCGGAGCGCGGCATCCACCTGGCCGGATGGGTCATTCTCCCGATCGCCTGCAATGCGTTGCCGCCAGGTGCCGTTGCCGGTCACGGTCAGCTCATGGCGGGACCAGTCCGAGGTTAAGGTGCCCTTCAGGCCATTGTCCCAAAAGGTGGTGTTTTGGCGGTTGCCACTGCTGTCGCTTTTGCGCTCAACACTGACCCCTTGCGAGACTTCGGGGCGCAAAATCATCGTGCCTAAGCGAATGCCGGTGCCATCGTCATTGGTTTTTTTCAGGCTTCGCCGATCATCCAGAGCCGATTGCCGCAGATTGAGCCGATTGGCATCCAGCGCGTCATTGGTGATACGGCGAAAGCTGTCGCTATCCAGCGTCGTGGTCTCGTCATCGCGGTTGGCGCGGCTGGCGACTGGTGCATTTGTCGTGTCCGCTGCGGCGTCGGTGTTTGCCCCATCCGTCATGGGTGTCGTTGTCGAGGTTGATCCGCGCAAGCCCAGCATATTGGCGGCCTGCTGGGCAATGCCGGGCGACGAAAAGAGCAAGCCACCTAACGCGCACGCACCCAGCAGCGCATAGGAATATGCGCGCTTGGGCCGGTGGGCGGCTGCTTTACGTCTCTTTGACATCACGACTCATTTCTGATGGGCCTTAGTATTACCGAAACGTAAATTGCCATGGTTAATTATTCGTATAGAGAAAGCAGTCGGTTTTCTGCTGCGTGCTTGACAAGGTGAATGGACAGAGATCGAACTTGGCGTTATTGGACAGCCATGAACAAGCTCGATGTCAAACTCGTAGAAGCAACGGCAGTGAACACGGCCTTGCGTGTGATCTCCACCGAACAAAGCGGCCTTGCGGCGCTGGAGCAGGCTTTCGCCGGTCAGGCAGAAAGTGGGCATGATCTGTCGGGTGCGTTTTGCGAAGCCATCAAGGCGATTGGCAAAAGCTCTGGACGGGTGATTTTAACCGGCGTCGGCAAAAGCCACCACATTGGTGGCAAGATTGCTGCCACCTTTGCTTCCACGGGCACGCCCGCCTTCTTCATTCATCCGGCTGAAGCCAATCACGGTGATCTCGGCATGATTGGCCCGGACGATGTGGTGATTGCCCTGTCGTGGAGTGGCGAGAGCAGCGAGCTTCTTGGCATCATTTCATTCACGCGCCGCTTTTCTATCCCGCTGATTGCGATTACCTCTGGCGCGACCTCAACCCTTGCCCGCGAAGCGGATATTGTGCTGCTTTTGCCAAAAGTGCAGGAAGCCTGCCCGCATGGGCTGGCCCCCACCACCTCGACCATGATGCAAATGGCCATGGGGGATGCACTGGCTTTGGCGCTGTTGGAAGCGCGCGGGTTTGGTGCCAATGATTTCAAGGTTTTCCATCCCGGTGGCAAGCTTGGTGCGATGCTGACCCATGTGGGGGACATCATGCATGTGGGCGAGGCGGTGCCGCTGGTGCCAGAGGGCACACCGATGCCCGATGCGGTGGCTGTGCTTTCGCAAAAGCGTTTTGGCTGCGTGGGAATTGTCGATGGCGCGGGGTGCCTGATTGGCATTATCACCGATGGCGATATTGCCCGTCACCTGTCGCGCAATCTGGGTGAGCGGCGCGTGGATGAGGTCATGACCCGCAATCCCAAAACCGTTGCCCATGATACGCTGGCCACCAGCGCCATGGCCATGCTGAACAAGCATAATATTGCAGCCCTGTTTGTGACCGATGCAACGGGCGCGCCCGCAGGCATCATCCACTTCCACGATTTGCTGCGGGTGGGCGTGGCTTAAGCTGCATCCACCGTCAGGTCATTCTTATTGGCACTGACCACTTTGACGCGCGCACCCGCAGGCAGGTCAGGGCCCATGACCGGCCATGACGTGCCATCGAGTTGAATACGGCCTCGCCCTTCGCGAATGGGGTCTTCAAGTGTTGCGGTCCGGCCCACCAGACCTGCGGTGCGCTGGTTCAGCAAGGGCTCGTCACTGCGGGCGGCATCGGTGCTCACCAGCTTGCGCCCAATCAGGATGGCAATCACAGAGAAAATCGCAAAGGCGAGAAACTGCACCTGCCATGGCCAAAAGCCATCGCCCCAAAACATCAGCGAGAGCAGGCCGGTGGCAAGTGCACCGACCCCAAACCACACCAGAAACATGCCGGGTATGATCATTTCCAGCGTTAGCAGGAGAAGCCCCGCAATCCACCAGCTCCAAAGGCCCAGTTCCTCCACCAGCCATTGCAGCATGGCGCTTACTCCTCAGGCTTGAAAGGGTTCACAACAGGTGTGCTGCGTGATGACGATGGGCGGGTAGGGGTGGTATTGGCCTTGGCCGAACCGCCGGTTTTGCCTTGGCCATTATCGCCAAACACATCACGGGCAATGGCTCCAATGCCGCCCAGAGAGCCAATCAGCGAAGAGGCCTCCATTGGCATCAGCACAATTTTCGAGTTCGGGGCCGAGCCAATGGTGGACATGGCCTCGGTGTATTTCTGGGCAACGAAGTAGTTGATGGCCTGCACATCACCCGCGGCAATGGCTTCCGACACCATTTTGGTGGCTTTTGCTTCGGCTTCCGCCAAGCGCTCACGCGCTTCGGCTTCGCGGTAGGCGGCTTCGCGCTGGCCCTCGGCTTGCAGAATGGCCGATTGCTTGGCACCTTCGGCGCGCAAAATCTGAGCGTTTCGAAAGCCTTCGGCTTCCAGCACCTGGGCGCGCTTTTCGCGCTCGGCCTTCATCTGGCGGCCCATGGCAGCAACCAGATCGGTTGGCGGCTGAATATCCTTGATTTCCACGCGTGTGACCTTGATGCCCCAGGGGCGCACGGCTTCATCCACCACCCGCAACAGGCGATCATTGATCACTTCGCGGTTGGAGAGCAGCTCGTCGAGGTCCATGGACCCCATGACCGAGCGGATATTGGTCATAGTCAGGTTGAGAATGGCATTTTGCAGATTGGCCACCTGATAGGCGGCTTCGGCGGCATTCAACACCTGATAAAAGGCCACCGCATCGGCAGAAACGCTGGCATTGTCCTTGGTGATGACTTCCTGCGTTGGAACATCCAGCACCTGTTCCATCACATTCATCTTTGCGCCAACGGTCTCGATGAAAGGGGTGATAATGTTCAGGCCGGGCTCCAGCGTACGGGTGTAGCGGCCAAAACGCTCGATGGTATAGCGATAGCCCTGCGGCACGGTTTTGATGCCCGCCAGCAAGACGAGAATAACGAAGCCCACAAGAGCAACGACGAGAATATCAAAGCCGGTCATATCATCTCCCCAAAACCTTCAAAATACTGGAGTTTATGTAGGTCGTTGCCGTCTGATTTACCAGTGCAGGGGCACCGATGGGCGGGCCAAATGGCGTATTTTGACGGCGAAGAGACGATTACCCGTTCGGGTGGGTTTTCAAACTTGCCATTCTGGACTATGAGAGCCGCGGTTTTCACCACCGGTCGCAGCCTACCCGGATAAAACAAGGACTAAAACCATGAAGACTCTCGTTGTCTGCTCTGGCGGACTCGATTCCGTTTCGCTTGCCTATAAAATCGCAAGCGAGCAACAATTGATTGGCTTGTTGTCGTTTGATTACGGTCAGCGTCATAAGAAAGAACTGGAATTTGCCGCCCGTGCCGCCAAAGCGCTGGGTGTGCCGCATCAAATCATTGATATCAGCACAATAGGCAAAAGCCTCACTGGCTCGGCCCTGACCGATGATCTCGATGTGCCGGATGGCCATTACGCCGAAGACACCATGAAAATCACAGTGGTGCCAAACCGCAACGCCATCATGCTGGCCATTGCCTTTGGTGTGGCTGCGGCCAAAAAGGCCGATGCGGTGGCGGTGGCGGTCCATGGGGGCGATCACTTCATCTATCCCGACTGCCGCCCCGGCTTCATTGATGCGTTTCAGACCATGCAAAACCATGCGCTGGAAGGCTATGCCGATGTGACACTGCTGTCGCCTTTCGTCACCGTGCCAAAGTCAGAGATTGTCGTTGAGGGTGCCAAATACGGCACACCCTTTGCCGATACATGGTCATGCTACAAGGGGGGCGCGCGCCATTGCGGCCGTTGTGGCACCTGTGTGGAGCGGCGCGAGGCTTTTCATCTGGCAGGCGTTGCTGATCCCACCGATTATGAAGACCCGGATTTCTGGCGCTCTGCCACCTCCGGCTTCAAAGCCGAAGGTGTGTGAGCATGTACCGGATCACAACGGAATCGCATGGTTTGGATAGGACAGCGGTGCGGGATCGTGAAACACAAAAGGAACTGGGCGGCAAAATCCGCATTAGCGAAATCTTTGGCCCGACCATTCAGGGTGAGGGCGTGCTGATTGGTCAGCCCACCGTGTTTGTGCGTACGGGCGGTTGTGATTATCGCTGTTCTTGGTGTGATAGTCTGCATGCGGTTGACAGCCAGTTTCGCGATACATGGCAGCCGATGGCGGTTGATGCCATCTGGGCGCAGGTGGAACATCTATCCGGTGGCGTGCCGTTGATGGTGTCGCTTTCGGGCGGCAATCCAGCCATTCAGCCGCTTGATGGTTTGATCGCCCATGGCCATCAGCGCGGCTATCGCTTTGCTCTGGAAACCCAAGGCTCGATTGCGCGCGACTGGTTTGCCGAGCTGGACGTGCTGGTGCTGTCACCCAAGCCGCCCTCCAGCGGCATGGAAACCGATTGGAAAGCCCTTGATGACTGTCTGGAAAAAGCAGGCAACAAGCCGCAAACACTGCTGAAGTTCGTTGTGTTTGATGAGGCCGATTACGCCTATGCCAAAGCGGCCAGTGCGCGTTATCCGCATCTTCCGACCTATTTGCAGCCGGGAAACCATACGCCACCGCCGCCCGAAGATGTTGATGCGGTGATTGATATGGACGGCATCATGAGCCGTGTGCACTGGTTGGTGGATCGGGTGATGCAGGATCGCTGGTTTGCAGCCACCGTGCTGCCGCAGCTGCATGTTTTGCTCTGGGGCAACAAGCGCGGCGTGTAATGCAGCGCCTATCTCCAGACATGGCGTACAAAGGACGTGGTAACACTTTAAATCTGCTGCATAATTTTCTCCTTAAATCTATTCCGATTTAGGGAGAAAATTATGCGGTAGCTATCCTGCATTGAAATATTCACCGCATCTGTCACTTTGGCGTGGGTTGAGGAACCATCTATGCTGAATGTGGAGGATATTTCATCATGCGTTTGCTTTTTTCCCTGCTGGTTGCGGCGGGTTGTGCCGTGAGTATTCCAGCCTTTGCTCTTGATCGACCGGCAGCGCCTCCGGCAGATCGTCCGTTGAATGGGTTTATCACAAGCGTCGAAAAGGATGGGTCGATCACGTTTCGGCTTTTTGCTCCTTCGGCCAAAGCCGTATCGGTTGTTCTTGGCTCGCGTGACCCCATGGCGCTGCAACGCAATGAGGATGGGGTGTGGAGCGTCAAAACCGAACCTCTAAAGCCTAATCTTTATGAATATTATTTCAATGTCGATGGCTTTCGCAGCATTGATACTGGCACCAACGCGCCAAAGCCCCAGCGGCAGGTTAACACCAGTCTTATTCTGGTTCCTGGCAGCATTCTGGATACACGCAATGTGCCCCATGGTGATCTGAGACTGGTGACGTTGCACTCCAAGGTGCTGAAATCTGAGCGGCAAATGTATGTTTACACGCCGCCGGGCTATCTCGACACCTCAAAGCCCCTGCCGGTTTTGTATTTGTACCATGGCTTTGGTGATACGGTTGCATCCTGGGTCACACAGGGACGCGCGCCGCAAATTCTCGACAATCTTCTGGCTGAGAAAAAAATCAAACCGATGATTGTGGTGATCCCGGATACGGAAACCGATGTGCCAGAGGCGATTGCCGAAAATGTTGCGGGTTCAGAGCGCCGCAAGGAATTTTATCCGGTAAATGCCGAGGCCGCTGATCGGGAGTTGATCGAGGATCTCATTCCTTATATGAAGCGCCATTATCGTGTCCGCAGTGATGCCAACAGTCGGGCTGTGGCGGGACTTTCGCAAGGCGGTTATCAGGCTCTGGTTTCTGGCCTTTCCCATTTGGGCACATTCGGCTGGGTCGCCACTTTCAGCGGCGTATCGACAACAACGGTGCCAAACAAAGCGGTTGAGGCTGCCTTGAATGACCCGGCCAAAATCAACAAGGCATTGCGCAATTTTACCGTCACCGTTGGCTCAAAAGATCAGGTGACCGGCAAGGATATCGCAGGCTTGAAGGCTATTCTCGACGAGAAAAAAATCACCCACACGTATCATGAATATCCAGACTTGCAGCATGAAATGGATGTGTGGCGTCCATCTCTGATTGCTTTCCTGCAAACACTCTTCAAGAGTTAGAGTTTGTCAGGGAAAAGTGGACCCCGGCTTTTCCGAAAAGACAAACAAAACAAAGAAGTTTAGACTCTGTCAGGTTCAATCTGAACCTGACAGAGTCTAAAGCACGACACCGCCGTGCGTTTTTTAAATGCACGGCGGTGTCGGCTTTTTTACGTGCCGGTTTTATCCGAAAACCGGTCTACATTTTTCCCTCACAGACTCTAGAATTCTTCCCAGCTGTCATTGGAGGTTGCTGTCATCATCGCCGGTGCCTTTGCCGGGCTGGCGCTGGCAACTTTTTGAGCACTGCTATTGCCTGTGAAGGCTTTGGCAACGGTCTGCATTCTGGCATGGACAGGAGAGGGCACAGGCCGGGCTGTCGGTTTCGCAGCTTGTGGCGAAGCGGTTGGCATCCGGTGCTGTTGATTGACGTCCTTGACCTTGAAATGCTCCAGCAGACGCGCGAGGTTATCGGCCTCCTGCGAAAGCTTGTGGGTGGAGGCAGAGGTCTCTTCCACCATCGCCGCATTTTGTTGGGTCACCTGATCCATCTGGTTGATGGCGGTGTTGACCTCTTGCAGGCCGGTGGATTGCTCCTTGGCCGAGCTGGCAATCGAATGGATATGGTCGTTGATGGCCAAAATCTGTGCTTCAATGGCCGAGAGCGCCTTGCCGGTTTTTTGCACCAGTGCCACGCCGCCGCCCACTTCCTCGCCGGATTTGTTGATCAGCGCCTTGATATCCTTGGCTGCATTGGCAGACCGCTGCGCCAGCTCGCGCACTTCCTGTGCGACGACGGCAAAGCCCTTGCCAGCTTCGCCTGCGCGGGCCGCTTCCACACCGGCGTTGAGCGCCAGGAGATTGGTCTGGAAGGCGATTTCATCGATCACGTTGATGATCTTGGAAATCTCATTGGAGGCCTGTTCAATCCGGCCCATGGCTTCCACGGCATTGCCGACAACAATTGCCGACTGTGCCGCATCTTCCTTGGCGGTCGAGACGATGCGGGTTGCTTCCTGGGTTCGATCGGTCGAATTGCGCACCACGATCGTGATTTGCTCAAGGGCGGCAGACGTCTGCTCAAGCGCTGCGGCCTGCCGCTCGGTGCGCTGGGAGAGATCGTTGGTCGCCTTGCTCAACTGGTCGGAATTGCTATGGATGCCATCTGCCTTGAAGCGGATATTGGCAATCACTTCGCGCAGGCGCTCAAACGTGCTGTTGACGTTGGACTGCAACTCGGCAAAAACGCCGCGGAACTCGCCCTTCATGCTCTGTTCCAGATCGCCTGCCGCAAGGCTGGCAATGACCCGGCCTGTCTCGCTGACGCCCTGATCGACACTGGTGAGCAGCGTGTTGATATTGGCGGCAAACCGATCCAGATTGGCATCGTCATAATGTTTGTCGATGCGCTTGCTGAAATCGCCGCTGGCGGCGGCTTCAACGACGGCTGAAATGCTCGATTGCAGATCGTCGCTCTTGGCGCGCATGGCCGATTCCTGTGCGTTCAGACGCTGAACCTGCATGCCGTTTTCTTTGAAAATACGAACAGCCTTGGCCATGTCGCCAATTTCATCAGCGCGGTCACTATAGGCCACATCGGTATCAAACTCGCCATCGGCAACGCGCTTGATGGTGGCGGTGAGGCCTGTGATCGGTCGGCTCAACTGGTTGACACCAATGTAGATGCCGCAGCTTACGCCGATAATAATCGACAAGATGGTGGCGGAGGTAATCAACGTCATCATGGTCGTGCCAAACGCGCCCAAGGACGAGCGGATGGCATCGAGCTGGGCTTTGTCAGCATTGACAATCTTGTCGATTTCAGCCTGAAATTGCTTGCGATTATTGCGGTTGGCTTCGTTGTTGCCCTGCTCATTGGCCGCTTCAGGGCTAACCTCTTTTCCGAGGCGCACCGTCTCGCTGCGAAACTTGCGGAACTCAGATGCTTTTTCAACCATGCTGTTGAAGCCGGTTTTTTGGTCTTCGGGTATTAATTTGCCCCAGGTTGCCAGAGTCGTATCAATTTCGCTCAGACTTTGCATCACGCCGGTGCCGAACTTTGCGGCATCGTCTTTCGATTTGGAGGCGTAGATGCCGCGTGCATCCATGACCACGGCCGTCACGTAGCGGTTAAGGCGCTCACCTTGAAAGGCCCGTTCCGAGATATTCATTAATTCTGCAGTTTTATTGTTATAACGAAGGGTTACAAATACCCCCATGGCACCGATAATGAGTGCCGCAATTCCTAATATAGCGACTAAGGAATATATTTTGCCGCTGATTTTCACGAAACTACCCTCCAATTTAAACCCCGCCCTTAGGCGGAGGGATCAGAGTGTTTTACGATGGCAATTATTAAAAATTACTTTTTGAGTTTTGGGTAATTTAGGGTTTGATCCGCTCTGTTTTGTCGAAAAATCTATATATTACAATTCCTTGACGATATTTTTTTGAATGTTTTTATTGTCCGTTTTTTGTGCAAATAGCGGTCTCCGCGCTCGATTTACAGCGCCGTGCGCCATGTATGGCGCACGGCGCTGTAACAATTTCAATCTACTGCATAAGGGTTGGCCCAGCGTGGTGTCCATGCCGGGCCTTGATGATGTTTAGCCTTACACCCAGCCCATCAGTTCCCGTCTGACGACATCTTCAAGAACGCGCATGCCATCGGCGCTATCATTCAGGCAAGGAACGTGGGTGAATTTTTCACCACCATTGTGATGGAAAATTTCGCCTGCCTCGCCGGCAATTTCCTCAAGGGTTTCCAGACAATCGGAGACAAAACCGGGATTGATGATGGCGATACGCTTGACGCCGTCCTTGGCCAGTTTCTCTACCGTTTTGTCGGTATAGGGTTGCAGCCATTCTTCTGGGCCAAAGCGTGACTGGAAGGTCACCATCAGCTTGTCCTTGTTCCATCCGAGGCGTTCACGCAAAAGCCGTGCTGTTTTGTAGCATTGGCAATGGTAGGGATCGCCCGCCATGAAATAGGATTTTGGAATGCCATGAAACGATGTGAGCAGCAGTTCCGGCTCCCAATCGAGTGACGCATAATGGGCCTCGATCGAATTGGCCAGCGCGTCGATATAGACCGCGTTGTCGCTATATTGCGGCACGGTGCGAAGCGCCGGTTGCCAGCGCATTTTCAGCAACGCCCTGAAGGCTTCATCATTGACCGTTGCCGTGGTGGCGGCAGCATATTGCGGGTAAAGCGGAAACAGCAGGATTTTTTCGCAACCGGCTTTTTGCAGCTCATTCATTTTTGACTGAATCGACGGCTGGCCGTAGCGCATGGCCCAATCCACAATTACATTGGGCATGTCGGCAAAGGATGCCGCCATTTTCTCTGCCTGGTTGCGGGTGTAGGTACGCAGATAACTTTCATCCAGATCCTTGTTCCAGATGCTTTCATAGGCCTTGCCAACCTTGCCGGGGCGGGTGTTGAGCACAATGCCATAGAGGATCGGATACCAAAACAGCCGCGACCATTCAATCACGCGCTTGTCGGAGAGAAATTCGCGCAAATACCGACGCATGGATTTGTAATCCGTGCCATCCGGTGTGCCGAGATTGACAAGCAGAACGCCCACCTTTCCAAACTTGACAACGGGGTGATCGGCCGGAAGGTGGTTCATCTGTGCGCTCATATCTGGAATGCCTCAGTCAGGAAATATCATTCAATACGTATGTGCCGCGAGAAGAGATCACTGTCTACTCTATAATTTCTTGGCAGCGCGGCCTGCGCATTATGCCGCAGATATAAAGTGCTGCACCGAACCTTTGCGCGCCATAGGAGACGGACAGCACTGTGCACATTCATATCAATAAAAAAGCGGCTGGAGTTGCCCCCAGCCGCAGCTTTAAAACGGTAAGAACCCTTATTTGGCAGGCCCCTTATTTAGCAGGCCCCTTATTTCGCAGGCAATGTCAGCTGTTCGCCAATTTCAATGTGGTTGGGGTGGCGCAATTTGTTGGCGGCGGAAATTTTTGTCCAGGCTTCACCATCGCCATAGACGCGCTCGGCAATCTTCCAAAGGCTATCGCCTTTGACAACGGTATAGGCTGCGGTTTTCGTTTCTGGTGCCGCTGGTGCCGCTGGTGCCGCGGCAGTTGGCGCTGAGGCAGCCGGGGCAGGTGTCGCCGGTGCTGTCGCGGTTGCGGCGGCTGCCGTTTTCGGCTGGGCTGCCGGTGCTACATAATCTTTCGGAGTGACTTCCGTGATGCGATTGCTTGCCACAGGCGTATAGGGGCTATGTTTGCCCAGATAATCTGCGGTTACGGTTTCGAGGCTTGGGCCAAAGTCATAGGCATTCTGGCCCTTGGTTGCGAAAATCTTATAACCGTCGCCGCCGGAGCGCATATAGTTGTTGGTGACCACGCCATAGACTTTTTCGAGATCAAGCGCGGTGTAGCCGTCGCCATCTTTCACCTCAACCGAGGTGATGCGGCTGCCAACCGGCTTGGAGCGATCAAAAGAATATTTCATCCCGGCAACTTGCGCAAAGCGCCCGGCACCATCATCAATCTGGCTCACACCATTTTCCAGCGAGGCCAGCAGATCGCTGCCTTTGAGCTGGAAGGTGGCAACCGAATTCTGGAACGGCAGAACGGTGAGCACGTCGCCCATGGTGACCTTGCCTGCATTGATAGAGGCGCGCACACCGCCACCATTTTGCACGGCAATGGTAATGCCCTGATTTTTGGTATGGTCCAGCATGGCATCGGCAATCAGATCGCCCATCGAGCATTCGCGATTGCGGCAGGCGCTGCTGCCGCCGTCCAGCACGGCTGTGGTTTCGCCCACCACCTTCTGCTTGACTTCTTCCAGTGGCTTGGCCAGCTCCGCAACCTTGGCGGCATAGGCAGCATCGGGCACCACGGAGGAATCCAGCAGTTTCGGCGCGCCTTCTTCCGATTTTACCACACCCTTGTCGTCGAAGACCACCTTCAACTCGCCGAGATATTTGGAATAGGCATAAGCGGTGACAATTGGCACCTCAACGCCCGCCGGGTTCTTCACCAGCGTCGGGTAGGGGCCCGATGCCTTGGGGTCGGTGCTGGACAGATAGGTGTGGCTGTGGGCACCGACAATCACATCAATGCCATCAACAGCTGCGGCAATGCGCTGGTCTTCGGCATAGCCGACATGCGAGAGCAGAACGATTTTGTTGATGCCCTTGGCTTCAATTTCGGGCACAATTTTTTTCAGATATTCAATGGGATCAAGAAAGGAGATCTTGTCGCCCGGCGAGGATGTTTCGCCACTGTCAGCGGCAAGCACGCCAACAATGGCGACTTTTTCCGTGCCAAAATCCTTGACCACATAGGGCTGGTATTTTCCAGCAACAATGCTGTCGGAGGCGGTAATGGTGTTGCCGGAAATCATCGGGAATTTGAGCGCGTTGATGAATTTCAGCAGCTCTTCCGGGCCATCATCAAACTCGTGGTTGCCAATTTCCATGACATCAAAACCGATGCCATTCATGAAATCGGCCACCGGCGCACTTTTATAGGTGGTGTAAAACATCGAGCCCTGAAATTGGTCACCAGCGTCGAGCGTCAGCACATTTTTGCCAGCCAGCTTGGCGCGGGCTTCATCAATCGCCGCTTTCACACGGGCAATGCCACCAAAGCAGGCATTCTTGCCCTGCTCTTCAGGGGTGCAGGTCGAATCATACTTGTTGATGGCTTCAATGCGGGAATGAAAATCATTGATATGCAGGATGTTCAGCTCGAAATCGGCGAAGGCCGCATTTGATGACAGCACCAGCACAGAAGCGCTCAGCAGGCCAAATCTAAATCTCTTCAACATCCAGTCTCTCCGCAAATTTAAGGTTCCCGATTGCTACCCGGCTTTTGTGACGGTTTATTGTAGGGGTAGCGCATGTCCGCATGTTTTCATCACGCGAACGTGACTGCAAGAGAAAATATGCGGGAAGGGAAAATATGCAGGAGAGATTGGTTCAGGTTGGTAACAAACCTATGGTCCGACATTTGGTCACCATCGGGATGGTGCCAAGGGGCTGCATCTGTTGAATAAGCACTTGATATTATGTGTAAAATAAACACGTTGTCATGCTCGGCACAGCGCCGAGCATGACTTTGGGAACAAGATCAGCTTTTGCGGCGCAGGGAGAAATTGGCACCCGAATCTGTGGTGCAATTCAGCTGGTCTGGGGTAACAAGGGCGCAATTCACACGCGATTGCGTCTTGCGCAGCAGCGATGTCATGTTGATTTCAACCAGCGTTGGCGATTGGTTGACATAGGTGCCCGAGGCCAAAAGCGCGTTGCTATCAGAAGAGCGCGTCGAGAATGTCCCGGCCTGGAAGGTGGACACAATGCCGTTCGGGTCAACCCAGGAGCCATCCACGCCCATGGGCTGCGGCGCTGGCGAATAGGATACCTGTCGAGGTGCCGGGCCACCCATCATGCACGATGAAAGCGCAAGGCCGGTGATCAGGAGGGTTGTGATGGTTGTGATCTTCATAACAGTCTCCTTCAGGCGGGATATGGTCGTGCATGCGACCGCGACCGTCCATAAAATATTAACCAGACCATGCAGCTTCAAGGCGTGAAATGCAAGGCAGGAGGCACCTGCCTGCTGTTTTGCTCACAGGCATATTACGGAAACATATGCGAAAAAGCCCACCAATGACTCATTACAGCGCCGTGCGCCATATATGGCGCACAAAGGACGCTGTAACACTTTTAATCTGCTGCATAATTTTCACCTTAAATCGATTCCGATTTAAGGAATTATGCAGTAGTGGGCTTTTGTTCTATCGAGCCAGGTCGATTTAGCGCACCAGAATATTCTTGAACTGCCAAGGATCCTTGGTGTCCAGATCTTCCGGGAACAGGCCGGGGCGGCCATCCAGCGGGGTCCAGTCGGTGTAGTGGCCTTCAACCGGGCCAAGGTAAGGCATCTGCACTTCCAGGCAGCGTTTGTAATCCACCTCGTCGGCTTCCACGATACCGGCTTTGGGGTTTTCAATCGCCCAGACCATGCCGGCCAGAACCGCAGAGGTTACCTGCAAGCCGGTGGCGTTCTGGTACGGTGCAATTTCGCGGGTTTCTTCGAGCGAAAGGCGCGAACCATACCAGTAAGCGTTTTTCTCATGGCCGTAGAGCAGAACGCCCAACTCGTCGACGCCATCCACCAGCTCGTTCTCATCGAGAACGTGTAGAACAGGCTGTGGCTTGCCGCCATTGCCGAACATTTCGTGCAGCGACAGAACGGCATCATTGGCCGGATGGTAGGCATAGTGGCAGGTTGGGCGGAAAGTGACTTCGCCATCCTTCTCAACCGTGAAGTAATCGGCAATCGAGATGGACTCGTTGTGCGTTACCAGGAAGCCGTATTGCGGGCCGGGGGTTGGGCACCAGGTGCGCACGCGGGTGTTGGCACCGGGCTGTTCCAGATAGATGGCCGCCTTGCAGCCCTTCTTGTGCTTCTTGGCGTTCTTCGGCATCCAGTTTTCATGGGTGCCCCAGCCCAGTTCGGCTGGCTGCAAGCCTTCAGAAATAAAGCCTTCCACCGACCATGTGTTCCAGAACACATCCAGCGGCTTGGGGTTCTTGGTGCGTTGGGTGTCGCGCTCGGCAATGTGAATGCCCTTGACGCCCACCTTTTTCATCAGCTTGGCCCAGCCTTCGCGGTCGTTCACCGTTGGCTCTTCAAACTTCAGGCCGATCTCATTGGCAAGGTTGACCAGTGCCTGCTTGACGAACCACGATACCATGCCCGGATTGGCACCGCAGGTCGACACAGCCGTGGTGCCGCCGGGGTTCTTGGCTTTTTCCTGACGCACGGTTTCGCGCAGCGCATAATTGGTGCGCTCGGAATTCTTCATGTTTTTATCGAAGTAGAAGCCGAGCCAAGGCTCAACAACGGTATCGATATAGAGAACATCCAGCTTGCGGCAGAGCTTCATCAGGTCTAGCGAGCCGGTATCGACAGACAGATTGACGCAAAAACCCTGACCTTCACCTTCGGTGAGGAGCGGCTTCAGCAGATCCTTGTAGTTTTCCTTGGTCACATGCGCCTGAATGTGCTTCACGCCATGCTTTGCCAACAGCTCTGCATCGTCATTGCGCGGGTCAATCACCACCATCCGGCTCTTGTCGAATTTGAAATGGCGCTCGATCAGCGGCAGGGTGCCACGGCCGATAGAGCCGAAGCCGATCATGACGATCGGGCCGGTGATTTCGCCATAAACCGGATAGGTCTTGGTGGTCATTCATTCTCTCCTTGGAGGCTGGCTGCGATCAGTGCAGCCCATGTCTTATTCGGTCTAGATCACAAATCCGCGACAGAATAAAGACGCAACGCACGGACCCGCCGACGATACCCGGCTATTTGATGGTGGACTTATGCGAGGGCCGCAACACCCTCGGTCACGGTGGTCATCGCCACTTCTGTAATGTCATAATCAGCAATGCCATGGATGACAAAAGGATCAAGCGCCACAAAGGCTTCAATCTCGGCCCGGTCGCCCTTGGCGATGATCACGCCGCCGGTGCGCGGCACTTTGCGGCCAGAGGCTAAAAACCAGCCGCGCTCATAGCCTTGTTTAACCCAATCCATGTGCGGCTGCATATGGACATCGGCCTGCGCAATGTCGGCTTTATAGGTCAGGGAAAGAATGATCACGCCACGGCCTTTTGTTTTTCTGCCACCAGTTCGGCCCGGATCAGCCCGCGCAGCGAATTGCCGACAAACAGCGGGCGGTTGAGCAGATTGTCAGGCTTCAGCACATCAGCGCGGGCCTTGCGCTCGCGGATCAGGTCAGCGCGGAGGATGCCGGGCAGCAGGCCACTGGTCAGGGGTGGGGTGATGAAGATGCCATCCGGTCCCTGCACGAAAATATTGGTGAAGGTGCCTTCGCACAGTTCGCCGCGCTCGTTCAGCAGCAGCACTTCATCGGCCTCATCTTTGGAAAATTCGGCGCGGGCCGCATCATACAGCTCACGCTTTGAGCTTTTGTGGCGATAAAGCGGATCATCGGATTTCATCCGGTTTTTCTCGGCAATGCGAATGCGCCAGATGGTGTTTTCCTGCACAGGCTCAAAGGGTGAAGCTGTCACTTCGATCTTGCCACGAAAATTCATGGTCAGGCGAACCCGCAATGGTTTTGATCCGCTAACCACTTCTTTCAAGGCAGCTTCCGGCTTGACGGGCAGGCGAAATCCCAGAGCATCGGCCGAGCGGCTCAACCGGCGCATATGTTGCTCCAGCCGCAAAAATCCGGCGTCTGGCTCCCAGCGGAGCGTTTCAATCAGCGAGAAATCCATTGATCACCTACCGCAAACCGTGCCTTGAGCAGACATTCATCATATTCCGCCTTGGCATTCGAATCAAAAACAATACCACCGCCGACATTGAAAACCGCCCGTGACTGTTTGAAAAGTGTTAACGTGCGGATAGCGACAGAAAAACACATGTTTCCTTTTGGGTCACAATAGCCAATCGTGCCGCAATAGATATCCCTTGGTCCTGTTTCCAACTGATGCAGGATTTGCATGGCGCTGAGTTTGGGCGCGCCGGTGATGGAGCCACACGGAAACAGCGCTTCCATAATGTGTTCAAGACCAATGCCTGCCAAAAGCTTGCCGCGCACATGGCTGACCATCTGGTGAACGGTGGGGTAGGTCTCGATGTCAAACAATTTGGGCACGCTGAGGCTGCCTAGCTCAACGATGCGGGAAATGTCATTGCGCAGCAGATCAACAATCATGCGGTTTTCGGCCTGGGTTTTTTCATCCGCCAGCATCGCCGCCTTGATGGCCTCGTCCTCAGCCACGCTTTGGCCACGCGCTGCCGTGCCCTTCATCGGATGGGTTTCGATGAAACCTTGATCATCAACCTTGAAAAACAGTTCCGGCGAGCGAGACACGATAGCGGGTCCACCGAGATCAACAAGCGCCCCATAATTCACTGGTTGCCGCTCGATCAGCGACCAGAACACTTCAACGGGTGTGCCGTGATACTCTGCCTCAATCGGCATGGTCAGGTTTGCCTGATAGCAATCGCCTTCACGCAAATGTTGGTGCAGCCGCTCAAAGCGCAGGCTATAGGCTTCCAAATCCCATCCCGCGCGCGGGTTGGTGATCATTGGCTCATTGCGGGTGATCGGCAAGGCTTGCGCCAACCCATGGTCAGAGCCTGCGGGGGCGGAAAACACGCCGAATTGCAGCAGCGGCGTTTGCCGATTGGCGGGGATATGCGGCCTGAGCTTATCCTCAAACACAAAGCCCGCTTCATAGGCCATTGCACCCGCCAGCCAGAACCCGTTTGAGCGGGCCTGATCCAGCCGTTGCAAGGCGGGGATTACCTCATCGGCACTGTGGGCCGCAATGATCTCCACCGGATCGGTGAAGACCAAGGCGTCCCTGGTCTTGTCGTTTCGAAACAAGATATAAGGTGTTGTCATGTGGGTTGGCCTCAGCCAGCTTTATCAAGCGCCTCCAGCTCATCAATCAGGCCTTCAATCATCGAAAGCCCCTTGGACCAGAAGGCGGGATCGGTGGCATCCAGCCCGAAGGGAGCCAGCAGTTCCGAGTGGTGCTTGGTGCCGCCTGCCTTGAGCAGATCGAAATATTTCTGCTGAAAGCCGGAATCGGCATTCTGATAGACAGCATAGAGCGAATTGACGAGGCAATCGCCAAAGGCATAGGCATAAACATAGAAAGGCGAGTGGATGAAGTGGGGAATATAGGCCCACCATGTCTCATAGCCCTCGGAGATTTTGATGGCCGGGCCAAGGCTCTCGCCCTGTACCGAAAGCCACAGCTCGCCGATTTTCTCCGCCGTCAGCTCGCCGTCCTTGCGGGCGGTGTGCAGCTTGCGTTCAAAATCATAGAACGCAATCTGGCGAACCACGGTGTTGATCATGTCCTCCACCTTTTGCGCCAGCATCGCCTTGCGCTCGCGCGCGTCACTGGTCTTGTCCAGCAGCGCCCGGAAGGTCAGCATCTCGCCAAAAACGGATGCCGTTTCGGCCAAGGTCAGCGGCGTCTGACACATCAACGCGCCTTGATCCCCAGCCAGAACCTGATGCACACCATGGCCCAGTTCATGGGCCAGCGTCATCACATCGCGCGGACGGCCAAGGTAATTGACCAGAACATAAGGATGAGCCGATGGCACAGTGGGGTGAGCAAAGGCACCCGGAGCCTTGCCGGGGCGGGCAGGGGCATCAATCCAGCCGCCATCAAAGAAGCGGCCCGCGATTTCGGCCATGTCCGGTGCAAAATTGCCGTAAGCAGAGAGAACCGTGTCCTTTGCCTCATTCCAAGTTATCAGCCGATCAGAGCTTTCCGGCAACGGCGCATTGCGATCCCAGAAATTCATGGTCTCCATGCCCAGCCACTTTGCCTTCATGGCATAGTAACGATGCGACAGACGCGGATAGGCCTCCTTGACGGCAGCAGCCAGCGCATCGACCACCGGACGCTCCACGCGGTTGGACAGGTGGCGGCTGTCGGCAATATCATCAAAGCCGCGCCAGCGATCAGAAATTTCCTTGTCTTTCGCCAGCGTGTTGGTGACCAACACGAAAATGCGGATATTGTCCTTGAAGGTTTTGGAGAGCGCTTCCGCTGCCTTCTGGCGGGTGGCAGGGTTTGGGTCTTGCAACATGTTCAAGGTCGGCTCCAGCGTCTGACTGGTACCATCAACGTCAAACTTCAGGCTGGCCAAAGTTTCATCAAACAGACGATTGAAAGCGCTGGCACCGGTCTGGGATTTTTCCAAAAACAGCTGTTCAATCTTGTCATCCAGCTGGTGCGGCTTATCCTTGCGCAAGTCCACCAGCCATGGCTTGTAATGGGCGGTGGCCGCATCACGGGCAATGGCGGCATCTATCACCGCGTCGTCCAGACGGTTCAGCTCCAGCGTGAAAAACAGCAAGTGGGCTGCGAGATCGGTGATTTTGGCCTGCACATCGCCAAAAAATTTGCCACTGGCCGGATTGGTCATGTCTTTATAATAATAGAGGCCAGCGTAGGAGCCGATTTTGCCCAGCAAATCCTCAAGCTGTTCAAAATCCTTCAGCGCGCCGCCAAGGCCCTGATCACCATCATTGTGTGCAGCCTTTTCCAGCCGGCCTTTCCATTTTGTCTCAAAGGCAAGACTCATCGCTTCCGCTTTGGCCAGATCGGCCTTGAAAGCCTCGGAGTCTGTGCCGGGATAAAGATCGTCCAGCCGCCATACAGGAAGTGCGCCAAGCTCTGTCTGAGAGGAATCGGAGGCGGAGGTTTCCGATACAGAATGGCAAGACTTGTTAACGGCAGTGAAACGCATGATGAAGTCCTTTTTCCCGGAGCGGTCTTTCTTCACAAGAGATGAAAGCCGCGTCCATTCTTAACAATGCTTGGTTTTGTCATAGCATGGGTGAGGCTTTGAGCAACACCGGCAGCCGCCCCAATCATCATGCCACGTCTCTGGAAATGATTGAAAATGCTTAACCAAGCGCACGCGCCACCCCGTCACTATATAGGATGCTGTGCCGATGTTTGACATATCGGCGCGAATGATTTCGCTTCGCTGTGCCAGAAATGGTCTTTTCTGTGGCTTTTACAATTTTTTTTGGCCAAACTGTATCGAAGCGGGTAATTTGATGGCCTATAGATAAAATCCTAACAAAAGTTCCAACCTGTTTTTCAAGACTCTGTGACATTTTCGGATACAGAGGGCTGATATGCACCTGCCGCGTGTCGCATTCGCAGTAGATGGTTCTGCCCATAGTGAAGATGGCGATAATGTCCGTCGTCTAATTATTTCCGGATCACACATGTGGTCGATGTTTTAAACCGGCGCCAGACGCCACAATGAACCCGGGGAGCTTAAATTGACCGCTCATATTCTCGTTGTCGATGACGATCCAGTTCAACGTCGTCTTTTGAAGGCTGCTGTGGAAAGTCAGGGGCATGTGGCCCACTTGGCTGAAGATGGCGAAGCAGGTCTGGAATATTTCCGCCTTCATCGCTCGGAAATTTCTGTTGTTCTTCTCGATTTGATGATGCCGGGTCTGTCTGGCCTTGATTTTCTGATTGCCGTCGGCGGCCAGGAGGTCGATGTGCCGGTGATTGTACAGACCGGGCAGGGCGGTATTGATACGGTGGTGCAAGCCATGCGGGCGGGAGCCTTTGACTTTGTGGTCAAGCCCGTCACGCCAGAGCGCATCGCCGCCGCCGTTGCCAATGCGCTCAAAGTTGACCAGCGTGATTCCAAAACCCGCCCAGCCCGCCGCTCGCGCTCCGGTGCGGTAAGCTTTAGCGATATTATTTCGGCAAGCCCTGCCATGACGCGGGTTGTGGATCTGTCGCGCCGTGCCGCGCAGTCCACCATTCCGGTGGTGCTGGAAGGTGAATCCGGCGTTGGCAAGGAAATGGTGGCGCGCGCCATTCAGGCGGCATCCGATCGCAGCAGCCGTCCTTTTGTGACCGTCAATTGCGGTGCCATTCCGGCCAATATGGTCGAGAGTGTGCTGTTTGGCCACGAAAAGGGTGCTTTTCCGGGTGCCACAGAGCGCCATATTGGTAAATTCGTCGAGGCCGATGGCGGCACGCTGTTTTTGGATGAGATCGGCGAGTTGCCGCTGGATACGCAGGTCAAGCTGCTGCGGGCCGTGCAGGATGGCGAAATTGAAGTCATGGGCGCTGCCCGTCCGCAAAAGGTCAATGTGCGGCTGATTTCAGCGACAAACAAGGATCTGATTGCCGAAGTGAAGGCCCAGCGCTTCCGCGAAGACCTGTATTATCGCCTCAACGTTTTCCCCATCACCATTCCGGCGCTTCGCCGCCGCAAGGAAGATGTGCCTTTCCTGGCGCGCGCCTTTGTTGAGCGCTTCTCAGCAGAGCAGCGTCTGCCGCGCCCGCTCACGCTCACTGCCGGAGCTTTGGCGCTTTTGACCGCCTTTGACTGGCCGGGCAATATTCGCCAGCTGGAAAACGCCATTTACCGGGCCATCATTCTGGCCGAAGGCGTCGAGCTGACTGAAAATGACTTCCCGCAGATTTTGGCGCAAATTCCCGGTGGTTTGTCGCAGGATCGGTTCTGGTCGGGTGTTTCTGGTCTGTCCGACAGCCTGGCAGAGGCCAGTGCGGCACAACGCCACACCGATCGGCCGGAACTGGCGTTTATTGATCGCCTTCCGGCACCTCGGGCGGATGATCGGGGCGCGGTTGGCGACAATGTTATCATCAGTGTTGATGATAGTGGGGACGTTCGCCGTCTGGCCGAAATTGAAGAAGAGTTGATCCGGTTTGCCTTGAAATTCTACCGTGGACAAATGAGCCAGGTGGCGCGCAAACTTGGCATTGGCCGCTCGACGCTCTATCGTAAACTGAAGGATTACGGCATCGATCCTGATGATCCACAGAAAAATGCAGCCTGATTTTTAAGGCGAAGGGCGTGTTTCCAAGATGAAGCGCGCCCTTTTCTTTTGAGGGATGCGTTGCGCATTCTGATATGCTATAGCACCGCCCGTGACATAAGATGCGTCGTGACATAAGGTGCGTAGAGGCGCTTTTATAAGATAAGCACTTTTGCGAAAATTTTGCTTTAATGACCAATCCTGTTCGGTGCCGATATAAGCAGATTCGCTAATCTGTTAACCTCCGGGTAAGGATGATTGATTACTGCTTGTCAATGGCTTGTTATGGATTGGTTCACCATATATGAATCAATTTCGTTGGTGTGGTTTTTTTGCCATGTAACCACCGCATTTCACAGTCATGTGATAGCGTATTCAATGTAGGTTTCTGACGGGGACGGATTTTGCAGATATCTGGTGTATTTGTATCGCCCAACGGGCAAGGCGGGCGGCTTGGTCGCTTGGCTATGCTATGGGCCAGTATGTCCAGAACTGCGCTGATGGCATGTGTTCTTGTCGTTATGGCCATGTCGGGCCTTTTCGCCAGCGCCCAGACAGCGGCTGCCGAAACCCGCTCCCTGAAGATCTATTTTGTCCACACAGGCGAAAAGCAGGACATCATCTTCAAGCGCAATGGCCGCTATGATCCCAAGGGCTTGCAGGCGCTGAACTATATTCTGCGCGATTGGCGTCGCAATGAAGCCACCAAAATGGATCCCCGCCTGTTCGACCTCGTGTGGTCGGTTTACAAACAATCACGTTCCAGCGGTTATATCTACGTCGTATCCGGTTATCGTTCGCCCGCCACCAATGCCATGCTGCGCTCGCGCTCGCGCGGTGTTGCCAAGGAAAGCCAGCATATGCATGGCACGGCGATGGACTTTTTCATTCCCGGAACACCCTTGAAAACGCTGCGCGATATTGGCCTGAAAATGCAGGCAGGTGGCGTTGGCTATTATCCCAATTCCGGCTCACCGTTCGTGCATATGGATGTCGCTGGAGTTCGCTCCTGGCCGCGCTTGCCGCGTGACGAGCTGGTTCGACTGTTCCCGGATGGGAAAACCCTTCACATTCCTGCCGATGGAAGACCCTTGCCGGGTTATCAGGTGGCAATGGAAGAATATAAGCGACGATTGGGGTCTCAACAGATCCTGATGGCGGACAGCAGTTCGTCTTCGCATCGAAAATCGAAGAATCTCTTTGCCATGCTGTTTGGCGGTGGTGATGAGGATGAGGGCGACGAGGATGTCGCGCCAGCCAGGGCAACGGCCCCACCACCTGTTGCGCGTCAGCAGCAGGAGTTGACCAACCCGTCGCCGGTGGTTGTGGCATCTGCTGCACCTGCGCCATCCATGCCTGATATTTCAGCGCCGGTTCCTCTGAGCAGGCCGACCTCGACGCAGGGTAATGACAGTCTCGCCGTTGCGCTTTATTCCCCAGGTGGGCGGAACGCGGCTGAAGATGCACTGCAAAAGGTTGCCAGCAATCAGCCGACATCCATTCCGTTTGGCAAGGCAAATGCTGGCGACGGATATCAGGATCTCTCGGAGTATAAGATTCCCGTACCTACCATGCTGGATGCGCGCGGCATGAAGGGTGATGGAGAAAATGTGATGACGGCGTCGCTGGCTCCAGGGTCGCTGCCACCTGTCGAGGATGGCGTTATGCGCATCCCTGTACCGGCTGGCCGACCAGCTCTGGCTGATGCCATTGCGGCCACAATGCCGCAACAGGATGTGGCATCTGCCAATGCGCAGCGTGAGCCTGCAACCGTAGAAGAAGCCATGCTGTCGCCCGCTGCGGCCAAGGCTCTGGAAATGAGTGAGGCGGCCTCCGAGAAGGTAGCGACCGTCACGCCGCTTGATCGCCCGGCTGAAGACGCGGCTGCACAGGTTGCGGCTGTGCCGGAACCACGGCCATATATTGTCGCGCCCGCCGCATCGACGCCAAAGCAGGAGCTTGCCTCGCTTGAACCTGTGTCACCGTCGGCAAAGCGCCGGAGTGGCGAGTTTGGTGATGTGTTTGATCAGCCAAAAGCGGCGGCTCAGGCCATTGAAGCCAGCGTGCCGGTGAAGGGTGCGCGTCCGGGGCCAAGCGAAGCGGAAGTGGCCACACGCGGCATGTCGGGTGGCAAGGTTCTGACCCGCGCCATGCTATCGCAATGGGCCATGGCCAAGAACCATATCGAAGCGCCGTCTACGGTCAGCCGAGGTGGACGTGTGGTGATTGATCCGCCAGCAACAGCCCCTAAGGAAGCTCTGCCGGTTGGTTTCTCGGAGAAGGCTCCGCGTATCGATCCTGCCCGCTTCGGTGCTATTCGCTAACGCTTTCATTGTGTGACAGGATTTTCAGAGGTCGTCGGGTTCCCATTGAACCCGACGATTTTTTGTTTGCCTAAAGCCCGTCGCATTGACTGGCTTTCAAGGCGCTGTAAATCGATTCCGATTTAAGGACTTATACCAACAGTCATCGAAAATGACTTTCGGTATTCCTTTTGCAAATATCTCAAGCGTCTGATGCATTTTAGATATTTGCAATATCGTCAAGGCGAGGATGCTCTCGCATCTTCGAGCCTCGGTATTATGCGGTAGAGAAGCCATTCCGTGAAAGATGGGCGTAAAAAAACCCGCGTTGAGCGCGGGTTTTTGAGAGCCTACTGGACAATTCCTTAAATCGGAATCGATTTAAGGAGAGAATTATGCAGCAGATTAAAAGTGTTACCGCGTCCTTTGCGCGCCATATATGGCGACAGGCGCTGTAATGGCGATGTTTTGCAAAAAAAACCTCTTTGAAAACCTCAGCCTTCTGGGGGGCTATCAATCATGCCAAGCGCGTGGAGATAGGTGTCGAGGATCAGGTCTTCTTCCATGCGTTCCTGATCGTCCTTCTTGCGTAGCGCAATGACTTTCTTCAGGATCTTGGTGTCAAAGCCTGTGCCCTTTGCCTCGCCGTAGACATCCTTGATGTCGTCGGCGATTGTTTTCTTTTCTTCTTCGAGCCGTTCAATACGCTCAACAAAAGCGCGAAGTTGGTCACGGGCGACGCCATGCGCATCAGACATCGGGATCTCCTAGCTGGGAATTTCATGTGGTGGTGACGTGCCGCGAACGCGGCGTCACGTCAAGCTTTTTTGGGGCGAAAGCGCTATTCTTCTTTTTGGAAGCGCTCAAAGTCATCGTATTCGCGCTGGCTTGTTTCCTTCTGATAGCGTTTTTTCCACATCTCATAAGGCATGCCGTAGATGTAGCGGCGGGCTTCTTCGCGCGTCATCTCCAACTCCCGTTGATCTGCGGCATCCTGATACCAATTGGACAGGCAGTTACGACAAAAGCCTGCGAGGTTCATCAAATCGATGTTTTGCACATCGCTGCGCTGCCGCAAATGGGCAACAAGCTGGCGGAATGCTGCGGCCTCAATTTCTATCTGCTGTTGAGTGGTCAACTCGGTCATGGCAAACGATCTCCTTTTAGCTGGCGTAAGCGCCCGTGCGTGATGGAAATTGCTGGTAGCGGTGCAAATCAGGATCGGCGTTCATTGTGGCAAATATCGGTTCAAGTCGGTCAGCCCACGCTGTCACTCCTGCGCTATCACCAATCAAATCCTGCCGCACCTCCAGCAGGGCATGCGGAATGCCGGCACGCATGCAATGATGATACATTGTATCATTCCTCAGTGCGCCATCGTAGGGCTCATTATCGCCCACCAGAATATCGCCCGGTGCTCGCAGCAAATCAATCAAGGGCGTTACGGCGCGATGGTCCGTATCCCACAGCACGGCCGCATGCCAGGGGCGCGGCACGCCTTTCCAGGCGTGGGTATAGGAATGAAGCGACAGCACAAGCGGGGCCATGCCACTGGCCTTGGCAACGTTGCCGATCATCTTGTCAACGGCCCGATGATAGGGGCGATGATATGTCTCAATTCGATACGTCCATTCCTCTTTGCTGATCGGGTGGTTGCCGGGAATGATTGCCCCGTCCGAGATTTTCATGATCAGCGTGGGGTCATCCTCGCCGCGATTGGGGTCAATCAGCAGCCGCGAAAAACAAGACATAACGGCGGGAACGCCAAGGCGCGCCGCAAGCTGGCGGGTCAAGGCCTCCACGCCAATATCATAGGCGATGTGGCGCTCAAACGCGCTTTGCGGCAGGCCCAAAGAGCCGTAAGCCGCTGGCAGGCGGTTCATTGCGTGATCAGCCAGAAGCACCAGCCCCTTTTTTTCATCGCCGGGAATGTCTTCGAAGATTTTAAAATCGCTCATGATATCCACGTTTGTGTGATTCTGGAGTGCTCCAGCGCCGTGCGTTTTATCAACCGCACAAAGGACGCTGTAACATATTAAATCTGCTCCATAATTTTCTCCTTAACCCGATTTGATTTAAGGAATTATGCCGCAGGTAAGTTTACTTCGCACAGCTTGCGGGTTAAACTGCTATTTCTCTGAAATTCATAGCGTTTTTGCGTCTATTTTCAAAATCAGTTCAATCATGTGGAAAACGACAATCGAAGCCACCATTCAGCCAAACTGTGGGTGAATGTTTGTGACAAAAATATAATCGATTAGAGTTGCGTTGACTTTCTTGGTCCATCGTCGCAAGAAAGCACCACAGAAAAATGGAGTTCCGTCGGAAGCCGTGCCTCATTCCAACACACACTCTTCCGTTACAGGCCCCGGGCGTTTTGCACGCCTCTGCCTGTTCCTGAGCATTCTTGCCGCCCCTTTCGCAATTGCGGCCCCGGCCCACGCGGATTTCCGCGTGTGCAATGGCAGTCAGAACCTCGTTGGGGTGGCCATTGGCTATCGCAGCACGGATGGCTGGGTCAGTGAAGGCTGGTGGCAGGTGCCTGCTTCCACATGCGCAACCCTGATCGAGGGTGAGCTTAAATCCCGCTATTACTACCTCTATGCAGAAGATGCCGCGCGCGGTGGACGCTGGGCGGGCAATGTCAACATGTGCGTTGCTGAAAACGAGTTCAAGATTGTTGGTGTGCAGGACTGCTTCAAGCGCGGTTATCAGCAAATGGGTTTCAAAGAATATGACACGGGCCGACAGGGGAGCTGGATGGTCCAATTGTCAGATACGCCAGGCACGCAGGAAGGCCAGAAGTGATGAGACGTAACCGTAAAGTAAAGATCCTTGCAACACTCGGACCCGCTTCGCAAGACGAGGCAATGATCCGCAAGTTGCACGAGGCTGGGGCGGATCTTTTTCGTATCAACATGAGCCATGCCAGCCATGAACTGATGCGAGAGCTTGTCAAGCGCATTCGCAATGTCGAGGCAGCCTGCGGTCGCCCGATTGGTATTCTGGCTGACCTTCAGGGGCCAAAGCTGCGCGTCGGTAAATTTGCCAACACGACAGTGGAACTGGCCGCGGGCCAGACCTTTACCCTCGACAACAATGAAGCGCTGGGCGACAATACCCGCGTCTACCTTCCTCATCCGGAAATTCTTGAGGCCGTCAAGCCGGGCGATCGTTTGCTGATTGATGACGGCAAGCTGCATTTGCGCGCTGAAAAATGCGACGGCAAAAGCATTGTCTGCACGGTTATTGCCGGTACCAAAATTTCGGACCGCAAGGGCGTCAGCCTGCCAGACACCATTCTGGCCTCCGGCGTCTTGACCGACAAGGACCGCGCCGATCTGGATGCCGTTCTTGCCACCAATGAAGTCGACTGGGTGGCGCTATCCTTCATTCAGCGCCCACAGGATCTGACCGAAGTGCGCAAGATTGCGGGTCATCGCGTCGGCCTGATGTCCAAGATCGAAAAGCCCCAGGCCATCGACTGCATTGATGAAATCATCGAGTTGTCGGATGCCTTGATGGTTGCCCGTGGTGACCTGGGTGTTGAAATGCCGCTGGAAGCCGTGCCCGGCATTCAGAAGCAGCTCATTCGTGCCTGCCGCCGCGCTGGTAAGCCGGTGGTTGTGGCAACCCAGATGCTGGAATCGATGATTACATCGCCAGTGCCAACCCGCGCCGAAGTGTCTGACGTGGCCACCGCCGTATTTGAAGGCGCAGACGCAATCATGTTGTCGGCAGAATCGGCCTCGGGTCAGTATCCGGTGGAAGCCGTATCGACCATGGCGTCGATTGCTCGCACCATTGAGCGCGAGCCGCATTATCCGGGCATTATTTATGCGCAGCGTCCGCAGCCGGAAGCCACAGGCGCAGATGCGATTTCGCTGGCGGCCCGCCAGATTGCCGAAACGCTGAAGCTGAAGGCGATTGTCTGCTATACGGCTTCGGGCACCACCGGTATGCGCGCCTCGCGTGAGCGTCCGGAAGTGCCAATTCTGGCCTTGTCTCCTGTTGTTCAGACCGCGCGTCGTCTGTCTGTGGTATGGGGCTTGCATTGCGTGGTGGCTGAAGAGCCAACCGATCTCGACGATATGGTCAACCGCGCTTGCAAAATCGTTGTCTCTGAAGAGTTCGGTGAGCCTGGCGATCGGGTGATTATCTCTGCCGGTGTGCCGCTTGGTACGCCCGGTGCCACCAACATGTTGCGCATTGCCTATATTTCGGCAGATGGCCAGTCTGGCGTCTAATACAGCGAAAATTTGAATGCTTAAGCCCGTCCGGTTTCTCACCGGGCGGGTTTTTTTACTGCATAATTCCTTAAATCGGAACGATTTAAGGTGAAAATTATGCAGCAGATTTAAAGTGTTACAGCGTCCTTTGTGCGCCATATATGGCGCACGGTGCTGTTAGTTGTCGGGGACCGCAATGGGGGCGTGAAATGCGCGCGCCAAAGCCTGAAGATCGCGCGGCTTGCCGGCGATTTTCTCAAGCGCGGCAATGGCAATCTCTGTTGCAACATAGTCTGGCTTATGGCCAACATTTCGCAGCCAAACCAGTTCTGCACCTTGAATATCGCGGGCAAGACCTGTGGAATGGATATTGGCCAAGACAATATCATCGCTGTCGCCAGTCATGACCACGGTGGGTGCTGTTATTTCACTGTAGCGCGCTGCCATGTGGCTGACATAGGCGTGCAGATTGCTCACATCGATGGCGTTGTAGCGGAAGGCAGAGGGCCGCAGCACAAGGGCAGGGGCAGCACGTGTCATGTAATCCACGGGCGCAGGATTGGGCGCAAAAACTGAATTGATGGCTGCTTTCATCCGGAACTGTCCGGCGATGGGGGCAAGGGTATGGGCGAAAATCGGTCCAATGATCGGTGTGGCCGTAAGTGTATAATGCCAATCGACGCCGCTGGGCCACGGATGGGTGGCGGGTGCCAGTAGCAGCAGGCCGCTGGTTTTTTCGGGATGCAGCACGGCAAAGCTTGCGGCAACGGCCCCGCCGAAGGAGTGGCCGACAATGATGGCGCTTTTCATGCCAAGGGCGTCCATAGCGCGCGCAATCGTATTGGCCTGACCATCTGGCGTGTCATTTTCCGGCCCGCCTCTGTCCGAATAGCCATGGCCGGGGCGATCCACAAACAACAACTCTGCCCGGCCCCGCAAGCGTGGCAGGAAGGGTGTTGATTGATCCAGCAGATTGCCGCTGGCACCGTGAATGAACACAATAGGTGGCAGGTCTGCCGCGTCACCGGGTGGGACATGCAAGACGTGAAGCGATAGATCGCCCAGCGCTATGTGTTGCCCAATCGGCGGATGGGCTTTTGCAAAGCCTGCGGTGGCGATTTTGCTGAAGACAAAACAGGCCAGAAGCAGCGACAGGATGACAGATAGCGTCAACACAAACCAATACACTCTCAACACTCCTCGCCGTCAATTGCGGTTTCAGGAATTATCCGGGCGCAGCGTGCCAACACTTGCTCCAGCATAGCGTTATACGTTTTTGATGCTGTCGCGGATTGGTGTTTTCGGGAATTAAAGCTCTGGTCCGAAAAGTAGGTGCCGGTTTTCGGAAAATCCAACGCAAAACAACAATCGACAGCATTGCGCCGATTCCGATCAGAGTGCACGACGCAAAGGTTTTGCCTGTGGCTTACCCCCCTCTGTCCTGCCGGACATCTCCCCCTCATGGGCAGGCCTATCGCATATGGTGAATGAGCTCGAGTAGGTATTTCTCGTTCCATGCGGCCTTTTTGAGTTTTCGTCGCATGGGAACCCTTTCTGGATGCATGGTGGCAATGTTGAGTGCGAGCCGTC
>NZ_SSOA01000015.1 GCF_004801395.1 Gillisella terrae
GTTCCAATCCGTGATCCTCTCCATAACGGGTGGATCATCTCAAGAATCCAAAAGTGGGCTGCTGGCAACAACAATATCGCGCCAAACATGCAGCTCCATATGCGATTCGCCTGCCCACAAGGGGGAGGGAGTTTGTCGCATCCACCGCCAGCGCAGGATTTCTCACCAGAAATCATTCAAACCGCATCAAAACGGCATCTTAAACCCTGGAGGAATGGGCAAGCCAGCCGTCATTTCCTTGGTCTTTTCTGCCGCAATGGCTTCGGCCTTGTCTTTGGCATCCTTGTGGGCCGCGACGATCAGGTCTTCGAGGATTTCGACCTCGTCTTCCTTGAACAGCGATGGGTCGATTTTTACGCCCTTCAGCTCGCCCTTGCCGGTCATGGTAACAGTCACGAGGCCGCCGCCGGATTTGCCTTCGACTTCCAGTGCAGCAATTTCTTCCTGCATCTTTTCCATCTTGGCCTGCATTTCCTTGACCTTGCCCATCATGCCCATGATGTCGCGCATTACCGTCTCCTAAGCTGAATAACCGTTAAAATTCAATATCATCGCCGGGCAGAATATCGCCCTCGGCGGATTCCGCTGCCGCTGGTGGCGGCAGGGTTTCATCTTCTTCAATGGCGGCCCGAATGCGCACGTCGGTGATTTTGGCACCGGGAAAGCGCGACAGGATCGCCACAATATCGGGATCAGCCGCCGCATCGGTGAAATGGGCTTGCCGTTCGCTGGCTTCCTGCTCCACCAGCGTTTTGCCACCCTCTTCGCGGCTAAGAATGACCATCCAGCGAATGCCGGTCCATTCTTCCAGCCGGGTTTGCAAATCGCCCACCAGCGTCTTTGGCGCATCCGGCGGCAGATTGATCTCCAGCCGTCCGTTTTCGACCCTCACCAGCCGCACATAAGCGCGGGTCAGGGTGCGCAGCTTCAGATCGCGGTTTTTAGCGCAAAGCTCAACAATATCATTGATCGAGCGCACCGGAACCTTTGGCTCTGGCACATCCGCCTGCACTTCGGGCTTTGGAGCCATTTCTGGCGCACGCGCCACACTCGGCACCACCTGTAAATGTGATGTCGGCTGCGGCTGGCCCATCATCCGAGGTGCTGGATCGCTGGAGGCCCGCGCCACCGCTTGCGTATTGTAGCTGGCCGATGCGCCGCCGTTGCTGCCACCTCTGGGGCTGCCACCTTGCGGTGCGGCTCCGCCATCCTGCGCCATTTCCAAAAGCCGTCTTGCCGCATCTTCCGGCGAGGGCAAATGGGCGGCATGGGCCAGCCTGATCAGCACCATTTCTGCGGCACCGGCCTGCCGCGAGGCATTTTCCACCTCGGGAATGCCTTTGAGCAGCATTTGCCACATGCGCGACAGCGTGGTCACAGCAACGTTTTCTGCATATTCAGAGCCGCGCACCCGCTCAACCTCGCTGAGCGAGGGATCATTCGCGCCATTGGGCACATATTTCAGGCGCGTGACCAGATGGGTGAAATCGGCAAGGTCGGTCAGCACCACCGTGGGATTGGCACCGGCCTCATACTGGCTGTTGAACTCGGCAAGAGCTGCCGCCACATCGCCCAGAACGATATGGCCAAACAGATCGACCACGCGGGCGCGGTCGGCCAGGCCCAGCATGGCGCGCACAGCCTCGGCCTCAACCCGGCCAGCGCCATGGGCAATGGCCTGATCGAGCAAGGAGAGGCCATCACGGGCCGAGCCTTCGGCAGCACGGGCCACCATGGCCAGCGCCTCATCCTCGGCTTCAATGCCTTCCTTGGACAAAATGGCGGTAAACAGGCCCACCAGATCGCCAGCGCTGATGCGGCGCAAATCAAACCGCTGACAGCGCGACAGCACCGTGATTGGCACTTTGCGAATTTCTGTGGTGGCAAAGATGAATTTGACGTGTTCCGGCGGCTCTTCCAGCGTCTTCAACAACCCGTTGAAGGCAGCCGTCGAGAGCATGTGCACTTCGTCGATGATATAGACTTTGTAGCGCGCCGACACCGGACGATAGCGCACCTGCTCGATGATCTCGCGGATATCATCAATGCCGGTGTGCGAGGCGGCGTCCATCTCGATCACATCGACATGGCGGCCTTCCATGATCGCCTGACAATGCTCACCGGGGATTTTCAAATCAATGGTGGGCCGGTCTATCGTGTCGGTTTTATAATTGAGGGCGCGGGCCAGAATACGCGCCGTGGTGGTTTTGCCCACCCCGCGCACGCCGGTCAGCATATAGGCCTGGGCAATACGGCCGGTCTCGAACGCATTGGTCAGCGTGCGCACCATCGGCTCCTGGCCGACCATGAGGTCTGAGAAATCCTTGGGGCGGTATTTGCGCGCCAAAACCCGGTAACCGCCGGGTGCATCACTGGTTTTTGCTGTCGGCTCCAAATCGCTCATCGCGCTGCCAGCTTCCCCGCTTGCCCGGCTAGGGGCATAGGGCGGCCATGCAAACATGCTGGCCGCAAAATAAAAGGTGGGAGGCTGGAACAGTGACCCGCGCCGAGCTCGTTAGGGCTGCTTCCTTCCGGACCTGACCCGGTTGGCGAGTGGATCGTCCACCACCAACCTCCCGAGGCGACATATCGGCAATTCTGTCGGCAAATGCAAGTCAAACGAAAAAAAAACTGTTAAAGCATTTGCAGCAAAAGTGCGCAGCGGTTTTGCGTCCGAAAATGCGTTCAACAAAGAGAGAGAGCATTTCTGCATTTTCATGACACGCTGAAATGCTCTAAGCCTTTCAAAAAACAATCGGGTGGAGACCAGAAACTTGAACCTTTATTTGCTGGATGAACGGCTGGCGCGCGATAGCCAGTCGATTTTAGAGCTGTCGCTGTGCGATGTGCGGCTCTCAAAGGACAGCCGCTGGCCCTGGCTTATTCTGGTGCCAAGACGCGCCAATGTCAGCGAAGTGTTTGATCTATCGCAGGAAGATCAACAATTGCTGTGGGCTGAGCAGGTGATGGTGGCAAAAGCGCTTCAATCCGTGACCCAAGCCACCAAGATTAACATCGCGGCTATTGGCAATGTGGTGCGCCAGCTCCATGTTCATGTTGTTGCCCGCTTTGAGGGCGATGCCAATTGGCCGGGGCCGATTTGGGGCTTTGGCGTGGCTGAGCCTTATTCGGACATAGCTTTTGACGCGATGAAAACAAAAATTCTGGGTGTATTGCATGACCAAACCATCTCTCTTTGACACGCTTGCTCCCCACCCCGAAGCCAGCGCCCTCACCGCCTTTTCCGGCAATGCCATCAACCGCGATGCCGAGCACCGCACTGAAGACAGCCTCAGCGATGCATTGAAAACCGAAGGGGCTCATTGCCTGCCGTTTAGCGGCAACCGGCTGGTGCTCAAGCATGAAGGTCAGGTTCTGGATCCGCTGTTTGCCGCCTATGAGCTGGCAGAGTTGAAGCCGGATTTCGACAATGCGGTGCTGCTGGGCCATAAAGCCAATGGTGAGCCGCGCATTGCCGTGCCCGTGCAGATTGATGAAGATCGATTGCTGGATGGCTACAAGGCGCTGACCGCGCGCGAGCTGTTTCGCGATGCCGCAATTGATCAGGAATTGTTGGGCGAGGCAGCCCAAGGCTTCAGCCTGCTGCACTGGAACAGCGAAAACCGCTTTTGTGGCACCTGCGGCCATAAGATGGAGCCGCGCATTGGCGGCTATAAGCGCGAATGTCCGGGGTGTGGCCGCATCAGTTTCCCGCGCACCGATCCGGTGGCGATCATGATGACGATTGATGAGGCCAATGACCGCTGCCTTTTGGGGCGTGGTGCACATTTTCCGGTCGGCATGTATTCCTGCCTCGCGGGCTTTATTGAACCGGCAGAAACCATTGAAGATGCCGTGCGCCGCGAAACCTTGGAAGAATCCGGCATTTCCATTGGCCGGGTGCGCTATCATGCCTCGCAGCCATGGCCCATGCCCCATCAGCTGATGATTGGCTGCTATGCCGAAGCGCTGAGCCTCGACATCACGCGCGATGAGGATGAGCTGGCCGATTGCCGCTGGTTTAGCCGCGAAGAGGTGCAGGCGATGATTGATCTGGAGACGGAAGAGGTGAAAGCCCCTGCCCCCGGCACCATCGCTCACCGGCTGATGAGCGATTGGCTGGATTGGAATAAAAAATCGTAAGCAACTGCAACCGGTTTACGCGGCCCGCGTGTGTCGCTATGCTCGCTCTGGTATAGACAGATCGCCCGTTGGGAGGAACCTCGGGCGAAGCTGTTGCTTTGAGGGAGGATAGAGATTTGCTTATTCGTCAATTGATTGAACGTGAAAACGAAGCAGTCGGCCAATTCCCCTGAGGCTTCTTCACCTTCGCCTTTGCACAGGCTTGCTCAATCAAATCTTGCAGGAAAACATTCATGAAATTATTTAGCTTGGCGTCTTGCGCCATTCTGACGGCATCTGTTGCCTTTGCGCAGAGCCAGCCACCCATTGTCGTGCGCTCTGCACCTCTGCTCAAGATCGATGGTTTGACCTTCAAGGATCTCAACCGCAATGGTCGCCTCGACGTCTATGAGGATTGGCGCAAACCCGCATCAAGCCGCGCCGACGATCTCGTCAAGCAGATGACATTGATCGAAAAGGCAGGCTTGATGATGCATGGCACAGCACCCGCTTTGTCATCGTCGCCCGAGGGCAATCAAGGGCGCGGCAGCGGTTATGATCTGGAAAAGATCAAACCGCTGATCAATGACGCCAAAGTGGCAACCTATATTACCCGGCTATCATTGCCGCCTGAAGTGTTGGCAGACGAAAACAACAAGCTGCAAGAGCTTGCTGAGGCAACGCGGCTCGGTATTCCGCTGACCATCAGCACCGACCCGCGCAATCACTTTCAATATGTCTTGGGGGCATCGGCCCAGAGCGGCGGTTTTTCCAAATGGCCGGAAAGCCTGGGCTTTGGCGCTTTGAACGATACCAAATTGATGCGCCGCTTTGGCGATGTCGCAAGGCAGGAATATCTGGCCGTTGGCATTCAGCAGGCGCTATCCCCGCAAATCGATCTGGCCAGTGAGCCACGCTGGTCGCGCTCCACCGGCACATTTGGCGAGGATCCGCAAATTTCCAAGCGCATGGCGGAAGCCTATGTGGCAGGGTTCCAAAACGGCACCAAGGGTTTGAAGCCGGGCAGTGTGAGCGCGGTTGCCAAGCATTGGGTGGGTTATGGCGCAACGCCCAACGGGTTTGATGGCCACAACTCCTACGGCAAACATGTGGTTTTCAAGGGCAAGGATTTTCAAAAGCATATCATTCCGTTTGAAGGTGCTTTCGATGCCAAGGTTGCCGGCATCATGCCAACCTATTCGATTATCGATGGCGTGAAACTCAATGGCAAACCGCTGGAGCCGGTGGCCGCTGGCTATAGCAAGCAATTGCTGACCGATCTTTTGCGCAAGCGCTATAAATTCGATGGCGTGGTGGTGAGCGACTGGCTGATCACCAATGACTGCAAGGACGAATGCCTGAATGGCGAAAAGCCCGGTGACAAGCCCATCATCCGGCCCGACACTTTTGGCATGCCCTGGGGTGTGGAAGATATGAGCCGCGTTGATCGCTTTGCCAAAGCGGTGAACGCCGGGATTGACCAATTTGGTGGTGTGTCCAACTCTGATCTGCTGGTCAAGGCGGTTGAGGAAAAGAAGATCAGCGAAAAGCGGATCGATCAATCGGCCCGCCGGTTGCTGATTCAAAAATTCCAGCAAGGCCTGTTTGAAAATCCCTATGCGGATCCGGCAAAAGCCAAGGAGATTGTGGGCAATGCCGAGTTTGTGCGTGAGGGCGAGGCTGCACAAGCGCGGTCCATGGTTCTTTTGCAAAATCAAGGCAAAATCCTGCCCGTGAAACCCGGCAAAAAAATCTATCTTCTCAATGTCGATGCCGCAATCGCGCAAAAGCGCGGCTATCAGGTGGTGAGCAAGCCGGAAGAGGCCGATTTTGCGCTGGTGCGCCTGATGGCTCCCTTTGAGCGCCTGCACCCCAATTATTTCTTCGGCGCGCGCCAGGAAGAAGGCGACCTGTCATTCAAGCCCGGCAATGCCGATTTCGATGCGCTCACCGCCATTGCCGCCAAGACACCGACGATTGCCACCATCTTCCTCTCCCGTCCGGCCATCCTGACCAATGTGAAGGACAAGACCAAGGCGTTGATTGGCAATTTTGGCGCAGATGACGAGGCGCTGTTCAATGTAATTGAGGGCAGGGAAAAAGCGCGTGGCAAGTTGCCGTTTGAGCTGCCCTCTTCCATGGCCGCAGTAGAAGCACAATCGCCGAGCACACCGCATGATTCAAAAAATCCGCTTTATAAGATCGGCTATTCTTTGAAATATTGAGACAAAAGAGAAATGGCGGCGTTGCCGCCGCCATTTCTATTTAGAAGCTGTCAGGTTCAGATTGAACCTGACAGCTTCTAAATTTCTATATTTTCGTTTGTCTTTACAGGAAAACCGGATTCCACTTTTCCCTGACAAACTCTAAAACTTACCGCGCATGGCATGGGCTTTATAAACGCCGAGAATATTGACCTTCTCCGAGAAGAACCGCAGTTCTTCCAGTGCGCGCTTGACCGGCGCATCATCGGGATGGCCTTCAATATCGGCATAAAACTGGGTAGCAATGAACTTGCCGCCAATCTGGTAGCTCTCCAGCTTGGTCATGTTGACACCATTGGTGGCAAAGCCGCCCATGGCCTTGTAGAGCGCTGCCGGAATATTACGCACATTGAACACAAAGGTGGTGATGAAAGCCTCGTCATCGCTTTTGCGTTTCAACTCCACTGCATCGCGCGACAAAACCACAAAGCGGGTGACGTTGTTTTCCGAATCCTCAACATTTTCGGCAATAATATCAAGACCATACAGCGGGGCCGCCAGCCGAGGCGCAAGCGCTGCCATGGTGCGATCGCCTTTTTCCGCCACCAGCTTGGCGGCTCCTGCGGTATCGCCTGCCACCACGGCCTTCCAGCCATTGTTGCGAATGATCTTGCGGCATTGGCCCAGCGCGTGGATATGGCTGTGCACCGTGCGGATTTCATCGCGTGTGACGCCCGGCAGCACCATCAGCTGAAAGCGGATTGGCATGAAATATTCGCCAATGATATGCAGGCCCGACAACGGCAGCAGGTGGTGAATATCGGCGACACGGCCAGCCAGCGTGTTTTCAATCGGAATCATCGCCAGATCAACATCGCCGTTTTCCAAAGCCATGAAGGCATCTTCAAACGTCGCGCAGGGCAGCGGCTCCATAGATGGAAACATATCGCGGCAGGCCATATCCGAATTGGCACCGAAATCGCCTTGGAACGAGATTTTGTTGGTAAGGGTCACCACGATCATTATCCTTGTTTTGCGCCAAGAAGTTTTGCGCCAAGAATGGCGCGGGCTTTTTCCAGATCAGTGGGCGTATCAACACCCAGCGGCACGGTTTTGACAATCTCGACATCAATGCGCATGCCCGCTTCCAGCGCCCGCAATTGCTCCAGCGATTCGCGCTTTTCAAGGGTGGATGGTGAAAGCTTCACAAAGCGCTCCAGCGCCGCGCGGCGATAGGCATAGAGACCGATGTGATGAAACAGCGGCCCTACCCCATGCGGGGCTGTGGCGCGCGTGAAATAGAGCGCCCGCAGGCGAGACTTTGTGAGAGGCGAGCCGACAATTTTCACCACATTGGGATTGGCCTTTTCCGCCTCATCCTCGATCTCCACCGTCAGCGTGGCAATATCAACGGCTGGATCTTGCAGAGGTCTGAGCGAGGCGCGGATGCTTTCCGGATCAATGGTCGGCAGATCGCCCTGCACATTGATAATCACCTCAGCTTTTCCTTCCGGGTCGGCCTTGGTCAGCGCTTCATAAATCCGGTCTGAGCCGGACTGATGGTGCTGGCCGGTCATAACCACGTCAAAGCCCGCCGCTTTGACCGCATCAAACACCGCCTGATCATCAACCGCCACGATAACCCGGCCAACATTGGCCTCGCTCGCACGCTTTGCCACCTGCACAATCATCGGCAGACCGGCAATATCGGCCAGCGGCTTGCCGGGAAGGCGGGTTGAGGCCATGCGGGCCGGGATCAAAACCAGCGTGTTTGCGATATGTGGATCAGCCATGGAGGACTAGCCTTTGAAACAAGGGATATAAGTGGCAAAAGGTCTCAGGCTCGGGGTGCACAATCAGGTTGCAACTGTCAAGCAAAAGTCTTAGCCTTTTGCATCATGGAGGCTCGTCCGGTTTCAGTGAGCCGGACCGCATGGGGAGCAGTCAAGAATGAGTTCATACATTAATATGGGGGCGGGCGCGCTGCTGGGTACGGTATTCGTGCTGATGTCCGTGTCAATCGCGTCTGAGGGCATATTTCATTCTCCGGCACCGGAGAAAGAAGGCTATATGATTGCCGCCGCAGAAGCAGCACCAAGCGGCGGAGGCACAGAGGCTGCCGCCGCAGACAAGCCTATTGCAGAATTGCTGGCAAAGGCCGACGTGAAGGCAGGAGCGACAATCTTCAAGAAATGTGCCGCCTGTCATAACGACACCAAGGATGGGGCCAACAAGGTGGGGCCAAATCTTTGGGGTGTTGTGGATCGGCCCATCGCCAGCCATGAAGGCTTCGCCTATTCGGCCAGCATGAAGGATTTTTCAAAAGGCAGTACGGAGCACTGGACTTTTGAAAACCTCAACCACTTCCTGAAAGCACCGAAAAAGCTTGTGGCGGGGACGGCCATGGGCTTTGCAGGTCTGCCAAAAGAAGAGGACCGCGCCAATCTTATCGCCTATCTCAACACTCAGGCCGACAGCCCGGTGCCACTGCCAACCAATTGATCTTTTAGGATTAAAAACACAAAACGCCCGGAAAGACTTCCGGGCGTTTTGTGTTTGAAGCATCTGACCGATACGTGGGAACGGGTTTTCGGATCGAAAAGTTGCTGCTGCATAATTCCTTAAATCGGAATCGATTTAAGGAATTATGCAGCAGATTTAGAGTGTTACAGCATCCTTTGTGCGTTTTAGCACAGTACACGACGCATAGGTTTTACCGTATAGCTCACCCCCCTCTGCCCTGCCGGGCATCTCCCCCACAAGGAGGGAGATCGACAAAAGCAGCCCTCTTGCTCAACAGCATACGTCCTATGTGTCGGAAATCACGAGTTCATTGTGAGAAACGAGCGGGAGCGCCTATCCGATCTCCCTCCTTGTGGGGGAGATGGCTGGCAAGCCAGAGGGGGGTAAACGGCACATAAAGGCGTTTGCGTCGTGTACTGGGATAAAACGCACAAAGGACGCTGTATGCAGCGGATTTTCATTGTTGCAGCGCCGTGGACCTATTTGGTCCACGGCGCTGTCATGCGGCTTACTTCTTCTGCCAGCTCTTGACCAACTCGTCGTAGTTGACGGTGATTGGCTTTTCTTTTTCGTTGGCAATCTTCAGCTGAGGCGCAAGGTGGCCATTTTTGACAGCATCAGCGTTCCAATAGTTGATGTCATGCTCCTCGGCCAGTTTCGGGCCAATATCGCCCTGCACCTTGGCGCGCTCCAGACGCTGCATGACCTTTTCCTGCTCGCTGCACAGCGAATCCATAGCCTGCTGTGGGGTTTTTGCACCCGATGCAGCATCACCAATCGCCTGCCACCACAGCTGAGCCAGCTTTGGATAATCAGGAACATTGGTGCCGGTTGGCGACCACTGGACGCGAGCCGGTGAGCGGTAGAACTCAACCAGACCGCCCAGCTTTGGTGCGCGCTCGGTGAAGCTCTTGTCCTGAATGGTCGATTCGCGTGTAAACGTCAGACCCACGTGGCTCTTTTTGACGTCTACGGTTTTCGAGGTGACGAACTGCGAATAGAGCCATGCTGCCTTGGCGCGATCCACAGGTGTGGATTTCATCAAGGTCCAGGAGCCAACGTCCTGATAACCAAGCTTCATGCCGTCTTTCCAGTAGACACCATGCGGGCTTGGGGCCATGCGCCATTTTGGCGTGCCATCGGCATTCACAACCGGCAGACCGTCTTTCACCATATCGGCGGTAAAGGCGGTGTACCAGAAGATCTGCTGTGCCACGTTGCCCTGACTTGGCACGGGGCCGGATTCAGAGAAGGTCATGCCTTGGGCTTCTGGTGGCGCATAGTCCTTCAGCCATTTGAGGTATTTCTCGATCGAGTAAACCGCAGCCGGGCCGTTGGTATCACCGCCACGGGCAACGCAAGAGCCAACTGGACGGGAGTTCTTGTCAACCTTGATGCCCCATTCATCAACCGGCAGACCGTTTGGCAGGCCCTTGTCACCATTGCCAGCCATTGAGAGCCAGGCATCGGTAAAGCGCCAGCCGAGTGATGGGTCTTTTTTGCCATAATCCATATGGCCATAGACCTTTTTGCCATCGACATCGCGACCGGTGAAGAATTCAGCGATATCCTCATAGGCCGACCAGTTGACCGGAACGCCAAGGTCATAGCCATACTTGGCCTTGAAGTCGGCCTTGTTTTTCTCGTCGTTGAACCAGTCATAGCGGAACCAATAGAGGTTAGCGAACTGCTGGTCCGGCAGCTGATAAAGCTTGCCATCCGGGGCGGTGGTGAAGGATGTGCCGATGAAATCCTTGATGTCCAGGCCGGGATTGGTCACATCCTTGCCTTCGCCTGCCATCCAGTCGGTTAGGTTACGGGCCTGTTTGTAGCGCCAATGGGTGCCGATCAGGTCGGAGTCGTTGACATAGGCGTCATAGATATTCTCTTTCGACTGCATTTGTGTTTGCAGCTTTTCGATAACATCCCCTTCGCCGATCAGGTCGTGGGTGATCTTGATGCCGGTGATGGCGGTAAAGGCAGGGGCCAGCACCTTGGATTCATATTCATGGGTGGTCAGGGTTTCGGAGACCACCTTGATGTCCATGCCTTTGAAAGGCTTGGCGGCATCAATAAACCACTGCATTTCCTTTTCCTGCTCGGCGCGGCTGAGCGTCGAGAGCGGCCCGATTTCCTTATCCAGGAACTGCTTGGCCTCGTCCATACCGGCATGGGCTGCACCAGCCATTGCCAGCAGCATCACTGCCGTTGTTGTCAGAAATTGCTTTCGCATTATGTCCTCCCAGAGTTTGCGATTGCATAGAAATGATCAGCCTGTCGCGGGTTAAACGAACCGGAACACTCCGATTGCGTACACGACAGACAGAGCCAGAGCCCACCACAGGCTTGGGCCGCCAAAGCCCAGCCAGGCAAGATGAATAAAGGCAGAGCCGAGCAGCGACAAAAACAGGCGGTCGCCCCGCGTCGTCTCAAACCGTAAAACGCCAATGCGCGGATTTCCCCCCGGCGCGAAATATTCCCACACGGCCATGGCCACCAAGAGCGCGAGAATGGTTAGAAAAAACAGAGCTGTTGGGCCGGTCCAGGCCATCCATGACAGGTTCATGTGCGAAAGCCCTCCTTACACGCGGCCCAGGGCAAAGCCCTTGGCAATATAGTTGCGAACAAAATAGATCACCAAAGCGCCGGGAATGATGGTCAGCACACCGGCCGCCGCCAAAACGCCCCAATCCATACCAGAGGCCGAGACCGTGCGGGTCATGGTGGCGGCAATGGGCTTGGCATCAGTGGTGGTCAAGGTACGGGCAATCAATAGTTCCACCCACGAAAACATAAAGCAGAAGAAGGCCGCGACGCCGATACCGCTGGCAATCAGCGGCACGAAGATTTTCACGAAGAAGCGTGGGAATGAATAGCCGTCGATATAAGCCGTTTCATCGATCTCTTTCGGAATGCCCGACATGAAGCCTTCGAGAATCCACACCGCCAGCGGCACATTGAACAGGCAATGGGCGATAGCAACAGCGATATGGGTATCGATCAGGCCAAAGGCCGAATAGAGCTGGAAAAACGGCAGAGCAAACACCGCAGGCGGTGCCATGCGATTGGTCAACAGCCAGAAAAACAGGTGCTTGTCGCCCAAAAACCGATAGCGCGAGAAGGCATAGGCCGCAGGCAGGGCCGCCAGCACCGAAATGACCGTGTTCATCACCACATAGGTGATGGAGTTGATATAGCCATTATACCAGGCCGGATCGGAAAAGATCACCGCATAATTGGCCAGCGTCGGATTTTTCGGCCAGAGTGAAAAGGCACCCAAAATCTCAGAGTTTTCCTTGAAACTCATATTGACCAGCCAATAAATCGGCAAAAGCAGAAACACGATATACAGCGTAACAATCAGCGCGGATCGAAGAGAACGGGTCTGGTTCATGGTCATTCTCCCTTCGGTGCAGATGTTGCGGCGGCATCGCCAATGGTCATGACGGTGTAGAAGACCCACGACAGCAGCAGAATAATCAGGAAGTAGATCAGCGACATCGCCGCCGCAGGGCCAAGATCGAACTGCCCTACCGCCATCTTGACCAGATCAATCGACAGAAAGGTGGTGGAATTGCCCGGCCCGCCGCCTGTGACCACAAAGGGCTCGGTGTAGATCATGAAACTGTCCATGAAGCGCAGCAGAACAGCAATCAGCAGCACCCGCTTCATCTTTGGCAGCTGGATATAGCGAAACACCGACAGGCGGGATGCGCCATCAATGCGGGCTGCCTGATAATAGGCATCCGGGATCGACACCAGACCGGCATAGCACAGCAACACCACAAGGCTGGTCCAGTGCCAGACATCCATGACAATCACGGTGATCCAGGCATCACGTGCACTTTGCACGTAATTATAGTTGATGCCCATGGCCTCCAGAGTGTGACCCAGCAGACCGATATCGCCACGGCCAAACACCTGCCAAATGGTGCCCACCACATTCCATGGAATGAGCAGCGGCAGCGCCATCAACACCAGGCAGACCGGCACGCCGAGACCTTTTTTGGGCATGTTGAGCGCAATCAAAATACCAAGCGGCACTTCAATGGCCAAAATAATCAGCGAGAAGGCCAGATTGCGCCACAGCGCATCCCAGAATCGTTGGGAATGCAGGGTTTGCGTAAACCAGTCGGTACCGGCCCAGAAGAATTCATTGTTGCCGAATGTATCCTGCACCGAATAATTCACCACAGTCATCAGCGGGATAACGGCTGAAAACGCCACGAGCAGCAGCACCGGCAACACCAGAAACCAGGCTTTGTTGTTGAATGGTCTATCCATGGTCTCAGCCCCCCATGCCTGTTGGCGCAAAATCAACCCGCCAGGAATTGGCGTAGATATTGATGCCTGCGGGATCAAATTGCAGCTTTGGCTCGGATGGAATGTCCGCATCCTCGGCAATCACCACCGCAATCGGCTGACCGGCAAAACTGGCGCGGACAATCTTCTGGCGGCCAATATCTTCCACCTTGGAGATCTGGGTGGGCATGCCCTCACGCCCCAGCGAGACAAACTCCGGGCGGATACCCAATTCGGTTCGTGCTTCACCGGGAATGATCGGGCGGCCCGGAAGAGCGACGCGCTCATTACCGACAATCGCGGTTGCACCATCAATGCCTGCCGCCAGCACATTCATGCCCGGCGAGCCAATGAAATAGCCAACAAATGTATGTTTTGGCGTGTCAAACAGCTCAGCGGGTGTGCCAATCTGCACAATCTGGCCGTCATACATCACAACCACCTTGTCGGCGAAGGTCAGCGCTTCGGTCTGGTCATGGGTGACATAGACCATGGTGAAGCCAAACCGGCGGTGCAATTGCTTTAGCTGGGTGCGCAGCACCCATTTCATATGCGGATCAATCACCGTCAGCGGCTCGTCAAACAGGATGGCGTTGACATCTGAACGTACCAGCCCGCGACCCAGCGAGATCTTCTGTTTCTGATCTGCCGTCAGCCCTTGCGCCTTGCGCTTGGCCCAGCTTTCCAGATCGATCATTTTCAGAATATCGCGGACCCGCTTATCCACGTCCGCCTCCGGCACCCGCCGATTTCGAAGTGGAAAGGCCAGGTTATCGTAAACACTCATGGTGTCGTAAACGACCGGAAACTGAAAAACCTGAGCGATGTTGCGCGCCTCTGTCGAGAGATTGGTGACATCCTTGCCATCAAACAGAATGCGCCCATCGGAAGCCTGCAACAGACCGGACATGATGTTCAAAAGCGTGGTCTTGCCACAGCCGGAAGGTCCCAGCAGCGCATAGGCCCCGCCATCATCAAAATCGTGATGCACTTCTTTCAGCGCATAGATTGGATTGGCCTGCCCCTTTGGCCCATAGGCATGACGAATATGATCAAGTGAAATACGTGCCATGATCTTATGCCCCCATACCTGTTTCAGAGCTGGCAAGCGCGCGGCCCTGACCATCAAAGGCCATCAGATGACGGCTATCAAGATAGACACCAACATCCTTACCCGGCTCAATGTCGTGAATGCCATGGGCCAGCATCACCCAGCGCTCACCGGCGTAATCGAGATGGATGAAGCTTTCCGAGCCTGAGATTTCTGAAATCATCGAGCGGGCAATGAGGGCATCCGCATGACTGCCCTTTGGCTTGAAAGACAGGTGATGCGGATGAAAACCAAGTGTCACGGGCGCTTGCGGCACGTTTTGCAAATGCGCAGGCACAGCAATCGTTGCGTGATCGCCAATGGCGAAATGCTCGCCTTTTCGCACCGCCTGCACCGTGTTCAACGGCGGATCAGCGAAGGTTCTGGCCGTTTTGAGATCCGCAGGCTTGCGGTAGACATCAATGGTCGGGCCATATTGTGTCACCCGGCCCTCACTCAAGGTCGCTGTATATCCGCCAAGCAACAGCGCTTCAGAGGGTTCGGTGGTGGCGTAAACGAAAATCGCGCCCAGTTCGGCAAAGATTTTCGGCAGTTCCTCGCGCAATTCCTCCCGCAATTTATAGTCCAGATTGGCCAGCGGCTCATCCAGCAGCACCAGACTGGCCTGTTTGACAATGGCGCGGGCCAGCGCCGTGCGCTGTTGCTGGCCACCAGACAGATTGAGCGGGGTACGATCCAGATAAGGGGTTAATTTCAAAAGGTCAGCGGCCTTTTTGACCTCGCGGTCAATGGTGGCATTGTCCACTTTTCGCACCCGCATGGGGGATGCGATGTTTTCATACACCGTCAGGGCCGGATAATTGATAAATTGCTGATAGACCATGGCAATCGAGCGGTCCTGCACTCGCACACCGGTCACATCCTTGCCATCAAACATCAATCTGCCAGATGTCGGCTTATCCAGCCCGGCCATCAGCCGCATCAACGACGTTTTGCCAGACAGCGTTGGTCCCAGCAGGACATTCAGCGTGCCCCGCTGCAATGTCAGGTTGGTGGGATGAATGTGAACATCCCCCGCAACCACCTTGGACAGGTTTTGCAATTCCAGCATTGTGCGTCAGGCCTCCCAACCCGGCGACACTTACAGCAAGCCTTCACCAAAAGGCTGACCGTAGTGCTTCATGTTGCTGCGGTTGCTGTTTCAAAGCCAGTTTTGGCTTTACATAACCGCAGTCTGCTACTCTCTGCGCGCTCCCCTTGCGCAAGAGAGAAGCTGCAACAGCCCCTCCCTAAAACACGTCAGGCCGCGCGCGCTCCCTCGATATAATCTTCCAGTCCCTTCGCCTCCTCGCGGCTCAGGAACAGGCCCTGTTTTGTGCGACGCCACAGAATGTCTTCTGCTGTTGTGGCCCATTCGCGCGCAATCAGCCAGTCGACTTCCGTCTGATAGAGCGTGCCGCCAAAATGCCGCCCAAGCCCCTCCAGGCTTTTCGCGCCATTCAGCAATGTGTGGGCCAAAGTGCCGTAGCAGCGGATCAAGCGTCTGGCACAGCGATCATCCAGAAACGGAAAGGCTGTTTTCAGCTTCGCCACTTCCGTCTCATAGCCGGTGGCTGGAAAATCCCCGCCGGGCAGGCGGCTTTTCGCGGTCCAAGGCTTGCCCTTGACGCCAATCGCCTCGCCAATTTTTTCAAGCGCATGTTCGCCAAGACGGCGATAGGTGGTGAGCTTGCCGCCAAACACGTTGAGCAGCGGGGCTGCACCATCTTGCGCTTCCAGCTTCAGCACGTAATCGCGCGTTGCTTCCTGCGCCTTGGATGCACCATCATCAAACAGCGGCCGCACGGCAGAATAAGACCAGACGATATCTTCCGGCTTCACGGGTTCGGCAAAATATTCGCTGGCTGCATTGCACAGATAGGTAATTTCCCCATCCGAAATCTTCACATCCTTCGGATCACCCTTGTAATCCTGATCGGTGGTGCCAATCAGGGTGAAGTCTGTCTCGTAAGGAATGGCGAAAATGATGCGATTATCAGGGTTTTGGAAAAAGTAAGCGCGCGGATCGTCAAACTTCTTTTTCACAATGATATGGCTACCCTGCACCAGACGCACATTATGGGCATTGTTTTTGCCCATGGCGCTCGACAGAACATTGTCTACCCATGGACCGGCCGCATTGACCAGCATCCGGGCCTGATAGGTCGTGCGACTGCGCGTCGTGCGATCTTCCACCTCAATGGTCCAAAGACCACCATCGCGGCGCGCACTGAGAACACGGGTGCGGCTTAGAATTTTTGCGCCGCGGTCTGCCGCGTCACGCGCGTTCAACACTACAAAACGCGCATCATCGACCCAGCCATCGGAATATTCAAAAGCGCGGGTAAACAGCGGCTTTAGCGGTTTTCCGGCCTTGTCTTTGCGCATGTCCAGCGTCTTGGTGGCTGGCAAAAGCTTGCGACCACCCAAGTGATCGTACAGAAACAGGCCAAGCCGGATCATCCACGCAGGGCGAATACCGCCCTTATGGAAGGGCAAAACGAAACGCATTGGCCAGATGATATGCGGTGACATGGCCCAGAGCGTTTCACGCTCCATCAATGCCTCACGCACCAGACGAAATTCATAATGTTCGAGATAGCGCAGACCACCGTGAATAAGCTTGGTCGCGCCAGACGATGTGCCGGAGGCGAAATCGTTCATTTCCGCCAGCGCAACCTTATAGCCACGCCCCACAGCATCACGCGCGATGCCGCAGCCATTGATGCCGCCACCGATTACGAAAATATCGAACACAGAATTGTCGGACACGCTTTGCTCTCCCTTCGCAATGCAGCAAATTATTGCAGTTGCGAACCTATATAAGAGTAAAACGAAATCAAAGCGAATGTCAAACGAAAGTTCACAGGAAAGTGAAAGTCGCTCGCTCCAGACTCACGTAAATGTTTCTATCAAGCGAACATCATGTTCACGACAGGTCTGCGTGATGGCTGCAATTTGGCATTTGTCGGTGATAAAGGTGTGAACCTGGCTGAGATGACCAATCCGGACCGGTGCGGTGCGCTCAAATTTGGACGAATCCGCCACGAGAACCACATGGCGGGCATTGGCAATAATGGCCTGCGCCACTTTCACTTCGCGATAATCATAGTCCAGCAGCGCGCCATCGTGATCAATGGCGGAAACGCCGATCACCGCATAATCGACCTTGAACTGGCGAATGAAATCGACAGCCGCTTCGCCAACAATACCGCCATCAGCCCCACGCACCACGCCACCGGCAATCACCACCTCAATCGCTGGAAAAACCCGCAAGCGATTGGCAACATTGATATTATTGGTAATGACCATCAGGTCTTTGTGGTCCAGAAGTGCTTCGCCCACCGCTTCTGTGGTGGTGCCGATGTTGATAAACAGAGATGCATTATTGGGAATAAGCTCTGCGGCAGCCCGGCCAATCGCCTGTTTTTCAGGTGCAGCAATGGAGCGCCGCGCCTCATAATGCACATTCTCGGCACCGCTTGGAAAAATTGCGCCACCATGCACGCGGGTCAGCTGCCGCGCCTCGCACAGGTCGTTGAGATCCTTGCGAATGGTTTGCGGCGTAACGGTAAAGCGCAGCGCCAGATCCTCCACCTGCACCCGGCCCTCAGCCTTGGCGATGTCCAAAATCTCCGACTGCCGAGCCGACAGAAGCATCGCACCCTCCCTGTTTTCGTTTTTCTTTCATCATAGCGAAAAACGAAAGGGGAGCAATGGGGATAAAAAACCCCACACTCAGACGTTGCGCAAGCGGCCTTGCATCAAATCCATCACAGCGCGGGCGGCCTCTAACACATTGGTGCCGGGGCCAAAGACAGCGGCAACGCCGTGGTCGAGCAGGTATTGATAATCCTGCCTTGGAATAACCCCGCCGACCACAACGATAATGTTGTCGGCACCCTTGGCTTTCAGCGCTTCCACCAATTGCGGAGCCAGCGTTTTATGGCCTGCCGCCAGCGAGGACATGCCAACCACATGCACCTTTTGCGAAATCGCCAGATCAGCCGCTTCTTCCGGCGTCTGAAACAGTGGCCCAGCTAGCACTTCAAACCCAAGATCACCAAAGGCTGACGAAATCACCTTGGCACCGCGATCATGCCCATCCTGCCCCAGCTTGGCCACCATGATTTTTGGTTTCGCACCCAGTGCGGTTTTGAACTCGGAGAGCCGGCTGACAATCATCTGATATTCGGGATCATCGTGATAGCTGTCACCATAAACCTTCGATACCACCTTTGGCTCCGCCGAATGGTCGCCAAACACAGCCCGCATGGCATCTGATATTTCGCCGACCGTTGCACGGGCGCGGGCAGCCTCGACAGCCGCCGCCAGAAGATTGCCCTCTCCCGTTTGGGCAACACGGGTGAGTTCCGCCAGTGCGGTCTCAACAGCCTTTGCGTCCCGGCGGCGTTTGGTCTCTTCCAACCGCTTGATCTGGCTGAGGCGCACCGCAGTGTTATCAATATCGAGAATATCGATCTCGTCTTCGGTTTCCAGCCGGTATTTGTTGACACCAACGATCACCTCTTCGCCGCGATCCACAGCCGCTTGGCGACGGGTAGCGGCTTCTTCAATCAGCCGTTTCGGCAGGCCTTCATCCACCGCTTTGGTCATGCCGCCGAGGCTTTCCACCTCTTCAATCAAGGCCCAGGCGGCATCTGCCAATTCCTTTGTCAGGCTTTCGACATAATAAGAGCCTGCCAAGGGATCGACTACCTTGGTCACGCCGGTTTCATGCTGCAAGATCAGCTGCGTGTTACGAGCAATGCGGGCGGAAAACTCGGTGGGCAGCGCTATCGCCTCATCAAAGGAATTGGTGTGCAACGATTGGGTGCCGCCCAGCACCGCCGACATTGCCTCAAAGGCGGTGCGGATGATGTTGTTATAGGGGTCTTGCTCGGCCAGCGACACACCAGAGGTTTGACAGTGGGTGCGCAGCATCAGGCTGGACGGTTTTTTCGGCGCAAACTCCTGCATGATCCGCGTCCACAATAGACGTGCCGCGCGAAGCTTGGCGGCTTCCATGAAGAAATTCATGCCAATGGCAAAGAAAAACGACAATCTTCCCGCAAATTCATCGACATCGAGCCCCTTGGCAAGGGCGGCACGGACATATTCGCGCCCATCGGCCAAGGTGAATGCCAGTTCCTGCACCAGTGTGGCACCCGCCTCCTGCATATGATAGCCGGATATGGAAATCGAATTGAATTTCGGCATTTCCTTCGCCGTGTATTCGATAATATCGGCCACGATCCGCATCGATGGTTCTGGCGGATAGATATAGGTGTTGCGCACCATGAACTCTTTGAGAATATCGTTCTGGATGGTGCCAGAGAGCTTGTCGCGCGACACGCCCTGCTCTTCACCAGCGACAATGAAATTGGCCAGAATCGGAATGACCGCGCCATTCATGGTCATCGACACCGACATTTGATCGAGCGGAATGGCATCGAAGAGGATTTTCATATCCTCCACGCTGTCAATCGCCACACCCGCCTTGCCCACATCACCCTCAACACGGGGATGGTCGCTATCGTAACCGCGATGAGTGGCGAGATCGAAAGCCACCGACAGGCCCTTTTGGCCAGCGGCCAGATTGCGTTTGTAAAAGGCGTTCGATGCTTCAGCGGTGGAAAAGCCTGCATATTGGCGGATGGTCCATGGCCGTCCGGCATACATGGTGGCGCGGGGGCCTCGGGTGAAGGGTGCAAAGCCGGGCAGCGAGCCGAGGTGATCGACCCCTTGCAAGTCATCTTCGGTATACAGCGGCTTGACGGCAATGCCTTCGGGTGTCTGCCATGTCAGTGTATCCGGCGATACTTTCAGCTCTTTCTCGGCCAGAGCCTGCCAATCCTCAATGGTTTTCTTGGTCATGGTCGGACCTCCCTATCTGTGAATACCCCCTCTGGTCTGCCGACCATCTCCCCCACAAGGGGGGAGAAACGAAAATCACCACCCTTGGCCTTGCTTCGTATGCGCCGCTCCATGGAAGCAACGCCGAGATCAACCCTATCTTTTCTCTCCTCGTGCGGGAGAGATGCCCGGCAGGGCAGAGAGGGAAAACCTCCACACTCCAACATCACTCAAATTCCATAATCAGCTCGTCCACGGCCAGACTTTGGCCCGCCGTTGCCACCAGCTTTTTCACCACGCCCTTGCGCTCGGCTTTGAGAATGTTTTCCATTTTCATCGCTTCCACGGTGGCGAGTGGCTGGCCTGCCTCCACCGTTTCGCCCTCGCTGACAGCAATGCCGGTGACCACACCCGGCATGGGGCACAGCAGCATTTTTGAGGTATCGGGCGGCAGTTTTTCCGGCATCAAAGCGGCCAATTGCGCCACGCGATTGCTTCGCACATGGGCAATCACATCCATGCCGCGCCAGCGCAGGCGAATGGACGGACCTTTCAGCTCGATCTTGATAGGAAGCACCTGTCCAGCGATCATGAATTTCGCCAATGTTTCGCCGGGGTTCCATGTGCCGCTGATCGGGAAAACATCGCCATCTTCAAACATCACCGCCGTGGATTCATCGGCAACCACCAGCGGGTAGCTCTTGCGGCCCAGCATTACCACCCAATCGCTGCCGATTTTGCGGGCATGATTGCCCATGGTGCCGGAAATCTGGCTGGCGCGGCGTTCGCGTTTTTGATGCACCAGAGCCGCGATTGCCGCGAGAACCTTGGCATCCGCCGCCGTTGGCTCGACACCCGAAAAACCGTCCGGGAATTCTTCGGCAATAAACGCCGTGGTGATCTTGCCCGAGCGAAAGCGCGGGTGCTGCATCACGCTTGAGAGAAACGGCAGGTTATGACCAATGCCCTCCACCTCAAAGCCATCCAGCGCTGCACTCATGGCATCAATGGCGGTGAGGCGATCAGGCCCCCAGGTGCAAAGCTTGGCCACCATGGGGTCGTAATACATCGAGATTTCGCCGCCCTCAAACACCCCGGTGTCATTGCGCACCAGCGTGCCGCTCGCTGCCACCCCTTCTGCGGGCGGGCGATAGCGCGTGAGGCGACCAATCGAGGGCAGAAAATTGCGGTAAGGGTCTTCGGCATAGAGACGGCTCTCAATCGCCCAGCCGTTCAGCACCACATCCTCTTGCGCAAACGCCAGTTTTTCGCCTGCCGCCACCCGGATCATCTGTTCCACCAAGTCCAACCCGGTGATCAGCTCGGTCACCGGATGCTCCACCTGCAAGCGGGTGTTCATTTCCAGAAAATAGAAATTGCGCTGACCATCAACAATGAATTCCACCGTGCCAGCCGAAAAATAACCCACGGCCTTGGCCAGCGCCACGGCCTGTTCACCCATGGCTTTGCGGGTGGCCTCATCCAGAAACGGCGATGGCGCTTCCTCGATCACTTTTTGATTGCGCCGCTGGATTGAGCATTCGCGCTCACCCAAATACAGCACCGTGCCGTGCTGATCGCCCAGCACCTGAATTTCGATATGACGCGGCTCGGTGACAAATTTTTCAATGAAAATACGATCATCACCAAAGGAATTCATCGCCTCGTTTTTCGACGATTGAAACCCTTCCCGTGCCTCGGCTTCATTCCACGCAATGCGCATGCCCTTGCCGCCGCCGCCAGCAGAGGCCTTGATCATCACCGGATAGCCAATTTCGCTGGCAATTTTCACAGCTTCATCGGCATCGGCAATCAGGCCCATATGGCCGGGAACGGTGGAAACACCCGCTTCTGCCGCCAGTTTCTTGGAGGTGATTTTGTCGCCCATGGCCTGAATGGCCCCAACCGGTGGACCAATGAAAATCACCCCTGCCTTGTCCAGCGCTTCAGCAAAAGCGGCATTTTCCGACAAAAAGCCGTAACCGGGATGCACGGCATCGGCCCCGGTCTTCTTGATCGCATCGAGAATTTTATCGATGACGATATAAGACTGATTGGAGGGCGACGGCCCAATATGCACCGCCTCATCGGCCATTTTCACATGCAACGCATTGGCATCGGCATCGGAATAAACCGCAACCGTGGCAATGCCGAGCTTTTTCGCGGTTTTGATCACCCGGCAGGCGATTTCTCCGCGATTGGCGATGAGGATTTTGGTGATCATGGCGTCAGACCTCGAAAATATCATCGAAGGATTGGGGAAAGCTCTTGCGGGCAACGGTTTCATTGATCTGTAACATCGCCTCGTAGGATGCAGGATCAAACGGGCGTTCGGCAGGCACCACTTCGCGGCCAAACAGGCGCGACAGGCGACCGGCATCGAGATTGCCGCGCTCAAATGGCTCGGTGCCAAAATGGTGCCAGAGCGCGTGCATGAAGGCAGCATCGGCGATACCTTCCTTGTTCTCGCTGGTGCGGTGGCGTGGGCGCTCAACAATGGGGGCCACGCCATTGGGGTTGGCACGGCGGATGGTGAATTGCCAGCCCGTTCCGGTCAGGCCGGAGGGGAAACCCCGGTGTTTGGTCATGTCGGGCAGTTTGGCCATTTTTGTCTCCAGAATTATGTCTTTTGGTTTTTAGCGGCCTCAAGCCATTCTCTCTTGTTTCAGGAGAGAACGGCTCCAAGGCAAAGAAAAGTTCTGTACCTGTTTTCCCTCAAATACAGAACCTTTTCTGTTTATTTCAGAAGCGCATCGAGATCCGAGGCATCGTGACGCTCTGGCAGGAAGGTGCCCGGATCACCAGACGCCTTATTGACGATGATGCCGCGCTTCACCGCTGGACGCTCGGCGATCTGTTTGGCCCAGCGCACCACATGCTCATATTCATGGGTGGACAGGAATGTGCCAGCCTCGGGATAGGATTGATCCAGCGCGAGGCGGCCATACCAGGGCCAGATCGCCATATCGGCAATGGTGTATTCAGCACCGGCGACGAATTCATGGTTGGCAAGCTGGCGATTCAGCACATCCATCTGGCGCTTGGCTTCCATGGCAAAGCGATCAATGGCGTATTGAATCTTGATCGGCGCATAAGCGTAAAAATGGCCAAAACCACCGCCGACAAAAGGCGCAGAGCCCATCTGCCAGAACAGCCAGTTGAGCGCTTCGGCGCGGGCACGGGCATCCTTGGGCAGGAAGGCACCAAACTTATCGGCGAGATAGGTGAGAATCGAGCCGGATTCGAACAGGCGCAGAGGTGCGCCGCCATCCGCGGGCTTATGGTCCATCAGGGCCGGAATTTTCGAATTTGGGTTCACATCAACAAAGCCGGAGCCGAATTGCTCGCCCTTGCCGATGGTGATCAGCCATGCATCATAATCGGCATCCTTGTGGCCTGCGGCCAGCAGCTCTTCCAGAAGAATGGTGACTTTCTGGCCATTGGGCGTGGCGAGAGAGTAAAGCTGGAGCGGATGCTTGCCAACCGGCAGTTCTTTTTCGCTGGTGGGACCGGCAATCGGCCGGTTGATCGAGGCAAAAGCGCCGCCATTGCCCTGCTCCCACGTCCATACCTTGGGTGGCTCATAGCCAGCGGGCAAATTGTTTTCCGGTGGGAATTTTGAATCCGTCATGATCATCTCCTGAGCAAGCTGCGCGACCATTGGGAGTGTCGTTGCGCAATTGCGTTAAAGTGGGCCTGTTTAAAGTGGCCCGATTAAAGTGGGATGGTGTCGTGCTTTTTCCAATGCGTCGTCACCTGCTTGTTACGCAGAGACGCAAAGGCGCGGGCAATGCGCCTGCGCGATGAATGCGGCATGATCACTTCATCGATAAAGCCGCGCTCGGCTGCCACAAACGGATTGGCAAACCGCTCTTCATACTCCTTGGTGCGGGCGGCAATCTTCTCGGCATCGCCCAGCTCGGAGCGGTAGAGAATTTCGGTCGCGCCCTTGGCTCCCATCACGGCAATTTCGGCAGTGGGCCAAGCATAGTTCACGTCAGCACCAATGTGTTTCGAGGCCATCACATCATAGGCCCCGCCATAGGCCTTTCGGGTAATCAGCGTTACCATCGGCACGGTGGCTTCAGAGTAAGCAAACAACAGCTTGGCCCCGTGCTTGATCACGCCTCCATATTCCTGCGCCACACCCGGCAAAAAGCCCGGCACGTCCACAAGCGTCAGAATCGGAATGGAAAAGGCATCGCAAAAGCGCACAAAGCGGGCGGCTTTGCGCGAACTGTCAATATCCAGACACCCGGCCAGCACCATCGGCTGATTAGCCACCACGCCCACCGTCTGGCCCTCCAGCCGGATAAAACCGGTGATGATGTTCTTGGCAAAGGCCTCTTGCAATTCGAAAAAATCGCCCTCATCAGCCAGCGCCAGAATCAGTTCCTTCATGTCATAGGGCTTGTTGGAACTGTCGGGAATCAGCGTATCCAGCCGCATGTCGAGACGGGCCGGATCATCAAAAAACGGCCGCACCGGTGGCTTGTCACGGTTGTTCAGCGGCAGAAAATCAAACAGCAGGCGCACGTTTTCCAGCGCCTCGACATCATTGTCATAGGCACCATCGGCGACGGATGATTTTTTGGTGTGCGTGCCAGCGCCACCCAATTCTTCGGCGGTGACGATTTCGTTGGTGACAGTTTTCACCACATCCGGGCCGGTGACGAACATGTAGGATGAATCGCGCACCATGAAGATAAAATCGGTCATGGCAGGCGAGTAAACCGCGCCGCCCGCGCAAGGCCCCATGATCACGGAAATCTGCGGGATCACGCCTGACACTTCAGCATTGCGGCGAAACACTTCGGCATAGCCGGCGAGTGAGGCCACGCCTTCCTGAATGCGCGCTCCACCGGAATCATTGATGCCAATCACCGGCGCGCCGACGCGGGCGGCCATATCCATGATTTTGCAGATTTTCTGGGCATGGGTTTCTGAGAGCGAACCGCCGAGAACGGTGAAATCCTGAGAAAACACATAGACCTGACGGCCATTGATGGTGCCCCAGCCTGTCACCACGCCATCACCGGCTACCTTCTGGCCTTCCATGCCAAAATCGGTGCAGCGGTGAGTGACATACATGTCATATTCTTCAAACGAGCCTTCATCCAGCAGCACATCAATGCGCTCACGGGCTATCAGCTTGCCTTTGGCGTGCTGGGCTTCGATTCGCTTGGTTCCACCGCCCAGACGCGCCTGTGCGCGCCGGTTTTCCAGCTGATCCAATATTGTGAGCATGAGGCCTCCCAGTCGTTACGGATGCGAGACTTGCGCCAAATGGTGGATTATGCAAGGAAAAATAACAAAGAGGCCTGTTAGACGTTAGAGGCACACCCGCCCCGTTTCACCTTCAACGCCTTTGGCAAAAGCGCCGTAACAGCCCAATTTTATGCAGATTTTTCACGTGAAACATGCGGGAGTTGCACATTTCACGCCAAAAAACGGGTGACGGCCAGATAGCCCGCCGCCGCTGAAATGGCGGTCAAACACATGCCCCAAATCATATCAACGGCACTGAGCGACACGGTCCACGCTTTCAGCGTTGCCAGATTGGTCATGTCATAGGTGCCGTAGGCAAACAGGCCCAGAAGCGCGCCACTGAGCAAGACCGTCCACACACTGCCATTTTGCAAGGATGGCGAGACCGCAAAATAAACAATGCCCGCGATATAAAACAGGTAAAACACCCCCGCTGCGGTGAAATTGGGCTGGGGCCGCATGATTTCGCCCATCTGCGACTTGTAAAAGCCAATCGCGACCCGGCTGAGCCAGAGGTAATCCAGACCAAAAAACACGACGGCGGTTGCGACATAGGCAATGATATAACGCAGCATGGGCGATTTCCTTTAAATGCCTAGAAACGGTTGAACCATACGCAAGAGCCTGCTTTTGAAACGCAGCGGCGCGTCTGTTACCGCCAGACAGATGCAATCTTCGCCCACATCGGCAATCGGTTGATGCTGCATCGTTTCATCGGCCTCTTCCAGATCGCCACGGGCAAAGCGGGCATAGCCATCATGAAAGCTGCCCTTCAGCACCAAAGTCAGCTCGCGACCACCATGGCTGTGCTCCGGCACCGGCTTTCCAGCCGGAATGCGCAACAGCCGCACGCTGGTTTCGCCATCATTGGTCTTGATGGGAATGTGATATGCACCTCGCCCCAGCGATTTCCACCGCAATTGAGCGGCATCGCGCCCCAGATAAGAGCGCAGTGGCTCTGGCAAAACGGGAACATCCGCAGAAGGTGCTTTCGTCGCAACAGGCAGCGCCACGGGCTTTTTGGCAACCAGAAGATCGCTGGACGCAGCAAGGCGTTCACGCATCGACTGCCAGGATTGATCGAGATTGTCGGGCTGCTCCACCTCATCCATATCCATCAAGGCACCGGCTGCGGCCTCAAGACAGGCAAGACGTTTACGGCTTTCCGGGTTGAGTGCCAGATGGGTGGCAACTGCAAGGCTCCAACCTTCTGCCAGACTGCCGGAGGCGTAATCCAACAGGAGCGCGTCACTCACATGATGCTGCACAGTCATGAGCGACCCTCCCCGCTGCGATCACCGAGCACCGTATCGTCGAGAGCTGCCCGCAATTTGGCAAAGGCCAGTCGGATGCGGGACTTGATCGTTCCGAGCGGCAGATTGAATTCCTTGGCCAAAACACTGTGCGGTATGTCGTGGAAAAATGAGCGCTGCAACAACTCCATCTGCTCCTTGGGCAATTCGCGCATGGCTTTATGAAGACGATCGGCGTCTTCACGGCTTTCCAGTTCCAGATCAGCGGGCGCAACATCATCGGGAACAAAAGCGGGATCGGTCGGGTCAAACTCCGGCCGCTTCTCCTTACGATAGGCCGAGACACGCAGGTTCCGGGCAATTGTAAAAATCCACGCGGAGACATTGCCCCGAGCGGGATCAAATAAAGCAGCCTTGTTCCAGACCACCATCATGGTTTCCTGCATCAGTTCCTCTGCCGCCTGGGCGTCACGCGATTGTCTGGCCATATAGGCTTTCACGCGCGGGCCGTAATGGCGGAACAATGTTTCGAATGCCTCAACGTCCCGATCGCGACCCACGGCCGCCAGCAAGCGAGGCATATCTTCCGTTTCAATGTCCATAACCATCCCATTCGCGCCCAAAGGCACAGATTTGCGCTGAACAACATTGCGCGGCAAATGGCGCAGACGCTGCGTTCGACTATTGTGGCATTCTGGGGCCGGTTGGGAAATGGTTATTGTCATGCGCTCCACTACGCAGCGCCGGTCAGCGTGGATCACAGATCGAAAAAATAGTGTCTTCCGCATCTCTGCACCAATCCAACGGGGTAATCTATGCGTAATAGCTCTCACAACACCAACAGAAGAGGCGGGGACAGGATGGATATGAGCGTGCAGACCCCTTTTAATGGCAATAAACGCCGTGTCGCCGTTGTGGGTGCAGGAATCTCCGGCCTTTCTGCCGCATGGCTCCTGTCGTCAGAATGCATCGTGTCGGTGTATGAAGCAGAGCCCAGGCTGGGCGGACATGCCAATACGGTCACCGTTGACGGCCCGAAAGGCAGCATTGCGGTTGATACCGGCTTTATCGTTTATAATGATCGCAATTATCCCAATCTGGTCGCACTTTTTGAGCATCTGAAGGTGCCAAACCAGCCATCCAACATGTCGTTTGCCGCATCGTTGAATGCGGGCAGCTTTGAATATTCCGGATCTGGCCTGTCTGGCCTGCTCGGCCAGCGCCGCAATGCACTTCGCCCCCGCTTCTGGCGCATGGTTGCGGATATCATGCGGTTTTATCGCGAAGCACCGGCGCTTCTGGACCGTCAGGATCTGGCCACCACCACGCTCGGCGATTATCTCGACCTTGAGGCCTACAGCGCCGCCTTTATTGAAGACCATTTATTGCCCATGGGGGCCGCTATCTGGTCGACAACGGCTGCCGATATGCGGGCCTATCCGCTGCATGCCTTTATCCGCTTCTTTGTCAATCATGGACTGGTGTCTTTGAACGATCGCCCGCAATGGCGCACCGTGACGGGCGGCAGCCGCGAATATGTCAGCCGGTTGCGGGCGGCAACCAATGCAGATTTTCGCAGCAATGATCCGGTTGTTGCCATCAAGCGCGACGAATTCGGCGTCAAAATCATCACGGCAAGCGGCCATCAGGACCGGTTTGATGATGTCGTTGTGGCCACCCATGCCGATCAGGCGTTGAAGCTGCTGGACAATCCGAGCAGTCAGGAACGCAGCATTCTCGGCGCTTTTGATTATACCAACAATGTCGCCGTGCTGCATTCCGATGTCAGTCTCATGCCCAGGCGTCAGCGCGTGTGGGCAAGCTGGAATTATCTTGGCGAAGCGCGCGAGGCGGGCGAAAGCGCGCTGTGTGTGACCTATTGGATGAACAAGCTGCAAGGTCTCGACAACAACCTGCCGCTGTTTGTGACGCTCAACCCGTCACGGGATGTCAATCCCGCCAAGGTTCATCAGGTGTTCGACTATAAACATCCGCTGTTTGACACCAAGGCAATGGCGGCCCAGCAGCAGCTTTGCCAGTTGCAGGGACAGCGCAACACCTGGTTCTGTGGAGCCTATTTCGGCAGCGGTTTTCACGAGGATGGCCTGCAAGCGGGCTTGGCCTGTGCCGAACATCTTTCAGGCCTTCGCCGCCCATGGACAGTCAAAGACGAATCGGGACGGATTTTTCTGAAAACTCCGCTGACGGCGGCAATATGAGCTGGAAATCTGCGCTTTTCGAAGGAGACGTGGTGCATCACCGCCACCGCCCGAAAAAACATAGTTTACGATATAAGGTGTTCACGCTGCTGATCGATCTCGATGAACTGTCGGCGCTGGATCAGAAATTGCGACTGTTTGGCCACAACCGCCGGGCACTCTTCAGCGTCTACGACAAAGACCATGGTCTTGGCGAAACGGCAGAGCTGAAAAACTGGGTGGCGCAGCATCTGGCTGATGCGGGTATCACAGTCGCTGACCTGCGCGTCACCATGCTGTGCTATCCGCGTATTTTTGGCTATGTTTTCAATCCCTTGACGGTCTATTTCTGCCACAGCGGCGAAGGTGATCTCCAAGCCATTCTCTATGAGGTGGAAAACACCTTTCATGAGCGGCACACCTATATCATCCCCGCCTCGCCCAATTCGGACGGCACCCTTCGCCATTCTTGCGCGAAAGAAATGTATGTCTCGCCGTTTGTACCCATGGAGTGCCAGTATCATTTCAAGATCACGCCGCCCACCGACAAGGTTTTGGTGGCGATCAACGAAACCGACCACGAAGGTGATTTGCTCTATGCCAGTTTCAGCGGCAAGCGCCAGACCCTAAGCGACAAAGCCCTTTTGAAAATGCTTGTTGCCTATCCCTTGATGACCTTGAAGGTCATGGGGGCCATCCATTGGGAAGCCCTCAAGCTTTGGGCAAAAGGCGTGCCGGTGCATCGGCACCGCAAGGCTGAGAAGCCCATTGCCAGCTCTATCATCCATTCCGACGCCATCAGCGCAAAGGCCCCATCATGAGTCATGCCGAACAGCAAACCATTGCACCTTCTTTTCGCTCGGCACCGCTTTGGCAGCGCATCCTGTGCGGCTGGGCAGACCGCCTGAGCCACGGCCATCTCACGCTGCTGTTTCCCGGCGGACGTGAGCACCATGTTCAAGGCCCAAATCTTGGCCCATCAGCGGTGCTGCGTTTTAACAATGCGCGGCCAGTGCGTCGGGTGATCAGCGGCGGCAGCCTCGGTTTTTCGCAATCCTATATGGATGGTGATTGGGATAGCCCCGATATTGCAAGTTTTCTGGAATTGGTGATTGCCAATGAAAGAAACTGGCAAAAGCTGATGGCCCCCTCCACCCTTCTCGGCAAACTGGCCCTGATCCGCCACAAGCTGCGGCGCAATTCCAAGGCAGGAAGCCGACGCAACATCGCCTTTCACTATGATCTCGGCAATGACTTCTATCGTCATTGGCTCGACGGCACCATGACCTATTCTTCTGCGCTGTTTGAGCAACCGCATCAATCGCTGGAAGCAGCGCAAGCGGCCAAATATCAACGCATCGTGCGGGAACTCAACTTAACCGCCGACGACCATGTGCTGGAAATTGGTTGCGGCTGGGGCGGCTTTGCCGAACACGCCATTCGCGCCACCGGCTGCAAGGTCACCGGCCTGACGCTCTCCAAGGAACAGGCGGGTTTTGCCCGCGCCCGGTTAAGCAAAGCAGGTTTGTCCGACAAGGCCGATATTCGTCTGGAAGATTACCGCGACGTGCAAGGCACGTTTACCAAAATCGTCTCGATCGAAATGTTCGAAGCGGTTGGTGAAGAAAACTGGCGCATCTATTTTGATCGTGTCCGCAGCCTGCTTGCGCCCAAGGGCAAAGCAATTGTGCAGGTGATCACCATCGATGAAGGCAGGTTCGAGCACTATAAAAGCCATGCCGATTTCATCCAGACCTATATCTTCCCCGGCGGCATGCTGCCCTCAGTGGAGCGGTTTGAGGCATCGGCCAGACAATCCGGCCTGAAGGTGCTAGACACCTTCCGCTTTGGGGCGGATTACGAGCGCACCCTGCTGCAATGGGACAAGAGCTTCACCGCCCATTGGTCACGCATTGCGCCGCTTGGCTTTGACGAACGCTTCTTTCGCATGTGGCGCTATTACCTGCATTACTGCGCCGCAGGTTTCCGCACCAAACGTCTGGATGTGGTGCAATTTGAACTGAGCGTGTAAAAAGGACGCGTAAGCCTCCTTCAGCTTATTGACAAACCTCTCGCTCGACGTTTCGTCACCCTCGGGCCTGTCCCGAGGGTCTGCCGTGGCTGGATAAGAAATTGACTTTGCTTATGAAATTAGCGTGGTTAGATGCTCGGCCCTGTGCCGAGCATGACGTCGAGGATAAATTTAGGGTTTGTCAGCAGTCTGAAGGAGGCGAAAGCCTCCTTTTTACACTCAATTTTCGCCGCTCAGGATTTGCGCAGCATTTTCTCGGTGAGCTTGAAATACAGAGGATAGGGCAAAAGCCGCAGACTCTTTAAAAGCAGCACCATTTTCCACGAAAAGGCAATTTCGAATTTTCCCGCTTCCATGCCCTTGGCGATATGCTCGGCCGCCTCTTCCGCGGTAACAATAAACGGCATGGGAAAGTCATTTTTATCAGTCAGCGGCGTTTTGACAAAGCCCGGATTGATGATGCTGAGCGTCACACCCTTTTTGGCAAGACCGGGATGGAGCGCCTCGGCAAGTGTAATCAGGGCGGATTTGGTGGCACCATAAACACCGCCACCGGGAAGACCGGTGTAGCCCGACACCGACCCCAAAAGCCCGATGCGGCCTTTGCCGCGTGCAACCATGCGCGGCATGATGGTCTCTAAACAATAGGCCGTACCCATCAGGTTCAGCTCAATCATCGTGCGGAATTGATCGGCGTTGAAATTGCTGATCGATTCCCGAACATAGGTACCTGCCGAAAATACCGCCATGTCGATCGGGCCAAGGGCAACTTCAATCTCCGACATCACCCGATGCACGGCATCACGATCAGTCACATCCAGAGGAAAAGCCTGGATGACACCACCGCTCTCCAAGGCGAGCGCTTGCAATTCATCAGCATTGCGGGCGCTGACGGCCACCCGATAGCCATCACGGGCGAGTTTTAGCGCCAGCGCGCGGCCAATGCCGGAACTGGCCCCCGTGATCCAGGCCACACGCAGGTTTGACGACGACATGACCATTACTGAAACGCCTTTTCGTGGTTATGGGCGGAGTGGTGCAGAGCTGGCTTTTTGAATTTTACGGTGGTTTTCGCCACCGGAAAACCGAACTTTGTCACCAGTGCTGTGTTCAACACCGTTCCATCCTTGTTCAAAACCATCTTGTCATAAAAGCGGACCTTGTTCGCCTGTTTTTGCGGATCAAGATAGACAAGATAGTTGAAATGCGCGGTATCGCCATCAATGCGCACCTTGGTATCGCCAATCACATCTTCGCGGGTGCCGATGTAGGAGGTCGGGCCGGTTTTGACGAAGCGCCAGGTTTTGCGGTCTTTGGTGCCATCATCAAAGCGAAAATCCTCGCGTAGCGTCAGCACATGACCATCCCACTTGCCCGTGAGATCAACCGTGAATGAGCGACTGACACCGTTAATGGCTGCAAAATGCCCTTCCGCCACGGTTTTTCCGAGGAAATAAGTCTCAAACGCAAAATCCGCCGCCTTAGCTGTGCTGACGGTCGATAGAAGACCCATGGTCAGGCTGGCAAAGGCTGATTTCAACACATGCATGGCGCTCTCCGCTCTTAATGTTCACTATACGCCAATACGCAACCAACGCCTCGCTGGATTGGTGGCTACCATTCAATGGTTGATCCATCATAGGCAAAGAAACCGCCAGATTGCGCTGTCGAGAGATGATCAAGCACCTCGAGAAGCCTCGTTGCACTGTCATGCGGCGTGAACCGCTCATGGTTGGGCGCAAAATTGGCCGACAGCGATGTGGCAACGCTGCCGGGATGCAAGGCGGCCACCACCGCATGTGGCCGCGTGCGGGTAATCTCGACAGCGGCGGTGCGAACAATCTGGTTCAAGGCCGCCTTTGAGGCGCGGTAGGATATCCAGCCACCCAGCCGGTTATCGCCAATCGAACCAACACGCGCCGATAAAAACGCCATCATGGCGCGTCGGTCTTTAACCACCAGCGGCAGAAAATATTTCAGCACCAGAGCCGGGCCGATGGCATTGAGCGCAAATTGCGCCGCCATGCCGTCGGCAGTTACGGCTTTGATCGCTTTTTCTGGACCAATGCCGTTAATCGTTAAAGCGCCCGTTGCGCAGATCACCACATCGAAAGGGGCCTGCTGCGAGAGACGCTCAGCGGCAGCCGCCACGCTGTCTTCATTGGTGACATCAAAGCCGTCCACACTGCGCGAGAGGGTAACAACAGCCGCACACGCAGGGTCTGAGCGCAAAACCTCAACAAAGGCGGAGCCAATGCCACCAGATCCTCCAACCACCAAAGCACGATAAGGATGTTCCAACGACGTCATGCCGGTCATGTCTACCCCCTTTTATCGGAAAAATTCCGGCGATTGTAATCTGAACCTTTGTGTCGGTCGTAACGTTACTACGACTGAAAATAAGGTCATGGATCACAAGAGGGCCGAGGTAATGACATCTCATTTGGAAATTTCTGGTCGCGTACTCATTTCTGCACTGCTTATGGCAGTGATCAGCGCCGGAGCGGCACTTGCCGCAGGCGAAAGCCGCTATACGTCGAGAGAAATTCGTCAAGACATTGTGGGAAAGCGCATTTATCTCGCAACCCCGATGGGCGGGGAGTTTCCGCTCAACTATCGCAAAAACGGCGTTGTGGATGGAGATGGCGAGGCACTGGGCCTTGGACGCTTTGTCAAACCCAATGACACCGGCAAATGGTGGATCAAGGATGATCAGCTCTGCCAGCGCTTTACCACCTGGTACAAGGGCGCGCCGATGTGCTTTGAGCTGTATAAAACCGGCGATAAAAGCCTGAACTGGATCCGCAACAACGGCCAGAAAGGGACTGCCCGGATCGGGCAATCCCTTTAAAACTCTTAGGGATTATCCCGCTTAAAAATCCAGTCGTGGTCGGGATGGTTCTGGAAGCGCCACTTGCGCATCGGTCCGGCCATGACATTGAGATAATACATCTCATAGCCATAGGGCGCACCGCATGGATGGTGACCCTTTGGCACCAGCACCACATCCCCATCCGAGACGGCCATGGTTTCATCGAGGCTGCCATCTTCGGTAAAGACGCGCTGGAAGCCAAAGCCTTGAGCCGGATTGAGGCGGTGATAATAGGTCTCTTCCAGATAGGTCATATTCGGGAAGTTATCCTCATCATGCCGGTGTGGCGGATAGGAGGACCAGTTGCCTTGCGGGGTAAACACTTCTGTCACCAGCAGGCTCTCGGCCACATCGCGCTCTTCCATGGCGATGGGGAAGATGTAGCGGGTGTTGGCACCCTTGCCACGCTCGGTGAGCGCAATACCGGCAGGGCCAATCACTTGCGCCTCGCGACCCGGTTTGGCTGGGGCGGTGCAGACGGCCAAGGTTACATCGGTGGTGGCCGTCGCGCTCCACGCGCTGCCCGCCGGAATGTAGACGCAATGGGGCGGGGTCCGTTCAAACACGTTCATGCGCTCGCCAAGCTCACCGAAGCTTTTGCCAGCACTGGAAATCTCGGCCTTGCCCTCGACCAGCACCAGAATCACTTCCGTGTCACCGGTCTGCTCCTCAGCCTTTTCGCCTGCCTTCAGCTTGTAAAGGCCAAAGCCGACATAGCCCCAATTGGCGCTTTGCGGCGTAATATCATGGACTTTTCCCGCGGCGGCGACGGGTTTGCGCAAAAGATTGGTCATTCTTTATCTCCCTTTTCCGGTGTTTTGTAAAACACCCAGAACAGTTGCAGACCGGCGTAAAAACCAAGCGCCAGAGAAATTATTGCCCAGGTTTGTGAGCCGGAATAAAGCTCAAGCCCCGCCCAGACCAGCGGCACCAGCACGACCAGAATGCGCACCCAGAGCGGCTTGAAAAACGGGTCGTGGGGATTGAGAAACTTCATGGACCTACCTTGTGTTCGGGTCTCGCTCTTTACCATTCAGGCTGTGGAGGGAGTGACATAGCATAGGTTTGCGCCAGTTCACCCCCCTCTGGTCTGCCGACCATCTCCCCCACAAGGGGGGAGATCAGATGGAGTTACCCATCCACTTCAACGGCTAACTCCTTAGGTATGCCACTAAAAACAAAAGAGAACGAGAGGTAAACCCCAGGTCGATCTCCCCCCTTGTGGGGGAGATGTCCGGCAGGACAGAGGGGGGTAACCCACTTGCTCAGATCGATTAAGCCGTCTTATCCAACCCCGCCGCCTTGGCCATGGCCTTCAACGAAGCAAGGCCGAGGCTTTGGTAATCATAAGGATTGCGCACATCTGGATCCTGCTCGGCTTCAATCACCAGCCAGCCCTCGTAGCTGTGCTCGGCGGCCACTTTCAAAACCGGCAAAAAGTTCACGCCGCCTTCGCTATCGCCCGGCACCGTAAAGGCACCACGGCGCACGCCTTCAAGGAAGGAGAGCTTTTCATCACGCACCTGTTTGGTGATCACCGGGCGAATATTTTTGGCATGGATATGCCCCACGCGGCCCATGTGCTTTTTGGCAACCTGCTCAGGATCGCCGCCGCCAAACAGGCAATGGCCGGTATCCAGCAGCAGCTTGGCATGTGGGCCAGTGTTGGCCATCAGCTTGTCAATTTCTTCTTCACTCTCGACAATTGTGCCCATGTGGTGGTGATAGACAAGCGCAATGCCCTGAGAAGCCGCATATTCGGCCAGCGCTTCCACGCCTGCACCGAAGCTTGCCCACTCCGAATCCGCCAGTTTCGGGCGATCATTCACCGGCTTGCCATCATCACCATGAATAGCATTCGATGTTTCGCAGACGATAATGACTTTGCAGCCCATGGCCTTGAGCAGGTCGAGGGCGGGCTGCATCGCGGCCTTTTCGTCTTCAATGCTGTTGGTCAGCAGGTTCAGCGAGTGCCAGCCAGAGACATAGCGCAACCCGCGCGGCTCCAGAACAGCCTTCAGGGCCGCAGGCTCCTGCGGGAATTTGTGGCCCTTTTCAATGCCGTCGAAACCGATTTTGGATGTTTCATCCAGGCATTGGTCGAGGCTGATATGGGCACCCAGCGTGCGGTCATCATCGTTGGACCAGGCAATCGGGTTGGTTCCGTAGAGAATCATCTTAGTTTCTTTCCTTGAGCGCTGCCTCATAGCGGGCGCGAGCCTGTTGCACTTCATGTCTGTTGGATACTTCCGGCACCGCCACATCCCACCAGTAACCGCCAGCCTCCGGCGTGGGGTATGGGTCGGTGTCGATGACAATCACCGTGGGTCTGGTGGCTGAGCGGGCACTCTCTAGCGCTGCTTCCAGCTCAGAAATGGTCGTCACCTTGCTGGAATCGGCCCCCATGGCAGCCGCGTGGGCCGCAAAATCAATCTGTGGCGCGTGGATATGCGAGGTGTGGGCGTAGAGATTGTTAAACTCGGCCCCGCCCGTGCCCATTTGCAGACGGTTGATGCAGCCGTAACCCCGGTTATCGGTGATCACCACGGTGATTTTCACACCCAAAGCGCAGGCAGTCACCAGCTCGGAATTCATCATCATGTAAGAGCCGTCGCCGACCATGACGATCACGTCGCGCTCCGGCTCGGCCATCTTGATGCCCATGCCGCCAGCAATCTCATAGCCCATACAGGAAAAGCCATATTCCATGTGGTAGGACAGCGGCAGTTTGGATTTCCAAAGCTGATGCAACTCTCCGGGCATGGTGCCTGCGGCGCACATCACCACGGTGTTGTCACGCGAAGCGCGCTGCACAGCCCCAATCACCTGCATGTCGGTGGGCAGACTGTTACCATCCTTCGGCGCGGCGGTGACGGCATCGGCCTTTGCAAACCAGTCGGCTTTTAAGCCCGCATCCGGTGCCGCAAAACGGTGGTCGTCTAAGGCTTTCGAGATCAGTTCCAGACCAATTTTTGCATCCGCCACAAGCGGTAAGGCGTCATGCTTGGCGCTATCGTAGGCTTGAACATTGAGTGCCAGAATCTTGCGGTTTGGATTCTTGAACAGCGCCCACGATCCGGTGGTAAAATCCTGAAAGCGGGTGCCAACACCGATCACGAGATCAGCTTTCTCGCAAACCGTGTTGGCACTGGCCGCCCCCGTAACACCAACGGGTCCGAAATTCAGCGCATCATCCCAGGGCAGAGCCGATTTTCCGGCCTGTGTTTCCACCACCGGAATCTGGTGCTTGTGCGCAAAATCCTTCAACGTTTGCGTGGCACCGGAAAAATGCACGCCGCCGCCTGCGACAATCACCGGGCTTTTGGCAGCTTTAATCGCGGCAATCGCCGCTTCCAGCTCAAATGCATCCGGCTGTGGGCGGCGGATATGCCAGATTTTCGGTGCAAAGAAGCTTTCGGGATAATCATAGGCCTCCGCCTGTGTATCCTGACAAAAGGCCAGTGTCACCGGGCCACAATCTGCGGGATCGGTCATGGTGCGAAAGGCGCGCGGCAGCGCGGTCAGCAGATGTTCTGGCCTCGAAATGCGGTCATAATAGCGGCTGACAGGCCGGAAGCAATCATTGGCAGAGACCGTGCCATCGTTGAAATCTTCCACCTGCTGCAACACCGGGTCGGGTCCGCGATTGGCAAACACATCGCCCGGCAACAGCAGAACCGGCAGGCGATTGACATGGGCAAGCGCTGCTGCCGTCACCATATTCAAAGCGCCGGGACCAATCGAGGAGGTCACCGCCATAGCGCGGCGGCGGCCGAGCTGCTTGGCATAGGCAATGGCTGCGTGGGCCATGGATTGCTCATTTTGCCCGCGCCATGTGGTGACGCTGTCTTGCGCGCCTTGCAAGGCTTCGCCGAGACCTGCGACATTGCCATGGCCGAAAATCGCCCAGACACCGGCAATGAACGGCACGCCTTCCGGCGTCATCTGATTGGCAAGGTAGCGCACTAAGGCCTGAGCGGCAGTCAAACGCACCGTCTTCATTATCTCTCTCCCTGAAACTTTTTAGTCATCAGACGCTTGCGCGCGCTTTATCCCAGACCTGACACAGCGATGTGTATTTGCTCACCATGTCAGCAATCGCATCGTCATCCGACAGGTTACCACCCAACCATTTGCGGGCCGCATCACCAAAAATGGTGCGCCCAACGGCAAAACCCTTGACCAGATCAAAGCTGGCTGCCGTTTTGAAGCTTTCTTCCAGCTCGGCTGCGGGCGCATCCAGACCCAGCACGACAATGCCCCGCGTATAGGGATCATTGCGGGAAATCGCGTCACACGCATTGGCCCAGGCGGCTTTCGTCTTCATCGGCTCAAGCTTCCACCAATCGGGATAGACACCAATGTCGTAAAAGCGCTGAATGATGGTGGCGGCGGTATCATCATCGGTTGGACCGACCTTAGAGGGAATAATCTCTAACAGCATTTCCAGTCGGTTACGGCGGGCCGCCGTGAAAAGACGTTTTACCGTATTTTCTTGGTGTTCCTTCATCGCTGCATCATCATCAGGATGATAGAAGCACAGAACCTTGACGACATTTTCCACCGGCCATTCGGTAAGACCACCAAAATCCTCACCCAGTTCCGGCTCCAGTGTCAGCGGGCGAGAACCGGGCCATTCGACAGGACGGCCAATCCAAAGGCCAGACCCGGAGGCCTGATATAGCGCATCACGACCCAGACGACTATCGCACAAAATGCCATAACCGGGTTGACCATTGGACACCTGCTGCGCCGCCTTGAGGCAAAGCTGCTTGAAAGCGCCGATCCGCTCATGGGAAACGCCAGCCTCATCGCACATAGCTTCCAACTGCATACGGTGGTCGAAGGCAAACACCCGCATCTGCGGCCATTCCCCATCGCGGTTGGTGGACCAATGCACCTGTTCCAGCGCTGCATCCTTGCGCAGCGCCTTGTTGCGAATGCCGGTTTTGAAGAAATAATCCAGCTCTTCAAGGCTGGGATAGGCAGGGGTGCAGCCATGGCGCGATACGGCAAAGGCACCGCAGGCATTGGCAAATTTCAAGGCCGTGGGCCAATCCTCGCCCGTCAACCAGCCTTTCAAAAGGCCAGACATAAAACCATCGCCCGCGCCCAGCACATTGAAGACTTCAATCGGAAAGCCTTGGCCGGTCTGGCCATCATCGAGGCTGTCTGGAATATCACCCTCAAACACCACAGCCCCCATGGGACCGCGCTTGCACACCAATGTGGCCTTGGACACCTTGCGCACTGCGCGCAGCGCCTCAATGGTGTTGGTCGAGCCACCAGCAATGTGGAATTCTTCTTCCGTGCCGACAATCAGGTCAAACCAATGCAGGGTCGATTGCAGCTTGGTGGTGACGGCCTGGGATTCGATAAATCGGCTTTCGCCATCGCCGTGACCAGCCAAGCCCCAGAGATTGGGGCGATAATCAATATCCAGCGCGGTTTTTGCACCATTGTCGCGCGCCAAACGCAGCGCTTTCAGCACCGCTGCTTCCGTGTTGGGATGCGACAGATGCGTTCCTGTGACGCAAACACAGCCAGCCTCGGCCACAAACGCCGGATCAATATCATCCTCGCACAGCGCCATATCGGCGCAGTTTTCACGGTAGAAAATCAGCGGAAACTGGTGCTCATCGCGAATACCGAGCAAAACCAGCGCCGTCAGCCGTTTGGGATCGGTCTTGACGCCGCGCACATCCACACCTTCGCGCACCAGCTGTTCGCGGATAAAGCGGCCCATATGCTCATCGCCGACGCGGGTGATGAGAGCCGATTTCAGGCCAAGACGCGCCGTGCCAGCCGCGATGTTGGTGGGGGAGCCGCCGATATATTTGTTGAAAGAGGCCATATCTTCGAGGCGGCCACCCACTTGCGCGCCGTAAAGATCGACCGAGGAACGGCCGATGGTAATCAGATCAAGTTTCGGCACAACACCCTCCTTAGATGGCGGGAAGCACAGATCCGCACTTCGCGCCACAACAGCCTTTCTCCCGGCAGGCCGTTCTAAATTTGCATTAAAATGGACTATATATTCTATTTTTCAGACTTCAACACAAATGTTCAGTCATCTTGTCGCATAGTTCCCACCGCCACCGACAGCGCAATGGCCAGACAGAGCGTGGCAGAGAGCGAGCGGAACGCGCCAAAATCCACCTCGGACACGGTGAGCGTCAGGGCTCCAAATTTTTGTAAGGGACTGAAATTCTTATCGGTTATCGCCACCACCTCAATGCCACGGGCTGCCACCTGCTCGACAAGATCAAGGGTTTCGGCCGAATAGGGCGAAAAGGTAATGGCCAGCATCACATCACCCTCGCGGATGGCGTGGTGGCTTTCCAGCTTGCCAACCGCGCTATGCAACATGGCGGGAACTGCCATTTTTTCAAAGGCATAGGCAATATAGCTGGCAACGGGAAAGGAGCGTCGCATGCCAACAATATGAATCATTCTTGCCGTGCTCAGTGTCTGCACCGCCTGTTCCAGCGCTTGCGAATCCACCGTTTGCAGCAGGCCTTCCAGCGACACGCGCCCAGCCTCAGCAAATTCCGCCAAAAGCGCCGAGGGACTGCCCGATGCGGTTTCGCGCAAATGATGCAGGCGGGTGGAATAATCCGGCCAGCCGCCGACAAATGAGTCGCGAAACAGCCGTTGCATTTCAGAAAATCCAGAAAATCCAAGGATTTGGCAAAAGCGCATAAAGGCCGAAGGTTGCACGCCCGCCCCTTCTGCCATTTCGGCAACGGTGGAGACGGCAATGCGGTCCTTGTTGTTGGCCACATAATCGGCGCATTGCTTCAGCCGCTTGGGCAGAGTATCCGCAACCTGCACCAAACGCTCATCAAAAGCCTTGATACTATCGGGGGCGGCGGCGATTTCCTGCGACATTGTGTCTGACATGGCGGGTAAAGGGCCTTAACTGTTGGTGTGAAGGTGAAACCTGTCTCAACCGGGCAAAAGCCTGCCTTGACATCACCACGATCCCATTCTAGCAAAATGGAACGTATATTCCAAACGCGGGTGGCGCAAGGGCCGAGAGACTCCCCTTCGCTGTTCGGTTTGCGTGGTTTTAACGTGTCATGTGCTTTTCGCCCCGCTGGGGCAAAGCCGGGAGGAAAACATCATGGTGAAAAAACTGGCCCTTCTGGGCGCAGGCCGTATTGGCAAAGTGCATGCGAAAGCAATTGGTGAAGACAAGCGCGCCCAATTGGTCGCCGTTGCCGACGCATTCCCCGAAGCTGCCAAGGCGATTGCCGATGCTTATGGCGCAGAGGTCAAAACAATCGAAGAGATTGAGGCCGATGCCTCGATTGATGCCGTGCTGATCTGCACCCCCACCAACACCCATTCCGATTTGATCGAGCGCTTTACCAATGCTGGCAAGGCGGTTTTCTGCGAAAAGCCGATCGATCTGGACGTGAGCCGCGCGCAGGCTTGCGCAGATGTGGTGCGTAAAAACGGCGGCAAGGTCATGCTTGGCTTCAACCGCCGTTTTGATCCGCATTTCCAGGCGGTTCGCAAGGCGATTGATGATGGCAAAATCGGCAAGGTCGAGATGGTCACCATCACCAGCCGCGACCCGGGCGCACCGCCGCCAGAATATATCAAGGTGTCGGGCGGCATTTTCCGCGACATGACCATTCATGATTTTGACATTGCCCGCTTCCTGCTGGGCGAAGAAATCACCTCGGTCATGGCCTCGGCCTCGGTTCTGGTTGACCCAAAGATTGGCGAACTGGGCGATTATGACAGCGCCAGCCTGGTGCTGACAACGGCGTCCGGTCGCCAAGCCATCATCTCCAACTCCCGCCGCGCCACCTATGGCTACGACCAGCGCATTGAAGTGCATGGTTCGGAAGGCTCGGTGGCCGCAGAAAACCAGCGTCCGGTCTCCATCGAAATCGCCACCAAGGACGGCTACACCCGCCCACCGCTGCATGATTTCTTCATGACCCGCTATACAGCGGCCTATGCCGCTGAAATCTCGGCTTTCCTCGATTGCATCGAGAGCGGCAAGGCACCTTCACCGTCGATTGAAGATGGTTTGATTGCGCTGAAACTGGCCGATGCAGCCCTCAAGGCCGCCAAGGAAAAGACGGTCGTTACGCTGTAACGAAAAGCCCCACTCAACAAAACCGATAAAAAGGCCGGGCACAAAATGCCCGGCCTTTTTATAGGGTGCAAGAGGTGGGCTTAATACCCCTTACCCATGCTTTGGATCGAGCCGCTGCCATAATAGCGCACCACGCGCGGTGCTGCCGCCGTGATTGTGCTTCTGCGCTGGCCCAGCTTTCCGAGAATAAAGAACAGCAGGAACGAGCCAATCTGATAGGCAAACAACACGTCAATTTCGACAAAGGAACGCTCCACCAAGAGCATTGCCAGCCCAAACAAGACGCCCGCTTCCGGATCTCTCACATTGACGAGCAAACGCTTCAAGCTGCCAAGCAAGGCGGTAAACAGCATGGCAGCCATCAGAAACAGGCCAATGACGCCGGTTTCAACCGCTGTTTCAATATAGGTGTTGTGAAAATGGAAGCCGGCACGGGTTGGAATGTAAAATTCATCCCAAAGCCGTTCGGCCTCTGAAAAACCCTGAACCCAATAGGCCTGATAGCCAACCCCAATGATGGGGTGTTGAAGGGCTGCGGCAAAACCCTGCTGCCAAAGATAGGTGCGTCCGGTCAGGGTTGAATCCTTGCCAAAGGCCCCCAGAACCAGATCGATCCCGCCGCTGTAGACAAAAGCGGCAATGGACAGGCTGCCCAGCACCGTGCCAGCAATAAACAGAACAATCCGATGGCGGGGCGACAACAGCTCAACAGCGCGCAAAACCATTGATGCGGCGATCACCACAATCACTGTCAGAACCGAAGTGGCGGATTCAGATTGCTTCAAACAATAGGCCGATAGAACAGCAGTCACCAACGCCACCATCAGCCACAGCCGACGCATTTTGAGGATCACAATGGCGGCGAAGACGAAATAAACGCCCAGCGATGCATAAAGCCCCAACTGGTTTTTGGAGGAAAAGGCACCCACAAAGCTGACCGTGCCATCCAGCGGATCAAAAAGGTAGTAGCCAAACATCAGCGAGTAGATCATCACCAGAATAGTGCCCAGCAACGCCCCTTTGACAAAGGAATCATTGCTTACCACCCGCATGGCAATCAGACTGCACACAACATGGGTAAAGAACTGAACGGATGCCCGCGCCGTGACAGACGGCGCTGCCGACCAGAACACCGACAGCATTGCAAACAGGCTAAACGCCATAATCGGCAGAAAAACACGCGGACTGCCAATGATGCGCCGATAATCCACCGCAATCAGGGGCAACCAAAGCCCATAAAACAGCAGAATGGAGACCTGCCCAAACCGAGGCGAATAGGCAAACACGAAAAACGACAAGGTGATTGCCGTTATCGCGTAAATCTGATTGCGCGCCGGATCTATCAATTGCGCCTTGGCAATTCGCATCAATGCCTCATCGCATGGCTTGTTGAGACAGTTTCACCGTCACTTTCACCACATCACCGGGCAACACTACCGTGTTTTCGGTGGCGGCGATTTCGGTTGGCTTGCCGTCCTTGTCGCGAACAATAGAGTACGAGACGTTTGAGCCGTTCTCGCCATCTTTTGCCGCCGCACTTTCTGCCGATTGCAGCAAGGCATCACTCATCAGGCTTTGCTGCGTTGCCAGTTTGAGCGCCCGCTCTTCAAGCTGTGCTTCTGTGTCTTGCAGTTCCTGCGCCAGTCTTGCATCCCAGGCATTGCGCGTGGTTGTCTCGTCCTGCTGGGCTTTATTGAGATCCTGCTTGGCCTTCAAGGTGGCGGTATCAATGTCAAGAAGCCCTGACTGGAGATCAGACACCTGCTGCTCAACCGCCAGGCGCCGCGAACTCAGCGCCAACCCCTGCTCGCTGAGGTTATTGACCTTGTCACGGTCTTCTTCCACCATCGCAAGCTGGCGAGTCTGGGTTTCGAGCTTCTTGCCCAAGGCGTCGATTTGCGCCGTCAACAACGTCTTCAAATCAGCAAGAGACGATAGCGTCACCTTGAGATTGGTGCGCTGCGAATTCATCAAGGCGGTTTCCGATTCGACAAGCTGTTTGATATCCGGGATTTTTTTAAGATCGTCGGTGATCTCGATTTCTGGCTTGTTGTTGATCTGGGCCAGAATGCGCGCCCGCCGCACCAACAGGCGATTGCGGTTGGACACCAGCACAGAGCCTTCGCCCTGCGCCTGAATGAAATTGCGGGCAAACTGTCCGGTTTCCGCGCGCTTCAATCCGCCAGCAACACTCAACGCTTTCAACACCGTCATGCCCGGCGCATAGGGAAACTCGCCGGGATTTTGCACGGCACCGGCCATATAAACCGGGCGATATTGCGAAATTTCCACCGATGCCGATGGACGGTCACTCAGACCAAACAACTGCTGCATCTTGAGGCCAATTTCACTGGCAACCTCTGCTGTGGTTTTGCCCGATGCTGGCAATTCACCAATAAACGGCAGCGATACAGTGCCAGAGGCGCTGACAGAGTAATCTCCGCTGACAGCGCTCCAATCACGCACGGCACCTTCTGCCGTTTGCCACTCTGCAACCCGCACACGGATCTTGTCCATCACCCCAAGATGATAAGCATCCGCAAACGCAAAGGCGGGCGACAGGACAGATAAAAAGCCCGCGAGGGCAAGAGAAGATACGTTCAATCTACGCCTGGAGGACTTTCCTCCTCCGGCAATCATTTCAGCCTTCATGGCAAATCCTAAGCACTGTTTTTGTCGAAGAAAGCAGAGCGTGATGCTCTGCCCATACCGCAGTGTTAATAGCTGCCGCGAGACATGCACACCGCTGGAACGGTCCGCATGATGATCAGAAGATCCTTGGTGATCGACCAATTCTTGACATACATGGTATCCATGGCAACACGGGTTTCGTATGACACATCATTGCGACCGCTAACCTGCCAAAGACCTGTGAGGCCGGGGCGCGTTTGCAGATAATAAAACGCTGATGCCTCGTACATTTCCAGCTCATCTTCAACCACCGGACGGGGTCCGACAATGCTCATCTCGCCCTTTATGATATTGAGAAGCTGGGGCAATTCATCAAGGCTGAGTTTGCGCAACACGGAACCCACGGCGGTCACGCGTGGATCATTTTGCAACTTGCGTGTTGTGCGCCATTCTTCATAGGCTTCGGGGTTGTTGCGCAAGTAATCTTGCAGAACTTTTTCGCCATTTTGCACCATGGTGCGAAACTTCATGCAGCGAAATTCCTGGCCATTGTGGCCTATGCGGCGATGACCATAAAACACACTCCCACCATCGGTGAACTTCACCATGGCAGCAATCATCAGAAAGAGCGGGGAGAAAACAACCAATGCAATGCAGGCGATAAAAATATCCAGACTTCGTTTCGCTGCACCACCAATCGGTTGGGAAGCCGATGTGGCGGCATTAAAAAACGGCGAATTGGCCGATCGTGTCGCGGACTTCATAGAGGAGCCTCCATTTACGTGGGCGATTGGGTCGGGCCCCGGCGGGGCGCGTCCGTATTCATTGCCACAGTGTGTGGTGAGAATTTGTCCTTCGCAATCCCCCCTCCACAAAACATTCCAACGATAGGAATCATAGAGATTGCCATATGTTTGAGATTATAGTAAAAAAAATCCTAATATAAGTATTTCTGTCGCTCTGAATTATAAACTTCGTAAATTTGAATTGATAATATCATTAACCTTTCCCAATTGGTAACCTTTGTTATTCAAAAATTTCCGCCTTGTTCATGGCTTCACATAAATTTGATAGAACTTTCATAGATCGATATCTGGCAGCGAGCAAAGTTCAGACAACTGTTGCATCGCATCATTATATTGCGTCGCACATTTAAAATTACCTATGTCTAATATTGTAACAATTTGTGATAACTTCCGCATGCCCGAACACCGCCCCTATGCCAGGCGCGATCAGCGAAACCATGCCCCCAAGCCATGCCCTAACAATGCCAAAAACCAAGAAAAGTCCGGCAGGAATCAGCTTTTACGGAAACGGATCAGATCTGTTGCGCGCGGGAAAACCGATGAATTTCGTCTCCCGTCGTCACACCATCAAAAAGGCAAGGCACCCAAATTAGATAGCAGATTGAGCGTGTTACAATCTGCCGTTTGCCCTTGGACATTGGTCAGTCTGATATAAAATCCGCAGAGCATCCATTCAAATTCAAGATAAATTGAATCATCTGTGTAACGGTATGGAAAGTCTCTTGCGCTATGGAAAGCAATCTATGCGCAGAACCACTGAAGAGAACGCTTCAATATTGTAAGACACAGACAAGACCACTATGGTAAAGTGGCCTTGAGGAGAAAGCGCAAACAATGATTGACAGACGAACATTTTGGGGGAGGCTCTGAACCATGCATGCGCCTAAAGTCTTCTTCAGTATGATTGGAGCGCTGCTGGTTTTTGCGGCCACAACTTATTATCTGTCTGGTTCCCTCTCCGACACAATCATCAAAACGATCATTGCTGCCATCGTTGTGCAGGTGGGATATTTTGCGGTGATTGTTTATTATGTTGCCAAGGAAGCAAAGGCGAGAAAAGCAGCGCTTGGCAAGCAGGAGCAGCCACGCCCATCGCCGCAGGACGCGAACAAAGCTCCCGGCCTTCCCGAGACCAATCACACCGTCATTCGCAACGGTTGAGATAATCTGTTTGCACCTTGTCTCTTTTCAGCCAATATAGCCATGTAGGCGTTAGAGCGCACGGAGCGATTTGCTCCCGTGTGTCTGCCTCGTCTGTTGGGATGTCATAAGTTGGTCGCGATGCAACGCGATAACCCATGAAAATCAACAGAAATGATGCACGTGAAAATTCGAATTTAACTTTCTCGATCAAGCGAAATTCGCGGGCCTTGATGCGCCCTCAGCTGAAAAGTCACCGATGGGGCCTAAAGCTCAGGAGACCAGAATACGGGAGACCGTGATGACGCCCAATTCCACCGTATGCGTTATCATCGCTGCAAAAAATGCGGCAGCGACAATTGCGAGAGCCGTTCGTTCGGCCCTGGCAGAACAGGCGGTAACAGAGGTTGTCGTTGTTGACGATGGCTCGACGGATACCACAGGCGCAGAGGTTTTATCTGCCGATGACGGCACTGGCCGACTGAAGCTCATCCGCTTTGACCGCAACCGTGGCCCGGCGGCTGCGCGCAATCATGCCATTGAGGCCTCGACGGCCCCTCTTATCGCCATTCTGGATGCCGACGATTTCTTTCTTCCCGGCCGCTTCACCCACATTCTGGCCGAGGATCAATGGGATTTCATTGCCGACAACATTGTGTTCGTCAAAGAAGAAAGTGTGGGCCAGATCCGCAATGGCGTGCAAAAATTTCAACGGCAGGCGCGGCTGCTGGATCTCGAAGCTTTTATCACCGGCAATATTTCACAGCGCGGCAAACAGCGCGGCGAGATCGGTTTTCTCAAACCGGTGATGCGTCGCGAATTTCTCGACCGCCATCACTTGCGCTACAAGGAAGACCTGCGCCTCGGAGAGGATTATGACCTCTATGCCCGCGCACTGGTGGCCGGTGCCCGCTATAAAGTCATCCATAGCTGCGGCTATGGTGCCGTTGTGCGTCACGATTCCTTAAGCGGCAAGCACAGAACGGATGATTTGAAGCGGCTTTACGAGGCCGATCAGGCGATTCTCGCCAGTCATGCTTTGACCAACGCCCAGCGCCGACTTTTGGAGCGCCACGAAAAGCACGTGCGCGACCGCTATGAATTGCGTCACTTTCTGGATTTGAAAAATCAACGCGGCCCGCTATCCGCGCTGGCCTATGCCGTGAAAAACCCGCTGGCGGTTCCCGCCATTGTTGGCGGCATTGCCGCTGATAAAACTGCGGCACTTAAGGCAAAGCCTGCGCCCAAACATACCAGCGCACCGGCAACCCTTCGCTATCTTCTGCCCGCATCGCCAGAAACCGAACGGTCATAAAAATATCCCGCCTTATAGGCGGGATACGACATCTGACAAACAACACCGACAGCGCCGTGCGCCAAATATGGCGCACAAAGGACGCTGTAGCACTTTTAAGCTGCTGCATAATTTTCTCCTTAAATCCACTCCGATTTAAGGAATTATGCAGTAGCTTATGACGTCAGGCCGTAATCGCGGCGTACGCCTTCAATCACATCCATGAAACGGGCCTTGCGCTCTGCGAGTACCGAATCGCGGCTCAGTTGCGGTGTAGCGCGGCTGGCCTTTTGGAGACAAAGCATAGAGGGCAGCGCCAAAGAATGCTTGATCAGCCGGCGCAATGGCGTTTGGCGTGGGCCTCGTGCCTCTTGCACAGCGGCCTCATCGACCACGCGCGCGTTGGGATTTTCCGGTGCAGGTGCATAGGCTTCAAAGCGCATGCCCCAAAAATTGGCATTCTTCATTTTCGCCTCAGCCCGGCTGGAAATCGGGATCTGCAAGGGTCGATAGCGCACATCAAGAGTCGAGGCCCAATCATTCCATTTAAAGCTGTTGATGCTGGCTGAGGTGCTGACAGCAACCCACGGCACCCGAAACGCATCGGCCAAAATGGCACCATGCATCGATTCGGCGACGATCAATTCGGACTGGGCAATCTGGCGGATCACGGCTTTTGCCTCACCGCAGGGATCAATATAGTTGAGGCCTGCCTGAGCGGCAACCGATGGCCACATGCCAACAATGGCCGATTCCCAATGGGGCACAAAGCTCTTCTTATAGCGTTTTGGAAGGTTTTGAAATTCCGGCATCTCGGCCAGCATCACGGCCGGGTCAATAATACCTTTATCCGGCTCAAGACCAAGCTTTTGCGCCGTCAATGGTCCGCGCACACAGCGGATGTCCCATTCCTGCTTGACGCTCATATCCGGCAGGCTGCCGTATCCGAAGCCGCTGCCGATCACCAGCTTATGCTGGCCTTCGGGCAAAAGAGCACGGTTTAGAACCGTACCGACCCCGACCAGCAGGGTTTCAGGATGAACATCGCGCAAACCCGGCAGGAGAAAATCCCAAAGCCAAAGATTCAAATCGTCACCGAAGTTTCCATGGGCGGATTCCCAATAATAAGGCTGCATGACTGGTCCTTTGTGGCGATTGGTCAAAAGAGGGCTGCACGGTAAAGTCTTGGCGTATCAGCGCGAAAACTTACCCACGGCGAGAGAGAAAGCGCTTTGCATCAGGGCCGGATCACGCCGGAACCATCGAAAAAGCACCGAAAACTGAGGCATTTTGCCTCTTTTGGCCCGACCGGCCTGGCTCCAGAGCGCCTGCTTTCGCGCCACGGTCTTATAATCACGGATTGAAGCAATTTCGGCGGGCCTGTTGGCAAAGCGACGCTCCAATGTATCAAGCGCCACCCAGGTATTGAATTGTTGCTGGAGAAATTGCGGTGATGCGGCATCAATGCTGTGAAAGATGTTGACGCCCTCGCCGCGTACGGCACCGGCAGCATCGCATAGAATGACGCGCTTGGCCTCCAGAACACAATCACAGAAAAACAGAACATCTTCTGCCGCCAGCCGCAGCTCGGCTTCAAAGCGAATGTTCTCAAACAGCGGTCTGCCAATCACCATGCATGACAGATGCAGAAAGCTCCAGTTTTTCAGCATGACACTGGACATCTCAGGCAATTCAATCACCAAGGGATTGTCTTGCAGCATCGTGTTTTGCTCGGTCTTTTGCAGCTCGGCCATGCCGAAATGATAATAAAAATCATCCCCACCGCGAATAGACGCCCAATAGCAATCCGCGCCAAATTGCGTCATGGCCTCGTAGGCATTTTTGAGATGATCAGGCGTCCACTCATCATCCGAATCCAGAAAAGCCGCAAATTCACTGGTGGCGGGCACAGCGTCGAGGCCGGTGTTTCTGGCCCCTCCGGGACCACCATTTTTCTGGCGGATCACGTGAATGCGTGAGCGCTGTTCAGCGCCCAGCGGCTCCAGTTCCAGATCAATCGCGTAGGGGGATTCGTCATCCACCACCACAATGTCAAAGTCCTGAAAACTTTGAGCAAACACCGATTGCAGCGCCCGGCGCAAAATGCCCGGCTGTTTTTGGTAGAAGGGAATAATAACCGTTATTTTCGCCATATCCGCTCCTGGCCTCTATGAACTGATTTTGAATTGTTATCCGACATGGGCCGTAGACCGTTTGCGCCCCGGCAAGCCAAATTCCCGGCGCATGGCACTATCCACCACGCGCAATCGCCGCAGATTGTGCACCAGCTTGCGCACGTCTTTCAGTGTCTCACGACAAAAGATATGGGCGCGCAAAATACTGCCCGATTTGCTGTGGGCACCGGCGTGGCCGATGCGATAGACCGCGCCCCGAAACGGCAACGGCGAAAGCGGCTTGCCGCGCTCGGCCAGCGCATCGGCAATGCGCTTGTGGCTTCCCAGCATGGATTTGATAAATGCCTCAGAGCAATCTTCAAAACGTTGCGGCAACTCGTAAAGATCAGAGCGGATAATCAGAGATGTTCCGCAAAAATGGGCAAAATTGTCATAGCCCATCATCATCTGGCCGTCTTCATTCCAAAGAAAACCGAGGTTGATTTTCCATCCGTTCGCACCGCGATGTTGCGCGACATGTTCCACCAGCCGCGCACTGACAAAATCGTCGTCATCGACCACCATGAAATAATCGCTATCGGAGGCTGCCAGCATGCCGGACAGAATGCGCCGCCCCTTGTCCAGCCGCACGGCATCATAGCCGGCTTCCAGATTATCACGTTGCAGATCATAATGCGGATTTGGCCCAAAAGTGACGCGCTCTACAAAAAACCGCTCTGGCATCGGCGGCAGGCTTGCCCCTTCGTTTGCAACAATAACGCAGCGCCAATCATCATGGGTTTGTGCTGCAATGGACGCAATGGTCTGCGACAGGCGCGCGCACAACGCCCCCCAGTCACGGGCGTTATCCGGGTGTCGAACGGGAATGATAAAGGTCAACAGCATGATAATCTCACCCAAGTTGGTTGTTTCCGGCTGCCACGCCCCGTGAGAGCTGCGGCATCCTGGCCGGATGCAAGCGCATAGACAGGTTTCATGCGCTTTGGCGACGACGCAGAATTGTCTTGGCCAAAAACATCATCCTGTCACCGCACAACACCGCAATGATTGACAGATAAACCACCGCCCCAACGCCGATCTCGATCAGCAGCCGTGCAACCACCGACCAGTCTTGAAGCAGATGCCCCACGCCCAGCACCGCCGCCAGCATGACGAGATAGGCCGCCGCAGGCCGCAAAAACTGACCAAAATAGACCGCGATGCTCATATTGATAATGCGCGTCACCATCCACAATGTGATGGGCCAAAGGCAAAGCGTGCCCAGCATCAGGCCGATGGCGATCACCGTAATGCCGTAGGTGTAGAGGCAGAGCACCGTTGCGATGGTGACGACATTGCGCAGCAGTTGATAGTAGAACCACCAGTTTGACTTGCCCTGACTGGTGATCAGGGAGGCCTGAATAACACCGATACCACTCATCAGCCCAATCACGCAAAAGGCACGAACTGGCCAGATGGCAGGTGCCCAATGATCACCAAACACCAGCGGAATGGCATCATCGGCCACTGCCGCCAGACCCATGAAGGCCGGAAACGAAATCAAAGAGCAGCCAAATGTAGCCATCAGGAAGGCATCGCGCACCTTCGAGCGGTCATGTTGCAAGGACGACAACAGCACATGGGTGACTGGTGTCAGACCGCCCGCCACAACGCCGTTGATCATCTCGAACAAACGGCGTGAGAAATTGTAAAGCCCCAGCGCCGCCGGATTGATCAGAGAGCCAATAATCAGCTGATCAAGGCTCATGGCCGTCAAAAACCGATTGGCCGAGGCGAAAAGCCCGTAATGCAGCAGCTCTTTCAGGCTCGCAAGCTTGATGCGAAACCCCGGCAACCAGCCAGCGCCCCAAAAAGCCGCCGTGCAGCTGGCAATCGGAGCCGCAACCTGGGCAATCGCCAGTGACCAAAGACCAAAACCGGCAAAGATCAAGCTTATGCAAATGGTTCCGGAAATCAGCGTGGCAATGGCGGTGCGCACGGCCGCCAGATGAAAGGACATGGTGCGTCCAATCAGAGCATTGGGCACAATGGCGGTCATATCGAAAAATATTTTCAAACCGACCACCATCACCAAAGCGGTAATGGATTCCTGCCCCAGAGCGTTTGAGATAAACGGCGCGCTGAGCGCCAACACTGCATACAGAATGGCAGCGGACAGCAGCGCCAGCCAGAACACCGTATCAAGATGACTTTTGCGAATGGTTTGCTGCTGAATCAACGCTTCGCCAAAAGCTGTGGGGCCGATATTGGCCACAAAGCTGACAACGCTCATGGCCAAGGCCACCAAACCAAAATCATGGGGAGCCAGATAACGCGAGGTGATGATGAACACCGCGCTGTTCAACGCATTGGGAATCAACGTATCAAGCGCCGACCAGAACGCGCCGCGCACAGCGGCGCGCGAGCGGTTTTCTGTCAGATGTGCAAACACCACCTCATCGGTATCGGACATTTGCTCTTGTTCGTCAGGTCGCCAGATTTTCACAGATCAATCCTGTCCAAAGCAACTCACTTCTCATTCAAAGCGGTTCATAATGCTGGTGACTTCACCGCCGCCGCTGCACACTGAAAATCCGATCGGGGACAATCAATGAGGCGCTTTTCCGTTTCCCATCTCAGTTTACCATGATGGTAATGTTTGAGTGAACTTAGGGGAATGGTCGCTCAATTGGCAAGCAAAATTGTTGCACCTGCTCACTTTGAGTTTTTCGGAGCGCCCTTCCCCAACGGCGGCATCAATTGGGCGATATTTTGTCATCCATGGCACGAGGCTCGCGTTAAATGCATGGATTAGCGCTTATTTTGCGAAAATTTGCAGAAATATCACCTCTTATTTGCATAGCAGGCTCAAGCCATCAATTTTCATTTAAACGATTGAAATCACGGCATATTTGCAGAAAACCGTCGCAGTCATGCCGCTTGCGGTGAAACCAAGGGTGCAGATTTTTATGCAGCTTTGCGCCGTCCAAGGTGATTTTTTTGCTGCGCTGCCACATTTTTTAGTTCACATTACCACAATGGGAAGGTCGCCCTTGATGCGAAGAGCAGGTGCCTCAAATCACCTCGCCGCCGCATCCGCTCTGGGATCGCCCTTGAGACTGTCAGGACAGGAGAGACCCGCATCGTGAAGATCGATCAAGAGTTATCTGCCCGAATCAATATTGCACGGCTTTTGCTGATTGCCGGTATTGTCTTCGTGCATGTTCCTTTTGATCCGGAGTCCAATGCCTACCTCGGCCAATATGGTGCATTTGATGGCATGCGGGTTTTTCTGAACGACGTGCTCTTTCGTATTGGTGTGCCGTGCCTGAGCGCGATTTCCGGTCTTCTGTTGTTTCGCAAGGGGCTTGAGACGCTGAGTTATCGCAAAATCCTCAAGTCCAAATTGAGCAGCCTGTTTCTGCCCTTTTTGCTCTGGAATGCCGTGTTTCTGGCCGGTATCGCTCTTTTGCAAATCTGGGATTTCGGGCTCGGCTATTTCCCGGACATGTCGGATACATCCCTGCGGGAGCTGATTAATCTGGTTTTTGCCACAGAAACCATGCCCATAAACCTGCCTTTGTATTTCCTGCGTGATTTGCTGCTGTGCATTGTCATGGCACCCTTGATCGGCCTGTTGGTCAAGCGCTATCCGATCATCACTTTGTCGCTGCTGTTGCTCTATGCGGTGCTGCCGGTTCCAAATCTGATTTTCCTGAAGAAATCCATTGTCTTTGGATTTTCAACCGGAGCCGCCATTGCGCTGCATGGCATCAACATCAAAAAGCTGGATCGCTTTGCGCTTCCGATGATCTCTGCCATCGGGGTGTGCGCGCTGCTCCTGTTCATTGCCCTCTACAGCAATGGCATGGAGGACAGGCCTGTCTGGCTTCAATCTTTCGAAAAGCTGGTGGCGGTCATAGGCGGCCTCGGGGCATGGACCATGACCCGGCTGTTGCTGAATACCCGCTTTGGACAGGCCTTGGTACAGGCACCAAACGGCTTGAGTTTCTGGATATTTTGCACCCACTATCCAATCATGATGATGGCCTGGTTGGTGTGGGGCAAGATCAACATCGATTTTTATCCGCTGTTCTATGTGGCAGTCGTTCCACTCACCTTTTCGCTAGCGCTGACCTCGCACTACCTCGTGCAACAGTTTGCCCCACGCCTTTATGCCGTCACCACAGGACAGCGCACCACGTCTCGATCATCTGCAACAAGCCCCCAAATGACTGAGCGTGCGCGTTTAGTTCTCGGAAAAGGAGACTAATATGACCTACACCCCACATTTTCGGAGCATTTCGCGCTCAATCCTCGGCGTCTTCGCCGCCACGATGAGCTTCTCTGTTGCGCACGCCCAGCAGGGTCCGACCGGACAATCGTTCGTAGACACCTTCAAGACGCTGGATTCGGCCCGTTGGTATATTTCCGACGGCTGGAACAATGGCGCACATCAGAATTGCACATGGACCAAAAACAATATCAAGGTTGAGGATGGTCATCTGCAACTGACCTTCAACAATACACCCCTTAAAGAGCGCAAGTTTTCCTGCGCCGAAATTCAGACCAAACAGCGGTTTGGCTATGGCACCTATGAAGTGCGCATGAAAGCCGCCGATATTTCCGGTTTGAACTCTGCCTTTTTCAGCTTCATCGGCCCGGTCGATAAATCGCCTCACGATGAAATCGATTTTGAGATTTTGGGCAAGAACCTGAACGAGGTGCAGGTCAATCAATATATCTCTGCCAAGGGCGACAACGAAAAGCTGGTGCCTGTGCCGGGGGGTGCCAACAAAGCTTTCAATGACTATGCCTTCGTGTGGGAAAAAGACCGTTTGCGTTTTTACGTCAATGGCAAAATGGTGCAGGACGTCACCGATCCGGCCAAGCTTCCCTCCCATAGCCAGAAGATCTTCCTGAGCCTGTGGGGCACCGATACCCTCACCGACTGGATGGGGCCGTTTTCCTACACATCGCCCCAGACCATGACGGTTGAGCGCGTGGCATTTACGGCCTTGGGCGACAAATGCCAGTTCCCGACCTCGGTTGCCTGCAAGCTGCAATAAGCCATGCCATGGGCCTGACGGCCACTCTGCTTCCAAACTGACTTAGAGGATTTATGACCCTGCGTGTCCTTTACCTAGCCCATGACCTTGCAGACCCGGCCATTCGCCGCCGGGTGCTGATGCTGCGCGCCGGTGGTGCAGAGGTCATGCTGGCCGGGTTTCGCCGGGATGAAAACGCGCTGGCCGCCGTGGAAGGCGTTCAGCCGATCGAACTGGGCACCACATCTGACGGGCAATTTGTGCAACGGGCGGCCTCCGTCATCAAAGCCAGCCTGTTGGTGAAATCAAAGCTCGGTCATCTGCCCAGACCCGATGTTATCATTGCCCGCAATCTGGAAATGTTGAGTGTCGCGCACCGGGCACGCCATATCTTTGGAGCAGCGGTGCCCATGGTGTATGAATGTCTCGACATTCATCGGCTGATGCTGCGCAAGGATGTGATCGGCTCTGCCCTGCGCAGCCTTGAAGGGCGCTTCAGCCGCGATGCCAGCCTGCTGATCACCAGTTCACCAGCTTTTGTCGAGCACTATTTCAAGCCTCTGTCCGAAGTGGATCTTCCGGTCATGCTGTTGGAAAACAAAGTGCTTGATCTTGAAAACACGCAAAATCCCGCGCCGGTTTCACATAGGCCGCCAACCTCTGAACAGCCCTGGAAAATCGGCTGGTTCGGCGCATTGCGCTGTGCAAAATCGCTCAAGCTTTTGTCCGAATTTACCCGCGCCATGGATGGGCGCGTGGTGGTGGATATGCGCGGTCGTCCGGCGCATAGTGAATTTGACGATTTCGACGCACTGATTGCGCGCGAGCCTTATATTTCCTTTCATGGTGCCTATCGCAATCCAGAGGATCTGGCCGAAATCTACAGCCAGATCCACTTTGTCTGGGCGATTGACTTCTATGAAGAGGGTCAGAACTCCTCTTGGCTGTTGCCCAATCGATTGTACGAAGGTTGCCGCCACGCAGGCATTCCGATTGCGCTGAAAGGCACGGAAACCGCACGTTATCTCGATGGAAAAGCCATTGGTTTTGAAATTGGCGATGCAAGCGTTGCGGCCTTGACCTCGCTGTTTGAAAGCATGACGAGCGAGCGCTACCGCCAGGCAGTCGAGCATCTCAATACTCAGAACCCGCGACATTTCACATTAAACAAAAGCGATTGCGAGAATTTTGTCGCCCGGCTTGCGGCCCTTCCTGCCTCGCCCTCACGCTCGGTCATGGCGCGGCAAAAGCCAACCCGCTCCGGACCGGCAACAGGTTCAACCTCGACACCCCCAGCAACAAAGGTGAACGTTCATGATGGCTGACAAGCTTAAATCCGTACGATGCCTTATTGTGATCCCATGCCTCAATGAAGAAAAGCACATAGAAGGCGTGATTGCCAATCTGGAGCGCGCCCTTGTTGAGCTGGACGCCGACATCGTTGTCGCTGATGGCGGCAGCAAGGATGGCACGCAAGCGATTGTTTCAAAAATCGTTTCGCGCAATGCCAAGGTTCATCTGATCAACAATCCGGCTAAAATCCAGAGTGCTGCGGTCAATCTCGCTGTTGCCCAATTTGGTGATGGCTATGATTATCTGATCCGCATTGACGCCCATGGCACCTACCCGCAAGACTATTGCCAGACGCTGATTTCAGAGGCGCTGGAAACCAGCGCGGATTCCGTGGTGGTGGGCATGTTGACGGTGGGCTTTGGTACCTTCCAGAAAGCCACGGCGCTTGCGCAAAATTCCAAGCTGGGCAATGGCGGTTCACGTCATCGCGTCGGCGCAAAAAGTCATTGGACAGACCATGGGCATCATGCGCTGGTGCGGATTTCAGCTTTCAAAGCCATCAATGGCTATGATGAAACCTTTCGCCACAATGAAGACGCCGAGTTTGACTATCGGTTGAACAAGGCTGGCTTTCGCGTCTGGATGACGGCGGAAACCTCGATGACTTATTATCCGCGCTCCAGTCCGCTGCCACTGTTTCGGCAATATTTTGGCTACGGCCGGGGCCGCGCCAAGAATTTTCTCAAGCACAATTCCCGCCCAAGCCTGCGCCAGCTTATTCCGCTGACGGTAGCACCCGTGACGCTGTTTGCCCTGCTGGGCCTGATCAGCTGGCTTGCCGTCGTTCCCTTCATCCTGTGGGCCTTTGCCTGTATCGCCTATGGCGCGTGGCTGACGTTTGGCGCGCAAAAACCGCTGGGGCTTTTGGCCTCTGTGTCAGCCATGATCATGCATTTTGCCTGGTCGGCGGGCTTTTGGCGCGAGGTGCTGGATGTACGCTCACGCAAATCCCAGTCTCTTCACCCGCGTCAGGAGGTGACATCTTGACTCAAACAACCTCGAGCTTGCGGATCGATATTGGCATTTGCACCTTTCGACGGCCCGAGTTGAAGGCGGCCTTGTTGTCTTTGGCCATGGTGGATGTGCCTCAGAATGTGCGCCTGCGCGTGATCATTGCCGATAATGACCAAACCCCAAGCGCCCAACCGCTGGTCAATGCCCTTTTGCCAAATCTGCCATGGCCGGTGACTTACGTGCACTGCCCGGCTGGCAATATTTCCATAGCCCGCAATGCATGTCTCGATACCAGCGATGCCGATTTTCTGGCCTTTATCGATGATGATGAGACGGCGACTGAAAGCTGGCTTGCACAGCTTTTGACAATCGCCCAACAGACAAAGGCCGATGCTGTGCTTGGGCCCGTGCGGGCCGGTTATCAGGACAGCGCACCCGAATGGATGCGCAAGGGTGATTTCCACTCGACCTTTCCGGTGTTTGTGAAGGGAGAAATCCGCACAGGCTACACCTGCAATGTGCTGCTTGATCTGCGCTCTGCGCATCTTTCCGGCAGGCGCTTCAATCTGGCGCTTGGCAAAACCGGGGGTGAGGACACGGAATATTTCACCCATATTCATCGCTCTGGCGGCACCATTGCCTATGCGCCGGAAGCGCTGCTCTATGAAGCCGTGCCAAACCCGCGCGCCCGCTTTGACTGGCTGGCAAAGCGCCGCTATCGCATGGGGCAAACCCATGGCCGACTGGTGGCAGAAGGTGCTGGCACTTTGGGCAAAATCAAAAGCCTGATCATCACAGCCGCCAAAGCCGCATTTTGCTTCATCGCCGCACTGCTCGTGGTTTTTGCGCCCATTCGCCGCAATCGCTTTGTGTTGCGCGGCGTTTTGCATGTCGGAGCCCTATCGGGCATTCTTGGATTTCGTGAAATCCACCAGTATGGGGCGCTGGAGGCCGTTTCGCCATGAGCAGCCTGGTTCCGGATGTCAGTATTGTTATTGCGGCCTATAATGCCGCCGATACCATTGAGCGGGCGATTGAGAGTGCGTTGGCGCAGGTCAATGTCACCGTTGAAGTGATCGTTGCTGACGATTGTTCTTCTGATGACACCGTTGAGCGGGTTTTGGCCATCAAAGACCCAAGGGTGCATTTGATTGCGCTGGACAAAAACAAGGGACCGGGTGGTGCCCGAAACGCAGCCATTGCTGCCGCCAAGGGCCGATGGATTGCCGTGCTGGATTCCGATGACGTGTTCAAGCCCATGCGCCTGTTCCACATGCTGGAGCGGGCCAAAGAAGCGGGCGCGCAGATCGTGGTCGATAACCTCGACGTTATTGATCTCGATAACAATTGCCGAACCATGTTTCTGGAAGAGGCTTTGGCCCAGCGGGGGCAGATTGACCTTGCCAATTTCATTGCCTCCAACATCCTGTTTCGAAGCGAGCATAATTTTGGCTATATGAAGCCGGTTTTCGAGCGTGACTTCCTGCGCTCCAAAGGCCTTCAGTTTGACGAGAGCCTGCGCATTGGCGAGGATTATCTGTTGCTGGCCTCAGCCCTTGCGGAAGGCGGGCGCTGCGCCATCGTTCCCACAGCTGGCTATGTTTATTATATCCGGGCAGGTTCGATTTCGCGGGTGCTGCATCTTCATCATGTGGATGCCATGCTGGCCGCCGATCGTGGCTTTCTGCAACGCTATCCCTTGCAGGGTGAAGCCTTGGCCGCGCAAAAGAAGCGCACCGTCAGCCTGCATGAAGCCCATGCCTTCATCTCTTTGATCAACAGCCTCAAGGCGCGCTCGATATCGGGTGCAATCAAAGCAGCACTGACCAATCCGCGCGCCCTTCGCCACCTGCGCATGCCGATCATGATTCGTCTGAGACGCCTGCTAAAAGGCCGTCCCCAGACCAGAACTTCACCATCTCTGACAACAGGGGGCACCCAGGCCCCACTTCACAAAGGATAGCGACATGGATCTTCGCAAGACAGTTCGAAAAGCCGTTATTCCCGTTGCTGGCAACGGCACCCGGTTTTTGCCCGCCACCAAGGCGATGCCAAAGGAAATGCTGACAATTGTTGACCGCCCCGTTGTTCAATATGCCGTGGATGAAGCCCGCCGTGCGGGCATAGAGCACATTGTTTTTGTGACCAGCCGCAACAAACACAGCATTGAAGACCATTTCGATGATACGCCAGAGCTGATTTCAGCCCTGGAAAGCTCTGGCAAGATGAAACAGGTGAGCGAGCTGGAAGCCATGCTTCCCACCGCTGGCTCTGTGAGCTTTACCCGCCAGCAGGCCCCGCTTGGCCTTGGCCACGCCGTATGGTGCGCGCGCGATCTGATTGGCAATGAGCCCTTCGCCCTGCTGTTGCCCGACATGCTGTGCTATGGCGCGCGCGGCTGTATGGCCGGACTGATGGATCTTTACAGCGTCAGCGGCGGCAATGTTTTGGGCGTTGAGCAATGCGCCCCGGAAGAGGTTTCCAGCTACGGCATTGTTGCCAGAGGCGAGCCTGTGCAGCATGGCTTTGCGGTGACGGGAATGGTTGAAAAGCCACCGACTTCTGAAGCACCATCAAACTTCTACCTCAATGGCCGCTATATTTTGCAGCCGGAAATCTTTGACGTCCTGGCAAAGCAAACACGCGGCGCAGGCAATGAAATCCAACTCACCGACGCCATGCGCACGCTGGCAACCCGGCAGCCCTTTCATGCCCATCCTTACGCTGGCAAGACATTCGATTGCGGCTCAAAACATGGATTTATCGAAGCCAATGTGGCCTTTGCGCTCGACAGGGATGACATCGGTGATGCCGTATACGAATCCCTCAAGGAAATGGTCCTGATGCACGAAAACCGTATTCAAGCCGCGTGAGGCGGCATCCTCGAACTGTCATCAAGGCCTGATTCTGAATCAGGTCTTGCTGACCATTCTATACGTCTTCCAAGATCAACTGTCGGTTCGACAGAAGAGACGTCCAGCAACGTAATCGTGGCTGTGAAGTCGATATAACCAGACCAACATCTGCCACGAACAATGAAGAACAGCACCATGAATGAGAGAACTCTGCCCTTGAAAGCCGTTCTACATCGAGACCAGCCCGAAGCCGACTCCTTTATTGATCTGGACAGGCTGCTTGCAATTGCCGCCCGCCGTATGCGGATGGTGGCCCTTTGCGTGGCGCTTTTCGTGATGCTGGGGGTGCTCTATCTGCTCTTTACCACCCCTTATTACACGGCCTATACCCAGATCCTGCTGGATGATAATCTGTCGCGCTACACGGATCGCGACAACGCCCCGCAAGATGACCGCACACAGGCCGACATGCAGATTGCCAGCGCCATTGAGGTGCTGAAATCCAATAACATGGCCCTGCGCGTTGTGGATGAGGCAAAGCTTGCCGATGTGGACCTGATTACCGATCCGCCAAAATCGCTGATTGGCGAGGTCAAGGACGCGATCAGCTCTGTCAAAGGTCTGTTTATTTCCAGTCCGCAGCGGACACCAGAGCAAATCCGTCAGGGTCTGCGTGGCAAGGCCGCCGCCATGTTGCAGCAAAGCATCTCCGTTGAGCGCGTCATGCGCAGTGCGGTGCTGTCGATTTCCTATCGCTCGCCGGATCCTCGTCTGGCGGCAAAGGTCACAGAAGCCTATGCCAATGCGTTTTTGACCGATCAACTCAACGCCAACTTTGACGCCAGCGAACGCGCCACCCTTTGGCTGCAAGGCCGCCTCGACGATCTTGGCAAGCGCGCCCAACAGGCTTCGCTTGAGGTTGAAAAGTTCAAATCGGCAAACGGCCTGACCCAGACCGGCGGCGAACTGATGACCGAGCAGCAACTGACCGATCTGACCAAGCAATTGATTGTTGCACAGGCCGATGCGGCCAGCGCCGCAGCGAGGCTCAATCAGTTTAAAGCCATTGTGGAACAGGGTCCGCAAAATGCGGTCAAAAATGCCATTATATCCGGCCAAACCAACGCCAATCAAAACTTGCAGGATCTACGCACCCGCTATCTCGCGGTCGAAAAGCGCGAGCAGGAGGTTGTTGCCAACTTTGGTGCTGACCATCCGCAAGCCGTGGCGCTGAAAGCAGAAAAAGAGAATATCGGTCAGCAGATCTTTCAGGAATTGAAACAGCTGACCGCCAGCTACGCCAACGAATACGACGTGACAAAGTCGCGCGAGAAATCTTTGCGCGACAGCATCGACAAGCTCACAGGCACAAACTCGGAAGCCAACGTCGCCCTCGTTCATCTTCGCGAACTCGAGCAAAAGGCATCGGCGCTGAAAACAATGTATGCCGCCTTCCTCGGACGGTATGAGGTGGCAAGCCAGAGCCAGTCGCTGCCGGTGACCAAGGCACGGGTCATTTCGCAGGCGGGTGTACCCTCTTCGCCATCCAGCCCGCGCAAAACCATGGCACTTGCCTTGTCTGCCGTGCTGGGCCTGATTGTGGGGGCGGGGTTGGCCTTCGTTCAGGAAATGCAGGAACGCTACTTCCGTCTGGAGAGCGACATCCGATCCGTCTTGGGATTGAAATCGCTCGGCTACCTGCCCAGAATGGGGCCGCGGGCGAAAAAGCCCATGAACCCCAAGCTTCGCCGCTGGCGCAAAAAGGCACCCTCCGGTGCAACCGTTGCGCCACCCTTGAGCGAAACCCTGGGATTGGATCGCATGATGCGGACAGTGATTGATGCTCCGCGTTCTGCCTTCACAGAAACCCTGCGCAACACCAAACTGGCGATCGACGTTATGCTGCAAGGCCGTGCAAGCCGGGTGATTGGCATTGTCTCAGCCCTGCCGAATGAGGGAAAATCAACGGTCGCCGCCAACCTTGCGGTGCTGCTTGCAACAAGTGGCAAGAGAACCCTGCTGATTGACGCCGACTTGCGCAACCCAAGCCTTAGCCATCTGCTCAACCCGCCCGCCAAAACCGGGCTGATAGAAGCTGCTCTGGGGGATGCATCCTGGCAGGATTGCATTAAGGTGGATCAGGAAACACAGCTGGCTATTTTACCCGTTGCCCCCGGTGCTGGTGCCCGTTCCTTCGTCCATACCAATGAATTGATTGCTTCGCCGGGCATGAGCGCGCTTTTGGACAGCGTTCGGAAATCGTTCGACTATATTGTTGTTGATCTTGCGCCTATTGGTCCGGTTGTGGATGCCAAAGCATTTTCCCATCTGGCGGACGGCTTTGTCTGCGTGGTGGAATGGGGCAAAACCCCGACAAAGCTGGTGTCTGATCTTCTGGATGCCGAGCCTCAGATCAGCACTAAAGTTGTTGGCGTATTGCTGAACAAGACGGACATGCAGGAACTGGGCCGCTACAGCGATTTTGGTGGATCAGAGAAATTCAGAAATCAGTATAATAAATACTATGTCGAATGACGCTTGAACGACAGCGCCCTGCGCCACAAAAGGCGCTCGGCGCTGTCGCTACCCTCTATTACAGCGCCGTCCTCCATGTAGGGTGCACAAAGGCTCAAAGTAACACGTCTAATCTGCTTCATAATTTCTGCCGGGCACGGAACATATACCGCGCGAAAAACTTACACTTGCTGTGAGCCACGCGACAGAACGGGACGTTTCACCCCATGAGAAATAAAGTGTGCATTATAGGCTCTGGGCCAACAGGCATTTATACGCTTAAGCAGCTTTTACTCGCCGAAAATCCCCTCACGATTACAATTTATGAAGCCGAAGCGGAGGCTGGCAAGGGCACCCCTTATCTTCCCGGCATGAACGATCCGGCGATGTTGTCCAATATCCCCAGCATCGAAATTCCGCCGCTTCATGAAACGCTTGTGGAATGGCTGCGCGGTCGTCCAAATGATTATCTCAATGACCATGGCATTATCCGCGACGACATCCATGAACGGCAATTTTACCCGCGTCTCGTGCTGGGCGATTATTTCCACGCGCAGTTCATGAGCCTTGTTCTCATCGCTTCGCAACGCGGTCACCATGTCGAGATTTACCCGGGCCATCGCGTGGTGGATATCGCAGTCACGCCTGAAGGCATGCTGGTCACCGTGACATCAGAGAGAGAATTCAGTGCAATTTTCGATCACGTTGTTCTTGCCACTGGCCATCAGTGGCCAGCTGAAAAACAGAGCCAACCTGGGTATTTTACTTCCGTGTGGCCAGCATCGTCCTTGCAATCCATACGGGGAGGGCGTCTTGGGATTCTGGGAACATCGCTCAGCGCAATAGATGCGCTCATGACCGTTGCCACCTCCTGCGGCTCCTTTCTTTACGACGAAAAAGGTGATCTCACCTTTCAAATTTCTCTGGAGTTTGAAGACTTTTCGGCTGTGATGATGTCGCGCAAAGGCTTGTTGCCAGAAGCGGACTTTTATTGCCCGCTTCCCTATCTCGATCCAAGGATTTGTACCCGCCATGCCGTCCGCGCGCTGATTTCCCGCGGCTCGACAGGATTGCTCGACAACGTATTTGAGTTGTTCAAGCAAGAAATTATCATGGCGGACAAGCACTATGCCGCAGAAATCGGGCTTTCAACGCTCACCGTCGACACATTTGCGGATGCCTATTATGAGCGACGCGCCAACTCCGATCCCTTCGTGTGGGCCGCCCAAAATCTGGCAGAAGCCGAGCAAAATATAACAGCCAAATACACTGTGCCATGGCGCTACGCGATCATGATTACGCACGAAATTATCGCGGAAATTGTGCCGCACTTGAATGCGGTTGATTTTGCACGATTCAACAAATCCTTCAAAAACATCTTTATTGATGAATACGCGACTGTTCCCCATCTCTCCATCAAGCGCATTTTAGCACTCCACGCTGACGGGCGGCTCGAAATTCAAAACCTCACCGACGATTATGACATAATAACGAACAGCCAATCCCCTGGGGTAACAATTCAGACGTCTGGAGCGAGCCTGCGGTTTGACAATTTCATTGATGCAACCGGCCAAGGCCCGTTGTCGGCCGGTGAGCTTCCCTTCCCAACGCTGGTAGAGCAGGGCAACGTACAAGAGGCCCCGACTCAAGGCCCAATCGCCTTGCTCGATCGCGATGACGTGCCCGTTACAAAGCGCACAGGCGGTATTGATGTTGACGAGGTCTTCAGGGCGCGCGGGCCGGGAGGAATAACCAATAGGATATATTGTGCTGCGATCCCTTACCTTCTGCACAAAATGCCATTTGTGCAAGGCATCACCAGTGCAGCGGAAATCGGAGCCATTGTTGCGAAGGCAATCACCGAAGACCAGATGGAGGAGAGGAAACATGGGATAATGACCGCATGACAGCAAAACAAATGCTCTCAGACCCACAGTGCACCGGAAAGATCAAGCCTGTTGGACAGGTCTCGGAAATTTGGCGATATCCGGTAAGCTCAATTGGCGGACAGCAATGCCAGAATGTCGATATCACCGAAACGGGCATAGTTGGTGATCGGCAATTCGGGCTCTTCGACCCATCCACCGGCAAAACGGCATCGCCAGAAAATGATTCGCGTTGGCATCCGGCTTTGTTCCTGAGAGCAATCATAAATAGCGCTGGCGAGACCTACATCCATTTTCCCAATGGTGAGGCCTATCAGATATGCCATCCAGCAATCGGCCCTGAACTCAGCCGATACTTTGGGTTCAGTGTTGCGGTTGGGCGGTATAATAATGGGCAGTGGCCTGCGGCTGAGCAATTGCCAATGATCACCCATCGCTATCAGCCGTCCCCCCTGCATCTCATCACGTCCTCTTCACGAGAAAGGTTATCGGACCTGTTGTCGTCCAAGGAACTGGACGTGCGGCGATTTCGGCCCAATATCGTCCTGAACACCGGCGCTGAACCTGGCTTTTTGGAAAATGAATGGCTGGGACATACAATTCACGGCGTTGGGCTATCGATGCGGGCGACGGAACACACGAAACGTTGCGGCATGACAATGATTGCGCAGCCCGATATTGAGGCCGATGTTGAGGTTTTACGCGCAATTGTGCGCAACAACCGACGGTCATTCGGCATCTATTGCGACGTGGTGACGGCAGGTGGTCTGGATGTTGGCACTGAACTGGTACTAAAAACTAGCGCAGTAAGAGCTTGAGTCTTTGCCTGCTGCGGAATGCCAAAAAGCTCTCTTTGAGGACGTTATAGTCCGGTGCAACCAATATCACGGACGGGACTGTGGGTCGCATTTTGAATGATTTCGGCCCAAGAATCGAAAAACCCCGCAGGGTTTGCTACGGGGTTTTTTGTGATATTTGGTTGCGGGGGCAGGATTTGAACCTGCGGCCTTCAGGTTATGAGCCTGACGAGCTACCGGGCTGCTCCACCCCGCGTTATTGTTATCTGACGTTGGGCGGAAG
>NZ_SSOA01000016.1 GCF_004801395.1 Gillisella terrae
CGTGAAACGCCCCTGCGCCAATGGTACTTCGTCTTAAGACGCGGGAGAGTAGGTCGCTGCCAGGTCTGCTAAAGGCAATCGTTGATACAAACACATCAAAACAATCTTCTCACACAAACATCGGCCCCGCCGAAAATTCAATGGGTCGCTCAAGCGGCCCTTTTGCATTCAAAGCTCAAATATTACGCGGGGTGGAGCAGCCCGGTAGCTCGTCAGGCTCATAACCTGAAGGCCGCAGGTTCAAATCCTGCCCCCGCAACCAAATTCATCAAAAACCCCGTATAACATGTTGCGGGGTTTTTCGATTCTTGGGCGACGGTACATACAGGTGTCAAAAGACAGTGTTGCTTCCTTGCCAAGACTTATCCTAGCTGAAATGGGTGGAGGGCTGCATAGAAGGTTCCGCAATTAAATTTCTTGCAGCAGATTAAAGGTGTTACAGCGTCCTTTGTGCGCCATGCACGGCGCACGGCGCTGTAAGTGCCTCATTAGCATCATTTGAAGCGCCGCGCGGAGGAGCGTTTTCTGATGGGGCTTTTGTGTCGGTGTCGTCGAGCTCTCCAAGCTCTTCTTTCAGCCGCTGACGAGCTCGGTTCATCCGACTTTTGATCGTGCCAACTCTGCATCCATGTATCTTGGCGACTTCCTCATAACTCTCGTTCATCAAAGTTACCAGAACAAGAACATCGCGGTATTGCTGAGGAATGCGCATCAAAGCGCTGTGTACGTCACGCGCGTGCGCGCTCCATTCTTGTGTGGCAGGTGTCGTCAGGGTGTTTAGCATGCCGTCTGGTATGCCAACAGTTTCTCGTTTGCGTTTTCGATACCGGGTGCTGAATGTGTTTCGCATGATCGTAAAAAGCCAGGATTTCAGCCGAGTCCCTTCCTTGTATTGATCAAAGCTGTTAATGGCACGCACCAGCGTTTCTTGAACCAGATCATCTGCATCTTCTGGATTGCTGCAAAATGTCCAAGCGAACGCACGCAGTGCGGGTATCAGCTCCACGATTTCTTCTCGTGCCATACTTATACCTGCTATCCTGGATTTCAGTTGGAGTTATTGGTAAACAACGTGCACAATCAGCAAATGTTCCGGGTAAATCGCGCAACCACGGTTGCGTTTGATTTGTTGGACCAGTCTCCGCAGATAAATTTGCTTGAAAGAAGGGTTGTCCGCAGCCTTTTTTCCGGTGACCAACGCTTTAGTGGGAAGCTGATTAATCCGCCTGTAAAATTATCGACTATCTCTATTGTCGGGATGTTCCGCTGCTTGATCCGATATAGCGGCACAAATCATGCAGATTTGCGGGCCAAGACAGATTAATAAGCCCCATGGAAAAGCAAATATGCAAAGAAAACCGTCCGAAATCTGCGAAGCTTTCGGAACGCCTTGGATTTTAAAGGCGCAAGATCAGCGTCGCCATCAATATTACAGGTCAGTAGCAGCACATGAGTCATGAAGACACCACCGTTTTGGGCGAAATTTCAATAGCAAAGCTTGATCGTCACCATCTGCAAGGAGGATTGAATCTTTCGCAAGAGTTTTCTTGGCCGTACCGTCTGGAGGATTGGGCCTTCGCATTTGAGATTGGAGAGGGTGTTGTCCTGGAGCGGAACGGCGAGGTTCTCGGCACTGCTCTCTGGTGGTGCTATGGACAATCTTATGCAGCCGCGGGCATGATTATTGTGACGGAGAAAGCGCAGGGTGGGGGCAATGGATCACGTTTGTTCGATGCGCTGTTGCAAGCAACCGAGGGGCGCAACGTTCTCCTCAATGCCACTGCAGAAGGGCTACCGCTCTATCTTCGCCGTGGCTTTGAAAAGTGGGGGATGGTGCACCAGCATCAATGCGTCCTGCACAAGGGATATACGGTGAAGCACCGTGATGACATACGCGATGCGGTTGCCAGTGATTTCGGCCGTATTCAAGCTCTCGACTGTCAAGCGATTGGGATGCCGCGCGAAAGACTTGTAAATGCGCTGTTAAATGCCGGAGAAGCAATCGTGCTGGAGCGCGAAGGGCAGATCTCGGGGTTTTCCCTCCGCAGGCGTTTTGGCCGCGGCTATGTTGTCGGGCCGGTTGCAGCAAGTGGTGTTGAAGATGCAAAATGCCTGATAGAGGCGCAGCTCGCCAAACTTGCCGGAGAGTTCGTGCGCATTGATGTTTATGCCGAAGACGGATTGAGTGAATGGCTGGAGGAGCGGGGTCTTAAACAGGTGAGTGAGGCCATATCGATGGTGAAGGGCGTGTTGCCCACTGCAACAGCGCCAATGCATATGTATGCTGTTTCCAATCAATCGTTCAGCTAAAGCATGTCTCGTTTTATTGTCCGCAATGAAACGAGACATGCGAAAAAAGAAAGAGCGACTGCATCATTCCTTAAATCGGAGTGGATTTAAGGAGGAGATTATGGCGCAGATGAAACGTGCCACACCCCATGCACCATTTCTGGCGCAACAGCTCCCGATATCTGCGGCTTCATGAATTTGAGAGAGCCGAGCAACAGGTGCTTTATCAAGGCTGGTTGTTATTTTTCAATGCCATGAAAACGGCTGTGGCCAGCATTGCAATCAGCGCTGCCGCAGACGTGAGCAATACGGCATGCGCAGATGAGAATGCCTGTTTGCCCGCGATAATCAAGGAGGCTGCGCTGGCACTGGAAAGCTGTTTGGCGATCACATAGGTATCGCCAATCGAGTGACGAGCAGCGTCGGCAAGCTCTGGCGCTATGCCGGCGGGCACCACCATTGCCGAGGCATAGACCGCCGAAAGCGCCACTCCAAAAAAGGTGATGCCGAGGCCTGCGCCCAACTCGTAGCCCATCGCCTCTAATGCGCCCCCAGAACCGCCCTTTTCGGCCTCGACTGCCCCCATGATGGCAATTGATGAAGCGGTAAGGCCTATGCTCAAGGCAAGACCTAGCGCCACGAGGAGAGCGGAAATGATCTCCCTGTGATGATGAAAATCAAACTGCGCAAGTGCAGCCAGAGACGCGGCCGCAGTGATAAGCGAAAGGCTTGCTACACGGCGCAGCCCGAAGCGGTTGGACAAAAAGCCTGCGATGGGACCACCAACGCCTGCGGCCACCATGATTGGCAGCATGAAAAATCCTGCCTGTAGGGGGGATTTGTCCAGCACAAATTGCAGCTCTTGTGCAATTGTCAGTTCAACGCCAGCAAGTGCTCCGGACGTTACCACAGCCATTGCAATTCCCACCACAATCGGTCGACGTGTTAACAGCGACAGATCGAGCATGGGATTTACTGCGCGGCGTTGGCTTTTGACAAAGAAGGTGAGGGCAACCACGCCAAAGATTGCTGCCGATAAGGCAACCCACAAGGATTGCTTGCCACTGAAGCCGGATTTTACGGCAAAAACCAGCGCGACAATACCGACGATCAGCATAAGGGCCTGATTCAGGTGCCAGTCACCCAATTTGCCGCGCTGGCTGCGTGGCAACGCATAGGCGATGGCCGGGCAAATCAGCACAACAACGGGAATGTTGATGAGAAAAACAGATCCCCACCAGAAATGTTCAAGCAGTGCGCCGCCCACCAACGGACCAACGGCAGCTCCCGCCGAGCCGACTGTTCCCCATAAACCCAGCGCGATTGCGCGTTCACCGGGGTCTTCAAAGGTGAGGCGGATAATTCCCAGCACACAAGGCATAATCATGGAGGCACCGAAGGCAAGCAAGATGCGCCCGCCAATCAGCATGGTGGGAGTGGTCGAGAATGCCGCCACGATAGAAGCGAGGCCGAAAACGGCAAGCCCTGTCAACAGCAGTTTGCGATACCCGATGCGATCGGCCAGCGTACCCATGGGCACGAGAAGTCCCGCCATCAGCAGAGAATAGATGTCGATGATCCAGAGAACCTGCGTGGTTGAGGCCTGCAATGCCAATGTCAGGGACGGAACCGCGATGTGCAGGATTGTCATATCCAGCACGACCGGCAAAAAGGCCAGCATGACCGCAACAAGAATCAGCCATCGCCGTTTGCGAGAATAGGAGGGGATCGTGAACTCATTGGTGTCTGGCAAAGGTGACATTTTTACGCCTGCGGTTACGCCTGTTTTGCGAAAACTGTAGCATCTCGCCGCAATCCGGCTTTGCACGCTACAGGCCAGTGCGTTGTCTCAAACGCATGGCCCATTATGACCTATCGATGCCGTTTTGCGGTTTGATGTAGAATTTGTGGAGATTGTGTGCAGGCGACGCGCTGAGTCTGAATGCGGTACGCGAAATTGCCGGTTAAACTCAAGAATCGGGCATTCGAAGGGATATTTCAAACGTCGCTCCACCTTTTGGTGAGCGTCGGTACCGGATTTTACCGCCATGGGCCTCAACGATGGCGCGCACGACGGACAAGCCTAAGCCATTGCCACTTGCTTCATTGAAGCCAGCATGAGCACCGCGCTTGAATGGCTCAAATGCCCAAGGCTCGAGCTCACTTGGAAGACCCGGGCCTTCGTCTGAAACACAGATAACGGCCAGTTGGTTTTCCTGTGAAAGCGTGATCTCTATCGTGCCGCGCACAGCGTAGCGTCGAGCATTGGTGACCAGCGCCAACAGAGCTTGACGAATGCGCAGCGCATCTGCGCGCACAACGATATCAGCCAGATCAAGGGTGAGGTGGAAGCCCGCTGCGTTCAGTTCCGGCTCCATCACATGCATGAGATTATGGATCTCATCGTGAAGCCGGATTGGCTCTATGTGCAGATCCAGATGTCCGCTGTCGGCGAGTGTCACAGTTCTGAGATCTTCGACCAATCGAGCCAGAGAATCCACCTGGAGGATCAGGCTTTGCAGCGAGCACTCGTCAGGCTCGAACACACCATCGATAATGCCTTGCAAACGCCCCTTCAAAATCGTCAAGGGCGTTCGCAATTCATGGGCAATCATGGCGTTCCACAGGGTCACATCCGCTGCCATATCTTGCAGGCGCTGGGCCATGGCATTGAAATCGCTCACCAGATGGGCCGTTTCACCCAGCGAATGGTCTCCAGGTGTGGCACGGGCAGAAAGATCGCCATCCTTGATGCGTCTGGCGCTTTGGGCCAAGGATTCGAGGGGCTCAAGAATGCGCCTTGCCAGACGCACCGAGGCAATGGCTGCCATGATCAGAGCAAGGAAAATTAACACGGACAGCACAAGGAAATCTGTGCCCGTCAGCAACCCATCTTCGCTTTCGCTCCAGGGGCTGAAATAGAAGATGATGCTGAAGGCCAGATAGGTGCCAAAAAACACCAGCAGTCCTGCGATAACGGTCACAGCCGACATGGCCAGCAATATTTGGCGGCTCAATCCCTGACGCAGCATCATGCCTCAATCACTAATCTATATCCAATGCCGCGGATACTGGCCAACATGCCCTCTGCTCCGGCCAACTCCAGCTTTTTTCGCAATTTGCTGAGGTGGCTATCCACCGTGCGGTCCATGGCGTCAGAACCGGGAAGACAGGCATCAATCAACTCGCCACGGGTGAAGGCCTTGCTTGGGGTGCGTGCCAGATGGGCAAGCAACCTGAACTCGGTCAGCGTCAACGTCACCGGTTTCACCACACCATTGGATTCAAGGCTCACCTGATAGCTGTCAAGATCAATGGTCAAGCGCCCGACACGGATGGTCGCACCGGTATTGGCAAGGCCAGCCCGGCGCAAAATTGCTTTGGCTCGGGCAACGACCTCGATAGGATTAAAGGGTTTGACGATGTAATCGTCTGCGCCAATGCGCAAACCTTGCAGTCGGTCCACCTCTTTGTCGAGGGCCGTGATCATGATGACGGGCGTGTTGCCGCGTCTTCGCAGTTCGGCCAGCACCTCCCAACCGTCCAGGCGTGGCATTGTGACATCGATCAGCGCAATATCGGGTTTGAGCGCCAGATGCAACTCAAGCGCGACCTTGCCGTCGCGAGCGTGCACGGTGCGAAACCCTTCGCGGATAAAATAAGCTTCGAGGATGTTGGCGATTTCAACATCATCCTCGGCGATCAAAACAAGTGCTGTCATGAGAATTCCGTCTCCTTGGCTTCATGATTGCCATTGAAATTGGCTGCCGTCGAGCATTCATTCGTCGCCTCCATCGCTTGTTAACACAACCTCCACAAAGCCGAAACGTCAGGCGCTTAAGGCCCATGGGATGAAATGCGACTTAGGCTTTGGGCCTCTTATGTTTTGGATGGTAATCGATCATGCGCCGCAAACCTCGTTCAATCAAAATTGCTTTGCTTATCGCCTCAATGGGCTTTCTGGCAGCTTGCAGCGATGAAAAGGCCGCCCAGCAGGCACCAAACCCTGAGCCGTCTGTGACCGAGCGTGTCAGTGTTTTGTCCGTGCAGCCAACCAAAGTCGTTGTCTACGATGAATTGCCGGGCCGGGTATCTGCCTATAATACCGCTGAAATACGGGCTCAGGTCAGCGGCATTATAGAAAAGAAACTGTTTGAGGAAGGTGCGACGATTGATGCTCATGCGCCGCTTTTCCAGATCGACCCCGCGCTGTTCATGGCAGAAGTGGATGCAAGTGCTGCGGTGCTGGCGCGCGTTGAGGCCGAGTTGTCGAACGCTCGCATCAAATTTGAACGCACCGAGCTGTTATCCTCCAAGCAGATCAACAGTGCGGAAGCCCTGAACAATGCCGCCGCTGCCCTTGCGCAAGCCAAGGCCAATGTCGCGGAAGCGCAAGCCAATCTGGCGCGGCGCAAGCTGGAACTGTCCTATGCCACGATCAAGAGCCCGATTGCGGGCATCATTGGCCGGTCATTCCTCGGTGAAGGTGGGCTTGCATCGTCATCGGCCACCACGCCTTTGGCGGTGGTGCAGCAGATTGACAAAGTCTATGTCGATGTCCGGCAATCCTTGATGAGCAAGGAAACACTGGAGGATATGGCGACGAAGGCTGAGGAAGCAGCCCTTGATCTTCCTGTTAAAATCTACAGGATTGCTGGCCAGGCTTATGATCAGCCGGGCAAAATGCTGTTTTCGGATATCACGGTTGATACCTCCACGGGCAGTGTCGGGCTCAGGGTTCTGGTTCCGAACCCTGATCAGCAATTGCTGCCTGGCATGTATGTCCGCGCCAAAGTGCCACGTGCCATCTACAATGACGCATTGATGGTGCCGCAAGAAGCGGTATTGCGCGAGCCATCCGGGCGGCCGCAACTGGTCGTGGTCGATAAGGATTCTCACGGCAGTCGGCGCAATGTCTCCTTGGGCCCACTTGTGGATGGCCAATATATTGTCCTCTCCGGCCTCAGCGCCACAGACAATGTTGTCGTGCTCGGAAAAGACCGTGTGCAAGATGGCGTGACGCTGGAGACAACGCCCTATACGCCATCCGCCCCTGAAGTGAAGGGTTGAGGACCACCAATCATGCCACAGTTTTTCATCAACAGGCCCGTGTTTGCATGGGTCATCGCTATTCTTATTGTCATTGCTGGCGTTGTTTCCATTCCGCAGCTTCCTGTGTCGCGGTTTCCGGTCATTGCTCCACCAAGCGTGTCAATTTTTGCGACTTACACCGGTGCGACGCCGCAAACCATCAATGACAGCGTGACCGGCTTGATCGAGCGCGAGCTTTCAAGCGTCAAGAACATCCTCTATTTTGACTCATCGGCGGATTCATCCGGCAGCGCCAATATTACCGTGACGTTCAAGCCAGGCACCAACCCTGAGCTTGCCCAGGTGGATGTGCAAAACCGCTTGAAAGCCATTGAGCCAAGATTGCCAGAACAGGTGCGCCGTGCGGGCCTGACGGTGGAGGCAGCGTCTTCGGGCTTCCTGATGATCGTTTCGCTCAAATCGTCAAATGGTAAGGTAGATCCGCTGGGGCTGGACGATTATCTGGTGCGCAATATTGCGCCGGAACTTAAGCGCGTGGCGGGGGTTGGCCGCGTGCAATCGTTCGGCTCTGAAGCGGCGATGCGCGTCTGGGTGGATCCTGTTAAGCTGGTTTCCTATTCCTTGTCGATGACAGAAATCACGCAGGCCATCCAGACGCAGAATGTGCAGGTGGCCGCTGGCCGGGTTGGTGAAGCGCCGACAGTGCCGGGCCAGAAGGTCAGCGTTCCTCTCAGTGTTTCCGGGCAATTGCAGAGCCCTGAGGAGTTTGCCAGGATTATTCTGCGCTCCAATCCCGATGGCTCCAAGCTGACGCTGGGCGATGTGGCGAGAATCGAGGTTGGATCGCAGACATCAAGCTTCTCGATCATGGATGGTGGCAGGCCTGCGACGGCTGCGGCCATTCAGCTGAGCCCCGGTGCCAATGCGGTCAGCACATCGCAAGGTGTCCGCGACCGGCTGGCTGAACTGGCCACCACCATGCCTGCGGGTATGGAATATGCCATTTCCTATGATACGGCACCCTTCGTAAAGGTGTCGATCCAGAAGGTTTTGCAAACCCTGCTGGAGGCTATGGTGTTGGTGTTCCTCATCATGCTGTTGTTTTTGCAAAACATTCGCTACACCCTGATTCCGGCCATCGTTGCGCCGATTGCGCTGCTTGGCACGTTTGCGGTGATGTTTGCCATTGGCTACTCGATCAACGTTCTGACCATGTTTGGCATGGTGCTGGCCATTGGCATCATTGTGGATGATGCGATTGTGGTGGTTGAAAATGTCGAGCGCATCATGGCCAAAGAGGGGCTTTCGCCGCGCAAGGCGACCCAAAAAGCCATGACGGAAATTTCAAGCGCGGTGATTGGCATCACCCTTGTTTTGACGGCCGTTTTCCTGCCGATGGGCATGGCCAGTGGCTCTGTCGGGGCAATTTATCGACAGTTTACGGTGTCGATGGCTGTTTCCATCCTGTTTTCGGCCTTTCTGGCGCTCAGCCTGACACCGGCCCTTTGCGCAACCTTGCTCAAGCCGATTGCTGCGGATCACCACACGCGCACCGGCTTTTTTGCCCGCTTCAATCGTGGGTTTGAACATCTGACAGCGCGCTATGCGGGTTGGGTTGGTGTATTGATCAACAAGACCGGGCGGGTCATGGTGATTTATGCCGCGATTCTCGCAGCGCTGGCCTCTGGCTATAATTCTTTGCCAACGGCATTTGTGCCGCAAGAGGATCAGGGCTCCTTCATGACCTCTTTCACGCTTCCTGCCGATGCGACAGCGGAGCGGACAAGGGCGGTGGTTAATCTCTTTGAAGAGCATGTCAAAACCCGGCCCGATATCGTCAACAATTTGACTGTGATGGGATTCGGTTTTTCGGGTTCTGGCCCCAACACGGCCCAGTCTTTCACCACGCTCAAACCATGGGGTGAACGCACCACCACGTTGGATGAGGAGCTTGCGGCGGCAACGGCAGCCATGTCTGCGGCCACGGAAGGCGAGATCTTCAGCCTGAAACCGCCGACGATTGATGAGCTGGGTACGACCTCAGGCTTTGCCCTGCGTCTGCAAGACCGCGCCAATCGCGGAGACGCGGCACTTCTTGCCGCATCTTCACAGCTCACGCAGCTGGCAGCCAAGAGCAAATTGCTGTCTGATGTGCGTGTTGATGGTTTGCCGAGCGGGCCAAGTGTGACCTTGAAGATTGACCGCGCCAAGGCGGCAGCACTGGGTGTGGCTTATTCCGCCATCAACGACACGCTCAGTGGTGCGGTTGGCTCCACCTATATCAATGATTTTCCGCGCGATGGTCGTTTGCAGCAGGTTATTGTGCAGGCTGAAGCCACGAGCCGGATGCAAGTGGAGGACGTGCTGAATCTGCATGTCAGAAATGATACGGGCAAGATGGTGCAGCTAGCGGAGTTTGTGACGGCGGAATGGTCGACCATTCCTTTGCAGGTCACACGTTACAATGGTTACCCCTCGATGAGCATTTCCGGCTCGGCCACGGCTGGCACCTCCAGCGGCGTTGCAATGGCGGAAATGGAGCGTTTGGCCAAGCAATTGCCCAAGGGCTTTGCCGTGGAATGGACGGGACAATCGTTGCAAGAGCGGCTTTCGGGTGCGCAGGCCCCGATGCTGATGGCGTTCTCCTTCCTGATCGTCTTCCTGGTGCTGGCGGCCTTGTATGAAAGTTGGACGGTGCCACTCTCGGTCATGCTGGTGGTGCCACTCGGTGTCATCGGCGCGGTGATTGCTGTTCATCTGCGGGGCTTGGAAAACGATGTGTTTTTCAAAGTCGGATTGATTACGCTGATTGGCCTTTCTGCCAAAAACGCGGTTCTGATTGTCGAATTTGCGCGTAAACTGCAACAAGACGGCGAAAGCCTGAAAGACGCCGTCATCTTGGCAGCACGGCTGAGACTGCGCCCGATAGTGATGACATCACTGGCCTTTTCGCTGGGCATCGTGCCTCTGGTCATTGCGCGGGGTGCGAGCTCGGAAACGCAGCGTGCGATTGGCACCGGCCTGTTTGGCGGCATGATTTCGGCAACGGTTCTGGCTGTGCTGTTTGTGCCGGTCTTCTACGTGATTGTCATCAAGCTGTTTGGAAGAGGCAAGCGCAATCAGGAAAGTGACGTGTGATCGATTGAGACAGCAATACCGCCAGTCAGAGCCTGACTGGCGGCAGGATCGTTTAACCATTACAGCGCCGTGCGCCATACATGGCGCACAAAGGACGCGGTAACACTCTAAATCTGCTGCATAATTTTCTCCTTAAATCGATTCCGATTTAAGGAATTATGCAGTAATGATGCTGGGCAGCCAGAGCGTAAGTTGCGGAAAGATCGCAATCAGAACCATCAGCAACAGAGTGCAGAGCAAGAATGGCACGGCTGCCATCACCACCTGGCGCATGGTTGTTCCGGGCGGACTGACACCCAGCATAACAAACAGCAACAGACCAAAGGGTGGGGTCGCAAGGCTCAGTTCCAGCGCCAGCAGGGTCAGCACACCAAACCACACCTCGCTGAAATGATAAAGATGAACCAGCGGCATGAAGATGGGCAGAACCAGCATCATGATGGAAAGCTGATCCATAAACATGCCCATGACAATCACCACCATCAACATGGCAAGCAGCATGACTGCGGGCGGAAGATCAAAGCCGGTTGAAAACTCGATCAAACCGCGAGACGCGCCGGAAAAGGCCAGAATCTGCGAAAATGTTGTTGAGCCAATGATGATCAACAGCATCATGGCCGAGACTTTGACAGATCCCATCAGGGATTTTCGGATCACGGACCAATCAAGGCAACGATAGACCGCGGCGAGAATCAGCACCGAAATCGCACCGCAGGCAGCCGATTCCGTGGGTGTTGCCCAGCCGAGCAAAATCAGACCAACGACCGAAAACACCACAAAGCCCATGGGCAGGACATCGCGGGTCAGTGCCCACACAACCTCTCCTATGCTGAATCTCTCCGTCGCGTAGCCGGGGGCGGCGTCCGGGTCGATACGGATCAAAATCCAGATGACGGCGACAAACATGAGTGCAAGAATAAGCCCCGGAATGAGACCGGCAACCAGCAACGCGCCTACATCAATACGGGCTAAAGATCCGAGCAGGACCGCAAGCGATGAGGGGGGAATGATCATGGCCAGACCGCCTGTGGCCAGAATTGGTCCCATGATGATATGCGGCTTATAGCCCCGCGCGATCATATCGGGCATCATGGTTGTGCCCAGCATGGCGGTGTTTGCCATGGACGAGCCGGAAAGCGTGGCAAAGATCGTGCCACCGCCGACTGTCAGATACGCGAGGCGGCCCCGCACCCCGCCAAAACATTTGTCGAGCGCGTTGAAAACCCGAAACGCGAGGCCGGAGTGAAACAGCAATTCGCCCATGATAAGAAACAGCGGGACAGGCACCAGCGCAAAGCTGGTGACCGAACTGGTCGAGTTTGCGATCATCTGCTCAACGCCGATCAGCCCACCCATGAAGACATAAACACCGGCCATATTGATCAGTAAAAATGCCACGGCAACCGGGATGCCGATGAACATCAGAACCATAAGGCCGCCAATCAGAAATGCGGTCGCTTCATACCACTCCATCATGTCAATGGTTCCCTTCTGCGCCTGAATACACGTCGCCGCGCAACAGCAGGCGCACAAATTCACAGGCCATCAACACAAAGCCGACGGCGAGAAAGGCATAGAGAAGCCAGGCTGGGAGATTGACGGATCGCATATCCACCGAGCCGTCCATCCATCGCTGCATGGTGAGGTCGGCGGAGATAAGGCCTAAAAACCCCAGAGACAGCGCGGAAACGACCAAAGCCAATTGTCCAACGATCGTTTGCAGGCGTCGTGGCAGAAGATTGACGAAGGATGATAGCGACACATGGCCATTGATCCTGACCAGCCACGGGGCGGCTGCCATGGTGGAAAACAGCAAGACATATTCCACAGCAGCACTGATCCATCGCAGTGTCTGCATGTTGAGGTTCCGCATGATGACGTCAAGCGCGACAATAACGGTGACGAGTGCCAGACTTGCCGCCGCTATATAGGCGAGGGCAAAAATGAGTCGGTCATAGAGTGATATTATGGTTTTCATGGAGAAGCCTTCCGCAAAAGACAGCCACCTGCCCAAAAAACAGGCAGCCTTACGAGATGAAGGTGAAAATGCGCTTGGAGTCTGTCAGGTGCAGATCGGACCTGACAGACTCTGGAGCCTATTGTTTTTGTTTATCTTTGCCGAAAACCGGGTTCCAGTTTTCCCTGACAGGCTCTAATCGGCGAAATAGTGGGCGCGCAGTTTCTCATAATCAGGCGAACCTGAAGCCTTCAGCCGGTTCCAGACGGAATCATAGGCTGTTTTGAGATAGGCATCGCGGGCGGCCCCCTCCAGAACGATTGCTTTCATGCCCTGCTTGTCAAACTTGGCATTCATGCTGGCCGTCATATCCTGCCACTCTTTGTAGGAGGTACCTTCAAATTCCACCGCGGTATCTGTGAGGATTTTCTTGGAATCGGCGCTCAAGGCAGCCCATTTGGTGGGGTTGATGTAAATGCCGAGGTCGGATTGCATAAAACCCGGCTCAATACGGTATTTCAGGAAACGATCCCAAGACCAGCCTTCCATGGCGGATGGAGGGTAGGCCATGCCGTCAAAGGTGCCGCGTTCCAGACCTGTGTAAACATCGGGCACCGGAATTGTGACAGGCGTTGCGCCCATTTTTTCAAAAAACGCATTGTACAGCGGTGATGCGCGTAAGCGCAGGCCGCTCAGATCAATCTCGCCATCGGCTTTCAGCTTTGGCTTGTTGATCAAAAATACATTCAACGGCGCTGCTGGTGCAAAGCGCGCCAGCACGTGGATTTTCAAGCGCTTGGCGGCGATTTCCTGAAAGAGGGCAAAGCCACCGTTTTCGCGCTGAACACTTGGGGGCAGATTGCTGCCCACCCAGGCATCGGCCTCCGGCATGCTGCCCAATGAGTAGCTGATCGGCGCGTAGGTCATGTCGATTGAGCCACGCGCAACCGCTTCTGTTTGCTGAAAGCCCGGCACGATCTCCGGCCCGCCAATCACCGAAATCTTGATCTTGCCCTTGCCGCGCTCGTTTACCAGCTTCACGAAACGCTCATACAGTTGGGCCGTGGCATCGCTTGAGGGAAATACAGTGAGAGAACGAAGCTGATCCTCAGCAAAAGCGGCTGTCGATAAGGTCAGTGTAGTAACGCCGGATAGAATTGCCAGCACAAAAGAAAGATGTGTTTTGATACGTGGAAGTCGTGACATTGTGTTCCCCTATCAGTTCCTGATATGATTGTTATGGTCAAGCGCGTCGACATCAGCGTTTTTCCGCCCTGTTGAACGTGAACAAGACAGCTGGCCGATTTTGGTTTTTGGGCGTCTTCGAATTTTTTTCAAAATTTCGTGATCACCAGTAAATGCAGGCTAGCACGTTGATGCGCAGAAGATTTTTGCGTTTTTTGGAAAACATTTTTGTGCGGCTGATTGCAGTGAAATCGTCTTTCGCTGCGTGACAGGGCATGCTGGCGCATCCACACTTTTCCTCCTGTAAGGGGTCACCTGTGCATAATTCCGTAAACGTCCGTCGCTTTGAGGCGAAGATTATGCCGCCGATCGAACGTGTTATGGTGTTCTTGGCGCGTTTTTATAAACCGCATAGCGCTCTGGATATTCAGAGGTGCCGTGCGGATATACTTACCCTGCGGTGCAAAGTCGCTTTTACAGTTCTCTGCACCTGGCTTGGATTACGAGGCTAACAGCGGGTGAAAGCGGCGGCTGAACCAGACCAGACCATCCGTATTGCCTTCAGCCAGTTCAGTTGCCATCACCTCGCAGAAAAACACGGTGTGGGTGCCGCGCGTTTGACATTCGACAATACGACAATCAAAGGCAACCGCTGCATCTGCCAGCACGGGTGCGCCGGTGCCGTTGCTGTGCCATTCGGTTCGAGCGAACCGATCGTCGCCGGTCCAGCGGGCAAAGGCGCGCGACAGCTCTTCATGGGCGGGGCTGAGCACGTTGACGCAAAGCACCTTGTTTTCGACAAAGGCGTTGTGGGCGTGGCTGCTTTTGTTGATGCAGACCAGCAAGGTGGGCGGCGTATCCGTGACTGAGCATACGGCGGAAACGGTCAACCCGTGGCGGCCTGCCGGGCCATCGGTGGTGACAATATTGACCGCCGCACCCAGGCGGCTCATGCCGTCGCGAAATGCCTGGGCCTTGGGCGAAATTTCGGGTGCAGTCTGTGGAGTTGTCATGATCAAATGTCCAATACCAGAGTTGAAGATGACGCACGCGAACAGCAGGCACAGATCATCGTGCCTTCTTCTCGTTCTTCGTCGGTCAGAAATTTGTCGCGATGATCGGGAATGCCTTCCAGAACGTCGGTGACGCAGGTGCCGCAGACACCTTCTTCACATTTCACTTCAATTTTGACACCTGCCTGAGCGAGTGCCTTGGCAATGGTGTTGCCAGCTTCCACCCGCACGGTGATGCCGGATCGCTTGGCCACCACATCAAATCCGCCGCCGGATTGATCGACATCCGCCGAGAAATATTCGCGGTGGACGTTGGCGGAGGCATGGCCTGCGGCTTCTGCGGTGTTGATCACCCAATCCATAAAGCCTTGAGGGCCGCAGACGTAGAGATGAACATCTTTTGCCGGGGCTGGCAGATCGCGCTTCAGGTTGAGCCGTTGATCCTCTGCCTGATCATCAAAGTGATACACAACGTTTTTCGCCCATGGTGCATCTGCAATCATGGTTTTGAACGCGGTAACCTCGCTAGAGCGCGTGCAAAAATGCAAGATAAAATCACGACCGATGCGATGAAGCCGCTGTGCCATGGCCAGCATGGGCGTGATGCCAATGCCGCCACCCAGCAACACGGTTTGCCGTGCTGTTTCATCCAGCGGAAAATGATTGCGCGGGCCTTCGACCTCAAACTGGGCTCCCACCGTTGCGAGCCGGTGAACGGCTGTCGAGCCGCCGCGCGATTTGGGGTCCAGCAGAACACCAATTTCGTAGAAGCTTTGCTCTTGCGGGTCCGAACACAGTGAATATTGCCGCCACAGATCAATCTGATCATCCACCAGATGCAGATCGAGATGAGCGCCCGCTTCAAAGGCTGGCAGAGCAGCGCCAGACGGATCGACCAGCGTTAAGCGAACAATGCCGCCCGGCTCTTCGATCCGTTTGGCAACTATCAAGTTCATCGTGTTCGAGGCCATAATTCCACCTTATCTCATATAAAGGCCGCCATTGACGTCCCAGCAGGCGCCATTGACGAAACTTGCTTTAGGGCCTGCCAGCAGCGCCACCAATTCGGCCACAAAGACCGGATCGCCCAGCTCTCCCACCGGAATATTGGCAAGCGCTGCCTGCATTTTATCCGGGGTGATCACCGAGCGAACCATGGGGGTGTCCATGGGGCCGGGGGCAATGGCATTGCAGGTGACACCAAAGGGCGCGAGGTCACGGGCAAACACTTTGGTCAGTGTCAGAATGGCACCCTTGGAGGCGGCGTAATGCGCACCCGTTGCTGTGCCGCCATTTTGGCCCGCAAGCGACGCGAGATTGACGATCCGGCCATAGCCACGCTGTTTGAAGTGGCGACCAAAAATCTGGCTGCCCGCAAAGGTGCCGCCAGCATTGGTGGTCAGAATAGCGTTGAAATCGGCCGGGTCGATGTCGAGTAGGGGTTTGACGGCGGTGCGCGCCGCATTGTTGACCAGCACTTCCACCGAGCCCCAACGCTCGATGCAGCGGTCGAGGATGGTTTGAAAATCCTCGGGCTTGCTGACATCCAGCGTTGCGGTCACAGCCGTTTCACCGGCCAGATCCAGTTCAGAAGCGAGGCTTGAGCCTGCATCCGCATCAAGATCGGAAATGACAACCCGGAAGCCTGCGCGGTGCAATGCCCGCGCAATCTCGGCACCAACGCCACGGGCAGCGCCCGTGACAACGGCGGTTTGGATTTTTTCAGGAAGAGGTGCGGCCATTAGAACAAATAGCTGAACGAATTCAGCATCCCATCCGAGTTGAGAAGGCGCACCACTTTGGTGCGGATTTTAATGCCGTCTGCGGCCATGACCAATGTGTGGGTCATATTGGCAGCCCAAACCCGCTGCCTGCCAAACTTGTCTTCAATCACATGTTCGGCGCTGGTCACCGTCACCTCATCACCCTCAACATGGGTGATGACAAAGCGTGACACGGTTCTGATGGTTTTGGCCGGTGGTGCCGACGAGATCGAGAACCCTTGCTGAAAGCGCTTGATGCGTTCACGACGCATCTTGTCATTGTCGTGGCACAGGTTCAGCGCATTGTCGAAATCCTCGGTGTCGCCGATGGGCAGCGTGTACATGCCCTCTTTGAGCCAGAGCGCCAGCCAGGCGTCATAGTTTTTGCCATCCAGCAGGTCGGCCTCAGCCCACAGAAAAGCGCTGACCTTTTGCAAAAGCGCGTCGTCCTTGATTGTTGTGATCATGTTCATACCGACATCATCCTCTTCCACATCGAATACGCGGCGCGCATTCCGGTTTCCGCGCTGATGTGACCTATGGGTCCAGCTTCGCCGGGGGTTTCATCAACGATGCCGCGATTGACCAGAATCTTCAGCTCCTCACCGCCTTGAGTGCCGCGCTGCACGCGCTCCCACACCTCGGCATCATCCGGCGAGCCAAAGCCCATCGGGCCTTGAAAATGCTCATGCAGGCGCAGGCGCATGCGGTTAGCGGCTGCCGGGCCGCCCTCCATGCCAAGGGCAATGTGACGAATATCGGTTTTATCCACCGAGATCGGCGTCAGAACACGGAAAAAGGACAACGAAAACGACACATTGGGGAAAAGGTTGAGGTTAAAGCCAGCGCCGCCAACCGCACGGACAATCTTGCGCACCTGATCGTCCGGATAGCCCTCATCGCGCAGCTCTTGCGCCAGCTCTTCGAAACGGTCCGGAATTGGATCGTCGAGATTTTCATCGAGATCGACCAGTTCCGGGATCATCACCATCACCGAGTGGCCATTGCCGAGATCCTCAACACAGCCTTTTCCGGTTTCCAGAAACTGGAAAATCTCATTGGTCTGGCCATCAAGCGACTGAAGGAAGCTCTTGTGCACCACCGGGAAGTGATAGGCATCGGTGGTGTTTTCCAGCTGAACCTTCCAGTTCATCGGCACGCTAAACTGATGCTCGCCCAAAACCTTGACCGGAAAGCCACCGCCCTGCTTCATAAACAGGTCGATCCATTTCTTCACCGGGCCGAGAAAATCCGCCAGCGGCTCAATGTCCTCGTTGAAGGTGGCGAAAATCATGCCGCCATAGCTCTCGGTGCGCAGTTTGCGCAAGCCGTGGCTTTCCTTGTCAAAGTCATCGCCATATTGCTCAGGGTAGGGCAGGGCGCGCAAGGAACCATCGAGAGCATAGCCCCAGCCATGGTAAGGGCATTGGAAAGACGATGTCTTGCCCTTCTTGACCTCGCAGACGGTGGCCGCTCTGTGGCGACACCGGTTGACCATGACGTGGATCTGGTCCTTGCGGTCTCTGACCACGATCACCGGGTCCTGACCGACGGTGGAGAGCTTGAACGATCCCTTTTCAGGAACCTCGCTCTGATGGGCCACCCAAACCCAGGTGTTGTGAAAAATCCGCTGCATCTCTTCCTTGAACAGGTCCGGATCTTCGTACATGGAGGTTGCCACTTTGGCATCTGGCGAATAGAGCGCGTCCAGATCGCTGAATTTCATTTGTGCTTGCGACATTGGTTGTTCCTCTCGCAAAATTGATAGGTCTGGCGCAAATTCATAGGTCTGGAATGGTCAGCGCACGGCCCATACGGGCTTCAACGCGCATGTATTTCCAAAGGCGGTGGTCTTCTTCATCGACCACAATGGTGCGCAGCAGATTGCAGGCGGCGATCACAGACTGGCGATTTGGAAAATCGCACATCATGTACCAGGTCCAGGGAAAGGAGGCTGATGTGCCCACTTGTGTCTCATCATCATCCAGCGTTCCCAAAACAATGACGCCTTCAAGCTTGGCAACCCCGCTCATGAACTCCTGCGTGCCTTTCCAGACCGGACCGATCTTGTTGAACGGAAGATCGAAAAACGCGGGCTGCACGGCCAAGCACAGAAGCGTGCGGATGGGTGTCGGTTCTGTCATCATAAAATCCTCAGGTTGCAACAATCACGGATAGCCAGCGGGCGTCGGCTGCTCAAACAGGGCGGCTCCAGCGGCCTGCCACGAGCCGGAGTTGATAAAGGCGTGCTGGGCAACGCACGCTGCATCAATCATCGCGCGCCCAAGCGGATGGCCAGTGGCCATGGCTTCGGAACCACCCATCACAAAGGCGAGGCGGGCGGCTTCAGCGCCATCCTGCGCGGCTTTGGAGGCGGCATGACGCAGCCGGATCATGGTCGGGCGATCAACCTCGCCCTTGGTTTGCATCTGCTCCCAGCCATGTTCGATGGCGTCATAGAAGGCGGATCTTGCCCCCATCAGCACACCTTCAGCCTTGGCATAATCAATCTGGATATAGGCGCGCGCAGCCGGGCTTGGCGCACCGGTGACGGACGCGCGGCTGATGGCATTGTTGCGCACCCAATCGAGTGCTGAACGGGCCGTTCCAAGGGCCACCACCGCCAATACCTGGGCGGCCAGCGCCATGGCAGGATAGTGAAAGATAATATCATCCTGCTGCGGCTTGCCACCGCGAATGAAGGTCCATTCTTCCGGCACAATCACCTTGTCGGCAACAATATCGTGGCTGCCGGTTGCCCGTAGACCCATGGTATCCCAGGTTTCGTCAACGGTGATTTTATCGCGCGGCATAACGGCGGTGCGCGGTAGGGGATTGTTCTCACCCTCGACTTTAATACCGGCACCCACAATCGATGCGCCCATGACGCCCGAGCCCCATGGCCAGCGGCCACTGACTTCAAAGCCCTGAGGCGTGGTGCGGGCAGGCCATGGCGGAAACATTGCACCGGAAAACACGGTGTTAGGGTCCGCACCATAAATCTTGGCATAGGTTTCTGGTGGCAGCGACGCCAGATAGGTTGCTGAAACGCCGAAACTTGCAACCCAACCGGCCGAGGCATCGGCCATCGAGATTTCTTCAATCAGGCGACAGAAGGCCTGCGGTGAAATGTTGTCGCCACCAAAGCGGGTTGGCACAAAAGCGCGATAAACGCCGATGTCTTGAAATTTCCGCACAATATCGAGCGGAATATGACGCAGGGCCTGAAATTCCTCTCGCCTTTGGATGATTTCAGTTTTCAGGGCCTCAAGAGCAGCCCCCGGTGCAGGCGGGTTGTGGGAATTCATGGTGTTATTCCTCCGTCCGAAAAATCAGATGTGTGTCAATAAGCCAGCGGGCAATGGCGCAAAGGTGCGCATCCTGCCCTTTGCGCGCCACAAGCTGGATGCCTGAGGGCAGGCCATCTGCCGTCTTAGTGGGCAGAACGATGGCCGGATGGCCTGAAAGGTTGAAAGGGCGCAAATAGCGGGTCAGCGACAGAACTTTGGATGGATCGCGCGCTTCGCTCAGCAATGGCGGCGCAATCGGCATGGCGGGTGTCAAAAGAACATCATAATTGTCCAAAATGGCATCAACCTGCGCGCTAAAGCGCTGCCTGACATCTTCAGCCGCAGTCATATCCGCATCGCTGACTAAGCGTGCGCCTTCAAGGCGTTTGCGCACATCGTCACCCAAGGGGGCACCAGCATCAAGCAGGTGTGCATTGGCCAAAAGGGTTTCACGGGCAATAATCGTCATGCCTGCGGCAAAAGCATCGTCGAGCAAATCCAGCGTAACGAGTTCAACCGTGCTGCCATCTCTGGATTGCACTGCCCTTGCAGCTTGCGCCATCTGCGGATCGATCTTGTCGTCAAGCGCCAGACTTGCAATTCTTGGGGCGCTGTCGAGGCTCTCCACCCGAAACGTCGGATCAATCGCCGCCATGGCCCGCTCAATCATCGAGATCGTTCTGGCAAAGGGACCAATGCAGTCCAGCGAGCTTTGGGCGGGCTGTGCGCCCGTGCGATCCACCCGGCCAAAACTGGGCTTGAGGCCAATGACCCCGCAACAGATGGCCGGTTGGCGCACCGAGCCGCCAGTGTCGGTGCCGATGGCAAAATCCACCAGACCAGCGGCTGTTGCAACGGCTGAACCGGATGAGGAACCGCCGGGAATACGGTCTGGCCATCTCGGGTTGATCGGCGTTCCCTCAAAAAGATTAACACCCGTCATGCCATAGGCCAGCTCATGCATCCGGGCTTTAGCAACAATCTGACAGCCGGATGTGAGGATATGGTCAATCACCGTGGCATGACGGGCAGCGGGGGCTGCTGTGCTTAACGCTTCACTGCCACAGCGGGTGACCATGCCTTCAATATCGATGCAGTCTTTGATGGCAACGCGTGGCCCGTTTGGATCACCAAGCGCAATTGTGGCGACGAACGCCTGATGGCTTTCTGCTGGAATGCTCATGATGCACCATTTTTATATCAGCCTTTTGGCTGGTTCCCTTTATTGCGGTAAAATTACTGTAAATTTGCGCACTGTCAATTGAAAAACACCTTTATTGACGATTATTATTTCGTGATTTCAGGTGTTTACGCACAGGTTGCCGTAATCGCAGTGGCTTTGCGAATCCGGTTCAACAGGCTGACAATGTTCAAATTTCTCACTGATCTGACATCATTTGCCAGATCTCCCGCTTCACACGTTAACATGAATATTCACGTAAAATTATTGCGTATTTTGAAAAACTGTTTGCAGGCCAGCGCAATGAGCATGATTGGCCGAATTAACAAGCACTTAACGCCCTCCCAAACGTCATGAAGAATAATTACATGAATATTACCGCTTGACCGATGGCTCACCTGCGTTAGGCTTTTGCACTGCCACCCGGCATTCATCAATGCGCCGCCCAGTTCGACGGCCCTCCTGCATAATTCCTGAAATCGGAATCGATATAAGGAGAAAATTATGCAGCAAATTTAGAGTGTTACAGCGTGTTTTGTGCGCCATATTTGGTGAGAGGCGCTGTAAAATTAGGGGATTGGAAAAGCGCATCGTCTCCCGCGCGTGAGACATCACCCTCCAGGAAAACAAATTTAAACAGGGAACTTTTCATGACCAGCCAAACCGACCTTGCGAGCTTGATCCGCCGTATCGAAGTCCTTGAAGCAGAGGCTGACATTCGCCGCATTCAGGCCCGGTATATGTTTTTATGCGATACGCCCAACCCGGAATATGGCGTTGAGGACGATGCCCAGCGCATCGACCGCATCATGGAACTCTATACTGAGGACGCCGTGTGGGAAGGCGTAGGCGAATATTACACCAATCAATTCGGCAAGGCTGATGGTGCTGCTGCCATTCGTCGCCATTTTGAAGGTTTCTGGGGGGGCAAGAAAGATCCCGCGCTGATCTTGAATTGTCATTATCTGACATCAGAGCAAATCCACGTCCATGAAAGTGGAACAACGGCGGACGGCCAATGGGTGCATATGCAGCCCTGGCTGTTTTCTGATGGCAAAGCGCTTTTGCGCTCTTCGCGCCTCAACAACACCTTCCGCAAAGAGCCCGATGGTGTATGGAAAATCACCCGCACACGCACCGAAAATGTCTTTGTCGCCCCGCTGCCAGCCACATGGGCGTCGGATTATCCATCAAAATCCGTGCTGATGAAGCCGTAACATTCGGAAACGACAAGGATCGCTGTCAAAATAAACGCCGTGCACTCTCAGGAGCGCACGGCGTTTTTGCTTTTTATACTTGCGGTAGAATGCGCCCTTCAATCACGTTACAGCGCCTCTCACCAAATATGGCGCACAAAAGTCGCTGTAACACTCTAAATCTGCTGAATAATTTTTACCTTCAATCGATTCTGATTTCAGGAATTATCCAGTCGATAGAAGGGGCTGTGATCAGCGGTAAGCGACGCACACGGCCTTGGTCTCGAGGTAATTGTCGAGGGCACCACTGCCATGCTCGCGGCCAATGCCCGATTGCTTCATGCCGCCAAAGGGCATGTTCTGGTCGGGAATGTTGTGGCTGTTGACCCAGACCGTCCCTGCCTGAAGCTTTGGCACATAGCGCATCACCTTGTTCAAATCATTGGTCCAAAGCGACGCGCTCAGGCCAAATTTGGTGTCGTTGGCAAGGCGAATGGCCTCGTCCGGATCGCTGAACGGTGTGATTGTCACCACCGGGCCGAAGATTTCGTCCTGCATCAGCGCCATATCCTGACGCACACCAGTGAAGAGTTCAGGCGAAACATAATAGCCTTTTTCTGGTGCTTGCGCGCCAATCAGCGGGGTTGCGCCCTGCTCAATGCCACGGGCGATGCAGGCCTTGACGTGGGCCTGATGGCGCGCCGAGACAACGGGGTTGATCTGATTGCGGGGATCAAGGCCAGAGCCGATGGCAAGGCTGCGGGTAATGCCGGTTACAACCGCGAGAACCTTTTCGTAAATGCCTTTTTGCACATAGATACGGGTGCCTGCGCAGCAGGTCTGTCCGGTGTTGAAGAAGGCACCAATGCCGGCGGCAGCCCCCAAAAGCTCAAGGTCCATATCATCAAACATCACCATTGGCGCTTTGCCGCCAAGCTCAAGTGTGACGCGCTTCATATCGCGCATGGCCTGAATGCCGATCAGCTTGCCAGTCTCTGTTGAGCCGGTGAAGGTGATTTTGGCAACGCCGGGATGGGCAACCAATGGTGCGCCCACAGCCTCACCCATGCCGGTGACGACATTGACAACCCCTTCAGGAATACCAGCTTCAAGGCAAAGCTGGGCCAGACGAATGGAGGTGAGCGGGGTTTCTTCTGCGGGTTTCAAAACCACGGTGCAGCCAGCGGCCAGCGCAGGCGCAATCTTCCAGGCAGCCATCGTGAGCGGAAAGTTCCAAGGTGTGATGGCAGCAACCACGCCGACAGCTTCTTTGCGAGTGAAGGCCTGATATTGCATGCCGGGGGGAATAGCGATGGATACATCCAGCGTTGAGCCTTCGATCTTGGTGGCCCAACCCGCCATATAGCGGAAATATTCAGCTGAAGACTGCACTTCGATCAGCCGCGAGAGCATGATGGATTTGCCCTGGTTCAGCGTTTCCAGCTGTGCCAGCTCTTCGCCATTGGCCTCAATCAAGTCCGCCAGCTTGAGCAATATGCTCTGTCGTTGGACGGGTAGAAGCTTTGACCACGGACCCTCAAATGCGGCTTGCGCCGCGCGCACGGCCAAATCCACATCGACCGCATTGCAGGCAGGCACATGGGCCAGCACGTCGCCGGTGGCAGGATTGTAAACCGCATAGGTTTCACCAGACTGGGCGAAAACGGACTTGCCGTCAATCAGGGCCAGAGGCGCTTTTAAAAATTCTGAGACCGAGGCGGCAACAGACTCGACGGCGAGATCAGGTTGAGCAATGTGCATTTTATGTTCCCTTGGAGTTAAATTTTATCATTGTTCTGGTGGTCAGCGCTGTGCACGATGCCATGTATGATTGTGTTAAACTGATCCCGATTGTGCGCGGTCTGCGTCAGGACACAGCACAAAATCATAATTGGCGCGCCAAGCTTCGCTGAGGCTGTCAGCCGGTTCAAATGAGACGATGAGCGATTGTTTGACGCCAAACACCGCGTCTGAGACGAGATAGAGGTCGCCAGCCGCAAAAATATGGGTGATAACCCGCCTAAAACCGGGGGCTGTCACCATGAAATGCATGTGGGCAGGGCGCCAGGGGTGGCGACCAAGGGCGGCCAGCATTTTGCCCACAGGCCCATCATCCGGGATGGGATAGGAGACCGGCTTGATGCCACGGAAGGCATAGCGGCCATCGGCTCCGGTTCGAAAAACGCCCCGATTGTTGAAAGGCGGCTGGATTCCGGGCTGCTGCACGTCATAAAAGCCATCTTCATTGTCGGACCAGACATCAATCAGCGCGTCCTTGATGGGATTGCCGTCCAGATCCAGCACCCGGCCTTGGTAGAGGCAAATCTCGCCCTTGCCATCAAGGCTGATATTGGCTCCCATCTCCCGCTCCGGGGCACCGGCAACATGGAAGGGGCCGAAAACAGTGGTCTCCGTCGCGCCGCTCGGGGCTCTGTTGTTGATGGCATCCACCAGCATGGAGACGCCAAGCGTGTCGGAGAGAAGAATGAACTCCTGCCGGTTGCCAGAACAGATTTGCCCGGTCCGGGTCAGAAAATCGATAGCGACTTCCCATTCTTCCTCGGTTAATTCAACGTCACGGATAAAGTCATGCAAATGGCGGACGAGCGATGACATGATCTGGCGCAGGCGCGGCGATGTTTCTTCTCCCATCCTCCCATTGACGACATCAACGGATGTTTCCTCAGTTAAGTAGCTCATTATGTCATCCTCCCGATGTTCATTTTTCTCGTCACCCCTCTGCCGTGACAGGCGGCGCGCCTTCAAAAGCGCGCTGAAGTAAATCTCTTATGGCTGACAACTCAAGCGGTCGGGGGTTCCAATAGCTGTTGGACAGGGCGATATGGGCGGCTCGGTCCACACCATCCGCAGGCATTCCGATCTCTTTGAGGCTGGTTGGCGCGTTGACGCTGTGCGCAAGTCTCTGCAAGGCAAGCGCTGGATCAGGGCCTAAAACACCCTCAAGTGCCACCATGACCTCGGGCATTGCCGGGGCATTATAGGCCAGCGCATGGGGCAGGATCACCGTGTGGGTCTCGGCATGGGGCAGATCAAAGCTGCCGCCCAGTGTGTGACACAGCTTGTGGTGCAGCGCCATGCCAACCGAGCCCAAGCAAATACCACATAGCCAGGCCCCGTAGAGCGCATCAAAACGCGCATCCCGATCGGTGGGGTCTTTGGCAATTTTGGGCAAGGCCACGGCTAGCGCTTTGATGGCTTGCAGCGCAAGGCTGGAAATCACCGGATTGCTATCGCGGGCATACAGGGCCTCAACGGCATGGGCCATGGCATTGATGCCTGAGGTGCCGGAAATGCCGGGGGGCAGGCCGAGGGTCTGCTCCACATCATAAATCACGACCTCTGGCAGAACTTTCAGCGTGGTCTGTGTGCGCTTGGCCCCATCGCTGGTTTCACCCAGAATCGGTGTCATTTCTGATCCGGCATAGGTGGTGGGCAAGATGATTTGTGGCAGATCGGTGCGCAGCGCAATGGCCTTGGCAAGCCCGGTGGTAGAGCCACCACCAACGCCCACCACAACATCGGCATCCACTTCTCTTGCAAGGCTGACAGCCTGCTCGCTCACATCAACTGGCGTGTGCATGACAGCACCAGAGAAGATGCCGACGCAGGTGGCACCCAGCAAGCCAGCCAAATGCTCCGCTTGCGACGTTTGCGCAGGCGTTGATAAGACCAGGGCGCGGCGCGCGCCAAGTTGCTCAACCTCATCCGGCAATTGGGTTGTGGTGCCGAAGCCGAAAATGACGCGGGCAGGGTGGCCGGTATAGATGAAATTTTGGCTGCTCATACCAGTTCAACCTCGGCGTTCTGCATGGGATAATCCACCTGATGGCGGGCAATGCGCAAGCCTTCCAGCCTGTCGCGCACCGCAAGATGGGCCGGGTGGGTGGCATAGGCATCAAGCGCGGCCTGGCTTTCGAACTCGGTGACGAGAACAACATCGCACGCATAAGAAATGCGGCTGGTATCAACCCCGACTTCGAGCTTGATCATGCCCGGAATTTTCCCCTTCAGCCCTTGGAATTCGCGCATGATGGTTGCGATATTGCCTGCCTTTTCAGCGGGTGTCGCACCGGCGGCATTCCACATGACGATGTGGCATATGGGGGAGGAGGTGGCCGAGGTTGATGTCATTCGCGAACTCCGCTGGCGCTTAGAGTTTGTTAGGGAAAAGTGGAATCCGGTTTTCCCGAAGAACAAACGAAAACAAAGAAATCTAGAGCCCGTCAGGTTCAATCTGAACCTGACGGGCTCTAGAAGGTGATCAAACCATCTGCACTACCCTTTCATCGTTTTATTACAGGATAAATCACGTAAATTGGAAAACATTCTTGCGAAATTTGCAAAAGACAAGGATTGGCCTTGCAATGTGACAAATTTAAGTGAAAATTACCGTTAAAAATAAGGGGAAGAGCCATGGATCGTTTCACAGAGCTTGAGGTCTTCACGAAAATTGCCGACGAGGCAAGCCTGACCCGCGCCGCAGAGATTCTCGGGCTTTCTGTTTCGGGTGTCAGCCGGTGTCTGACCAGTCTTGAGGCCCGGCTTGGTGTGCGACTGGTGCAGCGTACAACGCGGCAATTGTCGCTGACGGCTGAAGGCGAGCGCTTTGCTGATAGCGCCCGCGATATCCTGATGAGCCTTCAGACCGCCGAAGACAGCGTCAGTCTTGTTTCGGCGGAGCCGCTGGGCACTTTGCGCGTTGGTGCTTCGCTGTCCTTCACGCTGCTGCATTTGCTGCCGGTGATCCAGATGTTCAAGCAGAACCATCCGCGCGTGCGGGTCGATCTGCAAGTCTCCAACCGCTATTATGATATTATCGAAAATGGCCTTGATCTTGCGATCAGGACGCGGCGCATGGAGATGGATAGCTCTGTGACCATTCGCAAATTGGCAGAACTGCCAAGACTTCTGGCGGCGTCGCCGGACTATCTGGCGCGTTTTGGTGTGCCGCGCTGTCCTGAAGATCTGGAGCGCCACGCCATGCTTTTATACACCTTGTCTGACGATTGGGATCATCTGACGTTCGAGCGCAATGGCGAGACAAAACGTGTGACGGTCAGTGCCGAGGTGACCTGCAATGATGGGCAGGTGCTGCTTAGATCGGCACTCAATGGCATGGGAATATTGGTTCAGCCAGCCTATATCATCAAAGACGACCTCGATGCGGGCAGGCTTGTTCCAGTCCTTGCCGATTGGAAGCTCCAACCGCTGATCATGAATGTGGCGTTTCCAACCCGCACCCATCTTCCAGCAAGAACACGGCTGTTTATTGATGCGCTGGTGCAATATTTCCGCGAGCATGATCTGGAGCGAGTATGGAATGAACAGCCCAGCCCCGTCACAATCATGCCTTTGACGGCGGATGACCTGCCCAGCCCTTGAAGGCTCTGGAAAACACCGCGCCATCGGCATAGCCCAAGGCTTGCGCCACATCAGACATGGTCGAGGCGCTGGTGGAGAGCAGCCTGCTGGCCAGTTCCTGCCGACACGCCTGTGTCAGAATGCGGATTGTGGTTCCCTCATCCTCCAAGCGTCGTTGCAGGGTTCTGGGCTTCAGGCCCAGTTCTTCTGCAATCAGACCAATGGTGATGGGGCGCACACCGATATAAAGCTCGATGAGCGATTTCACTTTCGCGGTTATGCTGTTGCCAACGTTGGTTTCATTGATCAGATCGCCGATGTGCCGTTCCAGAATAAGCGTCAGCTCTTTGTTCTCGGTGCGGTAGACCCGATCGGCTTCCTCCACGTTCATAATAATACGGTTGCTGGACTGTTTGAACAAAACCGGGGCTTTGAAGATCCGGCGGATAGCTTCCGCCTGCTCCGGTGCTTCGTGCTCAAAATGCACTTCCATGGGCCGCCAGTTGACCTTGAAATTGGTGCGGATCAGCTGACAGCTCGCAGCCAGCGAATATTCGGCATCATGGCGGCGTGGCCAGATCGAGTCGTCGGCGATGCGATAACTCCAGATCAGGATGTCACCATCCTGCCGGACGCTGGACGTTGTTGAATTTTGCAAGGAATTCACAAATTTCGAAAGATTCTCAAAGGCGGAGCGAATGGTGGGCGAAAAGGACACCAGCACACCCATCGGGCCAATATCGCCGGGTGTTAAGGTCGCACCCAGCTTAGCGCCAAAAACAGGGGCATCGAGAGAACTGGCCGCATCTTCAAAAAACGCCACAAAACGATGAAGGGGAATGACGGCATAGGGGTCATCAAGAACTGATAGCAGAATCCGATGCTTGTGCAGCAGCTCGCGCGCCTTGCTTTGGCGAGAGGCGAATTGTTCGAGCAAAGGTTTGATCGCAGCAACCCTGATAAAGGCAAGGGATCGTGCTGGCTTCAGGATGTCATTCATTGGTGCCATCCAAATTTACGGTAATATTGACGCATATTATCAAATCCGTGACATGATTTGCAATACTGCCAGCGCCAAAATGAGGTTTAATCTCATCAACAATAAATGAAAATAAAAGGGGTTCAACATGCAAACTGGAGAGAGCACACCTGTGCCTTCTGATAAGTTGGCGCGCAATTCGATTGGAGTTGCGCATATTGTCTTTTTCGTTGTCGCCGCCGCAGCACCACTGACAGCCGTCGTTGGTGCCACGCCACCTGCCTTTGCCTTTGGCAATGGTGCAGGCGTGCCGGGAGCCTTTGTTCTGGCCGGGCTTTTGTATCTGGTCTTTTCTGTCGGTTTCACCACGATGGGCCGCCACGTTCGCGGTGCTGGCGCATTCTATACCTATATCGCCAATGGTATTGGCAAGCCAGCCGGTGTCGGCGGTGCCTTCATGGCGCTTTTGACCTATAGCTCCGTGCAAATTGCCGTCTACGGCATGATCGGCGTTTTCACCCAAACCGCGTTTGCAGCGCTCGGCGTTGATCTGCCGTGGTGGGTTTGGTCCTTTTCGTTTTTGCTGATCGTGCATTTTTCCGGCCAGCGCAACATTGCCTTTTCAGGGGCCATTCTCGGTATCTGTATGCTGGCGGAGATGGTCATTCTTCTGATGCTGGATATTGGCATTGTGCTGCACGGTGGTGGGCCGCAAGGGTTCAGCGTCACCTCATTTGCCCCTGAAACGGTGTTCAGCCCCGGCATTGGCGTCTCGCTCGTCTTCGTTGTCGGCTCGTTTATCGGCTTTGAAGCAACCGCTATTTTTGGTGAAGAGGCGCACCGCCCCGAGATCACCATTCCACGGGCAACCTATGTCTCGGTGCTGTTGATTGCCATTTTCTACGCATTCTCCACCTGGGCAATTGTGCAATATTATGGACCGGACAATATTCGCACTGTTGCCAGTGGTGCCTTGAACACGCTGTTCTTTGATGCCGCCACCAAAGTGCTTGGTCCATGGGCAGCGCATGCCATGAATATCTTGCTGATCACCAGCCTGTTTGCCTGCATTCTGTCGTTCCACAATACGCTGAACCGCTATTTCTTTGCTCTGGGCAGAGAAGGTCTGGCCTTCAAGGTGCTTGGCAAGGTCCATGCGATCCACGGCTCGCCCTATATGGCAGGCATGTTGCAGTCGTCCATTGCAGCCATTGTGCTGGCCGCCTTCGCCATTACCGGGCAGGATCCCTTCACCGTGGTGTTTTCCTACATGTCAGCACTTGCCGTGTTGAGCATTTTGAGCACGCAGGCACTGGTTTCTATCGCGATCTTGATGTTCTTCCACAACAACCGCAGAGGCCACGGCGTGTTGAGAACGGCGGTTGCTCCCGCAATCGCGCTTGCGGCTCTTGCTGGCGCAATTGTACTGGTTATCTCCAATCTCGATCTTCTGGCGGGTTCGTCGAACATTGTCGTCGACTCCTTCCCCTTCATCGTCATCGCTGTTGGCATCCTCGGTGTGCTCTATGCGCTGTCGATCAGGAAAACCAGTCCGGCACGTTACGCAGCCCTTGGCGAAATTTTTGAAGCGTGAGCGCACGGGGTTGCGCTGCAACCCCTGCCAACCGCGTTTTCATTCAACACCGCATCCCATCAAACCACCATCGACTGCCCGATCTTGATCGTCGGGCGGCCAGAATCCTCGCAACCCAACACGAGTTTTTATAATGAGCTATGATACCAAGATCGACTTCATCTACCTCTCCGAGCAGGACATGATCCGTGCAGGGGTGACAGACATGCCCCAATGTGTTGACGCGATGGAAGAAATGTTCGGCCTGCTCTACACGGGTGATTATCGCATGGCTGGCCCCAACAGCGATTCTCACGGTGCTGCGATCTCCTTTCCAGAGAATTCTCCTTTCCCGGATATGCCAAAGCCAACCGCTGACCGCCGCTTCATGGCCATGCCCGCCTATCTGGGTGGGCGGTTCAAAACCGCTGGTATGAAATGGTATGGCTCCAACATTGAAAACCGCGAAAAGGGCCTGCCGCGCTCCATTTTGATGTTTTGCCTCAATGATGCCGACACCGGCGCGCCGCTTGCCTTCATGTCGGCCAATCTTTTGTCGGCCTATCGCACCGGTGCCATTCCCGGCGTTGGCGCGCGGCATCTGGCCCGCAAGGATTCGAAAGTTGTCGGCATTTTGGGTCCGGGCGTGATGGCTAAAACCACGCTCGCGGCCTTCATGGCCACATGCCCCAATATTGATACGGTCAAGGTGAAGGGGCGGGGCCAAAAGAGCCTTGATGCGTTTCTCTCCTGGCTGGCCGAAACCTTCCCACAGGTCACAACGGTTGAGGTTGTTGATAGCATTGAAGCGGTGGTGCGCGATTCAGATCTCGTCACCTTCTGCAATTCCGGTGCCGTTGGTGATCCATCGACCTATCCCAAGATTCAGCGCGCATGGGTCAAGCCGGGTGCATTTCTGGCCATGCCAGCCCTTTGCGACATCGATGACGGCATGGAGCATCCCGATATTCGTAAAGTGGTCGACAATACCGGCCTTTATGATGCGTGGTATCACGAGCTGCCAAAGCCCGCGCATGTGCATGTGCCTATTCTCGGCGTGAAGTTCATGGACATGATTGCTGAAGGCAAAATGAGCCGTGATCAGCTTGAAGACATTGGTAAAATCATTTCCGGCGACGCCGTGGGCCGTCAAAATGATGATGAAATCATTATCATGTCGGTTGGCGGCATGCCTGTTGAAGACGTGGCCTGGGGCACGATTGTGTACCGCAACGCTATTGAGCGCGGCATTGGTGTCAAGCTGAACCTCTGGGATGTTCCCGTGCTGCGCTGACCACAGCCAAAAGCCGTCTCACACAAAAGAGGCGGGTGGATTTTCTGAGTCCGCTTCATGGCAGGGCGCTTTACCCAAGCAAAGCGTCTTGCCGCTTATTTCACTCAAAAAGCAATGGAAATACGATGACCAAGGTTGTGAAGATCAAAACGGGTTCCAAGTTTGAAGAGCATGGCAGCTATTCTCGTATCGTCGCTGTCGACAACTGGATTTTTGTCTCCAATACCGCCGGTCGGAATCCGCAGACAAAAGAAATACCCGAGGATGTGACCGAACAGGCCAAACAAGTGTTTGCCAATATTGAAGCAGCTCTTGCCGCCGTTGGCTCCTCGCTTGCTGATGTGGTTGCTTCGCGCGTTTTCATTCAAGACCCCGATGATACGCTGGCGGTTATGACGCTGGTGGGCGAGAAATTCCGCGGGATCAATCCCGCCAGCACGGTCACCTGCCCGCCGCTTGGCTCCACCGTCTATAAGGTCGAGATCGAAGTGACCGCCTATAAGGGCGCATCCTCAGCTGAGGTTGAAGAGCGCACGATTTCGCTGTGATCGCCTTTGGCGCAATAGCATAAACCATTGCGCCAATTGCTTTTTTGATTGATTCAAGGACATCAGCCATGGCCCCTACAATTTCTCCGGTCCAAACATCTTCCGATTTTCCCGCAAGCACCACGGTTGTTGTGATTGGCGCAGGCATTGTCGGGCTGACGGCGGCTCTGACATTGGCCGAGCGCGGCATTCCCGTCGTGGTGCTGGAAAAGGGCAGAGTGGCAGGTGAGCAATCCTCGCGCAATCTGGGTTGGGTGCGCAAAATGGGACGCTCTGCGCCGGATGTGCCAATGTCGCTGGCGGCTGACAAGCTTTGGGCCGAGATGCCGGAGCGGGTCGGGGCTGATGTTGGCTATCGGCAGGCCGGTATCATGTATCTGGCCAGAACAGATGCGGAAATGGATATGCATCGCAACTGGATGAAATCTGTCAGCCAGTTGTCGCTTGATTCAAAGCTTTTGAGTGCAAACGAGATCGATAATCTTGTACCGGGCGGACAAGGCAAGTGGGCAGGGGGCATTTATACGCCCTCCGATGGCCGGGCCGAGCCAACCCTTGCCCCAAGTGCAATCGCCAATGCTGCCATCAAAAAGGGCGCGGTCATTGTCGAGAATTGTGCGGTGCGCACGCTCAGCACGTCAAATGGCAAGGTCAGTGGTGTGGTGACGGAGCGCGGTGAAATCCGCTGCGATCAGGTGCTGCTGGCAGGTGGGCTGTGGTCACGGAAATTCCTTGCCAATCTCGGCGTTTCTCTGCCCACGCTGCCGCTGATCTCCTCAGTCATCCGCACCGCCCCCATGGAAGGACCAACAGAGATTGCGGTTGGCGGGCCAGATTTCTCTTTCCGCCGCCGCGCCGATGGCGGCTTTACCATCACCCAGCGCGGTGCGCTGGGCGCACCGCTTCTGCTCGATCACCTGCTGATTGGACTGCGCTATCTGCATATGTTGCGCGCTCAGCGCGATCTGCTTCGCATCAGTTTGGGGAAGGATTTCTTGCGCGATATCGCCATGCCACGCCGGTGGGGGCCAAAAAGCAAATCGCCGTTTGAGCATATCCGCACCATGGACCCGCCAACCATTCCCACCCTCAATGACGAGGCGATGCAGAACCTGATTGCCGCATGGCCCGCGTTTCGACAGGCAAAAATCGAAGAAGTCTGGGCGGGAATGATGGATATTACCCCGGATTCGCTTCCCGTTATTGCGACAGTTGCAAAAATCAAAGGCTTTACCGTGGCATCGGGCTTCTCAGGCCACGGCTTTGGCACAGGCCCCGCCGCTGGCCAATTGGCCGCAGATTTGATCACCGGCGACACACCGCTTATCGATCCTTCGCCCTACCGACTGGAGCGTTTTTGATAGCCAAGGTCTGTCAGGGCAAGTGGCCCTGACAGACATTGCACATGTCCCATCAGGTGCCCGCAAGCCGCAGCCCTGCTTCATCAAACAGATGAATGTCTCGGCTTTCAAAGCTGAGCTGTACCTCTGTTCCCTTTGCCAGATCATGCTGACCGGCCAGCACCGCAAGAATGGTTTCGCCAGTTACTGCATGGGCGTGAATAACGGTTTCCGAGCCAAGTGCTTCAACCATATCGATGTGGGCGCTGATGCCGTTTTCCTCCGGCTTTGCCAGACGGATGTGCTGCGGGCGGACCCCGACATTGATTTTCTGTCCGGCTTTTGCATCAACGGCCGTGCGCGACGTGGTGAGTTGCGTTTCACCCAGCACGGTCAGCCGTGTGCCATCAGCACCCGTTGAGAGAATTGTGCCGGTAAGAAAATTCATGCTCGGCGCACCAATAAAGCCAGCCACAAAGCGGTTTGCCGGTGTGTTATACAGCTCCAGCGGCGTGCCGACCTGCTCGATCTTGCCCTTGCGCAACACCACAATCCGGTTGGCCAGCGTCATTGCTTCAATCTGATCATGGGTCACATAGATCATCGTGGTTTTGAGGCGGGCGTGCAAAGCCGAGAGTTCGGCACGCATGGAAATGCGCAGTTCCGCATCGAGATTGGAAAGCGGCTCATCAAGCAAAAACGCGGTTGGGTTGCGCACAATGGCGCGGCCAATGGCAACACGCTGGCGCTGGCCGCCGGAAAGCTGGCCGGGCCTGCGGTTCAGGTAATCGCCGATTTCCAGCATTCTGGCAGCTTCTGCAATGCGGCTGTCGATCTCGTGTTTCGGCAAACGGGCATTTTCAAGCCCAAACGCTAGATTTTGCCGCACCGTCATGTGCGGATAAAGCGCGTAAGACTGAAACACCATAGCAAGACCGCGATCGGCGGCGGGTACATCATTGACCAATTCGCCATCGATATGGATTTGCCCGCTGGTTGGCTTGTCCAGCCCGGCAATCTGGCGCAGCAACGTGGATTTTCCGCATCCCGATGGACCAACGAAGACGATGAATTCGCCATCCTGGATATCCAGATCGATGCCGTGGAGAATATCCAGTGCACCGAAAGACTTGACGACCTTTTGCAGTGTGATCCGGCCCATATTTTTCACTCCTATTTCAGACCGGTGGCCGCAATGCCGCGTGTGATGAACCGTTGCAGGAACACGAAGACGAGGACGACCGGGATCATGGTAACGACTGTCATGGCCAGAATGTAATGCCATTGAACGTTGAGTTGGCCGGAATAGACATTCAAGCCCACTTGCAGGGTATAGAGGGAGGATCGGCTGAGCACGATCAACGGCCACAGAAAATCATTCCAGCGCCATACCACCGAGAAAATCGCCAGCACCGCCAAAGCCGGTGCCGAGAGCGGCATGACAATGCGCCAGTAAATCTGCCATTCCGAGGCCTTGTCCATGCGGGCTGCATCAATCAGCTCATCCGGTATGGTCAGCATATATTGGCGGAGCAAAAACACTCCTGTCGGCGTGGCAACGGTTGGCAAAATAACGCCCCAGAGATTGTCCAAAAGCCCCAGCTTGGAGACCACCGAATAGAGCGGCACCATGATAACGCCCAGCGGCACCATCAAGGTTGCAACAATCAGCAGCAAAATCAGGTTCTTGCCGGTGAACTGATATTTAGACAGGGCAAAGGCCGCCATGGAGTTGATGGCAAGGGTGATGATGGTTGCCATGGTGGTGACAAACACCGAATTCCACAGATAGCGCAGAAAATCGAAATGCAGGAAGGGCTGCGTATAGTTCGAGGTCTCAAACGACACTTTCTGCACGGGCGTGCGGTCCTTGATATTGACCTTGATGATGGTGCCCGGATTTTTCGGATCAACCATTTGCGCCATGATGCCAATGCGCCGCACTTCGGCAAGCTCGGCCTTTTTGCCGTCTGGCAATGTCACGGTAAAGATCGGCAGCGGCTTGTCATAGCCTTCAACCTGCACCGTTTGCGACACATAGGGCAAAAGGGCTGGCGGAAACTCGGCCAAGGCCGCAGGCGTTTTGAAGGACGACAAGGCCAGCCAGACGGCGGGGCCGAAAATGATAAACAACCCGCCGAACAGCCACACCCATGTGGCAATATCGCTCCAATGCCAGCGGCTTCCGCCACGGCGGCGGGTTAGAAATGCGAGAACATGTGCCATCAGCGTTCTCCCTTTTTCTCGTTACGGCGCGAAGCCGCCATTTGCAAAAGTGTGAGAACCACCAGAACGGCTCCCATGAGAATGGATGCAGCCGCCGCAAGGCCGGGGTTGCGCAATTCCGAAGCAAAGCCCATTTCATAGATATATTGCACGATATACATGGTGCTGGTGCCCGGCCCGCCGCCGGTGAGAACGAAGGCTTCATCAAAAATCTGCACGGCTTTGATCAGCGCCAGAACCAGCACAACAATCAGATTGGGCATCAAAAGCGGCAGGGTGATGCGCCAGAACATGCGACCGCGACGGGTGCCATCCATTTCGGCGGCTTCATAGAGATCCTTGGGAATGGCCTGCAATCCGGCCAGCAAGATCAAGGTGTAAAAGCCAACATGCGCCCAGATCGACACGCCAATGGTGGCGGCAAAGGAGCTGGCCCGCTCGGTCAGCCAATTGGTTGGCTCGGTGCCAAACACGCTCAACAGAAAGGCGTTGAGAATGCCATTGCGCTGCAAAATCCAGCGCCAGATCAAGCCAGTGACCACAGGTGAAAGCAAAACCGGGAAAAAGAAAACCGCGCGCCAAAAGCTTCTGCCGATCAGCTCGCGGTTGAGAATGAGGGCGGTAATGAGGGCCACCACAATCATCAATGTGACCTGAATGACCACAAACCAGGCAGTGTTGCTAACGGCAATCCAAAAACCATCCTGAACACAGGTGTTGGGATCGAGATAGTCTTTGCAGGCCATGATCTGGCGGTATTGATCAAGCCCGACATAGCTGCGCTGATCCAGAAAGATCGCGGGGCCGCCGGTCATCGAATACATGAAATTGATCACAAACGGCACAAGAACGAACACGGCAAAGATGGCCATATTGGGTGCGAGAAAAAAGGCGGCCATGCCGCGGGTGCCCGTCGCCTTTTGCAAGGCGCGCAAGGGAATGTCGATCAAACCCATGATCCGACCAATGGCAGCGCCCGCAATGGTTTGCGCAATATTTGAAAATCCGCCCGGTTTTTCAACCATAGTGCCCCCTTGACCGGATGGTCAGCGCTTTGTGTGCTCCAACCACGCCGGTCTTGCTGTGAATGTTCAGCAATCTGAAAATGCAAGTTTCAATCGGGGTGAGCTTTGGCTCACCCCGATTGGCTTATTTGGCTTCTTGCACCTTGGCAGCAATGTCGGAATCGATGCGCTTGAATGCGTCGTCCAAAGACATTTCACCTGCCATGACCTGCGATATGCGGCTGACCAAAGCGCCGTAATAGGTATCAGACCATTTCCAGCCCGGCAGTTTGAGCGCAAGAGGTGCTGTTGTCGTGGTTGCCTTGACAAAGGTGTTGAGGGCGGCCTTGGCCTGCGCATTGTCCGTCTTGAAGTCCAGCTTGCCAGCAATCACTTCTTTGTTGGACGGCAAGAACAGGGTGCGCTCGGCAAATTCCTTGGCAACCGGGGTTGAGGCCAGATAATCCATCACCTTGGCCACATCCTTTGGATTTTTGGTGGATTTGATAGCCACCAGACCTGCGCCTCCGGGCATGCCGGTGCAAGCCGCAGGACCGCATGGACTGCCAATGGCAACCCAATCAAAATTGGTGCCGATCTTGGTCATGAAGTTGGGAATTTGCCAGGAGCCTGCATAATACATCGCCACTTCGCTGTTGATGAAATCATCAGCGGCGGCGCGATAGGACGTGCCCGCACTGGACACCCAGACATCCTTGTCGGCTGCGCCATCCGCAGTCCATTTGACCAGATCCGTCAGGTATTTCTTGGCATTCGCATCCAGCGGTGCTGGCATGCCATCGGCACCAATATAATTGGCACCATAGGAAATGGCTGGTCCGGTGATGCGATGGCCGGAGCGATCAATGGCGAAAGCCGCTTTCAATTGCTGGCTTTTGGCAACTTTTTCCGAGGCCGCGACCCAATCATCCCAAGTGGCCTTTTCGCCGGGAAGCGCTACGCCCGCCTGCTCAAACAGGGTCTTGTTGGCAAAACCACCGGTGAGAGTAATTTGCGTCATGAAACCCGGAATGATGCTCGATCCATCGGGACGCATCCAGTCCATCTGATCGCCGTAGTTTTTCTTCCAGAAATCGGCGTCCTTGAGATAGGGCGTCAGATCGAGCCAATATTGCGACAGTGATTTGAGGTTGGTGACGCGGGCAATATCCGGCCCGTTTCCGGCGGCCAATTGCACGGGCAATTGTTCCTTGATGGTGCTGTAGGACACTTCATCGACGGTGACGTGAATGTCGGGATTGGCCTTCATGAAGCGGTTGATCAGATCCTTGAAGACCTGCCCTTCGACGCCATCGGAATACCACATCACCCGCACATCACCCGCAAATGCTGCGGTTGATGATAAAAGCGCAAGGGCGGTCGTTGCCAGAATGATTGTTTTTCTCACCATCGTCTCCTCCTTCGATGGACGGATGTTACCGTCATTTTTTGAAAGGCGGGGCGCTCCTTCCCAAAACGCCCCGCCCGGATCACATTTACTAGCTCTGTAATGGGCCTCTTGGCATAGGCGCGACATCCCCCTCCACGGTCCAATTGGCAGGATCAAGCACTCTGCCTTCGGCAGAAACACGCCCGTCTTGATGGAACGTAACCCGCCCGTATTCGGGATCATCGATCGTAATCGTGCCATCAGCGTTCACATTAGCACTTAGCGATCCAAAGCGTGTGGAAAAATCGGATTGCGTGCCATGATCTTGCAAAGACCCCAGGCGTACGATCCACAGGCTGCGATGTCCGTTGAGGCGCAGCTCGTTTCCGGCGGTCGGCCCGTCATCGACCAGCTCAAAAGCACTGTCACCTTTCAGCAGAACCAGACCTGTTCCTGACGTTGCAACCGCCACCTGCCCGGAAACGTCACTGGCATCGAACTCCTGCCGCGGGAACCATGCATGGGTGAAATCGGGCTGTTCGGCGGCGCATTCAAACAGCATGACGGCCAGACCGCGATAATGGCCAAGCCTTGGCAGCGAGCCGGAACCACCCCAATAGGATGGGCGGCCATAGCCGGAATGGATGGTTTCGCCGGGATGGTTGATCCAGATTTGCGCATCAGGATTTGTGCCAAGCCGCAGTTGCAGCACAGTTTCCTGATAGCCCCATTCGCCCCAGCGATAATGGGCCGCCGTGCCCATCGCAAAGTCCTTGGTCTTGTAATGGTAGAGCCGGGCCATGCGGTCCTGACCTTGCGCAAACATCCATTCTTGCGCATCGTCCCCTTGCCAATCGGCAATGGCGGAAAGCGCATCGGGGATGGTCAAGCCGTGATCGCGAAGGCTGATGGCCATTTGCGGCAGGGCATGAACGCGGCGGCCAAAATTGCCGGTGCCCCAGATCAGGCGGGCAATGCCCGACAGTTCCAAAGAGCCAGCGGCGCGCAGGGTGTGCTCATAAGAGCGGCCTTGGGCACCGGTCAAAATGCCATGGTGGGCCGACAGGGCAACAATTCTCACCAGTCTTTTGACAGCACGCCCCGCCCGCTCGCGAATATCCTGATCGGGCGCTAGAGCAAAGAGAGCGGTCAAGCCTTTGAGGTCAATCGGGAAATAGGGGGCCGAATTGAACTCGGCCATTTCCCACGCCTCAAAATGGTCAAGCCATGCCCGGACGCGCTCTCGACCCACTGCGGATTGCTCATGGCCCAAGCGCCCGGAACGCTGAAAGCGCGATTGCGGCAACAGGCTACCTGCCAGATAGGCCGCCGTGTGGAACAGAAGCGCGTGGTTTTCTGAGAAATACCACTGCACATCATTGCCAGGCTCATCCATCCAGTAGCGATAGGACAGGATGGTGTGATCAATCTGGGCCACCAGATCGGGTGCCATATGCTGGGCATAGGCGCTGCGGCACCACAAAAGCGGCACAAGGGCAAAGTCGGCGCAGTCGTGGCAATCCTCAATGGTCGGCAGGGTTGCCCGGATCATTGCATCGGTTTTGTCGCCAAAGCGATTAGATGCGAGGCGGGCGAGGGCCGTGACATTGTCCGGCTCGCCATACTCCGAGATCTCGTCCAGCGCTTCAGCAATGCGGGCCTCAATCGTTGCGGGGGCAAGGCCCTGACGCTCGGCGGGGCAAATTTCGATGCCGAAAACCCGCGATGCCGTAAAACCGTTGGAGCGCAAATCAACATGAAAATGCCGAAAATCGGCAGGCAGTTCAGTGGTGTCGCCAAGGGGCAGGCGTGTCTGGCCAGCCGAGAGGGTCAAAGACAGCTTGACGCTTTCCTCGCGCGACATGAAGTCACCGGCAATGGTGATTTCAACATTCACATCGGTCGAGACGGGGGCGGAGGTGATCAGCGCAACGACGCCAGATCGATAGACCGGCTTTTCAAAATGCATGCTGTCGAGCGCTTTTTCAAACTCGTTGGCGACCTTGGCCGCCACGGGCACCGGCAGCGCCTGCTCTGCTTGTGGGCCTGCAACATAATCCAGCTGGAAGAAATAGCGCGCGTCGCGCTCGGCCAGATCATCAAACCATAGCGAAATGGTGTTTTCGCCGGCTTTGAGCTCAACCGTGAAGTCTTTCTTGGCCTCAAGGTTGCGCACATAATCGGCCATCCAGCCAATTTCCGCGCCATTGACCAAAAGCACCGCACCACCGCAGGTGCCAAGCCGCAAGGTGGCGGTGCCAGCGTCTTTGGCCCAGATGGTTGTGCGGGCCCATGTGCCAATCACGGTGGGGCGAAACCAGAAGCCGGAGAGATCAACCCGTGGCGAGCCAAACGGCAGCCAGAACCGATCAAGCGCAAATTCTGATGTTGCCTCTGGCCGCTTGCCACGGCGCTCGACACCAAAGGCGGTGCGGCAGGGGTATTCATGCGGAATGAAATTCTTGTGCTTGGTCAGGAAGAAGAAGGGGTCCATTTCCCCTTTCATCGGCTGATCAGGCACATCATAGCGGGCCTCATCCGTGGCACTGACCTGCCAATAGGTGACGGGTGCGCCAAGGGGCAGGGGTCTGCGCAGGTAATCAACAGAAGACGCAGTCATGTTCATTTCAACTCCGCGACACTAACAGGAGAAACATCGGTATAGGCTTGGTTTTCACCGGTCATGCCCCAGACAAAGGCGTAAGGCCCGGTGCCAGCCCCCATGTGGATCGACCAGGCTGGTGAGAGCACCACATCGCTGTCGGCGACAATCAGGCTGCGGGTCTCATCGGGACGGCCCATCAGGTGAATGACGCGCTCGCTATCGTCCATATCAAAATAGCAATAAGCTTCCATGCGCCGCTCATGCAGATGCGGCGGCATGGTGTTCCAGATGCTGCCGGGGGCAAGATCGGTAATGCCCATCAACAGCAGGCAAGAAGGTGCCACTTCCGGGTGAATATACATGCGCAGCCTGCGCTTGTTGGCACGGGCATCCTCGCCCAGATCCAACGGTTTGGCTTCACTCTGCGTGATCAACCGATGGGGAATATCGCGCCCGGCGGGTACGGAATTCATATAAAAGCGGGCCGGGTTGGCGGCATCCGCGCTGGCCAGAATGACGCTTTTCGCACCGCGCCCAACATAGAGTATGTCGCGGTTGTTCAGCGAAAACACCTGTCCATCGACGGTGATCGTGCCCGAACCGCCGAGATTGGCAATGCCCATTTCACGGGCGGTAAAAAACAAAGGTGTTCCAACATCTGCACCATCGCCAAAGCGCAAGGGCGCATCGGTCGGGCAGGCACCTCCGACAATCATGCGATCGACATGGGTATAGGCAAATTCAATCTGGCCGGGTTGAAACAGTTTTTCGATCAGAAATTCAGCGCGCAGCCGCTTGGTGTCGAAGCTCGGAATATCATGGGGTGAAACGCCATAAAGAACACGCATGATTCATGCCTCCGCATCAGATGGGATGTGGGCTAAAGCTTCCGTCAGGCACAGAATGGCCAGCGCCTGACCATAGCCGGTGGGCTGGATGGGAATATCGCGATAAAACTGCAAATCATGGCCCATGCGCGTACCGTAGGACACGTTGGAGACGGTGCCGGTGTCGTCAATATTGTCCATGACGACTTGAAGCGCTTTCAGGCCAGCTTCTCGGCATGTTTTTGGGCCAATGCCCAGCCGCGCGGCCTTGAGCAGACCATAGCCAATGCCTGCGGTGGCTGAAATTTCCTCATAGGAGGACGGATCATCCAGCAAGGTATGCCATGCACCGGAGGGCGCTTGCAGGGCCAAAAGTGCCGAAATCTGTGTTTCCAGAACGCCGAGCAGGAAGCTGCGCACCGGTGCCGGTATCTCTGCACAATCGACCAGATCCAGAATGCCCAGCACAACCCACGAATTGCCGCGTCCCCAAAGGGCGCGGGCGAAATTATGACGGCCATCAAAAGTCCAGCCGTGGAACCAAAGGCCCGATTTTGGATCGGCCAGATAGCGGCTGTGCAACAGGAATTGATGGCAGGCTTCATCAACCAGTTCCTGGCGGCCACTTGTCTGGCCGTAACAGGCCAGAAACAGGCCAACCATCACCAGCGTGTCGTCCCAAAGTTCCTGATCGTTGATCTTGTCTGAGACAATATGCGGCAGGCCACCTTCAGCGGTGCGCGGCATTTCGCTCAAAACGCGATTTGCCCAATCGTCGAGAACACTCTCCCAGCGCGGATCGCGTGTCTCGCGCCACAGAAAAGACAGGGCCAGCATGGGGGCTGTGGTGTTGATGTTCAGCTTCGGCAGACCTTCTGCGATGCGATCCGAATACCAGCCTTCCAGCAAGGATTTCAGCGCATCATCCTGTGTTGCCTGCCAAAGCCGCACAAGCCCATAGAGGCCTATCCCTTGTGGCCATTCCCAGGATTTGAAGCTGATATAGTCGCCGGGTGTGCCGTCGAGATTTGGCTCAACATATTGGCCATCATGCTGCAAATTGGTCATGCCCGCAACAAGCGCGCTCAAGCGTTCGCGTATCACGCGTCCGTCAAGTGTCATCTGGAAACTCCTCCCAATATCCGCAGTACAGCGTCTTCCCTCGCGCACTGCGTTGTTGAATGCAGTGGTGACATAGCGAATAGATTTGCGCAATATGAAAATTTATTGCAGTTTGCGCGAAGGTAGTTTGAGGACGGGCAGATGACGAAACTGGGCAAGCGTGGCAAACCAAGCCGAAAAGTGCGGCTGGAAGATATTGCAGAGCGATGCGGTGTCTCGCTGAGCACGGCATCTCGTGCCCTTGCTGGTGAAAAGGGCGTGCGCCCGGAAATTCGCAATCAAGTCATGGACATGGCGAAATCACTCAACTACGTGATTCCGGTGGCGGTGAGCTGTAAAAAAGTGGTTTTGGCTGCCAGCAGCGCGGCGATGATCGACTATGTGCGCAATCAGTTCACGGCGCAGGTGTTGGAAGGTCTTCATCAGCGGGCCGATACTTTAGGGATCGAAATCGTCACCCAGCCGATTGTTGAGCGAAGCAATATCGCTGAGTCGTTGCAAGAGGCATTGGCAGATCCAGACGTTGCGGGCTTTTTATTCCTGACTTTGGACGACGAAGAAATTTTGGCGCTGACACGCGATTTCAGCAAGCCTGTGGTGCTGATTAATGGGGATGATCCTTTGATGCGACTGTCCAGTGTCACACCGTGCAACCGCTCTGCCACGCGCATGGCAACAGAATATCTGCAAAAGCTTGGCCACACGCGCATTCTCTTCATGATGCGGCGCGGGCGGCGCACCATTGAGCGCCGTTTTGAAGGCTGGCGCGATGCCATGGTTCAAAACGGTATCAGCGATGTGCAAGACATGGTTGTCGATGTTGAAGACTGGCTCCCGGACCTTGCGTCTGATGCCATTTTTCAGCGCATTGCTGAGCGGGGGCTGGATTTTTCGGCCGTGTTGACGGCAGGTGAGAGCCTTGCGGCAGGAGCCATGGTTGGTGTGCAACGGGCTGGTTTCACGGTGCCGAAGGACGTTTCGGTTATGGGCATGGATGACTTGCCGCAGGCCGCATTTTACAACCCGCCCTTGACCACCATTCATATTCCCATGCGCGAAATTGGGGCCTCTGCCCTTGATCTTCTGCTCGATGGCATTGGCGGCCTATCCCGGCCTGCCCGTCGTATAGAGCTTGCATGTCATATCGTTGAGCGCAAATCCACCGCAGGCGTTGCCACACCGCCTTCGCCGTGACATCACCTGTCACGCAAAGGGTTCGGTTGGTCCTTTGGCGGGCATCGTGAACCATGCAGGCCCGCTTGCTGTCATGTGGACGATGTCTTCGAGGCGCAAGCCGAATTGTCCGGGCAGAACAATCATCGGCTCATTGGAAAAGCACATGCCTTCTTCGAGAGCGACGCTGTTACCACGTACGATATACGGCTCTTCATGGCCCTCAAGGCCGAGACCATGGCCTGCGCGATGCGGCAGGCCCGGCAGGCGATAATCCGGCCCAAGACCATGGTTTAGCAGCACATCACGGGCAGCATTATCCAGACTGCCACAGGTTGCACCGATGTGAGCAGCGTCAAACACGGCCTGCTGGGCCTCCCGCTCAATCGCCCAAATCCGGGCAAAATCCTTTGTTGGCGCATCCAGCATATAGGTGCGGGTAATGTCGGAATGATAGCCATCAATGCGGCAGCCGGTGTCTACCAGCACAACATCGCCCGGCTGATAATATTGCTCGCCATCGGCCCCATGGGGCAGCGATGTGGTCTCGCCAAAAGAGACGATACAGAATGTAGAGCCATTGCTTGCGCCAAGACGTCGGTGTTCTTCATCAATAAAACGAACCACTTCCGATGCCGCTATGCCGGGCCTGATCATCGCATGGGCTTTGCGCTGAACTTCCAATGTCAGGTTCATGGCATATTGAATAATCGAGATTTCCGCAGGTGATTTCCGAAGGCGTTGGCCGCGCAGAATTGGCCCGCCATCGATCAATCTCTCTGCACTGATGTCCCGGCTCAGTGCATGATAAACAAAAAGCGGCACGGCATCGTCAACGGCGAGCGGCATTCCTTGCGGCAATAGCGATGCGACGAGCCGTGCGCTGCTTTCATCCTCTTCCCAGACTTTTATGTCGCCGGGCACATGCGGAAGTGTTTCAACCCGGCTGCGTTCAAATCCAGGGACGATATAAACGAGATCGGTGGCGGTGATCACAGCACCCAGCAGGCGCTCGCTGGAATGCCAGACCAGACCGGTGAAGTAGCGCAGGCTCTCGGTGGAGCCGATCAGCACCGCGCCGATGTTCTTTTCCGCCATGGTGTTGCGCAGGGTTTCCAGCCGTTGAACGCGCTCTTCCATGGAGATTTTGGGCGCAATCTGCAGTGAGGACATGATGTGAATTCCTTGGTTACGTTAAGCCCGACCTTCTTTAACCGCATGGCAGGCGACGTTGACCGTACCGGTCATGGTCATCAGCGGCATTTCTGCCTTGCAGCGGTCGTTTGCCAAGGTGCAGCGCGGATGAAACGGACAGCCAGTGGGCGGGTTCAGCGGCGATGGCATTTCGCCAACAAGCTTGATCCGCTCGCCGCGCCGATCCGGATCGGCAATCAAAGTCGCGGACAATAGCGCCTTGGTGTAGGGATGGCGCGGGTTATCAAACAGCGCCTCCACCGGGCCGCGTTCCACTGCATGGCCCAGATACATCACCACCACATCGTCGGCGATGTGCCGCACCACGGCCAGATTGTGGGAGATGAACATCATGGTCAGATTGAGCCGGGTTTTAAGCTGTTTGAGCAGATTGAGGATCTGCGCTTGCACAGACACATCAAGCGCCGAGGTCGGCTCGTCACAGACCAGAAATTCCGGCTGAAGAATGAGGGCGCGGGCGATGCCGATGCGCTGGCGCTGACCACCGGAAAACTCATGCGGATAGCGGTCTGCGGCCTGCGGCGGCAGGCCCACCAATTCGAGCATATCGGCAACGGCTTTGCGGCGGCTGGCTTTGTCGCCAATGCCGTGAATGATCAAGCCTTCTGCAATGGAATCGCCAATGGGAAGGCGCGGGTCCAATGAGGAATAGGGGTCTTGAAACACAATTTGCAGGCGGCGGGTGGAGGTAAAATCAACACTTAGGCCGGGGCCGGCAATCTGTTTGCCATCAAAAACAATCTCGCCTGCGGTGGGGGCAAACAATCCCACCACAATGCGCGCCAGCGTGGATTTGCCACAGCCGCTTTCACCCACCACGCCCAATGTACGGCCGCGCTCAATGGTCAGGCTGATGTCGTTGACGGCATTGACATAGCCTTTGACGCGCTGAAAAGCGCCGCCCGTAACCGGGAAGGCCATTTTGATATGGTTCATTTCAACAAGAGCGCTCATGCTGGCTGTCCCTCGGAATAGGCCGGTGTGGTCAGCCAGCATCGACAGTGGTGGGCGTGCCCGATCTCGCTGAGTTCAGGAACCTTGCTCACGCAGCGCGGGTCATTGGCCTCGCGCCGCAGCGTGCAGCGTGGCGCAAACAAGCAGCCCTCCGGCAAATGGGTAAGTTGCGGCACGCGCCCCTCAATCACCTCGAGCATGTCCGGCGATTGGCCAAGCACGGGTACCGAGCGCAAAAGCGCCTGCGTGTAGGGATGCTTTGGCGATTTGAACAGCGTTCTCACATCGGCCAGTTCCACCACCTGTCCGGCATACATCACAGCGACATGGTTTGCCATTTCGGCGACTACGCCAAGATCATGGGTGATCAAAATGATGGCGGTGCCGAAATCGCGTTGCAAATCGCTCATGAGATCAAGTATTTGCGCCTGAATGGTGACATCCAGTGCGGTGGTCGGCTCATCGGCAATCAACACTTCCGGCTGGCAGGCCAGTGCCATGGCAATCATTACCCGCTGTGCCATGCCGCCTGACATTTCATGCGGATAAGCTTTCATGCGGCGTTGGGGGTCTGGAATGCCCACAGCACTCAACATGGCAATCGCCGCAGCCTCGGCCTCGCTTTTGTTCATGTTTTTATGCAGCCGATAGACCTCGGCAATCTGCCGCCCCACGGTGTGAACAGGATTGAGCGCGGATGACGGGTCTTGGAAAATCATCGAAATCCGGTTGCCGCGCACCTTGCTGGTGTCCATCGGCGACATGGTACGAAGATCGACCCCATCCAGCAGCACTTCACCACCAACGATTTTGCCGGGGTAGGGCACAAGCCCCATGATGCTGAGTGCTGTGATTGATTTTCCGCAGCCGCTTTCACCGACGATGCAAAGGGTTTTGCCAGCTTCAAGCGAGAGAGAGACACGATCAACTGCCTGCGCTGTGCCGGATCGTGTGTCAAACCGCGTGCTGAGGTTGCGGATATCGAGAATAGGATGGGTCATGCTGTCCTCACGTATGCAGCCGCGGATCGAGGGCGTCACGCAACCCGTCACCCAGAAGGTTGAAGCCAAGCACGGTCAGCATGATGGCAAGGCCAGGAAAGAATACCAGATGCGGCGCGGAGAAGATCTCGTTGCGGGCAGAGCCAAGCATGGTGCCCCATTCCGGTGTTGGTGGCTGGGCACCAAGACCCAGAAAGCTTAGGCCTGCCGCATCCAGAATGGCAGTGGCCACCCCAAGCGTTGCCAGCACCACAATGGGGGTGATGGCGTTGGGCAGCACCCGCAAGAACAGAATGCGCCATTTGCTGCCGCCCAGAACGCGCGTGGCGGCGACAAAATCAAAGGTTTTGACCGAGAGAACGCTGGCGCGGGTGACGCGCGCATAGGCAGGCACCGAGACAATGGAAATGGCCAGAAGCGCATTGCGAATGCCCGGCCCCAGCACGGCCACGATGGCAATGGCCAGCAGCAAGGACGGAAAGCCGAGGATCACATCCATGATCCGCATGATGATATTATCGACCCAGCCTCTGAAATATCCGGCAATTGCCCCCAGAAACACGCCGATGACAAGGGCTGTGGTGACGGTGGTGATGCCAATGATCAGGCTGACGCGGGTGCCATAGAGAATGCGCGAAAAGGAATCGCGTGCGTTGCTGTCGATGCCCATAATATGCTGTGGGCGGCTGGCATCGCAGCCAAGCAGATGAATACAGGGCGGCTCGCGCCGTTTGACCTGCTCAATGCCGATCAAAACCTGATCAGGGTTATAGGGCGCAATCAAGGGTGCGAAAATCGCCACCAGAATGAGGCTGCCAATAATGAACAAGCCGACTTGACCGGAACGAAGCCGCAGCAGGCGCCCCATCGTCTTGCGCCACAAGGGAACCGGATCACCGATCAGGCCATCTTCGAGAATGGTCTCTGCAGCATTGGCCGATGCAATATTCAAACGTGTCATGAGTGATCCTATTGTGGGCGAATGCGGGGATCGAGATAGGTATAGGAGAGGTCCACCAGCAGATTGATGGCCACATAGGAAACGGCAATCATCACGGTGAAGGCCTGCACCACAGGATAGTCTCGCGCAAAAATGGCTTCCACCAGCATGCGGCCAACGCCTGAGAGGCCAAAGACCGTTTCGGTCAAGACCGCACCACTGAGCAGCGCGCCCATTTGCAAGCCCAGAATGGTGATCACCGGCAAAAGCGCATTGCCCAGCGCGTGTTCTCGCACCACGCTTTTTTCCGGCACGCCTTTGGCGCGGGCGGTGCGCACATAATCACGCCCCAGCACATCCAGCAGCGATGAGCGGGTCATGCGGGCAATGACCGCCATGGGAATGGTGGAAAGGGCCAGAACCGGCAGGATCATGTGGCGCACAGCATCCCAGAACACGGCCCAGTTTCCGGTCACCAAGGCGTTGAGGATGTAGAAATTGGAGAAAAACTCGAGGATTCTGCTCCAACTGCTGTCCGCTGCCAATTGCCAGTGCCATACTTCATAGAAGGGAATGGAATTGACCCCGGCCGAAAGCCGCCCCGATGGTGGAAGCCAGAAAGGCGTGCCGCGCAGCATAACCCCAAACAGATAAGCCAGCATCAGGCCTAGCCAGAACACCGGCATGGAGATACCGGCATTGGCGACGACCATGGTGCCAACATCGGCCGCAGAATTATGACGACGGGCGGCAATGACGCCAAGGCCAACACCTGTGATGGTGGCAACAATCAGCGCCAGCACCGCAAGCTCGACGGTCATTGGCAAACGCTCAACAATGATCTGAGTGACAGGCCGTGAAGAGCGGATGGATATGCCGAAATTGCCGTGCAGCATGTCGGTGACATAAATGAAAAACTGTGCTGGCAAAGGCTTGTCGAAGCCGTAGCGCGTTATGAACGCAGCACAGGTTGCGGCATTGGCTTTTTCGCCGAGCATTGCCTTGCACGGATCACCTGGAATGAGCCGGGCGAGTGCGAATGTCACAATCAGAATGCCGAAAATAACGGGAATCGATATCAGTAAACGTTTGAATGCGTATCCGAGCATCGCAGGTCCTATCACCGGATTTCATTGCATAAGCTATCGGGCCAGCACCGGCTGCAAAATAGATCATGCAATAAATAGAATATGTTATAGCCAATCCCGCCAATCCTGTCGGTCGGGTTGCGCTATAAACGGCCGGGCAAACGTGCCCAGCCGGATGTGTCCGCGATGGAGTTACTTCTTCTTGACGTTCATCAGCCCACCCCAGAGGGATGAGAAGTAATCGAACGAGCCAGTATTGCCGACATGGGCAGGATTTGACGCATCCAGACCCGCAGCCCAAGAGACCACCACATCATTGGCATTGAAATCCGATCCGTCGGTGAATTTCACACCTTTGCGCAAATGGCAGGTCCAGACGGTGGAATCGTCATTGGCATCACAGCTGGTGGCAAGGCCTGGGGTGATGTCGCCGCTGTCCTTGGCATAGTTGAGAAGCGTTTCGGTGATGGGTGTGCAGGCGTTCAGCGTTTCGCCGTCGGTTTCATCGCCGCAGTAGAGGCTGATTGGCTCGGCGTTTTGCATAAATACCAGCGTGTCTTTGCCGGGAATTTCATCCTGCAACAAGGGTGAGCCAAAGGGGCGCACAGATGCGTTCTTCAAGGTTGCACGGGCGGCAAAAGCGGCAGCACCATGCGCGATTGGCACCATGGGCACGTGCTGGCGAATGGCATCGTTGACGGCCGCATAAATCGGCTCGGCCTTTTTGACATCGGCAATGGTTCCGCCTTCAGTCAATCCCTTGGTAATATCGGGGAAGGTGGTGCCGAACATCTTTGATGTTTTGCCAAAGTGATAGTCGAGGAAATTGGTGATATGCGGATAGTCAGCACCCCAGCCCAGCAGGTAGAAGCCGTCGAGGCGCCCTGCGCTGGACTCGTCAATAAACTTGCCGGATTCCATCGGAACCACCTCGGCGTCAATACCAAGATTTTTCTTCAACTGGGTCTGGAACTCAACCGCAACCACGCTGGGTTCCGGCAGGTATGAGCGGAAAACATCGCGATAATAAATCTTGGTTTTGAAGCCGTTTGGAAAACCCGCATCCGCCAATAATTTCTTGGCAGCACTGGCATCAAAACTGTACCAATCCTTGCCCGCACAGCCATTGGGCAGCGAGCAGGGGGTGAAATGCGAGGCGACAATCGAGCCTTGCGGGTAGAAATTGTCAACAATCCGCTGCCGGTCGATACCCATGGCAATGGCCTGGCGCACCTTCTCGTTGTCAAAAGGTTTTACCGTGTTGACCATGCCGAGATAGAGGATATTCGGAGCAGGCTGCGGCAAGAATTGCAGATCGGGATCGTTTTTGACGCTGTCAAAATCGTCGGGGCTGATGTTGGTGATTTCGTCTACGGTGCCAGCGCGCAACTCATTCAGGCGGCCTGCACCGGACTGGTTCCAGCGGAACACCAGCTTGTCGAAGGCGGGCTTGTCGCCCCAGTAAGCGTCATTGCGCACCATGGTGATGGAGTCGCCACGGTTCCAGCTTTCCAGCTTGAAAGGGCCGGTGCCAATGGGGTTGTCCAACAGCTTTTTGGTCGGGCCCAATTCTTCGATGTGCTTGGCGGGCTGAATGCCAAAGGGCACAAAGGCGGCCTTGGCCTTGAAAGCCGGATCTGGCGAGCACATGGAAAATGTCACAGTGTGCTCGTCAGTGGCGACGATGGATTTGATTTTGCCGCCATAGCTGCAATCCGGTGCCGTCAGGTTTTTACCTTCAAAAGCAAAGGCCGGATACGTGAGCAAAGCAGCAACCGACACGGCAACGGCTCCGCCTAAAAGACGAAATTTCATACCTTTAATCCCCAGTTTATCTGTTCGCGCCTTGGCGGCACCCTCATTTTTATGATGCGGATAACGTGTTGTTTTTGTTTTTCATCTTTTCCGCGAAGATGAAAATTCCGTCGTTCTCATTCTCGGCTTTCGTCCGCGCCGTTGAGGTCGTCTTGACTTTGCCGCCGGGTGGCATACTGCTAAGATGTCAGACCAATTGTCAAGCGGTCGACAAAAGGAAGAATTCTGAATGACAAGCCCTCCCAAGGCCATGCAGCCTGACACCACACCCCTTGAAAAGACCCATAGGCAGTCCCCGCATCTTGTGGAACTGCCGCCATTGGATCGCGTTCAACAGGTCAGCACTGCTATGGTTGGCTATATCGACAAAGCGGGTCTCAAGCGTGGGGACCGTTTGCCAACCGAGCGCGAACTGATGAATGCCCTTGGCGTGGGACGCTCCACCGTGCGCGAGGTTCTCGGGCGGTTTCAGGCGCTGGGTGTGGTGGAAACCAAAAAAGGCAGTGGCACCTATCTGCTACAACAGATCAATGCTTCCACGGTCCACATGCCGCTTCGGGTCGAGACCGATAATCTGCGCGATGCGCTGCTGCAAACGCTGGAGGTGCGCCGCGGCATTGAAGTGGAGGCCGGAGCATGGGCGGCCTTGCGCAGAACCGAGGATGATCTCAAACTGATTGAGCAAAAGCTCGATGCGATGGAGCGGGTGCATCTTGCCAAAGGCACATCGGGTAAGGAAGATCTCGCCTTTCATGTGGCGATTTACGATGCCACCCATAATCCATTATTTGGTCAAATCCTCGCGCAGATGCGCGAGGCGTTTGAACGGTTTTGGGACAAGCCTTTTGATCGGCCGGATTTTGCCCGCCGTTCCTTTCCCTATCACCGCACGCTGTTTTGCGCGATTGCCGATCAGGATAGCGCGGCGGCCCGCAACGAAACCCTGAAAATTCTGGCCATTGTCGAAGAAGACATCAAGGAAATGTCCAAATGAGTGACGCTTTTGATAATCTGCAAAGGGCTTCCTTGATCACAGCTCATGATGAGAGCAACGCATATGATGCGGTGGTGCCACCCATTGTGCAAACCTCTCTTTTCACCTTCAGCGATTACGATGAAATGGTCGCCACCTATCGCGGAGAAAAGCAGCGTCCCGTCTATTCCCGTGGATTGAACCCTACGGTGCGGGTGTTTGAAGACATGCTGGCAAGGTTGGAAGGTGCGGATGATGCGCTTGCTTTTGCCAGCGGCATGGCCGCGATTTCGTCCACGGTATTGAGCTTTGTTGAGCCGGGGGATCGCATTGTCGCGGTGCGCCACCTTTATCCGGATGCCTTTCGGTTTTTTGAAACGCTGTTGAAGCGCATGCGCGTTGAGGTGATTTACGTTGATGGGCGTGATGAGGATGCCGTTGCCAAAGCGCTTCCCGGAGCAAAGCTTCTCTATCTCGAAAGCCCGACAAGCTGGGTGATGGATGCCCATGATGTGGGGGCCTTGGCGGCGCTGGCAAGGCACCACGGTGTTTTGTCCGTCATCGATAACAGTTGGGCGACGCCGGTTTTTCAGCGGCCTTTGACTTTGGGCGTCGATCTCGTGCTGCATTCCGCCTCAAAATATCTGGGCGGACACAGCGATGTTGTTGCCGGTGTGGTTGCCGGACCCAAAGCGTTGATCGAGCGCATTCGCAACGAAACATTGCCCTATCTCGGTGGCAAGCTCTCGCCCTTTGATGCATGGTTATTGGTGCGGGGGCTGCGCACACTGCCAATTCGCATGAAAGCGCATGAGGCATCAGCGCTGGAGATTGCCCATCGCCTGCAGGCACTGGATATCGTCGAGAAGGTCTGCCATCCGGCCCTCAACAACGGCCTACCGCCTGGATTGCATGGCACTTCTGGGCTGTTCTCCTTCATTTTCAAAGACCAGATCACTATTCGCACCTTCTGCGATCATCTGGCGCTGTTCAAACTGGGCGTGAGCTGGGGCGGCCATGAGAGCCTGATTGTCCCGGGTAATGTTGTGGCCAACCAAAAGGCACCGCCAAGCTTTGCCGCCGCTTTTGGTGTTGATCCGCTGTCTGTGCGTTTGCATGTCGGATTGGAGGGCACGGAAGCACTCTGGAGCGATTTGCAGGCCGCGATTGCGGCGGCGCGAACCGAGTGATTTGTTCAACGTTTCAGCGATGGAAAGCCGCGTGATGACTGATATTGAAACCATCCTTGCCCGTGTTGATGCCAATTTGCCCTCCAGTTTGGAAACGCTGTTTGAGCTGGTGCGCATTCCGTCGATCTCGACCGATCCGGCCTATCAGGAGCCTTGTCGGAAGGCGGCGGAGTTTCTGGCTCATTACCTGGCTGGATTTGGTTTTGATGCATCGGTGCGTGATACCACGGGCCATCCAATGGTGGTGGCGCATCATCCGGGCCACAGTCCCGATTGCCCGCATGTGCTGTTTTACGGTCACTATGATGTGCAGCCGGTGGATCCACTGGCTTTGTGGAGCCATGATCCGTTTGAGCCAGCCATTCGCGAAGCAGAAAACGGAGAGAAAATCATCACCGGACGTGGCACCTCCGATGATAAGGGGCAGTTGCTGACCTTCACCGAGGCCGTGCGGGCCTTGAAAGAGACAAAGGGCGGCTTGCCGGTGCGCATCACCATACTGTTTGAAGGTGAGGAAGAATCGGGCTCTCCCTCGCTCCGACCTTTTCTGGAGGCTAACCGGCAGGAGTTGACGGCAGATTTTGCCATGGTGTGCGATACCGGCATGTGGGATGCGCAAACGCCAGCGATTTGCGCAAGCCTTCGGGGTCTGGTGGGTGAGGAAATCACCATCAAGGCCGCCAGCCGTGATCTTCATTCCGGTGGCTATGGCGGTGTTGCAGCCAATCCGCTGCATGTCCTGAGCGACATCATGGCGGGCTTGCATGATGAAACCGGAGCGGTCACCTTGCCCGGTTTTTACGATGGTGTTGATGAAACGCCCAGCGACATCAAGGCGGTTTGGGATGAGCTGGAAAAATCGCAATCGTCCTTTCTCTCAGACATTGGCCTATCCACCCCTTCTGGCGAAAAGGGCCGCTCAATTCTGGAGCTGCTCTGGGCGCGGCCAACAGCCGAAATCAACGGCATGTCCGGCGGCTATACCGGTAAGGGGTTCAAGACGGTGATTGCCGCAGAAGCCATGGCGAAAGTGTCCTTTCGCCTTGTGGGCCGTCAGGACCCACAGAAAATCCGCGACAGTTTTCGCAGCTTTGTCACCTCAAAGCTTCCGGTGGATTGCAGCGTTGAGTTCCAAGCTGAGGGCGCATCGCCCGCCATTCAGCTTGCTTATGATTCACCGTTGCTTGCAAAAGCAAAGGCAGCATTGTCACAAGAATGGCCAAAACCGGCAATCGTTGTCGGCGGCGGCGGCTCCATCCCGATTGTTGGCGATTTCCAGACCATGCTCGGTATGGAATCTCTTCTTGTGGGCTTTTCGCTGGATGACGATTGTGTGCATTCTCCCAATGAAAAATACAATCTCACCTCTTTTCACAAAGGCATCCGCTCCTGGGTGAGAATATTGATGGCGGTTTCGGATGAGAATGTGCCCGGTTCAACCTGACCAAACCAGAGTTCTTATCCCCAGGACAGCTGATCCTTCGGCAAACGCCCGCTTGGGTCATGCACCCTGACCTGATGCGGCAAATCTTCTCCCCAATGCCAGAGCACAAGATTTATATCGTCATGTTCCGCCCCCGGCGCAAAGCTTGGGACAAGAATACCCGAGATATTGCGCGTCCGCAGCCGGTCAAAAATCCCCCATGAGGCGGGCCGTGTACCCCCTGCAAGCGCCATTGCCCAAGGGCAGCTCAACTCGTCCAGGGTAACGGCATGGTCATTTCGCCCCTCCGGTGAGGTCAGATCGGCAATATCCTCGCAATCGATCTCATAGGAGCATAGCACACAAGGGTCGATACGATGGGCAAAACCTTGATTGGCTTCCTTGATGGCAGTCATAATGCTGAGAGCCAGATAGAGGGCTGGCACGCCTTTGGGGTTAAAACGCGCACCGCGAATGGCGGCTCCTTCTCCTGAAAGCGGCTTGAAAGACCATCTCGGATCATGGGCGCGATAACAGGTGCCTTTGAACCTCAAGCGAAACCACCAAGTGCCATATGGTCGAGATAGTCTCTGACGGCAGAGGCCTTGCCATCTTTCACCAGCGCTTCTGCTGTTCTTCCGCCAAAAGCGGGCAGGGGCTGGGCGCGATACCAGGCCATGGCTTGTTCCTTGCCGCCAGCCCAATCGGCAACCCGGCTGATGATTTCCAGCATTTCCAGCAGCCGCCCTTGCGTGCGTGCCGTATTGCTACGGGCAGCGCGATAGACGGTTTCGCGCGACAGTCCGGCTGTGTCGGCCAATTGCCCTTTGGACATGCCAAAATCATTGGCCACGGCCTCAACAGCAATCTTGCCGCCTTTGCCCATGTAAGACAGCACAAGCGGCTCGGCCTGAACGGGCGTCTGAACGGGCATGTGTTGTACAGAGCTCATATTGATCGCCTCGTGCTAGTTTGTCATAAACTATGCCATATCTGACGTACATTATATATGGCATTTCACCGGCAATCGCAAGAAAATCACCAATCGCGTCATTTTAGCCCAATTGGCCAAGTCGAATGGGTCAAGGCAAGCGGGTCAAGACAAGCGAGTGAAGGCAAGCGGGCCGGGGCGACGTGCCGCCCCGGCCACATCCATCGTCACCGCTTGACATAGGCCTTCCAGGGGTGCGCTTCCTTGAAGCCCAACACTTCACGAGCCTTTCGGTTGGAAATAGGGGCATCATCAGCCCCCATCGGGCGCGTCACGGGCGTATCGGGGCAGTATTTGGCGAGAAATTCCGAAGTCGGCAGATCAGCGGTAATCGTATCATTGACGGCGTTAAACACCTGATAGCCAAGGCCGTCTTTCTCGATGCACAGATGCACGATCTCGCCGAGGTCTCTCGCGTCGATATAGCTCCAGGCGTTTCGCTTTCGCGACATTGGATTGTCGAGATAGCTGGGAAAATTGGCGTATTCATGCGGCTCAATCACATTGCCGATGCGCAGGGCATAGATATCGGCACTATAGCGCATGGCAAAGGCGCGGGCTGTTTTCTCATTCACGACTTTTGACAGACCATAGCTGTCCATCGGGTCGCTATCATAGTCCTCTTCAAGCGGAAACGAATGGAAATCCTTGTCGCCTTCCGCAAAGCAGACGCCATAGGTGGTTTCGCTCGATGCAATAATGACCTTGCGCACACCCAGTTTCATGGCCGCTTCAATGACATTGTAAGTTCCAACCACATTGGCCGAGAACGTCTTATTGTCAGGCTCGATCATCACCCGGGGAATGGCGGCAAAATGCACAATGGCGTCTGGTGCAGATGGCGGTGCTCCATCGTTATAGCCGTCAAACCCAAAGTGGGTGGTGAATGCATTGAAGACCTGACCGCTGTCGGTAATGTCGGTGATCAGCGTGTTGACGCCGGGCAGATCAAGCGGCTTCAGATCGACATTGAGGATGGAATAGCCCTTGCCCAGAAGATGAGGAACAGCATGACGGCCAGCTTTGCCTGTGCCGCCCGTAAAGACGATGCGTTTGGTCATTTTCATTCTCCCTTATCTCGTCAGTAAGTGTGTCCTGTCGCCAATCTGTCAAGCCATTGAGGCCGTGAACCTGTGCTGAAGAGGCGAGATGAAGGGCGTTGCTCATGGTTGAGATTGGCGCTTATCACGAACCTATGATTTGACGGTTATAAGCCAAGCTATAATAAGGATACTAATTATATTGGCGCTTATGATCGAGGTAAAACCCGTGGAGCTCAACCCAACCCTTGGCTTTTTGCTGCATGACGTTGCGCGGCTTTTGCGCAAGCGGTTCGAGCAGCATGCCAAGGACATCGGTTTGACCCGCACCCAATGGCAAACGCTGGCATATCTGGCGCGCTGCGAGGGCACCAATCAGGTCAGTCTGGCTGAGTTGCTGGAAATAGAGCCAATCACCTTGGCACGGGTGGTTGATAAGCTCTGCGAACGTGAGTTGATCGAGCGCCGGGCGGATTCCAACGACCGGCGGGTCAAGCGGCTCTATCTTACCGATGTGTCGCGCCCGCTGCTGAGCGAAATCCGCGCGCTTGGCGATGCGACCCGCGCTGAAGCGCTGGAGGGCGTGTCGGATGATGACCGCCAGCGCCTGTTTGACATCTTGAACACAATGAAAGTTAATCTTCTAGGGGCCTGCCGATCTTCGGCTTGCGAATAACATGTCTGATAACCTTTCCCTTCGCACCGGCAATGACAACACTCTTGGTGAACTCAAACAGGAGCATCCAGAAAAACCACAACCGGCCGCCGCCCCTGTGAAATCAAAACTTTCCCGTCCGGCCCGCACCCGTCTTCTCTTGTTTGCGCTGGTGCCCGTGGCGCTTGTCATCGGCGGATACGCCTATTTCACGGGCGGGCAGGTGATGACGACGGATAATGCGTATATCGGTGCCAATATTGTTGGGGTGACTACCGATGTTTCTGGCCTCGTCAAGTCGATTGATGTGCATGAGGGCGAGGCGGTCAAGGCTGGTCAAGTGCTGTTCACGCTGGACCCACGCTCGTTTCAGATTGCAGTGGATGGTGACAAGGCCAAGCTGGGTGCGGCCCGAGATCAGATACTCAACCTTCAGGCCAGTTATCAGCAGAGCCTGGTCGAGCTGGGTCAGGCTCAAGCCGATTTACCCTATTATCAGACCAATCTAGATCGCCAGCAGCGCTTGCAAAACACCTCGGCATCCACGCAAGCCAATCTTGATGACGCCCAACATGCTCTGCTTGCAGCGCGAGAAAAAGTCGACGTCGCCAAAGCCGCCGTCAGCGTAGCGCTGGCCCAATTGGGAGGCAAGGCCGATGCGCCCGTGGAAAGCTATCCCGTTTATCAGGAGGCCAAGGCCGCGCTGGACGATGCCCAAAGGCAGCTGGACCACGCAACTGTGCGGGCTCCCTTCAACGGTATTGTCACGCAGGTCAGCAGCTTGCAGGTTGGCAGCTATATGACAGCCTCGCAGGCAGCATTCGAGCTGGTATCCAATGATCATATGTGGATTGATACCAACCCCAAGGAAACAGAGCTGACCTATGTGCGCCCCGGTCAGGATGTCACCATCACGGTGGACACCTATCCCGGCACGGTGTGGCATGGCAAAGTAGAGAGCATCAGCCCCGCGTCATCCTCCAGCTTCTCGCTGTTGCCGGCTCAGAACACGTCTGGAAACTGGGTCAAGGTGGTGCAACGCATCCCCATGCGGGTGTCCATTGTCGATACGGCCAATAAGCCGCCGCTGCGGGTTGGCATGAGCACCGAGGTCTCGATTGACACCGGTCACGCGCGCGGTCTGCCAGATTTCATGAACGGCTTGTTTGCGAGTAAGTCTGCTGCTGCTGATCGGGCTCCCGCAGTGAATGAGAGCAGCAAATGACCTCGCGCACGCAGGATCAACCGCATATCGCCAATCGTGGTGCCATTACCGCCTGCGTTATTCTGGCGGTGATCATGCAGGCGCTGGATACCACCATCGCCAATGTGGCGCTGCCCTATATTCAGGGCAGTGTCTCGGCAAGCTCCGATCAGATCAATTGGGTGCTGACATCCTATATTGTGGCCGCGGCCATCATGACACCGCCGTCGGGTTTTCTCGCTTCCCGGTTTGGGCGCAAACGCATGCTGTTGGTGGCCATCAGCGGCTTCGTGCTGGCATCGGTGCTGTGCGGATTGGCGCAGTCTCTTGGGCAGATCGTTGGTTTTCGCCTGATGCAAGGGCTTTTCGGTGCGGCTCTCGTGCCTCTGTCTCAAGGCATCCTGCTGGATATCTACTCGCTCGAAGAGCGCGGTTCGGCCATGGCCCTCTTCGGGGTATCGGTGATGGTTGGCCCGGTTTTGGGCCCAGTGATGGGCGGTTGGCTGACGGATCATCTCAGCTGGCGTTGGGTGTTCTATATTAACGTACCGATCGGAATCCTGGCCTTTATCGGCATCACCATTTTTGTCACAGAGACCTCCGTGGACAAGCAAGCCCGGCTGGACTGGTTTGGATTTGGACTGGCCAGCATCTCAATCGCCGCCCTGCAACTGTTTTTGGATCGCGGCGAGCAATTGGACTGGTTTTCCTCGGGCGAAATCATCATCGAGGCGCTGGTGTGTGGCACAGCTTTTTATATGCTGCTGGTGCATATGTTCACATCGGATCGCCCCTTCATAAATCCAAAACTGTTTCTGGATCGCAATTTCGCCGTCTGTTTCATGTTCATCTTCGTGGTCGGCGTTACCTATCTGGCCTCTCTCGCGTTGATGACGCCCTACCTGCAATCGCTGATGAATTACCCCGTGGTGACGGCCGGCATTGTCATGGGGCCGCGTGGATTGGGGACAATGGTATGTATGTTCGTTGTTGGACGGTTGATTGGCCGGGTCGATACCCGCATTCTGCTGGGCCTTGGTTTGGGCATCACCGCATGGGCCATGTATGATATGACTGGCTGGACCTCGGATATCTCCCAATGGACGATTATCTATGTTGGCTTTATTCAGGGGGCAGGTCTTGGCTTTTTGTTCGTGCCGCTGACCACGGTGGCTTTTTCCACCCTACCGGCTGAAATGCGGGGCGATGGCACCGGGATTTACAATCTGTCGCGTAATATCGGCTCCAGTGTCGGTATTGCCGTTGTCTCAGCCCTGCTGGTGCGCAACGAGCAGATAAATCATTCCATGCTGGCAAACTATGTCACGCCGTTCAATCACGCCTTTCATGCGACTGCTGCTGCGGGCCTTAGCCCTTGGACGCCGGTTGGGCGCGCCAGTCTGGAGCAAGTCATCGAACAGCAGGCGGCCATCATCGCCTACATCGATGATTTTAAATTGCTGATGATTATGTCCCTCGCGGTTATGCCCGCCCTGTTGCTGTTGAAAACCAATGGGCCAATCGATGTCGATCATACAATCGCAGTCGAGTAATCACGAGCGCGACCATCTCCCATCAAGCTGTGAAAAAGGCGCACCGAGACGTCTCTGGTCTTGCGTTGAGGCATTAAACTGAACGAAATCAACAAATATCGTGTACGATCAATTAATTGGCGAGAAAGTGGGATTTTGGGAAAAAATCCGTTTGACATATTTGTTTGTTGGTCCTAGAACCCGCCTCACCGAACGAGGCGGCGCTTCTGAGGAAGTGTTGATTTCGCTCTATTGAAATCATCTGGATAGCTTTTAGAGTTAGACGACCGAGCTTTGCGGTTTGGTTGAGGTGATTTTTTGACGGTTTTGACCGTCAGTTCTTTGACAATTGAAGATGAGAAGAAAGAGAAACGTGGACGGCGGTTTTGCGTTGGTGGGAGCAGAGATGCTTTCGCTGATAGAAGACAATGACGGTCACGTTTTGATATGAGAACACCAGATTG
>NZ_SSOA01000017.1 GCF_004801395.1 Gillisella terrae
ACTCGATAAACCGTTCCAATCCGTGATCTTCTCCATAACGGGTGGATCATCTCAAGAATCCAAAAGTGGGCTGCTGGCAACAACAATATCGCGCAAAACATGCAGTTCCATATGCGATTCGCCTGCCCTACGGGGGGATGGGAGGCACGAAGGGTCTTAAATACCCCCTCGTAAAAATTTGCCAATTATCAGCACTTTTAATGCGTTAGCCAATGCAGCGATCCATTGACAGAGCGCTTGTAATTTACAACCATGCCGTGGGCTGGGGAGATTGGCGAATGGAAACACTGAAATACGAGCTGGTGTACGACGGCGGAGTTGCGACTGGAGGCCAATTACCTGCTCACAACGGGGCAACCTCACTGGAAGGGATGACATGGACACTCACGCTGATAGGCCACTACGCAGCGACCGGCAAGATCAAGTCACGAGGTGAACTCTCCCCTGAGGTGCGGATATTTCTTATCCCACCGCGCCAAGGCTCCTTTATCCAAGAAGTCTGGGTACAACTCACAGAACCAAATAACCTCTTCCTTACATCAATTTTAGGCAGCTACATTGTAGGCTCGGTCAGTCAGACGCTGAACAGTTTGATAACCACCAGTATCAAACAGGTCTGCGGCCTGACCGTTGACCTTCTAAAGGGAGAGCAGGACGCTTTAGGCAGACTTCCATCCGGCGACCGTGAGGCCCTTATCGATAAAATTGAACCCTCCATGAGGCGCGCCCATACAGTGATTGGCGAAGGCGCAAATACTCTGGACATCAGAAAAAACAAGGCATCCTTATTGCGGCTCGACCAAGATACAAAAGCGTATGTCAACGCGGATTTCTTGACAGACGAAACGCTCATGGTGGTCAGCGTAGGGGCGTACAACGCTAACTCAGGCAACGGCAGCGCCTATCTGCCTGAGATTGGGAAAACAGTACGCTTTTACGCGCCCAAAGGACTAGACGCCGACACCTACGCAGCGTTGAGCTACAGCTTGGATAAATACGTGAACGGATTGCCCAGCGAAATCCAAATCGCTTGCGTGCCAACAGTGTCTTTAGACGATCGATACAAGCGCCTGAAGATAGTCAGAGCATTCAAAACTGTTTTTTAGATTATCCCAAGGTTCGAATTACAATATCACGGGGCACACAAATTGATGGAAATGATAAATGCCATATGGGGATACAAGCTATCCGTTGCACCTATATTCACGGTATACTTAGTATTTGAAATATCTACATTGATACGCCGCTATATGCATATTGCCTACACGCCCATATACTTCATGTTCTTTCCGCTTGGACATGCGGACAGCCTTTACTCATACTACTTCAATGAAGACGACCTATACATTGGGGCGAGCCAGACACTCGCGGAGAAGCGGAAACTTCGGAAAAAGATAATATCGGTCTCTGTGTTCTCGATGGTATTCTCTACTGTATTTAATCCAGCTATTGCCGGTATATTTTCAGCATACATACTGACTAAAAATGAATTCTCAGAATTTATGTGGTTTCTGGTTTCATTAAAATGCATATTAATATCGTTTTCATTATACAATGTGAGGAGAATTTCTTTTGTAGAAAAGAGCGGATCATTCCCTTGGCTTGCACTGATATATTCACTTTACATTATACTAATTGCTCGTATCGTTTCGTATTCCTACACTTGGGGAACTGAAACTATTGCCAGAGTAGGAAGCAGCGGATTGCTTTTCGCAATTGTCGACTTCATTATTTTTGATGTATTGATTTACATCGTCTTCGTTGCTCTGGGTGGTGCCGCAATTAGCTATTGGATGACCGACCCTGATTACATCCCAGAGCTTGATGTGATTTACGAACCAGAGCTGATCAATGAGAAGTAAAGACCTTTACCTTCGGATCGCAGCGGAAAATGACAAGAAAGACATTGACCTTGTAGCAATATGTATAATCATGACCGAGCGCCGATTTAGGCCACGAAGCTTCAGGGCGATGGAGTACTTGATACTTATCGTCAGTATAATGGTCGGAAAGACGAGGCGTCGCACCACAATTGGTATGGGGCAACTGCGATACGAACTGTGGTTAGAACGATACGGATCTCACACAAAATCCTTGTACGCGTCTTTAAATCCGATGGAAAACTACAGAATGTGCAAGTCGTTCATCGACGCCACTGGACGGCCTTCAATGGCCGACATTCTCAGAAAATATAACGGGACTTCTAGCGCCATTTACAGCCGGGAATTCACCCGTCATTTTGCAGATATATCTGTGTTTCATAGTAGATTCGTCGGTTTTCCGCAGCGACATAGTTCTCCTTATAGTTGATTTTTCTAGTCAGGACAATCAGTACCTTCGGAGCTTGAGATACGCTATCGTCGTCCGTCACCTTTCATGATGCGCATAGTTAGCAACGAGCTGACCTAGCCCAGCATATTGTCAAAAGCTCTGCGCCTGCATGATACCCACATCGAAATGGGGGCGGATGGTATTAGACTTGGTCATGAGTAACCTCATGGCGCTAGCGCTTTATATGTTCGCGACGTTTTCACCCCACAACCATTCTGACACTCTCGTTCCCTCATACCTTCGCGATTTGCCGCTGTGCCCGCAGGTTGGTTGTTGCCACCTGTCGCTATGCCTATACTGCGAAGACATAAAAGGGGGACATCGTGCCCCCCTAGCCATCCCGAAAGCCCGGTTTCTAAGGCTTTTAAGTGATGGTGGGCGCTCCCTCCTGCGCCACCTTCCTGTACAACTCAGACCCTACTTATGCGCTACACCTCAGTCACAAGACTCGCATATTGCTACATGCTGTCTGCTCGTATAGAACTTGCACATCAAGGTGAGACATCGTGTTTCATTACCCAACTGTAGGACCCTTGGTACGCAACGCCTGTGATTTCAGGAAACGCTTCCTGCAAGCGGCACCATATGTTCTCTTCCTCAGCAATTTATCTCACAAAAATACACATGATTGCCATGAGCGCTGTGCGCCCGATGCGGCACATGATTTAGCGGCAACACCCTAAATCTTCTACAGAATGCCGAAACCGATTTGCTGATACAATCAAGCAATGAGCGCCTCCATCACATCAAATGGAAACCGGGTAGCAACCTCAACGCACCACAACCTTAACTTATAATTAATTCATAATATCGCATAAACAAATAAATATCTCAGATTGTGCTCAGCGATTCACTTCAGGATGATTGCTATGACCTTAAAAATTTCGACTCGCCTCATGATCATGGCTGGCGCGGCGCTTGCTCTGATTATCACGCTTGGTCTTATCAGCTACAGTCAAATCTCGGTGGTCTATTCGGCTGCGTCAGACACACGGCAAGTGTGGATGCCGCGCATGGCAAAGCTGGATGCCATTCAGTTCACCATGTTGCGCTATCACACCACGACAATCCGCAAGACCATTGCTGTCGACCCGGCTGAAATCAAAGGTCTGGATGACGAATTCGTAGAAATGAATGCATCCATCCCCAAATCCTATGAGGCATTCCGTGCCACGCTGCTGAACGACAACGAGAAAAAGCTGTGGGCCGATTTTGAAGCAAAATGGGCAACCTATCTCGTCGCCCAAAAGGCCATCATGGCAGCGGTTTCTGCCAAGGACATGCCTGCTGCCGTGGCCGCCATTGCACCGGCCCGCGATCCGCTGGTTGCTGCTTTCGGCGCCCTTGGTGAAATCATCAAGGCAAATGACAAGGGTGCGGATGCATCGGGATCAGCGGCGCAAAACGCCTATAACACGTCGTCTTACATTACCATTGGCCTGATTATTGCCGGTATCGTGCTGATGACCCTTTTGACCATCTGGATCATCATGGGTGTGTCGAAACCCATTACCCGCATGGTCCGCGTGATGTTGCAAATTTCCGATGGAAAGCTTGATGTGACCGTGCCGGATGCCAATCGCCACGACGAAATTGGTGAAATGGCAGGTGCCGTGGAAATCATGCGCCAGGCCAGCGTTGCAAAATTGCAGCTTGAGGCTGACGCAGAGAAGAATCGCATCAATGCTGAAAAGGAAAGAGAAGAAGTTCAACGCAAAGCCGAGGCCGACGCGGAACGCCGTCTGAACGAAGCAACGGGCGCTCTGGCATCAGGTTTGAAGCGTCTGGCCGCCTGCGATCTGATGTGTGAAATTGATCAGAAATTTGCCGATCAATTTGAGCCATTGCGTCACGATTTCAATGCGTCGGTCAATCAGCTTCGCTCCGCTCTCATCGCCGTTGGTCAGGTTGGCAAGGGGGTGACCAATGGCAGTGGTGAAATTTCGCAAGCCTCTGACACGCTCGCAAAGCGCACCGAACAACAGGCGGCAGCCCTCGAAGAAACGGCCGCAGCTCTGGAACAGATTACCGCCAATGTGAAGGCCACATCGCAAAGAACAAATGACGCCCGCGATCTGGTGCGCGATGCCCGCCAACATGCTGCAAATTCTGCCAATGTGGTCAGCAATGCCGTTTCCGCCATGGAGCGCATTGAGGAAGCATCCAGCAAGATTACCCAGATTATCAGCGTGATTGATGAAATCGCCTTCCAGACCAATCTTCTGGCCTTGAATGCCGGTGTTGAAGCCGCCCGCGCTGGTGAAGCAGGGAAAGGCTTTGCCGTGGTTGCGCAGGAAGTGCGTGAACTGGCCCAGCGCTCGGCCAATGCCGCCAAGGAAATCAAAACCCTGATCGGCAATTCTGAGGCGGCTGTGGGCGAAGGTGTCAAGCTGGTCAATGATACGGGCGTCGGCCTGGCGACCATATCCAAGGCCGTGGAAGACATGAACCAGCATATGGATGCGATTGCCACCGCCGCACAGGAACAGGCATCGGGCCTGACCGAGGTCAACACCGCGGTCAACCACATGGATCATGCGACCCAGCAGAACGCCGCAATGGTGGAAGAAATGAACGCGGCAGGAGCAAGCCTCGCCCAGGATAGTCTTCGCTTGTCGGAACTCATTATGAAATTTCGAACCGGAGACAATGTCACTGTGGCCGCTCCGGCCGGGCCGGCATCTACGCCAAGACAGGCCACGCCCGCACCGAGACAGGCCCCACCCATGGCAAGGCAAGCCACGCCTGCAAACGCACCCTCAAGACCGGCTCCCGCCCCTGCCCGCAGCGTAGCGGCCCGCCCGGCACCGAAGGCCAGCGCAGCACCAGCGGTGGCAAGTGCCTCTCAAAATGACTGGGAAGAATTCTGAGCCGCACGACTGCATAATTCCTGAAATCGGAATCGATTTAAGGAGAAAATTATGCAGCAGATTTAAAGTGCTGTAGACCATAGGGCCGTGTGTTTTACAAAACACACGGCCCTGTCGTTTCAGCCTCCTGACGTTGAGACTTTATGGTACCAGCGGCGGTGCCGCTGGAAAGTCATCGGCAGAGATAAAGCCGTCCTTGTTGGTATCCAATTTGGTGAACAGCTTATCCAGTGCCGCATCAGCCTCGGCCTTGCTGATCTGGCCATTCTCATCGGTATCAATGCGCGACATCAACCACATCGGCCCCATCATCTTGCCCATCATGGCTTGATGCTTATGCCAGCCATCCCGCATGCCGTGCTTATGGTGGCCTGACCTGTGCTGATCGGGACCACGCGGTGCGCACCCATCCATCTGGTCATCCATCGGGCCGCCCATGGCGTCATCAGCCTTGGCACTGGCATCGTCCGCGCCTTTTGCTTTTTCATCCGTCGCCGGTGGCTTGGACATTTCAGCCTTCCAGGCGGCCTTCCATGCCTCCATCCGCGCTTCATGGAATTTCTTCAACTCGCCCGGCGTGATCACGCCATCCTTGTTGGTATCAATGGCAGCAAACAGCTTGTCTTCGGCAGCCTTGGCTTCCTCTTTTGAGATCTTGCCATCCTTATTGGTATCAAACTGCTGGAGCGCGTAAATGAACATTCCGGCACGACCATGCATCATCATAGGACGCGGCCCGCAGGCCTCCATCATCCGCTCGTGATGCCCCGCACCATCGCGTCCGTCTGCACCCGGCTTGCCATCCTTGGCGAAAACTGCGCCATAGGAGGCCCCGACCAGAAGTGTTGCCGCAAGGGCCGACGCGGTTGTCTTGGTGACATTCATGATATGTCCTTTCCTCGTTGATGAAAGGACTTTAGCCACAAGCCAAAATGGCCGCCACTTAACGATCGGTAATGGTCGTTACAAATACGTAATGTTGTAATCCATAACTAAAACGCCGACAGAATGCCGCGCAAAAAGCCTTTCAAATCATCCGTGACATAATCAATATGACTTTGATCTTCCGAGCCATCCACCCGCTCCCATTGCTCCAACACAGTATCAGCGGACACTTGGGGCACCAGCAGCACGGTTTTCATGCCCAGCGCTTTGGGAGCCAGCAGATTGCGCGGCAGATCCTCAAACATCACAGCATCGCGCGCGGCAATGCGGTGCAGAGCTGCAAAAGCATCGTAGGTCTGAGGCGCGGGCTTGGGCTGATAATCTGCCGCGACAATATCAAAGATATCATCGAAATGATCGAGAATACCGAGCGCACGCGCAGCATCCTGCGCATGTTGCACGGTGCCATTGGTGAAGATGAACTTGCGCCCCGGCAAAGCCTTGATCGCCTCACCCAGATCCACATCGGGCGCAAGCCACGAATAATCGATCGCATGGGCCTTGGCCAAAAATTCACCCGGATCGACCCCGTGATGCAGCATCAAGCCCGCAAGCGTCGTGCCATGCTCATGATAATAACGCTTTTGCACCGCCCGCGCCTCCTCGGGCGCAAGCTGAAGCAGATCCGCCACGAAGGCTGTCATATTGCGATCAATCTGGCTGAACAGATTGATGTGATGCGGATAAAGCGTGTTGTCGAGATCAAAGACCCAGTCACGGACATGGGCAAAATCGGCGGCACAATCGGCAGGTGTAGTGAAAGCGGATGATATGGTCATTTCCATTCTGTGCCACGGGTGCCCGCAAAAGAAAACAGGCAAGTGCGTGGTAGAGGATATTTATCCGCCCACCACGCACTGCGTCCTCACAGTCGAGCCAGACGCTCCGTCAGCAATTCAAAGAAGCCGTCGGCATCGACGTTGCGCATATAGGTCGCATTGGCAGGGCGATCTGTCACATGCCACCAGTCAACCACCGTCATACCCACGGTCAGCTCAGATTCTGTTTCAATCTCGACGTTACATTTGCGGCCCGAAAACAGCTCTGGCCGAATGAGGTAGGCAATCACGGTTGGATCATGCAGCGGCCCACCGTCGGAGCCGTATTTTTCAATGTCGAAACGCTCGAAAAATTGCAGCCATTGCACCACCACCTCAGAAACCCGCGTGCCAATCGCCCCAATGCGCTCAACCCGCGCTTTGGTGGTCATCAGCTGATGGGTGACATCCAGCGGCATCATGACGATTGGAATGCCGGAGGCCAGCACAATCTTGGAGGCCTGCGGGTCCACGTAAATGTTGAACTCGGCAGCAGGCGTAATGTTGCCACCCTCAAAGCAGCCGCCACCCATCATCACCAGTTCCTTGATGCGCGGGGCGATATCGGGTGCCTTTTGCAGCGCCAGCGCAATATTGGTCTGCGGCCCAAGGGTGCAGAGTGTGACCGTGCCCGGCTCTTCCCGGCGGATGGTATCAATGATGAAATCCACAGCATGTTGCGCCTGCACTGCCATGACCGGCTCATCAACCTCGGCTCCATCAAGGCCGGTCTTGCCATGCACGTGCTCTGCCGTCACCTGCGGCCTTTGCAAAGGCTTGAGTGCCCCTTCATACACCGGCAGGTCTGCGCGGCCCGACAGCTCACAGACAATGCGCGCATTGCGGCTGGTCATCGACAGCGGCACATTGCCAGCCACAACGGTAAGGCCCAGCACCTCAACCTCGTCTGGACTGCCCAGCGCCAGCATGATGGCGCAAGCGTCGTCCTGACCGGGGTCGGTATCAATGATGATCTTTCTGGCTTTCTGCATGGTCCGATATTCCTTAACTGCGGTTGCCTGTGATGACTGCCGCGCTAGCCTGTTGTCAAGACGACATGTGTTTTGAAATGCTGGTCTTCGCGATTGTCTGCGCGATTGTCTTCGCCATGGTCTTCGCTATTCTCTGGGCGCTTGTCTGCGCCCTGGGCTATCCCCATATAGGGAGCGACCATCCGAGAATACGGTTGATTCTGATGAGCCGAGGACCAATATGCGCCCAACAAAATCTTTCGCCACCCCACTGCTTCTGGGCTTTGAGCTCAGCGAGAGCCTGATCAGTCAGCTTGCGCGCGCCAATGATGGCTACCCACCTTATAATATCGAATTGGTGCGAAAACCCGATCCGGCAGAGAGCGACAAGCTGCGCATTACCCTCGCTGTGGCCGGTTTTAGCGATGACGATCTGGATGTCACGGTTGAAGGCAACCAATTGGTGATCCGCGGTTGTCAAAGCGAGCGAACTGATGCCGATTACCTGTTTCGCGGCATTGCTGCTCGGCAGTTTCAGCGCAGTTTCGTGCTGGCAGATGGCATGGATGTTCTAAGCGCGCGCCTCAACAACGGCCTGCTCGTTATCGAACTTTTTCGCCCAAATCTTCACCAAACAGTGAGAAAAATTAACATTTCCGCCTCAAACTAGGATCATGGCGGAGCAACCGCCGCTCCCTCCCTGAAGGAGATTCGGAATGTTGATCAAAGAAGCTACCTCAAACCTGTCTGTTATGGAGCTGACACATCTCGGCTCAGGCGAAGTCGGTTATATCCGCAAAATTCGCTTTGAAGACGTGGCCCGCTGCTTTCCTGACGCCCCGGAAATCGACCCCAGCACAGATCTCTGGGCCTTGTTTGCTGCCGACGGCACACCGATTTTGCTCACCGACAATCGCTCCTCAACCTTCTTCAAGGCTGCCGAAGACGATTTGAAAACCGTTAGCCTGCATTAAGATCAAGGCAAATCGCGTTAATGCGAAAGCGTTAACGTAAAAAGGACTGTGCGAGACCTCCTGCACAGTCCTTTTCAATTTTACAATGTCCTACTGCATAATTTGCGCGCAATATATTGCGCGCGGCGCTGTATGCTCAGAGTTTCTTGAAAGTCAGATAGGCCGATGAGCGGCCTTCGCGGCGGGCTTTCGCCTCATAGCGCGTTCCCGGCCAATCTTCGTAAGGCGTCAGCCAATCGCTTGCACTTTGCGCCTGCCAATCAAAGCCACCATGATCGCGGCAATGCTGCAAGGTCCAGTTCACATAGGTATCGATATCGGATGCAAAGCAGAATGTCGCACCCGGCTTGAGCACACGGTGAAAGCGCTGAAGATTGACCTGCGACACAAAGCGACGCTTCCAGTGCTTTTTCTTGGGCCAGGGATCGGCATAGAGCAGATCAATCTGATCAATCGATTCTGAGGGCAGCCAATCGAGCAATTGCGTCGCATCATCATTATAGACGCGGATATTGGGCAGCCCTTCTTCGTCGATCACCGCCAGCAATTTGGCCATGGAATTAACGAAAGGCTCGACACCGATAAATCCGGTGGAGGGGTTGGTTCGGGCGCGATGCGCCAGATGCTCTCCCCCGCCAAAGCCTATTTCAAGACGAAGTCTCTCGACGGCAACAGGAAAGAGCGTTTTCAAATCGGCTGGAGCCGCTGCATCAAGATCCACCATGCGCTCAGGCAAGAGATGCGTCATACGCTCTACCTGCTGTTCGCGAAGTGGTTTTCCCTTACGACGACCGAAAAAAGCTTCGGTCGCCCGGCTGCGGCGGTCCAGTGTCATGTCAATCAAGCCTTCATTGCGTCCTTGAGCGGCTTGACCAGATCAAGCTTTTCCCAAGAGAAAGAGCCATCGCGACCGGCCTTGCGACCAAAGTGGCCGTAAGCGGAAGTTTTGGCATAGATCGGCTTGTTTAGATCCAAATGGCGACGAATACCAGTCGGCGACAAATCCATCACCTTGGCAACAGCCGCTTCAACCTGATCTTCAGAGACCTTGCCGGTGCCATGCAGATCAACGTAGATCGACAAAGGCTGCGCGATGCCGATAGCATAGGAGATCTGAATGGTGCAACGCTCGGCAAAGCCGGCGGCTACAACATTCTTGGCCAGATACCGGGCTGCGTAAGCAGCAGAGCGGTCAACCTTGGTGGTATCCTTGCCGGAGAAGGCACCGCCACCGTGAGGGGCCGCACCGCCGTAAGTATCCACAATGATCTTGCGGCCTGTCAGACCCGCATCGCCATCAGGACCACCGATTACGAACTTGCCTGTCGGGTTGATGTACCACTTGCAATCGTCAGCCACCTTGAGATCGCCAAGGGCTTCAAGAATGTAAGGCTCAACCACCTGACGCACCTTGGCCGAATCCCAGCTGTCTTCCAGATGCTGGGTGGACAACACGATGGACGCCACTTCCGCAGGCTTGCCATCAATGTAGCGCACAGTCACCTGGCTCTTGGCGTCGGGGCCGAGACGGCCAACATCGCCTTCGCCAGCCTTGCGGGCAGCAGACAGCAATTGCAGGATCTTGTGGGAATAATAGATCGGGGCCGGCATCAAATCAGGCGTTTCGGTGCAGGCATAGCCAAACATGATGCCCTGGTCGCCAGCGCCTTCGCTGTTGTCATGGTCAGAGGCTTTATCGACGCCCTGCGCAATATGGGCTGACTGGGAGTGCAGCAACACATCAATCTTGGCTGTCTTCCAGTGAAAACCGCTCTGCTCATAGCCAATGTCGCGCACAGCCTTGCGGGCAGCGGCCTTGAACTTGGCAGGATTGATGACCTCGTTGCCGTTCTTGTCGGTTTTCATCAGGCTCGCAGGAAGGCGAACTTCACCGGCAATAACGATGCGATTGGTAGTGGCCAGCGTTTCGCAGGCGATGCGCACCGTCCAGGGATCAACGCCGGTCTTTGCCGCTTCGCGGTAAACCAGATCGACGATTTCATCGGAAATGCGGTCGCACACCTTATCGGGATGGCCTTCAGAAACGGATTCACTCGTAAACAAATAATTTGAGCGCATGCGGGATTCCCCTCAATGAACTAGGTCACGATGTGTTAGAGCCTCAGCACGCTAAAAACAAGAACACAACGACATAAATATATCTTTATGTCAGCATTCCTTTCCCGAAAGTGACCAAGACACAAAAAAAGCGGCCCGCACGCCGCTTTTTTTATAACCAATGATGAACGCCGATTACTCAGCCTCAACCTCAGCCGACAGAGCCTTGACCAGGTCAACAACCTTGCGACGGACTTTGGGATCATTAATCTTAACAAAAGCTCTGTTGAGTTGCAGGCCTTCGGATGAAGACAGAAAGTCAACAACATAGTTCGAGCTGGCAGCTTCAGAGAAACCAGCAGCGCCACCGGCAGCCTGTTCGCCCGGTGCATCTTCAAAGAAGAACGACACTGGAACATTCAGAATGCTGGAGATGTTTTGCAGGCGGCTTGCACCAACCCGGTTTGTGCCTTTTTCGTACTTCTGGATTTGCTGGAATGTGATGCCGAGAGCCTCACCCAGCTTCTCCTGGCTCATGCCCAGCATGGTACGACGAAGACGAATCCGGCTACCGACATGGATGTCGATCGGGTTCGGTTTTTTCTTGTTTTCGAGCATGTCACAATCCTGACAATGGTTATTAGTGAAGGCTGATTTGGTCATAACTCGTAGTGCTTGCAACTTTCTGGAACGTTACGTTGTACCTTTCAGAACTCCAAGCAAGGAATTTTTGACGCCATCAAGCAATCACACTATGCATTTTTAGGGGTTTTTGGTCAATTCCCCCTCGAAATAAAACCTGAGCGCGAAAATACACCCACAGATAATAACAAAACAGTTACCAGCCAAAAGTTGTATTTAACAGGAAATCGCGCTTGTTTCTCTGAAATAGAAAAATCCAGAGTTGCATCTTCTACGCCTTCTGCGTTTAATCGCAAACCCGAAACAACGTTTCCATGCGGATCAATTGTGGCAGAAATGCCATTATTGGCGACTCGAATGACGGGCAGTCCAGTCTCGACAGCGCGCAATCTTGCCTGCTGAAAATGCTGATAAGGCCCCGGCGAATTTCCAAACCAGGCATCATTGGTGACGTTGACAATCGCATTTGCCCCGAGCATTCCGGCGGTCATTTCATCGGGGAAAATGATCTCGTAGCAGATCAGCGGATAGAGCTTCAAACCGTTCGGCAGGCTCAACAGGGAACGCTTCGCACCGGGTGAAAACCCGCCCGGAAGGTCAACCACATTGGTGATTCCGAGCTTGGAGAGGATGTCCTGAAATGGCACATACTCCCCAAACGGCACAAGATGGACTTTGTCAGCCGCCGCAACAATCTGCCCTGAACTGTCGATGACGTAGATGGAATTGTAATATCGGGGGGCAAGTCCAGCCCCTTGATCTTCCGAGCGCACCGTGCCGGTGATCAGCAATTGGCCGGGCTTCAGCGTATTGGCAATCTGGCGCAAGGCATCCGGGTTTTGAGTCAAGATAAACGGAATGGTGGTTTCCGGCCAAACAATGATGTCCGGCTGCTTATGGCCGGGCTGCGGTGGCTGGGCTGTCAGGCGCAAATGTTTTTCAAAGGTCGCGATCCGATCATCGTCATTCATCTTGGATGCCTGATCAATATTCGGCTGCACCAGACGCACGGTGAGTTGCTTTGTGCTATCTGCCTCACCTATCGGCTGCGACAGCCGATAGGCACCATAGCCGAGATGCAGCGCCGCCAACACGCCCGCGACAGAAAGACCAAGCACGGCACCACGCCGCGTGCCCAGCAGAGCTGGTGCGGCAAACACGAACACAGCAAGGGCGGACACACCAAACAGACCAACAACCGCCACAGACTGCATCATCAAGGGCACAGGCATGGCCGCATAGCCAATGGCATTCCATGGAAAGCCGGTTGCCACAAAGCTGCGCAGCCATTCAGCAAGACCAAAGGACGCCGCCAGCACCGCGATGCGGCCAACGCCTTCAGACCACAACAGCCGCGCGCCGGCGCAGGCCAATCCATAAAAGAGTGCAAGAACAGCCGGAAGCCCCAAAACCGCCAGCGGCAAAGCCCAGGCGAATTCATCGGCCTCGACCATCAAGGCATTGCCGATCCACCACAGGCCCGCGACGAAATAGCCAAGGCCAAACAGCCACCCAATGAAAAAGGCCTGCCGCAGACCACGCGACCACCGCTTGCCCGGATCACCACTGGTGCCATCCAAAAGCCAGACCAGCACCGGAAAGGAAAGAAAGGCGGGTGCAAAAAAATCGACTGGCGGCAAGGCCAATGCGCAAACAGCGCCCGAAACCACGACCAAAGCGGCGCGACGCCACCCGTCCAGCAGCATTATTCTCGCGGCAATCCGCTCCATGCAGTCATCCCTTTGTGTCTCAAACAGTTCTTAGCCGCGCTTTCAATAAAACACACAGCTTGCCATGCTCTGTACTTACGACGAACATGGGCAAAGAGCCAATGTAGTCGGGCGAATCACGCAATAAGGCGGCAGTTTTTTCAAAAAACCACCGCCTTGTCGTTACAACACTCTGAGAGACGCCAGATTTACAGCCTAATGCTCTGAAATCGCATCAGCCGGTTGCTTGTGCCGGTCACGCTCTGCCGCCGTCTGCTCCTGTATGCGTTTGGCAATCGGAGCCATGCGGGTGATGCGCACCCGTTTCACACGCCTTGGATCGGCATCGAGAATGTGCAGCTCAAAGCCCTCAACGGCCTGAACCACCTCGCCACGCTGCGGCACACGGCCAATGGCCGCCGAAATCAGACCACCCAGGGTGTCAACTTCGTCGATTTCCTCGCTGACATCAAAATCAGGGCCAACCACTTCAGCGATTTCTTCCAGCTCGATGCGGGCATCGGCCAGAAACACGTCATCGGAGACACGGGTGACCAGCGCCTCTTCCTTGTCGTGTTCATCATCAATATCGCCAACGACCATTTCAACGATATCTTCATGAGACACCAGTCCATCCGTGCCGCCATGCTCATCAATCACCACAGCCATCTGGGTTCTGGCCGCCTGCATCCGTGTGAGCAGATCCGAGGCCTGCATGGAGGATGGCACAAACAGGATGGAGCGGATGATCCCGGCCTCTTCAATGGTCACGCCCAGATCGACGCAGGCCAGATCCAGCCCGTTACCATGCAGGGCTTTGAGGGTAATATAAGAGAGAAGATCGCGGATATGCACCATGCCGCGCGGATCATCCAGCGTTTCATGATAGACCGGCATACGCGAATGACCGGTTTCCTGAAACAGGGTCATCAAGGTGCCAATGGTCACACTCAGATCAACGGCCTTGATGTCGGAGCGCGGAATCATCACGTCTTCAACGCGCACTTCGCGAAAACTCAGGATATTTTGAAGCATAGCCCGCTCGTCAGCGGAAAAGGCCTGATCCGGCCCCTGATCAGACATCAGCGCATCGGTGATGTCTTCACGCAGGCTCGCTCTGTAAGCGGGCCTCAAGATGCGGGCAGCGCGAGCCCAGAAAGACGAATGCGGCTTGTGGGCCGCGGGACTTCGCTGGGAACTACTAGATCCCTCTTCGGAGGAGGAGCTGTCCTGCTCCTTTGTGGCCTCTGAGGCCGGTCGTGTCGAAAAGTCGCTCATTTTACCATTCTATCAAACAGGGCACCATGCCCTCTCTCTACTCCCGCATCTGGAGTGACGCGGCAATATTCATAATGCCGAACAATCTGACCCTATATCACAAAACATGACAGCAATTATACGGCATAGGGATCAGATAGGCCAAGAGACGCCAAAATGCGAGTCTCCAGCCCTTCCATCTGCTCCGCCTCTTCATCATTCATGTGATCATACCCGAAAAGGTGCAAAAATCCATGCACCATCAAATGCGTCAGGTGATCGTTAAAACTTTTGCCCAGATCAACCGCTTCGCGCTCGACCGTTTCACGGGCAATAATAATGTCACCCAGCATCGGGCCGGGCGTATCTCCGGGCACAATCGGATAGGCCGGAAAGGACAGGACATTGGTGGGCTTGTCCTGATTGCGCCACTCAGCATTAATGCCGCGAATGTCCTCGTCACTGGTAAAAACCAGCGAAAGCTCGGTTGGCATGGGCGGAAACGGCTGCCCCTCAGCGGCGATAAACTCCGCAGCTTGAGTTAAAATCCGCTCACTCATGACCTCCAGCACGTCTTCCGCTGGCCAGCCGTCATCTTCGACGGCAATTTGTATGTCTAGTTTTTGCATCAAACCCGGAGCGGACCTCAAACGGCCTGCTCACCATCCTCTCGTTGCGTATATTGCGCGTCATACGCCTTGACGATGCGGCCAACAAGAGGATGGCGCACAACATCGACATCCTTGAAGCGCACAAAGGACACGCCCTCAACGCCCTGTAGAATGCGCAATGCCTCGACCAGACCCGATGTCACGCCACGCGGCAAATCCACCTGACTAGGATCGCCCGTCACAATCATACGGGCGTTTTCACCCAGACGGGTCAAAAACATTTTCATTTGCATGGACGTGGTATTTTGCGCCTCATCCAGAATAACCGCGGCATTGGCCAGCGTGCGGCCACGCATGAAGGCCAAAGGCGCAATTTCAATCACGCCAGCGGTAATGGCGCGCTCAACCTTGTCACCCGGCATCATATCGTAAAGTGCGTCATAGAGCGGCCGCAGATAAGGATCGACCTTTTCCTTGAGATCTCCCGGCAAAAAGCCAAGCCGCTCGCCCGCTTCCACGGCGGGGCGCGACAGGATGATGCGATCCACCGCACCCCGCTCCAGCAATTGTGCAGCATGCGCTACCGCCAGATAGGTTTTGCCGGTGCCCGCAGGCCCCACACCAAACACCAGTTCCGAGCGCTCCAGTGCGCGCATATAGGCGTCTTGCGTTGGGGTTCTGGCCACAATGGTTTTCTTGCGCGTCGAAATCTGCGCCATGGTCAGCTTGGATTTGCGCTCCAATGTCGGCAGGCTGAGTTGGTCATCGGCGGCGACCGCCATGCGGATTGCGCCTTCAACATCGGAGGCCTCGACCGATCCGCCGCTTTGAATTTTGGCGTAGAGAAAATCGAGAGCACGCCTGGCCTGATTGGTGGCCATGACATCGCCGGTGATGGACACCGAATTGCCGCGGGCGCTGGCCTCAATGGCCAGACGCTGTTCCAGCAATTTGAGATTTTGATCGAACTGACCGAACAGCTCACTGGCATGTCGGTTGTTCTCGAACGTCAGTATAAAGTGATTGGCGTCGGTCGCAGCGGTTTTGGTGTTGCGCGAGGGTGAGGTTACCACTTCTGATGCGTTCAAGCGTTGAAGCTCCCGTTGATCTGAGATGAGGCCCCCACTCTAACTCCCTGCCACCTCGGCAAACAAGCTGTTTGGGCCGACATCCGTGATTCGTACCTGAATAATGTCACCTATCTGCGATGTTTTTGCATCAACATTTACAGATTGGAGCCAGGGCGAACGGCCAATAATTTGCCCCGGCATACGACCCGGCTTTTCCAACAAAAGATCAATGGTCTTGCCAACCAAAGACCTTGCAAAGTCATGCTGTTGTTTTAACAGCAATTCCTGAAGTCGTGCCAGGCGCTCCGTCTTCACATCCTCGGCCACATGGTCTGGCAGATCGGCACCGGGCGTGCCCGGACGCGATGAATATTTGAACGAAAAAGCCTGTGCATAGCCGATGGTTTCCACCAGTTTCATGGTGTCTTCGAAGTCGGCATCGGTCTCGCCGGGGAAACCGACGATAAAATCACCCGACAATGCGATGTCCGGACGGGCCTGCCGGATGCGCTCAATCAGGGCAATATAGTCAGCCGCCTTGTGGCGACGGTTCATGGCTTTGAGAATACGATCCGAGCCCGCCTGCACCGGCAGATGCAAGTACGGCATCAGCATACGCAAATCGCGATGCGCCTCGATCAGCCGGTCATCCATATCGCGCGGGTGACTGGTGGTGTAGCGCAGCCGGGCCAAGCCGTCGATCTCGGCCAGCTTATAGAGCAGGTCGCCCAAGCCCATCTCTTTGCCATCAGGGCCTTCGCCATGCCACGCATTGACGTTTTGGCCCAGAAGCGTGATCTCGCGCACGCCGCTATCAACCAGACGCTTGGCCTCGGTGATCAGTTGCGAGAGAGGCCGCGACACTTCCGAGCCACGGGTGTAAGGCACCACGCAGAAGGTGCAGAACTTGTCGCAGCCTTCCTGCACGGTCAAAAACGCGGTGACGGCGCGTTTGCGGCCGGGGGTCTTGGTGGGATCGGGCAGATGCTCGAATTTATCTTCCACCGCATATTCGGTGTCCACCACCCGCTTACCGGTGCGCGCCTGTTTCAACGCCTGTGGCAGGCGGTGATAGGTTTGCGGACCCAGCACCACATCCACACCCGGCTCACGCCGAACAATCTCAGCCCCTTCGGCCTGCGCCACACAGCCCGCAACGCCAATCATGAATTCCTCGCCCTTGGCATGGCGCAGCTTTTTCATCTCGCGCAAACGACCCAGCGCGGAATAGACCTTATCCGCAGCCTTTTCGCGAATATGACAGGTGTTGAGAAGCACAAGGCTTGCCTCTTCCACATTCTCGGTCTGCACATAGCCATCCGCCGACAATGCATCCGCCATGCGGGTACTGTCATACACATTCATCTGACAGCCATAGGTCTTGATGAACACTTTGCGCGCATTATCGCCCGGCAACGCATGGGGGCCGGGTTCAATCGTGACAGTGCTCGGCTCTGCCGAGGGAATGGAGCTTTGGATCTCTTGGGTCATGGCCGCTCTTTAGTGCTTTTTGCGTCCAGATTAAACCGAAAAATAGCAAAACCGCTTTGAAGCGCTATTCAATCTCACGACCAAGCAGTTTCGAGGCCAGCATACGGCGAATTTCGGCCTCCACCTTGGCGCTCACCTGCTTGCGATTGGAGTCGGCACGATATTCTATCGGCTCGCCAAAACAAATGTCCACTTCCAGCGCCATGGCCCGCATGATGCCCATCAGGTGCGGCACCAGTGTTACATCGCCGGGCCAGCTGACAATCGAGCGGTGGTAACGCCCCATGGGCATGCCATGATAGCCGGTATAGGCAATGGCGACCGGCTGAATATAGACCACACCCTCCGGTGCCAGTGGCAAAGCCATGGAGGCCGCCCCAAACAGCGAGGATTTGATCGGCAGCAGGCGATTGCCATCCGATGTGGTGCCTTCTGGAAAAAGCACCACAATCTCGCCATCGGCCATGCGCTCGGCAATGTCATTGGCCTGATGGCCGGTTGCGCGCTTTTCCTCGCGGCGCACAAAGACGCTCTTTTGCAGCTTGGCGAGCGTGCCAAAAATTGGCCAGTCGGCCACTTCGGTCTTGGCAATAAACACCATGTCATCAATAGAGCTAAGCGCCAGAATATCGGACCACGACGTGTGGTTGGAGGCCAGCATCAAAGGCCGGTCTCTAACCGGCTTGCCATGCACCCGCACTTTCAGGCCCAGCACCAGACAGGCAAAGCGATGCCAATAGCGTGGCAAAACACGGCGCAGCTTCAAGTCAAACTTCAGCCCGATCAATTGAAAGGGCAGCATGACCAAAGTGACCAACACCAGCAGGGATAAGAAAAAATACGTCCTGATCTTGATAATCACATCAGGCCCATCTGGCTGCGCGTCATCATCATTCTTCGCCCTTTTTCAAAGGGACGCCGTAAAGCTCTAATCGGTGATCAACAAGGGTAAAGCCATGCTCGCGGGCAATCTGCTCCTGCAAGGCCTCAATTTCGGGCGAGCGAAACTCGATCACCACCCCGTGTTTCAAATCAATCAGGTGGTCATGATGTTCTTCCGGCACCGTCTCATAGCGCGAGCGACCATCGCGAAAATCGTGCCGTGCAATAATGCCTGCATCTTCAAACAGTTTGACGGTGCGATAGACGGTCGAAATCGAAATCTTCGAATCCACCGCAGAAGAGCGATGATAAAGCTCCTCCACGTCTGGATGGTCCTCGGATTCTTGCAAAATGCGGGCAATAATCTTGCGCTGCTCGGTCATTCTCATGCCGCGCTCTGCGCAAAGGTCTTCCAGCGATTTTGTCGTCTCAGTCATGGTGCTTTGAAAATCTCGTCATAGCTCTCTATGAGCCAATTAAAGAAGATCACGCTGCATGACAAGCGCCGAGCTGCGATGGCCGTTGGCATCGGTGTAATAAGCCGGACGCTCACCCACTTTGGCAAAGCCCAGTTTGCGGTAAAGCCCGATGGCGGAAAGATTGCCATCGTCCACTTCCAAAAACATGGTTTCGCCGCCGCGAGCCCGCGCTTCACGCATGGCCGCCTGCATCAACCGCCAGCCGAGGCCACAGCGACCGGCCTTTTCATGCACGGCAATGGTGAGGATTTCGGCTTCGCCTGCCACTTCACGGGCCAAAACAAAGCCGCTCAATTGCGGCTTGAACATCAGCGTATTGGTCTGGCGCACCACAAAACCAAAACTGTTGGGCTGGAGCAACAGGCTGACAAATTCGCCATCATTCCAAGGCCGCGCAAACCGCATGGCGTGCAGCTCGGCCACATCGTGGCAATCGTCGCTGTCCATGGCAACGATTTCAAATTCCGCTTTTCTGGAAAACAGCGTCTCAAGCATGGGCGTCGACCCTTGCAACGGCAAAGCCGGTTTGCGGCTTGGCATCCGGCCCACGCAAATAAAGCGGCTTTGGCTTGCCCGAGACCTCGGCTACCGCCCCAAGCCTTGCAACATGCTCAATCGGAAAACGATCCATTGCACCCTCCTCTGGCAAAAGATCCTGATGTCCCTGCGGCAGCAGATGACGTGCAGATCCTGCAACTCCTCCCACGCCTGCTACCATCTGTCGAAAATCATCGACCGAGACGAGAGCTGGCGCATCCATAGGCTCACCACCGGCACCAAAGGTCTGGACATAGACCTCATCGCGCTTGGCATCCATGGCAGCCAGAACCTCCCCGTTCCGGTCCCCTTTTTCCTCTCGATAGGCTGATGCAAGAACGCTCAGCGTCGAGATGCCAACACAATCAATGCCCAGTGCCAGTGCCAAACCACGAGCTGCGGCAAGGCCGACGCGAATGCCGGTAAATGACCCTGGTCCTATGGTAACAGCAATGCGATGAAGATCCGGTAAAGTCTTGCCCGCTTTGGCTAAAACGTCATCCACCATGACCATCAGCTTCTCGGCGTGGCCTTTGCCAATCACCTCCGTCACCTCAGCCAGAATACGATCCTGATTGCTGTCATAAATGGCTGTTGCGCAGGCCGCACCTGCTGTGTCGATCGCAAGAACGATCATCTTCGCATCCGATTCTGCTGAACGCCTTAAACTGCTTCGACTTCCTGCACTTCCGGAATGAAGTGACGCAGCAGATTCTGCACACCATGCTTGAGCGTGGCGGTCGATGATGGGCAGCCCGCGCACGATCCCTTCATGTTCAAAAACACTTTGCCATCACGGAAGCCACGGAAGGTTATGTCACCGCCATCTTGGGCAACAGCCGGGCGCACGCGGGTTTCCAGCAATTCCTTGATGGTGGCAACAATGGTCTCGTCACCTTCTTCGAAAAATTCGCCTTCAGGCTCATCATCATGGCCTGCGCCGCCATTGCCCATGATCGGCGCACCACTCATGAAATGCTCCATGATCGAGCCAAGAATAGCGGGCTTCAGATGCGGCCACTCGGCATTGTCTTTGGTCACAGTGATAAAATCATAGCCGAAAAACACGCTTGTGACGCCGGGCACCGAAAAAAGGCGCGCCGCCAAAGGCGAGGCTTGCGCCGCCTCTGCATCCCGAAACTCTGCCGTGCCGTTTTCCATAACCACCTTGCCGGGCAGAAACTTCAATGTGGCTGGATTGGGTGTGGATTCGGTCTGGATGAACATGGGTGGCTCCTTCGAGACCAGCACAAGCGCCGGTCCACTTTTAGAATTCTTCCAAAATAAGCCTGACAGGCGCAGGCTTCAAGCACTGTTTCAAAAAACTTGTGCTGAAAATACAGGTTTCAGCAAAATGCCCGTTTTAACCTGCGCATTCTAACACAGTGCGTCTATTTCTTCATTGGTCAGATTGTCCGGCAAAACCGTGACGGGAATGGCAAAGGCTTGGGTGCGCGCCGCAATCATCGACACCAGCGGTCCCGGACCATCTTTCGCCGAGCCAGCGGCCAGCACGAGAATGGCAATATCGCGGTCGTCTTCAATCACGCTGAGGATTTCCTCGGCAGCATTGCCTTCGCGAATGACGATTTCAGGCTCAATGCCAATGGTTTCGCGCACCGTCTGCGCGGACTTTGCCATGACCGCTTCTGCCGCCTCGCGCGCTTCGGCCCGCATGATTTCTTCAACGCCCAGCCATTGCTGGAAATCCCCTTCCGGAATCACGTAAAGCAGAACCAATCCACCATTGGAATTTTTGGCGCGCCGACCGGCATAATGCACGGCCCGTGAGCATTCTGGCGTATCATCAATCACCGCCAGAAACTTTCGGCGGTGCCCATCAAGACGTGAAAGACGCTTTGAAACCATGGTTTCCCCTGTTTGCCATGCCGGAGTTTCCAGCGATCTACACCCTTGAGAAATGACACCGAGGTCTTTCGTCCTCAGTGTCATTCCTGATTGTCAGGCGCGCAGTTTAGCGCACGAAGCCAAGAATGTCGCGAACTTCCATCATGGTTTTTTCAGCCCGCGTCCGCGCCCGCTCACCACCGTCGCGCAGCACCGCATCGATATGGCCCGGATCAGCCACCAGGCGACGCATCTCATCGGTGATCGGTGCCAAAACAGAAACCGCCAGATCGACCAGCGCAGGCTTGAACACCGAGAATTGCTGACCACCGAACTCGGCCAAAACATCCGCCTTGGTCTTATCGGCCAGCGCTGCATAAATGCCCACCAGATTGTCGGCTTCCGGGCGGCCCTTCAAGCCATCGACTTCGCTTGGCAAGGCATCGGGATCAGTCTTGGCCTTGCGGATTTTTTTCGAAATCGTCTCCGAATCATCCATCAGATTGATGCGCGACAGATCAGACGGGTCAGACTTCGACATTTTCTTGGTGCCGTCTTTCAGGCTCATCACCCGTGGGGCTGGGCCATCAATCATCGGCTCAACCATTGGGAAATAGGCGTGAACGGGCTCATTGCCCACCAAAATGTCAACACCCAGACCAGTCGGGCGGATTTGCTCGGCAAAGTCCAGATTGAACTTCATGGCGATGTCGCGGGTCAGCTCAAGATGCTGCTTCTGGTCATCACCCACCGGCACGTGGGTGGCGCGATAAACCAGAATGTCGGCGGCCATCAGGCTTGGGTAGGCGAAAAGACCAAGCGATGCCTGCTCACGGTCCTTGCCAGCCTTGTCCTTGAACTGGGTCATGCGGCTCATCCAGCCCATGCGCGCCACGCAATTGAAAATCCAGGCCAGCTCCGCATGTTGCGGCACTTGTGATTGATTGAAAACAATGTGCTTTTTCGGATCAATCCCTGCCGCCAAGAAAGCCGCCGTAATCGAGCGGATCTGGCCGCGCATATCTTCATGCACCAGCTGGGCTGTCAGCGCGTGCAGATCGACCACGCAATAGATGCAGTCGTTATTCTCTTGCAGGGCGACAAACTTGCGGATGGCACCGAGGTAATTGCCCAGATGCAGATTGCCGGTTGGCTGAACGCCGGAAAAAACAAGCGGCTTGAATTCACTCATGATCGACCTCAAACAGGCTTGTGGAGGGCCTGACCTCTTCATTGATACTGATCGGCTCTTAAACCGCTGCCAGAGCGCAATCAAGTCTCTGGTCTATTGGCTTTCGGTTTGCGCTTCAAATTTCGGCGCAACATGCCCAGATCGGCACCGCCGGTGGCAAAGGCCAGACCGAAATAGACCACCATGGCCAAAGCAATCTGGGCAAACAGGGCGACTGTTTTATGCAGAAAATGCGCTCCCGGTTGCAGATAGGGCGCGAAATATCCGGACAACAGAACCAAAACAGCGCCCATGGCCAAAGCCGATGCCAACAGTCTCAAGGCGCGAAACGCCAAGGGCCAATCCGGCTGCAAATGGCCGCGCTTGAGCAGCATGGTAAACAGCAACACCGTGTTGATAACACCGGCTGCGGCCTCGGCAATGGCAATGCCACGCTCTTGCAGGATTGGAAACAGGGCAAGGGAGAGGCCCGAATTGACCACCACCGCAATGCCGGTAAAGCGCATGGGGGCTTTGGTGTCTTCACGCGCATAAAAACCGGGTTGCAGCGCCTTGATCATCACGAAAAAGGGCAGGCCCAGGCCGTACCATGCCAAAATACCACCAACAATCTCGGTGTTGTGGGCGGTAAAAGCGCCGCGCTCATAGAGCACGCGGATAATGTCGCTCGACAACACCCAGAGACCAACGGCAGCAGGCAGGGTCAAAAACAGCACAAACTCAATCGAGCGGTTTTGAATATTGGAGGCTTCCCGCTCATGACCGGATTTGAGCGCCCGCGACAGCTCTGGCAAAAGCACGATGCCGACGGCGACACCGACCACGCCAAGCGGCAGTTGATAAATGCGGTCCGCATATTGCAAGGCGGCAATAGCACCATCCTTGCTCGACGCAATGGCCTGACCAATCACCAGATTGATCTGGGTAACGCCGCCGGTGATGGCGGCTGGCACGGCCAAAACCAGAAGACGCTTCACATTGGGCGTAAACTTCGGCCAGCGAAAGCCAAGGCGAATGCCAGCATGGCGCACACCAATATAGACCACGAGCAATTGCAAAACACCCGCCACCAGCACTGACCATGACAGATACCACGCGGTATCCACCGGCTCCGCACCGTGATAGAGCGCATACACCAGCGCCGAAATCATCACCACATTGAGAAAAATGGGTGCCACAGCGGCGGCAAAGAAATGATGCAGCGAATTGAGCATTCCGCTGAGCATGGCGGTGAGCGACATGCACATCAGATAGGGAAACATCACCACGGCAAGGCGCACGGTGAGCGAAAATTTATCGGCATCATCGACAAAGCCCGGCGCAATAATGAAGCGCACCAAGAGCGGCATGGACAATTCCATGACGATGGTGATCAGCATCAGCACCGAAAACAGAACGCCAAACACTTCCTCTGAAAAACGCTTGGCCCCATCCAGCCCGTTTTCTTCAATCTCTTTGGAAAACAGCGGCACAAAAGCGGCGTTAAACGCGCCTTCGGCAAACAGCCTGCGAAACAGATTGGGAAAACGAAAGGCGGCGTAAAACACGTCGGCCACCGGCCCGGTGCCAAGGGCAGCGGCCATGGCCGTTTCGCGGGCAAAACCAAAAAGTCGGCTGCCCAGCGTGGCACCACCAACCGTCATAAACTTTTTGACAAGGGACATGTCAGGCGCGGGCCTTTTTTGGGGGCGATGGAGATTTTACAGGCACAGGCGGCAAAACACCTGAGGGCATTTTGCCTCTGGCATCATCAGACTGCTCATTCATCACCGCTTTGAGACGGGTCACAATGCTGGCCTGACGGTTTTCATTGGTAATTTTTTGACCAACCAGATCGGTGACGTAAAACGTATCAATCACTTTTTCGCCAAAGGTGGTGATGCGGGCCGAATGAATATCCAATGACAGATCGGAAAACGCCGCCGTGACCTCGGCCAACAGACCGATGCGGTCGAGGCATTCCACCTCCACCACAGTGAATTTGTTGGACAGGCTGTTGGCGATTGTGACATGCGGCTTGACGGTAAAGGTCTTGCTTTTCTTCTTGGCCTTGGCGCGGGTGGCAATCACCTCCGGCAGACGCTTTTTACCCGCCAGCACATCCTCGATCATCTTGCTGATGGTGTTGCCGCGCCGCATTTCATCTTCATCAATGTCAAATTCGCGGTTGATCAAAATGGTGTCCAGCGCGCGTCCATCGGTGGTGGTAAAAATCTGCGCATCGGCAATATTGGCCCCGGCTGCCGCACAGGCTCCGGCAATGATTGACAAAAGACGCGGATGGTCTGGTGCCAGAACGGTGATTTCAGTGATGGCATGGAAGGAATGGCTGCGCACCATGGTGGCCAGCACTTGCCCTGCCTTATCGGCCTGACGAATAAAATTGGCGTGGCGCACCTGATCTTCCAGCGATACCGTCAAAAGATAGGGCTGATAATGCAGCTTTGTATAGGTTTTCTGGTCTTTCTGGCTCCAGCCAGACAGGCTTGCTGCCAATTGCTCGGCGGCATATTTGGCCCGTTCTTTTCGTGGGCTCTCGGAAAAGCCGCCGGAGAGCAAAAGCTCGGTTTCATAGTAAAGCGTGCGCAGCAACTGGCCTTTCCAGCCGTTCCACACGCCGGGGCCAACGGCGCGAATATCGCAGACCGTCAACACCAACAGCATGCGCAACCGATCCAGCGATTGCACTTTCTCGGCAAAATCGGTGATGGTCTTGCGATCGTTCAAATCACGGGTCTGGGCCACCATCGACATCAACAAATGCTGCTCGATCAGCCAGACTACCAGTTCGGTCTGTTTTTCATTCAGGCCGAGCCGTGGGCACAGCTTGCGCGCCACCTTGGCACCGGCAATCGAGTGATCTTCCTGCCGCCCTTTGGCAACATCATGCAGCAGCACCGCCACAAACAGCACGGTGCGCTCTTCGATGCTGGGCATTAATTTCACCGCCAGCGGATGAATTTCATCATGCTTGCCCTGATCAATCTCGGCAAGCACACCGACAGAGCGGATCAAATGCTCATCCACGGTATAGTGATGATACATGTTGAACTGCATCATCGAAACAATACGACCAAAATCGGGGATGAACTTGCCCAAAACCCCCGCCTCATTGAGGCGTATCAGCATCAAGGCCGGATCACGCTTTGAGGTGAGAATCGACAAGAACAGCCGATTTGCCTCTTCGTTTTCACGAAAATCGGCATTGATCAACGGCAAGGAGCGGGTGACAGCCTTGAGCGCATCGGGATGCAATTCCAGCGCATGCAAATCCGCCACATAGAAAAACCGCATGATATTGATGGGATCACGGGTGAACACATCCGGCCCAGACAGCGCAATACGGCCCTTGTCTTCAATAAACTCAGGTGTGCCGGGAATGCGGCGCGGACGATTGGCAAAGCGGCCAATCACGGCCGTCAGCCCCGGAGCGGCCTTGGCCTGTTTTTCCTCAAGGCTTGCGCAGATGATGCGGGTCAGATCGCCAACGTTTTTGGCCACATGAAAGTAATGCTTCATGAAGCGCTCGACCGCAGACAAGCCGGGGCGCGCATGATAGCCAAGGTTTTGGGCAATTTCCGGCTGGAGATCGAATGACAGGCGCTCTTCCGGCTTGCCGGTGGCAAAATGCATGTGGCAGCGCACGGCCCACAGGAAATCATCGGACTTTTGAAACATCCGCCATTCCTGACGCGACAACACGCCAAGCTTGACCAGCTCTGCCGGATCAGAAATGTGGTAATAATATTTGGCAATCCAGAACAGCGTGTGCAGATCGCGCAGCGCCCCCTTGCCTTCCTTGACATTGGGCTCGACCAGATAGCGGGTGTCGCCTGCCTTGCGGTGGCGCTCATCGCGCTCGGCCAGCTTGGCGGCAATGAATTCATGGGCGGTTTTTTCCACCACTTCGCTATCAAAGCGCTTTTGCAGCTCGCTGACCAAAAGCACTTCACCACAGATAAACCGGGTTTCCAAAATCGCGGTGCGGATGGTCATATCGGTGCGCGACAGACGCAGGCATTCTTCCACCGTGCGGGTGGCATGGCCCACCTTGAAGCCGAGATCCCACAGAATATAAAGCAGAAACTCCACGGCTTTATTGGCATTGGGGCAGGATTTTGCGCTCAGCAAAAACAGCAGATCAATATCAGAGCCGGGTGCCAGCGTGCTGCGGCCATAACCACCAACGGCTGCCACAGCAAATTCTGATCCGGTTCCTTCATAGACCGTTTCCACCACAATCCGATGCACCAGCGTGATCAGCTTGTCTTGCACGTCTGAAATCATTTCAGCGCATGCAATGCCACTGCCATTCGCAATCAGATGTTGGCGTGCTGCCTCGCGACCGTCCGCACTCGCCTTTTTCAAAAGCGGCAGCAGTGCTGCCCGCTTGTCCAGCACCTTGCCGGTCTTTTGGACAATCGACATGCACTCCGCTTCCAATGCTTTGAAATCGGGAAGTGTCGCGTCAGGTGTATCGTGCTTGGCCATCATCATCCGGATCGTGTTTGCAGCCACTCATTTCCAAGCAGCTATTCAATAGAACGGGTTTAGCGCTTTTTGGGCGCGCCAAGCAACATATTATACCAAGGCATCGAAGATGCTAACGCATCCTCGCCTTGAAAAAATTGCAAATATCTCAAATGCATCAGGAGCTTGAGATATTTGCAAAAGGAATACCAAGTCTCATTTTCAATGAACCTTGGTATTACAAGTCAAGACTTGCCAAGTTGTTTCTTCAACTCATAAAGCGCATCCATCGCCTGCCTTGGCGTCAGCTCGTCCAGATCGAGCTTGCGCAGGGATTCTTCCACCACAGACACGTGAGGCACTTGTGCGCTTTCACGCCGCATGGTGGCCTGAAACAGTGGCAAATCATCAATCAACTGGCTGGCCGGGTTTTTACGATCCGTTTCTTCCAGCTGGTTGAGCACATTGCGCGCCCGCTCCACCACAAGCGCTGGCAGGCCTGCCAAACGCGCCACCTGAATGCCATAGGAACGATCGGCTGCCCCCGGCCCCACTTCATGGAGGAAAATCACATCACCTTGCCATTCCTTGACCATCATGGTGACGTTGGAGAGCCGATCAAGTTTTTCGGATAGTGCCGTCAGCTCATGAAAATGCGTGGCAAACAAGGAGCGGCAGCGGTTGACCTCATGCAGATGCTCAACCGTTGCCCAAGCAATGGAAAGCCCGTCAAAGGTGGCAGTGCCGCGGCCAATTTCGTCGAGAATCACCAGCGATTTCTCACCGGCCTGATTGAGAATGGCCGCTGTTTCCACCATTTCGACCATGAAGGTCGAACGGCCACGGGCCAGATCATCCGATGCGCCCACGCGCGAAAACAGCCGATCAACAATGCCGATATGGGCAGAACCCGCTGGCACAAAGGAGCCCATCTGCGCCAAAATCGCAATCAGCGCATTCTGGCGCAAAAACGTCGATTTACCACCCATATTCGGGCCGGTCAGCATCCAGATGGCACCGCCCTTTTGGCCGGATTTCGGCGAAAGATCACAATTGTTGGCAATAAACGGGCTGGCCGCCTGCTTGCGCAATGCCTGCTCCACCACCGGATGGCGACCGGCAACAATGGCAAACATCCGGCTGTCATCGACCAGTGGGCGGCAATAGCCCTGCTCTTCGGCCAAAATGGCAAGGCCTGCCGCCACATCCATGACTGAGAGCGCCTTGGCTGCTTTTTTAATCGCATCGGCTTCAGTCACCACGGCAAGACGCATCCGCTCAAAAGCGGCCAATTCAATCTCCAGCGCCTGCCCGCCTGCATTGGCAATGCGGCTTTCCAGATCGGCAAGCTCGGTGGTGGTGAAGCGCATGGCATTGGCCATGGATTGGCGATGGATAAAGCGGGCCTTTGCCTCGCCTTCTGTCAGCGGGCCTGCATTGTTGGCGGTCACCTCAATGAAATAGCCCAGCACATTGTTGTGCTTGATCTTGAGTGATTTTACCCCGGTTTCTTCGGAATATTGCAATTGCAAGCCAGCAATCACCCGGCGCGATTGATCGCGAAGGGCGCGCACTTCATCCAGCGCCTCATCGGCCCCTTCTTTCAAGAAACCACCGTCGCGCTTTAAAAGCGGCAGTTCATCGGCCAGCATGGAGCTGAGCAGATATTCCAAAGAGGGTGATAGCAATTCTAGATCAGTCAGGGCGTTCGCAAGTTCGGTTGGCAAAATCGCGCCACGCATGAGGCTTGCCGCCTCGGCAGCCGTCACCAGACCTTGTCGAATGGCGGCCAGATCACGCGGACCGCCCCGGTCCAGCGCCAGCCGCGACAAGGCGCGCGGCATATCCGGGGCGCGCTTCAACAGCTCACGCAAACGCTCGGTGAGGAAATTATCGGTCAGGAAATAGGCAACCGAATCCTGCCGGTCTGCAATTACTTCCACGTCTGTCAAAGGCGACATCAGCCGCTCTGCCATCAGCCGCGCACCGCCGCCCGTAATGGTGCGATCAAGCGCGTTGAGCAGCGAGCCTTCGCGCTGACCAGACAGGGTTTTTACCAGCTCCAGATTGCCGCGCGTGGCCGCATCAATGAACATCGTTGACGAAGACGATTGCCGCTCGGGCAGGCCCAGCGGTGGCCGTTCGGAAATCTGGGTTTTTTCGACATAGGCAATGGCAGCGGCAGCGGCGGCAAGCTCAGGCCTTGAAAAACTGCCAAAGCCATCCAGCGTCTGCACATCAAAATAGCGGGTGATGCGACCTTCTGCCGAGGCACTGTCAAACAAGATCGCCGGTTGCGGCACCACCACGCGGCCCAGCACGTCGAATGCAGGCTTCAGCTCTGGGTCCTGCATCAGATTGTCGGCAACAATCACTTCACGCGGATCAATGCGGAAAATATCGGCCAACAACCGGGTGGCATTGGTTTCAGCCAATCGAAACACGCCGGTGGAAATATCAATCCACGCCAAAGCCAGTTCTTCCGCCCCGCCACGCACACGGGCCAGCGCCATCAGATAATTGGTCTCGGAGGGCGAGAGCAGTTTTTCCTCAGTGAGGGTGCCGGGTGTCACCAGCCGGACCACGCCGCGCTTGACCACCGATTTCGAGCCGCGCTTTTTGGCCTCGGCCGGATCTTCCTGTTGCTCGCACACGGCCACACGAAAGCCCAGAGCAATCAGCTTTTGCAAATAATCATCGGCGGCATGCACCGGCACACCACACATGGGAATATCATGACCCAGGTGCTGACCGCGCTTGGTCAGCGTAATCCCAAGGGCGCGCGAGGCATCGACCGCGTCTTCAAAAAACAGCTCATAGAAATCGCCCATGCGATAAAACAGCAAGGAGCCGGGGTTATTGGCCTTGATTTCGATATACTGTTCCATCATCGGCGTTGCCGTGGCACGGCTTTCCTCTGATGTCAGCATCGCAGTGTTCAAAACATCTTGTCCGGCAGCATTGGTAATGGTCACGGCTTCAAATTTCGCTTCAATGGAATGGTAGAGCGGACAGTAACGGCATTGCCGGGCCGCTGACAACCACGTGACGCAAAAGCAACCGCCCTGCCCACAACAAGCTTACTGCGCCGTGCATCATCTACAGCGCCGTGCATCATCTATGGCGCAGGGCGCTGTAAACACAGGTGCTCACTTATCAACGCACACACCGCCATCACAAAGATCTGCGACCCTTATGATTGTGTGAAAAGACCTGAACGGGAATGTCAGCTCGAGAACCGGCCAGACGCACCATAATAATTCAGGAAGCGGCCAGACAGGCTGGTGAGCGGCAGAACAATCAGCACATCAGTGGTGTTGAAAGCGTGGTCTATAACGGCACCGGTGCCAATCATCGCGCCAATGCGCAGATAGCCTTTGACCAAGGGCGGCATGGACGCGACAGCGCGCCGGGCATCGACGATTTCGGACGGCATCAAATCCATCGCACAGAACAGCTCAGGCCGGGCGGAAACAGCCCACTCGTCTTTCGCAGAAGCATTTTGCGCCAGAAACGACAGAGCCAGCGCATGTTTTTCCGGCTGAACGCCCGGAAAAGATGCGCAGCCAAACAGCGCATCAATATTGTGACGTACCGAATAGGCCCAATTGCCCTGCCACAAAAGCTCAACCGTGCGCTTGGTGCGATAATCCGGAAGTACGCAGGACCGACCAAGCTCCATGAAGCGCTTTTCAGGATGGCGCTCCAGCAGGGCCTCGATGGAAAATTCTGACGCAGAATAAAAACCGGAGTTGGCAAGCGCCACTTCATGGCGCAGCAAACGGTAGGTGCCAACGATCTGGTCTTCAGGATCACCCTCAATCGACCGATCCAAGACCAGAAGATGATCGCAGATGTCATCAAAGGCGTCGAAATCAAGCTTCAGGCGCATGGCCTCACTGGGCAAGCGCGCTTTCATTTCCTCAACGAAAATCCGGTAGCGCATGGCCTGAGAGGCTTTTACCTCAGATGGATTTCGGGCAAGCCGCACCTCAAGGGTGCCTAACCGTCCAAAAACATCGCTTTCACGCCCCTCAACTTCTCCTGCGAGACGATTGGCCTTGGCGGCTTCGAGACGATCAAGAAGTTCGACTGTCATGGCGGGTCCATCCGACGCTATTAAACAAGAGGTGTTAAACACGGATATACGACAAGATGTTGACACAAAACGTCACAATTCGTGACTTTCTCATCTTAACATCACAATTCCATGAAACATAAGAATCAAAAACACGCATCCCTTTGATTTTTAGGGGTATGCCTCAGCGCTGATTGAATTTCAATATCACGCTGCCCTGCTCCATCAACTTTACACTGTGTGTCAACATTCCTGTCTTACGATCAATTATTGTCACAACTTGCGAAAAATTCAAGCGAATGCGACAGGCAGCCATCTGCTGCACCTCTTATTCAAAAGGCATGGCTTCTAGAAAAAGGCTTTTCATCGCGAAAGCCGGGCGCGATGCTGCGTCATCAGCGACTGAATCTCATTCAACAACCGTTCAGGATTCACCGGTTTTTGCAAAACCAGATCGGCACCACTGGCCAGCGCCTCCGCCCGCGCACTGACACGTAAATCCCCGGTCAAAACCAGAACAGGACGACGGCTACGTTGTTTTAGCTGCTCGATCATTCTGATATAGCGAATCACCGATGCCCCTTCACCGCCGGGCATGCCGAGATCAGTGATGATCAGATCAATGGCCTCTCCCGTATCGGCGGCAACTTCACGGCGCAGAGCATCAAAATCGCTGACCTGCCCAACAATATGCCCCGCCTTTTGCAACACGGCCCGCAGCAAGGTGGCATTGACGAAATCATCCTCGCCCACCAGCACATTCAAAGAGGCCGACGGCATACCCGCCACCTCATCGGTCTTCTGAGCCAGATGGCCCACCTCACCACCGACGGAATCACCATGAGCGGGACCAACATGGGCGGCATCAACGCCGCTCATCAAGCCGCGCAGCACATCACTCAAGGTCTGTTCGCGCAAGGGGCGAATAAGCCAGGCGTCAAAGCCCGTGAGCGGCCTTAAGGGGCGCTCTTCCGGATTGACCAGATAAATCCGGCGCACCTTGCGTCCGCTGGACAACAAGGGCGCAAGCCCTGCATCATAATCACAAATACACCGATGATCGACAATCACATCGGTCAAGCCACCGCCCGCAGCATCAATGGCCTGCAAGCGCGCGGCGGCCGCATCGGCCGTTTCCGCAGTAAAGCATGTGCCTCCAAGCGCTTTGATCGTCTGCTCAACAGCCTGGGCAGACGGACCATTGGGAGCCAGCAACAACACGGTTGAACCACAGAGCAGGCCTGCCCGCGCTGGGGCAACAGCCTCACGAGACACAGAGCGATTGGGCAAACGAATTTCAAAGCACGAGCCCTGGCCCGGAGCCGTCTCCGTGATCGACAAGGCACCCTTGAGCGCAATCATCAATTGTTGCGAGATAAACAGGCCAAGTCCCGTGCCGCCGCTGCGCTGCACCTGATCGCCGCCTTGCGAAAATTCAACGAACAGGCGGGTGCGCTCTTCCGGGGTCATGCCCGGCCCGGTGTCACGCACCAGCACCACCAGTTCATCGCCATCGCAGGCGCAGGACACCAGAACGCCGCCCTCAACCGTAAATTTGACGGCGTTACCAATGACGTTAAACAGAACCTGACGCAGACGCGCCACATCAATGTGAATATCCTCAGGCACATCGGCATCCGCAAAGGCGGCAATTTCAATGCCTTTGGCATGGGCGCGCGGGGCCAGCATCTCCACCACACTTTCAATCAGGCGCCGTGGTGAAATGGTTTGCGCATGCAGCTCGAAATGCCCGGTTTCCAAGGCACTGTAATCCAGAAGATCGGCCACAAGCTGTTGCAGAGCTTCGCCTGCCTGCACAATGCCGGAAAGATAGTTGCGCTGTTCGGGCGAAAGGTCGGTGCGGGCGAGAAGGTGTCCCATTCCGAGAATGCCATTGAGGGGCGTGCGCATCTCATGGCTCACGGTTGCCAAAAGCCGTGTTCTGACAAGCTCGGAACTCGCTAAAGACGAGTGGTTTTCCTGCAACTTCAGGTGCATCGTCGCCCACTTTGGTTGATCCGAGGAGACGGCAACTCCCGCCTCTCATCGGTTTTCACAGCAGCATCAAGCATATCATTGCACTGGAAGGTCAAAAATACAACCTTGCTTCACCGTTTGCTGCGCAACCCCACCAATAGCTCTTGCAGAAGAATGAGGCCAGCGCCAACCGTGATCAGGCTGTCTGCGAGATTAAAGACGGCGAAGGACCATGTTTCAGTGTGAAACAAAATATAGTCCACCACATAGCCGTAGGTGAAACGATCGATGATATTGCCAAACGCCCCGGCGATAATGAGACAATAGCCGACTTGCGCAAATTGATGATCTGGGCGGGTATTGCGCCAGAGCCAGGCGACAAAAGCAACGATCACCACACGCAAAGCAATGATGACCCAGCTATCGAGATGCGACAGCATGGAAAAGGCTACGCCGAGGTTATGGGTGCGATACAGGCCGAGCATGGGAATGACCGGCACCAGCTCATGCATGGGCAGCATCACTTCAACGGCATATTTTATCGCCTGATCAAGGCACAGCAGGGCCACAATCAATCCAATGGCGACCGCGGGGCGTGAAAGCAAAGGTGCAGGAGAGGTCATTGCGCATCATCCAAAGTCAGAAGATGGCGACGCGCTTCAAACAGCATGACACCGGTGGCAATGGCCAGATTGAGAGAATCCGCCAGACCGGCCTGCGGAATGCGCGCAAGGCTATCTGCCTTGCTGGCCAGCTCTTGCGGCAGGCCCGATTGCTCGTTGCCCATCAGCACCACCACCGGGCGGCGCTTGTAATCCACGGTTCGATAATCCTTTGCACCGGCCAGATGGGTGGCAACCACATTGACACCGGCCTGTGCCTTCCAGGCCAGAAATTCCGGCACCGTGGTTTTGACCAAAGGCAGCGCAAAAATCGAGCCCATGGTGGCACGCACCGTTTCCATGGCAAAGGGATCGGTGCAATCGCCAATCAGCATCACACCAGAGGCCCCGGCCGCATCGGCGGTGCGGATGATGGTGCCGAGATTGCCGGGATCGCGCACGCGATCCAGTGCCACCCAGGTTTCGCCTTCACCAAGCTCAACATGTTTCAACGCTTTCCAGCGCTGATCAAACACGCCCGCCACCATTTGCGGATTGTCTTTGCGGGTAATGGACGCCATGACCTTTTCGCTGACTTCCAGCACCATGCCACCCTGCGCCACGGTCTTTGCCGCAATTTTCTCCACCTGCGGCTTGCCCTTGGCGGCCTTGGAATAGATCAGATAGCGCAAGGTCCAGCCAAGTTCTGCGGCATCGATCACCAGCTTCAGGCCTTCGGCCAGAAAGGTTTTTGTCTCGTCGCGGGTCTTCTTTTGCGAAAGCGCCTTAATGTCTTTGACAATCGGATTGGCAAGGCTGGTCACTTCCTTGACCTGACCAACCCGCACCGAGCCATTGCCACGCGCGGTAGCGTCGTTAAAACCATCACTCATTTGGGAACCCATCTGCTAAACAGCGATGTTGAAAGGGCGCGCGCCGGCGTTTTGCCGTCCTGACCTGCCTCACGCAGCACAAGCTCGCCCGATTCGACCAATCCACCCTTGCCGCGCATGGTCTCGCGCATCAATTCATGAATGGCGTAAAAGCTGGCGCGAATGGAATAGGCAGTCAGCACCAGACCAGCCGCCTTGGGCGAGAGAATGTCACGGCACAGTGACAGCATCGTCGGCAGATGATCAAACAATTGCCACACCTCACCATTTGGCCCACGGCCAAATTTTGGCGGATCGGTCAGAATAATATCGTATTGATGGCCGCGCCGCGCCTCACGCTGAATAAACTTCATCGCATCATCGCAGATCCAGCGGATCGGCGCACGATCGAGACGGCTCAAGGTCTGGTTTTCACGCGCCCAGCCAATCGCCTTTTTCGAGGCGTCCACATGGGTCACCTCGGCTCCGGCGGCTGCGGCCACCAGCGATGCAACGCCCGTGTAGCCAAACAGATTGAGCACTTTCAAAGGACGATCCGACCGCTCTATGGTTTCTTTCATCCATGTCCAATGGGCAATCTGCTCCGGAAAGACGCCAACGTGACGAAAGGCGGTGAAGCGGCCGAGAAAATCGACACCCAAAAGCGACAAAGGCCATGTCTCACCCAGCGCTTCGCGTGGAAAACGCCAGCGCCCCATGCCATCCTCATCGGTGTCGCCGGTGAAAATGGCGTCGACCTTGTCCCACACATGGGCTGGCAAAGCCGGAGGCCAGAGTGCCTGCGCCTCGGGACGTACAATCCGATAGGGACCGTATTGCTCAAGCTTGAGACCGTGACCACTGTCAATCACGTGAAAATCGCCAGCACCGAGCGATTCGAGAATCAGCGGCAGTTTCTCACGCGGGAGTGCGCCCTGACGCAGCTCCAACGGCACAACAGCGGCGGCAGATGCCGCTTCAGACTGATTATCCGGCGACGGCTTTTTATGATCCGCAGCCTGTTGCGGAGCAGCAGCAGCGGCCTTTTTCGGGGGCTTTGATAGATTCCCCTTGCCTGCGTCAGGCCCCTTTTTCGCATCAAACTTGCCTGCATCAGGCTTACCGCCGCGAAATGGCTTTTCGCCAGCGCGCATGGGGCGCGAGGACGTGCTGGAGCGCTTTGGCGCGGCGCGGCGGGACTTGTCTTTCACGATCAGATCGGCTTTCCGGTTTTTTCAGGCTATTGCCTCATTGCTTTTGTCGATTCCAAGGTCAGGAATGATGCATGCAGCGCGCCCATAGCATTCCTTGGCCACCGGCAAAAGAGGTCATCGACAAAAGACAGACTGAGCCGAACAGAGCCGAACGAAAACCGGATGGCCAAGAACTTAATGGGACGGCAATCGCGACAAACCCGCCGAGGAGGATGGGCCAGAAGAAGAGTGACTTGTTGCTGAAGCCGCCATTTGCTCTGCGCGCTTCTTCTGCTGGTCCGCTTCACCGCGCCATTTTACCGCAGCCATGGCTTCCGTGCGAGCCCGCTTACGGTGCTTTGCCTGACCGAACCATGTGGCAACCGAGCCGACCAGCGCGCCAACCAGAAAAGCCAGCAGCAGAAAGACAAAAAATGGTGCCGAGGTCGACAACAGCTGATCTTCAGGGCGAAACGGGTTCAAGGCCAGCGTCACAGATTGCCTGTTCGCCACACACAAAACGACCAGAATGATCGCCAGCGGCACCAGAATGACAATATTGACGAGCTTCTTAAACATCATGTTTCTCCTGATCACGCCTTAACAAACATGGCCCTGCCGCAGAACGGCGCACCAGATTGACATCCCGAATCTCGACAGATTCATTGCCGGATGCAAGCCAAACTGCTGATCTGTCGATCCGGCAGATCAATCGGCATCATCATCTTCTTCATCGTCCATGCCAGGATTAAGGCGCTCGCGCAATTCCTTGCCGGTTTTGAAGAAGGGAACCCATTTTTCTTCAACAAACACGGTTTCACCGGTGCGCGGATTGCGACCCGTGCGCGCCGGGCGGTTTTTCACCGAGAAGGCTCCGAAACCACGCAGCTCAACGCGATTCCCCGAGGACAATGCATCGGTGATCTCATCCAGAATAGCATTGACGATGTTTTCCACGTCGCGGTGATAAAGATGCGGATTGCGGGCCGCAACGATTTGCACCAGCTCGGATTTAATCACGATAACCCCCTGTAAAATAAAGGATGTTGAATTCAAACATTTTCGCCATCAACGCCTGTTGCAAGCCACAGACGCTCAGCCTTACCAATCTCTCAACGACGTAAAACATCATAAAAAATTGGAATAATCAATCGCTTAAGCCCAAAACAACAAAGCCACTGGAAAAAATCTTCAGAACAGGCAAAGGCGTGACGCGATAGTGATGATTTTCAGTCATCGTCAAAACAAAGCTTGTAAAAGACTTGAAAAAATCCATATTTGCAACGCATAAGAAATTTCGCGGCAGTCAAGAATTCACAGCGCCTGTAACGCGCCGTGTTCACTCTTGCCTAATAATTTAGCCATAGATTGAAAACAGCAGATCCCGAATAACGGGCAGACACACGATCGACGGAACTCTGGGACATGCTAAAACGTGTAGACGCAGGCTCACGAAAGGTGAGAAAACAAACAATGGACGCTCCTTATAATCAAGCGATTGGCCATTCAAAACGTGTGCGCAGACTGCGCATCGTTCTTCCTGCGCTTGCCGTGCTTCTTTCTGCGGGCTTTGTGGTGGTATCAATTGTCAAAACCTACCTGCCTGAAAACATCAAGATCGAAGGCGTCAACATCGAGGATGGCAAAGTGGTGATGTCCAGACCCGCCATTGCCGGTCTCAACTCGAATGGCTCGCCCTATTCCATGAAGGCCCTGCGCGCCCTGCAGGACATAAAAAACCCCAATCTCATCACGCTTGAAGACATCACCGCAACAATGCCGGTCAATGAGAGCGCATCCGCTGATATCACGGCCAAGAGCGGCACCTATGACCGCGCAACAGACAAGATGACCTTGACGAAACCCTTTCAGATTCACCTGTCCAGTGGCGTTGACGCCATGTTTCAATCGGGTGATCTTGACGTGAAGGCGGGAAAGCTTAAGACGGATCAGGTGGTGACGATTATTATGAAAGCGTCATCTCTTATTGCGCAGTCCATGGATATGACTGATAAAGGCCAAAACATCACATTTAACGGCAGGGTTCGACTGAGCATTGACCCAGCCACCCTCAAAAAACCGGGCAATTGAGAACAGATCATGACGCAAAGCCACCGTCGCATTTCCTTTTGCTTTGCCCACACCATGGTTGCAGCAGGCCTATGCCTGAGTGCGATGGCGGGTCAAGCTTTTGCGCAGACAACTTCCAGCAATATGGACGGGCTTAAACTGTCCGGTGACAAGCCAATCCAGATCGAGAGCGATAATCTGGAGGTTCACCAGCAAACCAACACCGCCAACTTCAACGGCAATGTGAAGGTTGTTCAGGGGGCCACCACCATGCGCTCAAAGGACATGGTGGTGAAATACAAGGGTCAAGGGGCTGCCGTGACCAGTGGCGACGCCAAGATCGACACAATTGATGTCATGGGCGATGTCATCATCAACACCGCCACCCAGCAGGCAACCGCCGACAAGGGCCACTTTGACATGAACAGTCAGGTCTTTACGCTGACTGGCAACAAGGTGGTGCTTTCAGAGGGTGGCAATGTGTTTGTTGGCTGTAAGCTGACAGTTCAAATGACCTCTGGTGAAGCCAAGCTGGATAGCTGCGGCAAGCGGGTGCAGATTCAGCTGGATCCCAAGTCCCAACAAAAACAATGATTTCGGATCTCTAAGTGAAAATTCCCGGTTTAAACTCAAAACCTCCGGCATCGAGCGAGAACGCAGCGGCCCCTTTATCGGGTGAACGCGAAAAGAACCGCTATGACGGAACGTTGATTGCCCATGGTCTGACCAAGACCTATAACACGCGGCGTGTGGTCAATGGCGCGTCCCTTGTGGTGCGGCGCGGTGAAGCTGTCGGTTTGCTCGGCCCCAATGGTGCTGGCAAAACCACCTGTTTCTACATGATCACCGGACTGGTGCCGGTGGACACTGGCACCATTGCCATCAACGGCAATGATGTCACCTCCATGCCCATGTATCAGCGCTCACGCCTTGGCGTCGGCTATCTGCCACAGGAAGCCTCGATTTTTCGTGGGCTGTCGGTGGAAGACAATATCCGTGCGGTTCTTGAATTGCACGAGAAGAACAAGGACAAGCGCGAACATAAGCTCAATGAGCTTTTGGCCGAATTTCACATCGAAAAGCTGCGCAAATCAGCCGCCGTTGCCCTCTCGGGTGGTGAGCGGCGGCGCTTGGAAATTGCCCGTGCGCTGGCAACCGATCCAATTTTCATGCTGCTGGATGAGCCCTTTGCCGGTGTGGATCCGATTTCCGTGTCGGATATTCAAAACCTCGTGCGCCATTTGACAGCGCGTGGCATTGGCGTGTTGATCACCGACCATAATGTGCGCGAAACTTTGGGTCTGATTGACCGCGCCTATATTATCCACGCGGGCGAAGTGCTGACCCATGGTCGGGCCGACGATATCGTCAACAATCCCGATGTGCGCCGACTTTATCTGGGTGAGAAGTTCAGTCTCTGATGGGGTAAAAGCCTTGCTGCGTCCCGACAACGGGACGCAGAGCCTTCGGATCGTGCAATCAGCAGGCCAGATCGGCCACCACCGCATCCAGCACCAGCATTCCCTTGGGCGTGCAGCGCAGGCGGGAATTTCCAAGACGCTCGATAAATCCGTGTTCCAGTAAAAACTGCTCGCGCTCTGGATCCGGATCGCGACCAGACAACTGCTGCCAGCGGGCAAGATCGACACCCTCGCGCAAACGAAGCCCCATCAGCAACAGTTCATCCGATTGCTCGTCAGGCCCCAGCAGATCCTGCTCGATCATGCCATCGCCGTGCTTTTCCACCCGTTCCAGCCAGGTTTCCGGGTGCTTTTCGGTCACGGTTGCCATTTTGTCATGGCCGCGTGTGAGGCGGCCGTGGGCTCCGGGGCCAATGCCCGCATAATCGCCGTAGCGCCAATAGGTCAGGTTATGGCGGCTTTCCGCGCCGGGTTTGGCGTGGTTCGACACTTCATAGGCAGGAAGACCTTCGCGGGCGGTGATCTCCTGGGTCGCTTCATAAAGCTGGGCTGCATGCTCCTCATCGGGCGTGATGATTTTGCCAGCCTTGTGCAGACCAAAGAAAGGCGTGCCCTCTTCGATGGTCAACTGGTAGAGCGACAGATGATCCACCGCATAAGAGATCGCCTGTTTCAGCTCCTCTTCCCAAGCGGCAATGGTTTGATTGGGGCGAGCATAGATCAGATCAAAGGACATGCGCGGAAAAATCTCACGCGCCAGCTTGACCGCCTTCAAGGCATCTTCCACCGAATGCATCCGGCCCAGAAACTTCAAATCCGCGTCATTGAGCGCCTGCACACCCAAGGAGACGCGGTTGACGCCCGCTGCACGATAGCCGCGAAACCGCTCGGCTTCGACGCTGGTGGGATTGGCTTCCATGGTGATTTCAATGCCGCGCGGCATGGTCCAATATTTGGCAACGCCATCCAGCAATGCGCCCACGGTCGACGGGTCCATCAGAGACGGTGTGCCGCCGCCCAGAAAAATACTGGTCACGGTTTTGGGACCGCTCAAGCTGCGCATCCGCTCCATTTCTTTCAGGAAGGCAGCGGTAAAGCGCACCTGGTCCACTTTTTGGTGGCGAACATGGCTGTTAAAATCACAGTACGGGCATTTGGCAGCACAAAACGGCCAATGAATATAAATGCCAAAGCCCGGCTCACCGGTATCTGGAAGAAGAAGCGATGTTGGCTCGGCCATAAATCCTCAGGCGTCCAGGCAGGTTTCGACAAAAATCTTGAAGGCGCGGGCGCGATGTGACAGGGCCTCTGGATCGCCCGGCTTCCAGCCGTGCTTTTCTTCCGCACTCATTTCGCCAAAGCTGGTGGCATAGCCTTTTGGCTGGAAAATCGGATCATAGCCAAAGCCAGCTGTGCCGCGCGGTGGCCAGATGATCGTGCCCTCAACGTGCCCACGGAAAAACTCGGTATGACCATCTGGCCAAGCCAAACACAACACGCTGACGAACTGGGCGCTGCGGGCCGCAGGCTCAGTTGCTCCTTTGTCGCGCAGCGCTTGATCCACCTTTGCCATGGCCATTTGAAAATCGCGGCTGCCGTCTTCGCGCTCGGCCCAATTGGCGGTGTAAACGCCGGGCGCGCCATCCAAAGCGTCAATCACCAGACCGGAATCATCCGACAGAGCAGGCAGGCCTGACGCCTTGGCAGAGGCCAGCGCCTTGATGGCGGCATTTTGCTCAAAGGTCGTGCCGGTTTCCTCTGGCTCCACAAAGCCCAATTCCTTGGCCGACTTGGCCGAAAAACCAAACGGCCCGATCAGATCAGCAATTTCCGCAATCTTGCCAGCGTTATGGCTGGCAACAACAATGGTTTTGGTTTCAAGCTTGCGCATGTTCAATCCTCATCAATCTGCCACAGCCGATCTTCGGCACATTCCAAACTATTGCCCGCCGGATCGCGGAAATAAATCGAGCGCGCGCCATTGGGCCACAGAAAATCGGCCTCAATGGCAACACCGGCCTTGCCAAGATGCGCAACCATGCCATCCATGTTTGCCCGTGCCATGCGAAAACAGGCATGGCCTTGCCCATGAGCGCCATGGGCTGGCACAGGCAGCATATCTGGCCCGGCAGGAATGCGGGAGTGATCGGCATTGAACAGCAACAGCATGCCGGGACCGCAGCGGAAAAACACATGCCGTTCCGGCTGTTTTATCACCACGTCCAACCCCAGAACGCCGCCATAAAACGCTTCCGCCGCCTCAAGATCGTCAACGTAAAGCGCTGTCTCCAAAATGCCGTCAATGCCGATCGTCATAACCGACCCCTTAACCTGCAATAACCTGCTTTTGCAGCGCCACCAGTTCGGAAATGCCAGTTTGGGCCAAGCCGAGAAGTGTCAGGAACTCGTCCTGAGTAAAGGGCTTGCCCTCGGCCGTTCCTTGAATTTCAACAATGCCGCCAGCCCCGGTGATGACAAAATTGGCATCGGTTTCGGCGGAGGAATCCTCAAGATAATCCAGATCGATCACCGATTGCGCGGCAAAAATACCGCAGGAGACGGCGGCCACGTGATCTTTCAAAACACGATCAACCTTGACCATGTTGCGGCTTTCCATCCATTTCAGGCAATCATGCAAAGCAATCCATGCGCCGGTAATCGCAGCCGTGCGGGTGCCGCCATCGGCCTGAATCACGTCACAGTCGATCGAGATCTGCCGTTCGCCCAGTGCTTCCAGATCGACAACAGCGCGCAAGGAGCGGCCAATCAGGCGCTGAATTTCCTGTGTGCGACCACTCTGCTTGCCAGAGGCTGCCTCACGCTTCATGCGCTCGCCAGTAGCGCGCGGCAACATGCCATATTCTGCGGTAACCCAGCCTTTGCCGGTGTTGCGCAGCCATGGCGGCGTGCGGTCCTCAAGGCTTGCCGTGCACAGCACATGGGTATCGCCAAACTTGACGAGGCAGGAGCCTTCGGCGTGTTTGGAGACATTGCGCTCAAAGGATACCTTGCGCATCTGATCGGTTTTTCTGCCTGATGGCCGCATTTTAATCTCCTCAACAGACCTGTGTTGCTGCCTTCTACGAGTCGTTCGGGTGTTTTGCAAAGGAAAAGCCGGTATGAGGCTTTGAAAGAAGCACTTCATCCGCAAAAGCCGTTGTGATCGGTAAATCAGCGATTATATTAAGACGTGAAAATGATGGGTGATTTGATTGAACATGGGGAAGAGTACGATTACGGCAAGAGATGTCTCCACAGCACTGGACGAACGATCCAGGGAGATTTTTCGACGGATCGTCGAAACCTATCTCGAATCGGGCGAGCCTTTGGGGTCGCGCAATTTGTCGCGCATTCTTCCTATGTCGCTTTCGCCAGCCTCTGTGCGCAATGTGATGAGCGATCTGGAAGAGCTGGGCCTGATCTATGCACCGCACATCAGCGCTGGTCGTCTGCCAACCCAGACGGGTCTGCGCTTCTTTGTCGATGCCTTCATGCAGGTTGGCAGCCTGACACAGGATGAGCGCGGCTCGATTGAGCGGCAGATGCGCTCTTCCGAAGATCAAACCGTCGAAACCCTCTATAATGAAGCCAGCCGCATGCTATCCGGCCTGTCGCGGGGCGCGGGGCTTGTGGTTGCCGCCAAGGCTGACCCGGCCCTGAAACATGTGGAGTTCATTCGCCTGGAGCCCACCAAGGCGCTGGCTGTGCTGGTGGGCGAGCATAATCAGGTCGAAAACCGTATTATCGAGCTGCCGGCTGGTGTTACCGCCTCGCAACTGACCGAGGCCGCCAATTTTCTCAACGCCCATTTGAGCGGGCAGACCCTGCATGAAGTGCGCAGCCAATTGGTGAAGCTGAAAGAGCAGGTGGCAACCGAGCTGGATGTGCTCTCACAAGATCTCGTGGCGCGCGGGCTGGCCATCTGGGCAGGAGAGGATGGCGACAAAGCCACGCGGCTGATTGTGCGCGGTCGTGCCAATCTGCTGGAGGGCGTGGCCGGGGCGGACGATATAGACCGCCTGCGTTTGCTGTTTGACGATCTGGAGCGCAAGGAAAGCCTGATCGAGATTTTAAATCTCGCGGATAGCGGCCCGGGCGTGCGGATTTTTATCGGCTCGGAAAACAAGCTGTTTTCGCTCTCTGGCTCCTCGCTGATTGTCGCTCCCTACCGCGATGGTGATGACCGCATTGTCGGGGCCGTTGGCGTTATTGGTCCTACCCGCCTCAACTATTCACGAATCGTGCCCATGGTGGATTACACCGCTCAGGTCATGGCCAAGCTTACCCGCAACGGACATTGATTCTTGATGCCCGCATTTTTTAATCATGCCTTCAAACACCCCGATCACCATTGAACCCTTGATTTTTCGTCCCCGAACCCTGATATCGGGCACGGACACGAAACCATTATTCCGGAGAACGTCATGACCGACGAAACCAACAAAAACGGACCTGACGCTGCCGCAGAAGCGCAGACAGAAGCACCTATGCATGATGACGCCCCAGAGGCGGACAATGACGCGCAGGAACCCGATATGATGGCCAGCCTCCAGGCTGAAAATGCCGAGTTGCGGGACCGCTTTTTGCGTCTTGCCGCCGATATGGACAACCTGCGCCGTCGCACAGAGCGCGATGTCAAGGATGCCAAGGCCTATGCTGTGACGGGCTTTGCCCGCGATATGCTTGCCGTTTCCGACAATCTGCGTCGCGCCATTGAAGCCGTGCCCGCAGAAGCCCGTGCATCCGCCGAGGCAGGCCTCGCAGCGCTGATCGAAGGCGTGGAAATGACCGAGCGCGCCATGCTCTCCACGCTTGAGCGCCACGGTGTCAAGAAGATCGAGCCAGAAGGCCAGAAATTCGATCCAAATTTCCATCAGGCCATGTTCGAAGTGCCAAACCCTGATGTTCCAAACAACACGGTCACGCAGGTGGTGCAGGCTGGCTACACCATTGGCGAGCGCGTGCTGCGCCCGGCCATGGTTGGCGTTGCCAAGGGCGGCCCGAAGGGCGAGATTGCCTGAAGTTCATCCGAAAATTGAGCATCCAAAAAAGCGCCGCGCATTTTTTGCGCGGCGCTTTTTTATGGCGTTGCAGAGCATTACAGCACCGTGCCAACAAGATGGAAAAGGTCGTTCGATACGTCTCTCAGACTGTTCCCTTGAACGACTTATGGTGAGAAATCATGCGCTTGCACGGGATGCAACAGACTCCCTCCCCCTTGTGGGGAGGGTTGGGGAGGGGTTCTTAAAGCGCACCAATAGACGCGTCGTGTATCGTGACCTCTTACAGCGCCTCTCACCATATATGGCGCACAAAGGACGCTGTAGCACTTTTAAGCTGCTGCATAATTTTCTCCTTAAATCCACTCCGATTTAAGGAATTATGCAGGAGCATTCAGGCCGCGTTAGAAGCCTGATCCTGATTGAGGAAAGTGTAGATGGCGGTATCGCTGTCGCTGGCGCGCAGCTTGGCAACCAGATCCTGATCGCGCAGCACACGGGCAATGCGCGACAAAGCTTTCAGATGGTCGGCACCCGCGCCTTCCGGAGCCAGAAGCAGAAACACCAGATCAACCGGCTGCTCGTCGAGGGCTTCGAAATCAATCGGTGTATCAAGACGGGCAAAAACACCCTGAATACTGGAAATATTGGTCAGTTTTCCGTGCGGAATGGCAATGCCATTGCCAACACCGGTGGACCCCAGCTTTTCACGCTGGAGGATGACATCAAAAATATCCTTCTCCGGGATTCCGATGAGTTTAGAGGCTTTGGCGGCCAATTCCTGAAGGAGCTGCTTTTTTGAATTGACCCTCAGGGCGGGTATGATCGCATCGTGCTGCAGCAAATCTGCCAAGGCCATTTTGAAAATCCTTATCCCACCATCAGAAATCGAGAGAAAGCGGTGGTTGGCCACCGCTTTCGAAGGGGCCAATCAGCCCTTTATTGTCGCAGAATCAATCCAGCCGATATTTCCGTCTTGACGACGATAGACGATGTTTAACTCTTCCTTGCCCGGACTTCTGAACAGAACCACAGGCTCGTCCGTCATGTCCAGTGCCATAACCGCACTGGCGACAGACATGGTTTTCAGCTTCTTGGTGCTTTCCGCCACGATGGTTGGTGCATAATCCTCCGGCACCTCCTCGTCCAACTCCGGCACTGCATCCATCACCGTATAGCCAATTTCGGTGCTGTTGGGCGCGCTATGATGATCCTTCAGCTTGCGCTTGTAGCGGCGCAAGCGCTTTTCAATGCGCTCGGCGGCGCTATCGAAAGCCACCTGGGGATCAACAGCTTCGCCTGTTGCATGCAGATTGATACCCGTATCGAGATGCACGGCGCAGTCTGCGGAAAACCGCGAGGCTGATTTGGTAACCGTGATCTGACTGGAATACCCCCCGTCAAAGTATTTGCTTACGGCATCTGAGATCTGGGTTTCAATCCGCTCGCGGAAAGAATCGCCAATTTCCATATGCTTGCCGGTGACGCGTACACTCATGGAGTTTCCCTTCTTATCGTGATTTACAAAATGAGTTTACGCCAACCTCGAGGCACATCCAAGCGATTCTGTCAGCAAAGACAAAACCCTCTTGAACGTCTGCGGGCAAGAGCTTATCACATCATACTAAAGTTAGATTTTTCGAGGAAACGGGGAGAGTTTGTGGCAAAACCCATTGTGCGAGGCACATATTTTTATCCCGCACGGCTCACGTAACCGTTTGATTTTATACATAATGCCATCCCAAAATCGGTTCCGCTTTTGGGAGCTACGCAGTAACGACCCTTTACCAAAATGTCAACGTTTTGTTAATCATCTCACCTAAAAAGACCAAAATTGGTGCGACATCCGGGCAGAGACACACTGTGGACTAGATTGCCAACACAGAAACACGCAAGGCTTGTCGATTTCTGCCACAATTGCCCCAATCGAGGCTCAAAATGCGCCAAGAGATCTCTCAGCGCTTCAGCGTGTATTTTGTTTCCGAGGGCGCCTAGTTTCGGGGGGGCGTCTGGTTTCAGGGGGCGTTTTTGGCAAGTGCGCGTTTTTCGCGCCGCCTTTGCACCGAAGAGGGAATATTCATCGCTTCGCGATATTTGGCCACGGTGCGGCGCGCCAGCTCCACACCGCCCTTTTTCAGGCTCTCGACAATATCGTCATCGGATAAAACGCTCTCGGCGCTTTCCTGGGCAATCAGCGCCCGGATGCGGTGGCGCACGGCTTCTGCGGAATGATTGTCTCCTCCTTCAGCGGAACCAATCGACACGCTGAAGAAATATTTCAGCTCAAACAGCCCGCGCGGCGTCAGCATATATTTATTGGCGGTCACACGGCTGACGGTCGATTCATGCATTTTAATCGCATCCGCCACGGTTTTCAGATTCAGCGGCCGCAGATGATCCACACCATGGCGCAGGAAGGCATCTTGTTGGCGAATGATTTCCGAAGACACTTTCATGATGGTTTTGGCGCGCTGATCTAGACTGCGGGTCAGCCAATTGGCTGTTTGCAAACAGTCTGCCAGAAACCCCTGATCGCCCTCGGCCTTGGTGCTATTCTGCTTGATCTGGGCAAAATAGGTATTGTTGACCAACACACGCGGCAAAGTCTCCGCATTCAACTCCACCAGCCAGCTGCCGTCCGGCCCGCTTGACACCAAAACATCCGGGATCACGGTTTCTGAAGCGCTGTTTTCAAAGCCCGCACCGGGCTTGGGATTGAGCTTGCGAATTTCTGCCAGCATATCCAGCAGATCTTCCTCATCCACACCACACAGGCGCTTGAGGGAGGCAAAATCGCGTTTGCCCAACAGGTCGAGATTTTTCACCAATGTCGCCATGGCCGGATCAAGCCGATCGCGCTGCGCGAGTTGAATGGCAAGACATTCACCAAGATCACGGGCAAAAATTCCGGCTGGCTCCAGGGTTTGCAGCACCGTCAAAATCCGCTCGACATCGCGGAGTTGAACGCCCAACTGGCTCGACACCTCCGTCAGATCAACGCGCAGATAGCCCGCATCATCCAGTTGATCAATCAACACCAGCGCGACATGCCGATCAGTCGGTGACGACAACACAAAAGGAAGCTGCTGACCGAGATGTTCGCGCAGCGACACCTTACCCGCCACAAAATCATCGAGATCATAGCCTTCGCTGCTCTCTGAAAGCGTGCCCGGCATGGATTTCCACTGACCGAGCATTTCGGGCGAGTCGAGTTTTTGGCCACCACCATCGTCGCCAAAACTGGCATCGTAATTGGCATCAAGCCGATCACTCAGCGCACCATCGCCACTGCGCTCATACCAATCGCTTTCCAGCCCATCGGCAGCCGACGTGTGGGCCGGTGCTTCAACGTCAGCATCACGGGTGTTATCACTACCGCTGCCCACAGAGTCATCATTTGGCGCAATTTCCAGCAGGGGATTCTTCTCGACTTCCTGAGCAATAAACTGAAGAAGCTCGAAATGGGTCATCTGCAACAACTGAATAGACTGCATCAGCTGCGGCGTCATGACCAGAGACTGGTTTTGACGAAGGAAAAGATTGGCAGATAGGGCCATGGCGGACGAAAAACTCCCCTACAATTCCCTCTCGGACTTCTTTTGTTCCCGTTTTGGATTTTTGGAAATCTGAACTGGCCCAAAAATTGCTTTTTTATTGGTTTTGGTCAAGCCACAGAAGCGTGTCTCATGAAAATAACATGACAGTGGGTCCGCTTTTTTATGCTCTTTTTGCCGCAGCGGATCATAAGATTGGCGGCAGTCGTTTATGTCACCACCCAGCGCTTGCGCAAGTGCCGCCAGATACGACCATCAATGGCCATAAGCCCAAGTCCAATCAGCACCATGCCTGCCAAATGCCTTGGCTCCACATGATCGCCCAGCACAATGGCACTGAGAACGATGGCGCTGGGCGGAATAAGAATGGTGACCAACATCAGATTGGTTGCGCCAGCCGTTGCCAGAATTTTGAAAAACAGCACATAACCAACCGCCGTGGACAAGAGCGCCAGCCCCAGAAGGGCCCCAATGGTTTCCAGCCCCGGAACAGGCAGGGTCCATGGCTTGTCGAGCAAGAGTGCGACCGGCAAAAGTACAATTGTGGATGCCGTCACCTGCCCTGCTGCTGGCAAAAGCGGCGGCAAGCCCATGGCTTTGAACCGGCGGCCAAAAATACCGGCAAAGGCATAGGAGACCGCGGCCAGCATCACAGCCAGCTCCCCCAGCGTATCGCCACCAAAGCCACTGAACACCGCTGGGCCAATCATCACCACCACGCCAGCAAAGCCGACCAGAACCCCGATCAGGCGATTGACAGTCAGCTTTTCATCATTGGTGAGAAAATGCGCGATGATGACGCCAAACAGCGGAGTGGTGGCATTGAAAATGGCGGCGAGGCCGCCCGGAATGCGGGTCTGGCCCCAGACAATCAGGCAAAAAGGAATAACATTGTTCAAAAGCCCCATGCCCAGAAAGGCGAGCCACACCTTTGGGCTCTTGGGGATGGTCACGCTTGAAGCGCGAACGATGATCCACAGCGCCAGAGCGGCCAGCCCCACCCGCGCTGTGACAATCGTAAACGGCGGCCAAACCTTGACGAGAATGCCGATAAACAGGAATGACCCGCCCCAAAGAAGGGAGAGCACCGCCAGCATCGCCCATTCCTGCATGCTCATCTGCTTTTGCATCACGGTATCCTACTGTTCTGGTTAAAAACCACAGTAGCGACTTCGTGGCCAGCATCCACCCGAAAAGCAGACAGACTTCTTTTCTACATTGGCATAAGTCGAGAGCCTGTCAGATTCAAATTGAACCACAGTACACGACGCAAACGCCTTTATGTGCCGTTTACCCCCCTCTGGCTTGCCAGCCATCTCCCCCACAAGGAGGGAGATCGGACAGGCGCTCCCGCTGGTTTTTAACAATGAACCTGTGATTTCCGACACATACAGCGCTGTGCGTTTTATAAAACGCACAGCGCTGTAACGCTTTGAATATGCTTCATAATTTTTACCTTAAATCGATTAGGATTTAAGGAATTATGCAGTAGGACGTATGCTGTTGAGCAATAGGACTGCTTTTTGTCGATCTCCCTTCTTGTGGGCAGGCGAATCGCATATGGAACTGCATGTTTGGCGCGATATTGTTGTTGCCAGCAGCCCACTTTTGGATTCTTGAGATGATCCACCCGTTATGGAGAGGATCACGGATTGGAACGGTTTATCGAG
>NZ_SSOA01000018.1 GCF_004801395.1 Gillisella terrae
TTCGCTGCCCGTGGATCCTCTATATCCCCAAAACACTCGATAAACCGTTCCATCCGTGATCCTCTCCATAACGGGTGGATCATCTCAAGAATCCAAAAGTGGGCTGCTGGCAACAACAATATCGCGCCAAACATGCAGCTCCATATGCGATTCGCCTGCTCCTTGTGGGGGAGATGCCCGGCACGGCAGAGGGGGTGAGCTATACGGTAAAACCTATGCGTCGTGTACTGTGCTGCCGGGATGTTGGTCTTATACAACCCCTGGCTCAGAAAATCTGTGTGCAACCCGTAAAAATTCGAAGGGTGGATCGACTATTAGTGTATAATTTATTAATATACGAACACCGCAGTTCGGCGACATGATGTCGCTAAGCGGTAACGGCGCTGGTGACCATGATGGTTTCGGTGCCGTTTTTATTGTGATCGCCGATTTTGGGGCCGGATGTTGGCCGCATCAAATCCATTTTTTCGGCAGGTCGCAATCCTTGCATGGCAGGTCATCAAAATTCATGATAATGGGTGTCGGCGTGCACAGCCTTTGCGTTTTGCATGGACTGTCTATTGCAACCCTGTTCGTTTTACCCAATGCACCCGGGACGCGCTACAGCGCCTCTCACCACCTACTGCATATTTCCTTAAATCCACTCCGATTTAAGGAAATATGCAGTGAAATTTAAAATCTGCTGCACAGTTTCTTCCGTCGATTGAGAGTGAAGGAATAGCGCAATTGAAATCACCAGGAATGATCTTATGAAGCCGATTTTTGTTCAGTTGCAATGTGTTCCCGGCAAGACCTATGAGGTCGCCGACGCAATTTACAAGGCCGAGATCGTCTCTGAACTTTATTCAACCTCCGGCGAATATGACCTGTTGATCAAGGTCTATATCGAAGAGGGGCAGGATATTGGCAAATTCGTCAACCAGTATATTTCATCTGTTCCCGGGGTTGTGCGCTCACTGACCACCATGACGTTTACGGCGTTCTAGAGTCTGTCAGGTTCAAATTGAACCAGACAGACTCTAGATTCCCTTGTTTTCGTTTGTCTATTCGGGAAAACTGGATTCCACTTTTCCCTGACAAACTCTAAGAAGTCGGAACCGGTTTTCAGATAAATCTGCTGCTCTTGCTGGTGCCGATCCAATCTGATCGGCACCATGATGCGGTGTTACCATCCTTCTGATAGGACTTTGTCGAGCATGGCGACAAAGAAGTTGGCGCTTTCATAATCAAGGCACAGTGGCGGCTTGATTTTCAACACATTCAAATGGTCGCCGGTTGGTTGCATGATAATGCCGAGGCTCTGCAACCGCTCACAAATGGCGGCGGTTTCGTGCGTGGCAGGCTCGCGGCTCTCGCGATCGCGCACGAATTCCAGGCCGAGATAAAGCCCCATGCCGTGCACAATTCCGACCAAGGGATGCTGGTTGGCAAGATCCTCAAGTTTCTCCTTCAGAAAGTCGCCGACCTCGCGGGCATTCTGCACCAGATTTTCATCGCGCATAATGTCCAGCACTGTCATGCCGATAGCGCAGCTGACGGGGCTGCCGCCCGCTGACGCAAAGAAATAGCCATCTTGCTCAAAGGCTTCGGCCACAGCCCGGCTGGTGATAACGGCCCCCAATGGCTGGCCATTGCCCATGCCTTTGGCAATGGTGATAATGTCCGGCACCACGCCCTGTTCTTCGAAGCCCCAGAAATAATGGCCCAAGCGGCCATAGCCCACCTGTACCTCATCGGCAATGCACAGACCGCCGCGCGCGCGGATCATGGGGTAGACGGCTTGCAGGTATCCGGGCGGCAGCAATATGCCGCCGGCATTGCCAAACACGCTCTCGGCAATGAAACCGGCAAGCCCTTCGCCACGCTCATCCATGGCCATGAGCGCGCGTTCGACAGCAGCCACATAGGCACTCGTGCTCTCTGGTCCTCGAAATTCACCGCGATAGCTGTTGGGCGCGGTCACAGGATGCACCCATGAGGGCCGCGTTTCCAGCGCGCGAGGATTGTCCGCAAGCGAGGTGGACACGGCATCGCTGGCCACCGTCCAGCCGTGATAGGCTTCCAGCAGGCTGGCAATATTGCGCTTGCCGCTGGCGGCCCAGGCGAGCCGGATGGCCAGATCAACCGCCTCGGAGCCGCTGTTGACCAGAAAAACGGTATCCAGCCCCTCGGGCGCAAGGCTTGCGAGTTGCTCGGAGAAATCAGCAACGGCTTGATAGTGAAAACGCGAATTGGTGTTTAAAAGCGACCATTGTCTTTTGGCAGCCATGGCAAGCCGGGGGTGGCCGTGGCCCACGGTTGCGACATTGTTGACCATGTCCAGATAGGCCCGGCCCGTTGTGTCAAACAGGTGCTCGCGGTAGCCGCGCTCGATCTGGGGCGGATGGGCATAATAGTGCTTTTGCGGGCTGGCAAAATGCCGATGACGGCGCTTGAGGGCAAGGTCTGGTTGCACCGGAGGTGCATCAAGATCAACGCCAAACAACGCAGCCGGTGAGGGGCAGATCCGCTGCCAGGCAAAGGCATGATCAGGCCGCGCAAACAGGGGCGGCATCAGATCAAGATCACGGCAGAGTTGCAGCCGCAGGCCGCCGACGGAGCCCTCTGCCCCCGCAATGCGGCCCAGTTCCTCTCCGGCCTTCAGCTCCGCACCATCATCGAGCTGGCATTCCAGCCCGTGGATATGCAAGGCGAGGTCCGCTCCAATCAGAACGAAGTGCTGGTTCGTGCGCTTCAAGACGCAATCAAAGGGCACGACGGCCTTTGTGGCGGCAGGCAGGCAGGCATCAATATGCAGCGGGAAATTGGCCGGCGGGCGCGGCGACAGCAGGCGGGTGTACGATAGCCGATGTTCCCCATAGCGGGTCGAGGCCGAGCCGGTATCGCTTGCCGCCTTTGCCAGCAATTTCCAGTCAATCTGCGGATCGGCCCAACTGTCCTCTTCCAGATCAGGGCTTGTGATGGACAGGTCGGTCAGATTGATGGAGTCGGGGTCGATGTCGGGCAGAAGTCTTGCCAAAACAGGATGTTCCTCGGGCCATTGATGGCCAAGAGCAGACAGGATCGCCACTTCCATGACGGAAAAAGGAACGGATGTCGCGAGGGTGAAAATCTCGCGCTCATGCTCCAGATTGTTGGAAATATACTCATTGTCAGGATCGATTTGCAGTTGCTGTTCGCTGCTGGCGACCAGCACACCGGCGCGGGCCACCACCAGCGGCCAGAGCGCTTTGATTTCGGCCTCGTTGAGCGGATAAAGCGCATGGAAAGCCTGTATGGCGGGGAGGATTGCAAAGACGTTTCCATCGGTATGATGCAGCAGGGATGAACAGGTTACAGCCAGATCGCCCACCAGCCAGCCGGAAATCAGATCGCCGAAATCAATCACGCCATTGGGAACAAGGCACCCTCTGGCATCCAGTTCTCCAACAATGTTGTCGTCAGTCAGATCATGGTGCACGGCTTGAACGCGCAAATCATCGAGAATCGGATTGATATGCCGCATGGCTAAAACCATGGCTTTGGCCACGTCATCACGGCGTTTCTGCTCGTTGACTGACGACAGAAGATGCAAGGCAACGGGGCCTGCGCGGCGCAAATCCCATTGCAGATCACGCTCCAGACCGGCATGGTCGAAATCGGCCAGCGCAAGCGCCACCTGGGCCGATAAAGTGCCAATCGCATGCATGGTTGTGGGGGAGAAATAGGTCTTGCTGCTGAGAGGCAATCCATCGAGATAGGTCAGCAGGCGGACGTTATAGCGCTCATCGCCCAAGGTGACGTGAAGAACTTCTTCGCCGTTGAGTGCATAAACCGGCTGGGGTATCTGCCAAGGCTGTTCTGCTTTGGCAAGATGGCGCATCGCGGCATTTTGGGCTTCCAGTTCCTGCGTCGCATATTCGACACGCGCGATTTTCAATACAAAGCGGCCGTTTTCTGTTTCAATGCGGAAATTGCGATCCTGTTGACTGCCCAGTTCCCTGAGGGGGCCTTCAAGGCCATAATGTTCTTTGAGCAAAGCGGCGGCATCATCTATTGTTACCACGGGACGCGCAAGTTCGGTGCGTTGAAACAAAACGGTATTCGGCATCAGAGCGGCCTCCACACTGGCTACTTTGCTGGCGTTTGTCCGGCAACAGCGCTGCCCACTTTTTGGCAGCACTTTTCCCGACAAACGCGAGATCAATTTCACGAGAGAGTATCAGAGTGAGAGCAGGCGTCTACAGCGCCAAACACCGAATCTAGGGCGCATGGTCGCTGTAGCACTTTAAAACTGCTGCATAATTCTGTCTCAAGCCGATATCGTCCCATCCCACCATACCCCATGATGGGTATTGAAATAGCATCAGCAATAAGCGTCTGAATTGTGGCCGTGTTCAAGTTATTGTTTTATTAGCCCATTCTTTCTGACGCATAAGAGCCGGGGCTGGCTGGGAAAACCACTGTTCGATTGCCATTGATGAAGGTGCGGTGATGAATATGGGCGTGAATGGCGCGCGCCAGAACCTGACTTTCCACATCTCGACCGATGGAAACATAGTCTTCGGCGCTTTGCGCGTGGGTGATTCGGGCAACGTCCTGCTCGATAATCGGGCCTTCATCCAGATCGGCTGTGACGTAATGTGCTGTTGCGCCGATCAGCTTTACGCCGCGCTCATAGGCCTGCTTGTACGGATTGGCACCCTTGAAACTGGGCAGGAAAGAGTGGTGGATGTTGATGATGCGGCCTGACATGCGCTTGCAGAGGCTGTCGGACAAAACCTGCATATAGCGTGCAAGTACGATCAACTCCGTACCGCTCTGCTCCACCAGCTCCAGCAGTCTGGCCTCGGCCTCGGGCTTGTTTTCCTTGGTGACCTTGATGTGGTGGAACGGAATGTCGTGGTTGACGACGACTTTCTGGTAATCGAAATGGTTGGAGACCACGCCGACAATATCAATCGGCAAGGCACCGATTTTCCAGCGATAGAGCAAATCATTCAGGCAGTGACCAAAGCGCGACACCATCAGCAGCACTTTCATGCGCTGTGCATCATCGTAGAACTCTGTATGCATTTTATAGCGCTCGGCAATCGGGATTAAGCCCTTTTCAAGCTGTTCGCGGCCAACGCCTTCTTCCGAGATGAAGCTGATGCGCATGAAGAATTTTCCAGTGCCGAGGTCATCGAACTGCGAGCTATCGATGATATTGCAGCCATTTTCAGCCAGATAGCTGGAAAGGGCGGCAACAATGCCGCGAGATGATGTGCAGGATACGGTCAAAACATATGTCGACATCTGGTGTTTCCTCTCTCTAGCCGAGTTTTACGGCCCGTTTTTTCCTCAAGGCCCGCTTTTTCCTCAAGGATTGAGTCATGTATCTCATGACTTCCTCTGGAATGTATACATCTATATGTAAGCCTGTTTGAGCTGCAAAGCACAATGGCGTAATCTAGTCACGTACACGGTCTAACACGCTTCGTAAAACGGCGCGCAAAGCCGCAGATGAAATAATTTCGCGCCGATGATCTGTGTTTGAGCCTGTTTGATTGCAAAAATGCCGACCGTTCCTCGGGAGCAGGCGCTGTATCGTCCTCACACCGCAATTGCCTTCCAAAATTGAGAGGTAAATTTGGCGTTTTACAGCGCGGTTTGCGCGTTTTATAAAATGTTTGGCGCTGAAGCGTGCCGTGTCAAGAAGAGGGGCATGCCTATGGCGACAAACAAAAAGACAAGGCTCACGTATTCTCTTCATTGCATGATGGTGGGTGGGGCCGCACTGGCGCTGTCGGTTCTGCCCGTTCAAGCGGGGCAGGGGTGCTTTCGGGGCATTAATCTTTCCGGTGCCGAGTTTGGAAAATTGGGCGGGGTGGTCAACAAGGATTACACGTATCCCAGCGATGCAACCATCCAGTATTTTGCGGAAAAAGGGTTCACCTCGGTGCGCCTGCCCTTCAAATGGGAGAGACTTCAGGCCGACGCCATGGGCGCGCTGAATGCTGATGAGCTGAAGCTTTTGGATGATGCGGTGTCGCGCATCAAAGAGGCGGGCATGAATGTGGTGCTCGATCCGCACAATTTCGCGCAATATAAAGGCAAGTTTTTGAACACGCCCGAGGTGCCTGTTGATGTTCTGGCCGATTTTTGGGGCAAGTTAGCCAGCCACTATGCCAATGACCCGGCCATTGTTTTTGGCTTGATGAATGAGCCTTTCGATATGCCTGCAACACAATGGTTGCCAGTGGCGAACGCGGCCATTGCGGCTATCCGTAAGGCAGGTGCCAAAAACCTTGTGCTGGTGCCCGGTGTTGCATGGACAGGGGCGCACAGTTGGCAAAGTGAGCGTCCCGGTGGGGCCAATAGCGTGGTGATGCTGGGTGTCAAAGACAGCGCCAATAATTACGCTTATGAAGTGCATCAGTATTTCGATGCAGACTATTCCGGCACCAAGGCGGAATGCAGCGGTGCTGCGGGTGCCATTGCTGGCGTTGAAAATGTCACCAAATGGCTGCGCGCCAATGGCAAGCGGGGCTATCTCGGGGAGTTTGGGGCGGCAGGCGATCCGGCCTGTGTCAAGGCGATCAAAGAAATGACCGGTGTGGTGGAAGCCAATCGCGATCTCTGGGTGGGCTGGGCCTATTGGGTGGCGGGCGATTGGTGGTCGCCAAAAGAGCCATTGAACATTCAGCCCGGCCCTTCGGGCGATCGTCCACAGTTGGCGGGCTTGAAGCCCTTTCTTATGGATTTTTCGGCTTCGTCCTCGACCTGTCCGGCGCTGGATAAATTCTAGATTTTGCCAGTGCAGCCCATGCGGCGACATCGGATGTGCCGATTAAAAACCACATCAAGGCTGCCGTTTTGATGGAATAAAAAGAGTTACTGATCAGCATCAGCAGCACCAGATAGACAATCATCATACCCCGGAACACCCACGCCTTGGCGTCAAACATCGGGGACAGCACAAAGGCGGTCCACAGGCCGATAAAGCCAAAGAGGCCGAAATTGGTGAGGGTGTAGGAAATGCCCGAATCGGCGGTGAAAATATCGGTGGCCTTTGAGCCAAGCACCACCTGAAAATCGAGATGATTGAGAATGGCAGCGGTGACTTTAAGGCGGCCTGATGCATCATTGGGGCCGCCTGCCGCACCAATCATCATGCCATAGGCGGCAATACCGGCCAGCAATATGAAAGGCAGTACCAGCCAGACCGTCTTTGGAACGAAGCGGTAGACAGGCAAAAGCGCTGTGATGACGATGCAGGTGAAAAAGCCAAAACGGGCGTCTGCCAGCACAATGCCGATTGCGGCCAGCGCAATGACCAGAAAACGCCACGGCATTCCGGGCCGAAACAAGGCCCAGGCATAGATAATGACACCGAAATTACCGGCAGACACCGGCTCCAGAAACACCGATGACACACGGTGCGCCCCTAAAAAGGGCAGAAGCGTGCGGGGTTCTGGCCGAATGCCGGAGATGAACAGGCCGCGGGTCTGGCCAAAGCTGTCTTGCAGACTCACGGTGCCACGGGCAATATAATAGCCAAGCACGTTGAAATAATCGAGGTAGCTTTCCAGCGCCAGATATTCATACAGACCAAAGAACAGCACAATCAGCGCGGATGCCACCACCAGCCGATCGGCCAGGCGCACATCGCCCAGTTTGCGCCCCATGAAGTAGAAGCCAATGGGAATGAACACATCGCGCAGGGCCTTGAGATCAAGCTCGCCGCGCAGAGCAAAAATCATCAGCATATAGGTGATGAAAACGGTGAGCGTCACATAGACCCCGATCCGCCGATCGGCGGCAAGAAGAAAGGCCGAGCCCAGCATGGTCATCTCACCCAGCATCACATGGGTGTCGCTAACTGGCATGATGCGGGTGTTGACGAAGCATAAAAACAGATTGAGCACCAGACCGCCAATAATGGCAAAGGACGCAAGAGCCGATTGAAACGGGCTGGTTTGCGGCCTGTGTGCTGACGCCGTTAGGGCCGTCATCAGGCGGCCTCAAGCAGAATGCGACCCAGAATTTTATGGGCATCATCGCCAAGTCTTTTCACGCTTTGCTCGAAAGATGTCGCCACGTCGGCTTCGTGATCTGTGGTCAGCAGCAGAATGATGTCGGCCTCAGCGGCGATTGCCTGTTGGTGCAGGGCGGCCTCCGTGCCGCAGGCATTGATGATGATGAAATCGGTGAGTTGCTGCTGGTTTTTTTCGACAAACCGGGAATAGGTCGGGCGGGCGTAAGATGCGTTGGAGGTTGCGGTCGGGCGGGTTTGAACGGATTGCGTCCGCGGCAAAGACAGCCGTTCATACCGCAATGTCTGCGGCAGAGGCGCGTAGGGCGCGTCGTCACCATCCACCTGATGCAATGCCGTGATCAGGCTCGGCCTGCCTTTGCCGCTGGATGAGGTGGCGCGCATGGGTGTGCGCAAGGATTGCAGCGCGCCTGAGGCAAGCAGCACACCACGGTCACGATCAATCAGCTTTTGCACAATGTCACCGATGAAGGCGGATGCGGCCGGATGTCCGGCGGCGATGAAGGCAATGCTGATGCGCTCATAGCCTTCGCCACAATCGAGCAAAAAGCGGGTGGTGCTGGCGACTGCGTGGTCGTATGTCGGATCGTCTGGGGCAGAATGACCCACAGGGCTGGCCCTTAACATCCCCTCCATAGGCGCAATAGGAGAGACAAATCGTTTGCCCATGGCTTTGATCCAGGCCATCGGTGTGCGGCGCTTTGCTCGTACTTGCGCGCGCGCATCGGCAAGGATCGGGATATCCGAAATCGCCAGAGCAGGAACGGACGGTGTTTCATCCGCTTCTATCAGCCCTTCATCGAGAGAGGGTGCGGTGTCCGAGGCGGTGAAGGACGCGGCGGGCGGCTGGAGCGCTTCCCTCGGCAGTGCGGCTTTCGTCGGCAACGGCGTGCTGCGGGGCGACGACAGCATTTCGCGCAGGATGGCAAGGGTGCTGCCGAAGGCCAGGCCAAACAGGGTGGCCGCCACCAAAATCATGATTTTCAGCACGGTCACCGATTTCTTGACAGCAATGGCCGGGGTGATCACGCGGGAATTGTTGATGGAGATCGTCTGTTCCTGGCTCAACTCTTCGGCACGGTTGAGGAAGGCCTTGTAAATGGTGCGCACGGCATCCGCTTCGCTTTCCAGCTGCCGCAGCTTGATTTGGCGCGCGCCGCTGTCAAAACTGCTCTGCGTCAAGCTTTTCAGGCGCTCTTCCAGCGATTTGCGATTGGCCACGGCGCGGTCATAGCTGGCCTTGACCGATTGGCGCAACCGATCCAGCTCTTGCTGGATGGCGCGTTGCATGGCCGCGACCTGTGAGTTGATGGCCTTAAGCTGCGGATGGTTGGCTCCAAGACTGGTCTCGGCCTCGGCCTGTCGGTCCAGCAATTGCACATAGCGATCGCGCAACAGGCCCATGGTGCTCGATTGCACGGCCTCGGGAATGCCGCCCGCCTGAACCCCGCTGAGGGTGAGATTACGGATCTGATCGTAAACCGACTGCTGCTGCTCTTCAACACCGCGCGCTGCGATCAGCTGTTGGTTGAGGCCGGACAATTGCTGATCAATCACCAGACCGTTGCTGCCGGTGGTGGCCAATCCATTGGCTGATTTGAATGTTTCAACGGCGGTTTCAGCCTTGCGAACACGGTCGCGCAATTCGCTGGCCTGTGCCTGAAATGCACTGCTGGCGCGTCGTGCGGCGTCGGCGCGGGCTTCATCAAGCTGCTTCAGGTAAACAGTGGCCACCATATTGGCGATGTCGGCTGCCTTTTTTGGATCAGGATGGTCTACCGTGATCGACATGATCAGCGACTGGCCCTCACGCTCGACCTTGATGTGCTTGATCAGCGCCGCCATGGTGGCGTCCACAATGGCGTCTTTATCAAGAAGAGCAGACGGCTTGGGAGCCTTGAAATACGGATCCTCAGTCAAATCCAGCCGGTTGATGACTTCTGTGAGCACCGCACTGGACAACACAACATAGATCTGGCTGTCCAGACTGGCGGGATCAACCTGAGTGGCCGTGCCAGACGGGCGGCTCTCGCTTGTGCTGGCGGACAGGCCACGCGGGTCCAGCAAAATCTGCGTGGTGGATACATAGACCGGCTTCAGGGTGAGCGCATAGATCAGGGCAAGAGCGGCAAACACCACGGCACCCACAGCCAGATATTGCCAGCGCCGCCTCAAGATCCCGGGGATTTGAAAAATGTCGATATCCATTTTCATGCTCAGGACCAAAGGGTCCGCCAGTTCGTTTGTCTGTTCGAGAAAACCGATTCCCACTTTTCAGCCACGGCTCTAAAATGCCACGTTGTGGTTAACGAGATGTGATTTTGGCAAGTGTTAGTCACGTTTCTTTACTAATTTGTACATTATTAAGACGGTTTTTCAGAAGTTGCTTTACCATTCTATCAAGGCGCTCTAACCAAGTGATGGGGACATAACCAGCGGAGGTGTTCGGATGATCATCGGCGCACGTAAATCGGTTCAGGTGCCAGCCTCACCTGCGGCACCGCTGATTGTTCAGGTGGTGCGCCAATACCCGCCCGCGCAGGGTGGCCTGGAAGATGTTGTCTCCAATCTCAGCCGTGCACTGTGTGCCCGCGGGTTTCGTGTGCGTGTTATCACGCTTGATCGGGTGTTTTCCGCCCCGGCGCGTCAGCTTGCGGCATTTGAAGTGATGGATGGCGTTGAGGTTGTGCGCATTCCCTATCGCGGCAGCAGTCGCTATCCTGTTGCTTTATCGGTGTTTCGCCATCTGGCTGATGCCGATCTTGTGCATGTGCATGGGGTGGATTTCTTTTTTGATGCGCTGGCGCTTGGTCGTTTCATGCATGGCGCGCCCATGGTTGCCACCACCCATGGCGGCTTTTTTCACACCCGCAAATATGCCCGGATCAAGAAAATCTGGTTTCAAACACTGACAAGGCTGTCGGCCAGCGCCTATGCGGCCATTGCCTGTTGCAGCGCCTCTGATCTTGCCTTGTTTCGAACCATCCAGCCGGAGCATTCCGTGCTGGTGGAAAACGGTGTTGATACCGCCAAATTCGCCAATCTCGCGTCGCCAAGACCGGTCAAGCGGATGATCACTATTGGCCGTTTTTCCGAAAACAAACGGCTGGATCGTCTGCTGGAGATGATGGCGGCGCTGGTGGCGCGGGATGCGGAATGGCGACTGGATATTGCCGGATCGCCCTCTGATCTGTCCGCTACCGATGTGAATGCCCTGATCGATAAAAACGGCTTGCGCAAACATGTCAGCCTGCATGTTTCTGCCGACAACGACAGGCTCAAGCAGTTGATTTCGCAATCCTCGCTGTTTGTCTCGGCCTCTGCCTATGAAGGGTTCGGATTGGTGGCTGTTGAAGCCATGAGTGCCGGTCTCTTGCCGGTTTTGCATCAAAATGATGCCTATGCGGCGCTGGCTGCCAGGCATAAAGACATTCATCTGGCAGATTTCGCCAATCCGCAGGCCAGCGCAGATGATATCCTGTGTGCCTATGATGCGCTGTCAAACAATATCAATCTGCGGGCTGATTTGCAGGCCGCCACCCTCAGCTATTCGTGGGAGCGGGTGGCGCAGCGCTATATCGAGCTTTACCGCAAGGCTTCCGGCGAGCGTGTTGTCTCGTCGGTTTGCCAACCCCAATAACCGCGCCATATGCCGGATAACCATGCCCATTTATAGCGGGCTTCGCGGATATTCAGACGCGCCAGCGCCAGACAGGAGCCAACAAACGGGCGCATGATGCGCCAGCCGAGATAGCGAAGGGAAAAGTGATGTTTGCGTAAAAGCGCGCCAAAGCCTGCGCCATATTTCGCGGCGCGCTCGATCCGTTTTGGGTTGTCTTGGGCAACCACCTGATCATGATGAACAATAAGCTGCGGAAAATAGATGAGTTTTGCCCCCGATGCGATGGCCCGTAACAGGATATCGGCCTCTTCGCCACTCTGGAACGGTGTTTGCGCACCAACGCCAAGGCGTTCATCAAAGCCGCCAATGGAGGTGAGAAGGCTTGCTTTGATGAAAATGCCATTGGAATTGCCGCAACTGAGGAAATTGTCGCGGGTAATGGTGCATTGGTTCTCGCCGGTCGGACTGACTGACGGGCAGTTTTGTGCATCAAGCGTGCGGCCGGTGGCAATGTCCAGCAAAGGGTCAGCGGTGAAAAGCCGGTACACGGTGGACAGCGTGTCAGGCCCATACCAGCAGTCATCATCGGGAAAGGCAAGGAAATCGGTGTGGGCAGCCTGGATGCCAACATTGCGTGCTTTTGACAGACCCCGCTCTGAGCGAAGATGGCGAATGGGGAAATGGGCGCGAAACGGCTCGATCAGCGACACCAGCCGGTCATCCGTGTTTTGGTCAACCACGATCACTTCGAATTGGCGAAAACTTTGCCGCTGCAAGGAGGCAAACAAGCGCTTGAGATGGTCGTTTCGATCAACGGTGCAAACAATCAGGCTGAACACGCGCGGGCCTCATCTGGTTTTAGAGCATCGGCTGAAAAGTGGGAACCGGTTTTCAGATCAATCCGATGCGGAAACAAAAACGGAGAGCATCGGGCTGTTTCCAGTTTTCTGCACGATGCTCTATGTCGAAGATCTGCAAAGATCTTTCTTTGCTTCGCGGCACTCTTCAGAACAAATCTGACCGCCGCAGTGAGAACTGCCTGTTTATACCTGTGATGTTAAGCCACCTATAATGTATTTTCGTCACGCATGCTTTGTCTAAAGGACTGTGAATGAATAAGGGCATTGTTGCCAATTCTGCCTTCAATGCGGCAGCGGGATTAACCTTGCTGGCCACGGGCTTTCTGTGCTCCATTTTTATCGCGCGGATGCTTGGGCCGGAGGCGAACGGGGTTGTTGCCTTCTCGGTCTGGCTTGCCTCCACGGCAGCCCTGGTGGCAGAGCTTGGCACCGGCATTCTGCTGCTGCGTCTTTTGCCGCGTTTGCGCGCAGAAGGCTATAGCGAACAGGATCGCAAGGGGTTTGCGGCCTATCTGCTATGGCCGGTCGTTGGTTCGACATTGCTGCTGCTGGCGCTGTATTTTCTGTTTTTCTGGGTGGCGGAGGCAGAGCACTGGGCAAAAACCAGCCCCGTGGTGCTGATAATCACCGGCATTTTGTTCGTGACCCAATCGATCGGCATGTTTACCAAGAACTATCTGGTGGGTGAGCAACGGGTTGATATTTTCTTTCGCATGACGCTGACGGCGGGCCTGTTGCAATTGGCAGGCGTGGTCGTGGGTGGTCTGGTCTGGGGCATGTCCGGCGCTTTGGCGGGCTATGTGCTTGCTTATGTGTCGCAATTTCTGTTTGCGCTGGGGCTTTTGCGCTCGCGGGTCAAAACCTGTGGTATCGGACCGCGTTATCTCGCGGGTTCGTCCTTTATTCTCTCACTCGAATTCATGGTGGATTCGATTTTTCTCAATCGGATCGAGCTGTTTTTTCTGCAACGCTATCAGGGTGTAGAAACAGTGGGCTATTATGCGGTGGCGTTTTCGCTGGCCAATCTGGCGCTGCAATTGCCCATCCAGCTTTCCGGCAGTCTGGTGCCCTATTATTCCGAGCATTTGCAGCGTGAGCCGAGTGGGCGTTTGCCTGTTGCGATGTTTTCGTCGGTGGTGCGAAGCCTTGCCTATTTCACCTTGCCGATGAGCTTTGGCCTGGCCGCTATTTCGCACCGGCTGGTGACAATGGTGTTTGGCGATGCCTTTGCGCCGAGTGCATCGGTGCTTTCCATTCTGGCCCTGAGCGTGCCTCTGGTGGTGGCCTGTCAGGTGGGCACACAATATATGTTTGCGATCGATAAAATCCGCGAACGGCTGTTTGTTGGTCTGGGATGTGCCGTGATCATGCTGGGCGGAGATGTGATCTTGATCCCCACCTATGCTGGCGAAGGGGCGGCCTTTGTGCGCATTCTGGTGTTTCTGGTGATGAGCATTGTCATGCTGCGGTGGATGAATTTTGAAGGCTCTCTCGCGCCATTGGGCATCAGCCTGATCAAGGTCGCCGTTGCCTCCGGGCTGTGTGCCGTTGCGGCTTTTGCCGTGTTGCAAGCTTTATCGGGTTTGGCGGGTTTGCTGCTGGCCATCCTTGCGGCGGTGTTTGCCTATCTTCTGGCGCTCAAACTGTTGCGCGTTGTGCCAATGGGCGATGTGGCGGTGATGTCTCGTCTGTCCAGCCGCTTGCCGCGCCGATTGGTGGGGCCGTTCAATTTTGTGTTGATGCAGCTTTCCAACGGAAAAGCATAGAGGCCCTTTATTGGACGTTGCGCCATGAAACTATGTTGAATGAAAGTATGGGCGGATAGAATCATTTCTGGAACATAAGGATGAACGGTGGAAGAAAGATTTAATACTAATTTTATTGGACAGCGTTAAAGTTCATCCGTTTGCGAGACGTGTCTGGTCCAGGCCAAATTATGCAGCAGATTAAAAGTATTACAGGGTCTTTCATGCGCCATATAGGGTGATCGGCGCTGTGGGGCCATGCCAGTCGGGGTTGGTATGAGAGGGGTGTATTGATGGCAAGCATAGCCGATAGGGCTGGTCTGGTGTTTGGCGCGCGGCAGGATCCGCGCCAAAAATCCGCGGCTGCTCCGGTGAGCTTTGCCGGAACATTTGGGCTGTTGCAAGCGGCAGATGGTTTATCGTCGCGCAATGCGGCTGTGCTGTTTGTGCCGCCGTGGGGTTTTGAAGAAATGTGCACCCACAAACTCTTTCGCATCATGGCAGAGGAGTTGGCGGCGGATGGGATTGCCAGCCTGCGGTTTGACTATCCGGGCACGGGCGATGCGCTGGACGAACCAAAGGGCGCGATAACGCTTGAGATCTGGCAGGAGACCGTGACGGCGGCACTCACACTGTTGCGCGAAAAAGCAGGGGGCGTTCCGGTGATGCTGGTGGGCCACGGACTGGGGGCGTCGCTGGCGCTTCAGATGGCGCAGGCGCTTGATGCCGGGCAAGAGAGCGGGCTTTGCGGTCTGGTTGCCATGGCACCGGTCTCTTCCGGTCGCTCTTACCTGCGGGAATTGCAGTTCTGGGCGCAAGTGATTGATGATGGCCTGAGCCTTGATCCTGCTTTGCGGCTTCGCGGTGTAACCGCCATTGGCGGCCATATCATGCCTGAGGGTGTGGCGAGTGTCTTGAAGAAAAGCGATTTTGCGAGTGCTGTGCCGCATCCTTCTCTTCCGCATCTGTTCGTCAATCGGTCTGAGCGCCCCAGTGACAAACTGCTGGCGGAGGCAATGGCGGCCAAGGGCGCGCGCGTCGAGATGATTGATTACACGGGCTTCGACGCCATGGTTGCGCAGCCGTCCGTTGCGCAAATGCCTATGGCAACGGTGGAGGCTGTGGTCAGTTGGGTGGTGTGCCGGGCCGCCGCTTTGGGCAAGCCGGATAGCGGGATGGTTTCAGACGATGGTCAGGACAGCGCGTCTTTGGAGGCCGATGAATTTCGTGAGACAGCCATGCGCTTCGGGCGTGATAAAAGGCTATATGGCATTTTGTGCGAACCAAGAACGGAACGGCGCGGAGCCGTGGTGCTTTTGGTCGGCACGGCCTACGACCGCCATGCCGGATGGGGACGCGCCAACGTTGCCATGGCCCGCAGGCTGGCAGAGGTGGGAATAGCATCTTTCCGGTTTGATGCGGCCAATGTTGGCGATAGTCCGCCAGTACCAGGCCTGCCAGAACAGGTGCTTTACGCTGAAACGCAATATGATGATGTCGAAGCGGCGCTCAATATGTTTGAAGCGCGCCATTTGCTGCCCGCAGTGGCGGCAGGCCGGTGCAGCGGTGGTTATCTGGCCTTTTCCAGTTGCACAAAGGACCACCGTCTTGCGGGATTGTGCCTTGCCAACGCCTATGCTTTTTACTGGGATCCCGCCTGCGATGTCGATGTGGCTTTGCGCGTGGTGCCGCGCTCGCTGGATACCTACACAAAGTTGATCTTCACGGGCAGCACATTCCGGCGGCTGCTTCGGCGTGAGGTTGATGTGAAGAACGCCGCCCGCAATTTTGGGCGGGTGATGACGGGCCGTATTTTGAACGGGTTGCAATTTGGAAACTGGCTCACGGCCCGTGCCCGTGTGAATCATGCCCAGGTGCGCGCGGCCTTTGCAAGGCTTGCAAAGCGCAAGGTCAAGATCACACTGCTCTACAGCGAAAATGACATCGGACTGGAGCACGTCTATCAACATTTCGGCAGCAACGGCCGGCGGTTGGCGCGCTATAGCAATGTCAAAATGGCAGTTTTACCCGGTATGGATCACAACCTCTCACCGGCTTCGGCCCAGCAGCGCTATTTTGAAGAGATCCGCAATCTGGCTTTCAGCGTTGGTTCATGCGCATCCGATGCGAAACCAAAGTCTACCGCATAATTTTCACCTTCAATCGATTCCGATTTAAGGCATTATGCAGTAGATTTTATTTTGCCGCATGTACGTTATCGTTTTATTGAGGACAATAAAACGCGACATGCTTTAAAACCTGAAGCGCTGGTCAGACCCCGCCATGAGAACCTCGCCTTCCGGCTTTTGCCCTTCGGTGAAAAGACGGATGCGGCGCGGCTGGCCGGGTGCCAGATGGAAAAAATCATCCTCAGGACGGCCGGTTTCAACAGCAATATGGACTGATTGCGCCAGCTGATCCGTGTTGAGCGTTAAAAACCACCCTGTATCATCTTGCTCAAGCGTGCTGGTCAGGCTTGCCGCATACATGGCGGTCCTTCGCCCTTGCGGGAAGTGAAAGGCCTGGCTGACGATCTCGCCCGTATCCGCATCGCTTAACGTTGCAACTGTCACCGAATGAGCGGCAGGGCCGAAACGATAGGCGTAGGTGGTATCAAAGAATGCACCAAACAGCGTGGTGGCGGCCAGGGTCACGCTTGCATGTGGCTCCAAAGTCATCGTGCGTTGGGCGCTGACCACCGCCGTTTTGCCATCCCGCAAACAGGCAAGATCAAGCATCAAGGACTTGGATTGCGGGCCATCATTGTGCAGATGCACACCAAGACCATTGGTGCCTTCATCGGTCATGGACACGTGCACCGGCAAAAAGGCCCGGCGCGCCGCATACCACACCGGCTTGGGCAATCGGGTGGAATCAATCAGGCCCCAGCCCGCACCGGGCATGAGATCTTGAAACGTCCAGATCAAAGCGCCATTGCAGCTTGAACCCGCCCGCCGCCATTCGCTAAAACTTTCCTCCAGCACTTCGCCGGTGACTGCACGTGACAGATGCAGATAGCGGGCCGGATGTTCCCGCCGCAGCCGGTTGGGGTCGAACTCATAGAGCAGGCCGAGATAATGGTCTCGGGTATCTTCAAAATCCCAGGAGGCTTGGCGGTCACGCGGGACGCGGGCTTTCCAGCGCGGGTCATGAACCGGCGGCACCGGCAGATGCTGGTCCAGTGTTGTTTGTTGTGGTACTTGCGCAAAGGCAAGGCACTCTGCGGCAAAGCGCAGATTGGCGCGCCGGGCATCTTCCAGCGGCCGCTCATAGGCACCGACGCCATAATAATGGCTGACCCCTTCATTGGGCGCAAAAGGCATGGCTCCACCCATGGGGGTGTTGTCAATATAAGGCACGTCGGGGCGCAGCACCGCGCTGATGTCTTTCAGAAGCGAGGTGAAAAGCGTGCTTTGCCAAATCTCTTCTTTTAAGCCCAGCATGGCAGCCTGCTGAAAAACTTCACTGCCGCCGCACAAAACCGCCAAGGACGGCGAGCCTTGCGATGCGCTTAAAAGCTGTTCTGCCTCGCACTGCACATGGGCTTTAAAATCATCGTCACTGATTGGGTAATCAAAATTGGCAAAGGTAAAATCCTGCCAGACCATCAGTCCCAATTGATCGCAGAGTTTGAAAAAATCGGCGCTCTCATAGGTCATGGTGCCACCCAGACGGATCATGTTCATGCCCGAATTGGCGGCCAGCGCCAGCCAAGGGGCGTAATCTTCGGCGGTGTCGGGCAGGCGGGTGATGTCGGCATTGGTCCACACGGCACCACGGCAGAAAATTTTGATGCCGTTGACTATCAGGGCAAAATCCTTGCCATCATGGCCGCGATCAAGGCGAATGCGGCGAAAGCCGGTGAGGCCAAGCGCATAGGTCTTGCCATCCAGCACGACCGTCACCCCATGCAGGGCAGGCTTGCCATGGGTTGCGGGCCACCATGGGGTGATGCCTCCCAGCTTTAAGCGGGCGCTATGGTGACCATTGGTCTGCGCTATCAGTGCGGTGCTGTGGCCTGCGCAAGAGAGGGTTGCATTGTCCACGGGTGTGTTCAGCGTGAACGAGACATTCAAAACCCCCGTGCCGTCTTCATCAAGATCGGCATGGATGTGCAGATCGCTTAGCGCATATTGCTGTGCACGGATCAGGCTGATGGGGCGATAGGGGCCAAGGGCGTGAATGTCCGGGCACCAGCCGGGCATATAGCCCAACGCGGTGGTGCGGATCAGCCGCAGCCCTTGGCTCGACATCATCTGCGGTCGCCATTTTGCCCGCGGCCCGCGCTTTTCCAAGTGAGGGGCAAGGGCGCGAAAGCAAATCGCCAGCTCGTCCTTCCCCGTCAGCTCCACCGCCACATCATGGGCTTCGAACATGCTGTTGCATGTCAGAATCAAAGCGCCGTTGAAATAAACATCGGCAATGGTGGCCAAGCCTTCAAGCCGCAAAACAGCTGGGCCGGGTGCTTCGCCGAGCAGAGGGCGAAAATACCATGCTTCCTTACCATGCAGCGGGGTGGGATAGGCCGGATCAAACAGGCCTGCTTCAAAAAGCGCCTGCGCAACGGTGCCGGGAACCGGGGCGTTCAGCCGCGCCAGCGCCCGATTGATGCTGTCTGGCCCCTCAAAGGTGCCGGGTTCGCAGAGCAGCATTGTCCAGCCTTGTTCCAGCGGACGGATATCGGCATCGAGATAGGTGATCACGGCTGCGCATATCCTTCAATTTTAGAGTTTATCAGTTCGGATTGGGGCAGAGCCATTGCCGCTTTTATCCTTGGCATATAAGAACATGTGCGTGGAATACTCTGATATTCAATCAGACGAACACTCTATTCTGTCCGCTGTTTTACCCGATGTGAGATTGCAACCTCGTCATCAACCGATCCCACGCTTCAACCGCCGGATCAAGCGCGGTTTTCAACGGTTCGAATTTTTTGCGGGTCACGGCGCGCGCCACCTGAAATTGCGCGGATTTCGCCACTTCCGAGATTTTCAAGGCATCGAGAATGGCCTGTTCAAAGCGCCCATCATTGTGCAACCAGCCAAGATGCGCAGCCAAAAGCTCGAAATTTGCCCCAAATTGCCGCAGGGTGTTGAAGGCGTATTTGTGGAAAAAGCCAAAGTCGCGCTCTGCCAAGGTTTCCACATGGGTTGGAAAAACCGCAGCAAAGGCCTTGAGCGGATTGTCTGCCGGGCGGCGGGCAAAATGCTGGCGCAGCAGCCGTTCTGCCACCTGCCGCTGGTGGCGTTCATCGGGAAGAACGCCGGGGAATTTGGCAAATTCCGTATAGGGCAAAAAGGGCAGGGCATCGCCCGGCAGATTGCGTTGAAACACGCCGTCAAAGTCATCGCCTGACACCGTGAAGAAACCGCCGTTGTGAAAATAATCCATGCAGCGCTCAGCCAGATCAAGCCGGTTGATGCCCACTGTGGTTTTGCCATGCTCGGCACGGTAGCCCACGCCTTTGGTGTCGGGCAGGTAAAAACTGTCCATTTCCACCAGACACAGACGCCCCCGGCTGATCTGCTCCACAACATGCGCTTCGACGCTGTCAAAAATCGCAAGTTCGGTGACGCGAATGCCGTAAAGGGCTTCCAGATCTTCCAAAGGCACTTTGAAGAAGGTGAATTGGTCGCCCTCGAAATCCTGCGTTAGGGTAAAGCCCAGCATGGCTTCAGGAGTTGCGCCAAATGACGCCAGCACCTCGATCCACAGATCAACATAGCAATTGGTTTCCGGCCACATCCGCTCGCTCGCGTGCAGCGGATGGGGGGTGTAATGGGCCGGATCAACCTTTAGCACCGTCTTCATCATCAACCCCAGAGCGCCTTGCGCACCTGCTCCGGCCATGCGTTCACATCCAGACCATGGTGGTGGAACAGCGCCAGTGCAATGCGCTCCAGACCAAAGCCAACGCAGGCGGTGTGGGCAACAGAGCCATCTTCAAGGTTGAGGCCCCATTTTGCGCCAAACGCATCCTGATGATAATTGAAACTCATGCAGGCGGTGGGGTTGCTGGTGGAGGTGATCGGAATCAAAAGCTCGAATTTCAGGTTCTGGTCACGCTGGTTGTTGGCCAGCATTTTACCTGCCCGGCCAAAGAACGGGTCATTGGCAACGTCGATTTCAACAGGAAGACCAACCGCTTCCATCATTTTCAGGCCGCGATCCATCCATGTCTGGCGAAATTCAGTGACATGATCCTGTGTGCCCATGCAGACATATTCGCGCATACGGAAAAGCTGCTGGCGGGCGGGGTCTTTGGAAGGCTCATGGCGGAAGCAATAGGATTGCAGATCAAACAGCGCACCTTTGGCGGCAATGGCGCCGCGCTTGGCAATGGTCGGGTAAAGCGGATAGCAGGCGGCAGGTGTCAGCACGATGTCGGTGATCTTCTGCTCTTTCGACCAGTCCTCATCGGCATCCATGCATTTGAGCAGGCTCATATGGTCCAGCTCATTGCCGCAAAAGCTGTGCACGGTGCCAGCAAGCTGCGGAAAACTTTTCATATAGCCGCTGGTTTCAAAATAGGCGCGGTTCATGCCCGGCGGAAAGCGAATGGCTTCGGCACCGTCGGCACCACCAAAGCGATCAATCAGCCGTTCAAAGGCAGAAATCACATCTTCAAACTGGCCGCTTCGGCCATAAAGCCCGTCCACGCCGGTGTCGATCAACAGGCCTGCATCAAACAGCCGGTCGAGAAAATTGGTTTGATTGGTCATCAGATTATCCCAGCAAGCGTGTGTCGAGTTTATGGACGAGAAGCATGGTGGAGGTGTTGCCAAGAATACGATCGTTGGAAATCATCAACCGTGCCGAATGCGCATCGCGCAGGTGGCGACCCAGACTGTAGGGCGTGCCATTTTTATAACCCATGATGCCGCAGATCAGCATGGCCTGATTGATGATGTCGATGATGGTCTCGGAAGAGGCCAGCTTGACATTGTTCATCGTCACCGAAAAACCGAAGGAAGACAGCTTTTCGCCATCCAGTTTGGCTTCTTCATAGGCTTTAAGGGCTGCCACCACATTCGAGCGCACCAGTTGCAGCTGATTGGCCACTTCCGCCAGTCGCAGCGCACCGGGCGGCATTTGCCCTGCCGATTTGCGGGCAGCTGCCCGCACAAAGCTCTGCGCCCGCGCCACAGCATTCACGGCAATGCCATACCACACACCGCTCCACAGAATATGCGAGGCGGCCAGCATGGAGTGGGCGGCAATTTCGGCAAAGGGTTTTGGCAGGATCTGGCAGGCTGGAGCCTCGCCTTTGAAGACAAAACCATCGGAACGGGTGCCGCGCATGCCCAGCGTGTCCCAATCCTGCGTCTTTTCAAGGCTATATTGGCCTTTGACAAACACCGTCATCACCTGATCGGAAGGGGCGGCATCCTTGTGGGCGCGCGAGGTGATCAGGATGGCATCGGCATATTGCGCGTAGGAAATCACCGTTGCGTCTTTTTCCAGTCGGCAGGTGTCGCCTTCAACCTCGATGGCGCAGATGGAATTGCGCAAATTGCCGCCAATGCCGCCCTCGGTGGTGGCAGACGCCAGCAGCAATTGCTCATCGGCCACGCGCTTCATGAAAGCCATCTGCCAGGCATTGCCCTCGGCATGTTCGACAAGGCTGGAGCATTTGATGTGATGCATGGCAAAAATCATCGCCGAGGAGGCGCAAGCCTGCCCCAGCGTGGTGCAGATTTCAGCAATCTGGGCAAAGCTTGCTGCTTCCCCGCCCAGATCGAGCGGGATCTGGATGCCTAGAAGCCTTTGCGCGCGCATGGCATCGATGGCTTCTTGCGGAAAACGGCCCTGCCGGTCAACATCATCGGCAAATTGGCCAGCAACCTTGGCAACGAGGTTGGCGCGCTCAGTTAACGTCAAGGCGAGGGGGGCGTTCATCACGCCACTTTCTGATCTTTGAGAATGTCGCCGACGGTGCGCTCAATTGCGTCAATGCTGGCAAAGGATTTGCGGTTGAGCAAATGATCTGGAAACTCGATGTCGAAGGCCTCTTCAATGGCCAGCATCAGCTGCACAGAGGCAAAGGATGTCAGGCCCAGCGCATAGAGGTCAGCATCCGTCGCGATATCCGCAGGTGCCGCTCCCAAACCGCCCACCTTGCCAAGGATCGTCCGAATTGTTTCAATCATGTCTTGTCCCTCAGTTTGTTTCTGCCATAAAACAGCAGGCACCGCGCCCATATTACCGCAAAGACTTCAATCAGAAGCTCACTCTCCTCGGACGAATGACAGCGATAGGGTGAGCTGCGATAGTGTATCACGCATTCAAATTTTAGCACATGAGAGTCTATTGAGAAAAAGCGGCGAACAGTCCTCTAAACGGCAAACTCTCCATGTCTGCCGCTTTCGCCGGCCATTTCCCACAGCACAACGCAAATAACAGTATCGAACCGTTTCTTGGTCAACGCTGACCATCATTATCAATCGTTTTGTACTATTATGGTTTGATTTATTAAAGGGAGGTGAAGAAAAGGGCCCAAAACTGGGAGTATTGTTTCATCTATCTTGATAGGGGTGATCAACACCCCGAAAATCGGTCATCTGATAACCGTCGCCGTGATCGATCACCGCATTTGCGCCAATAGGAACCTTGCCGTGACCGCCAGGAATATCAAGTACATAGGTGGGCTGGCACAGACCTGAAACATGGCCACGCAGGGCGGCAACAATCTCCTGACCACGCTTGAGGCTGAGGCGGAAATGGCCGGTGCCGGGGGCGAGGTCGGGATGGTGGAGATAATAGGGGCGAATGCGTAGCTCGACAAATTTGCGCATCAATTCGGCCAGCACAGCCGGATCATCATTCACGCCCTTGAGCAGCACGGTCTGGCTGACAAGAGCGAAGCCGTTCTGCAACAAACGATCCACCGCCACTTTCGCGACCTCGGTCAACTCACGGGCGTGGTTGGCATGAATGGCAATATAGGTGGTTTTGCCGCTGGCCTTGAGCGCCTCCAGCAGGGCATCATCGATGCGGGCAGGGTCTACCACTGGCACGCGGGTATGAAAGCGAATGATCTTCACGTGCTCGATGCTGGCCAATTGCTCAAGAATAGCCTTCAGCCGCCGAGGCGACAAAACCAGCGGATCTCCGCCGGTAAAGATCACTTCCCAGATGTCGCGATGGCTTCGGATATAATCAATGGCTTTTTCCAGCGCGTCACCGGTGAGAAGACCGTCGCCATCCGGCCCTACCATTTCGCGGCGAAAACAAAAGCGGCAATAAACCGGACAGCTATGCACCGCTTTGAGCAACACCCGATCAGGATAGCGATGGACAATGCCCTCAACCGGGCTATGGGCATGGTCGCCAATCGGGTCCGCCAACTCCTGCGGCGTCTGGATCAGTTCCTGCGCGCTGGGAATGAATTGCGCGGCAATCGGATCATTGGTGTCGGTGACATCCATCAAAGCCTGCATGGCGGGGGTGATGGCAATGGCGTAGCGCTCAGAGACCTTGATCAGGCCTTCCGCATCCTCGCTTTTCACCAAACCGGCATCCAGCAATTCACCAACGGTTTTCAGCGTCATACACCCGGCTCCGCCACCGGTGCCCAGAGCACCTGTTCTATGCGCTGTGCGCCGGTGGCCAGCAACACCAGCCGGTCAAAGCCAAGAGCGGCACCCGAGGCTTGTGGCATCAGGGCAAGGGCTTCCAGAAAATCCTCATCCAGCGGATAGGTCTCGCCATAGATGCGCAATTTTTCTGCCATCTCCATTTCAAACCGGCGGCGCTGCTCCGTGGGGTCGGTCAGTTCACCAAAGGCGTTGGCCAGTTCAACGCCGCAGGCGTAAAGCTCAAACCGCTCGGCAACACGCGGATCATCGGGGCAGGGGCGTGCCAAAGCGGCTTCTGCCACCGGATAGCGATCCAGAAGGGTGGGACGGCCAAAGCCGAGGTTGGGTTCCACTTTTTCCACAATCACCCGGCTGAACAGATCGGCCCAACTGTCATCATCGGCAATGCGAATGCCAGTCCGGGTCAGTTCGGCTGCCAGATGGTCGCGGTCGGTGTCGCCATTGGCGCTGACGGTAGCGAGAAGATCAATTCCGGCATAGCGCTGAAAAGCGTCGGCAACGCTCAATCTCTCCGGCGCGGCAAAGGGATCGCACACGCCGCCGCGATAGGAAAATTGCTGTGTCCCGGTGGTTTGCGCGGCAAGTTTCAGCATATCGGCGCAATCATCCATCAATTGCTCATAGCTTTCACCGGCGCGATACCATTCCAGCATGGTGAATTCCGGATGATGCAGCGGCCCGCGCTCGCGATTGCGATAGACATGGGCAAAGCAGGCAATGCGTGGCTCGCCTGCTGCCAGCAGCTTCTTGCAGGCAAATTCAGGTGATGTGTGCAGATAAAGCGGCTGCGGAGCGCCATCATTGCCAATCGCTTGCGTTGCAAACGCGTGCAGATGTGCCTCATTGCCGGGCGATGTTTGTAAGGTCGCGGTATCGACCTCAAGAAAGTCGCGGGCGGCAAAATAGCCGCGAAAGGCCGCCTGAATGGCATTGCGCCCCAGCAAAAACGGCCGCCGGTCGGCGTGAACCTTTGGCGTCCACCATGGGGAAGCTTTGGTGCGCTCTTGGGTCATTGCGGCCTCTTCGGGTTTCTTTCACGCGCCCGGTGTGTATTTGAAGCGCACACGGGCTGGCTATTTTGGCAAATTTAGGTTAGGTGCGCCCCAAAAGAAAATTCGTGGCACGTTTATTTTGGGGCGGAGGGCCGTCCTTTACGACGTGTGTTAGACAGATACAAGGAATTCCGATGGTCAAGGTAATCGCCTCTTCGGTCCGCAAGGGCAATGTTCTCGAAGTTGAAGGCAAGCTCTACGTCGTGCTGACAGCGCAAAACTTCCACCCCGGCAAGGGCACACCTGTGACGCAGGTTGACATGCGCCGTATCGTGGATGGCGTGAAGGTGTCGGAGCGCTGGCGCACCACCGAGCAGGTTGAGCGCGCCTTCGTGGAAGACGTGAACCACCAGTTCCTCTATGAAGACGGCGAAGGCTTCCACTTCATGAACCCGGAAACCTACGATCAGCTGGTGGTTGATGTCGATACCATGGGTGAGCAGAAGGCCTACCTGCAAGAAGGCATGACCTGCGTTTTGTCGATTTTTGAAGGCAATGCCCTGGCCGTTGAGCTGCCACGCCATGTGACGCTGGAAATCACCGAGACCGAGCCGGTTGTGAAGGGCCAGACGGCGTCTTCGTCCTATAAGCCAGCCATCCTGTCCAACGGCCTGCGCACGCTGGTTCCACCGCATATCAATGCTGGTACCCGCGTGGTGATTGCCACGGAAGACAATTCCTACGTTGAGCGCGCCAAGGACTGATAGGTTCTGCCTGCTCGAAAATGATCAACCCGGTGTCTCTGGCACCGGGTTTTTTTGTGTCTTTTCTTTTGTATCTCACGGTTGTGGCTGGACAGAGGATGAGGGGAAAGACTAATCTTCCCATGCGCTGGTTTCATGGGTGCAAAAAAAGCCCATGAATGAAAAGGGAATACGGTGAGGACGACCCAATTGGGGCCGAATCCGTGGCTGCCCCCGCAACTGTGAACGGAGAGCAAAGTCCAAAATGCCATTGGCTCAGGCCGATAAGGCGGACGGCGCAAAGACCCGTGAGCCAGGAGACCTGCCAGAGCATAGCACCGCCTAACAGGCGGCATTTTATTGACCTTTGCGCGGAGGGCGCAAAAGAAAGGACATATCTATGCATATCGAAGTCGGTATTATCGATCCGGCGCGGCTGGCCTTTGCCAATGCGGCAGCACTCACCGTGGTGGCATCGCAACTTCCTGCCATTGTGCGCAACCCGATGATTGTGCCCAAAACCCTACTGTCTGCCATTGCCTTTTCGGCCATGATGCAACTATGGCATCTGCCGGTTGGGCCTTCGGAGCTGCATTTGATTGGTGCAACCACCGTCTATCTGCTGTTTGGCTTTGCGCCCGCCATGCTGGGCTTTGCACTTGGGCTGGTGTTGCAGGCGTTTTTGTTCGAGCCGGGCGATATTCCCCATCTCGGTGTCAACGCACTTTCCCTGATGATCCCGATGATTGCGGTTCATGCCAGTTTTGGCAGGCGGTTGTTTGCAGCCGGTTTGAAAGGTCGCTTCACGCTGGGCAAGGTGTTGCGGCTGGATGCCACCTATTATGCCGGGGTATCGTTGATGGTAGGCTTCTGGCTCTCGATCTCCAATGATGCCTTTGCTGTTGCCGATTGGGCGCAGTGGGCTTTGGCCTATGCTCCGGTGTTTGTGGCGGAAGCCTGCATCACATTTGCCGCCGTGCATGTGGTGCGGCGTTTTCACAATCACCCCCTGGCGGTGCGGTTCACCGATGTGGATCGTTTGACCTTTGCCTAATTCCAGCGCAATTTGATGTGATAAACGAGCGCGCGTCGGCTGGCGCGCGCTTTTTCTTTGAAATTTGCGCCATGATGCGGTAGGCGCGCGGTGGAGATCGCTCTTTGGCTTGGGCGAGCAACACAAGGAAACCGGTGTGATGCGTATTCTGACAGAAGCTTTCTTTCCTGATCTGCCCAATTACTATGGCGGCAAGGTGCGGGAAAATTACGATCTGCCCGATGGCCGTCGCATCATTATTTCCACTGACCGCATCAGCGCCTTTGATCGCATTCTGGCCTGCATTCCCTACAAGGGGCAGGTTTTGACGCAGACAGCGCGCTACTGGTTTGAAGAAACCGCCGATATCTGCCCCAACCATGTGATTGCCTATCCTGATCCGGCGGTGGTTGTGGGCAAGCGACTTGATATCCTGCCGGTCGAAATTGTGGTGCGCGGCTATCTCGCTGGCACCACCGGCACCTCGATTTTGACGCTCTACAAGAATGGCCAGCGCACCATGTATGGCATGACCCTGCCAGACGGGATGCGCGACAATCAAAAGCTGCCACAGGCAATCATCACCCCCACCAGCAAGGAGTTTGATGGTGGTCATGATGAGCCTTTGACGCCAGCGGAAATTATCGAAAAAGGCCTGCTCTCCGAAGCACAATGGGAGCAGCTTTCCAAATATGCTCTGGCGCTGTTTGCGCGTGGCCAGCAAAAGGCGGCAGAGCGCGGCCTTATTCTCGTGGATACCAAATATGAGTTTGGCACAGACGAGCAGGGCAATATCATTCTGGCCGATGAAATCCACACCCCGGATAGCAGCCGCTACTGGATTGCCGACAGCTATGAAGAGGCATTTGCCAAGGGCAGCCGTCCTGCAAGCTTCGATAAGGATTTTGTCCGCTCGTGGGTGGTCGAGCGTTGCGATCCTTATAAGGATGCCATTCCTGAAATTCCGCAGGATCTGATTGAGGCGACCTCCAAGGTCTATGTTCAGGCCTATGAAGCGATCACCGGGCTGACATTTCAGCCGGACGATAGCGGTGAGACACCGCTTGCTCGGGTGAAAGCAAACCTTGCAGCCTATCTGGCAGGGCCCTGAACGCGATGCCAGACACAAAACGCGGCAAAAATGATCTTGAAAGCGGCTGCGACCACGGGTGCGCACCCCGTCAACGACGTTCGCGCAGGCCCGCTGCCGAAACACGCCGTGAAATTCTTTCCGCCGCAGATACCCTGTTTCGTGAAAGAGGCTATCAGCAGGTTGCCATGGCCGATGTGGCTGCGGCTCTTGGCATGTCGCCCGCCAATGTCTTCAAGCACTTTCATGCGAAGACAGCGCTGGTTGATGCGATCGCGTGTACGCATGTGCAAGAAATGATGGAGGGGCTGAAGTCTGTTGAAATGCCCCGTGAGCCACAGGCAAAGCTCTTGCGCATTGCCGAAGCCCTGCTGACCAGTCTGCTGGCCGATGTGCGCGATAATCGTCATCTTTTCGAGATGATTGTGCTCACCGCCGATCTCGAACTGCGGGCAGGTGATATGTATCGGGCCACGATTTCCGCGATTTTTGAGAATATTATTCTGGAAGGCGTTGCCGCAGGCGAATTTTTTGTTCGTGATCCCCGCCACACGGCATCGGTGGTTACAACCGCTCTTGCCGGGGTGATAAACCCCTTGTCAGTCTCAAGCGAAAAGCCGGATGTGCTTTACACACGATGCCGCGACGTGATCGAGCTGGTCAATACCGCGCTGCAAAATCCGCTTGCAAAGTGACGATTCTTGAACTACGTCACATAGCAGTGTTGTAAACTGCTGAAATGTGACTTTGCTGCCACGCACACGCGCCAGCTTGCCGCGCTTCACAGGAAAATTTGTTTATCATCTTGTGATCTTGCCTCCGTACTGAAACTGTTATCGTCAGACCGGACGCAAAAAATTAGGACCAGCGCATGGCGAAGTACTTCACCCTGTCATCCATCTTGTTTGTTGCGGCGCTTGTCGTTGCGGGATGCAGCGATCAGGAAAAGCAGCAAGCGGCAGGCGGGGCAGGGGCTGCGCGTCCGCCAAGCCCGGTTAGTGTTGTGATCATGAAGAAGTCGGTGCAGCCTTTGACAACAATTTTGTCAGGCCGTGCCGAAGCTGTGCAATCGGCCGATATTCGCCCGCAGATTGGCGGCGTCATCAAGGAAGTATCCTTCAGGGAAGGTGGCTTCGTCAAAGCAGGCGATCTGCTCTACAAGATCGATGATGCAACCTATGTTGCCTCCGTTGAAGAAGCCAAGGCAGCTCTTGAAAAGGCCGAGGCCAGCGTGCCATCAGCCGCCGCAAACGTGCAGCGCTATGAGCGCCTGGCCAACACCGGTGCCACGCAGAAAGACTATGAAACCGCTCAGGCAACCCTGCTGGAAGCGCAGGCTTCGGTTGCTCAGGCGCGTGCAACTCTTCAGACGGCAAAAATCAATCTTGCCTTCACCGAGATCCGGGCACCATTTGATGGTGTGACGTCCGCCACCAATTATTCCATCGGCAATCTGGTTACCGCAGGTCAGGCAGACGCCTTGATGACCCTTCGGAAGATCAATCCGATTTACATCAAGCTGAATGAATCCAGCGTCAATCTGCTGCGCTTGCGGGCTGCTATCGCCGCTGGCAATCTGAAAAACAACGCGGGCGATGTGGATAAGGCTGATATTCGCCTGACCATGGAAGATGGCACGGAATACCCAAGCGTTGGCAAGATCGACATGTCTGAAATGGCGGTCAGCACCACAACAGGCACTGTTTCTATTCGTACATTGTTTGATAATCCACAAAATCTGATCCTGCCGGGCATGTATGTGCGCGCCACAATCACGGTGGGTGAAGAGAATGGTTTTGCCATTCCCCAGCGCGCAGGTTCGCGCAATGCCGAAGGGTTTCTCACCGCGAAATTCGTCAATGCTGATAACAAGGTTGAGACCCGGACATTTGCCAGCAGCAAGCTTTCCGGCAACAATTGGCTGGTAACAGACAATGTCAAGGATGGCGATAAGCTGATCGTTGACGGTTTCCAGTGGATCGGCGATGGCGCAACCGTCAAGCCTATTCCTTCCGAGGTTGATGCCAAGGGTCTGGTCATCCAGCAGGCCCCGGCAACCGAAGCACCAAAATCATGATGTCGCAGGACATCTTCCGCAACATCGTGATTGGGACGTAAGCAATGGCCAAGTTTTTCATAAGGCGACCGATTTTCGCATGGGTGATCGCGATCGTGATCATGCTCGGCGGTACACTCGCCATCACCACGCTCTCCATTTCGCAATATCCGGATATTGCGCCAACCACCGTGCGCATCACCGCAACATACAGCGGTGCCAGCGCGGACACAGTGCGCAAATCGGTGACGCAAATCATTGAAGATGGCATGACGGGCCTTGATGGTCTGACCTACATGACATCCTCGTCGTCTACCGGTCAGGCGACAGTGTCGCTGACGTTTGACAGCAATATCGACAAGGATATTGCGCAGGTGCAGGTGCAGAACAAGCTGCAACTTGTGACATCACAGCTGCCTAGCGTTGTGCAATCCCTCGGGCTCAGCGTGTCGCGCTCCACCTCCAGTATCCTTCTGGTTGGCGCATTGGTCGGCTCGAATGAAAAATATTCCTCCGCCGATCTGGGAGACGTGTTTTCCACGCAGATTGAAGACCAGATCAAGCGGCTTGAGGGGGTTGGCAGTATCAACCTGTTCGGCTCTGCCTATGCCATGCGCATCTGGCTTGATCCCTTTAAGCTCAACAAGTTTCAGCTGACACCTGCTGACGTAACCTCGGCTATTCAAGCCCAGAACACCCAGGTGTCTGTTGGCTCGATGGGCGCTTTGCCCTCCGTTGAAGGTCAGCAACTTAGCGTTACCATGACAGCGCAGAGTCAGTTGAGCACGGTGCCTGATTTTGAGCGTATCATTTTGAAGGTCGATACAAGTGGTGCGGCCGTGCGCCTCAGCGATGTTGCGCGCGTTGAAATTGGCCAGGAGAGCTACGCTGCAAGCTCACGCTCCAACCGTCACCCTGCCGCTGGCTTTGCTGTTAATCTGGCAACGGGTGCCAATGCGTTGGACACAGCAGCCCGCGTCAAGGCCAAGCTTGCATCCATCGCGCCATCCTTGCCGCAGGATATCAAGATCATCTATCCTTATGATACGACACCTTTCGTGTCGCTTTCCATCGAGAAGGTGGTTCACACGCTGATCGAAGCGATTGTGCTGGTGTTCTTCGTTCTGTTGATCTTCCTGCAAAATTTCCGTGCCACGCTGATCCCGATGATTGCGGTGCCGGTTGTCTTGCTCGGCACATTCGGAATTTTGTCCGCAACCGGATATTCCATCAACACATTGACAATGTTCGCGATGGTTCTGGCCATCGGCCTTCTGGTGGATGATGCCATTGTTGTGGTCGAAAACGTCGAGCGCATCATGTCGGAGGAGGGGCTCGATCCGGTTGAGGCCACGGAGAAATCCATGGGCGAAATCACCGGCGCGATTGTTGGTATTGCGCTGGTCTTGACGGCTGTGTTTATCCCCATGGCATTTTTCGGGGGATCAACCGGTATTATTTACCGCCAGTTTTCCGTGACCATCGTTTCGGCCATGTTGCTCTCCGCGCTGGTGGCGCTGGTTCTGACGCCTGCTTTGTGCGCAACGTTGTTGAAGCCGATTAACAAGGATCATAAGAAAACCACGGGTCCGGCTGCGTGGTTCAATCGCAATTTCGATCGCACCACCTCGGGCTATGTCAGTTCGGTTGGCTATCTGCTTGGCCGCCCGTTGCGTGTTTTGCTGATGTTTGCGATCGTAGTTGTTGGTTGTGCCTGGTTCTTCACACGGATGCCGTCCTCCTTCCTGCCTCAGGAAGATCAGGGCGTGTTGATGACGATTATCCAGCTCCCCAATGGAGCGACTGCGGCACAAACCGACGCAGTGATCAAGAAAGTCGAAAATTACTATCTTGATAAGGAAAAAGACGGTGTGCAGGACGTGTTTGCCGTCAACGGCTTCAGCTTTAACGGTGCTGGCCAGAACAATGCATTGGTTTTCGCCAAATTGAAGGATTTTGACGACCGCAAGGCGAAAAATCTTGCTGCTGCGGCCATTGTTCAGCGTGCAATGGGGTACTTCTTCACCATTCGTGAGGCGCAGGTATTTCCGCTTCTGCCTCCGGCTATCCAGGGCCTTGGCACATCCAGCGGGTTCTCGATGTATCTCGTCGATACAGGCAATCATGGCGCAGAAGCACTGGTTGCGGCATCAAAACGCCTGATCAGTGAGGCCAACAGCGGGCATCTCATAAGTTCCATGCGCAGCAATGACCGCGATGAGGAAAACCAGATCAAGGTAACGCTTGATCAGGAGAAGTTGAGCGCCATGGGTGTCGCGATCGCGTCGGCAAACTCGATGCTGACGACCATTTTTGCCGGCACGGATGTGAACGACTTCACGCTGAACAACAAGATCAAAAAGGTCTATGTGCAGGCGGACGCACCTTACCGCATGCAGGCTGAGGATTTGAAGTATTGGAATGCACGCAACTCGAAAAACGAGATGGTGCCTTTCTCATCCTTCACCGAGACAAAATGGGTCTCCGGTTTGCCGTCCATCTCAGCCTATAACGCGGTGAATGCTTTCTCCATGGAAGGAGCGGCGGCTCCGGGTGTGAGTTCGGGCGACGCGATGAACGAAGTCGAGCGCATCGTTTCGCAAATGGGGGGCGGTTACACCGTTGCCTGGCAGGGCATTTCCTATCAGGAGCGCCTGTCCGGGTCGCAGGCCCCCTTGCTTTATGCTCTGTCTGTTTTGATCGTTTTCCTGTGCCTGTCGGCACTTTATGAGAGCTGGTCTGTACCGTTTTCGGTGATCATGGCCGTTCCGGTCGGTGTTTTGGGTGCTCTGGCCGCAGCCCATTTCTTCGGGCAATCGAATGACGTTTACTTCAAGGTGGGCCTGCTGACGACAATCGGGCTTGCCGCGAAAAACGCGATTTTGATTGTAGAGTTTGCCAAAGAGCGGCAAGAGCATGGGCTCAGTCTGTTCGATGCGACCATTGAGGCCGCTAAATTGCGCCTGCGCCCAATCATCATGACATCGCTTGCATTTATTCTCGGTGTTGTGCCGTTGGCGATTGCCACAGGGGCAGGATCGGCAGCTCAAAACGCCATCGGTATCGGGGTTCTGGGTGGGATGCTGGCCGCAACAGTGCTTGGAATTTTCTTTGTTCCATCATTCTTTGTGATTGTGCGGCGTTTTTCAAACCGTGCAAAACCGGAAAGAAGCACTGTTGCAAAGACCACGGACTCTATAAGTTAATAAAAAATGACCGCACCCTTGTTTGGGTGCGGTTTCTATAACAAACGGCGTTGTCGCATAATGATGATGTGCAGCGCGATTCGGTGCTATAACAGGGATAGAAATGATGTTCTCCATTCGCGTGGCAACGCCCCTTGCATTGCTTTTACTATCGGGCTGCGTAATGGGCCCGGACCACACAGCGCCGCAGACCGCGCTGCCTGCTCGATTCAACGAAGGTGGGCAAAAGTCTGCCGGTGATCCAACAAGCGTTGAATGGTGGACAGCCTTTCACGATGCTCAGCTCAACAAGCTGGTCAAGCAAGGCATTGATCAAAATTTGAGCGTTTTGCAGTCGCTTGAGCGCATTGACCAGGCAAGAGCCGCTGTGACCAGCGCACAAGCCAGCTTGTTCCCAAGCCTGACGGGCACGGCCAGTGAAAAAGGCAGCAAGACCAATGGTGGATATAATTCAACGGATGAGACATGGGCCAGCACTGGCGGCCTTTCCGTGTCTTGGCTCATTGATCTGTGGGGACAATATCGCAGTTCGGCCGCGAGCGCCAAAGCCTCGCTTGATGGCGCATACGACAGCGTCGATACAGCGCGCCTGACCTACCTCTCTGATCTGACAAAATCCTACATCAACGCACGTTATTATCAGAAGCGTATCGCTATCGCGAACGACGCGGTGAAGTCACGGCGCGAAACACTCTCGTTGACCAAGCTTCAGCTTGAAGCTGGCGCTGCATCCCGTCTGGATGTTGTGCAGTCCGAAGGTCTGGTAAACTCCACTTTGGCCGATATTCCAGGGCTGGAATCGAGCTTCTACTCTAACGCATACCATATTTCGACACTCCTCGGGCTTCCTGCTTCGACCCTCATCCACGATCTGGAGAAGGGTGGTGCACAACCAACACCTCGTGGCACGGTTTTGACGGGCGTACCGGCTGATTTGATTCGCAACCGTCCAGACATTCGTCTGGCCGAGCGCAATCTCGCCTCTGCTGTTTACAGCATCAGCACCGCCAAGGCTCAGTTGTTCCCATCGATCACACTCAGCGGTTCGATTTCTCCGTCTTACATCAGCAGCAATTCCCGTTCAGGAACGTCAAACACCTGGTCATTTGGCCCAGCTCTGAATTTGCCGATTTTTGACGGCGGTGCCCTGCGCGCCAATGTGAAGAGCAAGGAATCAGCTGCGCGTGAAGCCTACCTCGCATGGAAGCAGGCTGTGTTGACGGGTGTTGAGGAAGTTCAAAGCGCGTTGGCTGCTTACAATCGTGATGCGCGGTCAGTCGCTGCTAGCCGTGCCTATGTGAAATCCTATAAGGAGGCGCTGGAGCTCGCGACCGCATCCTATAAGGATGGTGCGTCTTCGTTGCTGGATGTGCTTGATGCACAACGCTCGTTGACAACGGCGCAGGCCAGCCTTGCGACTGCAATTCAGCAGCTAGCGACCGATTATGTGACGCTGAATATCGCGATCGGCGGCGGCTACGCCTTTAACGGAAAAGCAGAAGCCATTGCGGCAACTGTGCGTCCTGCTGAAATGCCAGCCACGCTCGCCAAGAAAAACTAAACGATCTTCTTTTGAAGAACGCGCGCCCGGCAATCAGTCTTGATTGCCGGGCGCTTTTATTTTGTGTCTATCGCTTAAAACGGATCCTTATTTTATCCCATAAAACCATTAGTTTATATGAAATATGATATTTTTATAACGATGTGTGTTGACTTGGTGGGGCGTTGGTCCTAGAAACCGCTTCACAGCAGACGGGGCGGCGGCGCGAGAGCGACGAGTTGTTTTG
>NZ_SSOA01000019.1 GCF_004801395.1 Gillisella terrae
GAAAGGGTTCCCATGCGACGAAAACTCAAAAAGGCCGCATGGAACGAGAAATACCTACTCGAGCTCATTCACCATATGCGATAGGCCTGCCCATGAGGGGGAGATGTCCGGCAGGACAGAGGGGGGTGAGCTACACGGTAAAACCTATGCGTCGTGTACTGTGCACCCGCAGACGATGCCTCATCTGCAGGTGTTTTGCGTCTGGCGTAATTTCGATTATTCCTTGGTGGCACCTGCCATAATGCCGCCCATCATCAGCCGCTGCAAAGCGGTAAACACCACCAGAACCGGCAGAACGGATAGCACCGACATGGACAACAGCTTTGGCCAATCGATACCAAAACGGCCAATGGAATTGGCAATGGCCAATTGCAAGGTCCACTGGTCCTGATTGGTGATGATCAGGAAGGGCCAGAGGTAATCATTCCAGCGCCAGACCAGATTAAAGGCCAGCAATGTGCCAATAGCAGGCAGCGACAAAGGCACAATAATGCGCCACAAAATTCGCCATTCCGGCGTTTTCTCCAAGCGGGCTGCCTCAAGCAGGCTGTCCGGTATGTTGAGAATATATTGCCGCATCAGAAACACGCCGGTCGGTGTGGCGGCTGGTGCAATGATTACCCCTGCCAGCGTATCCAGCATGCCCAGATCTTTCAGCACCAGAAACACCGGGATCAAAATGATCTGCAATGGCACCATCAGTGATGACATGATCAGCAAAAAGAAAATCGTGTCACCCTTGAACCGGAATTTGGCCAACGCATAGCCCGCCATCACGCTGATGGTGACAGACAGCAAAGCGGACAGCACCGACACAATAGCGGAGTTTTTAAAGAAGATGAAAAACCGCGCCTTTGAAATGGTATTCATGAAGTTCACGAGCGTTGGATGCTCAGGAAACAATGTCGGCGGCCACTGAAAAATCTCTGCCTGCGGCTTGAGCGCCGACAAAAACAGCCAGATGGGCGGCAGCATGAAAACCACCAGAACAAGTGCCAGAAGGACCAACCGCGCAGGGGAATAAGGATTCTTCATTTTGCATTCCTCGCAACGCGCAGCTGAATGATGGCCAGCACCATCAAAACGCAGAACAGAACCACCGATTGGGCTGCGGCAACGCCCGCCTTCATCGGCATCTGGAATGCCGTGTCATAAATCGTCTGGATCAAATAAACAGTCGCCTTGCCCGGACCACCGCCAGTCAGCGACACCACCAGTTCATAGACCTTGAAGGCCTCAATGGACGACAGCACCAACACAACAGCCATGGTCGGGCGCAACAATGGCAGGGTGATATGGGTAAATTGCCGCCATTTGCTGGTGCGATCAATCGAAGCTGCCTCGTAATAATCCGGTGAAATTGCCGTCAATCCTGACAAGAAGATCATCATATTGACGCCCGCCTGCCACCACACCCAGGCTACCACCACGGCAATCTGCGCCATCGTATCCTGCTCAAGCCACGGCACCGGTGCAATGCTGACCAGTGAGAGCAGATAATTGACCAGACCGTTATTGAGGCCAAACAGCCAGCGCCAGGTGATGCCGATAATCAGCAGGCTGATCATCGATGGAAAGAAAACCACCGTGCGGGCAAAGGCAAACAGCCGGGTCTGCGGTTGCAAAAGAATGGCCAGAGACAAGGACAGGATAATATTCAACGGAACGGCAACGACCACGAAACCGACCGTTTTCAGCAATGTGACCCTGAAATCGGCATTGTCGAGCAGGTGAATGAAATTATCGAAGCCCACATATTGCGGCAGCGTTTGCGGCACCTGCGGCAAAACCACCACCCCGCGCTTGAACAGGGACATGTAAAAGCCCTGCAATAGCGGATAGAGAGAAAAAGCCACGATCAGCGCCATGGTCGGCAGGATCAAAAAATACGGCCATGACAAGCGCCGCAGCGTCCGCCATTGGAAAAACGACGGCCGTGTGGCCGCCGTCTGTGTCTTTGTGAGATGAGCGCTCACTGCTGGGCCTCAACTGCGTCCTGAGCTGCTTTATGAATCTGGGCAATCGCCTCTGCCGAGGTGATCTGGCCAGCCACCGCTTGCGACACCGCCGCCTTCATTGGACCCCAGACGGACTGCATCTGTGGCCAGGCCTGGTCAGTGGCAGCATAGACCGGGCTGGCATTCAGCTCACCCTGCATGGTCTTGACCGCGTCAGAAGCCATGGTGTTACCATAGTCCACGGTGTCAGCCTTCAAATTGGCGGGAATGACGCCCATTTTTCTGGCAAATTCAGCCTGCGCCTTTGGTCCTGTCATCCACTTGATAAAGGAGACCGATTCTTTCAGGTTGGGGCTGGTGTTGAAGGCCACCAGATAATCGCCGCCATAGATGGACGAGCGAACCGTGCCGTAAGGCGTGGGACCGGCCTGCCATTTAAAGGGAGCCTTTTCAGCCAAGGTCGGGATCTGCCAGCTACCAGACATGTAGGCAACGGCCTGACCGCCCATGAACAGCTCTTTTGGATTGTCCGAGCTTGCACCGCTCCACAGACCCGGCGGCATGGCATCCTTGGTCATCGCAATGAAATCATCTAGGGACTTGGTCCACTTGGCGTCATCCATCACCACCTTGACGGGGGCTTTTTCCGAGAAAATGTGATTGCCATACTGGAACTGATGCACAATCCAGCGGCTAGCCGAGACATCCCACACCAACGGGTAGCGCGTGCCGGATTTTTCAGCTACCTGCTTCAGCTTCGGAACGATCTCTTCCCAGGTCCAGCCCTTTTCCTGAGATGGAATTTCCACACCAGCCTTTTTGAAGGCATCGGTATTGAAGAACATGCCGGTGGAGGTCACATCCAGTGGGGCTGCAATAACTTTGTCGCCCAGCTTCGCACCATCGGCCCAGCCTTTGACGAAATCATTGATCCACTCAGGGCCGATCTCTTTATTGAAGTCAGCCAGGAAAGGACGAATAATCGGCTCCATCGACGATGTCAGCGCAACATCAGGCATGATGCCAGAGGCCGCAAATTGCTGAAACTTCTGAATCATGCCGCTGTAAGGCGTGATCTGGAGATCGAAGGTCGTCTCAGGATGAGCGGCTGTGTATTCATCCAAAAGGCTGCGAACAACCGCCTCCTGAGCATCGTCATCAATATACCAGAGAACCTTGAGCTGGGCTGCTGATGCTGTTGACACCATGACCGCAACAGCCAATGCGGTGCTGCCCATCCACTTCAAAATATTCATCACATTCCCCTTTTTTCCAAGGACTCCTGCCCCTGATGAACCGTGCTTCACGAAAAGTTCGAAGCGAGCTACCCAAAAGCGCCCTGCGTCATATCTGACCGCAGGGGCTTCCTCTTGCTCTTTATACCTGCTGCACAATCTTCTCCCCAAACCGAATTGCACATTTAAGGAATCGTGCAGACGTAGAATTAAATGCCATTCGAATTTGTTCGTTACCAAGACGAATTAAATATGAGAAAAAGAAAGTGTCAAGCGCGCATTCCCATATCGGCTGCAAGAAACGCCTGTTTGTCGAATTTTATGTTCGGCACCTTGACGAACTATGACGAAATACGCAGAGTGAACTTATGAATTGTGTTCGCGCCTCATAGTCTGCGCGGAGCAACCAAGCAAAGGGAAGAGACAATGGCAGGTCTAACGCTGAAGAGCGTGGTCAAGCAATATGGAGCCCACCCTATTCTCCACGGAATTGATCTGGCGGTGAACGACGGCGAATTCGTGGTGTTGGTCGGCCCATCCGGCTGTGGAAAATCCACGCTGCTGCGAATCATTGCTGGTCTGGAGACCACATCGAAAGGCCAGATCCTGATTGGCGATGAGGATGTGACCCACCTTCAGCCTGGAGATCGCGGCATTGCCATGGTGTTTCAGTCTTATGCCTTGTATCCGCATATGACGGTGCGCAAAAACCTGTCGTTCGGATTGGAAAACCTCTCACTCAGCAAGCAGGAGATTGATGGCAAAGTGGCAGAGGCTGCCCGCATGCTGGCCATTGAGCCTTTGCTTGATCGCTTGCCCAAACAATTGTCTGGCGGCCAGCGCCAGCGTGTGGCCATTGGCCGCGCCATTGTGCGCGATCCAAAAATCTTTCTGTTTGACGAACCCCTTTCCAATCTCGACGCTGCCTTGCGCGTTCAGACCCGTGGCGAAATCAGCCGCCTGCACAAGCGACTGGGCGCAACCATGGTGTATGTGACCCACGACCAGATTGAGGCCATGACCATGGCCGACCGCATTGCGGTGCTGAACGGTGGCAATCTCGAACAATTTGGCGCACCACTCGAGTTGTTTGATTTTCCGGCCAATAAATTCGTGGCCGGATTTATTGGCTCACCTCAGATGAATTTTTATGAAGGCAAAATTCATCTGGCGGAGGCTGAAAAAGTCACCGTCGAGGTTGCTGGTCTTGGGCTGGTGGCGGTTCCGGTGGATGGCGCAACTGCTGCTGTCGGCCAGAGCGTCACCTTAGGCATTCGCCCCAATCACTTCCATTTGCGCGCGCAATCGTCCGCCGATGACCATAAAATCAACTTCCGCGCCGATTATGCCGAGAGTGTTGGCACCGAAACCTATGTCTATGGAAAGATTGAGGGCAACACCACGTCCACCATTGTGCATCTCTCCGGCCATGTTGCGGTGGCCGAAAATGATCTGATTGAATTTGGCGTCACCCCGGCCAGCATTCATATTTTTCATGGTGAAAGCGGTTTATCTTTTGCCAAGCGCGGAGCAGACGGCACCCTGATTGCATCATCATAAAGCATCACTCCACATTTCGGTTTGATATTTTGGACTTGCTCATCCACGACGAAGGCACACTGACCATGCAGACCTCCTCAAGCCAGCGGCACATCTTTCCCACATCTGATGCGGCAGCGCAGGCGGTTGCCGCTCATATCATCAGCACGGTCAAGGCAAAGCCAAATGCCGTTCTGGGGCTTGCAACCGGTGCAACCATGGAGCCGGTCTATGCTCATCTGATTGCGGCCTATAAACGCGGCGATGTCCGGTTTTCAGATGTGAGCACATTCAATCTCGATGAATATGCCGGTTTGGCTCCATCTGATCCCGGTTCCTATCGGAGCACCATGGACAGGCTGTTTTTTGATCATGTCGATATTGACAAGACCAAGACCTTTTTGCCGGAGGCATCCCTTGATGCGTCAGCTGCCGCTGGCAATGATTATGAAGCCATGATCATTCAAGCTGGCGGCATTGATTTGCAATTGCTCGGTATCGGTCGCAATGGCCATATCGGCTTTAACGAGCCTGGCTCGGCCATTGATAGCCGTACACGTCTTGTGGAATTGCATGAGGACACGCTGGCCGCCAATGCCAGGTTTTTTGACGGTGGCAAAGTGCCGGGCTCCGCGATCACTATGGGGATTGGCACGATCTTGTCCGCACGCGAAATTGTGGTGCTCGCCACAGGTGCTGCAAAGGCCGATGCAGTACGTGATGCGCATTGCGGCTCGTTCTCACCCGATTGCCCGGCCTCGGCGCTGCAAACCCACAATCATGTTCTGTGGTTTCTCGACTCAGCCGCCGCGAGCACCCGATTTGCGGCCTGATTAAAGCAACATAAACAATAGAAAATGGCCGGGTCTCCCCGGCCATTTTCGTCTATTCTACCAAGCCCGCAGCAATTGCGGCTTCAACCTGCGGCCTGTATTCCAAAATGGCTGCCGCAGACATGCCAGTCCAGCCCTGTAGCAGCGAGCCCCGACCAAAGGGTGGCGCAAAATACTCAACAGAGCCGATCCAGCCGTTTTCGAGGCTGGTTTTCCACCAGCGCAACATTGGATAATCCCAGCCGTTCAGGCCGTATTTCAAACGCTGTTCGGCATAGAGGCCAGAAAGATAAGGCCAGTCGGAGCCATTGTGGTAGCGATAGGCGAAGGCTGATTTGGCGCGGGTGTCCGCAGGCCGCTTGAACGGAGGCCATGCGCACATCACGCCCCAATCACCGTAGGGCTGCTTATCGTTGTTGCGGCTTTCCAGCATCGCCTCAGTCTTGCCAAGCACAATCCTGGCGCGCTCCTTGTCGCATGCCTCAAACCGCAGCAAGGTCAGGCTGTCCAGCGTCAGGTGATCTTCCAGAAAATCCTGCTTGGTGCCGTAATCCGCATACCAGCCGCCGGGGGTCAGCAGTGCCTCATCGAGCGAGGCACGTGCCTTGATCGCCGTTTGGCGAGCTTCTTCCGCCACACCAGCGCTGATGTCGCCAGCATATTTCGCCAGAATATCCAGCGCGCCAATCCACAGACCCAGATTATAGGCCACATAGCCATGGCGATAGACGTTATCCGCCCAATCGCGGTCGTGGCGCGGCTTCATCGGCAGGCCAAGGCCATTGTGATCGAAACCAAGATACCGACGGAAAATCGTCTCAACCGTCTGCCAATGCTTGGTCAAAACCGTCTTGTCGCCACTGACACGAATGTAGTCACCGATGGTGAGAATGAAAAACAGCGGGCTGTCGAAATGGTCGCTCCACCAGTCGGTGCGGCGCGTATGCTCCATGTAATCGACATTGGTGGTGCGGAATTTCTCCCATTCCTCACCCTGCTTCGGCCCCGTCAAAATCACGCCGCTTGGTGCCTCGCCGTCCGGCTGGATGCCCGTGGCCAACAGATCAATCTGGCCACGCACTGCCTCAATATCAAGAAACAGCAGCGCCTGAAGTGTCCAATAACCATCGCGATAATAGGTCCGCGTTGGCGCGCTATAGGCCTGACCGGCGGCAAGACCGAGGAACGAGCCATCTTCCGCGCGGCGAATGCTGGAGAGCGAAGCATGGGCACTTTGCACAGCCATGCTGCGCAACAGAGGAGGCGCGACCGGCAGAAGGTCGCAGCGCTCAATATAGGCACCCGCCTCGGCGATGATGGCATCGACTGAGAGAGCCATGCCGCGTTCGGCTTCCTCAACGCTTGCGCCTGCAGCAATAACCACCACGCCATTGCCGCGCTCTTCAACAATGGTGATGCCCCAAGGGGTTGTCGCGATCCGCCGCGCACCCTGCCGGACAATCTTTTGCGGCTCAGTCAGTGTGCCCCACCAAGCACAGCGGCGGGCCGGGCGAACAGACTTGATCGATGCGCCGACAATGGCCAGCACCGGAGCCGATTGGGCCACATATAATCCATGGCCGTCCGCAGTAATGCGATTTGGCGCATAGGTAAAAGGACCACTCCATGGGGCCAGAAAAATATTGGCCATGCGGCCACAACCCCAAAGGGATAGCTCCAGACGACCTTCCGGGAAGAAATCACCTTGCAGGCGCGGGGCCATAAAGGCCAATTGCAAAGGCTTTTCGCTTTCCACCAGACCGTCTTGTCTGGCCTGCGCCAATGGTTTCACCTGTTCCATATCGCTCTCCTTTGGTGCTGCCTCAAATTTGCCCGCACCCATTGCTTCCACCCAGCGAAAAACAAAAACTCAACACACTTTCTGCAAGCCTTCAAAATGTTCGGCGGCACCCTGAAGGGCCAATGTAACCGCCCCAATCATTCCCGCCTGCCCGCCGAACTGACTAGGCTCAATCCGGCACTCAAAAGGCAGCAAAGGCTTCAAGTGACGCTTGAGCGCCTCAAAAAACTCAATCTGTGTGCCAATGCCACCGCCGATCACCGTCATGGATGGATCAAGCAAGGCGTGGACCGCCGCCAGCCCAACCGAGGCATTTTGGGCAATGTCATCAATGGCGGATTGCGCCGGACCATCGCCCCGCCTTGCGGCAGCGAACAGGTCGGTCACGGTTTGATTATCGGCAGAAAAGCGGGCACGAATACCCTTTGAACCAACGGCATCCTCAAACAGACCATTTTCGGACTGAGGCGCGTCGGCATGCGGTGTCGCACCGAAAGGCAGATAACCAATCTCCCCTGCCCGGCCAAAAGCACCCCGCCAAAGCGCGCCATTGACCACCAGCCCCATGCCGACACCGGTGCCAAAAGAGATAAAGGCCAGGGTGTCATCACCCTTAGGCAAAGCCACGGTGGCCTCAGCAAGGGCGGCAAGATTGACGTCGTTTTCAACAACAACCGGACAGCGAATGTTTTGCGCGCTTAAGCCTGCCATCATCGCGTCGGCGAGGGAACGGTCTGCAGGCAGGCGCAAATTAGGCGATAGCGATGCGAGGCCTGTTTTGGGATCCACCGCCGCTGGTACACCGATGACCACCCGTAGCAAATTAGCGCTGGAGCGACCAGATTTGGCAAGAAGTGTGCTAATCAGCGCAACCATTTGATCCAGCACAGAGCCGTCTTCGCCATGAAGGGTTGGCTGTTCAATGCTTGTCAAAATATCACCGTCCACGTTGGCAATCCCGGCGAGCAGCTTGGTGCCGCCAAGGTCTATGCCGATCACGCAGCTTTGCTGAGAGCCGCCTTCGCGTTCATGAGAGGCAATGGATATTCCGACATTGAATTTGTTGGCCGAACCAGACACGCAGCTCATCCTTATTTTGTTCGGTACGCTGACGAATTTATTATGGAGTGGTTCGGCATCTGTCAAGCGTGCGAGGGCAATAACTGAAACGCCTTCAAAGAAGACAATTCAGGATTGCAAAAAAGAGCGTCGGTATGAATGATGGTAAAGGCGAGATCAGGAACCAAGATCTTCAGGCATAAAGCCGCCGGTTTGCCGCAGCCACAAGCGGGAAAACAAACCGTCTCGTTCGATCAACGCAGCAGGGCTGCCCTCTTCAATGATGCGGCCCTGGTCCAAAACAACGATGCGATCCATCATGGCAATGGTTGAAAGCCGATGGGCAATGGCAATCACGGTCTTGCCCTGCATAACAAGGTCGAGCTTTTCCTGAATGGCGGCTTCTGATTCGCTATCGAGCGCCGAGGTCGCCTCATCCAGCACCAGAATTGGCGCGTCTTTCAACAGCACACGGGCAATGGCAACCCGCTGCCGCTGACCGCCGGAAAGCTTGATGCCCCGGTCGCCCACAAAAGCATCATAGCCTTTGCGCCCTTCACCATCGGTGAGGTCAGCGATAAAACCATCAGCCTTGGCGGCTTTCGCAGCCGCCTCCACGGCCTCCCGGCTGGCCTCTGGCCTGCCATAACGGATATTATCGCCAACCGAGCGATGCAGCAGCGCCACATCCTGAGCGATCACGCCAATGCTGCGACGAAGGCTGCTTTGTGTGACGGCACGAATATCCTGCCCATCAATTGTTATCTTTCCTGCGCCAATATCATAAAACCGCAGCAACAAGCTGACCAGTGTTGTCTTTCCAGCCCCGGAAAGACCAACAAGCCCGACTTTCTCGCCGGGTTGAATTGTCAACGACAAGTGATCGACAACCGGTTTTCCCGCCTTATAGGCGAAACAGACATCCTTAAAACGAATTTCGCCCTTGCTCACCTCAAGGCCTACCGCATCAGGCTGATCGGTGATGGTTGGCGGCGTGGTCATCACCGGCATGGCGTCCTTGATGGTGCCCATGGCCTGAAAAATCTGTTGGCCCACGGCCAAGAACATATAGATCTGCGTCGACAGTCTTTGCAGAATATAGACGGAGCCAACAAACTCACCAACTGTCAGGGTCTGGTGAAGAAGGCCTGCAAAGCCAATCCACAACATCACCAGCCACAGCGCCATGTTGATGACCACAACAATCAGTTCTGAGGTGCGATAGATGCGCTGCTCGGCGTGCTGTGTATCAATGCTCCTTTGAATGATCCGTCGAACGGCCCCGGCTTCGCTGTCTTCGGCTGCAAACTGCTTGACCATCTGCATATTGCTGTAAAGATCGGTGATGGCACCCGACACCAGACTGCGTTGCTTGGCCGTTTTGCGCGATCGCTCGGTGAAGATCGGTGCCAGCTTGACACTGAGCGCGACATTCAGGGCAATCCAGACCGCCACCGGCAAGGCAAGCTGCCAGGACAGGGTCAGCAGCAGAAACACCGAGCCGACAAGCTGCAACAAAAAGCGTGGCACCACCTGAAAAGCGGCAATGATTTGCTGCTGAACAGCGGATGACACCTGCTGCAACCGCGAGGCCACCTGCCCTGCAAACAGATCATGGAAAAACGCGAGATCCTGGCGCTCAACAGCTTTGTGCCCCTGCCATTGAATGGCCGCTGGCATGCCAATGCCCAGCGTGTGCGAATTGAGCGTGTTGAGCAAAAAGGAAACGATGGGCATGATCGGGAAAATCAAAACCCCGAGACATGCCAGAAGCGGCCACTCCGTTTGCAAAAATTGCGCCGCCCCCTTTTGGCTCACGCCATCGACAATGACGGAAAGCCCCCAGACAATGGCGAGATTGATGGCTTCCATCGCCATGGATGACAGCGCAAGCGCAATCAGCACACCGCGAAACATGCCAATAAAATGCATGAGAACCGCGAAGGGCCCCTTCATTGGCATGGGCCGATAGGCAATATCGAGAGGCCGAATAAAATTTTCAAAAGGCCGATATAATCTGTTTGAAATCGACATGCTGTTCTCGGCTTTTAATCAAGGAGAAGACGAGGACTGAACTGGGTGATCGGATCACCCTTCAGCACGCATTTCAACCCCATTTGCCAAGAAACGCCCTCATTGAAGAAAATGATCCGCCACAGAGCTTGGTATTCTCGATGTCAAGTGTATGGATTTCCTTCGTTTTGGCGGCGATCCAGCTCTTCATTATAGCGGCGCATGGCGTGTTGCTCGGCCAGCAAACCAATCACTTTTCGGCTCTCGGCGCTGTCAATCACGGCAAGTGCATCGGCTTCTGCGGTTGAAAATGCCTTCATCGCTTCGCGCACATTTAAATTCGGCAAAAGGGCGGTATCGGCGAAATGCACCAGATCCCGCGCTGTCCTTCCTTCCGCCACTTCGCCATGAATCTCGGCAATCAGCACGATGCCCACATAGCGTTCCATGCGATCAACGACGATGACACGTTGCGTTGCGCCGAGAGGAAAATCGCGGCGGAGCCTTGCAATATCCGTGTCGTCCGTCACCGTGCGGACATCTTTGCGCATCATTCGGCCAACCGTGAGTTCGCGAATCCAGCCAATATCTGCGGCACTCCTGATGGATTCACCCCGCAGATGAAAACGCCAGGTCGCAAAGGAGTAGCCAAAAATACGGCGCGCTGTGACCGATGACACCACGGCAGCCGCCAGAACGGCAATGGTCAGCGGCAGACTGCCCGTGGTTTCCAGCGCCAGAAACGCCATGGTCAGTGGCGCACCCAGCACGGCGGTGGCCATGGCACACATGCCTACAATGGCCACCACCAGCCCCGGAATTTGCAGGCCAAACAGGATCATCCAGCCAATCGCCACCAGTTTGCCAAGCATGGCACCCAAAAACAGCGAGGCAAAGAAAAGGCCACCGCGAAAGCCCGAGCCAATAGAGATGGCGGACGCCAGAACCTTGAGGCAAATCATCGTCAAAAGAACGGGCACGGTATAATAGGCACCAAAGCCGACATGCAGTGCCGAATGCCCTGATGACAACACGGCAGGCGTTACCAGCGCCATCGCGCCCACGCACAAACCGCCCAGTGTGGGCCTGATCCACACCGGCAGGCGGCTTTTGGCAAACAGCATCTCCACAAGCGTGACCGTGCGCATCATGATGATGGCAACAAGCGCGCTGACAATGGCCATGACCAGCACCAGCGAGTAATCCGACGCGCTCAAGTTTCCTGCGAAACCAACCTCAAAGGATGGCTGGGTCAACAATAAACGCACCACGCCAACGGCGGTAATAGAGGCCACCACCACGGGTGCGAGTGAGGCGATGGAATAGGTCGAGATAATCAGCTCAAAGGCATAAAACGCCCCGGTTAAAGGCGCATCAAAGGCGGCAGCAATGGCACCGGCGGCACCACAGCCCACCAAGATGCGCAGATCGCCACGACGCACATGAAAGATTTGTCCCAGCCGCGAGGCAATCGCCGAACCAATCTGCGTATAACCGGCTTCCATGCCGATGGAGGCACCAAATCCGTTGGAAATCATGGTTTGCAGCACCAGAAGCAGACTGCCACTCATGGGAATGCGTCCGCCGTGCAGCGCGTTTGCTTCCACCGGGTCAATGATGGCGATGCGGGCACGCCGCAAAGAAATCCAGCCGACCAAGCCCAACACCATGCCGCCAATGGCGGGAAGAAGAGCGGCGCGCCAAGGCTCGATATAGGCCGCACCACTCACCTCGGTGCCCTCAATGGCAAACATAACGTGGTGAAACCACTGAATACTTGCCACCATAAACGCCACACAGCCGCCCGCCATGACTCCAATGAAAGCGGCAAGCACAACAAGCCAGGTCTCGTCTGCACGCACAATAGCGCGCACACGATGCGGTATTTTGAACAATTTTCTGTCCGGGGTCGTCGCTTTGACGCCCCCGGACTGGTCAAGATTGACCATCCAATCTGCTCCGCTTTTCGAGTCTGCCCGATTGCGATCGGACGGACTCTAAAATTCTTTGCTTTCGTTTGTCTTTACGGAAAAGCGGATTCCACGTTTTCCTGACAAACCCTAGCGCGAGATAAATTCGGCATAGAGATCGGCAATGCGCTGGGTGACGGGACCGGGCTTGCCATCACCCACCGGGCGACCGTCAATACGGGTCACCGGGGTAATGCCGCCAAGTGTGCCGGTCACAAAGGCTTCAGACGCTCCATAAACTTCTGCCAGGGTAAAATCATGCTGGCGCACAACGTAGCCCGCTTCTGCATAGAGCTTTATGACTTTTTTACGAGTGATGCCGTTGAAATTGAAACGTCCGGTCGAGGTCCACAATTCCTCCCCGCGCACAATGAAGAAATTTGTGGAATTGCAGCTTGCCACAAAGCCATGCGGATCGAGCATCAAGGCTTCATCGGCACCGGCATTGATGGCCTGAATGAGCGCATGAATGAAGTTCAGGCGGCTGTGGGAATTCAGGCGCAGGTCAAACACATCGGGCGTGCTGCATCGGACGGCAGATGTCAAAAGCGACAGACCCTTTGATTTGGACTCTGGCTTGGGCAGCTTGAATTCGGCAACGATGACAATGGTCGCTTGCCCCATGGCAAAACGGGGATCCTGATTGGGCGTTTTTTTCTTGCCGCGCGTAATCATCAGGCGCGCATGGGCACCATCTGTCATGCCGTTCTTCTCAAACACCTGCCAGAGCGTGGCGGTCAGCTCTTCACGGGTCATGCCAATATCAAGCTGAATGGAGTTGGCACCCTCATAAAGCCGATCCAGATGTTCATCGAATGCGATGATTTTGCCGTTGACGAGACGAACCCCTTCCCAAACGCCATCACCCAACACAAAGCCGGCATCGAACACCGACACCTTGGCCTCGTCACGTTTGAAATATTCCCCGTTTACGTAAATCAAAACGTCATCGTTGCGAGAATCGGCCACATAGCCCTGAGAGCTGGTATTGCTGGCGGCGACTGCATTCATGGTAAAAGTCCTTGTTTTTGTGGCAGATGCGCTCAATCAGAACGCAAATTCGGTAAAGCGGTTGAGAAACGCGCGAGTGCGCTCCTGCTTTGGATTTTTCAAAACCTCATCGGGCGTGCCTATTTCGTGAAAAACACCATCGGCCAGAAAAATCACTTTGGTGGCGAAGTGATAGGCAAAGCCAAGCTCGTGGGTGACCAGCAACATGGTGCGGCCTTCCTCGGCCAGCTTGCGGATCACGGTGAGCACTTCACCAACCAGCTCTGGGTCAAGCGAGGACGTTGGCTCATCAAACAGCAAAATTTCCGGCTCCATTGCCAGCGATCTGGCAATGGCCACGCGCTGCTGCTGTCCGCCAGACAGGCGACCCGGATAGGCATCGAATTTTCCGCCAAGGCCAACCTTTGCAAGCTCCTTTGTGGCGCGTTCTTTTGCCGCCGCACGCTTCATGCCTTTGACGGTCAACAGTCCTTCCATGGTGTTTTCCAGCACCGTCATGTGGGGAAACAGGTTAAACTGCTGAAAGACCATGCCAACGCGCTCGCGCACGGCACAAAGCTCAGCTTCGGGGTAGCGGCGCGCACCATCCTTGCCGGTTGGTTTGCCAATCTCTTTGCCGTCAAGGGCAACGGTGCCGCTGGTGGGCATTTCCATAAAATTCAGGCAGCGTAGAAACGTGCTTTTGCCAGAGCCGCTGCCGCCAATAATGGCCACGCGCTCGCCGGGTTTGACTGAAAAATCAATACCTTTGAGAACGTGAAGATCACCGAATTTTTTGTGCAGGTTTGACACCTGAAGAATAGGCTCACTCATGGGGGCTCCTTGAACCAGCGCGATCAGGCTTTTGCCGCAAGGCGCTTTTCAAGGCGCGCAGACAGCCAAGTGCCGGGGTAGATGAGGACGAAATAAATGAAGGCGACCGTGGTGAGAATTTCGAGCGGGCGGTAATAGGTCGAGCTCAACAGCCGCCCCTGATACATCAGCTCATGCACCGACAGCACCGATGCCAGCGACGACATTTTCGCAACCTCAATCGCGCGGTTGGTAAAGGCCGGCAGCATGCGCTTGAACACCTGCGGCAGAATGATCCGGCGCAGAATTTTGGAATGGCGCATGCCCAGCGCCTTTGCACCTTCCCATTGACCATGACCGATGGACTGGATGCCGCCTCGAAAAATCTCGGCGCTATAGGCCGAGGTGTTCAACCCCAGGCCCAGCAGTGCTGCGGTAAACGGCGACAATTGCACACCGATGATGATCGGAAAGGCATAGAAAAACCAGATGAGCTGGATCAGCACTGGCGTGTCGCGAAACAGCTCAATGTAGATGAGGCTTGGCACACGAAGGCTTGCATGTTTCGAAAGCCGCGCCAAGGCGAGCAGAAAGCCGCCCATCAACCCCAGAAGAATGCTGGGCACCCACAGTTCAACCGTCACCAGCAAACCACGAAGCAGCACGGGCAGGCTTTGAAGGATGAGCGGAAAATCAAACTGATAATTCATCACAGCACTCCTTAGCGATAGGCTGTCAGGCGCGCCTCAGCGAGACGCGCAAGCGTGCTGGCGGTGACCAGCAAGATGACGTACATCAGGGCAATTGTGGTGTAGACTTCCAAAGGTCGAAACGTCTCGCTGTTCACAATCATTGCCTGATAGAGCAGATCAGCATAGGCCAGCGTTGAGGCAAGAGCCGTGGTTTTGATCAGCTCGAACGAGCGCTCGACAAAGGGCGCAAACATGCGGGTCATCGCCTGCGGCAGAATAATCCGGCGCATCATCTGCGCATGGCCCATGCCAAGCGATTTTGCCCCTTCCCATTGTCCCTGTTCGATCGAAACAATGCCGCCGCGAAACACTTCGGCATAAAAGGCACCTGACTGAGTGGAAAGCGCCAGCACGGCCGCCGTGAAAGGATCAAGGCTGATATTGGCCAGCATCGGCAGGGCATAAAAGAACCAGAAGAAATGAATGATCGGCGGTGTATTGCGATAAAACTCAATGAAAATCGACGCCGGAAGAGAGAAATATCGACGTGGAGAGAGCTTGGCGAAGGCCAGAACAAGACCAACCAGCACACCGAGAACAATCGAAATCCCCGCGATTTTAATTGTGTTCAGCAAACCCGTGAGCAGCAGATCCCACCTCGCAAAGACACCGGAAAAATCCCATTGGTAGTTCATGACGGCTGAACCCTTTAGACGTGCGAAGCCCTTGCCGCACAGGATACACTGGCGACTCTCGGTTTGTTGTGAGGAGAACCTGGGCGGGAAGGAGAAAACCCTCCCCGCAAGTCTATTTGCTTATTGCCAGGCTTCCTTGACCAGACCGGGAATGCCCTTGGGGTCAATGTTTTTGGATTTCAAATAGGCGTCAAAGATTTGATCCGGCACGCCTTCCTTGTAAAGCGTGGCAAATTGTTCGCTCACCCAATCGCGGAAGGCTGGGTTGGCTTCCTTCCGAAGGCCTGCGCTGGTTGCAACGGGATTAACAGGTGTTGGCAAAATGACCTTACCCAGTTTCAATCGAGCATATTGCACCACCAAAGCGGGGTGAAACTGCACCACCACGTCCACGCGGCGAGAGGCAAAAGCGGCAATGGCCTCGTCATTGTTGGAAAAGCGATTTATTTCCGCTGTCTTGACCATGGCCGTAACATTTTTGTCGAGCGAGGTGCCCAAGGTCACACCAATGCGGATGCCGGATTTATCAATATCCTCCCATGATTTGATAGGCGAATCCTGCGCCACCAGAGCGCCCATGGCATAATAAAACAGCGGGGCTTGCGGAAAATCGATGGCCTTCTTGCGCTCTTCAGTGGGGTCCAGAACAAACATCAGATCAATCTGATTGGCCTGCAATGCCGCTACTGCATTGGCCCAGGTGGTTTCAACCGGCACCAGAGTTGCGCCAAGATTGGCAGCAAGCTTTTCACCCATGGCAACACCAACGCCGGTCCATTTTTCCGTCATCGGGTCTTTGAAAAACCAGGGTTCGGCCGAGGTCACACCAATGCGAAGCTGCTTGTCCTGCTTGATCCGGTCGAGCGTCGACGTGCCTTGCGCAAAGACTGGCAATGCGCTGCTGGCCAAAGCCGTCACTGAGAGGCTCAGAAATGTTCTGCGATTGGTGTTCATGGAATTCGTCCTCTGTGGTTCGTAACCTTGTTAAATGGCCATTCAGGCTTCTTATGGTGCTGTTTCTGCGATTGTGGTCGGGTCTTTTCGCCTTGCCAGACCCAATAGAAAATCTTCTGTCTGTTGCCCGCCCCGCGCCATATGATTTTGGATCTCAGCCCGCATCGCGGCCAGATCATCACCAAGCGCGCAGGCAACATAGCTGTCGTGACCATCACGACGCGGCCCGCGAATTCCGTGGGCACGGTGGTGGGCTGCCCAATAGAGCTGAAGGCGGCCGCGAATACTTTCCCATGTCTTGATCAAAATCTTATGGGCGGACGCCTCATAAACAAAACCGTGAAGCTGAAGCTCGGCGTGAATGCTACCGACATCATCCTGTGCATCAATGCAATGCGTGAGAGCGGCATGGCGCGCCAGAAGACCGCGCCGAAAACCCTCATCACGCCGTGACCAGACAAGTTCAAATGCAAATATTTCGAGCGTCACCCGCAGAGAATAAATTTCGCGGACATCCTCAACAGAAAGCTCCACCACATGGGTGCCTGTGTAAGGCACCGTGACAAGAAGACCTTCATCAATCAACTGGCGCATGGCCTCACGCAATGGCCCCCGGCTGACGCCAAACTGCTCGGCCAAGCTGTGCTCTGTTACTTGCGCGCCCGGCGCAATTTCTCCGCTTAAAATCGCATTTCGCAAGCCATCGGCAATATGCGCGCGAAACGTCGCCTTGGGAACGCGCATAAAATTCTGCGACGGTGGGACGCTCATGGCGGGCCTTTATGCTCGGTGATCGATTGTCAACAATCAATCACAGCAAAAAACGGGAGTCAACCAGACAATCACCCATGTCAATAAAAGCACAGCATCCCTTTGAAGCAACGCGTTTGCCCCACCTCACCGACTGCATAATTCCTTAAATCGGAATCGATTTAAGGTGAAAATTATGCAGCAGATTTAAAGTGTTAAAGCATCCTTTGTGCGCCATATATGGCGCACGGTGCTGTAAGGAGAGCTCATCTGATCGCGGTAATCTCAAGAACCTGGGCCCCTAAACTTACCTCATCTCCGACCATTTTCCCCGTCAACGCCTTTGCAACGGGCGACACATAGGAGATTGATCCAGCTTTCGGGTCCGCTTCATCTTCTCCGACAATGCGATAGGTCTGCACACGCCCGTCATCTCGTGCAAAGGTCACTGTGCTGCCAAAGGCCACACGCTCGTCCGATATCGGCTCGGGCATAACCTGAGCGGTGCGGAGGCGCTCCGTAAAATAATTGATGTCCCGCAAAGGGTTGGCCGTTTGACGCCGCCGCTCATTGACATCCTCAATAGTGTTGGCTGCATTATAATCAGTCCGAGCTTGCAATAGCTGCAATTCCAGCATTTTAAGGCCTGACGGGGTAACAAAGTTTGGATGAGGCGAAATGGCGCGCTCAGGCAATTGCGTTTCCGCGGCTGTTTCAGCACTTTCTTCCTTCGTAAACGCAACACTCATAGCAATCTCCATTCACCACGCAGAATAACGATCCTGCGTGGTTTTTGTTCACGCTCCAACTCCGTTGTTCAACACCATGCCCAAAGTCTGCCCGATCTAGGTTTTTGCAGGACCATTCCAGATAAAGAGAATGTAATTTGCATCCTCAACCGAAGGATGGATAGAGGTACCGAACCGGCCCACAAAGGCTGCGCGCTCGTCTTTGCGCACCAGCACACCGTCGCCAGGCTTCATCCATTGAGCAAGCTCATCAAGGGTCTTAAGGCGGGTGATCTTGCCTTTTGTGTAAAATTCAGCAGAGAAGCTGCGCGAATCCAGGATAGCAAGGCGACCCGTCCCAGGAAAGGCCGACACAATCGGACCGTCGCTTGGCAAAGGCGACGTGCTGACGCTCATAAACGACGCTCCGATAATGGCCAGCACAAGCACGATGATTTCAATCATGCCAATCGTCATCCAGCGCACGCCGGGACGCCCGGTTTGCGCCCACAAGATCGCCGCCAGCATGGCCGCCGCGGGAATGCCGGGCAGCACATAGGCGATCAAAATGTTTGCCGCCGCGGTGAAAAACAACAGGGGCGTGAGCGCAAACAGCAAAAGATAGAGCCGCAGACCATCTTTGTCAGTCATGCACCCCTTTTTTTGCCGCCAAATCAAAAGCGGGATAAGCGGACTCCAGGGCAAGGTGGCGGCGATCCAGAACAACCAGATCGTTCCTCTTGGCTGTTCGCGGCCCGCACCATAAAGATCACCTGTCCATCCCGGTTGCAAGAAGCGCTGGATATGCTCACCAATGAGAAAATAGTGAAGAAAGCCCGGCGTGGCGATTTCTGCTGCAACATACCAGGGCACAACCAGCACCACACACATGATTGTGCCGCCAAGCCATGGCAAACGGCCAAGGTCGCGCCAGCCGCCGCGCCAGAGCATCCAGATAAAAATCGGAAAGGTTGAAAGAACGCCTGCAACAGGGCCTTTCGCCAAAAGGCCAATAACGATGCCGATGAAAAACAACCATCCCCAACGACGATCACCTTTCAATCCGCCATAGAAGCCAGCCATACAGGCAACGACGCCAAGCGTCAGGAGCATATCAGTCTGAACATAGGCGGCGCAGACGAAAAACAACCCGGAACTTGCAGTCAACAATACGGCAACAGAGGCTGTTCGCCGTTCGACAACCGAACATCCCCATCGCCACATAATGGCCAGTGTCGCGAGTGTCGCCAGCAAAATGCCAAGTCTTGCGGCAAAAGGATTGGCACCAAACAGCGCAATTCCAATGGCCGAAACCCAAGTATGCAATGGAGGCTTTGCCCAAAAAGGTACGCCATAGTCAAATTGCGGCGTTATCCAATTGCCGGTTTCGACCATTTTGCGGGCAATTTCCGCATAACGCCCCTCTGTAGGGTCGGTGAGCGGCACCCACCACATCGCCACTAATCTCAAAACGAGGAGAGAGACCAAACCCCAACCAATGGCACGATCCTTGTTCATTTCACTCAACTTTCACAGTATTTTCATCTTCAAGGATCCGCCGTATGGCGTGACAAGCACTCTTCAGCCTACCAATTTTTTCTCGGATAACATGCGCCTGCGACCGGCGCTACTGCATAATTTTTCTCCATTTTAAATCGTTGAAGAACGAAATTTATGCTGTCGGTAGAAATTGCAGCAACGAACCTATGCCAGCCATATTTTACAGACTGTGCAGACGCCCACCAAGAGAAGCGCTTGCTTATGATTTTCAGCCGATCCATCGCTCAATCCTCAAATTCTTCCGCACAAGTCTTTAGATCGAAATCGATCTAAAGAGAAAATTATACAGCAGATTGAACGCGTTATCGCATCCTTTGTGCGCCATATATGGCGCACGGTGCTGTATGTTTGGCGAATGCTAAGCCCCAATCCTGACGCAGACCTGAAGCTGCTATCATCCATCATGTCAACGTGAGCGCACGGTTTGCAGGGATTGGTAAAAGGGGGCTCGATGAAGGCATCTACTTGCAGGTAAGCTTGACAGCATATTTATTTCCATTATTCTGGATATATGGAAAATGAAAACGCAATTCTCATCCTTGCAGCACTCGCCCAGCCGACCCGGCTGGAAACCTTTCGGCTGCTCGTTCGCCACGAACCACACGGAATGCCGGCTGGGGATATCGCCCGCGCCCTTGCTGTGCCGCAAAACACCATGTCGGCGCATCTCAACATTCTGTCGCGGGCTGGGCTTGTCACATCGCAAAGGCACAGTCGAATTATACTTTACCGTGCAGAACCAGAAAAATTGCGCGCCTTGACACTGTTTCTGCTCAAAGATTGCTGCGGCGGTAATGCAGAGCTTTGTGCGCCGCTGATTGCTGATCTCACGCCGTGTTGCTCTTCAGAGAAGGTGACGTCATGACCTCCCATTGGGGGATTGAAGACCCCGCAGCCATTGACGGCAAGGACCCGCAAAAGCGCAACGCTTACACCACGGTTCTCCACGACATAAAATTGCGCTTCGGTGCCTTTGCTGCTCTGCCGCTGGCAAACTTCGAGCGCCTGAGCCTGCTGATCAGGCTGAAGGAAATCGACGTGCTTGAATGCTTCACTCATAAAAGGCCCAACGTTGCATGAGCAATCCCATTGATATCGTGATCTACCACAATCCAGACTGCGGCACCTCGCGCAACACGCTCGCGATGATCCGCAATGCCGGTATTGAACCGCATGTGGTGGAATATTTGAAAACACCGCCATCGCGTTCATTGCTGGAGCAATTGATTGCCCGCATGGCTATTCCTGTGCGCGAAGTTTTGCGCGAAAAAGGCACACCCTATGCCGAGCTTGGTCTGGGCAATCCGGCGTTGAGCGATGCGCAACTTTTGGATGCAATGATAGAGCATCCGATTCTGATCAACCGCCCGATTGTTGTTACACCCTTGGGCGTCAAACTATGCCGCCCCTCGGAAGCGGTGCTTGATATTCTGCCCACTGCCCAGCAAGCAGCTTTTGCCAAGGAGGATGGTGAGGTTGTGATTGATCAGCGCGGCCATCGCGTCATCTGACTTCATGTGCTTCCGTTTGCCGCCGTCTTGTTTGGAGGACTGCGGTTCATCTCTTTGTCAGGAAAACGCCAAATGCGCCCCGAACAACCAACACTACGCCTATCTTTTCTTGATCGTTATCTGACGGTCTGGATTTTTGCCGCCATGGCGCTTGGCGTTTTGCTTGGCACGGTTTTCACCGGCCTGCCCGCCGCCCTCAACAGCCTGTCTGTGGGGACCACCAATGTGCCCATCGCCATTGGACTGATCCTGATGATGTATCCGCCGCTGGCGAAAGTGCGGTTTGAGCAACTGCCGCAAGTGTTTGTCGAAAAACGAATTTTGGCCATTTCCCTGCTACAGAACTGGATTATCGGCCCGGTGCTGATGTTTGTGCTGGCGGTAGTTTTCCTGCGCGATTATCCCGAATATATGACCGGCCTGATCCTGATTGGCCTTGCCCGCTGCATTGCCATGGTGCTGGTCTGGAACCAGCTTGCCAAAGGCGATAATCAGTATGTCGCAGGCCTTGTGGCATTCAACTCGATCTTTCAGATCCTGTTTTTCAGTGTCTATGCCTGGTTCTTCCTCACCTTTCTGCCGCCCCTGTTTGGTCTTGAAGGCAGTGTGATTGATGTCTCTTTCTCGACAATTGCCGAGGCCGTGCTGATCTATCTCGGCATACCGTTTGTCGCGGGCTATCTGTCCCGCCGCATTTTAAGCGCAACCAAGGGGCAAGACTGGTACGAGACGGTGTTTTTGCCAAAGATCAGCCCCATTACGCTGGCGGCGCTGCTTTTTACCGTTGTTGCCATGTTCAGCCTCAAGGGTGGCGATGTGGTGCGTCTGCCCGGTGATGTTGTAATGATCGCTATTCCGCTGACGATCTACTTCTTCGTCATGTTTCTGGTCAGCTTCTGGATGGCCAAATCGGTTGGCACGGATTATCCGCGCACAACAGCGGTGGCCTTTACGGCGGCTGGCAATAATTTCGAGCTGGCCATTGCCGTTGCTATTGCCTCTTTTGGTTTGGCTTCCCCTGTGGCATTTGCCGCCGTCATTGGTCCACTGGTCGAGGTGCCAGTACTGATCTTGCTGGTGCAAATGGCCCTGTGGATGGGCCGCAGGTATTTTAACAAACCTACCTCTGCATAATGCCGCAAATAGGCATCCACTTTTGACATTGCGCAAACAGATATCATCATTGGGGGATTGTTATGGTCGAATTGCCCGCTGCCGCACTAGAGTTCATCCGTCAACCTGATCTCGATGCGCTGCGTCCGCCATTATCACAGCACAAGCCGCGCATTCTGATCCTCTATGGTTCGCTGCGTAAAATCTCGTTCAGTCGGTTTCTGGCGCAAGAGGTGGCGCGGCTTTTGGAGCATTTGGGTTGCGAGGTGAAGATATTTAATCCCGAAGGGCTTCCTTTGCCCGATGGTGCACCCGAAACCGATGCCAAAGTGCGCGAATTGCGAGAGTTGTCGCTCTGGTCGGAGGGCCACGTCTGGATCAGCCCTGAGCGCCACGGTGCCATGACCGGCATTATGAAAGCGCAGATTGACTGGATTCCGTTAACGACTGGCTCCGTGCGCCCAACCCAAGGCAAAACGCTGGCCGTTATGCAGGTTTGTGGTGGTTCGCAATCGTTCAACGCGGTCAATCAGCTACGTATTCTCGGTCGCTGGATGCGGATGATCACCATTCCCAACCAATCATCGGTTGCCAAAGCCTGGCAGGAGTTTGACGAAAATGGCCGCATGAAGCCCTCAAGCTATTATGATCGCGTTGTTGATGTCTGCGAAGAGCTGGTCAAGTTCACACTGCTAACGCGCGACGCCTCCGGCTATCTGACGGATCGCTACAGTGAACGCAAGGAAGAGGCGGCCAAGCTTGAGCAGCGCGTGGGCTTGAAATCAATATGAATGAGCGCCCGCCGATTGCTACCATCCTCGCACTGGGGCTAACCCAGATTATCGGCTACGGAACCCTCTATTACAGCTTCAGCATTTTAGCGCCCGATATGGCGCGTGATCTGAACTGGTCCACCGAGTGGATTTTTGCCGCCCTCTCCGCAGCCCTTCTTCTGGGCGGCCTAAGCGCGCCTGTACTCGGTCGGGCCATTGATCATTTTGGTGCAGGACGGGTGATGACGGCGGGCTCTGCGATAGCCGCAACGGCTCTTGTCGCTTGCGCTTATGCGCCGGGCAAAGCCGGCTTTATCACCGCCTTGATCGTCATCGAAGTGGCCGCCAATCTGGTGCAATATGGGGCAGCCTTTGCGCTGCTTGTGCAGGCAAGTCCCCGCACTGCCCAACGCAGCATCACTTATCTCACGCTGATCGCCGGGTTTGCCTCGACGATCTTCTGGCCTGTAACCACACTGTTGCACACCCATCTGTCATGGCAGAATGTCTATCTGGTCTTTGCGGGGCTTAACCTGTTGATCTGCCTGCCGCTCCATGCATGGCTGTCTTACGGTCTCGCTAGGGGCGAAGCACAAAAACACAGCAGTACTGCGCAAACTATCGAAGGTTGTCTTGCCCCAGAGTCGCGCCCGCTTGGGTTTATGCTGATGGTGGTCGGCTTTTCGCTACAATCGCTCGTCAGCGCAGCAATTCTTGTGCATATGGTGCCGCTACTGTCCGGACTCGGATTGGGGGCAACCGCCGCCATTGTCGGTACCGTGTTTGGCCCCGCGCAGGTACTAAGCCGATTTACCAATATGGTGCTTGGTGGCAATCTGCCACCCCTGACTTTGGCGACAGTTGCTGCCGCATTGATCCCTGGCGGGGTACTGATCCTGATCCTTTCCGCCCCTTCCGTGGTGGGAGCCATGGCGTTTGCTCTCGTCTTTGGCCTGGGCAGCGGTCTTTTCAGCATTGTCACCGGCACATTGCCGCTGATGCTTTTTGGCAGCGATGGCTACGGGCGGCTTCAAGGCAAGGTGATGGCTGCACGACTAACCGTTTCTGCCACTGCGCCCTTTGCGCTGGCGTTCGCTATAGCCCATATTGGTACGATGTGGTCGCTTACCATCACAACGGCGCTTGGCGCTTTAGCAGTTGTCGCCTTTCTGTCCATCGCACACCTGCAACGCTACGAGTCCTCGCTGGCGCAGAAAGCTGAGGTGTAGCTCTTGCACTTGATGAACGCTGGCGAAACCTAACTCTAATGTCCTCTGCCAAACGCCAAATCCCGCTGTCGCACAAAAGCCATTTTTCCGCTAACAGAATTCTCATGACTACCCTTGCGAAAACCCGATTTGCCGCATCATTCATTCAGACCAAGCTTTTACCCATTATGATCGATGGGGTCCTGTCGATCTCAGCAAAACCGAATTTGCTATAAAAGCCTACGACCGCCTCATTGCGCGGGTCTATGCCGAGATGAACACCGCAAGCACCGGCGTGACGGAGAGATTGCAGTTGGTGGCGAATTAGTTTCGCGCCATAACCGCCTTTTTGCAGCGCTGGCAGGAGATTGATGTGCAAGTGGGCAGGATAGGAAGCTGTTATCTCCTGCGGCGTCCGAGGGGCTTTTCGAATATAGTTCAACACATTAGCATCCTGCGCCGTCGTCGCAGAAAAATTTTGAAGCTCAACGAGCAACATCGGCCACCATTCGGCTTCAAGGCGGTTCTCGTAAAAAACGGTGTCAGAAGCAGCAACGCAGTAGCCCATCACCACGTCGTCACAGGTAATCACAAAGGCATTTTCAGGGCAGATCCGCAGATAGGGCAAAGCCCATACAAAGCCTGGAAGCCTGGGATCACTATAGCAATGCGTACCATCAAGACCACGATCGGCCGTGCGCAAGCAAATATCCAGCACCGCTGCCTCATCGGATGAGCGGGCATTACGAATGCAAATAGATTCGGAGCGCGCGGTATGATTCATGTCGTTAAACCTCTGAAACGGCGTTAATATTAGCCATAGCGCGCTAACTTGCGCGCGATGCGAAAAATGTCTGCACTATTTAATCATCCGCTCCTTCGTAATCACTTTCGCTGAATAGGCGCGCGCTGCCGCAGTCTTTCTCCCGAAATTGTCAAATACGCCACGAACTGTTGCACTTAAAGTCCCCTTCCATCATACTATGTGTCCTGATCGTTCAAAAGCGTAGAAACTTATCGGGAACCTCGTGCTCGGCGTGAACAACGACCATGGCACAGCCATCATATTCGACAATCTCCATCCGAGACTCAATCATATTGGTCCTGTTGCAACGTGGACAAATGGGTTTGCTTGGTCAAAAGCATAAATGTCCGGCGCGGCGAAATAGACCAAGGCAGCTTTGGTCAAAGCGAGCGGATTAAACATTCTCGATCCGGCAAATTCTGGCAGCGGTTACACAATTCACGGCGTTGGGCTATCGATGCGGGTGACGGAACACACGAAACGTTGCGGCATGACCATGATTGCGCAGCGCGATATTGAGGCCGATGTTGAGGTTTTACGCGCAATTGTGCGCAACAACCGACGGTCATTCGGCATCTATTGCGACGTGGTGACGGCAGGTGGTCTGGATGTCGGCACTGAACTGGTACTAAAAACTAGCGCAGTAAGAGCTTGAGTCTTTGCCTGCTGCTGAATGGCAAAAAGCTCTCTTTGAAGACGTTACAGTCCGGTGCGACCAATATTACGGACGGGGCTGTGGGTCGCATTTTGAATGATTTCGGCCCAAGAATCGAAAAACCCCGCAGGGTTTGCTACGGGGTTTTTTTGATATTTGGTTGCGGGGGCAGGATTTGAACCTGCGGCCTTCAGGTTATGAGCCTGACGAGCTACCGGGCTGCTCCACCCCGCGTTATTGTTA
>NZ_SSOA01000020.1 GCF_004801395.1 Gillisella terrae
TCCAATCCGTGATCCTCTCCATAACGGGTGGATCATCTCAAGAATCCAAAAGTGGGCTGCTGGCAACAACAATATCGCGCCAAACATGCAGTTCCATATGCGATTCGCCTGCCCTTGTGGGGAGGGTCGGGGAGGGGTTTTCACCCGGGCAGTTAAACAGCCGTCTTGCGCGCATTGTCCATATACAGCACCCGCAACCGTGCAATCATCGGCCCGGGCTTACCGCCCCCAATCGCCTTGCCGTCAATCTCGGTGATTGGCACAATGAAGTTAGACGCACTGGTCAGCGCCGCTTCACGAGCATTCAAAGCTTCTTCCACCGTGAAAGGCCGCTCTTCAATGGTCAGGCCATGTTCACGGGCCAGATCCAGCACGGCCAGACGGGTGCAGCCCGGCAAAGTCATATTGCTGTTGGCGCGGGTGACGATCTTGTCGTCAGCGGTGATGATATAGGCGGTGCTGGATGCACCTTCCGTCACAAAGCCATCTTCCACCATCCAGGCTTCATCACAGCCAGCTTCCTTGGCAATGCGCTTGGCCAGAACCTGCGGCAGCAGGCAGACGCTCTTGATGTCGCGGCGTTCCCAGCGTTGATCTGGCACGGTTTTGACCTTCAGGCCGGTTTCCATCACGCTGGCCACATCCAGCTTTTTCGATTGGGTAAACAGCAACAGGGTTGGCTGCAAATCCTTCGAATAGAAGAAGTTCCGGTCTTCCGCACCACGGGTGTATTGCAGATAGATCATGCCCTCAACTAGCCCGTTCTCAGTAATCAACCGGCGCTCGATCTCAACAATCTCATCGGTGGAAATCGGCAGGAAACCGCCGATTTCGCCGACGCTCCGCTCCAGCCGCGCCATATGCAGGGGGCTGTCAACGAGCTTGCCTTCCAAAACAGCGGTGACTTCATAAATACCGTCGCCAAACAGGAAACCACGGTCGAAGATGGAAATGTGTGCCTCGTTCTCAGGCAGAAATGCACCGTTGAGATAAACCGTGCGGATAGCGGGATTGGACATGAAAGCTCCTGATAGATGCAATGTTTAGAGGCTGCGGATCGCATCAAGCGAAATCGCCTCAAACGTGGAGGGCTTGCCCGTAGCAGCATTGTAGCCAGAAACGGTTTCAGCCATGGTGAGAGAATTGAGAATGGCTTCTTCGGTTGCCTCAATCACAGCTTCAAAAAGCGGCGACACAACGTCGTTGGACAGTGCAATCGCATCGGAAATCTCCTTGCGACGCGCAGGCGTGCGCCGCACCGCTTCCGCCGTGGAAAAGGCCAGCGCGTAATCACCCGATCCATTGCTGAGGGCCGCACCCGTGCGGGCAAGCCCACCAAAGCAGCGCTCGGCCAGACGCTTGAGATTGCGCGAACACAGAGGCGCATCGGTGGCCACAATCATGACAATTGAGCCGTCCTTATCGTGCGTGGCATCTGCTCTATAGGGCTTTCCTGCCACCAGCAAATGGCCGCCATAATTGGATTGGACCAAAACGCCCAGTGTATAATGGGTTTTGCCAATTTTGACCCGGCGCGAACTGGTGCCAATGCCGCCTTTCAGGCCAAAAGCCACCGTGCCGCTGCCCGCGCCCACGGCACCTTCTGCGACCATGCCAGATTTGGCGGCTTCAAAAGCGAGCAGGATTTCATCAACACTTGGCCGCGCTGCACGAATATCGTTGAGCCGACTGTCGTTGGTTTCGCCCACCACAGCATTGATGGAGGTGACTTTTTCATTGCCGGTCTGCTCGAGCGTATAGCGATTGAGCGCCTCAATGGCACGGCCCACTGCCAGCGTGTTGGTCAGCACAATCGGCGTTTCAATTTCGCCAAGCTCAACAATCTGGGTGCTGCCGGCAAATTTGCCAAAACCGTTCAACACCGCAATGCCTGCGGGCGCTTTATCTTGAAACACATTGCCAGCATGGGGCACAATAACGGTGGCCCCGGTTCGCGTTTTCTCACCTTCCAAGAGGGTAATGTGCCCCACCTGAACCCCCGCCACGTCGGTTATGGCATTGAGCGGACCTGTGGCGTAGTGACCAACATCAACACCAAGCTCTCTCAACCGCACGCGCGGGTTCTCAGTCACGGTATGCTCCACCAAATCATGAATTCGGCGGAACACTACGCTTTTGATTCCGAAACATCACGGGAAAAAAACAGATATCCCCTTGATCCTTACGGTTTTAATGCCGAATCCCAATGCTCATCGGCCTTGCCATCCTTAAAGCGCCAGCTGTCAAACCATGTGGTGGTATAGGTTTTGCCTGGATTTTTGGGATCCTTCATCTCACGCGGATAGGCCACAGTGACAATATCACCCTCGGCCACCACAGAGACGATTTTGGTTTTCATCTTCGATGGAATCGGCGTTGGCTTTACCTTCAAAACCTTGGTGAAATAATCCACCACGCCCTGACGGCCAGAGGCCGCATTGGGGTTGTGCTGAATGTAACGCGCCGTCAGGTATTGATCCGCCTGATCCCAATGATTGGCTTCCAAGAGCACGGTGATGATTTTATAAGTCACCTGCTTGTTGCGGTTTAATGCCGGGTCTTTGCTGGTAAACAGCTGATCGGGATTGTTCACGCCCACCACAGCTTCCTGCGCAAAGGCCGCGCCACCAAGCCCCAAAGACGCCACCAGCGCTATCATCGCAAATTTCATGTCTGCCATCCTACCCTATCCGTGATTTCGCGCTGGAAGATAGAATGCGTGGCATTTCTTGCAAGAAGGCATTTATTTGGCCCATAGGCAGCAAAAGCAAACCACCTAATCCTTAGGGCCACCTGCCGAAAGCTCTGCCAAAATTTCATCGCGGTGTTCATTCAATCGCGGAGAACGGCGCGCCGTGTTCAAATCCGCATCGGAAAACATGATGGGCGTGCGAATGCCGGGCACGCCATCTGGCATAATTTTCATCGCGCGAAAGGTAAATTGCGGATCGGCAAACAAATCGGCAACGCTATTGATTGGGCCAGCGGGCACCGTTGCCCGTTCCAAGGCGGCCAGCAGATCAGCCCGCGAAAATCTGCGGGTTGCCGCTTCCATCATCTCGGTCAGCGCCGCTCTATTGGCGACCCGCGCAGAATTGGTGGCAAACTCCGGCTTGCCCGCCACGCCCTCCAGACCAAGAACGCAACATAACCGCGCAAACTGGCCATCATTGCCGCAGGCGATGATGATATGTCCGTCCGAAACCGGAAATGTCTGATACGGCGCGATATTGGGGTGGGCATTGCCCATGCGCTTGGGTGCCACGCCGGAAGCCGCATAGTTCATGGCCTGATTGGCCAGCACTGCCGACATGCAATCCAGCAAGGCCATATCAATAAATTGACCCTGCCCGGTACGCGTTCGTAATGCAAGGGCGGCCTGAATAGCGATCACCCCATAAAGACCTGTGAAAATATCGGCAAATGCCACGCCGATTTTTTCCGGCGGACCATCCGGCTCACCAGTCAGATCCATAATGCCGCCCATGCCCTGAATCATGAAATCGTAACCAGCGCGATGCGCATACGGCCCGTTCTGGCCAAAGCCAGTGACAGAGCAATATATCAGCCCTGGATTGTCATCCTTCAGACTCTGATAATCCAGCCCGTATTTTTGCAAGCCACCAACTTTGAAGTTTTCTATCACCACGTCGGCAGAAGCGATCAACTGCCGCACCATCTGCTGATCATCCGCTTTCGAAAAATCCGCAGCAATCGAGCGCTTGCCCCTGTTGCAGGCATGGAAATAGGCCGCCGATTTCTCCGCGCCATCGTCGATAAAGGGAGGGCCCCATTTGCGGGTGTCGTCGCCCTCCGGGCTTTCCACCTTGATCACATCTGCTCCCAGATCGGCCAAAGTCTGGCCAATCCATGGCCCCGCCAGAATGCGGGCAAGTTCGATGACTTTCAATCCGGCAAGCGGCGCCTCGGACATGATCAATTCCCTGTCGATTTTTAAAAGAACGCCTGAATGCCGGTCTGTGCACGGCCCAAAATCAGGGCATGAACATCATGCGTGCCTTCATAAGTGTTGACCGTTTCAAGGTTCTGGGCATGGCGCATGACATGATATTCAATCTGAATACCATTGCCGCCGTGCATATCGCGGGCCATGCGGGCAATATCCAGCGCCTTGCCGCAATTGTTGCGCTTGATGATGGAAATCATCTCAGGGGCCATTTTGTGCTCATCCGTCAGGCGACCAACCCGCAAGGATGCCTGAAGGCCGAGGGCAATTTCGGTCTGCATATCAGCCAGCTTCTTCTGGTAAAGCTGCATACCCGCCAAAGGCTTGCCAAACTGGTGACGGTCGAGACCATATTGCCGCGCCCGCGCCCAGCAATCTTCAGCAGCTCCCATGACGCCCCAGGAAATGCCATAGCGGGCACGATTGAGGCAGCCAAACGGCCCTTTCAGGCCCGAAACGCCCGGAAGCAGGGCATCCTCGCCCACTTCAACACCATCCAGAACAATCTCACCAGTGATCGATGCGCGCAACGACAGCTTGCCGCCGATTTTTGGAGCCGACAGACCTTTCATGCCCTTTTCCAGCACAAACCCACGGATGGCTCCATCATGCGCCTCGGACTTTGCCCAGACCACAAACACATCGGCAATCGGCGCGTTGGAAATCCACATCTTCGAGCCGCGCAGACGATAGCCGCCCTCGATTTTCTCAGCGCGGGTTTTCATGCCACCCGGATCAGAGCCCGCATCCGGCTCGGTCAGGCCAAAGCAGCCAATCAATTCGCCTGAGACGAGGCCCGGCAAATATTTATCCTTTTGCTCTTCTGAGCCATAGGCGAAAATCGGGTAGATGACCAACGAGGATTGCACGCTCATCATTGAGCGGAAACCGGAATCAACCCGCTCCACTTCGCGGGCCACCAGACCGTAGGCCACATAGCCAGCATCAGCCGCGCCATATTTTTCCGGCAGGGTCACGCCCAAAAGGCCAGCTTTACCCATGAGCGGGAACAGCTCGCGATCGGTGGTCTCATGAAGATACATGTCAGCAACGCGCGGCGCGAGTTCGGCCTTGGCAAAGGTGTTGGCCGCATCGCGGACCATCCGCTCTTCTTCCGTCAACTGATCTTCCAGCAAAAAGGGATCGTCCCACACAAAGCTCATAGCCAACCTCGACAAACGTGTTTCTGGCAATGATTTTACAGATTTTCACTTCAATGCAAAACGATGTTTACGAAACGAGGTATGAGAGATATTCATAGCTGATGAAGTCATTGCAGCGCCGCCTCCTCCCCTCCACCACCGCCCTCGTGACCATGGATTGCGTGGCGCGACTCGGCAGTTTTTCGGCGGCGGCGGCCGAGCTTAACCTGACACAAGGAGCCATCAGCCGCCAAATTCTGGCGCTGGAACAGCAGCTCGAAACACCTCTGTTTGTGCGCAACGGTCGCGGGGTTGGCCTGACCGCCCGCGGCGAGGCTTTCCACAAAACCATCCAGACGGCACTTTCACTCATTCAGGATGCATCGCTGGAAGCCATGACCGGCTCCGAAGACAGCCGTTTGAACATTGCCATCCTGCCAACCTTTGGCACACGCTGGCTCTTGCCGCGCATCTCGAGCTTTGTCGCTCTTTATCCCCATATCAATTTGAATTTTGCGACCAGAATAGGCCAGTTCGATTTTCACGCCGAGCAACTGGATGCGGCCATTCATATCGGCAAGCCCAATTGGCCCAGAGCAACCTGCCGATTTTTGATGGACGAAACGGTGGCTCCTGTCTGTAGTCCATCTTTTTTAAAGGCTCACAACATTAGAGAGCAAAATCATCTTGCAACATTACCGCTCATCGAGATGAAATCGCGCCCTCTCGCCTGGGATAACTGGTTTGCAAGCCTTGGCATAAAAGCCAATCCATCCGCCACCATGGGATTTGAGCAGTTCATGAATGTGGCACAGGCCTGCATTGCCGGGCTGGGCGTCGCCCTCATGCCGCTGTTTTTGATCAGGCCAGAACTGGAGAGTGGCCAATTGGTACTGGCGTCAAGCCATAGCGTGAAAAGCCAAAGCAGTTATTATCTCGTATCGCCAGACGACAAGCGCGCCTCAAAGCCATTGATTGCTTTCACACAATGGCTTTTGCAAGAGGTAGAAACTTTTCGCACCAGCACCTGCGAATGAGCCCTTACACAAAAAAGTTTCGGGGCTACAGCACCGCCTCAGGGCGCTTCAAGCTTTCAAACATCTGGCACATTGCCTGCCTCAAACCCGTCTCCAGTTCCTGACGCTTTTTGGCTTGGGATCGTTTGTTTGGCTTATACTCGGATAAATCGCGCGGCGGACGTTCACAAGGGATCTGATACAGATACTGATTGATCCTCTCCCCTCCGCATTCCTCCCAAAAGCCATCATAGTCAGCGTGAACACGCTGTTTGAAGCGCCGACTCGATGCGACTGCCTGCCCGCAATAGGAGGGTGCAAAAATCTCGGAAATGCCAAGAGCGCGGGCCAGAGACTGGACAAACATCACATGTAGGTATTTGGGGCGCAGCCCCTCAAAAGCCTTGGTGAAATGGCGAAAGCTCTCGCGCCCCGGTTCTCCCGGAATACTGGATTTAACGATTCCGATCCAAAGAGCATCACCAGAAGCGCCAAGCCCCAGCCTCTTTCTATCGACAAATGACATGCCCATTTGAACAATGGTGACATTGTTAAAGGTCAGCTTGACGCGAATCTCGGCCTCGCGAGAAAAGCCATCTTGCCGACATAGATAGAGTGCGAGTTTCTGGTCTTTGTAGAGCGTCTGCGCAATCAAAATCTCCTGCGTATGAGCTGCCAAAAACACATCATCGTCAAAATACTTCGAAAACAAAGTATAGTGATCAAGAATGGCGCGAAATCGCCCGCGTGTATCAGTGCACCGAAAAAAATACCGTCCAAGAGCTTTTGTCTGGAGATCGGCCGATATATCTCTGACTTTACTGAAAGGAGATGTTGAAAAGAAGGAATTTAAGTCCCTCAATTCGCGTCTATAAATTGATTCTAAAACAAAACTCCGCATAGATCGAATTATGAAACGCTTAAAACTCTTTTTTCCAACTGAATACTCAGAAGTTGGTAAAAAATCCAATGTATTATTGACATCCGCCACGTTGCGCACCGTTAAAAAAGCATCCCCGTTTGCGCACTAGCACAATAATTTTCACTATTTCAATGAGATAATTTCAAAATCACAAAAAAAATTTCACACCCAAATAAATCAAACTTTTGAGAGTCGATAGAAATAAAATCCACATTAATTTACTATTTCGGATTAATTTTTCTAAATTAACGGCATAAAACATAAATGGCATAAATTACTGCGAAAAAATAGATTAAAATTCCAATTCGCCTTACCTCAACAAATAGTTTCACTGCATAACTTTATGTAATTTTATTCACAAATGTGGAGAAATATACATAGTATTCTTGGCGTAAGACATGAATATCATGGTGGGGTATACGCAAAATCTATTGCTGGATTCTTAAATATTAATATTGTAAATTTAAATAATTTAGAAATATGCGTTAAAAATTCAATAAATTCATTGCTCTCCAACCCTAACAAGGTTAGAAGGTTGATGTCGAAAGGCACATATGCATGGCTTGAATACTATTCAAATCGATTGCTGACATGGCGGTCACAAGGAGAATGCCGAGATGCAAAAACTTGATGTCCAACCCAAAGATCTTGAATCCATTGCGCGTAGCGGCGGCAAATTGCGTCGAATGGCCGTGCGACTACCAACCTATATCGCTGACATCCGTGAAAATCCTGCCTGGCTTCCAATGTTTATGTTGGCCAGAACCCTACCAGGACGAAACCTGCATTGGCTGACGGCCCGAAAGCCCAAAACAGAACAATCAACCGGCAAAAGCATGTTTAATGCAGACTACCGCTCTGCCGTATCCGCCTTAAAACAAGATGGCATATTTACCGGCTTAAATCTTCCACAGGCCATCCATGAAGAGATTCACGCCTATGCGCTGACCACACCATGCTTTGGCAACTTTGATCGCCGGTTGGAATTCAAAGCAAGCGACCATGCGGGAGCCGAAAAACGCTATGGACGGTCGCTTCTGAGCGGCCACCTGTTTGAACGCATTATGGACTGTCGCGCAGCCCTTGCGGTACAAAAAGATCCACTTTTGATTGATATCGCCAAAAACTATCTTGGTGCAAACGCGCAATTGATCACCACGCGCGTTTGGTGGAGTTTTCCAACACTCGCCTCCGAAAGAGACCGCAGCATGGCCTCTCTCGACAAATTTCACTTTGACCTTGATGACTGGCGGATGTTGAAATTTTTCTTCAACATCAACACGGTCGATGAAGGCACCGGGCCGCACGTGTTTGTGCGCGGCAGCCACCGCCGCCGTCGCCTCAAACACCAGTTCACCTTGCTGGTTGGCCATCCCGCTGACGATGTTTTGGGATATTATGGCCCAGAAAGCACGATTACGCTCACAGGACCGGCCGGGTCGGGATTTGTTGAAGACCCCTTCGGCTTCCATATGGGAACGGTGCCCACCTCAAAGCCACGCTTGATGATGGAGGTTGGCTTTGGTGTTTCAAAACCCTCCAGACGTCGCTTTCACGGCGAACCAATCATTCGATAGGCCCAATACCGAAACAAAAAGCGTCGTGTAGATTTTACAGCGTCGTACGCCAAACATGGCGCATAGGGGTGTAGAGCTTTTGATCTGATGCGCAATTCCTCAAATCGATTCCGATTTAAGGAATTGTGCAGCATGGCTGGCAGGAGTTCAATCTTGCCAGCTTATTGTTCAAGAATGTCAGCTCAATCCGGCTGGCAGGGCCAATCACTGGGCATCGTCAGACCGAGCGGCAAACGTGTTTGGCTATCGCCACAGGCGAGATCAATCTGATCTTGCTTCAACCCTTTTGCCGTGGACAAATCAACGCCTTCGATACGGGTGCGAAACATAAAGGCTTCACCAAAATCCACGCCCCCATCCAGACGGGCATTGGTCAAACTCACGCGCGACATATTGGCTAGGTTGAATTTGGCACCGGTTAGAATCGCTTTTTCAAAGTTCACACGGCCAAGCTCTGCCTTGGTGAAATCTGCCCCGGCCAAATTCGCGGCCTTGAGATTGACGCGCTGCATTTCCGCATTCACAAAGCTGGCATCCACCGCCGAGATGCGCGACATTTCGGCTCGATAGGCTTCGATGCGCTCAAACTTTGCCCCGTCTGCTTTGGCACCGGCAAGCAAAGTGCGGATAAGTGTGGTTTTTTCCAAATCGGCCGATTGCAGATTGGCATTGCTCAAATCCGTAAAACTCAGGTCCGCATCATAAAGGTTTGCATCGCGCAAATTACTGCCGCCCAACATAAGCTGGCGTTTATAGCAGCCAGACCAGTCCACTTTGGCGTCCGGACTGCTACGGCAATCGGCGGCACCGGCGACCTCAACAGAATTAAGTGACGCAACCACCAGCAACAACAGGACGCAGGCCCATCGACTGGCGATTTTGATCCCGTAGAGCACTGTGGGTATCATTTTCAAAACTAACCTCTCCTGCGGATGCTTAACACGCACAACCTTCTGTCGCTTCAGCCCTCCAACTTGCAGTCCAATTTATCAGAAAGATCAAATCCGATTTTCCCGACAAACTCAAACAGCAGAATCTTGAGCTATATTGGACTCATTGGCGCAAAAACAACCTGTCGTTTTAGACTTTGTCAGCTGGACATTGCCAGAAACTGCTTACTCCACCACACCATGGCGGCATTCTATACCATCCTCATCAACCTCGTCTTTATCCGGGTCAGGTTTAAGGAATTATGCTGCAACACAGATGTGCCCGACGAATTTTACGATTCATCTGCTTGCTCTTCTTGATTTTTTGCTCAAGCCTATATCACCACAATAACCAAACCGCGCCAAGACAACAGCCAGCCCCAGCCAAGGGCGCAAAAATGTGAACGGCTGTGATCACGGCTGCACATGACAGCCGTTCGTTGCTTTTCCATCAAGGCAATTGTCAAGTTTTTCGCAGTGCAGTATGCCTAGGGTGTGAACCATAGCGACCTGACCATTCTTGTCATTGATGAAAATGTCATCCGCGCCTCCATTATTGAGGAAGGCTTGCGGGAGGCGGGACACCTGCGCGTCATTGTCATCCATGAAGTGCAAGGTATTGCCCGCAGCATAGAGCAGCTTGAGCCTGACGTTATCATCATCGATCTCGAAAATCCCAATCGCGACATGTTGGAGCATCTGTTTCAGCTGACGCGCAGCGTAAGCCGCCCGATTGCCATGTTTGTCGATCGCGCCGATACGGAATCGATTGCCGCCGCCGTGGATGCGGGCGTCTCGGCCTATATCGTTGATGGTTTGAAAAAAGAGCGAGTGAAGCCAATCCTGGATATGGCCGTTATCCGCTTTCGTGCCTTTGATCGTCTGCAACGCGAGTTGACCGACGCCAAAACCGCACTCACGGAGCGCAAAATCATTGAACGCGCCAAAGGCATATTGATGAAGATGCGCGGCCTTTCCGAAGAAGAAGCCTTCGCACTTTTGCGACAAACCGCCATGAACGAAAAAAAGAAAATGGCAGATATTGCCCAAAGCGTCGTCACCGCCGCCAGTCTTTTGATGTGAGGAACCCCCAGATGAACCAGGCGGACACCCACATGAACACCCCCTCGACCTTGGCGGCTCCCGCAACGGGCCGCAAAGAGCGCCGCTATTTGCGTGCAGGCTTTATTCCGCTGGTCGATGCATCGCTGTTAATCGCGGCTGTGGAGTTTGGCTTTGCCGCAAAAGAAGGGCTGACGCTGGATCTGGTCAAAGATGTCTCCTGGGCCAATGTTCGCGATCGGCTGGCCTTTCAGCAATTCGATGTGGCCCATATGCTGTCGCCCATGCCGGTGGCGTCCATGCTGGGGTTGGGCTCAAACCCCTCACCAACAATCACCGCGTTCTCGCTTGGTCAGGGCGGCAATGCGATTACCTTGTCCAGCCGCCTGTTCCAGCGGATGATTGACACAGGCACAATCACGGAAACCTCAAGCGCACTGGACAATGCCAAGGCATTGGCTGGCGTGCTGGATGGCATGCGTCGGGCCGGTGAACCATGCCCAACCTTTGGTGTGACCTATCCCTTTTCATCGCATAATTATGAATTTCGCTATTGGCTGGCGGCAGGTGGCATAAATCCTGATACAGACGTCAATCTGGTGGTCGTGCCGCCCCCTTTGACATCCGATGCATTGGCAGCGGGTGCCATTGATGGATTTTGCGTTGGTGCACCATGGAACATGGTAGCCTCAAAGCGCGGCACCGGGCGCATTGTGGCCGCCAAGCAGGATATCTGGCCTTCGGCACCGGAAAAAGTTCTGGGCATGCGCCCGCAATGGGCTGAAGACCATCAAGACACGATTGCGCGCCTGATTGTGGCGCTTGATGCCGCCGGGCAATGGTGTGATCAGCCCGACAACCGAGCGATTTTGGCAGAAGCTCTTTCCAGCGAGCGCTATATCGGCATTCCTGCGGAGATTATCCAGCCGGTGCTGGCCGGAGAGTTCAATGTCGATGCCAAGGGCAATCGCCGCATTATTGATCACTACTTCCGCTTTCACGGCAATCATGCCAATTACCCGCGCCCCAGCCAAGCTTTGTGGATTTACAGCCAGATGATCCGCTGGGGACAGGTGAATTATGGCCCGGAACAGGTGACACAGGCAGCATCCGCCTATCGCCCTGACATTTACAGACAGGCTCTTGGCTTGCCCGATGGCTTCACGGCTGATGATATGCGCATTGAAGGTCTCGATTCGGCTGACCGCTTCATTGACGGCTTTTCGTTCGATCCCCATGACATTGCTGATTATGTCGCGCGCTTTTCAGTGAAAACGAACAGCTTCAGTCCTCGTTCGTGAGCACTATCGCCACTTATTAGGCACTCTGCACAAGAAAGAAACAGCAAATTTTAGACATTCGCTCAGAATTTGTGCAGGAAATAAAATAAATAAATATTTATTATCAAGATGATAGATTCTATCTAGCCAGACTGGCACAAGATATGCTTATCTTCATTTGCGCGATCAACGGCGATCAGCGCTAAATTTTCGCTTCAATGCGAACTCCATGACACAACGGCGTCTCACGGTTGCAATTCGACTTTTTCAAAAAGTCTGAGTGGCACATCCTGAGGCGTTTTTTTGTTTTTATTTCCGTCAAAAAAAGGGGAACCGCCACATGGTGCATCACGCCACCACAGGAAGGCTGAAGACGAGAAATCTGGTTCAATGTCTGTCCGTGTTGACCGCTGTTTTGCTTGGCAGCAGTGCTATACCGGTCGATGCCAAGATGCTGAAGGTCGAAAAGGATGAACTGAAACTTGGCTTCATCAAGCTGACGGATATGGCACCCTTGGCGATTGCCAAGGAAAAGGGCTTTTTTGAAGATGAGGGGCTATATGTCACCCTTGAGCCGCAGGCCAATTGGAAAGTGCTGCTGGACCGGGTGATTGATGGCGAGTTGGACGGTGCGCATATGTTGGCGGGCCAGCCGCTGGCAGCCACCATTGGCTATGGCACCAAAGCCCATATCGTGACCCCCTTTTCCATGGACCTGAATGGCAATGGCATCACCGTTTCCAATCCGGTGTGGGAGGCGATGAAGACGAATATTCCAACCGGTCCTGATGGTAAGCCACAACACCCGATCAAGGCCGATGCCTTGAAGCCCGTGGTCGATGCTTTCAAGGCTGAAGGCAAATCCTTCAAAATGGGCATGGTTTTTCCGGTCTCAACCCATAATTACGAGCTGCGCTATTGGTTGGCCTCTGGCGGCATCAACCCCGGTTACTACAGCACCAACGACACATCGGGCCAGATCAAGGCGGATGCGCTGCTCTCTGTAACACCACCACCGCAAATGCCGGCAACATTGGAAGCAGGCACCATTGATGGTTATTGCGTGGGCGAGCCATGGAATCAGGCCGCGGTCTTCAAGGGCATCGGCGTGCCCGTGATTTCCTCCAGTGAAATCTGGAAAAACAAGCCGGAAAAAGTGTTTGGCCTGACAGACGAATTCGTCAAAAAATATCCCAACACCACGCTGGCCTTGACCAAAGCGCTGATCCGCGCCGCCGAATGGCTGGATGAGAACAACAATGCCAACCGCATGGAAGCGGTCAAAATTCTTTCCAAGCCGGAATATGTCGGTGCGGATGCAGCCGTGATTGCCAATTCCATGACCGGCACGTTTGAATATGAAAAGGGCGATAAGCGTCCGGTTCCCGATTTCAATGTGTTCTTTCGCTACAATGCCACCTATCCGTTTTACTCGGATGCGGTCTGGTATCTCAGCCAAATGCGTCGCTGGGGCCAGATTGCCGATCAAAAGCCCGACGCGTGGTATGACGAGACGGCAAAATCGGTCTATCGCCCCGATATTTACATGAAAGCCGCGGAGCTTTTGATTGAAGACGGCGAAGCCAAAAAGGAAGATTTCCCGTTTGGCACAGATGGATACAAGGCCCCGACCGCCGAGTTCATCGATGGCATCACCTATGATGGCAAAAAGCCCAACGCCTATATCGATAGCCTGAAGATTGGTCTGAAAGCCGGCCAAAAGCTCGATGGCACCACTGTTGTTGGCAATTGATTGAGCTAGCCGCCAAAGGCATGTGCGGGCGGCCCCACTCTCCCACTCAAGACCACGTTTGCGAAGGACCGGACCTATGACCAACGCGACAGATACCTTCAATGCCACACTGGATGACAGGGCCAAACGCAAAGAGCGCCTACTTCAGCGGATCAACAGCGCGGCGCGATGGCTCGACGTGCTGGGTCTGGTCTGGCTGACGCCGATTTTGAAAATTGCGGCAGGCGACGATCCGCGTGAGCAATTGGGCGTTCTCAAGCGCGTTTTGCTCTATCCTCTTGTTGGCATTGTCAGTTTTTTGGTGTTGTGGGGTGTGCTGGCCCCGCAAGTTCACACCTCGCTGGGTGCCATTCCCGGCCCGTTTGAAGTGGCAAAACAAGCCGAAGTGCTCTGGGCCGATTATCAGGCAGAGCGGGCCAAGGCAGCTGCTTTTTATGAACGTCAGGACAAGCGCAATGCCAAGCTGATTGCCGATGGCCAGGCTGATATGGTGAAAGAGCGGAGCTATACCGGCAGCCCCACCTATATCGACCAGATTGGTACATCCCTGCTCACCGTCGGCCTTGGTTTTCTGATTGGTACCGCGATTGCCGTGCCGCTTGGCATTGCCTCCGGCCTGTCAAAAGCCTTCAACAGCGCCATCAATCCGCTGATCCAGATTTTCAAACCGGTCTCACCTCTCGCGTGGTTGCCGATTGTCACCATGGTGGTCTCGGCGCTGTATGTGGACACCTCCGATTATTTTCCAAAATCCATGGTGGTCTCTGCCGTCACGGTGACGCTCTGCTCTCTCTGGCCAACCCTGATCAACACCGCGATGGGTGTTGCCTCGATTGACAAAGACCTCGTCAATGTTGGCAAGGTTTTACAGCTCTCCACCGGCACCACCATTCGCAAACTGGTGCTGCCATCAGCCTTGCCGCTGATTTTCACCGGCATGCGGCTCTCGCTCGGCGTGGGCTGGATGGTGCTGATTGCTGCTGAAATGCTGGCGCAAAATCCCGGCCTTGGCAAATTTGTCTGGGATGAATTCCAAAACGGCTCGTCTGCCTCGCTTGCCCGCATTCTGGTGGCAGTACTCACCATTGGCATCATCGGCTTCATTCTCGATCGCATCATGTATGCGCTGCAATCGGCCTTCACCTTCACCACCAACCGCTGAGGAGAGTTTGATGAGCATTTTGCAACTGTGCAATGTTTCCAAAAGCTTCGGCGAGGCTAAAAGCCGCAATGACGTGCTGGACACGATCAACCTCACCGTTGAGCAAGGCGAGTTTATTGCCATCGTCGGCTTTTCTGGCTCTGGCAAATCCACGCTGATCTCGCTGTTATGCGGCTTGACACAGCCTGATAACGGCCAGGTGTTTTTCAAGGGCAAAGAGATCACCAAGCCAGACCCTGCCCTTGGCGTTGTCTTTCAAAACTATTCTCTGATGCCATGGCTGTCAGTGCGCGATAATGTGGCGCTGGCGGTGGACAGCCTTCACAAGGCCAAGCCGAAGTCTGAGCGCTCCACCATCGTCGAGCACTATATTTCCATGGTCGGACTTTCTCATGCAACGGACCGCAAACCGGCCGAGCTGTCTGGCGGCATGCGCCAGCGGGTCTCTGTTGCACGCGCACTGGCCATGCAGCCGGACGTGCTGCTGCTGGATGAGCCCTTATCGGCCCTCGACGCCCTCACCCGCGCCAAGCTGCAGGATGAATTGGCCGCGATTTGTGAGCAGGAAAAGAAAACCATCATCCTGATCACCAATGATGTGGATGAAGCGATTTTGCTGGCAGACCGGATCATTCCGCTGACACCGGGGCCAAAGGCCACGTTGGGCAAAAGCTTTGATGTGAAACTGGCCCGTCCGCGCGAACGCACTGAGATGAATGCTGATGATGCGTTTATCGCTCTTCGCGCCTGTGTGACCGAATATCTGATGGATCTGGGTGCGGCCCGCAACAGTGATGCAGACCCCGGCATTGTTTTGCCCAATGTGGTGCCGATCACGCGCAAACCGCAGGCCGAAAACCTGCCCGCCGCCTATGCCCGCAAGGCGCAATCGGCCATCGAAAAGGGCTATGTCGAGTTTTTCGAAGTCAAGAAGATCTACCCCACCCCCAAAGGCCCGCTGACCGTTGTGGACGGGTTCGACCTGAAAATGAAACAGGGCGAGTTTATCTCCATCATCGGCCATTCCGGCTGCGGCAAATCCACGGTTTTGTCAATGGTGGCGGGACTGAATCCGATTTCATCGGGCGGTATTATTCTGGACGGTCGCGAAATTTCAGGCGCAGGACCAGACCGCGCTGTGGTGTTTCAAGCGCCATCTCTCATGCCATGGCTGACGGCGCGCGAAAATGTCGCTCTCGGTGTGGATCGGGTTTATCCGGATGCAAGCCCTTCTGAGCGCAAAGATATTGTCGAGTATTACCTGCACCGGGTTGGCCTTGGCGATGCCATGCATCGGCTGGCCAATGACCTGTCCAACGGTATGAAGCAGCGGGTGGGCATTGCGCGCGCCTTTGCGCTCTCGCCCAAATTGCTGCTGCTGGATGAACCTTTTGGCATGCTGGACAGCCTCACCCGCTGGGAATTGCAAGAAGTGCTGATGGATGTGTGGAAACGCACGCAAGTCACTGCCATCTGCGTGACCCATGATGTGGATGAAGCCATTTTGCTGGCCGACCGCGTGGTGATGATGTCCAACGGGCCAAATGCCAAAATCGGCAATATCATGGAGGTGGATCTGCCGCGTCCACGCTCGCGCAAAAGTCTGCTCTCTCACCCTGATTACTACGCCTATCGCGCGGAATTGCTGGAATTTCTTGAAGCCTATGAAGGCGGCGCAAACCCCAGCGCAGAACAGCTCACATCCATTCAGGAAAAACGCAACTGCCGGATCAATCGGCAAACATCATCCCGCATCGCGGCTGCGGAATAGGAGTCTCCCATGCGAGAAAAACTCGTCATTATCGGCAATGGCATGGCCCCGGGGCGCATGCTGGAAGAGCTGTTTGAAAAGGCCCCCGGCCTTTATGATGTCACGATTTTCAATGCTGAACCGCGCGTCAATTACGACCGCATCATGCTCTCGCCGGTGTTATCCGGTGAAAAAGCCTATGAAGACATCATCATCCATGGTGATGACTGGTACAAAACCCATGGTGTAACGCTGTACCGTGGAGCGAAAGTCACTGAGATCGACCGCGCCAACAAGACCGTCACATCGGCAACGGGCATCACCCTATCTTACGACAAGCTGGTGATTGCCACCGGCTCGCTGCCCTTTATCATCCCTGTTCCCGGCCATCAATTGCCGGGTGTTCTGGCCTATCGTGATCTCGATGATGTCGAGAAAATGCTGGAAATCGCCAAGGGTAAAGGTCGCGCCATCGTCATCGGTGCTGGCCTTCTGGGGCTTGAGGCCGCCTATGGGTTGAAACGGCAGGGCATGGACGTCACCGTTATTCACCTGATGCCGACGATTATGGAACGGCAGCTGGATCCTGCCGCCGCTTATCTTTTGGAAAAAGCGCTGAACGAGCGCGGCATCGACATCATCACCAAGGCCAATACCAAGCAGATTCTCGGTGCCGACAAAGTGCAAGGCATTGAGCTGGAAGATGGCCGCACCATCATGGGTGACATGGTGGTGATGGCGGTTGGCATTCGCCCCGCAGCCCAACTGGCCAAAGACGCAGGCATTGCCGTCAATCGCGGCATTGTGGTGGATGATGGCATGCAGACCTCGGACGCCTCGATATTCGCGCTTGGTGAATGCGCCGAGCATCGCGGCCAGTGCTATGGCCTTGTTGCCCCGCTCTATGAAAGTGCGCGGGTGCTGGCGGATCGGCTGATTGGAGGCGCTGCCGAATATCACGGCTCCGTCGTCAACACCAAGCTGAAGGTCACCGGCATTAATCTGTTTTCGGCCGGTGATTTTGCGGAAGGGCCAGACCGGGAGGAAATCGTTTTGCGCGATGCCTCATCGGGCATCTACAAGCGCTTGGTCCTCAAGGACAACAAGATCATCGGGGCGGTGCTTTACGGTGAAACCGGCGATGGATCGTGGTTTTTCGACCTGATGAAGCGCGGTACTGATATTTCCCAGATGCGCGATACGTTGATCTTCGGCCAGTCCTATCAGGGAGGCACCCCGCTGGACCCTATGGCGGCCGTTGCAGCCTTGCCAGATGATGCGGAAATCTGCGGCTGTAACGGCGTTTGCAAGAGCAAAATCGTCACTACCATCACTTCCAAGGGTCTGACCTCCCTGGACGAGGTGCGCGCCCACACCAAAGCCTCGGCCTCTTGCGGCTCCTGCACGGGCCTGGTCGAACAATTGATGAGCCTCACTTTGGGCGATGCCTATAACCCATCGGCAGTGACGCCAATGTGTACCTGCACGGAGCTTGGCCATGATGACGTGCGCCGTCTGATCAAGGCTAAATCGCTCAAAACCATCCCCGCCGTGATGCAGGAACTGGAATGGAAAACCTCATGCGGCTGCGCCAAATGCCGCCCGGCGCTCAACTATTATCTGGTCTGCGACTGGCCAGATGAATATGCCGATGATTACCAATCGCGTTTCATCAACGAGCGTGTTCACGCCAACATCCAGAAGGATGGCACCTATTCAGTGGTGCCGCGCATGTGGGGTGGCATGACATCATCGAAAGAGCTGCGGGCCATTGCTGATGTTGTCGACAAGTTCAACATCCCGGCGGTGAAATGCACCGGCGGCCAACGCATTGATATGCTGGGTATCAAAAAAGAAGACCTGCCCGCCGTCTGGGCTGATCTCGGCAAGGCTGGCTTTGTCTCTGGCCAAGCCTATGCCAAGGGTCTTCGCACGGTCAAAACATGCGTGGGGTCTGACTGGTGCCGGTTTGGCACACAGGATTCCACCGGGCTTGGCATTCGGTTGGAAAAATTCATGTGGGGCTCATGGACACCAGCCAAGCTGAAACTGGCGGTCTCCGGCTGTCCGCGCAATTGCGCCGAGGCCACCTGCAAGGACATTGGCGTGATCTGCGTGGATTCCGGCTTTGAAATCCATTTTGCCGGGGCCGCTGGCCTCGACATCAAGGGCACTGACGTGCTCGGCATGGTCAAAACCGAGGATGAAGCGCTGGAGCATATTGTGGCACTCACCCAGATGTATCGCGAACAGGGCCGCTATCTGGAGCGCATTTACAAGTGGACCAAGCGCATTGGTCATGACGAAATCCGCCGCCAGATCATGGAGGATGAAGGCAAGCGCAAAGCCTATTATGAGCGCTTCGTGTTTTCCCAAAAATTCGCCCAGGTAGACCCTTGGTCGGAGCGCGTTTCCGGCAAGGACAAGCATGAGTTCAAGCCCATGGCGATCATGAGCAGGGAGGCTGCGGAATGAATTTGATGGCTAAAAACTGGGTAGCAATTGGCTCGCTCCAAGATATTCCGCCGCAAGGTGCCCGCTGCGTCGAACATGGCGATACCACCATTGCCGTATTTCGCACCCATGATAACCGGGTCTTTGCCATGGAAGACAAATGCCCCCACAAAAACGGTCCCTTGAGCCAGGGCATTGTGCACGACAATTGCGTCACCTGCCCGCTGCACAATTGGGTGATCAATCTGGAAACCGGATTGGCGCAAGGGGCCGATGACGGTGCTACTGCGACATTCCCCGTCAAGCTTGAAGGCGAGATGATCTATCTTTCCGTGGAGTTTTAAAGGCCATAACTACAAAGGACCACGCAGGTAACATGCTTGCTGGGTGACAGAGCCCCTCCCCAGCCCTCCCCACAAGGGGGAGGGCTGGGGAGGGGTCTGAGTGCCCTTACCGTGTTTTCGCATAAACCATCCTTTTCAGGAGACAGACCATGCCTCACGCCACAGCCAATGAGACCAAAACCACCTGTCCCTATTGCGGGGTCGGTTGCGGCGTGATTGCGCGGGTCAACGATAATGGCACGGTCAGCATCAAGGGCGATCCTGACCATCCGGCCAATTTCGGCAGGCTTTGCTCCAAAGGCTCGGCTCTTGGTGAAACGCTGGATCTGGATGGGCGAGCCTTGGAGCCTCGGGTTTTTGGTGCGCCTGCCAGTTGGGATGAGGCGCTTGATCTTGTCGCCACACGCTTCAAAGACACGATTGCAGAGTTTGGCCCGGATTCGGTGGCTTTTTACCTCTCCGGCCAATTGCTGACAGAGGATTATTATGTCGCCAACAAGCTGATGAAAGGCTTTATCGGCTCTGCCAATATCGACACCAATTCACGACTGTGCATGGCATCGTCTGTTGCTGGTCACAAACGCGCTTTTGGCTCCGATACCGTGCCGGGATGCTATGAAGATCTGGAATTGGCGGATTTGATCGTGCTGGTTGGCTCCAACATGGGCTGGTGCCATCCCGTGCTGTATCAACGCATTGCCGCGGAAAAGGCCCGGCGGCCCTCGCTGAAAGTGGTGGTGATTGACCCGCGCCGCACCGCGACCTCCGACATCGCCGATTTGCATTTGTCCATCAAACCGGATGGTGATGTGTCACTGTTTAACGGGCTTTTGGCGCATCTGATTGAAAACGGCGCGATTGATCAAAGCTATATTGCCGCCCACACCCATGGATTTTCCGAGGTGTTTGAGCAGATCATGGGCCAGTCACTGGCCGATCTGATGATGCAAACAGGCTTGCCTGCCATGCAATTGCGCCAGTTTTTTAAATTGTTTACTGCCACCGAAAGAGTGGTGACCTGCTACAGTCAGGGCGTCAACCAATCCGCAAACGGCACAGACAAGGTCAATGCGATTATCAATTGCCACCTCGCCACCGGGCGCATAGGCAAGCCCGGCATGGGGCCATTTTCGCTGACCGGCCAGCCCAATGCCATGGGCGGGCGCGAGGTGGGCGGGCTTGCCAATATGCTGGCCGCCCATATGGATCTTGAAAATCCGCATCACCGTGAAAGCGTGAAAGGGTTTTGGGCTGCACCCAAAATGGCTGAAAAGCCCGGCCTGAAAGCGGTCGATATGTTCAAGGCGGTGGCGGATGGTCGCATCAAGGCCCTATGGATCATGTCCACCAACCCCGTGGTATCAATGCCCGATGCCGATGCGGTGAAGGCCGCGATAAAAACCTGCCCCTTTGTGGTGGTGTCTGACATGCAAGCCGACACGGATACGGCCCGCCTCGCCCATGTGCTGTTGCCCGCCAGCGGCTGGGGAGAAAAATCCGGCACCGTTACCAACTCGGAACGGCGCATTTCGCGCCAGCGGCCGTTTAAAGCCGCTCCCGGCAGTGCCAAGCCCGATTGGTGGCAGTTAGCAGAGGTTGCCCGCCGCATGGGGTTTGCGCAAGCCTTCGCCTACACATCGCCTACTGAGATTTTTGCTGAACATGCGGCTCTATCAGGCTTGAACAACAACGGCAGCCGCGATTTTGACATCAGTGCCTATCGCTCCATTGATGCTCAGCACTATGACGCGCTCTCTCCCTTTCAATGGCCGCAACCGTTTGGCACCGCCCCCAAAGACAGTCGCTTTTTTAGCACCGGAAAATTTTATCATTCCGACGGCAAAGCCCGTTTTATCGCCACGGCACCGGCACACTCCGGAAATGTGAGCGATGCCTTCCCCCTCACCCTGAACACCGGTCGCGTGCGCGACCATTGGCACACCATGACCCGCACTGGCAAAAGTGCGCGCCTTTCCGCCCACTTGGCCGAACCCTTTGCAGAAATTCACCCCCTCGATGCGCAGGATTTTGGCATTGACGACGCAAAGCTTGTCGAAATCACCAGCTTAACCGGGCAACGGGTCATTGTCCGCGCCCTTCTAAGTGCGCGCCAAAGCCGGGGTTCGATTTTCGCGCCTATGCATTGGACAGGCGAAACCGCACCAACCGGTCGGGTGGATACGCTCATACCGTCCATCACCGATCCTGTCTCTGGCCAACCAGCCCTAAAAAGCAGTGCCGTTGCCATCAAACCCTGCGCGATCGAAGCCTATGGCTTTGCAATATCCGCAACCAAACCAAGCGCTCTGGATGCGACCTATTGGGCTTTGGCAAAAGCAGATGGCGGCTGGCGGCTGGAGCTTGGCTTTGAAAGCACGATGGACTGGGCGGCTTGGGCAAGAACCAATTTGAACGTGCCCACTGACGCAGACATGGTGGGTTATCAGGATCAGGCCAGCGGCGATGTGCGTTTGGCATTTTTTGAGGGAGATCGGCTTTGTGCGGCCCTTTTCATGGCGCGCGAGCCCGTCAGCGTTTCACGCAACTGGGCCGCAGCACAGCTATCGCAGGGCTTTGCCCATCAGAACAATCGGGTAAGCCTGATTGCCGGTCGCCCCAGCGCCAACCAGATCGATCCGGGCGCTATTGTTTGCTCGTGCTTTTCAGTGGGCATCAACCAGATCACAGATGCCATCGCTAAAGGCTGCGCAACCGTTGAAGCGGTTGGCGAAACACTCTCGGCGGGCACCAATTGCGGTTCCTGCAGGGCAGAAATTCGTGCAATTCTATCGACAGCACAGCCAATTGCAGCGGAGTGAGAAAAAACTGGAAAATAAAAACGGCCCAAATACGAAAAACCTGCCGCGGGAGGAGGTGCGGCAGGTTTTCCGAAAAGAACCGAATGACAGCTGGGAGGAGGAGTGCTGTCATTCCAACGGGCCGTTCTGGGAGGAGGAGTGAACTGGCCCGTAACACGAAGCTCTGCGGGAGGAGGATGCATCGCTTCGTTGGAATGATGTATATCCGCATTTCCGCCCAATTAACAGGCAGGTTTTCGCACACCAGCCATGCGCCATGCGCGTAGCGAATGGCGCATGATCAATTCAATGACCGGCGGGCGCTGCCACCGCATTCTCATCCTTATGAAGCGCAAATCGGTCAATCATGTGGCTGGTGGCCTCACTGACACCATTCACCTGCACCAAGGCCCCCTTGGAGCGAAATTTAAGCACCACTTTGTCCAAGGCTCCGATGGAAGTGATATCCCAAAAATGCGCGCGGGTGACATCGATGGTGATGGCTTTCACTGCGTCATCAAAGTCAAAGGCGGCAATGAAGGCCTCGCTGGAGGCAAAGAAGATCTGCCCGTCCACACGATAGAGCCTCGAGCCATCCGGCTGCTCCTCTGCCTTGACATGCACCATACGCGCAACCTTGCCGGCAAAAAACACGCCCGACAAAAGCACGCCCACCAGCACACCCTTGGAAAGGTCATGGGTTGCAACCACAGTGATCACGGTTGCCAGCATGACCAAGGAGGAGGATGGCGGGTTCTTGCGCAAATCCAGAATGGAGCGCCAGGAGAAGGTGCCAATCGACACCATGATCATGATTGCCACGAGTGCGGCCATGGGCACCACGCGCAAGATATCATCCAGAACCAACAGGAGAACAAGCAAGAACGCACCGGCCACAAAGGTTGAGAGCCGCCCACGCCCGCCAGAGCTGACATTGATCACCGATTGGCCAATCATGGCGCAACCCGCCATGCCGCCAAACAGGCCCGACACGATGTTGCTGGCTCCCTGACCAATGCATTCCTGGCTTTTATTGCTCTGCGTATCTGTCATGTCATCGACAATCTGGGCCGTCAGCAGCGATTCCAGCAAACCAACGGCGGCCAGAGCAACAGAATAGGGGAAAATGATCTGCAAGGTCTCAAAATTCAGCGGCACCTGCGGCCATGCAAAAATCGGCAGGCTGGTGGGCATTTCGCCCAAATCGCTGACACTGCGCACATCAAAGCCGAACCACCATGTTGCAGCCGTCAAGACAGCAATGGCCACCAGCGGCGACGGAATGGCTTTGGTGATGCGGGGAAACAGATAGATGATGGCCAATGCAATGGCGATCATGATGTAGGTGGAATTGGGGCGCCCCACCAATTCTGGCAACTGTGCCATAAAAATCAGGATCGCCAGCGCATTGACAAAACCGGTCATAACCGAGCGTGATACAAAGCGCATCACACGGCTCAGCTTCAGAAAACCGGCCAGAATTTGCAGCGCACCCATTAAAAGCGTGGCGGCAAACAGATATTGAATGCCGTGATCGCGCACAAGACCGCCAATCAGAACGGCGGTGGCGGCAGTGGCCGCTGAAATCATGCCGGGACGGCCACCACAAAAGGCAGAGACACAGGCAATGATGACAGAGGCGAACAATCCGATTTTCGGATCAACGCCCGCAATCACCGAAAAGCCGATGGCTTCCGGGATGAGGGCAAGTGCCACGACGAGGCCCGCAAGGACATCGCCACGGATATTGGAAAACCAGTCACGCTGGTAGCGTTTTACAATGTTCATGAGTTTTTTTCACATAGGTTCAGCGCTGACCGCAAAGCGGTCCAACATGTTTGATAGATGTTGTGCGTTGTCTGGCGGATCGGCGGCCAGAATAGCCACCCGGAATTTCACCGGGTCCGTGGTGATTGACCTTTTTTATTTGCAATGCCGCGAAAAATCAAGAGTGCGTGAACAGATGAATGAGCAGCCATGAGCAACTGTTTTCACAGGGTGATCACCGCCTGCAACAGCCTATTCTGGCGATTTCACAGGGCAATCCCGACTGAAATTGTTTGAAGTGGCGGTTACCATGTTGAGGCGCAGGTTGACGTGGAATCCGGATCAAGAAAATAGTAAGGATGTGAAAAATTTCGACCTTGAGAGCCAAACATTGGGTTGACTATGAAGGTCAGACAATCGTAAAGCCGCACTCCCTTTGAAACGCTTCGTTAAGATCAATAGCTTAGCAGCGCCCATCCCGGCACCTCCCTTGTCGGGCTATTCATGAGTTGCGAGTAATATGCCCCGATTAACACCTTCCGCTCCGATATTCCTTCGGAAAATAGAGAGTTTTTGCGATGTGCGGCTTGCGCCCATCCTTGCAAAAGAAGATTACGAAAACCTGCGCAGCTATATGCTGGATCTGGTTGTGCGGCAGGCCTTGCCACCTTTGCATGGCGGCCGTCCGAACTGGAAAGAAATTGGCGCGACCTGTCTTTTGAGCGGCGAAGGCCTGAAGGCCGCGCGCCGTGAAGGCCGCCACGCTTTTGAAGCCATCATGCGCTGGGTTGCTCTGGCTGCAAAGGCCAAGGAAGCGCCAGCGCCAACACCCGCGCCAGCGCCTGTTGTGACCAAAACCATCATTCGGCCCGTTGGCATGCGCACCCTGTCAGCCAACACCAATCGCCGGGCACCGGAAGCACAAGCATCGCGCATGCAAAAGCCAATGATGGCGGGTGCCAAGCCCGCTCAAACCATGGTGCAGAAAAAAGCCGCCAGCCGCTAAGCTTATTCCGGCCATCTCGCTTTGGCAGCATTCCTTAAATCGGAGGCGATTTAAGATGGACGTTAAAGCGCAGATAGAAACAGCGACAGTGCCATACGCCGATAGGGTGGATGGCACTGTAAGATTAGAGCATCGGCCGAAAAGTGGGAACCGGTTTTCAGATGAATCCGATGCGGAAACAAAAACTTAGAGCATCGGACTGATCCAATCACAGTACACGACGCAAACGCCTTTATGTGCCGTTTACCCCCTCTGGCTTGCCAGCCATCTCCCCCACAAGGAGGGAGATCCGATAGGCCTTCCCGCTTGTTTTTAACAATGAACCTGTGATTTCCGACACATACAGCGTCCTTTATGCGTTTTATAAAACGCACGGCGCTGTAACGCTTTAAATATGCTGCATAATTTTTACCTTAAATCGATTCCGATTTAAGGAATTATGCAGTAGGACGTATGCTGTTGAGCAATAGGGCTGCTTTTTGTCGATCTCCCTCCTTGTGGCAGGCGAATCGCATATGGAACTGCATGTTTGGCGCGATATTGTTGTTGCCAGCAGCCCACTTTTGGATTCTTGAGATGATCCACCCGTTATGGAGAGGATCACGGATTGGAACGGTTTATCGAGT
>NZ_SSOA01000021.1 GCF_004801395.1 Gillisella terrae
TGCGACGGCTCGCACTCAACATTGCCACCATGCATCCAGAAAGGGTTCCCATGCGACGAAAACTCAAAAAGGCCGCATGGAACGAGAAATACCTACTCGAGCTCATTCACCATATGCGATAGGCCTGTTCTTGTGGGGGAGATGCCCGGCAGGGCAGAGGGGGGTGAGCTATACGGTAAAATCTATGCGTCGTGTACTGTGAAATTGAACCTAACAGGCTCTCGCTTCCTTTGTTTTCGTTTGTCTATTCTGGAAAACCGGGTTCCACTTGTCCCTGACAAACTCTAAAGCCCGGCCATACGAGCAGGAAAACGCGCCGTGATCTCTCACAGCGCGCTTCATGGAGCACACCAAAATCGGCCGAGCCTTATTCGTTGATCAAACGGCGCAGCAGCTCAAGCTCCTGCGACAATTTCTGATCGCCGGAAATCATTTCTTCGATCTTGCGCACAGCATGCAAAACCGTCGTGTGGTCACGCCCGCCAAAACGGCGACCGATTTCCGGGAAGGAGCGCGGTGTCAGTGTTTTGGCCAGATACATGGCGATCTGGCGTGGCTTGACGATAACCCGTGTGCGGCGGTTGGAAACCAGCTCCTGACGCGACACATTGTAATGGCGGGCGACAACCCGCTGAATGTCTTCAATCCGCACCCGCTTTTGCTCGGAAGCCCCCACCAGATGGGCCAGAAGCTCATCAACCCGCTCGATTGTCATATCATTTTCGAACGAGCGGCGGAACAGCAGCTGATTGAACGCACCTTCGAGGTCACGACCGCTGCTGGCCACATTGCGCGCCACATGGGCGATGATTTCTGTTGGAATATCGAGGCTCGGATCTTCTTTCTGGGCCGCAGCCAGACGGGTCTTGAGCATATCAAAACGCATCTCATAATCCGGCGCTTCCATTTCGATGGCAACGCCGCCCTGAAGACGCGAGCGAACACGCTGATCGAGCGATTCAAGCTCCCAGGGTGCGCGGTCGGCTGCCACAACAACCTGCTTGGCACTATCCAGCAGCATGTTCAACAGGTGGCAGAACTCATGCTGAATGGTTTTCCCTTGCAGGAATTGCATATCGTCGATGATCAGCAGATCAATGTTGCGCAACGTGTCTTTCAGCGTCAGCGCATCATTGTCGCGAATGGCGGTTGCGAAACGCCACATGAAATATTCAGCGGTGAGATAGACCACCCGTGGCGCACGGGGGCTGTTGATCGCCGCATTGGCAATGGCCTGCAACAAATGGGTTTTACCCAGGCCCACCGAAGAGTGGATGAACAGCGGATTGAAGCGCACGGCACCAGCGCCAGCCTCGGCAATGGTTTTGGCGGCAGCAACAGCAACGCGGTTGGAAGCGCCTTCAACAAAACCTTCAAACGTGTATCGCGCATCCAGCGGCGAGCCAAACAGCGGTGTATTGCTGGACGCGCGCGGTGCTGCCGCGGTATTGGGCGCAACCTGCGGCATGGAAGCGGCAACGCTACCAATTGTCTGCGGACCAGAGCGCTTTGCCGACGATGGAACTTCGGCTGGCACCACACGCTCGTCAGCCACGGGGGCACGGGTGTTGCGGGTGGCGCTGCGCACCAGAATTTCGACTTTGAGAAGATTGGGGTCTTCGGCCTGCAAAATCGTTGTGATCAGATCCAGATAGCGGTTGTTGATCCAGGATTTCAAAAATGTTGTTGGCACACTGAGACGCATAACGCTCTTTGATGCCGAATGAAGCTTCAGCCGACCAAACCAGCTTGCATAGACATCTGGTCCAACCTGCGCCCGCAACCGGGCACTGAAACGCTCAAAAACAGCCGCATGCTGCGCTTCCAAGCCTTCCACCATTGCTTCAGGGCTAACGGCATTGTCTATCGCGCGCGCCTCGTCCCCATCGGCTGCCGCACTCGCCGTTACCATCTTCATCTGCATCTCGCCGCCTTCCAATTTTCTACCCGTGTCGGCCAGTTTGCATTTCTGGTGCCATGTCTGGCCGACGCCCATTATTCCTGCATCAATGTTTCGGAGAGGGCCGATCATTTCGGTTCTCCATCCTTATCAGCCGCAGCCTGCTATCCACCCCTCAAACAGAAGATGATAGCAAGCAGACCCCTCGTCTTTCTGTGTCCAGCATACGGACTACGCCACAGCCTTTCACAAACAGGCAGCCGTCAAGGCCTTGATGCCCATGCACTTGATACTCAAGCACATCCTTACTCATTCAAAGCCCGCCATCCTCGCAAATGGAAGACCTTTCTCTTTCGCAACGCATCCTCACTCTTGCAAGAGAAGACACTCTGCGCAGTTTCAATGATCTCAAAAATTCCGAATGTTTCTAAACGTTCATCTGTTTCCAGATCACCGTCAATTTTCCTCACTGACTTTTGGCTTGTGACCTTTTGGAGTTGTGACCTTTTGAGCTCTGCCTTTTGTCGTTTATCGGCTTCTTCGGTTTTTTAAAAAAACGAAAATCATTTTACCATGACAACCGTTCAACGACTGAGACGTTCCTCTTCTTATAGTATTCCTGCATGGACCATATGTCTCTCCCGCGTGGGTCTGCACCCAATAAGGCAAAATGGGCCTTGCACCCAATAAGGCAAAAACCACCATTCCCGCTCCTTGCCAAACAGAACGGGTCAACCGAAAAACCAATGTATGAAGAAACGAAACCGGTCAGGATCGCTTAGAGAAACCGCTTCAAAAATACAGCCTTTGGGGCTGCTCTCCGAAATCGAAGGCTTTGTCAGCGCCTCTCCTGAAATCCATTTAGGCAGGATCGATTGCTGAGATCAACAGTGAATTTTCCGTAAAATTGACAGCTCGCCATTGACTCCGGACGCGAAGTTTCAATGTGCGAAAATCCCAAAAAAGAATCGCTTATGAATCAAGGAGTTTGTCAGAAATGCAAATTGCAAGGCATGGGAATCGTAAAAAATAAAAAAATCACTTGACTCAAAATCAGGTAACCCTGCCGTAGAGGAAAGGATGGCCTCTTAGAGCAACCTTCAATAACTCTTTGATTTTAATTTGTTTTTTGTGTCACGCCGCCGACATAAAACAGGGATAACTAAGGTTAAAAAAATCAAAAAAATCAAAACACAAAAAGCCCGGCACAAATGCCAGGCTCATTTCAATTTTAATTTTGTGTCAGAAATCAGGCAGCGAGAGCATTCACGCGGCTGGCAAGACGCGAGATCTTGCGAGACACTGTGTTGCGGTGCATCACGCCCTTGGTTGCTGCGCGGTGCAATTCAGGCTGAGCTGCCTTCAAAGCTTCTGCGGCAACTGCGATATCGCCGGTTGCAATGGCTTCTTCAACCTTGCGAACGAAATTGCGCACGCGTGTACGGCGGCTCTTGTTAATTGCGGTCTGGCGAGCGATTTTGCGGGTCGCCTTTTTCGCCGAAGTAGTATTGGCCATTGATGCCTCTCTCGAATACGAACCAAAACTCCACTTTGCCGCAAACCACACACCACCTGCTCTACAGGTGTATCTGGACCAGCACGTCGGGAGCAATCGCGGAAAAGCCAAAAGCTTTCCTAACTGTGGGCGGGCATATAGCGGGAAAGAACGCGCCCGTCAACGCGCTTTCTCACCTTTCAGTGCAGCTTTCCGACTCTTGCGCCGTTTCAGCCACGACTCTATCGGTCTTTGAAAACCGCTGAGCGCTTCTCGATAAAGGCGGCCATTCCTTCTTTCTGGTCCTCGGTGGCAAAAAGGGCGTGAAACAGCCTGCGCTCAAAGCGCAAGCCTTCCGATAGCGGCTGCTCAAAGGCGCGGTTGATCGCTTCTTTGGCCATGCCCACGGAGGGTGCCGAAAAACCGGCAATTTTTTGGGCCGCCGTCAGCGCCTCTTCCAGCATGCGCTCTGGAGCAACAACGCGCGCCACCAGCCCGGCATTTTCAGCCTCGGCTGCATCCATCATCCGCCCGGTGAGGCAAAGGTCCATGGCTTTGGCCTTGCCAATGGCGCGCACCAGCCTTTGGGTGCCGCCCATGCCCGGAATAATGCCTAGCGTAATTTCCGGCTGGCCAAACCTTGCGGTGCTGGCGGCAATGATGAAATCGCACATCATGGCAAGCTCGCAGCCGCCGCCCAGCGCAAATCCGGCAACGGCGGCAATGATTGGCTTGCGAAAGCCCGCAACCTCGCCCCAGCCCGCCAGAAAATCGCCTCTGTAGGCATCGGCAAAGGCCACGCCCTGCATTTCCTTGACATCCGCGCCTGCGGCAAAGGCTTTGTCCGAGCCGGTCAGCACCACGGCCCGCACCGCATCATCGTGCTGAAAAGCTGCAAGGGCTGTGATCAGCTCTTTCATCACGGTGGAGTTCAGGGCATTCATCGCCTGGGGTCGATTGATTTTCACCAGCGCCACCGCGCCGCGCATCTCGACAATCAGGGTTTCAAAATCCATCACCATATCCATTTTTCACTCTCCCTCATGTCCGGCGCTCATGTCTGGTCAGCCTGTCTGGTCATCCCGTCTGGCAAGCCGCGCAATAAAAGGTCGAGCGTCCGGCCTGGGTCATCCGCGCAACGGTTCCCGTGCAGCCCGGTGTGCGACACGGCTCTCCCTCGCGATCATAAACATTGAAGCTGTGCTGAAAATACCCAAGCGAGCCATCGGCCTGGATATGGTCACGCAAGGACGAGCCGCCAGCAGCAATGGCATCAACGATCACCGTGCGGATTGCATCGGTCAGCCTGTTCAGAGCCTCTGCGGGAGCGCCGTTGGCCATTACAAGCGCGCCGGACGGCGTGGTGGGTGAGAGATGCGCGCGCCAGAGCGCTTCGCAGACATAGATATTGCCAAGACCAGCAATGACCTTTTGATCCAGAAGCGTGGTTTTCAGCGGCTGCGCCTTACCTTGAAATCGACCGGCCAGATAATCGGCGCTCAAGGCATTGCCAATCGGCTCTGGCCCCAGACCTTTGAAGGCGGGATAGCTGTCCATATGCCGCCGCTCCACCATATCCATGGAGCCAAACCGGCGCGGGTCATTATAGATCACCCGCAAGCCGCTGCCGTTGGTCTCCATCAAATGGAAGATCACGTGATCGTGCGCAACGTTGCGCGAGCGCTCCATATGAAACTGTCCCGGCACATCAGCACTGCCCGCCTGCTCGATGCGATAGGAGCCGGACATGCCAAGATGCGAGACAATGCTGATGCCATCATCCAGATCAATCAGCAGGTATTTTGCCCGCCGGGACAAGGATATGATGGTGCGTCCTGCCACGCGCTCCATGAAATCTTGCGGAAAAGGAAAGCGCAGATCGGCACGTCGCAGCTCAAGCCTTGAGATGATGCGGCCCTCCATCGAGGGAGCCAATCCCCGTTTTACAGTCTCGACCTCTGGTAATTCTGGCACCTTGGCTCCATCTAATTTGATCAAGGACGGGTTTTTGTTTCCGTCAAAGGCACAATGGTCTATGGACGGGGAACCGCTGTCGTGGCATTGCCATGTGAACGCAAGACATAGCCCAATGGACCCTGCTTCGCCATGGTCAAGATATGGGTTTAGAGAAAATGGAGTGGATACCATGGTCGCAAACCGCACCTCCGCCGATGGCGGCATGGAAACCTCTTACGGCTTTCGCGATGTGGCGAAAGGCGAAAAGCAGGCGCTGGTCAATGATGTCTTCCATAAAGTGGCCAAACGCTACGATATCATGAATGACGTGATGTCGGCGGGCCTGCACCGGGTGTGGAAAGACGCGATGATTGCCGCGCTCAATCCGCGCAAGGATCCCGATTACCACACGCTGGATGTGGCTGGCGGCACTGGCGATATTGCTTTTCGCATTGTGGAAGCCTCGAAACGGCTGGCCCATTCCACTGTTTTGGACATCAACGCCTCCATGCTGGGCGTGGGGCAGGAACGGGCGCAGAAAAAGGGTCTGAGCGACAACCTCACCTTTGTGGAAGCCAATGCGGAAGAGCTGCCTTTTGAGGCCAACACCTTTGATGCCTACACCATTGCTTTCGGTATTCGCAATGTGCCACGCATTGATGTGGCACTGAGCGAAGCCTATCGGGTGTTGAAACGCGGTGGCCGATTGCTGGTTTTGGAATTTTCCGAAGTGCAGATGCCGCTTCTGGATCGCGTTTATGACGAGTGGTCCTTCAAGGCGATCCCGAAATTTGGCAAGATGATCACTGGTGATGCTGAGCCCTATCAATATCTGGTGGAGTCGATCCGCAAATTTCCCAATCAGAAAGATTTTGCCGCAATGATTGAAAGGGCTGGCTTTTCCAAGGTCAGCTTCACCAATTACACCGGCGGCATTGCAGCACTTCACTCAGGTTGGAAAATCTGATCCGCAATTGAACGACAAGCGCATGCCGCATGCCTGCTTCAAAGGCCTGCTTGCGGATTGAAGAGGTTTCATGAGCACGTTGAGCGCCTATTTCAGGCTGGCCCGCGTCGGCTGGATATTGGTCAGAGAAGGTGTGGTGGCGTCCCTCCCCTCCGAGGGGCTGCCACCCATTGTTGGCGTTGCGAAAAAAGTTGCAGCCCTTTTGGCCCGCAAGCGCGCGCTTCATTCGGAACGGTCAGACCGTCTTGCCCAGGCCGTCGAGCGGCTGGGGCCGTCCTATGTCAAGATCGGCCAGTTTCTGGCAACCCGCCCGGATGTGGTGGGGGCCGAGATGGCAGCAGACCTTTCTGGCCTGCAAGATCGCATGGCCTTCTTTCCGCTGGAGGCTGCCCACAAGGAAATCCGCGATTCTCTGGGCCGCCCGGTGGATGATCTCTACGTCAGCTTTGGTGCGCCGATTGCGGCTGCGTCCATTGCGCAGGTACACCCGTGTGAGGTGGCGACGCCTTATGGGCCGCGCAAAGTGGCCGTCAAGGTCATTCGCCCCGGCGTGCGAAGCCGCTTTAGCGCCGATCTGGAGGTCATGTATCTGGTGGCGCGTTTGCAGGAGCGGTTTTTGCCCCATACCCGCCGGTTGCGCCCGGTCGAGGTGACAAAATCGCTCGAACAGACCACCCGGCTGGAAATGGACCTGCGGCTTGAGGCTGCCGCCCTGTCCGAGCTTGCGGACAACACCAAAAACGATCCCGGCTTTCGCGTGCCAGACGTGGATTGGGAGCGCACAGGCCGCGATGTCATCACCATGGAGTGGATTGACGGCATCAAAATGTCGGATATCGGCGCCTTGAAGGCGGCGGGACACGATCTGAACGCGCTGGCCGATCTGCTGATTCAGTCTTTCCTGCGCCACACCTTGCGCGACGGCTTTTTCCACGCCGACATGCATCCCGGCAATCTGTTTGTCGATCCAACCGGCATGATAGTGGCCGTAGACATGGGCATTTGCGGGCGGTTGGGCAAAAAGGAGCGGCGCTTTCTGGCTGAAATTCTCTATGGCTTTATCACCCGCGATTATATGCGGGTGGCGGAAGTGCATTTTGAAGCGGGCTATGTGCCGTCTCACCACAATGTCGCCAGCTTTGCGCAGGCCATCCGCGCCATTGGCGAGCCCATCCATGGCCAGCCGGCAGAAACCATTTCCATGGCGCGGCTTTTGACGCTGCTGTTTGAAGTGACTGAGCTGTTTGATATGGAAACCCGGCCAGAGCTGGTGATGCTGCAAAAAACCATGGTGGTGGTGGAAGGCGTATCACGCATGCTCAATCCACGGTTTAACATGTGGAAGGCCTCTGAGCCGGTCGTCGGTCAATGGATCAAGGATAATCTCGGACCAAAGCGCATTGCAACCGATGTTAAAGATGGCCTGAAGGCAGCGGTGCGGGTCGCCGAAGCCCTGCCGGAGATTGCCGCCAAAACCGAGAAATTCCACAGCGAACTGATGCATATGAGCGAGCATGGCTTGCGCTTTGATCCGGCAACCGCTGACGCCATTGGCAAAGCGGAGGCCCATCACAGCCGTTCTGGCCGTCTTGCCCTGTGGATTATTGCAATCTCCTGCCTCTACATCGCCATTCATCTTTCAATGGGTGGCTAAGCTTAAAAAGATCGCATAGGTTTCATAAGCAGGACTGAAATCAATGAAGCAGACGTCAGCGGATAGCAGGATGACAGTTTCTGGAAAGCGGATTCTTTTGATCATCAGCGGCGGCATTGCCGCCTACAAGAGCCTTGAGCTGATCCGCCGTCTGAGAGAGCGCGGCGCATTGGTGCGCCCGATCATGACAGCCGCAGCGCAGCAATTTATCACGCCGCTTGCGGTGGGCGCGCTCAGTGCATCGCATGTCTATCTCGATCTGTTTTCACGCGAAGACGAGCAGGATGTGGGGCACATCCGCCTGGCGCGCGACTGTGATCTTATTGTTGTTGCACCGGCCACTGCCAATCTCATGGCCAAAATGGCGCAAGGGTTGGCCGATGATCTGGCCTCAACCGTGCTTTTGGCCGCAGATCGGCCCGTGCTGGTGGCTCCGGCCATGAACCCGAAAATGTGGGCGCATCCCGCCACACAGCGCAATGTCCAGCAATTGCAGCAGGACGGCATTCATTTTATTGGCCCGATGGCGGGCGAGATGGCTGAGAGCGGCGAGAATGGTCTTGGCCGGATGGCCGAGCCGCTAGAGATTGTCGCAAGTGTCGAATCTCTATTGGACGGTGGTGAAAAACCACTCAAAGGTCGGCGCGCCATTGTCACCTCCGGCCCGACCCACGAGCCGATTGATCCGGTGCGCTATATTGCCAACCGCTCCTCCGGTCGCCAAGGCCATGCGATTGCGCGAGCGCTGGCAAAGCTTGGAGCAGATGTGACGCTGGTGTCTGGCCCGGTCAGCATTGCCGACCCTGAGGGCGTCAAAACCATCCATGTGGAACGCGCCGAAGAGATGCGCGATGCCGTGCTTGATCTGCTGCCTGCCGACATTGCCGTGATGGTGGCGGCTGTGGCCGATTGGCGTGTGGCAACATCGTCTGATCAAAAGATCAAAAAGCAGCCGGGCGATGCCCCGCCCATGCTCAGTTTGACCGAAAACCCCGATATTTTGAAAACCGTTGGCCATCATGCCCATCGGCCCACACTGGTGATCGGCTTTGCCGCCGAAACCCAGAATATCGAAGAGAATGGCCGTTCAAAATTGGCCCGCAAAGGGGCCGACCTTATTGTTGCCAATGATGTTTCGCCCGAGAGCGGCATTATGGGTGGTGATCGCAATCGCGTAAAATTGATCACCCGAGACGGTATCGAAGACTGGCCTGACATGGATAAAAACAGCGTTGCAGACCATCTCGCCCGCAAGATCACCCAGATGCTGGAGACTTCATGAAGGAACGCCTTTGGACCATCCGACACGCTCAACCATCTGACATAGACGCCCTGGGCGGTATTGAGGTGGCTGCCGCGCAGGTTTTTCAAAGTCTTGAAACATTATCATGGCTTGCCCAAGGTGAGCCGATGCCACGCGATCGGCAGCGCCAGTTGATTGAGGCCGAAACCGTTTTCGTAGCCACCGATACACACGATCAGCCGGTCGGTTTTCTGAGTGCCGAGGTGATTGATGACCGGCTGCATATTGTCGAAGTCTCGGTGCTGCCAGAGTGGCAACGCATGGGGATTGGCCGCGCACTGATTGATGTGGCCCGCGAAGAAGCGATCAGGCTGCATTTACACGCCCTAACGCTCACCACCTTTCGCCATGTTGCCTGGAACGCGCCCTTTTATGCCGAGCTTGGCTTCGAGGAAGCCCATGATGCTGCCTTGCAACAGCATCTGGAGGCTGATGCGCAGAACGGCTTACCGGTCAAAGAGCGTTGCGCGATGGCCATGGTGCTATAAAACACCGCCCAGCAAACCAAGAGCTGCCCCACCGCCCAGCACGATCAGCGGATGAATCTTCGTGGTTGCCGTCAGGACAGCAGAGGCTGCCGCAATTCCCATCAGCAAGACACTGCCGACAGAGGCTTGGGTGATCACCGCCGCACTGGCGCTGACCAATCCTGCCGTGATCGGCACGAGGCCAACCTGCACAATCTTGCGCCATGGCCGATCCTTAAATTTTTGCCACAGGGCAAACGCAAAAGCGGTGATCAGCGATGACGGGCCAAATTTGGCGATGGATGTCACAAACACCCCCGCAAAACCGGCCACATGCCAACCCACCAGCGGCACAACCATCATATTCGGCCCCGGTGCTGCCTGCGCCAAAGCAAACAAGGCACTGAAATCAGCCGCGCTCATCCAATGATGAACATCGACCACCCGACGCTGCATTTCCGGCAAAATGGTATTGCCACCACCAAAGGCCAGCAAGGACAGCTCGACAAACAGGATAGCGAGCGAGACAAGCGTTGCGATCATTTCGACACTCTCCAACTCACCAGAATGGAAATCGGGGCCAAAACCAGCATGGTCAACAGCATGGGCAGGCGAAAGACGGCAATGGCCACAAAGCACAGCACCGCAATCGCCAGCCCCCAGGGCTTGGTGCGCAAAGGTCGGAGTATTTTCCACGCCAGCGAGATCAGCAAGCCTGAGGCCGCCGCCGCAATGCCCAGAAACATGTGTTCAACCAACGGGTTGTCGTGAAAGCGGTCATAGATGACACCAAGACAGATGACGATGACGGTGGGTGCTGCAATCAGGCCAAACAGTGCCGCCAGAGCACCGCGCCAGCCTTGAAATTTAAGGCCGACAGCCACCGCCATATTGATGATGTTGCCTCCCGGCAAAAACTGGCAAAGGCCAAGAAGATCGGTAAATTCCGCCTCGCTCAACCAGCGCCGTTGCTCAATCATCATATGACGGGCCATGGGCAGGACGCCACCAAACCCCATCAGACCAAGACCCAAAAAGCCTCTGAACAGCTCCGCTACACCGGGATGGCATTCTTCAGCCGAAATTGGCATTACCTCTGTCATATCGTTTTTCCATTGTGATGGCCTGTTCATACCGCCATCACGACCCCATGTCCAATATATGGATTGTAGCTATTCCATATGCTATAAGTATCGCATGATTGAAATTCGCCACTTACGCTATGCCGTTGCTGTCGCCGATGAGGGCCACATGACCCGCGCCGCCCAGCGGCTTGGCATGCAACAGCCGCCGTTGAGCCAACAGATCAAGGCGTTGGAGGCCATGGTTGGCACACCACTGTTTCAAAGACAGCCGCGCGGCATGGTGCTCACCGACGCAGGCGAAGCCTTTGTGGCGCGGGCGCGCCAGATTATCAGTGATGTCGAGAGCGCCGTTGAGGCAGCGCTTCGGGCCGCACGCGGCGAAACGGGGCGTCTTGCCATTGGTTTTACATCTTCTGCCGCCTTCCACCCGCTGGTGTCCAGCGTGGTGCGCAGCTTGAGGCTTTCCTCGCCAGAGCTGGAACTGAGCCTTGATGAAGGCTCAACCCGCGAATTGCTGGCTGATCTGGCCGCAAACCAACTGGATGCCGTCTTTATCCGCTCCCCACACAGGGATCTGCCGGGCTTTCGAATGCTCCACGTGAATCACGAGCCCATGGTGCTGGCCATGCCGGATACTCATCCGCTGGCCAATCCGCGCGATATCAGCATTGATCTCTCGGAGCTTCGCAACGAAACTTTCGTGCTCTATCGCCGTCCATCGGCCCAAGGGCTGTATGACCGCATTATTGCCGCCTGCCAAAAGGCCGGTTTCAGCCCCAAAGTTGCGCAGGAAGCGCCCAAGGTGGTTTCCACCCTCAGCCTTGTGGCGGCAGGGCTTGGGCTGTCGATTGTTCCGCAATCGATTGCCAAGCTGGAAACGGCAGGGGTTGCCTATCGTGCTTTCAGCCCACAATCGGGCTTAAGCGCGCCACTCTACCTTGCCTATCGCGACGGCGTGGACAGTGGTCCGCTCAAGATGTTTGTCGATGAAGTTCTGCAACAGGCGAAAAACCCGATCTTCTAAACAGCCATTTCCAGCGCTGGCTTCGTCTCATCAGGCTGGATCGGGCCAAAATTGGCAACATTCAAGCCATCATCGCTGAGAATAACAGCACTTCCGGCTGGAATTTCCACCCAGGCCTCGCTGTCATCGGTCAAAGGCTCTGACACCAGACAATAGCCGCCTTCCGGCCCCATTGGCCCGGCGTAAAGCGTCGGCGCAAAGGCATCGGTGGAATAGCGCACGGCATAAAGTGATTTTCCATCGGAAAACGCCGCAGTAAAGCGCACCCGCGCCGTGCCAATCATATCAAGGCTCAACTTTTCGACATAGCCGATGACCTCGGCCATGGCCTCCAGCGGCCGCTCTTTCATGCCAAACTGCATGGCCAGCAAAAACATCAGTTCAGAATCGGTGCTGCCATAACGCGCGCCAAAATGCGCGTCATCCAGCCTTTGCTCCATGGTGCGGCGCAGACGCTCGAAATGATCAATCTGGCCATTGTGCATGAACGACCATGTGTCATGCACAAAGGGGTGGCAATTGTCGCGACGGGTGGAACCATGCGTGGCGGCGCGCACATGCGCCAAAAACAGGGGTGTGCTGATCTGATGGGCAATGCTTTTCAAATTGCAATCGGACCAGGCGGGAAGCACATCCCGGAAACGCCCCGGCTGGGGCCTGTTACCGTACCATGCAAGGCCAAATCCATCCGCATTTGTCGAGGTTTTGGCGCGTGTTGCGCATACGGATTGCTCAATCAAAGAATGGGCGGGTGACGACACCAGCTCCTCGATAAAGAGCGGTTCTCCCCGATAGGCTGCCCAACGACACATGATATAGACTGCTCCGGCTTTGCCACCCCCTGAGGGCGGCCGAAAACCAATGGTGAAGGAAGGTCTCTAATGAACCGTAAATTCTGCCTGATTTCATGGCAGATTCGTGACAGATTCGACAATCACATTATCTTGCAATGCGGCATATTTGGCGACATTCGCGCATTTTGTGAACACTGCGTTCTGTGTTTTGCCCTTCGCGCCACTTCTGGTTTCACTATATTGGCAGCAGATAATGTATGCTCGAAAGGAGCCGGACGATGTCTATTCGCCCCGTTAAACATGAAAGCCAGGCAACCCCCACCATGGAAGGTGCTGGCGTCAAGCTGCACCGGGTCTTCGGTTTCGGTGACACATCCGCCACCGATCCATTTTTGATGATGGATGATTTTCGCAATGACAATCCATCCGACTATATCCGCGGCTTTCCCTGGCATCCGCACCGCGGCATTGAAACCATCACCTATGTGCTGGCAGGCACGGTGGAACATGGCGACAGCCTTGGCAATCAGGGCTTGCTTGGCGCAGGCGATCTGCAATGGATGACCGCTGGCAGCGGCATCATGCATCAGGAAATGCCCAAAGGCGACTTTGCCGGCAAGATGCATGGTTTTCAGCTGTGGGCCAATCTGCCCTCGTCGCTGAAAATGACCACACCACGCTATCAGGACATCAAATCCGCCGATATTCCGGTGGTGATCGATGACGATGGCACCGCTGTTCGGGTGATTTCCGGCGACTTCTGGGGCAAGAGCGGCCCGGTTGACGGCATTGCCGCCGAGCCGGTCTATCTCGACATCTCGGTGCCGCCGGGCAAAGCCAAGCGCTTTCCGGTGGATACCTATCGCTCGGCCTTTGCCTATATTTTTGCAGGCTCCGGCACTTTCCGCGATGCGTCCAAACCCTTTGGCGTCAAGGTCGAGAAAGAGTTTCAGGGTGAAGAGCTTAACATTCGCGATCTGTCGGGCAATCGCACTCTGGTGGTGTTTGACACCGGCGACGAGATCACTGTGCAGGCTGGCGAAAAAGGCATTCGCTTCCTGCTGGTTACCGGCAAGCCGATCAAAGAGCCGGTGGCCTGGCATGGGCCGATTGTGATGAACACCCGCGAAGAGTTGATGCAGGCCATGCGCGAATTGCAAAATGGCACGTTCATCAAAGCGGATCATTAAGCAACGACGGCTACGCAGGCCAAAGCGCGTGAAAATGATGCACCGGCCCATGGCCGGTGCCAACCTCAAGCTGGTCAGCACCATTAATCGCACCGCTCAACCACGCCTTGGCCACCACAACAGCATCGGCAACGCTGAGGCCTTTTGCCAGCTCAGCAGCAATGGCGCTGGACAGTGAACAGCCGGTGCCATGGGTGTTGGCAGTGTGAATGCGTTTGCCTTCCAGCCAGATGGTGTCCGCACCATAGACCAACACATCGGGGCTGTCCTCACCGGGCAAATGCCCGCCTTTCAGCAGCACGGCCTGCGCGCCCAAACCCAGCAGCTTTTGCGCCTGAGCCTGCATGGTGGCGCGGTCTGCGGCTTCACTTTCTCCCAGCAGGGCTGCGGCCTCGGGCAGATTGGGGGTGATCAGCGTCGCCTTGGGCAACAGGTGCCGAACCAGCACCAATACGGCTTTCTGAGCCAGAAGCGATGCGCCGCCCTTGGCAATCATCACAGGGTCCAGCACCACGGAAATGGATCTATCACGCAAAGCCTCGGCCACCGCATCGGCAATCTCACCATTGGCAATCATGCCGATCTTGACGGCATCCACCCGCACATCGGCAAACACTGCCGCAATCTGCTGCGCCACAAACTCGGCTGGTACGCTGTGCACACCGCAAACGCCTTGGGTGTTTTGCGCGGTCAGCGCCGTTATCGCCGCCATGCCATAGGCCCCGCGAGCGGCAAATGTTTTGAGATCGGCCTGAATGCCAGCCCCGCCGGATGGATCGGAACCTGCAATCGACAAGACATTGCGAATAGAGGGGTGGGCGCGAATAGAGGGGTGGGTCACGGCATCTCCCTTGCGAGTGATCGGCGCAAGCGCAAGAGAAACATCGACCACAGCACACAGTGCTGCTCTTCCGACTCCCTCCGCCAGCATGATCTGGTTCAGGTTCAAAGGGTGCTTCTCAGCTCGTCTCTTAAGACAAACGCCCCTGTCATTGGCCCTGCTTATCTCATTTTTAAATGCAGGTGTCACGGCCTTTACACGTCGTCACCGTATCTTTGAAATCCGCGTGGAACTATCCGGGTGCCAAAGCGTTAGTTTTTTTGTCCCGACATGGATCCTCAAAGACCCGAGAGCTTACTCCACCGTGTCGGGCCACACGCGGCGTTTAAAAGCAGGAACAGACATGACGAATGCGCAAACCACTGAGATCAGTGAACCATCCCCCAGAGAAACAATTGCAAATCTGATTGCATCCATTGTTTCAGAGCCTGAACGCTATGCGCTTTTCTTTGATATTGATGGAACATTGCTTGATCTGGCCGAAACCCCCGATGCCATCAAGGTTCCAGAAGGTTTGACCGATGATCTGATAGCCCTCTCAGCGCATTTGAATGGTGCGTTGGCATTGGTCACGGGCAGAGCGTTGAGCTATGCCGACACATTGTTTTCGCCCCATCGCTTTCCTATCGCGGGCCTGCATGGCACCGAGCGACGCCTGCTGGACGGAAACATCATCCGGGCCGAACCAACCGCGGAATTTCTGGAGGTCAAACAAAGGTTGGCGACGCTTCCAGAAAGTTTTCCGGGCGTGCTGGTAGAAGACAAGGGTGCGGCCGTTGCAGTTCATTTCCGTCAAGTGCCAGAACTTGCCAATCACGTTGGTGAAGCCATGCGGGTGGCAATCGCCAAGGTGGGTGCCGGTTATACGCTTCAGCATGGCAAGATGGTGCTCGAAATTCGTCCCGACAATGCCGACAAAGGCGGCGCGCTGGAAGCCTATCTGGCGGAACCGCCTTTTGCCGGACGCATCCCGATTGCCTTTGGTGACGATGTTACCGACGAAGCCATGTTCAAGCTGGTCAACGCGAAGGGGGGAAAATCAATCCACATTGGAGCGCCAACAGACAGCACAATCGCGCGCAAAAGACTGAGCAGACCACAAGCCGTGCGTGACATGATCGCATCTATTGTTCGCAAGCGGCTTTACTAAAATTTGTCAGGGAAAAGGGGAACCCGGTTTTCCCGCAAAGACAAACAAAAACAAAAGAGTTTAGAGCGTGTCGCAGTGAACCGATTTCATAGCACAGGTTTTAGCTCATATTTTTCGTATGGACGTTAGCGCTTCATTGAGGACAATGAAACGCGACATGCTTCAGGAAGAGGGACTTTTCATGAGCCGACTGATCGTTGTTTCCAACCGCGTTCCCGTGCCCGAAAAGGGCAAGGCTGCCCCCGCTGGCGGCCTCGCCGTGGCCCTCCAGGCCGCGCTGAAAGAGCGCGGCGGTATCTGGATGGGCTGGTCTGGAAAATCCAGCGGTGAAGAAGAAACCCCTCAGATCAAAACCATTATCGACGGCAAGATCACTTATGCATTGACCGATCTGACGGATCGAGACGTGGAAGAATATTATCACGGTTTTGCCAATCGGGTTTTGTGGCCCACATTTCATTATCGCATTGATCTGGCCGAATATGGCCGCAAGGAAATGAGCGGCTATTTCCGCGTCAACCGCTTTTTTGCCCAGCGTCTCGCCCCTTTGCTGAAGCCGGATGATGTGATCTGGGTGCAGGATTACCATCTCATCCCCCTGGCCAGCGAGCTGCGCAAGATGGGCATTAAAAACCGTATCGGCTTTTTCCTGCATATCCCTCTGCCACCCGCCGATGTGCTGCTGGCGATGCCGGTCTATGACCAGATCATCGAAGGCCTGGCCCAATATGATCTGGTTGGCTTTCAGACAGATTATGATCTGGCCAATTTTGTTGGCGCTCTGGTGCGTGAAGGCATTGGTGAAACTCTGGAAGACGGCTATTTCAAATCCCACAACCGGATTTTCAAAACCGGTGCCTATCCGATCAGCATCGAAACAGCCGCTTTTGCCGCCTATGCAAAACGGGCGGTCAACAATGCCATGGTGAAAAAAGCCGCCAGCAGCATTATCGGCCATGATCTGGTGATCGGCGTTGATCGGCTGGATTATTCCAAGGGCATCCCCCAGCGCCTCGACGCCTATGAGCGGTTCATCCTCGCCAACCCGGCCTATCAGGGCAATGTTTCCTATCTGCAGGTCACACCCAAATCACGATCAGAAGTGCCGGAATATGAGGCCATGCAGCGCCAATTGGCCGAGCAGGCCGGGCGAGTGAATGGTGAGCTGGGCACGGTAGACTGGGTGCCGATCCGTTATATGACCCGTTCCGTAGCGCGCCCTATTCTGGCAGGGCTTTATCGCCTTGCCAAAGTGGGTCTTGTCACCCCCATGCGCGATGGCATGAACCTCGTTGCCAAGGAATATATAGCTGCCCAGGACCCGGACGATCCGGGCGTACTCATCCTCTCACGCTTTGCCGGTGCTGCGCGCGAATTGAAAAGCGCCCTGCTCGTCAACCCTTACGACACGGAAGGCGTTGCCAATGCCATTGCGCGCGCGCTCTCCATGCCGCTTGAAGAGCGCAAAGAGCGCTGGCAAAAAATGATGGACCATTTGCTGGTCCATGATGTGACAGAGTGGTGCAACAATTTTATGGATGACCTCACCCACGTGCCGCAGGAGGGAGATCACGCCGCCTTGTTGACGTGATATTCCTTGATTGCCACCATTTTGATCGCCGGATAACGCTCTGATTCATAGCGCAGGGAGAAAGCATCCTGCGCCATGAACACCGGATCGCCATCCAGATCGCGGCAAATATCACCGCGGCGGGCGTTCATGAACTTGTCCAGCTCGCCGGGCTGATCCGATGAAATCCATCGGCAGACAGAAAAGCGTGACATTTCAAACGACACCGGCAGGGTATATTCGCCCGACAACCGCTCTTTGAGCACATCGAGCTGAAGTGCGCCGACCACGCCAACGATGGCGGGTGAGCCATCTTCTGGCGAAAACAGCTGCACTACGCCTTCTTCCGCCATCTGCTGAAGCGCTTCTTTCAGCTTCTTGGCCTTCATCGCATCTTCAAGGCGCACGCGGCGCAGAATTTCTGGCGAGAAGTTGGGAACGCCCTGAAACACCAGCGCTTCGCCTTCGGTCAGCGTATCACCAATGCGCAAGCTTCCGTGGTTGGGAATGCCCACCACATCGCCAGCATAGGCAGTATCGGCCAATTGCCGCTGCGAGGCAAAGAAGAACTGCGGAGCCGTCAGGCCCATCAATTTGCCGGTACGGGCCAGCCGCGCCTTCATGCCGCGCTCCAGCTTGCCGGAGCAAATACGGGCAAAGGCAATACGGTCGCGGTGGTTGGGGTCCATATTGGCCTGAATCTTGAAGACGAAAGCTGTCATCTTTTCTTCTGACGCATGAACCTTGCGCACATCCGCCACCTGATCGCGTGGCGGCGGAGCAAATTCGCCCAAGGCATTGATCAGGTCGCGTACACCGAAATTGCGCAGCGCCGAGCCAAAGAACACCGGCGTCATATGGCCTTCCAGAAATGCCTGTTTGTCAAACGGGCGGCAGGCATCCTGCGCCAGCTCAATCTCTTCCACAAAGGTGGCGCGCTCATTTTCCGGCAGATTTTCCGCCGCACTGGCCGGGCCACTGACCGGCAAGGCGTCGACCTGCTTGTCGGACCCGCGAAACGTGTTCTCAACCAGATTATAAGAACCGCAGAAGCTTTTGGAGCGCCCCACCGGCCAGGTGATCGGAGCCGTATCCAGCGCCAGCTTTTCTTCCACCTCATCAAGAATTTCAAAAATGTCCCGGCTTTCGCGGTCCATCTTGTTGACAAAGGTGATGATCGGAATGTCGCGCATGCGGCAGACTTCGAACAGTTTCAGTGTTCGAGGCTCAATACCTTTGGCAGCATCGATGACCATGACGGCGGCATCCACCGCTGTGAGCGTGCGATAGGTATCGTCGGCAAAGTCTTCGTGGCCCGGCGTATCCAGAATGTTGAAAACATTGCCTTCATATTCAAAGGTCATCACCGAGGTGACCACCGAGATGCCGCGCTCACGCTCGATCTTCATCCAGTCCGAGCGGGTCTGGATGCGATCTTTCTTGGCTTTGACTTCACCGGCCAGCTGAATAGCACCGCCGAACAGCAGCAGTTTTTCGGTCAGCGTGGTTTTACCAGCGTCCGGGTGAGCGATAATAGCGAAGGTGCGGCGGCGGGAGACCGCCTCTGCGAGCGTTTCGGCCATATGAGGAATTCCTTTTAACTACAGCGCCGTGCGTTTTATGAAACGCACTAAGGACGCTGTAACACTCAAAATCCACTGCATAATTTCTGAAATCGGTTCCGATTGCAGAAATTATGCAGTGCGCGGTTATCTAGCGTTTTGATCCCCAATATGCAATTGACATCAGCAAACAAAGGAAGCCTCATGCAAGACACGTCCGCACCTCGCCTGAATTTGAAGCGCCTGCCCCATGGTGACGGACTGGAATTGCCTGCTTATGAAACACAGGGGGCGGCAGGCATGGACCTGCGCGCCGCAGTAGACGACAGTGAACCGCTGGTGCTTGCTGTTGGGAAACGCGCCCTTGTGCCGACCGGGCTGATCATGGAAATCCCGCAAGGGTTTGAAGCCCAGATCCGCCCGCGCTCCGGTCTTGCGTTTAAAAACGGCATCACTTGCCTCAACACACCCGGTACCATCGACAGTGACTATCGCGGTGAAGTGAAAGTGCTGCTGATCAATCTTGGTGATGAGGATTTTACCATCACGCGCGGCATGCGGATTGCCCAGATGGTGATTGCGCCTGTGACGCAAATGGCGGTGGTTGAGGTGATGGAAACCTCTGATACCGTTCGTGGCGCAGGTGGTTTTGGCTCGACTGGCGTTTAACGCTGCGCCTCTGTTGCCATCCGCACCGCAAGGGCGGCCAGAACGGTGCCCATCAGCCAACGCTGCACCACCATCCACAAGGGGCGGCGGCCCAAAAACAGGGCGATTGAGCCTGCCATAATCGCAATCAGCCCGTTCACGGTGATGCTGATGGCAATCTGGGTGCAGCCAAGCACGATGGATTGCACAAGAACATGGCCGCGCGCCGGATCGATAAATTGCGGCATGAGCGACAGATAGATCACCGCCACTTTCGGATTGAGCAGATTGGTGACCAATCCCATGACAAACAGCCGTTTCGGGCTGTCCTTTGGCAAGTCCCGCACCTGAAAGGGTGAGCGTCCACCGGGCTTGATGGCCTGCCACGCCAGATAGGCCAAATAGGCGGCACCGGCCAGCTTCAGTGCATCATAGGCATAGGGCACGGCCATGACCAGAACAGTGATGCCAAGAGCCGACGCCAGCATGTAAAACAAAAAGCCCAAAGCCACGCCACCCAGCGAGATCAAGCCCGCGATTGGCCCCTGACAGATGGAGCGCGACACCAGATAAATCATATTGGGGCCGGGTGTGAGCACCATGCCAAGGCAGATCAGCGCAAACGCAATAAGTGAGGTGCTGGCGGGCATGGGCGCTTTCCTGAAGCTCGATGGACAGAGCCATGTCTTTGCAAATGCCCCAGACCTTCGCAAACACAAATGTGTCACCATTGCAAGTTTAGGGCGACCGCGATAGCATCTGCGTCATTGTCGGAGACGTGTCATGACCATCACCACCATTCTTGCTTATGCGGGTGCATTGTTTATTGCAGCCGCCATTCCCGGTCCCGGCATGACGGCCATTGTGGCCCGTGCCCTTGGCTCAGGCTTTCGCCCGACATTCTTCATGGGGCTGGGGCTGATTCTGGGCGATCTTTGCTATCTCACAGCCGTTATTCTGGGCCTGTCCTATGTGGCGCAGACCTTTGTGACGCCGTTTTTGATCATCAAATTTGCAGGCACGCTGTACCTCGCCTATATCGCCTGGAAGCTGTGGACCGCAGGTCTTTTGCCGCAGGATATTGAAGCGCGCAAAAGTGCGGGCGCGGTGGCCTCGTTTTTCTCCGGCCTGTTTGTCACCCTTGGCAACCCAAAGACCATGTTGTTTTACGTGGCCCTCGTGCCCACTTTGATCCCGCTGAATGCCATTGGTGCGGGCGATTTTGCGCTTTTGGTCGGCACCACCTTTGTTGTGCTGATGAGTGTGTTGATCCCCTATATTCTGCTTGCCGCGAAGGCGCGCCTGTTGTTGAAGCAGCCATCGGCTTTGAAACTGCTCAATCGCTGCGCCGCCAGCATTCTGGCAGGCACGGCCGCCTATATTGCAACACGGGCTGCGTGAAATAATCACCTGAAAGCAGCGTCGTTCCGTTGGGTTTTTTCTCTTTCAAACCCGCATGATAGGCAAAGCACTCTGGCCGGTTTGTCGCTTTGACCGTATGGTGATGGCAAAGAGACTGCTTATCAGGGAGACAAGCCATGTCAGCATCCACGTCAGAAACCAGAAAGCCGGGCCGGGGCCGCGTCTATGGCTCGATCACGGAAACCATTGGCGATACCCCCATCGTGCGGCTGGACAAGCTGGCCAAGGAAAAAGGTGTAAAAGCCAATCTTCTGGCCAAGCTGGAGTTCTTCAATCCGATTGCCTCCGTCAAGGATCGCATTGGCGTGGCGATGATTGAGAGCCTTGAAGCGCAGGGCACAATCACCCCCGGCAAGACCACGCTGGTGGAGCCCACCTCTGGCAACACCGGCATTGCGCTGGCCTTTGCCGCCGCCGCCAAGGGCTATCGCCTGATCTTGACCATGCCGGAAACCATGTCGATCGAGCGCCGCAAGATGCTCGCACTTCTGGGCGCTGAACTGGTGCTGACCGAAGGCCCCAAAGGCATGAAGGGTGCCATTGCCAAGGCGGAAGAGCTGGCAGCCACCATTCCCGACGCTGTGATCCCGCAGCAGTTTGAAAATCCGGCCAACCCGGAAATTCATCGCAAAACCACCGCCGAAGAAATCTGGAACGACACGGACGGCGCGATTGATATTTTCGTTTCCGGCATCGGTACGGGCGGCACCATCACCGGCACAGGCCAGGTGCTGAAGGCGAGAAAGCCGTCTGTGAAAGTGGTTGCGGTTGAGCCTGCCGACAGTCCTGTTCTGTCGGGCGGCAACCCCGGCCCCCACAAAATTCAGGGCATTGGCGCTGGCTTTGCGCCCGCCATTCTTGATACGCATATTTATGATGAGATCGTCACGGTGACCAATGATGAAGCCTTTGATACGGCGCGTCTTGTCGCCCGTCTGGAAGGCGTGCCCGTTGGCATTTCCTCCGGTGCGGCCTTGACGGCGGCCATCAAGGTTGGCCAGCGTGACGAGAATGCCGGCAAGACAATTGTGGTGATCATCCCCTCCTTTGCCGAGCGCTATCTCTCGACCGCTCTGTTTGCCGGTTTGGGCGAATAGTTCTTTCTGTGCAAGCCCAACGCTGGCAAACTTTTGTCGGCGTTGGGCGTCAATGCTGCACCGATCGTTCATCGTCGAAATCTTCTATAAGCAACAGGTATCAGCTGCGATTGCAGGAACAAATCGACTGGGCTATGGTCGCTTCGGGGCGGGTAGTCAGGACATGTATGCGAAGAGAACGTTTTTACGATCGATTACCGGCTTTTGTGATTTCGACACAGGAGCATCCGTCTCTCGCCTATTGGGCAATGACTTATCTTCTGTCGCTTCTGGTGTTCATCGCCACCCTTGCCTTACGCTTTTGGCTGGATGACTATCTGCTTGGCACATTTCCCTATGTGACGTTTTTCCCAGCCGTGGTTGTGGTTGCTTTCATTTTTGGCGTTCCGCAAGGCATCATGGTGGCCATTCTGGGCGGCCTCGCATCCTGGTATTTTTTCATTCCGCCTTATTTCAGTTTTGACGTCTCTGTCAGTACGGCAATTGCCATGCTGCTCTATGTCTTCGTGGTCACAACCGATATTGCCCTGACGGCGCTGATGATGGGCGCTTATCGCGCTGAAAAAAAAGCGCGCGATGAAATGCAGCGGCTGGCCGAACATCAGGAGGTCATGGCGCAGGAACTGGACCATCGTCTCAAAAACGTGTTTGCCACCATCAATGCGATTATCAACCTGTCGCAAAGGCATGTGCAGACCGTTTCGCAATTCGCAACCGCCTTGCGCGAGCGCCTCAATGCCATGGCGCGCTCCAACCTTTTGCTGCGCGGCCTGCGCTCTGGCGAGGAAACCACGGTCTGCGTTATCATCTCCAAGGCGCTTGAGCCATTTGGTGTGGCCGAGACATCGAGACTGCAATTGTCCGGCCCACCAGTTCCTGTCAGTGGGCAGGCTGTCATCCTTCTCAGCCTTGTGCTGCACGAGCTGGGCACCAATGCTGCGAAATACGGCTCTCTTTCTGTCGATGCCGGTGAAATTCACCTAAGCTGGACGGTGGGCTCCATCCCTCAGCCGGATGACAGCACAAAAACGGCCCTGTCCATCTGCTGGAGTGAGTGGGGTGGACCAACACCACAGCCACCTGAAGAAGGCAAGGCAGGCTTTGGCTCCACGCTTGTGCGCAGAGTGGTTGCCGCCGTGCAAGGCAGTGTGGCGATCACCTTCGCACCCAGCGGTCTTGTGGCTGAAATTTCCATTCCGCTTGATGCCATGCACGATGCCGAGGCAGAAGCAGCGTGATAACCTTTAGAGTCTGTCAGGTTCAGATTGAACCACAGTACACGACGCATAGGTTTTACCGTATAGCTCCCCCCTCTGCCCTGCCGGGCATCTCCCCCACAAGGAGCAGGCCTATCGCATATGGTGAATGAGCTCGAGTAGGTATTTCTCGTTCCATGCGGCCTTTTTGAGTTTTCGTCGCATGGGAACTCTTTCTGGATGCATGGTGGCAATGTTGAGTGCGAGCCGTCGC
>NZ_SSOA01000022.1 GCF_004801395.1 Gillisella terrae
ACGGCTCGCACTCAACATTGCCACCATGCATCCAGAAAGGGTTCCCATGCGACGAAAACTCAAAAAGGCCGCATGGAACGAGAAATACCTACTCGAGCTCATTCACCATATGCGATAGGCCTGCCCACAAGGGGGAGGAGGCCTGTTGCATTCGGGGTAAGTCTCTCATTTTGCCAATAAATTTATGAATTTCCACAAGGGTGGCAAAGTTCTCAACCTGCTCCCTCCCCCCTGTGGGGAGGGTTGGGGAGGGGTCTTTTTACTCTACCGTTCCCGCCTATACTCCATCATCCGCGCCCGGTTCAGTGCCAGTTCCACACAGTTATCATCCAGCACATTCAGGCAAACCCGCTTGGTCCATGGTCCATCATGCAGGGTAAACAGGAAGCGTCCGCCACCTAAAGCCTGAAGCGGCATGCGGTGGCGGGTGGGGCCGATGCCCATGATCACGTCTGATCCATCAATCTCGAAATGTGCCCCTTCAGAAGACAGCCATCGTCCGCTTAAATCAGCGGGGATGGGTTCTGGCTTTGCGGGGTAATAGCGGCGGGCAGCGTGGCCGACTTCGCCGACAATATCGGAACCGTCCATCATCAATCGCATCGGCGAGGTAGATGAGCGCGATGAAATCCAGCCATTACCATCTTCATAGGCGCTATCATCGGCATCCAGCGAAACCACGGTGCTGCCCTTGACCTCAAGCCAATCGGGGCCAGTTTCCGTCACATAAAGCCCCTCGGTCAAGGCCGTGGATGGTGTGGGAAGGGGCAGATCAAGCAGAGCGGCCATGGCGCTTTGGGCAATCTTGCCACCATTGGTGTCTTCGCGGTTGGAAACGATGACAAAGCCGCAAGCGTTCTGCGGATCCAGCAGAAAATAGGTTTTATAGCCCGGGTGTGAGCCACCATGGCCAATGAAATCTCGATCACCAAGGGTGGTTTTGGCGAGACCCAGACCATAGCCGCTCAACCGTCCATCCTTCAATGGGCGCGGTGCGGCCATGACATCCAGCGTATCTTCGCGCCTCAACAGGTTTTGAAGCCAGAGCGTCAGCGATTCGGCGCTTCCCGTCATGCTGCCGGAGGCGGAAATATGCAGACCTGCCGCAGAAAGCTGCCATTTTTTGCCAGTATGCCAATAGCCGGGGGCCAGATTGGCAACCGTATCATTCCACACATCCGGCGCATCCAGCACCGCACCACAACCTGCGCCTGCCTTGGTGATGTAATCGCGGAAAAACACCCCTTTGCGCTCCAGCGCGGCCTCAACCAATCGATAGCCCGTGTTGGAATAGGAGACCTCTGTGCCGGCCTCGAAATTCAGCCGCGTCATGCGGGCGAGAAATTCCAGCAGGGCAGGGGCTTGGGTCTCGGTGTAAACGGAAAGACCCAGCAGGCTCAAGGCTTCACGAGTATCAGGCAGGCCGCCGCTCATATCCAGAGCGCGACCGACGGTCACGCTGGCCAAAGGCTCTTGCAATTCTGGCAGATGCGCCCCCAACATATCATCAAGGCGGATCAGATCGGGATGGCTTAGCACAAATGTGCAAAAGGCGTGTTTGGTTACAGAGGCATAGCGCACCACGCTTTGCGATGTGAAGGCTTGCCGGGTGTTCAGGCTTTCCAACCCGCCGCAGAGGGCAAAGCGGATGCCGTTCTGATCAAATCCCAGAATGGCACCGCCCGGTGTATCAGACGTCCATGGGGTGGTGAATGTTTGCGCTGCCGTTTCAGCAGCACGCCAATTGAGGTGGGACGTCATAGCAAAATCCTTCATGCACATATCAAACTGCGCCTAGCACGAAACATCAATGCTTCGCCCCCATAAATTTAAGGAGCTTCCATGCAAAGCGTGCATTGGCCTTGGCCCTGATTTCTTCTAAAAGGGGTTACCCATCTGCTTATCGATGGCGTTACAATCATTTCAAGGAAATACCATGTCCGCTTCCTCCCTCATGCCGGTTTTTGATGGTCACAATGACGTTTTGCTGCGGCTGCGCCGATCTGGCAAAATGCCTGCCTATAAAGCCTTTCTGGAAGGGGAAGTGGAAGGCCATATTGATCTGCCCAAGGCAAAACAGGGCGGGTTGGCGGGCGGATTGTGCGCGATTTTTGTGCCACCGCCGACCATGAAGCCTGATGCCAATGGTGATTTCGTTGCCCCATCGCAACCCGATGCACTGAATGAAACAGTGGCCATGGCCCGCATTCTGTTCGACATCGAGGCCAATTCCGAAGGGCAGGTGAAGGTGTGCCGCACGGCAGGCGATATTCGTAGCTCGATTGACCAAGGCGTGTTTGCCGCTGTTTTTCACATTGAAGGCATTGAAGCTGTCGTTGCTGATCTTGATGCGCTTTATGTGCTGCATCAGGCCGGTTTGCGTTCGCTGGGTCCGGTCTGGAGCAGGCCGAATATTTTTGCTCATGGCGTGCCTTTTCGCTTTCCATCCTCACCCGATATTGGCCCCGGCCTAACAGAGGCTGGCCAAGATCTGATCCGCGCCTGCAATGAACTGAAGGTGATGATTGACTTGTCCCATATGAATGAACAGGGCTTTTGGGATATTGCCAAGCTGTCCACCGCGCCGCTGGTGGCCTCGCACTCCAATGTGCATGCGCTAACGCCCCACAGCCGCAACCTCACCGACAAGCAGCTGGATGCGATTCGCGATACTGGCGGTCTGGTCGGCGTCAATTTCGGCGTGCTGTTCTTGCGCGACGATGGCGTGAAAAACCCCGATACCGATCTGGATGTGCTGTTGCGCCATGTTGATTATATTGTTGAGCGCATCGGCGTTGATCATGTCGCCTTCGGCTCGGATTTTGATGGCACGACCGTTCCCGCAAGCCTGAAAGATGCCACTGGGCTGCCGCTGCTGGTCAAAGGTCTGGAAGATCGCGGCTATGATGCCGCTGCCATTGCCAAAATCTGCCACGGCAACTGGATTTCGGTGCTGGAACGCACTTGGGGTCGCTGATCCAAATGAATCATTGACGCCGGGCCCCACCCGGCTTTAATCTAGACGCATTCACCAGGGGTGTCCCGCAAGGGGCTGAGATTCCGCTAGGCTTACGCAGGATTTCCGAAAAGTGGTTCCCGGTTTTCGGATAAAAATCCTGCAAGAAATGGCAGCGCGGTGACCCGTTGAACCTGATCCAGTTCATACTGGCGTAGGGACGGTGCAAGCGCGATGCGATTCTTGGCTCTCCACGAATCCAATTTACTCGCGTCTTATCATCTTTCCGGCTGTCATGACTGGGTCTCCAACTTTAACACTTGGAGCCTCAAGATGAATATTGCCCCGCAATTCCCAACACCCGAAGTCACCACGGGTCCGCTTCCTGCCTCCACCAAAATCCACATTGCTGGTGAGCTGCACCCCGATATCCGCGTGCCCATGCGCCAGATCGCGCTGCATCCCACATCCGGCGAGCCGCCGGTGAATGTCTATGATTCCTCCGGCCCTTATACCGATCCGAAAGCTTCGATTTCCATTGATCAGGGCCTGCCGCGCATTCGTAGCCAATGGATTACGGCCCGCGGCGACGTGGAAGCCTATGATGGCCGCCACGTAAAGCCCGAAGACAACGGCTTTGCGACGGGCGAAAAGCTGACGCCGGAATTTCCAGTGCGCCACCAGCCCTTGCGCGCCAAAGACGGCAAGGCTGTGACGCAATTGGCCTACGCTCGCGCCGGAATCATCACGCCCGAGATGGAATTCATCGCCATACGCGAAAACATTGGCCGCAAAGCCGCAAAAGAAGCCCTGATCCGCGATGGCGAGAGCTTTGGCGCGTCTATCCCGGATTATGTCACGCCGGAATTTGTCCGTCAGGAAGTGGCCATGGGCCGTGCCATCATCCCGGCCAATATCAACCACCCGGAAAGCGAGCCAATGATCATTGGCCGGAATTTTCTGGTGAAGATCAATGCCAATATCGGCAATTCCGCTGTCACCTCTTCCATGGCAGAAGAGGTGGAAAAAATGGTTTGGGCCATCCGCTGGGGTGGCGATACCGTGATGGACCTCTCCACCGGCCGCAATATCCACAATATCCGCGATTGGATCATCCGCAATTCGCCGGTGCCGATTGGCACGGTGCCGCTCTATCAGGCGCTCGAAAAAGTCGGCGGCATTGCTGAAAACCTCACGTGGGAAGTGTTCCGCGACACATTGATTGAGCAGGCCGAGCAGGGCGTGGATTACTTCACCATCCATGCCGGAGTGCGGCTCTCCTACATTCATCTCACCGTCAATCGCGTCACCGGCATTGTCTCTCGCGGCGGTTCGATCATGGCCAAGTGGTGTCTGCATCATCATAAAGAGAGTTTTCTCTACGAGCATTTTGACGAAATATGCGACATCTGCCGCGCTTATGATGTGTCCTTCTCGCTGGGTGATGGCCTTCGCCCCGGCTCGATTGCCGATGCCAATGATGCCGCCCAATTTGCCGAGTTGGAAACCTTGGGCGAACTGACCAAAATTGCCTGGGCCAAGGATTGTCAGGTGATGATTGAAGGCCCCGGCCATGTGCCGATGCACAAGATCAAAGCCAATATGGACAAGCAATTGGCCGTCTGTGGCGAAGCCCCCTTCTACACGCTCGGACCCCTCACGACTGACATCGCACCGGGTTATGACCACATTACCTCTGGCATTGGTGCAGCGATGATCGGCTGGTTCGGCACAGCCATGCTGTGTTACGTCACACCGAAGGAACATCTGGGTCTGCCGGATCGCAATGACGTGAAAACCGGCGTCATCACCTACAAGATCGCCGCCCACGCCGCCGACCTCGCCAAAGGCCATCCGGCAGCACAGGTGCGCGACGATGCACTTTCCCGCGCCCGCTTCGAATTCCGCTGGGAAGATCAGTTCAACCTGTCTCTCGACCCAGACACGGCCCGCTCTTTCCATGATGAAACCCTGCCAAAAGACGCCCACAAAGTCGCGCATTTCTGCTCCATGTGTGGCCCGAAATTCTGCTCGATGAAAATCTCGCACGACATTCGGGCGGAAGCGCAGAAAGAGGGGCTGGAAGCCATGGCGGCAAAATACCGCGATGGCGGCGATCTCTATATGCCGCTTGCTGAGGGGACCAACCAGCCCGCAGGTGAGTGATATGAGCGTGTTGATCAAAGGGACCGGCGTTGCCGGTCTCACCTTGGCCACGGAATTAACCCGGCGCGGCATCAAGGTTGCGCTGGTGGATAGTGCTCCGGCCGTAGGGCAGGGGGCCTCACACTATGCGGGCGGTATGCTCGCGCCCTATTGCGAACGCGAGGCGACCGAGGAAATTGTCCTCACCCTTGGTCTTCAGGCGACCGATTGGTGGGAGGAGGCGCTGCCCGGATCGGTCACCCGTAATGGCACATTAGTTTTGGCCCCCGGCCGGGATGTGGGCGATCTCAATCGCTTCGCCAGCCGTACCCATGGCTTTGAATGGGTGAATGAGGAACAGATTGCCGCGCTGGAACCCTCTCTGGCCGGGCGCTTTCGGCGCGGCTTGTTTTTCGCGCAAGAAGCGCATCTCGATCCGCGTCAGGCATTGAGCGGTCTCTGGCGTGCATTGTTGCGCCAGGGCGTGTCTTTTCATTTGGGTGATGTGCCCACGCCGAATGTCTCGGCCTTCAATACGGTGGTGGATTGCACCGGTGCCGCCGCTATTGCGCAGCAGCCAGACTTGCGCGGCGTGCGAGGTGAGATGATCTATCTGCAAACACCAGAGGTTACGCTGCATCGTCCCGTGCGCCTGCTGCATCCGCGCCATCCGATTTATATTGTGCCTCGCGCTGACCATCGCTTCATGGTCGGGGCCACGATGATTGAAGCCGAAGACGATGGTCCGATCAGCGCCCGCTCCCTGATGGAATTTCTCAACGCAGCTTACACCCTGCACCCTGCTTTCGGTGAAGCGCGATTGATAGAAACCGGCGTCGGCATTCGTCCGGCGTTTGCCGACAATATCCCGCGTGTCACCGAAACTGCCGATGGCGTGGCTATTGCTGGCATGCATCGTCACGGATTTTTACTATCTCCGGCTATGGCGCGGCAGGCCGCCGACCGGATTGTCGAGATGGTGAGTGTGCATCAAAAATCGAGGTTGGTGTCATGAAACTTCTTGTCAATGGCGAACTGCTGGAAACCGCCGAATCCACGCTATCCTTACTCCTTCACCGATTGGAGTATGAAGGTGAGTGGCTGGCCACGGCCGTCAACGGTGAACTCGTCCACGCCGAGGACCGGCAAACCCATGTTTTGCAAGAGGGTGATCGCATCGAAATTCTCTCACCCATGCAAGGAGGCTGATATGCTAAGACTTTATGATGTGGAATTATCGTCTCGCCTGTTGCTGGGAACGGCTCGCTATCCTTCCCCCGCCGTCTTGGCCGATGCGGTTCGCCATTCAAAAGCCGAGATTGTCACAGTTTCACTCCGCCGCGAAACGGCAGGCGGAAAATCCGGCGGCGCATTTTTTGAGCTGATCAGAGAACTCGGCGTGCGCGTGCTGCCCAACACAGCCGGATGCCACAGCGTTTCCGAGGCCGTGCTGACAGCTAAAATGGCCAGAGACGTTTTCAAAACCAACTGGATCAAGCTGGAACTGATTGGCCATCAGGACACCTTACAGCCCGATGTTTTTCAGCTTGTCGAAGCAGCGCGTATTCTGAGCGACGATGGTTTTGAGGTTTTCCCGTACACCACCGAGGATCTCATTGTTGGTGAACGATTGCTGGAAGCGGGATGCAAGGTGCTTATGCCCTGGTGCGCCCCGATTGGCAGCGCCATGGGGCCACAAAATATACCCGGTTTACGGGCTATGCGTGCCGAGTTTCCTTATACACCTCTGATTGTCGATGCCGGTATTGGCAGACCATCCCATGCCACGACCGTGATGGAGCTTGGCTTTGATGCCGTCTTGCTCAACACGGCCGTGGCCAGTGCTCAGGATCCGATATTGATGGCGGATGCCTTCGCAAGAGGGATTGAAGCGGGCCATACCGCCTATCTTGCCGGAATGCTGGAGCCACGAGATATGGCCGTTCCATCCACCCCCGTTATCGGTAAAGGTGTGTTTGCATGAAACTCGATCCCTTTTACCTCATCGTCGATAGCGCCGATTGGATTGACCGCTTGATCCCGCTTGGCGTCAAGCTCGTGCAACTGCGTATGAAGGAAACGCCTGAGCCAGAATTACGCAATCACATAAGACGTTCAAAAGCCGCCTGTGCAGCGCACCATTGCCAACTGATCATCAATGACTATTGGCGCATCGCACTGGATGAAGGATGTGACTTCATCCACCTTGGACAGGAAGACCTTGCGGATGCCGATCGTTCGGCAATCCGCAAAGCAGGTGCACGGCTTGGCCTTTCCACCCATGATGACGCGGAACTGGACATTGCCCTCGCAGCCCAGCCCGACTACTTGGCCCTTGGTCCAATCTGGCCCACAGTTCTGAAGCAGATGAAGTGGGAACAGCAGGGCGTTGCGAAATTGCAGACCTGGAAAGCCAAAGCCGGGGCCATTCCTCTTGTGGCAATCGGCGGAATAACAGTGGAGCGACTGGACGATGTTTTTGCCCATCAGGCCGATTGCGCGGCTGTGGTGACGGACATTACCCGCAACAGCGATCCAGAAGCGAGAACGCGTCAATGGCTGGCGAAAACAGAAAAGTGGCGTGGATAAGGTAAGCGGTGATAAGTTCTTTGCTTTTCAGTCGCTTACAAAAAACGTCATAAAACTGAAAAAATCCGTTTGACATATTTGTGTGTTAGTCCTAGAACCCGCTTCACCGAACGAGGCGGCGCTTCTAAGGAAGTGTTGATTTCGCTCTATTGAAATCATCTGGATAGCTTTTAGAGTTAGACGACCGAGCTTTGCGGTTTGGTTGAGGTGATTTTTTGACGGTTTTGACCGTCAGTTCTTTGACAATTGAAGAT
>NZ_SSOA01000023.1 GCF_004801395.1 Gillisella terrae
GTGACGGAAACGGAAACCATGCGGTTCCAGTGGCGCAGAAGGTCTTCTTCGGTGGCGTCACTTGGCAGGCGGGCGACCCAATCGACGTTTGGCCCGCCAAACAGGGCGTGGAAATCAACACGCTTCTTCAAGACATCAATGATCTCGCGACTGCTGATGAAATTCATGACGATTTGCGTGTCTTGATAGAGCTCCACCCCAGGCATACCAGCCACATTGCCAATCTGATCATTGCCAAGAGCGGGCGAGGATGGGCGCACGGTGAAGCGCGTCTCGGATTCGAACTGATCGGAGGCAATGAGGCCGAAGTAGAGCGTGCTGGCGATGATGGGTACGATCAGCAGAAAGATGGTGGCAGCAATGAAAGCGGCTTTGAAGACGCGATCCATCAGCCGTGGGCGCAAGCCCACGGCGGCATAGAGATCACTGCGCTTGGAGGTGGAAAAGCGCAGCTTTCTGGCGGCAACAGAAAGGCGCGCGGCAATGGCGCGGCCATTTTCGACGCCCAAACCGTCGGTATCGGACATTTTTGAATTTTCGATGCTGTCCGTCAAGAAAACGCCACCCGCTGAATGTTCATGCTAAAGGGACCAACCCACCATGGCTTATCGGTTCAAGCGATAGTAGGCCTCGATGGCGTGTTCGACATCATTATAGACGATGATGCGGCCATCGACCAGCAGCATCCCCTTGTCGCAATAGTCTTTAATTGTGTCCATGGAATGGGAAACCATGATGATATCAGAATTGGCGCGCCTGTGCTCAAAGGCCACTCTGCATCGCTCCTGAAACCGGGCATCGCCCACGGAGGTGATTTCGTCGATCAGATAGCAATCGAACTCAATGGCCATGGACAGGCCAAAGGCCAGACGGGCCATCATGCCGGAGGAATAGGTGCGAACCGGGGCGTTGATATAATCGCCAAGCTCGGCAAAATCCTCGACAAAGCGGCCAACGCGGCGCACATCCTCGCCATAGACCCGCGCCACGAAGTTGAGATTCTCCTTGCCGGTCATTTCCGGATGAAAGCCATTGGCAAAGCCCAGCGGCCATGAGACGCGCACATTCTTGGTGATGCGGCCGGAATTGGGCAAAAGTGTTCCGGCAATCATGCTGAGACTGGTTGACTTGCCAGCCCCGTTGACGCCGAGCAGGCCATAGGAATAGCCGGACTCGAACACGACATTGACCTGATCGAGAATGATTTTCTTGTGGTGTCTGGCTTTGAAATGTTTTGAGACGTTGTTGAACTTTATCACATGGACCTCACAACATGTGATCTTCAACAGAGGCCCAGATCAGACAAAGGGTTGCCCAAAAGACAAACAGACCCAGCAGGATCAGGAACGGCGAGACGATGCGCTTGGGATAGAGCGCATCCTGCGGCAGGGCTGGCGGCACAAAAACGGTGAGGTAGAGCGCTTTGCGCGACACGGCGGCAAAGGCCAGATCATAGTTGCGTCTTGCTGCCTCATAGAGTTTTTCGCTGACCTGTCGGTTGGTTTCGAGCTTTGAGAAACCGGCGATGACATTGGCGAGCGAATTGTTGCCCGATCCGACCAATTGCGCCTGCATGTCCTCAATCTGACTATCGAGGCTTTCTTTGGCGCGCTGCATTTGCTTGTAGCGCGGCGACTCGCTGCCATCGGATTCTTTGAGCACAAACAGGCGGGTTTCCAGCTCCAGTTTTTGCGCAACCAGCCCCGTCAGCAGCTTGCCGGCCTGCTTGGCCTGCACTTCGGGGCTCAGCAGGCCCGATTTTTGCTGAAAGCCGTTGAAGTCGTTCAGAGCGTCCAGATAATTGGCCTTGGTGCGGGACACTTCTGAGCGAAAACTGGCGAGCAGATCATCGCGGGCGCGCAGGGTGATTTCGTTGACGAGCTTTTCGCTCTGCTGCAAGATGGCGTTGGCAAGCTTGACCGAATCTTCGGGGCGAAAGGTGCGCACCGTCAGGGTGACAATGCCGGAGGGTCCATCGATATAGGCGGTGACATGCTGATCCCAATATTTGAGAAAATCCTCTTCTGAACCCTTGGGATCAAAGCGCGACAGATAATCGGCGTTCGGATCGGTAAAGATGGCGCGGTAATCGATCTCGCCTTTCAGGCGTCGCAGAATTTCGGCGGAGTGAATGAAGCTGGTCACCACATAGGCGTCCTGCGGGGCGGCCTGCATGTTCATCAGGCCGGTATCGACCTTCTCGCCCAAGCCGCTGTCGGACAGCGAGCGCACGGCAAAGCGGGCTTCAGCGGTGTATTGATCCGAGGCAATGGCGATAAAATAGACGAAGCAGACAAACGCTGGCAGCAACACCATGAGCAGGAAGGTGATCAGCAGCCATGGTGGCTTGCCGCCAGCCTTGGCCTCAGACCCGGATTCGCTGCCAAGCTGGTCCAGCACGTCGTCTTGCGCAATCTTTGCAGGTGTTCTCTTGAACAGCGCGTATGGCCGCAGCCAGAAGCCACGCGATGGAGCCTCTTCGACATCAAGTGTGCCTGCCCGCGTATCTGCCCGCGTGCCTGATTGCTTCGTTCGGTCTTTGACGTGCAAGGTCACCATAGGTTTTACCTAACCATCAAGCGCGATATAGGGTGCGACGGCCTGTCTGACGTAATAGTCCAAGATGATATCCTCTTCCAGCCACATTTCTGCGACGGGAATATCGCGCAAGATTGTGGCAAGATCACTTAACACCGATTGTTGGGGAAAGATCGGCACAGCATGGCCGGGCACACCCAGCATGGCCCCAACCTCGTCTTGAAAATGATTGTTGTTATAGCCATAGCCAATCACGGCAAAACGCGACAGCGCATCAATGGCGGGTGCCACTTCCCGGCGGGTGACGGTTTGCTCCGGGTGGGTGCAAACCAGTTGCCGGGTGATCGGCGATCGAAAGATATTGGCCACGCGATCATGGGCTTTCTTCAAGGCGCGGGCGATCTCTTTTTTGTCGCCAAGATTGATGTCGGCAAAATATTCGACCGCAGGCGAGAGCAAAATCCGGTCCCGCTCGCCCAGGAAAGAAAATGTGTGTTTCGACAGGCGCTTGATCATAAACAGCCGGGTGGCCATCTCATAATAGGGGTCTGGAATATTGGCGACAACCTTGAAGCCTTTGTCGAGAAACTCTTCATAATTGCGAAACAGCACGCGCCCGCTGATGTAGATGGAGGGCGTGTTGTTCAAATGAAAGGCCTGGAGCGTGGTTTCGTGGCCAAAGCGCTCGACGGTCGACACCGAGAATTGAAAGAACTCCGAGCAGAACAGGTCAAACTTGACCATGGGCAACAGGGTCAATTGCAATTGCAGCAGTTTGAGGTTCAAGGGATTGTCGGCGCTGGGCCGCCGATAGATCAAAAGGCCGGATTTTGCGTCCGAAATCAACAGCCGGGTTTGCAGGGCCAGATCCGGCATAATGGTCGCGTCGATGCGAAAGCCGACGAGACCCGTTGCATGGCGGCCCGATTGCACCACCGCTGGCCGCTCCTGATCGCACGTCAGCAGGATCTCGCTGCCATCATCGCGCCGCACGATGATGGAGGGCTGATCTGAGAAGCCATCGGGCACCAGATAGCCTTCCAGCGCATCTCCGTGGTCGAATTCGATGTTGAACAACACGCCGTCATCTCCATACAGCACCGCGCAGTTTATAAAGGTCTTAAACCGTGCGTCTGGCAAACACAGAAAAGCAGGGGCCGCCGGTGTGCAGAGGTTCCTCATCCTGCACCACAATGTCGTCATAGCCGAGATGGGCCAAAAGCTTCAAAATATCCTCCCGGTGCATCCAGTAGTGCCGATCATTCATGCCGCCGCAAAAGGAAGCGCTCATATTGGCAAATTGATAGCTGCGCTCAAAATAGCGCACATCCATGCCGGCAATGGTGCGCACATCCATATTGCCGCTAAAGGGCGTGTGGCGCACATCGGCCTTGGGCATGACGCGCTCATCATAATAGTGCGTCCATAAAAACAGGCTCTGGGAGCGGGCGGAAAGCCGCCGCAGAAACTCGCCCGGATCGGGCATGTGATAGAGCACGCCTGAGGCCAGCGTCAGATCATAGATGCGATCGGATGCTTGCAGCCAGTTTTGAATATCGCCCAGATAAAAGGCGGCGCGGTCGAGCTTGAGGATTTCCTTGGTAACCAGACAGCGCATGAAACACTGTTTGTTGGCCTCAATCGCGTCAATCGAGGCCGGGTTTCGCTGGTTGAGAATATAGGTGTGCATGCCTTCGAGCGGGCCGACTTCCAGAATGTTTTTGCCCTCGATCGAGCCAAAGGCGTCCAGCACTTTGAATATCCGCCCATCGGCAAACAGCGGAATGGTGCCCGCCGTCAGATTGAACTCTTGCGGAAAGGAGGAGTTCCAGCCGGGCAAGGCATCAATGGCGTTTTGATGCTGCGGCAGGCGCATCTCATATTGCGAGAACCCCTCGGGTGCTTCGGTTGCAGCAAACAGGCCCTTGAGCTTTGCGAGGAGACGCACTTGCAAAAATGGAATATTCATCAAAACTTCCTGCCAAAGACCCGGAGGCGGACTTTCAAGTTGAGGGTGTGCAAATTGAGGGCGTGCGAACCAAAGGGTCCGCGACTGCGACCCTTCTTAGGCAGGCGGCGCGTCATCTTCAATGTCCTTTTTCGATACCCGCATTCTTCTTGCTGCGTCTCTCGTAGGCTTTTTCCAGAACAGGGCGAATGATCGGCCCCAGTTTATCGAGCAGCAGCATGTCAAAGCCGAAAAATACTTCTTTTTTACCGGCATCCATGCCCTTCACAATGCGGTGAGCAACCGTGGTGACCGGCCATGGCTTTGGCGGCCCCAAAAAGCGTTTGGTTTCCGGGCCACGCTGGGCAATTTCCTGGCGAAATTGCGGTGTATCGGTATCGGGCGGAAAGCAGATGCACACAGATACGCCTTTGGGCTTTGCCTCCAGCCGCAGGGCTGTTGCCAGGCCACGCAAGCCATATTTGGAGGCGCAATAGGCCGTATAGCCCGGAATGCCCAGCAAGGCTGCACCCGATGAAATGATCGTGATCGTGCCGCGCCCGGCTGCGATCATCGATGGGTAGACCGCCCGGATGGCATTGCTCACTCCAATCAGATT
>NZ_SSOA01000024.1:0-2500 GCF_004801395.1 Gillisella terrae
GAGACAGGTGCTGCATGGCTGTCGTCAGCTCGTGTCGTGAGATGTTGGGTTAAGTCCCGCAACGAGCGCAACCCTCGCCCTTAGTTGCCAGCATTCGGTTGGGCACTCTAAGGGGACTGCCGGTGATAAGCCGAGAGGAAGGTGGGGATGACGTCAAGTCCTCATGGCCCTTACGGGCTGGGCTACACACGTGCTACAATGGTGGTGACAGTGGGCAGCGAGACCGCGAGGTCGAGCTAATCTCCAAAAGCCATCTCAGTTCGGATTGCACTCTGCAACTCGAGTGCATGAAGTTGGAATCGCTAGTAATCGCAGATCAGCATGCTGCGGTGAATACGTTCCCGGGCCTTGTACACACCGCCCGTCACACCATGGGAGTTGGTTTTACCCGAAGGTCGTGCGCTAACCGCAAGGAGGCAGCGAACCACGGTAGGGTCAGCGACTGGGGTGAAGTCGTAACAAGGTAGCCGTAGGGGAACCTGCGGCTGGATCACCTCCTTTCTAAGGAAGCTGTGGAATAGTAAGACGCCTGACATGATCAGGATGAACTTTCCCGTGCTTTTTAGAACATAGATCGGACCAGTCAGGTCACGATCGCAACGAAATACGCCGGATACTGTTTACAGATCACGGTATGGACGCATCCGCCGTCTACGTTTCTCTTTCTTCAAAAAGATATCGAACCATTTGATGGCGCAAGGTTTGCGCCTGATGAACTGCTAAGGCCTGATGATCTGATTTTGGCACCCTTGTTCGTAGGAACAAGAAAGGTTTGCCAAAACTCTTTGAGATTGTCGTGCTCTTGTCGTTTGCGTGTGGCAATAGCCGCTTGCAAATGTTCAGCAGCGAGATGGGCCCGTAGCTCAGTTGGTTAGAGCACACGCTTGATAAGCGTGGGGTCGGTAGTTCAAGTCTACCCGGGCCCACCATTTGCTCTGGCGAATTTGGCCGGGTTAGGTTTGAGTTTCGGGGCTTTAGCTCAGCTGGGAGAGCACCTGCTTTGCAAGCAGGGGGTCATCGGTTCGATCCCGATAAGCTCCACCATTTACTTGCGTAAATGTTGGATACCGCTCACGGGCTGTTGTCGCCTGTGGCGACGCCCTCCGCGAGGGCGCTCCGCGTGGTGCTACCGCACCTGTTTGGAGTTGTCCGGTTTGCGTTGCGTGTGTTCGGGTGACGATATCTTTTGAAGAAAATAAAAGTTTGCAACGCTCACATGAGTGTTTGCCTGTTCTAGTACATTGTGAAGAGAAGATTGATCTGGAGGCTTCCAGGTGTTGCGAGGTTTTTACCTTGTGGCGTCCGAGCCCAATCCTGATGAACCTTATGACGGTCTAGCCGACCGGAGTTTGGGGAAGGGTTGGAGGTAGGAAGGAAGCTTGTCGCTCTGGATTGTGGGTTGTTCGATGCTTTATGCATTGTCTGACACACGATCGGATTACCGTTGCCTGACCGCGCGGTACCGGATTTGATCTCGAGAAGCTGGTCTTAATGATCTGGCACAAGTGAACTGCTCGGCGTAGTTCCAATAAAGTGACCAGATCGAACACGTTGATGGCATCATGACGAACCAATTGTAAAAGGTAATTGGTTTTGCAGCCCTTTGGGCTGCTTGATGATGAGCATTGGCAATGAGAACGATTAAGTGTCGTAAGGGCATTTGGTGGATGCCTTGGCATGCACAGGCGATGAAGGACGTGATACGCTGCGATAAGCCGTGGGGAGCTGCGAATGAGCTTTGATCCATGGATTTCCGAATGGGGAAACCCACCTTAAATGCTTAGAAAATCCAAACTGTCAGTGATGACGGCTTGGGTTTCTAAGCATTGTTAATAAGGTATCTTACCCTGAATACATAGGGTGTAAGAAGCGAACGCAGGGAACTGAAACATCTAAGTACCTGCAGGAAAGGACATCAACCGAGACTCCGCAAGTAGTGGCGAGCGAACGCGGACCAGGCCAGTGGCAATAAGGCATAAAGCAGAAGGCTTTGGAAAAGGCTGCCATAGTGGGTGATAGCCCCGTATGCGTAGAAACCTTATTGTCCTAGAGTAAGGCGGGGCACGTGAAACCCTGTCTGAACATGGGGAGACCACTCTCCAAGCCTAAGTACTCGTGCATGACCGATAGCGAACAAGTACCGTGAGGGAAAGGTGAAAAGCACCCCGACAAGGGGAGTGAAATAGAACCTGAAACCGGATGCCTACAAGCAGTCGGAGGGCGAAAGCCTGACGGCGTACCTTTTGTATAATGGGTCAACGACTTAGTGTATCTAGCAAGCTTAAGCCGGTAGGTGTAGGCGCAGCGAAAGCGAGTCTGAATAGGGCGTTTAGTTAGATGCATTAGACCCGAAACCGAGTGATCTAACCATGAGCAGGTTGAAGGTTGGGTAACACCAACTGGAGGACCGAACCCGCATCTGTTGCAATAGATTGGGATGACTTGTGGTTAGGGGTGAAAGGCCAATCAAACTCGGAAATAGCTGGTTCTCCGCGAAATC
>NZ_SSOA01000026.1 GCF_004801395.1 Gillisella terrae
CTTGCGAGATGGAGGCGAGGTTTTTGGTTTCGCTCTGCTGACCGGCGAGGCGTTGTTTGAGCTCATCGAGCTGGCTTTGCTTGCTGTCGATTTCGCGTTGAAGCACGCGCATTTGCGGGGCGTTTTTCGACACCATGGAAATTTGCGTCTGATAACGCTGCTGCAGTTTCAACAGATCGCCCTCGACCGAGGAGATCAGATTGGTGACGACATCGGAGCTGCCCTCGACCGAGAGCACACCATTGTGGTTTTGGGCTTGCGCGAGCTTTTCACGGGCAGTCTGCAGCTCATTGCGGGCGTGATCGAGATTGTGCTGGGCGGTTGCGGTAACATCTCTCCAGATGCGGTCATTGACATTGTTGACCACGGTTTCAGCGGCTTTGACAATGTCTTTGGCAAGGCTTTGCGCGTCATTGGGGCTAAAGGCGCGCACCTTGAGGGTGATGATGCCGCTTGAGGGGGTGACGGAAACGGAAACCATGCGGTTCCAGTGGCGCAGAAGGTCTTCTTCGGTGGCGTCACTTGGCAGGCGGGCGACCCAATCGACGTTTGGCCCGCCAAACAGGGCGTGGAAATCAACACGCTTCT
>NZ_SSOA01000027.1 GCF_004801395.1 Gillisella terrae
ATTCCCTATCAGAGCCGTGGAAGACGACCACGTTGATAGGACGGGTGTGGAAGTGCAGCAATGCATGAAGCTTACCGTTACTAATAGCTCGATCGGCTTAATTGTTCTCATTGATTATGCTCATCAAGCGAAGCTTGATGATGCCATCTGTTTTGTCCTGACGCTGTCGCAAGCAAAGCTTGCTTCGCTGCGGACGGCCCGCACCATCAGGTGCGACGGCCCTTGGCCTTGCGAGCGGAGCTCGTCAGTGCCACGAAAACAAACAACGTGTTCACAAAAAAATCCAGCTTCTCAATACGCAAAGCATCAATACGGTTCCGTATGATCCTTTGGCACCCTTCTGAGCGTCTAGCGAAGAAGAAAGGTTTGCCAAAGAAAAGGGAACAATGTTGATGCGGAGCATCAACATTGCCCTTAGCCGACCTGGTGGTCATGGCGGGGTGGCTGCACCCGTTCCCATTCCGAACACGGCCGTGAAACGCCCCTGCGCCAATGGTACTTCGTCTTAAGACGCGGGAGAGTAGGTC
>NZ_SSOA01000028.1 GCF_004801395.1 Gillisella terrae
AGCGGGCAACGGCACCCGACACCGTGACATCGCGCGAGGACGAGGAGACCAGATTGACCAGAACATCGGGCTCGACGGCCTTGTTCTTGAGGGCGGATTTGATGGTTTCGCGCACCTGCTCAAGGGTCTTGCCCACCAGCCGCACGGTTCCAACATAGGGAATGGAGGCCATGCCATTGGGCTGAACCACGATGTCGATGCTTGCCTGCTTGGAGTTTTCGGTCGAGAACAAGCCGTCGGCACTGGCCTCAAAAATCGTCACCTTGAGAGCATCGCCAACGCCAATCACCGGCACACCGGTGGAGCCACTGACCTTGAAGCGTCTTTGCAGCTTTCTGGCCTGGAAGGCATGGATGACATTGGCCATTCTGGCATCAACGTCGATCAGCTCAAACACTTCTGCACTGGCACGGCTCTGCTGGGCAGCGGAGCGTCCGGCTTCTCCAACAATATCACTTGCGAGGGGGCCATCCGCGGGCACCATTTGACAGCCCGATAACGCTACGCAGG
>NZ_SSOA01000029.1 GCF_004801395.1 Gillisella terrae
GTCACGGTTGCGCCCTTCAGGCTGATCATGTCGATCAGATAGAGCACGGCGTCGCGTTCATTCCCCCCAACCACCGGCAGGTTGGCCAATGTCATTCGCGTTTGTGCGGCAAAGGCCGATACCATCATGGCTGGCGCATGCGACCGGCCTTTGTCATAAGCGCGCCTCAAGGCCTTGCCATCCAGCGCCACGACACCGGACAGCCCCTCGTAGAACCGCGACATGAACTCACGAAAGGCGCGTTCAAAGCCCACCGGGTCCAGCAACCGAAACACCCGGCTGAACGTATCATGGCTCGCAATGCCGTGGCGCAACACCAGGAACCGAGACAGAAGCTCGCGCCTGGATTCTCCGAACACGGAGAAGTCCTCACATGTCTGCGCACCACAGAGACTTGCCAGAAGTGCAATGAACAGAAGCTCATAGAGGTCATGCCGCGCATTCGCTGCCCGTGGATCCTCTATATCCCCAAAACACTCGATAAACCGTTCCA
>NZ_SSOA01000030.1 GCF_004801395.1 Gillisella terrae
GCGGACGCCCTGCATGCCCATGACGAGATGGCGCTGGCGATCCTTGACAAACAGGGCCATTACGCGCTTCGACTGAAGGAAAATCAGCCTATCCTGCATGAAGCCGCCTCGCTCACGCTCCAACAGACACCCGTGTGCGAGATAGAGCGACAGGAACGGCGCAAGGGCGAAATCATGACCCGCACGGCGAGTGTGGTTGCTGCCGAACGACTGGAAACGTGCTTCCCGGGCCTGAAGGCGATTGGCCGCATCACGCTGACAAGCGAAAAAGGCAGAGCCGACGAACGGCTCTACCTTCTCTCCAAGGTCTTTAGCGCGGATGAACTCCTCGATATCACCCGCAGCCATTGGGCCATCGAAAACAACCTGCACTGGGTTCTTGATACCGTCTTTGCCGAAGATGCGGGGCGCTCACGAAAGAACAATGCGCCCCAAAACCTTGCCATCATGCGACGGCTCGCACTCAACATTGCCACCATGCATCCAGAAAG
>NZ_SSOA01000031.1 GCF_004801395.1 Gillisella terrae
CTGCGACGATACCGACGGGGCTTGCGACGATGTTTATGAACTTTGAGAAGTCGACGGATGGGTGACGGGACGCATAGATGACGTCGCGGTTTTTGACTTCGAATGTCTGTCCGATGAGGAGGCTGTCAGCTTTTTCCATGCTGAGGCGATAGACGACGGGGTATTTTCCGTCCTTGTCGGGCTGCATGCCGTTGGCGAGGAGTTGCTTGACGCGGGCGGGGCCGACGAGATCCATGAGGACTTCGGGCTCTTCGAAGCGGAAGACGAAGTAGCCCTTCATGTTGACGGATGCGCTGTCTGCGCCGCCAGCGAGGGCAATGGCTTCGAGCAGGTTGACATCGCTTGCGCCAAACTCGACGCGCTTGGCCTGTTTGACAGAGCCGAGAATGGTGAAGGTCTGCGGATCGCGGTAGACATAGATCTGGTCCTTGGGCTGGACCGGAATGTTTTCCTTGGGATTTTCGATGATATCCTTGAGCAGAACCG
>NZ_SSOA01000032.1 GCF_004801395.1 Gillisella terrae
GATCTATTACAGTTCTATTAAAGTTTAACCGCGTGAAGAGACGTGCTCAAACACCCCAAACCATCGCATCCGCCACGCCCGACTGGCGGATCAAATCATCGCAAGGCTTGTTGATATGGCGCATATCATGATCACCGGAGGCTCCAGCGGCATAGGGCTGCACATTGCAGGTCTTTTGGTGCAGCGGGGCGATAGCGTCAGCTTGCTGGCACGCGACCAAGACAAGCTGGACGCGGCAAAGCGCACCTTGCAAAGCCAATATCCGAACAGCCGCCCGGTTCACACCCAAGCTGCCGACGTCACCGATGGTGCGGCGCTACACACTGCGGTCATGGAATGCGTTGCCATCCATGGTGCCATTGATACATTGATTGCCTCGGCTGGCATGATTATCCCCGGCAATTTTGCCGATCAAAGCGGTGCGGATTTTG
>NZ_SSOA01000033.1 GCF_004801395.1 Gillisella terrae
TTTGACAATTGAAGATGAGAAGAAAGAGAAACGTGGACGGCGGTTTTGCGTTGGTGGGAGCAGAGATGCTTTCGCTGATAGAAGACAATGACGGTCACGTTTTGATATGAGAACACCAGATTGAACTGTTGTTGGATTGCAGTGATGCGGTTTGATGATGTTTGGTTTGATCGAGTGAGTTCTCGTCGATTCAGAACATAGTGATTAGTCTAGATTGAATTCTCAACTTGAGAGTTTGATCCTGGCTCAGAACGAACGCTGGCGGCAGGCTTAACACATGCAAGTCGAACGCCCCGCAAGGGGAGTGGCAGACGGGTGAGTAACGCGTGGGAATCTACCGTACCCTACGGAATAGCTCTGGGAAACTGGAAGTAATACCGTATACGCCCGTAAGGGGAAAGATTTATCGGGGTATGATGAGCCCGCGTT
>NZ_SSOA01000034.1 GCF_004801395.1 Gillisella terrae
GGGCACCGAGGGTTATAGCCCAGATGGCGGTGCTTGCGAGGATTGTCAGGACGATCCAGAGGGGGCGTTTTGGGTATTGGGCTTCGTCTGGGAGCTGCGGGGGCAGGAAGCTGTCGAGGTAGAGGAGCTGCTGTTTGCTGACGAACTGGATTTGTTCGAAGGATTTGACGGCGGCTGCGAACTGTTGTTGGGCGAGGCTTTGGGCCAGTTGCAGCTGGGAGAGGTCTTGCGAGATGGAGGCGAGGTTTTTGGTTTCGCTCTGCTGACCGGCGAGGCGTTGTTTGAGCTCATCGAGCTGGCTTTGCTTGCTGTCGATTTCGCGTTGAAGCACGCGCATTTAACATTCCGCCTGGGGAGTACGGTCGCAAGATTAAAACTCAAAGGAATTGACGGGGGCCCGCACAAGCGGTGGAGCATGTGGTTTAATTCGAAGCAACGCGCAGAACCTTACCAGCTCTTGACATCCCATGACCGGTAGAGAGATTTACCTTTCCCTTCGGGGACATGGAGACAGGTGCTGCATGGCTGTCGTCAGCTCGTGTCGTGAGATGTTGGGTTAAGTCCCGCAACGAGCGCAACCCTCGCCCTTAGTTGCCAGCATTCGGTTGGGCACTCTAAGGGGACTGCCGGTGATATCACCGGCAGTCCCCTTAGAGTGCCCAACCGAATGCTGGCAACTAAGGGCGAGGGTTGCGCTCGTTGCGGGACTTAACCCAACATCTCACGACACGAGCTGACGACAGCCATGCAGCACCTGTCTCTACGTCCCCGAAGGGAAAACTACATCTCTGTAGCGGGCGTAGGATGTCAAGAGCTGGTAAGGTTCTGCGCGTTGCTTCGAATTAAACCACATGCTCCACCGCTTGTGCGGGCCCCCGTCAATTCCTTTGAGTTTTAATCTTGCGACCGTACTCCCCAGGCGGAATGTTTTCCCTATCAGAGCCGTGGAAGACGACCACGTTGATAGGACGGGTGTGGAAGTGCAGCAATGCATGAAGCTTACCGTTACTAATAGCTCGATCGGCTTAATTGTTCTCATTGATTATGCTCATCAAAGATGAGCCATCTCTTCTGACAAAACAGAAGACAAGACGTGTTACAAAATCCAGCTTCTCATCAACATTGCCCTTAGCCGACCTGGTGGTCATGGCGGGGTGGCTGCACCCGTTCCCATTCCGAACACGGCCGTGAAACGCCCCTGCGCCAATGGTACTTCGTTTATTGTTATCTGACGTTGGGCGGAAGCCCGGTCGTTTATTTGTTTTGTCCGTTCTCGGAAGCGATGCTTCCTGTGATCGGACGGGGCTGCTCCACCCCGCGTTATGCTTGAATGCAAAAGGGCCGCGAATGCGACCCATGATGACTTCGGCAGGGCCGATGTTTGTGTGAGAAGATTGTTTTGATGTGTTTGTATCAACGATTGCCTTTAGCAGACCTGGCAGCGACCTACTCTCCCGCGTCTTAAGACGAAGTACCATTGGCGCAGGGGCGTTTCACGGTTCCAATCCGTGATCCTCTCCATAACGGGTGGATCATCTCAAGAATCCAAAAGTGGGCTGCTGGCAACAACAATATCGCGCCAAACATGCAGCTCCATATGCGATTCGCCTGCCCACAAGGGGGAGATCGACAAAAAGCAACCCTATTGCTCAACAGCATACGTCCTACTGCATAATTCCTTAAATCCTAATCGATTTAAGGTGAAAATTATGCAGCATATTTAAAGTGTTACAGCGTCCTTTGTGCGTTTTATAAAACGCACAAAGGTCTGTTGGAGCGTGAGCGAGGCGGCTTCATGCAGGATAGGCTGATTTTCCTTCAGTCGAAGCGCGTAATGGCCCTGTTTGTCAAGGATCGCCAGCGCCATCTCGTCATGGGCATGCAGGGCGTCCGCTGTCACGGTTGCGCCCTTCAGGCTGATCATGTCGATCAGATAGAGCACGGCGTCGCGTTCATTCCCCCCAACCACCGGCAGGTTGGCCAATGTCATTCGCGTTTGTGCGGCAAAGGCCGATACCATCATCTGTTGGAGCGTGAGCGAGGCGGCTTCATGCAGGATAGGCTGATTTTCCTTCAGTCGAAGCGCGTAATGGCCCTGTTTGTCAAGGATCGCCAGCGCCATCTCGTCATGGGCATGCAGGGCGTCCGCCGTCACGGTTGCGCCCTTCAGGCTGATCATGTCGATCAGATAGAGCACGGCGTCGCGTTCATTCCCCCCAACCACCGGCAGGTTGGCCAATGTCATTCGCGTTTGTGCGGCAAAGGCCGATACCATCAACACTGCGGTCATGGAATGCGTTGCCATCCATGGTGCCATTGATACATTGATTGCCTCGGCTGGCATGATTATCCCCGGCAATTTTGCCGATCAAAGCGGTGCGGATTTTGATGTGCAGATCCATACAAATCTGATTGGAGTGAGCAATGCCATCCGGGCGGTCTACCCATCGATGATCGCAGCCGGGCGCGGCACGATCACGATCATTTCATCGGGTGCAGCCTTGCTGGGCATTCCGGGCTATACGGCCTATTTTTGAGCACGTCTCTTCACGCGGTTAAACTTTAATAGAACTGTAATAGATCTGTGCCAATCCTGAAAAAATATCGTCTGGTGGGCCTTATGCTGTCGGGTGCGCACGTGTGCCGTGTTGGTGCAGGCGCGGCATCCGCAGCAGGTGTAAAACCCGGCATTGAAACGATCTGGACCTTGCCGGTTCGTCAGAAATATGATTTGACAATCGCGGAAACGACGGGGACTTTTATAATTGAAACAAGCGATTGTCATTTTCGTCGGCTCTGCCTTTTTCGCTTGTCAGCGTGATGCGGCCAATCGCCTTCAGGCCCGGGAAGCACGTTTCCAGTCGTTCGGCAGCAACCACACTCGCCGTGCGGGTCATGATTTCGCCCTTGCGCCCTTCAGGCTGATCATGTCGATCAGATAGAGCACGGCGTCGCGTTCATTCCCCCCAACCACCGGCAGGTTGGCCAATGTCATTCGCGTTTGTGCGGCAAAGGCCGATACCATCATGGCTGGAGTGATTAGTCTAGATTGAATTCTCAACTTGAGAGTTTGATCCTGGCTCAGAACGAACGCTGGCGGCAGGCTTAACACATGCAAGTCGAACGCATCCTTCGGGGTGAGTGGCAGACGGGTGAGTAACGCGTGGGAATCTACCGTACCCTACGGAATAGCTCTGGGAAACTGGAAGTAATACCGTATACGCCCGTAAGGGGAAAGATTTATCGGGGTATGATGAGCCCGCGTTGCGTTCGACTTGCATGTGTTAAGCCTGCCGCCAGCGTTCGTTCTGAGCCAGGATCAAACTCTCAAGTTGAGAATTCAATCTAGACTAATCACTGTATGTTCTGAATCGACGAGAACTCACTCGATCAAACCAAACATCATCAAACCGCATCACTGCAATCCAACAACAGTTCAATCTGGTGTTCTCATATCAAAACGTGACCGTCATTGTCTTCTATCAGCCTGCATGTTTGGCGCGATATTGTTGTTGCCAGCAGCCCACTTTTGGATTCTTGAGATGATCCACCCGTTATGGAGAGGATCACGGATTGGAACGGTTTATCGAGTGTTTTGGGGATATAGAGGATCCACGGGCAGCGAATGCGCGGCATGACCTCTATGAGCTTCTGTTCATTGCACTTCTGGCAAGTCTCTGTGGTGCGCAGAGCGCGATATTGTTGTTGCCAGCAGCCCACTTTTGGATTCTTGAGATGATCCACCCGTTATGGAGAGGATCACGGATGGAACGGTTTATCGAGTGTTTTGGGGATATAGAGGATCCACGGGCAGCGAATGCGCGGCATGACCTCTATGAGCTTCTGTTCATTGCACTTCTGGCAAGTCTCTGTGGTGCGCAGACATGTGAGGAAAATCCTAATCGATTTAAGGTGAAAATTATGCAGCATATTTAAAGTGTTACAGCGTCCTTTGTGCGTTTTATAAAACGCACAAAGGACGCTGTATGTGTCGGAAATCACAGGTTCATTGTTAAAAACCAGCGGGAGCGCCTATGCGATCTCCCTCCTTGTGGGGGAGATGGCTGGGGGCCGATGTTTGTGTGAGAAGATTGTTTTGATGTGTTTGTATCAACGATTGCCTTTAGCAGACCTGGCAGCGACCTACTCTCCCGCGTCTTAAGACGAAGTACCATTGGCGCAGGGGCGTTTCACGGCCGTGTTCGGAATGGGAACGGGTGCAGCCACCCCGCCATGCGTTACTCACCCGTCTGCCACTCCCCTTGCGGGGCGTTCGACTTGCATGTGTTAAGCCTGCCGCCAGCGTTCGTTCTGAGCCAGGATCAAACTCTCAAGTTGAGAATTCAATCTAGACTAATCACTGTATGTTCTGAATCGACGAGAACTCACTCGATCATTTGATCGAGTGAGTTCTCGTCGATTCAGAACATAGTGATTAGTCTAGATTGAATTCTCAACTTGAGAGTTTGATCCTGGCTCAGAACGAACGCTGGCGGCAGGCTTAACACATGCAAGTCGAACGCATCCTTCGGGGTGAGTGGCAGACGGGTGAGTAACTGATCGAGTGAGTTCTCGTCGATTCAGAACATACAGTGATTAGTCTAGATTGAATTCTCAACTTGAGAGTTTGATCCTGGCTCAGAACGAACGCTGGCGGCAGGCTTAACACATGCAAGTCGAACGCATCCTTCGGGGTGAGTGGCAGACGGGTGAGTAACCTCGATAAACCGTTCCAATCCGTGATCCTCTCCATAACGGGTGGATCATCTCAAGAATCCAAAAGTGGGCTGCTGGCAACAACAATATCGCGCCAAACATGCAGCTCCATATGCGATTCGCCTGCCCACAAGGGGGAGGATCACGGATTGGAACGGTTTATCGAGTGTTTTGGGGATATAGTGGATCGACGGGCAGCGGATGCGCGGCATGACCTCTATGAGCTTCTGTTCATTGCACTTCTGGCAAGTCTCTGTGGTGCGCAGACATGTGAGGA